>NZ_JAAKGP010000009.1 GCF_011043545.1 Rhodobacter sp. SGA-6-6 | reverse complement strand
GATCGTCAGACAAAAAAGAAGCGATCCGCCGGTTTCCCAGCGTATCCACGCCTGCCTTGTCTTCGGAAGTTCCGGTCGTTTCCGTCCGGTCCCTCAGCGTCTCCGCTTCGGTGAGGGGCTATCTAGGGGGCAGCGCCGCGGGCCGCAAGAGGGAAAAGTGACGGAAATGCAAAATTTTGCCGGGCGGTCGAAAATTTCCGGGAAAACCCGGGGGTTGCGCAACTCCCGGGCATCTGCGCCCCGGTTCCGGGCAACTTTCTTGCCCGGCCGCACGTCCTTGGCCGGTCAGATTCGCCGCCGGGCGGTCGGAAGCCCGGGAATCGGCGCCCGCAGCGCCAGCAGGACCACCGCGAGAATCGCATAGACCACCAGTTCCAGCGTCCAGACCCGGCTGAGGATCACGAAATGCAGCACCGCCAGGGCCAGCGCGGGGTAGGCCAGCCGATGCAGCCGCCGCCATGCCGGCGCGCCCATCCGCCGGATCGCGGCATTGGAGGAAGTTGCCGCCAGCGGCAGCAGGCACAGGAAGGCCGCCATCCCGAACAGGATATAGGGCCGCTTCGCCAGATCGGCCCAGATCGCCGCCCAGCGCAGCCCCATGTCCGGCCAGAGCCAGACCGTCAGGTGCAGCGCCACATAGAAGAAGGCCAGCAGCCCAAGCGCCCTGCGGTGCTTCAGCAGGTTCACCCCCGCCCGCCGCAGCGGCGTGACCGCCAGCGAGGCCAGCAGGAACCGCAGCGCCCATTCGCCCAAGGACCGCTCCATCACCTTGGCCGGGTCGGGGCCGAGCCCGCCGGAGACCGTCAGCCAGACCAGCCAGAGGAAGGGCAGCGTCCCCGCAACATAGACCGCCCAGGACGGCAGCCTGCGCAGCAACGCATTCAGGCGGTCCGCAAGAGGGGCCATCAATAATCCACCGCCAGATCCTGTCCGGCGTAGAGATCGGCAACGTATTCGCCGTAGCCGTTGAACTTCACCGTGTCGATCCGCGGCGCGAAGAAGCCGCCGCCGATCCGCCGCTCGGTGGCCTGGCTCCAGCGCGGATGGTCCACCTCGGGGTTCACGTTGGCGTAGAAGCCGTATTCCTCGGGCTGCAGGGTCTGCCAGGTCGTCACCGGCTGCCGGTCGGTCAGCGTGATCCGCACCACCGACTTGATCGACTTGAAGCCGTATTTCCACGGCACCACCAGCCGGATCGGCGCGCCGTTCTGATTCGGCAGCTCCTCGCCGTAAAGTCCCGTCGCCAGGATCGTCAGCGGGTTCATCGCCTCGTCCAGCCGCAGCCCTTCACGGTAGGGCCAGTCGATGAAGGGGCTGCGCTGGCCGGGCATCTCCTCGGGCCGCAGCACCGTCTCGAAGGCGACGTATTTCGCCCCGGGCTGCACCCCCACCCGGTCCAGCAGGCCGGAGAGCGGGAAGCCGATCCAGGGAATCACCATCGACCAGGCCTCGACGCAGCGCAGCCGGTAGATGCGCTCCTCCATCGGCTGGCCCTTCAGCACGTCGGCAAGGTCATGGCTGCCGGGCCGGTCGACCATGCCGTCGATGGTCACCGCCCAGGGATCGGTGACGAAGCCGCCGGAATAGGCGGCGGGGTCCTCTTTCCCGGTGCCGAATTCGTAGAAGTTGTTGTAGCCGGAGATGTCCTCCAGCGTGTTCGGGGTCTCGTCGGTGGAATAGGCGCTCGGCTCTGCCGCGATCTTCGCCAGCGCGGGGGTGGCGGCCAGCGTCCCGACCCCCGCCAGCAGCGCCCGGCGCGACAGCCAGTCGGCGCGCGGGGTGACATCGGACCAGCGCAGGTCGTTGCGGAACCGGGGTGTCATGGCAGCCTCCATTTTCGGCAAGTCTAGCCGAAGACGGACCCGCCTCTGCGGAAAAGATGCTGCATCTCACGCAGCTGTGCTCGGCCCGCGAGCGGCCTGGCTCAGACCTCCCGCCCGCGCTCGATCCGCAGGAACTGCACCAGCCGGGTCTTGCCGGCCTCGCCGCGGGGGCGATGCCAGGTCTCCCGCGCGGTCTTGGCCAGCCGCAGGAAGTGCTTCACCCTGCTGCCGGTCGATCCCTTCCGATGATCCGCCAGATGCTTGCTCATGGTCCGGTCCTCCCCAAGGTGGAGTGCCACCCTAGCATGGATTCGCCGCCGGCCCCACCCCGTCATCCTGCAGCTGCGAAAGCCTGCCCAGCGCCCAGGCCGCCGCCTCGGCCACCGCCGGGTCCGCGTCGGCCAGCAGCCGCTGCGCCACCGGGGCCAGCGTCGGCATCCCCGAATTGCCGATGGCGTAAAGCACGTTCCGCACCATCCGGTCGCGCCCGATCCGCTTGACCGGGCTGCCGGCGAAGCGGGCGCGGAAGCCGGCATCGTCCAGCAGCGCCAGCTCGGCCAGTTCCGGCGCACCGACCCGCGGCTGATAGCCGATCTCGCGCGCCGCCACGGCGAACTTGTTCCAGGGGCAGGCGGCAAGGCAGTCGTCGCAGCCGTAGATGCGGTTGCCCATCAGCGCCCGCAGCTCCGGCTCCACCGGGCCCCTGTGTTCGATGGTCAGGTAGGAGATGCAGCGCCGCGCATCCAGCTGGTAGGGCGCCGGGAAGGCAGCGGTCGGGCAGGCGGCCAGGCAGGCACGGCAGGACCCGCAGTGGCTGACCTCGGCCTCGTCCGGCGGCAATTCCAGCGTGGTGAAGATGGCGCCGAGGAAGAACCAGCTGCCCAGATCGCGGCTCAAGAGATTGGTGTGCTTGCCCTGCCAGCCCAGCCCCGCCGCCTGCGCCAGCGGCTTTTCCATCACCGGGGCGGTGTCGACGAAGACCTTGATCTCGCAGCCGCCGGCGGCGTCGATCAGCCAGCGCCCCAGCCGCTTCAGCCGCCGCTTGACCAGGTCGTGGTAATCCTTGCCCTGCGCATAGCAGCTGACCACGCCGCGGTCGCGCTGCGCCAGCGCCTCGGTCGGGTCGCCGTCGGGCGTATAGACCTCGGCCAGCATGATCACCGACCGCGCCTCGGGCCAGAGCGCTGCGGCCGAGCCGCGCCAGCCCTCGCGCTCGGCCATCCAGCCCATCTGCCCGTGCCGCCCGGCGGCCAGATATTGCCGCAAGCGAGAAGCCGCCTCGGGCACGGCATCCGGGCGGCAGATACCCATGCCCGAAAATCCCTCGGCCAGGGCCTGCGCCTGCAGAAGCCCCTTCATCTTGGCGGAAATACTCCGGGGGTCCGGGGGCTGGCCCCCGGCCTTCGGGTCAGAAATCAAGGTCGGCATAGTGGCGCGGCGGCGGGAAGCCCGGCACCTGATCGGCCAGCAGCGGCCGGAACGAGGGCCGCGACTTGATCTTGGCATACCAGTCCTTGACCACCGCATGGCGGTTCCAGTCCACGTCGCTGATGTAGTCCAGCGCCGACAGATGCGCCGCGGCGGTGAAATCGGCCAGCGTCATCTCGTTCCCCGCCAGCCAGCGCCGCTGGTCCAGCAGCCAGGCCATGTAGTCGAGGTGATACTTGATCCGCGCTGCGCCCGTCTTGACGTTCTTCGAATCCGGATAGCCCTGGCCGGTAATCTTCTTGTTCACCCGCTCATACAGCAGCTTCGAGGTCACTTCCTCGTGGAACTTGTCGTCGAACCAGGCGCAGAGCCGGCGCACCTCGTAGCGCGCATCGGCATCCCGCGGCATCAGCGGCGGCGCGGGGACGGTCTCTTCCAGATATTCGCAGATCGCCTGGCTTTCGCTCAGGGACCGGCTTTCCAGCCGCAGCACCGGCACCTTGCCGGCCGGGTTCCGCCGCAGGAAATCGGGCGAAGGGTCCCAGTAACGCTCCTCCACCAGTTCCACCTCGATCCGCTTCTCGGCCAGCGTCAGGCGCACCTTGCGGCAGAACGGCGAAAGCGGAACGTGATACAGGCGGTTCATCGGCGGCATCCCAAAGCTCATGTCTTTCCTAGCCCCCGGGCAGGGGGCCATGCAATCCCTGCCCCGGGTCAGCGGTCGAAACAGGCGGAACGGCCGTCGGCGCGGATCGTCTCGGCACCCGAGAGGATCGACCGCGCCCGCTTGCGCACGAAGTCCGAGGGCTTCGACGCGCTGCGGCCCTTCGGGTCGGGCAGCACGGCGGCCAGCCTTGCCGCCTGCACCTCGGTCAGGTCGCGGGCATCGACGCCGAAGTAATGCTGCGCCGCGGCCTGCACGCCGAAGACGCCCTCGTCGAACTCGGCCACGTTCAGGTAGACCTCCAGGATGCGGCGCTTGGACCAGACCAGTTCCACCGCCGGGGTCAGCGCCGCCTCCATCGCCTTGCGCAGCCAACTGCGGCCCTGCCAGAGCAGGACGTTCTTCGTCACCTGCTGCGACAGGGTGGAGGCGCCGCGGTTGCCGCCCTCGGCGATGGCCACCCGGATCGCGGCCATGTCGAAGCCCCAGTGATTGCAGAAATTGGCATCCTCCGCCGCCACCACGGCGCGGGCCATCACCGGGGCGATCTCCTCGATGTCCACCCAGTCCTTCTCGATCCCGCCCAGCCGGAAACTTTCCGACAGCTGGTAAAGGTTGATCGGCGGCGGCACGAAACTGAACAGCAGGATCAGCAACGCGTAGAATGCCGCGATGCCGCCCAGGATGCGGCCGGTCCAGCGCAGCGCCCGCCGCCGCCACGACCGGAGGGTCGGCGGGGCTTCCTTCGCCTTGCGCTTGCGCGGCGTCTTTGCGGGGGTCGCGGCCATGGGGCAGCATAGGCCCCATGCGACGCGCCGGGTCAAGCCGGGGCCAAGGCCGAGGGACATTCGCAACAGGCTGATCCGAGGCTTGTCCGGGCGGGAATAGGCGAGGCACTGCCTCGCCCCCGCCCCTGCGCGACGGCAGCACCCCGGAGACGGTGCGGCACGAGACCCCGGGAGGCCAGCGCCCGACCCGGCGGGCGAGAAGCGCCCGCCGAGGGCGGGGCGGGCGCTGGCCGGGCCTTGGAGGCCCGGCCGGACAAGGGGAAGCGTTCCACCGTGGCGAAGGCGATGGCCTTCGCCAGACGGGCGTGACCGCAGTCCATACGCATAAGCCTTCCCTCAGCCCTCGGCCGGGTCCGACAGGAAGGCATAGATCTTGCGGGTGTGCTCCACGATCTCCCAGGTCCCCTTCCAGCCGCGGGGCAGCATGATCGCATCGCCCGGCCCCAGCTCGGCCCTGGTCCCGTCCACATGGGTCATCACGATCCGGCCTTGCAGGAAATGGCAGAACTCCGCCGCCGCCGAGCGGTCGGCGGTGAAGCGGCCGGGAGTGCATTCCCAGACCCCGATCTCCAGCGCCCCGTCGGGCGAGGTCCAGAGCGAGGCGGCCGCCTCCTGCTGCCCCGGGGTCAGCGTAGTCGGCTTGTCGGCGAAGGGGCCGAGGTCGATGCCGGCAAGGCCCTTGAACACGGAAAGGTCGATCATGTCGTCTCCTGCTTCTGTCAGCGCCCGGTCAGCCGGTTCGCCAATGTGGCCAGCCGCGAGGTCGTGCGGCCGCCGCTGGCCGCCTCGTTCCGGTCGGCCTTGTGGTAAAGCCAATACATCCCGTGGACGCCCAGCCAGCGGAACGGCTCCACTTCCCACTTCCGCGGCCTGCGGTTGACCCAGGGAAGCGAGGTCCGCTCGGTCTGGCGGTCCAGCACCAGGTCGGCCAGGGTCTGGCCGGAGAAGTTGGAGGTCGAGACCCCGAGCCCGACATAGCCGCCCGCCCAGCCGATGCCGGTCTCCCGGTCCAGTCCCGCGGTGGCGCACCAGTCGCGCGGCACGCCGAGGACGCCGCACCAGGCATGGTCCAGCTTCAGGCCGCGGGTCTGCGGCAGCATCCGGTAGAGGATCTCCTTCAGCTTCTCAATGGTCTCCGGCTGGGTCTGCCCCCGCATGTCGGTCTTCGAGCCGAAGCGGTAGGGCACCCCGCGCCCGCCCATGGCGATGCGGCCCTCGCGGGTGCGCTGCGCGTAGCAATAGGCGTGGGAGGCGTCGGCCAGCAGCTGGCGACCCTCCCAGCCGATCTCGGTCCACAGGTCGTCCGGCACCGGCTCGGTCACCACGATGGCGCTGTTCATCGGGATCCATTCGCGCTCGTTCCCCGGGATGCCGTGGGTGAAGCCCTCGGTCGCCCGCACGATCCGCTTCGCCCGCACCACACCGCGGTTGGTGGTCACCCGGCCCTTCTCGATGCCGGTGACGGCGGTCTGTTCGTAGATCGCCACGCCCTTGCGCTCCACCGCCTCGGCCAGCCCGCGCACCAGCTTCGCCGGCTGCACCCGCGCGACCCCGTGACGGACCAGCGCGCCATGGGCATTCGCCACCCGGATGCGCGAGGCTGCCTCCGGCCCGTCGATCAGCTCCAGCCGCGTGGTCGGCACAGCCCAGGCCATCGCTTCCTCGTAACCCTCGCGCAGCCGCTCCATCTGCGCCGGGGACTGGGCGAAGGTCAGGCAGTCGGTCATCAGGAAGTCGCAGTCGATGCCTTCCTTCTCGGTCACCCGCTTCACCTCTTCCACCGTGGCGCGCAGCTGGCGTTCCCAGTCGATGATCCCCTCGCGCGTGCCGGAGGACAGGTATTTCTCGCGGCTCCAGCCGAATTCGCCCGAGCACCAGCCGCCGTTGCGGCCCGAGGCGCCGAAGCCGGCGAATTCCTTCTCCACCACGGCGATGGAAAGGCCCGGCTCGGCCTCTTTCAGGTAATAGGCGGTCCAGAGCCCGGTGAAGCCGGCACCGACGATGCAGACATCCACCTGAATGTCGCCCGGCAGCGGCGGCCGGTAGCCGGGAACCCCGCCCATGTCGGCATACCAGAAGGAAACCTCGCCGTTCTTCTTCACGTCCATGATCCGTTCCTCACAGCGCCGCGGTCGATCCGTCGTCGGCCAGAAGCGTGCTGTCCTTTGGGTTCCACGCCACTTCCACCGGGCTGCCGATGGCGAAGGGCGATTCTTGCGTGGCGGTGCGGGCGATGACATGGCCGCCCCCCGCCAGCGCCACCTCGTATTTCATCGCCGAACCGAGATAGAGCATTTCGCGCACCGTGCCGGCGACGACATTGGTGCGCCCGTCCCGCGGGCCGGTGCCGGGGGCCTGCACCGTCGCGGCCTCGGGGCGCAAGAGGATGACCTGCGGCCCCTCTCCCTTCGCCGCACCGGGGACGGTCAGCGTGGCGCCGCCCAGGGTCAACGCCGTCTCGTCCCCTGCCGAACGATGAGGCCCGCGCAGGACCGAGCTTTCGCCGATGAACTGGCCGACGAACAGCGTCTGCGGCGCGGTGTAAAGCTCGTGCCCGGTGCCGACCTGCTCGATCCGGCCCTTGTTGAAGACGGCGATCCGGTCGGACAGCACCAGCGCCTCTTCCTGGTCGTGGGTGACATAGACGAAGGTGCTGCCCAACTCGCGGTGGATACGCTTGATCTCCAGCTGCAACACCTCGCGCAGCTTCTTGTCCAGCGCGCCCAGAGGTTCGTCCATCAGCAGCAGCGAGGGGTTGAACACCATCGCCCGCGCCAGCGCCACCCGCTGCTGCTGGCCGCCGGACAATTCGCTGGGATACCGATGCGCGAAGCTTTCCAGCTGCACCTTGCGCAGCGACGCCTCCACCGCCTGCGCCCGCTCGGCCTTGCCCATGCCGCGCTGTTTCAGCGGATAGGCCACGTTCGCCGCCACCGTCATGTGCGGGAACAGCGCGTAATGCTGGAATACCACGCCGATGTTGCGCTTGTGCGCCGGGACATGGCCGATGGACCGCTCGCCCAGCCGGATCTCGCCGGTGCTGAGGTCGGTGAAGCCGGCGATCAGGTTCAGCGTCGTGGTCTTGCCCGACCCGGAGGGGCCGAGGAAGGACATGAATTCCCCCGGCTCCACCCGCAGCGACACGTCGTCCAGCGCGGTGAAATTGCCGTAGAACTTGCTGACGCCCCTGATGTCGATCGCCGCGCCTTTGCTTGCAAGGGTCATGCCCCGCGCCTCCGTGTTCCGAAGATGAGCCCCAGCCCGATGATCAGCGAGGTCGCCATGAAGATCAGCGACCCCACCGCGGCCACTGTCGGATCGGCGTCGCGGGTCATCGAAGAGAAGATCTGCACCGGCAGCGTCTTCAACTGCGGGCTGGTGATGAACAGCGACACGATCACCTCGTCGAAGCTGGTGACGAAGGCGAACAGCGCGCCCGACAGGATGCCGGGCAGGATCAGGGGCAGGGTGATGGTGAAGAAGGTCTTCAGCCGCGAGGCGCCGAGGCTGGCCGCGGCGGTTTCGAGCCGCGCGTCGAAGACGGCGAGGTTGGCGCCCACGGCGATGACGACGAAGGGAATCGCCAAGAGCGTATGGGCCAGCACATAGCCCGCCCATGTGCCCACCAGCTGGGTGTCCAGGTAGACCGCATAGACCCCCACCGCCAGCACCACCCCTGGCACGATCATCGGCGTGATCAGAACCGCCCGGATCAGGCCCCCGGTGCGGCTTTTCATCCGCTCGATGCCGATGGCGGCCATGGTGCCGATCACCGTCGCCACCAGCGCCACCATGACGGCCACCTTGGCCGAGGTGACGAGGCTGCCGAACCACTGCGGATTGGTGAAGAAGTTCTCATACCATTGCAGCGAGAAGCCGGTCGGCGGGAAGGCCAGCGACTTCTTGTCGGCAAAGGACATCGGGATGACGACCAGCGTCGGCGCCACCAGCCAGACGGCGATCAGAAGACAGGTCAGGCCCAGCAGCAGGCGGGGAAGGCGCAGTCTCATCGGCCGCCTCCGCTGATCTTGTATTTCTGCCGCATGAAGGGGCTGGCGACGGCGAGGAAGCCGAAGGTCGCCACCAGCAGCACCACCCCCATCGCCCCGCCGCGGCCCCAGTTCAGCAGCGACAGCACCTGCTGCTGGATCAGCGTCGACAGCATGGTGGACTGCGGCCCGCCCAGCAGCAGCGGCGTGATGTAGAAGCCGAGCGCGAGGATGAAGACGATGGTTGCCCCGGCGAAGACGCCGGGCAGCGACAGCGGCAGGTAGATCTGGAAGAAGGTCTTCACCGGATGGGCGCCCAGGGACCGCGCCGCCTGCAGCAGCCGCAGGTCGATGCCGCGCATCACCGCGTAAAGCGGCATGATCATGAAGGGCAGCAGCACCTGCGTCATGCCGATGGTCACGCCCAGCTGGGTGCGGATCAGCTTCACCTTGTCGAAGCCCAGCCAGACCAGACCCTTGTTGATGACGCCTGAATCCTGCAGCAGGATCACCCAGGCCAGCGTCCGCACCACGCCCGAGACCCAGAACGGCACCAGCACGCACAGGATCAGCAGCAGCCGCAGCCGCGGCCCGGCGACCGACATGGCGAAGGCATAAGGGTAGGCCACCACCACGCAGCAGAGCGTCACCCAGAACGAGATCTTGAAGGTGCGCGCCAGCACGGTCAGGTTCACCGGCGTGTCGAAGAACCAGACGTAGTTGCCCACCCCCGGCGCCGGATCGGTGAAGCTGCGCAGGACGATCACCCCCAGCGGCACCGCCATCACCAGCAGCAGCACCGCCAGCGCCGGCAGCGTCAGCAGGAACGGACCGCGCCAGGGCGGACGTGCGGTGTCGGAAGCCATCTTGCCCTCTCGCGGATCGGCCGGGGTTGCAACGGTAACCCGGGGGGCACACGGCCCCCCGGAAAAGGCTCAGCTCAGTTGCCGGCGATGAACTCGGCCCATTTCTCGCTCAGCACGTCGTAGTTCTCGACCCAGTAGGCGACGTTGTGGTTGTAGGCCATCGCCTGCTTTTCCGGCGTGTTGGTCATGAAGGCGGCGGTCAGCTCGTCCACGGCCGGCTGCGCATCGACATGGATCGGCGAATAGGAGGTCTCCTCCGCCATGATCTCCTGCGCCCGCTTGCCGAGATAGGCGTTGATCATCGCATGGGCGGCGTCCACGTCCTTGACGCCCACCGGAATGGTCATCTGGTCCTTCACCACGATCCAGTCCTGCCAGACCGGCTCGTAATTGGCGCCGTTGGCCAGCGCGCCCTTGCCGCGGCCGGACCAGACCATCACCATGTCCACCTCGCCGGATTCCATCATCTGCTGGCTCTCGGCGCCGGTGGTCCAGGGCACCAGATGCTCGCGAATGGACCGCCACTTGTTCAGCCCGCGGTCGATGTCGGCGGGGAACATGTCTTCCTTCGCCACGCCGTCGGCCATCAGCCCCAGTTCGACCATGTAGCCCTCGGCGTCGGCATAGCCGGGGATGCCGCGGGTGCCGGGGAATTTCTCGACATCGAAGAAATCCATCCAGTTCTGCGGCGGGTTATCGCCGTATTTGTCCTTGTTGTAGAGGAACATCACCGCATAATTCATCGCCGGGACCGAGCATTCTCCGACCTGGCCTTCCGGGATTTTCGAGATGTCCAGCTTGCTGAAATCCAGCTTCTGGAACAGCGTGCCGCAATGGACGAAGGGCATGTAGTCGCCGGTGTCCACCACGTCCCACATCACGTTGCCGGATTCGACCTGCGCCTGGATCTTGGCCAGTTCGGTCGGGCCGTCCGACAGGATGGACGCGCCGGATTTCGCCGCGAAGTCCTCCAGCGCCTTTAGCTGGCCGTCCTGGTAGACGCCGCCGTAGGACACGAAGGTCAGCGTCTTGCCGGCCAGCGAACCCTCGGCCACCTCGCCCGCCACGGGGCCTTCGGCCGCCGCCTGCTGGCCAAGGCCGAGGGCCGCCGCAAGGGCAAGCCCGGTGAACAGTCTGGTCTTCATTTCCTCATCTCCCTCTGGGTTTGCAGTCATGCGGTCGCGCGTCTTTTCAGCCGCTCCTGTTGCGGAAATCGTCCAGGTAGCCGGCAGTCGAGGTCGGCGGCGAGATCATGAACAGCACCTCGGCCGGACCGTCGCCGATGTTCACCACCCGATGCGGGGTCGAGGTGGCGTATTCCACGCAGTCGCCCTCGTCCATCTCGTGGCTGTCCTCGCCCAGTTCCAGCCGCACCCTGCCGCGCAGGACCAGGAACATCTCGTGCGAATCGCCGTGGGTGTATTGTTCGGGCCCGGTCGAGCCGCCGACGTCGAATTCCGAGACATAGGTCTCGAAATGCGTCAGCGGCCGGCGCGACAGCAGCATCTTCCGCTGGCCCTCGGTCACCGGCAGCATCGGCCGCTCCGCCTTGCGCAGCACCGGGTCGCGGCCGCTTTCGGTGCCGGAGAACAGCTCGGAAATGCTGGTGCCGAAGCAGTTCGCGATGCGGATCAGGGTGGAGGCGCTGGCCCCGGTCAGCCCGCGCTCCAGCTGGCTGAGGAAACTGGCCGAAGTTCCCGTCGCCTCGGCCAGCTGGCGCAGGGATATGCCGTTGGCCTTGCGCAGACGCCGCAGCCGTTCGGCGACCAGCCGCCAGGTCTCGGCCTCATCGGCCGCCGGACGGGCGGGTTGTATCTGCTGATCCATCGCGCGGGTCACCGGGGAAGCTCACTTAACATATGTTAAGTCATGGCAAACACCGTTTCAATCGGCTTTTCGCGCCACGGGCCCGGCAAGCAGATCGCTTGCATGGACAGCCGCTTGCGTGGAACATGCCTCACCGGAACGCGACGGCCGGGCAAACGGAGACCGCAGCATGAATCTGGCAGCGAAGAGCGAAGCGAAAGCGCCGCAGCGGTCCCATGAAGCGATCCGGGTCGAGGGGCTGCACAAGAGCTTCGGCGCGCATGAGGTGCTGAAGGGCGTGTCGCTTTCGGCGCGCGAGGGCGACGTGGTCACGCTGATCGGCGGCTCGGGCTCGGGCAAGTCCACCCTGCTGCGCTGCGTGAACTTCCTGGAAACCCCCTCCTCCGGCAGGATCGTCATCGGCGGCGAGGAGGTGCGCTGCCGTCCCGACGGCACCCCCGCCGACCGCCGCCAGATCGAGCGCATCCGCCAGAGCCTGGGCATGGTGTTCCAGTCCTTCAACCTCTGGACCCACAAGACCGTGCTGGAGAACCTGATCGAGGTGCCGGTCCATGTCCTCGGCCTGCCGAAGGACGAGGCCGTCGCCCGTGCCCGCAAGCTTCTGGCCCGCGTCGGGCTGGCAGAGAAGGAAAGCGCCTATCCCGCCTTCCTGTCGGGCGGCCAGCAGCAGCGCGCCGCCATCGCAAGGGCGCTGTGCATGGAGCCCCGCGCCATGCTGTTCGACGAACCGACCTCGGCCTTGGACCCGGAACTGGTGGGCGAGGTGCTGGCGGTGATCCGGTCGCTGGCCGACGAGGGGCGCACCATGCTGCTGGTGACGCACGAGATGAAATTCGCGCGTGAGGTTTCGGACCATGTGGTCTACCTCTACAACGGGCTGATCGAAGAGGAAGGGCCGCCCGAGCGGCTGTTCGGCGATCCGCAATCGGCCCGGCTGAAGCAGTTTCTGAAATCGGTCTCGTAAGAAGGCCGTGTAACGATCCAACAAGGGAGAAGACCAATGACCAGACTGAACCTCGCCGCCGCCGCGCTGGCGCTTGGCCTGACCGCGGGCGCCGCCTCGGCCGAGACGGTGCGCATCGGCATGGCGCCCGAACCCTATCCGCCCTTCGCCAGCGTCGATGCCGCCGGCACCTGGACCGGCTGGGAGATCGACCTGATGTGGGCGCTGTGCAAGGCGGCCGAGCTGGAATGCGAGATCACTCCCATCGCCTGGGACGGCCTGATCCCGGCGCTGGAAGCCGGCCAGATCGACGCCATCATGAACTCGATGTCGATCAACGAGGAGCGGCAGAAGGTCATCGACTTCTCGGACAAATACTACAACACCCCCGCCGTGATCGTCGCCGCCAAGGGCGCCGAGATCACCCCGGACCCTGAAGGGCTGTCGGGCAAGATCGTCGGCGTGCAGGTCTCGACCATCCACCAGACCTATGCCGAGAAGCACTTCGGCGGCACCGCGGCCGAGATCAAGGTCTACCAGACCCAGGACGAGGCCAACCAGGACCTGGTCGCCGGCCGGATCGACGCCACCCAGGCCGATTCCATCGCCATGGACGCCTTCCTGACCTCGGCCGAGGGCACCGCCTGCTGCGAGCTGAAGGGCGCGGTGGCCGACGACCCGGCGGTGCTGGGTCTTGGCGTCGGCGTCGGCCTGCGCAAGGGCGACGAGGCGCTGAAGGAGAAGTTCAACAAGGCCATCGCCGCGGTGCGCGCGGACGGTACCTACGACAAGATCACCGCGAACTACTTCTCCTCCTCGATCTATGGCGAGTGACCGCCGAACCGGCCGCTGACCGATGGACAGCACGCTCGGCCTCCTGGCCCTCAGCCCCCCCGGATGGGGGGGCACGCTGCTCATCGGCCTCTGGGCCTCGATCCAGATCGCGGTCGGGGCCTTCGGGCTGGGGCTGCTGATCGGCCTCGGCGGCGCCTATGGCAAGATCTACGGCGGGCCGGTGCTGCGCGACTGCCTCGGCGTCTACACCACCGTGGTCCGGGCGCTGCCCGAGCTGATCCTGATCCTGCTGCTCTACTTCGGCCTCACCGACATGGTGAACAAGCTGATGCTGGCCCTGGGCTACGGCCGCATCCAGATTTCCGGCGTCGTCGCCGGGGTTCTGGTCCTGGGCGTGGTGCAGGGCGCCTATGCAACGGAAATCCTGCGCGGCGCCATCCTTGCCGTGCCGCCCGGCCAGATCGAGGCCGCCCGCGCCATGGGAATGCCCGCGGGCAAGATCGCCCGGCGGATCACCATCCCCACCATGCTGGGGCTTGCCCTGCCGGGCCTGTCCAACCTCTGGCTGATCGCCACCAAGGACACCGCGCTATTGGCCATCGTCGGCTTCAACGAACTGACGCTGGCGACGCGGCAGGCGGCGGGCACCACCAAGGCCTTCTTCACCTTCTTCATCGCCGCCGGGGTGATCTATCTGGCGATCTCGCTGCTTTCCACCTGGGGCTTCGCCCGGCTGGAGGCCTGGGCAAGGCGGGGCGATCCGCCGCGGGTCGCGGGGGCCAGATGATGCGCGCGCTGATGCAGCCCCACCGGATTGTCATGCTGGCCGTGGCCATCGGCCTGGTGCTGTGGATCGTCTTCGGCGGCAACTGGTCCTGGCTGCCGAAATACGCGCCGATGATCGTGCAAGGGGTCTGGCGCACGATCTGGCTGCTGGCGCTGTCGATCCTGATCGGCTTCGCGCTGGCGGTGCCGCTCGGCCTGGCGCAGGCGTCCGGGCCGCGGGTGCTGGCGCTGCCGGCCCGGGCCTTCTGCACCGTGATCCGCGGCACGCCGCTCTTGTTGCAGATCTGGCTCTTGTATTACGGCCTCGGCTCCCTCTTCCCCGGCATCCCCTGGATCAGGGAAAGCGACCTCTGGCCGATCCTGCGGCAGGCCTGGCCCTATGCGCTGCTGGCGCTGTCGCTCTCCTACGCCGGATACGAGGGCGAGGTGATGCGCGGCGCCTTCGCCTCCGTCCCCCGCGGCCAGATCGAGGCGGCGCGGGCGATGGGAATGCCGCGGTGGAAGATCTTCAGCCGCATCTCGCTGCCCTTGGCGCTGCAAAGCGTGCTGCCGACGCTGGGGGGCGAGGCGGTGCTGCAACTGAAGGCCACGCCGCTGGTCGCCACCATCACGGTGATCGAGATCTACGCCGTGTCCAGCCGGGTGCGGCAGGACACACTGATCACCTACGAGCCGCTGTTCCTGGTGGCGGCGATCTACCTGGTGCTGGCCGCGCTGATCGTGCTGGCCTTCCGCAAGATGGAAGGCCGCCAGCCCCGCCGCACCGCCTGACCTTTCGCCCGGCCGGAAATCGGCTATCGTCGCGCCCGCCCGCCCGGCAGGGGCCGGCGCATTGCAAGGAAGAGTATGACCAGGGTTCTCGTCACCGGCACCGCCGGCTTCATCGGTTTCCACCTCGCCCGGTTGCTGCTGGCCGAGGGCTTCCGCGTCCATGGCTACGACGGGATGACCGACTATTACGATGTCCGGCTGAAGCAGCGCCGCCATGCCATCCTGTTGCAGGACGGCAATTTCTCGGCCACCGAGGGGATGCTGGAGGACCGCGCCCTGTTCGACCGGGTGACCGACGAGTTCAAACCCGAGGTCATCGTCCACCTCGCCGCCCAGGCCGGGGTGCGCTATTCGCTGGAGAACCCCCGCGCCTATGTCGATTCCAACGTGGTCGGCACTTTCAACGTGATGGAGGCGGCGCGGCGGCTGGAGGTGCAGCACCTGCTGATGGCCTCCACCTCCTCGGTCTACGGCGCCAACGAGGAGATGCCCTTCCGCGAGACCGACAAGGCCGACAGCCAGCTGACCATCTACGCCGCCACCAAGAAGGCGACCGAGAGCATGGGCCATGCCTATGCCCATCTTTGGAACCTGCCCACCACCATGTTCCGCTTCTTCACCGTCTACGGGCCCTGGGGTCGCCCGGACATGGCGCTTTACAAGTTCGTGGACGCCATCCTCGAAGGCCGCCCGGTGGACATCTACAACCACGGCGAGATGTATCGCGACTTCACCTATGTCGACGATCTGGTCCGCGGCATCCGCCTGCTGATCGACGCCGTGCCGGTGCGGCCGGCGGACGGCGTTGTGCCCGAGGGCGACAGCCTTTCCCCCGTCGCCCCCTGGCGCGTGGTCAACATCGGCAATTCCGACAAGGTGCGCCTGCTGGATTTCGTCGATGCCATCGAGGACTGCATCGGCCGCAAGGCGATCCGCAACTACATGGAGATGCAGAAGGGCGACGTGCCCGCCACCTGGGCCGATGCCACGCTGCTGCAACGGCTGACCGGCTACCGGCCGCAGACCGGCTTCCGCGACGGCATCGCCCGGTTCGTCGGCTGGTTCAGGGAGTATTACGGCAAGTGACGGCCCCCGAAGGGGCCGCCCTGCTCATTCCGCCGGCACCCGGGCCGGTTCGTCCGACAGCGGGTGCGACAGCAGCGGCACCATTTCCTTCGGGCAGACCTGCAGGAAATTCGCCCGCTCGGCCGGCCAGTCCGACAGGATGCGCGCGGCCAGCTTCGATCCGGTCTCGGCGGCGTGGCGTTCCACCAGACCCTTCAGCTGCGCCTCCCAATGCGGGTGGCCGACGCCGCAGGTCAGCACCGTCTCCAGGTTGACGAAATCCTCGGCCGCGCCCTCCGGGTCGTAGACATAGGCCATGCCGCCGGTCATCCCCGCCGCGAAGTTGGCGCCGATCCGGCCGAGGATCACCGCCACCCCGCCGGTCATGTATTCGCAGCCGTTCGACCCGCAGCCCTCGACCACCACGCTTGCGCCCGAGTTGCGCACGGCGAACCGCTCTCCGGCCCGGCCGGAGGCGAAGAGGAAACCGCCGGTTGCGCCGTAAAGCACGGTGTTGCCGATGATGGTGTTCTCTTCCGCGCGCAGGGGCGAAGCCATCGGCGGCCGCACCACGATGGTGCCGCCCGACAGGCCCTTGCCGACATAGTCGTTGGCGTCGCCCATCACCTCGATCTTCAGCCCGTTGACGGCGAAGGCCCCCAGCGACTGCCCGCAGCTTCCGGTCAGCTTGACCGTCAGGTGGTCGGGCTGCAGGCCGTTCCGCATCCCGAACTTCTTGACGATATGGCTGCTGGCCCGCGTGCCGATGGTCCGCAGCGTGTTCCGCACCGCATAGCTGAGCTGCATCTTCTCGCCGTCCTCGAAGAAGCGGTGGCCGTCCTTGATGATCTCGGCATCCAGCGTGTCCGGCACCGCATTGCGGGGCTTCGAGCGGTCGTAGGTGATCGACTTCGCTCCGTCCACGCTGATCAAGAGCGGGTTGAGGTCGAGGTCGTCGAGGTCGGCATGGCCGCGCGAGACCTGCGTCAGCAGGTCGGCCCGGCCGATGATCTCGTCCAGCGACCGCGCGCCGATCTGGGCGAGGATCTCCCGCACTTCCTGCGCATAGAAGGTGATCAGGTTCACCACCTTGTCGGCATTGCCGGTGAACTTCGCCCGCAGCGCCGGGTCCTGGGTGCAGACGCCCACCGGGCAGGTGTTCGACTGGCATTGCCGCACCATGATGCAGCCCATGGCGATCAGCGCGGCGGTGCCGATGCCGTATTCCTCGGCCCCCATCATCGCTGCCATCACGATATCGCGGCCGGTCCGCAGGCCCCCATCGGTGCGCAAGGTCACCCGCTCGCGCAGGTTGTTCATCGCCAGCACCTGATGCGCCTCGGTCAGGCCCATCTCCCACGGCAAGCCGGCATATTTGATGCTGGTCGCCGGGCTGGCCCCGGTGCCGCCGTTGTGGCCGGAAACAAGGATCACATCCGCCTTCGCCTTCGCCACCCCCGCCGCGATGGTGCCGACGCCGCTGGAGGACACCAGCTTCACCGTCACCTTGGCCCGCGGGTTGATCTGCTTCAGGTCGTAGATCAGTTGGGCCAGATCCTCGATCGAATAGATATCGTGGTGCGGCGGCGGCGAGATCAGCGTCACCCCCTTGGTCGAATGCCGCAGCCGGGCGATCAGTTCGGTGACCTTCATCCCCGGAAGCTGCCCGCCCTCGCCGGGCTTCGCGCCCTGCGCCACCTTGATTTCCAGCTCGTCGCAGGCGTTCAGGTATTCCGCCGTCACGCCGAACCGGCCCGAGGCCACCTGCTTGATCTTGGCCGAAGGATTGTCGCCGTTCGGCTCCGGCAGGAAATGCGCCGGGTCCTCGCCGCCCTCGCCCGAGTCGCTCTTGGCGCCGATGCGGTTCATCGCCACGTTCAGCGTCTTGTGCGCCTCCGGGCTCAACGCGCCAAGGGACATCCCCGGCGTGACGAAACGCTTCCTGATCGAGGTGATGCTCTCCACCTCCTCGATGGGCACCGGCTTGCCCAAAGGCTTGATGTCCAGCAGATCGCGCAGGTGGATCGGCGGGTTGGCCCGCATCGCGGCGGAATACTGCTTCCACATGTCATAGCTGGCCCGGTCGCAGGCCGATTGCAGCATGTGCATTACCTGCGCCTCCCAGGCGTGTTTCTCGCCCGAGCGCCGCGCCTTGTAGAAGCCGCCGATCGGCAGCACGTCCCGCCCGCCGCGCCAGCCGCGGGCGTGGACCTCTTCCAGCTTGGCCTCGATCCCGTGCAGACCGATGCCGGAAATCCGGCTCTGCATCCCCGGGAAGTATTCGGCCACCATGGCGCGGCTCAGACCCACCGCCTCGAAGTTCAGCCCGCCGCGGTAGCTGGAGATCACCGAGATCCCCATCTTCGACATGATCTTCAGCAGCCCCGCGTCGATGGCGGTGCGATAGCGGCGCATCGCGTCCAGCAGGCTGCCCTCCAGAAGACCGCGGTCGATGCGGTCGGCGAGGGAATCCTGCGCCAGATAGGGGTTCACCGTGGTGGCCCCGGCGCCGATCAGCACCGCGAAGTAATGCGGGTCGATGCATTCCGCCGACCGCACGTTGATCGAGCAGAAGGTGCGCAGCCCCTTGCGGGTCAGCCAGGAATGCACGGCCGAGGTGGCAAGGATCATCGGCATCCCCACCCTCTCCGGCCCCTGATGCTCGTCCGTCAGCACCAGCTGCCCGGCGCCCGAGCGCACGGCATCCTCGGCCTCGGCCCGGATGCGTTCCAGCGCGCCCTGCAGGTCGTCCAGCGACGGTCCCACCGGGAAGGTGCAGTCGATGAAGGCCACCTGCTCGCCGAACTGCCGCACCATGGCGTCGAATTCCGCATTGGCGACGAAGGGGCTGTCCAGCACCAGGATCTCGGTCTGGGCCGAATTCTCGTCCAGCACGTTGCGCAGGTTGCCGAAGCGGGTCTTCAGGCTCATCACCCGGCCTTCGCGCAAGCTATCGATGGGCGGGTTGGTCACCTGGCTGAAGTTCTGGCGGAAGTAGTGGCTCAGCGGCCGGTAGACGTTGGACAGCACCGCGGGCGGGGTGTCGTCGCCCATCGAGGCCACCATTTCCTTGCCGTCCTCGGCCATCGGCGCCAGCACCTGCTCCAGCTCTTCCACGGTGAAGCCGGCGGCGATCTGGCGCTTGCGCAGCTCGGCCCCGCGGAACATCGCGGTTTCCGGCAGCAGGTCCAGCTCGGGCGACAGGTCGACGATCTTGCCGACCCATTCGCCATAGGGCTGCGCGGCGGCCAGCTTGTCCTTGATCTCGGCGTCGCGGTAGAGCTTGCCCTCGGCCATGTCGACCGCGATCATCTGCCCGGGGCCGAGCGCGCCCTTCTCGCGCACCGTCATCTCGTCCACCGGCACCATCCCGGCCTCGGACCCGGCGATCAGCATCCCGTCGCCGGTGACGACATAGCGCATCGGCCGCAGCCCGTTGCGGTCCAGCCCGCCGCAGACCCAGCGGCCGTCGGTCATCGCCAGCGCCGCCGGGCCGTCCCAGGGCTCGATCACCGAGTTGCAGTAGGAATACATGTCGGCCCAGGCCTTCGGCATGTTGGCCGTCTGCTTCGACCAGGCCTCGGGCACCAGCATGGTCTTGGCCATCGGCGCATTGCGGCCCGACCGCACCAGCGCCTCGAACACCGCGTCCAGCGCGCCAGAGTCCGAGGTGCCGCCGGGGATGATCGGCTTGATGTCCTCGGCCATGTCGCCGAAGGCGGCGGAGGCCATGCGGATCTCATGGCTGCGCATCCAGTTGACGTTGCCCTTCAGCGTGTTGATCTCGCCGTTGTGGGCCAGCATCCGGAACGGCTGCGCCAGCCACCATTGCGGGAAGGTGTTGGTGGAATAGCGCTGGTGGTAGATGGCGAAGGCGCTCTCGAACCGCTCGTCCTGCAGGTCCGGGTAGAAGGTGCTGACCTGCTCGGCCAGCATCATCCCCTTGTAGATGATCGACCGGCAGGACAGCGAACACAGATACATCCCCTGGATGCCCGCCGCCGTCGCCGCCTTCTCGATCCGGCGGCGGATGATGTAAAGTTCGCGCTCGAACTGCTCGCGGTCGATGTCCTTCTCGCAACGGATCAGGATCTGCTCGATCTCGGGCCGGGTCGCGTTGGCCTTCTCGCCCAGGACCGAGATGTCCACCGGCACATGCCGCCAGCCGTAGATGTAGTGCCCCATCCGCAGCACTTCGGTCTCCACGATGGTCCGGCAGCGCTCCTGGGCGCCGAAGTCGGTGCGCGGCAGGAAGACCTGCCCCACGGCGATCAGCTTGTGGGGATCGGGCTCGTGCCCCGTCCGCCGCACCACGTCGTAGAAGAACTTCACCGGGATCTGCACATGGATGCCCGCGCCGTCGCCGGTCTTGCCGTCGGCATCCACCGCGCCGCGGTGCCAGATCGCCTTCAGCGCGTTGATCCCGGCCTCCACCACCTTGCGGCTCGGCTTGCCGGACAGGGTGACCACCAGCCCGACGCCGCAGGAGGAATGCTCGTCCTCGGCCCGATACAGGCTGTTGGCATCCATCCAGGCGCGCTTTTCCTCTTCGGCCTTCACCCAGGCTTGGTCATGGATCGTCATGGCTGGTCTCCCTGCGCGGGGTTGGCGGAAACATGGGGATTGGCGGCTTCGTATTCGGCGGCGGTGGCGCGGTCGTGGTCGCCTTCCAGCGCCACCGCGGCCATCGCCTGGTCGGTGTAGATTTCCGACCGCAGCGGCCAGTCCCTGCCTGCGTCGAACAGGCCGGGCATCAGGTCGTAGTCGCCGCCGTCGAGGTCGCGCATCCACAGATGGCTGCCGCAGACCGGGCAGAAGGCCCGCTCGGCAAAGCTGGAGGAGGCATGGCGCGCCACCTCGCCCGTCACCTTGACCGCCGCGGCCTCGGCGGTGAAGCTGAGGAACAGCCCGCCGGACCAGCGCTGGCACATCCGGCAATGGCAGGCCCCGACCCGCGGGTCGTGCGCGCCGGAAACGGCAACCGTCACCGCGCCGCAGAGGCAATGTCCGGTCAGGTCACCTGTCATCGGACACCCGCCACAGGCTTTCCGGCCCCTCCGCCGTCAGCGCATCGCAATCGTAAAGCGGCTGGGTGGAGGCAAAGCCCTTCTCGCCGGGGAAGATGAAGTCCACCGGGCTGCCGTCGATCGGCAGCCATTGTCCGTCGCCCAGGTCGGTCTCGCCCGGGCCGGCGAAGAACATCCGCCATTCCCGGCTGATGTATTCATGGCCGCGGCCGCGGCGGATCACGGTGCCGAAATCGTCGGTCTCGGTAAAGTCGAACTCGGTCTCCTCCAGCGCCACCCCGTCGATGGTGACCGTCCGCCCGGTCAGCCGGTCGAAGCCGCGGACCGAGGAGTGATAGCCGTCGTCATGGCTCAGCGCGAAGGAGAAGGTGTCCGTGCCCGAGGACAGCAGTTCCGAGAACCGAGCCGGGTCCTCGGGGTCGGGGTCCAGCCATTGCCGGGTGGGCGGCATCGAATCGTAGCTTTCCACCCATTCGGTCTCGAAGTTGATCCGGCTGCGGAAGAACAGCCCCTCCTGGTCGAAATCGGCCCGCCACTGGTCGCCCGGCGTATCCGCGGCGCAGCGGTAGTGGTTCGACACCCGGCACAGCTTCGACTGCACGGTCAGGAAGATCTCGCAGCCCTCGGGCGCGGTCCAGGTCCCGGCAAGGGCCGGGGCAGGCAGCAGGGCCAGCAGGGCAAGGGCCGTCAGGCGCATCGCTTTCTCCTTATTCGGCGGCAACAGCGCCGTTCTGGGCAAGATAGCCCAGAATCGACTCCGCCGCCTCGCGCCCGTCGCGGATCGCCCAGACCACAAGCGAGGCGCCGCGCACGATGTCGCCGGCGGCATAGACGCCGGGCAGGCTGGTGGCGTGGCTGCGGAAGTCGGCCTTGATCGTGCCCCAGCGGGTCACCTTCAGCTCCGGCTGGCCCCAGAGCGTCGGCAGGTCCTCCGGCTCGAAGCCCAGTGCCTGCACCACCAGGTCGGCGGGTTCGACGTAATCCGCGCCCTCGATCACCTCGGGGGTTTGGCGCCCGGTGGCGTCGGGCGCGCCGAGGCGCATCTTCTGCACCATCACGCCCTCGACTTCGGTTCCACCGGTGAAGCCCCGGGGGGCGGAGAGCCAGACGAATTCCACCCCCTCCTCCTCGGCGTTCTGCACCTCGCGCTGCGACCCCGGCATGTTGGCCCGGTCGCGGCGGTAGAGGCATTTCACCGACAGCGCGCCCTGGCGGATCGCGGTGCGCACGCAGTCCATCGCCGTGTCGCCGCCGCCGATCACCACCACGCGCTTGCCGCTGGCATCCAGTTCGCCCGAGTCGAACGCCGGCACCTCGTCGCCGAAGCTCTTGCGGTTGCTGGCGGTCAGGTAGTCCAGCGCCTTGACGATGCCCTTCGCGCCGGCCCCCGGCGCCTCGATCTCGCGGACCTTGTAGACGCCGGTGGCGATCAGAACCGCGTCGTGCTGGCCGCGGATGGCGTCGAAGGTCAGGTCGGTGCCGACGTTGCAGTCCAGCACGAACTGCACCCCGCCGTCGCGCAGCTGTTCGTTCCGGCGCAGCACCACATCCTTCTCCAGCTTGAAGCCGGGGATGCCGTAGGTCAGCAGCCCGCCCGCCCGGTCGTGCCGGTCGTAGACCGTGACCTGCACCCCGGCGCGCCGCAGCACATCCGCCGCCGCCAGCCCGCCCGGCCCGGCGCCGATGATTCCCACCGATTCAGGCCGCTCGACATGCGGGCGGATCGGCTTGACCCAGCCTTCCTCCCAAGCCGTATCGGTGATGTATTTCTCCACCGCGCCGATGGTGACGGTGCCGTGGCCCGCCTGTTCGATGACGCAGTTGCCCTCGCACAGCCGGTCCTGCGGGCAGATGCGGCCGCAGATCTCCGGGAAGGTGTTGGTGGCCTGCGACAGTTCGTAGGCTTCCTGCAACCGGCCCTCGGCTGTCAGGCGCAGCCAGTCGGGGATGTTGTTGTGCAGCGGGCAATGGGACTGGCAATAGGGCACGCCGCACTGGCTACAGCGGCTGGCCTGTTCGGCGGCCTTCTGGGCGGCGAATTCGCGATAGATCTCGTCGAAATCCCTGGCGCGCGAAGCTGCGTCCCGTTTTTCGGGCATTTCCTTGCCCAGGGTCACGAACTTCAGCATCTTCTGCGTGGCCACGGCTGCGCCTCCCATGGGGATTTCCTCAGGTGCGCCTACCTACAGCCCTCGCGGGCAGAATAAAAGTCAGCAGAGTTTACCTAGTTTCACATTTCTTCTCCGGTATGGCAGGAAATCTGCCCCATCCGTCGCAAACTAGGTCAGCATGGTTTCCGATTCTGCCTAAAACCCCAGCAAAAGCGCGGCCAGCGCGGCGAAACCGACGATGATTCGCCACCAGCCGAAGACGGCATAGCCATGCCGCCCGACGTAGTTCAGCACCCAGCGCACCACCAGAACCGCGGTCAGGAAGGCCACGCCGAAGCCGATGGCGATGTCCCAGACCGCGGCGAAATCCAGCACGTCGCGGTTCTTGAAAAGGTCGTAGGCCACCGCCGCGCCCATGGTCGGCAGGCTGAGCAGGAAGGAGAATTCCGCCGCCGCCCGCTTCTCCACCCCCATCAGCAGCGCACCGACGATGGTGGCGCCCGAGCGCGACACGCCGGGCACCATCGCCAGGCATTGGCAGAAGCCGATGGCCAGCGACTTGCCGAAGGGCAGCGCCAGCGCGTCGAAATGCCGGGGCTCGGGCGCGATCCGGTCCACCGCCAGCAGCACGAAGCCGCCCAGGATCAGCATCACCGCCACCAGCATCGGCGTCTCGAACAGCACGGTCTTGATGAAATCATGCGCCAGCAGGCCGATGAAGACCGCCGGCAGGAAGGCCAGCAGCACCGAGACGATGCTCTTCCGCGCCGCCTCCTCGTGCCGCGCCCGCAGGAACAGCCGCCCCAGCATCGCCGCATAGACCGAGGTCAGCGCCAGGATCGCGCCCAGCTGGATCACCACCTCGAAGGTCTTGCCCTCGGACTCGAAGCCCAGGAAATGCCCGGCCAGCAGCAGGTGCCCGGTGGAGGACACCGGGATGAACTCCGTCAACCCCTCCAGCAGGCCGAGAAGGGCAGCGGTCAGCGTGTTGTCCAAGGATTACGCCTTCTTCAGGTTCTTGGCCGAGGCCTTGATCGCCGCATATTGCCCCGAGGGACGGAAGCGCCACAGGTATTCCGGCAGCACCCCTTCCATCGGCGTGGGGGCGATCCCCAGGTCGGCCAGCCCCTTCGCGCCCGGGGCCACCACGTTGTCGGGGCCCAGCGTGTTCAGCTGGTCGCGGGTGATCAGGCGGTTGGTGACAAGGCCCATGGTCACGGCCTCCACCATGTCGGCCCCGAAGGCGACGATCTTCATCGCGAAGGCCGGCAGCGGCAGCACCAGACGGCGGCGCTGGATCACACCCAGCATCCGCTTGATCAACCCGCTCAGGCTGTCGACCTCCGGCCCGCCCAGGTCGTAGACGCCCGGTTCCGCCTCGCCCAGCACGCCCTTCACCGCCGCCTGCGCCACATCATCGACGAAGACCGGCTGCAGCTTCGTGCCGCCCTTGGCGATCGGCAGCACCGGCGACAGCGCGGCCATGGCCCCGAACTTGTTGAAGAACCCGTCTTCCGGCCCGAAGATCACCGAAGGCCGCAGGATCAACGCCTGCGGGAAGGCCTCGCGCACCGCCTTCTCGCCCGCCGCCTTGCTGCGGGTATAGATCGAGGGGCCGTCCTCCGCCGCGCCGATGGCCGAGACATGGACCAGATGCTCCACCCCCAGCTCGGCGGCGATGCGGGCGATGCGGCCGGCGCCTTCGGCCTGCACCGCGTTGAAGTTGTTCTTGCCCATGCGCTGGAAGGTGCCGACGCAGTTCACCACCGCATCCGCCCCCTGCATCACCGCCCGCACGCTTGCATCGTCGCGGATGTTGCAGAACACCGGCTCCACCTGCCCGGGCACGCCGTAGGGGCGGACGAACAGCGCCTCGTTCGGGCGGCGGCAGGCGACGCGGATGCGCCAGCCCTGCTTCGCCAAGCGGCGCGCGATGTAACGGCCGACGAAACCCGCGCCGCCATAGATCGTGACCAGCTTGCTCATGCCCGTGTTCTCCCGGCTGAATGGCTCGGGGGATCAATATCGCCGCCCGCCCTTGCCAGCAAGGCCGAATGGCCGCGACGAATTTTCCGCGCAGGCCGCTCGGCCTCTGTTGACACCGCCGATTCCCCCCATTACATCGCCCGTCAGTGCCCAGATGGCGGAATTGGTAGACGCACTGGTTTCAGGTACCAGCGCCGCAAGGCGTGGAGGTTCGAGTCCTCTTCTGGGCACCACTACCACGAAAAGGCCACCCTCCGGGGTGGCCTTTCGGTTTTCCGCGGGTCGGGAATCCCGCCGGCCGCCCGGCGCCGATTGACGCAACACCGCGCCGACCCTAGCCTTTTCCGACGATTTTCTCCTGTCTTCATATCGTCGAGGCTTTCATGGACCGTTTCCGCACCCCCCTCATCATCCTTGCGCTCGGCATCGTCCCGTTCTGGCTGTTCATCGGCACCAGCAGCAGCACCACGGTCAACGGCCAGGTGGTCAGCGACCACCGCTTCAACATCGCCGGGCTGGTCCTTGGCCTGATCGGGGTGGCGATGGCCTTCCGCGCCCTGCGGGAAGGCGCCCGCGGCGACGGGCTGCGGCTGGGGCTGATCGTGGCGGCGGGCGTGGTCTGCCTGCTGCAGATCGCCCATTCGGTGGGCGTCGTCACCCTGCCGGTTCCCGGCCTCGGTTGACCGGACCCGACCGCGGGCGTAATCGGGGCCAAACCCCCTGCGGAGGCGCCCTTGGCCATCCATCTTTACCAGAACGACCTGCCGGACGGCCTGAACCTCGGCCCGGTCGTCGCCATCGACACCGAGACCATGGGCCTGGACCCGCGCCGCGACCGGCTTTGTCTGGTGCAGCTGTCGGGCGGCGACGGCGATGCCCATCTGGTGCAGATCGCCCGCGGCCAGACCCGCGCCCCGAATCTGGAACGGCTGCTGGCCGATCCCGCCGTGCTGAAGCTGTTCCACTTCGGCCGCTTCGACATCGCCGCGCTGAAGCGCGCCTTCGGCGTCACCACCGCGCCGGTCTGGTGCACCAAGATCGCCTCGAAACTGGTCCGCACCTTCACCGACCGGCACGGGCTGAAATACCTGCTGGCCGATCTGGTCGGCGTCGATGTGTCGAAGCAGCAGCAGACGAGCGACTGGGGCGCCGCCGCCCTGACCGAGGCACAGAAGGAATATGCCGCCTCGGACGTGCTTTACCTGCACGCGCTGAAGGCGGCGCTGGAGGAACGGCTGATCCGCGAGGACCGGATGGCGCTGGCCGAGAAGTGCTTCGCCTTCCTGCCGACCCGGGCCGAGCTGGACCTGCTGGGCTGGGGGGACACCAATGACATCTTCGCCCACTGACCACCTGACGGTCGGCCGCCGCGTCCTCCGCCGCGAGGCCGAGGCGCTGCAGATGCTGGCCGATTCCCTTGGCGCCAGCTTCGCCGATGCGGTGGCGCTGATCCTGAAGGCGAAGGGCCGCGTCGTCGTCTCGGGCATGGGCAAGTCCGGCCACATCGCCCGCAAGATCGCCGCCACCTTCGCCTCCACCGGCACGCCCTCGCAATTCGTCCACCCGGCCGAGGCCAGCCATGGCGACCTCGGCATGGTGACGCCGCAGGACGTGCTGCTGGTGCTGTCCAATTCCGGCGAGACGCCGGAGCTGGCCGATCTGGTCGCCCATTCCCGCCGCTTCGCCATCCCGCTGATCGGGGTGGCCGGCCGAGAAGGCTCCACCCTCCTGCGCGAAGCCGACGTGGCGATCCTGCTGCCGCCCGCGCCCGAAGCCTGCGAGCAGGGGATCGTCCCCACCACCTCCACCACCATGACGCTGGCCCTTGGCGATGCGCTGGCCATCGCGCTGATGGAGCACCGGGCCTTCTCGCCCGAGCAGTTCCGGGTCTTCCACCCCGGCGGCAAGCTGGGGGCGAAGCTCCTGCGGGTGCGCGACCTGATGCACGACGACCCGCCGCTGGTGCCGCCCGACACGCCGATGAGCGAAGCCTTGCTGACCATGACGCGGGCGGGCTTCGGCGTCCTTGGCGTGCGCGACGACAAAGGCCATCTTCTGGGCATCGTCACCGACGGGGACCTGCGCCGCCACATGGACGGGCTCCTGTCCAGGACGGCGGGAGAGGTGATGACGCGGAACCCCCGCACCACCCCGCCCGATGCGCTGGCGGTGGAGGCCCTGGCCCTGATGGACGAGAAGCTGATCACCTGCCTGATGGTCACCGATGCGGCGGGCGCCGTCCTCGGCCTGATCAAGATTCACGATTGCCTGCGCGCGGGCGTGGCCTGACGCCATGCCCGGGGTCGATCTCCACAGCCGGATGGTGGGCTGGCTGAAGGTCGCCCTGCCGCTGACGGCACTGGCGCTGCTGTCGACGCTGTTCCTGCTGTCGGACCGCATCGACCCCACCGACGCCATCCCCTATGCCGAGGTGGATGTCGAGGATCTGGCCAACGATCCCCGCATGTCCGCCCCGGCCTATGCCGGCACCACCGAGGACGGCGCCGGCATCACCCTCTCGGCCGCCTCGGTCCGCCCCGCGGCCGGCGACCGCGGCGCCAGTGCCGAGGGCGTGGCGGCGCAGGTGGAAACCCCGGACGGGCAGAAGATCGACATCGCCGCCGCCGCCGCCGCGCTGGACCAGGCGGCGGGGCGGCTGGAGCTGACCGGCGGAGTCACGCTGGAAACCGCGCTCGGCTACCGGCTGGAAACCGCCGGGATCACCGCGGCGCTGGACCGGACCGAGGTCGCCAGCACCGCCCCGGTGACGGTGACGGCGCCGATGGGCGACATCCGGGCCGAGGGCTTCACCCTGACCCAGGACCCGGCCGACCCGGGCGCCTATCTTCTGGTTTTCAAGGGCGGCGTCCGGCTGCTATACCAGCCGGGCGGGCAGGCCCCGTGACCACAGGCAGATCCATGGCATTCCTCCGCACTTCATTGGCGCTTGCCGCCCTGCTGGCCGCATTGTCCGGCCCCCTTTCCGCGCAGGAGGCCAAGGTCGCCTTCGGCGGGCTGGCGCAGGACACCTCGCTGCCGGTCGAGGTGCAGGCCGACATGCTGTCGGTCAACAATGCCGACGGCACCGCCGTCTTCGAGGGCAACGTGCTGGTCGGCCAGGGCGAGATGCGGCTGGCCGCGGCGCGGGTGCAGGTGGAATACGGGCGTGACGGCAAGTCCATCGCCCGGCTGCACGCCACCGGCGGGGTGACCATCGCCAACCTCGCCGATGCCGCCGAGGCGAAGGAAGCCCTCTACACCATCGACACCGGGGTGATCGTGCTGACCGGCGACGTGCTGCTGACCCAAGGGTCCAGCGCGCTGTCCGGCCAGAAGCTGACCATCCACCTGAAGGACGGCACCGGGGTGATGGAGGGCCGCGTCTCCACCGTCTTCGTGCCGGGCGGCAACTGATGGCAGAGCGTCCCGACCTGACCGTGACCGAAGGCTCCCAAGGGTTGCAGATCCGCAACCTGCGGAAATCCTACAAGAAACGCCCCGTCATCCGCGACGTCAGCATGGACCTGCGGCGCGGCGAGGTGGTGGCGCTTCTGGGCCCCAACGGCTCGGGCAAGACCACCTGCTTCTATTCCATCGCCGGGCTGGTCACGCCGGAAGGCGGGCAGGTCATCATCGACGGCAAGGACGTGACCGCGCTGCCGATGTATCGCCGCGCCCGGCTGGGCATCGGCTACCTGCCGCAGGAGGTGTCGATCTTCCGCGGCCTCTCGGTCGAGGACAACATCCTGGCCGTGCTGGAGATCACCCATTCCGACCGCCACAAGCGGCGCGAGCGGCTGGAGGAACTCCTGTCCGAATTCTCCATCACCCACCTGCGCCACGCCCCCGCGCTGGCGCTGTCGGGCGGCGAGCGCCGGCGGGTGGAGATCGCCCGCTGCCTGGCCGCCGATCCGCGCTATCTGCTGCTGGACGAACCCTTCGCCGGGGTGGACCCGATCGCCGTGGGCGAAATCCGCCATCTGGTGCACGACCTGAAGGGGCGGGGCATCGGCGTGCTGATCACCGACCACAACGTCCGCGAGACGCTGGAGATCGTCGACCGCGCCTATATCCTGCACGACGGCAAGGTGCTGATGAGCGGCACCACCGACGAGGTCGTGCGCGACGAGACGGTCCGCCGTGTCTACCTGGGCGAGAACTTCCGGATCATTTGACCCGCCCCACCGTTCCTGTTGACAACCGGGGGCGCCCTGTCCCCAATGAAGGGGATGTGCATGTCGTTCGCCCCCGTCTTCAGGCTGCCGCGGCTGATGGTCCAGCACCGCCGGGTTGCGGACATGCCCATCGTTCCCCACCTGAAAAGAAGGCCCCGGCAGGAGGGCGGAACCCTTCGCCAGACCCGCCGGCTGCAAGCAAGAGGAGACATCATGCGCTACCAGATCAGTGGAAAACAGATCGACATCGGCGAGGCTCTCCAGACGCATGTGAAGGCCGAACTGGGCGAGGTGGTGGAGAAATACGCCCAGCGTCCGACCGAATGCACCGTCGTCTTTTCCCGGATGGCCCATGAATTCGTTTGCGAGACCACGATCCACCTGTCCACCGGGCTGACGGCACAGGCCCGCGGCCATGCGCCCGAAATCTATGCCGCCTTCGAGGCCTGCCGCGAGAAGATGGACAAGCAGCTGCGCCGCTACAAGCGCCGCATCCGCGACCATCACGCCGGGCGCAAGGCGCCGGTTGAATTCGCCGGCGCGTCCCAGTATATCCTCGCCCCATCCGAGGAGACCGAGGATGCCGAGCCGGACAGCCTGCAGCCCGTGGTCATCGCCGAGATGGAGACGAAGATCCCTTCGATCACCGTCGGCGAGGCCGTGATGCAGCTGGAACTGGCGGGGCAGAAGATGGTGGTTTTCCGCAACGAAGGTCATGGGGGCGTGAACGTGGTGTATCGTCGGGAAGACGGGAACATCGGCTGGATCGACCCTCGCAACAGCAGGTAAGCGGCCCTCGCGGCCAGCAGGATCATCGCCCGGCTCATGGAACTCTCCAAAATCCTCGTCCCTGCCGCTGTTCGCGTGGTGGGGCAATTCACCTCCAAGAAGCGGCTGTTCCAGGAACTGGCCGAGATCACCGGGCAGGTCCACGGGATTCCCTCGGCGCAGGTGCTGGACGGGCTGCAGGAACGCGAGACGCTGGGGCCGACCGGCGTGGGGCACGGCATCGCCCTGCCCCACGCCAGGCTGGAGGATCTGGAGCGGATCGTCGGCCTGTTCATCCGGCTGGAAAAGCCGCTGGACTATGATTCCGTCGACCGCCAGCCGGTCGACCTGGTGTTCTGCCTGCTGGCGCCCAAGGATTCCGGCGTCGACCACCTGAAGGCGCTGGCCCTGGTCAGCCGCACCATGCGCGACCAGGGCGTGGTGTCGAAGCTGCGCGCCAACACCGACCCGGCCAAGCTGCACGCCATCCTGACCGAGGCGAAGGCTTCGGCGGCGGCCTGAGTGGCGGGGAAACAGCCGGGATGTCCGACCGACTGAACTATTACAAGGCCGCACCCGCCGCCATGAACGCCATGCTGGCGATGGAAGAGGCGACGACCCGGCTTTCCATCCCGCTGGCGCTGCGCGAACTGGTCAAGATGCGGGTGTCGCAGATCAACGCCTGCGCCTATTGCCTGGACATGCACGCCCCCGAGGCGCGGGCGGCCGGCGTCTCGCAGCAGAAGCTCGATGTCCTGGCCGCCTGGCGCGAAAGCCCGGTCTTCGACGACCGGGAGCGGGCCGCGCTCGGCTGGGCGGAGACGCTGACCCGGGTCGAGGCGACCGGCGCCCCGGATGCGGAATATCGGGCCCTGGCCGCCGCCTTCACCGAGCAGGAGCGGGTGGAACTGACGCTGGTGATCACCACGATCAATGCCTGGAACCGCTTCGCCATCGGCTTCCGCTCGGAGCATCCGGTCAGGCCCTGACCGGGGCTCGTCGGGACCTTCGTTCCGCCTCGCCTTCCCGCGACGAGAAGCCGAAGGCGAACGAGGAGCGTCGCCTCAGGCCTTCCACCGTCCGAAGCCGAAGCCCATGTAGTCCCGCGCATAGGCTTCCTGCGCCGCCTCTTCCAGCGCCGGGTCCCAGATCGCCTCCAGCGCCTCGGCGGCGGCGTGGTCGGCCGGAGCGGCGGGCGCCTTCTCCAGCCCGACCTCGGCCGCCAGCCAGGACAGCCCCTCGGCCAGCCGGTCCTCGCGGATCACCAGGTCGGGGCCCTGGAAGCCGGCGAAGCCCTGCAGCACCGCGGTCTGGCTGGCCCAATGGGGCGAGACGCGCTGGCCCATCTGCCCCGCCACCGACAGTTTCGCATAGCGCAGGAAGGCGGCGAAGGCCTCGCGGTGCTGCGCGGCATCGAGGAAGGGCTGGCCCGGCGGCGGCAGGTCGGCCTTCTGGCTGCGGATCAGGCCCTGCCGGTGCTCGGCCAGCTTGCCGGAGACGATCTGGCCCAGGAACGCCTGATGCGCTCTGAGCAGCGGATGGCGGATCACGGTAAAGCTGCGATGGCCGGGATGGGTCTTCTTCCACTGCCGCAGGGTCTTCTGCGCGAAATCACCCAGCAGCCCGCCGCGCCCCAGCCCCGCCATCCAGGCCTGCACCTGCGCCTCGGGGCCGGACCGCACCGGCATATACAGAAGCCCCGCCCCTTCCACCGCCACGAAGGAGGGGATGGCGGGCGCCCGCCGCGGCTCGAAATTCGGCGTCCGGGCCAGGTTGAAACGGTCCAGCCGCGCCAGCGCCCCCTCCATCTCGGCCAGGTTCACCACCTTGTCGCCGATCTCTTCCGGGTTCTGCTTCTTCAGCTTGTCGTCCAGCGCCTCCAGCCGCGCCTCCACCCCCAGCCAGGCCGCCAGCCCGTTCAGCACCGCCACGTCCTGAAGGTCGTCGTAGTCGATGTAGAACGCCGTCTGGCCGGAGGTCTGCAAGCCGCGCATCAGCCGCAGCTGGAAGTCCTGCAACGCCTCCATATGCGCGCGGAATTCGGCAGCGTCGAAACGGGCCTGCGCGGTCTTCAGGTTCTTGGCGTTGGTCAGCTTCCACTGGCCGGTGGCCTGGGCGATCTTCCAGCTGACATAGCTGTCCACCGGGTTGCGGGTCAGGACGATCTTGGCGCAGCCCTGGTCGTCCAGCAGGTCCGGCAGGATGCGCGGGTCGTGGTCGTGGAAGTAGCGGAATCCCGCCAGCCCCGGCGTCCGGTCGCGCAACAGCCGCAGCAGCGCGCGGGGGTCCTGCTCGCGGGCGGCAAGATCCATCCCGAACATCTCGGTCTGGTCCTTCTTGCCGATGAAATGCGGGTTGAACACCTCGCCCAGGCAGGACACGCCGGGCAGCGCATTCAGGTTCGCCTCCAGGAAGTTGGAGCCGGTGCGCATTTCCGCGAACAGCACGAAAGACGTGAATCGCGGCACTCTACTTCACCAGATAGGGCCGGGCGCGGCGGGACGCGGCCGAGGGCAGCTCCGGCCCGGCGGGGAAATCGCCCATCAGCACCGGCTGCATCCCCTGGTTGCGCAGGTTCTGCAGGAACTGGCCGAAGCCGGTCAGGTCCACCATCCGCGGCACCTCGGTCAGCCGGCGCAGGGACCGCGGGCTGATCTCGTCCACCAGGGTCTGCAACGGCTCCATCGGCGATTCGATGAACTCGGCCAGGGTCCAGATGCGGACCCGGGCCTTGACGTTCGGCGCCCGCAGGATGGCCAGCAGGTCGGATTCCACTTTCTGCAACCGCGCGGCCTCGGCCCGGATGTCGCCGAAGTTGCGGTTGGACTGGAACAGCGGGATGGCGAAGGCGCCGGTGACCACCGAGATCTGCGCATTCGGGTCGGCGGCGACGAATTCGGCAATCTTCTGGTTGTCGTTCGGGCCGAACTGGAAGCACTGTCTTTCGCCCCGCGTGTTCCAGATCAGGTTGGTCAGGAAACTGCGAGGGTTGTAGTCGCGCAGGATGGCGCTGTCCGACAGGCAGCCGTTGTAGATGGTGGCGCCGCCGGCGAATTCCACCCGCTCCGGCGCGAAGAGATGGCCGTGGACCCGGGTGCCGGAAACCTTGGAAAGCCAGGTGTCGAAGTTCTCGAACACCTCGGCGAAGCCCTCGAAGATCGAATAGGGCGCGGCGGTGCGGCCCTGCTCCCATTCCTTGTTCGGAAAGCGCGACTGCATGTAAAGCCCGGCGCGGCCGGTGGTCCGCCGCTCCACCGCCTTGGCGAACAGCCGGTCGATCTTGCCGGGGTTGGGCTCGGCCCGCGGCTCCTGCCCCGCGGTGGGCGACAGGAAGGTGGAATAGAGCCTTTCCGCCTGCGGCCAGATCTTGCGGGCGATGAAGCAGTCCGACCGTTTCAGCAGTTGCAGGTGGTCGTCGTAGAAGATGTGCGGCTTGCCCTGGAAGTCGAACTTGCTCAGCGTCAGCGACCGGCTTTCGACATTGGTCGAGACCTGCCGCACCAGCGTCTGGAAATAGCTTTCGTCGGGGATCCAGACCTTGCGGAAATAGCGGTCGTATTCCTCGCGCTCCGGCCCGTCGAGGATGGCGGACAGCGTCTGCCGGGTCAGGCACCACCATTGCGACCCCAGATGCGGCACCACGCCCGAGGGCATGGCGCGGCGGACGCGCAGGAAGCGCTGCAGCTCCACATAGCTGTCGAACAGCCAGCGGTGTTTCCGCCAGGAGAAGGGGAAGCGCAGGGTGAAGCGTTCGTAGTTCAGCCCGCCCACCGTCCAGCCGACATCGGCCGTGGTGACGCTTTCGATGAAGTCGGTGCGCGGGCGGTCGTCCAGATAGGCCCGCAGCTCCTCCACCGGCCGCAAGGGCAGGCAGGAGCCGGAGGCCAGGCAGACATGCCGCACCTGCGGGAAGTCGCGCAGCATCAGCGTGGCGGCGGCCTGGGTGGCGGCGACGATGCCCCAGGTGCCCCATTCGCAGGCATGGCGGATCGAGAAGCGGATGTTGTCCAGGTCGGCCAGGTCCGTGCGCAGCTTTTCGGCCTGCGCATGGGGGGTGCGCTTGTCGACATGGATCACCACCGGGCAATCCCGCACCGCCCAGTAGCGGGCGACCTGCGCCGCGCGGTCCAGCGCGGTGTGGCACAGCATGACGAAGCCCAGGGTCATGCCCAGTTCCCCTTGGACATCAGCCCCAGGATTTCAAGCTGGCGCCAGTTGATGTATTTCTCGGACCATTTGCACCACAGGTCGGGCTGATCCTCCAGCGCCTTCTGGTAGGCACGGTATTCGCGGCTGTCGGCGTAATGCTCGCCCCGCGCCATCTCTTCCTCGGCCTTCAGGGCGAAGGTGTCCAGGAACTTGGCGTGCAGCAGGCAGCCGCTGGCCTTCTCGCCCCCCCATTCGTCGAAGACGAGGTTCAGCCCCCGCGGCAGCAGCATGTGGGTGGAGCTGACATAGGCATAGCTGCGGTGCCATTTCACCAGCGGAACCTTGTTCAGGGCCGGCGCCCGCCGCGGGTCGTCGGCAAAGAAGCTGCGGGTGCGCGGGCCGCCCTGGATCCACAGGTTGCCGTAGCCCCAGTTGCGGGCGATGGTGTAATTGCCGCTGTCGAACCATTGCGCGATCTCGAACGGGTTCTGCCCCTCGCGGTAGGGCTGATCCTGCATCGGCCCCTTGGGATACATGTCCAGGAGCATCGAGGCGAAGGTGCGGATCTGGCTGGCGTCCAGCCAGTCGGTCAGCGCGCGCAGCGGCCGCGTCTCGCAGAAGGGATAGATCAGGAATTCGTCGACATCGACCGTCAGGCACCAGTTGCCATGGCCGTAATGGCGCAGGAGATGGGTGATCCAGTCCATCCCGAAGCGCGAGTTCTTGTAGCTGGCCTTGGTGGTCCAGAGCGAGACATCCGGCTGCCGCGCCAGGTATTCCCGGCTGCCGTCGTCGCTGTCGTTGTCGACGATCAGGAAGTGGTCGATGCCGAGGTCGCGGTAATATTGCAGGAAATAGGGCAGCCGCACCTTCTCGTTGCGCAGGCAGGTGAACAGCAGCATCGGTTCGGACCGCACCCCGGCCATGCGGTTGGCGACGGTCTTCAGCTCGCGCCGGTGCAGGAAGGCCCGGGCCAGCAGACGCTGGCGGCGCAGGCGCAGCCGATATGACCCAAGCACACTCACCCGTCGCCCCTGCCATCGGTGGATTTGCCGGAGGAAAACCTGTCACCAAGGTCTTGCGAAAGCCTTTCGCCCCTTGTCCCGTTATCCCTGCCCCGTGCCCGATCCGCCGCCATTGTTTCCCGTTCAGGCTTTTGTTGCATCGATTCTAAGGCCTGGCCGGGTGGAAGTAAACAATTGCGGCCATTTCCTGTCCTTCCGGGCAGGCCGGTCACACCCAGCCCCCGCGCGAGATCAGCCCCAGCGATTCCAGCTGCCGCCAGCCGGTATAACGACGCGAGGCGGGGCAATGCAGCACCGGGTCGGCGATCAGCCCGTCGTAATAGGCGCCGAAACGGGCCGGGTCGGCGAAATGCTGGCGGCGGTCCTTCTCTTCGGCCGATTTGCGGACGATCGAGGGCAGGAACTTGGTGTGCAGCAGCGCGCCCGAGGTCATCTCGCCCCCCGTCTCGTCGAAGACGGCGTTCAGCCGTGGCGGCAGCAGGGTATGGGTGGAATTGTGATAGGCATAGCGCCAGTGCCATTTCACCAGCGGCACCTTGTTCAGCGTCGGCGCCCGGCGCGGATCGCCGGCGAAGAACACCCGCGCCCGCGGGCCGCCCTGGATCCACAGGTTGCGCAGCCGGGGCTGGACCTGAAGGCTGTAGTTGCCGCTGTCGAACCAGCGCAGCACGCTGAGCGGGTCGTCGCCCGGGCGATAATCCTGCGCCGAAAGCGGGCCGTCGGGATAAAGCTCCAGCATCATCGCCGCCATGGCCTGCTGGCCCGTCCCCTCCAGCCAGCGGGTCAGCGCGGGCAGGGGGCGGGTCTCCCAGTTGGGATAGACCAGCAGCTCGTCGGCATCGACGGTCAGGCACCAGCGGCCGTGGCCGTGGCGCAAGAGCAGCCAGTTGGTCCAGTCCAGCCCGAAGCGGGATTTCTTGTAGCTGCCCCGGGTCGACCAGAGCGAGACATCCGACTGCCCGGACAGGAACTCTGCGGTCCCGTCCAGGCTGCCGTTGTCGACGACCAGGAAATGGTCGACGCCCAGCCGGCGGTGGTGCTGCAGGAAATGCGGCAGGCGGTCGATCTCGTTGCGGACCACCGTCACGCAGAGGATCGCCCCCCGCCGCAACCCGGCGGTGTTGTCGGCGACGACCCGCAGCTCGCGCCGCTTGCGGATCGCCCGGGCCAGCCAGATCTGCCGCCGAAGCCGCAGCCGGGCCGCCCTCCAGAAGGGGCGGAGACCGCGGCCCGCCCCGGAGGGCAGGTCGCCGATGGGCCAGGACTGGGGGCCTGCCCCCATGGGCCTATTGCGCTGCCTGGCGCTGCGCCATCATGTCGCTGAGATAGGCGCCGAATTCGCCGCAGAGATCGGGGCGCGACAGGCCGAAGGCCACCGTGGCCTGCAGGAAGCCGGCCTTGGAGCCGCAGTCGTAGCGCTGGCCGCGGAAGCGGTAGCCGTAGACGCCGGCCTTGCCGTTCACCTCTTCAGCGATGGCGTCGGTCAGCTGGATCTCGCCGCCGGCGCCCTGCTTCATCCGGTTGAGGTTGGTCAGCACCTTGGGCGACAGGATGTAACGCCCGATCACCGCCAGGTTCGAGGGCGCCTCCTCGGCCTTCGGCTTCTCGACCATGCCCTTGGCGCGGACGATGGCGCCCAGGTCCTCGGCGATGTCCAGAACGCCGTAGCTGCTGGCCTTGGCCGGAGGCACCTCCATCGCGGCGACCATGCAGCCGCCGGTCTGTTCATAGGCCTCGACCATCTGCTGCAGGCAGGGCTTTTCCGCCGCGATCACGTCGTCGGGCAGCAGCACCGCGAAGGGTTCGTCCCCGATCAGGCGGCGGGCGCACCAGACGGCATGGCCCAGGCCCATCGGCCGGTTCTGCCGGACATAGGCGATGGCGCCCGAATCCATGTTGGTGTCCTTCAACACCTCCAGCAGCTCGGTCTTGCCCTTCTTGCGCAGCTCCGATTCCAGCTCGGGCGCGTTGTCGAAATAATCCTCCAGCGCGGATTTGCCGCGGCTGGTCACGAAGATGAATTCCTTGATCCCGGCCGCCCGCGCCTCGTCGATGGCGTATTGGATCAGCGGGCGGTCCACCAGCGTCATGATCTCTTTCGGGATGGATTTGGTGGCGGGCAGGAATCGGGTTCCCAGACCGGCGACCGGAAAGACTGCCTTGGTGACCTTCTTGGCTTTCATCATCTACTCGTTTCTGTTCTGCCGCCTTGGGCAGAGGCTACCGTTGGATTGTTTACATTAGTGAACAATCTGGCCGGATTTTGGCGAACATACGCTATTCACGGCATAATTACCACCACGCCCCGAGAAGGCAGGGGGGAATGTTGCCGCGGCTGCGTCAGCCTTCGGGCAGATCGCCGCGCAGCATCGCCTCGATCACCGGCACGTCCGAAGGGTTGTTCAATTCCCAGAACTGGCGACCCTTCGCCTCCACCTCGACGCAAAGCACCGCGCGGCCGTTTTCCAGGAAGCGCAGCTGCTCCAGCCCCTCCAGGGTTTCCAGCGGGCCGATGGGCCAGGACGGATAGGCCGCCAGCGCCGCCGGGCGGTAGGCGTAGACGCCGACATGGTGGAAGACCGGGGTCGGCTCGTCCGGCGCATAGTCGCGCCCGGTATAGGGGATGACCTCCTTGGAGAAGTAAAGCCCCCGCCCGCCGGCGCCGAAGACGGCGGTGGTGCCGCCCACCCGGCCGGCGCGGCGGTCGGCCAGGAAACCGGACACCGCCCGGCCGTCGCAGCGCAGCACCGGGGTGGCGATCTCGGCCGCCGGATCGGCGGCAAGGCCGCGCAGCAGGTCCTCGACGAACCAGGCGGGGGTCAGCGGCGCATCGCCCTGCAGGTTCACGATGGCGTCGTAGCCCGGCAGCTGCGCCGCCACCTCGGCGCAGCGCTCGGTGCCGTTGCGGGCGTCGGAGGAGGTCATCACCACCTCGGCCCCGAAGCCCGCGGCATGGTCGGCGATGCGGGCATCGTCGGTCGCCACCACCACCCGGTCGATGCCCTGCACCGCCATCGCCGCCTCCCAGCTGCGGCGGATCAGGGTCTTCTCGCCGTCCGGCCCCTTCAACGCCACCAGGGGCTTGCCCGGATAGCGGGTGCTGGCATAGCGGGCCGGGATGGCGATCAGCGCCTTCATTTCAGCACGACGCCCGGGGCCAGCGCGATGAAGAACGGGTTGTCCCAGCCCGGCTTGCCATAGGCCAGCGGCGCATGGTCGTCGAAGCGCACCACCTGCCCGCCCGCCCCGCGCAGCACCGCATCGCCCGCCGCGGTGTCCCATTCCATCGTCCGGCCGAGCCGGGGGTAGAGGTCCGCCTCGCCGGTCGCCACCAGACAGAACTTCAGGCTGGACCCGGCCGAGCGGGAATCCTTCACTGCATATCTGCCGATATAATCCTCGGTCGCCTGGTCGCGGTGGGATTTCGACGCCACCACCATCAGCGCCGTATTGTCGGGGGTGGACACCCGGATCGGCCGCTGGCTGCCGTCCTTCAGCGATTCCTCCACCGCCGCGCCGTCGGGCAGGGTGTAGAACAGCCGCTGCTGCGCCGGGGCATAGACCACGCCGCGCAGCGGCACGCCGTCCTGCACATAGGCGATGTTCACGGTGAAATCTCCGCGGCGCTGGACGAATTCCTTGGTGCCGTCCAGCGGATCGACGATCAGGAAGGTCTTCGCGCGCAAGCCGTGGCTGGCCGCCTGCTCCTCGGTGATCAGCACCACATCGGGGAACTCCCGGCGCAGCCCGGCCGAGATCAGGGCATCCGCCGCCTCGTCCGCCTCGGTCACCGGGCTGGAGTCGCCCTTGGACTTCACCTCGAAATCGGGCCGCTCATAGACCTCCATGATCTTCTCGCCGGCCTCCAGCGCCAGCTGGCGGATGACGGGGACGAGGCGGTGAAAGTCCATGGAATCCTCCGGGATCGCGGCAGTTGCTTTGCTCTCCTTGCCCGCTTATCCTGCGCCGTCAAGGGAACGGCAAGATTTCCCGGCTTGAATGGGCAGAGGCAGCAGCCGAAGGACCGGAAATGTTTCGACCGCAGGCGAAACGCCCGTCGCGCATCCGCTCGGGGTTCGAGTTTCTCGAACTGATCTACCACGCCACCATCCGCAACCTGCGCAAGAGCCATGGCAATGCCGTCTACGGCATGGTGATGAACGTGGTGCAGGCCACGCTGGTGCTGGTGATCTTCGTGGTGATGTTCTGGGTGATGGGGCTGAAAAGCAGCCCGATCCGCGGCGACTTCATCCTTTACGTGATGTCCGGCGTCTTCATGTTCCTGACCCATACCAAGGCGCTCGGCGCGGTCTCCAGCGCGGACGGGCCGACCTCGCCGATGATGATGCACGCGCCGATGAACCCGGTGGTCGCCGTGGTCTCGGCGGCCCTGGCGGCGCTTTATCAGCAGCTGTTCGCCATGGCGGTGATCCTGCTGTTCTACCACACCCTCTGGGCCCCGCTGACCATCTACGAACCCGTCGGCGTGCTGGGGATGCTGCTGCTGTCGTGGTTTTCCGGCGCGGCGATCGGGCTGATCTTCTACGCCGCCAAGCCCTGGCAGCCCGAGGTGGTGGGCATCCTCTCCACCATCTACCAGCGCGCCAACATGATCGCCTCCGGCAAGATGTTCGTGGCCAGCATGTTGCCCGCCTCGCGCCGGGCGCTGTTCGACTGGAACCCGCTGTTCCACACCATCGACCAGGCCCGCGGGCACATGTTCCTGAACTACCACGCCCGCTATACCTCGGTGGAATATCCGATCAAGGTGGCGTTGGTCTGCATCCTGATCGGACTGATGGCCGAGTTCTACACCCGCAAGCATGTCTCGCTGAGCTGGCAGAAACGGCAATGATCCGCCGCGCCCTTGCCCTGGCCCTCTGGCTTGCCGCAGGCCCCGCCCCGGCGCAGGACCTGCCCGCCGTCTACGATGTCGCAGGCGTCGCCGCCGGCGACGTGCTGAACGTCCGGGCGGAGCCCTCGGCAGGGGCGCCGGTCCTGCGGACGCTTGCCCCGGATGCGAAGGGGATCGAGGTCGTCGCCCTGTCCGGCGACGGGAAATGGGGCATGGTCTCGACGGGCGAGGGCAATGGCTGGGTCGCGCTGCGCTATCTGGCCGCCCGCCCGGACCCCGCCGCCAACACCCTGCCCCGCCCGATGACCTGCCTGGGGACAGAGCCGTTCTGGCTGCTGGCCCATGACGGCGGAAGCGACAGCTTCGAGACGCCGGGCGAGGAACCGCGGCTCCTGTCGGTCTCGGCCGAGATGGTCGCGCCGGAAGGCTATTTCGTGCTGGCCCGGGGCAGCGGCGGGGACGATCTGTATCAACTGACCGTCACCCGCGAGACCTGCAGCGACGGCATGTCCGACCGCCGCTTCGGCCTCGACGCCCGGCTGTTCATCGCCAGCCCGGACGGCAACCGGCTGTTCCGCGGCTGCTGCACGCTGGAGCACCGCGACTGACGGCGCAAAGGCCGTCCCGCGCGCCATCCTTCGGAAAATTCGCAGCAGACTCCGTGCCGCAGCCGTTGCAGGCGCAATTGCACCTGCCTATATACGCCAAGTCCTGCCAAGGGGTCGCCCCCGCGGCATCCATACCCGGCCAAGGGTGCCGAACGCTACAGGGCCCGCGGCTGGCAGATCGCCTGATAGAAAGGGATATACACATGGCCAAAGTCATCGGTATCGACCTCGGCACCACCAACTCCTGCGTCGCCATCATGGACGGCGCGCAGCCCCGGGTCATCGAGAATTCGGAAGGCGCCCGCACCACGCCCTCGATCGTGGGCTTCACGGAAAGCGAACGCCTCGTCGGCCAGCCCGCCAAGCGGCAGGCCGTGACCAACCCCACCAACACCGTCTTCGCCGTCAAGCGCCTGATCGGCCGCCGGCTGGGCGACGCCGAGGTGGAGAAGGACAAGAAGCTTGTCCCCTACAACATCGTCGACGGCGGCAACGGCGACGCCTGGGTCGAGGTGCGCGGCGAGAAGTATTCGCCTTCGCAGGTGTCCGCCTTCATCCTGCAGAAGATGAAGGAAACCGCCGAATCCTACCTGGGCGAGACCGTCACCCAGGCGGTGATCACCGTGCCCGCCTACTTCAACGACGCGCAGCGCCAGGCCACCAAGGACGCGGGCAAGATCGCGGGCCTTGAAGTCCTGCGCATCATCAACGAACCCACCGCGGCCGCGCTGGCCTATGGCCTGGACAAGAAGGAATCGAAGACCATCGCCGTCTATGACCTCGGCGGCGGCACCTTCGACATCACCATCCTGGAGATCGACGACGGCCTCTTCGAGGTGAAGTCGACCAACGGCGACACCTTCCTGGGTGGCGAAGACTTCGACATGCGGATCGTCAACTACCTGGCCGACGAATTCAAGAAAGAGCACGGCGTCGACCTGACGCTGGACAAGATGGCGCTGCAGCGGCTGAAGGAAGCCTCTGAAAAGGCCAAGATCGAGCTGTCCTCCAGCCAGCAGACCGAAATCAACCAGCCCTTCATCAGCATGGACCGCAACACCGGCCAGCCGCTGCACCTGGTGATGAAGCTGACCCGCGCCAAGCTGGAAAGCCTGGTCGACGACCTGATCAAGAAGTCGATGAAGCCCTGCGCCGCCGCGCTGAAAGATGCCGGCGTGTCCAAGGACGAAATCGACGAGGTGGTGCTGGTCGGCGGCATGACCCGGATGCCGAAGGTGATCGAAGAGGTCACCAAGTTCTTCGGCAAGGAACCCCACAAGGGCGTGAACCCGGATGAAGTCGTGGCCATGGGCGCCGCGATCCAGGCCGGCGTGCTGCAGGGCGACGTCAAGGACGTGGTGCTGCTGGACGTGACCCCGCTGTCGCTGGGCATCGAGACGCTGGGCGGCGTGTTCACCCGGCTGATCGACCGCAACACCACGATCCCGACCAAGAAGTCCCAGGTCTTCTCCACCGCCGAGGACAACCAGAACGCGGTGACGATCCGGGTCTTCCAGGGCGAACGCGAGATGGCGGCCGACAACAAGATGCTGGGCCAGTTCAACCTGGAACAGATCCCGCCCGCCCCGCGCGGCGTGCCGCAGATCGAGGTGACCTTCGACATCGACGCCAACGGCATCGTGTCCGTCTCGGCGAAGGACAAGGGCACCGGCCGGGCGCAGCAGATCACCATCCAGGCTTCGGGCGGTCTTTCCGATGAGGACATCGAGAAGATGGTCAAGGACGCCGAGGCCAATGCCGACGCCGACCGCGCCCGCAAGGAACTGGTGGAGACCCGCAACCAGGGCGAAAGCCTGCTGCACTCGACCAGGAAGTCTCTGGCCGATCATGGCGACAAGGTCGACCCCTCCACCGTCGAGGCGATCGAACTGGCGATGAGCCCGCTGGAAGACGCGCTGAAGGGCGAGGATGCCGGCAAGATCAAGGGCGCGATCCAGAACCTGACCGAAGCCGCGATGAAGCTGGGCGAGGCCATCTACAAGGCCAGCCAGGCCGAAGGTGCCGAGAAGGACGAGGACGAGCCCCGCCCGGTGGACGACGACGACATCGTCGATGCCGACTTCGAGGATCTGGGCGGAAAGCGGAAGTGATCCGCTTGAACCGGAACGGGGGGCGGTCTGGCAACGGGCCGCCCCTCTCCGGTTGCAGCTGAGGGTTTTGCCGTGGCAAAGCGCGACTACTACGACATTCTCGGGGCCAAGCGCGGGGCTTCTGCCGATGAGCTGAAGAAGGCTTATCGCCAGAAGGCCAAGGAACTGCACCCCGACCGCAACGCCGACAATCCGCAGGCCGAGGCCCAGTTCAAGGAAGTGAACGAAGCCTGGGACGTGCTGAAGGACGAACAGAAGAAGGCGGCCTACGACCGCTTCGGCCATGCCGCCTTCGAGAACGGCATGGGCGGCGGCGGGGGCGGCCCGCGGGCCGGCGGCTTCCAGCAGGGCGATTTCGCCAGCGCCTTCTCGGACGTGTTCGAGGACCTGTTCGGCGATTTCATGGGCCGCGGCGGCGGCGGGGGCGGCGCGCGGCAACGGGCGCAGCGCGGCTCCGACCTGCGCTACAACCTGCGGGTGACGCTGGAAGAAGCGTTCCAGGGCGCGCAGAAGACCATCACCATCCCCGCCAGCGTGACCTGCGAGACCTGCCGCGGCACCGGCGCCGAGGGCGGGGCGGAACCCGTCACCTGCCCGACCTGCTCCGGCATGGGCAAGGTGCGGGCGCAGCAGGGCTTCTTCACGGTCGAACGCACCTGCCCCACCTGCAACGGCATGGGCCAGACCATCAAGAACCCCTGCAAGACCTGCCACGGCGCCGGGCGGGTGGAGAAGGAACGCCAGCTGTCGGTGAACATCCCCGCGGGGGTGGAGACCGGCACCCGCATCCGCCTGGCCGGCGAGGGCGAGGCCGGCCTGCGCGGCGGGCCGCAGGGCGACCTGTATATCTTCATCGAGGTCAGGGACCACGCGATCTTCCAGCGCGACGGCGTGCATCTGTTCTGCCGCGTGCCGATCTCGATGCCCGCGGCGGCCTTGGGCGGCGAGGTCGAGGTGCCCACCATCGACGGCGGCCGCGCCCGGGTGAAGGTTCCCGCCGGCGCCCAGTCCGGCAAGCAGATGCGGCTGCGCGGCAAGGGGATGCCCGCCCTGCGCGGCGCCGGCACCGGCGACATGGTGATCGAACTGGCGGTGGAAACCCCGGTGAACCTGACCGCCCGGCAGAAGGAACTGCTGCGCGAGTTCGAGAAGCTGTCGGAAGAGAACAACCCGGAAGGCAAGTCCTTCTTCGCCAAGGTGAAGGGCTTCTGGGACGGGATGAAGGGCTGATCCCCGGGGCTCGTCGGGCACTTCGTGCACTCCTCGCCGACCGGACAGGCGAGGAGTGCACGAAGTGCTCGACGAGCGGATGCTGTTAACCCTTTCTTCACCGCCGCCGTGCCACCCTGCGCGGCATGGCACAGGGTTTCTCAGACGCATCGCTTCCCCTCTTCGCCCCCGATGGCGACGAGGATGAGGCCGCGCCCGCGGCCCTGCCCGGCCGGCTGCCCAGCTACATCGCCGACCACCGCAAGCGCCTGCGCAGCCGCTTCATGGAAGGCGGCGCCGCGGCGATGCCGGATTACGAACTGCTGGAGCTGGTCCTGTTCCGCGCCATCCCGCGGCAGGACGTGAAACCGCTGGCCCGGCTTCTGCTGGATACATTCGGCGATTTCAACCGCGTCGTCTCCGCCACCCCCGCCCGGCTGATGATGGTGAAGGGGGTGGGCGAGGCCGTGGTGCAGGAGCTGAAGATCGTCGAGGCCGCCGCGCAAAGGATGATGCGCGCCCGGGTGATCAACCGCCCGCTGCTCGGCAGCTGGGACGCGCTGCTGGATTATTGCCACACCGCCATGGCGCACCGAGAGACGGAACAGTTCCGCATCCTCTTCCTCGACCGCAAGAATGTTCTGATCGCCGACGAGGAACAGGCCCGCGGCACCGTCGACCATGTGCCGGTCTACCCGCGCGAGGTAGTGAAACGCGCGCTGGAGTTGAACGCCTCGGCGCTGATCCTGGTGCACAACCATCCCTCGGGCGACCCTACGCCGTCCGAGGCGGACATCTCGATGACCTGCCAGGTGCAGGACGCCGCCCATGCCCTGGGCATCACCCTGCACGACCACCTGATCATCGGCAAATCGCGCGAACTCAGCTTCAAGTCGCAGGGCTATCTTTAGCCGAAGCTAAAGCGGCGCCTCCGCCGCCCCGCCGCGCGGGGTGAAATCCGGCACCAGCCACAGCTCCACCCGCCGGTTCAGGTGGCGCCCGGCGGCGGTTTCGTCGCAGGCCATCGGCAGCGCCTCGCCGAAGCCCTCGATCCGCGGCATCTGGTCCGCGCGCAGGTCCGGCGCCGCCGCGCGCAATTCGTCCGCCACCCGCGCCGCGCGCTCCAGCGACAGCGCCAGGTTGGCCTCGGCCGCGCCGGAGCCGTCGGAGAAGCCCGCCAGCACCAGCGCCTCGCCGGCGAACCCGCCCGAGGCGATCAGCCGGGCCAGATCGGCGATGTTCTCCTGGCTCGATGGCGTCAGCCGGGTCGAGCCGTCCTCGAAGCGGAAGGTCAAGGACAGCCGGTCGGCGCCGTCCATCACCCCGGCCAGCCGCTTCAGGTCGGCCAGCGTCACATCCTCGCCCGCGCCTTGAATCGCATTGATCAGCCGCAACCCGTCCTGCGTCATCGGCGCCCGCTCGGTGGAGCGGTCGATGAAGCCGGCGCGGGCCACCACCGCCTCGGCCGCCGGGCTGGCGAGGAAATCCAGGAACTCGCGCGCCATCAGCGGCAGCCGGCGCTTCGGCGTCAGGAAGAACAGCGGCAGCGCCAGCGGATAATCCTCGGCCTTCACCGCCATCGGCCCGGGCAGGAGCGGGAAACCGCAGCTATCCGTCAGCGGCAGCAGCCGCGCCGGCCCCACCTCGGCCCGGCCGGTGATCGCCAGCGCCCAGGGGTCCTTCGCCACTGCCTCGGCCAGCGACGCCATGTCGTCGTGCAGCACCTGCGCCTTGATCCCTATCCCGAGGCGCGCGTCCAGCGCCCGGGCCAGATCGGTCTCCGGCGCCAGCGCGTGCAGCACCAGCGGCATGTCCGGCCCGCCCAGGTCGGCCCAGTTGCCGGCCTCGCCCGACAGCGCCGCGGCCAGTTCCACGGTGGAAACCTCGGGCGTCGGGTTGTCGGGCGCCATGATCGGCACCAGCGCATCCAGCGCCACCGCCCGCGCGCCGAAGGCGGCCTCGGCCAAGGCGGTCAACTGCAACTCGGCGCTGCCCTCCGCCAGCGCGGCGGCGGCCTGATCCGGGGCCAGCGGCGCAAAGCTGACCTCGGCCAGGTCCTTGCGGGTCTCGGGGTCCAGGATGCGGGCGGCATAGCCGGGGCCGGGAGCCTCTTCATACACCAGCCCGCGGCTTTCGGCGAAGGCGCGGACCAGCCCGGGCAGCAGCCGCGCCCCCGCATCCGCCGCGCCGGCAATGCGGATGGTGGCTTTGGGCGCGGTCAGGTCGGGGCAGGCCGGGCCTTCGCAGATCACCCCCTGCGCATCCACCGTCAGCGCGCCGTAAGAGGTGTCGATCCGGTAGAACTCGCCGTCGAAGCCCAAGAGCGTGCCGGTCAGCACGATCCTGCCCTCGCGCGCCACAAGCGCCACGTCCTGCGCGGCGGCAGGCAGGGAGGCCCCAAACAGAAGCGCGGCGAAAACCGCCGCGCGTCCAGATCCCGTCAGCATGAAAGCCCGCCCGAACCCTAGTTCATGGTGGCGAGTGTCACGTCCCGGCCGGGATTTTTCAACACCAGAATGTCGCCGAGCGCCTCGCAATCCGGCATCGCCAGCGTCAGGTCGGTCACCGTCACCTTGCCCTGCTGTGCCTCCAGCACCTCGCCCAGCAATTCGCGGCCGCAGGTGGTCTCGGTCACCGTCGCCTCGATCGACAGGTCGGCGGGGGTTTCGGCGGGGAAGGTATAGACCTCGGCCAGCATCGGCAGGTCCAGCCCGGGATTACCCAAGGAGACGAGATAACCGCCGTTCGGCGACACCGGCGCAGCCGACCAGACCTCGCCCGGCTGGCCATAGTCGGCGCCGTTCTCGAAGGCGTGCAGCTGGAAGGCGTCGTCGGCCATCCATTGCACCGCGAAACGGTGGACGGCGGCGGCATCCGGCACGGGCACGGCATCGCGCAGCACCTCGGCATCGGCGAAGAGGACCGAGACCTCGCCGGAGGTCTGCAGCGCCGGCAGGTCGAGATGCAGGCTGCCGTCGGCGCCCAGTTCCTCGGCCAGCGCCAGGCCGGCATGGCGCAGCACCACCCGCTCGCCCGCCCGGCAGGGGGCGGCGATGGCGACGGAGATCATCGCCTGCGGCCCGGCGGTCAAGGTCACGGCGGAGGCGCAATCTTCCGCGGCTGCGGCGGGGGCGGGCGGAGCAGCTTCCGGCGCGGGGTCGAGAGCGGGGGCGGCGGGCAGCGCAGGCTCCGGCGCGACGGGCGGGACCTCCGGCAGGGCGGCGAGCACCGGCGCCTCCGGGGCGGGCGGGGCTTCGGGCTCGGTCGCCACCAGTGCGGGGGCCGGCTCGGCTGCGGGAAGGGCCGCGGCCTCGGGCGCGGGCGCCGCAGCCTCGGGCCCGGCGGAGACCTGCTCGATCCCCTTCGGCTTCGCGGCGGCCGCCGCCACCTTTTCGGCATTCATCGTCTGGACCAGATGGCCGGCGGCAAGGGCGACCAGGATCACCGCGCCCCCCCGCATCAACGATTTCTTTCTCTTGTCCATCTTCGCCCCCGGATGAGGATACCCAAGGGGCATCCTTGCCGGGAAAGCGGGCGATTCCGTGGCCGGACTGGGGAATGTTTCCAGCACGGACACCGGGGCCTTGCGCGGCCCCGGCCCCGTTCAGCCGGCCGTCAAGCCAGCTTGCCGTGGCAATGCTTGAACTTCTCGCCCGAGCCGCAGGGGCAGGGATCGTTCCGCCCCGGATTGCCCCAGGTCGAGGGATCGGCCGCGTCGAACCCGTCCAGCCGGGCCGCCACGGCGGCGGGCGCCGCCTCGGCCTTGGGCCGCACGGCCACGGCCGCAGCCTCGCCTTCGCCCGCAGCGGCCGCCTGGCCCTGCGCGATCATCTGCGCCATCATCTGCTCCTGCTCCTCGCGGGTCAGGGGGCGGATGCGGCCCAGTTGCTCGGTCACCTGCACGCGCAGCGATTCCAGCATGGATTCGAACAGCTGGAAGGCCTCGGTCTTGTATTCGTTCAGCGGGTCGCGCTGCGCATAGGACCGGAAGCCGATCACCGAGCGCAGGTGTTCCAGCCGCAGCAGGTGCTCGCGCCACTTGCCGTCGATGGCCTGCAGCAGGATCTGCTTCTCGATGTTCTCCATCGTCGGCTTGCCGAAGGCTTCGGTCTTCTCGGCCATCATCTTGTCCGAGGCCTGGATGATCCGGTCCGCCAGCACCGCCTGGTCGACGCCCTCTTCCGCCGCCCATTCGGCGACGGGCAGGTCCATGTTCAGCCGCTCGCGGCAGGCGTCGCGCAGGCCTTCCAGGTTCCAGGCGTCGGGATAGGTCTTCGGCGGAGTGTATTCGGCGATCAGGTCGTCGATCACCTGATGGCGCATGTCCATGGCGATCTCGGTCACATCCTCGGCCTGCATGATCTCCAGCCGCTGGCCGAAGATCGCCTTGCGCTGGTCGTTCATCACGTCGTCGAAGCGCAGCAGCTGCTTGCGGATGTCGAAGTTGCGCCCCTCGACCTTGGCCTGCGCCTTCTCCAGCGACTTGTTCACCCAGGGATGGACGATGGCCTCGCCTTCCTTCATCCCCAGCGAGGACAGGATCTTGTCCAGCCGTTCGGACCCGAAGATGCGCATCAGGTCGTCTTCCAGCGACAGGAAAAAGGCCGACCGCCCCGGGTCGCCCTGACGGCCGGACCGGCCGCGCAGCTGGTTGTCGATGCGGCGGCTTTCGTGCCGTTCGGTGCCCAGGACGAACAGGCCGCCGGCCTGCTTGACCGCCTCCTCCTCGTCCTTGTGCTCGGCCTCGATGCGGGAGCGGATCTCGTCGGGATGGCCCTCGGGATCGGCGGCGATGGCCTCCATTACCTTGAACTCGACGTTGCCGCCCAGCTTGATGTCGGTGCCGCGGCCGGCCATGTTGGTGGCGATGGTCACCGCACCCAGCTTGCCGGCATCGGCGACGATCTTCGCCTCCTGCTCGTGCTGGCGCGCGTTCAGCACGTTGTGCGGGATGCCTTCCTTCTTCAGGAACTCGGACAGCATCTCGGACTTCTCGATGGACGTCGTGCCGACCAGGATCGGCTGGCCCAGGGCATGGGCCTCCTTGATCGAGGTCAGGATGCCGTCGAACTTTTCCTTGGTGTTGCGGTAGACCTGATCGTGTTCGTCCTTCCGCGCCACCGGGCGGTTGGTCGGCACCTCGACCACGCCGAGGCCGTAGATCTGCATGAATTCCTCGGCCTCGGTGGCCGCGGTGCCGGTCATGCCGCCCAGCTTTTCATAGAGACGGAAGTAGTTCTGGAAGGTGACCGAGGCGAGGGTGACGTTCTCGGGCTGGATCTTCGCGCCCTCTTTCGCTTCGATGGCCTGGTGCAGGCCGTCCGAGAGCCGGCGGCCCTTCATCATCCGGCCGGTGAATTCGTCGATCAGCACCACCTCGCCGTCGCGGACGATGTAGTGCTGGTCCTTGAAGAACATCTTGTGGGCGCGCAGCGCCTGGTTGATGTGGTGGACGATGGTGGTGGATTCCGGCGCGAACAGGTGCTGGCCCTCCGGCAGCACGCCCGCCTGCACCAGCAGCGTCTCGATGGCATCGTTGCCCTCGTCGGTATAGGTGACCTGCCGCTGCTTTTCGTCCAGCGTGTAATGCGCCTCGGTCAGCTGCGGGATCAGCTTGTCGACGGCAGTGTAAAGGTCGCTGCGGTCCTGCGACGGCCCCGAGATGATCAGCGGCGTCCGCGCCTCGTCGATCAGGATCGAGTCCACCTCGTCGACGATGGCGAAGAAATGGCCGCGCTGCGCCATCTCGTCCACCGAGGACTTCATGTTGTCGCGCAGGTAGTCGAAACCCAATTCGTTGTTGGTGGCATAGGTGATGTCGCAGCGATAGGCGGCGCGCTTCTCGGCCTCGCCCTGGAAGGGCACAACCACGCCGGTGGTCATCCCCAGCTGGGCATAGACCTTGCCCATCCAGTCGGCGTCGCGGCGGGCCAGGTAGTCGTTCACGGTGACGACATGCACGCCCTTGCCGGTCAGCGCGTTCAGATAGGCCGGGAAGGTGGCGACCAGGGTCTTGCCCTCGCCCGTGCGCATCTCGGCGATGTTGCCCTGGTGCAGGAAGATGCCGCCCATCAGCTGCACGTCGAAGGCCCGCAGGCCGAGCGCCCGCCTCGCCCCCTCGCGGCAGGCGGCGAAGGCCTCGGGCAGGATCGCGTCCAGCTCCTCGCCCTGCTCTTGCACCCGCTTCTGGAACTCGCGCGTCTTTTCGATCAGGCCCTCGTCCGAAAGGGCGGCGAAATCCGGCTCCAGCGCGTTGATCTTGGCCACCAGCGGCCGGACCGATTTCACCTTGCGGTCGTTCGCCGTTCCGAACACCTTCCGCGCGAGCGTTGCAAGTCCCAGCATATTCTCTCCGATGGCGGCCATTTCGCGCGATCACGAGGACTTGGCCTTGCCCGACCCCGATGCCTTCCCTAGAAGGACCGTGAAGGACCGGCCGGCCCAGTCTTTCCGCGACTGTCTTTCCGCGACTGACGCGATCTAAGGGGAAGGTCCGGGATAGTCAACGTCGCGCAGGGCTGCGGCACGATCAGGAGAAGGTGAAGATGGCGAAAAAGACAGGGTTCTGGGCAGGTCTGGCGCTTGCCGCCACGCTGGCCGCCCCGGCGCTGGCCGAGGGCGAGAACGCCGCGACCGTGGTCGCCACCGTCAACGGGACCGAGATCACCCTGGGCCAGATGATCGCGCTGCGCGAGAACCTGCCGCCGCAATACCTGACCCTGCCCGACGACGTGCTGTTCAACGGTATCCTGGACCAGCTGATCCAGCAGGAGGTGCTGTCGCAGTCCCATACCACGCTTTCGGTCCGCGACGAGGCCAATGTGGCCAACGACCGCCGCAGCTATCTGTCCGGCGTGGTGATCCAGGACGTGGTCGCCGCCGCCGTCACCGAAGAGGCGCTGCAGAAGGCCTATGACGACCGCTTCAAGGACGCCGAGCCGCAGAAGGAATACAACGCCGCCCATATCCTGGTCGACAGCGAAGAGAAGGCGAAGGAGCTGAAGGCGCAGCTGGACGGCGGCGCCGATTTCGCCGAGCTGGCCAAGGCCAATTCCACCGACACCGGCTCGGGCGCGCAGGGCGGCGATCTGGGCTGGTTCGGCCTGGGCATGATGGTCAAGCCCTTCGAGGATGCCGTGGTGGCGGCCGAGCCGGGCAAGGTCACCGATCCGGTGAAGTCCGATTTCGGCTGGCACCTGGTGCTGGTCAAGGAAACCCGCATCGCCGCCCAGCCGACGCTGGACGACATGCGCGAGGAACTGGCGGCCGAGATCGAGAACAAGGCGGTCGAGGCGAAGCTGGCCGAGCTGACCGGCGCCGCAGCGGTCGAGAAGCCGGGCGAGAAGATCGACCCGGCGCTGCTGAAGAAGACCGAACTGATCGACTGATCCTCTGCCGCGAAGGGGCGCCGCCATGGCCAAGACCGACTGGAAAGCCGAAGCCAAGGCCTTGAAGAAGAAGGTCCGCAAGCTGAAGGACAGCCTGACCGCCGCCGCCGCCCCTGTGGCCGAGGCGGTGCAGGGCGCCGTGGCCGATGTGGTGGAGAGCGCGAGGAAGGCGATGAAGCCGGTCTCGCCGCTGGCCCCCGCCGCCTTCCCGCAGCTGCCGGTCATCGCCGGGGCTGAATTCGCCGCCGTGGCCGCCGGGGTGAAATACCGCGACCGCAAGGACGTGATGCTGGTCCGCCTCGCCCCCGGCACCGCCGTGGCCGGGGCCTTCACCCGCTCCTCCACCCGCTCGGGCTGCGTGCGCGACTGCCAGACCAAGCTGGCGGCCAAGGTGCCCCCGGGTGCAGGCGCGGCCATCGTGGTGAACTCGGGCAATTCCAACGCCTTCACCGGCAAGGTCGGCGATGCCGCCGTGGCCGCGGTCACCGGCGCGGTGGCCGAGGCGCTCGGCCTCCCCGCCGCCCGCGTCTTCTCCTCCTCCACCGGCGTGATCGGCGAGCCCTTGCCGCACGAGAAGATCACCGCCGTGATCCCCGCCCTTGCCGCCAACTTGGCGGAAACCGGCATCGGCATGGCGGCCGAGGCGATCATGACCACCGACACCTTCCCCAAGGGCGCGGCGGCCACCGTGCAGGGCGAGGGCGGCACCATCCACATCGCCGGCATCGCCAAGGGCTCGGGCATGATCGCGCCCGACATGGCGACGATGCTGGTCTATGTCTTCACCGACGCGAAGATCGCCCCGGCCGCGCTGCAGCGGATGGTGGACCGCAATGTCGGCGGCACCTTCAACTCGATCACGGTGGACAGCGACACCTCCACCTCCGACACCCTGCTGGTCGCCGCCACCGGCCAATCCCCGGCGGCCGAGGTGAAGGGCGCCGCGGCCAAGGCCTTCGAGACCGCGCTGGCCGGCGTCATGCGCGACCTTGCCCTGCAGGTGGTGCGCGACGGCGAGGGCGCGACCAAGCTGGTCGAGGTCCGCGTCACCGGCGCTGCCTCCGACGAGGACGCCGCCAGGGTCGCCTTCGCCATCGCCAATTCGCCGCTGGTGAAGACGGCCGTCGCCGGGCAGGACCCGAATTGGGGCCGCATCGTCATGGCCGTCGGCAAGTCCGGCGCGACAGCCGACCGCGACCGGCTGACCATCCGCTTCGGCGACATCCTGGTCGCCGAGAAGGGCTGGCGCGCGCCCTCCTACAGCGAGGAGGCCGGGGCGGACTACATGAAGCAGGCAGAACTGGTGATCGCCGTCGACCTCGGCCTCGGCCGGGCGAAGCGCACGGTCTGGACCTGCGACCTGACCGACCGCTATGTCGAGATCAACGCCGACTACCGCTCCTGATCATTTTCTGTCCTCAAATATCCCGGGGGTCCGGGGGCTGGCCCCCGGCGCTCTCCACCTTGCGGAACGCTTCAGATGAAAACCCTCCTCGTCTCCGCCGTCGCCCTGATCGACGCCGACGGCCGCGTCCTCCTGGCGCAGCGGCCCGAGGGCAAGTCGCTGGCCGGCCTGTGGGAATTCCCCGGCGGCAAGGTCGAGCCCGGCGAAACGCCGGAGGCCTGCCTGATCCGCGAACTGCACGAGGAACTGGGGATCGACACCTGGAAATCCTGCCTCGCCCCACTGACCTTCGCCAGCCATACCTACGACGACTTCCACCTGCTGATGCCGCTCTTTGCCTGCCGCCGCTGGCAGGGCATTCCCGCCCCGCGCGAGGGCCAGCGCCTCGCCTGGGTCGCCGCCGACCGGCTGCGCGACTATCCGATGCCGCCCGCCGACCTGCCGCTGATCCCGATCCTGCGCGACTGGCTGTGACCGGGAAAGATTCTTTCGCCTGCGGCAAAGAATTCACTTCTTTTTAATCGAACTGTCGCTACTCTACCTCCAGCATGTTTCTTGGGGGAGGAATTGATGCTGCGAACGATCGCAATCGGCACCTGCGTTTCGGTCCAGGGGATCGTCGTCGGCCAGACGCCGGACGGCAAGCTGATGGTCCGGGTCGACGAGAAGACCTTCATCGGCACGCCGGTCGCGCAGAGCACCCGCGCCGCCTGACGCGCCGCCACAGGGCAAGAAAAAAAGGCCGGGCGATCTGCCCGGCCTTCTTCTTTTCTTCCCGATCCGGTCAGGCCAGCGTGCGCTGGACCTCCTCGCGCTCGAAGATCTCGATCACGTCGCCGGCACGGATGTCCTCGTAGCGCTCGAAGGCCATGCCGCATTCCTGGCCGGAATGGACTTCCTTCACCTCGTCCTTGAAGCGCTTCAGCGTCTTCAGCGTGCCCTCGTGGATCACCACGTTGTCGCGCAGCAGGCGCACGCCCGCCGACCGCCGGGCCACGCCCTCGGTGACGATGCAGCCCGCGACGTTGCCGACGCCGGTGATGCGGAACACCTCCTTGATCGAGGCATAGCCGATGAAGTTCTCGCGCACTTCCGCCTTCAGAAGGCCCGAGGCCGCCGCCTTGATGTCGTCGATCAGGTCGTAGATGATCGAGTAGTAGCGGATCTCCACGCCCTTCTGCTGGGCCGAGTTGCGGGCCGTGGCATTGGCGCGGACGTTGAAGGCGATGATCGGCGCGCCGCTGGCCTCGGCAAGGCCCACGTCGCTGTCGGTCACGGCGCCGACGCCGTAATGCAGGATACGCACCCGCACCTCGTCGTTGCCCACCTTCTCCAGCGCCTGGACGATGGCCTCGGCAGAGCCCTGCACGTCGGCCTTCACCAGCACCGGCAGTTCCGACACGTCCTGGTCGGCCTTGGCCTTGGCCATCAGCTGTTCCAGCGTGGTGGCGGCGCCGGCGGCGGCGCGTTTGTCCTTGGCCGCCTTCTCGCGGTATTCCGCGATCTCGCGGGCCTGCGCCTCGGTGTCGACCACGTTCAGCACGTCGCCGGCTTCCGGGGTGCCGTTCAGCCCCAGCACCTCGACCGGAACCGAAGGACCGGCTTCGGCCACCGTCTCGCCCTTGTCGTTGACCAGCGCGCGGACGCGGCCCCACTTCTCGCCGACGACGAAGATGTCGCCCTTCTTCAGCGTGCCGTTCTGCACCAGAACCGTGGCGACCGGGCCGCGGCCCACGTCCAGCTTGGCCTCGATCACCGCACCCATGGCGGCCCGGTTCGGGTTCGCCTTCAGCTCCAGGATCTCAGCCTGCAGGCTGATCGCCTCCAAGAGTTCCGGCAGCCCCTTGCCGGTCAGGGCCGAGACCTCGACATCCTGCACCTCGCCGGACATCGCCTCGACCACAACCTCGTGCTGCAGCAGGTCCGTGCGGACCTTCTGGGCATTGGCCGTGGGCTTGTCGCATTTGTTGATGGCGACGATCATCGGCACCCCGGCGGCCTTGGCGTGGTTGATCGCCTCCACCGTCTGCGGCATCACCGCGTCGTCGGCGGCCACCACCAGCACCACGATATCCGTCACCTGCGCGCCACGGGCCCGCATCGAGGTGAAGGCGGCGTGGCCGGGGGTGTCGAGGAAGCTGATCACCGCCCCGCTTTCGGTCTTCACCTGATAGGCGCCGATGTGCTGGGTGATGCCCCCGGCCTCGCCCGAGACCACGTTGGCGTGGCGGATCGCGTCCAGAAGGCTGGTCTTGCCGTGGTCGACGTGGCCCATGATCGTGACGATCGGCGGACGGCCGACCAGATCCTCGGCCTTGTCCTCCACCGTGTCGATGGCCTGTTCCACGTCGGCATCGGTGACGCGGACGGCGCGGTGGCCGAATTCCTCGATCACCAGTTCGGCGGTGTCGGCGTCGATGGTCTGGTTCATGGTGACCATCATGCCCATCTTCATCAGCGCCTTGACCACATCGGCGGCGCGTTCCGCCATCCGGTTGGCCAGTTCGCTGACGACGATGGTTTCCGGCAGCTGCACGTCGCGCACCTGCTTCTCGGCCTTGTGGCCGAGGCCGAGCGCCTTGGCCCGGGCCTTCTCCTGCTTGCGCTTCATCGCGGCAAGGCTGCGGGTCCGGCCGCCTTCGCCATCCAGCGCGGCGGTCAGCGTCAGCTTGCCGGAGCGGCGGCCGTCGTCGCCCTTGCCCTTGGTGCCGCGGTCGGTGGCGCGGTCCTCGCGCTCGCGGTCGGTCTTGCGCGGCGACAGGCCGGGCTTGGCGTCGCCGCCGGCAGCGCCGGGCTTCGGCCGGCTCTGGCCGGTCGAACGGTCGGTCGGCGTCGCCTCGGCCGGAGCCGGATCGGCCGGCTCCGCCGCCTTGGCGGGCTGGCGCCGCTGGGTGCCCAGGACGTCGGCCTTGCGGGCAGCGGCGCGATTCTTCGCCTCTTCCTCGGCCTCGCGCTTCTGGCGCTCTTCCTCTTCGGCGCGGGCGCGCAGCGCGGCCTCGCGCTGGCGGTCCTCGCGTTCCTTGGCCTCGATCTCCTCGCGGCGGCGCTGGCGGTCCTCCTCGCGCGCCTTTTCATCGGCGGCGCGCTTGGCGGCCTCTTCCTGCTCGCGGGCCTTGGCCTGGCGCAGGGCGTCGAGACGGCGCTGCATCTCGGCTTCGGAAATCCCGGCGGGACGGCGCGACGGATCGCCCGTCATCGGCGAGGTGCCGCCAGCCGAAGCCGCACCGCCCGGCGTGCCCGCAGGCTTCGCCGCCGGAACGACCACGCGCTTGCGCTTGGTCTCCACCACCACCGCATGGGTCCGGCCGTGCGAGAAGCTCTGCTTCACCGAACCGGAACGGGGGGCGCCACCCAAGCCCAGGGGTTTCTTGCCGTCAGTATCGCTCATGCGTCCTACATATCCTTCCCGGCGGTCTCGCCGCCGTCCTGCCCGCCTGCTTCCGAACGAAGCCCGGCAAGCCTTGCCGCTTCCTCTACAACACGGGTCGTGAGTCCACCAGCCGCAAGCGCCGCGTGTATGGCACGTTCGCGGCCGAAAGCCAAACCGATTTCCCCTGCCGTGAGGCAGGAAATCAGGCGGTTTTCACCCTCCGGCGGCCTGAGCTTGGTCTTGCCGCGCTCCGACCCGTCGCTGGCCTGGATCAGCGCCACCGCGCGGCCCCCGACCAGCCAGTCCTTCACCTTCTCGTAGCCCGTCACCGCATCGCCGGCCTTGCGGGCCATCGACAGCAGTTCCACCACCCGCTTCGCCAGCAGCGCCTCGACCAGATCGGCCAGCCCCTCCGGCACCTTCACCGGCTGCCGCGCCGCCCGGGCGAACAGGCCCTTGCCCCCGGCCCGGTCCAGCGCAGCCCGGGTGGAGGAGACATAGATCCCCCGCCCCGGCAGCTTGGCCGCGACATCCGGCACCACCGCCGACTCGGGGCCGACGACGAAACGGATCAGCCCCGCCTTGGGGCTGACCTCGCCGGTCGCAATGCATTTGCGCTCCGGCTCGTCCCGCAGTTTTTCCCGACCGCCGCGCGTCATGGCGCGTGTCCCGGGGCCTGGGATCAGGCCCCGGCCTCCTGGTCTTCTTCGGCGGCAGGCTCTTCCTCGGCCAGCATCTCGGTCGGGTCGACCCAACCCAGCAGAACGCGCGCCGTCATGATCAGGTGCTGCGCCTCTTCCAGGCTCATGTCGAAGGGCTCCAGAATGCCTTCGTCCTTCTTGCGCTGGCCGTTCTCGGTGGTCCAGCCGCCGGCCAGTTCCCAGTCGGCGCAGGTGGCGAAGTCTTCCAGAGTCTTGATGCCGTCCTTGCCCAGCGCCTCCAGCATCTGGGGTGTCAGGCCCTCGAATTCAATGAGGCTGTCCTCGACGCCCATCGCCCGGGCCGCTTCCAGTGCCTTCTTGGCCTGTTCCTCCAGGAAGTCGCGGGCGCGGGCCTGAAGTTCCTCGGCCGTGCCTTCGTCGAAGCCGTCGATGGACAGCAACTCGTCCTGGTCGACATAGGCCACTTCTTCCAGGTTGGTGAAGCCCTCGGACACCAGCAGCTGCGCCATCATCTCGTCCACATCAAGCGTGTCCATGAACAGCTTGGTGCGCTCGGCGAATTCGGCCTGGCGGCGGGTCGATTCCTCGGCCTCGGTCAGGATATCGATGTCCAGGCCCGTCAGTTGAGATGCCAGCCGCACGTTCTGGCCGCGGCGGCCAATGGCCAGCGACAGCTGCTCGTCCGGCACCACCACTTCGATCTTGCCGGCGTCCTCGTCCACCACGACCTTGGACACCTGCGCCGGTTGCAGCGCGTTCACCAGGAAGGTCGCCTGGTCCTGGTTCCACGGGATGATGTCGATCTTCTCGCCCTGAAGCTCGTTCACCACCGCCTGCACGCGGCTGCCGCGCATACCGACGCAGGCGCCGACGGGGTCGATGGCATTGTCGTAGGAGATGACGGCGATCTTGGCGCGGCTGCCCGGGTCGCGGGCCACGGCCTTGATCTCGATGATGCCGTCGTAGATCTCCGGCACTTCCATCTTGAACAGTTCCGCCATGAACTGCGGGTCGGTGCGGGACAGGAACACCTGCGGCCCCCGGGCCTCGCGCCGCACGTCCTTGATGTAGCAGCGGATGCGGTCGCCGATGCGATAGGCCTCGCGGCCGATCTTCTCGTTCCGGCGCAGGATGCCCTCACCGCGGCCGATGTCGACGATGACGTTGCCGTATTCCTCGCGCTTGACCACGCCGTTGATGATGCTGCCCTTGCGGTCCTTGAATTCCTCGAACTGGCGGTCGCGCTCGGCCTCGCGCACCTTCTGCAGGATCACCTGCTTGGCGCTTTGCGCGGCGATCCGGCCCAGGTCCACCGGCGGAACCTCGTCCACGATCTCGTCGCCGATCTGCGGGTCGGCCAGGTAGTTCTTCGCCTGCTTCACCGTCAGCTGGGCGTGGTGGTTCTCCAGCTCCTCGTCGGGAACCACGGTGCGGATGCGGGCAAAGCTGGCGCGGCCGGTCTTGCGGTCGATCTTGACCCGGATGTCCATCTCGGCGCCGTAGCGGCTTTTCGCGGCCCGGGCGAGGCTGTCTTCCATCGCCTGGATCACCAGATCCGGGTCGATCATCTTCTCCCGCGCCACCGCCTCGGCGGTCTGCAACAGTTCCAGCTGGTTGGCCGAAGTGATTGCCATCGTCCTGCTCCCTTAGTGTTTCGTCTCGGGCGCGTCTTCCTCGTCGCCCTCGATTTCTTCGATCTCGTCGAAGCCGCCGTCTTCCGGCAGCGCCACTTTCTTCTGCCGCAGCATCTCGGCGATCAGCTCGTCGGTCAGGATCAGCTTGGCATCGGATAGCCAGTCGAACTGCAGCCCGATGGTCACCTCCTGCCCGCCTTCCTCGATCTCGATCAGCACCTCCTCGCCCTCGACACCCATCAGCCCGCCCTTGAAGCGGCGGCGGCCGTCGATCAGCTCGGTGGTCTCGATCCGGGCTTCCCAGCCCTTCCAGGTCTCGAAATCCTTCAGCCGGGTCAGCGGCCGGTCGATACCGGGGGAGGAAACCTCCAGCACGTAATTGTCCTCGATCGGGTCCTCCACGTCGAGGACGGCCGAGACGGCGGTGGAGATCTTGCTGCAATCCTCCACCCCGATGCCGCCTTCGGGCCGGTCGGCCATGATCTGCAGCGTGCGCTGCACCTTGCCATGCCCGCCCATCAGCCGCAGCCGGATCAGCTCATACCCCAAGCCCTCGATCACCGGCTGGACGATGTCGGCCAGGCGGCGGTCGATGGCGGTCTTGGCGATCAGATCGGTCATGTGGTTCCTGAAAACAAAAAAGCGGACCCAGCGGCCCGCTTGCTCTTCCGGTAGCTTCCGGTTTGGACCCGAAAGCAGCTGTTGAAGGCCATATAGGCCCCTCGGGGCGAGTCTGCAAGCCTTGTTCTAGCCGCGCCGCTTTCCGCGCCGGGCTTCGGCCGCCAGCTCCGCAATCGCCGCATCCGCCTGCTGATGGCGCAGCACCTTCTGGCGACTCTTCCAGACCCCGTATTCGCGCAGGGCCTTCTCCTTCGCCGCCTCTGCCGAGACCGTTCCGCCCCCGCGCAGGACCGTCCGGCCGAGGTTCCGCAGCTGTTCGTCCAGCCCGCCGCGCATCCGCCATCACCACAAGGCGGCCCATCTCGGCCTGATCCTCGAAGATGTCCAACAAGATGGTCGTCAGCCGGTTCAGTTCCCTGATCTCGGGCTCGGCCAGATAGTTCTTCGAGACCGTGACGTCCCCCTTGCGGATATTGTCGTTCGGCCAAGTCTGAAGACCCATGTTCCCGGCCATCCCGTCTGAGCGTTCCATCACGATTTCCGCCGGAGTCATAGAGGTGACGGCATGGACCAGCTTGGCCTGGGTCTGCTGGAAGAACTCGCGCGCTGCCTGGGTATCGCCCTGATAATCCTGGCACATCGCGCAGATGCGCTTCAGCTCGCGGTAGACATTCGCCTCGTCCGAGCGGATGTCACGGATGATCTCGCGCAGTTCGGCGAAGCGATCCGCCATCTCCGGCCGCTTCAGCCGGATGCTGTCGACGACGAATCCCTTGCGGGCGTATTGCACCAGGATGCCGGTGGCCCAGCGGCGGAAGGCCGTCGCCTGCGCCGAGGACACCCTGTAGCCGACCGAGATGACCATATCGAGGCTGTAAATGGCGGATGGCCTGCCAATACTTGTGTGAACTTTCTTCACAGAAGTCACTTCGTCCAACTCGCCCTCGGCCAGGATGTTGCCGATGTGCTTGGTGATGCTCGTCCGGTCCTTGTCGAACAGCTGCGCGATCTGCGCCTGCGTCATCCACAGCGTCTCGCCCTCGAAGCGGATGTCGATCCGCATCCCCTTGTCGGTGCCGTAGACGAGGAAACGGTCCCCCGTGGCCTCGTCCTGTTCAAGATGGATGGGATCGTCTTCCTGACCGGCCATGGGCGCCCTGCAGACATGAACATTGCATGAACAAACTACGCGCCTGGCTGCGGCAGGTCAACGCCTTCCCGCCCTCACAACACCGGCGCCCCGTCGATCCGCGACAGCGCTTCGTTCACGTCCAGCACCAGCCCGCGGATGCCGGTGACGCCGAAGCCCTGCAGGCGGGTGGTGTGCATCGCCAGGTAGGCCTCGGCCTGGGCGCGGGAGGCGAAGGCATAGACGCCGCCGGCGATGCCCTGGGACGGGTCCTCGGTCCAGTATTTGAACAGGAAGCCCGGCTCCTGCGCGATGGACTGCGCCAGGCCCTCGAAGGCCGCGGCCATCTCGGCGCCCCAAGGGCCCTGATGCGGAAAATCCACCTGAACCAGCGTGATCGGCATGGCCTTCCCCCTGCGATTTTCGCGCCAGTCTAGGCCCGCCGCCGGGGCGCTGGCAACAGCCCCGGCGCGGGCCGGATCGCCGGGCCGGAAGATGCGCGATCCGCCGCCCCGGAGGACCGAGGCCGGTTGCCCTTCCCCGCCGGGCGAACCATAATCGGCAGCGAACAGGCGGGGGGGGGGGGGCGTTCGGGTGAGGCGGTCAGGTCCAGGCAGGCGCAAGACGGTCCCCGCAATCGCCCTTGCGGCCGTCCTCGCCACGGCGCTGCCGGGGCCGTCGCCGGCGCTGGATGCGCTGGACTTCCAGGTCGTCGGGCAGGACAAGGACGCCGCGCTGACCAAGACCCTGCGCAGCGCCTCGCTGCTCTTGACCCAGCAGGCCGACGGCGCCACCGATCCGGCCGATCTTTTCGCCGCCGCCCGCGCCGATTACGCCCGCATCCTGGGCGCGCTTTATGCCGAGGGGCATTACGGCGCCACCATCTCGATCCGCATCGACGGGCGCGAGGCGGCGAACATCCCGGCGCTGAACGCGCCTTCCCGCGTCGGCCGCATCACCGTCACCGTGGACCCGGGACCGCAGTTCGCCTTCGGCACCACCCGCATCGCGCCGCTTGCCCCCGAGACCGACCTGCCCGAGGGCTTCGCCCCCCGCGAACCCGCCCGCAGCACCCTGGTCACCGAGGCCGCCGACGCCGCCACCCTGGCCTGGCGCGAGGCCGGGCACGCCAAGGTCGCCATCGCCGCCGAGAACGTGGTGGCCGACCATGCCCGCAACACGCTCTCCGCCGACATCCGCCTGGCCCCCGGCCCCGCCCTGCGCTTCGGCCCGGTCACGGTGGAGGGCGAGGAGCGGATGCGCGAGCGGCGGATCGTCAAGATCGCCGGGCTGAAATACGGCGAACGCTTCAGCCAGACCGAACTGGACCGCGCCGCGCAGCGCCTGCGGCGGACCGGCATCTTCCGCTCGGTCACCCTGACCGAGGCGGAAAGCCCGGTCTCCGGCGACCTGCTGCCGATCGGCATCACCGTGATCGAAGAGAAGACCCGCCGCTATTCCATCGGCGCGGAAATCTCCAGCATCGACGGGCTGTCGCTCACCGGCTACTGGCTGCACCGCAACCTGACCGGCGGCGGCGAGCGGCTGAAGATCGAGGGCTCGGCCACCAACATCGGCTCGGGCGAAAGCGGGGTGGACTATGCCATCGGCATCACGCTGGACCGCCCGGCCACCATCACCGCCGACACCACCGCCAGCCTTACCCTCGGCCTCGCCCATCTGGACGAGACCGACTACACCGCCAATGTCGCCGAATTCGGGCTGAGCTTCACCCATCATTTCTCGGACCAGCTGACCGGGAAGATCGGGATCAACTACGAATATGCCGAGGGCACCGATCCCACCGGCGACTTCCGCTACCGCAGCCTGTCGCTGCCCCTGGGCGTGACCTGGGACAGGCGCGACAAGACCACCGACGCCCGCAAAGGATTCTACATCGACGCCGAGGCGAAACCCTTCTCGGGCATCGGCACCACCGGATCGGGCGTGCGGCTGCGCTTCGACGGCCGGGCCTATCGCAGCTTCGGCGAGAACGACCGGGTGACGCTGGCCGGGCGGGTGCAGCTGGGCGCGATCCTCGGCTCCGAGCTGATGGAGACGCCGCGGGACGACCTGTTCTTCTCGGGCGGCGGCGGCACGGTGCGCGGCCAGCCCTACCGCAGCCTGGGCGTCACGGTGAACCCGGGCCAGCCGGACGAATTCACCCTCGGCGGCACCCATATGGCCGTGGTCTCGGCCGAGGTCCGCACCCGGATCACCGAAAGGATCGGCGTCGTCGGCTTCGTCGATGCCGGGCAGATCGGGGTGGACGGCTTCTCGGGCGACGACGACGACTGGCACGCCGGCGCCGGGCTCGGCCTGCGCTACGAGACCGGCTTCGGCCCGATCCGGCTGGACGTGGCGGCCCCGGTCCATGGCGACACCGGCGACGGCGTGCAGATCTACATCGGCCTGGGGCAGAGCTTCTGATGCGCGCGCTGGCCCTCTCGCTCTGTCTCGCCTGCACCCTGCCCGGCGCCGCGCTGGCGCAGGAGGACGACCGCAGCTACCTGACCGCCTTCCTGGAGGACAACCTCTCCGGCGCCGGCCGCAAGGTCACCATCACCGGCTTCCAAGGCGCGCTGTCGTCGCGGGCGACCCTCGACAAGCTGGAGATCGCCGACGACGCCGGGGTCTGGATCACGCTGGACGAGGTGGTGCTGGACTGGTCGCGCTCTTCCCTGCTGTCCGGGCAGGTGGTGGTGGAGGAGCTGTCGGCCGAGACCATCACGCTGGAACGGCTGCCGGTGGTGCCCGAGGGCACGATGCCCTCGCCCGAGGCGACGCCCTTCGCCCTGCCGGAACTGCCGGTGTCGGTGGACATCGCCAAGGTGCAGGCGGTGAAGATCGTCCTCGGCGCGCCGATCCTGGGCGAGGCGGTGGAGGGGCAGCTGGAAGCCTCGCTGTCGCTGTCTGGGGGCGACGGCAAGGCGGCGCTGGTGCTGGGGCGCACCGACGGGCGGGTCAGCGAGATCGTGCTGGACGCCAGCTATTCCAACGCCAGCGGCGAGCTGGTGCTGGACCTGACCGCGCAGGAAGAAGCCGACGGCATCGCGGCCCGCCTGCTGGACCTGCCGGGCCGTCCCTCGGTGGACCTGACGATCAAGGGCAGCGGCACGCTGGCCGATTTCGCCGCCGACGTGCGGCTGGCCAGCGACGGCGAGGAGCGGCTGGCCGGGCCGGTCACCATCACGCTGGGCGAGAAGGGCGAGACGCAGTTCTCCGCCCGGCTGGCCGGCGACCTGGCGCCGCTGTTCCTGCCGGATTACGCCGATTTCCTCGGCAATCTGGTGTCGCTGGACGTGGCGGGGGCGCGCTGGCCCTCGGGCCGGGTGGTGCTGGACCGGCTGGCGCTGCAGACCCGGGCGCTGCAACTGTCGGGCAGCATCAGCGTGGCGGCCGACGGCCTGCCCGAGGCCTTCGACCTGAAGGCGCTGATCGCCGGGACGGACGGCCAGCCCGTGCTGCTGCCGCTGTCGGGCGAGGGCCGGACATGGCTGCGCCGGGGCGAGATCGCGCTGGCCTTCGACTCTGCCAGGGACAGCGGCTGGAAGGGCAGCGCCAGCCTGCTGGGGCTGGAGACCGAGGGGCTGCGGCTGGGCACGGCCGGGATCACCGGCTCGGGCCGGATCGGCCGGGTGGCGGGCAACAACACCTTCGGCGCCACGCTGGACTTCACCACTGCCGGCCTGTCGCTGGCGGACGAAGCGATGCAGAAGGCCATCGGCCCGGCGCTGTCGGGCAAGGTGGTGCTGTTCTCCCGCGAGGGCAGCGGCGCGCTGGCCCTGCCGCAGCTGGAGGTGAAGGGCGAGAATTACGGCGCCACCGGGTCCTTGCGGGTCGAGGGGCTGGACTCCGGCCTGATGACCAGCGGCAGGATCACCCTGACCGCCGCCGACCTGTCCCGCTTCGCCGATCTGGCGGGGATGGACCTGGGCGGCTCCGGCGAGGTGGTGCTGGAGGGGCAGGCCAGCCGCCTGTCCGGCGCCTTCGACGTGGCGATCCAGGCGGTGACGCAGGGCCTGCGCATCGGCATCCCGCAGGCGGACCGGCTGACGGCGGAGGAAACCCGGCTGACCCTCTCGGCGGTGCGGGACGAGACCGGCACCACCCTGCGGTCGCTGGACCTGACGGCGGGTGCGCTGGCGCTGACGGCGGGCGGCAAGGTCTCCAGCAAGGGCAGCGATCTGGCCGGGCAGGTGACGCTGGCCGACCTGTCCGCGCTGGACCCGCAATGGGGCGGCGGGCTGACGGCGGCGGCCACCTTCACCGGCACGCCCGACAACGGCCAGCTGACGCTGAACGGACAGGGCAGCAGCCTGCGGATCGGCCAGCCGGATGTCGACAAGCTGCTGGCCGGCCAGACCGCGGTTCAGGCCACGGTGGCGACCCGCGAGGCCGGCTTCTTCCTGACCTCCGCCACCCTGGACGGCGCCAACCTTCAGGCCGAGGCCAAGGGCAGCGCCGGCAGCGACGAGTTGCAGGTGACGGGCCGGCTGCGCGACCTGTCGCTTCTGGTCCCGGGCTATCCCGGCCCGGTCAGCCTGTCAGGACGGCTGACGCCCACCGGCGGCGGCGCCGACATGGACCTGCGGGTGATGGGCCCGGCCGCCATCGACGCAAGGGTGGCTGGGCGGATTTCCGGCGGCAGCGCCGACCTGACGCTGCAAGGCACCGCCGATGCCGCGCTGGCCAATGCCGCCGCCGATCCGCTGGCGCTGGCGGGCGGGCTGCGGATGGACCTGGCCCTGCGCGGGCCGCTGGCGCTGTCCTCGCTGTCGGGCCGGGTCACGCTGTCGGGCGGGCGGGTCGCCTATCCGCTGGCCGGCTTCTCGCTGCAACGGACGGAACTGGTCGCCACCCTGTCGGGCGGGCGGGCACAGGTGGCGGGCACCGCCGACCTGGCCTCGGGCGGGCGGCTGCGGGTGAATGGCGGCCTGTCGCTGACCCCGCCGCTGGACGCCAGCCTGGACCTCGGCCTCGAAGCCCTGCGCCTGCGCGACCCGGAACTGTTCGAGACCGTTGCCTCGGGCCAGCTGCGCATCGAGGGGCCGCTTCTGGGCCGCGCCGCGCTGACCGGCCGCATCCTGATCGGCGAGACGGAATTGCGCGTGCCCTCCACCGGCTTCGCCAGCGCGGCGGACCTCGACGCGATCCGCCATGTCAACGACAGCGCCGCCGTCCGCGCCACCCGCGCCCGCGCCGGGGTGGGCGCCGCAGGAGCGGGCGGCGGGGGCACCGGCGGCGGCGGGCCGGACTGGGCGCTGGACGTTCAGATCGACGCGCCCAACCGCATCTTCCTGCGCGGCCGCGGGCTGGACGCCGAACTGGGCGGCTCGGTCCGGCTGGGCGGCACCCTGCGGGCGATCTCGCCCTCGGGCGCCATCGAGCTGATCCGCGGCCGGCTGGACCTTCTGGGCAAGCGGCTGGACCTGACCGAGGCCAGCCTGGTGCTGGAAGGCGACCTGGTGCCCTACGTGACCGTGGTCGCCTCGAACCAGACCGACGACGTCATCAGCATGGTCCGCATCGAGGGCCCGGTGAACGCGCCCGAGGTCACCTTCAGCTCCACCCCCGAACTGCCGCAGGAGGAAGTGCTGGCCTGGCTGCTGTTCGGACGCGGGCTGGAATCGATCTCGCCGCTGCAGGCGGCGCAACTGGCCAATGCGGTGGCCACGCTGGCCGGGCGCGGCGGCACCGGCATCGTCGACAAGCTGCGGCAGGGCTTCGGCTTCGACGATCTCGACGTGCAGACCTCGGAAGACGGCACCGCCTCTGTCAGCGCGGGCAAATACATCTCGCGCAATGTTTATACCGAGATCGAGGTGGACCAGGACGGCAAGTCGCAGATCAACCTGAACCTCGACCTGAGGCGGGGCGTCACGGTGAAGGGCCGCGTCGGCTCGGACGGCGACAGCGGCCTCGGCATCTTCCTGGAACGCGACTACTGACCGCCGGCGGGCGGAACAGGCATTCCCCTGGCCCGGAAATGTTGAAAGCCCCCGCGAAGGGGGCTTTCAACATTCTGTCCAGCGTCGAACCGGCCCGGACCCGAAGGCCCGGCGCGGGATCACGAACCGCTGCCCGAGCCGTTGCCCGAGGAGGCGAGGGCGCCCAGGACCACGAGACCGGCGATCAGCGGCAGAAGGGCGCCGCTGCGGGGCTTCTCGGTGGTCACCACTTCGACCGGAGCATCGTCTTCGATGATGATCGGACCGCCCGCGGAGACGACCGACGCCGAAAGGGAAAGACCGACAGCGAGAACAAGGGCTTTTTTCATGGTGCACTCCATTGGCTACTTGCTAATGCGATACCATTCCCGGGTCCTTCTGAAAAGACAAACATTCCGCGCCGGCAACAATCTGTTGCACATTCGCCCGGTTTGAAGGGGGTTTCGCGGGGGAATGCCCGTCCGGGCGGCGAAATCACGCCGATGCGAGGGCGCTTGCGTCAGCCGATCACCAGCACGAAGCGGCCCGAGCCGGCGAGAGGGCTGATCCACTGGCGGGACTGGCGGATGGTGCCGCCCTCGAACCAGAACTCGTTGGTCAGCCGTCCGCCTTCGCGCAAGCAGGTCTCGACCACGTGGCGGGTGGAATGCTGGCGACCGTAGACCGCCACCGCTTCCTGCCCCTCGGTCGCCGAGGTGCAGGCATAGTCGCGGCGCTGGCTGGCATCGTTCTCCCAGGTATAGAAATAGCTGCGCCGGGTGGCGCCGCCCGCCGCGATCTGGCCCGGGCCGGGGGCGCTGGCCGACATCAGGTCGGGGCCGAGGCCGCGGGTCTCCACCAGCACGCCGCTGCGGAAGGTGAAGGTATAGCCGTCGGCGGATTCCCAGGTGACCACATCGCCCTTGCGGTCGCGCGGCGACAACAGCGTGTCGATGCCAAGCAGCGGGATGGTGGCGCGCATGATCGGCGTGCCGAAGGCCTCCAGCTTCTCGCGCGATACGCGGTCCAGGTTCACCGCGGTGCCGCCGCCCAGGCCGGCGACGGCGGCCAGCCCGCCGCAGCCAGACAGCAGGGCAAGCGCCAGCAGCGCCGGCGAAAGCACGGATCGAATCAGCGCCATACCCGGCCCCATTGTGTGTCGAGAACGCCCATGTGGTAGTCGCGGACCGAATCATAGAGCCGTCCGTCCACCTCCAGCCGCGCGCCGCCGTCGCGCTGCAAGGACCGCATCGTGGTGGTGAACTCGCCCCGGTCGGGCTGGCCCAGCAGCCAGTTCATCGGGATGGTCACCCGGATGCCCTTGTCGAACGAGCCCTCGCCGAATTCCTCGGCGCTGGCGGTGGTCAGCGTGGCATAGGCGCCCAGCTTGACGCCATTGGCGAATTCGCGGTCCAGCGAGAAGGTGGCGCCGCTGTCGCCCGCCAGATAGCGGCCGACATCGACCTGGCCGAGATAGCCGCCGCCGAAATCGTAATAGGCCGACAGATGGCCGGTGGCGACGCCGTAGTCGTATTCGCCGAAGCCGAAGCCGTCCCTGTCGCGCTGCCGGGTGTAGTTCACCTCGGCCCCGAGGGCGAAGCGGCTGTCCACCGGCTTCCACAGCAGCTCGGCCGAAAGACCGGCGTGCATCCGTTCGAGGAAGCCGAAGGTCACCCGGGAATAAAGCTGATCGGCCGGTTTCGCATACCAGGCCAGTTGCAGCCGATCCAGCGAGGTATCGGTGGCCAGGTCGTAATAGGCCATGTCGCTGCGGACGGGGGGCAGGTTCGAGGGCTTGCAGCCCTCGCATTCGTCGAAGTTTCCGGCAAGTTTCTGGAACACCGAGCCGGACAGCACCAGCCCGGGCCGCAGCTCGTAGCTGGCGTTCAGCCGCAGGCCGATGTCGCCGTGCAGCGGCTCGGACACCCGCAGCACGGGGAAGAGCCCCCAGGTGAAGCGGGGATAGACGGTCTCGTCCCGCAGGCCGCCGGGGGCGGGGCCGGCCTCGGCGATCTGCACCTTGCCGCGCAGGGCGGTGTCGTTGGCGGGGCTGTGCTCCAGCGCCTCCAGGTCGCTGCGGCGGATGGTGACCTTCGAGGCCCCCATGCCGCGCACCAGCGGCACGATCTCGAACACCTCGACCGAGGCGGGCATCACCCGGCTCAGCGCCCGGGCGCTGCGGCCGATGGCCTGCGGACCCGAATCGATCTGGGTGTTGCGGACGCGCAGGTGGACGGTGGTGGCGGTGTAGGAGAAATCCTCGACGATCAGCCCGTCGGGGGCCAGTTCCTTCGACAGCTTGCCGCGCAGGCTCTCGGCCGCGCCGGGCTGGGTGGTCCAGCCGCCGCTCCAGGCCGCGGGATCGGCGCTGCGCGAGGGGCGGGTGCCCACCTGCCCCGGCGCCGGGCCGAGGATGCCGCCGACCGGGCGGCGCTTGGGGTCCATGGTCAGCTGCACGTTGAAGCCGATCTCGGTGCCGTAAAGCGAATACAGGCCGACCCGCACCGCCTCGGCATATTCGTATTCCACGCCGAAGTTGAACGGGCTGCGGCGCTCGAAGATCTTGCGGTCCCCGGCCACCTCGTCATAGCCGTCCGAGGAATATTCGGCCTTCGCCTTCCAGTTGTCGTTGATCTGCCACTCCACCCCCGCGAAGGGCGCCACCGGGCCGCGGAACCACTGGTCGATCGAGGGCTTGCCGCCCTGATCGTTGTCATAGACCTCCGGCCGGTCGCCGAAGGAGCCGATGTCGTTGTAGGACCCCAGCCGCCCCCAGCCCAGGCCGGCCGTCACCTTCAGCCGGTCGCCGAAGGACTTGGTCGCCACGATGTATTCGGCGGAATTCTTGCCGGTGCCGACGAAATCCTGCAGCCCCAGCGTGACCGCGGGCAGATAATCGGTCTCTTCCAGCAGCAGCAGGCGCAGGTCGAAGGCGCGGTCGTTGTAGGTGTCGTAGCCGTCGTTCAGCGGATCGCCGGGCGCCAGCGCATCGCTCCAGTTGCGGGTGGAGCTGAAGCGGTAGCTGCCGGAGATTCGCGGGGTGATCTGGAAGGTCAGCGTCGTGCGCAGCTGCGAGCCGAAATAGGCCAGCGTCACGCCGATGGAGCCGTCCTTCATCGCCTCGCCCGAGGGCATGTCGATGATGCCGGGCACGCCGTAGAAGGACAGGCTGGGGCGCATCTCGGCCAGCGCGGGCGCGGAGCCGGCCAGAACGGCGGCGGCGGATACGGCGACCAGGCTGCTGATCCGGCGGTTCATCCTGTTCTGCACCCCTCGCTTCCCTGCACGACCATCCTATGCCGGTCCCCGCCCGCCGTCACAAGCCCGGCCCGAGGCAGGAGGCCAGTTTCGGCGGGATCATGTCGCCGCCGCCGCAGTCGGCGCCTGCTCCTGCCGGGGCCGGACCAGCTGCATCGTCAGCACCCGCATCGCCTCGGCATCGCCGGTGGCCATGTGGCCCGCCAGTTCGCGCATGGCATTGGCGATCTCCAGTTCGGACAGGCTTTCCTCGGCGGCGCGCAGGATCTTGGGATGCGGCGTGGTCAGCAGACCCTGGCCGATCAGCAGTTCTTCATGCAGCTTCTCGCCCGGGCGCAGGCCGATCACCTTGATCTCGATGTCGCCGTCGGGGTTGTCCTCGTCCCGAACGGTATAGCCGGCGCCCTGGATCATCTGCTCGGCCAGCTGGCGGATGCGCACCGGCTTGCCCATGTCCAGCACGAAGACATCGGCCAGCGGCGCGGAGGACTGGCCCGCATCGACGAAGGAGCCGGCCATCAGCACCAGCTTCGACGCCTCGGCGATGGTCATGAAATAGCGGGTCACGTCGTCATGGGTCAGCGTCACCGGCCCGCCGCGCGCGATCTGCTCGCGGAACAGCGGGATGACCGAGCCGGAGGAGCCCAGCACATTGCCGAAGCGGACGATCGAGAAATGCGTGGTGCGGCTGCGCTTGGCGCGGTCCTGGATCACCAGCTCGGCCAGCCGCTTGCTGGCGCCCATGATGTTGGAGGGGCGCACCGCCTTGTCGGTGGAGACCAGAATGAAGCGGCGGACGCCCTGGTCCACGCAGGCATCGGCCAGGATGCGGGTGCCGAAGACGTTGTTGGAGATTCCCGCCACCGGGTTCTGCTCCACCAGCGGCACATGCTTGTAGGCCGCGGAATGGAACACCGTATCCACCTGGTGTTGCGCCAGCACCGCCCGGGTCAGCCGCGCATCGGTGACCGATCCCAGCACCGGAACGATCTCGGTCCGGGCGCCGCCGCCGGCGGCCTCCATCAGGTCCTGCAGATCGCGGTCGATGTTGTAGAGCGCCAGCTCCGACACTTCGTAAAGCACCAGCCTGGCCGGGCGCTGGACGATCAGCTGGCGACACAGCTCGGACCCGACGGAGCCGCCGGCGCCCGAGATCAGCACCGTCTTGCCGGCATAGCCGGAGACCGCGGTCGCCAGCACGTCGTCCAGATGGCTGCGGCCCAGGAAGCGCCCCGTCGGCACCGGGGCGAGCGCCTCGATCAGCTGCTCGGTCCCCACCAGCTGCGCGAAGGAGGGCAGCGCCTGCACCCCGAGGCCCAGCGCCTGCAACCGCCGCGAGATCTGCGCCAGCTTCGGCGCCGACAGGGACGGCATCGCCAGCAGCACCCGGGCGATGTCGAACTTGCGCATCAGCCGCTCGACCTGCTGCGAGGGGTAGATCCGCTTGCCCATCAGCCGCTGGACATGCAGCGAGGGGTCGTCGTCGATGAAGGCGGTGACGACGATGGTCTCGTGCGACTTCAGCGCCGAGGCCAGCTGCTGCCCGGTCTTGCCGGCGCCGTAGATCAGCACCCGGGTCTGCGGCCGGTCGGTGGACAACACCCAGAGCAGCACCTTCAGCATCGCCACCCGCACCAGGATCGCCGCCAGGAACAGCGCCATCGAGAAGGTGATCGTCCCGGCGACGGGGAAATACATCCCCGGCAGCATCGTCAGCAGCAAGGTGCCGGTGCCGACCATGGTGGAGAAGGCCAGGATGCCGTTGGCCGAGAACGAGGCATAGGTCTTCAGCTTGATCCGCGGCAGGCCCGCGGCCATCGAGGCCATCGCCCCCAGCAGGGCAAGCACCGGGAACAGGATCGCCAGCCGCTGCAACTGCAGCTGCGGCCAGAACGAGCCGTAGACCAGAAGCGCGGTCAGGAAGAAGCACAGCGGCGACAGCGCCGCATCCGCAAGAAGGATCACCGCCTCTTTCTGAAGGCGGGTCATCCGGCGCTCGAATCCGAGCAGGAGTGTCCGAACGGATTTCATGGCGGCAACTGGTCCTGGACTCTCGGGTAACAGACAGAAACACCTGCCGATTGTGCTTGGCAAGGGGTTGCCGGACCGGCCGCGTCGAATCGGCGCGGCCTCGGCGGACTGCCGCCGCCTATTTGCGCGACAGCACCTGCGCCAGCGTCTGCCAGATCATCGCGGCATCCAGGCACAGGTTGCGGCGGCGCTGGTAGATCAGGTCCAGCCGCGCCTTGCGGGGCACACAGCGGCGGGCATAGACGGCATCGGTTTCCCCGGCCGTGCGGCAGCGGGCCAGCAGCCGCTCCTCGTGCCGGCGGAAATGCAGGGTGGCCATCCCGGTCAGCCCGGGGCGCGAGCGCAGGACGCGGGCGTAGAGGTCCGGGAACATCTCGACATAGCGGCGCAGCGGCGGGCGGGGGCCGACGAAGCTCATGTCGCCCTTCAGGATGTTCCAGAGCTGCGGAATCTCGTCCAGCCGGACCTTGCGCAGGATGCGGCCGGTGCGGGTGATGCGCGTGGCCTTGTCGCCGCCCGAGACCCCGCCGTCTCCCGCCGCCTGACGCATGGTGCGGAACTTCCACAAAAGGAACGGCCGGTCGGGCGTCCGCATCCGCTCCGACAGGTAGAACACCGGCCGGCCCTCGGCCGCCAGCAGCCAGAGGGCGATCAGCGCCGCGGGCAGCAGCAGGATCGCCCCCAGCCAGAGGGCCAGCACGATGTCGAACAGGCGCTTGGCGGGGGTCATGCCAGCACCCCGCGGGCCCAGGCCGCCTCGGCCGCCAGCCGGGCCGGATCGGCGGGGGGGAGCGGCAGGAGCGATCGCAGCAGGCCCAGGTCCTGCGTGGCGACCGGCACCGCGGCAGGCGTTTCGCCATAGCGCCAGGGCAGCCCGGCGGCTTCCAGCAGATCGGCCATCGGCAGCGGCGGGTCCTGCGCCAGGTTCAACACCGGCGGCAGGTCGTCGCGCCGGCACAGCGCGGCCAGCGCCTGCGCCAGCACCCGCGCGCCGATCCAGGACCGCAGCGGCCCGCCGGGCCGGCCCGGCACCGGGTCCAGCACGATCTCGCCCGCGGCGCGGGGGCCCAGCAGCGCATCGGCCCCGGCGATGTTGCCGGGCCGCAGGATCGTCACCGGCGTGTGCGACTGAGCGCGGACCAGCGCCTCGGCCTGCGCCTTGCTGCGGCCATAGGCGTTCGGCGGGTCCGGCGCCGCGGTCTCGGCAAGCCGCGCGCCCGGCGGATAGACCGCGGCGGAGGACAGGACCACCAGCCGCCGCGCCCCGATCCGGCGGCACATCCGCAGCAGCGGCGGCACCAGGTCGACATTGGCCTGCAGGTCCCGCTCCGCCCCCCGCGTGGCCCCGGCCAGATGCAGCACCAGCGCCCCCTGCGGAAGACCGATAGGCGGCGGATCGGCCAGCATGTCCCACCGCATCGGCGGAGGACCGCCGCGTCCGGTCCAGACCGGCCGCAGGCCAGGCGCCCGGCCATCTGCCCAGCCCGCCTGCAAAATCCGGCCAAGCCGCCCGCCCGAGCCGGTCACGACGAGATCAACTACCCCCAGAGTTACCCCCAGCTTTCTTGGCCTGCCACCTGTGGGGCGATTGACCCCCGATCCGCACAGACTATGGTCGCCCGGCCCGTCTTGTCCATCTGCCGGCAGGCGGGGCCGGAGTCCTGTATGAAGCCTGTTCCTGCCCTTACCGCTGCCCTGCTGGCCGCCTCCGTCGCTTTCACCAGCGGATGCAGCCTTCCGGCGGGCGGCGGCCAGGCCAGACAGATCCTGGCCGGGGCCGAGGACGAGACCGCCGATTTCGCCGTGGTCCACATCACCCGCTCTACCGTCGGCACCATCGCGGCCTGGCCCGGCGTGGGCAAGGGCGGCATGGCCTCCACCGGCTGGATCGAACGCAGCCGCGGCCCGGCCAGCAACCTGATCTCGGCCGGCGACAAGGTGGACATCACCATCTGGGAAACCGGCGAGGGCACGCTGCTGACCGTGCCGGGCCAGCAGGTCGTGGCCCTGCCGGGGCTGACGGTCTCGCCCGACGGCAGCGTGTTCCTGCCCTATGCCGACAAGGTCTATATCGCAAAGATGACGCCGGACGAGGCGCGCGAGGCGATCCAGGCCAAGCTGATCTCCATCGCACCGGCGGCGCAGGTGCTGATCACCCATACCCCGGGCCGCAAATCCACCGTGGACCTGATCTCGGGCGTGCCGAATCCCGGCTCCTTCCCGCTGCCGGACCGGGATTTCACCGTGCTCAGCCTGCTGGCCCTGGGCGGCGGCATCCCTCCGGGCATGGTCAACCCCTATGTCCGGCTGATGCGCGACGGCAAGATCTATTCGATCTCGGCCGACCGGCTGATGAAGAACCCGGCGCTGGACACCACCCTGCGCGGCGGCGACAAGGTCTATGTCGAAGCGGACGAGCGCTATTTCCTGTCGCTGGGCGCCGCCGGGCGCGAATCGCAGGTTCCGTTCCCGCAGGACCAGATCACCGCGCTGGACGCGCTGGCGCTGATCGGCGGGCTGAACGACGCCCGCGCGGATGCCAAGGGCATCCTGATCCTGCGCGACTATCCGGCCAAGGCGCTGCGCAGCGACGGCAGCGGCCCCAGCAAGCAGCGCACCGTCTTCGTGATCGACCTGACCACGGCGGACGGGCTGTTCAGCGCCGGCCAGTTCGCCATCCAGCCGAAGGACGTGGTGCTGGCCACCGAAAGCCGCGTCGCCTCGGCCGGGGTGGTGCTGGGGATCATCGCCTCGATCGTGGGGATTTCCCGCACCGCGCAGGTGATTTCGGAAAACGAATAGGGGCGGTCAGTCGCCGCCCTCCAGCCGGGCGCGTAGCTCGCGCAGCACCGGCAGGACCTGCCGCACCCGGTCGGCCCCCAGCGAGTCCACCACATCGGCGATCAGCGGCACCACCGCCTGCACCGCGGCATCGCGGGCCGCCCGCCCGGCCGGGCTGATCGCCACGAACTTGCGGCGGGCGTCGTCCCAATCGGGGCGGATATGGACATGCCCCGCCCATTCCAGCTTGGCCAGCGTGTTGGTCATCGCGCCGCGCGTTACATGGAATGCCTTCGCCAGCTGCGCCGGGCTGCGTTCGTCGCCCACCCGGGCCAGATGGTTCAGCACCGAGAAATGCGACAGTTCCATCCCCCGCGGCAGCGCCTTGGACACACGGTTGCGTGCCAGCTGGTCGGCCATGAACAGCTCGCCGAACAGGGCGACGGCGATGTCGTCGGTGCGGTCCGGGGTCTTCTCCGCCGCGCTCATGGCCCGGTGAACTCCCTGTCGTGGGACAGCGAGGGGACGCGGTTGCGGGCCTTGTCGACCTGCGTCAGGTCGAGCTCCACCAGCGTCACCCCCGGCTCGGTGCCGGCATCGGCGAGAATCTCGCCCCAGGGCGCCACCGCCAGCGAATGGCCATGGGTCCGGCGGCCCTTGCCATGCGCCTCGGCATGGAAGCCGGTCTGCGCCGGGGCGAGGACGAAGCAGCCGGTCTCGATGGCGCGGGCGCGGACAAGGGTCTCCCAATGCGCGGCGCCGGTGATGTGGTTGAAGGCGGCCGGGATTGTGATCACCTGCGCCCCGCCCTGCGCCAGCCGGCGGTAGAGCTGCGGGAAGCGCAGGTCGTAGCAGACGGTCAGGCCGATCCTGGCCCAACCGGCATCCGCCAGCACCGCCTGCGCGCCGGGGCGGTAGGCGGCGCTTTCGCGATAGACCTCGGTTTCCGACACGTTCACGTCGAACATGTGGATCTTGTCGTAGCGGGCGGCGATGGCGCCGTCCGGGGCGATCAGGAAGCTGCGGTTGGCGAAGCGGCCGTCCCCGTCTTGCGTCAGCAGGCCCAGCGAGCCGATCAGCAGCCAGATGCCATGCTCCCTTGCCGTGTCCCGCAGCGCGGCCAGCGTCTCGTCCTCTTCCTCGCGGCGGAAGATCGCGCGCTGGTGGTCGCGGCTGGAGGACAGGCAGTTGGTCATCTCCGGAGTCAGGACGAAGCCCGCCCCGGCTTCCACGGCCTGACGGATGAACCCCTGCACCGCCGCCAGATTGGCGGCGGGGTCGTCGGTGACGTTCAGCTGGATCAGGGCGGCGCGCATCAGTCGGCCAGCAGCGGATCGAGCCGCCCCTGATGCTCCAGCAGATGCAGGTCGTCGCTGCCGCCGACATGGGTGCCGCCGATGAAGATCTGCGGCACGGTGCGGCGGCCGCCAGCGCGGGCGGTCATCTTCTGCCGCAGGTCCGGGTCCATGCTGACATCGGTTTCGGTATAGGCGACGCCCTTCTTCTGCAGCAGCCGCTTGGCGGCCAGGCAATAGGGGCAGAAGGGGGTGGTGTAGATCTCGACCGTTTTCATGGCGCTTCCCTTGTCCGGCTGGGACTATAGGGATTTAGGCATCCTTCGCAACGCGCGCCAGCGCCACCACGTCGACGTGAGAGGCCCCGGCGGCAAGGCAGGCGGCGGCGGCGGCGGCGAAGGTCGCGCCCGAGGTCATCACGTCGTCGACGATCAGCACCGGCCGCCCGGCGATCCGCTCCCGGCGGCGGGGGTGGACGAGGAAGGCCCCGCGCAGGTTGGCGAAGCGGTCGTCGCGGCTCCGCCCCTCCTGGCTGCCGGTGTTGCGGCGGCGGAGCAGCAGGTCGGGGCAATGCTCCAGCCCCGCCTCGCGCGCTAGCGCCGCCGACAGCAGCGCCGCCTGGTTGTATTTGCGCCGAATCAGCCGCCACCAGTGCAGCGGCACCGGCACCACAACCGTCTCGGGCCGCAGCAGCGGCGCGGCGGCCTGCCGCAGCCATTGCGCGGCGGGGCGGGCCAGCTCCATCCGGTCGCCGTGCTTCAGCGCCAGCACCATCCGCCTGGCGTTGTCGCGGTAGAGCAGCGCCGCGCGGCCGGCAGACCACGGACGCTCCACCGCGAGGCAATCGTCGCAGAGGACCTCCTGCCCCTCCTCCCCGGCGACGGGGCTGCCGCATTTGCAGCAGACCAGGCCCGAGACGAAGGGCGTGTCGCGCCAGCAGGCGGGGCAGAGGCCGAAGTCGCTGGCCACCATCGCGTCGCAGGTCAGGCATTGCGGCGGGTAGATCGCCGCGATCGCCCTTTGCAAGCTCATCCCCGCCCCCTATGGTCCGCCGCCATGACCCCAGGCCCCCTCCTGACCGACCGCCCCGCGCTGGAGCGCAACCGCGCCCGCGCGCTGGCCCTGCCCGCCCCGGCGCTGTTCCTGCACGAAACCGCCATCGCCGAGGTGCAGGAAAGGCTGGAAACGGTTAACAGAACCTTTACCGATGCCGCCGTGGTGAGCGGTTTTCCGGCGCTGTGGCAGCAGGCGCTGCCGCAGGCCCGCATGGTGGCGGATGCCGAGGTGCTGGACCTGGCCCCCGCCAGCCTGGACTTGGTGGTCCATGCCATGGCGCTGCATTGGGCCAACGATCCGGTCGGCCAGATCGTGCAATGCCGCCGGGCGCTGCGGCCGGACGGCCTGTTCCTCGCGCTGCTGTTCGGCGGCCAGACCCTGCAGGAACTGCGCGCCGCGCTGGCCGAGGCCGAGGTCCAGGTGACCGGCGGCCTGTCGCCCCGGGTGCTGCCGATGGGGGAAATCCGCGACCTCGGCGCGCTGTTGCAAAGGGCGGGGCTGGCGCTGCCGGTGGCGGACAGCTTCACCCAGCGGGTGCTTTACCGCGACGCCTTCCACCTGATGCAGGACCTGCGCGCCATGGGCGAGGGCAATGCCTTGGCCGCCCGCCTGCGCCGCCCGACCCGCCGCGCCGTGCTGCTGCGCGCGGCGGAAATCTATGCCCAGACCCATGCCGGGCCGGACGGCCGCATCCCGGCCACCTTCGAGATCCTCTGCCTCACCGGCTGGGCGCCGCACGACAGCCAGCAGAAGCCGCTGCGTCCCGGATCGGCCCGGCAAAGGCTGGCGGATGCGCTGAACACCTCCGAGCTGCCCCTGCGCAAAGGGTCGCAGCCCGGTTGACGGCCGGGCCAAAGCCGCTATCTCGGGCAAAGGCCGAAGGAAGGACATCACGATGGACAAGCCCGCCGACCACCCCCCCGTGCCGCGGCCGCGCATCGGCATCCTGCTGGCCAACCTCGGCACGCCGGACGGCTACGACTACTGGTCGATGCGGCGCTACCTGAACGAGTTCCTGTCCGACAAGCGGGTCATCGACTACCCCAGCTGGAAATGGCAGCCGCTGCTGCAGACGGTGATCCTGGGCAAACGCCCTTTCACCTCGGGCGCCAATTACAAGCTGATCTGGAATCACGAGCTGAACGAAAGCCCGCTGATGACGATCACCAAGGCCCAGACCGCCGCCATCGCGGCCGAGTTGGAGGCGCGGCACGGCGACAGGGTGATGGTCGATTTCTGCATGAGATACGGCAACCCTTCGACCGAATCGAAGGTGCGGGCGATGGTCGCCGCGGGCTGCGAGCGAATCATCTTCTTCCCGCTTTATCCGCACTACGCCGGCGCCACCTCGGCCACCGCCAACGACCAGTTCTTCCGCGCCCTGATGAAGGAGAAACGCCAACCCGCGGTGCGGACGGTGCCGGAATATTTCGGGCATCCGCTCTATATCGACGCCCTGGCGCAATCGGTGCAAAGGGCCTGGGACGCGCTGGAGCGCAAGCCGGACGTGCTGGTCGCCAGCTACCACGGAATGCCGATCCGCTACCTGACCGAGGGCGATCCCTACCATTGCCAGTGCCAGAAGACCTCGCGCCTGTTGCGGGAACGGCTGGGCTGGGGGCCGGAGATGATCGACACCACCTTCCAGTCGGTGTTCGGGCCGGAGGAATGGCTGAAGCCCTATACGGTGAACCACGTGGCCGAGCTGGCGAAGCAGGGCAAGAAGCACATCGCCGTCATCGCCCCGGCCTTCAGCGCCGATTGCATCGAGACTCTGGAAGAGATCAACGGCGAAATCCGCGAGTCCTTCCAGCACGCCGGCGGAGAGGTCTTCACCTATATCCCCTGCCTGAACGACGAGCCGGCCCATATCCGGGCGCTGGCCGCGGTGATCGAGGAGAACCTGTCAGGCTGGATTCCGGCCTGATCCGGTCCCCGCAAAAGAAAAAGACGGCAGCCGGGGCTGCCGTCTTTTCCTGAAGTGCTTCGAACTCAGTTCGCAGCGACCGCAGCGACCACCAGCAGGAGCAGCAGCGGAACGACGATGCCGCCGGCCGACGACGAGGTCGTGGCTTCGACGACTTCCGGTTCCATCACCGGCTCAGCCAGGCCGCCAGCGAACGAAGCGGTGGCGACAGCGGTCAGCGCGGCAGCGAGCGCAAGTTTCTTCATGTTAACCTCCAGTTATAGCATACCGTCGATTGTTGCAGAGGCGACGATACACACCCAAGACTGTTCCTCGTAGGCCCGTCTTAATCCGCACCCGGCGGAAAATGCAATCGGGCTTGTGATGGGAAAGCGCGCTTGACGGCCATGTCGTCAAATTAGCAACACCTGCGTGCCAACTTGTGCCATGCCGAAAAGTTCTTCGACATGTTCGTTGTAGAGACCGATGCAGCCGTTGGACGACCGGCGGCCGATCTTGCGGGTGTCGTGGGTGCCGTGGATGCGGTAATAGGTCCAGCTCAGATACAGCGCGCGGGTGCCCAGCGGATTGTCGGGCGCGCCGCCCTCCACCACGTCCGGCCATTCGGGATTGCGCTCTTTCATCGAAGGAGTCGGCCGCCAGGTCGGATTCACCACCTTCTGCACCACTTCGGTCCGGCCGCGGCGGGTCAGTTCTTCCGACAGCGGCACGGAGGTGGGATAAAGCCGATAGACCGACTGGTCCTCGGACCAGAAATGCAGCGCCCGCGAGGTGGTGTCGACCAGGATCGCGCCCTTGCGGGTGTTGTCGAAATAACCGCGCCAGTCCAGCATCCGGAAGCTGGAGATGTTGTTGCGGATGGTGCTGGAGGCCGGCGGAGCCATCTCGGTGCTGCCGTCCTGAGCCAGCAGCGGGCGGGCGGCAGCGGCACCGAACGCAAGGGCGGCGCCGCCCAGAATGGCGCGGCGGGTCAGCCTTTCGGCGGTCATGACTTGCTCCTGTTGAGTCTGCTCTGGCCGCGCAGGATAACGATTCCGGCGGCAGATCGCAATTCACACCCTCTTCATCACGCAGACTTGGGTTTGATCAATCGCCCCGCTTTCGCTAAAGCTGCGCCGGAAAAGCCCGTTTCGCGGGCCGGAAATCGGGTGAATCGGATGGACAGACGCAGTTTCGTGGTTCTTGGCTCGGCGCTTGCCCTTGGCGCCTGCGCCCCCAGCGGCGGCGGGGTCCAGCTGGGCGCCGACGGCAAGCCGCTGCCGCAGGTCTATCGCATCACCCCGGCGGTGGCCGAGAAGATCCCCTTCCGCCTGCTCGATGCCGTCAACTCGCTGCGCTCGGCCAAGGGCGCGCAGCCGCTGGTCTACAATTCCCAGCTGAACGCCGCGGCCGAGACCCATTCGCGCGACATGTCGCTGCAGAACCGGCCCTGGCACTTCGGCTCCGACGGCTCCTCGCCGCTGAGCCGGGTGCAGCGCGTCGGCTATCCCGGCCGGCTGGTCGGCGAGAACATCTCCGAGACCTATCAGACCGAGCTGGAAACCCTGTCGGCCTGGATGGCCCAGCCGGACACCCGTGCCATCATCATGGACCCCGCCGCCCGCGAACTGGGCTTCGCCTGGTTCCAGGAGGACAACGGCAAGATCTGGTGGACGATGGTGACGGGGGGCTGACGGCCCGTCCGTGCCGGAATGAGGAAAGGGGCCCGCGGGCCCCTTTTTCACGGCAGGATGTGGATCACCGTTCCCGGCTTGATCATCGCATAGATCTTCTCGATCTCCTTGTCGGAGACGGCGATGCAGCCCGCGGTCCAGTCGCGCTGGTAGATCTTCTTCTTCGGCCCGCCGTGGATGAAGATGTCGCCCCCCGGCGGCTTGCCCATGGTGCTGGCATAGGTCCGGTCCTCGACATTCGGATAGTCGACCCGCAGCGACAGATGGTATTCCGAATTCGGGTTCTTGTGGCTGATCCGGTAGGTGCCCTCCGGCGTCTTGCCGTCGCCCTCGAACTGCTTGTGACCCACCGGCGCGAAGCCCAGCGCGATGTCGTAGCTCTTCAGCACCTTGTCGTTGTGCAGGAGATACATCTTGCGATCGGCCTTGTGGACCTGGACCGAAGTCACCTCCGGCCCGTTGTATCGCTTGAATTTGGAGTTCCCGCAGGCCGCCAGGCCCACCACCAGGACCGCCATCAGGAAAAGCTTCACTGCCCGCATCGTCGCCTCTGTCCGTCTTCTTTTTCTGTCCAGATAGCGGAAATCCGCCGATCTGGCCAGCACCTGCTGCGACCGGACCGCTCACGGATGCGTCAACGGCGGAAGCGTGCCACCAGCTCGACGTGGTGCGACCAGCGGAACTGGTCCACCACCTGCACCCGCTCCAGCGCATAGCCGCCCTCGGTCAGGATGCGGGCGTCGCGGGCGAAGGTGGCCGGGTTGCAGGAGACCATGGCGATCACCGGCACATTGCTGGCCGCCAGCCTTTGCACCTGCGCCTCGGCCCCGGCGCGGGGCGGGTCGATCACCACTCCGGTCAGGCCGCGCAATTCGTCGGGCTCCAGCGGGCGGCGGAACAGGTCCCGCTTCTCGGCCACGATCCGCTTCAACCCCGGCGTGGCACGGGCGGCCTTGTCCAGCGCGGCGGTCATGGCGGGGTCGCCCTCATAGGCCAGGACCTCGGCCGTTTCGGCCAGCGGCAGGGTGAAGGTGCCCATGCCGGCGAACAAGTCTGCCACCCGTTTCTGCTGTGTCAGAGCCTGTTTCACCGCCGAAACCAGCGCCGCCTCGCCCTCGGCGGTGGCCTGAAGGAAGGCGGCGGGCGGCATCTGCACCCTTGCGGCGCCGAAGCCCTGCTCCGGCATCGCCCGCAGCGCCACCGTCTCCTCGCCCCAGGTCAGCCGGGCCAGCGCAAAGCGTTCCGCCAGCCGCGCCAATTCCATCCGCAGCGCGGCGTCCAAGGGCTTGCCGCCCTCCACCCGCACGTCCGGGCCGGTCAGGCTGTGAGTCAGCGTCACCGCCAAGGCTTGCGACCGCGAGCCCCCGGCTACCGCCAAGGCCTCCACCGCCGGGAACAGCGCCAGCAGCGACGGGTGCAGCAGGATGCAGCCCGGCACCGGGATGATCACATCCGACCCGCGGGCGTGGAAGCCGACCAGCGCCCCGCCCTTGGTCTTGCGCGCCGCCACCGTGGCCCGGCGGCGGGACCGGGGCGGCGAGGTGATCACCTCGCCGCACAGCCCATCGGTCGCCAGCCCCTGCGCCGCCAGCGCAGTCGCCACCACCCCGCGCTTCCACCCGGCCACGAATCCATCCGAGGCGTGCTGCAACTGGCAGCCGCCGCAGGCGCGGGCATGGGGACAGGGCGGCTTCACCCGGTCCACGCTGGGGGTAAGGATGCGGACATTCTCCAGCCGGTCGCCGGCGGGATCGCCCTCCACCACCTCGCCCGGCAGCACGCCGGGCGCGTAAAGCGGCCCGGTGGGGCCGCTGGCGATGCCATGGCCCAGATGGCCCAGCCTTTCGATGGTGAAACTCACGGGGTCTCGTCTTCCTCGGTGCCGATGAAGCCGCCGCTTTGCCGCTTCCAGTAGCGCGCGTAAAGCCCGTCCTGCGCCAAAAGCGCCTCGTGCGAGCCTTCCTCGACGATCCGCCCGCGGTCCAGCACGATGATCCGGTCCATTGCCGCGATGGTCGACAGCCTATGCGCGATGGCCAGCACGGTCTTGCCCTGCATCACCCGCTCCAGCGCCTCCTGGATACTGGCCTCCACTTCGGAGTCCAGCGCCGAGGTCGCCTCGTCCAGCACCAGGATCGGCGCGTCCTTCAGGAAGGCGCGGGCGAGCGCGATCCGCTGGCGCTGGCCGCCGGACAGCTTGACGCCGCGTTCCCCCAGGAAGGCGTCGTAACCCTTGCGGCCCTGATGGTCGGCCATCGCCGCGATGAACTCATCCGCCTCCGCCGCCTTGGCCGCGGCAATGATCTCGGCCTCGGTCGCATCCGGCCGGCCATAGGCGATGTTGTCGCGGGCGGAGCGGTTGAACATCGCCGTCTCCTGCGTGACCATGCCGATCTGCCGGCGGAGCGACTCCTGCCGCACCTTGCGCAGGTCGAAACCGTCCACGGTGATCCGGCCCTGTTCCGGGTCGTAGAGCCGCAAAAGCAGCGAGACCAGAGACGATTTCCCCGCCCCGCTGGCGCCCACGATCCCCAGCTTCTCGCCCGCCTTCACCTTCAGCCGGACGCCCTGCACCCCGCCGCGGCTGCGGCCATAGGCGAAGGTCACGTTGTCGAAATGGATCTCGCCCTTCACCCGCGGCAGCTCCACCGCATCCGGCGCGTCGGTCAGTTCATGCGGAGCCGAGAGGGTGCGCATCCCGTCCTCGACCTCGCCGACCGAGGTATAGATCCCCATCAGGGTAAAGCTGACCCAGCCCGACATCTGCGCGATCCGCAGCGCGATGGCCCCCGCTGCCGCGATCTCGCCCGCGGTGGCGTGGCCCGCCTGCCACAGCAGCACCGTGCCGCCGATCAGCAGGACCGGCAGCACCCCGGCCAGCAGCATCAGCGCGAAGCGGAACCAGGTGGAGATCACCCCGAATTCCAGCGACCGGTCCCGGAACACCTCCATCGCGCCCAGCGCCACCCGATCCTCGAAGGCGGCATGGGCAAACAGCTTCACCGTCTTGATGTTGGTGATCGTGTCCACCACCTGCCCCGAGACCATGGCGCGGGAAGCCGCCCGGGCGGCCGAGTTGGTGCGGATCATCGGCAGGAAAAAGCGGATCAGCAGAAGATAGGCCACCAGCCAGACCAAGAGCGCCAGCCCGACCTTGCCGTCCACCGCGACCAGGAAGATCGCCGAGCCGATCACCGAGGCCAGCGCGAAGCAGACGGTGTTGATCACCTCGGTCGCCACATCGGTCACCGCGCGGGCCGCCTGCATCTGCTTCTGCGCGATCCGCCCGGCAAAATCGTTGTCGAAGAAGGTGACCGCCTGCCCCAAAGTCCAGCGGTGCAGGCGGCTGAGGACCAGCGGCATCACGTTCGGCCCGATGACGATGCTGTTCGAGGCCGAGGAGACCGCAAAAGCCAGCGGCCGCAGCACCAGGTAGAAGACCAGGAACCAGATCACCAGCGACCAGTGCTGCGGAAAGAACGCCTCCGGCCCGGCATCGACCGCGGCGTCGATCACCCAGCCGAGGATCAGGGCGGAAACCACCTCGGTCACCCCGGCCAGCGAGGACAGCACCCCCGCCAGCACCAGCATCGGCCAGGACCCGGACAGGCACCAGCGCATGAACGCGCCCAGCCGTTGCGGCGGGTTTCCTTCCGCCGGGCGGAAGGCGTCGATGGCGTCGCCCAGCCTGATCAATGCGCTCACTCGGCGGCCTCCTCTTCCTCCAGCCCGATGAACCCGCCGGATTGCCGGGCCCAGAACCGGGCGTAAAGCCCGTTCTGCGCCAGAAGTTCCGCATGGGTGCCTTCTTCGGCGATCGCCCCGTCTTCCAGCACCACGATCCGGTCCATCGCCGCGATGGTCGACAGGCGATGCGCGATGGCGATCACGGTCTTGCCCGCCATCACGCCATACAGCGCCTCCTGAATGGCGGCTTCTGCCTCGGAGTCCAAGGCCGAGGTCGCCTCGTCCAGGATCAGCACCGGCGCGTCCTTCAGGATCACCCGCGCCAGCGCCACCCGCTGCCGCTGACCGCCCGACAGCTTCACCCCCCGCTCGCCGACATGGGCGTCATAGCCCTTGCGGGCCTGCGGGTCCTCCAGCGTCAGGATGAAGTCGTGCGCCTCCGCCCGTTTCGCGGCCTCCACCATCTCGGCCTCGGTCGCCTCCGGGCGGCCATACAGGATGTTGTCCCGGACCGAGCGGTGCATCAGCGAGGAATCCTGCTGCACCATGCCGATCTTCTGCCGCAGGGAATCCTGCGTCACCTGCGCGATGTCCTGACCGTCGATCAGGATCCGCCCGGCCTCGGCGTCGTAGAACCGCAGCATCAGCTTCACCAGCGTCGACTTGCCCGCGCCCGACCGTCCGACCACGCCGATCCGTTCCCCCGGCCGCACGGTCAGCGACACGTCCCGCAGCCCGCCGGAGCCGCGGCCGTAATGGTGGCTGACGTTCTGGATCTCGATCCGCCCGGCCCGGAACTCCAGCGGCCTGGCGTCCGGCCGGTCCACCAGCGTGATCGGTTGCGCGATGGTCTCCATCCCCTCGGCCAGCGTGCCGAGGTTCTGCACCAGATTGGTCGAGGCCCACATGATCCAGTAGGTCATCGAGTTGATCCGCAGCACCAGCGCCACCGCCGCCGCCACCACGCCCACCGTGGCCGACCCCTGCACCCAGAACCACAGCGCCAGCCCGCCGACGCCCAGGATCATCAGCCCGTTGATGAAGGTCAGCGCCACGTCCATCTTGGTGACGATCCGCATTTCGGTCTGGAACGCCTTGCGCGCGCCCTCAATGGCCTCCTTGGCATAGTCCAGCTCCGCCTCGCGGTGCGCGAACAGCTTGACCGAGTGGATGTTGGTATAGCTGTCCACCACCCGGCCCGTCACCGCCGAGCGCGCCTCGCTCGCCGCGGTCGAGGCCGGGCCGGCGCGGCGGATCGTCCAGCGCATCAGCGCCAGATAGCCCAGCACCCACAGCAGCAGCGGCACCATCAGCCGCGGGTCGGCCTCGGCCAGCATCAGCAGCGCACCGATGAAGGTTGCCGCCGCGAAGGCCGCCATGTCGAAGACCTGGAACACCGCATCCCCCGCCGCCGGGGGCGCCTGCATGATCCGGTTGGCGATCCGGCCGGCGAAATCGCTCTCGAACCAGCCGACGGGCTGGCGCAGCACGTGCCGGTGCGCCCGCCAGCGCATCATGGTGCCGAAGTTGGTCAGGATGGTGTTGTGCAACAGCCCCACCGATCCGCCGGCGACGATGGGCCGGACGAACAGGATGACCACCGCCGCCGCCACGATCTCGGTCCAGTGGCTGGAAAGAAAGCTCTGAGGCGTCTGGCCCGACATCAGGTCGACCAGCCGGCCGAGATACCAGATCAGCCCGACATCCAGCACCGCATTCCCCACCGAGAACAGGGCGGTGATGATGAAGACGGTGCGGAACGGCCGGATATAGTCCTTCAGGAAGGGCCAGAGCCGGCGCGGCGGGGCGTCGGTCTGCTCATAGGGCGCGTAGGGATCGACCAGAGTCTCGAAGAAGCCGAACATGGCGGGAATCTCGCAGGATTTGGAAGGGCATGGAAGTCAGGCGGCCACGACAGGCCGCGCCGGATGGGTCACGAACCTGTCAGATCAGGTGTCGGTTGATCCCATCGTCCATGTCCTGCTCCTTCTGCTGGCCGGCCGTTCCTAGCGCAAAGCGCGCGGCTTGTCACGCCAGAAGCTGCTCTTTGCTCAGGCGAAGGGCGGAGTCGCACCAACGCCGCTCCAGCTCCTTCAGGCGCCTGCCCAATGTGGGGCCGGCCAGACCGGGCAGGTCGGCCGCCTTCACCGGGAATTCCGCCGTCGCGCCGCGGACAACTTCGGCCTGCCAACCCGCCGGCGGCGGGGCGCCCGTCAGCGCCGCCCGCGCCAGCACGGCATCCGTGCCGCCCTCGGCCCCGAGCCGCCAGCCCAGCACGGCGGGCGAGTCCATGCCGGACAGCGCCTCGTCCAGCGCCGCCAGCTGCCGCTTTTCCGGGTTCGACAGCCGCAGCCGGGCTCCGCGGTCCTGCCCGCCCAGCACCGCCAGCCGCCGCTGCCAGCGGGGCGGCAGGCCGCCCTCCAGATGCACCAGCGGCGCCAGCGCGCGCGGGTCGGCCCCCGGCAGGATCCGGGTCAGAACACCGGCCTGCGCCATCGCTGCCACGGCAGGCGCCGGGTCCGGCGCGGCCAGCAGCTTGCGCATCTCGGCGCCGATCCTTTCGCGGGAAATCGTCTCTAATCCAGCGGAAAGCGCAGCGCAGGCGGCCAGCCCTTCCGGGTCCAAACCCTCCTGCGGGTCGCCATACCAGGCATGGAAGCGGAAGAAGCGCAGGATGCGCAGGTAGTCCTCGCGGATGCGGGTCTCCGCATCGCCGACGAAACGCAGCCGCCGCGCCAGCAGGTCGGGCAACCCGCCCAGCGGGTCGATCACCTGCCCGTCCGCCCGGGCATAAAGCGCATTCATGGTGAAATCCCGCCGCGCCGCATCCTCGGCGATATGGTCGGAGAAGGCCACCACCGCCCGCCGGCCGTCGGTCTCTACATCGCGGCGGAAGGTGGTGATCTCATGCGGGATGCCGCCGGAGACCACCGTCACCGTGCCATGGCCGATGCCGGTCGGCACCACATGGAAACCGGCCTTTTCCGCCAGCTTAGAGACTGTTTCCGGCCGCGCATCGGTGGCGATGTCCACATCCGCCACCTCCACCCCCAGCAGCGCGTTGCGCACGCAGCCGCCGACCAGCAGCGCCTGGAACCCGCCCGAGGCCAGGCAGTCCAGCACAGCTTGCGTCTCCTGCCGTTCCAGCCAGTTCCCACCGATCCGCATCGCCTATCCGTCCGCCAGCCCGCGCAGGATTCGCGCGGTCGCACCCCAGATGTAATAGGGGCCCCAGGGCACAGCATAATAGCGCCGCCACTCGCCGCGCCAGCGCCGGCCTTCGATGACATAGCGGCCGCGGTCCAGCACATGCTCCAGCGGCACGTCGAAAACCTCATCGACCTCGCCCGCCTCGGGCACCGGCGTGAAGCCCTCGGCCACTGTCGCCAGCACTGGGGTGACCGAAAAGCCGGTCACCGTCTCATGCGCCGGCAGCCGGCCCAGAATCGTCACCAAACCGGCGGAAAGCCCGATCTCCTCGGCCGATTCCCGCAGCGCCGCCGCCTCGGGCGAGCCATCGCCGGCGTCGATCTTGCCGCCCGGAAAGGCGACCTGCCCGGGATGGTGCTGCAGATGCGAGGAGCGCTTGGTCAGGATCACCCGCGGCCCCTGCGGCCGCAGCCAGACCGGCACCAGCACCGCCGCCGGGCGCAGGGCCTGGCCGGGCGGCAGATGCTGGCCGGGGTTCAGGTCGTAGTCGGAGGTATCGCCGGTCCGGCGGCGCAGGATCTCGTTCAGGCGGTCCTCAACCGCCATTCTTCACCTCGGTCTTCGCCCCCTCGGCCTCGAAGCCCAGCGTCTTCGGGTCCAGCTCGTAATGCGCGCCGCAGAACTGGCAGTCGGCGGTGACGACGCCCTTGTCGGTCGTCATCCGGGCGATGTCCTTCTGGCTATAGATCGACATCGTGCTGCGCACCTTCTCCTCGGAGCAGGAGCAGCCGAAGCGCACCGGCTGGGCCTCGAAGACGCGCGGGCTTTCTTCGTGGAACAGCCGCACCAGCAGGTCGGTCGGCGCCACCGAAGGGCCGATCATCTCCAGTTCTTCCACCGTGTCCAGCAGCAGGTTGGCGCGGTTCCAGTCCTCAGACGCCTCGCCCGACAGGATGTCGGCATGGGTCAGCAGCCCGCCCTCGCCGCTGCCGCCCTCGGCCGCGACGCCGCCGGTCTGCGGCATGTGCTGCAGCATCACCCCGCCGGCCCGCCAATGCTCGGCCCGGTCCGGCTCGGTGCTGCGGCCGAAGGCCAGCGAGAACCGGGTCGGAATCTGCTCGGACTGGGCGAAATACGTCTCTGCACAGGCGGAAAGCCCGCCCCCGGCAATGGGGGTGAAGCCCTGGTAGGGCAGCATCCCCTCGCCCTGGTCCAGCATCACCGCGAAATAGCCTTCGCCGATCTGGCTGAACGGATCGGCCTGCGGGTCCAGCCGCTCGGCATCGAAACTGGCATAGGCGCGGATGCGCGCGGGTTCGCCCTCGGCCTGCGGGCCGTAATAGTCGGTGGCGATCAGCCGGGCCGCGCCCTTGCCGCGCACCTGCAGCGACAGCTTCCAGCGCAGCTTGACGGTCTGGCCGATCAGCGCCGTCAGCAGCGCGGTCTCCGCCACCAGCGCCTCGATCGCCGGGGGATAGTCGTGCTGCTTCAGCACCTGGTCCAGCACGCCGTCCAGCCGCGCCACGCGGCCGCGGATGCCGGACTGGTCCAGCTGGAAGGGCAGGACGGTATCGTCCCAGGCGAGTTGGTAGCCGGTGGCCATTGGGGGGTTTCCTTGCGGCGCCATGTCTGGCAATCCGCGCTATATAGGCGCAAGCGCAGCGATGACCAAGGGGCGAGGATGATCCGGCGTTTCGGCGAAGCGGTCAAACCGGGGCAGCGCTATCGCCCCCGCCCCGGCGTCTATGCCGTGCTGATGCTGGGCGGCGACATCCTCGTCACCCACCAGGACCAGCCGCGGCCCGAGTTCCAGTTGCCCGGCGGCGGCATCGACCGGGGCGAGCATCCCATCGCCGCCCTGCATCGCGAGGTGATCGAGGAGACCGGCTGGCGCATCGCCGCCCCCCGTCGGATCGGCGCCTTCCGCCGCTTCACCTACATGCCGGAATACGACCGCTGGGCCGAGAAGCTGTGCACCGTCTACCTCGCCCGCCCGGTCCGTCCCCACGGCCCGCCGACCGAGGCCGGACATACCGCGGTCTGGATGCCGGTAGGGCAGGCATTGGATCTGCTGGCGAACGACGGCGACCGGGCGATGCTGGCGCTGGTTGCGGGCTATCCGAGGTAGTCCAGCAGCACGCCCGACACGTCGTCGGCGAAATGGTCGGTCCCGGCGAAGTCGGCCAGGTCCCAGACCAGCGCCTCGAACAGCGCCGGGCTGTCCAGCGCGGACAGGCGTTGCAGCATCCGCGCCAGCCCCTCCTCGCCAAGGTCGAAGCCGTCCCGTCCGGGGCATTCGGTCAACCCGTCCGACATCAGGAACAGCCGGTCGCCGGGGGCCAGCGTCAGGCTGCTGTCCTCATAGCCCGCATCGGGGATCAACCCGACCGGCAGCCCGCCGGTCCCCACCCGCTCCAGCCGGCCGCCGGCGCGCAGCACCATCGGATGCGGATGGCCGGCCTGCGCCAGCACCACCCGGCCGGTGGGCAGGTCCAGTTCGGCATAGGCCATGGTGAAATACTGCTCGACCTGGATGTCCTCCAGCATCAGCCGGTTGAAGGCACGGGCGATCTCGGAGGGGCGCCGCACCTCGCGCCGGCCATCGGGCAATTGCTGGAACGCCAGGTTCTGGTCGGGCGAGCTGCCGGACAGATAGCCCGCCAGCCGCGCCGTCATCATCGCCGAGGCGACGCCATGGCCGGAGACATCGACCGAATAGACCGCCACCCGCCGGTCGTCGATCTGGAAGGCGCCGACCAGATCGCCGCCGACATGGCCCGAGCTGCGAATCATCAGGCTGGCGGTGGCGGCGCCGAAATCGCGGAACCTGTCGCGCACCAATGTCTGCTGCAGCTTGCGCGCCTCGACCAGATCGCGGTCGAGCGAATCGTAAAGCGCCTGCAACTCCTTCATGTTGGCGGCGATCAGGCGGTTCTTCTCGACCAGTTCGGACCGCATCGACAGGATGCGCTGGCCGGCGCGCAGGCGGGCGCGCAATTCGTCGCTGCCCACCGGCTTCGGCACGAAATCGTCGGCCCCGGCCAGAAGGCCGTCGGCGATTTCCGATTTCTCGGACTTCGAGGTCAGCAGGATGAAATAACCGTAGCTGTCGCGCGGCAAGGACTTGAACCGGCTGCAGAATTCCACCCCGGTCATGCCGGGCATCATCCAGTCGCTGATGACGAAGCCCACGGGCAGATCGGCGCAGATCGCCAGCGCCTCCTCGCCCGAGGCGGCCTCGATCACCTCATAGCCCCATTTGCGCAGATACATGGCCAGGATGTGCCGCTGCGCGCGGCTGTCGTCCACCACCAGCACGCGGAAGGCGGCATCGCCGTCGTCGTCTTCCTGCCTGTCCGTCATAGCCCCTGCGCCGCGCACCTGCGATCACTCCCACGCAACCTTCGGCCAGCTTTGCGCCCGGGGGTGTTAAGCGCCGGTGAAGGCTAAAATTCGCGGCGACAGGGCGGCGCGGGGTTACGCTTTGTTAAGGCGGGTCTGGGACCTTTCCAGCCGGGTGTAACCGCAGGCTGCGGAGGGTTGGTGATGATCGAATGGAACAGGCTTGCCGAATTGCGGGCCGAAATCGGCGCGGAGGCTCTGGCCGATGTGGCGGCGCTTTTCCTGGAAGAGGCAGATGAGGTGGTGGCCCGCATCGCCGCCGGCCCGCCCGATAGCCGGCTGGAGGCGGAACTGCACTTCCTGAAGGGATCGGCGCTGAACCTGGGGCTGAAGGACCTGTCCGCCCTGTGCCAGGAGGGGGAGCGCCGGGCCGGACAGGGCGACGGGGCCGGCGTCGACCTGGGGCGGATCGTCGCCGTCTACCGGGCATCGAAGGCGGCTTTCCTCGGCGCCCTGGCCAAGGGCGATGCCGCCTAGATCAGGAATTCGGCCAGCGCCTCGTCATGGGTGATGTCGCGGTAGGTGAAGTCCGCGGCATCCATCCGGCCGGTGAAGGCGGCGAAGTTCTCGGCGTGCTTGGTCTCGATCCCGATCAGGACTGAGCCGAAGTTGCGCGCCGATTTCTTCAGGTATTCGAAGCGGCTGATGTCATCCTCCGGCCCCAGCATCGACAGGAATTCCCGCAGCGCGCCCGGCCGCTGCGGCATCCGCAGGATGAAATACTTCTTCAGCCCGGCGAAGCGCTGCGCGCGTTCCTTCACCTCGGGCAGCCGCTCGAAGTCGAAATTCCCGCCGGAGGTGACGCAGACCACGGTCTTGCCGCGAATCTCCTCCGCCAGTTCCGGCAGCACGTCCACCGACAGCGCGCCGGCGGGTTCCAGCACGATGCCCTCGACGTTCAGCATCTCCAGCATGGTGATGCAGATGCGGTCCTCCGGCGCCAGATGCACCTCCTCGGGCCGCGCCCAGTCCAGCCGGCGGAAGGGCAGTTCGCCGATCCGCGCCACCGCCGCCCCGTCGACGAAGCTGTTCAGCCGCGGCAGCTTGACCGGCCCGCCCTGTTCCAGCGCCGTCCTCAGGCTGGCCCCGCCCAAGGGCTCCACGAAGCGGAACCGCACCTGCGGCGCCACCTCGCGCAGGTAGCCGGTGACGCCCGCCGCCAGCCCGCCGCCGCCGACCGGCAGCACCACCAGGTCCGGCGCCCGGCCCAGCTGGTCGATGATCTCCACCGCCACGCTGGCCTGCCCCTCGATCACGTCGGCATCGTCGAAGGGGGCCAGGAAATGCGCCCCCTCGGCCCGGCAGAACTCCTGCGCCGCCGCAAGGGTCTGGTCGAAATAGTCGCCGGTCAGCTGGATCTTCACCGCCTCGCCGCCGAAGATGCGGGTCTTGTCGATCTTCTGCTGCGGCGTCGTCACGGGCATGAAGATGGTGCCGCGCACCCCGAAATGCCGACAGGCGAAGGCCACGCCCTGCGCATGGTTGCCGGCGCTGGCGCAGACGAAATGGCCTTGGCCCGGGTCCTTCGCCCGCACCTTGCGCATGGCGTTGAACGCGCCCCGCAGCTTGTAGCTGCGCACCGGCGTCAAATCCTCGCGCTTCAGCCAGATTTCGGCGCCATAGCGGGCCGACAGATGGTCGTTCCGCTGCAACGGGGTTTCGGGGAAGAGACCCCGGATCGCCTGGGCCGCGGTGCGGGCATTTTCGGGAAAATCGCTCATGCGGGCGACCCTACAGCGGGAGCGGGCCAAGGCCAATCGGTCTTGTTTACACAAGCGAAACCCAATAGACCCCGGCCAGTTTCGCCCTGCGGAGGCCCAAATGCAGAAGCCCAAGAAAGTCGTCCTTGCCTATTCCGGCGGCCTCGACACCTCGATCATCCTGAAATGGCTGCAAACCGAATACGGCTGCGAGGTGATCACCTTCACCGCCGACCTGGGCCAGGGCGAGGAACTGGGGCCGGCGCGCGACAAGGCGGTGCTCTTGGGCATCAAGCCGGAGAACATCCACATCATGGACGTGCGCGAGGAATTCGTGCGCGATTTCGTCTTCCCGATGTTCCGGGCCAATGCGCTGTATGAAGGGCTGTATCTGCTGGGCACCTCGATCGCCCGGCCGCTGATCTCCAAGCATCTGGTGGAAATCGCCCACAAACACGGCGCCGATGCCGTGGCCCATGGCGCCACCGGCAAGGGCAACGACCAGGTGCGGTTCGAGCTGTCGGCGGCGGCGCTGGACCCGGCGATCAAGGTGATCGCGCCCTGGCGGCTGTGGGACCTGACCAGCCGGACGAAGCTCTTGGAATTCGCCGAGGCGAACCAGATTCCCATCGCCAAGGACAAGCGCGGCGAGGCGCCGTTCAGCGTGGATGCCAACCTGCTGCACACCTCGTCCGAAGGCCGGGTGCTGGAAAACCCGGCGGATGAGTTCCCGGACTATGTGCTGCAGCGCGTGGTCCCCGTGGAACAGGCCCCCGACACGCCCGAGATGGTGGAAATCGCCTTCGAGAAGGGCGATGCCGTGGCGATCAACGGCGAGCGGATGTCGCCCGCGACGATTCTGACCAAGCTGAACGAAATCGGCGGCAAGCATGGCGTCGGCGTGCTGGACCTGGTGGAGAACCGCTTCGTCGGCATGAAATCCCGCGGCGTCTACGAAACCCCCGGCGGCACCATCCTGCTGGAGGCCCACCGCGGCATCGAGCAGATCACGCTGGACGCCGGCGCGGGCCACCTGAAGGATTCGATCATGCCGCGCTATGCGGAACTGATTTACAACGGCTTCTGGTTCAGCCCGGAACGCGAGGCGCTACAGGCCCTGATCGACAAGACGCAGGAGCATGTCACCGGCACCGTCCGCGTGAAGCTCTACAAGGGCCGCGCCGCCACCGTGGCCCGCTGGTCGGAGCACACGCTTTACAGCGAGAAACACGTCACCTTCGAGGAGGACGCCGGCGCATACGACCAGAAGGACGCCGAGGGCTTCATCCGCCTGAACGCCCTGCGCCTGCGGCTGATCGCCACCCGCAACGCCCGGGTGGCGAAGAAGTAGTCACTTCGCCGCCAGCAGCGCCTCTTCCGCGCGCAGGATTTCGGCCGCCAGTTCGATGGGGTGGCCGAGTTCCCGCGCCGCCATGCGGACATTCGACATCACCTCGGTCTCGTCGGCGAACAGCCCGCCGATGCGGTAGAGGTCACGCTTGTGGCGCAGGCTGACGTAATAATATTGCCCGGTGGACACCAGCGAATAGAGCGTGGCGCTGCCCAGCACTCTTGGCCCCAGGGCGATGATCCGATCCATGAAGGCATCCAGGCCCGCCATCGGCCGCGGCCCGCCGGGGCGGGACCACAAGCCATAGGTTTGGCCGTCGCTGCCGGTGGATTGGCGGATCAACTCCATCCCCTCGACCTGCACCTTGCCCTTGAAGAACAGGAAGCCCTTGGTCTCCTTCTCCGAGGCGATGATGAATTCGGGCACCGAGCCGCTGGCGCGGACCTCCAGCACCAGCCCCTGGAACAGGGTGGAGGAATTCTTTCCGCCGGTCTCGGTCTTGCATTCGGCGAAGCGGAAGCTGCGGCCGGCGACCGTGCCGCTCATCATGTCGTCCACCGAGCGTTGGCCGCCCTGCGGGATGAAGTTCTTCGGCAGGGTCGGATAGAAATCCTTCGGCGATTTCACGTAGCCCAGCCCGAAGGCGCGGGCGATCACCGGCATCACCGCGCGTTCGTGCTGCTTGCGGACCCAGGCATGGATGCTGACAAGCCCGAAGCCGCCCATGAACAGGATGATGATCACCCATTGGAAGCTGCCTTCCACCCCCGACAGCAGGATCAGCAGCACGGCGGAAACCGCAACGATCAGCGCGCAGAACGCCCAGCCCCTGGTCTTGGCAGAGCGGATTTCGGGCAGGGCGTCGGCAAGGGCCTGGGCGGACGGGTCCGCCTCTGCCCCGGGGGCAGGAAGGTCGGTCATAATCGGCTTCCTTCAAATCGGTTCAGCAGTAACGGCTGAGCCGATCGTAATAGGGAATCGCCCGATCCACCAAGGCCCGGTATTCCGCGGGCAGGTCCGGCAAGGGGCCTTCGGGATCGTCGAAGCCGGTGGAGGCATGGACGGCGTTATACCAATGCGGCGCCCAGGCGCCGTCATAGGGCTTCGGCCCGGCCGGCCAGTGCAGCATCGACTCGGTGAAGGAGATGCCGAGCTTGCGGCACAACCCCTCCAACGCCTCCCGCGGATTGGCCCGGATGGCAGCCGAATCCACCACCGGCGGGGCGGCGCCCAGATGGTCGGCCACCTGATCGAACAGGTCCGCCTGCTGGACGAATCCGATGTCTTCCAGCGTGGGCTTCTCCCGCTTCTTGGAATAGCTGGCGACCACCCGGGCGGGGTGGCGGATCAGGAAGACGTTGGTCAGCCCCTTAAGGAAACCGCGGTCGAAGCCCGGGATCATGTGCAGGGTCATGTGCTTCTGATACCAGAGCGGCTTTGCCTCCGGGTTCGGCCCCAGACAGGCGGCCGCCACCTTGACCGGATCGGGCTGACCGGCCGCGATCACCTGCCCGGCCATCGGATGGTCGATCCCGGTGGCGGCCAGGTAGGCGGCGTAAAAGGGTTCGTCCCAGACCGCGCAATCGCCGCGGGCGGCGAAGGCATACATCATCGCGGTGGACAGATTCCGCGGGCCGCTCCACATGGCGATCTTCATGGCTCAGGCCCCGACCAGCTGCTTGTAAAGCCCGCGCAGCCGCTCCGTCACCGGCCCCATCTGGCCGCTGCCGATCTGCCGGCCGTCGATGCTGCCCACCGGGGTCTGCGCGCCGAAGGTGCCGGTCAGGAAGGCCTCGTCGGCGCCGTAGGTGTCGACCAGGCTGAAGTTGCGCTGGAACACCGGGATGCCGTTGGCGCGGCAGAGGTCGATCACCTTCTGACGGGTGATGCCGTTCATGCAGTAGTCGCCGGTGCTGGTCCAGACCTCGCCCTTGCGGACGATGAAGAAGTTGCAGGCGTTGGTGGTGTTCACGAAACCATGCACGTCCAGCATCAGCGCCTCGTCCGCGCCGGCCTTCTGCGCCGCGATGCAGGCCAGGATGCAGTTCAGCTTGGAGTGGCTGTTCAGCTTCGGGTCCTGCGTCATCGGCAGGCCGCGCAGGTGCGGCACGGTGGCCAGGGCAATGGGGCGCGGGATCTTCGGCCGCGAATGTTCCATGATGATCACCATGGTCGGCCCCTGCTGCGACAGCCGCGGATGCTGGAACGGCCGGGTCTTCACCCCCCGCGTGACCATCAGCCGGCAATGGGCATCCGTCACCATGCCATTGGCCTTCTGCGTCTCCAGCACGGCGGAAATCACCTCGTTCCGGCTGCAGCCGATGTCCAGGTCGATGGCCTTCGCCGCCTCGAACAGCCGGTCGATATGCTCGTCGATGAAGGACCAGCGCCCGTTGTAGAGCCTGATCCCCTCCCACACCCCGTCGCCCAGCATGAAGCCGGAATCGTAGACCGAGACCACCGCCTGCGCCTTCGGCTTCAACGCGCCGTCGACCCAGATCAGGATGTCCTCGTTGCGGGCATCCTCCTCGGCCTGGTGGGTGGAAACATGGTCGGTCATGGCGGGCCTCCGGCTGTTTCGCCGGAGGCTAGGCCGCGGGCGGCGAAAGGGGAAGGCCCCGCGTCACCCCATCCGGCAGGCCGCCATCACCGCCATGTTCAGGATGTCGTTCACCGTGGCATTGGTCGAGCAGATCTGGATCGGCTTCTTCACCCCGGTCAGGATCGGCCCGATCACGGTGGCGCCCGCCATCTCCTGCATCAGCTTGACCGAGATCGAGGCCGAATGCCGCGCCGGCACCACCAGGATATTGGCCGGGCCGGTCAGGCGGCTGAAGGGATAGTGCTTCATCTGGTCGGGGTTCAGCGCCACGTCCACCGTCATCTCGCCTTCGTATTCGAAATCCACCTTCATCCGGTCCAGCACGGCTGGCGCCCGGTGCATCTTGGTCGCCCGCTCGCTGACCGGATAGCCGAAGGTCGAGAAGCTGACGAAGGCCACCCGCGGGTCGAGGCCGAGGTTGCGCGCCACCCCGGCGGCGCGGATGGCGATGGTGGCAAGGTCCTCTTCCTCGGGCCATTCATGCACCAGCGTGTCGGCGATCAGCACGATCCTCCCCTTGTGCAGAAGCGCCGTCACCCCCACCGCACCATCGGCGGCCGAGGCGTCGAAGACGGTGTTGATCAGGTTCAGCACATGCGCCGACTTCCGCGTCGCCCCGGTCACCAGCCCGTCGCCATGGCCATGCGCCAGCATCAGCGCGGCGAAGACGTGGCGGTCGCGCGAGGCCAGCCGATGCACGTCCTGCCGGTCATGGCCCTGCCGCTGCAACCGGGCGTAGAGGAAATCCTTGTAGACCTCCAGATGCCGGGTGTTGGCGGCATTCACCACCTCCAGCTCGCGCACCGCATCGGCCAGGCCGGCGGCATCCAGCTTCTCCTTCACGTCGGCCTCGCGCCCCACCACCAGCGCCTTGCCCAGACCGCTGCGCTGATAGGCCACCGCCGCCCGCAGCACCCGGGTGTCGTCGCCCTCGGCGAAGATCATCCGCGCCTGCGCCTGCCTTGCGCGGGCATGGACACCTTGCAGAATGCTGGCGGTCGGGTCCATCCGCGCCTTCAGCCCGGCCTCGTAGGCCTTCATGTCGATGATCGGCCGGCGGGCGACGCCGGTGTCCATCCCCGCCTTCGCCACCGCCGGCGGGATTACATAGATCAGCCGCGGGTCGAAGGGCGTCGGGATGATGTAGTCGCGCCCGAAGGAGAGTTTCCGGCCATAGGCCATCGCCACCTCATCCGGCACATCCTCGCGCGCCAGCGTTGCCAGCGCCCGGGCGCAGGCCAGCTTCATCTCGTCGTTGATCGCCCGGGCGTGGATGTCCAGCGCGCCCCGGAACAGATAGGGGAAGCCGAGGACGTTGTTGACCTGGTTCGGGTAGTCCGACCGCCCGGTCGCCACGATGGCATCGGGCCGCACGGCATGAGCCTCCTCCGGCGTGATCTCGGGGTCCGGGTTTGCCATGGCGAAGATCACCGGGTTTTCCGCCATGATCGAGACCATTTCCGGCGTCACCGCCCCCTTGGCACTGACTCCCAGGAAGACGTCCGCCCCCGCCATCGCCTCTTCCAGCGTGCGCAACTCGGTCTTCACCGCATGGGCCGATTTCCACTGGTTCATCCCCTCGGTCCGGCCTTGCCAGATCACCCCCTTGGTGTCGCACATGATGCAGTTCTCGTGCCGCGCGCCCATGGTCTTGATCAGCTCCAGGCAGGCGATCCCCGCGGCCCCGGCGCCGTTCAGCACGATCCGGCAGTCCTCGATCTTCTTGCCCGACAGTTCCAGCGCGTTGATCAGCCCGGCGGCGCAGATCACCGCGGTGCCGTGCTGGTCGTCATGGAACACCGGGATGTCCATGATCTCCTTCAGCCGGCTCTCGATGATGAAGCACTCCGGCGCCTTGATGTCCTCGAGGTTGATGCCGCCGAAGGTCGGCCCCATCAGGCTGACCGCCTTGATGATCTCGTCCGCATCCTCGCTGTCCAGCTCGATGTCGATGGCATTGACGTCGGCGAAGCGCTTGAACAGCACCGCCTTGCCTTCCATCACCGGCTTCGAGGCCAGCGCCCCCAGGTTCCCCATCCCCAGGATCGCCGTCCCGTTCGAGATCACCGCCACCATGTTGCCCTTGACCGTATAGTCGTAGGCGGTGGAGGGATCGTCGGCGATGGCCTGCACCGGCACCGCGACGCCGGGGCTGTAAGCCAGCGACAGGTCGCGCTGCGTCGCCATCGGGGTCGAGGCGACCACGTCGTATTTCCCCGGCCGGGGCTCCAGATGGTAGGCAAGCGCTTCTTCGGGCGTGATTTTCGTGCGGGTCATCAGGGGGCCATCCTGTTTGCAAGCCCTTGGCTCATAGACCCGGGCCCGCAGCCTGAAAAGCCTGTTTGCGGCTGACAATGCGCTTTTGTAGGGTCTGGCCAGACCGCAGGGGGCCGCATGACCGACGACGCCGTTACGCCGATGATGGCGCAATATCTGGAGATCAGGGCGCAGAACCCGGGGGCGCTGCTGTTCTACCGGATGGGCGATTTCTACGAGATGTTCTTCGGGGATGCCCTGGCCGCCGCCGAGGCGCTGGACATCGCGCTGACCAAGCGCGGGTTTCACCTTGGCGAGCCGATCCCGATGTGCGGCGTGCCGGTCCATGCGGCCGAGGGCTATCTGCTGACGCTGATCCGCAAGGGCTTTCGCGTCGCCATCGCCGAGCAGCTGGAGGACCCGGCCGAGGCGAAGAAGCGCGGCTCGAAGTCGGTGGTGAAGCGCGACGTGGTGCGGCTGGTCACTCCCGGCACGCTGACCGAGGATTCGCTGCTGGAAGCCCGCCGCCACAACTTCCTCTGCGCCTTCGCCGAGGTGCGGGACGAGGGCGCCTTGGCCTGGGCCGACATCTCCACCGGAGAGTTCCGGGTGATGCCCTGCCCCCTGCCCCGGCTGGGGCCGGAACTGGCCCGGCTGTCCCCGCGCGAGGTGCTGCTGTCCGAGGCGCGCGACCGCGATCTGGCCGGATTGGTCACCGAATCCGGCGCGGCGGCAACGCCACTGGCCCGGTCCTCCTTCGATTCCGCCGGGGCGGAGAAGCGGCTCTGCGGCCTGTTCAAGGTGGGGTCGCTGGAAGGCTTCGGCAGCTTCGACCGGGCGGAGCTGTCGGCCATGGGCGCGCTGGTCGATTACCTGGACCTGACCCAACGCGGCAAGCTGCCGCTGCTGCGCCCGCCGGTGAAGGAAGCCGCCGGCGGCACGGTGCAGATCGACGCGGCGACGCGGCGGAACCTGGAAATCACCGCCTCCCTGCAAGGCGGCCGCGAGAATTCGCTGCTGGCGGCGGTGGACCGCACGGTGACGGCCGCCGGCGCGCGGCTGCTGGAACGCCGGCTCTCGGCGCCTTCCCGCGACCTGGCCACCATCCACGCCCGTCTGGAATGCATCCGCTTCCTGCTGGAGCAAAGCCGTCTCCGCCACGACCTGCGCGAAGCGCTGCGCCGCGTTCCCGACATGGACCGTGCGCTGTCCCGCCTGGCGCTGGACCGCGCCGGGCCACGCGACCTGGCGGCGATCCGCGCCGGGCTGACCCAGGCCGAAACCGTCTCTGCAATGCTGGCCGGCACCCCGCCGCTGCTGGCCGAGGCGGCGAAGGCGCTGGTCGGCCATGCCGCGCTGGTCGACCTGCTGGATCAGGCGCTGGTGGCCGAGCCGCCGCTCCTGTCCCGCGACGGCGGCTTCATCGCCCCGGGCTTCGACGCCGAACTCGACGAAACCCGGGCGCTGCGCGACGAGGGCCGCGGCGTGATCGGCCGGATGCAGGCGGAATATGCCGAGGCCGCCGGGGTGCAGGGCCTCAAGATCAAGCACAACAATGTGCTGGGTTATTTCATCGAGGTCACCACCACCCACGAGGAACGCCTGCGGGCGAAGCCCGAGCTGTTCATCCACCGCCAGACCACCGCCGGGCAGGTCCGCTTCACCACGCTGGCGCTCAGCGAGCTGGAAACCCGGATCCTGAACGCCGGCAACCACGCGCTGGAGATCGAAAAGCGTCACTATGACGGCCTGAAACAGGCCGTGCTCGACTGTGCCGGCCCGATCGCCGCCGCCGCCCGCGCCCTGGCCGAGGCCGACCTTGCCGCCGCCTTTGCCGATCTCGCCGCCTCCGAGGACTGGGCCGAGCCGCAGGTGGACGACAGCCGCGCTTTCGTCGTCGAAGGCGGCCGCCATCCGGTGGTTGAACGCGCCCTGCGCCGCAGCGGCGAGCCTTTCGTCGCCAACGACTGCCGCCTGACCGAGGGCGAGACCCCCGCGCTCTGGCTGCTGACCGGGCCGAACATGGCCGGCAAATCCACCTTCCTGCGGCAGAACGCGCTGATCGCCCTGCTGGCGCAGGCCGGCAGCTTTGTGCCCGCCCGTAGGGCCCGCATCGGTCTGGTCTCCCAGATCTTCTCCCGCGTCGGCGCCTCCGACGACCTGGCCCGCGGCCGCTCCACCTTCATGGTGGAAATGGTGGAAACCGCCGCCATCCTGAACCAGGCCGACGACCGCGCGCTGGTGATCCTGGACGAGATCGGCCGCGGCACCGCCACCTGGGACGGGCTTTCCATCGCCTGGGCCACGCTGGAACACCTGCATGGGCAGAACCGCTGCCGGGCGCTGTTCGCCACCCATTATCACGAGATGACGGCGCTGGCCGGCAAGCTGAAGGGGGTGGAGAACGCCACCGTCAGCGTGAAGGAATGGGACGGCGAGGTGATCTTCCTGCACGAGGTCAGGAAGGGCGCCGCCGACCGCAGCTATGGCGTGCAGGTCGCCCGCCTCGCCGGGCTACCCCCGGCGGTGGTGGACCGCGCCAAGGTGGTGCTGGAGGCGCTGGAGAAGGGCGACCGCGACGGCGCCAAGCCCTCGGCGCTGATCGACGATCTGCCGCTGTTCCGCGCCGCCCCCACAGCGCCGCCGTCGAAGCCGCAGAAACTTTCGGAACTGGAAGACCGCCTCCGCGCCGCCCACCCGGACGAGATGACGCCGATGGAGGCGCTCAAGCTGCTCTACGAATTGAAAGGGCTGCTGAGCTAGCGCCCCGCAGCCCCTTCATCTTGGCGAAAATACTCTCGGGGGTCCGGGGCAGACAGCCCCCGGCGGCCGGCTGCAAGAGCCTCAGCCCGGGTTCGAGGACACCCCCACCTGCGCCGGCCGCAGCAGGCGGTCGTGCAGCAGGAAGCCCTCGGACATCACCTGGATGATCTGCCCGGCCTTGGTGCCCGGCAGCGGCGCCTCGAACATCGCCTCGTGCAGCTGCGGGTCGAACTGGTCGCCGACGGCGGGCGACACCGCCTTGACCCCGTGCTTGTCCATCACGTTGGTCAGCTCGCGCAGCGTCAGCTCCACCCCCTCGATCAGCGCAGCAGAAGCCGCGCGGCTTTCGTCCGGGATCGCCTGCAAAGCGCGGTTCAGGTTGTCGTAGACCGGCAGCAGGTCGCGGGCCAGCCGCGTGCTGCCGTATTGCTCGGCCTCGCGCCGGTCGCGATCGGCGCGCTTGCGCGCGTTCTCGGCATCGGCCAACGCACGCATGAACTTGTCGCGGAACTCGTCGCGCTCGGCCTTCAGGCCCTCGATCTCGTCCAGCCCCTCGGGGCCGTCGATGAATTCCTCCAGATCGGGAAGATCGGCATCCTGTGCCGCCGCCTGGTCCTTCGTCATGCTTCCACCTCTTTCGCCTCACACCCGGCCGCGATCCGCGACCAGCCGTCCGACAAGCTGGGCGGTGTAGTCGACGATGGGGACGACCCGGCCATAGTTCAGCCGCGTCGGTCCGATCACGCCGACCGCACCGATGATCTTGCGGTCAGCGTTCATATAGGGAGAAACCACCAGAGAGGAACCCGAAAGTGAGAAGAGTTTGTTCTCCGAGCCGATGAAAATGCGCACGCCTTCGCCTTCCTCGGCCAGATCGAGGAATTCGGCGATGTCCCGCTTGCGTTCGAGGTCGTCGAACAGGCTGCGGATGCGGTCGACATCGGTGTCCGCCTGCGCGTCCAGCAGGTTCGCCCGGCCGCGGACGATCAGCCGCTCCTGGCTTTGCCCGGCGTTTTCCCAGACGGCGAGGCCGCTTTCCACCAGCTCCCGCGCCAGCGAATCGATCTCCTGCCGGCGGCGGGCGATCTCGGCCCCCATGATCCGGCGCAGTTCGGCCATCGTCCGCCCCTCGGCCAGCGCGTTCAGGAAATTCGCCGCCTCGCGCATCGACGAAGGCGTCTGCCCTGGCGGCGGGCGGAACAGCCGGTTCTCCACCTGTCCGTCGGCGAAGACCAGCACCACCAGCGCCCGGTCCGGCGCCAGGCTGACGAATTCGATATGGCGGATCGGCGCCTCGGTCTTGGGCGCCAGCACGATGCTGGCCCCGCGGGTGATCGTCGACAGCGCGGTGCCGATATGGTCCAGCATCGCCGAGACATCTTGGTCGTTGCCGCCCAGGGTGGCGTCGATCCGCTCGCGGTCCGGTGCCGCCGGACTGGCGGTCTCCAGGAACCCGTCCACGAACAGCCGCAGCCCCGCCTGCGTCGGCACCCGCCCGGCCGAGACATGGGGGCTGTCCAGCAGCCCCAGATATTCCAGGTCCTGCATCACGTTGCGGATCGTAGCGGCCGAGACCTGTTCGCTCATCGTCCGGGTCAGGGTGCGCGATCCCACCGGCTCTCCGGTGTCCAGATAGCCCTCGACCACCCGCCGGAACACCTCGCGCGAGCGTTCGGTCATGTCTGCCAGCAGTCTGGAGCCCTTTTCCATAGGGGTGAATAAAGGGTGCGGCGCGGCAATCGTCAATCGGGGTTGCAGGACCGGCACGGCAAGGACTATCTGGCCGCGAGTATCGAAAGGACAGACCATGCGACCCTCGGGCCGGGCACTTGACCAGTTGCGCAGCATCTCCATCGAAACCGGCGTGACCCGCCATGCCGAGGGCTCCTGCCTGATCCGCATGGGGGATACCCATGTGCTCTGCACCGCCAGCGTCGAGGACAAGCCGCCGCCGTTTCTGCGCAACTCCGGCCAGGGCTGGGTGACGGCGGAATACGGGATGCTGCCGCGGGCCACCCATACGCGGGGGCGGCGCGAGGCGGCGGCGGGCAAGCAATCCGGGAGAACGCAGGAAATTCAAAGGCTTATTGGTCGTTCTCTGCGTGCGGTGGTGGACCGGCAGGCGCTGGGCGAACGGCAGATCGTGGTGGATTGCGATGTGATCCAGGCCGATGGCGGCACCCGCTGCGCCTCGATCACCGGCGGCTGGGTGGCGCTGCGGCTGGCGATGAACCACCTGATGGGCAAGGGGCTGCTGCTGTCCGACCCGATGCTGGACCATGTGGCCGCCGTTTCCTGCGGCATCTACGCCGGCCAGACCGTGCTGGACCTCGACTACGACGAGGATTCCGCCGCCGGCACCGATGGCAATTTCGTGATCACCGGCCGAGGCAAGCTGGTGGAGGTGCAGGCCTCCGCCGAAGGCGCCCCCTTCGCGGTGGAGGACCTGTCGGCGCTGCTGGCGCTGGCGGTGCAGGGCACGGCGGCGCTGGTGGCGACGCAGAAGGCAGCGGTCGGATGACCCGGAAGTTCACCGGCGACAGGCTGGTCATCGCCAGCCACAACAGGGGCAAGCTGGAGGAATTCTCCGCCCTGCTGGCGCCGCTGAATGTCGCCTGCGTCTCAGCCGCCGACCTAAGCCTGCCGGAGCCGGAGGAGACCGAGAGCACGTTCATCGGCAACGCCCGAATCAAGGCCAAGGCCGCCGCTCTGGCCTCCTGCCTGCCGGCGCTCGCCGACGATTCCGGCCTGACAGTCGATGCGCTGGACGGCGCGCCCGGCGTCTACACCGCCGACTGGGCCTTCACCCCGCAGGGCCGCGACTTCGGCCTGGCGATGGAGAAGACGTGGGCCTTGCTGGAAGAGGCCAAAGCCCCGTTCCCCCGCCGGGCGCAGTTCCGCTGCACGCTGCTGCTTTACTGGCCGGACGGGCATGAAGAGATCTTCGAAGGCGTCGCTCCCGGCCAGTTGGTCTGGCCGCGCCGCGGGGCGGAAGGGCATGGCTACGACCCAATGTTCCAACCCGATGGATTCGCTGAAACTTTTGCCGAAATGGACGCTGCGCGGAAAAACGCCATCAGCCACCGCGGCAAAGCCGTCGACGCGCTGCTGAAGGCCTGTTTCACGTGAAACTGCAGGACTGGCAGCACGGCGGTTTCGGCGTCTACGTCCACTGGCCGTTCTGCAAGGCGAAATGCCCCTACTGCGATTTCAACAGCCACGTTCGCCAGTCTGTCGACCAATCCGCCTGGGCCGAGGCCTATTTCTCCGAAATCGAACGCACAGCTGCCGAGACGGGCCCTCGCGCCGTGCAATCCGTCTTCTTCGGCGGCGGCACGCCCTCGCTGATGGACCCCGCGCTCGTCGCCTCCATCCTCGACCGCATCGCCGCCCGCTGGTCGATGTCCAACGACGTGGAAATCACGCTGGAAGCCAACCCGACTTCCGTCGAAGCCGAGCGCTTCCGAGGCTACCGGGACGCCGGCGTGAACCGGCTTTCCCTCGGCATCCAGGCGCTGGACGACACCGATCTGCGCCGCCTCGGCCGCCAGCATTCCGCCGCCGAGGCGCTGGCCGCGCTGGCGCTGGCCCGTGAGACCTTTCCCCGCGTCTCCTGCGACCTGATCTACGCCCGGCAGGATCAGACTTTGGCGGGCTGGCAAGCCGAACTGGCGCAGTTGCTGTCCCTCGGCCCGGATCACATGTCGCTGTATCAGCTGACCATCGAGGACGGCACCGCCTTCGGCCGCCTCTTTGCCGAAGGCAAACTGCGCGGCCTGCCGGACGAGGACCTGGCAGCCGAGATGTATGAGGCGACCGAGGGCCTGTGCCGTCAGGCCGGGCTTCTGGCCTATGAAGTCTCGAATTATGCCCAACCGGGATCGGAATCCCGGCACAACCTGATCTACTGGCGGATGGGCGACTATGCCGGCATCGGCCCGGGCGCGCATGGCAGGCTGACTCTGCCCCATGGCCGCTTTGCCACCTCGACCCTGCGCTCGCCGGAAGCCTGGCTTGCCGCCGCCACCAAAGGCAATGGCGAGACCGAGCGGGAACTGCTGTCGGACGAAGACCGCGCGGTGGAATACCTGATGATGTCGCTGCGGCTGGCCGAGGGCAGCGACCTGTCCCGCTTCGCGGCGCTGCGGGACAGGCCCTTGCCGGAAGACCGGCTCAACACCCTGATTCAGGATGGTTTTCTTACCCGCCATGGCGACATTCTGGCCGCCACCCCCACGGGCCGCCTCGTCCTGAACCGCCTGCTGCTGGAACTCTGCGCCTAGCCCATCTCCGCCGGCACGGTGGACAGCGCCTGGCACAGCCGGTCCAGATCGTCCAGCGTCTTGAATCGCACCGACAGCATCCCAGCCTGCCCGCCCGCCATCTCGATCTGCACCTGCATTCCCAGATGCGCTGACAGATCGGCCTCCAGCGCGCGGGTGTCGGAATCCTTCTCCCGGGCCTTGTCAGAGCCTTTTCTCGCCGGTTTCTCCGCCGCAGCCTCGCGCACCAGCCGCTCCACCTCGCGCACCGACAGGCCCTGCGCGGCCACCCGCCGGGCCAGCGCCTCGGGGTTGCCGGTGCCGATCAGCGCCCGGGCATGGCCCGCCGAGATCTGCCCGTCGCGCACCATCGCCTGCACCTGCTCCGGCAGCGCCAGCAACCGCAGCAAGTTGGCGATGTGGCTGCGGCTTTTCGACAGCGCCTCGGCGATCTTTTCCTGGGTATGGCCGAAGCGGTCCATCAGCTGCCGGATGCCGAGCGCCTCCTCGATCGCGTTCAGATCCTCGCGCTGGATGTTCTCGATGATAGCGATTTCAAGGACTTCGGTGTCGTCCAGATCGCGGATGACCACCGGCACGTCATGCGCCTGCGCCATCTGCGCCGCCCGCCAACGCCGCTCGCCGGCGACGATCTCATACATGTCCCCGGCAGGACGCACGATCAGCGGCTGGATCACCCCCTTCTGCCGGATCGAATCGGCCAGCGCCTGCAGCGCCTCCGGCTCGAAATCCTTGCGTGGCTGCAAGGGGTTGGGCCGCAGCTTCTCCACCGCCAGCCGCGTATCCGCCCGCCGCGGCGAAGCCTCCGAGGCCGGGCCGAGGTTCACGTCCGACATCAACGCCGACAAGCCGCGGCCGAGGCCCTTTTTCTCCGGCTTCTTTTCCATGCCCCTACCCCCTCAACCGCGGTGCGATTTCCGATGTGAGCGCCCGATAGGCCTCCGCGCCCCGCGACGCGGAATCATAGGCCAGCACCGGCAGCGCGTGCGACGGCGCCTCGCTCAGCCGCACATTGCGCGGGATCACCGTGTTGAACACCAGATCGCCCAGATTGTCGCGCGCGTCCGCTTCGACCTGCTGGGCCAAGTTGTTGCGTCCATCATACATGGTCAACACAACCCCTTCGATCCGCAGGTCGGGATTGGCGGATCGCCGCACATCGCGGATGGTCAGCATCAGCTGGCTCAGACCCTCCAGCGCGAAGAACTCGCTTTGCAGCGGCACCAGCACCGAATGCGCAGCGACAAGCGCGTTCACCGTCAGCAGGCTCAGCGAGGGCGGGCAGTCGATCAGCACCACGTCGAAGGCGAAATCGTCGATCTGCGGCTGGCGCAGCGCGTCATGCAGCAGGAAACTGCGTTTTTCATTGGCCACGAGATCGATGTCGGCCGAGGCCAGATCGGAATTTGCCGGCGAAATCCAGACGTTGGCCACCCCGGTCGGGCGGATCACGTCACCCACCGCCGCATCGGCCAGCAGGAGGTCATAGGTGGTGACCGCCCTGTCCTTCGTTGCGACGCCGAGGCCGGTGGAGGCATTTCCCTGCGGGTCCAAGTCCACCAGCAGCACGCGGAACCCCTGCTCCGCCAGCCCCGCCGCCAGGTTGATCGCCGTCGTCGTCTTGCCCACGCCACCCTTCTGGTTGGCGATAGCGATGACGCGGCCAGGCGGCTTCGGAGCGACTTCAGGCACGGTGCAAGTTCCTCAGCACAAGCAGGGCAGAGCCCTTATGGCCCGGATTCTCCGGCGCCTCCAGATCGAATTGCCAGGTGCGGCGGGCGGTTTCCACCTCCTCGGCAAATCTCTCACCTTTCGGAAACAGGCAAGTGCCGCCGGGTGCAAGGTGACGGTGAGAAAGGCCACACAGCGTATCTAGTGTCGCCAGCGCGCGCGCGGACACTATATCTGCGCTCAGCGGTGGCAGGGCTTCCACCCGTTCGCTGTGGATTTCGACGGCAAGGCTCATCTGCCGGGCGGCTTCGCGCAGGAACGTGGCCTTGCGCAGGTCCGATTCGACCAGGACCACACGGGTATCTTCGCCACGGTCCTGCAGGATCGTGGCGACGACAAGCCCGGGAAAACCCCCGCCGGCGCCGAAGTCCGCCCAAAGGCGGGCCGGCGGCGCGTGGCGGCAGAGAAAGGCCGAATCCTCGATATGCCGCGACCACAAGTCGGGCAGCGTGGATTTTGCCACCAGATTGATCCGCGGGTTCCACTTCTCGACAAGCGCCTGGAACAGCCGCAACTTCTCCAGCGCCGTGGCGCTGACGCCAAGGCTCTCCACAACGGACATCAGCCGGCCTTCCGCCCGCGATCCTTGCGCAGATTGGCCAGAATCAGCGTGATCGCCGCCGGAGTCATACCCTCGATCTGCATCGCCTGATGGATGTTCTCCGGCCGGCTCCGCGCCAGCTTGCCCTTCAACTCGGTGGACAGGCCGGAAAGCGCATCGAAATCGAAGCTTCCCGGGATGACCATCGCTTCGGAGCGGCGGATATCCTCAGCATCCGCAGTCTGGCGGTCGGCATACTGGGAATACAGCGCTTCGATCTCGGCTTGCCGGCGGATTTCCTGCGGCCAGGCGAAAGGCGGGTCCAGAAGCGCATCCAGATGTTCGGGCGCATAATCCGGCATCGACATCAGGTCGAAGGCCGTCCGCCGCGCGCCGTCCTGGCTGACCGTGAAGCCCGATCCGCGCAGATCGCGTGGCGTAAAGCTTTGCGATTTCAGCGACTCGATGGCTTGGCCCAAGGCTTCGGCCTTGGCCTCATAGGCCCGCTGCCGCTCTTCCCGCACGCAGCCGAAGGCAATGCCGACAGGAGTCAGCCGTTGATCGGCATTGTCCGCCCGCAGCGACAGCCGGAATTCGGCCCGCGAAGTGAACATCCGGTAGGGCTCGGTCACGCCACGCCGCGTCAGATCGTCGATCATCACGCCGATATAGCTGTTCGACCGCGACAGCCGCAGCTCCTCGCGCCCCTGCGCCTGCGCGGCGGCGTTCAGCCCGGCGACGAGGCCCTGCGCCGCAGCTTCCTCATATCCCGTCGTGCCGTTGATCTGCCCGGCCAGGAACAGCCCTGGCATCGCCTTGCTTTCCAGCGTCGCGCGCAAGTCGCGCGGGTCGAGGAAATCGTATTCGATGGCATAACCGGGTTGAGTGATTACCGCCTGCTCCAGCCCGGCAATCGTGCGAACGTAAGCCTCCTGCACTTCGGAGGGCAGCGAGGTGGAAATCCCGTTCGGGTAGACGGTGGAATCATCCAACCCTTCCGGCTCCAGGAACACTTGATGGCTGGACTTGTCCGCGAAGCGCACGACTTTGTCCTCGATGGACGGGCAATAGCGCGGGCCGACGCCTTCGATATGGCCGCCATACATCGCGCTGCGCGAAAGGTTGTCGCGGATGATCTGATGCGTCGCGTCGCTTGTATGCGTGATGCCGCAGGAAATCTGCCGGGCAATCGGCGCCTTGTTCAGGAAAGACAGCAGCACGGGGTCTTCATCCGCCGGCTGCATTTCCAGCCGCGCCCAGTCGATGGTCCGCCCGTCCAGCCGCGGCGGCGTGCCGGTCTTCAGCCGCCCCGTCCGCAGGCCCAAGCCCTTGATCTGCTGCGCCAGCTTCTCCGATGCCGGATCGCCCACGCGCCCGCCCGCGCTGCGCTTGTCGCCGACATGCAGGATGCCGTTCAGGAACGTGCCTGTCGTCAGGATCACGGCAGCAGCCCTAAGCTCCGACGTGTCGGCCAGGATCACGCCCGCAGCTTTTCCCTCCTGCACGATCAGTTCGGCCGCTTCGCCTTCGACAATCGTCAGCAGATCTTCGCGCGACAGCAAGTCCTGCACAGCCAGCCGATACAGCTTCCTGTCCGCTTGCGTCCGCGGTCCTTGCACGGCCGGGCCCTTGCGCCTGTTCAACAGCCGGAACTGGATACCACCGCGATCTGCTGCAAGCCCCATAATTCCGTCCAGCGCGTCGATTTCACGGACGAGGTGGCCTTTGCCCAAGCCGCCAATCGCGGGGTTGCAGGACATCACGCCGATTTTCGCAGCACTCATCGTCACAAGTGCTGTCCGCGCGCCAGCACGAGCCGAAGCTGCTGCTGCTTCTGCGCCTGCATGGCCTCCGCCAACGACGATGACATCGAAGTGTTTCACGTGAAACATCCTCACTTCCCGATGCAGAAGCTGGAGAAGATTTCGTCCAGCAAGTCCTCGACATCGACACGGCCAATCAAGGAATCCAGCGCGCGGATCGCTTGCCGGAACTGTTCGGCAGCAAGCTCAACGCGGCTGGAGCCCGCTGTTACTTCACTTCGCGCCGATTCCAAAGCCCGAATCGCGCGGGAGACAGCTTCAAGATGCCGTGCGCGATTGATCGTCGCGGCGGAGGCCATACGGCTGTCCAGAGCAGCGCCGATAGCGTCGATCAGTTCTGGCAAGCCCTGGCCCGTCTTGCCGGAGACAGAAAGCCCTTCGCCTACTGCCAGATCGGCCTTGCCGCGCACAAGCAAGTCGCCCGGCTGCGGCGCGACAAGCGGCACATCGGCGCCGTCCAGCAGGAAGACGCGCAAGTCCGCAGCAGCAGCGCGGTCGACAGTGCGGCCGATGCCGATCTTCTCGATCTCGTCTTCCGTCTCGCGCAATCCGGCGGTGTCCAGCACAGTCACGGGCAGTCCATGGATCGACATCCGCACTTCGATCACGTCTCGCGTCGTCCCGGCAATGGTCGACGTGATCGCCGCTTCGCGCCCTGCCAAAGCATTGAGAAGCGTGGATTTTCCGGCATTCGGCCGTCCGACGAGCGCGACTTCGAATCCGTCCCGCAACCGCTCCGCCGCGTCGAAGCCGCGGACTTCGGCGCGGAGGTCGGTCAGAACAGCAGAAGTCAACTCCACCACTTCCGGCACGACATCGACGGGAACGTCTTCCTCCACGAAGTCGATGGTCGCTTCGATCAGCGCCGCCGCCCGCACCAGCGATTCGTGCCAGCGGTCCGCCATCTGCCGCAAGCGCCCCTGCATCAGCCCCATCGCATGGCGGCGCTGCGCTTCGGTTTCCGCCTCGATCAGGTCGGCCAAGCCTTCCACCTGATCCAGGTCCAGCCGGCCATTCTCCAGCGCCCGCCGGGTGAACTCGCCGGCTTCCGCCGCCCGCAAACCCTCCTGCGCCGACAGCGCGGACAGGACCGCGGACAGGACCGCCGGACTGCCGTGCAGATGGAACTCGACCGAGTCTTCGCCGGTGAAACTGGCCTTCTCGGCGAAGGCAATCACCAAGGCTTGGTCAATGACCTGCCCATTCCACAAAATATTGCGGACCGATGCCCGCCGCACTTCCGGCACATCCCCACACAAGGCCCGGCAAGCCACCCAGGCCCGGGGGCCGGAGATGCGGACCACGGAAACACCCGCCCTGCCGCGGGCCGAGGCCAGCGCGTAGATCGTGTCCCGCATGGCGCCACCTATGGCTCAGGTGTTCATCGAGTCGAAGAACTCGGAATTGGTCTTGGTCTGCTTCAGCTTGGAGATCAGGAACTCGATGGCATCGGTGGTGCCCATCGGGTTCAGGATCCGCCGCAGGACATAGGTCTTCTGCAGGTCGGACTTGTCGACCAGCAGGTCCTCCTTCCGGGTGCCGGACTTCAGGATGTCCATCGCCGGGAACACCCGCTTGTCGGCCACCTTGCGGTCCAGCACGATCTCGGAGTTGCCGGTGCCCTTGAACTCCTCGAAGATCACTTCGTCCATCCGGCTGCCCGTGTCAATCAGCGCGGTGGCGATGATGGTCAGAGACCCGCCCTCCTCGATGTTCCGCGCTGCGCCGAAGAAGCGCTTCGGACGTTGCAGGGCGTTGGCATCGACGCCGCCGGTCAGCACCTTGCCGGAGGACGGCACCACGGTGTTGAAGGCGCGGCCCAGGCGGGTGATCGAGTCCAGCAGGATCACCACGTCGCGCTTGTGCTCCACCAGCCGCTTGGCCTTCTCGATCACCATCTCGGCCACGGCGACGTGGCGGGTGGCGGGCTCGTCGAAGGTCGAGGAGATGACTTCGCCCTTTACCGACCGCTGCATGTCGGTGACTTCCTCGGGCCGCTCGTCGATCAGCAGCACGATCAGATAGCATTCCGGGTGGTTCGTCGCGACGGATTTGGCGATGTTCTGCAGCAGCACGGTCTTGCCGGTGCGCGGCGGCGCCACGATCAGCGCCCGCTGGCCCTTGCCGATGGGCGACACCAGGTCGATGATCCGGGCCGAACGGTCCTTGATCGTCGGGTCCTCGATTTCCATCTTCAGCCGCTCGTCGGGGTAAAGCGGCGTCAGGTTGTCGAAATGGACCTTGTGACGCGCCTTCTCCGGGTCGTCGAAGTTGATTTTCGTGGCCTTCACCAGGCTGAAATAACGCTCGTTCTCCAGCGGGGCCTTGATCACGCCCTCGATGGAATCGCCGGTGCGCAGGGAAAACTGCCGGATCATCTCGGGGCTGACATAGATGTCGTCGGGACCGGGCAGATAGTTGGCCTCGGGGCTGCGCAGGAAGCCGAAGCCGTCCTGCAGCACTTCCAGCACGCCATCGCCGCCGATCTCATAGCCTTCCTCGGCATGTTCCTTCAGGATCTGGAACATCATCTCGCCCTTCCGCATGGAGGGCGCGTTCTCGATCTCCCATTCCTCGGCCATGGCCAGCAGGTCGGCCGGGGTCTTGGCCTTGAGATCGGAGAGGTTGAGGCGTTCGGTCATCGGATGTCCTTGAGCCCGGCCTGCCCCCTGGGGCCGCCGGTCGCTGAGCTGGAAACGGGAAATGCGGTGGGCCGGACGGCCCTGCACTGCCGCAGGTAAGCCTCGCGGGCTTGAAAGTCAATCTTTGCCTTCCTGGCTGGGCAGAACAGCTGAGCCGGGGCGCCCTCTTCTTCTTTCTATATTAAAGAAAAAGAAAGGATTGATGCTGTTGGCCCTGTGGACAACGGGATTTCCCGGCTTCTCCCAGTGGTTTCCCACAGCGCGGACTGGCTGGGGAAAACCGCGGGAAAACCGGAGAGGGCAGCCATATTCATAATAAAAATCATTATATTTCATGATATTACGATGATCCGCCCGCGGATTTCCTCCACAGCCCTGCCCCGTGGACAAGCCCGGTCTGCGTCCTGCTGTCCCAAGGGGCGTGACAACCGCTTCCCCAGCGGGATAAATCTCGCACCGGCCGCGGCTTTGGCCACAGGTCGCCGGCGCCGGCCGCAGGAGACCCGATCCACCCCGATCCGCCGCCCAGGAACAAAGCGGAACTATCCCCAGGACAGCCCCCAGATGATCCTCCTCGCCTCCGCCTCGGAAATCCGGCTCTCGCTGCTGCGCGCGGCCAATGTGCCCGTCACCGCCCGCCCGGCGCGAATCGACGAGGAGTCGATCCGCGCGGCGCTGGAGGCCGAGGGCGGCTCCCCCCGCGATCTCGCCGATGCCCTGGCCGAAATGAAGGCCCGGAAGATCGCCGAGAAGGAGCCGGGCGCCTTGGTCCTCGGCTGCGACCAGGTGCTGGAGATGAAGCGCCGCGTCTTCGCCAAGCCGGAAAGTGCGGAAGACGCCCGCGCCCAGCTGCGCGACTTGCGCGGCCAGACCCACCGCCTGCTCTCCGCCGCCGTCCTCTACGAGAACGGCCGCCCGGTCTGGCGCCATGTCGGCGAGGCGTGGCTGACCATGCGCGACTTCTCCGACAGCTATCTGGACGATTACCTGGCCCGCAACTGGGACAGCCTCCGCCACGCCGTCGGCTGCTACAAGCTGGAAGAGGAAGGCATCCGGCTGTTTTCCGCCGTCGAGGGCGACCATTTCACCATTCTGGGCCTGCCGATGCTACCGCTCTTGTCCTATCTTGGCATCCGAGGACTCATTCCCGCATGACCGATCATCCGCGTATTCCCCTGGCCGGCGTTCTCGGCCACCCCATCGCCCACAGCCGGAGCCCGGCGCTGCATGGCTACTGGCTGCGGCGCTACGGATTGAAGGGGCATTACATCCCGATCGACGTGGCCCCGGCCGATCTGGCCGATGTGGTGCGGATGCTGCCGCGGATGGGCTTCGCCGGGGTCAACGTCACCATCCCGCACAAGGAGGCGATCCTGCAGATCGCCGACATCATCACCGACCGGGCGGCGCTGATCGGCGCGGCCAACACGCTGATCTTCCGGGCCGACGGCAAGATTCATGCCGACAACACCGACGGCACCGGCTTCATCGCCAACCTGCGCCAGCACGCGCCGCACTGGCAGCCGCAGGCCGGTCCTGCGGCGGTGCTGGGGGCCGGAGGGGCTGCGCGCGCCGTGGTCTCGGCGCTGATCGAGGTCGGCGTGCCGGAAATCCACATCGCCAACCGGACAAGGCCGCGGGCCGAGGCCTTGCGGTCCGACTTCGGGGCCAAGGTGGTGGTGTTCGACTGGGTGCAGGCCGGCAACATGGTCGAGGACTGCGCCACCGTGGTCAACACCACCTCGCTGGGCATGACCGGCAAGCCCGATTTCCGGGTGCCGCTGGATGGGCTGAACCCCAAGGCGCTGGTCACCGATCTGGTCTACACCCCCCTGAAGACCCAGCTGCTGATCGAGGCGGAAGAGATCGGCTGCACCGTGGTCGACGGCCTCGGCATGTTGCTGCATCAGGCCGCGCCCGGGTTCGAGCGCTGGTTCGGGCAGCGCCCCGACGTGGACGAGGCTACCCGCCACGCGGTTCTCTCGGCATGAGGCCGTTCCGGCTGGGCCTCACCGGCTCCATCGGCATGGGCAAGAGCACCACGGCGCAGATCTTCGCCGAGGAAGGCGTGCCGGTCTGGGATGCCGATGCCGCCGTCCACCGGCTCTACGCCCCCGGCGGAGCCGCCGCGCCGGCACTTGGCGAGGCATTGCCCGGCGCGCTGGATGCCGAGGGCGGGGTGGATCGCGCCGCGCTGAAGGCGATGATCGCGGCGAATCCCACCGTGCTGGACCGGCTGAACGCCATCGTCCACCCGCTGGTTGCCGCCGACCGGGCGGAGTTCCTTGCCGCAGCCACCGCGGACATCGTACTCTTGGACATCCCGCTGCTTTACGAATCCGGGCTGGAGAAGGATTGCGACGCCGTGGTGGTGGTCACCGCCCCGCCGGAGGTGCAGCGCGCCCGGGTTCTGTCCCGCGAAACCATGACTCCGGCGATGTTCGAGACGATTCTGGCCCGCCAGCTGCCCGATGCGGAGAAACGTGCCCGGTCGGATTACGTCATTTCGACGCTGACCCTTGAAGCCGCCCGCGCCTCGGTCAAGGATGTGCTGGCAGATATTCGCCGCAGGATCGCCCGGAATACCTAAGACAGATGCGTGAGATCGTCCTCGACACCGAAACCACCGGCTTCGACCCGACCACCGGCGACCGCATCGTCGAGATCGGCGCAGTGGAGCTGTTGAACCACTTGCCCACCGGCCGGACCTATCACCAATACATCAACCCCGAACGCGCCATGCCGCGCGAGGCGTTCGAGGTCCACGGCCTTGGCGACGATTTCCTGCGCGACAAGCCGGTCTTCGCCGCCATCGGCCAGGCCTTCGCCGATTTCATCGGCGACGCCAAGCTGGTGATCCACAATGCCGCCTTCGACATCAAGTTCCTGAACTTCGAGCTGACGCGGATGGGCCTGCGGGAAATCCCCTGGTCGCAGGCCATCGACACCCTGGCCATCGCCAAGCAGAAATTCCCCGGCTCCCCGGCCTCGCTGGACGCGCTCTGCCGCCGCTTCGGGGTGGACAACTCCAAGCGCGAGAAGCACGGCGCGCTTCTGGACAGCGAAATCCTCGCCGAGGTCTATCTGGAATTGATCGGAGGCCGCCAGCCCGACCTGGTGCTGGCCCCGGCGCAGGGCGGCCCGCGCAATGGCCCCTCAATCACGGTGGCCGGGGACTGGCGTCCCCGCGCCCGGCCCGAACCCTTGCCCCCCCGGCTGACCGCCGAGGAAGAGGCCGCCCATATCGCCTTCATCGCCAAGCTGGGCGAAGCGGCGATCTGGCTCCGCCGCCGCTGATCACTCGATCCGCGTCCAGCCCGAGGGCTGGCCGGGCCGCGGCTCCACCTCTGTATAGTCGCCGTCGATCACCTCTCCGGGCTGCGGCCGGATCACCGTCACCCGCGCCTCGGCATAGCGCGCCACCAGCGCCTGCACCGGCGGCAGCAGCAGCACCAGCCCGACGGCATCGGTCAGGAAACCCGGCAGGATCAGCAGCACCCCGGCGACCATCGACAGGATTCCCGCCGCCGCCAGCCGCGCCGGATCGCGCAGACCCCGCAATCCGTCGCGCAGCGCCAGCGCCTGCCGCGCCGCCGTCAGCCGCATCACCAGGATGCCCAGAAGCGCCGAAAGGACCACCCAGATCAGCACCGGCCAGACCCCGACCTGCCCGCCGATCAGCACGAAAAGCGCGATCTCCACCAGCGGCCAGATCAGAAACGCCGCGAAAATCCTCATCCGGGGCTTCTCCTTCCCGTTACTGCACCTTCCCTGCGGTTTACTTGGCAGGGGCCGCATCCTACATAGGGAACAACCGGGCCCGCCCCAAGGCGGGACGCGAAGATGTGTGAAGGTTGGCGGACGGATGGACAAACTCTTGCAGCTTCTGGTGCTGGCCGGGATCGCGGTCTTCCTGATCCTGAAGCTCCGCTCCGTTCTCGGCACCCGCGAGGGTTTCGAGAAGCCGCCGCTGCCGCTGGACGACGCCCGTCCGCAGGCCCGCCGCACGCTGGAGGTGATCGAGGGCGGGCTGGACCGCGACATCACCGACCACGCGCCCGAAGGCTCCTCCGCCGCCAAGGCCCTGGCGGCGATGAAGAAGGCAGAGCCTTCCTTCCAGGTCGGCCCCTTCCTGCAAGGCGCGCGCGGCGCCTACGAGATGATCCTGATGGCCTTCGAGAAGGGCGAACTGGACCGCATCCGCCCCTTCCTGTCGGATGACGTCGAGGCCAGCTTCGCCGAAGTCATCGGCGCACGAGAGGCCGAGGGCCTGACGGTCGAGGCGAATTTCATCGGCCTGAAGGAGATGGCGCTGCAGGACGCGACCTTCGACTCCGCCTCCGGCTTCGGCGAGATCACCGTGCGCTTCGTCGGCGAGATCACCTCGGTCGTGCGCAACAAGGCCGGCGATATCGTCGAAGGCGATCCGAAGACTGTCAAGCGCCAGCGCGATGTCTGGACCTTCGCCCGCAAGATGGGGGCGGAGGACCCGAACTGGCAGCTCGTGGCCACCGGCGACTGACCCTTGGGATGCGGCTCTGGCGCGCCTTCAGCCTTGCGGTGGCCCTGATGGCCCCCCTGCCTGCGGCCGCCCAGATGCTGGAGTTCGAGGCGCTGGAAGGCTGGCAGGAGGACGACCACGCCGCCGCGCTGACCACCTTCCTTGCCACCTGCGACCTGATCGACGCCCCAGACTGGCAGCCGATCTGCAAGCTGGCCGCCGATATGCCGCGCGACGAGGCTTCGGCCCGCAGCTTCTTCGAGCTGTTCTTCAGGCCGGTGGTGATCGGCCAACCCCCCGCCCTGTTCACCGGCTATTACGAGCCGGAACTGAACGGCTCCCCCGTCCGCACCCCCCGCTTCGCCTGGCCGATCTACCGCAAGCCGCCGGAACTGACCGAAAGCCAGCCCTGGCACGCCCGCGCCGTCATCGACGGCGGGCTCCTGGCCGGGCGGGGGCTGGAGATCGCCTGGCTGGACGATCCCATCGACGTGTATTTCCTGCAGATCCAGGGCTCCGGCCGCATCCGCATGACCGACGGGCGCGTCATCCGCGTCGGCTATGGCGGCAAGAACGGCCAGCCCTACCGCTCCATCGGGCAGGAACTGGTGCGGCGCGGGGTCTATACCATGGATCAGGTCTCGGCCCAAGTCATCCGCGCCTGGGTCAAGCGCAACCCCGGCCCGGGGCAGGACCTGATGAACCACAACCCCTCCTACGTCTTCTTCCGCAAGCTCTCGGACCTGCCCGCCGACAAGGGCCCCATCGGTGCCATGGGCCGGTCGATCACCACCCTGCGCTCGGTCGCCATCGACCCGGTGTTCACCCCCCTGGGCGCTCCGGTCTGGATCGAGAAGGAGGGCGGCGCGCCCCTGCGCCGGCTGATGGTGGCGCAGGACACCGGCGGCGCGATCAAGGGCGCGCAGCGGGCCGACATCTTCTACGGCACCGGCAATCAGGCGGGCGAGGATGCCGGCACGGTCAAGGACGGCGGGCGGATGGTGCTGCTGCTGCCCATCGACCGCGCCTATGCCCTGCTGCCCGAGGGCTGAGCCATGGCCCGCCGCCGTTTCCTGCGCCCGGACGAGGCCGAGCTGTGGCAGGCCGTGGCCCGCACCGCCCGGGCGATGCACCCAAGGGCGCCGCACAACCCGCATCTGCCGATCACCGAGCCGCCGCTGACCGAGGCGAAGCAGCCGGCCGAACCGCGGGCCCTGCATTTCCACCTGGGCGAACGCAGCACGCCCTCGGCCCCGCTGGCGCAGGTGGTCGCGCCGCCGTCGCCGCCGCTGCGGATGGACGCCCGCACCCATGACCGGATGCTGCGCGGCAAGCTGGCGCCCGAGGCGCGGCTGGACCTGCACGGCATGACCCTGGCCGAGGCGCACCCGGAACTGATCCGCTTCATCCTGAACGCCCAATCCGCGGGGCAAAGGCTGGTCTTGGTGATCACCGGCAAGGGCAGGATGATCCACGAACCCGTGCCCCGCCCCATCGGCGCGCTGCGCCATCAGGTGCCGCACTGGCTGCGCCTGCCGCCGCTGGCGCAGGCGGTGCAACAGGTGGCCGAGGCGCATCTGAAGCATGGCGGATCGGGCGCGCTTTATGTCTACCTGCGCCGCCGCTAGAGCCTGTCCGACAAAAGTGGAATCCGGTTTTGTCGAAAGACGGGCGACCACTCTAGTCGGCTGTCGCCAGCCCCTCGACCGGCGACAAGATGATCGCGGTGGCGTTCTGCACCGTCAGCACCACCCCCGGCAGCAGCCCCACCCGTCCCGCCGCCTCGGCCCGGAAGGCGGCGTCGATATTGGCGATCCCGCCCAGAAGTTGCAGCAGCGCCGGCGAGGTGCCCAGGTTGAAATGCCCCGCGCCCTCGTTATAGGCCGCGGTGTCCAGATAGGTCACCTCCAGGTCGGCGATCTGGCCCAGGTCCTTCAGGTTGCCCAGCCGGTCGGGATTGCCCGCCAGCCGCGACGACAGGCCCAGAACCGTATCGCGGCGGCTGCCGAAGATCATGAACGGCTGCGGCAGCCCGCCCATCGCATGGGCCTGGGCGCGGAACAGGTCCACATCCAGATCGGGCGAGATCAGGATCACCCCGCCCAGCGAGTTCATCACCCGGCGGTCGCCGCGGATCGCCGCCTGCCGCAGCGTCTCCATCGCCACGGCGCCGCCCATCGAATGCGCCACCAGGACCACGCGCTGCGCGCCCGCCTCGGCCACCTCGTGCAGCAGCTGTTCCAGCCCGTCGCGGGCGAACAAAGCCGAGTCGCGGTCGTAGACATAGCCGAGCGCTGAGCCGCGCGAGGGCCAGGCGTAATGCACCGCCACCCCCGGCACCTTCAGGTCGTAATGCATCTGCGCCACGCGATAGACGCTTTCGGCCATGGTGTTGTTGAAGCCATGGACATAGACCACCACGTCGCGCTGCCCGCGCAGCTTCATCGCCGCCGTCAGTTCCTTGCGGAAATCCTTGCCGTCTGGGTATTTCTTGTCGGCCAACGTCAGGAAATCGGTCTTCGGATCGGCGCGTTTCGCGTTCACCGGCCAGGTCACCTCGCCCGGTTCGCGGTCCGAGGGCACAAGGATGTCATAGCGCAGGAAGCTCGCCTTCTCGGCCCGGCCGAAGCCGAACTGGCCGCCGACCTCCCGCCGGGTGGTGCCGACGAAGACCACTTCCCGCACCCCCGCGGTCGCCGCCAGCGCGGCCTTTTCCGGCGGCAACTCGTCCAGCATGACGAAATTGCCGCGCGGCGCGCAGCCGGCCAGCATGAGCGTGAACAGGAGGGACAGGATAAACCGCATCATCCCGTCAGGAATGGCGCAATTTGGCTTGTGGTCAAGCGCCGCCGTAACGCCGGGCCAGCGTATTTCCGCCGTGACCTCGCGCCCGATGAAACATATCAAGGGCAGAGCAGGAGGAGATGATGACCAGCCAGCCCCTTTCCGGCCGCAGCGCCCTCGTCACCGGCGGCGCGGGCGGCATCGGCCTTGCCGCCTGCGCCGCGCTTGCCGCGCTCGGCGCCCGCGTCACCTTCACCGCCCGCAGCGCCGAAAGCCTTGCCGCTGCGCAGGAGAAACTGGTTGGCGTTGCCACGGGCGTCCTTTGCGACATCACCGACCGGGCAAGGCTGGCCGAAGTCATCGCCCCCGGCTTCGACATCCTCGTGAACAACGCCGCCACCATCGCCCCCATTGGCCGCATCGCCGACCTGGACCCGGAGGCATTTTCCGCCAGCATAGAGACGAATCTGACCGCCCAGTTCGACGCCATCCGCCTCTGCCTGCCCGCCATGCTGGCCCGCGGGCATGGCAGTATCGTCAACGTCTCGTCCGGCGCGGCGCACCGGCCGCAGGAGGGCTGGGCCGCCTATTGCGCCGGCAAGGCCGGGCTCGCCATGCTGACCCGTTCGGTGCATCTGGAATACGGCGGGCAGGGCATCCGGGTCTTCGGTATCGCCCCCGGCGTGGTGGACACCGGGATGCAGGTCGCCATCCGGGCCTCCGGCATCAATCCGGTGTCGAAACTGCCGCGCGAAAGCCTGTCGCAGCCCGACCAGCCCGGCCGCGCCATCGCCTGGCTCTGCACACCGGCGGCCGACAGCCTTGCCGGGCAGGAGCTGGACATCCGCGACCCGGTCTTGCGCCGGGCCATCGGCTTGCCGGCGCTATAGAACGTAACGGGAAATGTCGGCCGACTTCGCCAGCTGGCCGAGATTCGTCTCGACGAAGGCGGAATCCACCACGACCTCCTCGCCGCCCCGGTCCGGTGCGGTGAAGGACAGTTCCTCGAACACCCGCTCCATCACCGTGTAAAGCCGCCGCGCGCCGATGTTCTCGACGCTGCGGTTCACCTCCGCCGCGATCCGCGCCAGCGCGGCGATTCCGTCCGGGGTGAAGGTCACCGCCACATCCTCGGTTCCCATCAGCCCGGCGTATTGCCGGGTCAGCGCGTTTTCCGTCTCGGTCAGGATGCGGACGAAATCCTCCTCGCCCAAGGGCGACAGTTCCACCCGGATCGGCAGCCGCCCCTGCAACTCCGGCAGCAGGTCCGAGGGCTTGGCGATGTGGAAGGCGCCCGAGGCGATGAACAGCACATGGTCGGTCTTCACCGGCCCGTATTTGGTGGAGACCGTCGTCCCCTCGATCAGCGGCAGCAGGTCGCGCTGCACCCCTTCGCGCGACACATCCGCCCCGCGGGCATCCGACCGGGCGCAGATCTTGTCGATCTCGTCCAGAAAGACGATGCCGTTCTCCTGCACCGCTTCCAGCGCCGCCGCCCGCACCGCCTCGTCGTCCAAGAGCTTGTCGGCCTCCTGCCCCATCAGCACTTCGTAGCTTTGCGCGACCGTCATCTTCTTCCGGCTGCCGCGCCCGCCGAAGGCCTTGAACAGGTCCTGCAGGCCCTGCATCTGCATTTCCATGCCGGGCATGTTGCCCATCATCATCGGCATCTGCGGCCCGGCATCGGTGACCTCGATCTCGATCATGGTGTCATCCAGCTCGCCCGCCTTGAGCCGCTTGCGGAACATCTCCCGCGTCTGCTCGCGCGCGTCCTTGCCGGCGATGGCCTCGATCACCCGCTCCTCCGCCGCCTTCCGCGCCCGTTCCCGCACCTCATCGCGCATCCGCGCCCGGGTCTCGTTCATCGCCACGTCGACGAGATCGCGGACGATGCTGTCCACGTCCCGGCCGACATAACCCACCTCGGTGAACTTGGTCGCCTCGACCTTCAGGAACGGCGCCCGCGCCAGCTTCGCCAGCCGGCGGGAGATCTCGGTCTTCCCAACCCCGGTCGGCCCGATCATCAGGATGTTCTTCGGGTAGACCTCGTCCCGCAGTGCATCGGGCAGGCGTTTGCGCCGCCAGCGGTTTCGCAGCGCCACCGCGACGGCGCGCTTCGCCTCCTTCTGGCCGATGATGAAACGGTCGAGTTCCGAGACGATCTCGCGGGGGGTCAGGTCGGTCATGGCGGTCCTGTGGCTGCTGGTTCTCACTTAAAGCCGCGCCCAGCCCGTTTCAACCAAGGGCCACAGGGCGGAAGGCGATTGCCCTGAACGAAGGATTAACCATGCGGCGGATATGACGGAGGAACAGCCGCCAACCCGAGGGCATTGTATTGACAAAACGTATATACAGCGCAAGGATGGCAAAGGTTGGAATCCGCTTCGCCTGGGATGAGAACAAGCGCCTGACCAACCGGCAGAAGCACGGGATCGACTTTCACGATTGCCCCGCGGTCTTCGTGGAAAAGGTTCTCCTCCTGCCGGCCGATAATCTGATCGAGCAACGCTTCCTGATGGTCGGACCATCGAACGGATATCTGATCGCCATCGTTTTCACCCTGCGGGGCGAGATCATCCGCATCATTTCGGCAAGAAAGGCCCGAGACGGATTGGGAAAAGCTCCGCCAGATGGAGGAAGGCGGCATTGAACCCGAGTTGACCGAAGATGAGATCGGCGTCGACTGGGACTGGACCCGCGCCGTCATGGTTGACGGGCTGCTGAAGAAGCCGGTCTCGATCCGGCTGGACCCCGACGTGCTGGCCTATTTCAAGGCTGGCGGTGCGGGTTATCAGACCCGGATCAACGCCGTCCTCCGCGCCTGGATGGAGGCGCAGAAGGCCCGCAAGCCGGGCTGACCTCAGCCCTTGCGGATGGTCTCCACCGTCAGGTTGCCGTTGGTGTAGACGCAGATATCGGCGGCGATGGCCATGGCCTTGCGGGCGATCTCTTCCGCCGGCATCTCGGTCAGCATCAGCCCCCGCGCCGCCGCCAGCGCATAGTTGCCGCCCGAGCCGATGGCGGCCACGTCATGCTCGGGCTCCAGCACGTCGCCGGCGCCGGTGATCACGAACAGATCGGCGCCGTCGGTGACGATCAGCATCGCCTCCAGGTTGCGCAGGTATTTGTCCATCCGCCAGTCCTTCGCCAACTCGACGCAGGCGCGGGCCAACTGGCCGGGGGCGGACTCCAGCTTCTTCTCCAGCCGCTCCAGCAGGGTGAAGGCATCCGCCGTCGATCCGGCGAAGCCGCAGACCACATCGCGCCCGCCGGGGGAGAGGCGCCGCACCTTGCGGGCGGTGCCCTTGATCACGGTCTGGCCCAGGCTGACCTGGCCGTCGCCCGCCACCACCACCTCGCCGCCGCGGCGGACGCCTAGTATGGTGGTCCCGTGCCAGCCGGGGAATTTCTCTTCGGCCATGGGGCGTCCTTCCAGCAGTTTCCGGCGTTTTATATCGCAACAAGGCGCCTCAAGCACAAGTCATGCGCCCCTCGCCCTTGCCCCACGCCGGTTTCAGTTTTTGCCAAAACGGCGGAAATCCGGCTCAAGAATGCGCATGAGAAGCATCATGATGACCGAAGGAACAAGGATCGCGTGACAAGACAATATCAACCAGAGCATGCCGTCCCCCGCCGCCTTCCCGATCATGGTATCGGAGAACGAAAACACACAGCCGGTAACAAGGAAGACGAAGCTACCCCAAAGCCAGGCCGGTATCCTCGGTTCTCTCTCGCCGCGCGGCCGACGTCTGGCGCCGCCACGGATCCAGCGGAAGATCTCCAGAAAAATAGTCGACACAAAGAGCGCCACACCGGCGATGACCATGATCCTTATGGAAATCATAAAGGGAACCAGCACCCGGTTGTCGTCGAGGAG
>NZ_JAAKGP010000008.1 GCF_011043545.1 Rhodobacter sp. SGA-6-6 | reverse complement strand
TAGGCCCTCGGGGTCCAGCGCCAAGCTCTGACCATAGACAAGACGCCGGAGCCTATCCTCGACCCGCGCCATCCCGTCCGGCAGGGCCGCGCGCCGGGCGCGGCCTTCATCGCCCTGGGCGAGGCTATCACCGTCCATGGGTGCCTCCCGGCAGGTCCGGCATGATGTCCTCCTTGACCCGGCGGGCGACGATGATCTCGCGGACCTGCGCCGTATAGTTCCGCAGCACCCCGGCAATCGCCTTGGGCGGAAGGCCCCGCTTCATCAGGTCGGCCCTGATCTTTTCGCAGTGCAGTATCCACCGGGTCCGGGCGCGCCGGAAGGCCCGCGCCCGCTCTACTTCCGTCGCCCGGGGACCGGCCTTCATCTTGCCGATCATATCTGCGGCGGCCTCGGCATCGAGCAGCCGCGACCCGATCCACTCGCTCGGAAAGTCCACCACCTTGGCCCCGCCATCGGCCCTGCTCTCGCGGGCAGGCATCGCTCGATGGATGTCCTCGAATTTGACTACGGTCATGCCTGCGCCCTCCTATCTGCATCCGCCCGTCCGATTGCCCTGCCGTAACGACCTATGGCCTCCTTAGCCGCATCTTCGCCGTAGCCGCTGGCGGTGACATAGGCGGTCAGCGCTTCCCTGTGCTGCCGCCACCATTCCCTCGCGTAGTCTTTGCCACCCTGCGCCAGCGCCTCCCGCCATGCGGCGGCTGCACCGTTGGCGCACTCCTTGCGGAAGTCGTCGTTCCCGCCATCGCTTGCGGTCCATTCGTCGGTCCAGCCGATGGCGAACTGCGCCCCGGTGAGCCGAGGAACAGTCGGGAAGTCCTCATGCGAGGCGATGACCGCATCCCTCGCAGCGCATAGGGCGTCGAGCGTTTCATCGTCGTCGTCCTCGTCCGCCCACGATTTCATCGCCGCGATATTCGTATCCGCCGCGCTGATGGGGTCCGACGCGAGATCGGTATCCGCCGCAGCGCCCAGGGCCGGATCAACCGGCCCAAGGGCGCGTTGCGTGGTATCTTCGTGATGATCTTCTTCGTCCTCTACAAGAACGACACCGACGCGGGAATTGGCGGACGCGCGCCCGAGGGCGCGTCCGCCTTCCGGTTCGTTATGACGGATAACTTCAGACGTATCCTCCGGCATATTTGCCAGAGTTTTCATGCCAAATGTGCCGGAGTTTCTTTGCCGTTTTTGCCGGGGTTTCGGGCCGGAAAACTCCTCCGCATATGCCGGAGTTTCGGCATCCGAAACTCCGGCATATTTGCCGGGGTTTTTATCCCGGATGATCCAGCGATAGCGATTGCTCTGCCTGCGGCCACCGCCGCTCTTGATGGAGAGATGACCGCCTTCGACCATCTGGTCGAGGGCGCGGCGGACTGCTCGCTCCGACGCATCGACGGCTTCGCACAGGGTCGCCATCGCGGGCCATGCGTCACCAGTCTCGGCATTCATGTAATCGAAAGCCAAGGCGTCGGCGATCCGCACGGCCTTGTCCGAGATGCGCCTATCCTGCCGGACCTGCCGTGTCCAAGCGATCTGCCGCCGCGTGAAGTCCTTCGCCCTCATGCCGCGCCCTCCGCCAGCACAGGGCCGCGACGGGCAGCCGGGGGGTGACCCCCGGCGGCATCCGGCACCGCGCTATTTTCGGGGTGGCGCGCGCGCTCCCGGCCCATCCGGGCCAGCCGCTCCCGATCCACCGCTCGCTGCGCACCTTCGGCGGCGACCAGATGCAGGGGGCGGGGCACGAAGCTGTCATGGCCCGCGCCCTCGTGCCGGAGCGTGACCATCGTGTCGCCCGGCAGGCCGCGGTCGGCGAGGAGAATGTGCGCACCATCGGACAGCGGATGCTCGGTCGCCTCGACCAGCAGGTGGCCGTCCTCTGTGAGCGCATCCCAGCGCAGGCGAAGGCCAGTCCTCTCCGATCTCTGGGAAAGGGTCGGCCACGGAACCCGCCGGGCGACAATGCGAATGACAGCCCGCCCGGCTCGACCGGGCGGGGCGTTGATGGCGGTCTCCATGATCAGGCGACCTTCCCGGCCTTCTCGGCCTCCCACGCTTCCACCTCCGCCAGCTTCCAGCGGGTGCAGCCGGGGGAGAGTTTCATGGGTCTGGGGAATGTCGGGTCGGTGCGGACCCACCTCCAAATCGTGGGCTTCGTCACGTTGTAGCGCTTTGCGATTTGGGCGTCACTGATGAACATTTGCTACCTCTCTTGATTTAGGTAGCTCGCAACTATTACCATATTTTTCTGTTTCGCAACTTGGATATTATCCCAACTCTAGTTGGGATGGCATCCCAATTACTTTGCAATCAAAGACTTACCGCGGGTGATCATGGAATTATTGGGATTTGATCCCAACAATTACCCCCGCCGATCAAGAATTATTGATCGCGCACGATTTTTCCTGTTCCGCCGCAAGGGGATTTATGCGGATGCCACGGGGAATTTTACCACCACGCCCGCATCCCGGCCATGCAGGAAGTCGGCCCACGCCTGCATCATGGCCCGGCGGCGCTCGATCATATCCGTGCGACGGTAGGCCCGCTCGACCGCGCTGCCGACCTGATGGGCCAAGGCAATCTCGGCCATGTCACGGTCATACCCGCGCTCCGCCGCCCAATCCCGGAAGGTGCTGCGCAGGCCATGCGGGACGGCGGCCTTGCCCGACCGGGGGTCCCGCCAACCTGACTTGGCGGGATCACCCCCGGCCTCTAGCGCAGTCTTCTCGGCGTCCTCTTGCATTCGTCTCATCACTGCGCTGATGGACATGTCGCTCATCTGGACGCCCGTCACGCTGGGGAAGACGAAAGCTACGCCCTGCATCCGGGGAACCGACTTGAGCAGCGCAATCGCTTCGGCGGTTAGAGGGACGCGATGCTCTGCCCCCGCCTTCATGCGGCTCGCGGGGATCGTCCACATCGCTGCGTCAAGGTCGATTTCATCCCATGTCGCCCCCCGGACCTCACCGCTGCGGCTGGCGCAGAGAGCAGCGAACCGCAAAGCCAGCGCCCCCATGCCGTCGCGCTTCGACACCTCTGTCCACCACTTGGGCACGTCCGCCACGGCCAGTGCAGGGAAGTTGCCGGTCTTGCCTTTCTCAACCTGCGCCGGGGCGGGGAGAAGCTCCTTGAGGTTTCCGCGCCATCTGGCCGGGTTGTCGCCGGATCGGTGCCCGCCGACCGTGGCCCATGACAAGATGCCCTCAAGATACGACCTCAACTTCTGGCCGGTGTCCGGCTTCTCCGACCAGACCTCTTGCAGGGCGCGCACGATGTCTTGAACCGTGATCGACTGCACCGTCAGCTTGCCAAGCTCGGGCAGCGCATAGCGCGTGATCGTGGACTTGATCGCCTTCTGGCTTTTCTCGGGTCGGTCGCTCATCTTCGCGGCGATCCACTTGTCCATCGCATCCGCGAATAGGAGATTGCGGGCCGATGCCGCCGCCAGAGCGGCGCGCACGGCCTTCTTCTCCTCTATCGGATCAATCCCGGCAGCGACCTTGCGCTTCGCCTCGCGCGCCTTGTCCCGGGCCTCGGCCAGCCCCACCTCGGGATAGGCCCCCAATCCGATGACCCTGCGCCGATCCCCGACCGTGGTCCTCAAGACCCAGCTTTTCGTCCCCGCCGCCGTAATCTGCAAGCGCAACCCCGCCACCACACCAACGTCCAGCCAGTGATGGCGGTCGGTTCCCCCCGGATGTGTTGCCCGCTTGATGTCCAGCGGGCCAAGCTCCCGCGCGCGCTTCGGCATCTCTATCTCCAATCAATCATGTCGCATCAGGAATCGAACCCAAGCCGATTTTCCGGCTATCCCCTCTGCTATCCATAAACCTTGCTATTGAACACTATTTCATGCAACAGATTTTTGCTGGAAATTCACCCAAGTGATTGTTTTCTTGAGGGATATTTTACGAGTTGCAATTGGGTGATAATGGCTCTTGGCCCCCTTCACCCGCTCCATCCTGCCGCGCTCATGTTCGCCGCGAAAAGACCGCCCGGCGGGCGGCCTTCGGTCTGCGGCAGGTCAGCCCCTACCTGACGATCACGGTCAGCTTCCCGGACTGCACCTTCAGCGTCTCTTTCCCGGGCTTCATGCCGGTCGCGTCGATCTCGCGGCCGACCACCTCGCCGCCGCAGCGGTCACTCCGGCGCGGGCCGAGATCGCCGTCGGAGAAGGTCACGATCTTCGACTTCGGAAGTTTCCGCTTCACGTTCACCCAGGCCGGCGGCTTGCCCTTGCAATTGTCCGCGATGTAGACCGTCATGTGCCTGGTCTCGCCCACCCTCAGTTCAAGCACGTTGTCCGCCGGCGCAGGACCCGCAGCCGCGCCGAAAGCAAGAACGGCGCATCCCAGGAATGTCCTCATCGTCTCCTCCCTCGAATCAAATGGTCAAGAGGGATATCCTGGCCGCATGTTTCCGCCGGCCTATCCTTCGATCGCACTTTCCGGTTTTTCGACCCGCACCGGCCTTGTCTGCCGCCCCTCGCCAAACTTCAGCCGCATTATCCGGCTACCGAGGTGCGGAGTGATTCCCGGGACCTGCCATGACTTCGCAATACCAAGAACTCTTCACCGCCTTCCGCGAGGCCCGCAGCGCGCTCGACGCCCTGCGCGCGCGGGCGGATGCCTCCGACGTCGCCCTGGCGCGGGACCCGGACTACCGGCGCCTGCACCGCTGCGGCATGGTCATCGCCCGGCTCGGCGGCGGGCCGGCGATTCATGGCGCCATCGACGCCCTGGCCGACGACGACCGCTGTTCGGCCGCGCTGCGGCGGTATTGGGCCGGGATGGAACAATGGCCGCAGACCCGGGGGCACTGACGCCCCCTTCCGGCAACGCAAAAGGCGCGGTCGCCCGCGCCTTCGGGTCCGCCCGGGCAGACCGGATCAGTTGTAGATGAAGCCGTTCACCGGATTGGTGCGGCCGAGGGTGCCGGCGGCGTTCGCCACCCGCACCATGCTCCAGTCGCCCTTTTCCGACACGTCCACCACCAGGGTGTCCTGGGTGATGCGGTTGCGTTCCCAATTGGCCTGGTCGATCAGGATCTCGCGCTCGGAGACCACCTTCGATACCACCGCGACATGGCCCATCGGCATCGCCTTCGAGGCGGCGAAGGCCATCACCGCGCCGACCTTGGGCGCATGGCCGCGCTCGTAGACGCCGGCCGCCTTCTTCCACCAGGTGTTGGCATTGCCCTTGATCTGCACGCCGCTGACCGTGCGGGCGAAGGGGACGCACCAGATCCGGCCCTTGGGCTTGTTGGCGGTGGCATAGGCCACCATCTCCTTCACCGCGGCGCGTTCCGCCTCCTCGACCCGGGCGGCCTTCTTCGCCGCCTTCTTGCCGAAGAGGAAGAAGCCCGCCTTCTGCGGCTGGGGTTGCGTTTCGGCAAAGGCGGCGGGGACGGGCTGCATCAGCGAAAACGCAAGGCAGAGGGCGGCGAAGGGGCGTGTCGTCATCGGCGGTCGGGCTCTCGTTCTTGGCTCGCCCGGTCCGATGCCATGCCGATCACGGATTGTGCAACCTTGTGACAAATGCGTGAGCGCGATCCCGCCGATTTCCCCTTTCCCTCGGCGGAGCCTTGCACGCCGGCGCGGCTTTCCTTTCGTCACGGGCCGGGCTAGCAACGGCGGGCAACGGAAAAAGGGAGTTTCCTCATGGCGAACGAGATCAAGCGCATCGGCACCGGCGCCCGGATGTCCGAGGCGGTCTGCTACAACGGCATCGTCTGGCTGGCGGGTCAGGTCGGCGAGCCCGGCTCCTCGGTGGCCGAGCAGACCCGACAATGCCTGGCCGAGGTCGACCGCATCCTGGCGGAGGCCGGCACCGACAAGACCCGCATCCTGTCGGCACAGATCTGGCTGGCCGACATCTCGACCTTCGCCGAGATGAACGCGGTCTGGGACGCCTGGGTGCCGCAGGGCCACACCCCCGCCCGCGCCACCGGCGAGGCCAAGCTGGCCACCCCGGACTACAAGGTCGAGGTCATCGTCACCGCCGCGCTGAAGTAAGCGCTTGGTTGCGTCCGCCAATCCCGTCGCCCTGCTGGCGACCGAACTGGGCGGCGGGCGCGGCCATGTCGCCACGCTCGCCCGGGTGGCCCGCGCGCTCGGCCCCCGGGCGGCGAAGCTGGCCGCCATCGGCGAGATGCGCCACGCGGCGGAGCTGGAGGCCGCGGGCGTGCGGGTGATCCGCTGCCCGAAGCTGGCGGCGACAGCGGCGGAGAAGGCCGATCCTATGGGCCGCGGCAATGCCACCTGGTCCTGCTACCTGGCCGATTGCGGCTTCATGCGGCCCGAGGTGGTGAAGGAGAGCCTGGCCTTCTGGCGGCGATTGATCCTTCAGGAAAACGTCTCGCTCCTGATCGCCGATTACGCGCCCCTCGCGCAGCGGGCCGCCTTGGCCCTGCGCGACGAGGGCCGGGAGATCCGCATCGTCACCACCGGCACCGGCTACGGCCTGCCGCCCGCCGGGCTGGAACCACTGCCGCAGCTGGCGCGCGGCTACGACCGGGTGATCCACCCGGAGCCGCAGGTTCTGGAGAGCCTGAACCGGACCTGCGCCGCGCTCGGCATGGCGCCCCTGCCCCGGCTCTCGGCACTGTATCAGGCCGACCTTGTGCTGGCCGGGACCTTCCCCTTTCTCGACCCCTATGCCGGCTGGCGCCCGCCGGAGGCGCTGGCGCCGCCGCTGGTGGAACGCACCTCCCGCCTTGCGGCGGGCGATGAAGTCTTCGTCTATTTCTCCCGCGAGGAGGCGGAATTGCCGGCGCTGGCCGAGGCGCTCTGCCGCCTGAGCCTGCCCCGCCGCGGTTTCCTGCCCGGGGCTTCCGATGCAGTGAAGGCGCGGCTGGCGGCCTCGGGCATGATCGTGGAGGAGGCGCCGATGCCGGTGGACCGGATCGCCGAGCGGTCGCGGATCATGCTGCATCCCGCGCCGCACGGCTCGCTCTGCACCGCCGCGCTGGCGGGCCTGCCGCAACTCGGGCTGCCGGGGCATCGCGAACAGGTCGCCCATGCGCAGCGGGCCGAGGCGGCGGGAGTGCTGCGGGTGCTGCCGCAGAAGACCTCGACGGCGGAGGAGATCGGCGCGGCGGTCGAGGCGCTTTACCACGACGAAGCTGCGCAAGCCCGCGCCCATGACCTTGCCCGCAGCCTGCGTGCCGGCTTTCCGGCCGACCCGCTGGCCGATCTGGCCGCGAGACTGGCCCCCGAAGTGGAGGCCGCCCGGCGGTTCGGTTAGGCGTTCCGGCAGCGGAGAGCGGCGGGCGGGACAAGGCGAGGCACTGCCTCGCCCCGCCCGTGCGCAGCGCATCAACCGGAAACGATGCGGCACATAACCCCGGGAGGCCAGCGCCCGACCCGGCGGGCGAGAAGCGCCCGCCGAGGGCGGGGCGGGCGCTGGCCGGGCCTTTGGGGCCCGGCCGGGACAAGGTGAACCGTTGCGCTGTGGCGAAGGCGATGGCCTTCGCCATGACAAAGGGACGATATCCTCTCCCTACCGCAGGAATTCCACCAGCGCGGCGGTCGATCCGTCCTTGCCTTCCGTCCCCGCCCGCCCCTCCAGCACCGGCTGCAAGGCCAGCGCCAGTTCCTTGCCCAGTTCCACCCCCCATTGGTCGTAGGAGTTGATGCCGAGGATCACTCCCTCGACGAACACCCGGTGTTCATAGAGGGCGATGATCTGGCCGAGGGTGAAGGGGGTCAGCTGTTCATAGGCCAGGGTGGTGGAGGGCCGGTTGCCTGGAAACACCCGGTGGCGGGCCTGCCGCTCCAGCTCCGCCCCCTCCGCCCCCTTCTTCGCCATGATCGCGCGGGCCTCGTCCAGCGAACGGCCGCGCAGCAGCGCCTCGGACTGCGCCAGGCAGTTCGACACCAGCAGCAGGTGCTGATGCGCCAGGTCGGGCTCGTGCCCGCGCTTGGCCACCAGAAATTCGCAGGGCACCACCCGGGTGCCCTGGTGGATCAGCTGGTAGAAGGCGTGCTGGCCGTTGGTTCCCGGTTCGCCCCAGACCACCGGGCCGGAGTTCACCACCAGGTCGCTGCCATCGCGGGCCACCCGCTTGCCGTTGCTCTCCATCTCCAGTTGCTGGAGATAGGCCGGCAGGCGGGCCAGCCGCTGGTCATAGGGCAGCACGGCGCGGGTGGCGTGGCCGCAGATCTGGTTGTGCCAGATCCCGACCAGCGCCAGCAGCACCGGCATGTTGCGCGACAAAGGCGCGGTCAGGAAATGCCGGTCCATCGCCCGGCCGCCGGCCAGGAACTCCTCGAACCGCTCCGGGCCGATGGCGATCATCAGACCCAGCCCGATCGGCCCCCACATCGAATAGCGCCCGCCGACCCAATCCTCGAAGCCGAAAACCCGCTCGGGGGCGATGCCATAGGCCGCGGTCTTCTCCAGCGCCGTCGAGACGGCGGCGAACTGCGCCGCCGGGTCGCGCACCGTTGCCGCCATCCAACGCTTGGCGGTGTCGGCATTGGTCATGGTCTCGATGGTGGTGAAGGTCTTCGACGCCACCACGACCAGCGTGGTTTCCGGGTCCAGCCCCTTCAGCGTGTCGTGGATATGCGCCCCGTCGACGTTCGACACGTAATGCACCCGCGGCCCGTCGTGGAACGGCGCCAGCGCCAGCGTCGCCATGGCGGGGCCGAGGTCCGAGCCGCCGATGCCGATGTTCACCACATCGGTGATCGGCCCGCCCTGCCCCGTGAACCGCCCCTCGCGCACGTCCCGCGCGAAGGCCGCCATCTTCGCCTTCACCGCGCGGACGCCGGGCATCACGTCCTGTCCGTCAGTCCGGATCACCGCCTCCTCACCCGCCCGCAGCGCCACATGCAGCACCGCCCGGCCTTCGGTATCGTTGATCTTCTCGCCGCCGAACATCGCGGCGCGGCGGCCTTCCACGTCCGAGGCCTCGGCCAGCATCACCAGCAAAGCCCGCCCCTCGGCGCAGATGTTGGTCTTCGACCAGTCGAACAGCATCCCGTCGGCCGCGACCGAGAACCCCGCCGCCCGGCCCGGATCGGCCTCAAACAAGGACAGGATCGGCCGGTCCGCCACTTTCGCGTGATGGTCGCGCAGGGCGGCCCATTTGTCGGTCATCGTCTCACTCCGCCCAATGCACCACGGCCTGATCCAGCACGGCGCGGATCGGCGCCTCCATCGGCGGCAGGCCCGCCGCCTTCTCTATGGCGGCGCGCTTTTCGGCGCCGGTGATCATCACATGCACCCGCACCGCGGCGCGCAGCACCGGCGCGGTCAGCGTCACCCGCGGCTCGCCCGCGCCTTCGGCCCGCATCGGCAGGATCAGCCGGGTGGTGGCCGACAAGGCCTCCTCCAGCCGGTCGCCGCCGGGGAAGAGGCTGGCGGTGTGCATGTCCTCTCCCATCCCCAGCAGCAGGACCGAGATCGGCAGGTGCGGCGCCAGCCCCTGTTCCAGCGCCTCCACCGCCTCTTCCGGTGCATCGTGGCCGGGGGCGTAGAGCGGGATCAGCTGCGCCGCCGCCGCCCGCCCGCGCAGTAGCCGGTCGCGCAAAAGGCGGGTGTTGGAGCGGTCGGAGTCCTCGTCCACCCAGCGTTCGTCGGTCGGCACCACCGAGATGTTGGCCCAGTCGATGTCCACCCCCGACAGGGTGTCGAACACCGGCCCCGGCGTGGTGCCGCCCGGCACCGCAAGGGTGGCCTTGCCCTCGCGGCGCAGCGTCTCGGCCAGCTGCCCGGCCAGAAGGTTGGCCAGTTGCAACTGCATCAGTTCCCGGTCGGGATAGGTCTCGATCTGCATCAGCGTATCTCCCGCCAGCGCCGCCCGTCGCGGTGCATCAGCATCAACGCGTCCTCCGGCCCGCTGGATCCGGCATCGTAGGGCTGCGGCCGGTCGCCCCGCGCCTCCCATCCTTCGATGATCGGATCGGCCCAGGCCCAGGCCGCCTCCACCTCGTCGCCGCGCATGAACAGGGTCTGGTTGCCGCGGATCACGTCCATGATCAGGCGTTCATAGGCATCCGGCACATCGCCATGCGCATCGCCGAGCGCCTCGGCGAAGGACATGTCCAGCGGCACCTGCACCAGCCGCATCCCGCCCGGCCCCGGCTCCTTGATCATCACCTTCAGGTTCATGCCCTCGTCCGGTTGCAGCCGGATCACCAGCACGTTCTCGCGCCAGCCCTCGGCATCGTCGAAGATCGAATGCGGCGGCTCCTTGAAGGTGATGGCGATCTCGGAGGCCCGCGCCCGCAGCCGCTTGCCGGTGCGCAGGTAGAAGGGCGTGCCCTTCCAGCGCCAGTTGGAGATATGGCATTTCAGCGCGATATAGCTTTCGGTGCGGCTCTGCGGGTTCTCCGAATGCTCCAGATAGCCGCCCTGCCCGTTCGAGGCCAGATACTGGCCGCGCACGATATCCTCGGGCCGGACGGGATCCAGCGCCCGGATCACCTTCAGCTTCTCGTCGCGCACCGCGGCGGGGTCGAAGTGATAGGGCGGCTCCATCGCGATCAGGCAGAGAAGCTGCATCAGGTGGTTCTGCACCATGTCCCGCATCGCGCCCGAGGTGTCGTAATAGGCGCCGCGGCCTTCGACGCTGACCGTCTCGGCCACGGTGATCTGGACGTGATCGACGTATTCCGATTTCCACAGCGGCTCGAACAGGATGTTGGCGAAGCGGACGGCCATCAGGTTCTGGACGGTTTCCTTGCCCAGATAATGGTCGATCCGGTAGATCTGGCCTTCGGAGAAATGCTGCGCCAGCGTGGCGTTCAGCGCCTGCGCGGTGGCGAGGTCGCGGCCGAAGGGTTTCTCGACCACGATCCGCGCCTCCGGCCCGGCGATGCCCCAGGAGGTCAGCCGCCCGGCCAGGTCGCCGAAGAGCGCGGGCGCCACCGAGAAGTAGAAGGCCTGCACCACATCCGCCCGGATCAGCGCCTTCAGTTGCGGCCAGCCGGAGTCGCCCTTGGCATCGATCGGGATGTAATGCAGCCGGGTCAGGAAATCCTCGATCACGGCCGCGTCCTGCTGCGCCGCGGGCAGGAATTCGGCGATGGCGGCGGCGACCATTCCGCGGAAATCCGCGTCGGTCAGCTCGCCCCGCGCGGCGCCGATGATGCGGCTTTCGGGCGGCATCTGCCCGGCCTGGAAGCGGCGGTAGAGGCCCGGCAGGATCTTCCTGCGCGCCAGATCCCCGGTGCCGCCGAAGATCACGAGGTCGAAGGGCTCGACCGGGATGACGCGCGAGACCATGGCACCTCCGCAGGGATGTTAGCGCTAACGATTTCCGTCCAGCGCCTTCTAGCGCCCTTGCGGCGGCAAGTCTAGCATCTTGGCTGCGCAGGGGAAACGAGGTCTGGAGCAGCGTGCCGCGCCGGCCCCTCAACCGTCTTCCAGCGCCAGCCAGTGCACCCGCAGCAGCCCCGGCTCCGAGGCCAGATGCTGCACCGCCTGTTCCAGCACCATCTCGGGCAGGCCCTCGGCCGTGACGGTGGCCGAAAGGCTCACCACCCCGTCCGTCGCCGGGCGCATGTCGATGCCGCCCAGATGCAGCCCGCCGAGGGTCAGCACCCGCAGCATCAGGCTGCGGGTCGCCGCCTCCTGCGCTGCGGGCACCTCGATCACCACGCGATAGGCCCGCAGGTCCGGCGCGCGCTGATTGACCCGGCGCTTGAGCCATTGCACGAAGGGCCGCAGCGCGAAGTTGACGAAGACCACCAGCCCCGTGGTCACCAGCGCGAAATCCCAGTTGCCGTGCCCCGCCAGCAGACCGACCGCGGCCGAGCACCACAGGGTGGCCGCCGTCGTCAGCCCCTGCACGTTGAAGCCGTCTCGGAAGATGATCCCGGCGCCGAGGAAGCCGATCCCGCTGACCACCTGCGCCGCGACCCGGCTGGGCGACATGTCGCCCTCGATCAGCATCGAGAACACCATGTAGGCCGCCGCCCCGAGCGCCACCAGCGCATTGGTGCGCAGGCCGGCCTTGCGCTGGCGGATCTGCCGCTCCATCCCGATCAGCGCGCCGCAGCCGAGGGCGACCGAGAGGTTGAGCGAGGCAACGGCAAGCGAGACGGTCATCGGGCGAATCCTTCCGGTGCGGAAGGCACATCCGATCACGGGGCGCGGGAAATGTGAAGGTTTTGTAACAGCTGCACGACAAAGACGCCGGGCGACGATTTTTCGGCGAAAAATCGGGCCTCAGGCTTCCAGCTCGGCGTCCCAGTAAAGGTAGTCCATCCAGCTTTCGTGCAGGTGGTTCGGCGGGAAGCGGCGGCCGTGGGCCTGCATCTCCTGCGCGGTCGGCACCGCCGGCGGGCGGCGCAGCTGCAGGCCGGACTGCCTCAGCGTCTTGTTGCCCTTCTTCAGGTTGCAGGGCGAGCAGGCCGCCACCACGTTCTCCCAGCTGGTGATGCCGCCGCGCGACCGGGGCAGCACGTGGTCGAAGGTCAGGTCGCCCCTGGCGCCGCAATACTGGCAGCAGAATTCGTCCCGCAGGAAAAGATTGAAGCGCGTGAAGGCCACGCGCTTCTGGGGTCTGACGAATTCCTTCAGCACCACGACCGAAGGTATCCTGATCTCCGCCCTCTGGCTGCGCACCACCTGGTCGTATTCGGCGACGATCTGCACCCGGTCGAGGAAGGCCGCCTTGATCGCCTCCTGCCAGGGCCAGAGGCTGAGCGGATAGTAGGAGAGCGGCCGGAAGTCGGCGTTCAGCACCAGCGCCGGAAAATGCTTCAGCGCCGCCGGGTCACGCACGAAATGGGTTCTGAAATCGCCGTCCAAGATGAGTGTCTCCGTCCTGCCCTGCCGACCAGGGCACCAAGACGGGCAGACCCGCCCCGGTGGCCCGACTATATATGGCGTTCGCGCCGTGGCAACCCCCGACAGATATGCCGGTGCCTTCCTGTCGCATCGCAGCGTGACAGGGGTGTGACGGGGACGACGACGGCGCGCCGCCGATGCGGCCGCCTGCCGCTTGCGCGGCGCGCGCATGGGCCCTATCCCTGCGCGGGACGCAAATCGCAGAAGGCCGCCCGATGCAGCTGAGCCGCCGCTCCCTCCTCGCCCTGCCCCTCGTCCTTGCCGCCTGCGGCAGCGGCCCCGGGCCGGAGCCCGCCAGCCGCGCCGGCCTCCATGCCGGCGAGACGCCGGAGATGCGGGCGCTGATCCGCAAATATGCCGCGATCCACGAGATTCCCGAAAGCCTGCTGCACCGGGTGATCCAGCGCGAGAGCGGCTACAACCCCGCCGCCCGCAACGGCCCCTATTACGGGCTGATGCAGATCCTGCCGCAGACCGCCGCGACCATGGGCTACAAGGGGCCGGCCTCGGGGCTGCTCGATGCCGAGACCAACCTGAAATACGCCGGCAGATACCTGCGCGGCGCCTGGCTGGTGTCGCGCGGCAACCCGGACAAGGCGGTGATGTGGTATGCCAAGGGCTATTACTACGAGGCCAAGCGCATGGGCCTGCTCTACGAGACCGGCCTGCGCAGCTGAGCCCGGATTTTCGCCGAAAATCCGTAAGATACGAGTTTTCGGCGAAAACTCGGGGGCTCAGGTCACCACATCCGGCAAGCTCCTGCCCGTATGCGCGGCGATCGCCGCGATGGCATGGGCGGCCCGGATCACCGGGGCCAGCGCCGCCTGCGGGTCGTCCGACAGGTCGTCCGGCCCGGGGACGAAGCGTTCGAGGTAAAGCCGCAGCGTCGCGCCCTCGGTGCCGGTGCCGGAGAGGCGGAACACCGCCCGCGAGCCGCCGTCGAACAGCACCCGCACCCCCTGTTTCGTGGAGACGGAGCCGTCCACCGGGTCGGTATAGGCGAAATCGTCGGCATGGGTGACGACCATGCCGTCGAAGTCGCGGCCCTTCAGACCGGGCAGCGCGGCGCGCAGCGCCTCCATCATCCGGTCGGCCTGCTCCACCGGGATCGCCTCGAAGTCGTGGCGGCTGTAGTAGTTGCGGCCGTAGCGGCGGAAATGGCCGTGCAGGATCTGCGCCACGCTTTCCCTGCGCACCGCCAGGATGTTCAGCCACAAGAGGATCGCCCAGAGACCGTCCTTCTCGCGCACATGGTCGCTGCCGGTGCCGAAGCTCTCCTCGCCGCAGATCGTGGCGCGGCCGGCGTCCAGCAGGTTGCCGAAGAACTTCCAGCCCGTCGGCGTCTCGTAATGGTGCAGGCCAAGCGCCTCGGCCACCCGGTCGGCGGCGGCCGAGGTCGGCATCGACCGGGCGATGCCCTTGAGGCCGCCCTTGTAGCCGGGCGCCAGATGGGCATTCGCCGCCAGCACCGCCAGCGAATCCGAGGGCGAGACATAGACCCCGCGCCCCACCACCATGTTCCTGTCGCCGTCGCCGTCGCTGGCCGCGCCGAAGTCCGGCGCATCGGGCCCGAACATCTCGTCCATCAGCGCCTTGGCCCAGGTCGGGTTGGGGTCCGGGTGCATCCCGCCGAAATCCGGCAGAGGCATGGCATTGACCACCGTTCCCTTCGCCGCGCCGAGCCGGTTTTCCAGGATCTCCACCGCATAGGGGCCGGTGACGGCGCACATGCTGTCCATCCTCATGCGGAAGCCGCCGGCGAACATGGCACGGATCGCCGGGAAGTCGAACAGCGTCTCCATCAGCGCGGCATAATCCGCCACCGGGTCCACCACATCGACCACCATCCCGGCCAACTGGTGCCGGCCGATGGCCCCAAGGTCCACGTCCTGCGCCTCGGCGATATGGTATTCACTGATCTCGGTGGTGCGCCTGTAGATCGCCTCCGTCACCCCTTCCGGCGCCGGGCCGCCGTTGGGCATGTTGAACTTGACCCCGAAGTCCTCCTCCGGGCCGCCGGGGTTGTGGCTGGCCGACATGATGATGCCGCCGTCGGTCCTGTTCAGCCGGATCAGGTGGCTGGCCGCCGGGGTCGACAGGATCGCCCCCTGCCCCACGATCACCCGGGAGGCGCCGTTCGCCGCCGCCATCCGCAGGATCACCTGCGCCGCGCGGTCGTTGAAGTAGCGCCCGTCGCCGCCGAGGACGAAGGTCTTGTCCTTCGCCCCCACCACGTCGAACACCGACTGGACGAAATTCTCCAGGTAGTGGCGGCCCATGAAGACCGGGGTCTTCTTGCGCAGGCCGGAGGTGCCGGGCTTCTGCCCCGCGATGGGGCTGGTGGCGACGGTGGTCATGGGGTCTCTCCCTTCGGGCGGGGTGCGGGCAGGCTGCGCATCAGCAGCACGGAATGGGCGGGGGCCAGGGCGGGGGCCGGGCCTGCGGTCAGATCGGGCCTGGTGGTGTCGAGGATCAGCTCCCAGCCGGGCTCGCTGCCGGGCAGGACCAGGGCCACGCCGGCACCGCAGTTGAAGACGGCGAAGATCGCCTCCTCGCCCGGGTCGCCGCCCTCGGCCGCCATGCGCAGCTCGACGCAGAGGCAGCGGAAGGAAGGGTCGTGCCAGTCCTGCGGGCTCGGCTCGGTGCCGTCCGCGCGCCGCCAGACCACATCGCGCAACCCGTCCCAGGGCCGCGGCTTTGCGTGCAGGAACCGGCGCTGCCGCAGCACCGGATGCGCCCGGCGCAGCGCCGCCAGCCGGGCCACGAAATCCGCCAGCCCCCGGTCGGCCTGCGACCAGTCCAGCCAGGACACTTCGTTGTCCTGAGCATAGGCGTTGTTGTTGCCGCCCTGGGTCTGGCCGATCTCGTCGCCCGCCAGCAGCATCGGCACGCCCTGGCTCAGGAACAAGGTCGCCAGCAGGTTGCGCTTGCGCAAGGCCCGCGCGGCCAGCACCGCGGGGTCTTCGGTCGGCCCCTCGACCCCCAGATTGTCGGAATGGTTCTCGGAATGGCCGTCGCGGTTCTCCTCGCCGTTGGCCCAGTTGCGCTTGACGGTGTAGGAGACCAGATCCTCCAGCGTGAAACCGTCGTGGCTGGTGATGTAGTTCACCGACGAGGTCGCAGCCCGCCCGGAATGGTCGAACTTCTCGGCCGACCCCAGAAGCCGCGCCGCAAGGTCCCGGGTCATCCCGGCGTCGCCGCGCCAGTAGCGCCGCACCCCGTCGCGGAAGCGGTCGTTCCACTCCAGGAACGGATGCGGATAGGCCCCCAGCTGATAGCCGCCGGGGCCGATGTCCCAGGGCTCGGCGATCAGCTTCACCCGGCTCAGCACCGGGTCCTGCCGTATCGCATCGAAGAAGCCGCCGTTCGGGTCGAAGCCATGCGCCTCGCGCCCCAGCACGGTGGCGAGGTCGAAGCGGAAGCCGTCGACATGCACATGCTCCACCCAGTAGCGCAGGGAATCCATCACCATCCGCAGCACCATCGGCCGGGTCAGGTCCAGCGTGTTGCCGGTGCCGGCATCATTGGCATAACGCCGCCCGCCCTCGGTCAGCCGGTAGTAGCTGGCATTGTCCAGCCCGCGGAACGACAGCGTCGGCCCCCATTCGTCGCCCTCGGCGGTGTGGTTGTAGACCACGTCGAGGATCACCTCGATCCCCGCCGAATGCATCCGGCGCACCATGGTCTGCACTTCCCACAACCCGCCGCCCCGGCCCATGTAGCGCGGCTCGGGCGCGAAGAAGGCCAGCGAATTGTAGCCCCAGTGGTTGCGCAGGCCCTTGGCGGTGATGAAGCGTTCGTCGACGAAGGCGTGGACCGGCAGCAGTTCCACCGTGGTCACGCCGATCCGGGTCAGATGCTCCAGCACCGGGTCCGAGGCGAGGCCGAGGTAGGTCCCCCGCAGCCCCTGTTCCACCCCGGGATGGCGGCGGGTCAGCCCGCGGACATGCGCCTCGGCGATCACCGTCCCGGCCCGCGGAATCCGCGGGGCGGTGTCGTTGCCCCAGCCGAAGGCCGGGTCCACCACCACCGCCTTCGGCACCGCGAAGGCGGAATCGCGGGTATCCAGGGAAAGGTCCCCCTTCGGGCTGCCGACCTTGTAGCCCATCAGTGCATCGGACCATTTCAGCCGCCCCTCCAGCGCCCGCGCATAGGGGTCCAGCAGCAGCTTGTGGGGGTTGAAGCGGTGGCCGCGCTCCGGCTCGTAGGGGCCATGGGCGCGGTAGCCGTAGACGCAGCCCGCGGTCAGCCCGCCGACATGGATGTGCCAGATGTCGCCGTCGCGGTCGCGCATCGGCAGGCGCAGCAGCTCCTTGCGGCCGTCGGGCGAGAACAGGCACAGTTCGATCAGCTCGGCATGGGCGGAGAAGACGGCGAAGTTCACCCCGTCGCCGGTCAGCGTGGCGCCCATCGGCCAGGGCTGGCCGGGGCCGACCGAGTGGCCGTTGGCGCGGGTGGTCATCCGACCAGCCCGGCGTAAAGCGCGGCATAGGCGGCGGCCGAGGTCTCCCATCCCACCGGCTGCGCCATGGCGGCCTTGCGGGCGCGGGTCCAGGCCCGGCGGTCGGCGTAAAGCGCCACCAGTTGCCGCAGCGCCTGCCCGAAGGCCAGCGCATCGGTCGGGTGGAAGACGAAGCCCGTCGCCACCCCGGCGGAAAGGCTGGCCGGCGTCGCCCCGATCACCGTATCGGCCAGGCCCCCGGTCGCCGCCACCACCGGCAGGGCGCCGTAGCGCAGGCCATACATCTGGGTCAGGCCGCAGGGCTCGAACCGGCTGGGCACCAGCACGGCATCGGCGCCCTGGAACAACCGATGGCTCATCGCCTCGTCATAGCCGATCCGCACCGCCACCCGGCCGGGGAAGCGGGCGGCGAGGTCCTTCATCGCCGCCTCCAGCCCCGGATCGCCGGAGCCGAGCACGACCAGCCCGCCCCCCGCCGCCACGAAATCCGGCACCACCGCGGGCAGCAGGTCGATGCCCTTCTGGTCGGTCAGCCGGCTGACGACGATGGCCAGCGGTCCCGGGACCTCCAGCCCGAACACGGCGCAGAGCGCGGCCCGCGCGGCGTCCTTGCCCTTGGGGTCCTTCGCCGAATAGGGGTTCTCCGCCTCGCCCTCCGGCGACCAGACCGACAGGTCCACCCCGTTCAGGATGCCGCAGACATCCCCCGCCGCGGCCCGCGCCGCGATCACGCCCTGCAGCCCCATGCCGAACTCCGGCCGCATCAGCTCCTCGGCATAGCGCGGCGAGACGGTGGTGATCCGATCCGCCGTCACCAGCCCGGCCTTCAGGCTGGACAACCCGCCGTAATATTCCAGCGCGCCGGAATGGAAGGCCTCGCCCGGCAGCCGCAGGTCGGCCAGCAGGCCACCCTCAGCCCACCCCTGGAAGGCGATGTTGTGGATGGTGAGGACCGACCGGCAGCCGCCGGACCCGTGATAGGCCAGATAGGCCGGGGCGAAGCCCGCCTGCCAGTCGTGCGCGTGCAGCACGTCCGGCTTCCAGCCCGCCGCGCCCTCGCGCGCCAGCGCCGCGGCGACCCAGGACAGCGCCGCGAAGCGCTGCGGATTGTCGCCCCACTCGCCCTGCGGCCCGGCATAGGGCCCGCCCTCGCGGTCGTAGAGATGCGGCGCGTCGAGCAGCATCACCTCGATGCCGTCGACCTGCCCCAGCAGCACCCGCCCCTCGCCGCCCCAGAGCCCGGGCTCGCGCCAGACCTCCGGCCAGCCCTTCGCCCGGGCCCGCAGCGACCGATAGGCCGGCAGCAGCACCCGCATCTCCCAGCCCTCGGCCGCCAGCGCCGCGGGCAGCGCGCCGACGACATCCGCCAGCCCCCCGGTCTTGACCAGAGGCACGCATTCCGATGCGACCGACAGCACCCGCCCCTTCATCGCCAAAGCCTCTTCATCTGTCCTCAAATATCCCGGGGGGTCCGGGGGGCTGGCCCCCCGGCGCTTTCCGCAAGGAGCCTCAGCCCTTCGCCTTCGCCCGCGCCTCCAGCATAGCCTGCGTGATCAGCACCACGCCAGCCTCCGTCCGCCGGAACCACTTCGCGTCCTCCTCCGGGTCCTGCCCCACCACCAGCCCCTCGGGGATCACCACGCCGCTGTCGATCACGCAATTCGCCAGCTCCGCCTTGCGGTTGACGATCACCCGCGGCAGCGCCACCACATAGTCGAGGCTGCTGAAGGAATGCGTCCGGCAGCCGGTGAACAGCAGGCTGTTCGACACCGCCGAGCCCGAGACGATGCAGTCGCCCGAGATCAGCGAGGAGACCGCCATCCCCCGCCGCCCGTCCTCGTCATGGATGAACTTGGCCGGGGGAACGATCTCGGAATAGGTCCAGATCGGCCAGGAATTGTCGTAGATGTCCAGCTTCGGCACGAAGTCGGTCAGGTCGATGTTGGCCTGCCAGAAGGCGTCGATGGTGCCGACGTCGCGCCAGTAGGGCTCGTCCTCCAGACCGCTCGTCACGCAGGAATCGGCGAATTTGTGCGCCATCGCCTTGCCGTTCCTGACGATCATCGGGATCAGGTCGTTGCCGAAGTCGTGGCTGGAGTTGTCGTCCACCATGTCGCGCAAGAGAAGGTCGCGCAGGAAGGTCCAGTCGAAGACATAGATCCCCATCGAGGCCAGCGCATGGTCCGGGTCGCCGGGGATCGCGGGCGGGTCCTTGGGCTTTTCCAGGAAATCGGTGATCCGCATGTCCTTGTCGACATGCATCACCCCGAAGGCCGTCGCCTCCATCCGCGGCACGGTCAGGCAGCCGATGGTCACGTCCGCCCCGGTCTCGACATGCTGCTGCAGCATGATCTCGTAATCCATCTTGTAGATGTGGTCGCCCGCCAGGATCACCACATACTTGATGCGATAGCTGTCGATGATGTCGATGTTCTGCGCCACCGCATCGGCGGTGCCGCGATACCAGTTCACCTCGTCCATCCGCTGGCTGGCCGGCAGGATGTCGAGGTATTCGTTCCGCTCGGCCCGGAAGAAGCCCCAGCCGCGCTGCATGTGGCGGATCAGGCTGTGGGCCTTGTATTGGGTGGCGATCGCCATCTTGCGGATGCCCGAATTCAGCGCGTTCGACAGCGCGAAGTCGATGATCCTTGTCTTGCCGCCGAAATAGACCGCCGGCTTGGCCCGCCGGTCGGTCAGCTCCTTCAGGCGGCTGCCGCGCCCGCCCGCCAGCACGAAGGCCATGGCCTGCGACGACAGCCTCTGGTTCGCTCTTGCCTTCATGGTGTCCTCCCTCGGGAACCCGGGCCTTCAGCCCTGTTGGAAATAGACGGCCGACAGCGGCGGCAGCGTGACCAGCGCCGATTGCTTCCGGCCGTGCCATGGCGTCGGTTCCGCGGTCACCCCGCCCAGGTTGCCGCGGTTGCCGCCGCCATAGGCCGCGGCATCGGTGTTCAGCACCTCGGCCCAATGCCCCGCCGCGGGCAGGCCGAGGCGGTAGCGGCGGTCCACCGGCGTCATGTTGACGGCGACCACCACCATCGGATCACCCGCCGCCCCCTTTCGGACCCAGGCGAAGACCCCGGCCTCGGCATCGCCGCCCTCGATCCAGTCGAAGCCCTCGGGCCGGCAGTCGTTGACATGCAGCGCCGGGGTCGCGCGGTAGATCCGGTTCAGGTCGCGCACCAGCGCCTGCACGCCGCGGTGCTGCGGCAGCTCCAGCTGGTGCCAGTCGAGGCTGCGGTCGTGGTTCCACTCGGCCCCCTGGGCGAACTCCTGCCCCATGAACAAGAGCTTCTTGCCCGGATGCCCCCACATGAAGCCGTAATAGGCCCGCAGGTTGGCGAATTTCTGGTCGCCTTCGCCCGGCATCTTCGCCAGCATACTGCCCTTGCCGTGGACCACCTCGTCATGGCTGATCGGCAGGATGTAGTTCTCCGACCAGGCGTAGTGCAGGCCGAAGGTCATCTGGTGGTGATGATACTTCCGGTGGACCGGATCGCGCTGCATGTAGGACAGCGTGTCGTTCATCCAGCCCATGTTCCACTTGAAGCCGAAGCCGAGACCGCCGTGGTCCACCGGCCGCGACACGCCCGGGAAAGCGGTGCTTTCCTCGGCCACCGTCATCACCCCCGGACATTGGCCATAGGCGGTGACGTTCATGTCCCGCAGCATGGCGATGGCCTCGTAATTCTCGCGCCCGCCGTCCCGGTTGGGCACCCATTCGCCCTCTTTCCGCGAATAGTCGCGGTAGAGCATCGAGGCCACGGCATCCACCCGCAGCCCGTCGACGTGGTATTCCTCCAGCCAATACAGCGCATTGGAGACCAGGTAGTTCCGCACCTCGCGCCGGCCGTAGTTGTAGATCAGCGTGTTCCAGTCCTGGTGGAAGCCCTCGCGCGGGTCCTGGTGCTCATAAAGCGCGGTGCCGTCGAAGCGGCCGAGGCCATGGGCATCGGTCGGGAAATGCCCGGGCACCCAGTCGAGGATCACGCCGAGGCCCCTGCGGTGCGCCGCATCGACGAAGGCGCGGAATTCCGAAGGCGTGCCGTGGCGGATGGTCGGCGCGAACAGGCCGATGGGCTGGTAACCCCAGCTGCCGTCGAAGGGATATTCGCTGACCGGCAGGCATTCGATATGGGTGAAGCCCATGTCGGCGGCATAATTCACCAGCTGCTCGGCCAGTTCCGGGTAGGACAGCATCCGGTCGCCCGGCGCCCGCCGCCAGGACCCCAGATGCACCTCGTAGACCGAGATCGGGGCGTCGATGCTCTGCTTCGCCGCCCGGGTCTCCATCCAGCCGCCGTCATGGAACTCCCCGCCGATCCGCCGCACCACCGAGGCATTGGCCGGCGGATGCTCGGACCCGAAGCCTACCGGATCGGCCTTCAAGGGCATCAGCGCTCCGCCCGGACCGCGGATTTCGTATTTGTAGGTCTCGCCCTCGGCCAGCCCGGGGACGAAGATTTCCCAGACCCCGGTCGGCCCGCGCCGCCGCATCGGATGGCGCCGCCCGTCCCAGACATTGAAATCGCCCACCACCGAGACCCGCTCGGCATTCGGCGCCCAGACGGCGAAATGCACCCCCTCCGCGCCTTCATGGGTGATGCAATGCGCGCCGAGAACCTGCCAGAGCCGCTTGTGCGTGCCCTCGCCCAGCAGGTATTCGTCCAGCTCGCCGAGGACGGGGCCGAAGCGGAACGGGTCCTCGAACTCCCATTCCGTGCCGGCGCCTTGCGCCCGCAGCCGGTAGGCCGCCTTCTTCGGCATCCGGTGGGTGAACAGCCCCGGGATGCCCGGGTAGGGCACGGCTTCCTCGGTCTTTTCTTCCAGAACCCACAACCGCTCCGCCCCCGGCACGAAGGCGGTGACCAGCCAGCCCTTGCCGCGCTTCTGCGGCCCCAGCACCGCGAAGGGATCGCCATGCCGCCCTTCGGCAATTGCCCGGGCGGTGCCTTCGTCCAGATCGCGGTCAGCCATCGGCGCCTCCTTCACAGGGCGGGGGTCACGTCCCAGACGTCCTTCATGTAGCTCAGGATCGTGCGGTCCGAGGAGAAGAACCCCGACCGCGCCGTGTTCATCGCCGCCATGCGCAGCCAACGCCCGCGGTCGGCAAAGGCTTCCGCCACCCGGCCCTGCGCGGCGTGATAGGCGTCGAAATCCGAGGCGACGAGAAAATAGTCCGAATGCCAGACCGCATGGACGAGGCCATGGTAGCGCTCCGGCTCCTCCGGCGAGAACCGGCCCTCGGCCACCATCTGCAGCACGTCCTGCAAGGGCGCACTAGCCTCGATCGCTTTGCGGGCGTGTTCGGGATCAGCCCGCCGCTCGGCCACCTGCCCGGCGGTCAGGCCGAACAGGAAGAAGTTCTCCTCGCCCACCTCGGCCAGGATTTCCACGTTGGCCCCGTCCAGCGTGCCGATGGTCGGCGCGCCGTTCATCATGAATTTCATGTTGCCGGTGCCCGAGGCTTCCTTGCCCGCAGTCGAAATCTGCTCCGACAGGTCGGCGGCCGGGATCACCCGCTCGGCCATCGAGACGTTGTAATTCGGCGGATAGACGATCTTCAGCAAGTCGCCGACTTGAGGATCAGCATTAACAACCGCCGCCACATCGTTGATCAGGCGGATGATTTCCTTCGCCACCGCATAGCCCGGCGCCGCCTTGCCGCCGAAGATGCGCACCCTTGGCACCGGGTTCTTCACCGCGCCGTTGCGCAGCGCGTGCCAGTAGGCCACGCATTCCAGGATGTTCAGCAGCTGCCGCTTGTATTCGTGGAACCGCTTCACCTGCACGTCGAACAGCGCATCGGGGCTGACCTTCACCCCGAACTCCCGCCCGATCCAGTCGGACACCCGGGCCTTGTTCGCCCGCTTCGCCGCATCGAAGGCGGCGCGGAAGCCGGCGTCGTCGACATGCGCTTCCAGCCCCCGCAGCCGCTCCAGATCGGCCTCCCAGCCCTCGCCGATGGTGTCGGTGATCAGCGCCGCCAGCGGCCGGTTGCAGGTCTTCAGCCAGCGCCGCGGCGTCACCCCGTTGGTCTCGTTGATCACCCGCCCCGGGTGCAGCCGGTTCAACTCGGGGAACAGGCTCTGCTTCACCAGGTCGGAATGCAGCGCCGAGACGCCGTTGACCTTGTGCGCCATGACGAAGGCCAGTTCCCCCATCCGCACCTCGTGGTGCTTGACGATGCCGACGTAATGCGGCCGGTTCGGGTAAGCGCGCCGGTGCCAGCTGTCGATCCGCTCGACGATCTGCATGTGCCGCGGCAGCACGTTGCCGAAGGTGAAGGTCGCCCATTTCTCCAGCGCCTCGGGCAGAAGCGTGTGGTTGGTGTAGCCGAGACAGGCCCGCGCCGTCTCCAGCGCCTCCTCGAAGGCCATGCCGTGGTCGTCGGAGAGCAGCCGCACCAGCTCCGGCCCCGCAATCGCCGGATGGGTGTCGTTCATCTGGATGGCGACATGCTTCGGCAGCGCCTTCAGGTCGGAATGCGCGTCCAGATAGCGGCGGAGGATGTCCTGCAACGCGGCCGAGGTCAGGAAGAACTCCTGCTTCAGCCGCAGCTCCTTGCCCTGATAGGTGGTGTCGTCGGGGTAGAGCACGCGCGAGAGCGTCCGCGCCAGCGCCTCCGGCTCCGCCGCCGCCGCGTAATCGCCGCGGTTGAAGCGCTCCAGGTCGAACAGCGTCGTCGGCTTCGCCGCCCACAGCCGCAGCGTGTTGGCCCATCTGCCCTGCCAGCCCACCACCGGCGTGTCATGCGCCTCGGCCTTCACCGTCTCGCCCGGCACCCAGATCTCTTGCCCGTCGCGGGTCTCGACATGGCCCTTGAAGCCGATGGTATAGGCGCTTTCCGGGCGGGGGAATTCCCAGGGGTTGGTCTGGCTCAGCCAGTCCTCCGGCGCCTCGACCTGCCGCCCGCCCTCGAACCGCTGGCGGAACAATCCGTGTTCGTAGCGGATGCCGTAGCCATAGGCCGGGCAGCCCACCGTCGCCATGCTTTCCATGAAGCAGGCCGCCAGCCGCCCCAGCCCGCCGTTGCCGAGCGCGGCATCGGGCTCCTCGGCGGCCAGGCTGCGGAAGTCCTGCCCCACCGCCGCCATCGCCTCTTCCACCGCCTCGGTCAGGCCCAGGTTGGCGGTGGCATCCTCCAGGATGCGGCCGATCAGGAATTCCATCGACAGGTAGTAGACGCGCTTCCTGTCCTCGGCCCAGGTCCGGCGGGTGGAGGCGAACCAGGGCCCGACGATACGGTCGCGTATGGCGTAGGACAGCGCCATCCGCCAGTCGTAGGCGCTGGCATTGGCGGCGTCCTTGCCCAGGGTATAGGTCAGGTGGCGCTGGATGTCGGCTTTCAGGAGGTTTGGCGTCAGGCTCAGGTCGGTCACGCTGGGGTCCGCTTTCGCTGCTTGTCGTCCGGCCAGCCTAGGCCCGGCCCCGCCACGGTCAAGCGGGCCGCTCCGGGGCCGACCCGAACCGCTTTCCTGTTACCGCAAACATGGCCCGAGTCCATCAAAATATTTCGTTGCAAAACCAATGGCCTTCGGCTCTCAAACCGCTTTGGCAGGCTGCGCGGGGCCAAGCCCTTGACGGCAAAGGACTTCCCCGCCATCGGCGGGATATGCTCCGTCCGGCGCCCCGCCCCTGCCGCCACACGCCCGGGGCGGACGAAATGACGCATCCGAAACACCGCAAAACCGTGCCGATCTGATCTGGATCAAGTCCCCCGCCGCCGCCCCGCCGCATCCTTATTCAAGAACCCAAGGGCGGAGGCCCCCCGATGCGGCTGACCACACGCACCAATCTGGCGATGCGCACGCTGATGTTCTGCGCGGTGAACCCCGGCCGGATCGTCCGCCGGCAGGAGGTGGCCGCGACCTGCAACGCCTCGGAGAACCATCTGGCGCAGGTGATCCACCTCCTGGCGCAGAAGAAGTTCCTGCGCACCATACGCGGGCGTGCGGGCGGGCTGATGCTGGGCCGCGCGCCCGAGGGCATCACCGTGGGCGAGGTCTTCCGCGCCTTCGAGGCGCCGCTGCCCTTCGCCGAATGCTTCGCCGGCGACGCCAACCAATGCCCGCTCTTCGCCGCCTGCCGGCTGAAATGCCTGCTGTCGGACGCGCTGGCGGCCTTCTACGCCAGGCTGGACGAAGTGTCGGTCACCGACCTGGTCGAGGAGAACTGCGACCTGCAGTTCATCCTGAAGGTGGCGTAAGCCCTCGTCGGCGGCTTCGCCTTCTCCTCGTGCGGCGCGCCCTGCGAGGAGAAGGCGAAGCCGCCGACGAGCGCCTCAGGACCCCTTCTGCATCCTGTCCCGCAACGCCCGCACCAGATCGCGCGAGGTGTGGAACACCGCCAGGATCGTCACCGCACCGGCGCCGACCTGATAGACGATCAGATAGGGCAGACCCGCCAGGTTCAATTCCCGGGTTTCAGGATGGCGCCCGGGATGGCCGAGGGCCGGGAAGTCGGTCAACCTTTCCGCCGCTTGCACGATGCCGCGGAACACCCTTTCGGCGGCAACCGGATCGTCCAGCGCCACATAATCCACGATCGCCGCGAGGTCCCGCGCCGCAGGCTCGGCGATGACCAGTTTCAACGGGTCCAGCCGTGTTTTGCGGCGATTCCCGCGAAGACCTCCTCGGCGGGCAGAACCTTGCCGTCACGGGCGGCGTCAACGCCGGCGGCGATCCGCTCCATCTGCCAGGCGTTGACTTCCAGATACTGCTCGATGGCCTGGTTGACGACGTAGTTGCGCGAACGGTCCATCGCGCTGGCCAAGGCGTCGATCTCGGCCACCTTGCTGGTCCTGATGGTGATCGGCTCGGAGGGCGCTCGCTGCGGCATGGAGTGTTCCCTTGTAATCACCTGTAATCCTAGCACCCGCTGGCAGGCGTTCCAACCCTCACTCCTTCTCCGCCAGCCCCGACAGGATCGGGCAATCCGGCCGCGCGTCGCCGGCGCAGGCGTGCACCAGGTCGGTCAGCACCGCCTGCATCGCCCGCAGTTCCGCCACCTTGGCCTCGATCCGCGCCAGGTGGCGCTCGGCCAGGTCCTTCACATCGGCGCTGGCGCGGCCCTTGTCCTCGTAGAGCGCCAGAAGCGCCCGGCAATCCTCGATCGAGAACCCCAGACCCCGCGCCCGGCCGATGAAGGCCAGCTTGTGCAGGTCGGCCTCGCGGAACCTCCGGTAGCCGTTCGGGCCCCGCTCGGGGCGGATCAGGCCGATGTCCTCGTAATAGCGGATGGTCTTGGCGGGCAGGCCGGCCCGGGTTCCGACTTCGGAGATGTTCATCCCTTCACTCCTTTCAGCCGCAGCGCGTTCAACAAGACGAAGACCGAGGACAGCGCCATCGCGCCCGCCCCCAGCATGGGCGAGACCTGCGGCCCGCCGAAGGGCACCAGCAGCCCCGCCGCCACCGGCACCAGCGCGACGTTGTAGCCGAAGGCCCAGACCAGGTTCTGGCGGATGTTGCGCATCACCGCCCGGCTGACCCTGACCGCCGAGACCACGGCGCGCGGGTCGCCGCGCATCAGCACCACCTCGCCGGCCTCGATGGCCACATCCGTCCCGGTGCCCATGGCGATGCCGACCTCGGCCGCCGCCAGCGCCGGCGCGTCGTTGATGCCGTCGCCGACGAAGGCGCCGCGCATGTCGCGGACGATCTGCTGCTTGCCCTCGGGCAGGATGCCGGCATGGACGCGCGGGATGCCGAGGCCCGAGGCCACCGCCTGCGCCGCCGCCGGCGTGTCGCCGGAGATCATCGCCACCTCGACGCCGAGGGCCGCCAGTCCCGCCACCGCCTCGGCCGCGCCGGGTTTCGGCTGATCGGCGGCGACGATCAGGCCCTCCACCGCGCCGTCGCGGGCGACGTAGAGCAGGCTCTGCCCCTGGGCCGCGGCCTCGGCCGCCTTGGCCTCGAGGTCGGGAGGGATCGCGGAGAACATCCGCGCCGCGCCCACCTCGATCCTTGCGCCCTGCACCATCGCCTCGGCGCCATAGCCGGGGCGGGCCTTGAAGCCGGTCGCCTCGGGCACATCCGTCGCCGCGGCCAGCACGGCGGCGGCCAGCGGGTGTTCGCTGCCCCGCTCCACCGCCGCGGCCATCGGCAGCACCCAGTCAGGCCCGTGGACCGCCGCCACCTGCGGCTTGCCCTCGGTCAGGGTGCCGGTCTTGTCGAAGCCTACCACCGTCATGCCGGCCAGCGCCTGCAGCGCATCGCCGCGGCGGAAGAGGACCCCCAGTTCCGCCGCCCGCCCGGTGCCGACCAGGATCGAGACCGGCACCGCCAGCCCCATGGCGCAGGGGCAGGCGATGATCAGCACCGCGACGCCGGAGACCAGCGCCCGGGCGACATCGCCGGTCGCCAACAGCCAGATCACCGCGGTCGCCGCCGCCACCGCCATCACCGCCGGCACGAACCACAAAGTCACCCGGTCCACCAGCGCCTGCACCGGCAGCTTCGACCCCTGCGCCTCCTCGACCATGGCGACGATCCGGGCCAAGGTGGTGGCGGCGCCGACCGCCTTCACCTCGACCACCAGCGCGCCGGTGCCGTTCACCGTGCCTGCCGTCACCGCATCGCCGCTGCGCTTCTCCACCGGCAAGGGCTCGCCGGTCAGCATGGATTCGTCGACCGCCGAGGCGCCGTCGGCCACCAGCCCGTCCACCGGCACCCGCTCGCCCGGTCGCAGCACGATCCGCATCCCCGGCAAGAGGCTCGCCACCGGCACCTCCTGCCCGTCCTCCAGCCGCGCCACCCGCGGTTGCAGGCCGACCAGCCGGGCGATGGCCGCGCCCGCCCTGCCCCGCGCCCGCGCCTCCAGCGCCCGGCCCAGCAGGATCAGCGTCACGATCACCGCCGCCGCCTCGAACCAGACCGAGCGGCTTTCCGCCGGGATCAGCCCCGGCGCGAACAGGACAAGGGTGGAGAAGCCCCAGGCCGCGAGGGTCCCCACCGCGACCAGCGCATTCATGTCGGGCCCGCCGCGCAGCAGAGAGGGGATACCCTTGAGGAAGAACCTCCGCCCCGGGCCGGCCAGCACGGCGGTGGTCAGCAGGAATTCCATGATCCACAGCGGCCGCTGCCCGACCGCGCCGTGCAGCCAGTGGTGGAAGGCCGGGAACAGGTGCCCGCCCATCTCGGCCACGAAGACCGGCAGGGTCAGCAGGCCGGCGATGATGAAATCCCGCCAGAGCCGGTGTTCCTCGGCCGCCGGATCGGCGGGGGCGGCCTCTTCCAGCGGCGCGGCGGCATAGCCCGCACGGGTCACCGCCGCGGCCAGCGCCGCCGGGTCGGCGCGCTCCCACAGGGTCACCTGCGCCCGCCGCGTCGCCAGGTTCGCCACGGCCGAGGCCACCCCCGGTTGCGCCTTCAGCACCCGCTCCACCCGTCCGGTGCAGGCGGCGCAGGTCATGCCCTCGACCGAGAGCGTGACCACCTCCGGCACCGCCGGATAGCCGGCCTTCGCCAGCGCCTCGGCCATCGTCTCGCGGGTGGCGGGGGCATGGAAGCGGGCCGTGGCCTCGCCGGTGCCGAAATTGGCCGCGGCCGCCTCCACCCCCGGCACCGCCTTCAGCGCGCGTTCGACCCGGGCCACGCAGGAGGCGCAGGTCATCCCCTCCAGCCGGAAGCGGGCGGTTTCAGGGTCGGTTCCGGGGGGCAGAGCGGTGGTATCCATCGGCGTGTTCTCCTTCGCCTGCCGGATATAAGGTTTCCAGCGACTGGAAGGTCAACCCCTCCGCCCGCAGAAAATCGACCCGACGACGGCCCTTGACCTTCCCCCTGCTGGAAGCCCCATATCGCCGGCAGAAGGAGATTCCCGATGACCGTGCTTTCCGTTCCCGACATGTCCTGCGGCCATTGCAAGGCCAGCGTCGAGGCCGCGCTTTCCCCCCTCGCCTCAAAGGTCGAGGTCGACCTGCCCGCCCGCCGCGTCACCGCCGAGGGCGCCCCGCCCGAGGCGCTGGTCAAGGCGCTGGAGGCCATCGGTTTTCCGGCCAGCGTGGTCGGCTGACCGGCCGGTTATGCCTGCCAGGAAACCCTTTGCGCCTGCAGGGAAAAACTTGTTGCCGATGTCGCACATGTGATCGCGATTGTCGCAATGGGGCCATGTCCCGGACTTGCTGCCGCCATTTGTAAAAGGCACATCAAGGCCATGTGAAACCAGAGCCGAGGCAGAGCAGTCACAATGGCCACGTCATCGCAGCAGCAAGGCGGCAGCACCACGCCGGCCCAGCAACCCCAGCAGCAGGGCAGCGCGCCCAAGCCGCAGGGCAAGCCCGTCTTCAAGGACTGGGCGTCGATCTGATCCCGGCGGCTTGCCGGAACCCGGGGCCGGCCTGTAGGCTGGCCCCGTTTCCGTTCGCAGGCCGCCCCGATGCCCGATCCCGTCTCCTCGATCCCCAATCTCGGCCCGGCCTCCGAGGCGGCCTTCGCCCGGGCCGGCATCCATTCGGCGCAAGAGTTGCGGGCGCTCGGGGCGGACGAGGGCTACCGGCGGCTTCTCCTCTCCGGCAGTCCGCCGCATTTCATCGGCTATTACGTGCTGGTGATGGGCCTGCAGGGCCGGCCCTGGAACGATTGCCAGGGCGAGGAGAAGAAGGCGCTGCGGGCGAAGTTCGACGCGATCAAGGCCTCGGTCCGGGGCACAAAGGAAAAGGGCCGCTCCGATCTGGAGGCGGCCCTTTCGTTCTTCGGCGTGGTGGAACGCCAAGGCTAGGCGCAATTTTCCTGCAGGAAAATTGTCAAGCTCCTTGGAAGGAGCTTGCAAATTCCTTCCAAGGAATTTGCGCTCAGCCCACCAGTTCGAGGCCCGAGAAGAAGAAGGCGATCTCGCGCGCGGCCGAGGCCTCGCTGTCCGAGCCGTGGACCGAGTTCTCGCCCTTCGACAGCGCGAATTCCTTGCGGATGGTGCCCGGGGCGGCGGCGGCCGGATCGGTCGCGCCCATCACTTCGCGGTTCTTGGCGATGGCGCCCTCGCCTTCCAGCACCTGCACCACCACCGGCTCGGAGGCCATGAAGCTGCACAGCTCGCCGTAGAAGGGGCGTTCCTTGTGCTCGGCGTAGAACTGGCCGGCCTGGGCCGGGGTCAGGTGGATGCGCTTGGAGGCGACGACGCGCAGGCCGGCCTCCTCGAACTTGGCGACGATCTTGCCGGTCAGGTTGCGCTTGGTGGCGTCGGGCTTGACGATCGAGAGGGTGCGTTCAATGGCCATATGGCTCTCCATTTCAGGGGCCGGATGCGGCCCTTTTCGCGTGGCCGGGCTGCTAGCACGGGCGCCGGGCAAAGAAAAGATGGCACCAGGGGGCCGCCCGACGGCAGCCCCCTTCCGTGTCGCGCTCAGGTCTTCCGCGCCATCACGGCATCCAGGCTCCACGGCCCCGGCCCCGCCGCGGCGATGTAGAGGAAGACGAAGCAGAACAGCATCGCCGGCTCGCCGCCGTTCAGCACCGGGAAGAACCCGCCCGGGGCATGGGCCATGAAATAGGCGACGGCCATCATGCCCGACAGCACGAAGGCCACCGGCCGCGAGAACAGCCCGATCACGAGCAGAAGCCCGCCCGCCACTTCCAGCACCCCGGCGACAGTCATCAGGGTGTTCAGCGGAAACTCCATCGGCACGGGCCAGCCGAACAGCTTCATCGAGCCATGGGTCAGGAAGGTCGCGGCAGCCAGGATGCGCAGGACGCTGCGAATCTGCGGCGCCCAGGGCTGGAGGAATGTCATCTGCATGTGGGTGTCCTGTCGTTGATTGTTCCTGCGGTCGTCTGGCTTCCGGCCGGTTGCGGGACAGCACGCAAAGGCTAGCCGCCCGTCGCCCGATGCCGCAAGGACTTCCTGCGACGCGCCGCGAGAGGTTGACCTTGCCGCAAGGACAGGCCAAGCGTTCCGCGCCATGCTGAAGATCGCCGACATCACCTATTCGGTCGAGGGCCGCCCCCTGTTCGAGGGCGCCTCCGCCACCATCCCCGAGGGCCACAAGGTCGGCCTGGTCGGCCGCAACGGCACCGGCAAGACCACGCTGTTCCGGCTGATCCGGGGCGAGCTGACGCTGGAGGGCGGCGCCATCAGCCTGCCGCAGCGCGCCCGCATCGGCGGGGTGGCGCAGGAAGTGCCGTCCTCGGAGGTGTCGCTGATCGACACCGTGCTGGCCGCCGACACCGAACGCGCCGCGCTGCTGGCCGAATCCGAGACCGCCACCGATGCCGCCCGCATCGGCGAGATCCAGGCCCGGCTCATCGACATCGACGCCTGGTCGGGCGAGGCGCGGGCCTCCTCGATCCTGCGCGGCCTGGGGTTCGAGCCCGACCAGCAGCTGCTGCCTTGCTCCGCTTTCTCCGGCGGCTGGCGGATGCGGGTGGCTTTGGCCGGGGTGCTGTTCGCGCAGCCGGACGTGCTGCTCTTGGACGAGCCGACCAACTACCTGGACCTCGAAGGCGCGCTCTGGCTGGAAAGCTATCTGGCGAAATACCCCCATACCGTCATCATCATCAGCCACGACCGCGGCCTCCTGAACCGCGCCGTGACCGGCATCCTGCATCTGGAAGACCGCAAGCTGACCTATTACTCCGGCCCCTACGACACCTTCGCCGAAACCCGCGCCGCCCGCCTTGCCGTGGCCGAGGCCGAGAACCGCAAGGCCGAGGCCCGCCGCGCCCATCTGCAAAGCTTCGTCGACCGCTTCCGCTACAAGGCCTCGAAGGCCAAGCAGGCGCAGTCGCGGCTGAAGATGATCGAGCGGCTGAAGCTGACCTCCACCCCGCAGGAGGCGGCGCTGGCGAAGTTCACCTTCCCCGAGCCGGAAGAGCTGTCGCCGCCGATCCTGACGCTGGAGGGCTGCGCCGTCGGCTACGGCGGCCCGCCGGTGCTGCGGCGGCTGAGCTTGCGGATCGACCAGGACGACCGCATCGCCCTTCTCGGCCGCAACGGCGAGGGGAAATCCACGCTGTCCAAGCTGCTGGCGGGCAAACTTCATCCCTCCGAGGGCCGCCTGCATCGGTCGTCCAAGCTGCGGATCGGCTATTTCGCCCAGCATCAGGTCGATGAGCTGGAGGTGGAGGACACGCCGCTGGCCCATGTCGCCCGCCTGCGCCCCGGAGAGCCTCCCGCGCGGCTGCGCGCCCGGCTGGCGGGCTTCGGGCTGATGGCGGAACAGGCGGAAACCGCGGTCGGCCGGCTCTCCGGCGGGCAGAAGGCGCGGCTGTCGCTGCTCCTTGCCACCATCGACGCGCCGCACCTGCTGATCCTCGACGAACCGACCAACCACCTCGACATCGAAAGCCGCGAGGCGCTGGTCGAGGCGCTGACCGAATACACCGGCGCGGTGATCCTGGTCAGCCACGACATGCACCTGCTGAGCCTGGTCGCCGACCGGCTCTGGCTGGTGAAGGGCGGCACCGTTGCGCCGTTCGAGCAGGACCTGGAGGCCTATCGCAGCCTTCTCCTGCAAGGCGACGAGGCGAAGACCGTCACGAAACCCGCCGAGAAGCCGAAGAAACCCGTCACCGACCTTGCCGCCCTGCGGACGGAGGTCCGCAAGGCCGAGGAGCGGCTGGCGAAGCTGTCGGAGATGCGGGCGAAGCTATCCGACCGCATGGCCGACCCGGCGCTCTACGACGCCGACCGCAAGGCCGACCTCGACCAGTTCACCGCCAAGTTCGCCGAACTGGAAGCCGCCGAGCACCGCGCCGAGGCGCTGTGGCTGGAGGCGCAGGAACGGCTGGAGGCGGCGGGCGGCTGACGGCCCTTCCCAAGCCCCCGCCCCGCGGGCTAGCCTGCCTGCCAACCCGGAGGCCCGATGCCCGAGACCGCCTTCCTGATCACCGCCTTCGCCACCCTCTTCGTGGTGATCGACCCGCCCGGGCTGGTGCCGATGTTCATCGCCCTCACCCGCGGCATGTCGTCCGAACGCCGCCGCGCCATGGCCCGCCGCGCCTGCCTGATCGCCGCGGTGCTGCTGACCGCCTTCGGCCTCTTCGGCGAGTCGATCCTCGGCTTTATCGGCATCTCGATGCCCGCCTTCCGCATCGCCGGCGGCATCCTGCTGTTCCTCACCGCGCTCGACATGCTGTTCGAGCGGCGGACCCAGCGGAGGGAAGGCCAGCAGCCGGACCCCGACCACGACCCCTCGGTCTTCCCCCTCGCCACGCCGCTGATCGCCGGGCCGGGCGCCATCGCCACCATGATCCTGCTGGTCGGCCAGTCCGGCCCCGGCTGGCAGGGCGCGGCCTGGGTGATCGGGCTGCTGCTGGCGATGATGGCGGTGACCTTCGCCTTCCTCCTCGCCTCGCCGCCGCTGGAGCGGATGCTGGGCCGCACCGGGGTGGTGGTGATCACCCGGCTCTTGGGGATGCTGCTGGCGGCGCTGTCGGTGCAGTTCGTGATCGACGGGGTGCGGCAGACCGGCCTCGTCGGCTGAGCCTTCCCTTCCGCGCCGCGATGCCCCATATCCGGGAAGGACGAGGGAGACCGCATGGACGGCGACAGTTTCGCAAGGCTCGGCTATCTGGCGCTGCTGCTGGCGGCGATCGGCGGCTGGATGATCGTGGAATACCGCGGCCGCATGGGCCAGGCACTGCGGGTGGCGGCGGCCTGGGGGCTGATCTTCCTGGGGGTGATGGCGGCCTACGGACTCTGGACCGACATCCGCGGCCCGCAGGCGATCCCCGACCAGATCCTGACCGAGGCCGGCCGGGTGGAACTGCCCCGCGCGCCGGACGGGCATTACTACGCCACGCTGACGGTCAACGGCGTGGACCTGCGCTTCATGGCCGACACCGGCGCCTCGACCATGGTGCTGACCAAGGCGGATGCGAAAGCCATCGGCCTCGACCCCGAGGCGCTGCTCTACCTGGGCGAGGCCTATACCGCCAACGGCCGCGTCCGCACCGCGCGGGTGACGCTGGACACGGTGGGCCTCGGCCCCTTCGCCGACAGCAATGTCTCGGCCTGGGTGAACGAAGGGGAGATGGACATCTCGCTGCTGGGGATGGACTACCTCGGAAGGTTCAGGATCGAGATCGCCGGCGACAAGATGATCCTGGGGCGGTAGCGCCCTGCCCCGGCCTCGGGGGCATTCTGCCCCCAAACCCCCTGAGGATATTTGCGTCCAGAAAGAGGAGGAGCCTTTGCCTCTTTCTGGATGGAAATATCCCCGCCGGAGGCACCCGAGCCGGTTGCGCCTGAAAGGCGCAGAGGCGAGACGAAAGGCTTGCGCCTGCCAAGGCGCACATATGGCAACCGTTCAGCCCTTCGCGGCGCTTTCGGCCTTCTTCTCCCAGCGGCCGGAGTCGTCGTTCCAGTATTGCGCGACAAGACCCGCCGCGGTCACGGCCTTCCATTGCAGCCGCGCCGCCTGCACCTGCCTCTCGTCGCGGCCCTCGAAGGCCAGCCAGACCCGCTCCAGCGCCTGCGCCTCCTGCGGCTGCACCGCCTGCGGCCCCATCAGCAAAAGCGCCTGCGCCCCGTTCACCGGCGCGCCCGTCCCCAAGAGCACCGGCTGCTCGGCGTCATGCGCGCCGCCCTCCAGCCCGTGCGGCAGGAAGCCCTCTTCGGGGGAAAGCCAGAGCCGCTGGTCCTGCCGCTCCAGCGCGGCGCGGTCGGGGCTGCGGATCATCACCCGCCAGCCCTGCGCCAGCGCCCGCGGCACCAGCATGTCGATCACCTCGTCCATGCCGTGCCGAGTCAGGTGGTAGAACATCACCGCGCCCATCGGGGCTATTTCGCCTCGAACCTGTCGCGGATCAGCCGGTTCAGCGCCATCACCCCCCAGCCGGTCGCCCCTTTCGGCGCCAGCGTGGTGTCGGCCTTCACCAGCGCCGTGCCGGCGATGTCGAGGTGGCACCAGGGCGTCCCTTCCTTGACGAAGCGGGCCAGGAACTGCGCCGCGGTGATCGCGCCGCCGTCGCGGCCGCCGACGTTCATCATGTCGGCGATGCGCGATTTCAGCTTGGCGTCGTAAGCCTCGCCCATCGGCATCCGCCAGGCGCCCTCGCCTTCCGCGCTGGCGGCGCGGAGGAAGGCGGTGCAGAGGTCGTCGTCGTTGGAGAAGACGCCGGTGTTCTCGTGGCCGAGCGCGACGATGATCGCCCCGGTCAGAGTGGCGAGGTTGATCATGCCCTTCGGCTGGAACCGCTCCTGCGCATACCAGAGCACGTCGGCCAGCACCAAACGGCCCTCGGCATCGGTGTTGATCACCTCGATGGTGTCGCCCTTCATCGAGCGCACCACGTCGCCCGGGCGCTGCGCCCGGCCGTCAGGCATGTTCTCCACGAGGCCCACAAGGCCCACCACATTGGCCTTCGCCTTCCGCAGCGCCAGGGTGCGCATCACCCCGGCCACGGTGCCGGCGCCGCCCATGTCCATGGTCATCTCTTCCATCCCGGCCGCCGGCTTGATGGAAATCCCGCCGGTGTCGAAGACCACGCCCTTGCCGACCAGCGCGAAGGGGGCCTCGCCCTTCGCCCCGCCGTTCCACTGCATCACCACCACCTTGGAGGGGCTTTCCGAGCCCTGCCCGACGCCCAGAAGCGCGCCCATGCCCAGCTTCTTCAGCTCGGGCTCCTCCAGGATCTCCACCTCCAGCCCCAGTTCCTGCATCGCCGCCAGCCGGGCGGCGAAATCGTCGGTGGTCAGGATGTTCGCCGGCTCGTTCACCAGATCGCGGGTGAAGAATACGCCCTCGGCCACCGCGGCCATCGGCGCGGCCTCGGCAGCCACCGCCTCGGGGGCGGAGACCATCATCTCCACCGCGCCCTTCGCCGCCTGCTCGCCGGTCTTGTGCGGGGTGAAGTCATAGGCCCGCAGCGCCAGCCCGAAGGAGACCTCGGCCGCGCGGGGATGGTTCTCCGCGATCACCAGCAGGTCGGCCTTCGACAGCGCCTTGCCGAGGACGGCGCCGGCCTTGCGGGCCGAGGCGGCATCGGTGCGCTTGGGCAGCCGGACGACCTGCAGCGCCTCGGCGGCCAGCCCGGCCGGGAAGGCCAGTTCCAGCGCCTCGCCCGGCTTCAGCTTGCCCCAGCCCTCGGACCCCATGGCGCGCGCCAGCGCCCCCTTCGTCGCCCGGTCCAGCCGCCGCGCCGCGGGGGTCATGCCGGTCGGCCCGTCGGCCAGCACGGCGATGCGGCCCGGATGGGCGGCCAGCCGGTCGAGGTCGGTTTCGGTGAATCGGATCGGGGCGGGATGCGTCATGGGATGCCTTCGCGTCTGTGGGATGCGCCCGGCCCGGCCGGGATCGGCGGGCGGCTGCGCAAAGGCTACAGATTGGCCGCGGGCTTTGCCAGATATGAGTTTCGGGCCCCCGGCAAATCCGTTAGGGTCACGCAACATCTTGTGGGGACGCATTTCCGCTTGTCCAGATTCGACCGATACCTGCTGTCGCAGCTGCTGGCGCTGTTCGGCTTCTTCAGCCTCGTGCTGGTGGCCGTCTACTGGGTCAACCGCGCCGTCGGCCTGTTCGACCAGCTGATCGGCGACGGCCAGTCGGCGGTGGTCTTCCTTGAGTTTTCCCTGCTGACCCTGCCCAACGTGATCCGCCTGGTGCTGCCGATTTCCGCCTTCGCCGCCTGCCTTTACGCCATCAACCGGCTGAACCAGGAAAGCGAGCTGGTGGTGATGCAGGCCACCGGCTTCTCCGCCTTCCGGCTGGCCCGTCCGGTGCTGTTCTTCGGCCTCTCGGTGCTGGCGATGCAGATGGTGCTGACCAACGTGCTGGTGCCGCTGTCGCAGGCAAGGCTGGGCGAGCGCACCTCGGAGATTTCGCAGAACGCCACCGCCCGCTTCCTGAACGAGGGACGGTTCATGCACCCCGCCACCGGGATCACGCTTTACATCAGCGAGATCAGCCCCCTGGGCGAGCTGAAGAAGATCTTCCTCTCCGACGAGCGGGGCGAGGCCGAGCGGGTGGTCTATACCGCCGAGACCGCGCTTCTGGTGCGGGGCGAGGCCGGGCCGGTGCTGGTGATGATCGACGGCGCGGCGCAGAGGCTGGCGCGCGAGGGGCAGCGGCTGGCCGTCACCCGCTTCGAGAATTTCGCCATGGAACTGGCGGGGCTGGTCGATGCCGGGGCGGCGCGGCGGCAGTCCTTGCGGGAACTGTCGACGCTGGACCTGCTGGCGGCCCCGCCCGAATTGCTGGAGGCGACGGCAAGCAACCGCGCCGCCTTCCGGGAAGAGGCGCACAGCCGGATCGCCTCGCCGCTGCTGGCGCTGGCGGCGCCGCTGGTCGGCTTCGCGGCGCTGATGCTGGGGGGCTATTCGCGCTTCGGCATGTTGCCGCAGATCGCGCTCGGCGTCGGGCTGCTGATCGTGCTGCAGACCATCTCCACCGTCGCCTCGGGCCGGGCGCTGGCCAGCGACATGGCCTGGCCGCTGGTCTATCTGGCGCCGCTGGCCGGGCTGGCGATGGCGGTCGGGCTGTTGTGGCTGGCGCAGCGGCCGCGGCGAAGGCCGCGGCAGGCCGGGGCGGAGGCGCCGGCATGACGATGTCGCTGTATATCGCCCGCCGGTTCCTGACCACGGTCGGCATGGTGTTCCTGATCTTCTTCGGCATCCTGCTGCTGATCGACATGATCGAGCAGATGCGGAAGCTGTCGGGCACCGATGCCGGGCTGGCCGATGCCTTCCGGCTGTCGGTGCTGAACGTGCCGGACACCCTTTACCGCATCCTGCCGCTGATCCTGATCATGGGCTCGGTGGCGCTGTTCCTGGCGCTGGCGCGGTCGTCGGAGCTGGTGGTGGTGCGCGCCGCCGGCCGGTCGGGCCTGCGCTTCCTGGTGACGCCGGTGGCCGCCGCGCTGGCGATCGGGCTTTTCGCCGTCGGCATCCTCAACCCCTTGGTGGCGGCGACGCAGAAGGCCTATGAGGAGCAGCGCGCGGCCTGGCTCAGCCCGGGGGATTCCGTGCTGTCGGTGTCGGACACCGGGCTCTGGCTGCGGCAGGGCGGCACATACGGCCAGACCGTCATCCAGGCGGGCCGCGCCAACCTGGACGGGACCGAGCTGTCCGCCGTCACCTTACTGACCTTCGGCCCCGACGGCACCCCCGCCACGCGGGTGGAGGCCACGCGGGCCAAGCTGACCGCCGGGGCCTGGCTGCTGGACGGGGCGAAGATGTGGGATCTGGCGGCGCCCAACCCGGAACTCGCGGCGACGCATTGGCCCGACGGCACCCGCCTGCCCTCGGACCTGACGCCGGAGCGGATCCGCGACAGTTTCGGCACCCCGAATGCGGTGCCGATCTGGCAGTTGCCGGGCTATATCGACGGGCTGGAAAGCGCGGGCTTCACCGCCCGCTCCTATCGGCTCTGGTTCCAGATGGAGCTGGCGCAGCCGCTGCTGCTGGCCGCGATGGTGCTGATCGCCGCCGGCTTCACCATGCGCCACGCCCGCTTCGGCAGGACCGGGACCATGGTGCTTTACGCCATGCTCTCGGGCTTCGCGGTGTTCTTCCTGCGCAACTTCGCCCAGGCCCTCGGCGATTCCGGCCAGATCCCGGTGCTGCTGGCGGCCTGGAGCCCGCCCTTGGCCGCCGCCCTTCTCGCCCTCGGCCTCGTCCTGCATCTGGAGGACGGCTGATGCGCGCCCTTCTCCGCCTCCTCGCGCTGCTGCTGGCGCTCGCCTCTCCCGCACTGGCGCAGGAGACCGCCGCGCTGGTCTCGGACAGGCTGGAGATCACCGGCGACACCCGCCTGATCGCGACCGGCAATGTCGAGGTCTTCTTCAAGGGCCGCACGCTGAAGGCCAGCCGGATCGTCTACGACCAGGCCAGCGACCGGCTGGTGATCGAAGGCCCGATCCTGCTGACCGAGGCAAGCGGCCAGACCGTCATCCTGGCCTCGCAGGCCGATCTGGCGGCGGACCTGTCCGAGGGGCTGCTGATCAGCGCCCGCATGGTGCTGAACCGGCAGCTGCAACTTGCGGCGAACCGGATCATGCGGGTCGACGGGCGCTATACCGCGCTGGACAACGTGGTGGCCTCCTCCTGCAAGGTCTGCGCGGCGAACCCGGTGCCGGTCTGGGAAATCCGCGCCCGCCGGGTGGTGCACGACCAGGCGGAGCGGCAGCTCTACTTCGACCATGCGCAATTCCGGGTGGCCGGGATTCCGGTGTTCTACATCCCCCGCCTGCGGATGCCCGACCCGACGCTGGACCGCGCCACCGGCTTCCTGCAACCCTCGCTCCGCACCACCTCGGAACTGGGGACGGGGCTGAAATTCCCCTATTTCATCAGGATCGGCGACAGCCGCGACCTGACCATCACCCCCTACATCACCACCAAGAACGGCCGCTCGGTCGAGCTGCGCTACCGCCAGGCCTTCGCCACCGGCGGGATCGAGGTGACCGGCGCCTTCTCGCGCGACCGGATCCTGCCGGGCGAGGACCGCGGCTATCTCTTCGCCACCGGCCATTTCGACCTGCCGCAGGGCTTCGGGCTGGACCTGAAGCTGCAGACGGTGTCGGACCCGGCCTATCTGCTGGACTACGGCATCATGAACACCGACCGGCTGGACAGCCGGATCACCATCGACCGCACCCGGCGCAACGAATACATCTCGGGCCGGGTGATCAGCTTCCAGACCCTGCGCGATGACGAGGACAACACCACCATCCCCTCGGTGGTGGCGGACCTGACCTTCCACCGCCGCTTCTCGCTCGGCCCCTTCGGCGGCGAGGGGGGCTTGCGGCTGCAGACCCACAGCCACTGGCGCAGTTCCTCCAGCCCGTTGGACCCTGACGGCGACGATATTTCGGATGGGCGCGACATGCAGAGGTTCTCGGCCCGCATCGACTGGCGGCGAAGCCTGGTCCTGCCCGCCGGAATCGAGGCCACCCTGCTGGGCGAGGCTACGGCGGATGCCTATGTCATCTCGCAGGACGCGACCTATGCCGGCCACAAGACCCGCAGCCATGCCGCCGCGGGGGTCGAATTGCGCTGGCCCTGGGTCAAGGCCGCCTCCTCCGGCGCGGTGCATGTGATCGAGCCGGTGGTGCAGCTGGTCTGGGCGGGCAGCGACGGCGGCGGCATCCCGAACGAGGATTCCGCACTGGTGGAATTCGACGAGGGCAACCTGTTCTCGCTGAACCGCTTCCCCGGCTCGGACGCGGTGGAATTGGGGCGGCGGGCCAATGTCGGCGTGACCTGGACCCGGCACGATCCGGCCGGCTGGACCATGGGGGTCACGCTGGGCCGGGTCTGGCGCGAGAAGGATTACGCGCAGTTCGGCCCGGCCTCGGGCCTGGCGGGCGAAAGCTCGGACTGGCTGGCGGGGGTGAACTTCACCCTGGCCAACGGCTATGCCATCGCCGGCCGCGCCACCTTCGACAGCGATCTGAACCTGTCGAAGGCCGAGGCCCGGGTCTCGGTCAACCGCGACCGGCTGGCGCTGGCGACCTCGATGCTCTGGGTGGTGGCGGACCCGCTCTACGAGAACCGCCCCGACCCGATCCGCGAATTCACCTTCGACGCCGCCTGGCGCGCCACCGACCAGCTGACCACCCGTCTCTCCGGCAGCTACGACTTCGAGGCCGACCGCGGCACCCTGGCCGCGCTCGGGCTGGAATACCGGACGGATTGCCTGGCGGTGGATGTTTCCCTCTCGCGCCGGTTCACATCCTCGACTAGTGTGACGCCGACGACGGATTTCGGCCTGTCCTTCGAACTGATCGGCATCAGCGGCACCGGCACCGCCGGCCCCGCGCGGCGCTGCAGGTAGGGGACGGCCCAGGACAGGAAGACCCGGGAAGACAGACGGGCGCAGGATGGCGATGCAGGATTTCGGGCAGATGGCACAGCGGATGCGGGGGATGCGGGGCGGGCTGCGGGCGCTGGCCCTGGCGGCGGCGGTGACGCTGGCGGGGCTGCCGGCGGCGGCGCAGAACCTGTTCGCGCCGCGGCTCTACGTCAACGACCAGGTGATCACCGAATACGAGGTGATCCAGCGCGCCCTGTTCCTCAAGGTGCTGCGCGCCCCCGGCGACCCGATGGAAGAGGCGCTGAAGGCGCTGACCGAGGACCGGCTGCGCATGGCCGAGGCCAAGCGGCTGGGACTGACCGTCACCGAGGAGCAGGTGACGCAGGGGATGGAGGAATTCGCCGCCCGCGCCAACCTGACCGCCGAGCAGCTGGTGGCCGAGTTGCAGAAGGTCGGCATCGCGCCGCAGACCTACCGCGACTTCGTCGTCGCCGGGCTTCTGTGGCGCGAGGCGATCCGGGCCCGCTATGCCGGGCAGGTCTCGGTCTCGGAATCCGACATCGACAAGGCGATGCAGACGATGACCCGGCCGCGGGCGCTGAAGGTGCTGGCCTCGGAACTGGTGATCGCCGCCCCGCCCGGGCAGGAGGACAGCGCGATGGCGCTGGCGAACCGGCTTTACGCCTCCATCGACACCGAGGCCGAATTCGCCGCCGCCGCCCGCGCCCATTCCGCGGCGCCGACGGCCGGGAACGGCGGCCGGCTGGACTGGCTGCCGCTGTCGAACCTGCCGCCGACCATCGCCGGCCAGCTTCTCGGCCTGGGCGAGGGACAGGTGTCGAAGCCGGTGGCGGTGCCGAATGCGGTGGTGCTGTTCCTCTTGCGCGACGTGGCCGAGGACGAGACCGCCGAGCCGATCGGCGTCTCGGTGGAATATGCCCGCTATTACATCCCCGACAATCCCGCGGCGGTGGCCGAGGTGGTGGCCAATACCGACAAGTGCATGGACCTCTATGGCCTCGCCAAGGGCCAGCCCGCAGAGACGCTGGTGATCGAGTCGAAGCCGATGTCGGAAATCCCGCAGGACATCGGGCTGGAATTGGCCAAGCTGGACCCCGGCGAGATCGCGACCACGCGGACGGCCGCGGGGCAGCGGATGGTGCTGATGCTGTGCTCGCGCAATGTCGAGGCCGACACCCCGCCCACGCGCGACCAGATCCGCGAGCAGGTGCAGAACCAGAAGATCGACGGGCTGGCGCAGGGTTACATGGCCGAGTTGAAGGCCAATGCGCTGATCCGCGAGCCGTGACCGCGCCGCTGGTCCTGACCTGCGGCGATCCCTCGGGCATCGGGCCGGAGATCGCGGTGAAGGCGCGGGCGCTGCTGGGGGCCGACCTGCCCTTCGCCTGGATCGGCGACCCGCGGCACCTGCCGCCGGGCACGCAGGTGGCCGAGATCGCGCATGTGGCCGAGGCCGCCGCCGTGCCGCCCGCGCAGCTGCCGGTGCTGCGGCTGGACTTCGCCGCCCCTGCCCTGCCCGGCCGTCCCGACCCGGCCAATGCCGCCGGCGTGATCGCCGCCATCGCGCGCGGGGTGGCGCTGGTGCAGGCGGGCGAGGCCGGGGCGATCTGCACCGCGCCGATCCACAAGAAGGCGCTGAAGGACGGCGCGGCCTTCGCCTTCCCCGGCCATACCGAATTCCTCGCCCATCTGGCCGGGGTGGAGCGGGTGGCGATGATGCTGGCCTGCCCCGGATTGCGGGTGGTGCCGGCGACGATCCACATCCCGCTGTCCGAGGTGCCCGCCGCCCTGACCGGGGCGCTGCTGGAGGAGACCATCCGCATCACCCATGCCGCGCTGGTCCGCGACTTCGGCCTCGCCGCACCGCGGATCGTCGTGGCGGGCCTCAACCCCCATGCCGGCGAGGGCGGCGCCATGGGCTGGGAGGACGAGCGGATGATCCGCCCGCTGGTCGAACGGCTGGCGGCCGGGGGGATGGCGATCCGCGGCCCCCTGCCCGCCGACACGATGTTCCACGCGGCGGCGCGGGCCGGCTATGACGCGGCGGTCTGCTGCTACCACGACCAGGCGCTGATCCCGATCAAGACCATCGACTTCGCCGGCGGGGTGAACGTGACCCTGGGGCTGCCCTTCGTGCGCACCTCTCCCGATCACGGCACGGCCTACGACATCGCGGGGCTTGGGGTGGCCGATCCCTCCTCGCTGGTGGCGGCGCTGCGGATGGCGCAGGATATGGCGGCGGCGCGGCTGAAGCGGGCGTAGCGGGGGGCCAGCCCCCCGCACCCCCCGGGATATTTATGGACAGATGAAATCAGGGAGGCGGGTGTGGGGACGATCGACGGTTTGCCGCCCCTGCGCGAGGTGATCGCGGCGCATGGGCTGGTGGCGAAGAAGCAGCTGGGGCAGAACTTCCTCCTGGACCTGAACCTGACCGCCAAGATCGCCCGCTGCGCCGGGGACCTGTCGGGCGCGGATGTGCTGGAGGTCGGGCCCGGGCCGGGCGGGCTGACCCGCGGGTTGCTGGCCGAGGGCGCGCGGCATGTGGTGGCGGTGGAGAAGGACCCCCGCGCCATCCCGGCGCTGGAGGAGATCGCCGCCGTCCATCCCGGCCGGCTGACCGTGCTGCAGGGCGATGCGCTGGAGCTGGACGTGGCGGCGCATCTGAAACCGCCGGTGAAGGTGGTGGCGAACCTGCCTTACAACGTCGGGACCGAGCTGCTGATCCGCTGGCTGTCGCCGAAGGTCTGGCCGCCGTTCTGGGAGAGCCTCACGCTGATGTTCCAGAAGGAAGTGGCCGAGCGGATCGTGGCCAGGCCCGGGTCGGACCACTACGGCCGGCTGGCGCTCTTGGCGCAATGGCGGGCGGAGCCGAAGATCGTCATGCTGCTGCCGCCCGAGGCCTTCACCCCCGCCCCCAAGGTGCATTCCGCCGTGGTGCACCTGAAGCGGCTGGAGGCGCCGCGCTACCCTTGCGACTTCGCGGTCCTGCAGCGGGTGACGGCGATGGCCTTCAACCAGCGCCGCAAGATGCTGCGGTCCTCGCTGAAGGGCCTCGGGGCGGGGCTTGAGGGGATGCTGGACGCGGCGGGCATTCCGCCGACGGCCCGGGCCGAGGAGATTTCGCTGGAAGGCTTCTGCGCCCTGGCGCGGGAGGTCGGAGGCAGGGCGGCGGGGTGAACCCCGCCCTACGGAATCTGCCACCGACGCGAATGACGGCAGCGCGAGTTCCGCCATGACCCGCATAGAAAACCGGGGCCGCGCGGGCCCCGGGATGTGCCTTATTCGGCGGCTTCCTTCTTGCCCTCGCCATCGGCCTTGGGCTTGCGCGGGGCGCGGCGGGGTTTTTCGGGGGCGGGTTCGGCCGAGGCTTCGGGCTGCGGCTCGGTCTTCGGGACCTCGGCCTTCGGGGCCTCGGGCTTCGGCTCGGGGGCCGGGCCGGTGATGAAGGCGGGAAGTTCGGGCTGCTCCTGCGGCTCGCGGCGGTTGCGGTTGTCGCGGCCGCGGTTGCCGTCGCGGTTGCGCGGCTGGCCGTCGCGGCTGCCCTCGCGCCGCGGGGCGGGCTCGGCGGGTTCCTCGCGGCGGCGGGTTTCGGGCGTCTCGATCAGGCCGCTGTCGCCGGCCTGGGCGTCGAGGTCGATCACCTCCACCGCCATCGGCTGTTCCTCGCTGCCCGGGTCGCGGAAGTCGCGCCCCTCGCGGCTGTCGCGGCGGTCCTCCCGCTCGCGGTAGTCGCGGCGGTCGTCGCGGTCGCGGAACTCGCGGTTGCCATTACCGCCGTTGCCGTTCTGCTGGTTGTTCTGCTGATACTGCTGCTGGCGGGCCTCCTGCTCGGCGGCCATCTCGCGCTGCGCCTCGGCCAGCATCCGGGTGTAGTGCTCGGCGTGCTGCAGGAAGTTCTCGGCCGCCACGCGGTCGTTCGACAGCTGGGCGTCGCGCGCCAGCATCTGGTATTTCTCGATGATCTGCTGCGGCGTTCCGCGCACCTTGCCCTCGGGACCCGAGGAATCGAAGACGCGGTTGATGATGTTGCCGAGGCTGCGCGGGCGGTTCTGGTTGGAACGCGAGCGTTTCTTGGAAGAGCGCATCTTGTCCTTATGATGGCTTTGGCCTGCGGCTGCCGCCCGGTTTTCGGGGCAGCTTCCAAATCTCCGCAGGGGCTGGTAGGTCGCCGGGCCGGGCCGATGCCCCTCCCTGACGTGGCGCCACTAAACACAGGCTTTGCACTGTGACAAGATTTATTTGTGGATGCGTGGCGGATTCTGCAAGGGGCCGACAGCGGCGCAACGCCGCAGGGTCAGCGGGTTTCCACCGGCCGGCGGGCGGCGACCACCCGGTCGCGGCCGTCCAGGTCTTGCAGGATGCGGATGTCGGCAAGGCCCGCGGCGGCGAAGAGCGCGGCGACGGCCCTGCCCTGTGCCGGGCCGATCTCGACCAGCAGCCTTCCGCCGGGAACAAGGACCGCCGGGGCCTGCGCGGCGAGGGCGCGGTAGGCGGTAAGGCCGTCGGCGCCATCGGTCAGCGCGGCAAGGGGCTCGTGGTCGCGGACCTCGGGGGCAAGGGCCGGCATCTCATCTGCCGCAATATAGGGCGGGTTGGAGACGATCAGGTCGAAGCGGGTCTCGATGCCGTCGAGCCAGCTGGTCTGCCGGAAATCGGCGCGGATGGCGAGGTCCAGCGCGGCGGCGTTCTCCCGGGCCACGGCGAGGGCGGCAGGAGATATGTCGGTGCCGAGGCCGGTCGCGTCGGGGCGTTCGGCCAGCAGCGTCAGCAGGATGCAGCCGGTGCCGGTGCCGATGTCGAGGACGGTTGAGAAACTGCCGGCAAGCGCCTCTGCCACAAGGGTTTCCGTCTCCGGCCGCGGGTCCAGCGTATCGGCGGTGACGCGGAAGCTGCGGCCCCAGAACAGCCTGCGGCCGGTGATCTGCGACAAGGGCTTGCGGGCCACGCGGGCGGCGACGGCCTCCTCGAAGACCTGCGCCTGCGGCCCGGTCATCTCGTCGCCTATGTGCAGGGTCAGCCGGTCCGGCGCCACACCGAGCGCATGGGCCATGAGCAGCCTCGCATCCCGCGGCGCATCCTCCACCCCCGCCGCGCGCAGCCGGGGCACGGCGGCGGCCAGCGCGGCCCGGGCGATCACCCCTCCATCTCCGCCAGCTTCGCCGCCTGGTCATGGGCGATCAGCGCGTCGATCACCTCGTCCAGATCGCCGCCGACGATCTGCGGCAGGGCGTAGAGGGTCAGGTTGATGCGGTGGTCGGTCATCCGTCCCTGCGGAAAGTTGTAGGTGCGGATGCGTTCGGAGCGGTCTCCCGATCCGACCTGCGACTTCCGCTCCGCCGCCCGTTCCGAGGCCAGCCGGTCGCGCTCCATCTCGTAGAGCCGCGCCCGCAGCACCTGCATCGCCATGGCGCGGTTCTGGTGCTGGGATTTTTCCGAAGACGTCACCACGATTCCGCTGGGGATATGGGTGATCCGCACCGCCGAGTCGGTGGTGTTGACGTGCTGGCCCCCTGCCCCCGAAGACCGCATGGTGTCGATGCGGATGTCGCTGGCGGGGATGTCGATGTCCACCTCCTCGGCCTCGGGCAGCACGGCGACGGTGGCGGCGGAGGTGTGGATGCGGCCCCCTGCCTCGGTCTCCGGCACCCGCTGCACGCGGTGGACGCCGGATTCGTATTTGAGCCTTGCGTAGACCCCCTCGCCCTGCACATGGGCGGTGAATTCCTTCACCCCGCCCAGGTCGCTGGCCTGATGGTCCAAGACCTCGAAGCGCCAGCCCATGCGTTCGGCGTAGCGCTGATACATCCGAGCGAGGTCGGCGGCGAAGAGGCTGGCCTCCTCGCCTCCCGTCCCCGGCCGGATCTCGATGATGGCCGGGCGGGCATCGGCGGCGTCCTTGGGCAGCAGCGCGAGGCGCAGCCGGTCCTCCATCTCCGGGATGCGGGCGCGCAGGCGGGGGATTTCCTCCTCGGCCAACGCCTTCATCTCGGGGTCGGAGAGCATGGCTTCGGCGTCCTGCAGGTCGGTCAGCGCCTGGCGGTAGGCGGCGATCTCCTCGGCCACCGGCTTCAGCTCGGAATATTCCCGGCTGATGCGGGCGATCTCGGCCGGCGCCGCGCCGGCGTTGAGCCGCGCTTCGAGAAACTCGAAACGCTGGGTGATCTGGGCGAGTTTGTCCAAGGGAACCATGGCGGCGGTTTGGCGCGGAAGGCCGCCCCGGTCAAGGCCCCGGCGGCGGGTTGCGGGACAGGAGCGCGACCAGCCTTTGCCGGATCGGGCCGAGGTAGCGGTCGGACCATTCCATCCGCCGCCCCTTGCGATCGGTGACGATGGCGCCCTCGGGCAGCGCCAGCAGCTCGGCCGCCTTCACCTCCACCCCCGGCAGGGTGATGGCGACCAGCCCGGCCCGGCGGCGGCGCACCCATGGCAGCGCCCCGCGCAGCCGGCCGAGCCAGAGCCGGGGATACATGAACTCGGTCGGGAACTTGACCGCCAGCGACGTGGGCACCGCCCGCATCACCGGCTGGGCGCACCAGCTGATGAAGCGTTCGTCGGCGGCCATCGGGCGGAAGCCGAAGTCCGGGTGGCGGGCGAGGCAGTCGAGGAAGCGTTCGGCGATGTAGCCGGCATGGGCGGGGTGGAACACCACCACCGAGGAATTGCCGCGGGCGTATTTCCGCCCGCCGGTCAGGCGCCAGATCCAGCGGGCGACGGCGCCGAAGGGCAGCACCGCGCTTTGCAGGATTGCCACGTTCTCCGGCGCCGGGCAGGCGGACAAGAGCCGCGAGACGTCGCCCAGGACCACGGTGTCGAGGTCGAGGAAGATCGCCGGCATGTCGGCGGGCAGCAGCCCGGGCTTGAACATCGCCAGCTTGGCCTGGCAGCCGCCGCCGGTCATCGGCGGCTGCAGGAATTCCGGCGGATGCGGGCGGGTCTCGATCCCGGCGGCAAGGCCGGGGCGGTCGCGGTCGGTGATCAGCACCACCCGCGCCGGGCCGCGCGACTGCGCCCGCACCGCGGCCACCAGCGCGTTGATGTCATCAGGGCCGTATTTCGTACCCCAGGCGATCAGCACCAGCTGCCACATGGCATCCCTTTCAGCGGCGGGTCTTCGCCCAGTGGTAAAGGCAGATCAGCTCGTAGGCCACATGGGCGCCGGCGATGGCGGTGGCGCCGGTGGTGTCGTAGGGGGGCGAGACCTCCACGATGTCGCCGCCGACCATGTTGATGCCGGCAAGGTCGCGCAGGCAGGCCGCCGCCTGCCAGCCGTGCAGGCCGCCCCAGACCGGGGTGCCGGTGCCGGGGGCGGCGGAGGGGTCGAGGCAGTCGATGTCGAAGGTGACATAGGTCGGCTGGTCCCCGACGATCTCCTTCGCCTTCGCCACCGTGGCGGCCACCCCCTTCTCGTGCACCTCGCGGGCGTCGATGACATGGACGCCGAGGTAATCCTCGGTGGTGGTGCGGATGCCGATCTGGACCGAGCGCTTCGGGTCCACCAGCCCGGTCTTCACCGCCTTGTAGAGCATGGTGCCGTGGTCGATGCGGCTGAGGTCGTCGTCGGGCCAGAGGTCGGAATGGGCGTCGAAATGGATCACGCCGAGGGGGCCGAACTTCTCGGCATAGGCGCGCAGGATGGGAAAGGTGATGTAATGGTCGCCGCCCAGGGTGACGGTCCCTGCCCCGGCGGCGAGGATGGTGCGGATATGGGCGGTCAGGGTGTCGGGGAAGTCCGCGACCTTGGCATAGTCGAAGGCGAGGTCGCCGTAGTCGACGACCGCCATCTCCTCCAGCGGGTTGGTGGGCCAGCCGTAGGGCGGGTCGTAGGGTTGCAGGGCGCTGGCCTCGCGGATGGCGCGGGGGCCGAAGCGGGTGCCGGTGCGGTGGGTCACCGCCTGGTCGAAAGGCACGCCGGTGATCGCCAGATCGACGCCGGTCAGGTCCTTGGTGTAGGTGCGGCGCAGGAAGCTGGTCGCGCCGCCGAAAGCGTTTTCAAAGGACAGGCCGCGCAGGCCCTTGCGGGTGAACGCAGTATCGACCTGCGTCTTGGCGTCTTCGAGTGCCATGGGAAATCTCGGGGCTTCGGGAAGCGCAGTCGTTCGAGAGAAGCCGGAGACGCGCGGATCCGGGCCGGGGCAGCAAAGCCGCCCGGAGCCCCCGAGTCAAGTCCGTCGGATCGGGCCGGTCAGAACAGCTTCTGCCCGGCCTTCGCCACGCTGAAGCCATGGCCGGCGGCATTGGTGCAGGTCATGCCGGTCTTGGCCGAGACGCAGGAGATGCCGCCGAGCGAGACCGCCTGGCCGTAGTCCAGCACCGGGTTCCCGGGATCCATCACCGTGTCGCCGGCGCAGACCAGGAAGCCCTTGCCCGAGGCGGCGACGCCGAAGGCGCTGCCCCAGTCGAGGTCGCAGCCCGCGGGCGGGGTGCGGTAGCTGGGAGTCAGCTCGCGCAGGTCGCAGCGCGCCTCGGCCCCGCCGTTCCAGTCGTAGAGCGCGCAATGGATGTTGCCGGTGGGCGAGCGGAAGCCGATCCAGTCGTCGGCAAGGGCGGGGCCGGCGAGGCCGAGGAGAAGCAGTGCAAGAACGGGTTTCAAGTGCATGGAAGACCTCATGAAAATCTGCTGCGGCATCGGGGCGGCGCCGGCCAAGTCTCGCATGGCGCCGTTGCTGCGCCAAGCAGGGTTTTCCTTTTGCTAAGCATGGCCCCTCATTCCACGCCCTGCCGTCCTCTCGGTCCTCCTGTCATCCCCACGGAAGCGGGGATCGCAAGGGAGCGTAGTTCCGCCGTTGTCCCCGGGCGGGATCAGGCGAGGCACTGCCTCGCCCCCGCCCCTGCGCGGCATATCAACCGGAGACGGTGGCGGCACATACCCCGAGAGGCCAGCGCCCGACCCGGCGGGCGTGAAGCGCCCGCCGGGTCGGGGCGGGCGCTGGCCGGGCCTTTGAGGCCCGGCCGGACAAGGGGAAGCGGTGCACGGTGGCGAAGGCGACGGCCTTCGCCAAGGGAGACCGGGCAGGAATGCCGCCGCCCTACCCCAGCGGCTGCGCCCGTTCCACCAGCCTCGCGAAGAAGCTGGCCCCGACCGGCGCCGCCTCGTCGTTGAAATCGAAGGCCGGGTGGTGCAGCCCCGCTCCCGGGCCGGTGCCGAGGAAGAGATAGGCCCCGGGCCGCGCCTCCAGCATGTAGGAGAAATCCTCCGACCCCATCTCGCGGTTCGCCCGCGCATCCACCGCCTCGGCGCCCGAGACCTCGCGCGCCACCTCGGCGGCGAACTCGGCCTCGTCCTCGTGGTTGATCGTCGCCGGATAGCCCCAGTCGTAGTCGATCTCGGCCCGGACGCCGAAAGCCGCCGCGGTGCCTTCCACGATCTCGTGGAAGCGCTTCTTCAGAAGCGCCCGCACGTCCGGCTTGAAGCAGCGGATGGTGGCGGCGAAGGTGCCGTCCTCGGGGATGATGTTCGAGGCGCTGCCGGTGTGGATCATGGTGACCGAGACCACCGCCTCGTCCAGCGCATAGACGTTGCGCGGGATGATGGTCTGCACCGCCTGCACCATGGCGACGATGGCGACCACCGGGTCCACCGTCTCGTGCGGGGTGGCGCCGTGGCCGCCCTTGCCGGTGACGCGGACATAGGCTGTGTCGACGCTGGCCATCAGCGGGCCGGGGGTGGTCTGAAAATGGCCGAAGGGCACGTTGGGGGCATTGTGGATGCCGAAGACCCTTTCGATGCCGAAACGGTCCATCACCCCTTCCTGCACCATCACCTGGCCGCCGCCGCCGTCCTCCTCGGCCGGCTGGAACAGCAGCACCGCCTTCCCGGCGAAGTTCCGCGTCTCCGCCAGGTATTTCGCGGCGCCCAGAAGCATGGCAACATGGCCGTCGTGGCCGCAGGCGTGCATCTTGCCGGGCACCTTGCTGGCATATGGGGCGCCGGTGATCTCCTCGATCGGCAGGGCGTCCATGTCGGCGCGCAACCCGATTGTAGGCCCCTCGCCCCGCCCGTTGATCACGGCGACGAGGCCCGAGGTGGCGATGCCCTCGTGGATCTCGTCCACGTCGATCTCGCGCAGGCGGTCGGCGATCCAGGCGGCGGTCCGGTGGCAGTCGAAGGCCAGTTCGGGATATTGGTGCAGATGCCGCCGCCAGCCCTTCATTTCCTCGGCGTAAGAGGCGATACGGTTCAGGACGGGCATGATGCGGGAATCCTTTGCGGGGGTCTGGCTCGGCCTTTGATCAAATCGCAAAACCACGGTGGCCGCAATGACCCTTCCCCGCCTTGACCGCGCCGAGAGCGACCGTCTGGTCCGCGACCAGACGGCGGGAATCGACCGGCTGGTCGAGATCATGGCCCGGCTGCGCGACCCGGACACCGGCTGCCCCTGGGACGTGGCGCAGGACTTCGCCTCCATCGCGCCCTATACGCTGGAAGAGGCGCATGAGGTGGCCGATGCGATCCGGCGCCGGGCATGGGGCGAGCTGAAGGGCGAACTGGGCGACCTGCTGTTCCAGTCGGTCTTCCACGCGCGGATGGCCGAGGAGGCGGGGCTGTTCTCCTTCGCCGATGTGGTGGCGGCGATCTCGGACAAGATGATCGCCCGGCACCCGCATGTCTTCGGGGACGAAAGCCGCGACAAGACGCCGGAGCAGCAGACCCGGGACTGGGAGGCGCTGAAGGCGGCCGAGCGCGGGCGGGCGCGGGTGCTGGACGGGGTGGCGCTGGCGCTGCCGGCGCTGACCCGGGCGGTGAAGCTGCAGAACCGGGCGGCGCGGGTGGGCTTCGACTGGCCCTCCACGGCGCAGGTTCTGGACAAGCTGGCCGAGGAGGCCCGCGAGGTGGTGGAGGCGCGCGACCGGCTGGGGCCGGAGGCGCTGGCCGAGGAGGTCGGCGACCTGATCTTCGTCGTCGCCAACATCGCCCGCCACCTGAAGGTGGACCCCGAGGCGGCGCTGCGGGCGGCGAATGCCAAGTTCACCCGCCGGTTCGAGCGGATCGAGGACTGGCTGGCGGAAGCCGGCAAGACCCCGGCGGACAGCGACCTGGCCGAGATGGACGCGCTGTGGGACCGGGCCAAGGCGGAGGAGAAGGCGGCGCGGAAAGCGGCGGGAAATCCCATGCCCGACGGCCGCGCGGCCGTCTAGGCGCGCGCGCTACCCTCCGCGTTTCGCCACCAGTTCCACCGCGACCTCGACGGCGAAGCCCACCGTCTTGTCGTCGGCATAGCTGGCCCCCATGCCGAAATCGCGCCGGTCCAGCACCGCCCGGCCCGCCATCCGCGCCTCGTCGCCCGCGATCTCCAGCGTGAAGGGCAGCGTCACCGCCGTCTCCGCCCCGCGCAGCGCCAGCCCCCCTCGCGCCTCGAACCCCTCGCCCGCCGGCACGATCTCTGCCGTGAACCGCGCCGCGGGGTGATTGGCCACGTCGAAGAACTCCGGCCCCTGCGCCTGCTCGGTGACCGAGCCGAGGGTCATCCGGGTCAGGTCGATCTCCACCGCCACCCTGCCGGTCCCCGAGGACTCATCGAAGTCGATCTTTGCCGTCCAGGCCGGCAGGCTGCCCTCCACCCGCGCACCCATCTGCTGCACAGCGAAGGTCAGGACCCCCTCCGCCACCTGCCAGTTGCCCCCCGCCGCAGCCGCGGCCGCAGGCGTTTCCGGCCCTTCCGGCGCCCGGCCGGCGACCGCCCAGGCCCCGGCTCCGCCGGCCGCAAACACCGCCGCCGCCAGCAGCGCCGGGACGAGCCGCGGCGCCCGCGCGCCCGCACCGCCGGCCTGCCGCCCCGTCAGCATCCGCGCCAGCGTCCCGTCGCGGTCCAGCACCGCATGTTTCGCCGCCCCCAGCACATGCAGCGCCACCGCCGCCAGCAAGAGCTTGGTGAAGGCCCAATGCGCCGCCCCGGCAAGGCCCGCCACCGTCTCGGATTTCGGCACCAGGGGCAGGCCCTGGCCGAAGGGCCAGAGGATCGGCGCGAAACCCTCGACCGCCGCGTGGTGCAGCCAGCCCGACAGCGGCACCGCCACCAGCGACAGGTAAAGCGCCCAATGCACCGCCTCGGCCGCGAAGGTCTCCAGCCGCCGGCCGGGATGCAGCGGCACCGGCTTTTCCCCGGTCAAAGCCCAGAGGATGCGGGTCAGCGCCAGGAAGAACACCGCCACGCCCAGGGTCTTGTGGATGGAGAACACCCAGGCCTTGCGCGCCATCGCCTCGGAGGTGTCGAAGGGCATCGCCTCGGCGATCATGCCCAGCGGGAAGGCCGCCACGATCAGCAGCGCGGTCAGCCAGTGCAGCCCGCGCGCCACGCTTCCATATCCCGACCGGGTGTTCCTCGCAGCCATCCGTTCCTCCTTCGCAACGATCCGCCCGCCAGCATAGCGGCGCCGGCGCGCCCGGACAGACGCCCTCCGGCACAGGACCTGTGCGCAGACCCGCCCCTTCCTCTCGACCGAAATACTCCCGCCGGAGGCACCGCCGCGGAGCGGGGGCTCAAGGCCCCCCGAGGCGGCTCCGGCCTTGCCGCGATTGCCCTTTCGCCGCCGCTTCGCTATGCCGGGCGAAGACAAACCGCAGGGAGGACGGCGGATGAGCCGCGCATTCGTGTTTCCGGGACAGGGCGCCCAGACCATCGGCATGGGCCGCGCGCTGGCCGAGACCTGGCCGGAGGCGAAGGCCGTCTTCGACGAGGTGGACGCCGCCCTCGGCGAGAAGCTGTCGGCGCTGGTCTGGGAAGGCGACATCGCCGATCTGACGCTGACCCGCAACGCCCAGCCGGCGCTGATGGCGACCTCGCTTGCCGCCATCGCCGCGCTGAAGGCCGAAGGGATCACGGTGGAAAGCCACGCCGCCTTCGTCGCCGGCCATTCGCTGGGCGAATATTCCGCCCTCTGCGCGGCGGGGGCGCTGAGCCTTTCCGACACCGCGCGGCTCCTCCGCATCCGCGGCGAGGCGATGCAGGAGGCGGTCCCGGTCGGCGTCGGCGCCATGGCAGCCCTCCTCGGCCTCGACTTCGAGGCGGCGAAGGCGGTGGCGGAAGAGGCGGCGCAGGGCGAGATCTGCCAGGCCGCCAACGACAACGATCCGGCGCAGGTGGTGGTCTCCGGCCACAAGGCCGCCGTCGAACGCGCGGTCGAGATCGCCAAGGCCAGGGGCGCCAGGCGGGCGCTGATGCTGCCGGTCTCCGCCCCCTTCCATTGCGCGCTGATGCAGCCCGCCGCCCACCGGATGGCCGAGGCGCTGTCGGCGGTGGTGATCTCGCGCCCCGTCGTCCCGGTGGTGGTGAACGTCCGCGCCGAGGCCGTCACCGAACCCGACCGCATCTTCGACCTGCTGGTGGCGCAGATCACCGGCTCGGTCCGCTGGCGCGAAAGCGTGCTGTGGATGGAGAAGGCGGGCGTGACCGAGTTCTGGGAGATCGGCGCCGGCAAGGCGCTGTCGGGAATGATCAAGCGCATCGTTTCCGGCGAAGCCACCCTGCGCGCCATCGGCACGCCCGAGGACGTGGCGGCGGCAAAGGGCTGAGCGGGCACGATTTTTCGCCGAAAAATCGAAGTCCCGCACGGGAAGAGACAGGAGAGAAGCCATGTTCGATCTGACAGGGAAATCCGCGCTGGTTACCGGCGCCTCGGGCGGCATCGGCGCCGACATCGCGCGGGTGCTGCATGGAGCGGGGGCGACGGTGGGCCTTTCGGGCACGCGGGTCGAGCCGCTGGAGGCGCTGGCCGCCGAGTTCGGCGGCCGCGCCCATGTGCTGCCCTGCAACCTCTCCGAGCCCTCCGAGGTCGAGGGGCTGGTGAAGCGGGCGGCGGAGGCGATGGGATCGGTCGACGTGCTGGTCAACAACGCCGGCATCACCCGCGACGGGCTGGCGATGCGGATGTCGGACGAGGACTGGCAGGCGGTGATCGACGTCAACCTGACCGCCAGCTTCCGGCTCTGCCGCGCCGCCATCCGCGGCATGATGAAGGCCCGCTGGGGCCGGATCGTCAACATCTCCTCGGTGGTCGGCACCACCGGCAACGCCGGCCAAGTGAACTATGCCGCGTCGAAGGCCGGGATGGTCGGCATGTCGAAGTCGCTGGCCGCCGAGGTGGCCAGCCGCGGCATCACGGTGAACTGCGTCGCCCCGGGCTTCATCGAGACCGCGATGACGGACAAGCTGAACGAGGCGCAGCGCAGCGCCATCCTCGGCGCGGTGCCGGCGGGCCGCATGGGCACGCCCTCCGAGATCGCTGCCGCCGTGCTCTACCTCGCCTCGCCCGAGGCCGCCTATGTCACCGGCGCCACGCTGCACGTGAACGGCGGCATGGCGATGGTGTAGGGCGGTTTCCGCGGGCGGGACGTTTCCTCGGGCGGGACAAGGCGAGGCATTGCCTCGCCGCCGCCCGTGCGCAGCGGTTACACCCGGAAACCTGTCGGCACGAGACCACAGAGGCCAGCGCCCGACCCGGCGGGCGAGAAGCGCCCGCCGAGGGCGGGGCGGGCGCTGGCCGGGCCTTGGGGGCCCGGCCGGTCCCGATTGAAATGGTGCGCTGTGGCGAAGGCGATGGCCTTCGCCATGGAACCCGACGAAAGGTGCAAGGTTGGTTCCAACCGTCGTCCTCGCCCTGCCCCAAGTCCCTCCCGGGGTGGGGGTTTCCCGCAGCGGAAGGGGAAAGCGTTTGCGTCCGGTTGCGCCTGTTGCTATAGGCGCGCACAATTCGCCGGGGAGACTCGGGACGAGTGGCCGCCAAGGGCGGACGAATGGCCCCTAGGGGTGCAAAGTCAGACCGGGGCGACCCCCCGCAAGGATAGAGGAAGAGACATGAGCGACATCGCCGATCGCGTGAAGAAGATCGTCGTCGAGCATCTGGGCGTCGAGGAAGACAAGGTGACCGAGAATGCCTCGTTCATCGACGACCTCGGGGCGGATTCGCTGGACACCGTGGAACTGGTCATGGCCTTCGAGGAAGAATTCGGCATCGAGATCCCCGATGACGCCGCCGAGACCATCCAGACCTTCGGCGATGCGGTGAAGTTCATCTCCTCGGCCGCCTGAGGCCGGCTTTCCCGCAAGGGACGGCAGGGGCGCCCTCCGGGGCGCCCTTTGCTTTTGGCGGCCCCGTTGCGGAAGCCGCCGATCCCTCCTAGCTTCGCCCGGATGGACCTCCGCCTCACCCCCGTCCGCCGCCGCATCCTCTACGCCGTGCTGTTCGAGAGCATCGGCTTGGTGATCACCACCCTCGGCCTGATGGCCTTCTCCTCCTCCGGCGCGGAAACCGCAGGAGGCGCCGCCCTCGGCTCGATGGTGATCGCTCTGGCCTGGAGCTACGTCTTCAACTGGGCCTTCGAGACCTGGGAACGCCGCCAGCCCGTCCGCGGCCGCAGCGCGAAACGCAGGCTGGTGCACGGCGCGCTGTTCGAGGCCGGGCTGCTGCTGCTGATGGTGCCCTTCCTAGCCTGGTGGATGCAGATCGGCCTGATCGAGGCGCTGGTCTACGACGCCGGCCTGCTGGCCTTCTTCGCCGTCTACACCCTCGGCTTCACCTGGGCCTTCGACCGCATCTTCGGCCTGCCCGCCTCGGCCCGCTAGGCTGGATCGGCATCCGGCTTCCTCCTGCGTCTCCTTGGCGAAGGCCATCGCCTTCGCCAAGGCACAACCGTTCCACTGGACCGGCCGGGCCCTCAAGGCCCGGCCAGCGCCCGCCCGCCCCTCGGCGGGCGCTTCACGCCCGCCCGGTCGGGCGCTGGCCTCTCGGGGTTTCCGTGCTACCATCGTCTCCGGGTGATATGTCGCGCACGGGCGGGGCGAGGCAGTGCCTCGCCTTCTCCCGCCCGGCCAGGCCGAGCCTTGCAGGAACCCGACGCCGATCGCGCCCCGTCCGCCCCTCCGCAGGGGTTGCGCCGCCCGGGAAAACCCGTATAAGGCCCCATCTTTCCGCATTGACCCATGACCGGCGATGCCTCTCGTGGACGGGCCGCGGAAAGACATGCCCGTCCGTTGAAGCCGCCCCGAGACGAAGGAACGCACATGCCGCTCTACGAGCATGTCTTCATCGCGCGCCAGGACCTGTCCAACGCGCAGGCCGAAGGCCTTGTCGAACATTTCTCCACGGTCCTCTCGGACAACGGCGGCAAGGTCGTCGAGTCCGAATACTGGGGCGTGAAGACCATGGCCTACAAGATCAACAAGAACCGCAAGGGGCATTACGCGCTCCTGAAATCCGACGCCCCCGCTGCCGCCGTGCAGGAGATGGAGCGGCTGATGCGGCTGCATGACGACGTGATGCGCGTGCTGACCATCAAGGTCGAGAAGCACGCCGAAGGCCCGTCGATCCAGATGCAGAAGCGCGACGAGCGCGAAGGCCGCGGCGACCGCGAGGATCGCGGCGACCGGGGTGACCGGGGCGGCTTCGACCGTCGCGAGCGCCGTTGATCAAACGCCTGAAGAAAGGTCCATAAGCCATGGCGAACAAACCGTTTTTCCGCCGCCGCAAGGTCTGCCCCTTCTCGGGCGACAACGCGCCTGCGATCGACTACAAGGACACCCGTCTGCTGCAGCGCTACATCTCCGAGCGCGGCAAGATCGTGCCCTCGCGCATCACCGCCGTCTCGGCCAAGAAGCAGCGTGAACTGGCCCAGGCCATCAAGCGCGGCCGCTTCCTGGCCCTGCTGCCCTACGCCGTGAAATAAGGAGCGACAGAAATGCAAGTCATCCTTCTGGAACGTGTGGCCAAGCTTGGCCAGATGGGCGAGGTCGTGAACGTCAAGGACGGCTACGCCCGCAACTTCCTCCTGCCGCAAGGCAAGGCGCTGCGCGCCAGCGAGGCCAACATCAAGTCCTTCGAGACCCGCAAGGCCCAACTCGTCGCCGAGAACCTGGAGACGAAGAAGGAAGCCGAGGCCGTCGCCGCCAAGCTGGACGGCCAGGTCTTCGTGGTGATTCGCTCCGCCTCCGACGCCGGCGCGCTGTATGGTTCGGTCACGGCGCGCGATGCCGCCGAGGCCGCGACCGAAGCGGGCTTCACCGTCGGCCGCAACCAGGTCGTGCTGATCCAGCCGATCAAGGAACTGGGCATCCACCCGGTTTCGGTGGTGCTGCACCCCGAGGTCTCGGCCACGATCCGCATGAACGTCGCCCGCTCGGCCGAAGAGGCCGAACTGCAGGCCTCGGGCAAGTCGATCCAGGAACTGGCGGCCGAAGCCGAAGCCGCGGCCGAGTTCGAGATCAGCGAGCTGTTCGACGACATCGGCGCCGCGACCGCCGAGGAGTGATCCTTCGCCCTTCGGGCGACGAGGCCGCGCCGGGGCAACCCGGCGCGGTTTTCGTTTGGGGGGTCTTGTGCAACAACCGCAGCCCGTTGTTGCACAAAGCCTTCGGCCATGTGCTACAGTCTTGACTTTTGTAGAGCATGAACGTGCCATACAAAAAATTCAAATGTAGAGCATGACCATGGCAACTCCGCTCTCCCCCATCGCGCATACCGCCTATCACGACCTGCTGCGCCTGCTGCAGGACGAGGAAGCCGCCGGGATCATCGGCCGGCCGCATCTGGCTCTGCGCAATGGCCGCGGCTACTGGTATGACATGTTCCGGCTCGGCACCGCGGTGAAGAACCGCTATCTGGGCGAGGACAGCCCGGAGATGCAGGACCGCATCGCCCGCCATCGCGATCTCGCCGAGCAGTCCCGCGCCCGCGCGGCCGAGCGCAGCCGCCTCGTCCGCCTGCTGCGGGCCGAGGGGATGATCGGCACCGACCGCAGCACCGCCAGCCTGCTGGCCGCGATGGAGCGGACCGGCGTGTTCCGGTTGGGGGGAACGCTGGTCGGCAGCCAGGCCTTCCGCCTTTACGAAGGCGAGTTGGGCCTCCGCATCGCCACCCCGGACCTGGCGCAGACCGGCGACATCGACGTCGCTTCCTTCGAGCGCCTGTCGCTGGCCCTGGGGGACCAGGTCGAACCCTCGCTGCACGACACCTTCCGCGCGCTGGACTTCGCCCCCCTGCCCTCGCTGTCCAGCAAGGCGGTCTGCCGCTGGAAACAAAGCACCAGCGGGATGCTGGTCGAATTCCTCACCCCCTCCTTCCGCGCCGAGGAGGACATCCGCGACCTGCCTGCGCTCGGCGTCTCGGCGCAGTCGCTGCATTTCCTGAACTTCCTGATCGCCCGGCCGATCAAGGCCGCGGCGCTCTACCGTTCCGGCGTGCTGGTGCAGATCCCGCGGCCCGAGGCCTATGCCATCCACAAGCTGATCGTCGCCGACCGGCGGCAGGCCGGGCCGGACCAGCTGAAGTCGCGCAAGGACCGGGCGCAAGCCGCCCTGCTGATCGAAGCGCTGGCCGAGGACCGCCCCGACGAGTTGCGCGAGGCGCAGGAGGATGCGCTGTCGCGGGGGCCCGCCTGGAGGGACCATATCGGCCGCAGCCTGCAACGGATGCCGGAAACCGCCGCCCGGCTTGCCGCGCTTTGACAGCCGATGTCGGGAACCGGCAAGATTGCCGCCCCGGCCGGGCTAGCCTGCCCCCATGCGCGCCCTCAGCCCCACCGCCACCGGAATCCTCTGCCTGCTCGCGGGCATCGCCATCTTTTCGGTGCAGGACCTGATCCTGAAACTGCTGTCCGGCGATTATCCGCTGCACCAGGCGATGGTGATCCGCAGCCTGATCGCGATGCCCTTCCTGCTCTGGATCGTCCATGCCTTCGACGGCAGCCTCGCCACCATCGCCACCCGCGGCTGGGGAAAGATGCTGGCGCGCGGCCTGCTCAACTTCGTCGCCTATACCGCCTATTACCTCGGCCTCGCCGCGCTGCCGATGGCCGAGACGGTGGCGCTGTTCTTCACCGGGCCGCTGTTCATCACCCTCTCCGCCGCGCTGCTGCTGCGCGAGAAGGTGCCGCCCGCCGCGGCGCTGGCGGTGGCGGCCGGTTTCGCCGGCGTGCTGCTGATCGTGCGCCCCGGGGCCGAGGGGCTAAGCTGGACGGTGGCGCTGCCGATCCTCGGCGCCGCGGGCTATGCGCTGTCGATGATCTCCGCCCGCGCGCTCGGCCGCACCGAATCCGCTGCCGCCATGGCGTTCTGGAGCAATGCCTGCTTCCTGATCTGCGCGCTGCTGCTGTCGGCGATCTGGGGCGGCGGCGCCTACGAGGGCACCAGCGACCCGGCTCTGGCCTTCCTGACCCGCGGCTGGGTGATGCCTTCGCTCTGGGACCTCGGGCTGATGGCGGCCTGCGGCGGCATTGCCGCGATCGGGCTGACGCTGCTGACCCAGGCCTACCGCGCCGCGCCCTCCTCCACCGTCGCCCCCTTCGAATACAGCTTCATGTTCTGGGGCGTGCTCTGGGGCTGGATCTTCTGGCACGAGATGCCGGACGCCATCGCCTGGGCAGGCATCGCGGTGATCATCGGCGCCGGCCTTTACGTCATCCGCCAGCCGGAGGCGGCAAAGGAAAAGGCCGCACCCGAAGGTGCGGCCCCCTGATTTTCGTCGAAAATCAGTTCCTTACATCTCGTCCAGCGCCTCGACGGCCTTCTGGAGCTTCTCTTTCGAGACCTCCTTCTCGGTCACCTTGGCCTGGCCGACGATATGGTCGATCACCTTGTCCTCGAAGACCGGCGCGCGCAGCTGCTGCTGCATCTGCGGGTTCTTCTGCACGAATTCGAAGAACTGCCGCTCCTGCCCCGGGTATTGCCGGGCGGCGGCCAGAACCGCCTGGGTCATCTCGGCATCGGTGACGGTGACCTCGGCAGTCTTGCCGACCTCGGCCAGCACCAGCCCCAGGCGGACGCGGCGCTCGGCCAGCTTCTTGTGCTCGTCGGTCGGCTCGATATGGGCATGGTTGTGGCCATGCTCCTCGGGATGTTCCTCATGCCAGAGCTGGTGGGCGATCTGCCCGGCCTCGGCCTCGACCAGCTTCGACGGCAGGTCGAACTTCACCATCTCGTCCAGCTGGTCCAGGAGCGCCCGCTTCAGCACCGCGCGCGAGGCGCCGGCATATTCGGCCTCCAGCCGCGAGGCGACCTGTGCCTTCAGCGCCGCCAGATCCTCGGCGCCGTATTTCTTCGCCAGCTCGTCGTCGATCTCGGACGCCTTCGGCTCCTTCACCGCCTTGACGGTGCAGGCGAAGACCGCGGCCTTGCCGGCCAGATGGGCGGCGCCGTAGTTTTCCGGGAAGGAGACGTTCACGGACACCTCGTCGCCGGCCTTGGCGCCGACCAGCTGGGCCTCGAAGCCGGGGATGAAGCTGTTCGATCCCAGCACCAGCGGATAGTCCTCGGCCGAGCCGCCCTCGAACAGCTCGCCGTCGACCGAGCCCTTGAAGTCGATCACCACCTGGTCGCCGTCCTTGGCCTTGGCGCCCTTCTTGCGGTCCTCGAAGGACTTGGCGCCCTCGGCCAGGTTGGCCAGCGCCTCGTCCACGGCCTTGTCGTCGGCCTTGACCACCAGCTTGTCCAGCTTGATCTTGGCGGCATCGAAGGCCGGGATCGGCGGCAGGTTCTCGTAGCTCATCTCGACCACGACATCCGTGCCTTCCTTCCACTCCTCGCCGTTGACCATCTTGACCTCGGGCTGCAGCGCCGGGCGGTCGCCGGTCTTCTCGAAATGGTCCTTCATGGCGCCGTCGATGGCGTCCTGCATGGCGTCGCCCAGAAGGCGCGGGCCGAACTGCTTCCTCAGGATCGCCAGCGGCACCTTGCCCTTGCGGAAGCCCTTGATCTCGACCTCGGGCTGCGCCTCCAGGAGCTTTTCCTGCACCTTGGCCTCCAGCTCCGCCGCGGTGACGGTGATGGTGTAGCCGCGCTTGAGGCCTTCGTTCAGGGTCTCGGTGACCTGCATGTTTGCGTCCTTCTGTCCTACCTGGTGCGGGTGAAGGGACTTGAACCCCCACGCCTTGCGGCGCCGGAACCTAAATCCGGTGCGTCTGCCAATTCCGCCACACCCGCATGTGCCGTTCCTGCACGAACAAGGGGACCTGCCCTCTGCCAGAGGGTCGGTCCCCGCCCGTGCCGGAAATTCCGCGCCCTTCTAACAAAGGCGAAAGGCGGATGCGAGAGGAAAATCCAAGGCAGCGCCGGCTTGGAAAACCGTCGCCGAAACCGGCGGGCGCCCGAAACTTTGCCATGATTGGACCTATTCCTGCCACAATCTGCGGCAAGAACGATGGGCAAGGATGCAGCGAGGACGCCGATGGGCAACCTGACCCAGACCTTCGACACCGCCGGGGCCGTGCAGCAGGCCGTTCCCCTGCAGGGCATCACCGCCGGCACCATGGTCCTGACGCTGGAGGGCGAGTTGCCGGTGCAGTTCCTGGCCCCCGGCGACCGGGTGATCACCCGCTCCGGGGCCCGGGTGCTGAAGGACATCCAGGTCTCGGTGCTGCAGGACGTGCAGATGGTGCGGATTTCCGCCTCCGCCCTCGGCCACGACCGGCCCGACGCCGATCTCTTCGTCGCCCCCGCCCAGCCGATCCTGGTCCGCGACTGGCGCGCCAGGGCGCTCTACGGCCAGGAGGCCGCGATGGTCGAGGCGCAGCGGCTGGCCGACGGCGACTACATCCGCAAGGAGGTGGTGGCCGAGGTCCGCCTCTTCACCCTGCGCTTCGAGCGCGAGGAAGTGCTTTACGCCGGCGGGCTGGAGCTGGCCTGCGCCCCGGTGCCGGCGCCCGTCTGAGGAATTCCTTCAAGGCTCCTGGCAGAACCTGAAAGGATCGGGGGTCGTCCGTCATGGACGCCCCCTTTTCGCCGTCACAGCCCGAGCGCCTGGAACACCTTGGGCAGCTCCTCCGGCAGATCTTCGGCGATCAGCCCGGGACCGAAGCCGCGGGCGCATTCGACATGCAACCAAGCCCCGGTGCAGGCGGCGTCGAAGGGCGGGAAGCCGCGGGCAAGCAGCCCGGCGATGAACCCCGCCAGCACATCGCCGCTGCCGGCCGTCGCCAGCCAGGGCGCGGCGCGGTCGTAATGGGCGGAGTTGATCGCGCATCGTCCCGAGGGGTCGGCGATCACGGTATCCGGCCCCTTGAACAGCACCACACACCCTGCCCGCGCCGCCGCCTCGCGGCAGGCATCCACCTTGGAATAGGCGGGGCCCGTGGTCGCGGGGGCCGCAAGTTTCCCGGCGATGTCGGGAAACAGCCGCGCGAACTCCCCGTCATGCGGGGTAAGGACGCAACGGTCATGCAGCGCGGCGAAGAGGTCGGGGGTCTGCGAGAGGATGGTCAGTGCGTCGGCATCCAACACGAGACCCCGCCCCGGGCTTGACCCGGGGCCTCCGCTTCCGCCGAGCGCCTGCGGTTGATCGAGGTCCCGGGTCAAGCCCGGGACGGGGTCGAGACCCAAAGCCGCCGCCACCAGCCCCGCCTCCCGCTCCCCGGTCCCCAGCCCCGGCCCGAGGCAGAGCGCATTGATCCGCCGGTCCTCCAGCATCCGTGCCAAGGCATCTGCATCCTGGACCGGCCGCAGCATCACCGCATCCAGCCGGGCGGCGTTCTCGGGCAGAGTATCGGGCGGGCACCCCACCGTCACCAGCCCGGCGCCGATCCTGAGCGCACCGCGGGCAGAAAGCCGGGCCGCGCCGCCATGGCCGGAGGGACCGGAGAGGATCAGGGCGTGGCCGTGGGTATATTTGTGGGAGTCGCTACGCTTGGACAATTCGGAACGCGACGCCCCGGCCAAGCGCGCAACGACCGGGGACAACCCCTCCCGCGTCCAGAAAGCGGAGAGCCACCGCCCGATTCCAATATCACAAATGACAACCTTTCGGCTGGCAACAGGCCCCATGCACAGAAGATGCCCAAGCTTCAGCGACTGAAATGTTACCGTAAGGTCGGCATATATGAAGGGAAGCGTCGGCTTATCCGTCTCCAAGGGGCTGCCGCTGTCGCTGCAAATGCCGGAGGGAATGTCGACGGAGCAGACCCGGAGCGTAGCGCGAACAGCACTGATCAAAGCCGTGGCAATATTTGCACATTCGGGAGCGAGCGCCCTTGTCAGGCCGGTCCCGAACAAAGCGTCAACCAGAAGGTCGACGCCGGCGAAATCCGGTGGAGTTTCCAGCGCACGCACCTCCCCCATCCCGCACCACCGCTCGTAATTCGCCCTTGCATCCGGCGGCAGCTTCCCGGGGTCGCCGTAGAGGAAGCCCTCCACCTGCCACCCCCGCTCGCGCAAAAGCCGCGCCACCACGAAGCCGTCGCCGCCGTTGTTGCCCGGCCCGCACAGCACCACCGCCCGCCTGCGGCCTTCCTCTTGACCCAAATACTCCGGGGTCCGGGGCAGCGCCCCGGCGGCTTCCGCCAGTTCCGGCCATTCCGCAAGGATCGCCTCCACCACCCCGCGCCCGGCGCGTTCCATCAGCTCCAGCCCGGTCACCTCGCCACTTTCGATGGCGGCCTGTTCGATGGCGCGCATCTGCGCGGCGGTCAGGAGTTCGGTCATTTTCCGGGCACCTCTTTCGCAAACCGCCCAACGGACGGGCGCATTGCACAAATTTTGGGCGGCAGTCCCGGAATCCCTCCGGCAAAGCCGCGGGAAGCAGCCTGTCACATTGCCCGCCCTCCGGGGAAGTGGTCAGAGAGGCGCAGAGATGCGCAGGAGGACCCGGGCCGTGAAGAAGATCGAGGCGATCATCAAGCCCTTCAAGCTCGACGAGGTGAAGGAGGCGCTGCAGGAGGCCGGCATCCAGGGCCTGACGGTGACCGAGATCAAGGGCTTCGGCCGCCAGAAGGGCCATACCGAGCTTTACCGCGGCGCCGAATATGTCGTGGACTTCCTGCCCAAGGTGAAGATCGAGGTCGTCCTGACCGACGACATGGTGGACGGCGCCGTCGAGGCCATCGTCACCGCCGCCCGCACCGACAAGATCGGCGACGGCAAGATCTTCGTCACCCCCGTCGAGCAGGCGATCCGGATCCGCACCGGCGAGACCGGCGACGACGCCCTCTGATCCCCTGATTTTCGTCGAAAATCAGCCCCCCGCAAACCAGAACCGAAAGGCATCACGATGAGCGCAGTCGCAAAGGCGCTGGACCTGATCAAGGAAGAGGAGATCGAATATGTCGATGTCCGCTTCACCGATCCCAAGGGCAAGCTCCAGCACGTCACCCTGGTCGCCGACCTGGTGGACGAGGACTTCTTCGAGGAAGGCTTCATGTTCGACGGCTCTTCCATCGCCGGATGGAAGTCGATCGACCAGTCCGACATGAAGCTGATGCCCGATGCGGCCAGCGTCTACATCGACCCGTTCTACGCCGAGAAGACGCTCTGCGTGCATTGCAACGTGGTGGAGCCCGACACCGGCGAGGCCTACAGCCGCTGCCCGCGCCAGACCGCGCTGAAGGCCGAGGCTTACCTGAAATCCTCCGGCATCGGCGACACCGCCTATTTCGGCCCGGAAGCCGAGTTCTTCATCTTCGACGACGTGCGCTATTCGGTGGCGCCGAACAAGGTGTCGTTCCAGCTCGACGCCGAGGATGCGGCCTGGAACACCGACGCCGCCTTCGAGGGCGGCAACCTCGCCCACCGCGCCAATTACAAGGGCGGCTACTTCCCGGTGAACCCGGTCGACACCGCGCAGGACCTGCGGTCCGAGATGCTGTCCACCATGAAGCGGATGGGCATCAAGGTGGACAAGCACCACCATGAGGTCGCCACCTGCCAGCATGAACTGGGGATGATCTTCGGCGGGCTGGTCGAGCAGGCCGACAACATCCAGAAATACAAATACGTCATCCACAATGTCGCCGCCGCCTATGGCAAGACGGTGACCTTCATGCCGAAGCCGATGAAGGGCGACAACGGCAGCGGGATGCACGTCAACATGTCGATCTGGAAGGGCGGCAAGCCCTTGTTCGCCGGCGACAAATATGCCGACCTTTCCCAGGAGGCGCTGTGGTTCATCGGCGGCATCCTGAAACATGCCAAGGCGCTGAACGCGCTGACCAACCCTTCGACCAACAGCTACAAGCGGCTGATCCCGGGCTTCGAGGCGCCGGTGCTGCGGGCCTATTCCGCCCGCAACCGCTCGGGCTGCGTCCGTATCCCGTGGACCGAATCGCCGAAGGCCAAGCGCGTCGAGGCCCGTTTCCCCGATCCGGCGGCCAACCCCTACCTGGCCTTCGCGGCGCTGATGATGGCCGGGCTCGACGGGATCAAGAACAAGATCGACCCGGGTCCCGCCTCGGACAAGGACCTCTACGACCTGCCGCCCGAGGAACTGGCGGCGATCCCGACCGTCTGCGGCTCGCTGCGCGAGGCGCTGGAGGAGCTGGAGAAGGACATGGACTTCCTGCTGGCGGGCGACGTCTTCACCCGCGACCAGCTGGAGGCCTATATCGGGCTGAAATGGGAAGAGGTCTATGCCTTCGAACATACCCCCCACCCGATCGAATACCAGATGTATTACTCCTGCTGACCCCTGCGGGAAGGCAAGGGAAAGGCCGCCTCCGGGCGGCCTTTTTCCGTTCCTCGTCAAGGGATTGTTTCCCGGACGGCGACGCGATGCCACGCTTCCGCCGCGGTTCCGCCCAGGCGGCGCCCGATTTCCACCGCAGCATGGCCCGGATTGCCCATCCGCCCTGCGAGGCCCCATGCCGAAGACCGCCAAGGACAGCCGCCCCCGCATCTGGGCCGAGGGCAGCCAGAACCCGCCCTTCGACGCCCGCGCTTTCGCCCGGGCCTCGGTGACCTGCGCCCGCGAGGGGCTGTCGGGGCTGCTGGGGCGCTCCTCGGCCGCGGGCTCGGGGGTCGAGGTCGCCACCGGCCGCTGGCGGGTGCCGCCGGACCGGCTGGGCCGCAGCGGCCGCTTCCTACCCTCGGTCGCCCGGACCGCGGCGGCGATCCGCGGCGGGGCCGAGGTGCTGGCCCGCGCCGGGCGGTCGGTCGGGCGGGACCGGGCGCAGGAGCCTGCGCCTCCGACGATCTTCACCGCGGAACCCGCCGCGCCCCGGCCGGCGCGACCCGCGCCCGCGGCGGCGGGGCCGGAGGAGGACTGCGACCTCGCCGCCATCCGCGCGCTGCTGCGGGAGCCTGTCCCCGCGCCGCGCGAAACCCCTGCGCCGGAGGAAGCCTCGCCTGCCTTCACCCGCGGCCGGGACCGGCTCGCGGCGGGGGCAGGCTGGCTGCTCGGCCATGCGCTGCTGGTGCTGGCGCTACCGGTCGGCGCCGCGCTGGCTGGGATCGCCCACCTGAACGGCGAGGACCTGCGCCGGCGGACCGGGGGCTGAGCCGCCTCAGCCCTGCGCCGCCTTCAGCGCCGCAAGTTCCCCGGCCGTCAGGGTATCGGCGGGGACGACATAGGTGTGGATGGCGAAGACCACCGCCCGGCTCTGCGGCAGGCGCAGCAGGCACTGGCGCTCGCAGCGGATGAAGAAATGCCCCTGCGGGCGGGGGCGGTGCTGGCCCTCCAGCCGCGGCTGGTGCAGCGCCGGGTCGTCGTAGGTCAGGAAGTTCATCCGCCACAGCGCCGCGCCCGGGCGGATCGCGTCGAACAGGCGCTGGACCCGGCGGGCCATGCCGTCATCGTAGCTGTCGACCGGCCGGTGGATCGAGACCAGCGCCCGGCCGATCTTCTGCCGCAGGGTCCAGCTGGCCGGAAAGCAGAGGATGCCGCCGGTGAGCCGGTGCTCCTCCCCCGCCTGTTCCATCAGGCAGAGGTCCTCCTGCACCAGCCGGCCGAGGGTGAGCAGCGGGGCGCCCGGGTCCAGCGCCACCTCCACCCCGTCGGGCCGCAGGGCGGAGGCCGCGCCGATGCGGAACCCCTCCATCCGGGTAAGACGGTCGAGCACGGTAGCGTAAAGCTCCTCCGCCGCCGCCCGGCCCTCGGGCAGCAGCGCGTGGACCACCTCCGGCACGGCACCGATCAGCCGCTCGCGCTCCGCCATCTGGGCGGCGTAGGCGTCGTCCACCCGCAGCCAGTCCTCGCCCTCCACCGGCAGGATGCCGGGCATCCGGGCGGTGCGCGGGTCCATCCAGGGCAGGAAGGGCAGGCGCGCCTGCAGGATCGGGGCGGGCTGGGGGAGGAGGTCTTTCATGGCGGCAGGCTAGGGCGGATCGCGAGGGGCTGCAACGGGGGCTCGGGCGGGGTGCCCCCCTGTAAAGGCGGCGACCGTAGGGCGGGGTTCACCCCGCCACCCGGCTTCCCCGGGCGGGAGAAGGCGAGGCACTGCCTCGCCCCCGCCCGTGCGGATGGGTTCAACCGGAGACCTGTCGGCACGAGACTACAGAGGCCAGCGCCCGACCCGGCGGGCGAGAAGCGCCCGCCGGGGGCGGGGCGGGCGCTGGCCGGGACAAGGTGAAGCGTCGGAATGTGGCGAAGGCGATGGCCTTCGCCAAGGAAGCCAGGGGGAGCCCGCGACCCGATGCCGCCGCGGTGACGATTCCGCGCGACAGGGCGCTTCCCCCGCGTCTAAGCTGGCCGCATGGGGCGCGGTCATGGCGCCCCCGAACCGGCGGCCGGGCGAGGACGGGCCGCCTTGAGCCCGCGCCCCGCCCCGACGGCCGTCCCAAGGCCCGAAGGGAGGCTAGACATGAGCCCGAAGACCGCGAATCCCGAGGCAAGACGGGGCACCCGATGCGCCGCGCTGGTTGGCGCGCATGGCAGCGGCAAGACCACGCTTTTCGAGGCGCTTTTGCACACCGCCGGCGCAACCGACCGACGCGGCACCGCCAAGGACCGCAACACCGTGGGCGACGCCGCCCCCGAGGCGCGGGCGCGCGGCATCTCGACCGAGCTTTCGGTCGCCTCCTGCCGCTTCATGGACGAGGACTGGGCGCTGATCGACTGCCCCGGCTCGGTGGAGCTTCTGTCCGACACCCGCGCGGCGCTGATGGTGGCCGACTTGGCCGTGGTGGTCTGCGACCCCTTCCCCGAGCGCGTCCTCGCCGTCTCGCCGATCCTGAAATTCCTCGACGACCGCCGCATCCCGCATCTGGTCTTCGTCAACCGCATGGACGCGCCCGAGGCGCATGTGCGGGCAACCTTCCACGCCTTGCAGGGCTTTTCCGACCGGCCGCTGGCCCTGCGCGAGATCCCGATCCGCGATGGCGCCCGCCATGTCACCGGCATGATCGACCTGGTGTCGGAACGGGCCTGGCAGTGGAACCCGCAAAAGCCCTCGGACCTGATCCCGCTGCCCGAGGCGGCCAAGGGCGACGAGGGCGCCGCCCGCGCGGCGATGATCGAGGCGCTGGCGGATTTCGACGATGCCATTCTCGAACAGGTCCTCTCCGACATGGTGCCAGCGCCGGCCGAGATCTACGCCTCGCTGACCCGCGACCTGGAACAGGACCTGGTGGTGCCGGTGTTCTTCGGCGCCGCCGAGCAGGAGAACGGCGTGCGCCGGCTGTGGAAGGCGCTGCGCCACGACTGCCCCTTCCCGGCCGCTACCGCCGCCCGGCTGGGACTGCCGGCGTCAGAGCCGCTGGCGCAGGTGATCAAGACCTTCCAGTCCGGCCAGGCCGGGCGCGCCGCCCTCGCCCGCATCTGGCGCGGCGAGGTCAGGGACGGCATGACCCTCGGCCCGGATCGGGTGGGCTCGGTCTCCTCCTCCCTGGGGCGCAAGTTCACCGCCAAGGGTGCGGCGGGCGAGGGCGAGGTCGTCGTCCTCGGCCGGATGGCGGCGGTGAAGGCGGGTGACCTGATCGGCGAGGGGCTGCACAACCGGGCGGACTGGCCCGACCCCCCTGCCCCGGTCGCCGCGCTGGCGATAAGGGCCGAGCATCCGGCGGACGAGGCCAAGCTGTCGGCCGCGCTGGCCCGGCTCTGCGACGAGGACCCGGCGCTGCGGGTCGAGGTGCGGCCCGAGACCGCCGAGACGCTGCTGACCGGACAGGGCGACATCCATCTGGCGGTGGCGCTGTCGCAGCTGAAGTCCGAGGCCGGGCTGGCGGTGAAGACCGCCCGGCCCGCCGTTTCCTACCGCGAAACGATCAGCAAGCCCGCGACCATCCACACGCGGCACAAGAAACAATCCGGCGGCCATGGCGAATTCGCCGACATCGTGCTGGAGATCGCCCCCCGCGCCCGCGGCGAGGGCTTCGGCTTCTCCGACCGGATCACCGGCGGGGTGGTGCCGAAGCAATACATCCCGGCGGTGCAGAAGGGGGTGGAAACCGCGCTTTCCCGCGGGCCCCTGGGCTTTCCGGTGGTGGACATGGCCGTGGTGCTGACCGACGGCAGCTATCATACGGTGGACAGCTCCGACTTCGCCTTCCAGAAGGCCGGCGCCAAGGCGATGGCCGAGGCGCTGCCCGGCTGCAACCCGGTGTTGCTGGAGCCGGTGATGGAGGTGATCCTCTCGGTGCCGTCAGAGTTCACGCCGAAGGCGCAGCGCATCGTCACCTCGCGCCGCGGGCAGCTTCTGGGCTTCGACGCGAAAGAGGGCTGGAAGGGCTGGGACGAGGTCTCGGCGCTGATGCCGGCGGCAGAGATGGAGGGGCTGATCACCGAGCTGCGCAGCCAGACGCTGGGGGTGGGTTTCTACACCGCCGGCTTCCACCATCTGGAGCAGCTCTCGGGCCGCGAGGCCGAACAGGCGGTGGCGGCACGGGCGGCGGCTTTGAAGGGATAGCTCATCGGTTCCCTTCGGTCCCTCTTCGCGGGGTGCGCCCTTGCGAAGAGGGACTGCAAGGACCGATGAGCCGCCTGCGACATCGCCTGTCGCCTGCGGGCAACCCCTTGCGGTGCTTTGCGGCCAGCCTGACCGCAAAAGGAGCAAGTCGATGAGCCAGCCCTATTCGCAGACCCGCCGCAAGATCGACCCCGGCCGCGCCGACCGCCTTGCCGACGGCACCCCCAACGACAACGACCGGGTGGAGATCGGCCCGACCCAGCTTGCCTTCCGCGAATGGGAGGCGGCGGGGCTGGTGGCGCCGAACCTGGAGAAAATGCGGGAGTTCCGCTGGCGGCGGCTCACGCAGGCGCTGGTGGATCGCGACGTCGGCGGCCTTCTTCTCTTCGACCCGCTGAACATCCGCTACGCCACCGACACCACCAACATGCAGCTGTGGAACAGCCACAACCCGTTCCGCGCCGTGCTGCTCTGCGCCGACGGCCATATGGTGATCTGGGAATACAAGGAGGCGCCCTTCCTGGTGACCTTCAACCCGCTGGTGAAGGAAATCCGCTCCGGCGCCTCGTTCTTCTACATGGTCTCGGGCGACCGGACTGCCGCCGACGCCACCTCCTTCGCCGGCCAGGTCGAGGAGGTGATGCGGGCGCACGCCGGCAGCAACCGCAGGCTGGCGGTGGACAAGATCATGGTCGCCGGCCTGCGGGCGCTGGAACGGATCGGCTTCGAGGTGCTGGAGGGCGAGGAGATCACCGAACGCACCCGCGCCATCAAGGGGCCGGACGAGATCCTGGCGATGCGCTGCGCCCATCACGCCTGCGAGGCGGCCATCGCCGAGATGGAGGCCTTCACCCGCGAGAACGTGCCGAAGGGCGGCGTCAGCGAGGACGACATCTGGGCCGAACTGCACAAGGGCAACATCCGCCGCGGCGGCGAATGGATCGAGACCCGGCTCCTGGCCTCCGGCCCGCGCACCAATCCCTGGTTCCAGGAATGCGGGCCGCGGATCGTGCAGCCGGAGGAGATCGTCGCCTTCGACACCGACCTGATCGGCTCCTACGGCATCTGCATCGACATCTCGCGCAGCTGGTGGGTGGGCGAGACCCGGCCCTCGAACGCGATGATTTCCGCCATGAACCACGGGATCGACCACATCCGCGACCATCAGGCCCGGCTGAAGCCGGGGGTGACGATCAGGGAGTTGTGCTTCGGCGGGCACCAGCTGGAAGACCAGTATTGGAAGCAGAAATATTCCTGCAAGATGCACGGAGTCGGGCTCTGCGACGAATGGCCCTTCGTGCCCTATGCCGACGCCTGGGTGGAGGGCGCCTTCGAGGTGGCGCTGGAGCCGGGCATGGTGCTCTGCACCGAGGCGCTGGTCTCTCCCGAAGGGGGCGATTTCTCGATCAAGCTGGAGGACCAGGTGCTGATCACCGAGACCGGCTGCGAGAACCTGACCAAGTATCCCTTCGACCCGCGGCTGGTGGGGTAAACGGCGGAGGGGCGAATCCGGCGGGGTGAACCCCGCCCTACGGGGTTTCTCCGGGGTTCGTAGGGCGGGGTTCACCCCGCCGCCCGGTTTCCTGGGAGGAATGGTTCCGGTTGGCCGCCGCCGCCCGGTTTCGCCGGGCCGGGCCGGGCCAGGCGAGGCATTGCCTCGCCCCCGCCCGTGCGTGGCAGTAGCTCCCGGAAACTCTGGCAACTCAAGCCCCCAGGATGCCTGCGCCCGACCCGGCGGGCGAGAAGCGCCCGGGTCTTGGGGGTCCGGCCGGTACAAGGGGAAGCGCTGCGTCATGGCGAAGGCGATTGGCCTTGCCAGACAGACGGAAGATACGGACGACGGCCCCCTCCGCACACCGGACTTCGCGCGAATTCCGGTGCGATTGTCCCGCGCGGACATCGCCTAGAGCCCGACCTCCGCCAGCAACCCGAGATGATCCGATCCCAGCCCCCCGCGCACCTCCACGGTCCCGCCGCCGGGGGCGAGCACATGGTCGATCGGCAGCATCAGCCATGGGGCGAAGCCGGTGTAGCTGCCATGCACCGCCCCCGCCGGCTGCACCCTTGCCGCCTGCGCCATCGCCGCCACCGTCGCCGACCAGCGCACCATGTTGAAATCGCCCGCCATCACCACCGGCCCCTGCAACCCCTCCAGCACCGGCAGCAGCCGGCGGACCTGCGCGGCCTGCCCCTGCGGCCAGGGCCAGTGCAGGTGCACCGAGACCAGCCAGAGCCGGCCCTGCGGCCCCTCCACCTGCAGCGCCGCCAGCCCGTCGGCACAAAGCCCCGTCCCGGCGACCGGCGTCAGCCGGGTGGCGATGGCGGTGCCGCCGACGCGGGCGAAGGGACAGTGCAGTTGATGCGGCAGTTCCGGCTCCAACGCCGCCAGCAGGGCGAGGTTCGCCTCCGACACTTCCTGCAGCGTCACCGCATCCGGGGCGGCGGCGCGGATGTCCTGCGCCAGCCCGGCAAGATCGTCGTTCCGGTAGAGCAGGTTCTTCTGGTAGAGCCGCAGGCCGTCAACAATCGCCGCATCCCCGCTGCCATAGGCCCACAGCACCGGCACCCCGGCGACCAGCGCCAGCAGCATCCCCAGCCGCCCGCCCTGCCGCGCCCCCGCCAGCAGCGCGAGCGCCGACAGGATCGCCAGAGCGCCCGCCGCCTGCAGCCGGAACACCGCCAGCGAATCGCCCAAGGGATGGACGGCGCCGAGATAGCCGCCGAGCACCGCCAGGGCCGCCAGTCCGGCCAGAAGGGTCAGCGCCGTCCTCATTCCGCGGCCGCCTCCTCGCCGAGGATCGCCCGGGCCACCGCCAGCAGCGGCCCGCGCATCTCGATGCCGCAGGTGATGCGCAGCGCCTCAAGGCCAAGGAGGGCGGCATAGAAGCGCACCGCCCCTTCGGCGGCGCGGGCGCTGTCCAGCCCCGCCGCGCCGAGGAAGGCGCAGAGATCGGCCAGCCTTTGCGCATCCACCCGCTCCAGCGTGGCGCGGGCCAGCGGATCGGTGCGGCCCCAGTCGCGCAGGGCGGGCTCCAGCGCGGCACCGCCGGTTTCGGCCTCGGGCTGGGTGGAGACCAGTTCCGCCAGCCGCAGCACCTGCGCCCGCGGCGGGCCGCCGGAGCGGCGGAGGGCGCCGGTAATCTCCGACGTCGCCAGCCGCTCGAAGGCTTCGAGCATCGCATCATGAAGCCCGCGCAGATCCTTGAAGTGCCAGTAGAAACTGCCCTTGGTGGCGCCGAGTTCGCGCGCCAGCGCCTCCACCCGCACCGCCTCCGGCCCGCCGGCCACCAGGGCGCGGAACCCGGCCATGATCCAGTCCGAGGGCGCCAGCTTCGGCCTGGCCCGGGCGGCAACGGGGGAAATCGGCGAGAGCGCGTTCATCGCCCGTCCCCATAGCCGCGCCCGCGCCCCGCCGCAACCGCCTCGCCTTGCCCTGCCATCCGCGCCTCCTGCCGCTTCGGCCTGCACCCTAGCCCGCAAGGGGTTAACCAAACCCCAACGCCAACCCGCTTGCGCCCGCCCGGCCCCCGCCGTAAGGGGGCCGCATCCCGAACGCCCGGAGGCCCCGATGATCCCGCGCTATTCCCGCCCCGAGATGGTGAAGAACTGGTCGCCCGAGACCCGCTTCCGCATCTGGTTCGAGATCGAGGCCCATGCGTGCGACGCCCAGGCGATGCTCGGCGTGATCCCGAAGGAGAATGCCGCGGCGGTCTGGCGGGCGAAGGACGTGGAGTTCGACGTCGCCCGCATCGACGAGATCGAGGCGGTGACCAAGCACGACGTGATCGCCTTCCTGACCCATCTGGCCGAGATCATCGGCAACGACGAGGCGCGCTTCGTCCATCAGGGCATGACCTCCTCGGACGTGCTGGACACCACGCTGAACATCCAGCTGGTGCGGGCGGCGGACCTGTTGCTGGCGGGGATGGACCGGGTGCTGGCCGCCCTGAAGGCGCGGGCTTTCGAGCACAAGGATACGGTGCGGATCGGCCGCAGCCACGGCATCCATGCCGAACCGACGACGATGGGCCTGACCTTCGCCCGCTTCTATGCCGAGATGAAGCGCGGCCGGGAACGTCTCGAAAACGCAAGGAAAGAAGTCGCCACCGGCGCGATCTCCGGCGCGGTCGGCACCTTCGCCAACATCGACCCGGCGGTGGAAGAACATGTCTGCAAGATGCTGGGGCTGGCGCCGGAGCCGATTTCCACCCAGGTGATCCCGCGCGACCGCCACGCGATGTTCTTCGCCACCCTGGGCGTGATCGCGTCCAGCATCGAGAACATCGCCATCGAGATCCGCCACATGCAGCGGACCGAGGTGCTGGAGGCGGAGGAGTTTTTCTCGCCCGGCCAGAAGGGCAGCTCGGCCATGCCGCACAAAAGGAACCCGGTGCTGACCGAAAACCTCACCGGCCTCGCCCGCCTCGTCCGCATGGCGGTGGTGCCGGCGCTGGAGAACGTGGCGCTCTGGCACGAGCGCGACATCTCGCATTCCTCGGTGGAGCGGATGATCGGCCCGGACGCCACCATCACGCTGGACTTCGCGCTGCACCGGCTGGCCGGGGTGGTGGAGAAGCTGGTGATCTACCCCGAGAACATGCTGAAGAACCTGAACAAGTTCAAGGGGCTGGTGATGAGCCAGCGGGTGCTGCTGGCGCTGACCCAGGCGGGGGTGTCGCGCGAAGATGCCTATCGGCTGGTGCAGCGGAACGCGATGAAGGTCTGGGAGAAGGGGGCGGATTTCAGGACCGAGCTGCTGGCCGACCCCGAGGTCACCGCCGCCCTGACCCCCGCCGAGATCGAGGAGAAGTTCGACCTCGGCTACCACACCAAGCACGTCGACACGATCTTCGCGCGGGTGTTCGGCTAGGGCGAGCGACCTCCACGGTTGAGCCGACGCCTTGGCAGGCGCCCGAATGTTGCACCGCTCCGGCCGGGCGGGAGAAGGCGAGGCACTGCCTCGTCCCCGCCCGTGCGCAGCGCATCACCCGGAGACGGTGGCAGCCCTAACCCCGAGAGGCCGGCGCCCGACCCGGCGGGCGAGAAGCGCCCGCCGGGGGCGGGGCGGGCGCTGGCCGGGTGCTTGAGGCACCCGGCCGGTCTTGGTCGAACCATTGCACGGTGGCGAAGGCGATGGCCTTCGCCAGACAGAACGCGCGAGAAAGCCGAATGTGACCCGGCAGGCATCGGATCTCCCCGTCAGCCTCCATGGGGATTTCCGCCGCCCTGCCCGGTCGCGCGGAAAACACACCCGGGACGCGGGGATTTCGTGCTATCCTTTCCCTGCGCCCGTATGGACCATGCCTCCGTATGGCCCCTGCGGGCCCGAGCCAAGGAAAGGATGCAGCATGACGATACGCCTCAGCTTCGCAGCGCTCGCCCTGGCGCTGATCCCCACATTCGGCCTGGCGGATTGCCCGGGCCACAGCTCCACCTCCGCCTCTTCCTGCATTGAGGGGCATGTCTGGGATTCGGTGAAAGGGGCCTGCGTGCTGCAGCCCTCCAGCTGATCCCGGCAAGGGCTTGTTAAGCCCCGCCTGCGAAGCTGCCGCAGAGGCAGATTCGGAGGCGCGGATGATGGAGGAAGGCCAGGCGCTGGCGCGCATCACGCCCGCCCGGCGGATGATGACGCTGGCCGGCGAGGCGCCCCTGCCCCGCGTCCTCTCGGCGCGGCAGAAGGCGGCGGTGATCGTGCGTTATCTGATCGCCGAGGGCGCGAAGATCCCGCTGGCGCAGCTGCCCGACCACATGCAGCAGGCGCTGGCCGAGCAGATGGGCGCGATGCGGCTGGTCGACCGGCAGACGCTGGATGCGGTGGTGGCCGAATTCCTGGCCGAACTGGATTCGGTCGGCCTCGCCTTCCCCGGCGGGATCGAGGGGGTGCTTTCGGTGATGGACGGCCATATCTCGCAATCCGCCGCCAGCCGGCTGCGCCGCAAGGCCGGGGTGAGTGCCGGCACCGACCCTTGGGAGCGGCTGACCGCCCTGCCGGTGCCCCAGCTTCTGGCGGTGATCGAGGAAGAAGCGGTCGAGGTCGCCGCCGTGGTGATGTCCAAGCTGCCGGTGGCCAAGGCCGCCGACATGCTGGGCCGCCTGCCGGGCGAGAGGGCGCGCCGCATTGCCTTCGCCGTTTCGCTGACCGGCAACATCGACCCGGAAACCGTGCGCCGGATCGGCCTTGCCATCCTCGCCCAGATCGACAGCCAGCCGCCGAGGGCCTTCGACACCGGCCCGGTGGAGCGGGTGGGGGCGATCCTCAACGTCTCCCCCGCGCTGACGCGCGAGGAGGTGCTGCAGGGGCTGGAGGCCGAGGATGCCGGCTTCGCCGAGAAGGTGCGCCGTGCGATCTTCACCTGGGTCCACATCCCTGCCCGCATCCCGCCGCGCGACGTGCCGAAGATCATCCGCATGGTCGATCAGGTGCGGCTGGTCGCCGCCATGGCCTTCGCCGCCGGCAAGCCCGGGATGGAGGAGACGACCGAGTTCATCCTCTCCAACATCTCGCAGCGCATGGCGCAGGGCCTGCGCGAGGAGGTGGCGGCCCGCGGCAAGGTCAAGGAGAAGGAGGGAGAGGAGGCGATGAACCTGATCATCGGCGCGATCCGCGAGCTGGAGGCCTCGGGCGAGGTGGTGATGGTGGTCGAGGAGGAGGAGTGAGGGGGTGGTCCGATTGGAATACGCGCTGCGGCGACATGCGGCAGCGGCGGAGGAACCGGAGTGCAAGGGCGACTGGCAAAGGTGACCGAGGAGGAGTGAGGGCGTCCCGCCCCGATGACCGGCCGGAGTGCCGCCTGCGGTGTCGCGGAACAGCGGAGAAGGGACAGAGTTCGCCTTCATGGGCCGGTCAACTTCCAGTCCGCATGACGCCCCTTTGGTCCGAGGCGGCGGCGCGGGTCGGTATCCTCGCCTTCGCATAGGTCGACACGCTTGGCCTGAGGCGGCAACTCGGAGTGAAGCCGTCGCAGCCGGGCGGACCGCGGTGGCGCGGGTCGGAATCCTCCTTGCCGAACCGCTTCCCTTGGGCTGAGGCGGAGAGGGACCGCCGCCCACCGGACGCCCCCATCCTGAGGCGGCGCGCAACCGTCAATCGGCGGAGCGGATGGTTTCCCCTTTCCGCGGCTCTCCCCGCTCGACCGGCACGCCGTTCGCCAGATAGCCGGTGAATTGCGCCGGCAGGCCCTCGCCGGTGCCGAGCCGGGGGCTGGTCTGCAGATGGAAATGCAGGTGCGGCTCTGAGGTGTTGCCGCTGTTGCGGCAGCTTCCGATCTCCTGCCCCGCGGCAACGCGGTCGTCCACGGCGACGCGCAGGCTGTTCCGCCGCAGATGGGCCAGGAAGCCGTATTCGCCGTTGCCGAAGTCGATCACCACATGGTTTCCCGCCGGGTTTGCCGGGTCGGCGCTGCCGATGGGCTGGTCCGGCAGCCCGTCGACGGCCGCCACCACCACGCCCTCCGCCGGGGCGAGGATCGGGCGCCCCCAGCAATGATAGCTGTCCAGCGCCGAGGGGTCGCCGGCATGGCTCTGCCCGTCGCGCAGGACCAGCAGGTCGAGGGCGAAGCGCTGCCCGGCATCGGCGGCGTGATAATTGTCCTCGATCTCGCGCCCGCCCCAGTAGACGAACCACTCGCCCTCGACCGGCAGGCGCAGCCTGGCCCGGGTCCGGTAGTCCAGATGCGGACTGGGCGCGGCAACCGGCTGCGGCCGGATGAAGAAGCCGGCGATCCGCTCCTCCCCGTCCAGCGCGATGACAAGCTCCAGCGGCGCGGCGGAGCCGGACCAGCGCGACCGCCGGGTGAAGACGTCATGGCCCGCCTGCCGCTCCACGCTTTCGGACAGCACCGCCTCTTCCGTGCCGAAGCCGTCCAGGTCTTCGCGCAGCGCCGCCAGGGCATCGACCGAGCCGAAGGCCGCGCGCATCTCCGCGGTCGAGGCGGTCCAGATCTCCTCCACATTGCCGCGCAGGAAGGTTTCGGCCAGGTGCTGCCCGGTCGAAAGCGGCTCCGCCTGCGCGGAGAGGGCGGCGGCCTGAATCAGGCCGAGGATCCAGGCTATCCAGCGTTTCATCGCCATTCCCTTCCGGCGGGGCGCCGCGGGCGGGCCCCCAAAGCCTGCCGCAAGGGTCGCACCCTCGCCCCTGCCGGTCAACCTGCCCCCCTTGCCCCCGCCCCTTCCCGCCCCTAGGGTCGCGCGGCCATGACAGCCCTGCCCCCTTCCAGCCCGACCCGCGGCATCCTGCTGATGATCCTGGCGATCCTGCTGTTCACCGCGATGGACGCCACCGCCAAGGGGCTGATCGCGCGCTATCCGGCGCCGCTGGTGGTCTGGACGCGCTTTGCCGGGCAGTTGCTGCTGGTCCTCCTGATCCTCGGGCCCAGGCTGGGGCCGATGCTGCGGACGCGGTTTCCGCTGCTGCATTTCTGGCGCTCGGCCTTCCAGTTCGGGGCGACCACCTTCTTCTTCCTGTCGCTGCCGCATATCGGCTTGGCCGAGGCCACCGCGATCACCGACATCAACCCGGTGCTGATCACTCTCGGCGCGGCGCTGTTCCTGGGCGAAAGGCTGGGGCCACGCCGCATCGCCGGGGTCGCCGTCGCTCTGGTCGGCGCGCTGATCGTGATCCGGCCGGGCGCCGGCGTCTTCAGCTGGTGGGCGGTGCTGCCGCTTCTCTGCGCGCTCTCCTATGCCGGCAGCGCGCTCTTGACCCGCCGGATCGGCGCGCAGGAGCCGGTCTGGGGCTCGATGATCTATGCCGCGCTGTTCGGCACGATCCTGGCCGGCGCCGCCCTGCCCTTCGTCTGGCAACCGATCGCCGCCGCCGATCTGTGGAAATTCGCCCTGATCGGCTGCCTCGGCACCGGGGCGCAGCTCTGCATCATCCGCAGCTTCTCGATCACCGAGGCCGGGATCGTCGCCCCCTTCGCCTATCTGGGCATCGTCTTCGCCGCCTTCTGGGGGATCGTGCTCTTCGGCCAGTGGCCCGACGGCTGGACGGTGGCCGGCGCGCTTGTGATCGTGGGGGCGGGGCTTTATGTCTGGCACCGCGAAACCCTTTCGGCCCGCGCCGCGGCATCCTGATGGCTGACGAGACACCGCCCTTCGACCTCCGCCACTGGCTTCAGGACCGCTTCCTGCGCGGCCTGATCGGCGGGCTGATGCTGCTGCCCTACCGCTGGCGGGTGCCGCTTTGCGGTTGGGCGGTCTCCCATGTGGTCGCGCCGGTGGCGGGCTACCGCAGGCGCATCCGCGACAACCTCGCCCATGTGCTGCCCGACCTGCCGAAGGCGGAGGTCGAGCGGATCGTGCGCAACGTGGCCGACAACGTCGGCCGCACCGTGATCGAGATCTATTCCGGCGCCGAGTTCGTCGCCCATGCCGTCAGCCATCCGCTGACCGGCAAGGGCGTGACGGCGCTGGAGGCCGCCCATGCGGCGGGCCGGCCGGTGATCCTGGTGACCGGGCATTTCGGCAATTACGACGCCAGCCGGGCGGCGCTGATCGCCAGGGGCTACCGGGTCGGCGCGCTTTACATGCCGATGGCGAACCCGTTCTTCAACGCCCATTACGAGCGCGCCATCGGCTCGATCGGCCGGCCGCTGTTCCCGCGCGGCAAGAAGGGGCTGGCCGAGATGGTGCGCCACCTGCGCAGCGGCGGGATGCTGGGGATGGTGATCGACCAGAACATGGGCCACGGCGCGCCGCTGCGCTTCTTCGGCAAGACCGCGCTGACCGCGCTGTCGGCGGCGGAGCTGGCGCTGAAATACGACGCCTTGCTGGTCCCGATCTACGGCATCCGCGGGCCGGACGGGCTGTCCTTCACCATCCTGGTGGAGGAGCCGATCCCTCCGGGCCCGCCGGAGGCGATGACCCAGGCCCTGAACGACAGCCTGGAGGCGCTGGTGCGGCAGCACCTGGACCAGTGGTTCTGGATCCACCGCCGCTGGAAGGGCGGGCAGCGGCTGGAGGCCCTGCCGAAGGACGATTAGGGCGGCTGGGGCGGCGGGGTGAAACCCCGCCCTACGGGATGACCCGACATCGTAGGGCGGGGTTTCACCCCGCCGCCCCCCCGCCGTCCGCGGGCGGGAACAGGCGAGGCACTGCCTCGCCCCGCCCGTGCGCGACGGTTCACCCGGAGACGATGGCAGCGCATAACCCCGGGAGGCCAGCGCCCGACCCGGCGGGCGAGAAGCGCCCGCCGAGGGCGGGGCGGGCGCTGGCCGGGACTTGTGGTCCCGGCCGGGACAAGGGGAAGCGTTGCACTGTGGCGAAGGCGATGGCCTTCGCCAAGGAAGCCGGGGAATGGTCGCGGCCTATTCCGCCCTTGCCGCCGCCAGGATCGAGGCCGGGCCTTCCTCCTGCACGATCACCACCGCCGGCTCGGCGCCCTGCACCGGGGCCGAGAGTTCCAGCGGCGCATTGCCCGGCCAGTCGCCCAGATTGTCCCAGCTGGTGACGATGTTGCGGTAGGTGATGACCTTGCCGGCATTCTCGCCGCGCTGGATCTCCACCGTCTCCTCGGGCCGGTAGCGCACCAGCTGCACCCGCACCGGCGCGGTCAGCGGCGGGTCGGCGTCGGCGCGGATCACCAGCAGATCGCCGCGGCGCTCCACCGTCAGCGTCACCCGGGCCGGCTGCGCCAGATGGTCGCCGAGATGCACCGCCAGCTCCTCGGGGGCATAGCCCTCGACCCGGTCCTCGCCGTCGACGATCATCTGCGGCGTGTAGATCATCCGCGAGCCGATGGCGCGGGCATAGGCCTTCTGCCGCTCGGTAAACTTCGGATCGGCGAAGCTGTCCTCCCAGCCGATGTAGTCCCAGTAGTCGACATGCAGCGACAGCGGGATCACCCGCGGGTCCTTGACCAGCGCCTCCAGGAATTCGTCCGCCGGCGGGCAGGAGGAACAGCCCTGCGAGGTGAAAAGTTCCACCACCACCACGGGTTCGGCCAGAACGGGCGGGACGAGTGCCGCCCAGAGGCCGCAAGCGGCGCCGACCAATTGTCGCATCCTGTCGTTCCGGTCCTGGTGATCCCCTGCCCCGGGGTTATAGGCAAGCCGCCGGGCAGGTGCCAATCAAGGAATTGCGATTGTCCGTCACATATGGCGTTTCGGCTCCATCCTGTCCTCGTCGGCGCCTCCGGCTTCTCCTCGGGACGAGGGTCCGCGACGACAAGCCGAAGGCGCCGGAGGAGCCGTGCGAAGGCTCTGGCGCTTCGGCATACAATTGCATACAATCACGCCCGAGCCCAATGATTCCCTTGCGTCGCAGCCCCCTTGCGGGCATGTGGGGCGCAAGGCACGCCAGCCAGTGAAGGAGGCCCGCAGCATGACCGTCACCGTCGGACACGACAGCCAGAACACCCGCAAGACCCTTACCGCCGGCGGCCAGACCGTTTCCTACTATTCGATCCCGGCGGCCGAGGCCGCGGGCCTGGGCGAGTTCTCGCGCCTGCCCGCCAGCCTGAAGGTGGTGCTGGAGAACATGCTGCGCTTCGAGGACGGCAAGACGGTTTCCGTCGACGACATCCGCGCCTTCTCGGACTGGGGCAAGATGGGCGGCAAGAACCCGATCGAGATCGCCTACCGCCCGGCCCGGGTGCTGATGCAGGACTTCACCGGCGTGCCGGCGGTGGTCGACCTGGCGGCGATGCGCGACGGGATCAAGGGCCTCGGCGGCGATGCGCAGAAGATCAACCCGCTGAACCCGGTCGATCTGGTCATCGACCATTCGGTGATGATCGACGAATTCGGCACCCCCCGCGCCTTCCAGATGAACGTGGACCGCGAATACGAGCGGAACATGGAGCGCTATGTCTTCCTGAAATGGGGCCAGAACGCCTTCAACAACTTCCGCGTGGTGCCGCCCGGCACCGGCATCTGCCACCAGGTCAACCTGGAATATCTGGCCCAGACGATCTGGACCGACACCGACCAGAACGGCAACCTCGTCGCCTACCCCGACACGCTGGTCGGCACCGACAGCCATACCACCATGGTCAACGGCCTTGCCGTGCTCGGCTGGGGCGTCGGCGGGATCGAGGCCGAGGCGGCGATGCTGGGCCAGCCGGTCTCGATGCTGATCCCGGAAGTCGTCGGCTTCAAGCTGACCGGGCGGATGGTCGAGGGCACCACCGCCACCGACCTGGTGCTGAAGGTCGTCGCCATGCTGCGCAAGCACGGCGTGGTCAACAAGTTCGTCGAATTCTACGGCGAGGGGCTGGACAACCTGCCCTTGGCCGACCGCGCCACCATCGCCAACATGGCCCCGGAATACGGCGCGACCTGCGGCTTCTTCCCCATCGACGACGAGACCCTGCGCTACCTGCGCAACACCGGCCGCGAGGAATCCCGCATCGCCCTGGTCGAGGCCTATGCCAAGGAGAACGGCTTCTGGCGCGGGCCGGACTACGACCCGATCTACACCTCCACCCTGCATCTCGACATGTCCGAGATCGTCCCCGCCATCTCGGGGCCGAAGCGGCCGCAGGATTACCTGCCGCTGTCCGACGCCGCCCGCAGCTTCTACAAGGTCGTCGCCGATTACCGCGGCATCGACGTGACCCAGCCGGCGCTGGAGATGGCCGCGGAGGGCCCGGCCCCGGTGGCCCCGCCGGTCGATCCGCGCAAGACCGTGCCGGTGGAGGGCAAGGACTACAGCATCCGCGACGGCTCGGTGGTGATCGCGGCGATCACCTCCTGCACCAACACCTCGAACCCCTATGTGATGATCGGCGCCGGTCTGGTGGCGCGCAAGGCCCGCGCGCTCGGCCTGACCCGCAAGCCCTGGGTCAAGACCTCGCTGGCGCCGGGGTCGCAGGTGGTGGGCGAATACCTGCAGGCCGCCGGGTTGCAGGAGGACCTCGACGCCATCGGCTTCAACCTGGTCGGCTACGGCTGCACCACCTGCATCGGCAACTCGGGGCCCTTGGGCGACCCGGCGATCTCGAAGGCGATCAACGACAACGACCTGGTGGCGACCGCGGTGCTGTCGGGCAACCGCAACTTCGAGGGCCGGATTTCACCCGACGTGCGGGCCAACTTCCTCGCCTCGCCGCCCCTGGTGGTGGCCTATGCCATCGCCGGCGACCTGAACGTCAACCTGACCAAGGACCCGATCGGGATTTCCAGGGACGGCAAGGAGGTGTTCCTCAAGGACATCTGGCCGACCAACAAGGAGATCGCCGATCTGGTCCATGCCACGGTGACGCGCGAGGCCTTCCAGGCCAAGTATGCCGACGTGTTCAAGGGCGACGAGAAGTGGCAGGCGGTGGAGGTCTCGGACAGCGAGACCTACGACTGGCCGCCGACCTCGACCTATATCCAGAACCCGCCCTATTTCCGCGGCATGGCCAGGGAGCCGGGGGTGATCAGCAACATCACCGGCGCGCGGGTGCTGGCGCTTCTGGGCGACATGATCACCACCGACCACATCTCGCCCGCAGGCTCCTTCAAGCCCACCACCCCGGCCGGGAAATACCTGGTCGAACGGCAGGTGCCGGTCTCGGAGTTCAACTCCTATGGCGCCCGCCGCGGGAACCATGAAGTGATGATGCGCGGCACCTTCGCCAACATCCGCATCAGGAACGAGATGCTGGACGGGGTGGAGGGCGGCTACACCAAGGGGCCGGACGGGCAGCAGTGCTCGATCTTCGACGCCTCGATGGACTATCAGGCGCAGGGCACGCCGCTGGTGATCTTCGGCGGCATCGAATACGGTGCCGGGTCGTCGCGGGACTGGGCGGCCAAGGGCACCGCGCTTCTGGGGGTGAAGGCGGTGATCGCCGAGAGCTTCGAGCGCATCCACCGCTCCAACCTCGTCGGCATGGGGGTGATCCCCTTCGAGTTCCTGCCGGGCGAGAACCGCAAGACCCTCGGCCTGACCGGCGACGAGGTGGTCAGCATCGAGGGGCTGGCGGGCGGGCTGAAGCCGCTGAGCCTTGTGCCCTGCCACATCGCCTATGCCGACGGCACCACCAGGACGATCCAGATCAAGTGCCGGATCGATACCGCCATCGAGATCGAATATGTCGAGAACGGCGGCGTGCTGCATTACGTGCTGCGCAACCTCGCGGCGTCGTAAGCGCAACACGAAGGGGGGCCGAGCCGGCCCTCCTTGCCGGCAGGCGAAAATGTCGCAGCCTCGCCCCCCCTCCCCTCGGGGTTGAAACTGTTCATGGACCTGTTACCGTCCCGTGAACATCGGAACGAGGGATGCGATGACACTGAACACCCAGCAGCACATGCTGATCGAGGCGCGCTTGGCCAATGAGCGCAAATCCACTGGGGTGGCCTATCTGCTCTGGTTTTTCCTAGGCGGATTAGGCGCGCATCGATTCTATCTGGGGCGACCCGGAACCGCGGTCATCCAGATCCTACTGCTCCTGACGGGTATCTTCCTACTGGTGCCGCTGGTCTTCTGGGGCATCTGGCTGCTGGTCGATCTCTTCCTCATTCCGGGAATGATAAGCGGCGACCTCGCGGCCCGGCGGGCGCAATTGGCCGGCGAATACAGCGCATTGCGGATCGCGGACTGAAACGGAGCGGTGGGCAGCGCCATTTGTTCTTGTTAAGTTCCCGTTCAGGAAAGCCTGCCATGCTGGCCCCGGACCAACCGGAAAGGCCGCTGCCATGGACCCCCGCCTGCCCCCTCTCCTGCCGCAAAGCCGGATCGACGCCGCGCCCCGCCCCCTGCCCTCGCTGCCCTGGGGAGAGCTGATGCTCGCCACGCTGGCGATTGCGGTGCTGGCGGGGATGTAGGGCGGGGTTCACCCCGCCAATCCGCTGCGGAAGGAGCGCATGGCCCCGGCCGGACAAGCAGAGCGGGAGGCAGGGCAGCGGAATTCGCGCGAATTCCGCGACGGAGCCTTCGAAGGCTCCGGCCCGATTTCTGCGAAGAAATCGGCGGCTCAGGGCAAACCCGCGCCGCAATCCGCCGCCCGGTCGTCCGTCACCGCCCAGAGGGTGAAGCGCGCGCCGCTCGCCGCCTCGCAGGTCAGGATCGGATAGTTGCTGTGGTCGGTGAAATACTGGCACCAGAGATCGGGAGGACCGCCCCCGGCCACCAGGATGTTCGGCACTTCGTCATAGCTGCTCGGCCGCAGTTCCAGCGGCCAGCTCAACTCGCCCGGCCCGTCGCAGCGGGTGACCAGCAGCCCCCAGCCCTGCACCGTCGGCTGGATGCGCAGAAGGTCGTCCAGCAGCCCGGGCGGATCGGTGCCGTCGCGGCCGACCCGCTCATAGATCCCGGTGAAGAAGGATGGATCGGGCCGCCCCTCAGCCCCTGCCGCCCCGGCGCAGAGCGTCAGGACCAGCGCCGCCCTCACTTCAGCGCCTCTTCCAGCGCCGGCTTGAAGCGGGTCTCGTAGTCCGTGCCCACCAGCGGGCCGACGAACTTGAACAGCACCGTGCCGTCGCCGCCGATGATGAAGGTCTCCGGCGGGTTGGTCACACCCCATTCCACCCGGTTGCGGCCCTGCGGATCGGTGGCGAGCGCGAAGAACGGATTGCCCTCGCGCGAAAGATAGGCCAGCGCGTCCTTCTCGGCGTCCATCATGTCGATGCCGGCAACGCGGATGCCACGCCCGGCCATCTCGGTCAGCACCGGATGCTCGGCCCGGCAGGGCGGGCACCAGCTGGCCCAGAAATTGACCACCGTCACCTCGCCCGTGCGCAGGTCGGCGTCGGTCAGCTGCGCCACTCCGGGCAGGCCGGTCGGCGGCACCGCCGGCGCCGGCTTGCCGATGAAGGTCGAGGGCAGGTCCTGCGGGTTGCGCCCGTCCATGCCCAGCCAGAACATCGCCGCCAGCCCGGCGAAGATCACCGGCGGCACCGCCATTGCCCATCTAGCCATCGGCCTTCTCCATCCGCGCCTCGGCCTCGGCCAGCAGCCGCTTGGCCCGCGCCCGCTGCACCAGCGTCAGCACCAGAAGGCCCGCCAGCAGCAGCGCCGTCACCCCGTAGGACCCCAGCACCGCGAAGGCGTATTTCCCCAGATCGGGCATCATGCCAGCCTCTCCCGCGCCATCAGCGCCTGCGCCCGCCGCGTGCGGATCTCGGTCCGCGCCCGCACCAGCACCAGCGCCAGGAACAGAAGCTCGAACCCGGCGATGCAGATCACCAGCGGGATCCAGTAGACGTCCGAGACGTTCTCCTGCGCGTCCATCGACAGGCTGGCACCCTGGTGCAAGCCCTGGTTCCAGAACAGCACCGCATAGCGGGAAAGCAGCGCGAAGACCGAGCCGACGATGCAGAGCACGCCGGTCAGGTCGGCGGCGGTGTCGGGGTTCTCCACCGCCTCCCACAGCGCGATATAGCCGAGGTAAAAGAGCGCGAAGATCAGGAAATTGGTCAGCCGCGGGTCCCAGGCCCACCAGGTGCCCCACATCGGCTGGCCCCAGAAGGCCCCGGTCACCAGCGCGATCAGGGTGAAGGTCAGCCCCACCGGCGCCGCCGCCTTGGCGACCAGCGCCGAGACATGGTGGCGGCGGACGATCCAGACCAGCGAGGCGATCAGCATCACCGCCCAGGCGTTGATCGCCGCCGAGGCCGCGGGGACATGGATGTAGATGATCTTGACGGTGGAGCCCTGCTTGTAGTCGTCGGGCGTCAGGAAGAACCCCCAGACCAGCCCGGCCGCCAGCGTCAGCGCCGCCAGCCCCGCCACCCAGGGCAGGACCCGGCCCGACAGGGCCATGAACTTCTTCGGATTGGCATATTCCCAGATCGACATGGTGCTTGGTTAAATCCCCGGGCGCGTCGGCTCAAGTCACTATCACGTATCGCTCTAGCGCAGGTTGACGCGGATTGCCGCAGCCGAGGCGAAGGGCAAGAGCGCCGCCGCCCCGGCGGTGATCGCCGCCAAAAGCGCCAGCGGCGTGGCGATCTCCATCCCCGCCGCGCCGCGCTTCACCACCTCGGCGCCGAAGATCAGCGTCGGCACGTAGAGCGGCAGCACCAGCAGGCTGAGCAGGAGCCCGCCGCGCTTGACCCCCACGGTCAGCGCCGCGCCGAAGGCGCCGATCACCGACAGCGCCGGGGTGCCGATCAGCAGCGAGACCACCAGCCAGCCGTAGCCGCTGGCGGGCAGGTAGAGCAGGACGCCCAGGACCGGCGCGGCCAGCGTCAGCGGCAGGCCGGTCACCAGCCAGTGCGCCAGGGCCTTCACCGCCACCGCCCCCTCCATCGGCAGGGGCGAGGTCGCCAGCAGGTCCAGCGAGCCGTCCTCGAAATCCAGAGCGAAGATGCGGTCGAGCGAGAGGAGGCAGGAGAGCAGCGCCCCGACCCAGAGGATGCCGGGGGCGATCTTGCCCAAGGTTCCTCCCTCCGGCCCGACGCCGAGCGGCACCAGCACCGCCACCAGCAGGAAGAAGGCGAGGCCGAGGCCGAAGCCGCCGCCGGCGCGGACCGCCAGCCGCAGGTCGCGGATCAGAAGCGCGGTCACAGGAAGGCCTCCTGGAAGCCGGCATCCTGCCGCGCGGCGCGCGAGGTGGCGCGGAAGGGCGTCAGGTCCAGCACCTCGGCCTCGTCGAGGCCGAGGTCGATATGGGTGGCCAGCAGCGCCGATCCCCCCGCCGCCAGATGCGCCCGCACCACCGCGGCGAACAGCGCCACCGAGGCGGCGTCGAGGCTGACGGTGGGCTCGTCCAGCACCCAGATCGGCCGGCCGGAGACCAGCAGACGCGCCAGCCCCAGCCGCCGCTTCTGCCCGGCCGAGAGGCTGGCCGCCCAACGGTTGCGCAACTCGCGCAGGTTCATCCCCGCCAGCGCATCCTCCACCAGCCCGGTGCCGTAGACGGCGGCCCAGAAGGCCAGGTTCTCCGCCACCGTCAGCGTGGCCTTCAGCCCGTCGGCATGGCTGGCATAGGCCAGGCTTTCCGCGGGGATCGAGACCTCGCCCGCCACCGCCGGCTGCAACCCGGCCAGCGTCCGCAGGAGCGTGGTCTTGCCCACGCCGTTCGGCCCGCGCAGCACCAGCGCCCGGCCGGGCGGCAGGGTGAACGAAAGGCCCTCCAGCACGACGATGCCGCCGCGCTGCACCGCCAGATCGGAGACGCGCATTTCCATGGGCCAGCCCTAGCGCAAGAGCCGGCGGCGCAAAAGCGCCCAACTGCCGCAGGCCGATTTTTCGTCGAAAAATCGTGGTTTCGGGTTTTCGGCGAAAACCCGTTCAGCCCACCGGCAGCAGCGCCGCAGCGATGCGGCGGCCTTCGCTCAACAGCACATTGTAGGTGCGGCAGGCGGCGGGGGAGGTCATCACCTCCACCCCGATCCCGGCCGCCTCCAGCGCCTCGCGGAAGGCGGCGGGCGGATGGGCGATCTCGGCCCCCATGCCGAGCAGAAGCACATCGATCCGCCCCTGCAGCGACAGCGGCGCCTCCAGATCCTCCAGCCCGCCCCAGGGGCCGGCGTCCCAGGGCGTGATCAGCGCCGCCCCGCGCAGCACATGGCCGCCGATGCGGAAGAAGCCCGGCCCGTAGCCCTGCACGGGTTGGGCCGAGCCGTAGCTGATCTCGGTCAGGCGCAAGACTCAGGCCTCGACATCGGCGAATTCGCTGGCGCTCTTCTTCGGCTTGTCGCCGCGGTCGACGCCGAGAAACAACACAATGTTCTTCGCCATGTAGAGGGTGGAATAGGTGCCCAGCAACACGCCGAGGATCATCGCGAAGACGAAGCCGCGGATCACGTCGCCGCCCCAGACGATCAGCACGATCAGCGAGATCAGCGTGGTCGAGGCGGTCATCACCGTGCGGCTCAGCGTCTCGTTCGCGGTCAGGTTCATCATCTCGCGCAGCGGCATGGTCTTGTATTTCGCCAGGTTCTCGCGCAGCCGGTCGAAGATCACCACGGTGTCGTTGACCGAATAGCCGAGGATGGTCAGCAGCGCCGCCACGATGGACAGATCGAACTTCAGCCCGAACAGCGACCAGATCCCCAGGGTGACGATCACGTCGTGCAGCATCGCCGCGACGGTGCCGACCGCCATCTGCCATTCGAACCGCATCCAGATGTAGATCAGGATGCCGACCGAGCCGGCGGTGACGGCGATGATCGCCCACCAGATCAGCTCGCCCGAGACCTTGGGGCCGACCGATTCGACCGCGGCGAAGACGATGGCCGGGTCCACCGCCTGCAAGGCCGCCTCGACCTCGGTGATCACCTCGGGGGTGACCGCCTCCTCGCCCTCGCGGGCGCCGATGCGGACCTGCGCGACATGCTGGTCGTCGCGGAAACCGGGGTCGTTGACCTCGGTGATGGTCACGTCGCCCAGGTCCAGCGGCTGCAGGGCGTCGCGGTAGGCGCCGACATCCACCGGGGTGGTGGATTCGGTGCGGATGGTGGTGCCGCCCAGGAAGTCGACGCCGAAGTTCAGCCCCTTCACCGCGACGATGCCGATCGAAAGCACGATCAGCACGATCGACAGGCCGAAGGTCAGCCACTGGACGCGGAAGAAGTCGATGTTGGTCTCGGCGGGGACCAGTTTCAGACGGAATGCCATTGCCGTTCCTCCCTCAGACCACGATGGCCTTCGGCCGTTTCCAGTTCAGGTAAAGCTCGATCACCAGCCGGGTGACATAGACCGCGGTGAACATCGAGGTGATGATCCCCAGCGTGAAGGTCACCGCGAAGCCGCGCACCGGGCCGGAGCCGACCCAATACATGATGATCCCGGTCAGCAGCCCGGTGATGTTGGCGTCCATGATCGCCGAGAAGGCACGGTCGAACCCCGCCTCGCAGGCCTTGGCCGGACTGAGCCCGGCGCGCAATTCCTCGCGTATCCGCTCGAAGATCAGCACGTTGGCATCCACCGCCATCCCCATGGTCAGCACGATCCCGGCGATGCCGGGCAGCGTCAGCGTGGCGCCGATGGTGGACAGCACCGCGATCATGATCACCACGTTCAGGATCAGCGCGATATTGGCGAACCAGCCGAACATGCCGTAGCTGAGCACCATGTAGGCGATGACGGCGATGGCGCCGATGATGGCGGCCTTCTTGCCGGCCTCGATGGAATCGGCGCCGAGTTCCGGGCCGATGGTGCGTTCCTCCAGGAATTCCATCTTCGCGGGCAGCGCGCCGGCGCGCAGCAGCACGGCCAGCTGCGTGGCTTCCTCGATGGTGAAGCTGCCGGTGATGATGCCGGATCCGCCGGGGATCGGCTGGTTGATCCGCGGGGCCGAGATCACGGTGTCGTCCAGCACGATGGCGAAAAGCTTGCCGACGTTGTTCGTCGTGTAGTCGCCGAACTTACGGGCGCCCACGCCGTCGAAGCGGAAGCTGACCGCGGGGTTGGAGTTCTGGTCGAAGGCGGGCTGCGCGTCGCGCAGTTCCTCGCCGGTGACCACCGGGCTTTCCTCGATGATGTAGTAGATGCCCTTCTCGTCCAGCGAGGGCAAGAGCAGGTTGCGCGCGCCCGGGCTGGCGCCGGCATTGTCGGTGCGGCCGACCACCGGGTGGAAGGTCAGCTTCGCCGTGGTGCCGATCAGCGATTTCAGCTCGGCGGCCGAGCCGATGCCCGGCACCTGGATCAGGATGCGGTCCGAACCCTGGCGCTGGATCGTCGGCTCGCGGGTGCCGGCCTGGTCGACCCGGTTGCGGATGATCTCCAGGCTCTGCTGCATGGTGCGGTCGTCGGTGGCGCGCTTCTCGGCCTCGGACAGCTGCACCACGATGTCGGCGCCGTCCGAGGTGACCTCGATGTCGGTATGGCCCACCCCGGTCAGCGAGGTGACCGGCGTCGCCAGCGCCTGCACCGCGGCCAGCGCGGCGGGCATCGCCTCGGGGTTGGAGATCGTCACCCGCAGCACGCCGTCGGGCGAGGGCGCGCGGCGCACGGCGCCGACCTGGTCGCGGATGCCGCGCAGCGCGTCGCGCACCTCGGGCCAGAGCCCGTCCATCCGGCTCTTGTAGACATCGGCCAGTTCCACCCGCGCCAGCAGATGCGCCCCGCCGCGCAGATCGAGGCCGAGGTTCATCAGCGCCGACGGCAGGAACGAGGGCCAGCCGGCCCGCGCCGCCTCCTGCTCGGGCGTCGCCACGCCTTCGGCCTTCTCGATCTCGGTCACGGCGTCGTTATGCGCCTCGACCCTGGGATAGAAGCCGTTCGGCATCGCCGCCAGCAGCCCCCAGAGGCAGAAGATCAGGATCAGGGCACGTTTCCACAGCGCCGTAGGGGTCATCGCGGGGCCTCGGTCTTTTCTTTCGCGGGGTTTCCCGGGACCCGGCCCCGGGGGTGGCGGCTGGCCTCCGGTCTCAGCCGGCCGCGGGTTCGGTCTTGTTCAGCACCGTGGTGATGGTGTGGCGCAGGACCTTGACCTTGACGCCCTCGGCGATCTCGACCTCGACCATGCCGTCTTCCTGCACCTTCGAGACCTTGCCGACGATGCCGCCCTGGGTCACCACCTGGTCGCCGCGGCGCAGGGCCTCGATCATCGCCTTGTGGGTCTTGGCCTGCTTCTGCTGCGGCCGGATGATCAGCAGATACATGATCCCGAAGACCAGGACCATCGGGATCAGCATCGAGCCGAGGACGCCGGTGGCACCGGCGTCGCCTGCGGATTGCGCGAAGGCGGGGGTTGCGAACATGGGCATCCTTTCCTGATGGACAGAGGCGCCGGTTCCGGCGCGTTGCGGCCCATGTAAGGGGTTTTCGGCGGCGATGCCAGAGGGCAGCGGGTCAAGCGGGCGTGTGGGGCCTTCGCGGACTGCGGGCCGGGCGGGATCAGGCGAGGCACTGCCTCGCCCCCGCCCGTGCGAAAGGGTTGCACCCGGAGACGGTGGCGACACGAGACCGGGAGAGGCCAGCGCCCGACCGGGCGGGCGTGAAGCGCCCGCCGAGGGGCGGGCGGGCGCTGGCCGGGCCTTTGGGGCCCGGCCGGGACAAGGGGAAGCGTCGCGCCGTGGCGAAGGCAATGGCCTTCGCCATGGACTGGCCGAGGGACGCTCCGCTCAGACCATCCCCTTCAGCACCGGCAGCCGCTTGAACGCCCAGGTTCCCGCCCAGGCCCCGAAGAAAGCGATGCCGAAGCCGAGCGCCTTGTCCATCTGCGCCCCGAAAAGCTTGTAGCCCACCAGCAGGAAGAACGGGTGCATCAGGTAGATGCCGAAGGCATAGCCCGCCAGCTTCGTCATCCACTCGCCCTTCCAGGGCAGGCGGTAGAAGATCTCGAACACCACGGCGCAGAGCAGCATCTGGATGCTGGCCACGTCCCAGTCCAGCGCCAGCATGATGCCGCTGGAAACCGCCGCCGCCCCCAGCGTCACCCCGGGCGCCCGCAGCCGGTGCGACACCGCCGCCAGCGCCCCCCAGATGTAGATCGGCAGCGAGAAGGCCCATTGCGGCACCGGCTGCGGGATCGGGCTGCCGGCGATCTGCCAGCCCTCCAGCCCCGATTTTGCATGGATCAGGCCGAGCGCGATGGAAAAGGGAATCAGCGCCGCCGATGCCCAGGCCAGCTGCCGCCCGGTCTCGACATCCCGGGCGATGGCCGGGATGAAGATCAGCGCCACCGCGGCGAAGGGCAGGAACCACAGGTGGATCGAGGGGCCGATCAGCAGGGTGAAGGGGTTGGAGAGGAGATGGAACGGCTCGTCCGAGACCACCTCCCAGACCACCCGGTAGAAGGCGCACCAGAAGAGCCAGGGGACGAGGATGCGCTTCGCCCGTGCCGCCCAGAACCCTGCCGCGCCGGCGCCGCCCGTCATCGACCGCCGGTAGGTGCCGACACCGAAATACGAGGTCAGGATCAGGAACAGCCCGAGCGCGGGATAGCCGACGAAGCCCCAGGCCAGCGCATGGTCCAGCACGATGCCGGCGGCGGCCAGGAATCGCAGCAGGTCGATCGCGCGGCGATACTCCGCCCCCTTGGCCCGGGCCTTCGCCCCTCCGTCCTCCGCCATGCTTGCCCTTCCTTCGCCCCGCCCCCGCGGTAGACCGGAGGACCGCCCCGGATCAATGGGCGGCTGCGCAACGGAGCGTTTCTTGCCCCGCGACAGTGTCTTCGCCGCCGCCCTGCCCCGCCCTTTCCCCGCCCCGGCCGATCTGGCATAAGCGCGCGCGAAGACCAGCGACGAGAGGCCAAAATGCACGACATCCGCGCCATCCGGGAAAACCCCGCCGCCTTCGACGCGGCCCTCGCCCGCCGGGGACTGGCGCCCATGTCCCCGGACCTGCTGGCGCTGGACGAGGGGCGGCGGGCGAAGATCCTCGCCGCCGAGACCGCCACCGCCGAGCAGAACCGCGCCTCGAAAGAGGTGGGCGCCGCCAAAGCCCGCGGCGACGATGCGGAGTTCGAGCGGCTGCGCGCGCTGGTGGCCGAGAAGAAGGCCGAGGTGGCGCGGCTGACCGAGGAGGCCGCCGCCGAGGATGCCCGGCTGAAGGCGGCGCTGGAGGTGATCCCCAACCTGCCGCTGGACGAGGTGCCCGAGGGCCGCGACGAGGACGACAATGTCGAGGTCCGCCGCTGGGGCACCCCGCGCAGCTTCAACTTCCAGCCGCGGGAGCATTTCGACATCCCCGGGGTGAAGCCCGGGATGGATTTCGAGACCGCCGCGAAACTCTCCGGCAGCCGCTTCGTGGTGCTGAAGGGCGCCGTCATCCGTGTCCACCGGGCCCTGGCGCAGTTCATGCTGGACACCCACATCACCGAACACGGGCTTGCCGAGACCTGGACCCCGGTGCTGGTGAAGCCCGAGATGATGTATGGCACCGGCAACCTGCCCAAGTTCGCCGAGGACAGCTACCAGACCACCAACGGCTGGTGGCTGGTGCCCACCTCCGAGGTGACGCTGACCAACGTCGTCGCGGGCGAGATCGTCGAGGGCAGCACCCTGCCGCTGCGGATGACCGCCCATACCCAGTGCTTCCGCTCCGAGGCCGGGTCGGCGGGCAAGGACACCACCGGAATGCTGCGCCAGCACCAGTTCGAGAAGGTCGAGATGGTGACGATCTGCACCCCCGACACCGCGCTGGCCGAGCACGAGCGGATGACGAAATGCGCCGAGGCGATCCTCGAAAAGCTCGGCCTGCCCTATCGCACCATCGTCCTTTGCACCGGCGACATGGGCTTCGGGTCGCAGAAGACCTACGACCTGGAGGTCTGGCTGCCCGGCCAGAACCGCTACCGCGAGATTTCCAGCTGCTCGACCTGCGGCACCTTCCAGGCCCGGCGGATGAATGCCCGCTACCGCCCGGCGGGCGGCGGCAAGCCGGAATTCGTCGCCACGCTGAACGGATCGGGCCTCGCCGTCGGCCGCTGCCTGATCGCGGTGCTGGAGAACGGCCAGCAGGCCGACGGCTCGGTCGAGCTGCCGGCGGTGCTGCACCCCTACCTCGGCGGCAAGACCCGCATCTCGGCGACCGGCGAACTGGCCTGACCCGAAGGCACCGGAATTCGCGCGAATTCCGGTGCGATTTCCGCGCGGAGATCGCTACCCCTTCGGCTTCATCTTGTCCTTGTGCTTCCTAAGCCGCGACGGCGTGTTGAACTTGCGCACCTTCCAGGGATTCTCGTCGCCCTGGCCGCGGAAATAGAGACGGATCGGCGTGCCGGGCATGTCGAAATGCTCGCGCAAGCCGTTGACCAGATAGCGCTTGTAGCTTTCCGGCAGTTCCTCGGGGCGGGAGCATTTCACCACGAAGCCCGGCGGCCGGGTCTTGGCCTGGGTGATGTAGCGCAGCTTGATCCGGTGGCCGCCCGGGGCGGGCGGCGGATGCGCCTCGGTCATCGCGCCGAGCCAGGTGTTCAGCCGGGCGGTCGGCACCCGGCGGTTCCACACATCATGGGCGCGGATGATGGCGTCGTGCAGCCGGTCCAGCCCGCGGCCGGTCTTGCCCGAGACGGTGATCAGGGGCGCCCCGCGCAGCTGCGGCAGCAGTCGGTCGAACATCTCCTTCAGTTCGGCCAGCTTTTCCTGCTTGTCGTCCTCCAGGTCCCATTTGTTGACGGCGACCACCACCGCGCGGCCCTCGGTCTCGGCGAAGTCGGCGATGCGCAGGTCCTGGGTCTCGAAGGGGATTTCCACGTCGAGAAGGACGACCACCACCTCGGCGAAGCGCACCGCCCGCAGGCCGTCGGCGACCGACAGCTTCTCCAGCTTCTCGACCACGCGGGCCTTCTTGCGCATCCCGGCGGTGTCCCAGATGCGGATCGGCGTGCCCATCCAGTCGGCCTTGACCGAGATGGCGTCGCGGGTGATCCCGGCCTCCGGCCCGGTCAGCAGCCGGTCCTGCCCGAGGATGCGGTTGATCAGCGTCGATTTCCCGGCATTCGGCCGGCCGATCACCGCGATCTGCAAGGGCTTCTTCGCGGTCGGCCGGTGGGCGAATTCATCCGCCTCCTGCTCGGCCTCTTCCTCGGTCAGCTCGACCTCGACCTCGGGGGCGATCTCGGCCTCGCGGGCGGCGAACTCGCCCTCCAGCGGGCGCAGCACGGCGTAGAGGTCATCCATGCCCTCGCCATGCTCGGCCGACAGCCGCAAAGGCTCCCCAAGCCCAAGGGAATAAGCCTCCAGCGCGCCGGATTCCCCTGCCCTGCCCTCGGCCTTGTTCACCCCGAGGATCACCCTTGCGCCCTTCTTGCGCAGGATGTCGGCAAACACCTCGTCCGAGGGCGTGACGCCGGCCCGCCCGTCCAGCAGGAACAGGCAGACATCGGCCATGTCCACCGCGCGTTCGGTCAGCCGGCGCATCCGCCCCTGAAGGCTGTCGTCGGTGACCTCCTCCAGCCCGGCGGTGTCGATCACCGTGAAGCGCAGGTCGAAGAGCCGCGCCTCGCCCTCGCGCAGGTCGCGGGTCACGCCGGGGGTGTCGTCCACCAGCGCCAGCTTGCGGCCCACAAGCCGGTTGAACAGCGTCGATTTGCCCACATTGGGGCGGCCCACGATGGCGAGGGTAAAGCTCATCTCATGCGTCCGTCATGTCGAAGCGCCCCCCTTACACGGGGAAAGCCTCAACGGAAAGCCACAACCTGCCCCTTGGTGGTGACGACGTAGAGGACACCGCCCGCCACCGCCGGCTGCCCGGCCGCGCCGCCCGGGATCTCGGTCTGGTAGACCAGCCCGCCATCGGTGGGCGAGAAGGCCGAAAGCCGGCCGTCCGAGGACGCCACCCAGAGCCGCCCGCCGGCCAGCACCGGCCCGTAATGCGCGACGATGGCCTTGCGCTTCTTGATCTTCTGGGCCTCGAAATAGGGCATCTCGACCGACCAGATCGCCGAGCCGTCGGCCGCATCCAGCCGCACCAGCCGGGCCTCGTCGTTGACCAGGAAGACCGAGCCGCCGGCGACCGCCAGCGGTCCCATAGCGCCCTCGTTCACGCCCCAGAGCTGCTGGCCCGATCCGGCGTCGATCGCCACGGTGCGCCCGGCACCGGTGCCGGCGTAAAGCGTGCCGCCGACCAGCGCCGCGTCGCCGGTGATGTCGAAGCTGCCGGCATAGGCCCGGCCGAGCCGCTTGCCCGCGGCCGAGGAATGCCACACCGGCGTGCCGCCGCCGGGCTTCAAGACCGCCATCAGGTCGCCGGCGTTCGACGGGAAATAGACCACCCGGTCGCCCACGGTCGGCGCGGCGGCGCCCAGCCAGCCGGACTTGCCCGGGGCGCCGAAGACCTGCCAGACCACCTTGCCCGTGCCTGCGTCCAGCGCCCAGGCGCTGCCGTCGCGGCCCGAGACATAGACCCGGCCGCCCTCGATGGCCGGCGCGCCGATGGCGGGGGCGTCGATGCGCTGCCGCCAGATCACGCCGCCGGATTTCGCGTCCAGCGCCACCACCTCGCCATAGGCGGTGGCGGCGAAGACCCGGGCGCCATCGGCCGCCAGCCCGCCGCCCGAGACGCCGCCGCCCTTGTCGAAGGCCGCGGTCAGGTCGGCCTGCCAGAGCAGGCCGCCGCCGGTCGACAGCGCGGTGACGGTGGCGCCGGCGTCCATGGCGAAGACCCGGCCGCCAGCCACCACCGGCGCTGCGGAGATGCGGTTCCTTCGGCTGTTGCCGGCACCGATATTGGCCGACCAGACCGCGACCGGCGCCTTCGACAGCGCGGCATGGGGCGCGGCGTGGCGGGCGTTGCCGGCGCGCTGGCCCCAGTCGGCATTGGCCTGCGCCGCGGGCAGGCTGATCGGCCGGCTTTCCGCCGCCACCGCCGCGGCAGGCGCCCGCGGCTTGGGATTGTCCTCGGTCGGGATGCTGTCTTCCAGGGGCGCGCGCACCGGGAAGCGTTCGCCCGGCAGGATCACCTCGCGCTCGCCGCAGGCGGCCAGCAGCGCCAGCGCGGTCCCTCCCGCCAAAAGCCCCAGCCTATGCACCAATGCCACCTTGCCTGCCCTCATCCTGTTTCCGTCCGGTTCCGGTCCCTGCCCCGCGGGGTCAGTCCTCCGCCCCGGCCTCCATGTCCTCGTCCGGCGCCGGCGCTTCGGCCGCCGCGGGTTCCACCGGCTTGCCGCCCAATACCATGATCATCTGCCCCGCCCGGTCGCGCAGCGAGGAGGAAACCCCCTGCTCCTGGATCAGGCCCTGCAGCGCGGCGATGGCGTCCCCGGCCTTGCCTTCCTCGACCAGCAGATAGGCCAGCTGCTCCTGCGCCAGCAGGCGATAGGGCCGGCCCGGCACCGCCAGCGGCTCCAGCGCGGCGCGGCGGTCGGCCAGCGGCATCTCCGCTCCCGCCACCAGCACCCGCTTCAGCACCGCGAGGTCGCGGTAGACCGGGGCCAGCGCGGCATCGGCGATCAGCCGGTCCAGCGCGGCCAGCGTCGCCGCGCGGTCCTCGGCCGGGTCCGAGGCCTCGATCAGCGCCAGCAGCGTCTTCTGCTCGCCGTCGGCGGCAATGCCGGCCAGTGCCGCCCGCCGCTCCTCGGCGCTGCCGAGGTCATAGGCCTCCAGCACCGCGTCGCCGAAGGCTTCGGCCCGCGTCTCGGCCCGGGCCTTGCGCCATTCCACCACCGCGGTGCCGATGACGATGGCCAGGATCAGCACCACGCCGATCCAGCCGTATTTGCGGAACAGCCGGAAAAGCCGGTCGCGGCGGACTTCCTCGGTCACTTCCTCGATGAAACTGTCAGGAGTGCTCACCCGTCCGCCCTTCCTTCCGCGCCGCCCTTCGCCGGGCGGGGCCGCTTGCCTCGGCCCGTCTTACAGGCAAAGCGCCGGACTTGCCAAGCCCCGGCCCCCCGACTCCGCCCCCGACTCCGCTCCCGCCCGGACGCGGCCCGCCGGTCAATTGCCGCCCAGCTTGCTGCGGTAATTGTCGATCCAGCTCTGATAGCCCTCGGGCAGCGTGCCCTGCGCCTGCAGGCCTTCCAGCAGCGCCAGCGATTCCCGCAGGTAGGGCGCCGGATCGCCGTAGTAGCTGGAGGCGCGGTCCAGCGCCGTCGCCAGGTCGACGATGTTCCAGACCTGCCCCGGCTCCTGCGTGTCCACCCAGCGGAAGATGGCCAGCGCCTCCTCCTCCAGCGGGCGGCCGGTGTCGTAGTTCTGCTCGTAGAAATGGCTGTCGGCCAGTTTCTGCAAGGCCCATCCCAGCTCGCGCTGCGGCTGCACCGCCGCCGGGTCCTGCCCGGCCAGCCAGCGCCGCATCGACACCGCGACCTCCAGGTCGGCCCGCGCGCCGGGATAGTCCTGCAACGCCAGCTTCTGCTCGCCCGACCGCAGCATCGCCAGCGCGTAATCCCAGGCCGCGCCGGTGTTGTAGGGGTCCTCGGAGGCCAGCTGGTAGCCGATCTCGGCCATCACCCGGTAGCCTTCCAGCGCCCCGGCGGCATCCTGCAGCCGCGCCTTGGCATCGCCCAGGCGGTTGGCCGCCACCAGCTTGCCGTGGCGGTAGTCCCAGAGCTTCGGATCGGCCGCCAGCAGCGCATCGGCCGCCGCCATCGACAGCTGCGCATAGCCGGCCGCGGCCTCCAGGTCGCCGCGCTGCAACAGCACATCGGCCATGTCGGTGCTGTAGACCATCAGGTCGTAGTGGCTGGGCAGGTCGCCCGGCTCATGCGCCACGATGGCCTGCAGGATGCGGATGGTCTCGTCATAGGACCCCATCGCCGCGTCGAGGTCGCCGAGCGTCCAGCTCAGCTTGCCCATGGCCGACAGCGAGAAGGTCAGGTCCAGCTGGTAGATCTTGTTCTCCGGGTCCGCCGCCGCATTGCCGCGGCGGATGTCCAGCGCGGTCCGGTGCGCCGAAAGCGCGCCCTGCGGATCGCCCGAGCCCTCTTCGGCCTGCGCCCATTTGTGGATGCAGATCGCCAGGTCGCGCTGCGCCGACAGGTTGCCCGGGTCCACCGCGGCGATCGCCAGCCGCAGGTCGCGGCAGGCGGAGAAGGCCTCCAGCGCGCCGGCGAATTCGCCTTCCTGCTGGTAGATCATCCCCACCTTCTCGTGGCTGACCGACAGATCGCGGGCCCAGAGCATGTTCGACGGGTCCAGCGCCACCAGCTCGGCCCGCATCCCCCGCGCCGCCTCTTGGTTCATCAGCGCCGAACCGGCGTCGCCCATGCGGTTGTAGACCTCGCCCACACGCTCGTAGATCAGCGCGGCGTCGCGCTTGCGGGTGGCGTTGCCGGGGTCCTGCGCCAGCAGGTCGTCGCGGATCTTCTGCGCCTCCAGGAAGGCCGCCAGCGCCGCGTCCAGGTCGCCCTCGGCCTGCATGGTGTCGCCCAGCCGTTCGTAGGAGACCGAGAGGTTGCGGCGGATCTCCATGTCGTCGGGATATTTGTCGGCCAGCTTCTTCGAGATCATCAGCGACACGTCGAAGGCGTCGCGCGCCGCCGCCCGGTCGCCCATCGCCACCAGCACGTCGCCGATCCTCTCGTGGCTGATCGAGACGTCCTGGTTGTAGAGGATGCTTTCCGGGTCCTGGTCCAGCAGCGACTGGCTGATCCCCAGCCCCTCCTGATAGGCCAGCAGCGCGCCGTTCAGGTCGTTCAGCGCGAAGCGCACGTCGCCCAGCTTGTTCAGCGCCACCTCCAGGTCGCGCATCAGCAGCAGGTCGTTCGGCGTGTCGACGTTCTGCTTCGCCGTCACCTCGTAGGCGCGGGTATAGGCCTCTTCGGCCTCGCGCAGATAGCCCTGCTGCTGCAACACCACGCCGACCGAGTTCATCGCCCAGACCAGCTCGCGCGACCAGCCGAAATCGGCCGGATTCGCCGCCACCTGCGCCTCGGCGAATTCCGAGCGGGTCAGGTAGATGCCCAGGGCGGCATTGGTGTTGCCGGCCAGCACCTGCAGATCGCCCAGATCGCGCAGAACGTCGTTGTAGGCGAATTTCGTATCGCGGTCGGCCAGTCCGTCCTTGACCGAGGCATAAAGCTCGGCCGCCTTGGTCAGGTCCTCGATGGCCAGGTCGTAGCGCAGGTCGGTTTTGGCCGCATTGGCGTTCAGCACATGCGAGGTGGCTTCGGACACCGTCCGCTCCACCAGGTTCGCGGTCAGCTCGGCGATGTTCTCCTGCAGGGATTCCCGCGCCTGCGCGTCGATGGCCGCGGCCTCGGTGATCAGCTCGCGCGCGGCGGCGGTGGCGCCGAGGGCCAGCTGCTCCTCGGCCTTGGCCCGCAGCTCGGCCACCCGCGGGTCGCTGGAGGCATATTTCACCAGGCCCTGCTGGAACTGCGCGTAGGAGGCCGCCGCTTCCTGCAGCAGGCGCTGGCGGTCCTCGGCGGTCTGGCTGCCGAGGTCGGCCGAGATCAGCGCCGCGTAAAGCGGGGCCAGCGGCATGTCATGCGCCGCCGCGACCGCCTCCACCTCCTGCCGCAGCTCGGGGGTGATGCTGGCCATCGCCATCAGCAGCTGGTCGCGTTCGGGCAGATCGCCCTCGCCGGAGATGAAGACCAACTCGGCCAGGCCGCTTTCGATATAGGGCAGCTGCTTGCCGCGCGAGCGGTCGTAGACATCCTGCTGCACCAGCGTCAGCGCCGATTTCAACTCCACCCCCTTGGTGCCGAAATGGCGCAGGAGCGCCGAGGTGAAGGGGGAGTTGCCGTCGTTGCCGTCCGCCGCGGTCTCGCCGGGGGCGGCGGCGAAGGCGAAGAGGACGCCGTCGGCCCGGCCGATCCGCCCCAGCCCGGGGGTGGGCGGCTTCTTCTCCGGCGGATCGCCCGACAGCGGCACGGCGCCGCGCCCGTCCCCCGTCGCGCCCTGGGCGAAGGGATCGTCGCGGCAGGCGTCCAGCAGCATGATCGCCATCGGCGCCACCTCGTCCAGCACGTCGCGGACCTCCTCCAGCGGCAGGCCGCTGGCCGCCAGCGCGGCCGAGGAGGTGGCATCGGCATCGGTCGGCAAGAGGTAGTTCACCCCGTCCAGCGCCACGCCGTGGCCGGCATAGAACACCAGCGCCACATCGGCGCCGGCGGCATCGGTCTTGAAATCCTCCAGCGCCCGGCGCATCCGCTTCAGGTCGCGGTCGGTCTCCAGCCAGACCTCGAAGCCGAGGGATTCGAGCAGCGTCTCCATCGCCCGCGCGTCGTTGACCGGGTTGTCCAGCTTGCGGATGGACTTGTAGTCCTCGGTCGCCAGCACCAGCGCCACCCGCCTTTCGGCGAAGGCCGCCGAGACGGTCGCCAGCAGCAGGCAAAGGGCGAATAAAACACGGCGCAGCATCGCCTTGGTCCAAAAGCTTTGACGGCGATCTTGGCGCGACGGGCCGCCGCGGTCAAAGGGAAAACGCCGGTCTCGGGCATTCCTGACCCGTGCATCCCCCTGCCGGCCGGGCGGGACAAGGCGAGGCACTGCCTCGCCCCCGCCCGTGCGCGACGGTTCAACCGGAGACGATGCGGCACGAGGCCCGGAGAGGCCAGCGCCCGACCCAGCGGGCGAGAAGCGCCTGGCCCAAGGGCGGGGCGGGCGCTGGCCGGGCCTTTGGGGCCCGGCCGGTCCGGTTGAGATGGTGCGCCGTGGCGAAGGCACGCGCCTTCGCCATTGCATCGTCGGATCGGCGGGGTGAACCCCGCCTTACGGGAACCGTTTCCCATCAGTCCAGCGGGCAATGGCCGGCCGTGGCCGCAGGTTTCACCCCGCCGCGCCCCAAACCGCAGCCCCTACTCCGCCGCCACCGCCTCGTCCTCTTCCTCCTCGGCGATCTGCTGGGCCCACATCGCGGCATAGCGGCCGCCGGTCTCCAGCAACTCGTCGTGGGTGCCCTCCTCGATCACCCGGCCCGCCTCCAGCACCAGGATGCGGTCGGCGTCGGCGATGGTGGACAGCCGGTGGGCGATGACGATGACGCTGCGGCCCTGCCCCATCTCGGCCAGGGAGTCCTGGATCGACCGCTCGGTCTGGGTGTCCAGCGCCGAGGTCGCCTCGTCCAGGATCAGGATCGGCGGGTTCTTCAAGAGCGTCCGGGCGATACCCACCCGCTGCTTCTCGCCGCCCGAGAGCTTCAGCCCGCGCTCGCCCACCGTGGTGTCGTAGCCGTCGGGCAGCGACATGATGAAATCATGGATGCGCGCCGCCTTCGCCGCCGCCACCACATCGGCCTCGTCGGCCTCGTCGCGGCCATAGGCGATGTTGTAGCGGATGGTGTCGTTGAACAGCACGGTGTCCTGCGGCACCACGCCGATCTGCGCGTGCAGGCTGGCCTGCGCCACCTCGCGGATGTCCTGCCCGTCGATGCGGATCGCGCCGCCGGTCACGTCGTAGAAGCGGAACAGAAGCCGCCCCACCGTGGACTTGCCGCTGCCGGAATGGCCGACCAGCGCCAGTTTCTGCCCCGGGCCGACGCGGAACGACAGCCCCTTCAGGATCTCGCGCCCCGGCTCGTAGGAGAAGCGGACCTCCTCGAACACGATCTCGCCGCCCGTCACCGCCAGCGGCCTGGCGTCGGGCGCGTCCACCACCTCGGCCGGCTGGGCGAGAAGGCCGAACATCTGCCCCATGTCGACCAGCGCCTGGCGGATTTCCCGGTAGACGGTGCCGAGGAAGTTCAGCGGCATGGTGATCTGCAGCATATAGGCATTGACCATGACGAAGTCGCCCACGGTCAGTTCCCCGGCCTGCACGCCCCGCGCCGCCAGCACCATCACCCCCACCAGCCCGGAGGTGATCAGGAAGGTCTGGCCCATGTTCAGGAAGGCCAGCGAGATGCCGGTGCGCACCGCCGCCGCCTCGTAGCCGCGCATGGCGGAATCGTAGCGGCCGGCCTCGCGCGCCTCGGCGTTGAAATACTTCACCGTCTCGTAGTTCAGCAGGCTGTCGATGGCCTTCTGGTTGGCATCGGTGTCGAGGTCGTTCATCTCCTGCCGGATCTTCACCCGCCATTCGGTGACCTTGAAGGTGAAGGCGACGTAAAGCGCGATGGTGACGACGACCACCGCGGCATAGGTCCAGCCGAACCAGACCGCGAAGATCACCGAGACCAGCGTCAGCTCGATCACCAGCGGCCCGATGGAGAAGAGCATGAAGCGCAGCAGGAAATCGACGCCCTTCACCCCCCGCTCGATGATGCGGCTGAGGCCGCCGGTCTTGCGGGTGATGTGGTAGCGCAGGGACAGCCGGTGGATATGGGTGAAGGTCTCCAGCGCCAACCGCCGCAGCGCCCGCTGGCCGACGCGGACGAAGACCGCATCGCGCAATTCCCCGAAAGCGACCGAGCCGAGCCGGGCCAGCCCGTAGGCCACCGTCAGCCCGACCGCGCCGAGCGCCAGCGTCGCGGCGGGGTCGCCGCCGGTCCGGGCGGTCAGCGCGTCCACCGCCAGCTTGTAGATCCAGGGTGTGATGATCGACACCGCCTTGGCCGCCAGCAGCAGCAGCAGCGCCGCCGCCACCCGCCGCTTCACCCAGGCCTGCCCCTGCGGCCAGAGATAGGGCAGCATCCGCGCCATGGTCTGCCAGCCCGAAGCCGGCGGGGCGGTATCGCTGTTCGGTGCGGATGCGGTGGTGCGGCGCATGGCGGGCCTTCGTCTGGATCACGGATTTGCGGATTGATCGGCCCCGCCCGGTGGTCTAGGGTCCATTTCAACGCTGCATGAGTAGTTGAACCATGAACCGGAGTAAAGCCCTCGCCGCCTTCTCGGCGCTTTCCCACGAAGCGCGGCTGGACCTGATCCGCCTTCTGGTGCCGCAAGGCCCCGAGGGCCTGCCCGCGGGCGAGATCGCCCGGCGGCTGGGACTGTCGTCCTCGCGGCTGTCCTTCCATCTGTCGGCGATGGAGGGGGCCGGGCTGCTGACCTCGCGCCGGGTGGCGCGCAACGTGTTCTACGCCGTCGATGCGGCGGGGATCGGCGGGGCGATCGGCTGGCTGCTGAGCGATTGCTGCATGGCGCATCCCGAAGTGGTGGCCTGCTGCCGCCATGGCCGGGAAGAGGCCGAAGCGGAGACGCCGGTCCTGTAAGACGGATCGGCGGGGTGAACCCCGCCCTACCCCGACGCCGGCCGGGCGGGCGGGGAAAGGCGAGGCACTGCCTCGCCCCCGCCCGTGCGTGATATATCGCCCGGAGACGGTGGCAGCGCTAAACCACGCGAGGCCAGCGCCCGACCCGGCGGGCGAGAAGCGCCCGCCGAGGGCGGGGCGGGCGCTGGCCGGGACTTATGGTCCCGGCCGGTCTGGTTGAAATGGTGCACTGTGGCGAAGGCGATGGCCTTCGCCAGTCCGCTGTCCGAGATGGGACCTCTAACCGCCCGAGGGGATGGTGAACACCTGTCCCGGATAGATCAGGTCCGGGTCGCGGATGGCGTCGCGGTTGGCCTCGTAGACCTGGACATAGAGGATGCCCTCGCCGAGTTCGCCCTTGGCGATGGCCCAGAGGGTGTGACCGGGCTGCACCGTCACCGTGACGGGCGCAGGCGGCGGGGGCGCAGTGACGGGCTCCGGCGCCGGTTCCGGTTCGGAGATCGCCACGGTCTCCGGCGCGGGCTCCGGGGTCGGCGCGGCCTCGGCGGTTTGCGGCGGCTCCGGCTCCTCCGGCGGGGGCGCGGCCTCCGCAGGTTCCGCCTCCGCGACTTCCGGCTGCTCCGGCGCGGCCTCGGCGGGCGTCTCCGCCTGTTCCGGCCGCACCCCGGCCTCCCCGGCATCGGCCACCGCCACCGCCCCTTCCGGCGCCGCCTCCGCTTCCGCCGCCGGTGTCGCCTCCGGCGCGGCCTCGGTCACCCGCGGGCTTGCCGCCGCGGCGGCCAGAGCCTCCAGCGTCTCGCGCTTGAACGGCGTCTCGAAGCGGCCGGTCACCTTGCCGGCATCGTCCAGCTGGTCGGCCCGCAGCACGTAGAGGCCCGGCGGCACCTCCTTCAGCGTGGTGAACCACTGGCCGCCGTCCGGGATCAGCACGGTCTGCAACGGCGCGTTGTCGAGGTAGAAGCGCAGGAAGGCCCCCGGCTGCCCGCGCCCGCCCAGTTGCACCGCGCCCGAGGCGGTGTAGCTGATGGTGTCGATGCTGACCCCGGCCACCGCGGCCGGCTCCGGCGCAGCCTCGGCCACCGGCTCCGGTTCCGGTTCCGGCGCCTGCACCACCGCGGCGCCCTCCTCGGTCAGCATCACCGCCACCGGCTCCTCCGCCGGCTCCGCCGCGGCGACCTGCGGCCCGGCGATGGGGCCGAGGGCGATGGCGGCCTTGGTCGCCACCTCCGCCCCGTCCGCCAGCACCGCGACCAGCGTCATCAGCGAGGGCGCGGGGTTGGGCGGCAGGGTGAACAGCGCCGCGAACTCGCCGCCGGCGCCGGCCCTGGCCTCGGCCACCACCACGCCGTCGACCAGGATCCGCACCAGCGCCTCGGGCGCGGTCCGCCCGGCCACCGTGGCCGCGCCATCCGCCGCCACCCGCCAGGTGTCCACCGTCACCTCGGGCGCAGGGGCCGCCTCCGGCACCTCGACTGGCACTTCGGGCTCTGCCGCCGCCTCCGGCGCAACTTCGGCCTCAACCGGAGCCGCCGCCTCCGCCGCTTCGGCGGCCGCCTCGGGTTCGGCCGCCGCTTCCGCCTCGACCGAAGCCGCCGTCTCCGGCTCCGGCGCCACCTCCGGCACCAGGGCCGCAGGCTCCGCGACCGGCGCGGGCTGCGACAGCCGCCACAGCCCGTAGCCGCCGCCGGCCACCGCCACGCCGCCTGCCGCCATCACCGCCGCGCGCCCGCCCGCGCCCAAGCCCGCCCAGAACCCCATCCGTCGCCTTCCCCCGTCCTTCCCGGAACCGTCCCCTTCCCGGCTTTCCCTCGCATGGGAACAGGGTTACAGCGGGCTTGGCAACAGATTTGAGGACCCTTCCATGCCCGCCCCCTCGATCTGCGTCTTCTGCGGCGCCCGCCCCGGCCGCAATCCCGCCCATGCCGAGGCTGCCCGCGCCTTCGGCGAGACCATCGCCCGCCGCGGCTGGCGGCTGGTCTACGGCGCCGGCGACGTGGGGCTGATGGGAGAGGTCGCCCGCGCCGCGCAGACCGCCGGCGCCCGCTGCATGGGGGTGATCCCGACCCATCTCCTGGGGCTGGAGAAGGGCAAGCGCGACCTGACCACCTTCGTCGTCACCGAGGACATGCACGAGCGCAAGAAGGTGATGTTCATGAACTCCGACGCCATCGTGGTGCTGCCCGGGGGCGCGGGGTCCCTGGACGAGTTTTTCGAGGTGCTGACCTGGGCGCAGATCGGCCTGCACCGCAAGCCGATCCTGCTGGTGGACATCCAGGGCTACTGGCAGCCGCTGATCGCCCTTCTCGATCACATCGTGGCCGAGGGTTTCGCCGGCGCCGCCACGCTGGAGCTGTTCCGCACCGTCCCCGACGTGGCCGCCGCCGAGGCGGAGCTTCAGGCCCTGCTGGGCTGATCCGCTAGCGCTTCGCCATCACCAGGACCTGCGCCCGGTATTCGGCATTATCGCGGCAGTCCAGCACCTCCAGCAGTTCCGCCCCCTCGGTGCGGCCGAGGCCCTCCAGCATCTCCACCAGCGCCGGCAGCTCGGCCCCGAACGGGTCCAGCGCATTGGCCGCCGACGGAGCCTGGCCGCGGGTGTAGTCCAGCATCAGGAGCCCGCCCGGACGCAACTGCCCCAGCCAGGCGGCGAAGGCCCGCTGCGGGTCGAAGGCATGGTCCCAGGAGTTGGAATAGACGAAGTCGAACCGCCCCACCCACTCGGGGTTCACGTCATGGAAATCCCATTGCACGGTGAAGGGAAACCCGGTTGCGGTCTCCGAAATCTCGGTGCCGAAGATCCCGTCGCAGGCCAGTGCCTTGCGGAACCAGCGCTGCTCGCGCCCGGCGCGGGTGCCGTGGCAGATCCCCGCCGTCACCGCCACCCCCCGTTCGCGCAGATAGGCCGCCAGTCGGTCGACATGGCTGCGCTTGACGAACTGGCGGCGCAGCTTGGCCTTGTTGCCGGCGGTCTGCACTTCGACATAGGTCTCGTAGCTGGGGTATTCGTGCAGGACATAGCCCGCGCCTTCCTTGCGCTCGGGCTTGCCGATGCGCTCGGCCTCCTCGGTCGCCTGGCGGTAGAGCCCGGTCTGGCCCGCCTTCTCGGCCTTGCCGCCGCTTGTAGCCTCCGGTCCGGCCGCCGCAGCCGCCTCACTCGTCATCTTGCCCTTCGCTGCACTCTTCACCGCGGATTTCGTCGCCATATCGCCTCCTGCGCCCGGCCGCCTTGCCCGGCTGCCTTGCCTGCCGATTCTTCCCGCGCGTGCAGGGGAAGGTCAATCCCGTTTCGCGGCTGCGGCCCATAAGGAAAAGGCCCGCGGATCGCTCCGCGGGCCCGCATCCTGAGGTTCCGCCGACCTTACAGCCGCGCGGCGACGGCTTCCCAGTTCACCAGCTTCTCCAGGAAGTTGGTCAGATAGGCCGGGCGCTTGTTGCGGAAGTCGATGTAGTAGGAATGCTCCCACACGTCGCAGCCCAGAAGTGCGGTCTGGCCGAAGCAGAGCGGGTTCACCCCGTTCTCGGTCTTGGTCACCTTCAGCGACCCGTCCTTGTCCTTCACCAGCCAGGCCCAGCCGGAGCCGAACTGGCCCGCGCCGGCCGCCGAGAAGTCTTCCTTGAACTTCTCGACCGAGCCGAAGCCTTCGGTCAGCGCCTTCTCCAGCGCGCCGGGGATCTTCTTGCCCTCGCCCGGGCCCATCACTTCCCAGAACAGGTTGTGGTTCCAGTGCTGGCTGGCGTTGTTGAAGATGCCGTTCTGCGCCACGGCGCCGGCCTGGTAGGTGCCCTTGACGATTTCTTCCAGCGACTTCGATTCCCACTCGGTCCCGGCGATCAGCTTGTTGCCGTTGTCGACATAGGCCTTGTGGTGGATGTCGTGGTGAAACTCCAGCGTCTCCTTCGACATGCCGAGGGGGGCCAGCGCGTCATGCGCATAGGGAAGATCGGGAAGCGTGAAAGCCATGGGACTCACTCCTGTTCGGGATTGCGTTGCCTTGGGAATACAGGCGCAACGGGCGGCAAGGTCAAGCCCGCACACGGAATGCGGCGCGGACCTGCCCTCTGCGCCAACGCACAGGGGCAGGCTGCGGTTCCGCCCTCAGCCCAGTTCGCTGCCCGCCATGGCGGAATGGCTGAGCAGCCCCATGACATAGCCCGCGACCGAGCGGAAGGAGACCAGGGTATAGCCGCCCTCGCCGGCCCAGAAGGCGCCCGCCACCTGCGCCACGCGGGTGCGGCGCAGCTCGCCCGGCTCCAGCCTGTCGATGTCGGCGGGGCAGAGCTTGGCCAGCACCTGGCCGGCCTTCTCGCCCTCGATGCGGAAGACCGCGCGGGCGTCGGAGACGTCGACGGCGAGGGCGTGCTCGCCCTTCAGCGCCTGTTCCAGCGCGGCCAGGGCGGTGGAGACCTCGGCATAGGGCAGGATCAGCAGGAATTCGTCCGGGCTCATCCAGCCGCAGCCGCGGCCGGTATCGGCCGGGCCGGACCATTCCATCCGCCGGACGGCGGGAAGGCCGGTGCCGACCGCGGCCTTGACCGCCTGGTCCAGCCCCTTGGTGCCGGGCTTGGCGCGCAGCGTGATCATGCCCAGGGGGCCGATCTCGCGCACTTTCGCAAAGCCGTCGAACGAAGCGCCGCCGAGGGCGGAGACGGGTTTCGCGGAAAGATCAGACATCCTGCTTCTCCCCTTTCGGATCCAGGAACACCGGGTTCACCACCCGCGCCTTGGTGGTGCCGCCCGACATGCGGGTGAACTCCACCACCTCGTCCATCCGCGCCGGGCCGTTCTTCAACAGGCCCATGGCGATTCCCTTCTTCAGCGTCGGGCTGTAGTAGGTGGAGGTCACCCGGCCCTGCACGTTGCGCTGGCCGTTGCCGTTGACGCCTTCTTCCGGGACATAGGCGCCGTCCTCGATGACGGAACCGTCCAGAGTCTCGAAGCCGACCAGCTTCCAGCGGTCGGGGCTGGCGAGGAAGCTGCGCTCCTGTCCGCGCTTGCCGAGGAAATCGGCCTTCTTCTTCGAGATCGCCCAGTCGAGGCCCAGGTCCTGCGGGATCACCGTGCCGTCGGTCTCGTCGCCGATCATGATGAAGCCCTTTTCGGCCCGCATGATGTGCATCGCCTCGGTGCCGTAGGGCATCACGCCGTAGTCGGCGCCGGCCGCGATCAGCGCCTGCCACAGCGCAAGGCCGTGGCTGGCGGGGACGGCGATCTCATAGGAAAGCTCGCCCGAGAAGCTGATCCGGTGCACCCGCGCCGGAAGGCCGCCCAGATGCCCCTCGACGAAGGTCATGAAGGGCAGCGCCTCCTTCGAGACGTCCATGCCGCCGAGCTTCTCCAGCACCTTGCGGGCGTCGGGGCCGGCGACGGCGATCTGGGCGTATTGCTCGGTGACATTGGCGGTGAAGACCTGCCAGTCCCACCATTCGCATTGCAGCCAGTCCTCCATCCAGCCATGGATGCGGTCGGCGCCGCCCGAGGTGGTGTGGCAGAGCCAGGTGTCCTCGGCCAGCCGGACCACCACGCCGTCGTCCGACAGGAACCCCTGCTCGTTGCACATCAGGCCATAGCGGCACTTGCCCACCGGCAAAGTGGACATGACGTTGGTGTAGAGCATGTCGAGGAAGCGGCCGGCATCCGGCCCCCGGACCACGATCTTGCCGAGGGTGGAGGCGTCCAACATCCCCACCTTCGCCCGGGTGTTCAGGATTTCCCGATGCACCGCCTGTTCATGCGTCTCGCCGGCGCGCGGGTAGCAATAGGGCCGGCGCCAGAGGCCCACGGGCTCCATATAGGCGCCCTGCGCCTCGTGCCATTCGTGCATTGGGCTGCGGCGCAGCGGCTGGAAGATCTCGCCCCGCGACTCGCCGGCCAGCGCGCCGATGGTGACGGGCGTGTAGGGCGGGCGGAAGGTGGTGGTGCCGACGGCCGGGATGTCTTCATGCAAAGCATCAGCAAGAACGGCCAGACCGTTGATATTGCTGAGCTTCCCCTGATCCGTCGCCATGCCGAGCGTGGTGTAGCGCTTGGTGTGTTCGACCGAGGTATAGCCCTCGCGCGCGGCCAGCTGCACGTCCGACACCTTCACGTCGTTCTGGTAGTCCAGCCACATCTTCATCTTCAGCTTCGGCCCGGCGCCCTGCGGCATGATCCAGACCGGCTCCATCGCCGCCTCTTCCACCGGATCGGCCTTGCCGAGCGGCGTGGTCCTGCCCTTCAGACCCAGGGCCTTCACCGCCGCCACGCCCTGCTCGGCCGCATCGGACAGCGCCTCGGCCGCGGAAAGCGCGCCATTGGCGGCCCCGGCCGGGATGACCATCGGGCTGCCGTCATGGGTGATTGGCGGACGGGCGGGATCGGGGCGGAACATGTGGTGGCGGCGGTCCCAGTGCAGCTTGCCGCCGCAATGGCTCCACAGATGCACCACCGGCGACCAGCCGCCGGACATGGCGACGGCATCGCAAGCGATCTCGTCCAGCACCGCGCCCTCGCCGGCCTGCAACCCGATGCAGACGCCGGTCACGCGCTTGCCGCCCTTGACCTTGACCACGCCGCGCCCCGTTTCGATGCGGATGCCCATGGCCCGCGCCTGCGCCGGCAGCGCGCCGGTGACCTGCGCCCTTGCATCCACCACCGCCGCAACCTCCAGCCCCGCCCCCTTCAAGGCGAGGACGGTGCGGTAGGCGTCGTCGTTGTTGGTGACGACCACGGTGCGGTCGCCGGGCGAGACCGCCCAGTTCACCACATAGTCGCGCACGGCGGAGGCCAGCATGACGCCGGGAATGTCGTTGCCGGCGAAGGACAGCGGCCGCTCGATCGCACCTTGCGCCGACAGCACCTTGGCCGCCCGGATGCGCCAGAGCCGCTTCTTCGGCCGCCCGTCGCCGGGGGTATGGTCTGCCACCCGCTCCTCGGCCAGCACATAGCCGTGGTCGTAGGAGCCGAAAGCCATCGTCCGGGCCTTCAGCGTGACATTCTCCATCTTTCCAAGCGCTTCCAGCGTGGCGTCGATCCACGCTTCTGCCGGCGCCCCGTCGATGACGTCGCCGTCCACCGGCGCGCGGCCGCCCCAATGCGGCGTCTGCTCCAGCAGGATCACCCGCGCCCCGGCCGCCCCGGCGATCAGCGCCGCCTGCAGCCCGGCGATGCCGCCGCCGACGACCAGCAGGTCGCAGAAGGCATAGGCCTGCTCGTAGCGGTCCTCGTCCCGCTCCTTCGGCGCCTTGCCGAGACCGGCGGACTGGCGGACGATGGGCTCGAACACATGTTTCCAGAACGGCCGCGGGTGCATGAAGGTCTTGTAGTAGAACCCCGCCGGCAGGAAGCGCGCGGCGTAGTTGTTCACCACCCCCACGTCGAAGTCCAGGCTGGGGAAGTGGTTCTGGCTGGTGGCGGCCAGCCCGTCGAACAACTCGGTCGTGGTCGTGCGCTGGTTCGGCTCGAACCGGCCGCCCGCACCCATGTTCACCAGCGCGTTCGGCTCCTCGGCGCCGGAGGCGACGATGCCGCGCGGGCGGTGATACTTGAACGACCGCCCGACCAGCATCTGATCGTTGGCCAGCAGCGCCGCGGCCAGCGTGTCGCCGCGGAACCCGCGCATCCGCTTGCCGTTGAAGCTGAACTCCATCGCCGCCGTGCGGTCGATCAGCCGCCCGCCCTTGGAAAGCCGCGTGCTCATTTGTAGCCCTTCCAGTCAGGCCGCCTGGCCCGGATCTTCTCCACCAGGTCGGCGGGGGGTTCGCTGGTCTGCGCCGGATAGGTGCCGAAGACCTCCAGCGTCGCGGTGTCGCGCGCGGCGAGGAACCACTTGCCGCAGCCATAGGCATGGCGCCAGCGCTCGAAATGCACGCCCTTGGGGTTCTTCCGGGCGAACATGTAGGCCTCGAATTCCTCCGGGGCCGAGCCGGGGCCGAAGCGCTTCAGATGCGCCTCGCCGCCCGGGGCAAGCTCGGTCTCCTCGGCCTTGACGCCGCAATAGGGACATTCAAGCAGCAGCAACGCGGCCTCCTTTTCCTTCCGGATTTTCGCCGAAAATCCGGCCCTGCATTTGCGCACGAAGAAGGGCCGGGAGGCGCGAAGCCCCCCGGCCCGGATGGACGGTCGGTCCCTTGCGGGACAGGTCAGTCGGCAGGAGCCGCGTCCTCGGCGGGAACGCCGGGAACAGCCGGGTCGCCGACATCGCTGCCGGCGCCGTCAGCCGGGGCACCGGCATCGGGAGCGGGCGTCGACGGCACGGCGTCAGGCACCACCGGCTGCGCCGGCTCGGTTGCCAGCGGCTGGGTCGCCGGTTCGGGCGTTGCCGGCACGGTGGCAGGCTGGTTCCCCGAGAACAGGGCGATGGCGCCGATGACGATGGCGACGATAACGACCAGAGCGGCGATGAGACCGCCGTTGCTGGTGTCGGTGGTGCGCACCTCGCGGTATTCGCCCGGCCTGCCGGTGATGCGATCTTGTTCGTAGGCCATTGCTTCATCTCCGTTGTTGCGGACGATGAAGGAACGGCTGCGCGGAAGGGATGGTTCCGCCCGGCGGCGGGACCGGCGGAAATCCGGCGATCCGGCGGCCGCCCGTCCGCGGAAAACCGCGCGCGCAGGCCGCGACGGCCCGCCCCCGAGGTTTCACCGAAAACCCGGAGCCCGCGATTTTTCGTCGAAAAATCGGAGTTCCGCATCAATGCGCCACCCCGGCGGCCACCGACTCGTCGATGAACTTGCCTTCCTTGAAGCGCCACATGTTGAATTCGGCAGCCAGAGGCCCGGGCTCTCCCTTCGCCATCAGCTCGGCCATCGCCCAGCCGGAGCCGGGAATGGCCTTGAAGCCCCCCGTCCCCCAGCCGCAGTTGATGAAGCAGTTCCCCAGCGGCGTCTTCGAGATCAGCGGCGAACGGTCGCCGGTCATGTCGACGATGCCGCCCCATTGCCGCAGCATCTTCAGCCGGCTGAGCATCGGGAAGGTCTCGACCAGCGCGCGCAGGGTTTCCTCGATATGGTGCCAGGACCCGCGCTGCGTGTAGTTGTTGAAGCCGTCGGTGCCGCCGCCGATCACCATCTCGCCCTTGTCGGACTGGCTCATGTAGCCGTGCACGGTGTTGGCCATGACGACCACGTCCATGCAGGGCTTGATCGGCTCGGAGACCAGCGCCTGCAGGGCCACCGCCTCGATCGGCAGCCGGAAGCCCGCCATCTCGGCCAGCTGGCCGGAATGGCCGGCGACGACCATGCCCAGCTTGCTGCAGCCGATGAAGCCCTTGGTGGTGTCGACCCCGGTCACCACGCCGTTTTCCGACCGGACCCCCTTCACCTCGCAGTTCTGGATGATGTGCATTCCCATGTCGCTGCACGCCCGGGCATAGCCCCAGGCCACCGCGTCATGCCGGCCGGTTCCGCCGCGCGGCTGGTAGAGCGCGCCGAGCACCGGATAGCGCGGCCCGCCGATGTTCATGATCGGCACCAGCTTCTTCACCTCGTCCGGGGTGATCCACTTCGTCTCCACCCCTTGCAGGAGGTTGGCATGGACGGTGCGCATGTAGCCGCGGACCTCGTGATGGGTCTGCGCCAGCATCAGAAGGCCGCGGGGGCTGAACATCACGTTGTAGTTCAGGTCCTGGCTCAGCGTCTCGTAAAGCTGCAGCGCCTTGTCGTAGATCGCCGCCGAAGGGTCCTGCAGGTAGTTCGAGCGGATGATGGTGGTGTTCCGCCCGGTGTTGCCGCCGCCGAGCCAGCCCTTCTCGATGATCGCCACGTTGCGGATGCCGTGGTTCTTGCCCAGGTAATAGGCCGTCGCCAGCCCGTGGCCGCCCGCACCGACGATCACCGCGTCGTATTTCGCCTTCGGCTCGGGCGCGGCCCAGGCCTTTTCCCAGCCCGTGTGGTAGCGCATGGCCTCACGGGCGATGGCGAAAACCGAATAGCGTCTCATATGCGTCTCCCGGTGCAGGATCTGGCTTTGTCATGGAACGGGGCAAAGCTTTATCCCCTCCCTCCAGCGGCACAATCGGGAAAATTGCGACATGGGGCGGATCGGGGGCCGAAAGCCGCGCCGCCCCTGCGGCACCAGGACCCTTTTGCCGGCGTCGCCGAAGGGCTACATCGGGCGGGAAACGGGCAAGGCGCGGGCGGGCGGATGGAGACTTTCTGGTTCTGGACGGTGGCGGCGGCGATGGCGGTGCTGGTCGCCGCTTGGCTGGTCCGCGGCCTGATGCGCGGCGATGCGGCCGCGCCGGCGGCGGCGCAGGACATCCAGGTCTACCGCGACCAGCTGGCCGAGGCCGACCGCGACCTCGCCCGCGGCACCCTGACCGAGGCCGAGGCCGCACGGGTGAAGACCGAGATCGCCCGCCGCCTGCTGGAGGCCGACCGTGCGCTGAGCGCCGCCGCCCCCGGCGCGCCCGCGCGGATGCCATGGGCGGCGATGGCGCTGGTGCTGGCGGCGATGGCCGCGGCGCTGGCGCTTTATTCCCGCGTCGGCGTGCCCTGGTATCCCGACCTGCCGATCCGCGAGCGCCTCGCCATGGCCGATGCGGCGATGGCCGGCCGCCCCTCGCAGGCCGAGGCCGAAGCCGCCGCCGCGCCGCCGCCGCCCGCCCAGCCGGATGCCGAGTTCCTGGCGCTGATGGAGAAGCTGCGCGCCGCCGTCGATCCGGCCACCGCCACCGACCTGCGCGGGCTGGACCTGCTGGCGCGGAACGAGGCCACGCTGGGCAATTTCATCGCCGCCAAGGCGGCACAGGCCCGGCTGGTGGAGGTGAAGGGCGAAGAGGCCACCGCCGAGGATTACGCCACCCTGGCCGAGATGATGATCCTCGCCGCCGGCGGCTATATCTCGCCCGAGGCCGAGCAGGCGCTGATCGCGGCGCTGGAGCGCGACCCGCGCGACGGCATGGCGCGCTATTTCTCCGGCCTGATGTTCGCGCAAGGGGGCCGCTTCGACCGCGCCTTCGCCTTCTGGCGGCCCTTGCTGGAGGAAAGCCCGCCCGGCGCGCCCTGGGTCGGGCCGATCCGCGCCCAGATCGAGGATGTGGCGATGCGCGCCGGCATCCCCTACCAGCTGCCCGATGCCGCCTCCGGCCCGACCATCGAGGACATGGAGGCCGCCGCCGGAATGACGCCGGAAGAGCGGCAGCAGATGGTCGAGGGCATGGTGGCGCAGCTGCAGGAGCGGCTGACGACCGAGGGCGGCAGCGCTGCGGAATGGGCGCGGCTGATCGCGGCGCTTGCCACGCTGGACCGCAGGGACCAGGCGCAGGCGATCTACGACGAGGCGAAGACGCGGTTCGCGGGCCGCGAGGGCGACCTCGCCGCGCTGGCCGAGGCCGCCGCCGCCGCGGGGCTGGCGCCGTGATCTGCGACGACATCGCCGGTTTCGCGGCCGCCCTGCCCGCTTCCGGCGCCATCGCCGGGCTGGACTACGGCGACAAGACCATCGGCATCGCCATCTCGGACCTGCGCCGCCGGGTCGCCACGCCGACCACCATCCTCCGCCGGGTGAAATTCACCGAAGACGCCGCCCGGCTGATGCAGATCCTGGCCGAGCGCGAGATCCGCGGCCTGGTGCTCGGCCTGCCGCTGAACATGGACGGCACCGCCGGTCCGCGGGTGCAATCGACCCAGGCCTTCGCCCGCAACCTGACGCGGCTGACCGACCTTCCCATCGCCTTCTGGGACGAGCGGCTTTCCACCGTCGCCGCCGAAAGGGCGCTTCTGGAGGCGGATGCGTCTCGAAAACGTCGCAAAGAGGTGATCGATGCGGTGGCGGCAGGATATATCCTGCAAGGAGCGCTGGACCGCATGGCATGGCAAGGAAACGGGTCGTGAAGGACGAGGATGTCTGGAAACGCGACGAGATCCAGTCGCCCTGCATCAAGCTTTGCGTCGTCCACCCGGAAGAACGCATCTGCGTCGGCTGCTATCGTTCCATCGCCGAAATCTCCGGCTGGTCGCGGATGACGGCCGCGGAACGCGCCGCGGTGATGGCCGAGCTTCCCGCCCGCGCCCCCCGCCTGGCGAAACGCCGCGGCGGCCGCAGCGCCCGCCTGCCCCGCGCGGCGGAGTAGCCCCCTTCCTTATGCACCCGCCGGACACCCCGATTTTTCGCCGAAAAATCGAATCTTCCCGTGTGTCAGGGCAGCCGCATCCACTCCGCCACCGATCCCAGCAGCGGCCGGAAATAGGCCACCATCCGGCCCTCCTCCGGCGCCTCCTCCTCCTCGGCCCAGGGGGCGACGCCGTGGATCAGGTGGCGGTGCAGCAACACCGCCTGTCCCGGGGCGGAGGGCAGTTCCACCCGGGGGCAGCGCCGGAACACCTCGGCCCGCGCCGCCTTGTAGGCCGCCGTCAGGTCCAGATCGCCCCAGCCTTCCGGCGGATGCCCGGAAAAGGCCGCCGCCAGCGCCCGGCGCACGATCTCGTGGCTGCCCTCCCAGACCACCAGCGGCGCGGCGCCCGGCGCGCAGGCGTTCAGCGGCAGACCGAGGATCCAGCCGTGCGGTTCCTTCACCATTCGCTGCCGCCGCGGCCCCACCGGCAACAGCCCGTCCAGATGCGCCGCGTCCCGGCGCAGGCGGAAGCCCCAGGCCGCCGCATCCTCCTCGGCCGAGGGCTGCGGATAGCCGGGCCGGACGGTCGACAACTGCGCCCGGTGCAGCGGCAGCGGCTCCAGCGGCAAGGCGCCCCAGGGGAAGGCCGTCTCGCCCATGCGCCCATCCGGCCCGTTCGGCAGCGCATCGACGCCGACGAACCAGGTGCCGCCGCAGCGCCAGGGCTCGGCGCTTGCCGCCAGCGCCGCCCGCGCCACCGGCAGCGCCGCCGCGGCCCAGGCGGCGATCCGCGGGTCGGGGCCGATCCTCCGCCAGCCCGCCGGGCCGATCCCGGCTACCACAGCACCTTCCGCAGCATGTTCAGCGCCACCAGCGTCAGAAACACCGCGAAGGCGCGCTTCAGCGGCTTCGGGTTCATCGCATGGGCCAGCCGCACCCCCCAGGGCGTGGTCATCAGCGTGGTGCCGATCACCACCAGGAAGGCCGGCCCGTTCACCGCCCCCAGCGTCCAGGGCGGCGCGCCCTCGGCCCGGACCATCAGGAACCCCAGCACCGCCGGCACCGCGATCAGCACGCCGAAGCCCGAGGCCGTCGCCACCGCCCGGTGGATCGGCATCCCGAACAGCGTCATCAGCGGCACCCCGAAGGTGCCGCCGCCGATCCCCATCAGCGCCGAGAAGAAGCCGACGCCGGAGGCCATCGCCCCGCGCAGGGGCTCGCCCGGCATCGTCTGCCCCAGCCGGGCCGAGTCGCGCCCGAAGGCCATCCACAGCCCGGCCAGCCCCGCCAGCACCCCGAACACCGCCTGCAGGGCGGCCGAGGGCACCCGGGACGCCACGAAGACCCCCACGGCGGAGGAGGCCACCAGCCAGGGCCCCCAGCTCTTCAGCACCGTCCAGTCCACCGCCCCCTTGCGGTGATGCGCCGAGACCGAGCGGATCGAGGTGACGACGATGGTGGCCAGCGAGGTGGCGACGCAGACCTGCATCACCTGCCCGCCGCCGTAGCCGAGCGCGGTGAAGGCGTAGAAGAAGGCCGGCACCAGCACGATGCCGCCGCCGACGCCGAGAAGGCCGCCGACCACCCCGGCGAAGCCGCCGATCACGATCAGCGCCAGCAGCATCGGCAGCAGGGTGGACAGCTCGGTCATCGCGGCACCTCCGGGTTGCCCCTGCTTAGCCGCCCGGCGCGCCGGGGGCCAGAGGGGGACGGAAAATGCCGGGGGCGAGGGGTCGGGCTTCGGGTAGGAGTTCCATGCGCAACGGAGCGGCGGGACGGTGAGCTGGTCAGAGGGCTCCTCACCTCCGCGGGCTTTTTTTTGGCGAAGGCGCGTGCCTTCGCCACAGCACGACGCTTCCCCTTGTCCGGCCGGGCCCCAAAGGCCCGGCCAGCGCCCGCCCGCCTTTTGGCGGGCGCTTCACGCCCGCCCGGTCGGGCGCTGGCCTCTCCCGGTCTCGTGTCGCCACCGTCTCCGGGTGCAACCCTTTCGCACGGGCGGGGGCGAGGCAGCGCCTCGCCTGATCCCGCCCGACCGAGCGTGGACACGGCCAGAACCTGTATCGTGCGGGAGGACGAACCGCCCAAGAACCGCAGACCAAGCTGCACCATCGGTCGCGACCGGCCGCAGGGAGGCCCCCCTACCCCGCCAGCCGCTCCGTCTCGCCCGTCACCCGGGCCAGCGCACGTTCCACCACCTCCACGCCGGCGCCGCCCCGGCCGGCCTCGGCCGACAGCACCTGCCGCCAGCCGCGCGCGCCGGGCAGGCCGTGGAACAGCCCCAGCATGTGCCGCGTCACCTGATGCAGCCGCCCGCCGCCCGCCAGATGCGCCTCGATATAGGGCAGCATGGCGCGCACCACCTCTTCCCGTGCAGGCGCATGGTCCATACCCCAAAGGCCGTCCGCCCCGATCAGCACATGGCCCGGGTCGTGATAGGCCGCCCGGCCGATCATCACCCCGTCCAGCCCCTGCGCCAGCAGGTCGCGGGCCTGCTCCAGCGAGGTCACCCCGCCGTTCAGGCAGATGGTCAGCTCGGGGAATTCCCGCTTCATCCGCAGCACCAGCGGGTGGTCCAGCGGCGGAATCTCGCGGTTCTCCTTCGGCGACAGGCCCTGCAGCCAGGCCTTGCGGGCATGGACGATGAAATGCCTGACGCCCGCCGCCGCGACGGTCTCCAGGAACCGCGGCAGCACCTCCTGCGGGTCCTGCTCGTCCACGCCGATCCGGCATTTCACCGTCACCGGCACGTCGCTTTCCCCCCGCATCGCCGCGACGCAGTCGGCCACCAGCGCCGGCCGCTCCATCAGCACCGCGCCGAAACAGCCCGACTGCACTCGGTCCGAGGGGCAGCCGCAGTTCAGGTTGATCTCGTCATAGCCCCAGTCCCGCGCGATCCCCGTCGCCCGCGCCAGCTCCCCCGGGTCCGAGCCGCCGAGCTGCAACGCCACCGGATGCTCCTCCGCGCCGAAATCCAGCAGCCGCGCCTTCGGCCCATGGATCACCGCCGGGGCCGTCACCATCTCGGTATAGAGCATCGCCCGGCGGGTCATCCGCCGGTGGAAGACCCGGCAATGCCGGTCGGTCCAGTCCATCATCGGGGCGACGGACAGTTTATATGATTGATTTTCCTGCATTTTTATAGTATCTTCGCCGAACTGCGCCCCGATATCCCCGAAATTCCCCAGATCGCGAGCGAGACATTCCTTCGCCGCGACGATGCCCGCAAATGGACCCGTCAAGCCGAAACCCTGGTCGATCAGGGACTGCCGCCCAACCGATCGCCCGTCGCCCGCCTGCACACCTTCGGTGATCTGGTCGACCTTCATATAGCCGATATCTGCGCCGTAGGGAAACCACCCCGCAGGAGCAAGGCCGCCACCCTCGCAACTCTGAAGGGTGATCTCGGCAAGGAGAAGATCGGTCACCTCGCCACAAGCTGATCGACTACGGCCGCAAGCGTGCGGACCAGGGGGCCGGTTCGTTGACGTTGGACATCGACATCGGCGTGATCAAGATGATCCTGACCATGCCGCTGCCGTCCATGGGCTGGAGATTTCACCGGAGCCAGTCGATCTGGCCCGCGTTGCGCTGAAGCGCCTCGGGTTGATCGGCAAGGGTGTCGAGCGGGACCGACGTCCGACGATGGCCGAATTGAACCGCCTCTTCCGGTGCTTTGACGGCAATGCACGTCTGACGCTGCCCATGTCGCGCATCGTGCAGTTCGCGGTCGCAACCGCCTCGACGTCGACCGCCGCATGTTGCTGATCCGCGACCGCAAGGATCAGGGCCATGAAGACGGTCCGAGCATGGGGCACCGCTCTCCAGCGCCATATTCCGGCGAGAAAGGAGAGAGCCAATGCCCATCTGGCCACGCCCGCAGTGCAGGGGGTGAAGCCAACAACAGGAATCCACGGCCGATTGCGCGGAGCCGGGGCTAGTTCTCGGGCCTGTTCAGGCGGTCGGCGAGCCGGACCATCAGATCCATCCGTTCGTGCAGAACCGCGACGATCAGGGCTGGTGCGTCGTCCCGTGGCAGGCAGAAGACATAGTGGTGCTCGCAATGCGCCATGCGCAACGCCGGATAGAGTGCGCTCATGTCCCGGAACCTCGTGGGATTGCCAGCCAGCCGGATGATGCCCTCTTCCAGATCGGCCATATAGCGGCTGGCCTGGGCGGTTCCCCAGGTCTCTCTCGTATAGCGGATGATGCCCCGGATATCCTCGGCAGCATCCTCCGTCAGGATGTAGATGCGGCTCAACCCCGGCCGCCTCCGGCCAGGTCTTCGCCGAGAAGATCAGCAATGCCTTTCGAGGTGACCTTCCCGGCCAGGCCGTTCTGAACGCGGGTCTTCAGCAGATCCCGCAGGTCCTGCCAGGCCCGGTCGGCATCTTCGTCCCCAGGAAACAGCCGCTCGATCGCATATTGCTTGATCGTCTTGCCCTCCAGCGCCGCCAGGGCCTTCAGGCTCTGGTGCTGCTGCTCGGTCATGTCGATGGTGAGACGACTCATGCGAAGCTCCTCGGGTTGCCCACAAACCCACATTAGCACATAGTGGCATCCCAGCCAACCGCGCCGCAATGGCGGTTTCACACATATTCGCAGGATGTCGGTCGAACACCAAGACCACCCGTTCGGCGGAGAAATCGGCCCGCGCCAGAGATCGTTGCCCGCATGGGGGTAAACTGCACTGCAGGCTCCCGTCCGCAGGACCAGAGCCCGGTTCCAGCTTGGCCGGGAGGCACCCGAACAAAGCGTCATAATAGGCGAGCACGCCCGCCGACCATCGCTCTAAGGCAAAGCCGTAGGGCGTGGTCGAATGGATGGATGTCTTCGGCTTCGTCATCCCGGTGACCTGGGGCGATCCGGCGGCCGAGTATTTCGCCATCCGCAACGATGTCGCGGTGATCGAATTCTCGATGCTGCTGAAATACGATGTCACCGGCCCAGGCGCTACCGAATGCGTCGACCGGGTCTTCTCGCGCAGCGTGCTGCCGGATCGGGTGTGACCGTTCGCGAGTGCCGGTCGGACTATGCCCAAATCTCGGTGCAGGGGCCGAAGTCGCGAGCGCTGCTGCAGGGGCTGACGGGGGAAGATTTCTCCAACGCTGCGCTGCCCTATTATTCCTTCCGCACCGATGTCTCCATCGCCGGTATCCCGATGCAGGTTAGCCGCCTGGGGTTTACCGGCGAACTCGGCTACGAGCTTCTGCTGCCGGTCGAAGAAACCCCGCGCCTTTGGACCGCGCAGCTTGTTGAAGGGAATGTCGCGCGAGGTCGCGAGGGTGATCTTCTGAACGGCATTTGCCATGTCGGTTCTCCGCGACGGGCGGCCGAGACCCACTCTCGCCCCCTGACCCGTCGCAGACCTCCCAGCCCTCCTCTTTCTGGCCTGCGGGGTATCGCGGGCTTCCCGCGGGGCGAGCCGACTGACCTGCCAACCCGTCACCCCAGATCGCCGCGCTGGCGCAGGCTGACCTCCCGGCCCGCGCCGGTGATGATATGGTCATGCAAGGTGATGCCGGGGATCCTGCATCCCTTCTCGATGTCCCTCGTCATCGCCAGATCGGCGGCGGAGGGTTCCGGATCCCCGGCGGGGTGATTGTGGACGAGGATCAGCGCCATGGCGCCGAGCGCGAGGCTGCGCTTCAGCACTTCCCTCGGATAGACCGGAACGTGATCGACCGTGCCGATGGCGAGGCATTCATCCGAGACCAGCCGGTTCTTCCGGTCGAGATAGAGGACATGGAAGCGCGGCGCTTCTCCTCCTCGGGGGTGAAGCGGTCGGCATAGACGACAGTGGTGCCGCGCTCACCCTTGCGGACAGAGCCGCCGAGCGACTGCGCCTGGCGGAAGGTGAACCAGCCTTGGCCGGGATAGCCATGCTGGACCATGGCGCCCCAGAGGATCAGGATGTTGATGCCGCTGTAGCTGCGGCCGGTGCTGGCGTTCCGCGGCAGGCCGAGGGGTGCCACGGCAGCGGCCTTGCCCCAAGGCTGGACCCAGGGAAAACGCCCGGCCTCCAGCTCGGCGATGATCCTGCCGGTGATCTCGTTATAGAGGCTGGTCCGGTCGGAGCCGAAGCCTAGGCTGCGGTCATGTCTCGACATCGCGGTTCTCCGCGACGGGCGCCGGAGACCCGCTCTCCAGCCCTCAACCCGTCACGGCAAACCCGGCCCGCACTCTGCCTCTAAGGGGGGGGCGTTGCCGGGGTCCTCCCCGCAGAAGGGGGTGTACCGGCAACGCAGCGCCGGCCCAGGGGGAAAGCTTTCCCCACCGACGTGACCACTAGCCGATCAACGAAATCTACCTAGTTCTCTGGCTGGCCCGCATCTTGATTTCTCCGGCCATTGGCCGTACATATTCCCGATAGATCGGAGATCAAAAATGGCCGAAGCAGCAAAGAGGTCAACGACCGGCCGCGTCCGGGGTGAACGCCTCGAGACACGCGTAACCGCCGACCAGAAGCGTCTGATCGAACATGCCGCCGCCCTGCAGGGCCGATCCTTGACGGATTTCGTCCTGACCAGCGTCCAGGACGCTGCACGTCGGGCCATCGAGGAACATCAGCATATGGAGCTTTCGCTGCGGGACAGCCAAGCATTCGTCCAGGCCCTGATCGAACCGCAGCCGGTCAACGCGCGGCTGCGCGACACCGTTCGCCGCTATCGCGAGAGAACAGGCGTCTGACGCGTGGGGGGAACGGATGATATCCTGCGGGTCGAGCTTCTCGGCCCGCAACATGACCGATCAGGGTTCGCAAGCGGTGTAGAGCCGCTCGATCGTTACTTCCGGATGCAGGCCGGACAGGACGCCCGGAAGAAGATGGCGGCGTGCTTCATCCTTGTGCTGCAGGATGGCGGCATCGCCGGATACTATACGCTCTCGTCGACCGCGGTGCAGCTTCCCGAACTGCCGGAGACCGTGGTCCGCAAACTGCCACGCTATCCTCTGATCCCGGCGATCTTGCTGGGGCGCCTTGCGGTCGATCAGCGCTACCAGGGCAGAGGTTACGGCCGGTTTCTGCTCGCGGATGCACTCTATCGGTCCCTGCGCAGCGAGATCGCATCCTTCGCAGTGATCGTGAACGCCAAGGACGAGAATGCGAAGCGCTTCTACGAGCGCGAGAGCTTCCTGCCGTTTCTGGACCAGCCGATGAAGCTGTTCCGGCCGATGTCCGATATCGAGGCGTTGTTCAGGTGAAGGAGATTTCCGGCCGCAGCAGCCCGGCCCGGCCAGTGGGAGCCTTGCCCTTCCTATCTCCGGTCAGGTGATTGATG
>NZ_JAAKGP010000007.1 GCF_011043545.1 Rhodobacter sp. SGA-6-6 | reverse complement strand
CTTGCTGGGCGGGAAGCTGTTCACCGGCGTTTTCGTCTGGCGGGGCGATCAGCCCCGCTTCATCTCGGTGAGAAGGAGCAACACAGGTGAAGAAAGAGCATATCGTTCTTCCGGCTGATCCGGACGACCCCGAGGATTTCGACGTGACTGCCGAAGCGCTGGACCGGGGCCAGCGCGCCCGGCTGATCCGCAGGACGCGCACCGGGCTCGGGCTGTCGCAGGCCGAGTTCGCGGCGCGCTTCCGTGTCCCGGTGGGCACCCTGCGCGATTGGGAACAGGCCCGGGCGACCGCACCGGATTTTGCCATCGCCTATGTGCGCGTCATCGCCGCGCATCCCGAGATGGTGGCGCGCGCCGTCGCCTGATCGCGGCCCGCGCGTCATTCCGCCAAGCCGCTTTCCCCTCCTTGCGCATTCCTGAGTTATTTGATAGGGAATGCCGCGATCGAGCCAGCCGCCAGATCCACCCCTTCGGCGGAGAGGCCCGACCCATGTCCCATTCCCACGACCACGCCCCCTCGGACGATGCGATGCCGCTGGCCCTCTTGGGGCTGGACGGTTTCGAGACCGGCCTGCTGGCGGTGCTGCGGCATTTCCTGACCGCCTTTACCCGGCCGGAGACGCAGTCCTGGCAGACCGCCTTCGCCATCGCCAGCGAACGCTGGGGCGAGACCACGGGCCCGCAGGTCGCCGCCGGGGGGCTGGCGCTCTTGCAGGTGCTGCGCCGGTCGCGGCGGCGGGCGTTCAACTATGCCAACCCGATGTGCACCGGCTGCCGCGAGCAGGTGACCGGCGACGAAGCGCAGCTGATGCGGATGCTGCAGGCGATGCGCCGCGACCGCACCGACCTGGCCCGGCCCGAGGTGCTGGCGCTGACCGAGGGCACGATGGACCCGGCGCTGATCCGCACCGCCCTGTCCTTCGCCGCCCGCCATCCGGCGGAGGACGCCGATTTCGCCCCGCTGCCGGCCGACCGCCCGGCGTTGCGCAGCCGCGGGCATCTGCGGCTGGTGCATTAGGAGTGGCGGGGTGAACCCCGCCCTACGATCCCCGGTTTCCTTGGCGAAGGCCATCGCCTTCGCCATAGCGCAACGGTCCCCCTTGTTCCGGCCGGGTGCCCAAAGCACCCGGCCAGCGCCCGCCCGCCCCTCGGCGGGCGCTTCTCGCCCGCCCGGGCCGGCGCTGGCCTCTCGGGGTCTTGGGCTGCCATCGTTTCCGGGTGAACCGTCGCGCACGGGCGGGGCGAGGCAATGCCTCGCCTTCTCCCGCCCGGCCCGGCGGGAGAATGCCTTTCTCCCCCCGAGCCCCGCAAACCGCCCAACCCTTTCCTTGACGGAACGCCGGGCAGGTGGAACGCTGGCCCGGTGCGCGTCCCTCGCGCCGCCAACAGGGAGAAGGCCCATGTGCAACGCCTGTGTGATCGAAAGCGTCAAGTCCAACATGCTGTCGCGCCGCGCGCTTTTTGCCGGCGCCGCCACCACCACGGCCGCCGCCGTCGCCTCGGGCCTTGCCACCGCCCGGCCGGCGCTGGCGCAGTCCGCGGGCAAGGTGGTCGACCTGACCCATGCCTGGGACGGCAGCTTCCCCACCTTCGACGGCAATCCCGGCATAATCTACGAGCCCTCGGTGAAGTTCGAGGAGTCGGGCTATCAGCTGTGGAAGCTGACGATCTACGAACATTCCGGCACCCATATCGACGCGCCGCTGCATTTCAGCGCCGATGGCGCCTCGGTCGCCGACCTGGCGCCGGAGCGGCTGGTCTGCCCGATCTGCGTGCTCGACCTGACCGCCAAGGCCGCCGAGGACGCCAATGCGATGGTGGAGCCGGAGGACATCGAGGCCTGGGTCTCGGCCAATGGCGAGATCCCGGCCGGCGCCTGCGTGGCGATGCACGCCGGCTGGGCCGCCAGGGTGGCCAGCCCGGAGTTCCGCACCGCCGCGGACGGCAGTTTCGCCTTCCCCGGCTTCTCGAAGGCCGCGACCGACATGCTGGCGGGGCTGGACGTGGCCTGCATCGGGGTGGACAGCCTGTCGCTGGACCCCGGCAATTCGGCGGATTTCGCCGTCCACAACAGCTGGCTGCCCGGCGGGCGCTTCGGCATCGAATGTCTGGCCAACCTCGACCAGCTGCCGGCGAAGGGCGCCACCGTCTTCATCGGCGCGCCCAAGCACAAGGGCGGCACCGGCGGGCCGGCCCGCGTGCTGGCGGTGGTCTGATGGCGACCGTTCCGCTGCTGACCGACGAACAGGCGGGGGCCGAAGCCCTCGCCACCTTCGACGACATCCGCGCAAAGCGGCAGACCGATCATGTCAACAACTTCTGGCGCGCGCTGGCGCACGACCCGGCGCAGCTGAAGGCGGTGTGGGAGCGGCTCCAGGCGGTGATGGCCCCCGGCGCGCTGGACCCGCTGGTGAAGGAGATGATCTATGTCGCGGTCTCGGTGGCGAACGGCTGTTCCTACTGCATCCATTCCCACACCGCCGCCGCCCGCGCCAAGGGGATGACGCCCGCGATGCAGGCCGAGCTGCTGGCGGTGATCGCCATGGCGGCGCAGACCAACGCGCTGGCCACCGCGCTGCAGGTGCCGGTGGACGACAGGTTCCTGGCATGAGGCCGCCGTTCTCTCCCGGCTCGCCGGCCGAGATATACCGGCTCTGGCTCGGCACCGGGCTGATGCTGGCCGAGGCGCAGATGGTGATCGGCATGAGGATGCTGGGGATGTTCGGCCTCTGGCGGGTGGCGCCGGGCGAGAACCGCCGCATGGTCGCCGAGAAGCTGGCCGCCGCGGCCGAGGCGGGGCTGGCGGCCTCGCGCGCCGCCGCGGCGGGCAAGTCGCCGGCGCGGATCGGCGCTCAGGCGCTGAAGCCGGTCCGCCGCCGCACCGGCGCCAATCTCCGCCGGCTGTCCCGCCGCGGGCCGGGCAAGGGGTGAGGCCACCCTTTACGGCCCCGCCGCAACCCCCTAACCATGGGGGAAAAGGCAGGGACATGGCAATCTCACCGCTGACCGAAGCCGCGACCGCCGGGCTGCGCCGCCTGCTGGAGGGCGAGTCTTCGCCCGAAAGGCTGAACAGCGCGCTGCGCCAGCTGGCGAAATGGCGCTCGGCGATGCTGGCCAACACGCTGGCCCGGCGGGGCGATACCGTGCTGGCCGGGCCCTTCGCCGGCATGGCCTATCCCGTCCGCGCCGCCGAGGGGGCGAGGGTGCCGCGGCTGCTGGGCGCCTACGAGGCCAGCCTGGAGCCGGTGATCGAGACCATCGCCGCCCGGCCCTATGAAGCGGTGATCGACATCGGCTGCGCCGAGGGCTACTACGCCGTCGGCCTGGCCCGGCGGATGCCGCAGGCGCGGGTGCTGGCCCGCGACATCTCGGACCGCGCGCAGGCCCTGTGCCGCAAGCTGGCCGAGGCGAACGGGGTGCAGGACCGGGTGGAGGTCGGCGGGCTCTGGACCCATGCCGATTTCGCGCTCTGCGCCGCCGCCCGCTGCATGGTGCTGTGCGACATCGAGGGGGCCGAGGACGAATTGCTGGACCCCGGGGCCGCCCCCGGGCTGGCCCGCGCCGACATCCTGGTCGAGGTGCACGAGGGGATGCGGCCCGGCCTGCTGGCCCGCCTGACCGACCGCTTCGCCCCGACCCATGCCGTCACCCGGCTCGACCGCAGCCTGCGGCCCGACCGGCTGCCCGCCTGGGCCGAGCGGCTGTCCGACCTCGACCGGCTGCTGATGCTGTGGGAATGGCGCAGCGGGCCGACGCCCTGGCTGTGGATGGAGGCGCGATGACCTCCACGAATGCCGCGATCTGGTATGCGCCCGACGGCTACGACCCCAAGGCCAAGGGCATCAACGGCCGCCGCGTCGCCGGCGAGAGCTTCCTGCGCGGCTTCTTCGCCCATGCGCGGGTCGAGGAGTTCCTCTGCCTGACCCACGGCCCCGCCGACGAGGAGCATTTCCGCGCCTTCGCCGCGCGCGAGGGGGTGGCGAAGCCGATCCGCGGCGTCAGGCTGGAAAGCCCCGCCGCCATCGCCCCGGTGGAGGTGGTCAGCTACCCCAGCCCGAACTTCGCCGCCGAATGCTGGCGCCGCGCGCCTTTCGGGGCGGCGGCCTTCGCACTGTGCGGGATCACCCATACCACGGCGACCAAGGCGGTGATGCAGGGGATGTTCGACCTGCGCGCCGCGCCGCAGATGCCCTGGGACGCGGTGATCTGCACCTCGCGCGCGGTGCGGCACTCGCTGGCCGCGCAGATGGAGCTGACCGACGGCTTCCTCGCCGCCCGCTTCGGCGGCAAGGCCCCGCCGCGGCCGCTGATGCCGGTGATCCCGCTGGGCATCGCCTGCGCCGATTTCGCCCCCGACGCCGCCGCCGGGCAGGCGTTGCGCCAGCGGCTGGGAATCGGCCCCGGGGATGTGGCCTGCGCCATCATCGCGCGCCTCACCCCGCACGAGAAATTCGACCCGCTGCCGCTTTACCTCGCGCTGGCCCGGGCGCAGGCGGAGGCGGGGAAGCGCTTCCACCTGCTGCTCTGCGGCCAGTTCCGCGACGATTATTCCCGCAGGGTCTTCACCGAAGGCGCCCGCGGCATGATGCCCGGGGTCGGCTTCCACCTGCTGGACGGCGCCGATGCCGCCGCCCGCAAGGCCACGCTGTCGGGCGCCGACATCTTCCTGTTCCCGATCGACAACGTGCAGGAGACCTTCGGCCTTGCCCCGATCGAGGCGATGGCGGCCGGCCTGCCGCTGATCGTCTCGGACTGGGACGGGATGAAGGACACGGTGACGGAAGACGTGGGCCTTCGGGTGGAGACCGAATGGCCGCGCGGCGACCTGACCGCCTATCTGGGCCAGCGCCATTCCGGCGGCACCGATTCCTATGTGCAATACGTCAGCCAGCTGTCGGCGCTGACCCGGGTCTCGGTGCCCGGGCTGACGGCGGCGCTGGTTGCGCTCGGCTCCAACCCCGATCTGCGGCTGCGGATGGGGCGGGCGGGGCAGGCGCGGGCGCGGTCGCTTTACGACTGGGCGGCGGTGATCCCGCAGATGCAGGCGCTCTGGGCCGAGCAGGCGGCGATGCTGGCGCAGGCCCGCGCCTCCGGCCCGCCACCGCCGCTTCATGCCGCGCAGCTGCCGCCGGCACCGGCGCCCGGCATCTATTTCCGCGCCTGGCCCACCATGCAGGGCGCGCCCGCCGACCGCCGCTTCCGCGCCCGTCCGCGCGGCGACCGGCCCGGCCTGGCCGAAACCCTGGACCTGCGCGACTACGAGGGCATCCACCGCCTGTTCGAGACCCGTCCCCGCACCGAGGCGGTGCTGGCCGCTCTGGACGCCGCCGGAGCGGAAGGGGACACCGCGGCCGGGCTGGCCGCCGCCTCCGGCCTGCCCGAACGGGCGGTGGCGCGGGTGCTCTACTGGCTGATGAAATACGACTTCGCGGAGTAGACCGATGCCCCAGACCCAACGCACGATCCTGATCACCGGCGCCGGCGCCGGCATCGGCCGCGCCACCGCGCGGCTGTTCATCGCCCGCGGCTGGCGGGTGGCGCTTCTGGGCCGCAACGACGCCGCGCTGGTCGAGACCGCGGAAAGCGACGAGGCGATGATCCTGCCCGCCGACGTGGGCGACGCGGCGGCGGTGGAGGCCGCCTTCGCCAAGGTCGAGGAGCGCTGGGGCCGGCTGGACGTGCTGTTCAACAACGCCGGCATCTCGCTGCCCGCGGCCCCCATCGACGAAATCCCGGTGGAGGACTGGCTGCAGCTTTGCCGGACCAACATCACCGGCATGTTCCTCTGCGCCCGCGCCGCCTTCGGCCTGATGCGGCGGCAGGACCCGCGCGGCGGGCGGATCGTCAACAACGGCTCGATCAGCGCCCATGTGCCGCGGCCGGGCTCGGCGCCCTATACCATGTCGAAACATGCGGTGACGGGGCTGACCCGGACGCTGGCGCTGGACGGGCGGCGCTTCGACATCGCCTGCGGCCAGATCGACATCGGCAATGCGCTGACCGGCATGGTCGAGGCCTTCCCCCGCGGCGTGCCGCAGGCCGACGGCTCGGTCCGGGCCGAGCCGGTGATGGACGTGGACCATGTGGCGCAGGCGGTGCTGCACATGGCCGAACTGCCCGGCGACGTGAACATCCCCTTCATGACGCTGATGGCCCGGGACATGCCCTATATCGGGCGGGGGTAGGGCGCGCCCTGATCCGAGGGTCTGTCTGGCGAAGGCGCGCGCCTTCGCCACGGAGCAACGGTTCAACCATCCCGGCCGGGCCTCCAAAGGCCCGGCCAGCGCCCGCCCCGCCCTCGGCGGGCGCTTCTCGCCCGCCGGGTCGGGCGCTGGCCTCCCGGGGGTATGTGCCGCACCGTCTCCGGGTGATACGTCGCGCACGGGCGGGGGCGAGGCAGTGCCTCGCCTGTTCCCGCCCGCGGAAGGCGGGGAACGGCGGGGTTCACCCCGCCGTTCCGACCTCCGCGTCCCCCGGCTTGCAGAACATGTCGTAGACCAGGCTGATCGTCCGCAGCACCTTGGGGTCCTGGATCGAGTAATAGATCGCCTTGCCCTCGCGCCGGGTCGCCACCAGCCCCTCCAGCCGCAGCCGCGCCAGCTGCTGGCTGACCGCCGCCTGCCGCGAGGCCAGGCGCTGTTCCAGCTCGGTCACCGTCTTCTCGCCGCCGGACAGATGGCACAGGATCATCAGCCGGCCCTCATGGCTCAGCGCCTTCAGGAAGGCGGCGGCGGCGGTGGCCTGGGCGATCATCTCGCCGGCGGGCAGGCCGCAGGCCTCGTCCTCGGCGGTGGGGGTGTCGGGTCCGGTCATGCACAGCTCTGAATATCTGCGTCCGTCCGACCATAGCACGCGGCCGCGGGCTTGGCGAGGGAGCCCCCTTGCCCTCCGCCCCGCGCCCGGGCAATCCTGCGCCCGCCAAGGGAAAGGTCCGCGCATGATCCGCCATTCCGCCTTCGCCGCCCCCGGCCGCTTCTGGCGCGGCAACCTGCACACCCATTCGACCCGCTCCGACGGGGTGCTGGCGCCGGAAGAGGTCTGCCGCCGCTACCGGGCCGAGGGCTATGATTTCATGGCGCTGACCGACCATTTCGTCGGCGTCTACGGCTACCCCATCGTCGACACCCTGCCGTTCCGCGCCGAGGGCTTCACCACGATCCTCGGGGCCGAGCTGCATTCCGGCGCCATGGCGAACGGCGAGCTGTGGCATATCCTCGCCGTCGGCCTGCCGGCGGATTTCGCCGCCTCGGACAGCCCCGACTTCCGGCCGAAGCCGGGGCAGGAGAGCGGGGCCGAGATCGCCGCCCGCGCGGTGGCGGCCGGGGCCTTCGTCGCCGTGGCCCATCCGCAATGGTCCGGCCTGACCCTGGCCGATGCCCGCAGCATCGAGGCCGCCCATGCGGTGGAGATCTACAACCACGGCTGCGCCATGGGCTGCGACCGGCCCGACGGCGCCGCCATCGCCGACCTGCTGCTGACCGAGGGCCGCCGCCTGACCCTGATCGCCACCGACGACGCCCATTTCTCCGAGCCCGACCATTTCGGCGGCTGGGTGATGGTGAAATCGACCGAAAACAGCCCCGAGGCGCTGCTGGAGGCGCTGAAACGCGGCGATTTCTATTCCTCGCAGGGGCCGGAACTGCGGGATGTGCGAATCGAGGGTGACAAGGTGGTGGTGGAATGCTCCGCCGCGGTCTCGGTGGTCGCCCTCGGCCACGGCACGGCGGCGAAGGGGGTGCACGGCCATTCGATGACCCGGGCCGAGGTGCCGCTGGCCCGGCTGAACAACTCGCCCTGGGTCCGCGTCGCGGTGATCGACGCGGCCGGCAGGCGGGCCTGGAGCAATCCGATCTGGCTGTAATCCGGCAGGGGAGAAAGCTTTGAAATAGAACGAACAGCTGGCCGATTTCGTCGGCAAGGCGCTGGCCGCGGGCGAAAGCCGCGACGCCATCGCCGAGATGTTGCGGTCTGCCGGCTGGCAGGCCGGCGACATCCGCCGCGCGCTTGGGGCCTGGGGCGACCCGGCCTTCGGCTTGGCGGTGCCGCGCCCGGCAGCGCATGTCTCGGCCCGCGACGCCTTCACCTATGGGCTGATGTTCACCGCGCTGGCGATGCTGGTCTGGCACATCGACGCGCTCGGCTTCGACCTGATCGACCGGGCCTGGGGGGCCGAGGACTACAGCTACGACTGGCGCAGCCGCTCGATCCGCTGGTCGGTCGCGGTGCTGGTGGTGGTGGCGCCCGCCTTCCTCTGGCTGAACCGGGCCGAGGCCGCGCGGCTGGCGGCCGATCCCGCCCGGTCGCGCTCGGCCATCCGCAAGTGGTTCGCCTTCGTGACGCTGTATCTGGCCGCGCTCGGCATGGTGGGGGACATGATCGCCACGGTCTACGCCTTCCTGAATGGCGACCTGACGGCGCAGTTCCTGGCCAAGGCGGCGCTGGTGCTGCTGACCGCCGGGCTGGTGTTCCTGTATTACCGCGCTGACCTGAGGCAGGGCGATGAGCCCTGACCGCTTCGCCCTTGCCGCGCTGGCCGGGCTGGCGGCGGTGCTGGTCGTGGTCGGGCTGGCGGTGGTCGGCGGGCCGGAGGAGGCGCGGCGGCAGCGGCGCGACGAGGCGCTGCTGGCCTCGCTCACCCGGGTGGCGCGCTGTGTCGAGCGGCTGGACCGCGCCAGTTATGACGGCCTTCCGTCCGAACTGGCGGCCGACGCCGCCTGCATGTCCGGCAGCGATGCCGCCCCGCTCCGGTTCCGGCGGGAGGAAGGCAACGGCTTCGCCCTCTGCGCGGCCTTCGAGCGGCCGGAGGCGCTTTCGGCCCGGCGCTACGGCAGGGAGTTCGATCCCGCCAGCGGCTGCGTCGAAGGCCGCTGGAACGGCCCCGCCGAAGCGGAGCCTATGGACCAGTTCGAGGTCGTTCCCCTGAACGATTGAGCCCTCTCGGGGACCTTCAGTTGCCGAGAATCCCCGGCAGCCGCAGCCCGTGCTCGCGCGCGCAGTCGAGCGCGGTCTCGTAGCCCGCATCGGCATGGCGCCAGACGCCCGAGGCCGGGTCGTTCCATAGCACCCGCTCCAGCCGCTTCGCCGCCTCGGGGGTGCCGTCGGCCAGGATCACCACCCCGGCGTGCTGCGAGAACCCCATGCCGACGCCGCCGCCGTGGTGCAGGCTGACCCAGGTCGCGCCCGAGGCGGTGTTGACCAGCGCGTTCAGCAGCGGCCAGTCCGACACCGCGTCCGAGCCGTCCCGCATCGCCTCGGTCTCGCGGTTGGGGCTGGCGACCGAGCCGGAGTCCAGATGGTCCCGCCCGATCACGATCGGGGCCTTCAACTCGCCGGAGGCCACCATCTCGTTGAACATCAGGCCGGCGCGGTGGCGGTCGCCGAGGCCGATCCAGCAGATGCGGGCGGGCAGGCCCTGGAAGGCGATCCTTTCGGCCGCCATGTCGAGCCAGCGATGGAGGTGGGCGTTCTCGGGGAAGAGCCGCTTCATCGCCGCGTCGGTCTTGCGGATGTCCTCCGGGTCGCCCGACAGCGCGCACCAGCGGAACGGGCCGATGCCCTTGCAGAACAGCGGCCGGATATAGGCCGGCACGAACCCGGGGAAGGCAAAGGCATTGCCGAAGCCCTCGTCCTTCGCCACCTGGCGGATGTTGTTGCCGTAGTCCAGCGTCGGCACGCCGGCGTCCCAGAAGCCGACCATCGCCTCGACATGGGTGCGCATCGAGGCCCTTGCGGCCGCCTCCACCGCCTTCGGGTCGCTCTCCTGCCTCGCGCGCCAGTCGGCCACGCTCCACCCCGCCGGGCAGTAGCCGTGCAGCGGATCATGGGCCGAGGTCTGGTCGGTCACGATGTCGGGGCGCGGCCCGCCGGCCCGCATCCGCGCCAGCAGTTCGGGGAAGACCTCGGCCGCGTTGCCAAGCAGGCCGACCGACTTCGCCTCGCCCTTCGCCGTCCACTCCGCGATCAGCGCCAAAGCCTCGTCCAGCGTCTTCGCCTTCTCGTCGAGGTAGCGGGTGCGCAGGCGGAAGTCGATCCGGGTCTCGTCCACCTCCACCGCAAGGCAGCAGGCGCCGGCCATCACCGCCGCCAGCGGCTGCGCCCCGCCCATGCCGCCAAGGCCGCCGGTGAGAATCCATTTTCCCTTGAGATCGCCGCCGTAATGCTGGCGCCCGGCCTCGGCGAAGGTCTCGTAGGTGCCCTGCACGATGCCCTGGGTGCCGATGTAGATCCAGGACCCGGCGGTCATCTGGCCATACATCATCAGGCCCTTGCGGTCCAACTCGTTGAAATGCTGCCAGGTTGCCCAATGCGGGACAAGGTTGGAGTTGGCGATCAGCACCCGCGGCGCATCCGTATGCGTCCGCACCACCGCGACGGGCTTGCCCGACTGCACCACCAGCGTCTCGTCGGGTTCAAGGTCCTTCAGTGTGGCGACGATGCGGTCGAAATCCTCCCAGGTCCGCGCCGCGCGGCCGATGCCGCCGTAGACCACCAGTTCATGCGGGTTCTCGGCCACGTCGGGATGCAGGTTGTTCATCAGCATCCGCATCGCGGCCTCTCCGGCCCAGGTCTTGGCGGTCTTCTCCGGGCCGGTCGGCGGGTAGACATCGCGCAGGTTGTGGCGGGGGTTCGTCATGACGGGCTCCTGTGCTGGCGGAGGCCGCCGGGGGTTTCACACCCCCGGACCCCCGTGGAGTATTTCAACCAAGATGAAGGAAGGGCAGGGCGATGCCCGTGGCCCGGGACAGGGCGCTGTCGGCCACAAGGGCGGCGGCGCGGGTCAGGTCGGGGGCGAGGTAGCGGTCGTCCCCGAGGGCCGGGATGTCCCGGCGCAGCGCGGTCAGGGCGGCCTGCAGCGGGGCGGAGGTCTTCAGCGGTGCGCGGAATTCGACGCCTTGCGCAGCGCAGAGCGCCTCGACGCCGAGGATGACATGCAGGTTCTTCGCCATCCGCCGCAGCCGCCGCGCGCCATGGGCGGCCATGCTGACATGGTCCTCCTGATTGGCCGACGTCGGGGTCGAGTCGATCACCGTCGGATGGGCCAGGTGCTTGTTCTCGCTCATCAAGGCGGCCGTGGTGACCTCGGCGATCATCAGGCCGGAGTTCAGCCCGGGTTTCGGGGTCAGGAAGGCCGGCAGGTCGAAGGAGAGCGTCGGGTCCACCATCAGCGCCACCCGCCGCTGCGCGATGGCGCCGATCTCGGCCATCGCCATGGCGATCATGTCGGCGGCGAAACCCACCGGCTCGGCATGGAAATTGCCGCCCGAGACGATCTGGCCGTCCGACAGCACCAGCGGGTTGTCGGTGGCGGCATTTGCCTCCACCTCCAGCGTGCGGGCGGCCATGCGCAGCACATCCATCGCCGCGCCGGTGACCTGCGGCTGGCAGCGGATGCAATAGGGGTCCTGCACGCGGGTGTCGCCCTCGCGGTGGCTCTCGCGGATTTCCGACCCGGCCAGCAGGGCGCGCATGGTCGCCGCCGCCTCGATCTGGCCGGGATGGCCGCGGAGCGCGTGGATCTGCGGCTCCAGCGGCGCGGTGGAGCCCATGATGGCGTCGGTGGAGAGGGCCGAGATCGTCAGCGCCTCGCGGGCGGCGTCCCAGGCGGCGAAGAGGCCGGAAAGGGCGTAGGCGGTGGAGAACTGGGTGCCGTTGATCAGCGCCAGCCCTTCCTTGGGGCCGAGAGTGAGGGGGGTAAGCCCCTTGCGCCGCAGCGCCTCGGCGGCGGGCAGGATCTCGCCGTCCAGCAGGGCCTGACCATGGCCGATCATCGCTGCGGTCATGTGGGCCAAGGGCGCCAGGTCGCCGGAGGCGCCGACCGAGCCCTGGTCGGGCACGACGGGCGTGATGTCCTGGGCCAGCATCGCCTCCAGCATGTCGATCACGGCGGGGCGGACGCCGGATGCGCCGCGGCCGAGCGAGAGAAGCTTCAGCGCCATCATCAGCCGGGTCACTTCGCGCGGCATCGGCTCGCCGACGCCGCAGCAATGCGACAGGATCAGGTTTTCCTGAAGCTTCGCGGTGTCTTGCGGGGCGATCTTCATACTGGCCAGCTTGCCGAAGCCGGTGTTCACCCCATAGACCGGGGTGCTGCCCGCCGCGGCGGCGGCGATATGGGCTTGCGCCGCTGCGATGCCGGGGCGGGCGCCGTCGTCCAGCCGCGCCGCGCAGCCCTCGCGCAGGATGCGGCGGAGTTGGGCCAGCGGCGTGGCGCCGGGGATCAGGGTCAGGGTCTCAGGCAAGGCGGCCTCCGAAGATGCGGGCATGGGGCTTGGCCCAGCCGATGCGGTAGCTGAGGTCGGCGGGGTGATCGGTGTCCCAGACCACCAGATCGGCCAGCCGCCCCGGAGCGATGGAGCCGCGGTCGGTCAAGCCGAGCGCGCGGGCGGCATGGGCGGTGGTGCCGAGCAGCGCCTCCTCCGGCGTCATGCGAAAGAGGGTGCAGGCCATGTTCATCGCCAGCGGCAGGCTGGCGACGGGCGAGGTGCCGGGGTTCAGGTCGGTAGCGACGGCCATCGGCACTCCGGCCTTGCGGAAGGCTTCGATCGGCGGGGCCTGGGTCTCGCGCAGGGTGTAGAAGGCGCCGGGCAGGATCACCGCAACCGTGCCGGCGGCTGCCATGGCGGCCACGCCATCGGGGCCGATGTATTCCACATGGTCGCAGGACAGCGCCTTGTGGCGGGCGGCGAAGACCGCCCCCTTGAGGTCCGACAGTTGCTCGGCGTGCAGCTTGACGGGCAGGTCGAGGGCGCGGGCCTCGGCGAAGAGCGGCTCCAGTTCCGCGGGCGAGAAGGCGATGCCCTCGCAGAAGGCGTCCACCGCATCGGTCAGCCCTTCGGCGTGGGCGGCGCGGAGGGAGGGGAGGACGACCTCGGCGATATAGGCCTCCGGCCGGCCCTTGTAATCCGGCGGGACGGCATGGGCGGCGAGGTGGGTGGTCACCACCCGGACCGGGCGCAGCGCCGCAACCCGGCGGGCGGCGCGGAGCATCTTCATCTCGGCCTCCACCGTCAGCCCGTAGCCGGACTTGATCTCGATGGTGGTCGCGCCCCCGGCGATCATCGCGTCGATCCGGGGCAGGGATTGCGCGATCAGGTCGTCCTCCGACGCTTCGCGCACCGCCCGCACGGTGGAGAGGATGCCGCCGCCGGCCCGGGCGATCTCTTCGTAGGAGGCGCCGGTCAGCCGGGCCTCGAATTCGCCCGCGCGGGAGCCGGCATAGACGGCGTGGGAATGGCAGTCCACCAGCCCCGGCGTCACCAGCCGGCCGCCGCAATCGACGACCTCGGCGCCGGGGACGGAGACCTCGCCCATGGCGGCGATGCGGTCGCCCTCGATCAGGACGGAACCATGGGTCAGGCCGTAGCCGCCGTCCATCGTGGCGATCCGGGCATTGGTCAGGAGTAGGGTCATGCCGCTTGCCTTGCCGGTGAGTCTGCGGTTAATATGTCTATACATAATCGCCCCGTCAAGGATGAAGCCATGCTCCTGCACGCCGCCTCCGCCCTCTTGCCCGACGGCTGGGCCAGGGATGTCCTGATCCGGGTCGAAGGGGGGCGGATCGCCGAGGTCATGCCGGGCGCGGCGCCGCAGGGGGAGCTTCTGCCGGTGCTGCTGCCGGCGCCGGTCAACCTGCATTCGCATACGTTCCAGCGGGCGATGGCGGGGATGACGGAATATCGCAGCGCCGGGCAGGACAGCTTCTGGACCTGGCGGCGGCTGATGTATCGCTTCCTCGACCATCTGACGCCGGATGAAGTGCAGGCCATCGCCGCGCTGGCGATGGTGGAGATGGCCGAGGCCGGCTATGCGGCGGTGGCCGAGTTCCATTACCTGCACCACGGCCCGGGCGGGGTGGCTTACGGCAACCGGGCCGAGATGGCGCTGCGGATCGTCGCGGCGGCGGAAGAGGTCGGGCTGGGGCTGACGCTCTTGCCGGTGGCCTATATGCAGGGCGGCTGCGACGGGCGGGCGCTGGCGGGTCCACAGGTGAGATTCGGAAACGATCTGAATGGGTTTCAGGCCATTCTTGAGAGATCGCATGAAGCCGTGAAGGCGCTGGCGCCGGATGCCGTCCTCGGCCTCGCGCCGCATTCCCTTCGCGCCGTGCCGCGCGAGGTGCTGGCGGAACTGCCCGGGCTGACCCAAGGGCCGATCCATATCCACATCGCCGAACAGGTGGCGGAGGTGGAGGAGGTCCGGGCCGCCTTCGCGGCGCGTCCGGTGGAATGGGCCTGCGCCAACCTGCCGCTGTCGCCGCGCTGGTGCATGATCCACGCCACCCAGATGACCCCGACCGAGACCGCCGCGCTGGCCGCCACCGGGGCTGTGGCGGGGCTTTGCCCGGAGACCGAGGCCAACCTCGGCGACGGCATCTTCGACGGCGCCGGATGGACGGCTGCGGGCGGGGCATTCGGCTTCGGCACCGACAGCAACATCCGCATCTCGCTGGCGGGCGAGGCGCGGATGCTGGAATATTCGCAGCGCCTCGGCCTGAAGGCGCGGGCGGTGCTGGCGACCGAAGCCGCCTCGACCGGGCGGCGGATGCTGGAGGGGGCGGCGCAGGGCGGTGCGCAGGCGGCGGGGCGGGAGGCCGGGGCGATCCGGCCCGGGGCCTGGGCCGACCTGATGGCGCTGGACACCGATGTGCTGGCACTGGAGGGGCGGCAGGGCGACGAGTTGCTCGACGCCTGGATCTTCGCGGCACCCGAGACGCCGGTGCGCGACCTGTGGTCGGCCGGGCGGCGGCTGGTGCAGGGCGGCCGCCACCGGGCCCGCGACCGGGTGGAGGCGCGGTTCCGCAGCGTTATGCAGGGGCTGAGGGCACGGCTGTGAGCCTGGGCTGGGAGGACCTTCGCGAGACCATCGGCGCCCGCATTCGCGCCCGCGAGTGGCCCCCCGGCGCGCTGATCCCGGCCGAGGCGCAGCTGGCGGCCGATTACGGCGTGGCGCGGGCGACGGTGAACCGGGCGCTGCAATCGCTGGCCGAGGACGGGGTGATCGAGCGGCGCAAGCGCGCCGGCACGCGGGTCGCCGAACTGCCCGCCCGCCGCGCCCGGCTGGAGATCCCGGTGATCCGGCTGGAGGTGGAGGGCCGCGGTGCCGCCTATGGCTTCCGCGTCACCCATGATGCCGAGGAGCCCTTGCCCGCAGAGATCGCGCAGCGGATGCGGCTGGCGGAGGGCGCCCCGCTGCGCCACCTGACCACGCTGCACCTGGCCGATGGCGCCCCCCATGCCCATGAGGACCGCTGGCTGAACATGGCCGCCCTGCCGCAGGCGGCGGATTTCGCCGGGCTTTCGGTCAACGAATGGCTGGTGGCGCATGTGCCGTTCCAGGGCGGCGACCTCGCCTTCCTTGCCGCTCCGGCGGGGGCGGCGGAGGCGGCGGCGCTGGAGGTCGCGCCCGGCGCGGCGCTCCTGGTGACGGAGCGGGTGACCTTCGGGCCGGAGGGGGGGATCACCCATGTCCTGCTCTGGCACCGGCCGGGGCATCGGGTGGAAACCACGCTCTGACGGCGTGGCTGGGAACGATTTTTCGGCGAAAAATCGGGCCTTTATTCCCCGTCGCCGTCCTTGCCCGCCAGCCGCCGGAACACCACCCGGCGCAGTCGGCGGTGCAGGGGGGCGATGCGGTGGCGGATGTGCAGCGCGGCATAGACCGGCTGGCGCAGCACCGGCGCATCGGCGACCCGGCTCGCACGGCCCGCCGCCACCAGCTCGTCCGCCGTCTTCTCCAGCACATAGCCGGAGCCCCCCATCGCCATCAGCAGCGACACCACCGACCCCGACTGCCCGACCGAGACCGGCGCGGCGGCAAGCTCCGGGGTGACCTGGCGGTGCATCTCCTCGAAGGCGGGGGAGAAATGGCCGAAGACGAAGCGGTCGGCCGTCACCTCGGCCAGGGTCGCGGCATGGGTCGAGACCATGTGGTAGCCGACCTCGCCCACGCTTTCGAAATGCAGGTCGGGGTGGGGCTTCGGGCTGAACATCACCGCGAAGTCGAGGATGCCGGTCAAGAGGTCGGCGCACATCTGGTTGGAATAGTCCGGCTCGATGTAGAAGGTGGTGTCGGGCACGGCGCGGCGGAAGCCCGCCACCCAGCCGCCGAGGTAGAGCGCGGCAAGGTCGTTCTGGATCCCCAGCCGCACCAGATGCGCGGTGGTCTGCGGCAGCTGGATGCGCCGCTTGGCCTCGTTCCATTCGTGGCGCAGCGCGCGGGCATGGGTCTCGAACCGCCGGCCCTCGGGCGTCAGGTCGGTGCCGGCGCGGGAGCGGTCGAAGAGCCGGCTGCCGACCGCTTCTTCCAGCGCCGCCACCCGGGCCGAGACGGTGGACTGTGTGATCCCCAGCCGTTCCGCCGTGCGGTGGAAGCTGCGGGTCTCGGCCAGGTCGAGGAAGGTGTCGAGGAGTTCGATCTGCATGTCTGGGCGTTCCGCTGGTGGAGGCCCCCGGGGCGCTGCCCCGGACCCCGGGATATTTGTGGACAGATGAAAGCTGCTGATCGTTACTGTCGATCAATAGCGGCCTGTTCGGCGAATTGAAAGGGGGCGCGCGGAGGCGGATACTGCGGGCGGAACGGGAGGAGCGGTCATGGCGGAATTCGCAAGCGCGCGGGTGGCGATCATCGGGGGCGGCGCGGTCGGCGTATCGGCGCTTTACCATCTGGCCAAGGCCGGCTGGACCGATTGCATCCTGCTGGAGAAGAACGAGCTGACCGCCGGGTCGACCTGGCACGCGGCGGGGAACGTGCCGACCTTCTCTTCCAGCTGGTCGATCATGAACATGCAGCGCTATTCGGCCGAGCTTTACCGCGGCCTGGGCGCCGCGGTCGACTATCCGATGAACTACCATGTCACCGGCTCGGTCCGGCTGGGGCACTCGCGCGAGCGGTTGCAGGAGTTCCGGCGGGTGGTCGGGATGGGGCGCTATCAGGGGATGGATCTGCAGATCCTGTCGCCGGAGGAGATCGGCTCGAAATATCCGTTCCTTGAAACGCACGACCTGACCGGGGCGCTTTACGACCCCTATGACGGCGACATCGACCCGGCGCAGCTGACCCAGGCTTTGGCGGCCGGGGCGCGGAAGATGGGCGCGCGGATCGAGCGGTTCTGCCCGGTGGAGGGCGTGTCGCGGGTGGGCGGCGAGTGGGTCTTGCAGACGCCGAAGGGCGAGGTGCGGGCCGAGATCGTGGTCAATGCCGCCGGCTATTACGCCCGCGAGGTCGGAAAGATGTTCGGCCGCGACCTGCCGATGATGGTGATGAGCCATCAATACATGCTGTTCGACACCATCCCGGAGCTGGAGGCCTGGAGCAGGGAGGTCGGCCACAAGCTGCCGCTTCTGCGCGACGTGGACAGCTCCTATTACCTGCGGCAGGAGAAGAACGGCTTCAACCTCGGCCCCTACGAGGGCAATTGCCGCGCCCATTGGGTCAGCCCTGACGATCCTTTCCCGCAGGACTTCAGCTTCCAGCTGTTCCCCGACGATCTGGAGCGGCTGGAGTGGCACATCAACGACGCCATGGCGCGGGTGCCGCTCTTGGCGAAGGCGGGGCTTTCTAAGGTGATCAACGGCCCGATCCCCTATACGCCGGACGGCAACCCGCTGCTCGGCCCGATGCCCGGGGTGCCGAACGCCTTCGAGGCCTGCGTCTTCACCTTCGGCATCTGCCAGGCCGGCGGGGCCGGCAAGGTGCTGGCGGAATGGGTGACCGAGGGCGCGACCGAATGGGACATGTGGTCCTGCGACCCGCGCCGCTTCACCGGCTTCGAGGACCCGGACTATTGCGTGAAGAAGGGGATGGAGGTCTACGGCCACGAATACGCCATCCATTTCCCGCATCACGTCTGGCCCGAGGGGCGGATGAAGAAGCTGTCCGCCGTGCATGACCGCACCGCGGCCCTGGGGGCGCAGTTCGGGCCCTACAACGGCTGGGAGCGGGCGCTGTGGTATGCGGCGCCGGGGGATGATGTGTCGGAAGAGGCGCAGCGGACCTGGGATCGCGAGGGGCCGTGGTTCCGCGCGGTGAAGGCGGAATGCCAGGCGGTGCGGGATGCGGCCGGCATCCTCGACCTGCCGGGGTTCTCGCGCTTCCGGCTGACCGGGGCGGGTGCGGCGGACTGGCTGGGCCGCCAGATCACCGGCAAGCTGCCCGCGGTGGGGCGGCTGGGGCTGGCCTATTTCGCCGACGACAAGGGCCGGATCGTCACCGAGATGTCGGTGGCGCGGCTCGGGGACGATGAGCTGATGCTGATCACCGCCGCCACGGCGCAGCTGCATGACGGCGACTGGCTGCGGAAGCACCTGGAGCCGGGGCTCACGCTGGTGGACGAGACCGAGGAGTGGTCGACGCAGATCCTGACCGGGCCGAAAGCCCGCGAGATTCTGGCGGCCTGTTCGGACGCCGATCTGGCCAAGGGCTGGCTGACCCATCAGACCGCCCGGATCGCCGGGGCGGAGGTGCTGCTGATGCGGGTCTCCTTCGCCGGGGAACTCGGCTGGGAAATCCATTCCCGCCCGGCGGATACCGCCCGGGTCTGGGATGCGGTGATGGCCGCCGGTGCGCCGCTGGGGTTGAAGCCCTTCGGCATGTTCGCGCTGAACAGCTTGCGGGTGGAGAAGGGCTATCGCGCCTGGAAGGGCGATCTGTCCACCGATTACACCGTGTTGCAGGGCGGGCTGGAGCGGTTTGTCGACTGGTCGAAGCCCGATTTCCGCGGGAAATCGGCGCTGGCGGCGGAGAAGCAGCGCGGGGTCGCCAAGCGCTTCTGCACCCTGGTGATCGAGGCGGGCGAGCAGGACCCGCCCTACATGTCCACCATCTGGCATCAGGGCAAGGTCGTGGGCGAGGTGACGAGCGGTTACTGGGGCCACCGGGTCGGGGCCTGCATCGGCCTGGGGATGCTGCGGGCCGATCTGAACGTGGCCGGGCAGGCGGTGGAGGTGGAGATCTTCGGCAGCCGCTATCCGGCGGTGGTGCAGGAGGATGCGCCGCTGTGGGACCCGAAGAACGAACGTATCCGCGCGTGACTGCGGGCGGAGCCGGGGGTTTCACACCCCCGGACCCCCGTGGGATATTTATGGACAGATGAAAGACAGGGCGATGGTGGATATTCCGAAGCAGGCGCGGGCGGTGGTGATCGGGGGCGGTGTCTCCGGCTGCTCGGTGGCCTATCATCTGGCCAAGGCCGGCTGGACGGATGTGGTGCTGCTGGAAAGGAAGCGCCTGACCTCGGGCACCACCTGGCACGCGGCGGGGCTGATCGGGCAGCTGCGCGGGTCGGCCAACATGACCCGGTTGGCGAAATACTCCGCCGACCTCTACGTCCGGCTGGAGGCCGAGACCGGGGTGGCGACCGGGATGCGGCAGGTCGGTTCGATCTCGGTCGCGCTGACCCGCGAGCGGCATGAGGAACTGCTGCGGCAGGCCACGGTGGCGCGGATCTTCGATGTCGAGGTCCACGAGATTTCTCCCTCGGAGGCCAAGGCGAAATATCCTCACCTGAACATCGACGGCGTGGTCGGCGCAGTCGCCCTGCCGCTGGACGGGCAATGCGACCCGGCCAATATCGCCATGGCCCTGGCCAAGGGCGCGCGGATGAAGGGCGCGAAGATCGTCGAGGGGGCGCTGGTGACAAAAGTCACCACCGCCGACGGGCGCACCACCGGAGTGGACTACATCCTGAACGGCGAGCCGGGGCATATCGCCGCCGATGTGGTGGTGAACTGCGGCGGCATGTGGGGCCGCGACCTGGCGGCGCAGAACGGCGTCACCCTGCCTTTGCACGCCTGCGAGCATTTCTATCTGGTGACCGAGCCGGTGGCCGGGATCGCCCCGGACCTGCCGGTGCTGCGGGTGCCGGACGAATGCGCCTACTACAAGCAGGACGCCGGCAAGATGATGCTGGGCGCCTTCGAGCCCAAGGCCAAGCCCTGGGGCATGGACGGCATCCGCAAGGATTTCGAGTTCGACACATTGCCCGAGGACTGGGACCACTTCATGCCCATCCTGGAGATGGCGACCAACCGGATGCCCCTGTTCGAGACTGCCGGCATCCACACCTTCTTCAACGGCCCGGAAAGCTTCACCCCCGACGACCGCTACTACCTGGGCGAGGCGCCGGAGGTGAAGGGTTACTGGACTGCCGCCGGCTACAACTCCATCGGCATCGTGTCTTCGGGCGGGGCGGGCCAGGCGCTGGCGCATTGGATCACCGAAGGCGAGCCGCCCTTCGACCTCTGGGAGGTCGACATCCGCCGGGCGCAGCCGTTCCAGAAGAACCGCCGCTACCTGAAGGAGCGGGTGTCGGAAACGCTGGGCCTGCTCTATGCCGACCATTTCCCCTATCGCCAGGTGGAGACCGCCCGCGGGGTGCGGCGGTCGCCGATCCACGACCATCTGGCCGCCCGCGGCGCGGTCTTCGGCGAGGTGGCGGGCTGGGAGCGCGCCAACTGGTTCGCCGACGAGGGCCAAGAGCGCGAATACCGCTATTCGTGGAAGCGGCAGAACTGGTTCGAGAACCAGAAGGCCGAGCATCTGGCGGTGCGGGGCGGCGTCGGGCTGTTCGACATGACCTCTTTCGGAAAGATCCGGGTGGAGGGGCGCGACGCGATGGCCTTCCTGAACCGGGTTTGCTCGGCGCAGATGGACGTGGCGCCGGGGCGGATCGTCTACACCATGTTCCTGAACCGCAACGGCGGCATCGAGGCCGACCTGACGGTGACGCGGCTGTCGGAAACCGCCTATCTGCTGGTGGTGCCGGGGGCGACCTTGCAACGCAACCTCGCCTGGCTGCGGGCGCATCTGGGGGACGATTTCGCGGTGATCACCGATGTGACCGCCGGGGAGTCGGTCCTCTGCGTGATGGGGCCGAAGGCGCGGGACCTGCTGTCCTCGGTCTCGCCCGACGACTTCTCGAACGCCGCGCATCCCTTCGGCACGGCACGGGAAATCGAGATCGGCATGGGGTTGGCGCGGGCGCATCGGGTGACCTATGTCGGCGAACTGGGGTGGGAGCTTTACGTCTCGGCCGACCAGACCGCCCATGTCTTCGAGGCGCTGATGGAGGCGGGCGGGGACCATGGGCTGAAGCTGTGCGGGCTGCACGCGCTGGATTCCTGCCGGATCGAGAAGGCCTATCGCCACTGGGGCCACGACATCACCGACGAGGACCATGTGCTGGAGGCGGGCCTCGGCTTCACCGTCTCGCGCAAGAAGGCCGATTTCACCGGCCGCGAGGCGGTGTTGCGGAAGGAAGAGGCGGGGCTGACCCGCCGGATGCTGCAATTCCGGCTGAAGGCCCCCGGGCCGCTGCTGTTCCACAACGAGGCCATCGTGCGCGACGGGCGGATCGTCGGGCCGGTGACCTCGGGCGCCTATGGGCATTTCCTCGGCGGCGCGGTGGGCATGGGCTATGTGCCCTGCGCGGGCGAGAGCGAGGACGAGGTTCTGGCGTCGCGTTACGAGATCGAGGTGGCGGGGGTGCGGCATGAGGCCTTGGCCTCGCTGGCGCCGATGCACGATCCGAAGTCGGAACGGGTGCGCATGTAATCGGCGGCGGACCGGGGGTTTCACACCCCCGGACCCCCGTGGGATATTTGGGGACAGGTGAATGGGAAGAAGTCTCGCTGAACGGCATTCCGAGTTCTTCGACCTGCACCAGGCGGGGTGTTTCGTCATTCCGAACCCGTGGGATTGCGGCTCGGCGCGGATGATGGCGGCGCTCGGGGCGCGGGCTTTGGCCACGTCCTCGGCGGCCCATGCCTTCACCCTGGGGCGGCCGGACATGGGCGGGGTTTCGCGGGACGAGGCGCTGGCCCATGCGGCGGACCTGCTGGGGGCGACGGCGCTGCCGGTCTCGGGCGATTTCGAGAACGGCTTCGGCGATGCGCCGGAGGTGGTGGCCGAGACGGTGCGGCTGTCGGCCGAGGTCGGGCTGTCGGGGATTTCGGTCGAGGATACGCGGATGGAAGCGGGCCATCCGGCCTATGACTTCGATCTGGCGGTGGAGCGGGTCCGGGCCGGCGCGGCGGCGGTGCGCGCCTTGGGCCGGCCCTTCGTCTTCTGCGCCCGGGCCGACGGGGTGATGAACGGGGCTTACGATCTCGCCGAGGGGATCCGGCGGTTGTGGGCCTTCGAGGCGGCGGGGGCGGACCTTTTGTATCTGCCGGTGCCGCCGGGCAAGGCGGAGCTGGCGCAGGTGCTGGCGGCGGTGACGAAGCCGGTCAATGCGCTGGCCGCCGGGCCGTTGAAGGCGCTGAGCGTGGCGGAGCTGGCAGCGATGGGGGTGCGGCGCATCTCCACCGGCAGCCAGATCGCCCGGGTGGCCCATGCGGCGATCCGCGATGCGGTGGCGGGGATGCTGGGGCAGGGGTCCTTTGCCGGCATCGCCGGGGCGGCCTCGGGCGAGGAGATCGACGCGCTTCTGAAGCGCGGTGAGGATGACAGCGCGGGCCGGGGGCCAGCCCCCGGACCCCCGGAGTATTTGTGCCAAGATGAAGGGGCATGAGATGAGCGAGATCGGTGAAACCTGTGCGCCCGAGGCGGCGCGGCGCTCGGCGCGGGCCGGGGGGCGGGCGGCACGGGTGGCGGCGCGGGCCGCGCCCTTGGCCGAGGACCTGCGGCCGGTGCGGCCGGGGCTGCCCGGCGGGCAATACAAGCCGCTGACCGAGGACGGGGTGAGACAGATCCACGCCGCGGCGCTGGATGCGCTGGAGCAGATCGGGCTGAGCCAGGCCCCGCCTTCGGGGGTGGAAATCCTGACCGGCGCCGGGGCGGTGCAGGGCGACGACGGGCGGATCAGGTTCCCCCGCGCGCTGGTCGAGGACATGCTGGCGGTGGCGGCGCGCGACATCACCCTTCATGCCCGCGACCCGAAGCACGACATGCTGCTGTCGGGGACGAATGTGCATTACGGCACCGCCGGCGCCGCGGTGCATATCGTCGATCCGGTGACGCTGGACTATCGCGACTCCACCGCGCAGGACCTCTATGATGCCGCGCGGCTGGTCGACAACCTCGACAACATCCATTTCTACCAGCGCACCATGGTCTGCCGCGACGTGCTGGACAACAAGGAGATGGACCTCAACACGCTTTACGCCTGCCTTGCCGGGACGAAGAAGCATGTCGGCACCAGCTTCTTCGACCCTTCCCATGTCGCCGACTGCTTCGAGATGCTCTACATGGTGGCGGGGTCCGAGGAGAAATGGCTTGAGCGGCCTTTCGTCAGCAATTCCAACTGCTTCGTCGTCCCGCCGATGAAGTTCGCCGAGGAATCCTGCAAGGTGATGGAGGATTGCGTCCGTAGGGGCATGCCGATGCTGCTGCTGAGCGCAGGCCAGGCCGGGGCCACGGCGCCGGCGCCGATCGCGCTGACCATCGTGCAGGCGGTGGCGGAATGCCTGGCCGGCGTGGTCTATGTCAACGCCATCAAGAAGGGCGCGCCGGCGATCTTCGGCACCTGGCCCTTCGTCTCCGACCTGCGCACGGGGGCGATGTCGGGCGGCTCGGCTGAACAGGCGCTGCTGACCGCGGGCTGTGCGCAGATGCACCATTTCTACGGCCTGCCGGGCGGGGCGGCCTCGGGCATCTCGGATTCGAAGCTGCCGGACATGCAGGCCGGGTGGGAGCAGGGGATCACCAATGCGCTGGCCGGCCTCGCCGGGCTGAACATGTGCTACGAGGCGGTGGGGATGCACGCCAGCCTCCTCGGCTTCTGCCTCGAATCCCTGATCCTCGGCGACGACCTGCTGGGCCAGGCGATGCGGCTGGTGCGCGGCATCGACGTGACCCCCGATTCCACCAGTCTCGACGCGATGAAGGAGGTCTGCCTCGGCGGGCCGGGCCATTACCTCGGCTCCGACCAGACCCTGAAGCTGATGCAGACCGAATACATCTATCCCAAGACCGGCAACCGCATGTCGCCCAAGGAATGGAACGAGGCCGGCAAGCCGCTTCTTCTTGACACGGCCATCGCCCGCAAGAACGATATCCTTGCCAAGGCCGGTTGCGTGGTGGACCCTGCGGTCGACCGCGCCATCCGCGCGCGTTTCAACATCTACTTCACATGAGGGCGACGCCATGATCCCGCAGAACATGACCAAATTCTACATAGACGGGGAATGGGTCGAGCCGCTGTCGAAGACCCGCGTCGGGGTGGAGAACCCGGCAACCGAGGAGATCGTCTGCGAGGTCGCCCTCGGCAATGCCGAGGATGCCGACCGCGCCATCCTGGCCGCCCGCGCCGCCTTCGACGTCTGGACCGTGACGCCGGTGAAGGAACGCATCGCGCTGGTGAAGCGGATCCTGGAGATCTACAACGAGCGCTACGAGGACTTCGCCCAGGTGATGTCCACCGAGATGGGCGCGCCGATCACCTGGGCCCGCAATGCCCAGGCCTGGGCCGGGCAGGTCCATATCGAGGCCACCATCAAGGCCGGCGAGGAATTCGAGTGGGAATACATGCGCGGCACCACCCGGATCGTGCATGAGGGGATCGGGGTCTGTTCGTTGATCACGCCCTGGAACTGGCCGATGAACCAGATCGCCTGCAAGGTGGCCCCGGCGCTGATCGCCGGCTGCACCATGGTGCTGAAACCGTCGGAGATCGCGCCGCTGTCCGGCGTGCTGTTCGCGCAGGTGCTGCATGACGCCGGCGTGCCGAAGGGCGTGTTCAACCTGGTGAACGGGGCGGGGCCGGAGGTGGGCGCGCGGATGTCCTCGCACCCCGAGGTGGACATGGTGTCCTTCACCGGCTCGACCCGGGCCGGGACCGCCATCGCGGCGGCGGCGGCGCCGACGGTGAAGCGGGTGGCGCAGGAACTGGGCGGCAAGTCGCCCAACATCATCCTGCCGAGCGCGGACCTGGCCGAGGCGGTGGCGGCCGGCGTCAATGCGGTGATGTCGAACACCGGCCAGTCCTGCGACGCGCCGACCCGGATGCTGGTGCCGCGCGCGAAACAGGCCGAGGCGCTGGCGGTGGCGAAGGAAGCCGCCGAGGCCATCGTCACCGGCGACCCGCGCGACGAGGCGACGGTGCTCGGCCCGCTGGTGTCGAAGCTGCAGTTCGACAAGGTGCAGCGGCTGATCCAGGCCGGCATCGATGAGGGCGCGACCCTGGTCACCGGCGGCACCGGCCGCCCGGCGGGCTTGAACCGCGGCTGGTTCGTGCGGCCGACCGTCTTCGGCGACGTGGTCAATGCGATGACCATCTCGAAGGAGGAGATCTTCGGCCCGGTGCTGGCGATCCAGCCCTATGACGACATCGACGATGCGGTGCAGCAGGCCAACGATACGGTCTACGGCCTTGCCGCCTATATCGCCGGCCCGGTCGAGGATGCCCGGCCCGTCGCCCGCCGCCTGCGCGCCGGGACGGTGAACCTGAACTATCCGGACTGGGACACCTCGGCCCCCTTCGGCGGCTACAAGCAGTCCGGCAACGGCCGCGAATATGCCGACTGGGGCATCCACGACTTCTGCGAGGTCAAGGGCATCGTCGGCTGGGGCGCCTGAGGCAGCCCCTCGCGGACCGGGTCCGGGGTCGCGGCAGGGTGCTGCGGCCCCGATTTTTCGGCGAAAAATCGCTGTGGCGGAGATTGCGATGCGTTACGGCTATATCGGCCTGGGCAATCTGGGCGGCCACCTTGCCGCCAGCCTGATCCGGGCGGGGCATGAGGTCACGGTCTTCGACCGCAATCCGGCGCTGGCCGAGCGTCACCGCGCGCTCGGGGCGCAGGTGGCGGGATCGGTGACCGAACTGGCCGGGCAGGTGGACCATGTCTTCACCTGCCTGCCCCACCCGGCTGCCTCCGAAGCGGTGCTGGCCGAACTGCTGACCGGGCTGAAACCCGGATCGACCTGGATCGAGAACTCCACCCTCGGCCGCGACGACGTTCTGCGGCTGGCCGGGCTGGCCCGCACCTGCGAGGTGCGGATGATGGAGGCCTCGGTCACCGGCGGCGTGCATCTGGCGGCGCGGGGCGAGATCACCGTGCTGGTCGGCGGCGACCGGGAGCTGTTCGACCTGCACCGTCCGGCGATCCAGTCCATCGGCAAGCGCATCTTCCACATGGGGCCGCTCGGGTCCGCCGCGGTGATCAAGGTCATCACCAACATGCTGGCCTTCATCCATCTGGTCGCCGACGGCGAGGCGCTGATGCTGGCGAAACGCGGGGGCTTGGACCTGAAGACGGCCTGGGAGGCGATTGCGGCCTCCTCCGGCAGTTCCTTCGTGCATGAGACCGAGGGCCAGCTGATCCTGAACGGCAGCTACGACGTGGGCTTCACCATGGACCTGGCGCTGAAGGACCTCGGCTTCGCCATGGGCTTCGGGCGCGAGTTCGGGGTGCCGCTGGACCTGGCCGCGCAGGTGGCGCAGACCTTCCTGAAGGGCAAGGCGGTCTATGGCGGCGCGGCGCAGTCGACGGCCATCGTCAGGCTGCTGGAAGACGCGCTCGGCACCGACCTGCGGGCCGAGGGTTTTCCGGCGCGGCTGGAGTAGGGCAGCCTCGGGGGTTGAGGAATCGCAAGGCAGGTCCGACAACCCTTCCATCCCGAACCACCGGAGCCGCCATGACCGACAGCGAGACCCGCGCCGCCCGCCTTCTGCACCACCGCAAGCCGGGCCTTGTCGCGGGCGACCCGGTGGTGCCGCCGATCACCGCCTCGGCCACCTACCACCTGCCGCAGGTGCAGGGGGCGCCCTTCGTCTACGGCCGCAACGGGATGCCGACCTGGGAGGCGGTGGAGGCGCAGCTTGCCCTTCTGGAGGAGGCCGAATGCGTCAGCTTCCCCTCCGGCATGGCGGCGATCTCGGCGGCGCTGTTCGCCACGCTGAAGGCGGGCGACCGGCTGGTGATCCCCTCGGACGGCTATTACGTCACCCGCATCCTGTCTGAAGGCTTCCTCGCTCCCCTCGGCGTGACCGTGGTCCAGCTTGCCACCCGGGACTATGCCGCCGCCGATTTCACCGGCGTCGCGGTGGTCTATCTGGAGACGCCCTCCAACCCCGGGCTGGATGTGCTGGACATCGCCGCGGTCGCTGCCCGCGCCCGGGCGGCCGAGGCGAGGGTGATCGCCGACAACACCACGATGACGCCGCTTCTCCAGCGCCCGCTGGACCTCGGCGCCGATCTGGTGGTCGCGGCCGACACCAAGGCGCCGGCGGGGCATTCCGATGTGCTCTTCGGCCATGTCGCCGGCCGCGATGCGGCGCTGATGGCGCGGGTGAGCGACTGGCGGCGGATGGCGGGCGTGGTGCCGGGGCCGTTCGAGGCCTTTCTGGTCCACCGCGGACTGGAGACGCTGGAGGTCAGGCTGGAGCGGATGTGCGCCAGCGCCGCCCTCATCGCGGACCGGCTGGCGGCGCATCCGAAGGTGCGCGGCTTGCGCTATCCCGGCCTGCCCGGCGACCCCTCGCATGGCGCGGTCGGCGGGCAGATGGCCAATGGCGGCTTCCTGATCGGGTTCGAGCTTGCCACCGAGGCCGAGGCCGAAGGTTTCCTCGCCCGTTGTCCGCTGGTCGAGCAGACCACCAGTTTCGGCGGCACCCATACCGCCGGGGAACGCCGCGCCCGCTGGGGCGATGCGGTGGCCGAGGGCTTCATCCGGCTTTCGGTCGGGGTGGAGCCGGTGGCGCCGCTGTGGACGGCGATCGGGGAAGCGCTCGGCTGAGGGGGTCGGCGGAAATCGCGCGATTTCCGCCCCGATTTCCGCGCGGAAATCGGCGGGTCAGCCGGTCGCCTTGCCGTCGAAATCCGCCGCCGAGTGGCGTTCGGGGACCTGGGCGTTCTCCGGCCCCCAGGTGCAGTTGACCATGCGGCCGCGGATCACCGCCGGGCGGGCGGCGATCCCGGCGGCCCACCGCAGCACGTTGGTGTAGCTGCCGGCGTCCAGGAATTCGGCCGCCTCGTAGGTCTCGTTCCGCACCACCGCGCCATACCAGGGGAAGATCGCCATGTCGGCGATGGAATAGTCGTCCCCGGCGATGAAGGGGCGCTCTGCCAGTTGCCGGTCCAGCACGTCCAGCTGGCGCTTGGCCTCCATCGTGTAGCGGTTGATCGGGTATTCCTGCTTGGTGGGCGCGTATTTGTAGAAATGCCCGAAGCCGCCGCCGAGGAAGGGCGCCGATCCCATCTGCCAGAACAGCCAGTTCATCACCTCGGTCCGGGCGGGGCCGGAGGAGGGCAGGAAGGCGCCGAACTTCTCGGCCAGGAAGACCAGGATCGAGCCGCTCTCGAAGATCCTTGTGCCGGTCTCGCGGTCCAGCATGGCGGGGATCTTGGAATTCGGGTTCACCTCGACGAAGCCCGAGCCGAACTGGTCGCCCTTGGAAATCTCGATCAGCCAGGCGTCGTATTCGGCCGGGTGGCCGGCCTCCAGCAGCTCTTCCAGCAGGATCGTCACCTTCTGGCCGTTCGGCGTGGCCAGCGAGTAAAGCTGCAAGGGATGCTGCCCCACCGGCAGGTCCTTGTCATGCGTGGCCCCGGCAATGGGGCGGTTCAGCGAGGCGAAGGCGCCGCCCGAGGGCTGCTCCCATGTCCAGACGCGGGGCGGGGTCCAGTCGGTATCGGCCATGGCGGTTCTCCTGTTCGGCGGCAGGATAGCCCGCTGCGGGCCGGGGGCCAAGGTTCAGATGTGTGCGATCAGGCGCATCGCCTCTGCGCGCGGATCGGCGAGGGGGGCGCGATCCTCGCCCGGGTAGTGGCGGGCGCGGGTGGCGGTCGGCATCGGCTGCGGCGTCAGGATCTTCACCTGCGGCCCGGTCTTCACCGTCTCCGCCTGCCAGTTGCGCGCCAGCTGCATCTGCGCGGCCTTGGTCGCGCCATAGGCGGCGGAATAGCGGTTGGCCGCCGCCGGATCGTCGAGGAAGACCGCGGTGCCGTCGCCCGCCCGCAGCAGCGGGTCGACCATGCCGATCAGGAAGGCCGCGGCGCGCAGGTTGATGGCGACGGACTTGTCGAGGTCCTTCATGTCGAGCGAGGGCGCCGGCGACAGTGCGGTGACATGGATCGCGGTGTGGACCCAGAGCTGCAGCCCGCCCCAGCGGTCGTGAATGGACCGGCAGAGGTGGCGCATCGCATCCTCATCGGTCACGTCCATCGGCGCCAGCGTCAGCGCCCCGGCGCCGGGCAGTCTGGCCGCCTTCACCTTGTCGTCGAGGTCCTCCAGCCCGCCCACGGTGCGGGCCACCGCCACCACCTGCCAGCCCTGCAGCGCCAGCTGCTCGGCGATGGCGAAGCCGAGGCCGCGCGAGGCGCCGGTGACGAGGGCGATCTTCTGGGTCATGGCGGTCTCCGGTTCCTGCCGTGGAACCGGGGGGTTTCACACCCCCCGGGCCCCCCGTGGAGTATTTGAGCCAAGATGAAGGGGCAAGGGGCTGTTCAGCGCCCTTTTGCCGCGATCTCGGCCTGGCGGGCGCGGAGGATCGCTTCGACCAGGCTATCGGGCAGGGGCTGGCCGGGGATGCAGAGGACACCGGATTTCGAGGTCCTGAACGGGGTGCAGTCGATCTGCGGGATCACGCTGCCGGAATGCGGGTAAAGGCCGAGGTGTTTCGCAAAGGCGGCGTAGCCCGCGACCATTCGACCCTTCGGCCCGGGCTGGCGGAAGCCGGGCATGGCTAGGACATACATTCCACATGGTCCGGCAGCAGCCGGGCGAGGGTGGCCCGCAGGGTGCGCAGCGCGGCCTGCTGGTCGGCCGGAAGGGCGGAAAGATAGGCTTCGACCTCGGCCGGGGCGCCGGTCACTCCGCCGCCTTCATGCGGAAGCCTTCCTCGATCTTGTCCGAGGGCGCCACCGGATAGTCGCCGGAGAAGCAGGCGTCGCAGAAGCGGGGGGCCAGCGGATCGCGGCCGTTGGCCTCGCCCGCCGCGCGGTAGAGGCCGTCGAGCGAGATGAACTTCAGGCTGTCCACCCCGATCCAGTCGCGCATCTCGTCTTCCGACATGGTGGCGGCCAGCAGCTTGGAGCGTTCTGGCGTGTCCACGCCGTAGAAGCAGGGCCAGGCGGTCGGCGGCGAAGCGATGCGGAAATGCACCTCGGCCGCGCCGGCCTCGATGATCATGTCCTTGATCTTGCGGCTGGTGGTGCCGCGGACGACCGAATCGTCGACCAGCACGATGCGCTTGCCCTTCACCAGCGCCCGGTTGACGTTCAGCTTCAGCCGCACGCCCATGTTGCGGATCTGCTCGGTCGGCTCGATGAAGGTGCGGCCCATATACTGGTTGCGGGTGATGCCCAACCCGAAGGGGATGCCGCTTTCGGCGGCATAGCCGATGGCGGCGGGGGTGCCTGAATCGGGCACCGGGCAGACCAGATCGGCCTCCACCGGCGCCTCACGCGCCAGTTCCACGCCGATCTGGCGGCGGGTCTCGTAGACCGAGCGGCCGCCGATGATGCTGTCGGGGCGGGAGAAATAGACCTGCTCGAAGATGCAGAACCGCGATTTCGCCGGGGCGAAGGGGCGGGAGGACAGCACTTCGCCGTTCTCGATCACCACCATCTCGCCGGGATCGACCTCGCGCACCAGTTCGGCGCCGACGATGTCCAGCGCGCAGGTCTCGGAGGACAGCACCCAGCCCTCGCCCAGCTTCCCGAGCACCAGCGGGCGGACGCCCAGCGGGTCGCGCACGCCGATCAGCTTGGTCCGGGTCATGGCGATGACCGAGAAGGCGCCCTCGACGGCGCGCAGCGCGTCCTTGATCCGCTCGGCCAGGGTCTTCTGCATCGAGCGCGCCATCAGGTGGATGATGCATTCGCTGTCGGAGGAGGACTGGAAGATCGCCCCGCGCTCGATCAGCTGCTTGCGCAGGGCGGCGGCATTGGTGAGGTTGCCGTTGTGGGCGATGGCGCAGCCGCCGATGGCGAATTCGCCGAAGAAGGGCTGCACGTCGCGGATCGCGGTATGGCCCTTCGACCCGGCGGTGGAATAGCGGACATGGCCGATGCCAAGGCTGCCGGGCAGGGTGGCCATCACGTCGGGCTTGGTGAAGGTGTCGCGGACATAGCCGAAGCGGCGGGCGGAATTGAAGCCTTCCACCGGATCGTAGGTGACGATGCCGCCGGCCTCCTGCCCGCGGTGCTGAAGGGCGTGCAGGCCGAGGGCGACGAAATTCGCCGCGTCGGCCAGGCCGATCACGCCGTAGATCCCGCATTCCTCCTTCAGCTTTTCGTCGTCGAAGGGGTGGGCGAGGAAGGGGCGCGTGGCGGAAAGCAAGGGCGGCCTCCGAATCCTTTGGGCGGGATGCGCCTTCCTTTATGCCTTGTGGCGGGCGGTGTCACGCCCCGGCGTGTCAGTTCGCCGGAACCTCGGGCGCGGGGGCGGCAGGGGCTTCGGGCGCCGGGGCATTCGCCTCGGGGGTGCAGACCATGGTCAGGTCGTTGTAGCGCGCCACGATCCAGCCCGGCGCATCCGAGGGGATCGAGCCGTCGATCGAGGCCTGGAAATTGGCGAAGACCTTGGCGGTGCGGGAATTGTCGATCATCGGCACCGACTGGTTCGACAGCGCCCGGTCCCAGACGATGAAGGCCACCGCGATCAGCAGGATGCCGCGCGCCACGCCAAAGACGAAGCCGAGCGCCTGGTCGATGCCGCCCAAGGCGGAGCGCTGGACGACGCTGGCGAACAAGGGCGTGAACAGCGCCATCACGATCAGGCCGAGCGCGAAGACCCCGGCGAAGGCGGCGATCACCGAAAGCTCGCAACTGTCGGTCAGGAAGTCGCCGACCACCGGGATCTCCTTGACCAGCGGCATGGCGGAGGGGGCGAAAAGGAAGGCGACGATGGCCGCGCCGATCCAGCCGACGATGGCCATCAATTCGCGCACGAAGCCGCGCGAATAGGCCAGGATCGCCGACAGGATGATGATCAGCGCCGCCCCGCCGTCGACCGCGGTAAAGTTCTCCATCGTCTCGCTCTCCTCGGGCGCGTCAGCCGGCGCCGAACATTTCGCCCGTGAAGGCCGCAAGGTCGGCCATCTCGCGCAAGGTCATCCCCGCGTTCCCCCCCGATTTGGAGCGGGCCGGAACGGTCGCCTGTGTGAAACCAAGTTTCGCGGCCTCTTTCAACCTGTTTTCGGTCTGCCCCACCGGCCGCAGCGCGCCGGAGAGGCTGATTTCGCCGAAAAGCACCATGTCGGGCGGGATCGCCACGTCCTCCCGCGCCGACAGCAGCGCGGCGGCGACGGCCAGGTCGGCGGCGGGCTCGGTGATCCGCATCCCGCCGGCGACGTTCAGGAACACGTCCAGCCCGGTGAAGGGAATGCCCACCCGCGCCTCCAGCACCGCGAGAATGGTGGAAAGCCGGCCGGAGTCGAGGCCGACCACGGTGCGGCGCGGGGTGCCGAGGTTGGAGGGGGCGACCAACGCCTGGATTTCGGTGAGGACGGGGCGGGTGCCCTCGATCCCGGCGAAGACGGCGCTGCCGGGGGCGGGGGCGTCGCGCGCGGAGAGGAACAGGGCGGAGGGGTTGGTCACCTCGGCCAGGCCGTTGCCGGTCATCTCGAAGACGCCGATCTCGTCGGCCGGGCCGAAACGGTTCTTGACCGCGCGCAGGATGCGGAACTGGTGGCCGCGCTCACCCTCGAAATAAAGCACGGTGTCGACCATGTGCTCCACCACCCGGGGGCCGGCGATCTGGCCCTCCTTAGTGACATGGCCGACCAGGATGACGGCGACGCCGCGGCGTTTGGCGAAGGTCACCAGCTCATGCGCGGCGGCGCGGACCTGGGAGACAGAACCCGGCGCGGCCTCCACCGTGTCCAGCCACATGGTCTGGATCGAATCGATCACCGCCAAGGCGGGGCGCTCGGCATCCAGCGTGGTCAGGATGTCGCGGAGGCTGGTTTCGGCACCCAGTTGGACCTGGGCCTCGGTCAGGCCGAGCCGCTGCGCCCGCATCCGGACCTGCGCCGCGGCTTCCTCGCCGGAGATGTATAGGCATTTCAGCCCCTTGCGGGCGAAACTTGCGGTGGCTTGCAGCAGCAGCGTGGATTTGCCGATGCCGGGATCGCCGCCGACGAGGATGGCCGAGGCCGGCACCAGCCCGCCGCCGAGCACCCGATCCAGTTCCTCGATGCCGGAGGAGGCCCGCGGCGGCGGTGCTTCCTCGGTGGAAAGGTCGGTCAGCGGGATCGTGCGGCCCCTGGGGCCGAGCGGCTTCGGCCCGGCGGAGAGCGGCGCTTCCTCGACGATGGAGTTCCAGGCCCCGCAGGCATCGCATTTGCCGCTCCACTTGCTGAAGCTGGCGCCGCAGGCGGTGCAGGTGAAGCTGGCGGTGGCCCTGGCCATGATGGTCCTGTCTGTTCCGGGAGGCGAGCATAGGCAGCCACCGCGTTGGCCGCAAGGAAGGCGCCGCTTCACCTTGCGGCTGATGTCGGAGCTGGGGGCGCTTCGCCCCCCACATGCCAGCGGTTTCTCGAACCGATGGCGAAACCACTGGCATACCCAGAGGATATTTTCATCCAGAAAGAGGAGAAGCCCTTTGCCCTCTTTCTGGACTTAAATATCCCCGCCGGAGGCGCAGGCCACCGCGGGGCGCACCGTCAGAGGTTGCGCGGTTCCAGCCCCCAGGCCTCGGCAGTCAGGTCCAGCGAGCGGCGGCGGGCTTCCACCTCGTAGATGTCGGTCAGCATGATCAGCTCGTCGGCCCGGGTCTCCGCCGCGATCCGCGCCAGCCCGTCGCGGACCTGCCCGGGGTCGCCCACCACGGCGCAGGAGAGCATCCGTTCCACCTGCGCCTTCTCGCGCGGGGTCCAGTAATCCTCGATGTCCGGGATCGGCGGCGGCGACAGGCGGCGGTCGTTCCTGAGGATGCCGCAGAAGCTCATCTGCGTGGTGGTGAAGAGGCGTTTCGCCTCGGCCTCGGTCGGCGCGCAGATGGCGTGGACACCGACGGCGGCATAGGGGGCGGCAAGGTGCTTCGAGGGCTTGAAGCGGCTGCGGTAGAGGTGCAGCGCCTCGTGCAGGTAATCCGGGGCGAAATGGCTGGCGAAGGCGTAGGGCAGGCCAAGCTCCGCCGCCAGCATGGCGCCGAAACTGGACGATCCCAGCATCCAGAACGCCACCTCCGCCCCCGGCGCCGGCCAGGCGCGGATATAGCCAGGCTCCTCGGCCGGCTCGAACCAGTGCATCAGTTCCAGCACGTCCTCGGGGAAGGCCTGCGCCCGGTCGGGCGTGGTGCGGATCGCGCGCAGGGTGGCCTGGTCGGTCCCCGGCGCGCGGCCGAGACCGAGGTCGACCCTTCCGGGGAACAGCCGGGCGAGGGTGCCGAATTGCTCGGCGATGATGTAGGGCGAATGGTTGGGCAGCATCACGCCCCCGGCGCCCAGTCTTATGCCGCGGGTCTTCTGCCCGGCATGGGCCAGCACCACCGAGGTGGCGGCGGAGGCGATGCCCTCCATGTTGTGATGCTCGGCCACCCAGTAGCGGGTGAAGCCGAGGGCATCGGCCAGGGCCGCGGTCTCCTGCGCCTCGGCCAGGGCGTCGGTGGCGCTGCGGCCTTCGCGGACGCGGACCAGATCGAGGAGCGAGAGGCGGGGATGATCAGGCATGTTCGGCCCTCCAGGACACGAAGAGCGAGGCCAGGATGCAGGCGGTGAAGAGGTAGAGGCCCCAGGCGACCTCCACCGTGACATGGCCGGCCCCCTTGGCGATGACGATGTAGAGCGCGATCAGGAACACGTCGGCCATCGCCAGCTTGCCCAGCAGATGCAGCGCCGGCAGGGTGCGGGGCGACAGCAGGTTCCAGTGCAGCAGCGCCAGGCCGATGGTCTTGGCATAGGGCGCGAAGATGGCGAGGAAGGTCACCGCCAGTGCCAGCGGGATGTCGCTTTCCCACAGGCTTTGCAGCCCGGTCACCACGCTGATCTCGTCCATGCCGAAGACCGGCAGCAGCGCCGCCCGCATCAGCGGCGCGAACCAGGCGACGGGGAACAGGACCAGCAGGCAGAGGTTCAGGTAGCGCATCCGCCTTGGGTGCCAGCCGCCCGCGGCAAGGTCAAGGTCGGGTCAGACCAGGGGCTCGGGGCTGCGCGAGGCCGGGCGGGCCGGTTCCACCCGCGGGGCGGGCGGCTTCGGCAGGCTGACCACGTTGCCGTCGGGCCTTTCGTCCAGGTCGAAGTCGTAGCCGAGGCCGGGGAGGATTTCCTTCAGGTCGGCCTCCAGCCGCCGCAGCTGCACCTGCGCCTGCCTTTCGTCCGAGTCGATGTCGGTCAGCCAGCGCTTCAGCTCGTCGCAGGTGCGCCGCGCCAGCGCCAGCCGGTCGGTCAGCGCCTGCACCTCCTCCTGCCTTTGCGCCAGGAAGGTCCTGGCCCGGGCCACCTTCACTTCGGAATAGGTGCGGGCCAGTTCCCGGGTCTCGTGGCTCATCTGCGCGGCGAGTTGCAGCAGCTCCGGCTCCAGATGGCCGAAGTCGGGGTGGTTGCGCAGGTGCTCCATCCTCGCCCGGACCGAGTCGAATTCAGAGGACAGCGCGAAGACCCCGGCGCGGTCGGCGGCATGGGCCATGCGATAGGCGCGGGACACGTCCTCCACCCCCATGGCGAAGGAGCGGTGGCTGCGCTCCAGCCGCGCCATGCGATTGTTGGCGGGCAGGAAGAAGCAGAGGATGACGAAGAGCAGCGTGATGCCAAGCTGCACCCACATGCCGGCGGCGGGCAGGGTGACGGCGCCGAAGGACAGGTAGAGCACCGGCCAGGGCAGCCAGCCGAGGGCGGCGAAGGCGGTGGCGAGCAGCAGCCCGAAGGTCAGCGCCACGATCAGGCCCTGCGCCGCGGATTGCCCGGCCTCTGTCAGCTTGCGGAACCAGCCGCCGCGATCGTCAAACATATACCCGCCCCCACGGTTTTCCCCAAGGAACGGAGTGGGCGCAGATTCGGCAAGGAGAATCGACGGGGAAAGGCGGAATATCCGCGTCATATCAGCAGGATGCGGGATATTGTTTCCTTGGCGGATCAAACTGTTTCCGCGCCGGGAACAGTCCACAACCGGCGGGCGGTCCGCGGTTCAGCCCGCGTGGATCCAGGCCCGGACCAGTGCCACGCCACAGGCGACCAGGATTGCCAGCAGATGGGTGATCACCAGCGCATGGCCCCAGACCGGCGTCGGCCGGTTGACCCAGACATGCCGCGCCCAATAGCCCGCCAGCCCCAGCCAGCCCAGCATCGAGACGGTCTCGGACAGTTGCACCAGCACCGGGTCGGCGAAGCGGACCGGCAGGAACAGCCAGACCGTCATCGCCGCCGCCCAGAGGGAGAGCCGGCGGTTGCCGGTCTCGTGCTCGGCCGCGCCGAGGACGCCGGAGAGGGTGATGGTCAGCGGCAGGGTCAGCAGCAGCCAGTGCATCACCGGCGAGGGCGTCAGCAGCAGGGTCAGGAAATCCCCGCTCTCCGGCCCGTTCATCTGATTGCCTCGATCGGCCCTTCGGCGCGGCCGTGGATGAACTGCTGCACGTAAGGGTCCGGCGTCGCGTCCATTTCCGACACCGGGCCGGTCCAGCGGATCACGCCGCCGTGCAGCATCGCCACCCGGTCGGCGATGGCGCGCACCGAGGTCATGTCGTGGGTGATGGTCATGGCGGTGGCGCCCATCTCGACCACGATCTCGCGGATCAGGTCGTTGATGACGCCGGACATGATCGGGTCCAGCCCGGTGGTCGGCTCGTCGAAGAAGATGATCTCGGGTTCGGCGGCGATGGCGCGGGCGAGGCCGACGCGCTTCTGCATCCCGCCCGACAGTTCCGACGGGTAGAGGTCGGCCACCTGCGGGCCGAGACCGACGCGGCGCAGCTTTTCCACCGCGATCTCGCGCGCCTCGGCCTTCGGGCGCTTGAGGCGGCCCCGCATCAGCCGGAAGGCGACGTTCTCCCAGACCCGGAGGCTGTCGAACAGCGCCCCGCCCTGGAACAGCATCCCGAAGCGGGCGAGGAACGGGTCGCGCTCGGCCTTGGTCACGTCCTGGCCGTCCAGGGTGATGGTGCCGCCGTCCGGGCGCACCAGCCCGAGGATGCATTTCAGCAGCACCGACTTGCCGGTGCCCGAGCCGCCGATCACCACCATGCTGCTGCCTTTCGGGATCGTCAGGTCGACCCCGCGCAGGACGCGGTTTTCGCCGAAGGACTTGGTGACGGCGCGCAGCTCGATCATGCCGAGAAGAACACCTCCGTCAGCAGGTAGTTGGCGGCGAGGATCAGGACGGAAGCCGCGACCACGGCGGATTTGGTCGCGGCGCCGACGCCCTGCGCCCCGCGGGCCGAGTTCATGCCGTGGTAGCAGCCCATCAGTGCCACCAAGAAGCCGAAGACCGCGCCCTTCACCAGGCCCGAGCCGACGTCCCAGAATTCCAGGAAATCCACCGTGTTCTTCAGATAGGCGGCGGAGTTGAAGTCCAGCCGGGTGATCCCGACCAGCCAGCCGCCCATGATGCCGATGGCATCGCCGGTGGCGACCAGCACCGGCATGGTCAGCGTGGCGGCCAGCAGCCGCGGCACGGTCAGGTATTTCATCGGGTTGGTGGACAGCGTCACCAGCGCGTCGATCTGCTCGGTTACCTTCATGGTGCCGATCTCGGCGGCGATGGAGGATGCCACCCGCGCCGCCACCATCAGCCCGCCGAGCACCGGGCCGAGTTCCCGCGCCATGCCGATGGCGACGATCTGCGGCACCACCGCCTCGGCGCCGAAGCGGTTGCCGCCGGCATAGATCTGCAGCGCCAGCGCGCCGCCGGTGAAGATCGCGGTCAGGCCGACCACCGGCAGGCTGAACCAGCCGATCTGCATCACCTGCTGGCCGAACTCGCGCCAGTAGAACGGCGGCCGGACCAGATGGCCGAGCGCCGCGGCGGCGAAGATCGCCACCCGTCCCACCCCGGCCAGCGCGGCAAGGACGGGGCGGCCGAGCGCGGCCAGCAGCCCGGTCACAGCCTCAGCCACGGGATTCGACATAGCGGCGCTGGTAGCGGGCGCCGAGGCCCGTCAGAATCTCGTAGCCGATGGTGCCGGCGGCATCGGCCAACTCGTCTACCGACTGGTTCGGGCCGAGGATGTCCAGCGCCTTCGGCATCTCGCGCAGATGGGTGACATCGGCAGTGATCAGGTCCATCGACACCCGGCCGACCAGCGGGCAGGGGGTGGCGCCGTCCCAGAGCACGGCGTTGTTCGACAGCGACCGCAGCAGCCCGTCGGCATAGCCGGCCTGCAGGGTGGCGATCACCGCGGGGCCCTCGGCCTCCCAGGCGCAGGAATAGCCGACCGCCTCGCCGGCGGCGACCTCGCGGGTCTGGATCACCGGCAGCGCCAGCGAGACGACGCGCTGCGCGGTCTCGAACGGGCGGCCGCCGTAAAGGCCGATGCCGGGGCGGGTCAGGTCGAAATGGTATTTCGGGCCGAGGAGGATGCCCCCCGTGGCCGCGAAGCTGCGCGGCAGGCCGGTGCCGTCGGTCATCTCGTGGAACATCTCCAGCTGCTGGAGATTCATCGGATGATCAGGCTCGTCGGCGCAGGCGAGGTGGCTCATCAGCATCACCGGCCCGGCCTCCAGCAGGATCGGCGCGACGGCCTGCCATTCCAGCATCTCGATGCCGAGACGGTTCATGCCGGTGTCCAGCTGGACGCCGAAGGCATGGCCGGGCAGGGCCTCCAGATGCCGGGTGATCTGTTCCAGGCTGTTCAGCATCGGCGTCAGGTCGAGGTCCGAGATCATCTCGGTGTCGCCTGCCATATGGCCCGACAGCACGTTGATCTGCGGCCCGGGGCCGAGCGCCTGGCGCACCGCGGCGCCTTCCTCGGCGGCGGCGACGAAGAAGCGCCGGGCGCCGGCCTGCGCCAGCGCGCGGGCGACCCGCGGCACGCCGAGGCCATAGGCATCGGCTTTCACGACCGCGCCGGTCTGCACGCCCTGTCCCGAAAGCCGGTCCAGCGCGCGCCAGTTGGCGGCAATCGCATCGAGGTCAATGGTAAGGGTCGCTGTGGCCATGACGGGTTGTTTGCGGCCCAAGGGGGGCGGGGTCAAGGGGGAATTCCCGCCGGGGAGGGCCGCCTCGGGGGGCATCGAGCCCCCGCTCGGCGGCGCTGGCGCGGGAGGGCCCTGCGAGGGGGCGCGGGTTGAGGCGGCGGATGCCTCCGGCGGGGATATTTGTCGTCCAGAAAGAGGAGCAAGGCCATTCCCTCTTTCTGGAGACAAATATCCTCAGGGGGTTTGGGGGCAGAATGCCCCCATCAGGCGACGGAAGACACAAGGGACTCCCTCAGCCACAACGAAAGGAATGCGGCGACAGCCGCGCGATTGGATCAGAAGCCCACGTCCGGGCCGCCCTCGCCCTGCCAGGGCTTCACCAGGTTGCCGAAGCGGGTGAAGCGGCCCTCGAAGGACAGTTCCACCGTGCCGATGGGGCCGTGGCGCTGCTTGCCGATGATCACCTCGGCCTTGCCGTGGCATTGCTCCATCATCTGCTGCCAGGCGGCCATCTTCTCCAGCTCGTGGTCGGCGGGCTTCTCGCGCTCGCGGTAGTATTCCTCGCGGAAGACGAACATCACCACGTCGGCGTCCTGCTCGATCGAGCCGGATTCGCGCAGGTCCGAGAGTTGCGGCCGCTTGTCCTCGCGGCTTTCGACCTGGCGGGACAGCTGGCTGAGCGCGATCACCGGGATGTTCAGCTCCTTGGCGATGGCCTTCAAGCCTTGGGTGATCTCCGACACTTCCTGCACCCGGTTCGCCTCGGAGGCCCGCGAGGAGCCTTTCAAGAGCTGCAGGTAGTCGATCATCAGCACGTCGAGGCCATGGGTCCGCTTCAGCCTGCGGGCGCGGGCAGCGACCTGGCTGATCGGCAGCGCCGGGGTGTCGTCGATGTAGAGCGGGCAGGTCTCCAGGTCCTTCGCCGCATCGACGAAGCGGCGGAACTCGCCCTCGGTCATGTCGCCGCGGCGGATCTGCTCGGAGGGGACTTCCGAGGCTTCGGAGAGGACCCGTGCCGCCAGCTGCTCGGCGCTCATCTCCAAGGAGAAGAAGCCGACGCAGCCGCCTTCGACCGCGCCTTCGGACCCGTCCGGCTTGCGGCCGCGGCGGTAGGCCTTGGCGATGTTGAAGGCGATGTTGGTGGCAAGCGAGGTCTTGCCCATCGAGGGGCGGCCGGCCAGGATGATCAGGTCGGACTCGTGCAGGCCCCCCAGCTTCTTGTCGAGGTCGATCAGCCCGGTGGAGATGCCGGCCAGCCCGCCGCCGCGCTGGTAGGCGGCATTCGCCACGTTGACTGCGTCCGTCACCGCCTTGAGGAAGCTCTGGAATCCGCGCTCGGCGACGCCCTGTTCGCCCAGCTTGTAAAGCCGCTGCTCGGCCTCGGTGATCTGCTCGCGCGGTTCGGAGTCGACCTCCACCTTCTGAGCCCGGTCGGAAATGTCGCGGCCGAGCTGGATCAGTTCCCGCCGCACCGCGAGGTCGTAGATCATCTGCGCATAGTCGCGCGCCGCGAAGGCGGAAATCGCCGCCCCCGCCAGCCGCACCAGATAGGCCGGGCCGCCGAGTTCCTTCAGCCCCGGATCGTCCTCCATGAAGGCTTTCAGCGTGACCGGGCTGGCCAGCGCGTTCTTCTGGATGCGGGCCGAGGCGATCTCGAAGATGCGGGCATGGACCGGGTCGAAGAAATGTTCCGACCGGATCAGGCTGGCGATGCGGTCGTAGATGTCGTTGTTGACCAGGATCGCGCCGAGAAGCTGCTGCTCGGCCTCGATGTTGTGCGGCAGCGCCTCGGGCGCTTCGGCCGGGGCCGGAACCGATGCCGGCCGCAAGGTTGCAACGTCGCTCATGCCTGACCCCATTTGCCCCGCGCGTCTGATGCGCGCTTTGCCCCCTGCGGGGCAAGTCCGATAACCCTGTGGAGAAGCCGGAGGATAACCCCGCTGCCCCGAGTCGGCGAAGGATTTTCGCCGGCCCGCGATCAATATCTGGTGGACGGCACCGGGGCGGACCCCAGAGAGGCCGAGCCGACTCGGGGCTTGTCCCCAATGGCTCCACAGCGCCGCCCCCCGGTTTTCGCGGGTGACGTCGGGTCAGCCCCTGGGCGTCAGCCCTTCCGCGCTTCCTGCCAGGCGCGGGGGGCCTTCAGGAACTCCTCCACCCCCGCCAGCGTCCCGGCGTCGAAGGACCCTTGCGCCCGCGCCTCGGCCAGCATGTCCCACCAGGTGCAGAGGTGGATCAGCTTCACCCCGTGCTCGGCCAGCCGCGGCTCGGTTTCCGGGAAGATGCCGTAGTAGAAGATCACCGCGGTGTGGCCGCAGGTCGCGCCGGTGTCGCGGATCGCATCCACGAACGACAGTTTCGAGCCGCCGTCGGTGGTCAGGTCCTCGACCAAGAGCACCCGCTGGCCCTCGGTCATCGCGCCCTCGATGCGGGCATTGCGGCCGTAGCCCTTCGGCTTCTTGCGCACATAGGTCATCGGCAGCGCCAGCCGCTCGGCCACCAGGGCGGCGAAGGGGATGCCTGCGGTCTCGCCGCCGGCGATGTTGTCGAAGGCCTCGAACCCGGCCTCGCGGATCACGGTGACGGCGAGGAAATCCATCAGCATCGAGCGGATGCGCGGGTAGCTGATCAGCTTGCGGCAGTCGATATAGGTGGGCGAGGGCAGGCCGGAGGCCAGGGTGAAGGGCTCGCGCGCGTTGAAATGCACCGCGCCGATCTCCAGGAAGGCGCGGGCGGTCAGGCGGGCGATCTCTTCTTTCGGCGGAAAGGCGGCGGGGATCATGGCGGTCCTTCTGGTCTCTGGTGGCCCGAGTTTTCGTCGAAAACTCGTAACTACTGATTTTCGGCGAAAATCAGCTTTCGACGTGCCAGTGCACGGGGAAGCCGGGGTCGAAGACGGTGACGGGGCCGGCCTCGGTCAGGATCTTGGCCGGGAAGACCTGCGGCGCCTCGTGCTTCACCAGTCTGATGCGGGCCTCGTTCGGCGGCAGGCCGTAGAAGGCGGGGCCGTGCAGCGAGGCGAAGCCCTCCAGCCGGTCCAGTGCGCCCTCTTCCTCGAAGACATGCGCCAGCAGCGGCATGGTGTTGGTGGCGGTGAAGCAGCCGGCACAGCCGCAGGCATGTTCCTTCAGCGCATCGACATGCGGGGCGCTGTCGGTGCCGAGGAAATAGCAGGGGGCGCCGGAGGTCGCGGCCTTGCGCAGGGCCTGGCGATGATGTTCGCGCTTGGCGACCGGCAGGCAGTAGTAATGCGGCTTGATCCCGCCGACCAGGATGTGGTTGCGGTTGATGATCAGGTGATGGGTGGTGATCGTCGCCGCCAGGTTCGGCCCGCCTTCCGCCGCATAGGCCGCGCCCTCGGCAGTGGTGATGTGCTCCATCACCACCCGCAGTTCGGGCAGGCGGCGACGAAGCGGATCGAGCACGGTGTCGATGAACACCGCCTCGCGGTCGAAGATGTCGACCTCGGGCGTGGTGACCTCGCCATGGGTCAGGAGCGGCAGGCCGATCCCGGCCATCTTCTCCAGCACCGGCATCACCGCATCAAGGTTGCGCACGCCGGAGTGCGAATTGGTCGTCGCGCCTGCGGGATAGAGCTTCACCGCCTTCACCAGCCCGCCGGCCGCCGCCGCGGCCACATCGGCCGGATCGGTGCCCTCGGTCAGGTAGAGCGTCATCAGCGGCTCGAACACCGCGCCGGCGGGCAGGGCGGCGAGGATGCGGTCCCGGTAGGCGCTCGCGTCCTTCGCGGTCACCACCGGCGGCACCAGGTTCGGCATCACGATGGCGCGGGCGAAATGGCGGGTGGTCTCGGGCAGGACGCCCTTCAGCATCGCGCCGTCGCGCAGGTGCAGGTGCCAGTCGTCGGGGCGGCGGAGGGTGATCTCTTGCATGATCCCGCCCTAGCGCATCCCGCGCGGCGGTGCCAGAGGGCAGGGCGGGCTTTCCCGCCTTTTGCCGCGCGGCGGTTTCGGGCAGAAAGGCGGCATCCAGCCCCGGGGTTTGCCCATGCGCCTTGCCGTCCTTCTTGCCCTCGTTGCCCTGCCGGCCGCCGCGCAGGAGGCCGATTGCACCGATCCGATGACGCAATCCGACATGAACCGATGCGCCTATGCCGACTGGCAGGCGCAGGATGCCGGGCTGAACCGGGCCTATCGGGCGGCGCTGGCGCTGCTGCAGGACTGGGACGCCGGCCTGCCCGAGGCCGAGCGCGGCGGGGCCGAGGCGCTGCGGGCGGCGCAACGGGCCTGGATCACCTTCCGCGACCGGGCCTGCGAGGCCGAGGGCTATGCGATGAAGGGCGGCAGCGCCGAGCCGCTGCTGGTCTACGGCTGCATGGCGCGGCTGACCGAGGACCGGGCCGAACAGCTGCGCGAGATGGTCGAGGCTTACGGCGGCTGAGCCGCTATTTCTGCCCCGTCAGTTCCGCCAGCCGGGCGGCGAAGCGCGGCGCCCGCATCCGCCGGGTGACCGAGCGGCAGATCATCGCCTCCAGCCCCGGCCGCTTCTGCGCCGCCGCCTGCGCCAGCAGCCCGCGCAGATAGGGCGGGTAGGAGCGGCGCGAGCGCCAGTGGCGGGCGAATCCGGCCGGTGTCAGCGTGCCGGCCATCGCATCCTCGGCCAGCTTGTCGATCAGCCGGGTGCCGGCCAATGTCCGCTCGATGGTCTCGCCGGTGTGGCGGGCCTTCAGCGCCGTCACCCAGGGTGCGCGGAACAGCGCCGCGTGCATCGCGTCCGGGGCGTGCAGCGGGTCGTGCACCAGCCAGACCCGGCCCGCGCCCTCGGTCATGTCGGGGGCGTAGCCGTAGCGCGAACGGAAATCCAGCCGCCGCGCCGCCAGGTTGCGGCGGTCCCAGCCGGCGATGTCCGGGTCCAGCGTCGCCCGCGGGGCGATGGCCAGCACCCGGCAGCCCGGCGCCGTCACCGCATAGGCGCAGGCGGCATGGCCGGCGGGGCCGGCGCCCATGAACAGCACCTGGTCGAAATCGTCGAAGAAGGCGTCGTCCACCAGCCGGTCGAAATAGCCCCAGACCGCGCGGTCGCGCCACCAGGTCTCGCCCTCGGCGATCAGGGTCAAGAGCGACCAGCCGCGCGCCTTGCACATCGCATAGGCCGCCGGAAGCTGGTCCTCGCGGGCGCGGATGGATTCGGCCCGCTCGAAGGTCACCAGCAGGTTGGGCCGGTCCTCGGCGAAGAAGGCCCAATGCGCCTTGCCCAAGGGTTCCAGATAGCCGTCGTCCTCGGCGATGGCGTCCATGGCGGACAGCCAGTCGTCACCCTCCACCGGCCCGCCGGAGAGGGGATCGGCTTCATGGAGGACGAGGTCGGTCATGACGGGGCACCCGGACGGAAAGGCCAGAGGGAAGGGGGAGGCGGTGGCCGGCATTGTCGCGGTTTCCCGGCGGCGGAGCAAGGACGGATCGGGCGGTCGCGGCCCGGAGTCCGGCAACACTCCGTTCGCGGAGAGGCAACGGCGGGACGGCCGTCGCGCGGGGCTATGCGGAGGAATCCGACGGCTGCCCGGTCCCCTCGGCCTGCCGTTTCAGCCGCGCCAGCAGGCTGGCGGCATAGGCGGCATAGGGGCCGATCCAGCGTTCGTGCAGCCCGTGGATCGGCAGTGCGTCCAGATGGTTCCAGCGTTCGCGCCCGCGCCGCTCCGCCAGCACCAGCCCGGCGGCTTCCAGCACCGCCAGATGCTGCATCACCGTGCAGCGGTCCAGTTCCGGCAGTGCCTTGCACAGCGCGCCGGTGGTCATCGGTTGCGCCTTCAGCAGGTCCAGCATCCGCCGCCTGACCCGGTGGCCAAGAGCACGGAACAGCGCATCGTCCTGATCCTCGGTTGACATGTTATAGATTTATAACATGATGAAGAGGGCTGCAAGAAGGAGGCGAGTCGTGACGAAAGGAATGGAGCCGAAATTCACCGTCGGCGGCCGCATCGCCAAGCCGGTGGCCGAGGTGTTCGATGCCGTGGTCGACCCCGGCCGGCTGTCGCAGTTCTTCACCACCGGCGGCGCCAAGGGCCGCCTCGTCGCGGGAACCGAGGTGACCTGGGATTTCCACGACTTCCCCGGCGCCTTCCCGGTGAAGGTGATCGAGGTGGTGCCGAATGAGCGGATCGTCCTGTCCTGGCAGGGCGAGGGCGGGCTCTGGACCCGGGTGACGATGACCTTCGCCGCCCTCGGCCCCGACCGCACCCATGTGCGGATCGCCGAGGAGGGCTGGCGGACGGACCCGGCCGGGATGAAGGCCGCCTTCGGCAATTGCGAGGGCTGGACCGGGATGCTCTGCGCCATGAAGGCTTGGCTGGAGCACGGCATCAACCTGCGGGAAGGGTTCTACAAGTAGAGCGGGGAAATGGCGGGGTGAAACCCCGCCCTACGCCGCCTCCGTCGGCCGGGAGCGGCTCCCGTAGGGCGGGGTTCACCCCGCCGCTCCGACGATGCAATGGCGAAGGCCATCGCCTTCGCCACGGCACACCATGTAAACCAGACCGGCCGGGCCTCAAAGGCCCGGCCAGCGCCCGCCCGCCCCTCGGCGGGCGCTTCACGCCCGCCCGGTCGGGCGCTGGCCTCTCGGGGGTCTCGTGACCGCCGTTTCCGGGTGAAGCCATCCGCACGGGCGGGGGCGAGGCAGTGCCTCGCCTTCTCCCGCCCGCCCCAGCGGTCCGCTGCCTCAGAAGAACGCCTGCAACCCGGTGATCGCCCGGCCCAGGATCAGCGCGTGGACGTCGTGCGTGCCCTCGTAGGTGTTCACCGTCTCCAGGTTCACCATGTGGCGGATCACCTGGAATTCCTCGGAAATCCCGTTGCCGCCGTGCATGTCGCGGGCCCAGCGGGCGATCTCCAGCGCCTTGCCGCAGTTGTTGCGCTTGATGATGCTGATCATCTCCGGCGCCGCATTGGCCTCGTCCATCAGCCGCCCCACCCGCAGGCAGGCCTGCAAGCCCAACGAGGTCTCGGTCAGCATGTTGGCCAGCTTCAGCTGGAACAGCTGGGTCTGCGCGATCGGCTTGTTGAACTGCTTGCGGTCCAGCCCGTATTGCCGCGCCGCGTGCAGGCAGAACTCGGCCGCGCCCATCACCCCCCAGGCGATGCCGTAGCGCGCCCGGTTGAGACAGCCGAACGGCCCCTTCAGCCCCTCGACATGCGGCAGAAGGGCATCCTCGCCCACCTCCACATTCTCCATGACGATCTCGCCGGTCACCGAGGCGCGGAGAGAGAGCTTGCCCCCCACCTTCGGTGCCGACAGACCTTTCGTGCCCTTGTCGAGCACGAAACCGCGAATCTTGCCGCCATGCGCCTCGGACTTGGCCCAGACCACGAAGACATCGGCGATGGGAGCGTTCGATATCCACATCTTCGATCCGTTCAGGACATAGCCCGAAGCGGTCTTCTTCGCCGTGGTCTTCATCCCGGCGGGGTCCGAGCCCGCATCCGGCTCGGTCAGGCCGAAGCAGCCGATCCATTCGCCCGAGGCCAGCTTCGGCAGGTATTTCTTCCGCTGCTCCTCGGTGCCGTAGGCGTAGATCGGATACATCACCAGGCTGGATTGCACCGACATCATGCTGCGGTAGCCCGAATCCACCCGTTCGACTTCCCGCGCCACCAGCCCGTAGGCGACGTAGGAGGCGCCGAGGCCGCCGTATTCCTCGGGCACGGTCACGCCCAGAAGGCCCATCTCGCCCATCTCGCGGAAGATCGCCGGGTCGGTCTTCTCCTCGCGGTAGGCGGCGATGACGCGGGGTTGCAGCTTCTCCTGCGCGAAGGCGCGGGCGGCGTCGCGCAGCATCCGCTCGTCCTCGGTCAGCTGCTGGTCCAGCCGGAACGGGTCCTCCCAGTCGAAGCGCGACAGGTCGGGGGCGTCCTTGGCTTTCAGCTTGGGCTTGTCGGTCATCGGGGAATCCTTCCGGGCAGGGAAAATCGTCATCCTTTCCATTGCACGATTCGGCCCTTGGGACTATCGAAAGCTTGTCCGGTAAGGATGAGCAAAGGTAATAGATGTTCCCGCGCCGCCATCTGCCCTCGATCCCCTCGCTGCTGGCGCTGGAGGCGCTGGACCGGCTGGGCTCCGCCACCGCCGCGGCGCAGGAGCTGGCGCTGACGCAAGGCGCGATCTCCAAGCAGTTGCAGGTGATGGAGGAACAGCTCGGCGTGGCGCTGGTGATCCGCGAGGGCAAGCGGCTGGCGCTGACGCCGGCGGCGCGGGATTTCGTGGCCGAGGCGCGCAAGGCGCTGCGCATCCTCTCCGACGCCTCGCTGACGCTGCGGGCCAATCCGCGCGGCGGCACGCTCAGCCTGTCGATCCTGCCCGCCTTCGGGATGCGCTGGCTGGCGCCGCGGCTGGCCGCCTTCGCCCGCGCGCATCCCGAGGTGACGGTGAACCTCTCCACCCGGCTGCGGCCCTTCGACTTCGCCGAGACCGGCTTCGATGCCGCCATCCATTACGGCCGCAAAGACTGGCCGGGGGTTTCATATCTGAAACTCATGGATGAACAGGTGCTGGCCGTCGCCGCGCCGTCGCTGCTGCCCGCGCCGCTGCCCGAGGCCCGCGCCATCCTGGACCTGCCGCTGCTGCAACTCGACAGCCGTCCCGGCGACTGGTCGCGCTGGCTGGCGCATCATGGGCAGCCCGACAGCCGCCCGCCCGCCATGCTGTTCGACCAGTTCGCCACCATGGCGCAGGCGGCGATCCACGGTCTCGGCCTGGCGCTGATGCCGCTGTTCCTGATCGAGGAGGACCTGGCGGCGGGCCGGCTGGTCCCGGTCTTCGGCGGGCCGGTCCCCGCGCTCGGCTCCTATTACCTGGTCTGGCCCGCCCACCGGCCCGAGCGCGCGGCGCTGGCCGCGTTCCGCGGCTGGCTCTGCCGGACCGAGGGGCTTTTGCCGGGCTGACGCGGGGGCAGGACCGGCGGAACCCCGCCCCGGTCTGCGGGTTGTTATGGCATAGCGGCGGGGGCGGGGCCTAGGGTCGGCCTTGTGAAGACCCCGCCGGGAATCGCCCCGGACCAAGCAAAGGACATGGAATGCGCAAGCTTCTGACCTGCACCACCGCCCTTTCCGTCGCGCTGTCCACCGCGCCCACCTTTCCCGTCCATGCCCAGACCGTGGCCGAGGATGGCTCGGTCGTCGGGCCGGACGGCACCGTGCTCTGCGTGCCGACGCCGGATCAGCCCTGCGACCTCGAAGTGATCATGCGGATGCTGCGCGACGCCGAGGCGGCCGCCGCGGAGGAGGCTGCGAAAGCCGCCGAAGAGGAAGCCGCCAAGGCCGCCGCCGAAGAGGAAGCCGCGCGCGTTGCCGCCGAGCAGGAGGCGGCGGCCGCCGCCGCTGCCGCCACCGAGGAAGCAGCGAGGGCGGCTGACGAGGAAGCCGCGCGGATCGCAGCCGAGCAGGAGGCCGCCGCGGCCGCCGCCGCCGCGACCGAGGAAGCGGCCCGGGCGGAAGCCGAGGCGGAAGCGGCCCGTGTCGCCGCCGAGGAAGAAGCCGCCGCTGCAGAGGCGGAGGCCGCCGCTGCCGAGGAGCCGGCTGCTGAAGCGGCCCCGGCCGGGGAACCTGCGGCCGAGGTGGCGGAAGAGCCGGCGGTCGAGCCCACGCCCGGTCCCGAGGCGGAGGCTCCCGCTGCCGAAGAGCCCGCTGCGGAGCCGGAGGCCGCTCCGGCTGAACCCGCGGCCGAGACTGCGGAAGAGCCGGTCGCCGAACCCACGCCTGTGCCCGAGGCAGAGGCTGTTCCCGCCGAGGAAGGCACAGCCGAGGAGGCGGCCCCCGAGGCCGTGACCGAAGGCCCCGAGCCCGCGCCGGAAGCTGCGCCGGAGGCGACCGACGAGGCTGCGGCCGATCCCGCGGTGGAGCCTGCGCCCGAGGGCGAGGCTCCGGCCGAGGATACCGCGGTGACCGAAGAGCCGGCCGATCCCGCTGCCGACCCCGCCGCCGATCCGGCCGCCGGGCTTGCCACCGCCCCGGAACCGGCGGCGGAGACGGAGCCGGTCGATACGCCGGTGGTGTCGGAAGAGGCGGCGGTCACGCTGGAAAGCATCCTCGCCGCGCCGACCGTCACCGAGGAGGCCGCCACGGCCGAAACCGAAGGGGAAGCGGTCGCCGAGGGCGAGCCCGCCGCAGAACCCGCCCCGCCGGCGGTGCCGGAGGCGGCGGCTGCCATCCTGTCCACCTCGGGCGCCGCCGCGACCGAGGGGACCGAAGCCCCCGCCGCCGCCGATCCGGTGGCCGTGGTCAGCGAGGTGATCTCGGAAGGCATGACCCGCACCTCCGACGAGGAATTCGCCCCGGCCCCGGTCGCCGTGGCGGAGGGCAAGAAGTCCGGCCTGTCGGACCTCGAGAAGGTCGGACTGCTCGCGCTTGGCGCGCTGGTGGTCGGTGCGGTGATCAAGAACGCCAACGACAAGGACGCCAAGACCGTGGTCTCCAACTCCGGCGACCGGGTGGTGGTGCAGAACCCCGACGGCAGCTACACGATCTACAAGGACGACGACGCCGTGCTGCGCCGCCCCGGCGTCGAGACCACGACCGAGACCTACCGCGACGGCTCCACCCGCACCGTGGTCAAGCGGGCGGACGGCACCCAGGTGGTGACGGTCCGCGATGCCTCGGGCCGGGTGCTGCGGCGGGCGACCTACGACCGTCTCGGCAACGAGGTCATCCTGATCGACGACCTCTACCCCGAGGAGCGGATCGACATCACCACCCTGCCGCCGCCGCGGCCGGACCGGGTGACGATCTCCACCTCGGACGGCGATGCCGCGCTGAAGGCGGAGCTGGCGGCGCTGGAGGCCGCGGACCTGGGCCGCAAGTTCAGCCTGCGCCAGATCCGCGAAATCCGCGAGGTGCGGTCGCTGGCGGCCACGATCGAGGTGGACGCCATCACCTTCGACACCGGCTCGGCCGCGATCAAGGCCACCGAGGCGCGCAAGCTGGCCGACATCGGCCGGCTGATCCAGGAGCTTCTGGCGGCCAACCCGCGCGAGGTCTTCCTGATCGAGGGCCATACCGATGCGGTCGGCTCGGCGGCGTCGAACCTGTCGCTATCGGACCGGCGGGCGGAATCGATGGCGCTGGCGCTGACCGAGTATTTCGACATCCCGCCCGAGAACCTGGTGGTGCAGGGCTACGGCGAGTCGGAGCTGAAGGTGGACTCGGCCGGCGACGAACGCGCCAACCGCCGGGTGGTGGTGCGGCTGGTGACGCCGCTGATGCGGACGGCCGAACTGCGCTGACTTGACCTGCGTCAAGGCGGGGCGCGGCGCGCCCGCGCAGGATTGCCCTTGGCCTGCGGCGGCACTTCCCGGCCGCCGCAGGCCCCGACGGTCCCTTCTCCCTCATGGGACCGCGCCGAGGCCCCGTCCGCGATCTTCGGGCGGGGTCCTTGTCTTGCCGCTGGCAGCCGCCGCCGGCCCCCGGGGGCATCATCCGCCGGGCATGACCCGCAGCATCCGTAGGGCTGGGTTCACCCCGTCGCTCCATCGGCTTCCCTGGCGAAGGCGCGTGCCTTCGCCACAGCGCAACGGTTCAACCGGGACCGGCCGGGCCCCAAAGGCCCGGCCAGCGCCCGCCCCGCCCTCGGCGGGCGCTTCTCGCCCGCCGGGTCGGGCGCTGGCCTCTCGGGGTCTCGTGCCGACAGGTCTCCGGGTGACATGCCGCACACGGGCGGGGGCGAGGCAGTGCCTCGCCTTCTCCCGCCCGGGGGTGCGGGGGGTTATAAGAAGGACGGGGATGAGGGCCGGAGCGGATGGGTTCCGCGCATGAGCGAGGCAGTGCCTCGCCTTCTCCCGCCCGGCCCCTGGTCTTTTGCCTCTGGCCCCGCCGCCCGTCCCGCGGCATCATCCCGGGCAGGAGGCATCCCATGGACCCTGACCGCATCGTCGAAGTGGCGCTGGACTGGCACCGCGAGGGCCGCGGCGCGGTGCTGGCGACGGTGGTGGAGACCTGGGGCTCGGCGCCGCGGCGGGCGGGCAGCCAGCTGGCGGTCTCGGGGCAGGGCGAGATCATCGGCTCGGTCTCGGGCGGCTGCGTCGAGGGCGCGGTGGTCACCGAGGCGCTGGAGGCGCTGCGCGACGGCAGCCCGCGCCTGCTGACCTATGGCGTCAGCGACGACACCGCGCTCGGCCTCGGCCTCGCCTGCGGCGGCACCATCCGGGTGATGCTGGAGCCGGTGGGGCAGGGCCTGCCCGAGGCGCTGCTGGCAGACCTCGCCGCGGCCCGTGCCGCCCGCCGGCCGGTGGCGGTGGAGGTGCGGCCCGCCGATTGGAGCCGCCGGCTGCTGCGCCCGGGAGAGGATGCCGCCGCCGATGCCCGCTTCCGCAGCGACCGCTCGGGGATGGAGGCGGACGGGCGCTTCCTCCTCCTCCACAACCCGCCCTTGCGGATGATCGTGGTCGGCGCGGTCCATATCGCACAGGCGCTGCTGCCGATGGCGCGACTGGCGGGATACGATCCGCTGCTGGTCGACCCGCGCGGCGCCTTCGCCTCGGCGGCGCGCTTCCCGGGCGAGACGATCCTGGACGACTGGCCGGACGAGGCGGTGGCCCGGCTGGCCCCCGATGCCCGCACCGCGGTGGTGACCCTGACCCACGATACCAAGCTGGACGATCCGGCGATCCGGGCGGCGCTGGCCTCGGACTGCTTCTACCTGGCCTGCCTCGGCTCGCAGCGGACCCATGCACAGCGGCTGCAGCGGCTGCGGGCGGCGGGGGTGCCGGAGGCGCAGCTGGCCCGCATCCATGCTCCGGCGGGGCTGGACATCGGCGCCGCCACGCCCTCGGAGATCGCGCTGGCGATCCTGGCGCAGGCGGTGCAGGTGCTGCGGCGGGGATAGGCGGCAAAAGAAACGGGGGCCGCGAGGCCCCCGGATTTTCGTCGAAAATCCGCGCCCTTACCGCGGCGCGATCATCATCACCATCTGCCGGCCTTCCAGCTTGGGCATCGCCTCGACCTTGCCGTTTTCGCCGACATCGGCGGCCACGCGGTTCAGGAGTTCCAGCCCCAGTTCCTGGTGGGCCATCTCGCGGCCGCGGAAGCGCAGCGTGACCTTCACCTTGTCGCCTTCGCCGAGGAACTTCAGCACCGAGCGCATCTTGACATCGTAGTCATGGGTATCGGTCCCGGGACGGAACTTGATCTCCTTGATCTCGATGACCTTCTGCTTCTTGCGCGCCTCGGCCTCTTTCTTCTGGGTCTCGTATTTGAACTTGCCGAAGTCCATGATCTTGCAGACCGGCGGCTCGGCATTGGGCGAGATCTCGACGAGGTCCAGCCCCGCCTCCTCGGCCATGGCCAGCGCCCGGGCGGGCGTGACCACGCCGACATTTTCGCCATCGGCGCCGATCAGGCGGATTTCGGGGGCGCGGATGCGGTCGTTGATGCGCGGGCCGGAGTCGCGGTTGGGCGGCGGCGCATTGTGCGGGCGGCGGGCTATGGTGGTGGTCCTTTCGGCTGTTGTCGGAAAACGCCGGCAATCTACGCGCAAGGCGGGGTCGGTTCAACCCGCCAATGCAGCGCAAGCGGGCCTATTTCCGGGCAAATCCCGCCGGGCTCGGGGTTTTCCGGCCCGACGGACTTTTCAAACCGGCCCGGCGATGGCATATGCGGTAGCATCCGGGTCACCCGGTCATGGGAGATTGTCATGAACAAGAGCGTTATCGTCGGTGCCATCGTGGTCCTGCTGGCTGCGGGTGGCTACTACCAGTTCAGCTACAAGCCGGCGCAGGAAGCCGCCGCTGCCGCCAAGGCGGCCGAGGAAGAGGCTGCCGCCGCTGCCAAGAAGGCCGAGGAAGAAGCCGCTGCCGCCGCCAAGGCTGCTGAAGAGGAAGCCGCCGCTGCCGCTGCCGCCACGACCGAGGCTGCCGGGGATGCCGCTGCCGCCGTGGAAGGGGCCGCCGATGCCGCGGGCGAGGCTGCCGGCGATGCCGCTGCTGCTGCGGGCGAAGCTGCCGAAGCCGCGGGCGATGCCGCCACCGCCGCCGGCGAGGCCGCGGGTGATGCCGCCGCCGCTGCGGGCGACGCTGCCGCCGATACCGCTGCTGCCGCGGGCGAAGCTGCCGGCGATGCCGCTGCCGCCGCGGGCGATGCCGCCGAGGCTGCCGGCGACGCTGCCGCCGCCGCGGGCGATGCCGCTGCCGCCGCGCTGGACCCGGCCAACTTCAACGCGGATGCCGTGGTCGCGCTGATCGACGGCTCCTCGCTGGACGCCGGCACCAAGGCCACGCTGAAGACCGCCGTCGAGGCCGCCCGGGCCAACCCGGCGCTGGCCGCCGACACCATCGCCCAGGTGAAAGCCGCCCTGGGGATGTGATCCCTTCCGGCCCATCGGGCCGCAAGACCGGGGCCGCGGGTTCATCCCGCGGCCCTTCTTTCATTTCAGCCGTCCCTCGCTGTCGATCACCCGCAGCGCCCCCTGCCAGCGCCACAGCACCAGGTTGCGCGCGCGGGGGGCCACGCCGCGGGCGAAGGAGGGCACGATCATCCCCGCCCATCCCGTGGCGATCAGCCGCTCCGCCAGCCGCTGCCCCTCCGAGGCGCCCTTGTCGTGCATCTGCAGCCGCCAATCGTCGGCGGCGAGGATCTTCGGGTCCGCCTCGGCCTGGTGCGGGTCGGTCGCGTCCAGCACGGGGAAAAGATCGGCCGCATAGGCCACCAGCGTCACCGGCTCGAACGGCCGGCCGGCCTGGTTGGCCTCGGCGATCGCGCCCTCGGGCGTCGGCGAGGTGTAGAGCGCGGGCGTCCCCTTCCGGTTGAACCGCCCGCCATGGCGCCGCGCGCCTTCGCCGGAAAGCGGCTCCTTCATCCACAAGGGGTTCAGCGCCCGGAACAGCGTCCCGGTGAAGCGGCGGTCAGGCAAAGCCGCCCGCGTCCACGGCGTCGAGATAGTCCATCACCGCCTCGGCCTGGCCTTCCTGCACCAGCCGCGCCGCCGTCATTCCGCCGAAGCCGGGCAGGGGCTCGGAGCGATACCAGGCATAGGCCACCAGGGCAGAGCCGAAGCGCGGGGTCAGCCGGTTCACCACCTCGACCATCTCGCGCAGCCGGGTCTGGGTGCGGGGCGAGGCCAGCCGCTCCTTCCGGGCGATGGCATCGCGGCCAAGGCCGGCGGTGCGGGCGATCTCGTCCTGCGTGGTCAGCAGTTCCTCGGCCAAGAGACGCGGGGAGAACAGCGATTTCTCGGTGAAGGCGGCGATGTTCATGGCGAAGCCCCACAGGATATGGCGTAAATATACGCCATATCCTGTGGATTTTCAAGGCGGGCAGGGAGCGGGATCAGATCCCGTCGCCGACGAAGGCTTTTTCGACCACGAATTCCTTCGGGTCGGAATTGGCGCCCTCGCGCAGGCCGAAGCCTTCGAGGATCGCCTTCACGTCGACGTTGAAGGCCAGCGAGCCGCAGACCATCGCCCGGTCTTCCGCGGGGTTCATCTTCGGCAGGCCGAGGTCGGCGAAGACCTTGCCGGAGGCGAGGTTGTCGGTCACCCGGCCGCGGTGGTGGAACTCTTCCCGCGTGGTGGTGGGGTAGTAGAGCAGCTTGTCGCCCACCATCTCGCCGATCAGCGGGTCGTCCTTCAGGCTTTCCACCAGCTGGCGGCCGTATTCCAGCTCGGCCACCTCGCGGCAGGTGTGCATCATGATCACCTGGTCGTATTTCTCGTAGGTCTCCGGCTCGCGCATCAGGCTGGCGAAGGGGGCGATGCCGGTGCCGGTGGCGAGGAACCAGATCCGCTTGCCAGGAAGCAGCGCGTCATGCACCAGCGTGCCCACGGGCTTGGGGCGCAGGATGATCTCGTCGCCCGGGCAGATGTGCTGCAGCTTCGAGGTCAGCGGGCCGTCCGGCACCTTGATCGAGTAGAACTCCAGCTCCTCGTCCCAGGCGGGCGAGGCGATGGAATAGGCGCGCAGCAAGGGTTTGCCGTTGTCGCCGAGGAGCCCGATCATCACGAATTCGCCCGAGCGGAAGCGCAAGGACGCGGGCCGCGTCACCCGGAAGGAGAACAGCCGGTCGGTCCAGTGCTTCACCGCGGTCACGGTCTGGGCATCGGGCAGATGCGGCTTGGCGGGCCGTTCGGGGGCGGGAGCGTTCATCGTCGCGGCCTCTGTCGTCATCGGGCAGGCTTCCTTCTAGGGCAGGGCGGGGCGCAAGGGAAGCCCGCCGCGCTGCGGCAAATCATTGCGCTTCGTGAATATGTCAGGCGCGCAGGCGGGACTGGTAGTCATGCGCCTTCCAGTCGGCGCGGAACTTCCACTGGTCCTCGGGCTGGCGGGCGGCGATCTCGTCGGGGATCTCGGCGCCGTCGAAGCCGACCCGGCGGATCATCGCATATTGGTCGGCGATCACCGGGCCGAGGGCGAGAAGCTGGCCCCTGTAGCCCATCATCCGCAGCCGCCGCGCGATGGTGAAGGCGCGGCCGTCCGAGAAGGCCGGGAAGGCCACCCGGATCAGCGCCAGCCGCGGCAGATGCGGCTCCAGCACCGCCGGGTCGTCGGTATTGGCGAGGTCCAGCTCGGTGGTCTCGGGCCCGAGGTCCGCCAGCGGCGTCAGGCTGCGGTCGGGAAGGGGGGCGAAGCCGGTATCGGTGACGATCACGCTCATGCTGCGTTCTCCTGATCGGTGCGGACGGGCTTGCCGCCCACGAAATGGATGCCGCATTCGGTCTTCTGCTGCCCCCGCCAGCGGCCCGAGCGCGGGTCCTCGCCGGGCTTCACCGGGCTGGTGCAGGGGGCGCAACCGATGGACGGATAGCCCCGGGCAACCAGCGGATGGCGGGGCAGGCGGTTGTTGACGATATATTCCTCCAGGTCCTCGCGGCCCCAATGGGCCAGCGGATTGACCTTGATGCGGAAATCGCCCTCGTTCTCGAAGAAGTCGATGCTGCCGCGGTCGGCGTTCTGGAACCTTTTGCGCCCGGTGATCCAGCCGTCGAACTTGGCCAGCGCGCGTTCCAGCGGCTCCACCTTGCGCACGGCGCAGCAGGCGTCGGTGTTGAACTGGTGCAGGGTGCCGTCCGGGTCCTCGAAGCCCACCCGGGCCGGATTGGCGCGGATGGTGCGGATGTCGCAGAGGTGCAGGCTCTCGGCCAGCGCGCGCTGGTAATCCAGCGTCTCCTGGAACAGCATCCGGGTGTCGATGAACAGCACCGGCGTCTCCGGCGCGATCACCGAGACCAGATGCAAGAGCACCACCGATTCCGCCCCGAAGGACGACACCAGCGCCACCCGGCCCAGGTCGTCGTCCTTCAGCGCGTGTTCCAGCACCGCGGTGGCCGAATGGTGGCGGTAGCGCGCATTCAGCGCCGCCACCCGTTCCGCCACCGGCCCCGCGTGCAAGCCCCCGAGGTCACGCGGCATTGCGGTCGGCCTCGCCGTAGAGCGCGGCCTTGAACGGCTCCATCCCGACCCGGCGGAACGCCTGCAGGAAGGTTTCCTCGGGGTGGAGGCGCAGGTCCAGGTAGCTGCGCAGGATGCGCTCCACCGCCGGCACCACCTGGTCGTAGGCGAAGCCCGGCCCGGTCTTGTCGCCGATGGCGGCATCGTCGGTGCCATCGCCGCCCAGGGTGATCTGGTAGTTCTCCACCCCCGCGCGGTCCAAACCGAGGATGCCGATATGGCCGACATGGTGGTGGCCGCAGGCGTTGATGCAGCCCGAGATCTTGATCTTCAGCGGCCCGATCTCGTGCTCCAGCCCGATGTCGCGGAAATGCTGCGCGATCTGCTGGGCGATCGGGATCGACCGCGCGGTGGCCAGCGAGCAATAGTCCATCCCCGGGCAGGCGATGATGTCGCTGATCAGCCCGACATTGGCGGTGCCGAGGCCGGCCTGCGCCAGCGCCGCGTGCAGCGTGGGCAGGTCGCCCTTGTGGACATGCGGCAGGATCACGTTCTGTTCGTGGCTGATGCGGATGTCGCCGTGGCCGTAACGCTCGGCCAGATCGGCGATCAGCCGCATCTGGTCGCTGGTCGCATCGCCCGGGGTGGCGCCATGGGCCTTCAGGCTGATGGTGACGATGGCATATTGGTCGTTGCGGTGCGCGGCGAGGTTGGTGTCGGCCCAGGACCGGAACAGGGGATCGGCCTTGTAGAAGGCGTCGAAGGCATCGGTCGGAGCGTTGCGGAAGGCAGGCGGCGCGAAGGCGTCGCGGATATCGGCCAGCAGCGCCTGGTCGGCGCCGCCGAACAGCGGGCGCAGTTCGGCGAAGCGTTCCTCGACCAGCCGGGTGATCTCTTCCTTGCCGGTCTCGTGCAGGGTGATCTTGATCCGCGCCTTGAACTTGTTGTCGCGGCGGCCGAAGCTGTTGTAGACGCTGAGGATCGCCTCGACATAGGGCAGCAGGTCCGCCTCGGGCAGGAAGTCGCGCACGGTCATGGCGATCATCGGCGTCCGGCCGAGGCCGCCGCCCACCAGCACCTGGAATCCGGTCTCGCCCCTGTCGTTGCGCACGATCCGCAGGCCGATGTCATGCGCGGCGATCACCGCGCGGTCATGGGCGGCGCCGGTGATGGCGATCTTGAACTTGCGCGGCAGGAACTGGAATTCCGGGTGGTCGGTCGACCATTGCCGCAGCAGCTCGGCATAGGGGCGGGGATCGGCGATCTCGTCTGCGGCGGCGCCGGCGAAATGGTCCGCCGTGACGTTGCGAACGCAGTTGCCCGAGGTCTGGATCGAATGCATCCCCACATCGGCCAGCGCCGAGAGGATCAGCGGCACCTCCGGCAGTTTCGGCCAGTTGAACTGGATGTTCTGCCGCGTGGTGAAATGGCCGTAGCCCTTGTCCCAGGTGTCGGCGATGTAAGCCAGCTGCCGCATCTTGGCCGGGTTCAGCGTGCCATAGGGAATGGCGATCCGCAGCATGTAGGCGTGCAGCTGCAGGTAAAGCCCGTTCATCAGCCGCAAGGGGCGGAACTCGTCCTCGGTCAGGCTGCCGTCCAGCCGCCGTTCGACCTGATGGCTGAACTGCGCCACGCGCGAGCGGACGAAGGAGTCGTCGAAGTCGGTATAGTCATACATTCCAGAAATCCGCCTGCTTGCCGTGGGCATAGTTCGAGGGGCCGCGGGTGCGGAATTCCTCGCGGAAATGGGTGGGCTCGGGGCCTTTCGGGCCGGGGCGCGCATCGGCCAGGTAGGGGCCGACGACCATCAGCTTCTGCGCCGAGGCATGGATCAGCCGCATCTGGCCATGGGCCTCGTCCTCGATCAGCTCGGCCTCGTGGTGGAAGGGCGACCAGCGGTCGTCGGCGGTCAGGTAGACCACGTCGCCCTCGCGCAGGCGGTTGGCGGTGACGACCTTGGGGGTGAAGCGGCGGCTCATGCGCTTGCCTCCTTCAATTGACTCAGGGCGGGGGCGGCGGCCCGGGGGGCCAGGCCGTAAAGCAGGATGGCGGGACCGGTGACCTCGGCCACGGCGGCGGGCAGGGTGGCGAGGGTGGCGGAAAGGATTCGCTGGTCGGGGCGGGAGACGTTCTCCACCACCGTCACCGGCGTCTCGGCGGCGGCGCCGTGCATCATCAGCCGGCCCTGCAGGTAGCGGGCGGATTTCTTGCCCATGTAGACCGCCGCCACTTCGCCGGGGCGGGCGAGGCCGCGCCAGTCCTGCTCGGCGAAGCCTTCCATCACATGCCCGGTCAGGATGCGCAGCCCGGTGTTGCGGCCGCGCCGGGTCAGGCTCTGGCCGATGGCGGCGGCGGCCACGCTGGCGGTGGTCAGGCCGGGCAGGATGCGGAAGGACAAGCCCTCGGCCTCCAGCGCCGCGATCTCCTCGTCCAGCCGGGCGAAGACGCCGGTATCGCCGCCCTTCAGCCGCACCACCCGGCGGCCGGACAGCGCGGCCGCGACCAGCGCCGCGTGGATGTCGGCCTGCGCGGTCGAGGGGCCGAAGCCCTCCTTGCCCACGTCGATGCGCTCGGCCTGCGGCGGGGCGAGGTCCAGCACCTCCTCGCCGACCAGCCGGTCGTGGATCACCACCTCGGCCGCCGACAGCGCCCGCGCGGCGCCCAGCGTCAGGTGATCGGCCGAGCCGGGGCCGGCGCCGACGAAGAGGACGGGGTGAAGCTGCGGCATGGCGGGCTGTCCGAAGGGTGTTTCGCTTCCGCAGAATATAGAAGATTTTCCCGTATTCCCGCCAGAGACCCTTGCAGATAAGGACGCATGTTCCGATAATGCCGCCCGGCGGAACCCGAATTCCGCCGAACGGAGGTTTTCAGGAATGGCTGCCGCGCTGGACGATCTGGATCGGAAAATCCTGTCGGAATTGCAGAAGGATGCCGAGCAATCGCTGGACGAGATCGCCCGCCGGGTGGGGTCGTCGAAGACCCCGGTCTGGAACCGCATCCGCAAGATGAAGGACCAGGGCGTGATCGCCCGCACCACCGCCATCCTCGACCCCGAGGCACTGGGGCTGGAGGCCTGCTTCTTCGTCCTCATCCGCACCTCGGAACACGAGGCCGACTGGCAGCGCAAGTTCCTGAAGGCGCTGAAGGAACGCCCCGAGGTGATGGAGGCGCACCGCCTGGCCGGCGACATCGACTACATCCTGAAGGTGCGGGTGAAGAACGCCCGCGCCTACGACCAGTTCTACCAGGCGCTGATCTCGGAAGTGCGGATCTACAACGTCACCGCGCTCCTCAGCATGGAGGAGATCAAGTCGACCACGACGCTGCCGTTGTGAGCCTCGATCAGCCGCGGGCCGGGGGGCCAGCCCCCCGGACCCCCCGGGATATTTGTTGTCCAGAAAGAGGATGCCGCCTCTTTCTGGATGAAAATATCCTCGGGGGGTTTGGGGGGCGAAGCGCCCCCAACCTGCGACGGCGGCCGCAAGGGATTCCATCGGCCGCCACGATATGGAATGCGGCGGCAGCCGCGCAATTGGCTCAGCGCGCCACCATCAGCTGTTGCAGCCCGTGGAAATGGTAGACATCGCCGTAGAGCGGCGGCTCGGTCAGCCGCAGGGCGGGGCAGCGCCGGAACAGGATCGGCAGCGCCACCTGCAGCTCCAGCCGCGCCAGCGGCGCGCCGACGCAGAAATGCAGGCCGGCGCCGAAGGTGACCAGCGGCATCGCCGGGCGGTCGGGGCGGAAGGCGGCGGGCTTCTCCCATTGCCCGGGGTCGCGGTTGGCGGCGGCCAGCAGCAGCGCCACCCGGTCGCCGCGGGCGAAACGCTGGCCCATCACCTCGATATCCTCGTAGGCCCAACGGGTGAACATGTGCAGCGCCGGGTCGTAGCGCAGGATTTCCTCCACCGTCCGCTCCACCGCCTCGGGGGCAAGGGCCGAGGGCGGGGTGCGGTGTTCCAGCAGCGCCTTCACCCCGTTGCCGATGGTATGCACCGTCGCCTCGTGGCCGGCGTTCAGGAGAAGGATGCAGGTGGCGATCAGCTCGTCGGTAGAGAGCTTCTCGCCCTCCATCTCGGCGGCGATCAGATGGGTGATCAGGTCGTCGGCGGGCCGCGCGCGGCGTTCGTCCACATAGCCGCGCAGGAAGGCGGCGAAGGCTTCGGCGGCCGCCGCGGCGCGGTCCTCGGTCTCGCGGGTGCGGTTGGCCATATACATGCCGACCATGGCGTTCGACCAGCGCAAGAGGTCCGGCGCCATCTCCTCGGGCACCCCCAGTAGGCGGGCGATGATGCGGACGGGCAGCGGCTGGGCGAAGGATTGCAGCAGGTCGAAGGGGTCTTCGGGGAAGCCTGCCACCAATTCCTCGCTCAGCGCCGCGATCTCGGGCGCCAGCGCGGCGATGCGGCGCGAGGTGAAGGCGCGCAGCACCAGCCCGCGCAGGCGGGTGTGGCGGGGCGGCTCCAGCTCCAGCATGGAATGGGCCTCGACCGCGTAGAAGGGCTCCAGGTGGTCGGGGATCGGCGGCGCCAGTTCCGGCGGCGCCTCGCGGCCGAAGCGGCGGTCGCGGAAGATCGCGTTCACCGCGGCGAAGTTCCCCGTGCAGGTCAGGCCGTAGTCCTGCCAGCGGAAGAAGGGGCCCGCCTTCCGCGCCGTCTCGTAGAAGGGATAGGGATTCTGCACGAAGGCGGGATCGGTGGGGGACTGCGACAGGGTCTTCATCTGCGGGCTCCGAACGGCAGGGGCACGATCCCCTGCGCGATCAGCACGCCGAGGCCGACCACGGCGGCGGCGGCGGCTTGGGGCCAGTTCCACGGGCTGCCGAGGGCGAAGAGGATCAGCATCACATAGAAGGGCGCGGCGTTGATGTGCAATGCCGAAAGCCCGATGCCCAGCCGTTCCACCGACATGATCCACATCACCTGGCTGATGCCGAGCGCGCCGACGCTGAACAGCAGCATGGCGCCGACCTCGGGCCAGCCCCAGGCGGCAAAGGTCGGAGCCGGGCCGCCCGATGCCCATTGCGCCCCGGCGGCGGCAAGGATGGCCACCGCGGCCCCGGTCAGGGTGACGGCGGTGCGGCCGAGCGGGCTTTCCTTCGGAAAGGCGGTGACCGTCAGCCGCGAGCCGAGCGCGAAGAGCGTGACCGAGCAGAAGCAGAGCGCGGCGCCGATCACCAGGTTCAGCCCGGCCCCCGCGCCGCTGCCCGGGTCCAGCGCCATCGCCCCGCCGGCCAGCGACAGCAGCAGGCCGAGCACCAGCGCCGGGGTCAGCCGGCGGCCATCCAGCATCACCTCCAGCGCGATGCCGACCACCGGCAGGGTGGAGGAGATCACGGCGGCCAGCACCGCGCCGCCGCGGGCCTGGCCGAGGATCAGGCACCAGGCGCCGAAGCCGATCAGGCTGCCGACGGCGATGCCCCGCAGCCAATCGGCGCGCAGGAGGGGGCCGGGGCCTTCGCGCAGCAGCCAGAACAGCGCCACCGCCGCGGCGGCCCAGGACATCCGCATCGCCGTCAGCTGGTCGCCCGGCAGAAGCGGGATCAGCAGGTCGGCGGCGGGCAGGCCGGCGGCCCAGATCACCATCGAGGCCATGCAGATCAGGTTGGCGGCCAGAAGCCCGGTCTGCGGGCGGCCGGGGGCGGATGCGGCTGTCATTCCGCCTGCCTCGCACGGACGGGCGGGCAGGTCTGGCCCAAGGGCGACAGAACGGGTCGCGAGCGGGTCAGGCCGACAGCGCGGCGACGATGGCGCCGAAATCGGCGGCCTTCAGGCTGGCCCCGCCGACCAGCGCGCCATCGACATCGGGGACCGCGAAGATCTCGGCCGCGTTGGAGGGCTTGACCGAGCCGCCGTAGAGGAGGCGCATCTCCGCCGCCTCCGCGCCGAAGCGTTTCGCCAGTGCGGCGCGCAGGAAGCCGTGGACCTCGGCGATCTCGTCCAGCGTGGGGGTGCGGCCGGTGCCGATGGCCCAGACGGGTTCGTAGGCGATGACGGTGTTCGCCGCGGTGGCGCCGTCGGGGACCGAGCCTGCCAGTTGCTCGCCCACCACCCGCAGCGTGGTGCCGGCATCGCGCTGCGCCCCGGTCTCGCCCAGGCAGAGGATGGCGGTCAGGCCGGCGTCCCAGGCGGCCTCGGCCTTGGCGCGGACCAGGGCGTCGGTCTCGCCATGGTCGGCGCGGCGTTCGGAATGGCCGAGGATGACGTAGGCGGCCCCGGCATCGGCCAGCATCTGCGCCGAGATGTCGCCGGTATGGGCGCCGCTGGCGGCGGTATGGCAGTCCTGCCCGCCGACCTTCAGCGCCGCGCCGCGCACATGCCAGGCCATCTGCGCGATCAGCGTGGCGGGGGGGCAGAGCAGCATCTCGCATCGGGGTGCGGGATGCTCCTTGACCAGCAGGGTCACCTCGGTCAGCGACATCGGGCTGCCGTTCATCTTCCAGTTGCCAGCCGCCAGCTTGCGCATCCCGCCCTCCATCTGGTCTGCAACAGCCCTAGGCCAAAACGGGATTCGCTACAACCGGAGGGGTGGGGGGAGGCCCGCGGTTCCGCCGTTTCCCTCGGGCGGGAGCAGGCGAGGCACTGCCTCGCCCCCGCCCGTGTGGGACGGCTGCACCCGGAGACATTGGTCACGCTAAACCCCGAGAGGCCAGCGCCCGACCCGGCGGGCGAGAAGCGCCCGCCGAGGGCGGGGCGGGCGCTGGCCGGGACTTATGGTCCCGGCCGTGATGGTTGATATGGTGCGCTGTGGCGAAGGCGACGGCCTTCGCCATGGAAATGGGGGAGAAGCGAGAAGCGGGCGAACCCCGAGTCAGGCCCGGGCCGGGTCTGCGTCCTTGAAGCTGACCGATTCGCCGCAGCCGCAGGCCTCGGACACGTTCGGGTTGCGGAAGACGAACTTCGACTCCAGCAGGCTGGTCTCGTAGTCGATCACGGTGCCGATCAGGAACATCTGCGCCATCGGTGCGATCAGCACCCGGGCGCCGTCCTGCTCCACCACCTCGTCCAGCGGGTTGACCTCGGACACGTAGTCCATGGTGTACTCCATTCCCGCGCAGCCGCCCTTCTTGACGCCGATGCGCAGGCCCTGCCGGCCGTCGCGCGCCATCAGCCGGGCGATCTGCTTCGCCGCGGCGGGGGTGAGGGTGACTGCGGCCTTGCCGGGAATGCCGAACATGGAAAACTCCTGTTTGGGAGTCAATTTAGGGCAAGAGCGGCGGAAATCCAATGGGCGGCAGCTGCGACAGCAGGCCGAGCGTGCCGTAGCCCGCCGCCAGCGCCCAGCCGACCGAAGCCAGTGTGCCGATGATGACATATTCCGACAGCGCCCGGTCGTCGCGCACCGCGCCGAAGCGCAGGATCGACTTGGCGGCGATCAAGAGGCCCACGCCCTCGGGCTGGCCGATCAGCAGGAAGGCGAAGATCAGCCCGCGCTCCATCAGCCCGATGGTCCGCCCGGCGCCGGGCAGACTTTCGGCGGCGATGTCGGCGGGCAGGCGGCGGGCGAAGGGCGCCATCAGCAGGCCGATGGCGAAGCCGCCCGCCCGGGTGGCGAGGATGAACCCCGCCGCCAGCGCCATCAGCGCCGGCAGGGTGGTGCAACCGGACCAGAGCCCGCCGGCCCAGAGCCCGGGCTGCCAGAGGGCCAAGGCGGCCAGCGCCGCCAGATGCAGCGCCTGGTCGCCCAGGAAGGCGGCCAGCCCCGGCGCCAGCCGCGCCTTGCCGGCATCCACCGCCAGATGCAGCGCCGCCAGCCAGAGCAGCGACAGCGTCAGCGTCCCGGTGGCGGCGGCCGCGGTCGCCAGCACCACCGCTCCATGCGCCGCCAGCGCGGCCGGGCGGCGCTTGTTCGCAACCATCCATCCGGTCTGGAACAGGAAATCGGCCAGCACATGGGCGAAGAGAAGGGCGGCGAGGGTGTCAGCCATGGGCGATGGCGAGGTCATGCGCGATCACCTCCTCCCAGAGTTGCAGGTTGCTGCGCAGGTTGACCGCCCCGCCGCCGCCCAGCCGATAGTTCACGGCTTGTGGCGTGATGCCGAGACGGAGTGCGATGTCGTGCAGGGTCGGGTTGTCGGGATGAAGATAGATCGCCACCGCTTCGGCCTGGGCGGCGGTCCAGCGGCTTGTCCGCTCGAACATCTGCCGGGCGATGATTCCGTCCCGTTCGCCGATGCCTGTCCCGGTGATCGCGATGCGGCCCGACTTCGGCATGGCATCGAAGGCGCGGCCGGACAGCTGGAACGCCTCGCCCGCCGCGTCGGAAAGGTCGGTGCTGCCCAGAGTCTCCGCAGGCCCGATCGCAATGGAAAGGCGCGTGGCGAGGCCGGGATCATGGGCGCGCAGGGCGGCCGCGATGGTCAGGGCGGCGCGCAGGCAATATTGGGGGTCTTCGAGGTAGATCTGCCAGCCATCCCCCCGGAAGCGGGTAAAACGCGGATCCGCGGCCGAGGACCAGCCGGCGATACCGACGGCGGCCTCTGCGATCCGCTGCATCGCGCTGTCCGTGGCCGAGGCCGGATGCCCGGTGGAGCCGATGAGATCGCCCGTCAGGACGGCAATGGCCGAGGGAAACATCAAGCCCTCCAGCTTGATCACGGGATAATCAAGCTTTACGCCTTGATTTGGCCCGGATCAAGCCTTGTCTCTTGATGGAGACGGAGATGGCGAGGGAAAATCCTTGCATCGGCCAACAGCAAGCCTGCTGGCTTGAACAGGCGGATTGCAAGCCCCAAGGCTTGCCTCACATGAACCCCAGTTCCAGCCGGGCCTCGTCGGACATCATGTCCATGCCCCAGGGCGGGTCGAAGGTCATGTGGACGTCGACTTCCTTCACCCCCGGCAGCGGCTCCACCGCCTCGGCCACCCAGCCGGGCATCTCGCCCGCCACCGGGCAGCCGGGGGCGGTCAGGGTCATGGTGATGTCGACAGCGTTCTCGGGGCTGATCTCGATGGTGTAGACCAGCCCGAGGTCGAAGATGTTCACCGGGATTTCCGGGTCGAACACGGTGCGGCAGGCCTCGACCACGCTGTCGTAAAGCGGATGGTCGGTGCTGGAGGGCCTGATCAGCGGCGTTCCCTCGACGTGGTCCTGCATGGCGTTCCGGTCCTGCGGCGGATGTTGAGCGATTATATAGGGAATGCCGCCGCCAAGGTCCAGAGCGGCAGGGGGCCGCAGGGAGCGGGATTCAGAACGGGATTTCGTCGTCCATGTCCGAGGCGCGGCCGCCGCCCTGGGCGCCGCCGCCCGCCGGCGCGCCGCCATAGCCGCCGCGGCTGCCGGAAGCGCCGCCGCCGCCCTGGCTGCCGTAGTCGTCATAGCCGCCGCCGGCGCCGCGGTCGTCATAGCCGCCCTGTCCACCGCCGCCGCCTTCGCCGCGGCCGCCCAGCAGGGTGAGGTTGCCCGAATAGGGCCGCAGCACCACCTCGGTGGTATAGCGCTCCTGCCCCGACTGGTCCTGCCATTTGCGGGTTTCCAGCTGCCCCTCGATATAGACGGTGCTGCCCTTGCGCAGGTATTGCTCGGCGATCTTGCCGAGCGGTTCGTTGAAGATCGCCACCGAATGCCATTCGGTGCGTTCCTTGCGCTCGCCGGTGCTGCGGTCGCGCCAGGTTTCCGAGGTGGCGATGCGCAGGTTCACCACCTTGCCGCCGTTCTGGAAGCTGCGCACCTCGGGGTCGCGGCCCAGATTGCCGATGAGGATCACCTTGTTGACCGAACCCGCCATGTCGCACCTCTCCTGATTCCATCTGCCGGAAGACTGCGCCCGGCATGGTTGACAAAACCTCTACACGCGCCCTCCGGTCCCCGCAACCGGCGGGCCGCTGTTACCGCCGTCGGCGGCGGATTGCCGATGGCGGAGGGGGCTGCGGGGGGCGGATCGGCAAAACCCCACTGGAATCCGGTCGCATCCTCCGTATAGTGCTGCACCAACCGCCGGCCCGGGCCGGACACCGATCCTGCTGCTTGCTAAGGAAGACGCCTTGATGACGCGCCATCCGCTGCCCCGCACAGCCCGCGCCCTCGGCGCCCTTGCGACGCTTTCGATTGCCCTGGCCGCCGTGCCGGCCCTGGCCGACGACGTGCTGTTCCAGGGCAAGAAGAACCGCTCCACCATCTTCAAGAGCCAGACCGCGCTGCTGGACGGGCGGCTGGCGGACCAGTATTCCGGCTCGATCAAGCTGACGCCGGACTACAAGGCCGGCAAGATCGCCGGCGGCGAGGGCACCGAGGCGGTGCCGAAGTTCCGCGGCGCCTACAAGGGCAAGTATCTGGAGGTCGCCAAGGCGGCGGCGAAGAAGCACGGCATCCCGGAGGACCTGTTCCTGCGGCTGGTGCAGCGCGAAAGCGGCTGGAACCCCGGCGCGGTCAGCCACAAGGGCGCGACCGGGCTGGCGCAGCTGATGCCGGGCACGGCGAAGAAGCTGGGCGTCGACATCAGCGATCCGCACCAGAACCTGGAAGGCGGCGCGCGCTACCTGCGGATGATGTACGACAAGTTCGGCAGCTGGAAGCTGGCGCTGGCCGCCTACAACGCCGGCCCGGGCGCAGTGGAAAAACACGGCGGCATCCCGCCCTATGCCGAGACCAAGGCCTACGTGAAGGCGATCCTCGGGTAAGCGCCCGGATTTTCGGCGAAAATCCGGGGTCCTTCCCTCACTCCGCGGCGATCTTGATCACCGGCTCCATCTTCGCCAGCACTTCGGCGGAGAGGTGGCACTTGATCTGGTGGCCGCCCTCCAGCACCTGCACCGGCGGCACTTCCACCTCGCAGAGGTTGCCGGGGACCTGCGACTTCCAGCGGCAGCGGGTCTGGAACGGGCAGCCCGGCGGCGGGTTCACCGCCGAGGGGATCTCGCCCTCAAGCACGATGCGCTTCTTTTCCACATGCGGGTCGGCGATGGGGACGGCGGAGAGCAGCGCCTCGGTATAGGGGTGGTAGGGCGGGGCGAAGACCTGATCCGTCGTGCCCATCTCGACCACATGGCCGAGATACATCACCATCACCCGGTCGGAGAGATAGCGGACGATCGACAGGTCGTGGCTGATGAACAGCAGCGTGGTGCGGTTCTGGCGCTGGATGTCCATCAGCAGGTCCGTCACCGCGGCCTGAACCGACACGTCCAGCGCCGAGACCGGCTCGTCCGCCACCACCACCTTGGCGCCGCCGGCGAAGGCCCGGGCGATGCCGACGCGCTGCTTCTGGCCGCCGGAGAGTTGCCGCGGCATCCGCTCGGCGAAGGCGCGGGGCAGCTTCACCAGGTCGAGGAGTTCCAGCATCCGCCGCTCGCGGTCGGCATCCGAATCGCCGACGCCGAAGATCTCCAGCGCGCGGATGATCTGGCGGCCGACGGTCATCGAGGGGTTCAGCGTGTCGAACGGGTTCTGGAACACCATCTGCACCTGGGAGATGGTGTCGGCACCGCGCTTCTGGATCGGGGTGGACTGGACGTTTTCATCGAAGAGCATGATCTGGCCGTCGGTGGCGGTCTCCAGTCCCATCAGCACCTTGGCGAAGGTGGACTTGCCGCAGCCGGATTCGCCGACGATGGCCAGGGTCTCGCCCTCGCGGGCCTCGAAGCTGAGGGTCTCGTTGGCCTTGACCACCTTTGTCGCGCCGCCGCCGAAGGCGCCGGTGGAGACGCTGTAGTATTTCTTCAGGTCCTCCATCTTCAGGACCACCTCGCCGACCGGCAGCTTCTCCTTCGCCACCCGTTTCGCGGGCGGGGCGGTCCAGTCGATCTCGTCCCACCGCAGGCAGCGGCTGGCGTGGCGGTCGCCCGGCACCGGGAACATCGGGATCTCGGCAGCGTCGCAGCGGCCGGCCTGGAAATAGTCGCAGCGCGGGCCGAAGTTGCAGCCCGGCGGCCGTTCGTGCGGCAGGGGGAAGTTGCCGGGGATCGAGATCAGCGGCCGCGCGTTCTTGTCCGCCCCGGGCAGCGGGATCGAGCGGAACAGCGCCTGGGTATAGGGGTGGCGCATCTCAGTGAAGACCTGTTCGACATTGCCGGTCTCCACCGCCTCGCCGGAATACATCACGCAGATGCGGTCGCAGACATCGAGAACGAGGCCGAGGTTGTGCGAGATGAACAGCATCGAGGTGCCGTATTTCTCGCCCAAGGCCTTGACCAGATCGACGATCCCGGCCTCCACCGTCACGTCCAGCGCGGTGGTGGGCTCGTCGAGGATCAGCAGCGCCGGCTTCGACATCAGCGCCATGGCGATGACGATGCGCTGCTGCTGGCCGCCCGACAGCTGATGCGGATAGGCGTTCAGGATGCGGTCCGGGTCGGGCAGGCGGACATCGGCGACGATCTGGCGGGCCAGCGCCCAGGCGTCGGATTTCGACATGCCCTCGTGGATCACCGGCACCTCGGCCAGCTGCGCGCCGATCTTCATCGCCGGGTTCAGCGAGGCCATCGGCTCCTGATAGATCATCGCCATTTCCGAGCCGCGGATCTTCTGCAGCTCGGCTTCCGTCATCGTGGTCAGGTCGCGGCCCTTGAAGCGGATGCTGCCGGCGACGATGCGGCCGGTCTTGCCGAGGTCGCGCATGACGGCCAGCGCCACGGTGGACTTGCCGCAGCCGGATTCGCCGACCAGCCCCATCGCCTCGCCCGGCATCACGCTGCAGGAGAAATCCATCACCGCGGGGATTTCCCGGGCGCGGGTGAAGAAGGAGATCGAGAGGTTCTCGATCTCGAGGATCGGTTTGGACGGGTCCCAGTCTGCCATGGTCGGCTCCTTTCGGAAGGGTCGGGACCGGGGGCCAGCCCCCGGACCCCCGGGATATTTAGAGACAGATGAAAGCCGGGGCGCGGCGCATCAGTCCTTGAGGCTTTCTTCGCGCAGGCCATCGGCCAGCAGGTTCAGGCCGAGCACCAGGCTCATCAGCGCCACGGCGGGGACGATGGCGGGATGGGGGAAGATCGACAAGAGCTTGCGGCCGGCGTTGATGGTTGATCCCCAGTCCGGGCTTTCCGGGCTGACGCCGAGGCCGAAGAAGCCGAGCGTGCCCAAGAGGATGGTGGTGTAGCCGATCCGCAGGCAGAAATCGACGATCAGCGGGCCGCGGGCATTGGGCAGGATTTCCCACAGCATGATATACCAGGGGCTCTCGCCGCGGGTCTGGCCGGCGGCCACATAGTCGCGCGCCTTGATGTCCATTACCAGGCCGCGGACGATGCGGAAGACGCCGGGCGAGTTCACGAACACCACCGAGACGAAGACGTTCAGCATGTTCGGGTCCATCGACCAGACCCCGAGCGGATCGGCGTTGAAGGCGAGGCCCAGGTAGGCCCAGAGGCCGAGGACCAGCGTCACGCCGACATAGAGGTTCCGCCGCGGCGGGTTGGTCTTGTAGCGCGAGTTGAACAGCACCGCGAAGAAGATCACCGGGAACAGGAACAGGACGGCGGCGAAATACATCGGGATGCCGGTCTGGACGATCTCGGGCGTGACCAGCAGGTAGAAGAGCAGGATGACGGGGAAGGCGAGGACGAGGTTGGCGAGGAAGGACAAGAGCGTGTCCAGCTTGCCGCCGAAATAGCCGGCGGGCAGGCCGAGCGTCACCCCGACCATGAAGGCGAAGACGGTGGCGGCGGGCGCGATCTGAAGGACGCGCTGCGCCCCCATCACCATGCGGCTGAACACGTCGCGCGCGAGGTGATCGCCGCCGAAGAGATACCAGGCGAAGTCCCCCTCGGAGGGGTTCTTCACCGCCGCGCCGGGGACGATGTTCTTCATCCCCGACAGCTGCCCCAGCGGGTCCTGGGTGATGATCGCATCGGCGAAGATCGCGGTGAACACCCAGAACAGCACCAGAGCCAGGCCGACCAGCCCGACCGGGCTGTCCATCAGCTTGCCGTAGAGCCCGAGCCGGCGCTTGAAGCGGATCGACAGGCCGAGGGTGACGACCAGCGCCACCCAGACCGGCCAGAACCGCAGGGCGGCCCAGCCGAGGATGCCCTTCGAGGCGCCGGGCAGCACGAAGCCTCCCAGCCCGATCAGCAGGATGCAAAGCAGGATCAGTCCGATGGTCACCTGCGCCGCCAGGTCGAGCGTGCCGCCGAGGCCGCGGCGGCGGGCCGCCAGCACCGGGCCGCCCACGGCGACCGCATCCGCCCCGCGGGCCCAGTCGGCCAGCGAGACCAGGATGCGGGCGATGACGGCGATGGCCAGCACGATGGCCGCCATGTTGATCACGGGGACGAGGAAGGGGCCAAGGGCGCCGGTCCAGCTGAGGTCTTCCATGGTGTTTTCCTCCTCAGGCCAGACGGATGCGCGGGTTCAGGAAGACATAGCCGATGTCCGAGATCAACTGCGTCACCAGCACCACGAAGACGGCCACCACCGAACAGGCCAGCAGCATGTTGATGTCGTTGTTGCCGGCGGCCTGCACCAGCGTCCAGCCGAAGCCCTTGTAGTTGAAGAGCGTCTCGACGATCACCACGCCGTTCAGCAGCCAGGGGAACTGCAGCATGATCACCGTGAAGGGGGCGATCAGCGCGTTCCGCAGCGCGTGCTTCATCACCACCTCACGGAAGGAAACCCCCTTCAGCCGGGCGGTGCGGATGTATTGCTGGGTCATCACCTCGGTCATCGAGGCGCGGGTCATCCGGGCGATGTAGCCGATGCCGTAAAGCGCGATGGTCAGCACCGGCAGGCCGAAGTTCCAGAAGGTGAGGCCGTCCATCGCGCTGGTGGCGGTGCCCTGGAACAGGGTCTTGCCCTCGATCCAGCCCATCTCGGCCAGCCAGGGCGAGATGCCCGCGGTGGCGGAGGCGAAAAGCGCGATGAAGATGACGCCCGAGACATATTCGGGGGTGGCGGTGGTGGCGATGGCGAAGGTGGACAGCACCCGGTCGGTGCGGCTGCCTTCGCGCATCCCCGACAGCACGCCGAGGATCAGCGAGGTCGGCACCATGACGATCATTACCCAGAGCATCAGCCAGCCGGTATGGCCCAAGGAACGCCCCAGCACCTCGGACACCGGCTGCTTGAAGACGGTGGACCAGCCCCAGTTGCCTTGCAGGATGCCGCAGTAGGCGGGCGGGGTCTCGCCGGCGGGGATGCGGTTCAGGCAGCGCCCCATCGGCTTGCCGTCGGAGGAGGTGCCGGTCCAGCCCGGCAGCACCCCCAGCCATTCGGCGTAGCGCGTCAGCACCGGCTGCGCGAAGCCGTTCGAGGCCAGCCAGCTGTCGACCTGCTCGTCGGTCATCCGGGCCGAGGCCTCGGATTTGGCAAGCTTTTCAAGGTTGGGCGGCAGGTTGGTCAGGTAGAAGACCACGAATGTCAGCGCAAGGGCTGTCAGGATCATCACGCCGATGCGGCGCAGCACAAAAAGAAGCATGGCTCATCCTTCCCGATGGGCAGGGCAGGCGGGACATCGGGGGCCCCGGACGACGGCTGTGCGGAAGGAGGCCCCGCCCGCCCCTTGCGGGAGCGGGCGGGGCTTTGAACCTCAGGCGGTCCAGTGCCACTTGTAGTGGTGATGCTCGAGCGTCGCATGCATGTCGCAGCCGCCCACCTTCGGATCGGTGTGGCGGAAGAGCGAGCGCCAGTAGGGCTGGATCAGCACGCCCTGCTCCTGCATGATCTCTTCCAGCCGCTTCATCACCTCGCGCCGCTTGTCGGCATCGGCGATCGACAGCGCCTCGGCCAGCTTGGCGTCGAACTCCTCGTTCGAGAAGGCGGTCTCGTTCCAGGCCTCGCCCGACTTGTAGGCCGTCGCCAGCACCTGCACCCCCAGCGGGCGCATGTTCCATTCCGTGGCGCTGAACGGATATTTCGTCCAGTCGTTCCAGAAGGTCGATCCCGGCATCACCGTGCGCTTGATCTTGATGCCGGCGTCGCGGATCTGGGCGGCGACGGCATCGCAGGTCGCCGACTGCCAGTCGTCGTCCAGCGAGATCAGCTCGAACTCGAAGTCGGCCTTGCCGGCGGCTTCGATGGCGGCCTTTGCCCCGGCCGGGTCCACCGTCAGCGGCGGCAGCTCGGCATATTCCGGGTGGATCGGGCAGACGTGGTGGTTTTCCGCCGGCTTGCCCAGGCCGGCATAGCCCAGTTCCAGCACGATGTTGTTGTCCACGGCGAGTTGCAGCGCCTTGCGGACGTTCACGTCCTTGTATTCCTCGGCCAGCTGGTTGAAGCGCACCGCCAGCGTCGCCGCGGTGGTCGCCTCGGTCTTGGTCCAGCCGAGCCCGTCCAGCACCGAGATGAACTCGCCCTGCGACTGGTAGGTGGCGTCGATCTCGCCCGAGCCGGCCGCGGCCACCCAGGCCGAGGGATCGGTGCCGAGGTCGATGTATTCGATCCGGTCCAGATAGGGGCCGCCGAAGATTTCGGTGCCCCACCAGGGCTCCTCGCGGCGGACCAGCACCTGCTTGACGCCGACCTCGTTCGATTCCGGCATGTAGGGGCCGGTGCCGATCGGGTTCACCGAGGGGTCGCTGTTGTCATAGCTCTGGTGGACGATCATGGCCGGATAGTCGGCGGCGCTGGCGATCAGGGCGATGTCGGGTTGGCTGAGCTTGATCTTCAGCGTCAGCGGGTCGACCACCTCGAAGGCCTCGGGGCGGGCGGCCTTGGTCGCCGGATCCTGGATGCCGGCCATGCGGGCGGACATCGAGTTGCCCTCGACATTGCCGTCGGCCCAGCGGGTGAAGTTGTGGGCCACGTCCTCGGCGGTGAAGTCGTCGCCGTTCGACCACTTGATCCCCGGGCGCACCTTCAGGGTGTATTCGGTGGCGTCGTCGTTGGTTTCCCAGCTGTCCAGCAGCATCCCGCGGATCGAGCCGTCGTTGTTGTATTCGACCAGGTATTCCAGCCAGCCGCGGGCGAAGTTGGCGATCTCGCTCCAGTCCGCGGTGCGCGGGTCCTTCAGGGCCCGGGTCATCATGTTCATCCGCAGCGTGCCGCCGGGCTGGATCTCCTGCGCCTTCGCCGGGGTGGGGGCGGCCAGGCCGATCAGGCCATAGGCCGCGGCGGCCGAAACGCCGAGCGCGGTGCTGCGCGTCAGGAACTCGCGGCGGCTCAGCGTGCCGGCCTTGACTTCCTCGGCATACATCAGCGCTGCGGGGTGCAGGCCGGTGATGGTGTCTTTCATTCCTCAGTCTCCCTGTCAGGTCTTCCGGTTGCGGTCTTGGCGGCCGTTCGGCGCGGGGAAGGCGGTGAGCATACCGTTGCGCAGACTGCGCAGCCGGGCCCGGTCTGTCGCCGAACCTGCCTGTCCCCGATTGCGCCATTTGCGCATGGTTTCCGCCACTCCGTCAATGTCATTGACAGACGATCTTGCGCACGAATGCGACATTCCTGGTGGAAAGACGACGCCAGCATGTCGTTTTTGACCAATGGGTCAGGGCCATCCCGCACCGCCCGGGAACCGGGGGCGAGGGGATACGCAGGGGCGGGTTTCCGCTGCGTCAGGGTGCGCGGCGGAAGGCGGTGGGCGACTTGCCGGTCAGGTGCTGGAAGGCGCGGGTGAAATAGGCCGCCGAGTTGAAGCCCAGGTCCAGCGCGATCCGCCCGACCGGCATCCGCGTCTCGGCCAGAAGCTTGCGGGCCTCGAAGATGCGGCGGTCCTGCAGCAGGGCGCTGGCCGGCCGGCCGCAGGCGGCGTTGCAGCAGCGGGTCAGGTGGGTCGGCGTCACGCCGAGCGCGGCGGCGAAATCCGCCACCCCCATGCCCGAGCGGAAGTCCCGCTCCAAGAGCGCGGTGTAGCGCGCCACCAGCCGCCTTGTGGCATCGGGCTTCGGCATCTCGGCCTCGGCCTTGCGGGCCTGCCGCTCCAGCCAGACGCCGATCAGGCCGAGGTAATGCCGCGTCGCCCGCTCATGCGCCGGGGTGTCGGCATCCATCTCGCGCAGCACGCTGTCCAGCAGCACGTTCAGTTCCTGCTGGGCATGGACCTCGCGGATGCGCAGGTGCAGCGGCTGCTTGGGCAGGGTCACGTCGCAGTCGCGGCCGAAGAAGACCGCGGTGCCGAAGACCGCAGGCCCGGCCTCGAACCCGTGCATCACCCCCGGCGGGATGAAGACGGCGTTGTGGGCGGTATAGCCGCGGGTCAGCCCGGCGATGGTGATCCGGCCCTGGCCCTTGGTGAACCACAGCAGGCAGGGTTCGGACAGCGACCGCATCGCCTCCACCCGCCAGCGCCCGGCCGCGGCCAGGCGGGAGATGGCGGTCAACCGCAGGTTGGAGACGGAGGAGGTGTCTTGCATCTTGGACGGTATCCGGTTCGAGGGTCGGTTCGGCCACGGGCGACAGGGCAAGGTGACTGCAACAGGGGGCAAAAGGACGGCGGCCTCGGCGCAGGGCCGAGGTTAGCCAAGCCAGACAGGGCAACCAAAGCAAAAAGATGGCGGAGGGCCGAAGTTATCCACAGGGGGCACGGAAAGCTGTGCATAACTCTGTGCATGGAATGCCCGCGCCGGGGGACCGGCGCTCAGGGCAGGGCGATTCCGCGCCAGCCGCCCATCCGGGCGCGGAACCAGGTCCGCTGCCGCTTGGCATATTGCCGGCTGGCCAGCCTGGCGGCGGCGGCGGCCTCGGCCAGCGGCAGCTGACCGCGCAGATGCGCCACCAGTTCCGGCGCCCCGATGGCGCGGGAGGAGGGACGGGCCGGATCCCAGAACGGCAGTTCCGCCCGCACCTCCTCCAGCGCGCCGGCCGCCATCATCGCGTCGAAGCGGGCGTCGATGCGGGCGTTCAGCCAGTCGACCTCGGGCCGGACCACCAGCGCCTCGGCCCGCGACAGCGGCAGGGCAGGGGCGCCGGTCGCGGCCTGCCAGTCGGCCAGCCCGCGGCCGGTGGCCCGCAGCACCTCCCAGGCGCGCTGGACCCGGGCGGGATTCGCCAGGTCGATCCGCGCCGCGGTGGCCGGGTCCAGCCCCGCGACCATCGCCGGGAAATCCGCCGCCCGCAGCGCATCCGCCTCCGCCCGCACCTCCGGCGGGATCGGCGGGATCTCCGCCAGCCCCTCGACCAGCGCCATGAAGTAAAGCCCGGTGCCGCCGACGATCACCACCGGCCGGTCCAGCAGCGCCACCGCCTCGCGCAGCCAGTGGCCCGCCGAATAGGGCTGGTCCCGCCCGACATGGCCGTAGAGCGCATGCGGCAGCACCGCCTCCTCCGCCGCGGAGGGCCGCGCCGTCAGCACCCGCCAGCAGGAATAGACCTGCAGCGCATCGGCATTGACGATCACCCGCCCGTCCCGCGCCGCCAGCTCCATCGCCAGCGCCGACTTGCCGCTGGCCGTCGGCCCGGCGATCAGCACCGGCGCCTCGCGCGAGATCGAAGACAGCAGCCCCTTGCCCTTCATCTTGGCAGAAATACTCCGGGGGTCCGGGGGCTGGCCCCCGGTTCGCCCTTTCACAGGTTGAACCCGCCGCCATTTTCCGACATTTTGCGCACCAGTCCAAGCACACAACCACATCCGGGGTCTTCCATGTCCACAGCCGCCGCCACGGGCGTCAAATACAGCCGAGTCATGCTCAAAATCTCCGGCGAGGCGCTGATGGGCGACCAGGGCTACGGGCTGCACCCGCCCACCGTGGCCCGCATCGCCGAAGAGGTGAAATCGGTCCGCGACCTCGGCGTCGAGGTCTGCATGGTGATCGGCGGCGGCAACATCTTCCGCGGGCTGGCGGGGTCCGCGCAGGGGATGGAGCGGACGACCGCCGATTACATGGGGATGCTGGCGACGGTGATGAACGCCCTGGCCATGCAGTCGGCGCTGGAGCAGCTGGGGGTGTTCACCCGCGTCATCAGCGCCATCCCGATGGACCAGGTCTGCGAGCCCTACATCCGCCGCCGCGCCGTCCGCCACCTGGAGAAGAAGCGGGTCTGCATCTTCGCCGCCGGGACGGGGAACCCCTATTTCACCACCGACACCGCCGCCACCCTGCGCGCCAGCGAGATGGGCTGCGAGGCGGTGTTCAAGGGCACCAAGGTCGACGGCGTCTACGACAAGGACCCGAAGAAACACGCCGATGCCAAGCGCTACGACCAGGTCAGCTACGACGAGACGCTTGAAAAGCACCTGGGCGTGATGGACGCCACCGCCATCGCGCTGGCCCGCGACAACCGGCTGCCGATCATCGTCTTCTCGCTCGACGAACCCGGCGGCTTCCGCGGCATCCTCTCCGGCAAGGGCACCTATACCCGCGTCTCGGACTGAGGCGGCCCTGAATTCGCGCGAATTCCGGGACGGAGCCTTTGAAGGCTCCGCCGCGATTTCTGCGAAGAAAGCGCCGTCCCGGCCCGTCCCCGTCCAAGCCGCTTTGATTTTCCCCGCTGCCCCCGCTAGAAGGGGCGGCAAAGCCTGAGAGGGAAGACCCCGATGTCCGACGAATTCGAACTCGACACCGACGACCTGACCCGCCGCATGGAGGGCGCGCTTGCCGCGCTGCGCACCGAATTCGCCTCGCTGCGGACGGGCCGCGCCTCGGGCACCATGCTGGAGCCGATCCATGTCGAGGCCTATGGCCAGATGACGCCGATCAACCAGCTCGGCACCGTCAACGTGCCGGAGCCGCGGATGGTCACCATCAACGTCTGGGACAAGGGCATGGTCGGCAAGGTGGAAAAGGCGATCCGCGAATCCGGCCTCGGCATCAACCCGCAGCTGAACGGCACCATCATCATGCTGCCGATCCCCGAGCTGAACGAGCAGCGCCGGAAGGAGTTGACCAAGGTCGCGGCGCAATATGCCGAACATGCCCGCGTCGCCATCCGCAACCTGCGCCGCGACGGCATGGACCGGATCAAGAAGGCCAAGGCCAACCACCTGTCCGAGGACGACGCCAAGTTCTGGGAGAGCGCGGTGCAGGAGATGACCGACCGTTACATCAAGCTGGTCGACCAGGCGCTGGACACCAAGCAGCACGAGATCATGCAGGTCTAGGCCGCCGCGCGATGCCGCCCGCTTCCCCCCGATCCGCTACCCATGTCGCCATCATCATGGACGGCAACGGCCGTTGGGCCACCCAGAAGGGCTGGCCGCGGCTGGTCGGGCACCGCAAGGGCGCCGAGCGGGTGAAGGAGATCGTCCGCGCCTCCCCCGACATCGGCATCGAATGGCTGACGCTCTATGCCTTCTCGACCGAGAACTGGAAGCGCAGCACCGAAGAGGTGCTGGGGTTGATGGCGATCTTCGCCCGCTACATCCAGCGCGAGGCCGATGCCATGGCGGCCGAGGGCGTCAGGATGCGCTTCATCGGCGACCGCTCGCGGCTGGACCCCAAGCTGCAACGGCTGATGTCGGGGATCGAGGCGAAGACCGCGCATCTGTCGCGGCTGAACCTGACCGTCGCCATCAACTACGGCGGCCGCGACGAGGTGCTGCGCGCCGCCCGGGCGCTGGCGGTGGAGGCGGCGGAGGGCCGCTTCGACCCCGCCGCGCTGACCGAGGCGGCGTTTTCCGCCCGGCTGGACACCGGCGGCCTGCCGGACCCCGATCTGGTGATCCGCACCTCCGGCGAGACCCGGACCTCCAACTTCCTGCCCTGGCAGGCGGCCTATGCCGAATACGAATTCACCGAGACGCTCTGGCCCGACTTCACCCCGGCCGAGCTGGCCGGCATCCTGGCCCGCTTCGGCAACCGCGACCGCCGCTTCGGGGGCGTCAAGGCATGAGCGGGGCAGGGCAAGGCAGCGGGGATCGGCAGGGAGCACTTCTTCCTGTCCATGGCGAAGGCCATCGCCTTCGCCACAGCGCACCATCTCAACCGGACCGGCCGGGCCTTCGAGGCCCGGCCAGCGCCCGCCCCGCCCTCGGCGGGCGCTTCTCGCCCGCCGGGTCGGGCGCTGGCCTCTCGGGGTCTCGTGCCGCACCGTTTCCGGCTGATATGCTGTGCACGGGCGGGGGAACCGCACTGCGTTTCCCTGTCCCGCCCGCGGCAGGCTTTCGGAGGTCCCGATGACCGCTTCCTCCGGCAGATGGGGCGATCTCGCCCCCCGCATCCTGTCGGCCGTGGTCCTGCTGGCGGTCGGCGGCGGGGCGATCTGGCTGGGCGGCACGGTCTTCGCGCTGCTGGCGGTGGTCTGCTCCGGCCTGATGATGTGGGAACTGGCGCGGATGACCCGCGGCGAGGGGCAGGACGCCTCGGTCCTGCTCGGCCTCCTGGCCGCCGGGGTGCTGGCGCTGAACCTCTTCGTGCCGCAACCTTTCGTGATCCCGCTGCTGCTGCTGCCGCCGCTGGTCGGCGTCATCGCCCCGCGCCGCGACACCGCGGTCTTCGCGGGGTATGCGCTGGTGATCCTCGCCACCGGCTGGGCGCTGGTGGCGCTGCGGCAGGGCGCGGGGCTGGCGCCGGTGCTCTGGCTGCTGGCGGTGGTGGTGGCCTCCGACGTGGCGGGCTATTTCGCCGGCCGCATCCTCGGCGGGCCGAAGTTCTGGCCGAAGGTCAGCCCGAAGAAGACCTGGAGCGGCACCGTCGCCGGCTGGATCGGCGCGGCGCTGGTCGGCGCGGCGTTCTGGTCGGCGGGGCAGGGAACGGCGGCACTGGTCTGGGTCTCGCCGCTGGTCGCCTTCGCCGGGCAGATGGGCGACATCGCGGAAAGCGCTATCAAGCGGCGGGCGGGGGTGAAGGACAGCTCGGCCCTGATCCCCGGCCATGGCGGGCTCCTGGACCGTTTCGACGCGCTGGCCTTCGCCGCCATCCTGACCGCCGTGCTGCTGCCCGCGCTGAACCTGTTCCCGAAGGGCTGAGCCGATGCGCCGCATCTCGATCTTCGGCGCCACCGGCTCGGTCGGCGAACAGACCGTGGAACTGGTCCTGCGCGCCGGCGGGCCGGAGGTTTATCATACCGTCGCCCTGACCGGCGGCCGCAACATCGCGCGCCTTGCCGAACAGGCCCGGGCCCTGCGGGCCGAACTGGCGGTCTGCGCCGATCCCGCCGACCTGCCCGCCCTGCGCGAGGCGCTGGCCGGCACCGCGACCGGGGCCGCCGCCGGGGCAGAGGCCATCGCCGGTGCTGCCGACCTGCCCGCCGACTGGGTGATGAGCGCCATCGTCGGCGCCGCCGGGCTGGTCCCCGGCCTGCGGGCGCTGAGCCACGGCGCCACGCTGGCGCTGGCGAACAAGGAAAGCCTCGTCACCGCCGGGCAGCTGCTGGTCTCCACCGCCGAATCCCGCGGCGCCCGCATCCTGCCGGTGGACAGCGAGCATTCGGCGATCTTCCAGGCCCTGATCGGCGAGGACATGGCGGCGGTCGACCGCATCATCCTGACCGCAAGCGGCGGCGCGCTGCGCGACTGGCCGATGGAGGCGCTGGCGACAGCTACGGTGAAGGACGCGCTGGCGCATCCGAACTGGGCGATGGGGCAAAGGATCACCATCGACTCGGCCAGCATGTTCAACAAGGCGCTGGAAGTCATTGAAACGCGCGAATATTTCGGTATCGACCCCGAAAGGATCGAGGTCATCGTCCATCCCGAATCGATCGTGCATTCGATGGTCGGCTTCCGCGACGGCGCCATCATGGCCCATCTCGGCAGCCCCGACATGCGCCATCCCATCGGCTATGCGCTGAACTGGCCGACCCGCGCGCCGCTGCCGGTGGCGCGGCTCGATCTCGCGCAATTGTCCACCCTGACCTTCCGCGCGCCCGACCTGGCCCGCTATCCCGCGCTGCGGCTGGCGCGCGAGGTGATGGCGATCCGCGGCCTGGCCGGGGCCGCCTTCAACGCCGCCAAGGAGGTGGCGCTGGACGGCTTCCTGGATGGCCGGATCGGCTTCATGGACATGGCCGGGGTGGTCGAGACCGTGCTCGACCGGCTTTCGGCCGGCGAGGGCCTTGGAAAAGACGCGATGGGGCTTGAGGATGTGCTGGCCATGGACCATCTGGCACGGGTAAGGGCCGCCGAGGCCATCAGCACGACGGGAAGGACCGCATGACCGACCTCATCGCCGCCATGGGCGGCTCGGCCTGGGCCGTGATCTGGGCCGCCTTCTTCTTCGTCGTCGCGCTGTCGGTGATCGTGGCGGTCCACGAATACGGCCATTACATCGTCGGCCGCTGGTGCGGCATTCATGCCGAGGTCTTCTCCATCGGCTTCGGCAAGGTGCTGGCCAGCCGCACCGACCGGCGCGGCACGAAATGGCAGATCGCCGCCATCCCCTTCGGCGGCTACGTGAAATTCCTCGGCGACGCCGACGCGGCCTCGGTCCGCAGCGCCGGGACCGCCGGCCTTTCCGCCGCCGAGCGCCGCCACACCATGGCCGGCGCCCCCCTCTGGGCGCGGGCGGCCACGGTGGCGGCCGGTCCCTTCGCCAATTTCCTGCTGACCTTCGCCGTCCTCGTCGTCATGGGCCTGACGCTCGGCATCGCCGACGGCCAGCCGCGGGTGGAGCGTGCCCGGGCGCTGCCCTGGGCGGGCGAGATGCTGCGGCCCGGCGACATCGTGCTGGCGCTGAACGGCACGCCGGTGGCCAGCTATTCCGACCTCGGCAAGCTGGCCAACGACAGCCTGCCGCAGACCCCTTCCATCGAATGGACTGTGGAGCGCGATGGCCAGACCGTCACCTTCACCGGCCCGCATCCCGCCCCGGCCATGGTCGGCGGGGTGCAGGTGAAGTCGGCGGCGGTGGATGCCGGGCTTCGGGCCGGCGACGTCATCACCCGCGCCGGCGGGCAGGAGATCGTCACCTTCCTGCAGCTGCGCGAGATCGTCACCGGATCGGGCGGCCAGCCGGTGGCGCTGACGGTCTGGCGGAACGGCACCACCACCGACATGGTGCTGACCCCGCGCAAGCGCGACATCCCCGACCCGGAGGGCGGCTTCCGCACCGAATGGCTGATGGGGATCGAGCAGGGCCAGATCTTCGACCCCGGCACCCGCCCGGCCGGACTGGCCGAGTCGCTGACCGGCTCGCTCTCGGCGATGTGGGGGATCACCACCAGCACCTTCTCGGGCCTCTGGCACATGGTCGCGGGCAATATCTCGGCCTGCAACATGTCGGGGGTGATCGGCATGGCCGATGCGCTCGGCGATGCCGCGAAGGCGGGGCCGGAGACCTTCTTCACCCTCTTCGCCATCATCTCCTTCGGGGTGGGCATCCTGAACCTGTTCCCGATTCCGGTGCTGGACGGCGGCCATCTGGTCTTCCACGCCTGGGAGGCGGCGACCGGCCGCCCGCCCTCGGACCGCGCGCTGCGGGTGCTGATGTCGATCGGGCTGACGGTGCTGCTGTCGGTGATGATCTTCGCGCTGCTGCAGGACGTGACCTGCGTGTGAGGGGGAGGGCGGGGTGAACCCCGCCGCTCCCTCCGCTTCCATGGCGAAGGCGCGTGCCTTCGCCACAGTGCAACGCTTCCCCTTGTCCCGGCCGGGCCCCAATGGCCCGGCCAGCGCCCGCCCCGCCCGCGGCGGGCGCTTCTCGCCCGCCGGGTCGGGCGCTGACCTCCCGGGGTTTGGAACCGCTGCCGTTTCCGGGTGACGCCGTTAAGCGCGGGCGGGGCGAGGCAGTGCCTCGCCTTTTCCCGCCCGGGGCAACCGGAGCGGCGGGATGCCCCGTCATCCCCGCCCGCGGTGCGCCCCGATCCCGCCCAAGTCCTGCCCCAATCCGCTGCTAGACCCGGGTCACAGCCAACGGAGCCTGTCATGCAGCTTGTCCAGCGAACCCTTCCGGGCCTCAGCCTTCTGGTGAACCTGAATCTCGACCGGCTGTTCACCATCGGCGCCATCCTGGCCGGCCTGCTGGCGGGGGGCTTCCTCGGCCAGATCCTGCTCGGGAACTGATCGGCCGGCGCCCGTCCCGCAGCTGTCGGGAATACCATATCTGGCAAAGTTATCCACAGCAACCGCAGCCTTTTGACAAGGCCCGGCTTTCCCGCTATCCCCTGCGTTGAACGTCCAGAATGCAAGGGGCTTGGCGATGGCAGACACTTCCGGCAGGACCTCGCGTCCCCATTCCCGGGCCCGCCTGCTGGCCGCAGCCGTTTTCCTTGGCGCCGCAAGCGCTTCGGCGCCATTCCTGAGCCCCGCCTTCGCGCAGGTCTTCTCCTTCTCCAACGTCAGGATCGAAGGAAACAGCCGCGTCGACGATGCCACCATCCTGTCCTATGCCGGAATCGCCCGCGGGGGAGAGGTCTCGGCCGGCGACCTGAACGACGCCTATCAGCGGCTGTCGCGCTCGGGCCTGTTCGAGACGGTGGAACTGGTGCCGCAGGGCGGGACCCTGCTGATCAAGGTCACCGAATACCCCTTCGTCAACCTGATCAACTTCGAGGGCAACAAGATCCTCAAGGACGAGGACCTGGCCCAGGCGATCAAGTCGCAGTCGCGCCGCGCCTTCTCGCCCTCGGTGGCCGAGGCCGACGCCGCCGCCATCGCCGAGATCTACCGCGTTAAGGGCCGCCTCGCCGCCACCGTCACCCCCAAGGTGATCCGCCGCGACGGCAACCGCGTCGACCTGGTCTTCGAGATCACCGAGGGCAAGGTGGTGGAGATCGAGCGGCTGTCCTTCGTCGGCAACCGCGCCTTCAGCGACCGCCGCCTGCGGCAGGTGCTGGAGACCAAGCAGGCCGGCTTCCTGCGCGCCATCATCCAGCGCGACAGCTTCGTGGCCGAGCGGATCGAGGTCGACAAGCAGATGCTGACCGACTTCTACCGCTCGCGCGGCTACATCGACTTCGAGGTGACCGACGCCACCGCCGAGACCACGCGCGAACGCGACGCCAGCTTCGTCACCTTCACCGTGCACGAGGGGCTGCCCTATACCATCGGCAAGGTCACCACCGTCTCCGAGGTCGAGGGCATCGACGCCGCCGAGTTCATCGCGGTGCAGAAGATCCGCAAGGGCCAGACCTTCAACCCGGCGGTGATCGAGAACAACATCGCAAGGATGGAGAACCTGGCCCTGAAGAAGGGGCTGAACTTCATCCGCGTCGATCCGCGCATCACCCGCGACGACCGCGGCCAGGCGGTGGACATCGAATTCGCCATCGTCCGGGGCCAGCGCGTCTTCGTCGAGCGCATCGACATCGAGGGCAACGCCACCACGCTGGACCAGGTGGTGCGCCGCCAGTTCCGCACCGTGGAAGGCGACCCCTTCAACCCGCGCGAGATCCGCCAGTCGGCCGAACGCATCCGCGCGCTCGGCTTCTTCTCGGACGCGCAGGTCAATGCCCAGCAGGGCTCCGGCCCCGACCAGGTGGTGGTCAACGTCGATGTCGAGGAACAGCCGACCGGATCGCTGAACTTCGGCCTCAGCTATTCGGTTTCCAGCGGCACCGGCTTCAACATCTCCTTCTCGGAGTCGAACTTCCTCGGCCGCGGGCAGTCGCTGTCGCTCAGCCTGGCGAACACCTCGGACACCCAGAACTCGTCCTTCTCCTTCACCGAGCCTTCGGTGCTGGGGCGCGACCTGTCGTTCAACGTCAACGGCTATTACCGGACCTCGGACCAGGAGTTCGCGCTCTACAACACCCGCAGCCTCGGATTCGGCTTCGGCATCGGCTTCCCGGTGGGCGAGCAATCGCGGCTGAACCTGACCTACCGGGTGTCGGCCGACAAGATATTCGACCTGCAAGACGATGTGCTTGGCGATGACCCTCTGACGCCGGAGGTCGAAACGGTCAGCATCCGCTCGCCCATCCTGCGCCGTGAAGAGGCGCAGGGAGAGTTGATCACCAGCGCCATCGGCTACAGCTACCAGTTCGACAACCGCATCACCGGCCTCAACCCGACCTCCAGCTACATCTTCCGCTTCGGGCAGGAGATCGGCGGCCTGGGCGGCGACACCAAGTTCCTGACCACCACCGCGCTGGCGGTGGCCGAGACCAAGGTGCTGAACGAGGAAGTCACCCTGCGGGTGGCCGTCGAGGGCGGCTATATCCACGGACTCAGCGGCCAGACCACCCGCGTCACCGACCGTTTCTTCGCCGGTGGCAAGATTCGCGGCTTCGAGCCTAAGGGGATCGGCCCGCGCGACGGCACCGATCTGGAGGACGCGCTCGGCGGCAACGCCTTCGCCGTGGCCCGCTTCGAGGCCGACTTCCCGCTCGGCCTGCCGGAAGAGTACGGCATCACCGGCGGCGCCTTCCTCGACGTGGGCTCGGTCTGGAGTCTGGACGATACTGCCGGTCTTGCCGGCGAGGTCGACGACAGCTTCAAGCCCCGCGTCGCCGTGGGTCTGTCGCTGCTGTGGAACACGCCGATGGGGCCGCTGCGCTTCAACTTCTCGCGGGCGCTGGTCAAGGAAGACTATGACAGGGAACAGAACTTCGACCTCACGGTCTCCACGAGGTTCTGAGCCGGGCATGTCCGCCCTGCGCCCGGCCCTGCTTGCGCTTGCCCTGGCCCTGCCGGGACAGGGCGTCCCGGCGCAGGAGGCGCCTGCCGAAGTGACGCGCCCCGCCCCGGTGGTGCTGACCCTCGACCAGGACCGCTTCTTCCGCGACAGCGCCTGGGGCCGCGCCGCCATCGCCCGGGCCGAGGCCGAGGGCGCCGAACTGACCGCCGAGAATCGCCGCATCGAAGAGGCGCTGCAGCAGGAGGAGCAATCGCTCACCGACCGCCGCGCCGCAGTCCCGGCCGAGGACTTCACCCGTCTCGCCGCCGATTTCGACACCCGCGTCGAAGGCATCCGCGACGCGCAGGAGGCCAAGAGCCGCGCCATCGTCGGCAAGCTGGAGGCCGAGCAGACGGCGTTCTTCGCCGCCGCCCGCCCGGTGCTGGAGACGCTGCTGGAGGACAGCGGCGCCTCGGCCATCCTTGCCGGGGGCGCGGTGATCCTGGCGACCGAGGCCACCGACATCACCGCCACCGCCGTCCGCCACATGGACGCGGCCCATCCCGGCCTGCCGCCCGAAGCCCCCGAATCTCCCGCCGAAACCCCCGATACGCCCGCCCCCTGATCCCGGTTTCGCCGCCTTGGGAACTTGTCACCTCCGCGGCGACTTGCTAGCACGGGCAGAGGCCGGCCCCCGGCCGAGGCCCAAGACCAAAGACGAGGCCGCCCGCGAAGGACGGCGCAGGAGACCATGCCCGTGGATGCAACCGCCGCCCCGACCACCGCCGATCTCGACCTGATCCAGCGGATCATCCCCCACCGCTATCCCTTCCTGCTGATCGACAAGGTGCGCGACATCGTGCCGAACGAAAGCTGCGTCGGGATCAAGTGCATCACCTACAACGAGCCGCAGTTCACCGGCCATTTCCCCGGGATGCCGATCTTCCCCGGCGTGATGATCGTCGAGGCGATGGCGCAGACCTCCGGCGTGCTGGTCGGCCTGTCGATGGACCTGGTGGACAAGAACGCCAAGGTCTTCTTCATGGGCGTCGACGGGGTGAAGTTCCGCCGCAAGGTCGTGCCCGGCGACGTGATGGAGCTGCATGTCAAGGCGCTGCGCGGCGGCGGCAAGGTGTGGAAATTCTCCGGCGAGGCGCGGGTGGAGGGGGAACTGGCCTGCGAGGCCACCTTCACCGCCATGTTCGACCTGCCCAGGGCCTGATCGCATGGGTATCCACGGCACCGCCGTCATCCATCCTTCCGCCTTCGTCGAGGAAGGCGCCAGCATCGGCGAGGATTGCCACATCGGCCCCTTTGCGGTGATCGGACCCGAGGTCACCCTGGGCGCCCGCGTCACCGTGAAGTCCCATGCCGTCGTCACCGGCTGGACCGCGATCGGCGACGACTGCACGATCTGGCCCTTCGCCTGCGTCGGCGAGGTGCCGCAGGACCTGAAGTTCAAGGGCGAGCGCACGCGGCTGGAGGTCGGCGCCCGCACCCGCATCCGCGAGGGTGCGACGCTGAACACCGGGACGGAAGGCGGCGGCGGGGTGACGCGGGTCGGCGAGGACTGCCTGATCATGACCGGCGCCCATGTCGGCCATGACGCCCAGGTCGGCGACCGGGTGATCCTGGTCAACCATGTCGCCATCGCCGGCCATGTCCACCTCGGCGACGACGTGATCGTCGGCGGCCTCTCCGGCGTGCACCAGTTCGTCCGCATCGGCCAGGGCGCCATCATCGGCGCCGTGACCATGGTGACGAACGACGTGATCCCCTACGGCCTGGTGCAGGCTCCGCGCGGAGAGCTGGACGGGCTGAACCTCGTCGGGTTGAAGCGCCGCGGGGTGGACCGCGCCGGCATCACCCAGCTGCGCGCCGCCTACCAGATGCTGGCGCAGGGCGAGGGCACCTTCCACGAACGCGCCGCCCGGCTGAGCGGCGATTTCGACAGCCCGCTGGTGCAGGAGATCGCCGAGTTCATCCTCTCGGACAGCGACCGCAGCTTCCTGACGCCGAAAGGCCCGAAATGACGCTGGCGCTGATCGCCGGGGCGGGGGCGCTGCCCGCCGCCCTGGTGAAGGCCCTGCCGCAGCGCCCCTTCGTCGCGGCACTTGAGGGCTTCCCGCCCGAGAAGCTGGCCCCGGACCTGACCTTCCGCATCGAGCGGCTCTATCCCTTCTTCGCCGCGCTGCATCAGGCCGGCGTCACCCGGGTGGCCTTCGCCGGCGCCGTCCGCCGCCCGCGGCTGGACCCGGCGCTGTTCGACGCGCAGACGGCGCAGATCGTGCCGCGGCTGATGCACACGCTGGCACAGGGCGACGACGCCACCCTGCGCGAGGTGCTGGCGCTGTTCGAGGAAGAGGGATTCGCCATCACCGGCGCCGCCGAGATCGCGCCGTCGCTGGTGCCGCCCGAAGGGCTCCATGCCGGGGCGCTGACCCCCCGCGACCAGCAGGATGCCGCCCGCGCCGCGGCGATCACCGAGGCGCTCGGCCGGGTGGACGTGGGGCAGGGCTGCGTGGTGGCGCAAGGCATCTGCCTCGCCGCCGAAACCATCGCCGGCACCGACGCCATGCTGGCCCAGGTCGCCGCTCTGCCGCAGGCGCTGCGCCCGGCGCCGCAGGCGGGCAGGGGCCTGCTCTACAAGGCGCCGAAGCCGCTGCAGGACCGCCGCATCGACCTGCCGGCGCTTGGCCCCGCCACGGTGGAGGCGGCGGCGCAAGCCGGCCTCGCCGGCATCGCCTGGGAGGCGGGCGGGGTGCTGGCCCTCGACCTGCCGGCGATGCAGGAGGCGGCGGCACGGCACGGCCTCTTCCTCTGGGCCCGCGGACCCGCCCGGGCATGACCGATTTTTCGCCGAAAAATCGTGCCCCCGCTTCCCCGCTCCATGTCTTCCTGATCGCCGGAGAGCCCTCGGGCGACCGCCTCGGCGCCGCGCTGATGGCCGGGCTGAAGGCTTTGGCCCCGGGCGTCGCCTTCTCCGGCATCGGCGGCCCCGCCATGCAGGCCGAGGGGATGGAAAGCCTGTTCCCGATGGAAGAGCTGTCCGTCATGGGGCTGGTGGAGGTCCTGCCGAAGTATTTCCACCTGAAGCGCCGCATCCGTCAGGCCGCCGAGGCCGCCCTTGCCGCGAACCCCGCCGCGCTGGTCACCATCGACAGCCCGGACTTCTGCCTGCGTGTGGCCGCGCTGGCGAAGTCGGCGCGTCCCGGGCTGCGCACCATCCATTACGTCGCGCCCTCGGTCTGGGCCTGGCGCCCCGGTCGGGCGGCGAAGATGGCGCGGCATATCGACCATGTGCTGGCGCTGCTGCCCTTCGAGCCGCCCTGGATGACCGCCGCCGGCATGAGCTGCGATTTCGTCGGCCACCCGGTCGTCTCGGAACCCGTGGCAGGCCCCGAACAGGCGCGGGCCTTCCGCGAAGCCCATGGCATCGCCCCTGACGCGCCGCTGGTCGTCGCCCTGCCGGGCTCGCGGCGGGGAGAGGTCTCGCGCCTGCTTCCGCCGTTCGGCGGGACGCTGCGCCTCGTCGCCGCGCGCCTGCCCGCCCTGCGGGTGGTCCTGCCCACGCCGCGGCACCTGGCCGATACCGTCGCCGAGGCCACGAAGGACTGGCCCGGCAATCCGGTGATCCTGCCCGCTCCCGACCTTGCCGCCCGCACCGCCGCCTTCGCCGCCGCCGATGCCGCCCTTGCGGCCTCGGGCACGGTCTCCCTGGAACTGGCGGCGCAGTCCTGCCCGATGGTGATCGCCTACGACATGGCGGCGCCGACGCTGTGGCTGATGCGGCGGATGGCGCGGATCGACACGGTGACGCTGGTCAACCTGGTCTCCGAGACCCGCACGGTGCCGGAATTCATCGGCCCCGATTGCCGCGCCGAAAGGATCGCCCCGGCGCTGCTGGCGCTCTTGCAGAACGGCCCCGGTCCGCAGGCCGAGGCGATGGAAGTCACCATGCAGCGCCTCGGCCGCGGGCAGGAGCCGCCCGGTCTGCGCGCGGCAAGATCGGTGCTGGATCACCTCTAGGAAAGGAATCCGTCCTCTTTCTGGACGGCAAATATCCCGGGGGAGTCTTCGCTTGCGAAGACGGGGGCAGCGCCCCCTTGCTTACCGCCCGCGCCAGATCCAGCCGCCGCCGAAGACGCGGGACCCGCCACCGGCTTCATGGAACACGCAGGCCTGGCCCGGGGAGACCCCGTCCTCGGCCTCGAACAGCGTGACCTCGGCCTCGGCCGGCCCCAAGGGCCGCACCAGCGCCGGGCGCGGCGCGCGGGTGGAGCGGACCCGCACCTCCAGCTCCCATTCGGGGCGCGAGTCGAAGGGGGTGTCGCCCAGCCAGTTGATCTCGCGCACCGGCACCACCCGGGTGGACAGCGCCTCCTTCGGGCCGACGATCACCCGCCGCGTCTCGGCGTCCAGTTTCACCACATAAAGCGGATCGCCGAGGCCGCCGATGCCGAGGCCCTTGCGCTGGCCGATGGTGTAGTGGATCACCCCGCGGTGCTGCCCCAGCACCCGGCCCGACAGGTCGACGATCTCGCCCGGATCGGCGGCGCCGGGGCGCAGCTTCTCGATCACCGCGGCGTAGTTGCCGTTCGGCACGAAGCAGATGTCCTGGCTGTCCGGCTTGTCCGCCACCGGCAGCCCGTATTTCGCCGCCAGCGCCCGGGTCTCGGCCTTCGAGGCCAGATGGCCCAGAGGAAACCGCAGGTAGTCCAGTTGCTCCTGCGCGGTGGAGAACAGGAAATAGGACTGGTCGCGCGCCGGATCCGCCGCCCGGTGCAACTCCGCCCCCGCGGCGCCCAATTTCCGCTGGATGTAATGCCCGGTCGCCATGCAGTCGGCGTCGAGGTCCTTCGCCGTCGCCAGCAGGTCCTTGAACTTCACCCGCTCGTTGCAGCGGATGCAGGGCACCGGGGTGGCGCCGGCCAGATAGGCATCGGCGAATTCCTCGATCACCGCCTCGCGGAAGGTGTTCTCGTAATCCAGCACGTAATGCGGGAAACCCATCGCCTCGGCCACCCGGCGGGCATCGTGGATGTCGCGGCCGGCGCAGCAGGCCCCCTTCTTCGCCAGCGCCGCGCCATGGTCGTAAAGCTGCAGCGTCACCCCCACCACGTCATAGCCCTGGTCCTTCAGCAGCGCCGCCACCACCGAGGAATCGACGCCGCCCGACATCGCCACCACCACCCGCGTCTCGGCGGGGGGCTTGGGCAGGCCGAGGGAGTTCAGGGGCAGGTCGCGCGGCATGGGGCTTGGGTCCGGGGGCGGCAGGGGCCGCAGGAGGGGGTTGCGCGGCAATATAGGAAAATGCACCGCACTCTCAACCCCTGTCGCCCGCAACGCTTCAGCTTTGCTTAAGCCCGTTGCGTCACTCTGCCCCGGACGGAAGAACGGACGGGGATGATGCCGATGTATCTCAAGCGCGTCGACGGGCCGCGCCAGGTCACCTTGCCGGACGGGTCGATCCTCAGCCGGGCCGACCTGCCGCCCGCCGACACCCGCCGCTGGGTTGCCAGCCGAAAGGCGATTGTCGTCAACGCGGTGGTCCACGGCCTGATGACCCAGGCCGAGGCGCTGGAGCGCTATGCCCTGTCGGAGGAAGAGTTCGATCTCTGGCGCCGCGCGGTGGAAAGACACGGGGTGAAGGGGCTGAAGGTCACCGCGATCCAGAAATACAGACAACTTTAAGTTGTTTCCGGATTCCGCCCGGGCATAGTAACGCCGTATTAACCATTGGCCGCCAGTGTCGTTAAGGAAAATGACCCCAAGCCCCGGCAGACCAAGCGGAGTTTCCCCCGAATGCGCATCCTCCTCGTGGAAGACGATCCCACCACCTCGCGCAGCATCGAACTGATGCTGACCCACGCGAATCTCAACGTCTACTGCACCGACATGGGCGAGGACGGCATCGACCTGGCAAAGCTCTACGACTACGACCTGATCCTGCTGGACCTCAACCTGCCCGACATCCCGGGGCACGAGGTGCTGCGCCAGATCCGCCTGGCGCGGGTGTCGACGCCGATCCTGATCCTGTCGGGCTCCGACGACACCGAATCGAAGCTGAAGGGCTTCGGTTTCGGCGCCGATGACTACCTGACCAAGCCCTTCCACCGCGAGGAACTGGTCGCCCGCATCCACGCCATCATCCGCCGGTCCAAGGGGCACAGCCAGTCGATGATCCGCACCGGCAAGGTGAACGTGAACCTCGACGCCAAGACGGTGGAGGCGGAGGGAAAGCCGGTCCACCTGACCGGCAAGGAATACCAGATGCTGGAGCTGCTTTCGCTGCGGAAAGGGACGACCCTTACGAAGGAGATGTTCCTCAACCACCTCTACGGCGGCATGGACGAGCCGGAACTGAAGATCATCGACGTCTTCATCTGCAAGCTGCGCAAGAAGCTGGCCGAGGCGACGGGGGGCGACAATTACATCGAGACGGTCTGGGGCCGCGGCTATGTGCTGCGCGACCCGGCGGCGGAGGCCGCGCCCGCACCGCGGCTGGCCGCCAGCGCCTGACCGGCTTTACCTCCCGCCCCGGCCCGCCTAACCTTCGCGCCGCGTGGAATGGGGGGCACCGTGAAGCCAGTCGAGCAGCTGACCGAGACCGAGGCGAGGGCGGAGCTTGCCGACCTGGCCGCCCGCATCGCCGCCGCCGATACCGCCTATCATACACTCGATGCGCCGGAGATTTCCGACGCCGACTACGACGCCCTGAAACGCCGCAATGCCGAGATCGAGGCGGCCTTCCCGAGGCTGAAGCGGGAAGACAGCCCCTCGGACAAGGTGGGCGGGGCGGTGGCCGAGGGTTTCGGCAAGATCGCCCATGCGGTGCGGATGCTGTCGCTGGAGAACGCCTTCGAGGCGGGCGAGATCGTCGATTTCACCGAAAGGGTGCGCCGCTATCTTGGCCATGCCGGCCCGCTGCCGTTCACCGCCGAGCCGAAGATCGACGGGCTGTCGCTCTCGCTGCGCTATGAAGGCGGGCGGCTGGTGCAGGCCGCCACCCGCGGCGACGGCGCGGTCGGCGAGGATGTCACGGCGAACGCCCGCACGATTCCCGACATTCCGCAGCAGGTGACCGGCGCGCCGCAGGTGATGGAGGTCCGCGGCGAGGTCTACATGAGCCACGAAGATTTCGCCGCGCTGAACGAAAGGCAGGCCGAGGCGGGGGCCAAGACCTTCGCCAACCCGCGCAATGCCGCCGCCGGCTCCCTGCGCCAGCTGGACTCCGCCATCACCGCCGCCCGCCCGCTGCGCTTCTTCGCCTATGGCTGGGGGGAGCTGTCGGAGCCGCTGGCTGCGACGCAATCCGCTGCAATATCGCGCCTCAAGGCCCTGGGATTCCGGACAAATCCCCTGACCCTGCTCTGCGACGGGCCGGAGGCGATGCTGGCACATTACCGCAGCATCGAGGCGCAGCGGGCGACGCTCGGCTACGACATCGACGGCGTGGTCTACAAGGTGGACGACCTGGCCTTGCAGGGCCGCCTCGGCTTCCGCTCCTCCACCCCCCGCTGGGCCATCGCCCACAAGTTCCCGGCGCAGCTGGCCTGGACCCGGCTGGAGGCGATCGACATCCAGGTCGGCCGCACCGGCGCGCTGTCGCCGGTCGCCCGGCTGACCCCGGTGACGGTGGGCGGCGTCGTCGTCTCCAATGCCACGCTCCACAACGAGGATTACATCGCCGGCCGCGACAATGCCGGCCAGCCGATCCGCGACGGCAAGGACATCCGCATCGGCGACTGGGTGCAGGTCTATCGCGCCGGCGACGTGATCCCCAAGGTCGCCGACGTGGACCTGTCGCGCCGGCCCGCGGACGCCGCGCCTTACGTCTTCCCCGAGACCTGCCCCGACTGCGGCAGCCCCGCCATTCGCGAGCCGGGCGATTCCGTCCGCCGCTGCACCGGCGGGCTGATCTGCCCGGCGCAGGCCGTCGAGAAGCTGAAGCATTTCGTCTCCCGCGCCGCCTTCGACATCGAGGGGCTGGGGGCGAAGCAGGTGGAATTCTTCTACTACCTCGGCCGCATCTCGCGCCCCGCCGACATCTTCACGCTGGAGGAACGCGACGGCACCGACAGGGCGCTGGTCGCCGATCCGCAGGCGCGGTTGGCCGGGCCGGACGGGGCGCCGGCGCCCTGGGGCGAACTGCACGACAGGCTGGCCGAGATGCTGCGCGCCGCCGCCGTGCCGGTGGAGGAGGGCAATCCCGCCCATCTGGCCGCGGCGCTGCGCCATCTGGCGGCGGTGCCGCTGGCGCGGGTGAAGGGCTGGGGCGAAAGGTCCGCCGCCAAGCTTTTCGCCGCCATCGAGGACCGCCGCAGCATCGCCTTCGAGCGGTTCCTCTTCGCCCTCGGCATCCGTCATCTGGGCGAGGTGGCGGCGAAGGACCTGGCCCGGCACTACCGCGACTGGCCGGCGCTGGCCGCCGCCATCGACGCCGCCGGCCCCGCCGCGCTGCGCCACCTGCAGGCCGACGAGGCCGAGGCCGCCGAACGCGCCGCCGCCGCCGAGGAGGGCCGCCGCGCCCGGGTCAAGGAGGCGCGCGACAAGGTGTGGGAGGCCGACCCGCCGCCGCCCGAGTCCCGGGCCGCCTGGCAGGAGATGCTGGCGATCGAGGGGCTGGGGTCCGTCCTCGCCTCCGCCGTCGTCACCACTCTGGCGCCGGAGGGGCATGAGCGGCAGGCGGTGGACGACCTGGTTGCCCGGCTGCGCGAGATCGTGCCCCCCGCCGCCCGCGCCGCCGCCAGCCCGGTGGCCGGGCTGACCGTGGTCTTCACCGGCACGCTGGAGAAGATGACCCGGGCCGAGGCCAAGGCGCGGGCCGAGGCGCTTGGCGCCAAGGTCGCCGGCTCGGTCTCGGCCAAGACCGACCTGCTGGTCGCCGGCCCCGGGGCCGGGTCGAAGGCGAAGGAGGCCGAGAAACTGGGCATCCGCATGATCGACGAAGACGCCTGGCTGGCGCTGATCGGCGGATGAGCCGGCCCGAGGTCCTTTTCCCGCTGTTCGCGGCGCTGGAGACGCTGGACGGCATCGGCCCGAAGAGCGCCCGCGCCTTCGAGGGGCTGGACGTCACAAGGCCGAAGGACCTGCTGTTCCTCTTGCCCTATGCCGGGGTGGACCGCCGCCGCCGCGACTCGGTGCAGGGCGCGGCCTTCCCGACTACCGTTACCGTCGAAGTCACCATCGGCGCCCATTCCCCGCCCCGCCGCAAGGGCGGCCCCTACCGCATCGCCGTGCGCGATGCGCGCCTCGACTGGTCGGTGGTGTTCTTCCACGCCAAGGGCGATTACCTCGAACGCCTGCTGCCCCCCGGCCAGCGCCGGCTGCTGTCGGGCAAGGTGGAAACCTTCGACGGCATCCCGCAGATGGTCCACCCCGACCATGTTCTGCTGCCGCACGAGGCCGGAACCCTGCCGCCTTATGAGCCGGTCTATCCGCTGACCGCTGGGGTGACGCTGAAGCTGGTGCAGAAGGCGGTGCAATCGGCGCTGGCCCGGGCGCCGGAGCTGCCGGAATGGATCGACCCCGGCCTGATCGCGCGCGAGGGCTGGCCGGACTGGCGCGCGGCGCTGGCCCGCGCCCATGCGCCTGCCGATGCGGCGGGCCTCGCCGCCACCGACCCGGCCCGCCAGCGGCTGGCCTATGACGAGCTGTTCGCCCATCAGCTGACCCTCTCGCTGGCCCGCCAGTCGATGCGCCGCGGCAAGGGGGGGGAGAGCCACGGCACCGGGGTCTTGCAGGGCAGGGTGCTGCAAAGCCTGCCCTACCGTCCCACCGCGGCGCAGACCCGGGCGATTGCGGAAATCAGCGCCGACATGGCCACGCCCCTGCGGATGAACCGGCTGCTGCAGGGCGATGTCGGCGCCGGCAAGACGCTGGTCGCGCTGCTGGCGCTGCTGGTCGCGGTGGAGGCGGGCGGGCAGGGGGTGATGATGGCGCCGACCGAAATCCTCGCCCGCCAGCACCACGAGGGGCTGGCCCCGCTGGCCGAGGCGGCGGGGGTGCGGCTGGAGATCCTCACCGGCCGCGACAAGGGGGCGGAGCGGGCGGCCAGGCTGCGCGACCTGGCCGAGGGGAAGATCCAGCTGCTGGTCGGCACCCATGCGGTGTTCCAGAAGGATGTGGAATTCCGCGACCTCCGCCTTGCGGTGATCGACGAGCAGCACCGTTTCGGCGTTGCCCAGCGGATGGAGCTGGGAGCCAAGGGCCAAGCGGTCGACGTGCTGGTGATGACGGCGACGCCGATCCCGCGCAGCCTGGCGCTGGCGACCTATGGCGACATGGATGTCTCGGTGCTGGACGAGAAGCCGGCGGGCAGGAAGCCGATCCGCACCGCGCTGGTGACGGTGCCGCGGATGGACGAGGTGGTCGGCCATCTGCGCCGGGCGGTGGAGGAGGGGCGGCAGGCCTATTGGGTCTGCCCGCTGGTCGAGGAATCGGAGGTGATCGACCTCGCCTCGGCGGTGGAACGGTTCCAGTCCCTGCGGGCAGCGCTTGGGGAGGGCCGGGTCGGGCTGGTCCATGGCCAGATGCCGCCGGCCGAGAAGGACGCCGCCATGGCGCGCTTCGTGGCCGGGGAGACCGCGGTGCTGGTGGCGACCTCGGTGATCGAGGTGGGGGTGAACGTGCCCAATGCCACCATCATGGTGATCGAGCGGGCCGAGACCTTCGGGCTGGCGCAGCTGCACCAGCTGCGCGGGCGCGTCGGGCGGGGCGAGGCCGAATCGACCTGCCTGCTGATGTATCAGCCGCCCCTGAACGAGGGGGCGGCGCGGCGGCTGAAGGTGCTGCGCGACACCGAGGACGGCTTCCGCATCGCCGAGGAGGACCTGGCGATGCGCGGCGCCGGCGACCTGATCGGCACCGCGCAATCCGGCCTGCCCAAGTTCCGGGTGGCCGATCTGGAGCGGCAGTCGGCGTTGATGGCGGTGGCGCAGAGCGACGCCCGGGCGCTCTTGGCGGCGGACCCGGCGCTGGAGGGGCCGCGCGGGCGGGCGGCGCGGCTGCTGCTGTGGCTGCTGGATCAGGACCGGGCGATCCGGCTGATCTCGGTCGGGTAGGGTCTCGTCGGTGGTCTTCAACCGCTCCTCGACAGCGACGAGCGGACGAAGACCGGCGAGGAGCCGCAGGATGTTCCGCTCCCGTTCCTTAATGTTCTTAAAAAGTTCTTTACAGTCGGTCCCGGATGTGAGAACAATCAGGCAACAAGGAACAGGAGACCTGCGATGATCGCCCGACTCAAAGCCCTGACCACCGAACCCTCGCTGGCCGGCGACCTCTGCGGCATCGCCGCGCTGTTCCTGATGCTTTACGCCGCGCTCGCCCTGCCGGGCGCCGCCTGATCCTTTCTGCCTGCGGTCTGTTCCCCCGGCGCGCCCGCGTCCCTCTGTCCCGAGACCCGACGCCTCTGTCCTGCGCGCTCCAGACACGCCACTGCCGCCGTCACGCATCCCGTGACGGCGGTTTTTTCATGCCCCCGCGGCCTGTTCCGCCGCCTCCACCGCCGCCTCCAGCGCCAGCAGGATCGAGGCATGGCGGTTGCGGTAGTCGCGCGCCGGCAGCAGCACCTCGTAGCCGTCGAAGGGGGCGGGCGGCACCGGGCCGTTTTCCTTCAGCATCGCGGCCAGCGCATCGCGGGCGGCCCGCAACTCCTCAAGATTGCGACCGATCATCGCCCCGCCGGCGATGGCGGCCGAGGCCTGCCCCAGGGCACAGGCCCGCACCTCCTGCGCGAATTCGGCCACCCGCCCGTCCTTCAGCACCACATCCGCCGTCAGCACGGACCCGCAGAGCGGCGAGCGTTTCCGCGCGCTGCCCTGCGGCGCGGGCAGGCGGCCGAGATGCGGGATCGCCGCCGCCAGCGCCAGGATGCGCCCGGAATAGAGCCTGACCAGATCCATATCGCTCATCGCTTGCCCTCCGCCCGGCCTTATGTAATCCGGGGGACCCGCCCCGCCAAGGAGAAGACCATGGCCTTCGATCCCGCCACGCTGAAATTCGACGCCGCCGGGCTGATCCCCTGCATCGCGCAGGACCATGCTTCGGGCGAAGTGCTGATGCTGGCCTGGATGAACGCGGCGTCGGTGGCACGGACGCTGGAGACCGGCCGAGTGACCTACTGGAGCCGGTCGCGCGGGGCGTTCTGGGTGAAGGGCGAGACCTCGGGCCACCACCAGCGGCTGGTGGACCTGCGGCTGGACTGCGACCGCGATTGCCTGCTGGCGCTGGTCACGCAGGAAGGGCCGGCCTGCCACACCGGGCGACAGTCCTGCTTCTACACCGCGGTCAGGGGCGGCGAGGAGGTCATCCTCACCGAGCCGATGGCCTAGAGGCCCACCATCCGGCGGATGTCCTGCGGGCTGGCGCCCTCGGCGCGGAACTTCGCCAGCGCGCGGGCGTCGTCGCGTTTCGCCAGCCGCTTGCCGGCCTCGTCGCGGATCAGCCGGTGGTGGTGGTAGACCGGCGTCGGCAGGCCGAGCAGGTGTTGCAGGATCACCTGCACGGGGGTGAAGGCGAACAGGTCCTCGCCGCGGATGACATGGCTGATGCGCTGGTCGGCGTCGTCGAAGGCCGAGGCGAGGAAATAGGCCACGATATCCTCGCCCTTGCGCGACAGCACCACGTCGCCGATGTCGCGCATCGCGGTGTCCGGCTCCACCCGGTGCCGCCCCTGATGGGCGGGGCCGGTTTCGGTGAAGCCCAGGTCCGCGCCCGCCAGCGCCTCCAGCGCGGCGGCGAGGTCCAGCCGCAGCGCATCGCCGGGCAGGCGGGTCTCCATCGGGCGGCCCCGGCAGATGCCGGGGTAGACGTTGTGCTGCACGCCCTCCTGCGGCGCCGACAGCGCGGCGCGGATGTCGGAGCGGGTGCAGGAGCAGGGGTAGAGCAGCCCGCGCGTCGCCAGCGGCTCCAGCCGGGCGTTGTAGCCGGCGATATGCTCGGACTGGCGATGGATCGGGCCGTCCCAGCTCAACCCCAGCCAAGTCAGGTCCTCGACGATCCCGGCCTCGTAATCCGGGCGGCAGCGGTCCAGATCGGTGTCCTCCATCCGCAGCAGGAACCGGCCGCCGGCGGCGCGGGCCATGTCATGGGCGAGGATCGCGGAATAGGCATGGCCGAGGTGCAGGGGCCCGGTGGGCGAGGGCGCGAAGCGGGTGGTGAAGGTGGTGTCCCCGTCCCGGGCTTGACCCGGGACCTCCATGGTCGCCGGGTGCATGGGTTGAAAGCGAGGCCCCGGGTCAAGCCCGGGGCGGGGTTTTCCCCGGGGATCGCTCAGCCTGCCAGCCATGCGGTGAATGCCTGTTTCGCCCGGTCGGTATAGGCCTTGTAGCGGTCCTTGCGCCCCTTGCGGCCGCCCTTGGCGTCGATCGGGGGGAAGAGGCCGAAGTTGACGTTCATCGGCTGGAAGCTCTTCGCCTCCGCCCCGCCGGTGATATGGGTGACCAGCGCGCCCATGGCGGTTTCCGGAGGCGGCGGCGACACCATCCGCCCGAGGATTTCCGCCGCGGCCATCCGTCCGGCCAGAAGCCCCATGGCGGCGGATTCGACATAGCCCTCCACCCCGGTGATCTGGCCGGCGAAGCGGATGTGCGGGCGGGATTTCAGCCGCATCTGGCTGTCCAGCAGCGTGGGCGAGTTGATGAAGGTGTTGCGGTGGATGCCGCCGAGCCGGGCGAAACTGGCATCCTCCAGCCCGGGAATCAGTTTGAAGACAGAGGTTTGCGCGCCATACTTCATCTTGGTCTGGAAGCCGACGATGTTGTAGAGCGTGCCGAGCGCATTGTCCCGGCGCAGCTGCACCACGGCATGGGGCTTCACCTCCGGCCGATGGGCGTTGGTCAGGCCGACCGGCTTCATCGGGCCGTGGCGCAGGGTCTCGCGGCCGCGTTCGGCCATCACCTCGATGGGCAGGCAGCCGTCGAAGTAGCCGGCGGTCTCGCCCTCGCGGAACTCGGTCTTCTCGGCGGCCAGCAGGGCGTCGATGAAGGTCTCATACTGGGCCTTGTCCATCGGGCAGTTGATATAGGCGCGCTGTTCCTCCTCGGTCTCGCCCTTGTCGTAGCGCGACTGGCGCCAGGCCACCGACATGTCGATGGTCTCGGCATAGACGATGGGGGCGATGGCGTCGAAGAAGGCCAGCGCCTCGGCGCCGGTCGCCTGCCGGATGCTCTCCGCCAGCGCCGGGCTGGTCAGCGGGCCGGTGGCGACGATCCAGTTCCCGGACGAAGGCAGGGCGTCGACTTCCTGATTTTCGACGAAAATCAGGGGGTGGGCGCGGAGGCGTTCCGTCACCGCGGCGGCGAAGGGATCGCGGTCCACCGCCAGCGCGCCGCCGGCGGGCAGCCGGTGCCGTTCGGCCATCGCCATCACCAGCCCGCCGGCCGCCCGCATCTCCCAGTGCAGCAGCCCGACGGCATTGCGCTCGTGGTCGTCGGAGCGGAAGGAGTTGGAGCAGACCATCTCGGCGAAGTGGCCGGTGCGGTGGGCGAAGGTGGCGACCTTGGGCCGCATCTCGTGCAGCACCACGGGCACGCCCATGTTGGCCGCGGCCCAAGCGGCCTCGGACCCGGCCATGCCGCCGCCGATGATGTGAAGAGGTTCCGTCATGCGGGGGTAGATAGCCCCGCGGGCGGCGCGGCGCAATGGAGGAGGGGGCGGGCGACCCGCCCCCGGGCCGGGTCAGAGGCCCGGCAGCAGATTCAGCACCGAGCGGTCGTTGAAGGTGGCGCCGCGCTCGGCCCCGAAGGTCATCTTCGCGCCGATGCCGAAGAAGGGTTCGGACCCGGCCGCGCCGATGTCGGCGGAGCCGAGTTCGCCGGTCAGCGCCAGCCCGCTGGCCAGCGTGTATTGCCCGGTCAGCGACAGCCGCGAGAAATCGGTGCCGCCGATGTCGGCGTTGTCGTAGCGCAGCCCGATGCCGGCGATGTCGGAGAGGTCCCAGTCGGCACGGGCGCCGAAGACGAAGCCGTCCTCGGCGCTGTCCTTGGCATAGGTCAGGTAGCCCTCCAGCCCCAGAGCGCCGGTCTGGTGACCGACCTCGACCCCGGTGATGGAGAGGTTGCCGCCGTCCAGCCGGTCCTGGCCGAAATACATCCCCAGCGAGGTGATGTCGCTGGCGTGGTAGATGCTGTGCAGGCCGATGTTGTGCGCTTCCTCGTCGCTGAACCCGAAGTTCATGAAGCCGAGGTCGGCCTGCATCGAGAAGGCGGGCGAGAAGCCGACCTCGATCTGCCCGGCCAGCGTGGTCTTGTCGACCTTCTTCAGCAGGTTGTCGGTGAAGCCGGAATAGCCGAGTTCGACCGAGCCGCCGGTGATCTCGAACGCCTGCGCCGGGGTGGCGGCGAGGAGGAGGATGGAGAAGACTGCCCGTTTCATGGTGAATCCTTTCACTCTTTTCTGGCGCGCAGGTTAGGGGCCGCGGCGGGGAGAGTGAATCGGCGCGAGGCGGTTTTCCGGCAGGCGTTGCCGAGGAGTCACTTGGCGAAAAGCGCGGCGCGGTGCTGCGCGGTCAGGGCCTGCGGGTCGGAGGTGTCGAAGCCCAGGTCCGCCGCCTTGTCGAAGAAGCCGCGGGCCGGCAGGCCGCCGGCGAAGCGCCCCTCGCAAAGCGCGGCGCGCAGGGGAAGCCCCGCCCGCGCATCCGCCTCCATCAGCGCCTCCAGCGCGGCGGTCAGCTCGCCCATCCGCAGGCCGAGCTCTCGCGCCAGCGCGCCGTAGGCGATGGTTTCCCCCGCCGCCGCCAGGGCGGCGAGGCGGGATTCAAGCCTCGTCATCGCCCTGGTCGGCGACGCGGGCGACCGAGACCACTTCCTCCTCGGCGCCGACGTTGAAGACCCGGACGCCGCCGGCCGAGCGGGAGCGGAAGCTGACCTGATCGACCGGCACGCGGATCGACTGGCCGGTGGAGGTGGCCAGCATGATCTGGTCGCTGAGGCCGACCGGGAAGGAGGCGACGATGCGGCCGCCGCGCGGGCCGGGCGAGATGGCCTTGACGCCCATGCCGCCGCGGCCGCGGACGGGATAGTCGTGCGAGGACGACAGCTTGCCCGAGCCGCCGGCGGTGACGGTCAGGATCAGGTCCTCGGCCGCCGACATCTCGGCATAGCGTTCGGTCGACAGCTGGCCCCCGGCCACGGCTTCCTCTTCGTCGTCGGCCTCGTCCTCGGTCACCCCGGCCATCAGCCGGCGCTGCTTCAGATAGGCGGCGCGTTCGTCGGCCTCGGCCTCGAAATGCCGGATGATCGACATCGACACCACGCGGTCGCCTTCCGCCAGCCGGATGCCGCGCACGCCGGTCGAGCCGCGGGACTTGAACACCCGGATCTCCTGGGTCGAGAAGCGGATGGCGCGGCCGAGATAGGTCACCAGCATCACGTCGTCGTTCTCGTCGGCAATCGCCGCGTTCACCAGGGAGACCCCCTCGGGCAGCTTCATGGCGATCTTGCCGTTGCGCATCACGTTGGTGAAGTCGGACAGGTCGTTCTGCCGCACGTCGCCGTCCGAGGTGGCGAAGACGATCTGCAGGCTGGCCCAGTTCTCCTCGGGCTCGTCCACCGGCATCAGCGCGGCGATGGTGACGCCCGGCCCGATCGGCAGGATGTTGACCAAGGCCTTGCCCTTGGCGGTGCGGCCCGCCAGCGGCAGCCGCCAGGTCTTCAGCTTGTAGACCATGCCGTCGGTGGTGAAGAACAACAGCCAGGTATGGGTATTGGCGACGAAGAGCGTGGTCACCACGTCGTCTTCCTTGGTCGCCATCGAGGACAGGCCCTTGCCGCCGCGGTTCTGGGCACGGAACTCGGCCAGCGGCGTGCGCTTGATGTAGCCGCCCGAGGTGATGGTGACCACCATGTCCTCGCGCTCGATCAGGTCCTCGTCCTCCATGTCGCCGGACCAGTCGACGATCTCGGTGCGGCGGGGGACGGCGAAGGCGGCTTTCACCTCGCGCAGCTCGTCCGAGATGATCGCCATGATCCGGTCGCGCGAGCCGAGGATTTCCAGGTAGTCCTTGATCTGGCGGGCCAGTTCTTCCAGCTCGTCGGTGATGGTCTTGACGCCCAGCTGGGTCAGCCGCTGCAGTTGCAGGTCCAGGATGGCGCGGGCCTGGCGTTCCGACAGGTTGTAGGTGCCGTCCTCGTTGATCGTATGGGTCGGGTCGTCGATCAGCCGGATGAAGGGCGCGATCTCGTGCGCAGGCCAGCGGCGTTCCATCAGCCGCTCGCGCGCATCCGCCGGCGTGGCCGAGGCGCGGATGGTGGCGACCACCTCGTCCACGTTCGACACCGCCACGGCCAGGCCGCAGAGGATATGGCTGCGCTCGCGCGCCTTGCGCAGTTCGAAGGCGGTGCGGCGGGCCACCACTTCTTCGCGGAAGGTGATGAAATGATGCAGGAAATCCCGCAGCGTCAATTGCTCGGGCCGGCCGCCGTTCAGCGCCAGCATGTTGCAGCCGAAGGAAATCTGCATCGGGGTGAAGCGGAACAGCTGGTTCAGCACCACGTCCGGGGTGGCGTCGCGCTTCAGCTCGATCACCACCCGCACGCCGATGCGGTCGGATTCGTCGGCGACGCCGGAGATGCCCTCGATCCGCTTGTCGCGCACCATCTCGGCGATCTTCTCGATCATCGCGGCCTTGTTGACCTGATAGGGCACCTCGTCGACGATGATCGCCCAGCGGTCCTTGCGCACCTCCTCGACATGGGTGCGGGCGCGGATGATCACCGAGCCGCGGCCCTCCAGATAGGCCTTGCGGGCGCCGGAACGGCCGAGGATCAGGCCGCCGGTGGGGAAATCCGGCGCCGGGATGATCTCCATCAGCGCTTCCATGCCGATGTCGGGGTTCTCGATCATGGCAAGGGTGCCGTCCACCACCTCGCCCAGGTTGTGCGGCGGGATGTTGGTCGCCATGCCGACGGCGATGCCGCCGGCGCCGTTGACCAGCATGTTGGGGAAACGGGCGGGAAGGACGGTGGGTTCCTGGTCCTTGCCGTCGTAGTTGTCCTGGAAATCGACGGTGTCCTTGTCGATGTCGGCCAGCAGAAAGGCGGCGGGCTTGTCCATCCGCACCTCGGTATAGCGCATGGCCGCCGCCATGTCGCCGTCCATCGAGCCGAAGTTCCCTTGCCCGTCCAGCAGCTTCAGCGACATGCTGAAGGGCTGCGCCATCCGCACCAGCGCGTCGTAGATCGCGCTGTCGCCGTGGGGGTGGTATTTCCCCATCGTGTCGCCCACCGGACGGGCCGACTTGCGGTAGGGCTTGTCATGGGTGTTGCCGGTCTCGCTCATCGCGAAGAGGATGCGGCGGTGCACCGGCTTCAGCCCGTCGCGCAGGTCGGGGATGGCGCGGGCGACGATCACGCTCATCGCGTAATCCAGGTAGGCGGTCTTCATCTCCTGGACGATGTCGACCTGCGGGCCGTGCCAGCCCGGCCGTTCCGGCTTTTCGCCAGAGATTTCGGTATCTTCGGGGGTATCGCTCACGGTCTGCCCTTGCTGGCCCCTCGGGCCCAAGATTTGGTTGGCGGCAGGTTACACCATACCGCAGGTGGGGTGCAATGGCAGGGGGTGCAGGGCGCTGGCAGCCGCCGGGGGTGACTGACAACAGATTGAAATCGTTGATAAAGAATTCATCTGTGGCATGATTCAGATGGGGGAGACCAAAGGAGGACACCCCATGCAGGCACAAGAGACAGAGCTGATGCTGAAAGGATACGGCCTGACCACGGCCGAACTTTTCTACCGGATGCCGGATTACCGCAATGTTCTCAACACCTTCGTCTGGCAGGACTACGATCTGGCGCCGGACTATCCCGGGCTGTTCCGCTTCATCGAGTTCTGGCAGGAGAACATCGAGGGGCCGCTGCATTCGGTGCGCTTCACCCACAGGAAGCTGATCGCGCCCGCGGAATGGCGCAACGTGGTGGGAGAGTTCCGGCTGCATTGATCTTGCGCAGGCCGGTCGGCCTGCGTAAGGGCGCGGGATGAGCCGCCTCGACCCTCCCATCCGCGCCCGCAGACGCGCCCTGACCGGGCCGGACGACCTGATCCGCGAGGGTCTGGCCGCGCCGGAGGATCGCGACGTTCTAGAGCGGGTGGCCGAGGGCTTCCGCATCCGGGTCAGCCCGGCGATGGCGGCGCTGCCGGGGCAGGGGGTGCGGGCGCAGTTCCTGCCGCAGGCGGCGGAGCTGGAAGTGCGGCCCGAGGAACTGGCCGACCCGATCGGCGACGACGCGCACCGCCCGGTGCGCGGCCTGACCCACCGCTATCCCGACCGGGTGATCCTGCACGCGACGCAAACCTGCGAGGTCTATTGCCGCTTCTGCTTCCGCCGCGAGGCGGTGGGCGAGGCCGGCGCGCTGGCCGAGGCGGAATTCGTGCAGGTGCTGGACTACCTGCGCGACCATCCGCAGGTCTGGGAGGTGATCCTGACCGGCGGCGATCCGATGGTGCTCTCGGCCCGGCGGCTGAAGGACATGCTGGACCGGCTGGCGGAGATTCCCTCGGTGCAGGTGATCCGCTTCCACACCCGCGTGCCCGTCGTGGCGCCGGAGAAGATAACCCCGGCGTTGGTCGCGGCATTGGACATCCGCCCGGCGGTCTGGGTGGTGGTCCACACCAACCATGCCGACGAGATCACCCCCGGGGCCGAGGCCGCCTTGTCGCGCCTCGTCCGGGCCGGGGTGCCGCTCCTGTCGCAGACGGTGCTGCTGAAGGGGGTGAACGCCGACCCCGACACGCTGGAGGCGCTGTTCCGCGCCCTGATCCGCAACCGGGTGAAGCCCTACTACCTGCACCACCCCGACCTGGCCAAAGGCACCGCGCATTTCCGCCTGCCGATCGCCGAGGGCCAGCGGATCATGGCGGCCCTGCGCGGCCGCCTCTCCGGCACCGCGCTGCCGACCTATATCCTCGACATCCCGGGAGGTTACGGCAAGGTTCCCATCGGGCCGGGGCATCTGGAGCCGCAGGAGGACGGCAGCTGGACCGTCACCGACCCGCAGGGGCGCCGGCATTCCTACCGCGATCTCTAGGCGGCAAGCCCCGGGGCTTTGCCCCGGACCCCAGGATATTTACGGACAGATGAAAAGCCCGATGGATTTCATCTGTCTCCAAATATCCCGGGGGTCCGGGGGCTGGCCCCCGGCGGGCGGTCACTTGGACCGCGTCGGCCGGTCGAAGACCTTCTTGCCCATCAGGCTGCCCACCAGGTCCACCATCAGCCGCGCCGTCATGCCGCGGTCGTCGAGGAAGGGGTTCAGCTCCACCAGGTCGAGCGAAGTCACGAGGCCGCTCTCGTGCAGCAGCTCCATCACCAGATGCGCCTCGCGGAAGGTGGCGCCGCCGGGGACGGTGGTGCCGACCGCCGGGGCGATGGAGGGGTCGAGGAAGTCCACGTCCAGGCTGACGTGCAGCATCCCGCCTTCCTCGCGGCAGCGGGTCAGGAACTCGCGCAGGGGGGCGACGATGCCGCGCTCGTCGATCACCCGCATGTCGTTGATGGCGATGTCGCATTCCTGCATCGCCGCCTGTTCGGCCGGGTCGACCGAGCGGATGCCGAACATGCAGATGCGATGCGCCGGGACCGGGGCGGGGAAGGGCGGGAAGGCGTCGAAACCGTCGCGGCCGGCGATATAGGCGAGCGGCGTGCCGTGCAGGTTGCCCGAGGTGGTGGTCAAGGGCGTGTGGAAGTCGGAATGCGCGTCCAGCCACAGCAGGTAGAGCGGCCGCCCCTGCCGTTCGGCGAAGGCCGCCGCCCCGGCCGCGGAGCCGAGCGCCAGCGAATGGTCGCCGCCCATGACGATGGGGAAGCCGCCCTGCGACAGCGCGTCGTCCACCCGGTCGGCCAGCGCCGTGGTCCAGCCCACCGTCTCGGCCAGCAGATGCACCGCCGGATTGGGGCAGGAGACCTGCGGCAGGTCCGGCAGCGCCAGGTCGCCCCAGTCCTCGACCCCGTGGCCCTCGGCGGCGATCTCGCGGGCGATGCCGGCCACGCGGTAGGCGGCAGGGCCCATCAGGCAGCCGGGCCGCTTCTGCCCCGAGTCGATGGGGGCGCCGATCAGGATGGTTCTGGGCATGGGGTCCTCCGGTTGAGGGAAGGGATACACGGAAGGGCACGGTCTTGCCATATGGTCGGCCGGTCTCCGGGTGGAAAGCGGCGGATGCCTCCGGCGGGGATATTTAAGTCCAGAAAGAGGGCAGAGGCTTTCTCCTCTTTCTGGACTTAAATATCCTCAGGGGTATGCCATCGGTTTCGCCATCGGTTCGAGAAACCGATGGCATGGGGGGCAGAATGCCCCCATCAGCCGACAGCAGCCGCAGGAGACTCCACCGGCCGCAACCAAAGGAATGCCGCGGCAGCGGCGCCGCCGGGTCACCGATGACAGGATTGCGACCCATGCGCGCAGGGCATTGGAAGCGGCCGGGCGCGGGGGTAGGATGGGCCACCTTGGGGAGAACCGGATGATCGTCGAGCTTGGGCATTTCGCGCTGATCCTGGCGCTGATGGTGGCCGCGGTGCAGGCCGTGCTGCCGCTCTGGGGCGCGCAGACCCGCAACGGCGCCTTGATGGGCTTGGCCGCGCCCGCCGCGGTGGCGCAGTTCCTGCTGGTCGCCGCCGCCTTCGGGGTGCTGACCTGGGCCTTCGTGGTGTCGGATTTCTCGCTGGCCGTGGTCACCGCCAATTCCCACACCCTGAAGCCGATGCTCTACAAGATCAGCGGCGTCTGGGGCAACCACGAGGGCTCGCTGCTCCTTTGGGTGCTGATCCTGGCGCTGTTCGGCGCCTCCGCCGCCTGGTTCGGCCAGAACCTGCCCGCGGCGCTGAAGGCCCGCGTCATCGCGGTGCAGGGGATGATCGGCGCGGCCTTCCTCGCCTTCCTGATCTTCACCTCCAACCCGTTCTGGCGGCTGCAGGTGCCCCCCCTGGACGGACAGGACCTGAACCCGCTGCTGCAGGACCCGGGCCTCGCCTTCCATCCGCCCTTCCTCTACCTCGGCTACGTGGGCCTCTCCATGGCCTTCAGCTTCGCCGTCGCCGCGCTGATCGAGGGCCGGGTGGACGCCGCCTGGGCCCGCTGGGTGCGGCCCTGGACGCTGGCGGCCTGGATCTTCCTGACCATCGGCATCGCCCTCGGCTCCTGGTGGGCCTATTACGAGCTCGGCTGGGGCGGGTTCTGGTTCTGGGACCCGGTGGAGAACGCCAGCTTCATGCCCTGGCTGCTGGCCGCCGCGCTCTTGCATTCCGCCATCGTGGTGGAAAAGCGCGAGTCGCTGAAAAGCTGGACCATCCTGCTGGCGATCATGGCCTTCGGCTTCTCGCTGATCGGCACCTTCATCGTGCGGTCCGGCGTCATCACCAGCGTCCATTCCTTCGCCTCCGACCCCGAGCGGGGGGTGTTCATCCTCGCCATCCTCGCCTTCTTCACCGGCGGCGCGCTGGTGCTCTACGCCGCCCGCGCCGGGGCGATGGAGGCGAAGGGACTTTTCGCCATGGTCAGCCGGGAAAGCGCGCTGGTGGCGAACAACATCCTGCTGGCCGTCGCCGCCTTCGTGGTCTTCATCGGCACGATCTGGCCGCTGGTGGCCGAGATCACCTCCGGCCGCAGCATCTCGGTGGGCGAGCCCTTCTTCAACGCCGCCTTCACGCCCTTCTTCGTGGCGCTGGCGGTGATCCTGCCGCCGGGCGCGATGCTGGCCTGGAAGCGCGGCGACCTGCCGCGCGCCCTGCGCAGCCTGGCGCCGGTGGCGGTGCTGGCGGTGGCGCTCGGCGGCCTCGCCTTCGCCTTGCAGACCGGACGCTCGGCGCTCGGCCCGGTGGGGGCGATGCTGGGGGCCTGGGTGGTCTTCGGCGCGCTGCGCGACCTCTGGGCCCGCACCGGGCGGTCGGGAGACCGGCTCGGCCGGCTGCTGCGGCTGCCGCGGGCCGACTGGGGCAAGGCCACGGCGCATTGCGGCCTGGGCGTGGTGGTCTTCGCCGTGGCGGCGATGAACGCCTGGGCGGTCGAGGACATCCGCGTGGCGCAACTGGGCGAGACCTTCCCGCTGGGCCGCTACGAGGTGACGCTGAAAGAGGTGCGCGAGGAGCCGGGGCCGAACTACACCTCCACCACCGCCGAGATGGTGGTGACGCGAGGGGGGGCGCAGGTCGCGGTGCTGCACCCGGAGAAGCGGGTCTATCCAGTGCAGGCGATGCCGACGACCGAGGCCGCCATCGACTACGGGTTCCTGCGCGACCTCTACCTGGTGATCGGCGATCCGCAGCAGGGCGGCGGCTGGGCGGTGCGCGGCTACGTCAAGCCCTTCGCCAACTGGCTCTGGGGCGGTGCGCTGCTGATGGCGCTCGGCGGGCTCCTGAGCCTGACCGACCGGCGCTACCGGGTGGCGGCGGGCGCGCGCCGGGTTCCGGCGGGAGTGCCGGCGGAATGAGCGGTCGGGCCAAGGCATGGGCGCTGGCTCTGGCGCTGTCGGCGGTGCCGGTCTTCGCGGTGCAGCCGGACGAGATGCTGGCCGATCCGGCGCTGGAGGCGCGGGCGCGGGAGATCAGCCGCTCGGTGCGCTGCCCGGTCTGCCAGGGCGAAAGCATCGACGATAGCAATGCCCGCATCAGCCGCGACCTGCGGATCATCATCCGCGAAAGGCTGGTGGCGGGGGATACGGACCAGCAGGTGCTGGATTTCCTCGTCGCCCGCTACGGCGAATTCGTGCTGTTCGACCCGCCGAAATCGGGCGCGAACCTGATCCTCTGGCTGGCCGGCCCGGCGGTGCTGCTCTTGGGCGGCGGCATCGCCTTCGCCGCCTTCCGCCGCCGCGGCAAGGTGCCGGAAGAGGGGCTGACGGCGGAGGAACAGGCGCGGCTGGAGGAAATCCTGAAGCGCTGAGGCGGGCTCGTCGTTCGCCTTCGGCTTCTCCTCGCGGAACCTTCCGAGGAGGAACGAAGTTCCCGACGAGGCCCTGACGCCGCGTTCCGCTTGGGTTTTCCCGCCGCCCGCGCCATCCTCGCGGTCCAGAGGGAGGGCCGCGATGAGCTACCAGACGATCCTTGTCACCGAAAAAGACGGCATCGGCACCGTCGCGCTGAACCGGCCGGAGGTGATGAACGCGCTTTCCCGCCAGTTACGGCTGGAGATGGCGGAGGCGCTGAGCGTCCTGCACAATACCGCCCGCTGCATCGTGATCACCGGGACGGGGCGCGCCTTCTGCTCGGGCCAGGACCTCCAGGACGCCGGGAACATCGCCGCCGTCGATTTCACCCGCATCCTGAACGAGGAATACGTGCCGCTCCTGCGGCTGATCACCGAAAGCCCGGTGCCGACCATCGCCGCCGTCAACGGCGCCGCGGCCGGGGCAGGGGCCAATCTGGCGCTGGCCTGCGACGTGGTGATCGCCGCCGAGTCGGCCAACTTCATCCAGGCCTTCACCCGCATCGGCCTGATCCCCGACGCCGGCGGCACCCATTGGCTGCCGCGGCAGATCGGCCTTGCCCGCGCCATGGGGGCGGCGCTCTTCGCCGAGAAGATCACCGCCTGCCAGGCCGCCGACTGGGGCATGATCTGGGAGGCGGTGCCGGATGCCGAGTTCGCCGCGGTGACCGCCGCGCGGGCGGGACATCTGGCCAAGGGCCCGACCATCGCCTATCAAGCCGTGAGACAGGCGCTGCGGGCCTCCTTCGATCTCGACCTCTCCCAGGCCCTGGCGCTGGAGGCCGGGCTTCAGGGCCGCTGCGGCGCCACCGAGGATTTCCGCGAAGGCGTCGCCGCCTTCCTTGAAAAACGCACGCCCCGGTTCCGCGGGGCCTGAGGGGGCCGCAGGGCGGATGGACCAGCCGAACCGCGACGATGTCGTCCGTTCCTACTACCGCATCCGCAAGATGCTGGGCTGGCTGGGGCTGGCGCTGCCGGTGCTGCTGATCCTCGGCGGCTGGCTGAGCCAGCAGACGGTGGAGCCCTCGATCTCGGACTATTACCACACGCTGATGCGCGACGCCTTCGTCGGCACGCTGACCGCCATCGGCCTGTTCCTGATCGCCTATCCCGGCCACAACCCCGGCCGGGGCGAGCATGTCTCGGACGACCTGATCACCACCGTCGCCGGCATCGCCGCCTTCGGCGTGGCCTATTTCCCCAACGAGACCAGGATGCAGGCCAACCTGCTGGGCTCGATCACCCAGCAGGCGCTCGGCTACAAGGTGGCGGCGGCGGCGCATTATTTCAGCGCGGTGCTGTTCCTCTCGGCGCTGGCCGCGCTGTGCCTGCGGAAATTCGCCCGCACCGCCAAGCCGATGCGGCGACGGATCTACCGGGCCTGCGGCTGGACCATCCTGGCGATGACGGTGCTGGTGATCGTCGCCAGCTGGTTCAAGATCCGCGGCCCCGAGGGCCCACAGCGGATCGTCAACGACTGGATGCTGGTGCTGTGGTTCGAGGCGGTGGCGATCTGGGCCTTCGCGGTGGCCTGGCTGGTCAAGGGCCGGGTGGAGGAGCGGCTGACCCGGCCGCGGTGACGGTGGTGAGGGGCTTTCGCCGGACCCGATCCCCGGCCTCCTAGGCGAAGGCCATCGCCTTCGCCATAGCACACCGGCTGCAACAGGACCGGCCGGGCCCCAAAGGCCCGGCCAGCGCCCGCCCCGCCCCCGGCGGGCGCTTACACGCCCGCCGGGTCGGGCGCTGGCCTCTCGGGGTTTTCGTGCCGACAGGTCTCCGGGTGACCTGCCGCGCACGGGCGGGGCGAGGCAGTGCCTTGCCTTCTCCTGCCCGAATTCATCCTGTGGAAAGTCTGGGACAGTCTGCCCTAAGCCCCCCGCGACAGCGCCGCCACGCCGGTGCGGGCGATCTCCTTCAGCCCCAAGGGGCGCATCAGGTCGGCGAAGGCGTCGATCTTCTCCGGCGGGCCGGTCATCTCGAAGACGAAGCTCTCCAGCGTCGAATCCACCACCTTGGCGCGGAAGATCTCGCAGAGCCGCAGCGCCTCGATCCTTGCGTCGCCCTTGCCGGCCACCTTGATCAGCGCCAGCTCGCGCTGGACGCTCGGCCCCTCGGCGGTCAGGTCGTGGACGGCATGGACCGGCACCATCCGGCTCAGCTGCGCCTCGATCTGGTCGATCACCGAAGGGGTGCCGCGGGTGACGACGGTGATGCGCGAGCGGTGGCCGGTATGGTCCACCTCGGCCACGGTCAGGCTGTCGATGTTGTAGCCGCGGCCCGAGAACAGGCCGATCACGCGGGCCAGCACCCCCGGCTCGTTCTCGACGATCACCGCAAGGGTATGGCTTTCCTCGGCCTGGGAATGGCTGTCCCGAAGGTCATAGGCGGAATGGCTGGTCGAGCCCTTTTTGATATTCAGCGCAGACATCTCTGCCCTTTCATCTGTCCATAAATATCCCGCGGGGGTGTGGGGGCGCGAAGCCCCCACCGCGACATCTCACACCAGCACCGCGCCCGACTTGAAAGCATCGGCATCCGCCGACAGCAGCATCTCGTTGTGCGGCTTGCCGGAGGGGATCATCGGGAAGCAGTTCTCGTGCTTCTCGACCAGGCAGTCGAAGATCACCGGGCCGTCATAGGCCAGCATCTCGTTGATCGCGTCGTCCAGGTCCTTCGGGTCGGAGACCTTGATGCCCTTGCAGCCGAAGGCCTCGGCCAGCTTGACGAAATCGGGCAGGCTTTCCGACCAGGACGAGGAATAGCGCTCGCCGTGCAGCAGCTCCTGCCATTGCCGCACCATCCCCAGCCGTTCGTTGTTCAGGATGAACTGCTTGACCGGGGCGCGGAACTGCATCGCCGTGCCCATCTCCTGCATGTTCATCAACCAGCTGGCCTCGCCGGCGACGTTGATCACCAGCGCCTCGGGATGGGCGATCTGCACGCCGATGCTGGCCGGCAGGCCGTAGCCCATGGTTCCCAAGCCGCCCGAGGTCATCCAGCGGTTCGGCTCGTCGAAGCTCAGGAACTGGGCGGCCCACATCTGGTGCTGGCCGACCTCGGTGGCGATGTAGCGGTCGCGGCCGCGGGTCAGCGCCTCCAGCCGTTGCAGGGCGTATTGCGGCTTGATGGTCTTCTCGCCCGGGGCATAGGCCAGGCAGTTGACCCGCTTCCAGTCCTCGATCTGCGCCCACCACTTGGCCAGCCCGGCCTTGTTGACCTTGCGGCCGCGGGCCTTCCAGACCTTCAGCACGTCCTCCAGCACATGGCCGACATCGCCGATGATCGGCACGTCGACGCGGATGACCTTGTTGATCGAGGAGGGGTCGATGTCGATGTGCACCTTCTTCGACTTCGGCGAGAAATCGGTGATCCGGCCGGTGATGCGGTCGTCGAAGCGGGCGCCGATGTTGATCATCAGGTCGCAGCCGTGCATCGCCAGGTTGGCCTCGTAGAGGCCGTGCATCCCCAGCATCCCGATCCAGCCCTTGCCGCTGGCCGGATAGGCCCCCAGCCCCATCAGGGTGGAGGTGACGGGAATGCCGGTGGCATCGGCCAGCTCGCGCAAGAGCTGGCTCGCGGCCTTGCCGGAGTTGATGACGCCGCCGCCGGTGTAGAGGATCGGGCGTTCCGCCACTTCCAGCATCTCGACCAGCCGGGTGATGGCCTCGATGTCGCCCTTCACCCGCGGCTGGTAGTGATCCACCTTCGCCTTCTGCGGCGGGGTGTATTCGGCATTGGCGAATTGCACGTCCTTCGGGATGTCGATCAGCACCGGGCCGGGGCGGCCGTGGGTGGCGACATGGAAGGCCTGGTGGATGGTTTCCGCCAGTTTCGCGGTGTCCTTCACCAGCCAGTTCATCTTGGTGCAGGGCCGGGTGATGCCCACCGTATCGGCCTCCTGGAAGCCGTCGGTGCCGATCATGAAGGTGGGGACCTGGCCGGTCAGCACGACGATCGGGATCGAATCCATCAGCGCGTCGGTCAGGCCGGTGACGGCATTGGTCGCCCCGGGGCCCGAGGTCACCAGCGCCACCCCCGGCTTGCCGGTGGAGCGGGCGTAGCCTTCCGCCATGTGGACGGCGCCCTGTTCGTGGCGCACGAGGATGTGGCGGATGTCGTTCTGCTGGAAGATCTCGTCATAGATCGGCAGCACGGCGCCGCCGGGGTAGCCGAAGACCACTTCGACCCCCTGATCCTTCAGCGCCTGAACCACCATCCTCGCGCCGGTCATCGACCTTGTCATCGCTTCATCCTTGCCGTTCTGCGTCGCCGTTCTTCGCCAATGAAAAGCCCCCGGGGTGGGGTCCCGAGGGCGCATGGGTGCCTGATATGGCTGCCGTCACCGGCCCATGCGCCTTTGCCCCCCAACTACGAGAATGTGCAGCATTGCCGCCCCTCTTTGGCTTTCGCGGCGGACACTAGGGCGGGCGAAACGGGGCGTCAACCGCAAATCTGCATCTAAAGTGTCGCAGGGCGCGCAAATCTTGAACTATTCTTGCGATGGTTAGGTGGATTGCGCAACTTCCGCAAATCCGCACCGATCCGTCGGCAGCTGTGCGCCGTGAGTCGGCGCCGGCCCTTTGCCCCGGCGCGCGGCAGGGGTAGGAAGGGCCGTGCCGCGGCGGTCGCGGGTCGGGAGAGACGGGATGAAGCTTTACTATTCGCCGGGGGCCTGTTCGCTGGCCTCGCATATCGCGCTGGAAGAGGCGGGCGTCGCCTACGGCGCCGAGAAGGTGGACCTGAAGGCGAAGGTGACCGAGACCGGCGCCGACTTCCGCAAGGTCAGCCCGCGCGGCGCGGTGCCGGTGCTGGAGCTGGACGGCGGCGAGGTGCTGACCGAGGGCGTCGCCATCATGCAATATGTGATGGACAGCGCGAAGCCGGGCACCCTGCCGGCGCCGGGCACCCTGGCGCGGGCGCGGCTGCAGGAGGCGCTGAACTTCGTGGCGACCGAGGTCCACAAGACCTATTCCCCCTTCTTCCGCGGGCTGGAGGGCGCGGCGCGCGAGGCGCAGCAGCAGCTTCTCGACAGCCGCCTCGCGCTGGTCGAGGAGAGGCTGGCCGACGGCCGCGACTGGCTGGCGGGCGGCGACTACAGCCCGGCCGACGGCTATCTCTTCACGGTGACCAACTGGTCGAAGCCGCTCGGCCACGACCTGTCGAAATTCCCGCGGATCGAGCGGCTGCGCGCCCGCATCGCCGCCCGCCCGGCGGTGCAGGCGGCACTGAAGGCCGAGGGGCAGGGCTGAGCCCTTCTGCCTGACGTTGCGGCACCCCCGGCGGGCGATCCGGCCGCGGGCCGCCAACCGCCAGAAAACCGTTTGCATCGGCGAAAGCCGCGGCTAGGCTTCCTCCACGTTCCGGGCCCGTGTGCCCCAATGACAGTGGAGGAACCCTATGGATCGTCGCTCTTTCCTGACCAAGGCCAGTCTCGGCGGCGTGGCCGCCGCGGGCGCCTCGGCGCTTGCCGCCCCGGCCATCGCGCAGGACGCGCCCACCATCACCTGGCGCGTCACCTCCTCCTTCCCGAAGTCGCTCGACACGATCTTCGGCGCGGCGGACACGATGGCGGCCTATGTGTCGGAAATGACCGACGGCAAGTTCACCCTGCAGGTCTTCCCGGCCGGCGAGCTGGTGCCGGGGCTGGAGGCCGCCGATGCGGTCTCGGAAGGCACGGTCGAGGCCTGCCATACCGTGCCCTACTACTTCTGGGGCAAGGACCCGACCTATGCGCTTGGCGCCGCGGTGCCCTTCGGGCTGAACGCCCGGATGATGAACGCCTGGTTCTACTACGGCGGCGGCATCGACATGATGAACGAGTTCTACGCCACCCAGAACCTGATCGCCTTCCCCGCCGGCAACACCGGGGTGCAGATGGCGGGCTGGTATCGCAAGGAGATCAACTCGGTCGCCGACCTTCAGGGGCTGAAGATGCGGATCGGCGGCTTCGCCGGCAAGGTGATCGAGAAGCTGGGCGTGGTGCCGCAGCAGATCGCCGGCGGCGACATCTATCCCTCGCTGGAGAAAGGCACCATCGACGCCGCCGAATGGGTCGGCCCCTATGACGACGAGAAGCTGGGCTTCCACAAGGTCGCGCCCTACTACTATTACCCCGGCTGGTGGGAAGGCGGCCCCGCCATCGCCACGATGATCAACCTGGCGAAGTGGAACGAACTGCCGAAGTCCTACCAGGCGGCGCTGCGCGCGGGCTGCGTGGTGGCCAACACCGACATGCTGGCCAGCTACGACTGGAAGAACCCGACGGCGCTGAAATCGCTGGTGGCCAACGGCGCGCAGCTGCGGCCGCTGCCGGCGGACGTGCTGTCGGCGGCCTTCGACGCCTCGAACCAGACCTATGCCGAGGTTTCGGCCGGCAACGAGACCTTCGCCAAGATCAAGGCCTCGCAGGACGCCTTCCGCAAGGACGCCTACCTGAACGCGCAGATCGCCGAATACAACTACGACGTGTTCATGATGACGCTGCAGCAGCAGGGCAAGCTTTAAGGGCCAGTCCGGGCCGCCATGGCGAAGGCCGTCGCCTTCGCCACGCGATGCCGCTTCAACCATCCCGGCCGGGCCTTCAGGCCCGGCCAGCGCCCGCCCCGCCCTCGGCGGGCGCTTCTCGCCCGCCGGGTCGGGCGCTGGCCTCTCGGGTTTCGTGTGACCAATGTTTCCGGGTGCAACCGCTGCGCACGGGCGGGGGCGAGGCAGTGCCTCGCCTTCTCCCGCCCGCTCCCGATCTCGGCCCCGACAGATGAAATGAAAAGGCCCCGGTTTTTCCGGGGCCTTCTGTTGTCGGATGTGGGCTTCCCCTACGGCGTCGGCTTCCCCTACGGCGTCACCGTGGGCTGCCCCAGCGTCGGCAGGCCCGGCAGGCCGCCCGGCGCGGGCGCCGTGGTGGCGCCGCCCAGCGGGGCCATCGGCTGCAGGGTGGGGACCTTGATCTCGATGGTGGAGGGATCGACGATCACGCCCTGGTAGTGCATCACCAGCGAGGGGAAGGCGATCACCACCCCGATCATCACCACCTGGATCACCACGAAGGGCACCGCGCCCCAATAGATCTGCCCGGTCGTCACCCCGTCCAGCCGCTTGCCGGTCACCTTGTCGGTATAGGCCCCCCGCGGCGCGACCGAGCGCAGGTAGAACAGCGCGAATCCGAAGGGCGGGTGCATGAACGAGGTCTGCATGTTCACCCCCAGGATCACCCCGAACCAGATCAGGTCGATGCCGAGCGCGGTGGCCGGCGCCACCAGCAGGGGCACGATGATGAAGGCCAGCTCGAAGAAGTCCAGGAAGAAGGCCAGCAGGAACACCAGCACCGAGACGAAGATCAGGAACCCGGTCTGCCCGCCGGGCAGGCCGACCAGCAGGTGCTCGACCCAGATCTGCCCGTTCACCCCGTAGAAGGCCAGGCTGAACATCCGCGCGCCGACCAGGATGAACATCACGAAGGCCGACAGCCTGGTGGTCGAGGCCAGCGCCTGGGTGATCACCGGCATGGTCAGCCGCCCTTTCATCGCGGCCAGCACCATGGCGCCCACGGCCCCCATCGCGCCCCCTTCGGTCGGGGTGGCGATGCCCAGGAAGATGGTGCCGAGCACCAGGAAGATCAGCGCCAACGGCGGGATCAGCACGATGATCACCTGCCGCGCCAGGTTGGACAGCAGGTTCATCCCCAGGGCCTTGTCGGCCAGCGCCCAGAGGTAGATCGCGATCACGCCCACCGAGCCGCCGAGGATGTCGGCATTGGCACCCTGCGTCGGGTAGAGCCAGAGATGCGCGCCGTAGCCGATGGCGATGGCCAGCGCGACGGCGACCAGAAGCGACAGCACGCCATGGCCCAGCGTCCGCGCCTCGGGCGGCAGGGCGGGCACCCAATGCGGCCGCAGGATCGAGATGGTGAAGACATAGGCCATGTAGAACCCGGTCAGCACCAGCCCGGGGATCAGCGCGCCTTTATACATGTCGCCCACCGACTTGCCCAGCTGGTCGGCCAGCACGATCAGCACCAGGCTGGGCGGGATGATCTGCGCCAATGTGCCCGAGGCGGCGATCACCCCGCTGGCGACGCGGCGGTCGTAGCCGAAGCGCATCATGATCGGCAGCGAGATCAGCCCCATGGCGATGACCGAGGCGGCGACCACCCCGGTGGTGGCGGCGAGAAGCGCGCCGACGATGATCACCGCATAGGCCAGCCCGCCGCGCACCGGGCCGAACAGCTGGCCCACCGTGTCCAAGAGGTCCTCGGCCATGCCCGATCGTTCCAGGATGATGCCCATGAAGGTGAAGAACGGGATCGCCAGCATGGTCTCGTTCGACATCGTGCCCCACAGCCTTTGCGGCATGGTGCCCAGAAGCGCCCAGTCGAGCGTGATGGTGTGCTGCGAATAGGGCGCCAGCCAGACCCCGATGGCGAAGAACAGCAGCCCGTTGGCGGCCAGCGAGAAGGCGACCGAATAGCCGAGCAGCAGGAAGACCACCAGCGAGGCGAACATGATCGGCGCCATGTTGACGGCGATGAACTCCAGCATCAGCGCTTCTCCTCGTTCAGCCGGGCCACGGTGTCGGCCAGTTGCGCGCCTTCCAGCTCGGCGGCGTGATGGGCGGAGACGAAGGGATGCGGGTCCTCCATCCGGCCGGTCATCACCGCGATCTTCTTGACGATCTCGGCCAGGACCTGCGCCGTCAGCAGGATGAAGCCCGCGGCGAGGATGGCGCGGGCGGGCCAGATCAGCAGGCCGCCGGCATTGGTGGAGACCTGGCCGATCCGCCAGGCGTTCAGCGTGTAGGGCACCAGGAGCCAGCTCATGATGATGCAGAAGGGCAGGGCGAAGAACACATGGCCGAAGAGGTCGATCCAGTGCTGCGTCCGGCGCGTGCGGGTGCCGTAGAAGATGTCGATGCGGATATGCTCGTTCTGCTGCAGCGTATAGGCGGCGGCGCCCATGAAGGCGGCGCCGAACAGATACCATTGCAGCTCCAGCCAGGCGTTGGAGGCCAGTTGCGGCGCGACCTTGCGCAGGATGGCGTTGGCGGCCGAGATCAGGATCGAGGCGAGGATCAGCCACATCACGCCGCGCCCGATGGCGGCGGAGATGCGGTCGATCAGGCGCGCCAGCGCCAGAAGCGGTTGCATCGGTTTCCCCCCTGTTGCAGTGGCCCTCTGTGCGGGGCTTCCTGGATGCCTGGCGCCCGATATGGTCCTGCCGGTCGCGGCAGGCCCAATCTGTAGGGGAAATCGCCGCCGGTCCAGCGCAAATGCTAGGCAGGGTTGCACGGATTTCGGGCAGTCTGCGGATGACGCAGCGTCAGTCGCGCGACAGCCGCGCCTCGGGCAGCGAGATGCGGGCGACCTGCTCGGCGATCGGGTCGACCGACAGCGGATGCAGCTCCGCCCCATGCGAGGCCGGGTCGCCGATGGGTTGCCAGCGCCCGGCCTTGTAGATTTCCAGCGCGTCGAAGCCGGCCTTGTAGCCCATCTTGCGGCTGCCCGGCACCCAGTAGCCCAGGTAGACGAAGGGCAGCCCCGCCTCGCGCGCGATGGCGATGTGGTCGAGGATGACATGGGTGCCCAGCGACTGCACCTGCAGGTCGGGGTCGTAGAAGCTGTAGACCATGCTCAGCCCGTCGTCGAAGACGTCGGTCAGGCAGACGGCGGCCAGCGGGCGGCCGCGCTCGCCCTCGGCCGCCGGGCGGGTGTATTCGATGACGCGCGACTTGATCGGCGTCTCCTCGATCATCGCGGCGAATTCGAAGATGTCCATGTCGGCCATGCCGCCGTCGGCGTGGCGGCTGTCGAGATAGCGGCGGAACAGCTGGAACTGGTCCTCGGTCGCCCAGGGGCTGGTGGCGTTGCGGCGCAGGTCGGCGTTGCGCTTCAGGATGCGGCGCTGGCTGCGGTTGGGCCGGAAGTCCGCCACCCGGATGCGGGCCGAGAGGCAGGCCGAGCATTCGGCGCAGGAGGGGCGGTAGAGCACGTTCTGGCTGCGGCGGAAGCCCTGTTTCGACAGGGTGTCGTTCAGGCGCTGCGCATGTTCCCCCTGCAGCGCGGTGAACAGCTTCCGCTCCATCCGCCCGTCGAGATAGGGGCAGGGCTGCGGGGCCGTCACATAGAACTGCGGCGCGATGGGAAGGGTGTGGCGCATTGTCCGCGAAAGGTCCGGGGGTCTCCGGGCCGCAGCCTAGCAAGGCCGCAGCCCCGCGCCAAGCCGCTTTGATCGGAACGGAAAACCCCCGCCCGGGCAGGACCGGGCGGGGGAGGGGGATCAGTATTCGCCGCGCCGCGCGGTGGGGTCGCCCGCCGGGGCGCCGCCGCTGGCCGGGTCGGCGGCCGGGGTCTCCTGCGCCTTGCGGGCGCGGTCTTCCATGAAGCTGTCGAATTCGGTCTTGTCCTTGGCCTCGCGCAGGCGCTGGAGGAAGGTCTCGAAGGCTTCCTGTTCCTCTTCCAGCCGGCGCAGCATGTCGGCCTTGTAGGCGTCGAAGGCGGCGTTGCCCGAGGGACGGGCGGCGCGGCCCATCCGCTCCCAGTTCTCGGCCCAGGCCCGGCGGTCGTGGCGGTCATGACCGAAGTGGTGGCGGTGGCGGCAGGATTTTCCGAACATGCGTTTTCCCCAGATCATGTAGGCCAGGAGCGCCAGCCCCAGCGGCCAGAAGATGATGAAGCCCAGGACCATGGCGGCGATCCACGCTGCCTTGCCCCGCTGATCGAGCCAGTCCTCGGCGCGCCGGAGCCAGCGGCCCGGACCGGACGAAGGGTAGGCGGTGGTCGTGTTCATCGGCGAACTCCCGGTTGATCCATGTGAATACCTTTCACATGTGGCAATGTGGGGCAGGCGGCTGAGTCGCGCAAGAGGTATGTGAAGATTATTTACATGCACCGGCGGCCGACCGCCCCGGGCCTATCCGGTGAAGGCGGCCGCGGTGGCCTTGGCGGCGCGGGCCAGGTCGTCCGGCGCGGCGGGGAAGATGTGGCGCGGGGTGCCGGCGGCGGCCCAGACCAGCGGGAACTCCAGCAGCCGCGGGTCGATCCAGACCGGCAGCGGCGTCAGGTGGCCGAGCGGCGCCACCCCGCCGATGGCGAAGCCGGTGACCTCGCGCACGGTCTGGCCGTCGGCGCGGCCGAGCGGCTCTCCGGCCAGCGCCGAGGCGCGGGCGGCATCGACCCGGTTGCCGCCGGCCGTCAGGAACAGGTAGAGCCGCCCGCTTTCCCCCTGGAACAGGATCGACTTGACGATCTGGTCCAGCGCACAGCCCGCGGCTTCCGCCGCCTGCTCCGCGGTGCGGGTCTCGGCGGCCATCTCCACCGGCTGGGCCGCGAGCCCGGCGTCGTGCAGGGCGGTTTTGACACGGGCAAGGGATTTCGACATGGGCTCCTCCTGCCGCGCAGGGAAGGGCGGAACGGCGGGCCGGTCAAGGGGGGAAGCGGTGGCGATATTGCGCGGCTTCGCCGCAAGCCTTTCCTCTCGCCTCTGCGCGTTCCGCGCAACCGGCTCGGATCTGCCTCCGGCGGGGATATTTGGGGCAGGTGAAATGGAGAAGAGGTCTTCTTCAAATTCACCTGCTCCAAATATCCTCAGGGGTATGCCAGCGGTTTCGCCATCGGTTCGAGAAACCGATGGCATTGGGGGGCAGAATACCCCCATCAGCCGACAGCAGCCCCAAGCGGCTCCGCCCGCCGCAACGATATGGAATGCCGCGGCAGCGGCACCCTTGCCTCCCCGCCGCCGCCGCCGCAGGATGCGCGCCATGAGCCTGACCTCCCGCATTTCCCGCAGCCCCATCCCCTTCGATCCCGAGGCCGCCGCCGACCTGGCCGCAGGGTTCCCCGATCTTCCGGGGGAGTTGCGCGAATTGATGGCCGCCACCGCGGGCTGCTCGCCCTATCTCAAGGGGCTGATGCTGCGCGAGGCGGAGTGGCTGCGCGAGATCGCCGGGCAGGCGCCGGAGGCGGCGCTGGACGCGGCGCTGGCGGCGCCCGGGGAAGCGGCGACCGACCGGCTCGGTCCGGCGCTGCGGCAGGCGAAGCGGCGGGTGGCGCTGCTGGCGGGGCTCTGCGACCTCGGCGGGGTCTGGCCGCTGGAGATGGTGACCGGCGCCTTGACGCAATTGGCCGACCGGGCGGTGGACCTCTGCCTGCAACGTCTCGTCGCCGAGGAGATCCGCCGCGGCAAGCTGCCGGGGCAGGGGCCGGAGGATGCCGCCGACGCGGGCGGCATGGTGGCGCTGGCCATGGGCAAGATGGGCGCGCACGAGCTGAACTATTCCTCCGACATCGACCTGATCTGCCTCTTCGATCAGGACCGCTACGGCGCCGAGGCCGCCGAGGCCCGCGCCGCCTTCATCCGCGTCACCCGCCGGATGACGGCGCTCCTCAGCGACGTGACCGAGGACGGCTATGTCTTCCGCCTCGACCTGCGGCTGCGGCCCGATGCCTCCGTCACCCCGGTCTGCCTGTCGATGGCCGCGGCGGAAGCCTATTACGAGGCCGAGGGCCGGACCTGGGAGCGCGCGGCCTATATCAAGGCCCGCCCCTGCGGCGGTGACATCGCGGCGGGGGAGCGGTTCCTGAAGGCGCTGACCCCCTTCGTCTGGCGCAAGCACCTCGACTTCGCCGCGATCCAGGACGCCCATGACATGCGGCTGCGCATCCGCGACCACCGCGGCCTGCACGGGCCGGTGGCGGTGGAGGGGCACAACATGAAGCTGGGCGCCGGCGGCATCCGCGAGATCGAGTTCTTCACCCAGACCCGCCAGCTGATCGCCGGCGGCCGCGACCCCGCCTTGCGCGACCGCACCACGCTGGGCGGGCTGGCGGCGCTGGCGGCGAAGGGCTGGGTGCCGCAGGCCACGGCGGAGGAACTGGCCGCGCTTTACCGGGCGCACCGGCAGCTGGAGCACCGGCTGCAGATGGTGAACGATGCCCAGACCCATTCCCTGCCGGCGACGCCCGAGGGCGTGGCCCGGATCGCCGCCTTCTGCGGCGAGGAGGCGGCGGCGTTCCGCGCCGGCCTGCTCGACCGCCTTCACCGCACCGACCGGCTGACCGAAGGCTTCTTCGCTCCCGCCGAGGCCGAGGAGGGGCCGGAACTGTCCGACCAGGCCAAGGCCATCGTCGCCGGCTGGCAGGGCTATCCCTGCCTGAAATCCGACCGGGCGCAGGCGATCTTCCGCCGCCTGCGGCCGCGCATCCTGAAGGACTTGTCCCGCGCCGCCCACCCCGAGGAGGCGCTGGTGGCGCTGGACGGTTTCCTCGCCGGCCTGCCCGCCGGAGTGCAGGTCTTCGCGCTGTTCGAGCAGAACCCGGCGCTGGTGGAACTGATCGTCGACATCGCCGGCACCTCGCCGGCGCTGGCGCGCTATCTCAGCCGCAATGCCGCGGTGCTGGATGCGGTGATCGGCGGCAGCTTCTGGTCGGCCTGGCCGGGGGCGGCGGGGCTGCGGGCGGAACTGGCGGCCCGGCTGGCCGAGGCGCGCGACTACGAGGCGGCGCTGGACCTGGCCCGCCGCTGGATGAAGGAATGGCATTTCCGCGTCGGCGTCCACCACCTGCGCGGGCTGATCGACGCCTTCGAGGCCGGGAAGAGCTATGCCGACCTGGCCGAGGCGGTGGTGCAGGCGCTCTGGCCGGTGGTGCAGGCGGATTTCGCGGCCAAGCACGGCGCGGCACCCGGGCGGGGGGCGGTGCTGCTGGGGATGGGGTCCCTTGGGGCAGGGCGGCTGAACGCGGGCTCGGACCTCGACCTGATCCTGATCTACGATGCCGAGGGGGTGGAGGCCTCCGAGGGCCGCCGGCCGCTGCCGACCCGCACCTATTACGCCCGGCTGACGCAGGCGATGGTGACGGCGCTGTCGGCGCAGACGGCGGAGGGGCGGCTCTACGAGGTGGACGTGCGGCTGCGTCCCTCTGGCCGGGCGGGGGCGGTGGCGACCTCGATCCAGTCCTGGAAGGACTACCAGCAGGGCGAGGCCTGGACCTGGGAGCATCTGGCGCTGACCCGCGCCCGGGTGATCGCCGGCGCGCCCGGGCCGGCGGCGGAGGTGGAGGACTGGCGGCGGCGGATGCTGGCCGAAAAGGGGCAGGGCGCGGGCGTCCTGGCCGATGTGGCCGCCATGCGGGCGCGGCTGGCGGAGGCGAAGCCGGCGAAAGGCGCCTGGGAGACCAAGGACGGCCCCGGAAGGCTGATGGACATCGAGCTTTGCGCCGAATGGGCGGCGCTGGTCGCCGCCAACCCGGCCCGAGGCGTGGAGCGGCAGCTGGCCTCGAAGGGGGTGCTGTCGGCCGAGGAACAGGCGGTGCTGCTGGATGCCTATCGGCTGCTCTGGCGGCTGCACTGCGGCGCGCGGCTCCTGACCGAGCGGGCGCTGGAGCCGGAAGCGCTTGGCGAGGGTGGCCGGGCTTTCCTGCTGCGCGAGACCGGAGAGGCGGGCGTCGAGGCGCTTTCGGCGCGGCTGGACCGTGCGGTGTCGCTTGCAGGCAAGGCGATTGCCGGGAAATTCGGCACCAAGGATGCAGCTTGATGGGGAGACGCGCCGTGCGCTTGGAAGAGGCCGACCCGAAGGGGCTCGTGCGGGAAAGCTACAACATCGAGGGCATCAGCCTTGGCGAATGCCGGTCGATCTTCATGGACTGGGCGCTGAGCCTGCCGGTCGGCGCGCCGGTGGCCGATGCCCTGCGCACCCTGATCGCGCATTACGGGCTGCCGCGGCCCGAGCATCCGATGAGCGGGGTGCTGGAGGCCGGGCTGGAAGCGCCGGGTCAGACCGGCCGCCGCGGCGGCCGGATGGCGCGGATGCGCGAGGGCGGCTGACCCCGGTCAGCCCCGCAGGCCGCGGGCTTCGGCCGCAAGGCGGGTGATCCCGGCCCAGTCGCCGCGGAGCATCGCCTCCTTCGGCGCCACCCAGCTGCCGCCGACGCAGAGGATATTCTTCAGCGCCAGATAGTCGGGCGCGTTCTTCGGGCCGATGCCGCCGGTGGGGCAGAAGCTGACCTGCGGGATCGGGGAGCCGATGGATTTCAGGAAGGCCGCCCCGCCGGATTGCTCGGCCGGGAAGAACTTCTGCACCGTATAGCCGCGTTCCAGGAGCGCCATGATCTCGGAGGCGGTGACGGCGCCGGGCAAAAGCGGCAGCCCCTCGTCCTCGCAGGCGGCGATCAGCCGGTCGGTGGCGCCGGGCGAGACGCCGAAGGCGGCGCCGGCGGCCTTGGCGGCCTTGACGTCGGCGGGGGTCAGGAGCGTTCCCGCGCCGACCACGCCGCCCGGCACCCCGGCCATGGCGCGGATGGCGTCCAGCGCGCAAGGGGTGCGCAGGGTGACCTCCAGCGCCGGCAGGCCGCCGGCCACCAATGCCTCGGCCAGCGGCCTGGCATGGGACAGGTCCTCGATCACCAGCACCGGCACGACCGGGGCGAGGCGGCAGACCTGAAGGGCCTTGGCGGATTGTTCGGCGGGGGTCATGGGGATTTTCCTTCGGGCGGAGCGGATGGGGCGGCGTTGGAGCCTCCGGCGGGAGTATTTGGGACCAAGATGAAGGGGCTTCCCGCTGCGGTCTTCATCTTGGCAAAAATACTCCCGCCGGAGGCGCAGGTCGATGCAGGGCGCGCCGTCAGACCACCACGGCGGCGCCGGTCACGGCAGGGCCGACATTGCGGCGGAAGGCCTCGAACAGTTCCCGCCCGATGCCATGGGCATTGGCGGAAAGGTCGGCGGGGACGGGCGGGCGGTCCTCGAAGCCGGGGGCCAGGACTTCCAGCGTGCCGGCATCGGCGTCCAGCCGCACCAGGTCGCCGTCGCGCAGCCGGGCCAGCGGCCCGCCGGCGGCGGCCTCGGGCGAGACATGGATGGCAGCCGGCACCTTGCCGGAGGCGCCAGACATCCGCCCGTCGGTCACCAGCGCCACCCGCAGCCCGCGGTCCTGCAGGACCGACAGCGTGGGGGTCAGCGAGTGCAGTTCCGGCATCCCGTTGGCCTGCGGGCCCTGGAAGCGGACCACCACCACGGTGTCGGAGGTGAACGCGCCGGCCTTGAAGGCGGCCTTCACCGCCTCCTGCGTGTGGAACACCCGCGCCGGGGCCTCGATCACATGCCGCTCGGGCGCGACGGCGGAGACCTTGATCACCCCGCGGCCGAGGTTGCCGGACAGCTGCTTCAGCCCGCCGACCGGGGCGAAGGCATCGTTGGCGGGCCGCAGGATCTTGTCGTTCAGGCTGGCCGTGGGGCCAGGCCGCCAGCCGAGCCGGCCGTCCTCCAGCACCGCCTCCTGCCGGTAGGGCTCCAGCCCCTCGCCGGCCACGGTCTTCGCGTCGGGGTGCAGCAGGCCCGCGTCCAGCAGCTGCCCGATCAGGAATTGAAGGCCGCCGGCGGCGTGGAAATGGTTCACGTCCGCCAGCCCGTTCGGGTAGACCTTGGCCATCAGCGGCACCGCGTCGGATAGATCGGCGAAGTCCTGCAGGTCCAGCATCACGCCCGAGGCCCGCGCCATCGCCGGCAGGTGCAGCACCAGATTGGTGGACCCGCCCGTCGCCATCAGCCCGACGATGCCGTTCACATAGGCGCGTTCGTCGAGGATCTCCCCCACCGGCCGGAAGTCGTTGCCGAGCGCGGTGATCTGCGCCGCCCGGGTCGCCGCGGCCTCGGTCAGCGCCGCGCGCAAGGGCGTGTTCGGGTTGACGAAGCTGGCGCCGGGCAGGTGCAGGCCCATGATCTCCATCAGCATCTGGTTGGTGTTGGCGGTGCCGTAGAAGGTGCAGGTGCCGGGGCCGTGGTAGCTGGCCATCTCGGCCGCCATCAGTTCCTCGCGCGTGGCCTTGCCCTCGGCGAAGGCGTTGCGGACCCGCGATTTCTCGTCGTTGGTGATGCCCGAGGTCATCGGCCCGGCGGGGACGAAGACCGCCGGCACATGGCCGAAGGTGGCGGCGGCGATCACCAGCCCGGGGACGATCTTGTCGCAGACGCCGAGGAAGAGCGCCGCGTCGAAGGTGTTGTGCGACAGCGCCACCCCGGCCGCCAGCGCGATCACGTCGCGGGAGAACAGCGACAGCTCCATCCCCGCCTGGCCTTGGGTCACCCCGTCGCACATCGCCGGCACGCCGCCCGCCACCTGCGCGGTGGCGCCGGCGCGGCGGGCGGCCTCGCGGATCAGCGCGGGGTAGGACTCATAGGGCTGGTGGGCCGAGAGCATGTCGTTGTAGGCGGTGACGATGCCGATGTTCGGGGCGCGGGCGGCGGCCAGCGCCGGCTTGTCGGCGCCCATGGCGGCATAGGCATGGGCCTGGTTGCCGCAGGACAGGTGCGCGCGCGCCGGCCCCGCGGCGGCGGCGCGGCCGATGCGGTCGAGATAGGCGGCGCGCGGCGCTTCCGAGCGGGCGCGGATGCGGTCGGTGACGCGGGCGACGGTGGCGTTCAGCGGCATGGCTTTCGGGTCCTGGTTCTGGTCGTCTGGCTTCGGCCTCGCGCCCTTGTAGCAGCTTGCGTTAGCGCTAACAAGGCTGCGGGGCCGGTTGTGGGGCCGGTCTGGACGGCCGGCGAAGCATAACAGGAAATCCCATGGGGGGCAGGGGGATCGCCGCAATAACTCCCTTGCCGCGCCAAGGTGTCAGCCCAAATCCGCCGCATTTGAACGGCATTCTTCCTTTCGATCCGGGCCTCGCCCCATCGGGAAAGCCCGCCAAGGAGGATGCGAAGATGAAAGCGTTCAAGACCCTGCTGTCTCTCGGCCTGGTTCTCGGTCTTTCCGCCTGTGTCCAGCCCGAGGCCACCCGCTCGGCCCCCGGGACGGTGTCGCTGGCGACCAAGGATGCCCCGCTGGCGGTGAAGGAAAGGGCGGTCGCCATCCCGCTGAACGTGACGCAGGTGGTGGTGAAGGTCCCCGCCGCGCTGCGGGTCAGCGAGGCCGACACCTGGTATCCCATCGCCGACGTGGTCTGGCGCGGCGAGCCGCGCGGCAACCGGCTGTTGCAGGTGAAGTCGATCTTCGACGAGGCGGCGGCGAAGGGCACGGCCGGGCTGAACTCCGGCGTGGCCGTGGTGGCCGAGGTCGAGGTGGTGCGCTTCCACTGCGTCACCGAGAAGACCCGCAACACCATCGGCGGCACCCATGCGCTGCACTTCAAGCTGACGATCCGCGACGCCGCCACCGGCGCGGTGCTGGACGGGCCGCGGCTGGTGAACGCCGACGTGAAGGCCGCGGGCGGGGCCAAGGCCATCGCCGAGGATTACGCCGGCCGCACCCAGCGGGTTGTGGTAGTGGAACGGCTGGCGCAGGTGCTGCACGACGAGTTGGACACGCTGACCGCCGACCCGTCGCGGTTCGGGCTGGTGCTGTCGTCCTCGGACAGCCGGCCGGGCACGCTGGTGCTCTCCGCCATGAACTGACCGCCTGCGCGGCGGATGGCGGATTGACCGCTTCCGCCGCTTTCCGGAAACCGCTAAGGGGGAGGGCATGGAGCCCTCCCTTTCCCATTCCCCCGCCCGTCCCGTCGTCCGCCTCCGCCCCAAGGCCGAGGCCCGGGCGATCCGCCATGGTTTCCCCTGGGTCTATGCCGACGAACTGGTGCTGGACCGCCGCACCAATGCCCTGGCCGCCGGCACCTTGGCGGTGCTGGAGGATGCCGAGCGGCGGCCCCTGGGGCTGGTCACGGTCAACCCCGCCTCGAAGATCGTGGCGCGGATGCTGGACCGCGACCCGGAGGCGCAGGTCGATCAGGCCTGGTTCGAGGCGCGGCTGGCCCGCGCGCTGGCCCTGCGGGCGCGGCTTTATCCCGGGCCGTTCTACCGGCTGGTCCATGCCGAATCCGACGGGTTGCCCGGCGTGGTGATCGACCGTTTCGGCGAGGTGGCGGTGGTGCAGCCGAACGCCGCTTGGGCCGAGACGCTCCTCGGGCCGCTGGTCGCGGCACTCGTCGCGGTGACCGGCGTCGCCACGGTGATCAAGAACGGCTCGGGCCGGGCGCGCGGGCTGGAGGGGCTGGCCGAAGAGACGGCGGTGGTCCATGGTGCGGCGCCTTCGGGACCGCTGCCGGTGCCGATGAACGGCGCCACCTACATGGCCGACCTGATGGGCGGGCAGAAGACCGGGCTCTTCTACGACCAGCGCGAGAACCACGCCTTCGCCGCAAGGCTGGCGCGGGGCGCGCGGGTGCTGGATGTCTTCACCCATGTCGGCGGGTTTGCCCTGGCGGCCCTTGCGGGCGGCGCTGAGGCGGCGCTGGCGGTGGATGCCTCGGCCCCGGCGCTGGCGCTAGCCGAAGCGGGGGCGCGGGCTTCGGGCTTCGCCGGGTTCGAGACCCGGCAGGGCGACGCCTTCGCGGTGCTGGAGGCTTTGGGCACCGAAGCCGCTCGCTTCGACCTGGTGATCTGCGACCCGCCCGCCTTCGCCCCGGCGAAGCCCGCGCTGGAGGCGGGGTTGCGGGCCTATGAGCGGATCGCCCGGCTGGCCGCGCCGCTGGTGGCGCCGGGGGGATACCTGGTGCTCTGCTCCTGTTCCCACGCTGCCGACCTGTCCAGCTTCCGCAACGCCTGCGCCCGCGGCATCGGCCGGGGCGGGCGCCGCGGGCAGATCCTGCACACCGGCTTCGCCGGGCCGGACCATCCGGTGCTGCCGCAGCTGGCCGAATCCTCCTACCTCAAGGCGCTGGCCTTCCGGCTGGACGGATGAAGGCCGTCCTCGACGCCTGCGTCCTTTACCCCACGGTGCTGCGGGAAATCCTTCAGGGCGCGGCGGCGGCGGGGCTTTACCAGCCGGTGTTCTCCGACCGCATCCTGCGCGAATGGACCCTTGCCGCGGCGAAGCTCGGCCCCGGGGCGCAGGCGGTGGCCGAGGGCGAGGCGGCGCTCTTGCGCGCGGCCTTCCCCCGCGGGCTGACCCGCGAACGGCCGGAGATCGAGGCCCGGCTGCATCTGCCCGACCCGAACGACCTGCATGTGCTGGCCACCGCCATCGCGGCCGGGGCGGACGAGATCGTCACCTTCAACGCCGGCGATTTCCCCGGCCATGTGCTGGCCGAGGAGGGCCTCCGCCGCCGCGACCCGGACGGCTTCCTGTGGGAGATGCTGTCCCGCCACCCCGAGACGATGGCGCGGGTGGTGGAGGAGGTCCGCGCCAAGGCGGAGCGGATTTCCGGGCAGAAGGTGGAGTTGAAGCCCCTGCTGAAACGGGTGCGGCTGTTCCGGCTGGCGAAGGCGCTGTCGGGATAGGGGCTACCCCAGCCAGCGCGCCTCGTTCGCCTCGATGGCGCTGATGCGCTCCTCGGCGGCGGGGTGGCTGAGGAGCCAGGCCGGGATGCCCTCGGTTCTGGTGCGGGTCAGCGCACCCAGCTTGCGGAACAGCGACTTCTGCGGCGCGGTGCCGATGCCGGACTTGATCAGCAGCGCCGAGGCATAGGCATCCGCCTCGAACTCGTCGCGCCGCGACAGCCGGGCCATCACCGCGGTGGAGATCATGTTGGCGATCCAGACCCCGATGATCGGCACGAAGCGGGACAGGAAGGCCGTCAGCAGGAAGAACACCGCGTTCTGCCCGGTCACGTCGATCATCCGCCGGCGGGCGTGGCCCATGCTGACATGGCCGAGTTCATGGGCGATGACCGAGGCCAGTTCCTCATCGGTGACAAGGCCTTGCCGGTATTTCTTCAGGAAGCCCTCGGTCAGGAAGATGCGGCCGTCGGGGGCGGCGAGGCCGTTCACCGGCTCCACGTCGAAGACATGGACGCGGATCTCGGGGATGTCCAGCGCGGCGGCCATCCGCGCCGTCAGCCGCTCCAGATCCGGGTCGCGCAGCGGGCGGGACTGCGCGTCCAGCATCTTCTGCGTCCGCCAGACCGAGAAGCGCATCGAGACGACGGCCCAGAGGACGGCGAGGAGGAGGGGAAGCCAGAGTGCCATGCGCCGGATATAGGATGCGCGGGGGGCGGGGAACAGGGCTGTGAGGGAGGCTTCGGCAAGGGGTGTTGCGCGGGAGACTGCCGGGGGACAGACGGCGGGGTGACCCCCGCCCTACGGCGAGGCCATCTCTGCCGTAGGGTGGGGTTCATCCCACCGTTCCCCGGTCTCCCTGGCGAAGGCCATCGCCTTCGCCACGATGCAACGGTTGCAACCAGACCGGCCGGGCCTCAATGGCCCGGCCAGCGCCCGCCCCGCCCTCGGCGGGCGCTTCTCGCCCGCCGGGTCGGGCGCTGGCCTCTCGGGGTTCTCGTGACTGCCGTCTCCGGGTGAGCCCATCCGCACGGGCGGGGGCGAGGCAGTGCCTCGCCTTCTCCCGCCCGAACAGGCCGCGGAGAATCCCGATGCCACGGCCAAGGGCACCCCCTCACCGCAGCAGCTTCACCCCGCGCGCGATCCCTTCCACCGTCATCGGCACCATCCGGCCGCCGAAGAGGCGCGCGATCATCGCGGTGGATGGACTGTAGCCCCAGCCGCTCTCCGGCACCGGGTTGATCCAGAGATGTCCGGGCCATTGCTCCGCGGCGCGCGTGAGCCAGACCTGCCCGGCCTCCTTGTTCCAGTGCTCGTTGGCCCCGCCGGGATGGGTGATCTCGTAAGGGCTCATCGCCGCGTCGCCGACGAAGATCGCCTTCCAGTCCGGGCCATGGCTGCGCAGCACGTCCCAGGTCGGAACCTGCGCGCTCCACCGCCGGGCGTTGTCGCGCCAGACCCCCTCATAGAGGCAGTTGTGGAAGTAGAACGGCTGCAGATGGCGGAATTCGGATTTCGCCGCCGAGAACAGCTCCTCCATCACCCTGACATGCGGGTCCATGCTGCCGCCGACGTCGAGGAACAGGAGAACCTTCACCGCATTGCGCCGCTCGGGCCGGGTCTGCACGTCCAGCCAGCCGTGCTCGGCGGTGGCGCGGATGGTGCCGTCGAGGTCCAGCTCCTCCGCCGCGCCGTCGCGGGCCCACCGGCGGAGCGCCCGGAGCGCGACCTTGATGTTGCGGGTGCCGATCTCCACCCGGTCGTCGAGGTTGCGAAACTCGCGCCGGTCCCAGACCTTCACCGCGCGGCGGTGGCGGCTTTCCTCCTGCCCGATCCTCACCCCTTCCGGGTTGTAGCCATAGGCGCCGAAGGGCGAGGTGCCGGTGGTGCCGATCCACTTGTTGCCGCCCTGGTGGCGGCCCTTCTGCTCATCCAGCCGCTGCTTCAGCGCCTCCATCAGCTTGTCGAAACCGCCGAGTGCCTGCACCGCGGCGCGTTCCTCCTCGGTCAGGTGCTTCTCGGCCAGCTTCGCCAGCCAGTCGGCCGGCAGGTCCAGCGCCTGCAGCACGTCCTCGGCGGTGAGCGACTCCAGCCCCTTGAAGGCGGCGGCGAAGGCGCGGTCGAAACGGTCGAGATGGCGTTCGTCCTTGACCATGGCGGTGCGGGCGAGGTGGTAGAATCCCTCGACGTCATGGGTGGCCAGCCCGGCCTCCAGCGCCTGCAGGAAGGTGAGGAACTCGCGCAGGGAGACCGGCACGCCTTCGCGCCGCAGATGGTCGAGAAAGGGCAGGAACATGCCCCGGCCCCTAGAGCAGGCGTTCGATGGCGATGGTCAGGAACAGGCCGAGGAGGCCGAGCAGGATGGCATAGACCGCGGCATACTGGGCGATGTCGGCCGGCTTGCCGCCGCGCCGCTTCGCGCTGAACCCGCCCCAGAGCGCCCCGATCACAAGGCCGCCGATCACCAGCATCGCTTCATCCCCTTTCGGCCGGCCGGGGAAGGGGGCGGGCCTCAGCCCCGCGACCCCTGCGCCCCGAGCGCGGCGATCTCGCGCGTGCGCGCCCGCACCTGCGCATCCGAGCCGAAGCCATAGCCCGCCCAACGGCGGCTGTCCATCCGCAGGGCATCGGCCTCGGCGCTGCGGCCCAGCAGGTCCAGCGCCTCGGCCTTGATCAGCTGCACGGTGGCGAGAAGGGCGTAGTTCTGCGCCCCCCGCACCACCGGGATGGCGCGGTCGGCGAAGGCCAGCGCCTGCTCCGGCTGGCCGGAGGCGACGGCGATGGCGGCCAGCTGCATGTCGATATGGGCGACCTGCACCTCGGCGCCGGGCAGGCTGCGGTAGATCTTCGCCGCGCGCGAGAATTCCTCGACGGCGCGGGTGCGGTCCGAGGCGACGTAGAGCCGGGCGATGGCGAAATGGCTGAAGGCCAGCCGCCCGTCGGTCCAGCCCTGGGCCCGGGCGATCATCAGCGCCCGGTCGGCGGCGGCGCGGCGCGCGGCCTGTCCGCCGCCGGCGCCGAGCGCGGTCTCGATCGCCGTCTTCCAGGATTTCGGCGTGTCCGACACGTCGCCGCCGCCCATGCCGGCGCCGCCGGGGTTGATCCGGTCGAGGACCGCGGGCAGCGCCGCCGCCACCGCCTTGCGCGACATGCCCGAGCGCAGCTCCGGCGCGTAATAGGCGCGCAGGATGGTCATGTCGAAGCGGGTCAGCACCGAGTGGAAGTTGTCGTCGTTGAAGACGGAATCGGTGAGCCGGTAAAGGTCGTTCAGCGGGCCGAGGGCCTGGGCCAGTTCCTCGTTCAGGCAGTCGCGCACCTCCTGCGGGCTGGCCTCGGCGGGAACGAAGATGCCGGCCTGCCGCCGCTCGACCACCGCGGCCCAGTCGACGGTGGCGGTGCCGCGGCTGGCCCGGTAGTCCTCGGGCGTCGAGACGTTCGGCACTACGAAGCAGGCGGCCGAGGGCGCCAGCCGGCGCAGTTGCGCGCGGGGGGCGAAATGCACGGTGATGGCGGCGGGTTCGCCCGGGGCGGCGGGGCGGATGTCGATCCCGGCCTCGCTGCGCAGGCGGGCGATCAGATGCGACAGGTCGGCGGGGGCCGAGGCGGGCACGGCGCCGGTCATCGCCACCGTCACCGGCCCCTCGAAGCGCGAGAGGATCGGCAGGGCCCGGCCGCTTTCCAGCTGGAAGGCGAGGTCGAGGAAATCGCGCGCCAGCGCGGCATTGCCGCGGCCGGCGCCCTGCGGCAGGGCGGCGAAATCGGGGTTGGCCAGGAAGCCCATGGCGGGCAGGGCCGGCTCCTCCGCCGCCGGGGCGGCGGGGCGGGCCTTGGTCACCTGGGCGTCGGGCGCCGTCTCGGAGGCGGGGACGCAAGCGGCGGTCGCAAGGACCGCGAGGATCGCGGCGAAGGAAAGGGTCCGCATTGTCTGGCAGCTCGATTCATGCGTGTGCCGGGGCTTGCGGCCCCGGGCGGTGCCCCGCCGACCCGGACGGACGGCGATGCCCCCGCATCGCCATCCGCCCGCGGACCGCGGTGGTCCGGTGCCCACGCTGCCCGGGACCCGGGCCTGCGGGGGCGAGCAGACGTGGTGCCCCGCAGGTCCGTGTCAGGCGTGCTTGCCGGGCGGACCAGCCCGGGTTGCGCGTGGAAGGGCCCGGGATGCCTTTGGCCGGCAGAGGCCGCGGCAGCGCCCGGGCGAAGGATCCCGGTTGCAAAAGCTGTCTGCCGGGCCGCCGGGACATGCGCCCCCGCCCAAGGCGCGGCGGCCTTGTCGGGAAGGGATGTCGGGCGGGTGCGGGGCATTCGGACAGCTTTCGGAACCGGGATCGTTCGAGGTCGATCCAACAGATGCCGAGTGTCCTTATCGCGGCCCGCTTGTGTCAATTCCGCGGAATCTTGGCGATTGTGTCCGAACCAGCGATAGAGGTCGGCCGGGCGGCCGGAACCAGATATGCGGTGGTATTGTCACGCAATATTACAGATTGTGACTGAATTTTGGGATTCCGTGAGCTAATCGTGTCAAGATTGTGGCGGAACTTCGGCAATCCCGCCCGATTCGGGTCTGGTTCGATCCGTTCAAGGGAGGCGCGATGGCGGGGTGAACCCCGCCCTACTCGGGCCACCCGTAGGGCGGGGTTCACCCCGCCGTTCCGGCCGGCCTCCGAAAGGGGATTGGCGCTTGCAGGGGTATGACAGTTAACCTTGTCTTGGCGAAGGCGTGTGCCTTCGCCACGGCGCAACGGTTCAGCCTAGACCGGCCGGGCCCCAAAGGCCCGGCCAGCGCCCGCCCCGCCCCCGGCGGGCGCTTCTCGCCCGCCGGGTCGGGCGCTGGCCTCTCCGGGTTCAGGGCTGCCAGCGTTTCCGGGCGAACCCGTTCGCACGGGCGGGGGGCGAGGCAATGCCTCGCCTTTTCCGCCCGGCCGCCGTTCGTCCGTCCGCCCGTCCGCCCTACCGCTGCCCGCGGGCCAGGAAGGCCAGCCGCTCGAACAGCTGCACGTCCTGCTCGTTCTTCAGCAGCGCGCCGTGCAGCCGGGGCAGGGCGTCCTTCGCATCCCGCCGCAGGTCCTCGGGCGACAGATCCTCGGCCAGGATCAGCTTCAGCCAGTCCAGCACCTCGCTGGTGGAGGGCTTCTTCTTCAGCCCCGGCGTCTCGCGGATCTCGAAGAACTGCGCCAGCGCGGTGGCCAGCAGCTTCTCCTTGATGCCGGGGAAATGCAGGCGGACGATGGCGGCCAGCACCTCGGGGTCGGGGAAGCGGATGTAGTGGAAGAAGCAGCGGCGCAGGAAGGCGTCGGGCAACTCCTTCTCGTTGTTCGAGGTGATGATGACCACCGGACGGTGCAGGGCTTTCACCGTCTCGCCGGTCTCGTAGACGTGGAATTCCATCCGGTCCAGTTCCTGCAGCAGGTCGTTGGGAAACTCGATGTCGGCCTTGTCGATCTCGTCGATCAGCAGCACCACCCGGCCCGGCGCCTCGAAGGCCTGCCAGAGCTTGCCCTTGCGGATGTAGTTGGCCACGTCGTGGACCCGGGCCTCGCCCAGCTGGCTGTCGCGCAGGCGGGACACGGCGTCATATTCATAGAGGCCCTGCTGCGCCTTGGTGGTGGACTTCACGTTCCACTCCAGGAAGGGCAGGCCCAGCGAAGCGGCGACCTGCCGCGCCAGCTCGGTCTTGCCCGTCCCCGGCTCGCCCTTCACCAGGAGCGGGCGTTCCAGCGTGACGGCGGCGTTCACCGCCACGGCAAGGGCGGCATCGGCGACATAGGAATCGGTGGAGGCGAATTTCATCGGTGCATCAGGGCTCTGGAGGGAAGGCGGGGCGGACCCTAGCCGCGCCTTCAATTTGTCGCAACCGCTAGTGACAATCCCCGGCGCTTGCGCTACATGCCCGGCCCAACAGGAGCGCGCCATGACAGATGCCAGCCTGTCGGAGCGACCCGACAAGAGAGAGAGTGCTGCGATGAAGCCGGAAGTGTTTCTGCCCGACGACTACCGTCCCGCCGAAGACGAACCCTTCATGAACGACAGACAGCTCGAATACTTCCGCCGCAAGCTGATCATCTGGAAGCAGGAACTGCTGGAGCAATCGTCGGAGACCATCGAGAACCTGCAGGACTCGGCCCGCAACGTCCCCGACCTGGCCGACCGCGCCAGCGAGGAGACCGACCGCGCGCTGGAACTGCGCACCCGCGACCGGCAGCGCAAGCTGGTGGCCAAGATCGATGCGGCGCTGCGGCGGATCGAGAACGGCGAATACGGCTATTGCGAGATGACCGGAGAGCCGATCAGCCTGAAGCGGCTGGACGCCCGCCCCATCGCCACCATGACGCTGGAGGCGCAGGAGCGCCACGAGCGGCGCGAGAAGGTGCACCGCGACGATTGAATTCATGCGGCACCGCGGGGACTTGCGCCGCGCGGGCCGGCTGTGGAACATGCGCCGGGCGATTTGGCCCGGCGTTTTCATTTCGGGGCAACATGACGCCACTCGGGCAACCCGTCTTCATCCTGGGCGCCGGCGTCGCCGGGCTTGCCGCCGCGCGGGCGCTGGCGCTGCGCGGGGCGAAGGTCACGGTTCTGGAACAGGCGGATGCGGTCCGCGAGGTCGGCGCCGGGCTGCAGATCAGCCCCAATGGTGCTGCGGTGCTGAAGGCGCTCGGCCTCGGCGAGGCGCTGGAGGCGGCCTCCACCCGCGCGGTGGCGGTGGAACTGCGCGACGGCCGCGACGGCGCGGTGGTGACGCGGCTGGAGGTGGCGAAGCTGCGGCCCGACCAGGGCTATCACTTCCTGCACCGGGCCGACCTGATCCAGTTCTTGCTGGACGGCGCCCGCGCGGCGGGGGCGGAACTGCGGCTGTTGCAGAAGGCCGACCGGGTGGACCTCACCGGCCCGCGGCCGAAGCTGGTGATGTCCACCGGGGCCGAGATCGAGGCGGGCCTCCTGCTCGGCGCCGACGGGTTGCAGTCGCCGACCCGCCGGGCGCTGAACGGCGAGGACGCGCCCTTCTTCACCCATCAGGTCGCCTGGCGGGCGCTGATCCCCTGCGAGCCCGGGGCCGAAGCCGTGGCCGAGGTCCATATGGGCCCGGGGCGCCATCTGGTCAGCTATCCCCTGCGCGGCGGCACGCTGCGCAACATCGTCGCGGTCGAGGAGCGCCGCCGCTGGGCCGAGGAGGGCTGGTCGCTGCGCGACGACCCGATGGAACTGCGGCTGGCCTTCGAGCGCTTCGGCCCGCGGGTGCGCGGCTGGCTGGAGCAGGTGGAGGATGTCTGGCTCTGGGGCCTGTTCCGCCATCCGGTGGCGAAAAGCTGGTTCCGGGTGCTGCCCGAGGGCGCGGTGGCGATCCTCGGCGACGCCGCCCATCCGACGCTGCCCTTCCTGGCGCAGGGCGCCAGCATGGGGCTGGAGGATGCCTGGGTGCTGGCCGATGCGCTGGCCCGGCACGAGACGCTGCCGGCGGCGCTGCGGGTCTACCAGTCGGGCCGCGGGCCGCGGGCGGCGCGGATCGTCGAGGCAGCGAACAGCAACGCCCGGGCCTATCACCTGTCGGGGGCGATGCGCAGCCTGGCCCATACCGGGCTGCGGATCATGGGCAAGGTCGCCCCTGGGGCGGCGCTGTCGCGGTTCGACTGGCTTTACGGCCACGACGTGACCAAGGGCGGGTAAGGGGCGGATTTTCGACGAAAATCCGTGCGCTCAGCCCGCCAGCCCCTCGCTTTCGAGGAACCGGGCCGAGACCAGGATGTCCTTTGCCTGCGCCATCTCGATGATCAGCCGCGGCATCTCCGGCAGTTCCCGCAGCGCCAGGAACACCCCGTGCCAGCGGATGCTGCCGCGGCCGAGCGCCCAATGCCGGTCGGCCACGCCATCGGCATCCTGCAGGTGCACATGCGCCAGCAGCGCCCCGGCCGCTCGGACATAAGCATCGACCGGCGGCGCCCCGGTGGAGCCATGGGCATATTCCGCGTGCCCGGTGTCCAGCGAGACCCGCACCGCGGCCGATCCGAAGGCGCGGGCCAGGTCGACCCGCTCCATCGGGTCGCGGTCCTCGCAGTTCTCGATCACCAGCGTCGCGCCGGTCTCCTCGGCCCGCCGCACCACCGGGGCCAGCACCTCCAGCGTGCGGGAGGTGATGCCCCGCTGGTCGTCCATCTCGGTGCCGCGGTTGAAGCCGGACCAGGTGGTGAAGGGGCTGTGCAGCACCATATGGCCCTGCCGCCCGCCGCAGAAGACCTCCAGCGCCGCCAGCGCCGCCAGCATCCGGGCCTGCACGATGGCGCGCAGCTCCGGGTCCGGCTGGTCGAGGGCGAAGCCGAGGAAGGGGCCGTGCAGGCCGATCCGGCCGGAATGGCCGGCGAATTCCGCCCTCACCCGGGCGGCGATCCCGCGCCAGCCGTCGCCCTGCAAGGCGCCGAGGGCGATGAAATCGCGGATCTCCACGTCGCGCCCGTCGATCCAGCGGCGCAGGCCGGGAACCTCGGCCAAGTCGGACAGGTAGACCGCGGCGCCGGGGCGCGGAAGATCGGGGCGGGGCAGGTCAGGCATCCAGCTCGACCCAGGCCGGCACATGGTCCGAGGGCTTGTCGCCCGCCCGCACCTGCCGGTCGACCCCGGCCTCCTGCAACAGGTCGGCTGCCTGCGGGGTCAGCATCAGGTGGTCGATGCGGATGCCGTTGCCGCGTTCCCAGGAATTGGCCTGGTAGTCCCAGAAGGTATAGACCCCCGGCCGCGGGTCGCGGCTGCGGATGGCGTCGGTCAGGCCGAGATTCACCATCCGGCGCAGCGCGGCGCGGCTTTCCGGCAGGAACAGCGCATCGGTCACCCAGGCCTGCGGCCGGGCGGCATCCTCGGGCTGCGGGATGACGTTGTAGTCGCCGAGGAAGACCACGGGCATCTCCTCGGCCATCAGCGCGCGCACCCGCGCCTCCATCCGCGCCATCCAGGCCAGCTTGTAGTCGTATTTCGGCCCCGGCGCCGGGTTGCCGTTCGGCAGGTAGAGCCCGCAGACCCGCACCGCCCGCCGGCCGGTCACCGTGGCCTCGATCCAGCGGGCATGGTCGTCGCCGTCGTCGCCCGGATGAAGCGGGGGCAGGCCGCGCACCACGTCCTCCAGCGGGTATCGCGACAGGATCGCCACGCCGTTGAAGCTTTTCTGGCCATGGGTCTCCACATTGTAGCCCATGTCCTCGAACATCGCGCGCGGGAAGGCCTCGTCCTGGCACTTGATCTCCTGCAGGCAGGCCACGTCGGGCTTCGCGTCTTCCAGCCAGCGCGGCAGCGCCTCGATCCGCGCCTTGATGCCGTTGATGTTGAATGTGGCGATCTTCATGCGCTGTGCTCCGGTTCTGGCCCGCATCTTGCCGGGCGCGGCCGGGAAGGGCAAGGTTCACCGCCATGAGGGAGGGGATGATGGAGCCGCTGGTCTCGGTGCTGATCCCGGCCTACCGGGCCGGGGCCACGCTGCGGGATGCCGTGGAGTCCGCCCTGCGGGGCGGGCTTCCGGCCGAGCGGCTGGAGGTGCTGGTCGAATCGGACGACGGCAGCGACTGCGCCATGGTGGCGGGCCTGCCCTCGGTGCAGGTGGCGGTGACCGGGATCGTCGGCTCGGGCACCGGCGCGGCACGCAACCGGGCGCTGGCGCGGGCGCGGGGGGCGTTTGTCGCCTGCCTCGACGCCGACGACCTGCTGGCGCCGGGCTGGCTGGCCGCGCTGCTGCCGAAGGCGCGGGCGGAGGGCGCGGCGGTCTCGGCGCTGGAGGTGGAGGAGGGCGGCGCGGTGATCCTGCAGCTGTGGCAGGACCTGCGGCGGCTCGGCTTCGCCGATCTGGCGGCCAGCGGCGCCTCGGTCCGCGGGCTGGTGGCGCGGCGCCTCTGCCCGCCCTTCGTCGAGGCGCTGTCGCAGGACGTGCTTCACATGTTGCAGGTGATGGCGCAGAGGGGCGGCTGCCTGCCGGTCGGGGCCGCGCCCTATCGGCTGCGGATGAACGGGCAGGGGGTGACCGCGGCCGCGGATTTTCCGGTCCGGGTCCATGCCGCCTATCTGGAGCATGTCGCCCGGCTGGAGGCCGATGCGATGCTGCCGCCGGAGATGGCGCGGGCGGCGGCGCAGGTGTTCCGCGCCAAGATCGCCCTGAACGCCGCCTTCGTCGCCGAGGGCGCGGGGCGCAGCTACTACCGCTTCATCGCCGACCGGCTGCGGGGGTGACGGAGGGCGGCATACGATTTGCCCTGCCCTGCCTCCCTGGCGAAGGCACGTGCCTTCGCCACAGCGCAACGCTTCCCCTTGTCCCGGCCGGGTGCCCCAAGCACCCGGCCAGCGCCCGCCCGCCCCTCGGCGGGCGCTTCTCGCCCGCCCGGGCGGGCGCTGGCCTCCCGGGGTCTTGGGCTGCCAGCGTCTCCGGGTGCTACCGTCGCGCACGGGCGGGGGCGAGGCAGTGCCTCGCCTTCTCCCGCCCGCGGATACGAAGGAATGGCGGGGTGAACCCCGCCCTACGACGGATTCGCCGGGCTGTTCCCGTAGGGCGGGGTTCTCCCCGCCAAGACCCGGCCAAGCCGAGAACCCTTCCGGTGCCGGATGCCGATCCTAGATCGAGAAGCTGGTGCCGCAGCCGCAGGAGCTGCTGGCGTTGGGGTTTTCCACCACGAAGCGGGCGCCGATCAGCTCGTCGGTGAAGTCGATCACCGCGTTCTGCAGGAAGGGCAGCGAGACCGGATCGACCAGCACCTTCTGCCCGTCCTTCTCCAGCACCATGTCGTCGGCGGCCGGCTCGTCCAGCCTTATGTCGTATTGGAACCCCGAGCAGCCGCCGCCCGAAACGCCCACCCGCAGCGGGCGGGCATCGCCGGTCAGGTCGGCGATCTCGGCCAGCCGGGCGAAGGCGCGGTCGGTGACGCGGGGGGGAAGTGTCAGTTCCATGGCTGTTCCCGTGGGCTTTCCTGCATTCTGCCCATATATGGAGAAAGACGCAAACGACAAGCGCCCCCGGATCGCACCCGGCAGCGGCGCGTGCCCTGAGGACCCGACCGATGCTCGCCCCCTTCGCCTGCCAGCCCTCCGCCTCGCGCGGGCGGCTCTTCCCCGAGGGCATGTCCTCGTTCCGCAGCCCGTTCCAGCGCGACCGCGACCGGATCATCCATTCCTCGGCCTTCCGGCGGCTGAAGCACAAGACCCAGGTCTTCGTCGAGCATGAGGGCGATTACTACCGCACCCGGCTGACGCATTCGATCGAGGTGGCGCAGGTGGCGCGCACCATCGCCGGGGTGCTGGGGCTGAACACCGACCTGGCCGAGGCGGTGGCGCTGGCCCACGACCTCGGCCACACCCCCTTCGGCCACACCGGCGAGGATGCGCTGGCCCGGCTGATGGCGCCCTATGGCGGCTTCGACCACAATGCACAGGCGTTGCGGATCGTGACGCGGCTGGAACGGCATTATGCCGATTTCGACGGGCTGAACCTGACCTGGGAAACGCTGGAAGGCATCGCCAAGCACAACGGCCCGGTCATCGGCCCCAATGCGGACGCCAAGCACGCCCACGACCCGGACGACCTGCCCTATGCCCTGGCCGAGGTGAATGCGGCCTGGGATCTGGAGCTGGACACCCATGCCAGCGCCGAGGCGCAGGTGGCCGCCATCGCCGACGACGTGGCCTATTCCCACCACGACCTGCACGACGGCTTGCGCTCGGGCCTCTTCACCGAGGAGGACCTGATGGAACTGCCGGTCTCCGGCCCCGCCTTCGAGGAGGTCGACCGGCTCTATCCCGGGCTGGAGAAGATGCGGCGGCGGCACGAGGCCTTGCGGCGGGTGTTCGGCCGGATGGTCGAGGACGTGATCGCGGTGGCGCAGAACCGGCTGGCGGCGGCGCAGCCGCAGTCGGTGGACGACATCCGCCAGATGGGGACGACGATCATCCGCTTCTCCAAGCCGCTGTATCAGGAGCTGAAGGCGGTGCGCAGTTTCCTGTTCCACCGCATGTATCGCGCCCCCACGGTGATGGAGGTGCGGGCGCAGGTGACGCGGGTGGTGGACGACCTGTTCCCGCTGTTCCTGAAGGAGCCGGGCCTGCTGCCGCAGGAATGGCGCGCCGATGTCGAGGCGGCGGCGGACGAGACGCAACTGGCGCGGGTCGTGGCGGATTACGTCGCCGGGATGACCGATCGCTTCGCCATCCAGGAACATGCCAGGCTGATGGGCGTGGAGCCGGTGGTGCGGGCGGGGTAGCGATTTTTCGGCGAAAAATCGGAGGCTTCGCAGCGCCGGCACGCCTTCTTGCTCGGCTTCCCTGGCGAAGGCCGTCGCCTTCGCCATAGCGCAACCTGTCAACCCTCCCGGCCGGGCCCCCAAGGCCCGGCCAGCGCCCGCCCGCCCCTCGGCGGGCGCTTCTCGCCCGCCCGGGCGGGCGCTGGCCTCTCCCGGTTTCGTGCTGCCACAGTCTCCGGTCGAACCCTCGCGCACGGGCGGGGCGAGGCAGTGCCTCGCCTGATCCCGCCCGGCCACAGGTCCCGGATCGGCCTGTTGCGGTAAACTGTAGGCTTCTCAGCGCGGTCGCACCGCCGCGAACACCCAGACCAGCGCCAGCCCGGCGGAGGCGATGGCGTTCCAGCCGGCCATGGAGATTCCCATCAGCGACCAGGGGATCGCGTCGCAGCGCACCGGCGGGGCGGTGGCGAGGCTGGGGTCCAGCAGTTCGGCGCCGGAGAGGCCGGAGATCGAGCCTTGGGTGCAGGAAGAGACGAACTCCCACCAGCCCTGCTCCACCCCCGCGTGGAAGAGGCCGATCCCCGCCGTCGCCAGCGCCGCCAGCGCGCCCAGCCAGGCAAGCCACCGCCAGCCGGTCGCCAGCGCCAGCCCGAGGATCAGCACCGCCGCCGCATGGGGCCAGCGCTGCCAGAGGCACAGCTGGCAGGGCGCCATGCCGCCGATATACTGGAAGCCGAAGGCCCCGGCCAGCAGCGCCGCCGAGCCGAGGCCCGCCAGCGTCATCGCCCGTGTCGCGGTGTCAGCCATGTCGCCCATCCTTCGCCGTTGCGGCGCGACCATAGCGCCGGGTCCCGGCAGGCGGAAGACACGCCATGGTGAAAGCTCCCCCTTCCGGGGCGGCGGGCAAGGGGCTAGGCTTTCCCCATCCGGGCCGCGGCCCAAAGTCACCAACGCTGTCGAGAAAGGGTGCCGGGATGGAATGGAAGGGTCGCCGCCAGAGCCGCAACATCGAGGACCGCCGCCAGATGGGCGGGCGGATGGGCGGGCGCACCGCCTCGGTCGGCGGGGCAGGGGCCATCGTCGTGGTCCTGCTGGCGCTGTTCCTGGGGGTGGACCCCAGCCAGCTGCTCGGCCCCGGCGGGATGGAGGGCGGGCAGGAGGGCCCGGTGGAGCTGACCGAGGCCGACCGCCAGGCCGGCGAATTCGTCGCCGTCACCCTGGCCGATACCGAGGAGATCTGGACCGCGGTGTTCCGCGACCAGCTGAACCGGACCTACAAGCCCACCACGCTGGTGCTGTTCAAGGACCACACTCCCTCGGCCTGCGGCGGCGCGTCCGAGGCGACGGGGCCGTTCTACTGCCCGGCGGACAAGAAGGTCTATCTCGACACCGCCTTCTTCACCACGCTGTCGCAGCGGCTGGGGGCGAACGGCGATTTCGCCGCCGCCTATGTGGTGGCGCATGAGGTGGGCCATCATGTGCAGGACGAACTCGGCATCCTCGGCAAGGCCAACCAGATCCGCCAGCAGGTGAGCGAGGCGGAATCGAACGAGATCTCGGTGCGGATCGAACTGCAGGCGGATTGCCTGTCGGGCATCTGGGCGCGGGCGGCGGCGCAGGAGCTGGGCACGATCGAGCCGGGCGACCTGGAAGAGGCGGTGGCGGCGGCGCGCCAGATCGGCGACGACACGCTGCAACGGAACGCCGGCCGGCGGCCGATGCCGCATACCTTCACCCACGGCACCTCGGAGCAGCGGTCGCGCTGGTTCGTGACCGGGCTGCAATCCGGCCGCATCGCCGATTGCGACACCTTCTCGACGGACGATCTGTAGGGCGGGAGCCGCGCCGCCGCTCTGCCGGTGTCCTGGCGAAGGCGCGTGCCTTCGCCATGGCGCAACGGCTGCACCTTGTCCCGGCCGGGCCTCAATGGCCCGGCCAGCGCCCGCCCGCCCCTCGGCGGGCGCTTCTCGCCCGCCCGGTCGGGCGCTGGCCTTCCGGGGTCTCGTGCCGACAGGTCTCCGGTTGACATGTCGCGCACGGGCGGGGGCGAGGCAGTGCCTCGCCTTTTCCCGCCCGGAGAAAAGTCGCGGGATCAGCGGGTAATTGGGAGGATCAAACTCTGGCAAGGAGTTCGCCAGAAAGTGGTGCCCGAGGAGAGATTCGAACTCTCATGCCTTGCGGCGACGGATTTTGAATCCGCTGCGTCTACCGTTCCGCCACTCGGGCCACGCCGCGCGGTGTATCCGCCGCTGCTCCGGCCGTCAATCGGGCGCTGCGGCCCATCACTCGCGCTCAACATCCCGAATCGCGGCCCCGGACAGCCCTGTCCAGCCGGCGAAACCCCGGTGTGATTCGGCACCCGTTAACCCTGACCGTCGGCCGGCAGGCGCCGATGCCGGAAATTCCGCGCGATTGGTTCCGGATTCCGAACAGGCGGGCAGCGCTCGGCCGCAATCCTGCCGCGATTGCGGGCGAGGGTTAACGGATCGGGGCAGGGCTGCCCAAGTTTCAGGATGGTGAACATTCCCGGCCGGGCGCTGGCCCGAACCGGCCGAAATCGGCCGGTTTGCCGCGGTTCGCCGCCGATGCCCCGCCGGATCGATGCCGGACCGGAAACAATCCCCTCCACAACCCTGCGGCGAACCCCGCGGCGTCCCCCACCCGGCGGTTTCACTTTGACAGAAATTTGCCGTTTTTCCCTTTGCGCCAAGGTGAACGGAAGGTATCAGGAAAGGGTCTGCTGAAGACGTATGGGCCGTGGGGGCGGTCGTATGTTGGTGACGCGCCGCGAGGCGCGGATACAGTGACGAGAGTGCTGCCGCTGCCGGATCACCGGCGAACGCCATGCTGGCGAATGGCCTTTTCTGGCCTGGGCATCCCCCTCCTCACATCACCTGCTCGATCGGTCCGCATGGAACCTGCGCAAGCGGGCTTCGTGGCGTCTTCCTTCCGGCCTTGGGGCCGGGACGGGATGTAACGGGGTGTGGCGGCGACGCCAAAGGATCGAGGGAACAAGAGATGCCGGTTTTCGCGCTTTACAATTTCGACGACAACACCACGGTTGTCGATGATGCGCCGATCAACGGGATCCAGAACGGGATCTACCTGAATGGCGCTTCCGCTGTCGGGGGCGACCTCGTCCTCGACGGTGTCAACGACTTCGCCAAGATCTACCCCGCGTCGCAGTTCCAGATGGATCGCGGCACTCTGGAGATCAACTTCCGCCCCACCGACGGCGACATGGACGGCCCGCAGACCGTGCTGTCCCGCGACAGCACGGGCGAGAACCAGGGCAGCTACCGGGTCGAGGTCTTCCCCGACGGCTCGGTCCAGATCACGCACGAGACCGAGGGCGGCTCCACCACCTTCTCGACCGGGCCGGACTTCTACCAGCCGGGCGACACCATCAACCTCAGCTATTCCTGGGACGAGGGCGGCGCGGGCGGCCAACTGGCGATCGAGAACCAGACCTCCGGCGCCGACTACAGCGCCGACGTGCCGCCCGGACTGACCATGGACATGGCCGACCAGAGCCAGCCTTGGATCGTCGGCGCCGGTCAGGCCAATTCCGACCCCGACATGCTGAACAACATCGGCGACAACTTCCTGGGCACGGTCGATTTCTTCTCGCTGTCGGACACGGTGGACAACATCGTCCCCGACGAGGACCCGGTCGCCAACCCGGACACCGCCGAGACCCCGGAAGACACCCCGGTGGTGATCGACGTCCTCGGCAACGACACCGACCCGAACGGCGATCCGCTGGCCATCGACGGCACCCCGACCGCCGACCACGGCACGGTGACGGTGAACCCGGACGGCACCCTCACCTATACGCCGGACGGCAACTACCACGGGCCGGACACCATCACCTATGTGGTGACGGACCCGGACGGCAACACCGCCACCTCGACCGTCACGGTGAACGTGACCCCGGTGAACGACGCGCCGGACGCCAATGACGACACCGCGACCACCACGGTCAACGTGCCGGTGGTGATCCCGGTGCTGGCGAACGACACCGATGTCGACGGCGACACGCTGGCGGTGGTCGGCACGCCCACCTCGGCCGACGGCACCGTCACGGTCAACCCGGACGGCACCCTGACCTTCACCCCTGCGGCCGGCTTCACCGGCACCGCCACCATCGACTACGAGATCTCGGACGGCAACGGCGGCACCGACACGGCGCAGGTCGTGGTCACCGTCGGCAGCGGCGGCCCGGGCCGCGACGGCATCGTCCGCGGCACCGAGGGTGGCGATCTGATCGACACCGGCTACGTCGACCCGTTCGACGGCGACCGCATCGACGCCAACGATGCGATCATCGGCGGCGACGGGCCGAACGACGACCGCGTGGTGGCCGGCGGCGGCAACGACACCATCGTCTCGGGCCAGGGCAACGACACCGTCTTCGGCGGCGACGGCGACGACGTGATCGACACCACCGGCGGCGGCGGCCTTCCGCTGCCCGACATCGACTATCCCGGCGTCTACCCGGCCGATGCCGATCCGAACAACGACCGCGACCTGGTCTTCGGCGGCACCGGCAACGACACCATCCGCACCGGCGACGATGCCGACACCATCCACGGCGGCGACGGCAACGACCTGGTCGATGCCGGCATCGACGCCGACCTGGTCTTCGGCGGCGACGGGGACGACACCCTGGTCGGCAGCGAGGGCAGCGACACCATCCACGGCGGCACCGGCGACGACCTGATCTACGGCGGCCTGAACGACGTGATCGGCGACGCGCTGGACATCCCCGACGAGGCCGGCGACCTGCGGCCCGACAACAACCGCGACCTGATGTTCGGCGGCGAGGGCAACGACACCATCTACGGCCGCGACGACGACGACACCCTCTACGGCGACGAGGGCGACGACTACCTCGACGGCGGCGTGGACGAGGACTCGCTGTTCGGCGGCGCCGGCAACGACACGCTGGTCGGCGGCCAGGGCAGCGACACCATGACCGGCGGCGACGACCGCGACGTCTTCATCGTCGGCAGCGGCGCCGACGGCAGCGGCGACGTGATCGACGGCAGCGAGGGCGGCGACGACTACGACACGCTGGACCTCTCCGGCGCCGGCCCGCTGCGGATCGACTACGACCCGACCAACCCCGAGAACGGCGTTGTCCATTTCCTCGACGACGACGGCAACGAGACCGGGACGCTGACCTTCGTCAACATCGAGAACGTCATCCCCTGCTTCACCCCCGGCACCCTGATCGCCACCCCGCGCGGCGAGATGCCGGTGGAAAGCCTGCGGCCGGGCGACAAGGTGGTGACCCGCGACAACGGCATCCAGGAAATCCGCTGGGTGGGCGAGAAGGCGCTGACGGGGCAGGAACTGCGGCTGAACAGCCACCTGCAGCCGGTCTTCATCAAGCGCGGCGCGCTCGGCAACGGGTTGCCGGAGCAGGACATGATGGTCTCGCCCAACCACCGGCTGCTGGTGGCGAACGACCGGACCCAGCTCTACTTCGACGAGCACGAGGTGCTGGTGGCGGCGAAGCACCTGGCCGGCACCCAGGGCGTCCATGCGGTCGAGGCGATCGGCGTGACCTATATCCACTTCATGTTCGACCGGCACGAGGTGGTGCTGTCGAACGGCGCCTGGACCGAAAGCTTCCAGCCCGGCGATTACACGCTGAAAGGGTTGGGCAACGCCCAGAGGAGCGAGATCTTCGAGCTTTTCCCCGAGTTGAAGAGCGACAAGGGGATCGAGGATTACCAGGCCGCCCGCCGCACGCTGAAGCGGCACGAGGCGCGGCTTCTGGTCAAGTAACGGGTTATGCAGCGCGGACCGGGTCCGCCTGCAAGGCACTCCGGTCGCAAGGGAAAGGGCCTCCGTCTCGGGGGCCCTTTTCATTTGCGCCGCCCCGCCCCGCCCGGCGGCATGAAATGCCGTGCATTCGACATAATTCCGCGCGGGGCCGCCACGGTCGCCCCGCGGTTTCGCCGCAATGCAAGCTTAACCCTTCGATCCGATAAACCGCGCTGGAGGAGGAGATTCCGCCAGGGCGGTCGTGGCTGGTGCGCCGCTTCCCCTGCGGCGGAAGCGGATCGACGGAAGGGTAACGAATGGCCATCGCGAACGAGTTGACGATCGACACCAATGCCTCTGCCATGCAGATGGCGGAAACCATCTTCGGCGACGGCATCCAGATCGTCTCGGCCAGCTACACCGGCGCGGCCGGGGCGGCGGGGGTCTACAGCGGCGCGCTTTCCACCATCCCCGGCGTCACCGACAGCGACAGCGGCGTGATCCTGTCCACCGGCCGCGCGGCCGACTTCACCAACAGTTCCGGCACCACCAACACCAACATAAACCAGGGCACCGGCACCGACACCGCCGGCATCGACGGCGACCCCGCTATGAACGCGGTCGCGGGCCAGCAGACCTTCGACGCCGCCATCTTCGAGGCCAGCTTCATCCCCGAAGGCGACTATCTGACGATGCGCTTCGTCTTCACCTCGGAAGAATATCCCGAATACGTCAATTCCAACGTCAACGACAGTTTCGGCGTCTGGGTGAACGGGGAATTCGTCGAGGCCACCGTCACCGCCAGCGGCAACATCGCCATCGACAACGTCAACGCCGCCTCGAACCAGAACCTCTACCGCGACAACGGCGCCGACCAGTTCAACACCGAGATGGACGGGCTGACCTATGTGCTGTCCTTCAAGGCGCCGGTGAATGCGGGTGAGGTCAACACCATCAAGATCGGCATCGCCGACGGCGGCGATGCGGTCTATGATTCCAACGTGCTGATCTCGGGCGACAGCATCCAGACCATCGCGCTGGCCTTCGACGACGAGGTGCAGCTGACCGCCAATTCCACCCGCCTGGTCGAGGTGCTGGCCAACGACCGCGACCTGACCGGCACCGGCCTGACCATCACCGAGATCATGGGCCAGGACGTGGCGCCCGGCCAGACCGTGACCCTGGCCACCGGCGAGCAGGTGACGCTGAACCCCGACGGCACGCTGACCATCACCGCCGACGGCGACATCGGCTCCAACGTGGTGACCTATACCATCCTGGACGGGGCGGGGAACGTCGACACCGGCTATCTGACCATCACCACCGCCGCCCCGGGGCCGGATTATGTGGTCCAGGGCACCGCCGCGGGCGATGTGATCGACGGCGCCTATACCGGCGATCCCGACGGCGACAGGGTGGACCATGCCGACAACCAGACCGGCGGCGAGGCCGACCTGATCTTCGGCTATAGCGGCAACGACACCATCCATGCCGGGCAGGGCGACGACACCGTCTACGGCGGCACCGGCGACGACAGCTTCGTCACCGGCGAAGGCGAGGGCGAGGACGCGCTGCACGGCGGGGCCGGCACGGATTCGCTGGTCTTCACCGGCGAGACGGGGGTGGAGGTGCAATTCACCGGCGACGGCGCGGGCGATTACGGCTTCGTCTCGGGCGACGGCGGCGGCACCTTCACCGGCATGGAGACGGTCACCCTGACCGGCGGGGACGACCATCTGGACGCCACCGCCACCGAAGGCGGGGTGCAGGTCTCCGGCGGCGATGGCGACGACACGCTGGCCGGCGGGGCCGGCAACGACCGGATCGAGGGCGACGAGGGCAACGACGACCTGTCGGGCAACGGAGGGTCCGATACGCTGATCGGCGGCGCGGGCGACGACACCATCGGCGGCGGCGCCGAATACACCGTCTGGCAGGAATATGCCGAGATCACCGGCCTGACCCAGACCCTGACCGGCAGCAACGGCAACGCCGACTTCGACCACAGCGTCGCCACCACCGGCGCCTCGGTCGACAGCTGGACCGTCGCGCTGGAGGGCGGCGGCGAGATGACCGGCTACCATGTCGGCAACGGCAGCAACGCCAACGAGACCCACACCCACAGCTTCGGGCAGGAGGTCGCGGGGGCGGTGCTGGTGATCGCTGCCATCGACCCCTCCGAGACGCTGGTGATCTGGCTGGACGGCGTGGCCATCGACCTGAACGACGCCATCGCCGCCGGGCTGGTCGAGTTCACCCCGGGCAGCACCGGCTTCGTCATCGACGGCAGCGGCGCGCTGGCCGCCACCCAGCCGCCGGTCGCCGAGCCCGATCCCGCCACGCTGACCATTCTGCAACCCTTCACCACCCTGTCGGTGCAGAACCTTTCGTCCACCGGCATGGGCAACGGCACGATCTATTCGCTGCTGGTCGACACCAACCCGGCCGATGCCTATCTCGCCGACGACGACAGCATCGACGGCGGCCTGGGCGATGATGTCATCTTCGGCGGCATCGGCGCCGACAGCATCACCGGCGGCGCGGGCAACGACCAGATCGACGCGGGCTTCGGCGACGACAGCGCCAGCGGCGATGCGGGCGACGATGATCTCTTCGGCAATTCGGGCAACGACAGCCTGTCGGGCGGCGAAGGCCACGACACCATCGACGGCGGCGACGATCAGGACCTGATCCAGGGCGACGCCGGCGACGACAGCCTGCTGGGCGGCGGCAGCGAGGACACGCTTTACGGCGGGGCCGGGGCCGACACGCTGGACGGCGGCGAGGGCGACGACAGCCTGATCGACCTGGACGGCGCGACGCTGGCCGAGGGCGGCGCGGGCAACGACAGCATCACCACCGGCGACGGCGACGACACGCTGTCGGGCGGCGACGGCGACGACCTGATCGAGGCGGGCGGCGGCGACGACAGCCTCGACGGCGGGCTGGGGCAGGACACGATTCTCGGCGGGGCGGGCAACGACACGCTTCACGGCGGCGAGGACCTGCAGACCCCCAACTGGATGCCGCCCGAGTTCGCCCTGGTCACCGGCGCCTCCGGCACCGTCGCCGGCACCGGCGGCAACCCCGATTTCGGCCATGCCGCCAGTTCCGACCAGGGCGCGCTGACCGGGGAGACCGGCACCTTCGCGCTGGCGGACGGCGGGACCGAGCTTGCCGCCGGCTATCGGGTGGGCGGCGGCGACACCCCGCACGAGACCCATACCCATGTCTTCTCGGCCGATGTCGGCAGCGTCCAGCTGCGGCTCACCGGGCTGAACACCGCCGAGACCCTGGTGATCTGGGTGGACGGCCAGCCGCTGGACCTGAACCAGGCGATGGCCTTGGGGCTGGTGGAATTCGCCTCCGGCACCACCTCCTACTACATCGACGCCGATGGCCACCTGGCCGCCGGTGCCGATGCGCCGGGACCGTTCCAGCCCGCGGTGCTGGTGATCCACGGCCCGATGACCTCGGTCTCGGTCGAGAACCTCTCCTCCGATTCCGGCGGCGTCTTCTACGAACTCTCCGTCGACACCACCCCGGCCTGGGAGGTGATCCCCGACGATGCCGACAGCCTGTCGGGCGGCGCGGGCGACGACCTGATCGCCGGCGGCTCGGGCGACGACACGCTTGCGGGCGACGCCGGCAACGACACGCTGGACGGCGGCGACGGCGCGGATGTGCTGTCCGGCGGCGGCGACCGCGACCTGATCCACGGCGGCGGCGGCGACGTGGTGGACGGCGGCGAGGAGGGCGACGACCACGACACGCTGGTGGTGAACGATGTCGCCTCTTTCGTCTATGGCGGCGGCAACAACGAATCCGGCACCGTCACCTTCAACGACGGCTCCACCCTGACCTTCCAGAACATCGAGGTGCTGGTGGTCGATGGCGTCAGCCACGGCACCGGCGACGGCGTGGTCCAGGGCACCGCCGGCGCCGACACCATGCTGCCGGGCTATACCGACGCCAATGGCGACGTGATCGACGGCTCCGACGGGCCGGACGACGTGATCGAGGCGGGCGACGGCGCCGACAGCGTCCAGGCCGGCGACGGCGACGACACCGTCCGCGGCGGCAGCGGCAACGACACCCTGCACGGCGGCGCCGGGGCCAACCTGCTGGAAGGCGGCGACGACCGCGACGTGATCCACGCCACCGGCACCGACACGGTGGACGGCGGCGAGGGCGGCGACGATTTCGACATCCTGGTGGTCGACGGCATCGACAGCATCGCCTATGGCGAGGACGGCGAAAGCGGCGTGGTCACCCGCAGCGACGGCAGCACCGTCGCCTTCACCGGGATCGAGCAGATCCAGCTGGCGGGCGCCACCCCGGACGGGCTGATCTGGGGCACCGGCGGCGGCGACCTGATCGGCGCCGGCTATATCGACGCCAACGGCGACGTGATCGACAACAACGACGCCATCCTGTCCAATCCCGGCTCGGACGACGACGAGATCTATGCCCTCGGCGGCAACGACGCCATCCATGCGCTGGAGGGCGACGACCGCGCCTATGGCGGCACCGGCAACGACCTGATCGAGACCGGCGCGGGCAACGACTACGCCCAGGGCGACGAGGACGACGACACGCTTTACGGCGGCGAGGGCGACGATTTCCTGCGCGGCGATGCCGGCAACGACTTCGTCTACGGCGGCGCAGGAGACGACTCGGTCTATGGCGGCGCCGGCAATGACGAGGTCTACGGCGGCGACGGCCACGACCATGTCTACGGCGGTTATGGCGACGACACCGTCTATGGCGGCGGGGGCAACGACACCGTCACCGGATCGGGCGAGAACGACCTGGTCTACGGCGGCGACGGCGACGACTTCATCCAGGGCTCGAACGGCGCCGATACCCTGATCGGCGGCGCGGGCGCCGACACCATGCTGGGCGAGGAGGATGCCGACACCTTCTACGGTGGCGCCGGCGATTATGTCGACGGCTACGAAAGCACCACCACCGGCGAGGACGACGACACCCTCTATGTCGAGGATGTCGCCTCGGTCAGTCTCGACCCCGGCAACCCGGAGAACGGCACCGTCTTCTTCAACGACGGCGGCACGCTGGAATTCTACAACATCGAGAACCTCTACGTCGACGGCGTGCTCTACGGCCAGCAGCCGGACCATGTGGTCGAGGGCGGCGCGGGCGACGATGTCATCGACGCCGGCTACACCGGCGACCCGGAGGGCGACCGGGTGGATGCGGGCGACGCCGCCGACGGCAGCGACGACGACCTGATCCTTGCCGAGGGCGGCAACGACCTGGTGGAGGCCGGGGCGGGTGACGACATCGTCTACGGCGGCACCGGCAACGACACCCTGATCGGCGGCGGCGGGGCCGACACGCTGGAGGGCGGCGACGACCGCGACCTGTTCCTCGGCGGCATCGGCGACGTGATCGACGGCGGCGAGGGCGGCGACGATTACGACACGCTGGACCTGACCGGCCTCGGCGATGTCAACGTCATCTACGACTCGGCCAACCCCGAGAACGGCACCGTCGAATTCCTCGACGGCAGCGGCGCGGTGGTGGGCACGCTGTCGTTCTCGAACATCGAGAATGTCATCGTGCCCTGCTTCACCCCCGGCACGCTGATCGCCACCGACCGCGGCGAGGTCCGGGTCGAGAAGCTGCGCGAGGGCGACCGGGTGCTGACCCGCGACAGCGGCTATCAGGAAATTCGCTGGATCGGCCGCCGCGACCTTTCCGCCGACGAGCTGGCCGCCGCGCCGCAGCTGAACCCGGTGCGCATCCGCAAGGGCGCGCTCGGCCTCAACTTGCCGGAACGCGACCTGGTGGTCTCGCCGCAGCACCGGATGCTGATCACCGGCAGCCGCGCGGAACTGCTGTTCGGCGAGCAGGAGGTGCTGGTCGCCGCCACCCACCTGGCCGGCCGCCCCGGCATCGCGCAGGAGGATGCGGCGGATGGGGTGGGCTACATCCATCTCCTCTTCGACCGGCATGAGATCGTGCGGGCGAACGGTGCCTGGTCGGAAAGCTACCAGCCCGGCGCGCTGACGCTGGCGGGGATGGAGGATGACCTGCGCCGCGAACTGCTGACGCTGTTCCCCGACCTGAAGCTGGGCCTCTTGTTCCCCGCCGCAAGGCTGAGCCTGAAGAAGCACGAAGCGCTGCTGCTGACCGCGGCCTGACGCCACGTCTTCGCCACGATCCTGCCGCCGCAGCCCGGAATCCGGGCTGCGGTTTGTTTACCGATCCGAAACAAGCCCCAATCATGCCCCGATGCTGCCATGTCGGGCGACTAATCCCGGGTCATCGCAAAGTTTTCCGCGAAGGCTCGCAATGGTATCGGAACTGCCGAGAATCGCCCTGGGAGGGACCCGTCTCCCGCCTCCGGCCCCGCCGCGCCGCGCGGAAGCGGAGGGCTGAGCCATGGCGACGACTTTCAACTGGATCTTTCTCGGAACCGGGCCTGCCATCGACCCGACCGAGGGCAATTCCAACGCCGAGAACGCCTCGGCCCTGGTGGGGAACACCTACGGGTCCTCCGGCGACCCGCTTTACGGGCACATCGCCAGCGCGACGATGATCAACCGGAGCGGCACCGCCGATCTGGACATGAACAACAGCGCGTTTCTGCCCGACCAGTTCACCTCGGGCGGCACCACCTACACCTTCGACGCGCTGACCGCCTATCACGCGACGATCACCTATGCCGACGGCACCACCGCCACGGTGACGGCGGTGATCGCGCAATCCACCACCGGCGAGTTGTTCCTCGCCCCCGAGATGACGGCGAATGCCGACACCGCGGCCTTCGAGGCCAAGCCGATCCTCTCGATCACCCTGACCGGGGTGGAGACCTCGACCAACACCAACTTCGCCGCCGACCGCCAGCCCACCGGCTGGGACGACGGCTGGGTCGAGGGCACCAGCGGCAACAACCTGATCAACGCCTCCTATGTCGAGCCGGTGGCCAACGGCTCGGACCGGATCGACAACAACGACGGCATCAACCCCTCAGGCCTGAACGACGACAGCATCCGCGCCGGCGCGGGCAACGACACGGTTCAGGCGGGCCTCGGCAACGACCTCGTCTACGGCGGCACCGGCAACGACAGCCTGCTGGGCGAGGCCGGGCACGACACCCTTTATGGCGAGGACGGCAACGACCGGCTGTTCGGCGGTGCCGGCAACGACCTGCTTTACGGCGGGGCCGCGCAGGACAGCCTGGAGGGCGGCGACGGCGACGACACGCTTTACGGCGATGCCGGCAACGACACCCTGACGGGCGGCGCCGGGGCCGACAGCCTGGACGGCGGTATCGGCAACGACCAGCTTGCCGGCGGGACGGGCAACGACACGCTTCTCGGCGTCGACGGCGCCGACAGTCTGGACGGCGGCGCCGACGACGATGCGCTCTACGGCGGTGCGGGCATCGACACCCTGACGGGCGGCGACGGCAACGACCTGCTGGACGGCGGGACGGAGAACGACCAGCTTATCGGCGGGGCGGGCGACGATACCCTTCTCGGCGGCGACGGCGCGGACAGTCTGGACGGCGGCATCGGCAACGACGCGCTTTACGGCGGCGCCGGGATCGACACGCTGACGGGCGGCGACGGCAACGACCTGCTGGATGGCGGAACGGAGAACGACCTGCTCTACGGCGGGGCGGGCAACGACATCCTCTACGGCGCCGACGGCGCCGACTCGCTCTTCTTCGGCGATGGCGACGATACCGTCTACGGCGGGGCGGGCGACGACACCATCGACGACATCACCGGCAGCCTGCTGTCCGGCAACGATCTGGTCTACGGCGGCCTCGGCAACGACACCGTCTGGTCCGGCCTCGGCAACGACGTGCTGCACGGCGACGAGGGCAACGACCGGCTTTACGGCGAGGATGGCGACGACACCCTCTACGGCGGCGCCGGCGACGACAGCCTGGACGGCGGCACCGGCGACGACGTGCTGTATGGCGGCACCGGCACCGACACGCTTTACGGCGGGGCCGGGCGGGATGCGCTGACCGGCGGCGGCAACAGCCTGGTCTACGGCGGCGCCGACCAGGACACCATCTACGGCGGCCTCGGCGATACCGTCGACGGCGGCAGCACCGGCACCGACCAGGACGTGCTGGACCTGTCCGACTGGGGCTGGGCGCTGACCAACATCTACCGCGACCCGCTGAACCCCGAGAACGGCTATGTCGAGTTCCTCGACGGCATGGGCGCGGTGATCGGCACGCTGCAGTTCACCGACATCGAGACGATCATCCCCTGCTTCACCCCCGGCACCCGCATCCTGACCGAGCGGGGCGAGCGGCGGGTGGAGGCCCTGCGCGTCGGCGATCTGGTCGCCACCCGCGACGGCGGGATGCAGCGCGTCGCCTGGGTGGGCCGCAAGCGGCTGAGCCTCGCGCATCTGGTGGTGAACCCGGCGCTGAGGCCGGTGCTGATCCCGGCCGGCGCCTTCGGCCCGGGCCTGCCCGCCCGCGACATGCGGGTCTCGCCGCAGCACCGCCTGCTGCTGGAGGGCCCGCGCGCCGAGATGCTGTTCGGCGAGCCCGAGGTGCTGGTCGCCGCCCTCCACCTCTGCGGCCGCATGGGCATAAGGCAGGAGCTGAGCCCCGGCATCGACTATATCCATGTCATGTTCGAGCAGCATCAGATCCTGTGCTCGGACGGCATCTGGAGCGAGAGCTTCCAGCCCGCCAGCCGGATGGTCGGCGGCATGGACCGGGCGCAGCAGGCCGAGATCCTGGCGCTTTTCCCCGAGCTGGAGCAAACCGCCGTCGCCTTCCCGGCGGCGCGGATGGTGCTGAAGGCGCATGAGGCGCGGGTGCTGCTAGCCGCCTGAGCCTTCCCCGGCCCGGAAGGCGGCCCAGTCCTCCGGCGTGTCGATGTCCAGCAGGGCATGGTCGCCGGGCAGGGCGATGGTCCGCAGCCGGGCGCGGTTGGCTGCCAGCACGGAGCGGGCGCCCCGGTCGCCGGTCAGCGCCATGAGCGCCGGGAACAGGTCGGCGGGGAAGAGCACCGGGTGGCCCTCCCGTCCCTGTTCATCGGCCCCGCGCAGGATCGTGTCCGGCGCCCCGGCCCATCGGTCCAGCATCCGCGCCATGTCCTCGGCGGTGATCCCCGGCATGTCGGCCGGCAGGATCATTGCCCCCGGCGCATCCGGGGGCAGGGCGGCGATCCCGGCCCGCAGGCTGGCCGCCATCCCCTCCGCCGCGTCCTCCGCGATGATGCTCCGCAGCGCCAGACCGGCCAGCGCCGCGGCCCGTGCGGGCCGGTCCGGCGGCAGCACCACGAGGACCGGCGCGCCGGTGGCGAGGGCGCGTTCCGCCATCAGCCGCAAGAGCGGCCGGCCCGCCACCGGCTCCAGCAGCTTGTCCCGCCCGCCCATCCGGGCGGAGGCTCCGGCGGCGAGGATCAGGATCGAGGCGGAAGACACTGATTTTCGGCGAAAATCAGTCGCGCATCCGGCCGCCGTCGTCCCAGATCGGCGCCAGGTGGACGGTGGCCTTGCGGCGTTCGCCCAGGATCTCGATCTCGCACTCCAGCCCGTCCTTCACGGCCTCCGCCGGCAGGAAGCCCTGCGCCACCGACTTGCCGGTCCAATGGCTGAAGCCGCCCGAGGTGCAGAAGCCGACCACCGCGCCGTCCAGCCAGATCGGCTCCCAGGCCACCACGTCGGCATCCTTGGCGTCGACCACGAAGGAGACCAGCCGCCGCTTCGGCCCGCTGGCCTTCTCTGCCACCGCGGCGGCCTTGCCGATCCAGTCGGCGGCCTTGTTCCAGGCGACGAAGCGGTCGAGGCCGGTTTCCATCGGGGTGTAGTCCGGGCTGAACTCGCGGCCCCAGCTGCCGAACCACTTGTCCAGCCGCAGCGACATCATGGCCCGCATCCCGAAGGCGCGCAGGCCCATGTCCTTGCCGGCCTCGTTCAGCACCTTCCACAGGTGCTGCACGCTCATCGCATCGCAGAAGATCTCGTAGCCCAGGTCGGCGGTGTAGCTGACGCGCTGGACGATGCAATTGGCCATGCCGACGGTCAGCCGCTTCACGTCCATGAAGCGGAACGCCTGTGCCGAGACATCCGACCGGGTGACCTTCGCCAGCAGGTCGCGCGCGCCGGGGCCGGCGATGGTGAAGCCGGTGCGGCTGTCGGAGATGTTCTCGACCGTCACCCCCGGGCCTGCGTTCTGCTCGAACCAGCGCATGTGCCAGCCTTGGGCGCCGTAGCTGGCGGTCAGCTGGAATTCGGTCTCGCTGAGGCAGGAGACGGTGAAATCGCCGATGATCTTGCCGGAATGCGCCAGCATCGGGGTCAGCGACAGCCGCCCGGGCTTGGGGATGCGGCCGGCCATGATCCGGTCCAGCCAGGCGCGGGCGCCGATCCCCTTGACCAGATACTTGCCGAAGTTCTGCAATTCGTTGATGCCGACGCCCTCGCGCAGCGCCCGCACCTCCTGTTTCGTCGCCTCCCAGGCGTTGGAGCGCTTGAAGGTCGGCGCCTCGTGCCGCGGCTCGCCGGGCAGGGCGAAGTAGTTCACCACCTCCAGCCCGTATTGCTGGCCCCAGACCGCGCCCATGGCGTCGAAGGTGTCATACATCGGCGTCTGCCGGAACGGCCGGGCGGCGGGGCGTTCCTCGTTCGGGTAGCTGACCGAGAAGCGCATCTGGTAGTTCTCGATCACCTTCGGCACGGTATAGCCCGGGCTGGTCCAGGTGCCGAAGCGCGACACGTCGAAGCCGCGGGGATCGCGCTCGACCTCGCCCTCGACCATCCATTGCGCCAGCGCGAGGCCCATGCCGCCGCCTTGGGAGAAGCCCGCCATCACCGCGCAGGCCGACCAGTAGTTGCGCAGGCCCTGGACCGGGCCGACCAGCGGGTTGCCGTCGGGGGCGAAGGTGAAGGGGCCGTGGATCACCCGCTTGACGCCGGAGCGTTCCAGCACCGGGAAGCGGCGGTAGGCGAAATTCACCGAATCCTCGATCTTGTCGAACTGCTCGTTCAGCAGCTCATGGCCGAAGTCCCAGGGGGTGCCGTCCACGCTCCACGGCTCGCAGGGCTTCTCGTAGAAGCCGATGCAGAGGCCGCGGCCTTCCTGCCGCAGGTAGGACTCGCCGCCGGGGTCCATCACATGGGGGAATTCGCGGCCGGATTTCAGGATCTCCATGATTTCCGGGATGTCGTCGGTGACCAGATACTGGTGCGCCATCGGCAGCAGGGGCAGGTAGACCCCCGCCATCGCCCCGATCTCGCGCGCCCAGAGGCCGCCGGCGTTGACCAGATGCTCGCAGGTCACGGTGCCCTTCTCGGTGACGACCTCCCAGCCGTCTTTGGTGGGCCGCGTCTCCAGCACCCGGTTGTGCAGCACGATCTCGGCCCCGCCCATCCGCGCGGCCTTGGCATAGGCATGGGTGGTGCCCGAGGGGTCGAGGTGGCCGTCCAGCGGGTCGTAGAGCCCGCCGATGATGCCCTCCAGATTGACCAGCCCGTCGGTCAGCTTGCGGATTTCCTCGGGCCCGACGATCTCGGTGTCCAGCCCCATGTAGCGGTGCTTGGCCCGTTCGGCGACCAGTTGGTCGAAACGCGCCTGGTTGTCGGCCAGCGTCACCCCGCCGACGTGGTGGAGGCCGCAGGACATGCCGGTGATCTCTTCCAGCTCTTTATACAGCCGGATGGTGTAGCCCTGCAGGGCGGCCATGTTGGTGTCGCCGTTCAGGGTGTGGAAGCCGCCCGCCGCGTGCCAGGTGGAGCCCGAGGTCAGCTCGGACCTTTCGATCAGCATCACGTCCGACCAGCCGAGCTTGGTTAGGTGATAGAGGACCGAGCAACCGACGACGCCGCCGCCGATCACCACCACACGCGCATGGCTTTTCATTCCGGGAACTCCCTGCATTCCGTTTTCGGCACCATGGCGGGACGGGGCAGGGAAGGCATGAAGATTTGCGACAGGAAATGTCGGGGATGTGTTGCGGATTTCATCTTGGTCCCCCCGGGGGTGATATGCAGCAGCGGAAGACTCGCGGCTTGGCCGGGGCGGGAACAGGCGAGGCACTGCCTCGCCCCCGCCCGTGCGCGGCGGATCAAACAGAGACGGTAGTGGCACATAACGCCGAGAGGCCAGCGCCCGCCCGGGCGGGCGAGAAGCGCCCGCCGAGGGGCGGGCGGGCGCTGGCCGGGCCTTTGAGGCCCGGCCGGTCCCAATTGAAACGGTGCGCTATGGCGAAGGCACGCGCCTTCGCCAAGACGACCGTGGAAGCCGGGCGCTCACTTCTCCGGGATCAGCCCCTTCGGCGCGAAGCGCATCACCAGGAGCAGCACCACCCCCAGCGTCATCAGCCGGGTATGGGCCGAGAACTCCTTCAGGTCGTCCTCGGTGACCCCGAAGGGCAGGACCGATGTGACATGGCGCAGGATGCTGGGCCCGAGCGACTCCGCCGCCAGGTAGAGCCAGCCGATCAGCAGCCCGCCGAGGACCGAGCCCCAGTTGTTGCCCGAGCCGCCGACGATCACCATCACCCAGATCAGGAAGGTGAAGCGCAGCGGCACATAGCTGCCCGGGGTCAGCTGCCCGTCCATCGAGGTCATCATCGCCCCCGCCAGCCCCACCACGGCCGAGCCGATGATGAAGATCTGCAAGTGGCGGTATTTCACGTCCTTGCCCATGGCGGCGGCCGAGACCTCGTTGTCGCGGATGGCGCGGACGGTGCGGCCCCAGGGGCTGTTCAGCGCCCGCTCGGTCAGCCAGATCAGCAGAACCAGCACCGCGCCGAAGAGGGCGGCGTAGAGCAGCTTGACGAAGATGGTCGAGGTTGCAACCGGGTCCAGGCCCATGGCCGCCACCGGCTCCAGGAAGGCGGGGTTGACCTGCAGGTCGATCTCCTTCGGCACCGGCCAGGGGCGGGGCAGGTCGATCAGGTTCTTGACGCCGCGGTCCAGCCAGTCCTCGTTGCGCATCAGCGCGACGATGATCTCGGCGATGCCGAGGGTGGCGATGGCCAGGTAGTCCTCGCGCAGGCCGAGGGCGATCTTGCCGATCACCCAGGCCGCAGCGGCGGCGAGAAGCGCGCCCACCGGCCAGGCCCAGAGGGAGTTCAGCCCCAGCCCGCCGATATGGCCGGCCTGGGCGGGGTTGTTCGCTTCCACCGCCAGCACGGCGGGGTCGAGGAGGCCGCGGTAGATGAAGAAGGCCACCAGCAGGAACAGCGCCAGCGCCAGCGCGCGGGCGGCGCCCGGCTTCAGCCGGCGGTAGAGCCAGACCGCCAGCGCGATGGCCAGCGCGGCGAAGGCCAGCGCGGCGGCGATGCGCGGGCCGCCCGCCGCCCATCCCTCGGGCACCGGCTTGCCGGAGACCAGCACCACCGCCAGCCCGCCGAGCGCGACCGAGCCGACGATGCCGGTGGAGAACAGGCCGGCATAGCCCCACTGGATGTTCACCCCAACCGCCATGATGGCGGACAAGAGCGCCAGGTTCAGGATGTTCAGGCTGAGGTTCCAGCTTTGCAGCGCCCCGGTCAGCAGGAACAGCAGGCCGACCCCGGCGAAGAGGAACACGTTGCGGTGCAGGGTCATGTCTTCGCTCCGTAGATGCCGGTGGGCTTGAACAAGAGGACGATGATCAGGATGACGAAGCTGACCGCCACCTTGTAGTCGGTCGAGAGCGCCTGGTAGAGCCCGTCGCCCAGCCAGCTTTCGGGCAGGACGTAGCCGGCGATCTTGCGCCAGGCATAGGTGACGATCAGCTCCGAGAAGGCGATGACATAGCCGCCGACGATGGCGCCCAGCGGGCTGCCGAGGCCGCCGACGATGGCGGCGGCGAAGATCGGCAGCAACAGGCCGAAGTAGACGAAGACGCGGAAGCTCTTGTCCAGGCCGTAGAGCGTGCCGGCGATGGTCGCCAGCGCCGCGGTGATGATCCAGGTCACCGCCACCACCTTGTCGGGGTTGATGCCGGACAGGAGCGCCAGATCCTCGTTGTCGGAATAGGCCCGCATCGACTTGCCGGTGCGGGTCTTCTGCAGGAACCAGAACAGGAGCGCCACGCAGATCACCGCCACCACCACCGAGACCAGGGCGGTGGTCTTGATCGCCAGGGGCTCGGTCAGCCCGGTCCAGGCCTTGAAGTCCTGCGGGTTCAGCGCCATCCGCGCGCCGTCGGCGAAGATCTTCTCCGAGGTGCCGATGATCATTCGCACCAGCCCGTTCATCACGAACATCACCCCGGCCGAGACGATGACCAGCACGATCGGCTTGGCCTTCTGCCGGCGGTAGAAGCGGTAGACCACCCGGTCGGTGGCCAGCACCAGGGCGGCGGTGATCGCGATGGCGAAGGGCAGCGCCAGAAGGGCGGTCGGCAGCGGGCCGAAGCCGATCCCCATCGACTGGAACCACCAGGTGATCAGGATGGCGAAGGCGGTGCCGAAGGCCATGGTGTCGCCATGGGCGAAGTTGGAGAACCGCAGCACGCCGAAGACCAACGTCACCCCGAGCGCGCCGAGCGCCAACTGGCTGCCGTAGGCCAGCCCGGGGACGAGGATGAAATTGGCGAAGGCGGTGAGGGCGTTCAGGAAATCCATCAGCCATTCCTCGGCGTGCAGGTGCCGGTTCCGGCGGTGACAAGGATCGGCTCCATCCCGAACTCGTGCGAGCTGGTCAGGAAGCGGCCGTCGGGGGCCAGCGTCAGCACCCCGATCGAGCCGCCGCCCGGTGCCTCGGCAAGGAAGGTGTCGCCCCGTTCGTGCCGGGCGAGCAGCCTCAGCTCCATCTGGACCTCGCCGACACCCAGCCGGCCCGAGGCGCGGTCGGCGGCCAGTTCCAGCCGCATCGCCGCCGCTTCGGCCAGATCGGCGCAGCCGTCGCCGGTCATGCAATGGTGCTGCATCAGGCAGTCGAGGCTTTCGGCCGCCAGCGGGGCAGGGGCCGCCAGAAGCAGCGCCGCAAGCCCGGTTCGCAATCCCTGCCTCATCTCAGCCCCCCAGGAACGACTTGCGGACGTCGGGGTCGGCCAGAAGCGCCTTGCCGGTGTCGGTGTAGCGGTTGGCGCCCTGCACCAGGACATAGCCCTTGTGGGCGATCTCCAGCGCCTGGCGGGCGTTCTGTTCCACCATCAGGATGGAGATGCCGGTGCGGGCGATCTCGATGATGCGGTCGAACAGCTCGTCCATCACGATGGGCGAGACGCCGGCGGTGGGTTCGTCCAGCATCAGCACCTTCGGCCGGGTCATCAGCGCGCGGCCCACGGCGACCTGCTGCCGCTGGCCGCCCGAAAGCTGGCCCGCCGGCTGGTGGCGCTTTTCCCGCAGGATGGGGAAGAGGCCGTAGACCTGCTCCATCGTCTCGGCGACCTGGCCGTCCTCGCGGATGAAGGCGCCCATCTCCAGGTTCTCCTCGACCGTCATCGAGGTGAAGATGTTCGAGGTCTGCGGCACGAAGCCCATGCCCTTGCGCACCCGGGCCTGCGGGGTCAGGCCGGTGATGTCCTCGCCCGCCAGCCGCACCGTGCCCTGGCGCAGGGTCAGCATCCCGAACACCGCCTTCATCGCGGTGGACTTGCCGGCGCCGTTCGGGCCGACGATCACCGCGATCTCGCCCGGTTCCACCGCGATGGTGCAGGAATGCAGGATGTCGACCGGGCCGTAGCCGCCGGTCATGTTCTCGCCGATCAGGAAGGGCTCAGCCATGACGCGCCTCCGCTGCGGCGGTCACGGATTTTCGCCGAAAATCCGGGTTTCGAGTTTTCGGCGAAAACTCGGGCTTTGCGCGCTCAGCCATGGGCGTGCTCCTCCATGACCTTGTTCTTCAGCCCGGTGCCGAGATAGGCCTCGATCACCCTTTCGTCGTTCTTGACCTCGTCCACCGTGCCCTGCGCCAGAACCTTGCCCTCGGCCATGCAGATCACCGGGTTGCACAGGCGCGCGATGAAATCCATGTCGTGCTCGATCACGCAGAAGGTGTAGCCGCGTTCCTTGTTCAGCCGCACGATGGCGTCGCCGATGGTGTTCAGCAGCGTGCGGTTCACCCCGGCGCCCACCTCGTCCAGGAAGACAATCTTGGCGTCCACCATCATGGTGCGCCCCAGTTCCACCAGCTTCTTCTGCCCGCCGGAGATGTTGCCGGCCTTCTGGTCGGCGATGTGGGAGATGGTCAGGAACTCCAGCACCTCGTCGGCCTTGGCGCGGATGCGTTCCTCTTCCGCCGCGATCTCCCCGCGCGAGAACAGCGCGTTCCACAGCCTTTCGCCCGACTGGTTCGGCGGCACCATCATCAGGTTCTCGCGCACCGTCATCGAGCTGAACTCATGCGCGATCTGGAAGGTGCGCAACAGGCCCTTGCCGAACAGCACATGCGGCGGCAGGCCGGTGATGTCCTCGCCGTCCATCAGGACCCGGCCCGAGGTCGGCGGCAGGCGCCCGGCGATGACGTTGAAGAGTGTGGTCTTGCCGGCGCCGTTCGGCCCGATCAGCCCGGTGATCGACCCCGTGGCGATTTCGAGCGAGGCGCCATCGACGGCATGGAAGCCGCCGAAATGCTTGTGCAGCCCTTCGACCCTGATCATGTTTTCCCCTTCTGCCGCCGGTTCGCCTGCCTGTCTGGCCCGCGCCGGCGGTCGTATTGATTGTTCACGGCCGGAAAGCAAGCTTTCCGGCCGGGATCGTCTTCACTGGCAGGACCAGGGGATCAGCGGATGCCGACGCTTTCGAACTTGCCGTCCTTCACCTCGTCCTCGGAATAGGTGCCGCTCGAATCGCCGTTGTCCAGGAACTGCACCCCGGTGGCGCCGTCGTAGTCGATGGCGGTGCCGGCGGCGATCAGTTCCAGCGCCTTGCCGATCTCGCCCGCCTTGATCTTGACGCCCGAGCCGTCGGCGGGGCCGTTGGCGACTTCCATGATCTTGTCCTTGTAGACCTTGCCGTCGGTGGAATTCGCAGCCTGCATCGCCAGCATCAGCAGCGCCGCCGCGTCGTAGGATTGCGCCGCGAAGTTGGTCGAGCCGTCGAAGGACGGGTCGAAGGCCGTCGCCATGTCGAGGTAGATCTGGTAGCCCTCGGCGGTCGAGGTCGGGTGCTGGCCGAAGGAGCCGTTCAGCCCCGGGCCGATGTTGTCGGGCAGGCTTTGCCCATACATGCCGGCCGGAAGCCCGAAGACCGAGAAGGCCCCGGTGTCCAGCGCGGCCTGGATGATGCCCTTGCCGCCCTGGTCGATGTAGCCCGCGACCACCAGAACGTCGCCGCCCGCCGCGGCCAGCGCCGCCACTTCGGCCGAGTAATCCGCCTTGCCGTCGTCATGGCTGGCGTTGATGGTCACCGTGATGCCCATCTCCTTGCAGTTGGTGTCGATCGCCTCGGCCTGGCCCTTGCCGTAGTCCGAGTTGGAATAGGAGATCGCGATCGACTTGATGCCGCGGTCGCGCAGCACCTCGCACATGATCACGCCTTCGCGCGCGTCCGAGGGCACGGTGCGGAAGAACAGGCCGTCGTCCGGGTCGGTCGACAGCGCCGGCGAGGTGGCCGAGGGCGAGATCATCACGATGCCGTTCGGCATGGCGACGTTGGTCAGCACGGCGCGGGTCACGCCCGAGCAGTCGGCGCCGACGATGCCCTTCACCCCGTCCGAGGTGACCAGACGCTCGGCCGCGGCCTGGGCCACGGCGCTGTCGATGCAGGTCGAATCGGCGCGGACGCTCTGGAACACCCAGCCGTTGGCGGCCTTGCCGGAGTCGTTGGCTTCCTTGACCGCCATGTCCACGGCGGTGAACATGTTGGGCGCGATGCTCTCGATCGGGCCGGTCGCGCCGAGAAGGGTGCCGATTTTCACGTCCTCGGCCGCGGCGGCGCCTGCGGTCAGCGCGAAGGCCGAAGCGGCCAGCAGCAGTTTTTTCATTGGTGATCTCCCTGGTTTGGATCGCAATCCTGCAGCGACCCTAAAGGCAGTATGATCAAAAGAAAAGCGCCTTGAAGCGGGGGCGCCGGGCTCCTTGGCGCCCCGGCGCGGGGGCTGCCGTGGCCGCGCCGGGGCGCAGGGAATACCGGACCTCCTGCAAACTCCGCTTTGGAAACGGCGGGTCCTGCGCGATGATGCGGCCGGCGCCCCGCGGGGCGGCCGATTTCGCACCACGAAAACCTTTGGAGAGCGCGATGAATTTCACCCAGGCCATCGGCAGCGCCTATCGCAAATACGTCACCTTCGGCGGACGGGCCAGCCGGTCCGAATACTGGTGGTGGTTCCTCTACATCATCCTGACCAGCATCGTCGTCGGCATCGTCGAGGGCGTCCTGGGCCTGGGCACCGGCACGGTGGAGACGGTCGACGGCGGGGTGTCGGCCAGCTTTGCCGGCGGGCCGCTGTCGATCATCTGGGCGCTGGCGCATCTTCTGCCCGGCATCGCGGTGGGCGTGCGGCGGCTGCACGACACCGACCGTTCGGGCTGGTGGTATCTGATCGTCTTCGTGCCGCTGATCGGCGCCATCGTGCTGCTGGTGTTCTTCTGCACCAGGGGCACCGCCGGCGACAACCGCTTCGGCCCCGATCCGCTGGGATCGCCCGCCAACGTGTTCTGAGGGAGGCGCGCGCCTGCCGTCAGATCGACAGCCGCACCGGCACCGCGCCCGGCATCCCCTGCGTCCCGCGCTCGCGGTAGGGGGTGGTGTTGTAGTGGCTGCGGTAGCATTTCGAGAAATGCGACGGGCTGGCGAAGCCGCAGGCCAGTGCCACGTTGATCACCGACATGTCGGTCTGCATCAGCAGGTTGCGGGCCTTCTGCAGCCGCAGTTCCATGTAATAGCGCTTGGGGCTGCGGTTGAGGTAGCGGCGGAACAGCCGCTCCAGCTGGCGGGTGGACATGCCCACCTCCTCGGCCAGGTCGGCGGGGGACATCGGGTCCTCGATGTTGCCCTCCATCATCTGGATGACCTGGGACAGCTTGGGGTGGCGCACGCCGATCCGGGTCGGGATCGACAGCCGCTGGGTGTCCTGGTCGGTGCGGATGGTGGAATAGATCAGCTGGTCGGCGACGGTATTGGCCAGGTCCTCGCCATGATCGGCGGCGATCACCTTCAGCATCAGGTCCAGGGACGAGGTGCCGCCGGCGGTGCTCCAGCGGTTGCCGTCCATCACGAAGACGGATTTGGTCAGCCGGACCTCCTCGAATTCCTCCAGGAAGCCGTCCTGGTTCTCCCAATGGATGGTGGCCTTGCGCCCGTCCAGCAGCCCCGCCTTGGCCAGCGCATGGGCCCCGGTGCAAAGCCCGCCCATGGTGACACCGCGCCGCGCCTCGCGCCGCAGCCAGTTCAGCACCGGCTTGGTGGTGGCGCGGCCCACGTCGATGCCGCCGCAGACCAGCACGATGTCGTCGCGGTCGATCTCGTCCAGCCCGATGTCCAGCCGGAAGGCCGCGCCGTTCGAGCAGGCCATGAAACCGCCCGCGCCCGGCTCGCCGGCCAGGACCCAGCTGTAGAGGGTCTTGCCCGACACCCGGTTGGCGATGCGCAAAGGCTCCACCGCGCCCGCGAAGGACAGCATGGTGAAGCGCTCCAGCAACAGGAAGACGAAGCGCCGGGCGGGCGCCGCCTTCTCGGTCTGGGTGGCCTTGCGGGGGAGGCTGGGCATGTCTGCGACCTGTTCGCGTCGTTAGCGGATCATGGATACCCGAATCCCCTGCTTCCGCAAGGGGCGGGTCCCGCCATTTCGCGGCCCTTTTCGCCTTTGCTTCCGGGGCGGGCAGGCGTATAGCCGTGCCGTTACCGCAAACGACCCGGAGGAAGCCATGACCAAGGGCTGGATGAAATCGGACTGGCGCGCGAAACCGCGGATCCAGATGCCCGATTATCCCGACGCCGCCGCGCTGGCCGCGGCCGAGGCGCAGCTGGCGAAATATCCTCCTCTGGTCTTCGCCGGCGAGGCGCGGCGGCTGAAGAAGCAGCTGGCCGAGGCGGCGGAGGGCCGGGCCTTCCTGCTGCAGGGCGGCGACTGCGCCGAAAGCTTCGCCGAGTTCAGCGCCGACAACATCCGCGACACCTTCCGGGTGATGCTGCAGATGGCGGTGGTGCTGACCTACGGCGCCAAGGTGCCGGTGATCAAGGTCGGCCGGATGGCCGGGCAATTCGCCAAGCCGCGCAGCGCCCCCACCGAGGTGGTGAACGGGGTGGAACTGCCCAGCTACAAGGGCGACATCATCAACGGCTTCGACGCGACCGAGGCGGCGCGCCGGCCCGACCCGCAGCGGATGCTGCAGGCCTATACCCAGGCCGCGGCCAGCCTGAACCTGCTGCGCGCCTTCTCGACCGGCGGTTTCGCCGACATCAACCGGGTTCACAGCTGGACCCTGGGCTTTGCCGAGCACGACAAGGCCGAGCGCTACCGCGAGCTGTCGAACCGCATCTCCGATGCGCTGGACTTCATGAAGGCCGCCGGCATCACCAGCGAGACCGCGCCCTCGCTGGCGGCGGTGGACTTCTATACCAGCCACGAGGCGCTGCTCTTGGAATACGAGGAGGCTTTGTGCCGGATCGACTCGATCACCGGCCAGCCGGTGGCGGGGTCGGGCCACATGATCTGGATCGGCGACCGCACCCGCCAGCCCGACGGCGCGCATGTGGAGTTCTGCCGCGGCGTGCTGAACCCGATCGGGCTGAAATGTGGGCCCTCGACCACTGCCGAGGACCTGAAGGTGCTGATGGCGAAGCTGAACCCGGCCAACGAGCCCGGGCGGCTGACCCTGATCGCCCGCTTCGGCGCCGGCAAGGTCGGCGAACACCTGCCGCGGCTGATCCGCACCGTGCAGGAAGAGGGGGCCAAGGTGCTGTGGTCCTGCGACCCGATGCACGGCAACACCATCAAGTCCTCGACCGGCTACAAGACCCGGCCGTTCGACAGCGTGCTGCGCGAGGTGCGCGAGTTCTTCCAGATCCACAAGGCCGAGGGCACCGTCCCCGGCGGCGTGCATTTCGAGATGACCGGCAAGGACGTGACCGAATGCACCGGCGGGTTGCGCGCGGTGACGGACGAGGATCTGTCGGACCGCTACCACACCGCCTGCGACCCGCGGCTGAACGCCAGCCAGTCGCTGGAACTGGCCTTCCTGGTGGCCGAAGAACTGTCGGCACAGCGCGAGGCGGCGCGGCGCGTGGCGCTGTAAGCCGGATTTTCGCCGAAAATCCGCAGGTTCCGAGTTTTGGCGAAAACTCGGGGCGCCTCGTTCAATCGGCGGAATGCACCAGCCGCAGATGGGCGCGGCCGGGCCGCAGAGCCGCGGGCGGCCCGGCGGGTGCGGCCTCCGGCAGCACCAGCCGCTCCTCCACCGCCCGGGCGATGGCGAAGCGGCGGGGCGCGCGGCCGGTCTCGCCCTCGGTTGCGAGGCATCCCAGCACCAGGTCGCGGCCGCCGCCGCCGGACCGCAGCGGCAGCAGCAGCAGCCGGCCGCGCAGCGCCGGGCGGCCGATGCCGCGCTCGGCCTCCAGCTCCAGCTCCGCCGCCTGCGGCAGGTCCAGCACCCGCTGCACCACCTGCGCCAGCCGGTCGCGCGCCTCGGGCAGGACCAGCACCGACAGCGGCAGGCCCTTCATCTCCAGCCCGGCGATGTCCGCCAGCGCCATGCCGGCGATGCGCAGCCGCACCAGCCCCGCGCCGATCCTTTCACCGACGAAGACCCGGTCCAGCACCCCGGCCATGCCGCGCGGGTCGAGGTCGGCGCGGGCGGGAAGGGCGCCGCCGCGGCGCAGCCCTTCCCAATAGGCGCGCAGCTCGGCGGGGCCCCGCGGGGGCAGGGGGGACGGTCTCGGGCCGCCGGGAAATGAAAACACCATCGCAATTCCCTCCAGAGGCCGACGCCTTCCGCCCATGGCCTCGGCGGCGGGCTTCGGTTAATGCTGCGGCAAGATGTGTTACCGATGGGTGAACATAGCGCCGATGCGGCGGATTCGGTCGAAAATCTCGACAAATGGTAAACATCGCCCGGGGGCAGCGGGCGCAGGGAAGGGGATGCGATGACGGTTTCGATGACGGGCTTCGCCGCCCGCCGGGGCGCGGGGGCGGGCTTCGGCTGGACCTGGGACATCCGCTCGGTCAACGGCAAGGGGCTGGAGCTGCGGCTCCGGGTGCCGGACTGGGTGGACGGGCTGGAGGTCGCCTTGCGGGCGGAGCTGCAGAAGGCCATGGGCCGCGGCAATGTCAGCCTGTCGCTGAAGCTGTCGCGCGAGGCCGGGGGCGCCGAGGCGCTGCGACTGAACGAAGAGATGCTGGCCGGGGTGCTGGCCGCGCTGGCCCGGGCCGAGCAGGCGGCGATGGCGGCGGGCGTCACTTTGGCACAGGCCACGGCGGCGGATGTGCTGGCGATGCGCGGCGTGCTGGAGACCGGCGCGGCCGAGGAGGACACCGCCCCCCTGCGCGCGGCGATCCTGGCCGATCTGCCGGCGCTCTTGTCCGAGTTCCACGCCATGCGCGAGGCCGAGGGCGCGGCGCTGGCCGCGGTGATCGCCGGCCAGCTGGACCGGATCGGGGCGCTGGTGGCCGAGGCGCGCCTTCTGGCCGAAGCGCGGAAGGAGAAGGCGGGCGAGGCGCTGCGCACCGCGCTGGCGCGGCTGCTGGACAATGCCGAGGGCGTCGACGAGACCCGGGTGGCGCAGGAACTGGCGCTGCTGGCGGTGAAGCAGGACGTGACCGAGGAGACCGACCGCCTGGCCGCCCATGTCGCCGCGGCGCGGGCGCTCTTGGCGGAAACCGCCCCGGTCGGTCGCAGGTTCGACTTCCTGATGCAGGAATTCCTGCGCGAGGCCAACACGCTGTTGTCGAAATCCCAGGACCTGGCGCTGACCCGCACGGGGCTTGACCTCAAGACCGTGATCGACCAGATGCGCGAGCAGGTCCAGAACGTGGAATGACCATGCCCCCCTCGCCAAGCCGCCGCGGCCTTCTCCTGATCCTGTCCTCGCCCTCGGGGGCAGGGAAATCGACGCTGGCCCGCAGGCTGATGGACTGGGACCCGGCCATCCGCTTTTCCGTCTCGGCCACCACCCGCGCGCCGCGCCCGGGCGAAGTGGAGGGGCGCGAATACTATTTCAAGCCGCGGGCCGAGTTCGAGGCGATGGTGGCCGGCGGCCAGATGCTGGAACATGCCGAGGTCTTCGGCAATCTCTACGGCTCCCCCCGCGCGCCGGTCGAGGCGGCGATGGCCGAGGGCCGCGACACTCTCTTCGACATCGACTGGCAGGGCGGCCAGCAGATCCGCAACTCGGCGCTCGGCCGCGACGTGGTCTCGGTCTTCATCCTGCCGCCCTCGATCACCGAACTGGACCGGCGGCTGCGCGCGCGCGGGCAGGATTCGGAAGAGGTGATCCGCGGCCGGATGGCGAAGAGCCAGGCCGAGATCAGCCATTGGGCGGAATACGACTACGTGCTGGTCAACGACGATCTGGAGGAGACCTTCGCCCGCCTGCTGAAGGTGCTGGAGGCCGAGCGGATGCGGCGCGACCGCCAGCCCGGGCTGTCGGACTTCGTGCGCGGGCTGAACAGGGAGTTCGAGGCGAGATGATCTATACGCTGGACGGCATCGCGCCGGAAATCGACGCCGACGCCTGGGTGGCGCCGGGGGCGCAGGTGATGGGGCGGGTGCGGCTCGGCCCCGGGGTGGGCATCTGGTTCGGCGCGGTGCTGCGCGGCGATAACGAATGGATCGCGGTCGGCGAGGCCACCAACATCCAGGAGAATTCGGTCCTGCACACCGACATGGGCTATCCGCTGACCATCGGTGCGAACTGCACCATCGGCCACAAGGCGATGCTGCACGGCTGCACCATCGGCGAGGGCACGCTGATCGGCATGGGGGCGACGGTGCTGAACGGGGCAAGGATCGGCAAGGGCTGCCTGATCGGCGCCTGCGCGCTGATCACCGAGGGGAAGGAAATCCCCGACGGGTCGCTGGTGATGGGCAGCCCGGGACGGGTGGTGCGGCAGCTGGACGAGGCGGCGCAGGCGCGGCTGCTGAAATCGGCCGAGGGCTACCGCGCCAATGCGGCGCGGTTCCGGGCGGGGCTGCGGCAGGTCTGACGGCGGCTCGTCGTCGCATCCCGTGCGCTCCTCGCGACGAGGAACGAAGTTCCCGAGGAGCCTCAGGGCGAAACCCGCTTGCCCCCGGCCCTGGCGCTGTCGGCGATGGCATGGATCACCCGCTCGATCCTGAGCGCATCCGCAAAGGAAGGTGCCGCCGGTTCCAGCCTGGCGATGCCGCGCAGCAGGGCGGCGCATTCGATAACCTTGAGGTCGTTGAAGCCCAGCTGATGCCCCGGGGCCGGGCAGAATTCGCCATAGGGCGGGTGCGCCGGGCCGGTCAGGAGGGTGCGGAAGCCCTGGGTGGCCCGGTCGCCCTCGTTGAGGTAAAGCTGCAGCTCGTTCATCCGCTCCTGGTCGTAGACGATCATGCCCTTCGTCCCGTGCACCTCGAACCCCAGCCGGCTTTTCCGCCCCCAGGCCGCGCGCGAGATCACCAGCGACCCCTGCGCCCCCGAAGCGAAGCGCAGCAGCACCCCGGCGGTGTCCTCGTTCTCCACCGGCGCGACGCCCGAGCCGTCCGGCAGGGGCCGGGTCGGATAGACCGTCTGCATGTCGGCGACCAGGCTGTCGATCCCGCCCATGAGGCCATGCGCCATGGAAACCAGATGCGAGCCGATGTCGCCGAGCGCGCCAAGCCCCGCCTCCGCCAGTTTCGCCCGCCAGCTCCAGGGCAGGTCGGGGTCGGCCTGGTAATCCTCGTCCACCCAGCCGCGGAACTGGAACACCCGGCCGATGGCGCCCTCGGCCACCAACCGCTGCGCATGGGCGAAGGCGGGGTTCTTCAGGTAGTTGTAGCCGACCATCGTCACCACGCCCGCGGCCTCGGCCGCCGCCGCCATCTCCTCGGCCTGCGCCAGCGTCAGCGCCATCGGCTTCTCGCACCAGACATGCTTGCCGTGGCGGATCGCCTCCAGCGCCATCGGGTGATGCAGTCCGTTCGGCGTGGTGATCGAGACCACATCGACACCCGGATCGGCGCAGAGCGCCTGCCAGTCGGAGGTCGCCCGGGCGAAGCCGAACTGGTCGGCCATCGGCCCGGCCCGGCCGGGCGTGTCGCACAGGACCTCCAGCCGCGGGGCGGGGACCGCGCCCATCACGCCGCCGAGCACCGCCTTGACATTCCGCCAGGCCAGAGCATGGGTCTTGCCCATGAAGCCCGTGCCGATCAGACCGACCCCCAACCCCGCCATCGCCCCGCCTTTCCGCTTGGAATATTTGTTCCATGCGTGCTAGCCTGAACCCCATGTCTCCTGTCAAGGAAAATCCGATGGACCTGCCCGAGTCCCTGGCCGCGCCCGAGGTTGCTCCCGCCGCCCCCCCGGCCTCGGTCGAGGAATTCCGCGAAAGGCTGTCGGCGCAGCTGGACGACCTGCCGAAGCGGCTGCGGCAATGCGCCGAGCATATCGCCGCCAACACCGACCGCATCGCCGTGTCCACCGTGGCCGAACTGGCGGCAGGCGCCGACGTGCCGCCGAGCGCGCTGATGCGCTTCTGCCAGATCATGGGGTTTTCCGGCTTTTCCGAGATGCAGAAGCTTTTCCGCGAGGCCTTCGCCCCGGGCTGGCCCGACTATTCCACAAGGCTGAAGAACCTGAAGGAGGGCGGGCAGGGCAGCCCCTCGGCCCTGCTGGCGGAATTCGTCGAGGCCGGGCGGCTGTCGCTGGAGGCGCTGGCGAAATCGGTGGACGAGGCGGCGCTGAATGCGGCGGTGCAGGTGCTGGCCCGGGCCGATACCGTGCATCTGGTCGGGTTGAGGCGCGCCTTTCCGGTCGCCAGCTACCTGGCCTATGTGTTCGAGAAGATGCAGGTTCCCGCCATGCTGCACGACGGCGTCGGCAAGCTGGACCACCGTTTCGCGCTGCGGTCGGGCGATGCGCTGCTGGCGATCACCTTCGCGCCCTATTCCGAGGAGACCATCGCGCTCGCTCAGGACGCCCGCGACCGCGGCCTGCCGGTGGTGGCGCTGACCGACCGGATGACCAGCCCGCTGGCCCGCAGCGCCGATGCGGTGCTGACCGTGCCCGAGGTGGATTTCGGCGCCTTCCGCTCGCTCTCCGCCACCATCGCCATGGCGATCTCTCTGGCGGTGGCGGTGGGGTCGGCGCGCAACGGATAAATCCCGCCTGCGCCGAGATTCCGCTTCCCCCGCCGGAACAAATGGAATAAAAATTCCAAAACCATGCCTGCACCCGAGTCTCGCGCCCGGGCGGCGAAGGGGAGACGACGCATGAAGACGCTCGATGTCATCACCATCGGCCGGTCCTCGGTGGATCTTTACGGCGCGCAGGTCGGCGGGCGGCTGGAGGACATGGGCTCGTTCCAGAAATACATCGGCGGCAGCCCGTGCAACATCGCCGCAGGCACCGCAAGGCTGGGGCTGAAATCGGCGCTGATCACGAGGGTCGGCGACGAGCATATGGGCCGCTTCATCCGCGAGGAACTGGCGCGCGAGGGCGTGGATGTGCGGGGCGTGAAGACCGACCCGGAGCGGCTGACGGCGCTGGTCCTCTTGGGCATCCGCGACGACAAGCAGTTCCCGCTGATCTTCTACCGCGAGAACTGCGCCGACATGGCGCTGTGCGAGGGCGACATCGACGAGGGCTTCATCGCCGAGGCCCGGGCGGTGGTGGCGACCGGCACCCACCTGTCCCATCCGCGGACCGAGGCGGCGGTGCTGAAGGCGCTGACCCTGGCCCGCAAGCATGGCGCGCAGACGGCGCTGGACATCGACTACCGGCCGAACCTCTGGGGCCTCTCCGGCCATGGCGATGGCGAGAACCGCTTCATCGCAAGCGCCGCCGTCACCGCCAGGCTGCAAGCGACGCTGCCGCTGTTCGACCTGATCGTCGGGACGGAGGAGGAGTTCCACATCGCCGGCGGCTCCACCGACACCCTCGCGGCGCTGCGGGCGGTGCGGGCGGTGTCGAAGGCCACGCTGGTCTGCAAGCGCGGGCCGATGGGCGCGGTGGCCTTCACCGGCGCCATCCCGGAGACGCTGGAGGAAGGCCAGTCCGGCCCCGGTTTTCCCATCGAGGTGTTCAACGTCCTCGGCGCCGGCGACGGCTTCATGTCTGGCCTGTTGAAGGGCTGGCTCGATGGTGAAAGCTGGCAGGTGGCGCTGACCTATGCCAATGCCTGCGGGGCCTTCGCGGTTTCGCGCCACGGCTGCACCCCCAGCTACCCCAGCTGGACCGAGTTGCAGTTCTTCCTGTCGCGCGGGGTGAAGACCCCGGCCTTGCGCAAGGACGCGGCGCTGGAGCAGGTGCATTGGTCCACCAACCGGCGCAACGGCGGCGACTGGTCCACCATGCGGGTCTTCGCCTTCGACCACCGGATGCAGCTGGAGGCGATGGAGGGCGCGACGCCGGAAAGGATCGGCGCCTTCAAGAAGCTTTGCCTGCAAGCGGCCCTGCAGGTGGCCGGCGGCAGACCCGGCCACGGCATCCTCTGCGACTCGCGCCTGGGGCGCGAGGCGCTGTATCGGGCCGCCGGCACCGGCCTCTGGATCGGCCATCCGGTGGAATGGCCCGGCTCCCGCCCGCTGGAGCTGGAGCCGGAGATCGGACCGGATTTCGGCGGCCTGTCCGAATGGCCGCTGGAGCATGTGGTCAAGGTGCTGTGCTTCTACCACCCCGACGACGACGAAGCGATGCGGCGGCGGCAGGAGGAGACCGTAACCCACCTGTTCCACGCCTGCCGCCGCAACCGTCTGGAGATGCTTCTGGAAATCATCCCCTCCAAGGTCGGCCCGGTGGAGGACGACACCTCGGCCCGGGCGATCCGGCGCTTCTACGAGATCGGCGTCTATCCCGACTGGTGGAAGCTGGAGCCCTTCGCCACCGATGCCGCCTGGCGCCTGTCCTGTGCGGCGATCGAGGAGAACGACCCGCATGTCCGCGGCGTGGTGGTGCTCGGCCTCGACGCCAGCGAGGCGGAGCTGGCCGCCAGCCTGGACCTTGCCGCCGGCCATCCGCTGGTGAAAGGCTTCGCCATCGGCCGCACCATCTTCGGCGAGGCTGCCCGCGGCTGGCTGAGGGGCGAGATCGGCGACGACGAGGCGGTGGCGGCCATGGCCGGGAAATACGCGCGGCTCTGCGCGATCTGGGACGACGCGCGGAAAAGACAGGAGCTTGCGGCATGACGGTGATCCGGCTTACGGCGGCGCAGGCCATGGTGAAATGGCTTTCGGTGCAGAGGACGCCCGAAGGGGACCGCTTCATCGAAGGGGTCTGGGCGATCTTCGGCCACGGCAACGTGGCGGGCCTGGGCGAGGCGCTGCACGGCATCGGCGAGGCGCTGCCGACATGGCGCGGCCAGAACGAGCAGACCATGGCCCATGCCGCCATCGCCTATGCCAAGGCGAAGGCGCGGCGGAAGGCGATGGCGGTCACCTCCTCCATCGGCCCGGGGGCGACCAACATGGTCACCGCCGCGGCGCTGGCGCATGTCAACCGGCTGCCGGTGCTGTTCGTGCCGGGCGATGTCTTCGCCAATCGTGCGCCCGATCCGGTCTTGCAGCAGATCGAGGATTTCGACGACGCCACCGTCTCGGCCAACGACTGCTTCCGCCCGGTGGTGCGCTATTTCGACCGGATCTCCCGCCCCGAGCATCTGCTGACCGCTTTGCCCCGCGCCTTGCGGGTGATGACCGATCCGGCGGATTGCGGGCCGGTGTGTTTGGCCTTCTGCCAGGACACCCAGGCGGAAGCTTATGACTACCCGGCGGAATTCTTCGAGCCGCGGGTCTGGCACATCCGCCGCCCCGAGCCCGACGCCCGCGAACTGGCCGAGGCCGTGGCGGCGATCCGTGCCGCACAGCGCCCGCTGATCGTGGCCGGGGGCGGGGTGATCTACTCGGGGGCCGAGCAGACCCTGCTGGACTTCGCCAGGATGCACAACATCCCGCTGGTGGAGACCCAGGCCGGCAAGGGCGCGGTGGACTGGGAGGAGCCTCTGCACTTCGGCTCCCCCGGCGTCACCGGCACCGGCTGCGGCAACAGGCTGGCGGCGGAGGCCGATCTGGTGATCGGCGTCGGCACCCGCTTCCAGGACTTCACCACCGGCAGTTGGACGGTGTTCAGCGCCCCCGGCCGCCGGCTGCTGTCGATCAACATCCACGGCTACGACGCCGGCAAGCGCGGCGCGCAGCCGCTGGTGTCGGATGCCGGGGTCGCGCTGGAAAGGATATCCGCCGCTCTCGGTGGGCATCGCTTCGCCGACCCGGACTTCAAGGCCCGCGAGGACTGGTTCCGCACCACCGACGCCCTGTTCGCCGCACCGAAGGGCAACGAACTGCCCACCGATGCGCAGGTGATCGGCGCGGTGGACCGCAATGCCGGCAAGCAGAGCGTGATCATGTGCGCCGCCGGCACCATGCCCGGCGCGCTGCATGTGCTGTGGCGGGCGGCGAGAGGAGGCTATCACATGGAATACGGCTATTCCTGCATGGGATACGAGATCGCCGGGGCGATGGGGATCAAGATGGCGCTCCCTGACCGCGACGTGATCTGCATGGTCGGCGACGGCAGCTACATGATGGCGAATTCCGAACTGGCGACGGCGGTGATGATGGGCATCCCCTTCACCGTGGTGCTGACCGACAACCGCGGCTATGGCTGCATCAACCGGCTGCAGCAGGCTACCGGCGGGGCGCCGTTCAACAACCTGCTGGACGACAGCCGCCACGTCAACGCGCTGCATCTGGATTTCGTTTCCCATGCCCGCGGTATGGGGGCCAATGCGGTGAAGGTCTCCGGCATCGCCGGGCTGGAGGAGGAGATGCGCAAGGCCAAGGCCGCGGCCATCCCCACCGTGATCGTGATCGACACCGATCCCGGGCCGGGCACCGGGGCGGGCGGGCATTGGTGGGATGTGGCGGTGCCGGAGGTTTCCTCTAGAGCCGAGGTGAGGGAGGCCCGGAAGGGCTATGAAGAGGGTGTCCGGCGGCAGCGGCTGGTGAACTGACGGCGGCCGGGGGCCAGCCCCCCGGGCCCCCCGGGATATTTGAGGACAGATGAAAGCCATGGCCGGTTTGCTGAGGAAACCCGATGGGGTGCGGGGCAGGGTCCACGCGGTTTCTGCCGCGGATGCGGGCTGGGGTTACGTTGGCTTCAACCTCTACCGGCTGGAGCCGGGCGACGTGGCCGAGGAGGCTACCGGCGGCAACGAGGCGATCCTGGTGCTGGTCGAGGGCCGCGCGCGGATCACCGGCGCCGGGCAGGACTGGGGCGAGATGGGCGGGCGGATGAACGTCTTCGAGAAGACGCCGCCGCATTGCCTCTACCTGCCGGACGGCTGCGACTGGAGGGCCGTGGCCACCACCCCCTGCACGCTGGCGGTCTGCCTGGCCCCCGGCAAGGGCAGCCATCCGGCGCGGCGGCTGGGGCCGGAGGGGATCGAACTGACCCCGCGCGGGACGGGGGCCAATACCCGCCATGTCCACAACATCGCCATGGAGGCCCGCGACGTGGCCGACAGCCTGCTGGTGACCGAGGTCTTCACTCCGCAGGGCAACTGGTCCAGCTATCCGAGCCATCGCCATGACGAGGACGACTTCCCCCGCATGACCTATCTGGAGGAAACCTACTACCACCGGCTGAACCCGCCGCAGGGCTTCGGCGTCCAGCGGGTCTATACCGAGGACGGCAGCCTGGACGAGACCATGGCGGTGAAGGACCACGACCTGGTGCTGGTGCCGAAGGGCCATCATCCCTGCGGCGCCCCCTATGGCTACGAGATGTATTACCTGAACGTCATGGCCGGGCCGCTGCGCAAATGGCGCTTCGGCAACGACCCCGACCACGACTGGATCTGGCGCCGCGATAATCCCCGTGTCTGAGGGCCCGGGACCTGACGGGCTCTGGCCCGGGCGGCGGATCGGCGCTAGAAGGGCGCCATGCTGCAGGATGTCCTCGATGCCATTCCCCTGCCGGCGCTGGCGATCGGCGCCGACGAGCGGGTGCTGCACACCAACGCCCGCGCCCGCGAGGCGCTGCCCGGCCTGGCCGAGGGCCGCAACGTCGCCCTGGCCCTGCGGGCGCCGGCCTTCCTGACCGCGGTTGCCGCGGCGCTGCGGGGGCAGGCGCCGGCGGAGGAGCCGCGCTTCGCCCTGACCCGCGACGGGACGGAGCGGCAATGGCAGGTCTCGGTCGGGCCGGTGGCGGGGCCGGAGGGCAGGCTGGCGCTCTGCGTCTTCCGCGACCTGTCGGAGGAGGTGCTGGCCAGCCAGATGCGCCGCGATTTCGTCGCCAATGTCAGCCACGAGCTGCGCACGCCGCTGACCGCGCTGATCGGCTTCATCGAGACGCTGAAGGGCGCGGCCAAGGACGACCCCGCCGCCCGCGACCGCTTCCTGAGCATCATGGAGCGCGAGGCCGGCCGCATGGTCCGGCTGGTGCAGGACCTCTTGCAGCTGAGCCGGGTCGAGGCCGAGGAGCGGATGCGCCCGGCCGCCTCCGTCGATCTGGCCGCGCTGCTGCGGCAGGTCGCCGGCAGCCTGAAGCCGGTGGCCGAGGCCGCCGGCGCGCGCATGGTGCTGGAGGGGCTGGAGGCGCCGCTGGTGGTGCCGGGCGACGCCGACCAGCTGGTGCAGGTCTTCACCAACCTGGTGGAGAACGGGCTGAAATACGGCGCGGCAGGGCAGGAGCTGCGCATCCGCGCCACGGCAGAGGACAGCATCCGCGGGCCTGCGGTGCGGGTCTCGGTCATCGATCGCGGCGAGGGAATCGACGCGGTCCACATCGCCCGGCTGACCGAACGCTTCTACCGCGTCGACAGCCACCGGAGCCGCGAGAAGGGCGGCACCGGGCTGGGGCTGGCCATCGTCAAGCACATCGTCCAGCGGCACAGGGGCTGGCTGAAGATCGACAGCGTGAAGGGCGAGGGGTCGACCTTCAGCGTGATCCTGCCGCGGGGGTGACGCGTTTTCGTCGAAAACGCGTGAGATACTGATTTTCGGCGAAAATCAGGGCTACAGGCGGGCGAGGCGTTCGCTCAGCAGGGCGTAGAAGCCGTCGCGGTCCACCCCGCCCACGAACAGCGCGTTGACCGGCCGGTCGGTCACCCGCCACCAGTCGGCGACGGTCATGCCGAGGGTCAGTTCGGACTGCGTCTCGATCTCGACGTTGATGTGGCGGCCGGAGAACAGGCCGGGGCGCAGCAGGTAGGCGATCACCGTCGGGTCGTGCAGCGGCGCGCCGGCGCTGCCGTATTTCTCGGTGTCGAAGCGCTCGAAGAAATCGGTCCAGCTGGCGACGGCGCGGCCGACCTCGGTGCCGAGCGAGCGCATCTCCTCCACCCAGTCGCGCGAGGTCAGCGCCTTGTGGGTCACGTCCAGCGGCATCACCACCAGCGGCACGCCGGATCTGAACACGATTTCCGCGGCTTCCGGGTCGACGTAGATGTTGAACTCGGCCGCCGGGGTGATGTTGCCGACCTCGAAATAGGCCCCGCCCATCAGCACGATCTCGGCCACCCGGCCCGCAACGTCGGGCGCGCGCTGGAAGGCGGCGGCGATGTTGGTCAGCGGGCCCAGGGGGCAGAGCGTCACCATCCCCGGAGGCTCGCGCCGCAGGGTCTCGATGATGAAGTCCACCCCGTGCTGGGATTGCAGCGGCAGGGTCGGCTCGGGCAGCGGGATGCCGTCGAGGCCGGTCTTGCCGTGGACATGCTCGGCCGTCACCAGCTTGCGGCGCAGGGGCGCGTCGCAGCCGGCGAAGACCGGCACCGGCCGGCCGGAGAGTTCGACGACGATGCGGGCGTTCCGCTCGGTCAGCGCCAGCGGCACGTTGCCGGCGACGGCGGTGATGCCGAGGACCTCGATCTCCTCCGGCGAGGCCAGGGCCAGCAGGATCGCCACGGCATCGTCCTGGCCGGGGTCGGTGTCGATGATGATCTTGCGGCGATGGGTCATGCGGCGCTCCTGTTCGGGCGGAGCTAAGACCATGCCGCCCGGCTTGTCCAGAGAAGGGGCGGGCTCGCACCCGCCCCGGCCCGGTCAGCCGTCGAAGTCGACCGTCTCCATGATCTTCAGCGCTGCCGCGCGGTGGCTGGCGACCTCGGCCAGCGGCAGGGCGTCGGGGGTGAACTCGCCCCAGCTGGCGACCAGTTCCGACCGCGGCACGCCGGGCTTCACCGGGAATTCGTGGTTGGTCTCGGCATAGATCTGCTGGGCATGGTCCGAGGACAGCCATTCCATGAACTTCAGCGCCGCGTCGTGGTTGGGCGCCGCCTTGGTCATCGCCACACCCGAGATGTTGACGTGCGTCCCGCCGCCCTCGAACACCGGGAAGACGATGTTCACCGCCTCGGCCCAGGCCTTCTGCTCCGGGTCGGCCAGCATCTGGCCCATATAATAGGTGTTGCCGAGCGCGATGTCGCATTCGCCGGCGGCGATGGCCTTCACCTGGTCGCGGTCGCCGCCGTCGGGCTTCTTGCCGAGGTTGGCCTTCAGCCCGGCGGCCCATTGGCTGGCCGCCTCTTCGCCGTGATGGGCGATATAGGCGCCGAGCAGGGCGACGTTGTAGTCGTGCAGGCCCGAGCGGGTGCAGAGCCGGCCCTTCCACTTGTCGGAGGCGAGGTCCTCGTAGGTGGTCACCTCGCCGGCCGCCACGCGGTCCTTCGAGGCATAGACGATGCGGGCGCGGGTGGTCAGGCCGAACCAGTGGCCGGCGGGGTCGCGCAGGGCCTCGGGCACGTTGGCCGACAGCACCTCGGATTCGACCGCCTGGGTCACGCCGGCATCGACGATCTGCTGCAGGCGGGCGATGTCCACTGTCATCACGATGTCGGCGGGGGAGCGGTCGCCTTCGGCCTGCAGCCGCTCGGCCATGCCCTTGTCGACGAAGGCGACGTTGACGGCGATGCCGGTGTCGGCGGTGAAGGCATCGACCAGGGGCTGCAGCAGCTCGGGCTGGCGGTGGGAGTAGACGTTCACCTCCTCGGCCAGGACGGGCAGGGCGGTCGTCACGGCGAGCGCGGCGAGGGTCATGCGAAGCGAGGCATGGTGCATTTCTGACTCCTTTTCTAGGGTTTCCGGTTCCCGGTTAAACGGGAACCCGCCTTCCGGTCAACTGCCGATTGCCGGGCAGGGGTTGCCCGGCGGCAACCATCGTCGGCCTGATGCGGGCCCGGTCTTGACCCCGGGCGGCGGAAGCGCCAGATCGGCGGCGCGAGGCAACGTCCTCCCCCTTTCCACGAGGGCAGAAGACCGGGACGGCCCGGCGCCTTTGACCGGAAGGGGTGCCGTGATGGCCTGGGTTTCGCTTTTTCTTGCAGGTATTTTCGAGATCGTCTGGGCGAGTGCCATGAAGGCCTCGGACGGATTCACCCGGCCCTGGCCGGTGGTGCTGATGGTGGTGACCATGGCGCTGAGCTTCGCACTTCTGGCCCACGCGATGCGGTCGCTGCCGCTGGGGACGGCCTATGCGGTCTGGACCGGGATCGGCGCGCTCGGCTCCTTCGCGTTGGGCATCGTGGCGATGGGAGAGCCCGCCACCGCGATGCGGCTTGGCGCGGCGGGGCTGATCCTGTCGGGGATCGTGCTGATGAAGCTGGCGGGGTAGCGGCGGCCTTGCCCCGCAAGCCGAAGGGCCGCCCGGCAACCCGGACGGCCCTGGCGTGATCGGCTTCGGCGATCAGGTCATTCCGCCTTCATCGCCTCGATGGAGATCGCTACCGCCACCTCGTCGCCGATGAAGGGGGCGAAGGCGCCGAGGTTGTAGTCGGAGCGCAGGACCGTGGTGGTGGCGGAGAAGCCGGCCCAGGGTTTCTGTTCCATCGGATGCTCGCCGGCCTGGTTCAGCACCGCCTCCAGCACCACCGGCTTGGTCACCCCGTTCAGCGTCAGGTCGCCGGTGATGCGGGCGGTGGTCTCGCCGGTCACCTCGATGGCGGTGGAGGCGAAGCTGACGGTTTCGTCCTCGGCGGCGTCGAAGAAGTCGGGGCCCATCAGGTGGTCGAAGCGGGCCTGCCAGCCGGTCAGCATGGTGCGGACCGGGAAGGCGACCGTCACCGAGGAGGCGGCAGGATTCTGCCGGTCGAAGGCGATCTCGCCCTCGAAGCCCGAGAACATGCCGGTCGAGGTGGAGAAGCCGAGGTGGTTGTAGGAGAACACGATCTGGCTGTGGCCGGGGTCGAGCACATAGGTCTCGGCCTCGGCCAGTGCAGGCGCGGAAAGAAGCGCGAGAGCGGCAGCGGACAGGAGGGCGTGGCGGATCATTTGTCAGTCCTCGGAAGGGGTTGCGATACCTGGCACAGGCTGCGGGCAATGCTGCGGCTGCACAATCCGGCGCGGGCGAACAGCGGCTGCGCGCCGGCGAACATCACGATCCCGCGGGGAGCGGACCCGGCGCGGAGCCGCCGAGCCGTGCCGCCGCGCTTGCCCGGCGGGCCGGTTCCGCGCCATCCTGCCCGCATCGGCGGCAGGGAGGGCGGGGCATGGCGGGCAGGATGTTCGGCGCGGGCGAGACGGGGACCTTCCTCGGCCTGCCGCGCTGCCGCGACCTGTCGCGCCTGCCGGCGAAGATCGCGCTGATCGGGGCGGAGGGCTGCACGCCCTATCCCGGCGAGGGCTTCCACTGTGCCGGCGGCCCGGCCGCGATCCGCGCCGCGGCGGCGGCCTCGGGCGCCGATCTGTCGCATGTGAACTTCGACCTCGGCGGCCCGGTCTTCCCCGGCGCGGTGGATGCCGTCGACGCGGGCGACCTGCCGCAGGAGGAGGGCGATCCCGCCGGCAACCGCGCCCGCATCTTCGGCGCGGTCAGCCAGGTGCTGGACCGCGGCGGGGTGCCTTTCCTGCTGGGCGGCGACGATTCCGTGCCGATCCCGATGATCGAGGCCTTCGGGGCGCGCGGGAAGACCTATACCATCCTGCAGATCGACGCCCATATCGACTGGCGCGACGAGGTGGGGGGAGAGCGGCTCGGTCTCTCTTCCGCCATGCGGCGGGCGTCCGAGATGGGCCATGTCGAGCGGATGGTGCAGGTGGGCTGCCGCGGCATCGGCTCGGCCCGCCCGGGCGAATTGCAGGATGCGCTGGACTGGGGGGTGGAATTCGTGCCGGCGGGCGAGGTGGCGCGCGACGGGGTCTGGCGGGCGGCGGACCTGATCCCGGAAGGGGCGGAGGTGATCCTCAGCCTCGACCTTGACGCGCTGGACCCTGCGGCGATGCCGGCGGTGATCGCGCGGACGGCGGGGGGCCTGAGCTACTGGCAGGTGCTGGAGCTGGCGGGGGCGGTGGCCGAGAAGGCCCGGATCGCCGGCTTCGCCATGGTGGAGTTCATGCCGGGCCGCGACATCGACGGCCAGGGCGCGACGCTGGCGGCGCAGCTGCTGACCGCGGCGATGGGGGTGGCGGCGCGGCAGGGGTAGGGGGCTGGACCCGGGACGGGTGGCGCGCTATGGCGGGGCATGACCGAGACCTTGCCGCCGTGCCCCGAATGCCGATCCGTCTATGTCTATCGGGCGGATGCCCTGCTGACCTGCCCCGAATGCGGCCATGAATGGCAGCCGGGAGAGGCGGAGGCAGGTGTGGAAGTGCGCGACAGCGTGGGCAATGTTCTGCGCGACGGCGATACGGTGACGGTGATCAAGGACCTGAAGGTCAAGGGGTCCTCGCTGGTGGTGAAGGTCGGCACCAAGGTGCGCGGCATCAGGCTGGTGGACGGCGACCATGACATCGACTGCAAGATCCCCGGCATCGGCCAGATGGGGCTGAAGTCGCAGTTCGTGAAGAAGGTGGCGGAGTAGCCCGGCGGTTGGCCGCCGGGGGCGCTTCGCCCCCCGAACCCCCAGAGGATATTTGAGCCAAGATGAAAGGTCGCCGGGGACTGCGGTCCTTGTCTTCCGGCAGGCCGCCGCCCGCGGCGCAGCCCTGTGGTTGCGCGGTGATGGCCCCCCGTGTATCACCCGCTGGAAGTGATCGCCTTGCTGGGGAGAAGCCATATGCGCCGCGTTGTCGTCACGGGTCTGGGGATGGTCACGCCGCTGGCCTGCGGGGTGGAGGAGACCTGGAGCCGCCTTCTGGCCGGGCAGTCGGGCGCGGGGCCGATCACCCGCTTCGACACCTCGAACGTGACCACCACCTATGCCTGCGAGATCCCCTTCGGCGATGGCAGTAACGGCAGCTTCAACCCCGACGACTGGATGGAGCCGAAGGACCGCCGCAAGGTGGACGACTTCATCCTCTACGGCATCGCGGCGGCGACGCAGGCGGTGAAGGACGCCGGCTGGGAGCCGCAGTCGGAGGAAGACCGCGAGCGGACGGGGGTGATGATCGGCTCAGGGATAGGCGGGCTGACGACGATCGCGGAGACCGCAGTGCTGATCAAGGAGAAGGGGCCGAAGCGGGTGTCGCCCTTCTTCATCCCGGGGTCGCTGATCAACCTGGTCTCGGGCCAGGTGAGCATCAAGTTCGGCTTCAAGGGGCCGAACCATGCGGTGGTGACGGCCTGTTCCACCGGGGCGCACGCCATCGGCGATGCGGCGCGGCTGATCATGCTGGGCGATGCCGACGTGATGGTGGCGGGCGGGGCGGAGAGCCCGATCAGCGAGATCGGCATCGCCGGGTTCAACGCCTGCAAGGCGCTGTCGACCAAGCGGGCGGATGATCCGACCAAGGCGAGCCGGCCCTATGACGCCGACCGCGACGGATTCGTCATGGGCGAGGGCGCGGGCGTGGTGGTGCTGGAGGAATACGAGCACGCCAAGGCCCGCGGCGCGAAGATCTATGCCGAGGTGCTGGGATACGGGCTGTCGGGCGACGCCTATCACATCACCGCGCCGTCGGAGGATGGCGATGGCGGCTTCCGCAGCATGTCCGCGGCGTTGAAGCGGGCCGGGCTGACGCCGGCCGATGTGGATTACATCAACGCCCATGGCACCAGCACGATGGCGGATACCATCGAGCTGGGCGCGGTGGAGCGGCTTCTGGGCGATGCGGCGGAGAAGGCGACGATGAGTTCCACCAAATCCTCCATCGGCCACCTTCTGGGGGCGGCGGGCGCGGTGGAGGCGATCTTCTGCGTGCTGGCGATCCGCGACCAGATCGCGCCGCCGACGATCAACCTGGACAATCCCGCGGTGCAGCCGAAGCTGGACCTCGCCCCCAACACGGCGGTGAAGCGCAAGATCGACGTGGCGCTGTCGAACAGCTTCGGCTTCGGCGGCACCAATGCCAGCCTGCTGCTGGGCCGGGTGAAGTAGGGCATGTGGAAGAGCATCGCCTCGAACGCGCTGACGCTGTTCATCGTGCTGCTGATCGCGGCGGCCGGCGTCGTCGCCTGGGGCCGTAACGAGTTCACCAAGCCCGGGCCGCTGGAGGCGTCGATCTGCCTGCGGGTGGAGCAGGGCGCCTCGATGAGCGGGGTCAGCCGCAACCTGGAGGAGCGGGGCGCGATCAGCGACGCCCGCATCTTCCGCATCGGGGCGGATTATTCGGGGCGGTCGGGGAACCTGAAGTTCGGCTCCTACCTGATCCGGCCGGGCACCTCGATGGAGGAGGTGCTGCAGGCGATCACCGCCGGCGGGGCCTCGACCTGCGGCAAGGAGGTGAACTTCCGCATCGGCGTCGCCGCGCTGGAGGTGGTGCTGCGCGAGCTGGACCCGGAGACGCAGAAATTCGTCGAGGTGGCGAAGTTCGATCCCTCCACCGAGCCGCCGCCGGAATATACCGAGGCCACGGCCGAGCCGGACCTGCGCTACAACGTGACGGTGGTCGAGGGCGCGACCAGCTGGCAGGTGGTGGAGGGGCTGCGGAAGGTGCCGTTCCTGGAGGGCGAGATCGCGGCGGTTCCGCCCGAGGGATCGCTGGCGCCCAAGGCCTATGAGGTGACCAAGGGGGCGTCGCGGCCCGATCTCTTGGCGAAGATGCAGGCGGACCAGGCGGCGGTGCTGGCCGAACTGTGGCCGCAGCGGGCGGCGGACCTGCCCTACGACACGCCGGAGGAGGCGATGACCATGGCCTCCATCGTCGAGAAGGAGACCGGCATCGCCGGGGAGCGGGCGCTGGTGGCGAGCGTCTTCGTCAACCGGCTGAACAGCGGGATGAAGTTGCAGACCGACCCGACGGTGATCTATGGCATCACCAAGGGCGAGGGCGTGCTGGGGCGGGGCCTGCGGCAGAGCGAGCTGCGGCGCGAGACGCCCTACAACACCTATGTCATCGATGGGCTGCCGGCGGGACCGATCGCCAACCCGGGCCGCGACGCCATCGCGGCGGCGCTGAACCCGGCCGAGACCGATTACCTGTTCTTTGTGGCCAAGACCCTGAACCCGGCCGACGGCCATGTCTTCGCCGCCACGCTGGAAGAGCACAACCGCAATGTCGAGGTCTTCCGGGCGCTGGAGGCGGCGGCGGGCGGCGGCGGCGACTGAGCCGGGGGTTAACGGCAGGTTAACGCGGCGGTCGCATAACCTGTTGGGATCGCTGGATTTTCCTCTTGACCTTGCGCCCGGTCCGATGTAGGACTTGGGACATGCTAGAAGAAGTGTCGGAAGCGGCCGGGGGGCGACCCCCGTGCCGCTTTTGCATTTCGCTCGTGCGGAAGATGGCATGAGAGGCGGGCGGGCAGGATGACCATCAGGTTCTCTGAGGGTGACGCGATCCCCACGGATGTCGTGGGGTTCACGGAAGAGTTGTTCAGGCTGGCGATCGCGGACCTGCAAGCCGCGATCGAGGCGTTCAAGGCCGGCACGCCGGGGGAGACCAGGGTGGCCAAGGCGGCCATCCGGGACCTGCGCGAGATCGGCAAGGATCTGGTTCGGGAAAGGGCAAATGTCGAAGCACTCCGCAAACAGGTTGCCGGGACTGCCGGAACCGGCCGCGACCTCGATCTCGGGGCCGCGCGCGATGAAATCGGGCGCCGTCTGGCTTGCCTCCGCGCTGCCCGGGGAGATTGACGGCTTCATCGGCTCGCTGAGCGAGGCGGCGCTGCTGGCGCTGCCCTGGGTGTTCGAGTTCTGGGCGCTGCCGCACCAGCTGCCGCCGGAGGGGGAATGGACCACCTGGGTGGTGATGGGCGGGCGCGGCGCGGGCAAGACCCGGGCCGGGGCCGAATGGGTGCGGGCGCAGGTGGAGGGGGCGCGGCCGGAGGACCCGGGCCGCGCCCGCCGGGTGGCGCTGGTGGCCGAGACCATCGACCAGGGGCGCGAGGTGATGGTGCTGGGCGACAGCGGCATCCTGGCCTGCTCGCCCCCCGACCGGCGGCCGAAATGGGTGTCGGGGCGCAACGCGCTGGAATGGCCGAACGGGGCGGAGGCGCGGCTGTTCTCGGCCCATGACCCGGAGAGCCTGCGGGGGCCGCAGTTCGATGCGGCCTGGGCGGACGAGCTGGCGAAATGGCCGAAGGCGCAGGCGACCTGGGATCAGCTGCAGTTCGGGTTGCGGCTGGGGAGGGCTCCGCAGCAGGTGGTGACGACGACGCCGCGCAATGTGGAGGTGCTGAAGGCGATCCTGAACAATCCCTCGACGGTGATCACCCATGCCCCGACCGAGGCCAATCGGGCCTATCTGGCGGAAAGCTACCTGGCCGAGGTGCAGTCGCGCTTCGGCGGCACGCTGCTGGGGCGGCAGGAGCTGCTGGGGGAGCTGGTGGAGGACGTGCCGGACGGCCTCTGGACGCCGGCGATGATCGCGGCGGCGCAGGGGGCGGCGGCGGTGGAGCCGGTGCGGGTGGTGGTGGCGGTGGACCCGCCGGTGACGGCGACCAAGGTGTCGGACGAATGCGGCATCGTGGTGGTGGGGGCCGACACGCGGGGCGATCCGGCGCGCTGGCGGGCGGTGGTGCTGGCGGACCGCTCGGTCCGCGGGGCTTCGCCGGACGGCTGGGCGCGGGCGGCGCTGGCGGCGATGGAGGAGTTCGGGGCCGAGCGGCTGGTGGCCGAGGTCAACCAGGGCGGCGATCTGGTGCAGGGGGTGATCCGGCAGGTCGACCCGCTGGCGCCGGTCCGGGCGGTGCGGGCGATGCGGTCGAAGATGCTGCGGGCGGAGCCGGTGGCGGCGCTGTATGAACAGGGCCGGGTGGCGCATGTCCGCGGGTTGGAGGCGCTGGAGGCGCAGATGCTGCAGATGGCGCGGACAGGGTGGAAGGGGCAAGGGTCGCCCGACCGGCTGGACGCGCTGGTCTGGGCGCTGACCGAGCTGATGGTGGACCGGGCCGGGCAGGGGCGGCCGGGACTGCGGACGCTGTAACTGCATGGAAATGCTGGATGTCATGGCCCGGGTCTTCAACCCGCGGCGCGGCCGGGGCTTGCCTGCGGCCGGAGAGAAGAGGAGCGGCGAGGGTGTTCGATTTCCTGAAACGGGCCGGGCGGGCGGATGCTCCGGCGGAGAGGAAGGCCAGCGCCACCGGGCGGGTGGTGGCCTGGGGCGGCTCGGGCCGGGTGGCCTGGAGCCCGCGCGACGTGGTGTCGCTGACGAAGGGGGGTTTTCAGGGCAATCCGGTGGGGTTCCGGGCGGTGAAGCTGATCGCCGAGGCGGCGGCGGCGCTGCCGGTGGTCTGCCAGGACGCCGGGCGGCGCTATGAGGTGCATCCGCTGCTGGGGCTGCTGGCGCGGCCGAATGCCGGGCAGGGGCGGGCGGAGCTGCTGGAGTCGGTCTACGGCTTCCTGCTGCTTTCCGGCAATGCCTATCTGGAGGCGGTGCCGGGGGCGGGGAAGCTGCCGGGGGAGCTGCATGTGCTGCGCTCGGACCGGATGGCGCTGGTGCCGGGGCCGGACGGCTGGCCGGTGGCCTATGACTATTCGGTCGGCGGCCGGGTGCATCGCTTTCCGGTGGCGGAGGGGCCGGGACCGATCTGCCATGTGAAGGCGTTCCATCCGACCGACGACCATTACGGGCTGTCGCCGATGCAGGCGGCGGCGGTGGCGGTGGATGTGCACAACTCTGCCTCGGCCTGGTCGAAGGCGCTCTTGGACAATGCGGCGCGGCCGAGCGGGGCCATCGTCTACAAGGGGGCGGACGGGCAGTCGAACCTGTCGCCGGACCAATACGACCGGCTGGTGAGCGAGATCGAGACCCATCACCAAGGCGCGCGGAACGCCGGGCGACCGATGCTGCTGGAGGGGGGCCTGGACTGGAAGCCGATGGGGTTCTCGCCGTCGGACATGGAGTTTCACGAGACCAAGCAGGCGGCGGCGCGGGAGATCGCCATCGCCTTCGGGGTGCCGCCGATGCTGGTCGGCATTCCGGGCGACGCGACCTATGCCAATTACCAGGAGGCCAACCGGGCCTTCTACCGGCTGACGGTGCTGCCGCTGGCGACGCGGGTGCTGGCGGCGCTGTCGCATTGGCTGGCGCAGTTCACCGGCGAGGCGGTGGAACTGAAGCCCGACCTCGACCAGATCGCCGCGCTGGCGGCCGAGCGCGACCAGCAATGGGCGCGGGTGGGGGCGGCGGATTTCCTGACGGTGGCGGAGAAGCGGGTGTTGCTGGGCCTGCCGCGGCTGCAGGAGGAGGAATGAGCGGGTCGCGGTTCCTTTTCGACAGCTTCGACGCGGCGCAGGCGCGGATCGAGGCGAACGAGCGGGTGATGGCGGAGCGCTGGACCGCGCTGGAGTTCCGGCTGGCGCAGATCGACGCCAGCCTGGAGCGGCTGGAGCGGCGGATCTGGCTGGGGGTCTATGGCGTGGCGGCCTTCCTGCTGGCGCAGGGGGCGGAGGCACTGATCAAGGCGGCGATGAGGTGAGGCGATGATCGGGGATTACGGGGCGCCGGAGCGGAAATACCACCGCCCGGAGGCCGGGCTGACGGTGACGGAAGGCCGGGTGGTGGCGGGCTATGCCTCGCTGTTCGGGGTGAAGGACCAGGGCGGCGACGTGGTGGCGCCGGGGGCCTATGCGGCCTCGCTGGCCAAGCTGGGCGGCAAGGGCGAGCGGGTCAGGATGCTGTGGCAGCACGACCCGGCGCAGCCCATCGGCGTCTGGGACGAGGTGCGGGAGGACGGCCGCGGCCTCTGGGTCAAGGGGCGCCTCCTGACCGAGGTGGAGAAGGGCCGCGAGGCGGCGGCCCTGCTGGCGGCGGGGGCGATCGACGGGCTGTCGATCGGTTACCGCACCGTCAGGGCGGAGCGCGACGGCAAGGGGCGGCGCCTCCTGCAGGAGCTGGAGTTGTGGGAGGTGTCGCTGGTCACCTTTCCCATGCTTCCCGAGGCGCGGGTGGCGGCGAAATCGGACCCGGCCTCCGACGCCTTCCGCGCCCTGGCCGCGGTCTTCGAGGACGCGCGCCGGAGCCTGGCCGGACGCTGACGCGCCGGGGATTTTCGTGAGGAAAGGGATGGACGTGATGACCGAGAGAGAGGCTCGGGCCGGGGAAGGCTTGTCCCCGGACCTGTCGCCGGCGGCGGAGGCGAAAGCCGCGATGGCCGGTTTCCTGAAGGAACTGAAGGGCTTTCAGGAAGAAGTGAAACAATCGCTGCAACATCAGGAAGAGCGGATGACCATGCTGGATCGGAAAACCATGAGCTACGGCCGCCCGGCCCTTTCGGCCGCGGCGGAGACGGAGGCGCCGCACCGGAAGGCCTTCGACGCCTATCTGCGGTCGGGCGACGACGACGGGCTGCGCGGGCTGGTGCTGGAGGGCAAGGCGATGTCCACCGCGGTGGCGGCGGACGGCGGCTATCTGGTCGACCCGCAGACGGCGGACACCATCCGGTCGATGCTGGTCTCCACCTCCAGCCTTCGGGCGGTGGCCAATGTGGTGCAGGTCGAGGCGACCTCCTTCGACGTGCTGATCGACCGCTCGGAGGTGGGATCGGGCTGGGCCACCGAGGCGACGGCGCAGGCGGAGACGTCGACGCCGACCATCGAGCGGATCTCGATCAAGCTGCATGAGCTGTCGGCGATGCCGAAGGCCAGCCAGCGGCTTCTGGACGACAGCGCCTTCGACGTGGAGGGGTGGCTGGCGAACAAGATCGCCACCCGCTTCATCCGGGCGGAATCGGCGGCCTTCGTCAACGGCGACGGGGTGGATAAGCCGAAGGGCATCCTGCTGCCGGCCAAGGTGGCGAATGCCAGCTGGACCTGGGGCAGCCTCGGCTATGTGCCGACCGGCGCGGCGGCGGATTTCGCCACCGCCAATGCCAGCGACTGCATCGTCAACCTGGTCTATGCGCTGGGCGCCGACTACCGCGCCAACGGCGCCTTCGTGATGAACTCGAAGACCGCGGGCGCGGTGCGGAAGATGAAGGATGCCGACGGCCGCTTCATGTGGGGCGACAGCCTGCAGGCGGGCGAGCCGGCGCGGCTGATGGGCTATCCGGTGCTGGTCTGCGAGGACATGCCGGATGTGGCGGCGAATGCCTATCCCATCGCCTTCGGCGATTTCGCCGCCGGCTATACGGTGGCGGAGCGGCCGGACCTGCGCATCCTGCGCGATCCGTTCTCGGCCAAGCCGCATGTGCTGTTCTACGCGTCGAAGCGCGTGGGCGGCGACATCACCGATTACGCGGCGATCAAGCTCTTGAAGGTCGCCACCTCGTAAGGCGGCCGACGCGATCCCGGTCCCTTGCGGGGCCGGGACGGGCGCGCGCCGGACTTCCGTTCCGTCTAGCTGCTCCCCCTTCCGTCCGAGCGGAGCGGGAGAGGCGCGCGCCCACCCCATTCTTGCGGCATCGGAGACCAGGATGATGTTGACCGAACTGACGGCGGTGCCGGGGGCGGCGCTGCCGGTGGCGGAGTTGCGGGACCATCTGCGGATGGGATCGGGCTTCGCGCTGGCCGAGGGGCAGGAGGCGCTGCTGGAGAGCCACCTGCGCGCGGCGATGGCGGCGATCGAGGGGCGGATCGCCAAGGCGCTGATCCGGCGGCGGTTCCGCTGGGTCGCGGGCTGCTGGCGCGATCCGGTGGCGTTGCCGCTGGCGCCCGTGGCCGAGGTCCATGGCGTGACGCTGGTGGATGCGGCGGGCGCGGCGGTGGCGGTACCGGCGGCGCGCTGGCGGCTGGTGGCCGACATGCACCGGCCGCGGTTGGCGGGGCGCGGCGGGGCCTTGCCGGAGGTGCCGGCGGAGGGCCGGGCGGAGGTGGAGTTCGACGCGGGCTTCGGGCCGGGGTGGACGGATGTGCCGGCCGACCTGCGGCAGGCGGTGCTGCTGCTGGCGGCGGAGTTCTACGAGCACCGGCACGACGACGGGTCTTGGGGCGCCGGGTTGCCTCTGGGCGTGGCGGCGCTGATCGAGCGTTGGCGGCAGGTGCGCATCCTCGGCGGGGGCCGCAGATGAGGGCGCCGCATCTGAACCGGGCGCTGGAGTTGCAGGAGGCGGTGCGCGGGCCGGACGGGGCCGGGGGCTTCTCGGAGGTCTGGACGACGCTGGGCACGCTCTGGGCCGAGGTGGTGCCGGGAGCGGGGCGCGATCCGGCGGGGGAGGAGGTGGTGCTGGCCTCGGTGCCCTATCGGATCACCGTGCGCGCGGCGCCGGCGGGGGCGGCGGGGCGGCCGAAGCCGGGGCAGCGGCTGCGCGAGGGGGAGCGGGTCTTCGCCGTGCTGGCGGTGGCCGAGCGCGATCCGGCGGGGCGCTACCTGACCTGTTTCTGCCGCGAGGAGGAGCCGAGATGAGCTATGGCGCAGCGGCTGCTTTGCAGGCGGCGGTCTATCAACATCTGACGGAGGACCCGGCGCTGGCGGGAGTGGCGGTGCATGACGCGGTGCCGCCCGGGCCTGCCGGGACCTTCGTGCTGGTGGGACCGGAGGAGGTGCGGGACGCCTCGGACAACTCCGGTGCGGGGGCGGAGCACCGGCTGGCGGTCAGCGTGATTTCCGACGGCGCGGGGTTCCTGGCGGCGAAGACCATCGCCGCGGCGATCTCCGACCGTCTGGCTGGGGCAAGCCTGACGCTGGCGCGGGGGCGGCTGGTCAGCCTGCTGTTCCAGCGCGCCAGCGCCCGGCGGATCGACGAGGGCGAGGTGCGGCGGATCGACCTGACCTTCCGCGTCCGCATCGAGCTTTGAACAATATTTGCAAGGAGATGGGCCATGGCAGTTCAGGCCGGCAAGGACCTTCTGATCAAGATCGACCAGACCGGGGACGGTCAGTTCGAGACCATCGCGGGGCTGCGGGCCACGCGCATCAGCTTCAACGCCGAGACGGTGGATGTCACCAGCTTGGAGAGCCAGGGCGGCTGGCGCGAGTTGCTGGCGGGGGCGGGGGTGAAATCCGCGGCGATCTCCGGCTCGGGCGTGTTCCGGGATGCCAATACCGACGAGAGGGCGCGGCAGATCTTCTTCGACGGAGAGATTCCGGCCTTCCAGGTGGTGATCCCGGATTTCGGCACGGTGGAGGGGCCGTTCCAGATTTCGGCGCTGGACTATGCCGGCAGCCACAACGGCGAGGCGACCTATGAGGTGACGCTGGCCTCGGCCGGCGTGCTGACCTTTACGGCGCTGTGATGACCAACCCTTGGGCGGGAGAGGTGGCGGTCGTGCTGGACGGGCGGCCCCATGCGGCCAAGCTGACGCTGGGGGCGTTGGCGGAGCTGGAGGCGGCGCTGGAAACAGGGTCGCTGCTGGATCTGGTGGAGCGGTTCGAGGCGGGGCGGTTTTCATCCCGCGACGTGCTGGCGCTGATCGTGGCCGGGCTTCGGGGCGGCGGCTGGCAGGGAACGGCGGCGGACCTGCTGCGGGTGGAGATCGGCGGCGGGCCGGTGGAGGCGGCGCGGGCGGCGGCGGAGCTTCTGGCCCGCGCCTTCGCCCTGCCGGGCGAGGGGTGAGGCCGGCGATCGACTGGCCCGGGCTGATCCGGGCCGGGCTGCGGGAGCTGCGGCTGGAGCCGGCGGCGTTCTGGCGGCTGACCCCGGTGGAGTTGCGGATGATGCTGGGGGCGGAGCAGGCGGCTCCGCCCCTGACGCGGGCGCGGCTGGCGGAACTGGCCGCGGCATTCCCGGACATGGAGAAGGGGAAGGGCGATGGAGACGACCGGGGATTTGCTGGATCGGCTGGCGGCGCTTGAGGACAGCCTCGGCAGTTCGGCGGCGATGGTGGCGGCTTTCGACGGCGAGATGGCGCGGATGCGGGAGACGATGGTCTTCACCGGGCGCGAGATGGACAGCCTGTCGCGGGGCCTGAGCGGCGGCCTGCGGCGGGCCTTCGATGGCCTCGTGTTCGACGGGATGAAGCTGTCGGACGCGCTGAAGGGCGTGGGCAAGGCGATCTCGGACACGATCTACAACATCGCGATGAAGCCGGTGACCAATGCCATGGGCGGGGCCCTGGCGGAGACCTTGGCGGGGGTCATGGGGGCCTTCATGCCCTTCGCCAAGGGCGGGGCCTTCGCGCAGGGCAGGGTGATGCCCTTCGCCAAGGGGGGCGTGGTCTCCTCGCCGGTGACCTTTCCGATGCGGGGCGGGCGCGGACTGATGGGCGAGGCGGGGCCGGAGGCGATCATGCCGCTGGCGCGCGGCGCCGACGGGCGGCTGGGGGTGCAGGCGGCGGGGGGCGGACGGCCGGTCAATGTGGTGATGAACATCTCCACCCCGGACGTGCAGGGCTTCCAGCGCAGCCAGAGCCAGATCGCGGCGCAGGTCGGCCGGGCGCTGGCCCGCGGCCAGAGGAACAGGTGAGGCGAGAATGGCATTCCACGAGATCAGATTTCCGGCCAACCTGAGCTTCGGCTCGGTCGGCGGGCCGGAGCGGCGGACCGAGGTGGTGACGCTGCAGAACGGGCACGAGGAGCGGAACACCCCCTGGGCGCATTCGCGCCGCCGCTACGACGCCGGGGTGGGGCTGCGGTCGCTGGACGACGTGGAGGCGCTGATCGCCTTCTTCGAGGCGCGGCGGGGGCGGCTGCACGGGTTCCGCTGGAAGGACTGGTCGGACTACAAGTCCTGCCCGGCCTCGCGCGCGCCCTCGGCCCTGGACCAGGTGATCGGCACCGGGGACGGGGTGCAGCGGGTGTTCCGGTTGCAGAAGACCTATCGTTCGGGTCAGGAGGTCTATGTGCGGCCGGTGGCGAAGCCGGTGCTCGGCTCGGTGCTGGTGGCGGTGGCGCAGGACCCGAAGATCGAGGGGCTGGAGTTCGAGGTGGACCCGGCGACGGGGCTTGTGACATTCGAGACCGCACCGGCGCTCGGCACCGAGATCAGCGCGGGGTTCGAGTTCGACGTGCCGGTGCGCTTCGACACCGACCACATCCAGACCTCGGTGGCCTCGTTCCAGGCCGGGGACGTGCCCTCGGTTCCGGTGGTGGAGGTGCGGGCATGATCCCGGCGGAATTGCAGGCGCATCTGGACGGCGGCGCGACGACGACCTGCCGGGCCTGGACGGTGTCGCGGCGCGACGGGGTGGTGCTGGGGTTCACCGACCACGATTGCGACCTGCTGATCGAGGGGGTGCTGCACCGGGCGGGGTCGGGCCTGACGGCGCGGGCCTTGCAGCAGGGCACCGGGCTGGCGGTGGACAATACCGAGGCCGTGGGGGCGCTGTCGGATGCGGCGATCTCGGAGGCCGATCTGGCGGCGGGGCGCTACGATGCGGCGGAGGTGCGGGTCTGGCTGGTCAACTGGGCCGATGTTGCGCAGCGGGCGGAACTGTTCCGGGGCACGCTGGGCGAGGTGGTGCGGCTGGGGGCGGAGTTCCGGGCCGAGCTGCGGGGCCTGTCGGAGGCGCTGAACCAGCCGGTGGGGCTGGCCTATACCCGCGGCTGCTCGGCCGTTCTGGGCGACGGGCGCTGCCGGTTCGATGCCGCGCAGCCGGGCTATTTCGCCGAACGGGCGGTGGAGGAGGTGGACGGCGAACGGCGGGTGTTCCGCTTCGCCGCCTTCGGTGGGTTCGACGACAGGTGGTTCGAGTTCGGCCGGGTGGAAGTGCTGAGCGGTGCGGCCTCCGGCCTGGTCGGTCTGGTGAAGTCGGACCGGGTGGCGGGGGTGGGGCGGGTGATGGAACTGTGGCACGGACTCCGCGCGGAATTGCGGGCGGGGGACCTGCTGCGCCTCACCGCCGGCTGCGACAAGCGGGCGGAGACCTGCCGGCTGAAATTCGCCAACCTGCCGAATTTCCGCGGTTTTCCCCATATCCCGGGCGAGGACTGGCTGACCGCCTATCCCAGGGCCGGGCAGAACACCGGCGGCGGTTCGCTGTTCGGCGGGCCGGCATGAGCGTGGCGGAGCGGGCGGTGGCGGAGGCGCGGCTGTGGCTGGGCACGCCCTATGTCCATCAGGCCAGCCGGCGCGGGGCGGGGACGGATTGCCTGGGCCTGCTGCGGGGCGTCTGGCGGGCGCTTTACGGCGTGGAGCCCGAGGCGGTGCCGGCCTATACCGCGGACTGGGCCGAGCCGACCGGCGACGAGGTGCTGCTGCGGGCGGGGCATCGCCTGCTGCTGGCGAAGCCGCTGGCGGCCGAGGCGGCGGGCGACGTGATCCTGTTCCGGATGCGGGCGGGCCATGTGGCCAAGCATCTGGGACTGCAATCGGCAACCGGCCCCGCGGCGCGGTTCATCCATGCCTACAGCGGCCATAGCGTTACCGAAAGCGCCCTGACCGACCCCTGGCGCCGCCGGATCGCGGCGCGTTTCGCATTTCCTGACGGAGCCTGCTGACCATGGCGACCCTTCTTCTTTCGGCGGCCGGCGCCGCCATCGGCGCCGGCTTCGGCGGCACCGTGCTGGGGTTGTCCGGCGCGGTGATCGGCCGGGCCGTCGGCGCCACCCTGGGCCGCAGCATCGACCAGCGCATCCTCGGCGGCGGGTCCGAGGCGGTGGAGGTCGGCCGGATCGACCGGCTGCGGCTGACCGGGGCCTCGGAAGGGGCGCCGGTGGGTCAGGTCTGGGGGCGGATGCGCATCGCCGGACAGGTGATCTGGGCGACGCAGTTCCGGGAGCATGTCACCCGGCGCGGCGGCGGCAAGGGGATGCCGCAGCCGAAGGTGACCGAATACAGCTATTCGGTCAGCCTGGCCATCGCGCTGTGCGAAGGGGAGATCCTGAAGGTCGGGCGGATCTGGGCCGACGGCACCGAGATCGCGCCGGACGATCTGAACCTGCGGGTCTATGCCGGCAGCGAGACGCAGGGACCCGATCCGCGGATCGAGGCGGTGGAGGGGGTAGGCCGGGCGCCGGCCTATCGCGGTATCGCCTATGTGGTGATCGAGGACCTGGACCTGACGGCGTTCGGCAACCGGGTGCCGCAGTTCTCCTTCGAGGTGGTGCGGGCGGCGCGGACCGCGCCGGGGGCGGAGCCCTCGCTGCACCAGGCGGTGCGGGCGGTGGCGATGATCCCGGGCACCGGGGAATATGCGCTGGCCACCACGCCGGTGCATCTGAACCACGGGCCGGGGCGCAGCGTTTCGGCGAATGTCCATACCGCCTCGGGCCGGACCGATTTTGCCACATCGCTGGAGCATCTGGCGACGGAGCTGCCGGAATGCGGCTCGGTCTCGCTGGTGGTGTCCTGGTTCGGCGACGACCTGCGCTGCGGGGCTTGCAAGGTGCAGCCGAAGGTCGAGCAGAAGCAGCTGGACGGGGTAGGAATGCCCTGGCGGGCGGGCGGGATCGGGCGGGCCGAGGCCGCGGTCGTGCCGCAGGTCGAGGGGCGGCCGGTCTATGGCGGCACCCCGGCAGATACCGCGGTGGTGGAGGCGATCCGAGCGGTCCGGGACAGGGGTATGGAGGTGATGTTCTATCCCTTCGTGCTGATGGACCAGCTGGCGGGGAACACCTTGCCCGACCCCTGGAGCGGGGCGGAGGGCCAGCCGGTGCTGCCCTGGCGGGGGCGGATCACCACCTCGGTCGCGCCGGGGCGGGCGGGGACGCCGGATCGCAGCGCCGGGGCCGAGGCGGAGGTGGCGGCCTTCTTCGGCGCGGCGTTGCCGTCGGATTTCGCCGTCTCGGGCGGGGCGGTCGGCTATTCCGGGCCGGCGGACTGGGGGTTCCGCCGTTTCATCCTGCATTACGCCCATCTTTGCGCGGCGGCGGGGGGCGTGGATGCGTTCTGCATCGGCTCGGAACTGGTGTCGCTGGTGCGGGTGCGGGGGGTGGGAGACGGTTTCCCGGCGGTGGCAGCGCTGGTGCGGCTGGCGGAGGAGGTGAAGGCGATCGTCGGGCCGGGCTGCAAGGTCAGCTATGCGGCGGACTGGACGGAATATGCCGGTTATCAGGCGGACGGGAACCTGTATTTCCCGCTGGATCCGCTGTGGGCCAGCCCGGCGGTCGATTTCGTCGGCATCGACAATTACATGCCGCTGTCGGACTGGCGCGACGAGGAGGGCCATGCCGACGAGGGCTGGGGCAGCCTCTACAATCTGGATTACCTGCGGGCGAACATCGCCAGCGGCGAATATCACGACTGGCATTACGACTCGCCGGAGGGGGAGGCGTTCCAGCGGCGGGAGCCGATCACCGATGGGGCCTATGGGGAGCCCTGGGTGTTCAGGGCCAAGGACCTGGGGGGGTGGTGGTCGAACCCGCATCACCCGCGGATCGGCGGGGTGCGGGAAGCGGCGGCGACCGGATGGGTGCCGATGTCGAAGCCGATCCGCTTTACCGAATACGGCTGTGCGGCCATCGACAAGGGGACGAACCAGCCGAACAGGTTCCTGGATGCGCTGTCGTCGGAATCCAGGCTGCCGCGGGCGTCGAGCGGGCGGCGGGACGATCTGGTGCAGATGCAATATCTGCGGGCGGTGGCAGGGCATTTCGCCGATCCGGCGCGGAATCCGGTCTCGCCGGTCTATGGCGGCCCGATGGTGGACATGGGCCATGCCCATGCCTGGGCCTGGGATGCGCGGCCCTTCCCGGCCTTTCCGGCGCGGGCGGACCTCTGGGCGGATGCCGGCGGCTATGCCCGCGGCCACTGGCTGAACGGGCGGGCGACCAGCCAGCCGCTGGATGCGGTGGTGCGCGAGATCTGCGGGCAGAGCGGGGTTGCCGCGCTGGACACCTCGGCGCTTTACGGGCTGGTCCGCGGCTATGCCGCCGATCAGGTGCAGCCGGGGCGGGCGACCCTGCAGCCGCTGCTGCTGGGTCATTCGGCCGATGCGGTGGAGCGGGATGGGATGCTGCGCTTCGCGTTGCGCGACGGGCGGGTGGTCCATGTGCTGGAGCCGGAAGACCTTGCGGTGGCCGAGGAGCTGGACGGCTATGCCGAGATCGCCCGGCAGGGCGCGGCGGAGGCCAGCGGCACGGTGCGGCTGGGCTATGTCGACGTGCAGGGCGATTTCGAGGTGCGGGCGGCCGAGGCGCGCTATCCCGACGAGGAATTGCGGGCGGTCTCGGCGACGGAACTGGCGCTCGGGCTGACGGCGGCGGAGGCGCGGGGGCTGACCCATCGCTGGCTGGCGGAGGAGAGGATCGGCCGCGATGCGATCCGGCTGGCGCTGCCGCCGTCGCGGCTGGCGGTGGGGGCGGGGGATACCGTCGCGCTGCAGGGGGCGCTGTGGCGGGTGGACCGGGTGGAGCGGGGCGATGTGGCGCTGCTTGAGGGGGTGCGGGTCGAGACCGGCACCTATCGCCCGGCGGACATGGACGAGGAGATCTTCGCCACGCGCGGCTTCGTGGCGCCGGTGCCGACCCATCCGGTGTTCCTGGACCTGCCGCTGCTGACCGGCGGCGAGGTGCCCCATGCGCCGCATGTGGCGGTGACGGCGGAGCCCTGGCCGGGGACGGTGGGGGTCTGGTCCTCGGCCGACGAGGCGGGGTTCGAGCTGAACCGGGTGATCGCGGCGCCGGCGGTGATCGGCGTGACCGAGACCGCGCTGGCGGCGGCGCGGCCCGGCCTCTGGGACCGGGGGGCGGCGCTGCGGGTGAGGGTGACCGGCGGGCCGCTGAGTTCGGCCGGCGAGATGCCGGTGCTGAACGGCGCCAATGCCATGGCCATCGGCGACGGCAGCGGCAGCACCTGGGAGGTGTTCCAGTTCGCCACCGCCGAGCTGGTCGCGCCGGACACCTGGGATCTGTCCTTGCGGCTGCGGGGGCAGGCGGGGACCGACGGGATCATGCCGGCGGAATGGCCGGCCGGCAGCACGGTGGTGCTGCTGGACCGGGCGTTGCAGCAGCTGGAGCTTGCGCCCTCGGCCCGGGGGTTGTTGCGGCACTACCGGATCGGCGTCACCGCCCGAGGCTACGACGACCCGGCGGTGGTGGCGCGGGCGGAGGCCTTCGACGGCATCGGGCTGCGGCCCTATCCGGTCTGCCATCTGCGGGCGGCGGGCAGGGTGGGGCAGGCTGTGCAGGCGAGATGGATACGGCGGACCCGGATCGAGGGCGACAGCTGGCAGCAGGCCGAGGTGCCGCTGGGGGAGGAGGCCGAGGCCTATCTGGTGCGGATCATGGCGGGCGAGACGATCCTGGCGGAATATCGGGAAAATGCCGCCGCCTTCAGCTATCCGGCCGCGGCGCAGGCTGTGGATGGGGTGACGGGAGCCTTCGACATCGCCGTTGCGCAATTGTCGGCGCGGTTCGGGCCGGGGCCGTTCCGCCGGGTCTCCGTCGGACCTTGACACCGGATGGCCCGTGCAATCCGGTTGCCGCCCGGGCCGTCTTGAAACATACTGCGGGGAGTAGGATATATCCCGCTCCGGCATCCGGCCGGACAGCAACAGGACGCTACGCCATGGCCGATCCCCGCATCAAGGTTACTCCCGTCGATCCGCTCTGGCGCCGCCTCTGCGACGAGGCGGAAGAGGCGGTGCGGGCCGAGCCCCTGCTGGGCTCGCTGATCCATTCCGGGTTGCTGCACCATCCCTCGATGGAACGCGCGCTGGCCTACCGCTTCTCGATGAAGCTGGCCTCGCCTGAGATGAGCGAGCAGATCCTGCGCGAGATCGCCGACGAGGCCTATCTGGCCGACCCGGACCTCGGCGCCGCCGCCCGCACCGACCTGATGGCGGTCTACGAGCGCGACCCGGCCTGCCACCGCTTCATCCAGCCGATCCTGTTCTTCAAGGGCTATCAGGCGGTGCAGGCCTATCGCGTCGGCAACTGGCTGTGGCGGATGGGCCGCAAGGACATGGCCTATTTCGTGCAGATGCGGGTCAGCGAGGTCTTCGGCGTCGACATCCACCCGGCGGCCCGCGTCGGCCGCGGCATCATGATCGACCACGCCCATTCCATCGTCATCGGCGAAACCGCGGTGGTGGGCGACAACGTGTCGATGCTGCATTCGGTCACCCTGGGCGGCACCGGCAAGGAAGACGGCGACCGCCATCCGAAGATCGGCGACGGCGTGCTGATCGGGGCGGGGGCCAAGGTGCTGGGGAACATCCATGTCGGCTATTGCTCGCGCATCGCCGCGGGCTCGGTTGTGCTGGAGGACGTGCCGCACAACACCACCGTGGCCGGCGTTCCCGCCCGCGTGGTCGGCAAGGCGGGCTGCGCGCAGCCGGCGCTGACCATGGACCAGATCCTGAAACCGGAATGACATGGAGGGGGTGAAGGCCGCGCTCCGCTCTGCCGCAGCGCTTGCCACCGGCAAGGCCATCACCCTTTTCGCCCGCTTCGTCACCGCTCCCCGTGCGCTGTGGCAGGGGATCGAGCCGACCTATGCGCAGCGGGTCTATTTCGCCAATCACAGTTCCAACGGCGATTTCGTGCTGATCTGGACGGTGCTGCCCGCCGCGCTGCGGGCCCGCACCCGGCCGGTCGCCGCGCTGGACTACTGGCTGAAATCCCCCCTCCGCGCCTTCATCGGCCGCGAGGTGTTCAACGCCGTCCTGATCGACCGCCGCCCCGAGGAACGGACCGAGGACCCGGTGGCGCAGATGGCCGCGGCGCTGGACGAGGGATCGTCGCTGATCCTGTTCCCCGAGGGCGGGCGCAATTCCGGCGAGACGCCGCTGCTGCCGTTCAAGTCCGGCCTCTACCACTTGGCCCGGATGCGGCCGAATGTCGATCTGGTGCCGGTCTGGATCTCGAACCTCAACCACGTCATGCCCAAGGGCAAGGTCGTCCCGGTGCCGCTGATCTGCACGCTGACCTTCGGCGCGGCGCTGCGGCTCGACCCGAACGAGAGCAAGGAGGCCTTCCTGGCCCGCGCCTCGTCCTCCCTGCTGGCCTTGTCGGGAGAGGCGGCATGAACGGCGCTCCGCATCTGCTCCTTCTGCTCGGTGGCGTGGCCTGCATCCTGGTGCTGGCGACGCTGATCGGGCAGGTGTTGCGGGCGCGGCTCGACCCGCAGGGCACCGATCCGGTGATCGAGAACCTGAACGCCCGCATCGCCGCCTGGTGGGGGATGGTGGCGCTTCTCTCCGTCGCCTTCATCGCCGGGCGGGGCGGGGTGATCCTGCTCTTCGCGCTCCTGTCCTTCGCCGCCCTGCGCGAGTTCCTCTCTCTGACCGCCAAGCACGCCGCCGACCACTGGTCTCTGGCGGCCGGCTTCTTCGTCATCCTGCCGCTGCAATACTGGCTGATCTGGCTGGACTGGTATGGGCTCTATTCCGTCTTCGTGCCGGTCTATGCCTTCCTGCTGCTGCCCGTCGTCTCGGCCCTGCACGGCAATACGAAGCACTTCCTGATCCGGGTGGCCGAGACCCAATGGGCGCTGATGATCTGCGTCTTCTGCATCAGCCATGTCCCGGCGCTGCTGACCCTGCAGATCCCCGGATTCGAGGGCCGCAACGTCATGCTGATCGCTTGGCTGATCTTCGTGGTGCAGCTGTCGGACGTGCTGCAATATGTCTGGGGCAAGCTGATCGGCCGCCGCAAGGTCGCGCCCAATCTCTCGCCCTCGAAGACCTGGGAGGGGCTGGTCGGCGGCGCGCTGTCCGCCACGCTGATCGGCGCCTCGCTGTGGTGGATGACACCGTTCACCCTGACCCAGGCGGCAGGCATGTGCCTTGTCATCACCCTGATGGGCTTCTTCGGCGGCCTCGTCATGTCGGCGATCAAGCGCGACAAGGGGGTGAAGGACTGGGGCCATCTGATCGCCGGGCATGGCGGCTTCATCGACCGGCTGGATTCGGTGATCTTCGCAGCACCGATCTTCTTCCACCTCACCCGCTACTGGTATTCTGCCGTATGAGCGCCAACCGACGCCCGCTGAATTCCCGCGACACCGCCTGGGCCAGGGCCCTTGCGGCGCGGCTGGTGGAAAGCCGCGTCACCCCGAACCACATCTCGCAGGCCTCGATGGGCTTCGCCGCCCTCGGCTTCCTGCTCTACTGGGGCGCGGGCTGCACCGGCGGTTTCCTGCAATTCCTCTGCCTGATCCTCGCCGCCGCCACGGTGCAGCTGCGGCTCCTCTGCAACCTGCTCGACGGCATGGTGGCGATCGAGGGCGGCCGGTCCGCCCCCACTGGTCCGTTCTGGAACGAGGCTCCGGACCGCGCTGCCGACATCCTCTTCCTCGCCGGAGCGGGCCTTGCCGCCGGTTGCCCCGCGCTCGGCCTCGCCGCCGCCGCGCTGGCCGTCGCCACCGCCTATATCCGCGAACTCGGCCGGGCCGAGGGCTTCCCGGCGGATTTCTCCGGCCCGATGGCAAAACCGCACCGCATGGCTGCGCTGACCCTCGGCAGCCTCATCGCCGCCTTCTACGCGACCGAATGGGTGATGACCCTCACCCTCTGGATCATCGCCCTCGGCACCGCCGCGACGATCCTGCGCCGCAGTTCCCGGCTGCTCTCTTCCCTGAACGCGAGATAGAAAAGAGAGGCCGAAGCCTCCCCTTTCATCTGTCCCCAAATATCCCGGGGGGTGCGGGGGGCTGGCCCCCCGCCCACGCCTCAGGCCAGCATCGAGATCGGGTTCTCCAGCGCCTCGACCACCACCTTCAGGAAGGCCGCGCCCAGGGCCCCGTCGATCACCCGGTGATCGACCGACAGCGTCATCGACATCACCGTCGCCACCCCGACCGAGCCGTCCGCCAGAACCACCGGCTTCTTCACCCCGGCGCCGACCGCAAGGATAGCGCCGTGCGGCGGGTTGATCACCGCGTCGAAATTCTCGATCCCCATCATCCCGAGGTTCGAGATCGCAAAGCTGCCGCCCTGATACTCATGCGGTGCCAGCTTCTTGGACTTCGCCCGGCTGGCCAGGTCCTTCATCTCCGCCGACAGGGCCGAGAGGGTCTTCTTCTCGGCATCCTTCAGGACGGGAGTGAAGAGCCCGCCCTCCACCGCCACGGCCACCGCCACATCCGAAGGCTTCAGCTTCAGGATGCGGTCGCCGGCCCAGACGGCATTGGCGTCCGGCACCGCCTGCAGTGCCAGGGCGCAGGCCTTGATGATGAAGTCGTTCACGCTCAGCTTCACGCCGCGGCTTTCCAGCCCCTTGTTCAGCTGCTCGCGGAAGGCCATCAGCGCATCCAGCCGCACCTCGCGGCGCAGGTAGAAATGCGGGATGGTTTGCTTGGCCTCGGTCAGCCGCGCCGCGATGGTCCGGCGCATCCCGTCCAGCGCGACCTCCTCGAAGTCGCGGTCGGCATAGAGCTTCAGCACCGTTTCCGGCGACATCCCCGCGGCCACTGCAGTGGGCTTCGCCGCAGCCGCCGGGGCAGGGACCGCCGCCGCGGCTGCCGCCGGAGCCGCAGCCCCCGGCTTCGCCGCTTCGACATCCGCCCGGACGATCCGGCCATGCGGGCCGGAGCCTTTCACCGCGGCGAGGTCCAGTCCCTTTTCCTTCGCGATCCGCCGCGCCAGCGGCGAGGCGAAGACCCGTGTGCCGCCAGAGGCCGCAGGTGCCGCTGCGGAAGCCGACGCAGCAGCAGGGGCAGGAGCCGCCGCGGGCGCATCGCCCGCCTTGGCCTCGGTCTTCGCCGGAGCCGACGACCCGCCGGAGGCGGTGGAGGAGGCGATTGCCGAGGCATCCTCGCCTTCCTCCAGCAGCACGGCGATGGGGGTGTTCACCTTCACCCCCGCCGTGCCCTCGGCCACCAGGATCTTCCCGACGGTGCCTTCATCGACCGCCTCGAATTCCATCGTCGCCTTGTCGGTCTCGATCTCGGCGATCACCATCCCCGACTTGACCTCGTCGCCTTCCTTCACCAGCCATCTGGCCAGCGTGCCCTCCTCCATCGTCGGAGAAAGCGCGGGCATCAATATTTGCGTCGCCATGGTCTCCCCCTTACCGATAGCAGACCGATTTCACCGCGGCGACGATCTCCGCCGGGGTGATCAGCGCCAGTTTCTCAAGGTTCGCCGCATAGGGCATCGGCACGTCCTTGCCGGTGCAGGTGATCACCGGCGCGTCGAGGTAGTCGAACGCCCGCTGCATGATCGTGCTGGCCAGGTGGTCGCCGATGCTGCCGACCGGGAAGCCCTCTTCCACTGTCACGCAGCGGTTGGTCTTCTGCACCGAGGCCAGCACCGTGTCGTAGTCGATGGGCCGCAGGGTGCGCAGGTTGATCACCTCGGCCTGGATGCCCTCCTTCGCCAGGTCCTCGGCGGCGGCCAAGGCGTGGGACACGCCGATGCCGAAGGAGACCAGCGTCACATCCGCGCCCTCGCGCAGGATGCTGGCCTTGCCGAAGGGAATGGTGAAGTCGCCCTCGGCCGGCACCTCGAAGCTGCGGCCATAGAGGATCTCGTTCTCCAGGAACACCACCGGATTCGGATCGCGGATCGCCGATTTCAACAGACCCTTCGCATCCGCCGCGGTATAGGGCATGCAGACCCGCAGCCCCGGGATCGCCGCATACCAGGCCGCGAAGTCCTGGCTGTGCTGCGCGCCCACCCGCGCCGCCGCGCCGTTCGGGCCGCGGAACACCATCGGGCTGCCCATCTGGCCGCCCGACATATACAGCGTCTTCGCCGCCGAGTTGATGATGTGGTCGATCGCCTGCATGGCGAAGTTGAAGGTCATGAACTCGACGATGGGCCTCAAGCCGCCCCAGCTGGCGCCGGTGGCGATGCCGGCGAAGCCGATCTCGGTGATCGGGGTGTCCACCACCCGCTTCGGCCCGAACTCGTCCAGCAACCCTTGCGAGATCTTGTAGGCGCCCTGGTATTCGCCGACTTCCTCGCCCATCAGGAAGACCGATGCGTCCGCCCGCATCTCCTCGGCCATCGCCTCGCGCAGGGCTTCACGCACCGTCATGGTCCTGGTCGGCACGCCTTCCGGCACGTCGGAATGCGGCCAGCCCTTCGCCGCCTGCACCGGGGCAGGGGGCGCGGCCACGGGGGCGGCGGCCACCGCCGCCGGAGCCTCGCCCTTCTCGGCCGCCGCAGACACCGCGGCGGGAGCAGGGGCGTCGGAGACGGTTTCGCCTTCCTCGACCAGCACCGCGATGGGGGTGTTCACCTTCACCCCCGCCGTGCCCTCGGCCACCAGGATCTTCCCGACGGTCCCCTCATCGACCGCCTCGAATTCCATCGTCGCCTTGTCGGTCTCGATCTCGGCGATGATCTGGCCGGATTTCACCGCATCGCCTTCCTTCACCAGCCATTTGGCCAGCGTGCCCTCCTCCATCGTCGGAGAAAGCGCGGGCATCAATACTTGCGTCGCCATGGTCTTCCTCCCTCAGGCGTAGATGTCGGTCCAGAGCTCGTCCAGCGGCGGCTCCGGGCTTTCCTTCGAGAACTCGGCCGCCTCGTTCACCAGCGCCTTGATCTCCTTGTCGATGGCCTTCAGCTCCTCGTCCGAGGCCAAGCCCCCCTGCGTCAGCAGGTCCCGCACATGCTCGATGCAGTCCTTCTCGGTCTTGATCTTCTCGACCTCCTCGCGGGTGCGGTATTTCGCCGGGTCCGACATCGAATGCCCGCGATAGCGATAGGTCATCATCTCCAGGATATAGGGCCCCTTGCCGGCCCGGCAGTGTGCCACCGCCTTCTCGCCCGCCGCCTTCACCGCCAGCACGTCCATGCCGTCGACCTGTTCGCCCGGAATGCCATAGGCCACGCCGCGGCCATAGAGCGTTTCCGACTTGGTGGCCCGCTTCATGCTGGTGCCCATGGCATATTGGTTGTTCTCGATCACGAAGACCACCGGCAGGTCCCAGAGTTCGGCCATGTTGTAGGTCTCGTAGACCTGGCCCTGGTTCGCCGCGCCGTCGCCGAAATAGGTGAAGGTCACGTTGTCGTTGCCCAGATACTTGTCGGCGAAGGCCAGCCCGGCCCCCAGCGGCACCTGCGCCCCGACGATGCCGTGGCCGCCGTAGAAGTGGCGCTCTTTGCTGAACATGTGCATCGAGCCGCCCTTGCCCTTCGAGTAGCCCCCGATGCGCCCGGTCAGTTCCGCCATCACCCCCTTGGCATCCATGCCGCAGGCCAGCATGTGGCCGTGGTCGCGGTAGGAGGTGATCCGCTTGTCACCTTCCTTGGATGCGGCTTCCAGCCCGACGACCACCGCCTCCTGGCCGATGTAGAGGTGGCAGAAGCCGCCGATCAGGCCCATGCCGTAAAGCTGCCCGGCCTTCTCCTCGAAGCGGCGGATCAGCAGCATGTCCCGGTAATATTTCAGAAGTTCGTCCTTCGAGACATTGGGCCTCGACTCCGGCTTCCTCGCCATAGGCTTCTCCTCCCCGGAAAAGAAATGGTTCAACGTTAAACTATCCATATACTATCGGGGAACATTGAGTCAAAGCAAGTCTGCCGTGCCGGGTTGCGCCCGGCGCAGGGGGATTTGCGCCGGAGAGGGGCGGATCGGAACGGAACTGGAACCGACGTCTTGGCCGGGCGGGAGAAGGCGAGGCACTGCCTCGCCCCCGCCCGTGCGGGACATATCACCCGGAGACGGCGGTGGCACGAGATCCCGAGAGGCCAGCGCCCGACCCGGCGGGCGAGAAGCCCGCCGAGGGCGGGGCGGGCGCTGGCCGGGCCTTTGGGCCCGGCCCGACAGATGGCAATGGCATCGCATGGCGAAGGCAGAAGCCTTCGCCAAAGCAGACCGGACTGTCGTCGGCTCTCAGCGGATGACGATCTCGTCCGCGCGCATGTAGCCCAGGACCTCGCGCGCCTGCTGGTCCAAGAGGTCCAGGTCCAGATAGGCGTCCGACAGCCGGTGGGTCAGGTTCTGCACCTCGGCCAGTTCGGTGCGCAGGCGGTCGCGCTCGGCCCGCAGCTGGTCGGCCTCGGCGGCGATCTCGACCCGGCGGAACACGCCGTAGTCGCCCTGCACCGCGGCGAAGGTGAAATAGCCGCCGAGCGCGAAAGCCAGGATGAAATAGGTCAACCCGCCCAGGGTGCGCCGCGCCGTCTTGTGGGTCATTCTGCCGCCTCGTCCTGCCCCTCTGCGGGGGCCTTTGGCGAACCATGCCATGGCTGCGGCGAAAAGGGAATCCCCATCCTGCGGGATTCCCTGGTTTTTACCGCCTCAGCCGGCGACGGAGGCCGCGTGGATCGAGCCGATGGCCTCGGCCAGCACCGCGTCGAACTCGGCATCGCTCTGCTGCGCCGACAGCCCCTCGGTCAGCGCCCGGCTGAACGACGCGATCATGCCGCGGTTGCGCGCCAGGATCGCATTGGCCGCCGCCCGCGAATGCCCGCCCGACAGCGCCACCACCTTCAGCACCTTGGGGTGATCGACCAGCGGCGCATAGAAATTGTCCACCGTCGGCAGCGACAGCTTCAGCATCACCTGCTGCCCGGACGGCAACGCCTCCAGCCCCTTCAGGATCGCCTCGCGCAGCATCGCCTCGGCCTCGGCCTTGTCGGCGATCGAGATGGTCACCTCCGGCTCCAGGATCGGCATCAGCCCATGCGCCGCCACCTGGGCGCCGACCGCGAACTGCTGGTCCACCACCGCCTGGATGCCCTTTTCATTGGCCGCCGAGATCACCGAGCGTTCCTTGGTCCCGAAGATCCCCGCCTTCACCCCGCGGGCCAGCAGGCCATCCAGCCCCGGCATCGGCTTCATCAGCTGGCAGCCGTCGGCCTCCGCCTCCAGCCCCTTGTCGATCTTCAGGAAGGGCACGACATGGCGGTTTTCCCACAGATAGGTGGCGGTCGGGATGCCGTCCACGTCGCGGTCCATGGTCTGCTCGAACAGGATCGCGCCCACCACCTTGTCGCCGGTGAAGGCGGGCGACTTGATGATCCGCACCCGCATGGCATGGATCAGGTCGAACATGCCCTTCTCGTCGGACCATTCCGTCTCGGCCACGCCGTATTGCTTCAGCGCCTTCGGGGTCGATCCGCCCGACTGGTCCAGCGCGGCGATGAAGCCGCGCCCTTCGGCGATCTGTCTGGTCATCTCGGCATTGGCCATGGCGCACCCTGTCTGCAATGGGAAATCCTGCCCTCCGGCATAGCCTCGATGCCCGCGCCCCGCAATCCGGCTTGCGCTAACGGCGGGTCTCAGCCCATCAGCGCCTTCACCCCCGGCAGATCCTTCCCTTCCATCCATTCGAGGAAGGCCCCGCCCGCGGTGGAGATGAAGGTGAAGTCCTCCGCCGCGCCGGCGCCGTTCAGCGCTGCCACGGTGTCGCCGCCGCCGGCGACCGAGACCAGCCGTCCGGCCCGGGTCAGCCGCGCCGCCTCGGCCGCCGCCGCATTGGTCGCCATGTCGAAGGGCGGGATCTCGAAGGCCCCCAGCGGGCCGTTCCAGATCAGCGTGGCGCATTGGCCCATCACCGCGGTCAGGCGCGCCACCGTCTCGGGGCCGGCGTCGAGGATCATCGCATCCGCCGGGCAGGCCGAGGCCACGACGATCTCGCTGGCAGCCCCCGCCTTGAACTCGCGCGCCACCACCACATCGACCGGCAGGTGGATGCTGCAACCCGCCGCCTTGGCCTTCTCGATGATCTCCGCCGCCGTTCCGGCCATGTCGCGCTCGGCCAGCGACGTGCCGACCTCCAGCCCCTGCGCCAGCAGGAAGGTGTTGGCCATGCCGCCGCCGATCGCCAGATGGTCGACCCTGCTCACCAGGTTGCCCAGAAGCTCCAGCTTGGTCGATACCTTGGCGCCGCCCACCACCGCCATCACCGGCCGGGCAGGGGTGCCGAGCGCGGCTTCCAGCGCCTTCAGCTCCGCCTCCATCAGCCGCCCGGCGGCGTGCGGCAGCAGATGCGCCAGCCCCTCGGTCGAGGCATGGGCCCGATGCGCGGCCGAGAAGGCGTCGTTGACATAGATGTCGCCGAGCGCCGCCATCGCCTTCGCCAGTTCGGGGTCGTTCTTCTCCTCGCCGGGGTGGAAGCGGGTGTTCTCCAGCAGAACCACCTCGGCCGGCCCGGCCTTGGCGATGGCCTCCGCCGCGACCTCGCCGATGCAATCCGCGCCGAACACCACCTTGCGGCCCAGGCTGGCCTCCAGCGAGGGCAGGATGCGCGACAGGCTCATCTCCGGCACCACCTTGCCCTTCGGCCGGTCGAAATGCGCCAAGAGCACCACCTTGCCGCCGCGGGCGATGATATCCTCCACCGTCGGCCTGATCTTGTCGATCCGCGTGGTGTCGGTGACGGTCGCGCCCTCCATCGGCACGTTGATGTCGACGCGCGCCAGCACCACCTTCCCGGCCATGGCGATATCGTCCAGCGTGTTCCAGCCCATCGTCGCGTCTCCCTGTTCGTTCGGCCGCAGGTTTGACCGAAGCCGCCCGCCCGCGTCAACCGATCACGGGCTTTTGCCCTTCCCCTTGCGGCATCCCGCCGCTACGTTTCCCGCCGACATGACACGAGGAGAGCGGCCATGGCCGAGATCAAGGACCCCGAGAACACCATCATCATGACGCTGAAGGACGGCGAGGTGGTGATCCAGCTCTTGCCCGACGTAGCGCCGAAACATGTCGAGCGGATGAAGCAGCTGGCCCGCGACAAGGCCTATGACGGCGTGGCCTTCCACCGGGTGATCGACGGCTTCATGGCCCAGACCGGCGATGTCGAGAACGCCAACATGGACAGCCCGAACTACAACCCCCGCCGGGCGGGGACGGGCGGGTCGAAATATCCCGACCTGCCGGCCGAATTCTCCAAGGTCCCGCACGCCCGCGGGTCGCTCGGCGCGGCGCGGTCGCAGAACCCGAACTCGGCCAACAGCCAGTTCTTCATCAACTTCGGCGAGAACAGCTTTCTCAACGGCCAGTATACCGTCTACGGCCAGGTGATTTCCGGCATGGAGCATGTCGACAAGATCACCCGCGGCGAGCCGCCGGCTTCGCCCGACCGCATGATCACCGTCCGGGTGGCCGCCGATGTTGCGTAAGCTCATCCTCGCCGCCGTCCTGCTGGCCTCTCCCGCCTTCGCGCAGACCCCGCCCGACGGCCCCGGCCCCAACCTGGTGATCGAGGTCGCGGGCGAGGCCAACGGCACCGTGGTCATCGACCTGCTGCCCGACTACGCCCCGAAACACGTGGCGCAGATCGTGGCGTTGGCGGAATCCGGCGCCTATGACGGCGTGGTCTTCCACCGCGTCATCGACGGCTTCATGGCCCAGACCGGCGACGTGCGCTATGGCAAGGCGGGGGGCGACCTGTCGATGGCCGGCATGGGCGACAGCGACATGCCGAACCTGCCGGCCGAATTCTCGGACGTCTCGTTCCAGCGCGGCATCGTCGGCATGGCCCGGGCGCAGGACCCCGACAGCGCGAACAGCCAGTTCTTCATCATGTTCGCCCCGGCGCCGCATCTGGACGGGCAATATACCGTGGTCGGCCATGTGGTGCAGGGCATGGAGGTGGTGGACGCCGTCGCCAAGGGCGAGCCGCCGGCGACGCCCGACGTGATGACCAGGGTCACGGTCCAGAAGTGACGCGGAAGAGGCCCTTCGGGGCCTCTTCTCATTCGGCGCAGCCGTGCAGGCGGAACTGGTCCCAAGGCTCCTCGCCCGGGCTGGAGAACACCGCATAGCGCAGCTTGCGGCCGAGGTCGGTCAGGATCAGGCTGTCTGGCGCCTTCTCCTGCGGCCCGGGCAGGCCGGCCACCACGCCGTCCTGCAGCGCATAGACCACGCCCTCCCAGGCCCGGCACTCCTCCGCCGCTTCCTCGGACAGCGGCCCGTCGTCCGGCCCCGGCCGGTCGCAGCCGGAGTAGAGCTGGCCCACGTCCCTGCTGGTGCCCATGTTCTGCCCGATCCGGCCCCAGAGCACCCGTCCGTCGCGCAGCCCGAGTTCGATGGAATAGATCGTGCCGCCTGACCCCTCCCAAGGCGCCGGAGTGCGGATGCGCAGCTCCGTCCCCGTCTCGGTGTCCGCATAGAGCGCCAGCGTCATCGGGCAGGCCTGCGCCGCGCCCGCCGTCAGCGCCAGCGCCGCCAGCGCGGCCCGCATCATCCCAGCACCACCAGCGCGTGGCGTTTGCGCCCCGCGGTCAGCTTCACCGGCTCGGCCAGTTCGCTGGCGCCGAAACGCAGGCCGGCGTCGGTGACGGTCTCGTCGTTCACCTTGGCGCCGCCCTCGGCGATCAGCCGCTTGGCGTCCTTGCCCGACCCCGCCAGCCCGGCCCGCACCAGCAACTGCACGATGCCGACGCCCTCGGCCAATTCCTCGGGTGCCAGCGTCACCGTCGGCAGGTCGTCGCCGATGCCGCCCTTCTCGAACACCTCGCGCGCCGTCGCCTCGGCCGCCGCCGCCGCCTCGGCCCCGTGCAGCAGCGTGGTGGCCAGATTGGCCAGCGTCACCTTCGCCTCGTTGATCTCGGCCCCCTGCAGCGCGCCCAGCCGGTCGCATTCCTCGACCGGCAGCTCGGTGAAAATCTTCAGGAAGCGGCCGGTATCGGCATCCGTGGTGTTGCGCCAGAACTGCCAGAACTCGTAAGGGCTCAGCATGTCGCCGTTCAGCCAGACCGCGCCGGAGGCCGACTTGCCCATCTTCCGCCCGTCCGAAGTGGTGAGAAGCGGCGTGGTCAGCCCGTAGATCTCCTTGTCGATCACCCGCCGGGTCAGGTCCACCCCGTTGACGATGTTGCCCCACTGGTCGCTTCCGCCCATCTGCAGCAGGCAGCCATAGCGCCGGTGGATTTCCAGGAAATCATAGGCCTGCAGGATCATGTAGTTGAATTCGAGGAAGGACAGCGATTGCTCCCGGTCCAGCCGCGACTTCACGCTCTCGAAGCTCAGCATCCGGTTGACGCTGAAATGCCGGCCGATGTCGCGCAGGAAATCCAGGTAGTTCAGGCTGTCCAGCCATTCGGCATTGTTCAGCATGATCGCGTCGGTCGGCCCGTCGCCGTAGGACAGGTATTTCGCAAAGACCTTCTTCAGCCCGGCGATGTTCTCGTCGATCTTCTCCGGCGTCAGCAGCGGCCGCTCCTCGGACCGGAAGGAGGGATCGCCCACCTTGGTGGTGCCGCCGCCCATCAGCGTGATCGGCCTGTGACCGGTCTTCTGCAGCCAGCGCAGCACCATGATGTTCATCAGGTGGCCGACATGCAGCGACGCCGCGGTGGCGTCATAGCCGATATAGGCCGGCACCACGCCCTTGACCAAGGCCTCGTCCAGCGCCTGATAGTCGGTGCAGTCGGCGACGAAGCCGCGCTCGAACATCACGCGCAGGAAATCGGATTTCGGATGGTAGGTCATGGCTTGCCCGTGCTTTAAGGTGCAGGCGGTATAGCGGGGCAGGGGATGAAGGGGAAGATGGCGAAGGCGGAAGGTCCGGTCTGGGCTCTGGGGGCGATGTCGGGCACTTCGCTGGACGGGGTCGATGCCGCGATGGTGCTGACCGACGGCCATTCGGTGCAGGAGTTCGGGCCTGTCGCCTACCGCCCCTATACGCAAGCCGAGCAATCCGTGCTGCGCGCCGCCCTCGGTCGCTGGCCCGGAGATCCCGGCGTGGCCGAGGCGGCGGAGGTGGTGGAGACCGCCCATGCCGAACTGCTGTCGCGCTTCTCCGGCGTCGATGTGGTCGGCTTCCACGGCCAGACCCTGGCGCATGACCCGAAGGGCAGGGGCACCCACCAGGCCGGCAACGGCAGCCTGCTGGCGCAGGTGCTGGACCGGCCGGTGGTCTGGGATTTCCGCTCCTCCGATGTGGCGCTCGGCGGGCAGGGCGCGCCGCTGGCCCCGTTCTACCATTTCGCGCTGGCCAAGCGGATCGGCGCGACGGAGCCACTGGCCTTCCTCAACCTCGGCGGCGTCGGCAACCTGACCTGGGTCGACCCGGCGCAGCCGGCGCCCGAGGTTCCCGGCGCGCTCCTGGCCTTCGACACCGGCCCGGCCAATGCCCCGATCGACGACCTGATCCGCGGGCGGCTGGGGCGTGATCGGGACGACGGTGGCAGTCTCGCCGCGAAGGGCCGGGTGAGGAAACAGGTGATCGAGGCCTTCCTGGCCCATCCCTATTTCTACCGCGTCCCGCCGAAGTCGCTGGACCGCAACGATTTCGCCGGCCTCTTGCAGGCGGTGAAGCCGCTCGGCACCGAGGCGGCGCTGGCCACCCTCACCGCTGCCGCCGCGGCCGCGGTGGCGCAGGGGGCGGAGCATTTCCCGAAGCCCATCTCCCGCCTGCTCGTCACCGGCGGCGGCCGCCACAATGCCACGCTGATGCGGCATCTTTCGCGGAAATTCCCCTGCCCGGTCCAGCCGGTGGAGGCGGCGGGTCTCGACGGTGACATGCTGGAGGCGCAGGCCTTCGCCTTCCTCGCTGTGCGGGTGATGCGCGGCCTGCCCACCTCCTGCGCCTCGACCACCGGCGTTCCCGCGGCAGTCGGCGGCGGCCAGGTCAGCCGGCCGTAGCGCGCCGCTCGTCGGGAACTTCGTTCCTCCTCGCGCGGACACTCCCGCGAGGAGTGCATGAAATGCAACGACGAGCGCTGCCGCCTACCCCCGCGCCCGCCGCAGCACCGACCAGGAATAGACCACCAGCGCCGCCCAGATGAAGCCGAAGGCCACCAGCTTCACCTTGCTGAACGGCTCGCCGAAAAGGAACACCGCGGTCAGGAAGATCATCGTCGGCGCGATGTATTGCATGATGGCGATGGTCGACAGCCGCAGCCGCTTGGCGCCGTTGGCATAGATCATCAGCGGCGCCGCGGTGACGATGCCGCAGCCGAACAGCATCCATGTGTCGAAGGGCACACCCGCCATGAAATGCCCCGTCCCCTGCCACGCCAGCCAGCCGGCATAGCCGAGGCCGAAGGGCAAGAGGATCAGCACCTCCAGCGCGAAGCCCTGGTTCGGGCCGATCGGCAGGCGGCGTTTCAGATAGGCATAGAAGCCCCAGGTCAGGAACAGCCCCGCGGCGATGACGGGCAACTGCCCGGCCTCCCAGGTCAGGATGCCGACGGCGATGCAGACCAGTGCGATGGCCAGCCACTGGATGCCGCGCAGGCGTTCCCCCAGCAGCACCGCGCCGAGGAAGATCGAGAACAGCGGGTTGATGTAATAGCCCAAGGCCGCGTCCAGCGCATGGTCCGCGCCGATGGCCCAGACATAGATCCCCCAGTTGACCGAGATGATCGTCGCCGTCAGCGCCGCCATCCCCAGCATCCGCGGATTGGTCAGCGCCGCCTTCAGGTCCGCCGTCCGCCCCAGCCAGACCAGCACGATCAGCGCCACCGGCACCGACCAGATCACCCGGTGCGCGATCACCTCGACCGGCGGGATATGCGCCAGCGCCTTCATGTAAAGCGGCAGGAACCCCCAGAGGAGATAGGCCGCAAGCCCGTAGAAGAACCCCGAAAGGGTGTCCCCGCTGTCGGTCTGCCCGGTCATGCACCGGGCATATCCGCCCCGCCGGTGCAGCGCCATGGGGAAGTTGTCACCCTTACAATCGGCGGAAGCCCCGCAGGCCCGCTGGACCCCTGCGGCGCTCCTGCCTTAAGCTCCGGCTACCTTCCTGCGCGCCTCGCCTGATCCCGGGCAGAGGTCTCCCGGCACCCCTTCTACCGAAGCTGGCCGAGGAAGAGAGCGAAGCGAGGCTGCGCAACGGGCACCCTCCGCACGGAAGACGGATGCCCCGCGCCGACCTTTCCCTCCGCCCGCATGGTCCATCCCGCCGTATGGTCCATCCGCCCGCAGGCGCCCTCCGGGCGTATGCGCCCTGCCGCCCACTTGCGCCCGCTACCGCCCGGCCCGGACCCGCCGCGCCAGATATTCCCGGGTGAAGGCCGCGTAGCCCTCCGCCGTCACCCGCAACTCGTCGCGCATCAGCGCATGGACCTCGGGCAGGCGGTGGAAGGGGACGGCGGGCCAGACGTGGTGCTCGACGTGATAGGGCATGTTCCAGGCCAGCGCCCGGACGATGCGGTTGGTGAAGGTGGTCCGGGTGTTCTCGAACATGTTCGCCACCCGCGGGCAGTCGCCATGCTCGGCCAGCAGATAGAGCCGCAGCACCGGCTGGCCCAGCAGCGCCGGCACCACCCAGACCCACAGCACCGCGGGCGTCCAGATCAGGCTGGCCGCCAGCCCGGCATGGACCAGCGCCATCCCCCGCGCCTCGCGGATAATGCGGGCCTTGGCGCCCTCGGGCAGGTAGTCGCCCTCGGCCCGGCCCAGGGTCAGCGCCGCCATCAGCCGCAGCCCGGCGCCCCAGAACGGCAGGCCCGAGACATGCCAGAGCCAGGCCGGCAGGCTTTCGGGTTTTTCCGAGGCCAGTTCCGGGTCCTTGCCCGGCAGGTTGGTCCAGCGGTGATGCGCCAGGTGGAACCAGCGGAACCACTCGAACGGCAGCAGCAACACCAGCCCGCAGAACCGCCCGACCCAGGTGTTCAGCCGCTCGCTGGCGAAGGGGGTGCGGTGGGTGCATTCGTGTTCCAGGGTGAAGAGGAAGACCAGCAGCACCCCCTGCACCGGCAGCAGCACCTGCCAGCCCGGCACACCCGCCGCGATCAGCCCGCCGCAGAGAAGGATCGCCCCCAGATGCCCGGCCAGATGGCGCAGGCCGCGGGCATCGGACCTTTCCGTCATCCCGGCCCGCACATCGAGCGGCAGGCCCGACAGGAAGTCCTTGTGATCCATCGCCGCCTCCCGCTCCGGCTGCTGTTTCGATCCGGTGCCCGATCCTGCCCGCTCTCGCCGCCAAGCGCCAGATCTGCCGTCCCTCTCAACCGGCAGACCGCTGCCCCATCCGCCAGTATGGGCAATACGGGCGCATCGTCCATACGGGCGTATGGCGGATTCGGGCGCATGGCCCGTGCCGGAATATGGTCCATACGGACGCGATCCGGATTGTGCCTCGCCGCATCCTGCCGTCGCGGACTGCCCTCCGGGGGCGCCGGCGGACTGGAGGCGAGGGAGGCGGAAGCGGCCGCTTTGCGCATCAGGGGCGCAGACGGCCCAAGCGACGAAGCTCGATGCCGCGGTCGAAACCGGCCCGGGCGGGCCTCCGCTGCCGGGCTTCTGATCCTCTCCTCGGCTGGGCCGGTCCGGCCGAGACCGATGGGAAAGCGCGAGACCGGTGGGAAAGGACGTGGCCGCTGGCGAAGCGACGGGGTGGTCGCGGGCGAGGCGGCAAGGTGGCATCAGCCGTTTCTCTATCATCGGCAGCGGGCGTCATGCCCGGAGCGAAGCGGCAAGGTGCACCGGCCTGTCGTAAACCCGGGGCGATTTTTCCTCAACCGCGCCCGCTTCTTCACCCCGACAGCCCGCGCTGCCCCACAGGTCCCGGCATACGTCCCGGCCGCTTCCCGCTCACACCCTCCGCATTTCCCCCGGCGCCAGCCCCTCCAGCGTCCAGTCGCCCACCCGCCAGCGGATCAGCCGCAGGCAGGGCAGGCCGACGGCGGCGCACATCCGGCGCACCTGACGGTTGCGGCCCTCGCGCAGGGTCAGCTCGATCCAGCCGTCCGGCACCGTCTTGCGCATCCGCACCGGCGGCACCCGGGGCCACAGCCATTCGGGCGTATCCACCCTCCGGGCGCCGGCGGGAAGGGTCGGGCCGTCCTTCAGATCGACCCCGCGGCGCAGCCGCTCCAGCGCCGCCTCGGCGATCACCCCCTCGACCTGCGCCAGATAGACCTTCTCCAGCTTGTGGCGCGGATCGCTGATCCGGGCCTGCAGCTTGCCGTCGTCGGTCAGCACCACCAGTCCTTCGGAATCGCGGTCCAGCCGCCCGGCCGGATAGACGCCTTTCTCGCACACGAAATCGGCCAGCACCGGCCGCCCCTCGCCGTTGGTGAACTGGCAGAGCACGTCATAGGGTTTGTTCAACAGGATCAGCCGGGCCATGCGCGCCATGGGTAGCGCATCGCCGGGCGGCTTGCCAGCGGGCGGCGCGGCTGGCAGGGTCGGCCCATGCAGATCGTCGTCATCGGCGCCGGAGTGATCGGCGCAGCCATCGCCTTCCAGCTGGCCCGCCGCGGCCATGCGGTCACCCTCCTCGACAGCCACGGCATCGCCGCCGGGGCCTCGGGGCGCAGCTTCGGCTGGATCAACGCCTCCTATTTCCTGACCGAGGCGCATTACCGGCTGCGGCTGGAGGGCATCGCCGCCCACCGCCGCCTCTGTGAGACGCTGCCCGGCAACCCCACCGGCTGGCCCGGCTGCCTGTGGTTCGAGGAGGAGGGCGCGGCGCAAGCCACCTTCGCCGCGGACCTGCGCGCCCTCGGCTATCCGGTGGAGCCCTGGGACCGCGCCCGCATCGCCCGGGAACTGCCGCAACTCGGCGCCGCGCCGGAGACCGCGCTGTTCCTGCCGGGCGAGGGCGCGGTGGACCCGGGCCTGCTGGCCGCCCGGCTGATCGCCGCCTCCGGCGCGCGGCTCTGGCGCGGGGTGGCGGCCGAGGCGCTGGTGGAGGCGCAGGGCAGGGTGGCCGGCGTCCGCACCGCGCAGGGGGTGCTGGCGGCCGATGCCGTGGTGGTCGCCGCCGGCACCGGCGCGCCGGCGCTGGTGGAGCCGCTGGGGGTGGCGCTGCCGATGGTCGCGCGCCCCGGGCTGATCCTGAAGACGCCGCCCTTGCCGCCGGTGCTGCCGCTGATCCTCTGGGGTCCGGGCGGAGAACTGCGGCAGGACGAGGCCGGGCGCCTGGTGATGCCGACCGCCGCCAACCATCAGGGCGGCGCGGCCGAGACCATCGCCGGGCTGGCCGGGACCCATGCCGATGCGGCGATGGCCCGGCTGCGGGCGCTGCTGCCCGGGGTGAAGACCGACTGGGACGAGGTGGCGCTGGCCCACCGGCCGGTGCCGGGCGACGGCCTGCCGGTGATCGGTGCGGCGCGGCCCGGCCTCTGGCTGGCGGTGATGCATTCCGGCGCCACGCTGGCCGCGATCACCGGGGAACTGGTGGCGCAGGAGATCGAGGGCGGGGAAAGCCCGCTGCTCGCCGCCTTCCGGCCTCAACGCTTCGACTAGGCGATTTCCGCCCGGAATCGCTGCGGATTTCGCGCGAAATCCGCCACCGGCTTGCAGCCGCCGGGGAAGGAGGCTATGCCTTGCCTTGGATATGTTATGATATAACATATCAATCAGGAATCCGCTCGAAAGGAACCACAGATGCAGATGACGAGATTCGGATGGGCGGGGCTGCTGGCGCTTGCCCTGGCGCTGCCCGCCGCCGCGCAGCAGGCGACCGAGGGCCACGACCATGACCACGATCACGCGCATGACCATTCCCATGCCGACGACAAGGTCTACCAGGGCTATTTCGACGATGCCCAGGTCTAGGCCCGCAGCCTGTCGGACTGGGAAGGCGACTGGCAGTCGGTCTATCCGCTGCTGCAGGACGGCACGCTGGACCCGGTGATGGCGCACAAGGCCGAGCACGGCGACAAGACCGCCGAGGAGTATCGCGCCTATTACGACACCGGCTACCGCACCGATGTCGACCGGATCGATATCCACGGCGACCGGGTCAGCTTCCACAGCGCCTCGGGCGTGGTCTCCGGCACCTATGCCGACGACGGGCACGAGGTGCTGACCTACGAGAAGGGCAACCGCGGCGTCCGCTACATCTTCCGCAAGGTCGAGGGCGATGCCGGGGCTCCGGCCTTCATCCAGTTCAGCGACCACGCCATCGCGCCGGTGAAGGCGGGGCACTACCACCTCTACTGGGGCGACGACCGCGCGGCGCTGTTGCAGGAAGTCACCAACTGGCCGACCCATTATCCCGCCGCGCTGACCCCGGCGGAAATCGTCGCCGAGATGCAGGCGCATTGATCGAAGGGCGGGTCTCCTCAGGGGGCCCGCCGCAAATGCCAGCGTCTGCGCGCCTCAGCCCTTAAGGATCGAGTCCCCGGCGTATTCCGCCGTCTCGCCCAGCATTTCCTCGATGCGGATCAGCTGGTTGTATTTCGCCAGCCGGTCCGACCGCGCCAGCGAGCCGGTCTTGATCTGGCCGCAGTTGGTGGCGACGGCAAGGTCGGCGATGGTGGCATCCTCGGTCTCGCCCGAGCGGTGGGACATCACGTTGGTATAGCCGGCCCGATGCGCCATCTCCACCGCCTGCAGGGTCTCGGTCAGGGTGCCGATCTGGTTCACCTTCACCAGCATGGAATTGGCGCAGCCCTTGCCGATGCCCTCGGCCAGACGGCGGGGGTTGGTGACGAAGAGGTCGTCGCCGACCAGCTGGATCTTCTTGCCCAGGACCTCGGTCAGGGCCTTCCAGCCCTCCCAGTCGTCCTCGGCCATGCCGTCCTCGATGGAGATGATCGGATAATCGCCGACCAGCCCGGCCAGATATTCGACGTTCTCGATGGAGGACAGGATTTTCCCTTCTCCGGCAAGGTGATACTTGCCGTCCTTGAAGTATTCCGTCGCGGCGCAGTCCAGCGCGAGGTAGATATCCTCGCCCGGCCGATAACCTGCCTTCTCGATGGATTTCAGAATGAAATCAAGTGCATCCCGGGTGGAGCTGAGATTCGGTGCGAAGCCGCCCTCGTCGCCGATCCCGGTGGAGAGGCCGGCCGCCGAGAGCTCCTTCTTCAGCGTGTGAAAGACCTCGGACCCCATCCGCACCGCGTCGCGGATGTCGTCCGCGCCCACCGGCATGATCATGAATTCCTGGATGTCGATGGGGTTGTCGGCGTGCGCCCCGCCGTTGATGATGTTCATCATCGGCACCGGCAGCACGCGCGCCGAGGTGCCGCCGACATAGCGGTAGAGCGGCTGGCTGGAATATTCCGCCGCCGCCTTGGCCACCGCGAGGCTGACGCCCAGGATGGCGTTGGCGCCGAGGCGGCCCTTGTTCGGGGTGCCGTCCATCTCGATCATGGTGCGGTCGATGCCGACCTGCTCGGTGGCGTCGTAGCCGACCAGTTCCTCGGCGATCTCCCCGTTGACCGCGGCCACCGCCTCCAGCACGCCCTTGCCCATGTAGCGGCCCTTGTCGCCGTCGCGCCGCTCCACCGCCTCATGCGCGCCGGTGGAGGCGCCCGAGGGCACCGCGGCCCGGCCCATGGCGCCGCTTTCCAGCACCACGTCCACCTCGACGGTGGGATTGCCGCGGCTGTCGAGGATCTCGCGCGCGTGGATGTCGATGATCGTGCTCATGGGGTCTCCCGGTGGGACAAGGGGCTTTCGCCCGCCGGTTTAGCCGCCTTCGGGCTAGAGGGAAAGACGGCTTTCCGACTCCGCCGCCAGCCGCCGCTGGCGGATTCGCTCGCGTGCGAAGGCATAAAGGCCGGAGGCCACCACGATGGCGGCGCCGATATAGGTGGACAGGCCGGGGCGTTCGCCGAAGAAGATCATCGCCAGCGCCACCGAGAACAGCAGCCGCGCATAGCGGAAGGGGGCGACCACCGAGACCTCCCCCAGCCGCATCGCCGCGACCACGGCGTAATAGCCGAAGAGCCCGGCCACCAGCGCGCCGCCGAGGCCCGCCCATTGCATCGGCGAGGGCCAGACGAAGCCCTGTCCCATGATCGCCATCAAGAGGATGCCGGAGGGCACCAGCCCCAGATAGGCCCAGGCCGAGACCTGGAAGGTGCCGATCCGCGCCGGCATCAGCCGGGTCGACAGGTCGCGCACCGCCAGCACCACGACGCAGGCGACGGTCAAGAGGCCGGTCGGGTCGAAATCGGCGTCCCAGGGCGACAGGATCACCAGCACGCCGACGAAGCCCACCACCACCGAGGCCCAGCGTCGCCAGCCGACGGTTTCGCCCAGGAACAGCGCCGCCCCGGCCACCACGACCAGCGGCGAGGCCTGCAACAGCGCCGCGGTCATCGACAGGGGCGCCAGCGCCAGCGCGACGATATACAGCATCGCCGCCGCGGCCTCGGACAGGGTGCGCAGCAGCGGCACGCCGCGCAGCGCCTGCATCGTCAGCACCTTCTCGCGCCGCCGCGCCGCCAGCGCCCAGAACACCAGCGCGCCGACGCCGCCGGTCAGCGCCAGCACCTCGCCCGGCGGCAGCGCCTCGGCGGCGCGCTTCAGGAACAGGTCCTCGACGGCGAAGAAGGCCATCGAGCCGATCATCAGGGCGGCCGCGCGCGAGTTTTCGGCCGCCGGGGCGGTGGTCATGGCAAGCCTCCGGCAGCCGGGAACGGCCAAGGGCTACACCGGCGGCCGGGGAAAGGGAACCTCACGCCCCCAAAAGCCTTATGCCTTCATCTTGGCCCAAATACTCTCGGGGGGTCCGGGGGGCGAAGCGCCCCCGGCCGCCGGCCAAAAGCGCTAACGGTAGATCTGCGGTGCGCCGATCCGGTCGTGCAGCGCATTCACCTCATGCGGCTGAAGCTCCAGCCCCTGCGCCAGCGCGTGCAGATACTGCGCCTCCTCCTGCCGGTCGAGGTCGATCGCCGACAGCGAGGCGAGGTAGACCTGCGCCTCCATCCCCTCCGGCACCATCCGCACCAGCGCGTCCACATCCACCGGCGCCGACAGCTCGGCGTTCACCGCCTGCACCTCGGCCTGGCTGGCGTCGCCCATGGCCTGCATCAGCTTCTGCTTCTCGGAGGCGTCGAGGTCGCAGTCGCATTTCACCGCCTGGATGATCGCCTTCAGCATCAGTGCGGCGGAGACCTCTTCCTCCTCCTCGACCCGCAGGGCGCCCCCCGCCGGCCGCGCCGCGGCGCCGCCGAGGACGGAGCCGAGCAGGTCGCCGATCCCGCCGGCGTTCTGCCCGCCGCGGCCCGACCGCGCGCCGGTCATCTGCTCCAGCACGTCCTGCAGCCCGCCCTTCGGCGCGGTGCTGCGGCTGGTGGTGCGCTTCTGCCCCAGCACCTCCTCCAGCAGGTCGCCGCCGCGGCCGCTGCGGGTCGACCGCGCGGCATTGCCGCCGGCGTTGCCCAGGAGGTCGCCCATCAGATCGCCGAGCCCGCCGGACTGCCCCGCGGACCGCCCGGACGGGCGGGTGCTGCCGGCCGAGCTGCTGCCGCCGCCCAGCATTCCGCCGAGCATGTCGCCCAGGCCGCCGCCCGCGCCCGAGGCGCTGCCGCCGCCCATGTTCTTCGCGAGGGTCGAGACGCCCTTGGCCACCGCCACGCCGATCGCCACCTTCATCAATGTCTTCGCAAGACTCATCGCAAACCCTCCAGCCGGACGACAGGAGCAGAGCCTTGCTTGCGCTTGCCCCCCGGTCAATGCAAAACACCGTCTCGGGCGGGGGGAAATCCCGGGGGATCGCGTCAGATCATGCGCAAGGACGGCCTCGATGCCGCAGGGCTGGCGATGCTCCTCGGGGTGCAGCTGCTGCTGGCGCTGAACCAGATCAGCATCAAGGTGGTGAACGCCGGGCTCCAACCGGTGTTCTTCGCCGGCTTGCGCTCTGCCCTGGCGATCTTCTTCGTCTGGGGCTGGCTCCGCTTCCGCGGCAGGCCGCCGCGGCTGACCCGGGCGGCGCTGCTGCCCGGCCTCGTCCTCGGCGCGGTCTTCGCGGCCGAGTTCCTGTTCCTCTTCGTCGCGCTGGACCTGACCACGGTCGGCCGCGCCTCGGTGCTGATGTATTCGATGCCGCTCTGGTTCGCGCTGATGGCGCATTTTGGGCTGGGGGACCGGATCACGCCGATGAAGGCGCTCGGCCTGGCGCTGGCCTTCGCCGGCACCGCCTGGGCGATCCTCGGCGGCGCGCGGGGCGGCGAGGGCAGCATCTGGGGCGATCTCTGCGCGCTCGGCGCCGCGCTCGGCTGGGCGGGGACGGCCTTCATCGCCCGCCGCCCGGTGATGCGGGCCGAGGGGCCGGAGATGCAACTCTACTGGATGGTGCTGGTCTCCGCGCCGATCCTGCTGGCGGTGGCGCCGCTGTTCGGCCCGCTGATCCGCGAGGTGCAGCCGCTGCACCTGTGGCTCCTGCTGTTCCAGGCCGCCATCGTGGTGGCGGGGGGATTCATCTGGTGGCTCTGGCTGATGTCGGTCTATCCGCCCTCCACCGTCGCCGCCTTCTCCTTCCTGACCCCGGTGATGGCGATTCTCCTCGGCGCCGCGATCTTCGGCGAAACCCTGTCGCCGGCGATTCTCGGCCCCGGGGTTCTGGTGGCGGCGGGCATCGTGCTGATCAACCGCGCCGCCGCCCGCCGCTGAGGCCGCGAGAATCGGCCGAACTGCGGCAGAGGATTTGTCCCCCGCATCAACCGCTTTCTGAACCCTCCGCCCCAAAGCCGCCGCTTCCTTGGCAAAAGCGGCGGAGTTCAGAAAACACTCCAACTCTTGTCCACAGACCCCTCCACAACCGGGGGCGCGGAAAGATGACAAGGGCGTGAAGGGGCCGTGACGGAATGACCAAAGCGTCAAGACCGAAAATCCGTCGGATACGCAAAAAAAACCGTTGAACCGGGGCGGTGAATACGACAGGTTGACTGGGCGTTTCGGACAGACACTAAATCTAGTGCTGGCGGGCAGAGCAGGAATCCCAAGGAACAGGCGGCCGGTCTCACGGCGCCGAACCCCTGTCGGCAAGGGCCGGCGGGCCGGGATCCCATGTTCCCCGCCGATGACGCAGAGGGACATGCCGGGCCACCGGCCAACGAAGGATCAGGGGCAATGAAGATCGAGCGCAAGTTCACCGCCGCGGCAACGGGTGCCTATGGGGCGATGGCCTTCACCACCACCACCTCGGAAATCCGCAATCCCGACGGCAAGATCGTGTTCCGCAACGATGCGGTGGAAGTGCCCGAGGGCTGGAGCCAGGTCGCCTCGGACGTGCTGGCGCAGAAGTATTTCCGCAAGGCGGGGGTTCCGGCGGTCCTGAAGCGCGTCAAGGAAAAGGGCGTGCCCGAATTCCTCTGGCGCTCGGTCCCCGACGAGGAGGCGCTGGCCGAGCTGCCGCCCGAGCAGCGCTTTGTCGGCGAGACCTCGGCCAAGCAGGTCTTCGACCGTCTGGCCGGGGCCTGGGCCTATTGGGGCTGGAAGGGCGGCTATTTCACCACCGAGGCCGACGCTTCGGCCTATTACGACGAGATGCGCTTCATGCTGGCGCGCCAGATGGCGGCGCCGAACAGCCCGCAATGGTTCAACACCGGGCTGCATTGGGCCTATGGCATCGACGGCCCGGGGCAGGGGCATTTCTACGTCGACCACAAGACCGGCAAGCTGACGCAATCGACCAGCGCCTACGAGCACCCGCAGCCCCATGCCTGCTTCATCCAGTCGGTCTCGGACGATCTGGTGAACGACGGCGGCATCATGGACCTCTGGGTGCGCGAGGCGCGGCTGTTCAAGTATGGCTCCGGCACCGGCACCAACTTCTCCTCGCTGCGCGGCGAGGGCGAGAAGCTGTCGGGCGGCGGCAAGTCCTCGGGGCTGATGGGCTTCCTGAAGATCGGCGACCGCGCCGCGGGCGCGATCAAGTCGGGCGGCACCACCCGCCGCGCCGCCAAGATGGTGATCTGCGACATGGATCACCCCGACATCGAGCAGTTCATCAACTGGAAGGTGATCGAAGAGCAGAAGGTCGCTTCGCTGGTCGCCGGCTCGAAGATGCACCAGGCCCGGCTGAACGACATCTTCACCGCCATCCGCGGCTGGGACGGCTCGTCGGAAGCCTCGGTCGATCCGGCCAGGAACCCGGCGCTGAAGACTGCGATCAAGGCCGCCAAGAAGGCGATGATCCCCGACACCTACACCAACCGGGTGCTGCAATACGCCCGCCAGGGCTATTCCTCGATCGAATTCCCGGCCTATGACACCGACTGGGATTCCGAGGCCTATGTCACCGTCTCCGGCCAGAACTCCAACAACTCGGTCCGCGTCACCGACGCCTTCCTGCGCGCGGTGAAGGAGGACCTGCCCTGGGAACTGGTCCGCCGCACCGACGGCAAGGTGTCGAAGACCGTCTCGGCCCGCGACCTCTGGGACCAGATCGGCCATGCCGCCTGGGCCTGCGCCGACCCCGGCATCCAGTTCCACGACACCGTCAACGCCTGGCACACCTGCCCCGAGGACGGGCCGATCCGCGGCTCCAACCCCTGCTCGGAATACATGTTCCTCGACGACACCGCCTGCAACCTGGCGTCGATGAACCTGCTGACCTTCTTCCATGACGGCAAGTTCGACGCCGCCGGCTACATCCACGCCACCCGTCTGTGGACGGTGACGCTGGAAATCTCGGTGATGATGGCGCAGTTCCCCTCGAAGGAGATCGCCCGGCTTTCCTACGACTTCCGCACCCTCGGCCTCGGCTATGCCAACATCGGCGGCCTCTTGATGAACATGGGCCTCGGCTACGATTCCGCCGAGGGCCGGGCGCTCTGCGGCGCGCTGACCGCGATCATGACCGGCATCGCCTATGCGACCAGTGCCGAGATGGCCAAGGAGCTGGGGCCGTTCTCGGGCTATGCCCGCAACCGCGAGCACATGCTGCGCGTCATCCGCAACCACCGCGCCGCCGCCTGGGGCCGGACCGAGGGCTATGAGGCGCTGAACGTTGCGCCGGTCGCGCTGGATCAGGTCAACTGCCCCGACCAGACCCTGGTCGCCCTGGCGAAATCCGCCTGGGACGAGGCGCTGGCGCTTGGCGAGCAGCACGGCTACCGCAACGCCCAGACCACCGTCATCGCCCCCACCGGCACCATTGGCCTGGTGATGGACTGCGACACCACCGGCATCGAGCCCGACTTCGCGCTGGTGAAGTTCAAGAAACTGGCCGGCGGCGGCTATTTCAAGATCATCAACCAGTCGGTCCCGGCCGCGCTGGAGACCCTGGGCTACGCCCCGCACCAGATCGCCGAGATCGTCGCCTATGCGGTCGGCCATGGATCGCTGGCGCAGGCTCCGGCGGTCAACCACACCGCGCTGGTCGGCCACGGCTTCGGCCCGCGCGAGATCGAGAAGGTCGAGGCCGCGCTGCCGACCGCCTTCGACATCCGCTTCGTCTTCAACCAGTGGACCCTGGGCGAGGATTTCTGCAAGGGCACCCTCGGCATCCCCGCCGAGAAGCTGGCCGACCCCACCTTCGACCTGCTGCGCCACCTCGGCTTCACCAAGGCGCAGATCGACGCCGCCAACGACCACGTCTGCGGGACGATGACGCTGGAAGGCGCGCCCTTCCTGAAGGCCGAGCACCTGCCGGTCTTCGACTGCGCCAACCCCTGCGGCAAGACCGGCAAGCGCTTCCTGTCGGTGGAAAGCCACATCCACATGATGGCGGCGGCGCAGTCGTTCATCTCGGGCGCGATCTCGAAGACGATCAACATGCCGAACACCGCCACCATCGCGGAAACGCTGGCGGCCTATGAACTGTCGCATTCTCTGGGGATCAAGGCCAATGCGCTCTATCGCGACGGGTCCAAGCTGAGCCAGCCGCTGGCCTCGGCGCTGATCGAGGACGACGAGGAGGCCGAGGAGATCCTCGCCACCGGCTCCTTGCAGGAGAAAGCCGCGGTCATCGCCGAGAAGATCGTCGAGAAGGTGATCGTCAAGGAGATCGTGCGGTCCCACCGCGAGAAGCTGCCGGAGCGCCGCAAGGGCTATACCCAGAAGGCCATCATCGGCGGCCACAAGGTCTATCTGCGCACCGGGGAATATGCCGACGGCTCGCTTGGCGAGATCTTCATCGACATGCACAAGGAAGGCGCGGGCTTCCGGGCGATGATGAACAACTTCGCCATCGCGGTCTCCGTGGGCCTGCAATACGGCGTGCCGCTGGAGGAGTTCGTCGAGGCCTTCACCTTCACCCGCTTTGAACCCGCGGGCATGGTGCAGGGGAACGACTCGATCAAGAACGCCACCTCGATCCTCGACTACATCTTCCGCGAACTGGCGATCAGCTACCTCGACCGCACCGACCTGGCCCATGTCGCGCCGAAGGGCACCACCTTCGACGACCTCGGCCGCGGCGACGACGAGGGCAAGCGCAACATCTCCGAGGTGTCGGAAACCGCGGCGTCGAAATCGGTGGAACTGCTGAAGTCGATCTCCTCCTCGGGCTACCTGAGGAAGCGGCTGCCGCAGGAACTGGTGGTGCTGCAAGGGGGCGCAGGGGCGACGGCGCTGTCCACCGGCACCGACCCGGTGGCGACGCTGAACATGCTGGTGCCGGAAACCCGCGCCATGGGTCTTGCCGAAGGCGCCTCCGGCTTCGCCATGGCCGCGGCCTCGTCCGGCGCCGATGTGGCCCGCACAAAGGCCAAGATGCAGGGCTACACCGGCGACCCCTGCGGCGAATGCGGCAACTACACGCTCGTGCGCAACGGCACCTGCCTGAAGTGCAACACCTGCGGCGGGACGACGGGCTGCAGCTGACCGACTGTTCCGGTCAGCGCCGGGCGGCGGGGGGCGACCTCCGCCGCCCTTTCATTTGGCGGCGTGCCGGACTGCTGGGGAACCCCCCATCTTCCGGCCGCCTTCCGCCCGCCCTATAGTCCGACGGAAAGCCAGGCCCCCGGCGTATCAGGGGAAAGCCAGAGGACCGCCCTTGCCAGATCCCGCCAGCCGCCCCGACCTCGCGCAACTGTCGCTCTCGGCCCGCCGCCCGCGCCGCCGCTGGCTCTGGCTCCTGCTGCTGGCCGCCGTGCTGGCGCTGGCCGGATGGGCCTGGGCCAGCCGCAGCGCCACTCCGGCCGCGGTGCGCTACGACACCACCCCGGTGGAGCGCGGCGACTTGGTGGTCACCGTCATCGCCACCGGCACCGTGCAGCCCACCACCCGGGTGGACATCTCGTCCGAGCTTTCCGGCACGCTGGCCGCGGTCGAGGCCGATTTCAACGACGAGGTGACCGAAGGCCAGGTCCTCGCCCGCCTGGACAGCACCAACCTGCGCGCCCGCCTCGCCACCGCCGAGGCGCAGCTGGCCGCCGCCGCCGCGAGGCTGACCCAGGCCGAGGCCACCGCCACCGAGACCGCCGAGGCCTGGACCTCCACCCATGCGCTGGACGAGCGCGGCCTTGCCGTCCGCTCCACCGTGATCGCCGCCAAGGCCGCCCACGACCGCGCCGTCGCCGCGGTGGAGATCGCCCGGGCCGACCTGAAACTGGCCGAGGCCAGCCTGGAAGAGGCGAAGACCGACCTCGCCAAGGCCGACATCCGCAGCCCGATCACTGGCATCGTGCTGGACCGCACCGCCGAGAAGGGGATGATCGTCGCCGCCACGCTGAACGCCCCGGTGTTGTTCACCCTGGCCGAGGACCTGTCCCGGATGGAACTGCAGGTCGCCATCGACGAGGCCGACATCGGCCGCGTCACGGTGGGCAACGTGGCCACCTTCAGCGTCGATGCCTACCCGGGCCGCAGCTTCCCGGCCCGGATCACCCAGCTGCGCTATGCGCCGGAGGAAACCGACGGCGTCGTCACCTACAAGGCGGTGCTCTCGGTCGAGAACGAGGAGCTGCTCCTGCGTCCCGGCATGACCGCCACCGCCACCATCACCGTGGCCCGCCAGCCGCAGGTGCTGCTGGTGCCGATGGCGGCGCTGCGCTACGCCCCGCCGGTGGCCGATACCTCCAGCCGCTCGGGCGGCGGGCTTCTGGGGCTGATCATGCCCCGGCGCACCTCCGGCACCCGGGCCAAGGTGGACGGCAGCTCGCTCTGGGTGCTGAAGGCCGGGCAGCCGGTGAAGGTGAAGGTCACCCCCGGCGCCTCGGACGGCAGGATGATCGCGGTCTCCTCCGAGGAACTGGCCGAGGGCGACCTGGTGATCACCGACCAGAGCAGCCCATGACAACGCTGATCGAATTCCGCAACGTCTCGCGCGTCTACGGCCAGGGCGAGGCCGAGGTGCGGGCGCTGGACGGGGTGGACCTGAAGGTCGACCGCGGCGAATTCGTCGCCATCATGGGACCGTCCGGCTCCGGCAAGTCCACCGCGATGAACATCATCGGCTGCCTCGACCGGCCCACCGGCGGGCAATACCTGTTCGACGGCACCCCGGTGGAGCACCTGTCGCCCGATGCCCGGGCGCTGCTGCGGCGGCATTACCTCGGCTTCGTCTTCCAGGGCTTCAACCTGCTGGCCCGCACCTCGGCGCTGGAGAATGTCGAGCTGCCGCTGATCTACAAGGGCCTGCCGCGGGCCGATCGCGAGGCCAAGGCGCGGGCGGCGCTGGCCAAGGTGGGGTTGCAGGGGCGCGAGGGGCACCACCCCTCGCAACTGTCGGGCGGCCAGCAGCAGCGCGTCGCCATCGCCCGGGCGCTGGCCGGCGACCCGATGGTGATCCTGGCCGACGAGCCCACCGGCAACCTCGACACCCAACGCAGCCACGAGATCATGGGACTGCTGAAGGAGCTGAACCGCGACGAGGGCATCACCATCGTCATGGTCACCCACGAGGCCGACATCGCCGCCCATGCCCGCCGGCTGGTGGTCTTCACCGATGGCCGCATCACCCGCGACGAACCTGCCGAGGGGGCCGTGGCATGATCGCCGAGGCGTTCCGACTGGCCGCAAGGTCGATCATCCGCAACAAGCTGCGGTCCTTCCTGACCATCCTCGGCATCGTCATCGGCGTGGCGGCGGTGATCGCCATGGTCACGGTGGGGCAGGGCTCGTCGCAGCAGGTCTCCGCCTCGGTCGAGGCGATGGGGTCCGACGTGCTGGTGCTGCGCCCTGGCCGGCGCGAGTTCGGCCCCCCCGGCGCCGGCGGAAGGGCGCGGCCCTTCACCCTGCGCGATGCCGAGGCGCTGGCCCTTCTACCCGAGGTCGGGGCGCTGGCGCCGATCGTCACCTCCAGCCAGACGGTGATCGCGGGGAACGCCAATGCCGCCACCCAGATCACCGGCTCCACCCCCGACTGGCTGGGGGTGACCAACTGGAGCCTGGCCGCCGGCCGCAACTTCACCCCGGCCGAGGACAATGCCGGGTTGGCGGTCTGCCTCCTGGGCCAGACCGTGCGGCAGACCCTGTTCGGCGATGCCGACCCCGTGGGCCAGACCGTGCGGATCAAGTCCATCGCCTGCCAGGTGGTGGGCCTCTTGGCGCCGAAGGGGGCGGGCAGCTTCGGCCAGGACCAGGACGACGTGGTGGCGATGCCGATCCGGCTCTTGCAGCGCCGGCTGGCCGGCGACACCGATGTCAGCACCATCCAGATCAAGGTGGCGGGCGGCGTCTCGGTGCAGGAGGCCTCCTCCGCCATCCAGCAGGTGATGCGCGAGCGGCGGCGGCTGAGCATCGACAAGGACGACGACTTCTCCCTCACCGACATGAAGGAGATCGCCACCATGCTGAACTCGGTCAACTCGGTGCTGTCGGGGCTGCTGTCCTCGGTCGCCGCGGTCAGCCTTCTGGTCGGCGGCATCGGCATCATGAACATCATGCTGGTCTCGGTGACCGAGCGCACCCGCGAGATCGGCATCCGGCTGGCGGTCGGGGCCAGCGCGCGGCAGGTGCTGACGCAGTTCCTTGTGGAATCGGTGGCGCTGTCGCTTTTGGGCGGGATCATCGGCATCCTGGTCGGGCTGGCGATGGCCGGGGTGGCCAGCCGCTTCATGGCGATCCCCTTCGTCGCCGATCCGATGGTGATCCTGGGCGCCTTCGGCTTCTCGGCGCTGGTGGGGGTGATCTTCGGCTATTTCCCGGCCCGCCGGGCGGCGCGGATGGACCCGATCGAGGCGCTGCGGCACCAGTGACGCCCCTTCGCAACTGACGGGTTGCAGCTGCGAAGGGCTCTGCTAGGCTTCGCGGATGAAGAGTTCCGACAAATCCCTGCGCGACAAGACCGGCCGGATGACCCAGAGCCTGCGCGACGGCGGCGTGCGGGTGACGCGGCAGCGCGAGGCGGTGCTGCGCGTGCTGGCCGAGGCCGCCGACCACCCCGACGCCACCGAGCTGCACCGAAGGGCGCGGGGGGTGGACGAGTCCGTCTCGCTGGCCACCGTCTACCGCACGCTCTCGGTGCTGGAGCGCGAGGGGGTGGTGCAGCGCCATTCCTTCGAATCGGGCGGCGCGCGCTTCGAGGTCGCCGACCAGGCCCATCACGACCATATCGTCGACGTCGACTCGGGCGAGATCATCGAGTTCCGCAACGAGCGGATCGAGGAACTGCAACGCCAGATCGCCGCCGAGATGGGCTACGAGATCGTGCACCACCGGCTGGAGCTGTATTGCCGCAAGCGGGGGTAAGAGCCCAAAATTCCTGGAGGAATTTTGCAAGTTCCTTCCAAGGGACTTGCCGAAATCTTCCAAGATTTCGCTTGCTTACGGCGTGATCCGCACCTCCGGCAGCAGCCCTGCGATCTCGCGCCGGAAGGCCAGGTCATCGCCGCGCTCCGGCGCATCCAGATCCTCCGCCCAGCGTCGCCCGGCATAGGTCGCCCAGGCGATCGGCCCCGGCGCCGCGGCATCGCCGATCAGCTGCAGGCTGCGGATGCCCGCCTCCTGCCAGTCCATCGCCTTCGTCTCGCGGTAAAGCGCATCCTCCGGGCTGCGGCTGGTGACCATCACCACCGCCTCGGCCGCCAGCGCCGATTGCCGCCCGGTCCAGGTGCAGCCGAGCGTTACCTCATTCCGGCCAATGGCTTCCGGGGCCTTGCTGACGTGGACCTCCACCCCGATCTCCAGCAGCCGTCGCATGATCGTGCCCTGTTCCAGCGTGTTCTCCGCCCATTCCGCCACCTTCACCGCCGGGGTGACGAAATCGACCCGGCAGCCCTTCGCCACCAGCAGTTCGGCCAGCACCGAGCCCATGTAGAAATGATCGTCGTCGTAAAGGGTTACGCGGAGTCCCTCCGGCACGTTCCCCGCCATCAGGTCGTCGGGCGTATAGATGGGCATCGCCGGATCGGTCGGGATCGGGTGCAGGTGCAGCCGCGCCACCGCATCGCGCCGCCAGACCGCGCCGGTGGCGATGGCGACGTGATCGGCGCCCATCGACAGGATGTCCTCGGCCGTCAGCCGGCTGTCGCGGTAGATCTCGACATTCGGCATCGGCGCCATCTGGCCGGTGCGGTAATCCGCCACCCGGCCCCAGGCCGACAGGCCCGGCAGCGCGCGTTCCCGCGCCACCCGGCCGCCGAGCGTGGTCGTCGCCTCGGCCAGCGTCACCGCATAGCCGCGGCGGGCGGCTTGCAGCGCGGCCTCCAGCCCCGCCGGACCGGCGCCGACGACCAGCACCGATTGCGACGGCCCCTTCGGCCGCGCCCGGTCGGGGTGCCAGCCCTTGCGCCATTCCTCCATGAAGGCGGTGTTCTGGGTGCAGCGGGAAATCCCCCCGGTCATGTCGCCGGAGACGCAGATGTTGCAGCCGATGCACTCGCGGATGTCCTCGTAGCGGCCTTCCTGCACCTTCACCGGCAGGAACGGGTCCGCGATGGAGGGCCTTGCCGCGCCGATGAAATCCAGCACGCCGGTCCTGATCTGCCGTATCATCGCATCCGGGCTGGTGAAGCGGCCGACGCCCACCACCGGCTTCGGCGTCAGCGCCTTGATCCCGGCGACCAGCTGTTCCTGCGCACCCTCCTCCTTGAAGCGCGAGGTGCCGGAGCAGGCCTCCCAGGTGCCGTTGGCGAGGTCCCAGATGTCGGGCAGCTCGCCATGCATCTCGATGAAATCGCGCAGCTCGGCGTTGGAAAAGCCGTAGGGTCCGGCTTCGTGCAGCGACATCCGCAGGCTGACGGCGAGTTCGCCTTTCGTCTCTTCCCGAGCCTCTTCAACCACTTCGCGCAGAAACCTCGCGCGGTTCTCCAGGCTCCCGCCGTATTCGTCGGTCCGCTGGTTGGTGGCGCGCGACAGGAAATGCTGCAGGATGCCGAAGCCATGGGCGCCGTAGAGGCAGATCAGGTCGAAGCCCGCCTGCCGCGACCGGCGGAAGGCGTTGCGGAACCAACGCCTCAAGGAGCGGATGTCCTCGCGGTCCATGGTGCGGGCCTGCACCGGGTCCGAGGTGAAGGTCAGGATCGGCCCGCCGGTCACCGCCAGCGGCACCTCGCGCGAGTAGAGGTTCGGCCCGTTGATGCCTGAATAGGCAAGCTGAATCCCGGCAAGCGCCCCGTGCGACTTCATCGCCTCGGCCATCCGCGCCAGCGCCGGGATGTCGCGGTCGTCCCAGAGGTGCTGCTCGATGAAGGGGGTGATCTCGCTGGAGGGGTGGATCTCGGTCTGCTCGGTGAAGATCACGCCCCAGCCGCCCTCGGCCTTGGTCCGCCGCATCTCGACCACCGCCGAGGGGTCGCGGTAGCCGCCGCCGTTGCAATGCGGCACCTGGTAGAAGCGGTTCTTCGCGGTCTTGGGGCCGATCCGCAGCGGCATGAACAGGATGTCGTGGCGGGGATCGCGGGTCATTCGATGCGTCTCAGGTCGGCGGACTGGGTGGACAGATGCGCGGGGCGGCGGGCGGGGATGTTGGCGACCAGCAGCGCCGGGCTTTCGCCGGCTTGGGCGAGGATTTCGCCATGCGGCCCGGCGATCAGGCTGCCGCCGAGATACGTCAGGTCGCCCTCGCTGGCGCAGTAATTGGCATAGGCGATGGCGACGCCATGGTTCGCCGCCATCGCCGGCACGGTGGCGCGGACGACATGGGCATAGGGCTGCATGTTGGCGGTGGGGACCAGGATCGCCGTCGCCCCTCTGTCGGCCAAGGCCTTGACATGCGGGGCGAATTCCACGTCGTAGCAGATCAGCAGCGCCGCGGTCTCTCCGGCCAGCGGGAAGGTGACATAGGCCGCGCCGGGGCAGTAGATCGCCTTCTCGCGCGGCCCGTAGAGCTGGATCTTGCGGTAATGCGCCAGCCGCCGCCCGTCCGAGCCGAGGCAGAGGGCGGAGTTGAACACCCTCTCGCCGTCGCGCTCGGCATAGCCGACCACCACTGCGCAGCGGGCCTCTGCGGCGGCGCGGGACAGGCGGTCGAACTCGGGCGCGTCCGGCGGCAGGGCATTCGCCGCCGAGATCGGCTGGTTGTAGCCCGGCAGCCAGACCTCCGGCAGCACCAGCGCATCCGCCGCCATCGCCCCCGCCGCCGCCAGCGCGGCCTCGGCCTGCGCCAGCGCCAGCCCGAGGTCGGAGGCGGGGGAATGCCCCTGCCAGAGTGCCAGCCGCATTGCGTCTTCTCCCCGGGGATACCCCCGATTGCCTGCCCGGAAGCTATCTCGGGCGGCATCGGGGGGTATATACCCCCCAAGAGGTATCGCGCGGGGTATCGGCTCAGATGTCCTTCATCAGCCGCAGCGCGTCATAGATCGCCGCATGGGTGTTGCGGCTTTCCACCGCATCGCCGATCCGGTAGAGGCGGAAGCCCTTCGGCCCGTCGCCCTGCGGCTGCGGCCGCCCGTCGATCAGCGCGTCGTAATCCACCGCGCCGAGATTCTCGGACAGGGGCTTCAGCGCGAAGTAGAGATCGGCGTTCGGCGCGGTGCCGTGGTTCACCACGATCTGGTCGTAGTGCTTCTCCAGCGCCAGGTCGGCGATGTAGTCCGAGCCGATCACCGCCTTCAGCCGGTTGCCGTCGCGCGCCGCCGACAGCAGCCGGTAGGTGACGGTGAAGGTGACGGATTTCCCTTGCAGGCTGCGCATATAGGGGACGAGGTTCATCCCCATCACCTCGGGCGCGAAGCTGCGGTCGGGGGTCATCACCTCGACCGTCGCTCCTGCCGCGGCCAGCGCATCGGCGGTCTGCATCGCGGTATGGTCGCCGGCGTCGTCGTAAAGCAGCACGTTCGAGCCGGGCTTCACGTCACCTGAGAGGATGTCCCAGGCCTGCACGCAAAGCTCCTCGCCCGAGGCAAGGCCCACCGGCTGCGGCAATCCGCCGGTGGCGATGATCACCACATCCGGGGAAAGCGCCGTCACGTCAGAGGCTTCGGCCCAGGTGTTGAAGTGGAACGTCACCCCCTTGGCGGTGCATTGCTCCATCCGCCAGTCGACGATGCCGATCATCTCGGACCGCCGTTTCTGCTGCGCCGTCAAGAGCACCTGCCCGCCGGCCCGCGGCCCGGCCTCGAACACCGTGACCCGGTGCCCGCGCTCGGCGGCGACCCGCGCCGCCTCCAGCCCGCCGGGGCCGGCGCCGACCACCACCACAGTCTTCGCCACTTCTGCGGCGGGGATGTCGTGCGGCATGGTCTCTTCCCGGCCCGTCGCCGGGTTGTGGATGCAAAGGGCCATGCCGCCCTGGTAGATCCGGTCCAGGCAATAGGTGGCGCCGACGCAGGGGCGGATGTCGTGCTCGCGCCCCTCGACGATCTTCCGCACCACATGCGGGTCGGCCATATGCGCCCGCGTCATCCCCACCATGTCCACCAGGCCCGAGGAAACCGCATGGCGCGCCGTCGCCACGTCCGGGATGCGGGCGGCGTGGAAGGTGGGCAGGCCGACCTCGGCCCTGATCCGCCCGGCCAGGTCCAGATGCGGGGCCGAGCGCATCCCCTGCACCGGGATCACGTCGGTCAGCGCGGCATCGGTGTGGATGCGGCCGCGGATGACGTTGACGAAATCGACCAGGCCGGAGGCCTTGAAGCGCCGCGCCATCTCCACCCCGTCCTCTACGGGCAGGCCGCCGGGGGCGTCCTCGTCGGCGGTGTAGCGCAGGCCCAGCAGGACCTTCTCGCCCACCCGCTGGCGGCAGGCTTCCAGCACCTCGAAGGCGAAGCGCAGCCGGTTGTCGAGGCCGGGGCCGCCGTAGGGGCTGTCCTCCAGCGCATTGGTCAGCGGGCTGATGAACTGGTCCATCAGGTGGCCGTAGCACTCGAACTCGATGCCATCGACGCCGGAGGCCGCCATCCGCTCGGCGGCATCGGCATAGTCCCGGATGATGCGGGAGATGTCCCAGTCCTCGATTACCTTGGGGAAGGCGCGGTGGCTGGGTTCGCGCACCGGCCCGGGGGCGACCACCGGCAGCCAGTCGCCCTTGTCCCAGCGGGTGCGGCGGCCGAGGTGGGACAGCTGGATCATCACCGCCGCGCCGGCCTCGTGGCAATCGTCGGTCAGCCGCTTCATCCACGGCACCACCTCGTCCTTCCAGACCAGCAGGTTGGAGAACACCGGCGGGCTGTCGCGGCTGACCGAGGCCGATCCCGCGGTCATCACCATCGCCACCCCGGCCTTGGCCCGCTCCAGATGATAAAGCCGGTAGCGGTCCTTCGGCAGCCCGTCCTCGCCATAGGCGGGTTCGTGGGCGGTGGTGATGATGCGGTTGCGCAGGGTCAGGTGGTGCAGCCGGTAGGGTTGCAGCAGCGGGTCGTTCGAGGGGCGGGGCTGGGGATGGGACATGGCGAGCGGCCTTTCGCGGGTGGCTGGCGGCAATTTCCGCCAGGGCGCGGATTTCGTCAAACATAAAATCGACACTGGTGTCGATTTTTGCGCCCCGCCTGTCTGGCGCTGGTTGCGGCGGACGGGCAGGGGGCTTACCCTTGCGCAATGGACAAGGTGGCGGAAGAGGCGGAAGCGAAGGATCGCGGCTGGCGCGGCTCGGCCGCGCTGTGGCTGGAGGGGGCGCACGCGCTCCTGATCGAGGGGGGCGTCGAGGCGGTGAAGATCGGCCCGCTGGCGGCCCGGCTCGGCCTGTCGCGAACCTCGTTCTACTGGCATTTCGCCGACCGCGAGGCGCTGCTGGCGGCGCTGGTCGCCCGCTGGCGCGAGACCAACACCGCGGCGCTGGTGGCGCGGATCGACCGGCCCGCGGCGACGGTGACCGAGGCGGTGCTGGCGCTGTTCGACGCCTGGGTGGATGCGCAGGTCTTTGATTCGGCGGCGGAATTCGCCATGCGGACCTGGGCGCTGACCGACCCGGCGGTGGAGGCCGCGCTGGCCCAGGAGGATGCGGCGCGGATCGCCGCGCTGACCGGGCTCTTCCTGCGCCACGGCTATCCGGCGGAGGAGGCGGACACCCGCGCCCGCACGGTCTACCTGACCCAGGTCGGCTATATCGCGCTCCGCTCGGAAGAGGATTTCGCGGCGCGGATGGCCCGCATCCCCTCCTATGCGCTGGTCTTCACCGGCGTCGCCCCCTCGGCTGCAGAGGTGGCGGCCTTCCGGGCGCGGCATTCGCTTTAGGCAAGCCGCGCCAGCAGCCGGGTCAGCAGGGCGGCGTCCTTGTCCTCCAGCGGCTCCAGTGTCAGGGCGCTGACCTGCAGCGCGACCGGCGCCAGCCGGTCGAACAGCGCCCGGCCCTCCGGCGTCAGCGCCACGGTCCGGCGGCGGCGGTCGGCCGGATCGGGGGCGGTGGCGACCAGCCCCTGCCGCACCAGCCGGTCCACCACGCCCTTCACCGTCGCCGCATCCATCGCCGTCTCGCGGCCGAGCGCGTTCTGCGACTGCGGCCCCAGTTCGGCCAGCCGGGCCAGCAGGGCGAATTGGGTGGTGGTGACCTGCGGGATTTCCCTGGCGAAGATCGCCAGATGCCGCTGCGTCACCCGGCGCAGCAGGAAGCCGATCTGCTCGTCCAGCACATAGCCCGTATGGTCCATGCGCCCGAATGGACCATAGGCTTTTGCCCCGCGCAAGGGACAGCTGTTGACAGGCCGGCCCCGGGCTTGGCACCTTGTTCGCATACGAACGATGGGCCCGAGCGGATGGATTACCTTCGCCCCGACAGCCTGGAGCAGGCGCTGGCCGCGGCAGCGGGCGGGGCGCGGGTGCTGGCGGGCGGGACGGATCTTTATCCGCTGGCGGGGCCGCGGCTGAAGGGGCCGGTGATGGACCTCGCCGCCCTGCCCGGGATCACGGGGATCGCCGAGGGGCCGGAGGGGTTGCGGATCGGCGCCTGCACCAGCTGGACCGCTATTGCCGAGGCGTCGCTGCCCCCCGCCACCCGCGCCCTGCAACAGGCGGCGCTGCAGGTCGGCGGGCGGCAGGTGCAGAACGCCGGCACAATCGGCGGCAACCTCTGCAACGCCTCTCCCGCCGCCGACGGGGTGCCGCCGCTTCTGGTGCTTGGGGCGAAGGTGGAACTGGCCTCCGCCACCGGCACCCGGCTGTTGGCGCTGGAGGATTTCCTGCTCGGACCCCGGCGCGTGGACCTGCGGCCGGGAGAACTGCTCGCGGCGGTGCTGCTGCCGCGGGCAGGGCTGGCGGGCGTTTCCGCCTTCGGCAAGCTGGGCGCGCGGGCGCATCTGGTGATCTCCATCGCCTCGGCCGCGGTGCGGCTGGAGGTCTCGGGCGGGCGGATCGAGGCGGCGGCGGTGGCGGTCGGCGCCTGTTCCCCGGTGCCCCGCCGGCTGCCTTCGGTGGAGGCGGCGCTCTGCGGGCCGGTGGAGGGCGCCGCGGCCCGGGTCGATCCGGCTGCGGTGGCGGCGGCGCTGGCGCCCATCGACGACGTGCGGGCGAGTGCGGCGTATCGGCTGCGGGCGGCGGCCGAACTGGTCCGCCGGGCGGTGGAGGCGGCGCTGTGATCCGGTTCCGGCTCAACGGAAAGGAGGTCGCCGCGGAGGCTCCGCCCGCCGAGCGGCTGAGCCTGACCTTGCGGGAAAGACTGGGCAAGACCGGCACCAAGGTCGGCTGCGACGCCGGCGATTGCGGCGCCTGCACCGTGCTGGTGGACGGCTGGGCCACCTGCGCCTGCCTGACCCCGCTGGCCCGGGTCGAAGGCCGCGAGGTCACCACGGTGGAGGCCGAAACCCCCGTCCTGACCCGCCTGCGCGCCGCCTTCCTGGCCGAAGGCGCGGCGCAATGCGGCATCTGCACCCCGGGGATGCTGATGGCGGCGGCGGAGCTGCTGGAGCGCCGGCCGCAGCCGGACGAGGCCATGGTGCGCCAGGCCCTCGGCGGCGTCCTCTGCCGCTGCACCGGCTATGCCCGGATCGTCGCGGCGGTGGTGGCGGCGGGGCAGGGGGTCGCAGCCCCGGAGGCCCCGGCCGCCGGTCGGGCCGTGGGCGCGGCGCTGCCCCGGCTGGACGGCGCGGCCAAGGTGGCGGGCGACCTGTTCGGCGACGACGTGGTGCCCGCGGGCGCGCTGGTGGTGAAGGCGATCCGCTCGCCGCATCCCCATGCCGCCTTCCGCCTTGGCGACCTCGCCGGCTTCGCCGCCCGCCCGGGCGTCGCCGCGGTCTTCACCGCCGCCGACATCCCCGGCCGCAACGCCTTTTCCGTCATCCCGCCCTTCGCCGACCAACCCGCCATCGCCGCCTCTCCCGCCCGCTTCCGCGGCGAATGCGTGGCGCTGGTGGCCTTCGAGCCGGGGGCCGAGACCGACCTTTCGGATTTCCCGGTGGAATGGCATCCCTTGCCCGCGTTGCATAGCCCCGCCGAAGCCGAGGCCGAAGATGCCCCCCTGATCCACCCCAACCGCCCCGGCAACCTGCTGATCGAGGGCCGGGTGCGGCGCGGCGATGCGGCGGCGGCTCTGGCGGCCTCGGCCCATGTGGTCGAGGGCAGCTTCGCCACCGCCTTCGTCGAACATGCCTATATCGAGCCCGAGGCCGGGGCGGCCTGGCTGGAGGGCGACACCCTGGTCATCCGCGCCTGCACCCAGGCCCCCGGCATGGACCGCGAGGAGACCGCGGCCATCCTCGGGCTGCCGGTCGACAGGCTGCGCATCATCCCCTCGGCGGTCGGCGGCGGCTTCGGCTCGAAGCTGGATGTCTCGCTGCAGCCGCTGATCGGGCTGGTGGCGCTGAAGACCGGCCGCCCGGCGCGCATGGCCTATACGCGGGGCGAGAGCATGGCCTCCACCACCAAGCGCCACCCGGCCGGGATGCGGGGCCGGATCGGCTGCGATGCGACGGGCCGGATCACCGGGATGGAGTTCGAGGGCCGCTTCGACACCGGCGCCTATTCCAGCTGGGGGCCGACGGTGGCGAACCGGGTGCCGGTGCATGTCTCCGGCCCCTACCGCACCCCCGCCATCCATGCCCGGGCGCGGGCGGTGCATACCCATGGCCCGGTCTCCGGCGCCTTCCGCGGCTTCGGCGTGCCGCAGGCGGCGCTCTGGCAGGAGGTGCTCTACGACCGGCTGGCCGGGAAGGCGGGGATCGACCGGCTGGAGTTCCGCATCCTGAACGCGCTGCGCGACGGCGACACCTCGCCCACCGGCAATGCCCTGCAGGCGGTGGGGATCGGCCCCTGCCTGGAAGCCCTGCGGCCGTCCTGGAGGCGGGGCCTGGCCTGGGCGCAGGAAGGCAAGGGCCGCGGCATCGGCGTCGCCTCCTGCTGGTATGGCTGCGGCAACACCGCCCTGCCCAACCCCTCCACCATCCGCATCGGCATCACCCATGCCGGAGAGGTGGTGCTGCACCAGGGCGCCACCGACATCGGCCAGGGCTCGAACACCGTGATCCCGCAGATCGCCGCCGATGCGCTCGGGCTGCCGGTCGGGGCCCTGCGGCTGGTCGGCCCCGACACCGCGCTGACCCCGGACGCCGGCAAGACCTCGGCCAGCCGGCAGACCTATGTCACCGGGCGGGCGGCGCAGAAGGCGGCGCTGGCGCTGCGGGCGGCGGTCCTGCGCCTGGCCAATGCGGGCGAAGGGTCCGTCCTCACGCCGGCGCCGGGACGCCTCCTCGTCACCGAAGGGACCATACGGCGCGAGATCGACCTGCGCGCGCTGCCCGCCGACCCGCGCGGCTATGCGCTGTCGGCGGAGGAGAGCTACGACCCGCCGACCCGCCCGCTGGATGCCGACGGCCAGGGCATTCCCTATGCCGTCTACGGCTACGGCGCGCAGCTGGTGGAGCTGGAGGTGGACCCGGCCCTCGGCACCGTCCGCCTGCACCGGATCACCGCCGCCCACGACCTCGGCCGGGTGATCAACCCGCTCCTCGCCCGCGGCCAGATCGAGGGCGGCATCGCCCAGGGCATCGGCATGGCGCTGATGGAGGAATACCTGCCCGGCCGGACCGAGAACCTGCACGACTACCTGATCCCCACCACCGGCGACGTGCCGCCCATCGACCCGATCCTGATCGAGATCCCCGACCCCGAAGGCCCCTTCGGCGCCAAGGGCCTGGGCGAACACGTGCTGATCCCCACCGCCCCGGCGATCCTGAACGCCATCCGCCACGCCACCGGGGCGGAGATCGCCCGCACCCCGGCGCTGCCCCACCGCATCCTCGCCGCGATGGAGGGCCGGGAATGAAAGTCCTGCGCCCCCTTCCTCTTGATCCAAATACTCCGGGGGTGCGGGGGCTGGCCCCCGCTCCTGCGCTGCCGCAGGGAGCCCGGCCGTGACCCAAGCGCCCGAAAAGATTCGCTGCGATGCCTGCCCGGTGATGTGCTACATCGCCCCGGGCCAGACCGGCGCCTGCGACCGCTATGCCAACGAGGCCGGGAGAATCGTCCGCACCGACCCGGTGGTGATGCTGTCCCATGCGGTGGAACAGGGCGGCCGCGTTGTCCCCTTCGCCGCGCGGGACTGGGACGGCAGTCCGGTGCCGGCCGATGCCTTCGTCACCGGCATCGGCGCCGGCACCACCTACCCGGACTACAAGCCCGCGCCTTTCATCGTGTCGTCCCGCCTCGGCGGCGCCGACATGGTGACGGTGGTGACCGAGGCGATCTTCTCCTACTGCGGGGTGAAGGTGAAGATCGACACCGACCGTTTCGTCGGCCCCGAGGGCGCGGTGGTGCGGGTGGCGGGGCAGGCGATCGGCCATGTCACCACCGCCGAATACGGCAGCCAGATGCTGTCGCTCGGCGGCGTCCATCACCTGACCGGCGGCGACAAGGCCAAGGGCCGCGTCACCTGCGCCACGCTGCTCAGCCTGTGCAACGGCGAGGCGGTGGAGATGGAGATCGAGGGCGGCTCCCGCGTCATCGTGCAGGCCGGGCGGGCGCCGGTGGTGGACGGCGTGCCGGAGCGGCGGATGCGGGTCGGCTGCGGCTCGGCCACCATCGGCATGTTCGCGGTGCAATGGCAGGGGCTGGTGGACGAGGTGGTGGTGGTGGACGACCACATCACCGGCGTGGTCTCCGAGCATCAGGCCGGCAAGGTGCTGGGGTGGCCGCCCAGCGGGATCAGGATCAAGGGCCACCGCTCCACCCCCGGGCGCTATTTCCGGGTGTCGGAGCCCGGGCAGGGCTGGGGCGGCACGCGGCTGACCGACCCGCTGGAGATCCTCGGCGACTGGCAGGCGGCCAAGGGCGCGCGGCCGGGGCTGCGGCTCTTGATGGTGTCGACCACCGGCGAGGAATACGGCTATTACCTGCTGGATCAGGACCTGCGGCCGGTCCGGCAGGAGTTGCCACCGGATCTGAGGAAGACCGTGCAACTGATTGACGAGAATTGCGAACCCTCGCTCTGCACTGTCCTGTTCATGGGGGGCGCCGGCGGCTCGCTGCGGGCCGGGGTGACGAAGAACCCGGTGCGGCTGACCCGCTCGGTGCAGGGCGGCGCGACAAGGCTGACCTGCGGCGGGGCCGAGACCTGGGTCTGGCCCGGCGGCGGCATCACCTTCATGGTCGACGTGACCCGGCTGCCAAAGGGCGCCTTCGGCTATGTGCCGACGCCGGCGCTGGTGGCTCCCCTGGAGTTCACCCTGCCGCGGGCGGAGTATCTCGCCATGGGCGGGCACGAGGACGCGATCCGCGATCTGGACCGGGTGATGGAGGAAGGGGCCGAATACCCCACCGCCGCGCGGGTCGAACGATGGGGGGAGGGATGAGCGGGGCCCTCTCTCCTACAGCGGCGGTCCTGGCGGCGGCCGGGGCCTCCGGCGGGGATATTTGCCGTCCAGAAAGAGGAAAGGCGGCGGGAAGCCGGGCGATGGCGGTGCTGCTGCCGGACGGGCGGCTGCACCTTCAGCACGGGCCGATCGACATCGTCGCCGAGGGCTGGGGCACGCCTGCCGCGGTCCGTGAGAGCTATGCCCGTGCGGCGCGGCGGTTCGCCTCGATCCTGGGGGAACTGGTGGCGGAGCTTCCCGCCCTGCGCGCCGAAGATGCCCCGCTGCACGGCCCTGTCGCCCGCCGCATGGCCGCCGCCGTCGCCCCCTTCCGCCCCGCCTTCATCACCCCCATGGCCGCGGTCGCCGGCGCGGTGGCCGAGGAGGTGCTGGCGGCGCTGGCGGGGCCGGGCATCACCCGCGCCTGTGTGAACAACGGCGGCGATATCGCGCTGCTGCTGACCCGCGGGCAGCGGCTGACCTGCGCCTTGGCGGCCTCGGGCGGCAGGGACCATACCGCCGTAGGGTGGGGGGACCCGATCCGGGGCATTGCCACCTCGGGCTGGCGCGGGCGCAGCTTCTCCCTCGGCATCGCCGATGCGGTGACGGTGCTGGCGCGGACCGCCGCCATGGCGGATGCGGCGGCGACCATGGTGGCCAATGCGGTGGACCGGCCCGGACACCCGGGCATCCTGCGCCGCCCGGCTTGCGAGATGCAGGCGGACAGCGACCTCGGCGCGCGCCCGGTGACGGTCGCCGTGCCCGATCTTTCGCCGAAAGATCGTGACGCCGCGCTGGAGGCCGGGCTGGCCGCTGCCGAAGCCTTCCGCGCCCGCGGGCTGATTGAAGCCGCGGCGATTTACCTGCAAGGTGGCCGGCGGGTGACCGGGGGTCTGGCCCTCCTGGCACCGGGAAAGGAAGAAGATGACTGATTTCGCCCTCCGCAAGATCGTGACCCAGGTCGAGGAAATCCGCCACGAGGGCGGACCCGTGGCCTCGCCCCCGCCCGTGCGCGGCGCGATCTACGCGATCTGTGCCAATCCCTTCGCCGGCCGCTACGAGCCCGACCTGCAGCCGGCGATGGAGGCGCTGAAGCCGCTGGCGCTGGAGCTGACCGACCGGCTGGTCGCCGCGCTCGGCGGGCGGGAGGGGATCGACGCCTACGGCAAGGGCGCCCTCGTCGGCGAGGCGGGCGAGGCCGAGCATGGCGCGCTCTGGCATGTCGCGGGCGGCTACGGGATGCGGGAACGCCTGGGGGAATGCCGCGCCATCGTGCCGAGCGCGATGAAGGTCGGCGGTATGGGCCATACGCTGGACATTCCCCTCGGCCATCTGAACGCGGCCTATGTCCGGTCACGCTTCGACGCGATCACCGTCGCTTGCGCCGACGGGCCGCGGGCGGGCGAGGTGCTGTTCGCGCTGGCCATGGCGCGGGGCGGGCGGGTGCATTCCCGCATGGGCGGGCTGGAGACCCATCAGGTGAAGGGGGAGGACGGGCTGCGGTGACCGCCGGGAACGCAAAATTCTTCAAAGAATTTTGGCAAGGATTTTCCAAAATCCTTGCCTGCGGCGCTCTGGCCGTTCTGCTGCCTTCCGTCGCGCTGGCCTGTGCCCTGCCGCCCTCGGTCATCCTGATCCTGCCGACCGGGCATTATATCGCCGCCGCCGCGCTGACCGTCGCGCTGACCGCGGTGCTGGCCGCCCTCTCGGGCCGGATGCCGCAGATGCAGGCCCATACCCTGTGGGAAACCCGCCGCATCCTGCCCGAGGCGCTGACCTCCTACCTTGCCTTCCTCATCTTCCTCGGCCTCGTGCTGACCGGCTTCCTCGGCCCGCGCGACCCGATGCACAACCTGATGACGCTGGTGTTCTGGACCGGGGTCTGGATCGCCGTCCCGCTGGCCTCGGCCGTCTTCGGCAACCTCTGGCGCTGGATCAACCCCTGGACCGGGCCGGTGCGGGTCGCCCGGCTGCTGCTCGGCCGCAGGGGAGGGATCGGGCTCTCCCGCCTCGGCCACTGGCCCGCCATCGGCTTCTACCTTTGCTTCATCTGGTTCCAGATGATCTCGCTCTCGCCCGACGACCCGGCGGTGCTGGCGCAGGCGGCGCTGGTCTACTGGCTGGCGATCTTCGCCCTTGCCGTGGCCGAGGGCGAGGACTGGCTGCAGAAGGGCGAGTTCCTGACCGTGCTTTTCGGCTTCGTCTCCAGGATCGCGCCCTTCTGGGTGGAGACGGAGGGTGCCCGCTCCCGCCAGAGGGCCGGCTGGCCGGGCGCGCAGGTGCTGCGGATGCCGCCGCTGGACCTGTCGGCCATGGTCTTCATCGCGCTGGCGCTGGCGGCGCTGACCTTCGAGGGGCTGAGCGAGACCTTCTTCTGGCAGGGCCTGATCGGCCAGAACCCGCTGGAACCCGTGGGCCGCTCCGCCGTGGTCTGGCAGAATTCGGCCGGGCTTCTGGCCACCTTCGCGCTGACGCTGGCGGCGCTGTGGGCAGGGATGCGGCTCGGCGCCCGGCTCTCGGGCGGGGCGTTCCGGGCCGACCGGGTGATGCTGTCCTTCCTCGCCATCGCCAGCGGCTATCATGCGGCGCATTACCTGGTGATGCTGCTGACCGCGGGGCAATACACGCTGGCCGCGCTGAACGACCCGTTCTTCACCGGCGACAGCTGGCTGGGCCTGCCGCCGTTCTACGTCTCCTTCGGCTTCCTGACCGATGCGCGGGTGATGCCGCTGCTTTACGGCACCCAGTTCGCGGTGATCCTGGGCGCGCATCTCCTGGCCGTCGTGCTGTCGTTCCGGCTGGCCGGGCCGGTGCGGGCGCTGGCGCATCTGCCGCTGACGGTGCTGATGGTGGGCTATACCGTGCTCGGGCTGTGGCTTCTGTCCACCGCCCGGGTGGGGTGAAATCTATGGACAACGCTGCGATGCAGCGACAAGTTGCGACCAGAGGTCCCCGGCAGCGGGGCCAGCCACAACGGGGAGAGAGAAAGATGACCACGACTTCGCTGTTCACGCCGTCCCGCCGCCGGGTGCTGCAAGGCATGGGGGCCGGTCTGGCGACGGCCGCGCTGCCGGGGCATGTCTGGGGGCAGGCGGCGCCGTTGAAGATCGGCTTCCAGCTGCACCGCACCGGCATCGGCGCGGCTTACGGCCGCTGGTATGAGCGGACGACCACCGCCGCCGCCGCGGCGATCAACGCCGCCGGCGGCATCGCCGGGCGGCAGGTGGAGATCCTTTACGAGGATGACGCCACCGACCCCAAGCGCGGCGCGGAAGTGGTGGAGAAGCTGGCCGGCCCTTCGGGCTGCGACCTGATCATGGGGACGCTGTTCTCCCATGTCGTCATGGGCGCGGCGCCGCGGGCGGGGGAGCTGAAAATCCCCTATCTGGTCTGTTCCGAGGGCTATCACGTCGCCTCCGGCGCGCTGAACCGCTGGGTGCTGCAGCCCGGCATCACCGACGTGCGGGCGCAGATTTCCACCATGGCGCCCTGGGTCGCCTCGACCCTCGGCAAGAAGGTGACGATGGTCTTCCCCGACTATGCCTTCGGCCATGACCACCGTGATTTCTTCACCACCGCCATCGCCGCGCAGGGCGGCGAGGTGATCGCCCAGATCGCCATCCCGCCGACCGAGACCAGCTTCACCCGCTATTTCCCGCAGATCCCGGCCGAGACCGAAGTGCTGTATCACGTCATGGTCGGCCCCGCCGTGCTGACCTTCGTCAAGGAGCTGGGAGAGTTCTACGGCACCGGCGCCAAGCCCGCCCTGTTCGGCTTCATCGACAGCCTGGAGGCGGTGGACACCGCCTCGCCGGGACTGGAGTTCCTGGAGGGCAGCCATTTCTGGGAGGGCCATTGCCGGGCGAAGCCCGCCGACGCCGGCGAGGCCGAGACCGCCTATCGCGCCGCGGTGGGGGTGGACGACAACGGCGCCTCGGTCAGCGATGCCAAGGACGTGTCGACCTATGCCCATATGTTCTCCTGCTGGGAGACGCTCTACTTCATCAAGCAGGCGGTGGAGGCTTCCGGCTATGCCGGCCCGGCCGACCGGCAAAAGCTGGTCGAGGCGATGGAGGCGGTGACCGACCTGCCCGAAGGCGCAGAGCGGCCGCAGGGGCCGATGCGCTTCGACGGCAAGAAGCACCAGGCCTTCGGGGTGCAGAACATCTCGAAGATGGAGGGCGGCAAGCTGGTGCGGGTGCACCAGACCACGATCGAGGAAGGGCTCTACGACAACGACACCGACTACACGGCGATGTCGTTCTGACGGGCCGAGGGGTGGGGTATAACCCCACCCTATATCTTCATGGGTTTCGGTCCCTTCCTGCTTCTCGCCCTGATGGAGGGCCTGGTCACCGCCGCGGTGCTGTCGCTGGCGGCGGTGGGGCTTTCGCTGGTGTTCGGCGTCATGCGGGTGGTCAACGTCGCCCATGGCGAGTTCTTCATGCTGGGCGCGGTGATCGCCTGGTTCGTGGCCGGGCTGGTCCCGGGGCCCGCATGGATGGCCTTCCTGGCGGCGCTGGTGCTGGCGCCGCTGGTCGTCGGGGCGCTGGCGGCGGCGGTGGACGGGCTGGTGCTGAAACGGCTGAACTACGACCCCGAGGCCACCATCGTCGCCACCATCGGCGTGATGTATATGGTCCAGCAGGCGGCGCTGAGCTTCTACGGCCCCGACGCCCGCCCCGTCGCCGCCCCCTTCGACTGGCGCTTCCAGCTGCCATGGTTCGGCTATTCCGGCTACAAGCTGTTCGTGGTCGCGGCGGCGGTTGCGGTGCTGCTGGCGGTCTGGCTGGGGATGACCCGCACCCGGGCCGGGCTGGTGATGCGGGCGACGCAGGTGGACCGCGATGTCGCCCGCGCCTTCGGCATCGACGTGGAACGGGTCTATATGGGCACCTTTGCCCTAGGTGCCGGTCTCGCCGCCATGGGGGCGGTGCTCTACGTGCCGATCTCCCAGGCGCATTACCTGATGGGGCACGACCCGCTGCTGCTCTCGTTCATCGTGGTGATCATCGGCGGCCTCGGCTCCCTCCGCGGCACGCTGGTGGCGGCGCTGGTGATCGGGCTGTCGGATGGCGTCATCAGCATGTTCTTCTCGCCGACGCTGGCGAAGATCCTTGCGACCCTGCTGGTCGCCATGGTGCTGGTGTTCCGCCCGCAGGGCCTGTTCGGGGCGAAGGCATGAGGGCCTGGGCGGTCCATCTGGCGGTGCTGGCTGCGCTGCTGGCGGCGGGGCTTCTGCTCCCCGGCTACCACACCACCAACCTTGCCCGCATCCTGGTGCTGGCCACCTTCGCCGCCGGCTACAACCTCGCCTTCGGCTATACCGGGCTCCTCAGCCTCGGCCACGCCATGTTCTTCGCCGCCGGCATGTATGCCGCAGCCCTTCCCGCCTGGCATTGGGGCTGGCCCGCCGCGCCGGCGCTACTGGCCGGAACCGCCGGCGGCGCGCTGATGGCGCTGGCGACGGGCGCGCTGGCGCTGCGCACCGCAGGCGTCTCCTTCATGATCGTGACGCTGATGTTCGCCCAGGCCTTCGCGCTGGCGATCCTCTATTTCAACGGCTGGACCGGCGGCGACGAGGGCTTCGTCATCCCCTCCGCCTCGCGCCACCTCTTCGGCACCTCCCTCGCTGCCGACACCCCGCGCTTCCTGGCGGCCTGGAGCCTCTTCGCCCTCGGTCTGCTCTTGTCGCTGGCGCTGGTGCGGTCCCGCTTCGGCCGGGTGATGGTGGCGCTGCGGGAAAACGAGGAGCGGGCACGGATGCTGGGCATAAACCCCTTCGCCGCCAAGCTGAAGGTGCTGGTGATCTCCGGCGCCTGGTCCGGCGCGGCGGGGGCGGCATATGCGCTGCTGTTCGGCTATGCCGGCGGCAGCTTCGCCGGAATCCAGTATTCGATCCTGCCGATGCTCTACGTCCTTCTCGGCGGCGCCGGCACCACCTTGGGCGCGGTGCTCGGGGCCGGGCTGATGTTCTACCTGACCGAATTCGCCTCCTCCGTCACTTCGGCCTGGCTGTTCCTTGTGGGCCTTGTGCTGGTGGTGCTGGTGCTCTTCGCGCCGAAGGGCATCCTCGGCTGGGTGCGGGCGAGGCTGTGGAGGGAGCTGCCATGAGCCTTCTCTCCGCCCGCGGCCTGACGCGCCATTTCGGCGGCATCCGCGCCGTGGACGGGGTGGATTTCGACCTGGAGCCCGGCGAGATCCACGCCCTGATCGGCCCGAACGGCGCCGGCAAGACCACGCTGGTCTCGCTGCTGTCGGGCCGCATCCCGGCGCAGGCGGGCACGATCACGCTGGCGGGCGAGGACATCACCCGGCTGCCCGCCCATGCCCGCGTCCGCCGCGGGCTGGCCTATACCTTCCAGATCACCAGCATCTTCCCCGGCCTGACCGTCTTCGACAACGTGGCGCTGGCGGTGCAGGGCGGGCGGCAGCCGGGGGCCCTCGGCCCCACGGTGGAGGCCGCGCTGGCCCGGGTGGGGCTGCAAGGGATGGGGGCGGAGGTGGCCGGAACCCTCTCCTACGGCCACCAGCGGCTGCTGGAGCTGGCGATGGGACTGGCGCTGGCGCCGCGGGTGCTGATCCTGGACGAGCCGACGCAGGGGCTGGCGGCGGGCGAGATCGAGGGCTTCAAGGCGCTGGTCCGCGGGCTGGTGCCGCAGGTCGCGGTGCTGCTGATCGAGCACAACATGGAGGTGGTGATGGACCTTGCCACCCGCATCACCGTGCTGACCTCCGGCCGGGTTCTGGCGCGGGGGACACCGGCGGAGATCCGCGCCGACAAGGCGGTGCAGGAGGCCTATCTCGGTGCTTGAGCTGCGCGGACTCACCGCCGGATACGGCCCCGTCACCGTGCTGCGCGGGGTGGATTTCGCGGCCCGGGCGGGCGAGGTCACCTGCGTCATGGGCCGCAACGGCGCCGGCAAGACCACGCTGATGAAGGCGATCATGGGGATCGTGCCGGTCTCGGCGGGCACCGTCATGCTGGACGGGCAGGCGATCCAGGACCTGCCCGCGCATCTGGTGCCGGGAAAGGGCCTCGCCTGGGTGCCGCAGGGGCGGCGGCTGTTCGGCCCGTTGACCGTGGCCGAGAACCTCGATGTCGGCGGACTGATCCGCGGCAACCGGGCGAAGGTCCGGGACCATGTGCTGGCGCTCTTCCCCCGGCTGCGGGAGCGTCTCAACCAGCCCGCCGCCACCCTGTCAGGGGGCGAGCAGCAGATGCTGGCCATCGCCCGGGCGCTGTGCCTGGAGCCGAAGGTGCTGCTGCTGGACGAGCCGACCGAGGGGTTGCAGCCCAGCATGATCGCCCTGATACGCGAGGCGGTCTTGCGGCTGAAGGCCGAGGGCGTGGCGGTGGTGCTGGTCGAGCAGCGGGTGGAGGCGGTGCTGCGGATGGCGGACCGGGTGGCCTTCATGGCGCATGGCAGCGTGGAGGAGGTGGCCGAGGCCGCCGCCCTGCATCCCGGCGCCCGACAATTCGCCGATTTCGTGGGGGTGTGAATGGCAACCCGGGCGCAATCGCCGTTTCGGAAGGGGGCGGGGATGACGGAAACGGGCCTCGTCGCCGGGGTGGATGTCGGCGGCACCTTCACCGACCTGGTGGTCTTCGACCCGGCCTCGGGCGCGGTGCGGCTGGCCAAGGTGCCGACCACCTTGCCGAACCAGTCGGGCGGGGTGCTGGCGGCCTTCGCGCAAGCGGGGACCGACCTTGCTAACCTGGACCTGATCGTCCACGGCACCACCACCACCACCAATGCGGTGCTGGAGCGGCGGCTGGCGAGGACCGGCCTGATCACCACCGAAGGCTTCCGCGACGTGCTGGAACTCGGCCGCCGCACCCGGCCGCAGCCCTATGGCATGGCCGGCCGCTTCACCCCGATCATCCCGCGGGACCTGCGGCTGGAGGTGCCGGAGCGGATGGATGCCCGGGGCAGGGTGGTCACGCCGCTGGACGAGGCGGCCGTCGCCGCGGCCATCCGCGCCCTGCTGGCGCAGGGCTGCGAGGCGCTGGTGATCCATTTCCTGCATTCCTACGCCAATCCGGCGCATGAACTGCGTGCGGCAGAGATCGCCGCTTCCCTCTGGCCGAATGGCTATGTCACCACCGGCCATTCCCTCCTCTCCGAGGCGCGGGAATACGAGCGCGGGGTGACGGCAGCGGTGAATGCCTCCGTCCAGCCGGTGCTGGAGCGCTACGTCTCGCGGCTGGCCGGGGAGCTGAAGGCGCGCGGCTATGCCCGCGACCTTCTGGTGATGAACGGCAACGGCGGCATGGTCAGTGCGGCCCATGTCGCGCGCGAGGCGGTGAAGACGGTAATGTCCGGCCCGGCCTCGGGCGTGATGGCGGCGGTGGCGACCGGGCGGCGGGCGGGGTTCCCCAACCTCTTGACCTACGACATGGGCGGCACCTCCACCGACGTGGCGATGATCCGCGGCGGCATCGCGCCGGTCTCGAACGAGATCGAGGTGGAATATGCCATGCCGATCCATGTGCCGATGGTGGACGTGCGCACCGTGGGGGCAGGGGGCGGGTCCATCGCCCGGGTGGATGCCAGCGGGATGCTGCGGGTCGGGCCGGACTCGGCCGGGTCGGACCCCGGGCCGGTCTGCTACGGCCGCGGCGGCACGAAGGTCACGCTGTCGGATGCCAACCTGATCCTCGGCCGGCTTCCGGCCAGCCGCTTCGGTCAGGCGGCGGAGGCGGCGCGGCAGGCTATGGAGGGGCAGATCGCCCGGCCTCTGGGGCTTGGGGTGGAGGCGGCCGCCGAGGCGGTGGTGCGGATCGCGAATACCCATATGGCCGGGGCGATCCGCATGGTGTCGATTTCCATGGGCGCCGATCCGCGCGATTTCGCGCTGTTCGCCTTCGGCGGCGCCGGGCCGCTTCATGCCGTGGCGCTGGCGCGGGAGCTTGCGGTGCCGCAGGTGCTGGTGCCGGCCCGGCCGGGGATCACCAATGCGCTCGGCTGCGTGGTGGCCGACCTGCGGCACGATTTCGTCCGCACCCTGAACCGGCCGCTGGACGCGGTGGAGATGGGGCAGGTCCATGCCATCCTTGCGGCGCAGGAGGCCGAGGGGCGGCGGCTGATCGGGGAGGAGCGGGTGGAGATCCGCGACATCCGCGCCGAGTTCGCCGCCGAGATGCAGTTCGTCGGCCAGACCCATCTGCTGCGGGTGCCCTTGCCCTCGGCCACGCCCTCGCGCGAGGAGGTGCAGCGCCTGTTCGAGGCGGCCTACCGCGCCCGCTTTCGGGTGGAACTGCCGGAAATCCGCGCCAACCTGGTCAACCTGACCGCCAGCGTCACCGGCCGTCGCGCCGAGCCGGACCTGTCGCGGCTCATCGACCCCGCGGGCCGGAAGCCGCAGGCGGAGCCTGCGGGCACGCGGCCGGTCTGGTTCGGCGGCTGGGTGGAGACGCCGGTCTACTGGCGCGACCACCTGCCCCTGGCGCTGGACCTGGCGGGGCCGGCGATCGTCGAGCAGATGGACACCACGCTGGTGGTGGAGCCTGGGTGCCGGGTGAGGTCGGATGCGGACGGCAATCTGGTGGTGGGGTTTGCGGGTTGAAGCCGAGGCCGGGGGCCAGCCCCCCGCGACCATTGGTTGCTCGAACCAATGGCGCAACAATGGTCGCACCCCGGGATATTTGGGGACAGAAAATGGGCAAGGCGATGGTCGATCCGGTTACTCTTGCCGTCATTCAGGCGGGGTTGCAGCAGGTCTGCGACGAGATGGACCTGACCTTCTCGCGGGCGGCCTTCTCGCCGGTGATCGCCGAGGCCGACGACCGCTCGGACGGCATCTATGCGGCCGGGGACGGGGCGCTGATCGCGCAAGGGTCGAAGGGGCTGCCGGTCTTCGTCGGCGTCATGCAGTTCTCCACCCGCACGCTGGTGGAGCGGATCGCCGCGGGCGAGACGGCGGCGCCGGAGCCGGGGGACATCTACATCGTCAACGACCCCTACCTCGGCGGCACCCATCTGATGGACGTGCGCTTCGTGATGCCGTTCTGGCGGCAGGGGCGGCTCTGGTGCTGGCTGTCGAACACCGGGCATTGGCCGGACACCGGCGGGATGGTGCCGGGCGGGTTTTCCGCCTCCGCCATCAGCGCCGAGCAGGAGGGGCTGCGGCTGCCGCCGGTGAAGCTGTTCAAGAAGGGAGTCATGGATGCGGAGATCTGGGCGATCATCCGGTCGAACATCCGGGTCTCCGAGCAGCGGATCGGCGACGTGAAGGCGCAAGCCTCGGCGCTGATGGTGGGGGCGGAGCGGTTGGCGGCGCTGCTGGACCGCTACGGCGATGCGGTGGTGGAGGAGGCCATCGCCCGGATGCGCGATCTGGCGGCGCGGCAGATGCGGGCGATGATCGGGCTGATCCCGGAGGGGCGGTATCAGGCGCGGGCTTGCCTCGATTCCGACGGGGTGGTGAACGCGCCCCTGACCATCGCGCTGGCGGTGACGCGGCAAGGCGACGGGCTGGTGTTCGATTTCGCCGGGTCCTCGCCGCCCTGCATGGGGCCGATGAATTCGGTGCGGGCGACCACGCTTTCCTCGGTCTATCTGGCGATGCGGCACATCTTCCCCGACGTGCTGATCTCGGCCGGGGCCTTCGAGCCGCTGGAGGTGGTGGGGATCGAGGGCACCTTCCTCGACGCCCATTATCCCCGCCCGGTCTCGGGCTGCGCGGCGGAGGTCAGCCAGCGGATCGCCGAGGCGGTCTTCGCGGCGCTGGTGCAGGCGATCCCCGACCGGGTGACGGCGGCGCCGGCGGGGACCTCCGGCAACTTCGGGCTGGGGGGGACGGACCCGGAGACCGGGGCGGGCTATGTGATGTATCAGATTTCCGGCGGCGGCTACGGCGGGTTCCGGGGCGGCGACGGCATCGCCAACGGCTGCTCCACCATCGGCATCTCCAAGGCGCCGCCGGTGGAGATCATGGAGCAGAAGTTCCCGGTGCTGTATCGCCGCTATGCGCTGCATGAAGGCTCGGGCGGCGCGGGAGAGTGGCGGGGCGGCTTCGGGCTGGACTACGAGATCGAGCTGCTGCGCGGCGAGGCGCGGGCCTCCTTCGTGATGGACCACGGCAGGGTGGGGCCGCAGGGGGCGCTCGGCGGCGGCGAGGGGGCGGTGAACCGGGTGGAGATCTGCCGCGGCGGCGAGGTGCTGGTGCCCGAGCACCTGTCCAAGGCGCAGGACATCGCGCTGGCGCCGGGCGACCGGGTGCGGGTGCGCACGCCGGGCGGCGGCGGCTATGGCGACCCGGCGCGGCGCGATCCGGCGGCGGTGGCCGAGGACGTGCGGCTGGAGCGCTATACGGCGGAAGAGGCGGCGCGGCTGTGGCGGTGATC
>NZ_JAAKGP010000067.1 GCF_011043545.1 Rhodobacter sp. SGA-6-6 | reverse complement strand
GGGTGACGGCGATGGGGACGGCGACGGAGACGGCGATGGGGACGGGGATGGGGACGGGGATGGCGACGGAGACGGCGATGGGGACGGCGACGGCGACGGCGATGGGGACGGCGATGGGGACGGAGACGGGGATGGCGATGGCGACGGCGATGGGGACGGAGACGGCGATGGAGACGGAGACGGAGACGGCGAGCCCGGTTCCGTTCTGGGCGAGGTTCTCGAAGGCGTCAGCACCG
>NZ_JAAKGP010000066.1 GCF_011043545.1 Rhodobacter sp. SGA-6-6 | reverse complement strand
GGCTCTGTTGCACAAATCGGTTTATGGCCGGACTGTCCCTTTCCCCGGACGGATTTATCCCACAGTCTCTGTGACGGGTATGCCGAGCGCTGTGTAGCCGTTCATGACAGCCATGCGGATATGGAGTTCTGCGACCTGGCGGTCGAACTCCCTCGCGGTCAGGCGCTGGCCCAGCAGTTTCATACAGTGCATTTTTGTCTCTGCACGACTTCGGCGATGATATGCGCTCCATCGTCGCCAGATTGTCCGGCCGAGGTATTTGGTGGTTCGCAAG
>NZ_JAAKGP010000065.1 GCF_011043545.1 Rhodobacter sp. SGA-6-6 | reverse complement strand
CCACTGGAGGCGATCAGGCCCAGGCCGCCGAGGCCGGCGATGGCGATCGCGGCCATGTCCTCGTTCGACATCGCGGCGCCCAGGCCGACGGCATCGCCCTCGACCGTCTGGACGTTGCCGTCGACGCCGCTGAAGGTGCCGTCCTCATAGAGCAGACGGCTGACCTCGCCGTTCGGTCCCTTGACGAAGAAGTCCTCGATGACGAAGCTCCGGCCGTCGGTCAGATGGACGATCAGGTCGTCGCCGGACTTCACGAACTGCCGGACATCGGCAGCCTGTGC
>NZ_JAAKGP010000064.1 GCF_011043545.1 Rhodobacter sp. SGA-6-6 | reverse complement strand
GCATCCGTCGCCGCCGCCGATCCAGACTTTGAACATCACGCCAGCCGCGCGCAGCATCGGCCCCTCGATGATGATCCCGGCGGTGGTGGGCGGGTCCACGTCCGGGCAAGATACGATCACATGCTGGCCGATTGCGAGCTTCATGGTGCAACCTTAAGCATCATGAAGATTCGTTAAAGTTGTGTTTTCGGCGGATGTTTTCGGCTTTCTGCGGCCCCGACCGAGGAGGGCGCGCCACTACAGCCTATAGCGCGACCGCAGCGCGGCGATCCCGGCGGCGATCAGGACTTCGGGATCA
>NZ_JAAKGP010000063.1 GCF_011043545.1 Rhodobacter sp. SGA-6-6 | reverse complement strand
CACTACACCGGCGGCGGCGCCCTGCGCCTGCCCGAGGGGCTGGACTTCGCCGCCGTCGACCGGGTGGTGCTGGTGGCCTGCGGCACCGCCTCCTATGCCTGCCATGTGGCGAAATACTGGTTCGAGCAGCTGGCCGGCCTGCCCGCCGACATCGACATCGCATCGGAGTTCCGCTACCGCGACCCGGTGCTGTCGCCTGCCTCGATGGCCGTCTTCGTCAGCCAGTCGGGCGAGACCGCCGACACCCTGGCAGCCCTCCGCCATGTGAAGGAGAAGGTGGCCAAGGTGGTCTCGGTGGTGAACGTCCCCACCTCCTCCATCGCCCGCGAGAGCGACCTCGCCCTGCCGATCCTGGCCGGGGTGGAGGTCGGCGTCGCCTCGACCAAGGCCTTCACCTGCCAGCTGACCGTGCTGGCGCTGATGGCGCTGAA
>NZ_JAAKGP010000062.1 GCF_011043545.1 Rhodobacter sp. SGA-6-6 | reverse complement strand
GCAGTTTGGGTCGTCGAGGATCGGATTGCCGTGGCGGATCGCCCGGGGCGCGGCGGATAGCGCCCCCGCCCCCTGAATGCCCCGAAACCGCCCACGCTTTCCCGCGAATTTGGGCAGGGCGGGGTCGTCGGCGGGGTAGGTAGCCGGAAACCGAGATCGCGCTAAAAACGGCATCCCATGGCCTCTACGGGGCAATTGGGATGGAATCCCAATAATTTACATCTCCCACGCCTGACACTATCTTCCGGCCATCCAGCATCAGGAGGTCCGAATGCCCCTCGACCGCGCCCCCGCCGGAACCATGAACCTTTCGACCGGGAAGCGGCCAGCCCGAGACGTGGTGAAATGGATGGCATCGGCCCTTGCCGGTCTTCCGCCGATGGACCAGCCGGTGCCAGAGATCGCCCAGGCGAATGACGGATGGACGCCCGGGCGCGTCGGTGAGCAACTGATCGCCGCGCTTGCGTGGGCGCGCTATGCCGCCGGGCAGACCGGCCCG
>NZ_JAAKGP010000061.1 GCF_011043545.1 Rhodobacter sp. SGA-6-6 | reverse complement strand
GAATCCTAGCGCCCCAGCCAAATCCTTCCTGACATGACCGACACGGGACCCGCAAGGCGGGCGGCACCGAAGATCGGTTGCGGGTCAAGGGGGTGGGGCTACGCGGGGCCGGTTCTCCACCCCAGGGACTCCGGGTGGGTGGCGGGGAAGTGCCCCAAGCTATGCTCCAGGGCGCGCCGCTTATGGATCGGCTTCCTCACCTGCGGCGGCTGAGCGCGAACCAGATTGCGCAGCCCACCCCCGTGAACACCAGCGTCATCACCGGGAAGCCCAGGAAGACCGCCGCATAGCCGCAGCCGCCTTCGAAGCAGCTGCCGAAGACCCCGATATGCGCCAGCGGGTCGAGCAGCAGCAAGGCGATGCCGGCCGAGACCGCCATGATCAGCACGAAGACGACGACATTGCCCAGTATGCGCATGGGGCCAGCTTAACGCCCTGCCCCGGCCGATGCCAGATTGTCCTGCTTGGGGGATGCAGTTACGGTTCCGGGGTCCGAACGG
>NZ_JAAKGP010000060.1 GCF_011043545.1 Rhodobacter sp. SGA-6-6 | reverse complement strand
TCGCGCCCGGCCTGCTCGCCGGCATAGACGAGGCCCTGGCCGACCTCGGCGATGCCGATGTCGCCGCGGCCGTCGATGCCCTGCTCGGCACCCTGGCCGGCGTCCTCGGCGGCGAGAACGGCCTGCTCGACACTGCCGGCGATGCCGCCGACGAGCTGGTCGCCACCGTCGAGGCCGGCCTGCAGGCCCTGCTCGACGGCATCGAGGCCGGCACGCCGCTGGCCGGCGTCGGCGGCCTCTTGGGCGAGCTGGTCGACGGCCTGCTCTCCGGCAACCCGGACGCCGGCGCGGCGGGCGGCCTGCTGCCGCATCTCGAGGGCGGCTCGGCCGCGGCCGCGGCCGCGCTGAGCCAGGGCCTGGCCGAGGCCTTCGCCGCGCTGGACGGCCAGGACCTCGGCGGCGCGCTGGAGGCGGTGCTGGGCGCAGTCGATGCCGCCCTCCTGGCCGAGGGCGCGCTGGTCGGCGAGGCGCTGGACGGCGTGCAGGACCTGCTGCTCGACCTCGGCGCCGGGCTGGACG
>NZ_JAAKGP010000059.1 GCF_011043545.1 Rhodobacter sp. SGA-6-6 | reverse complement strand
ACGGCCGTCGCCGCCGCCGATCCACACTTTGAACATCACGCCAGCCGCGCGCAGCATCGGGCCGTCGATGATGATCCCGGCGGTGGTGGGCGGGTCCACGTCCGGGCAAGATACGATCACATGCTGGCCGATTGCGAGCTTCATCCCACAACTAATACGCTACCTTTAGATTCCTCAAAGTTGTGTTTTGAGCGGATGTTTTAGGTCCTTTCTCTGTTGCTTTGCGACAACGCCGAACCCCTAGCCGCCGCCTGACCGAGAGCCAAAGGGCCGTGGTCGCCGGGAAGCTGGCGAACCTTGCCCATGGTGGAGTCCGGCGGTCGGACCAAGCGGCAAATTTGCCGCTTGAAACCATCGAACCCACCATTGCGCCGGTCTCGCAGGCGCAGGCCGCCGAGATGCTGAACGTCTCGGAGCGCAGCGTCCGCGCCGCCAAGACCGTCATTGCAAAGGCCGCGCCCGAGGTCATTGAGGCTGTGGAGCGGGACGACCTGTCAGCCCGGAAGGCGGTAGCGCGACCGCAGCGCGGCGATGCCCTCGGCGATCAGCGCCTCGGGATCG
>NZ_JAAKGP010000006.1 GCF_011043545.1 Rhodobacter sp. SGA-6-6 | reverse complement strand
GTCCTCCCCTCCCGCCGCTGGCTCATTTTCAGAAAATGGTCGGGGCGAGAAGATTCGAACTTCCGACCTACGGTACCCAAAACCGTCGCGCTACCAGACTGCGCTACGCCCCGACGAGGCCCCCTTAGCGCGGAACGGGGCGGAGGGAAAGCGGCTCTTGCGGGTCAGTCGCAGGGCCAGGCGGCGCCTGGGCCGATGGCGGGATGGCGCAGCTCGGCCCCCGGGGCCAGCCCCAGCCTTCCGGCCAGCCCGCCGTTGATCTCCAGCACGAAGCGCACCCCCTCGCCGCCGTCGATGGGGGTCTCGTCCAGCGGCACGGCCATGGAATGCACCGCCGTCACCCGCCCCGCCGCGTCGGCGAAGACCATGTCCAGCGGGATCAGCGTGTTCTTCATCCAGAAGCTGACCCGCCGCGGCGCCTCGTAGACGAACAGCATCCCGGCCCCGGGATCGAGGCTTTCGCGGAACATCAGCCCCTGCGCCCGCTCGGCGGCATCGTCGGCGACCTCGACGGCAAAGCTCTCGCCACCGCCGTCCCAGCGGATGTCCACCCGTCCGGGCGCACAGGGCGGCGCGGCCGGCGCCGGGGCGGCAAGCGCAAGCGCGGCCAGCAGGGGCAGAAGACCACGCCCCGCTGCCCGCTGCCCGCGCATCAGCCCTGCGCCTCGCGCCCGCGCAGGGCCGATTCCCAGGACGCCACCTGCACCGCCATCCGCCCGCGCTTGCCCTCGGCGATCCGCAGCGCCACCGCCTCGCCCGAGGCGAGATCGGCGAAGCCCGAGACCCGCAGCACCTCGATGTGGATGAACACGTCCTCGGGCTTGCCGAAGACATTGGCGAAGCCGAATCCCTTGGCCTTGTCGAACCACTTCACCCGCGACGGCTCCAGCGGCAGGGCCAGAAGCTCTTCGGGCGACATCTGCCCGGCCTCCTCGCCCAGGGGCACGACGATGCCCTCCGGCGGGTCGATCTTCAGCACCTCGACCGCCTGCACCCCGCGCTGCGTCTGCTGGACGCGCACCGTGATTCCGGCGCCGTCGGCGACGGAGCTTTGCCCGAAGTTACGCAATACGTTCGCGTGAAGCAGGATGTCGGAGGCGGAGCTGTCGGAAACGATGAAACCAAAGCCCTTGGCCGGATCAAACCACTTCACCCGGCCCTGCAACACTTGCATGGCCTTGTCATCTTCGCTCATGGAAGAGCCTTCTCCCCAGAATAAGCCCTGCCCAAGGAATGCCGGATTTCGCGGGAGAGGTTCAAGCACAAAAAGCTGCATACGCAAACAAACCTGTCCGGACAGGTAGCCGCTAGGGGCAGAGCCGGGCGACGCTCCAGCTTTCCCCCGCGGAAGGCCGGGTCCAGCGGAAGCGGTCGTGCAGGCGGAAGGCGCCGTCGGCCCAGAATTCGATCTCCAGCGGCCGGATGCGGAAGCCGCCCCAGAACGGCGGGCGGTGCGGCGCGGTGCCGTGACGCAGGGTCATCTTCGCCACCTCGGCCATCAGCGACTCGCGCGAGGCGAGCGGCTGCGACTGCCGGCTGGCCCAGGCCCCGAGCCGCGACTTCAGGCTGCGGCTGGCGAAATATTCGTCGGCCTGCGGCCCCTCCTCGCGGCTGACGAGGCCCCGCACCCGGATCTGCCGCCGCAGCGATTTCCAGTGCAGCACGAAGGCGGCCTTGCCCGCGCCCTCGATCTCGGCCGCCTTGACCGAGCCGTAGTTGGTGTAGAACACGAAGGCGCCGTCCGGCGCGCCGGAGGCATCGCCCCAGACCTCGATCTCCTTCAAGAGCACCATGCGGACATTGGGCAGGCCCGCCGCATCCACCGTTGCCAGCGCGATGGCGTTGGGGTCGTTCGGCTCCGAGGCCGTCGCCTCGTCCAGCCAGCGCTGCGCCAGGGCGAAGGGATCGTCGCCCGCGAAGATGCCCTGCCGGTCCGCCGCCCCGTTCCTCAGCTTGTCCATCCTTCTCTCCCGCCTCCGCCGAAGGGGCCGCGCCGGCGCGGGCCTGCCCTTGCGGCATCCCGGCTTTCCGCCTATTCGTCAGCCTTACCAGCGACAGGGTGGGCGGGGGAACGGGAATGTCAACCGGACTTATGGCAGGGAAGCGGGGCCTCATCATGGGCCTCGCCAACGACAAGTCGATTGCCTGGGGCATCGCGCAGGCGGTGGCGGCGCAGGGGGCGGAACTGGCGTTCTCCTACCAGGGCGAGGCGCTGAAGAAACGGGTGGAGCCCTTGGCGGCCAGTCTCGGCAGGCCGCTCCTTTACGAATGCGACGTGGCCAGCGACGACAGCATCGACGCGCTTTTCCAGGCGCTGAAGGCCGAATGGGGCCAGCTGGACTTCGTCGTCCATGCCATCGGCTTCGCCGACAAGAACGAGCTGCGCGGCCGCTACGTCGACACCTCGCGCGCGGGCTTCGCGCTGGCGATGGACATCTCGGTCTATTCCTTCACCGCGGTCTGCCAGCGCGCCGGCGCGCTGATGGGGCCGGGCGGCAGCCTGCTGACGCTGACCTATTACGGCGCCGAGAAGGTGATGCCGCATTACAACGTGATGGGCGTGGCCAAGGCCGGGCTGGAGGCCTCGGTCAAGTATCTGGCCGAGGATTTCGGCAAGGACGGCATCCGGGTGAACGCCATCTCCGCCGGCCCGATCAAGACGCTGGCCGCCAGCGGCATCGGCGACTTCCGCTATATCCTGAAATGGAACGAGCTGAACTCGCCGCTGCGCCGCAACGTCACGCAGGAAGAGGTGGGCAAGGCCGCGCTGTTCCTGCTCTCCGACCTCGGCTCCGGCACCACCGGCGAGAACCTGCATGTCGACTGCGGCTACCATGCCGTCGGCATGAAGGCGATCGACGCGCCGGACATCGACATCGTGTCCGGCAAGAAGGAAGGCGGCGCGTGACGCCGGCGGCCTTCCTGGCCTTTTCCGGGCTGGTGACGCTGGCCGCGATCTCGCCCGGTCCCGCGGTGCTGATGGCCGCGCGCACCGGCCTGACCGAAGGGTTCCGCACCGGCGCCATGCTGGCCGCGGGGATCGGCCTCGGCGCGGTGGTCTGGGCCTCGGCGGCGATGTTCGGGCTGAACATCGTCTTCGCCGCCGCCCCCGCCCTGCTCTGGGCGCTGAAGCTCGGCGGCGGGGCCTATCTGGTCTGGATGGGCTGGCACCTCTGGCACGGCGCCCGCACGCCGCTGGTGACCGAGGATGCGCGGCCGGTGCCGCGCTCGGCGCTGTCGGCCTTCCGGCTGGGGCTGTTCACCCAGCTGGCCAATCCGAAGCCCGCGGTGGTGTTCAGCGCCATCTTCCTCGGCACCGTGCCGCGGGGCACGCCGCTCTGGGTCTATGCCGCGCTGCTGGCGGTGATCTTCACCGCCGAGACCCTGTGGAACAGCCTCGTCGCCCGTATCTTCTCGCTCGACCGGACCCGGGCGCGCTATATCAGCCTGAAGACCATCATCGACCGCAGCTTCGGGGCGGCGCTGGCCGCGCTCGGGGTCAAGATCGCCGCCACCTGAGGAGAGCACCCATGTCCGCCGACCGCCTGCCGCACGAGAAGGGCTTCCACGTCAGCTGGGACCAGATCCACCGCGACGCAAGGGCGCTGGCCTGGCGGCTGGACGGCAAGGGCCCGGGCGAGGGCGGGACCTGGAAGGCTGTGGTCGGCATCACCCGCGGCGGGCTGGTCCCGGCGATGATCGTCTCGCGCGAGCTGGACATCCGGGTGGTCGACTCGATCAGCGTGAAGTCCTACCACTCCGGCGGCGGCAAGGCCGACCAGCGCCGCGAGGCCCAGGTGATCAAGTTCCCCGACGCCACGGTCATGGGCGACGGGACCGGCATCCTGATCGTCGACGACCTGGTGGACAGCGGCAAGACGCTGGAGCTGATCCGCGGCCTCTACCCCAAGGCGCATTTCGCCTGCGTCTACGCCAAGCCCGAGGGCGAGAAACAGGCCGACACCTATATCACCAGCGTCAGCCAGGACACCTGGATCTTCTTCCCCTGGGACATGGCGCTGCAATACGTGCAGCCGTTCCGCGGGCAGGATTGACCATCAGTCGTGCAGGTTCCGTTCGGTGTCCTGCGCGGAGTGGAGAACGCGGACGACTTCCAGCGCGTCACCCGTGTCGCGGAGCCAGATGATGTGCGACCCGGACGTGCATTTCATATATCCTGGTCGAACGGTGGATGGGCGGCCTCTCTTCTGCCCATTCGCAAGCGCGCGGCACACATCGCGTATGGCGGCGGTGTAACGCTCGGCCTGATCCGGGCCCCATCTGTCTGCGCTGTAGTCCCAGATTGCGCCGACATCCTCCGTGGCTTTCAGTGAGCAGGAAAGGACCTTCATTTCCGTTCATACTCGGCCCGTTTCTTTGCCAGAAAGACATCGAAATCGAAATCTCGCGCCGGTCCGGATTCCTCTCCCTCGATCAGCGCCGCCTCCAGCGCCTTCACCTTCGCCTCGTGCTCCTGCAACAGCCGCAGGCCCGCCCGCACCACCTCGCTGGCCGAGCCGTAGCGGCCCGCCTTCACCTCCGCGTCGATGAAGCTGGTGAAATGGTCGCCGAGGGAGACCGAGGTGTTGCGGGGCATCGGGTCAGCCTTTCCTTGTCCGCGGCCGAGGATATACCAACAGATACCGATATTCAATACACCCTGCCTGCCCGGAGGGGCTTGCCCCCCTGCCCCGGAACCTGCGATCAATCGGGAAAGCCCGCAAAGGACCGCGCCATGACCCTGCCCCTGAACCCCGCCTTCGCCGCCACCGAGCCGCCGCCGGTGATGGAGGCGCGGCGCTGGATCGCGGGCAAGAGCTTTCCGGCCGGCCGCCCGCTGATCAACCTCAGCCAGGCCGCGCCGGTGGACAGCCCGCCGCTGGCGCTGCGGCAGGCGATCGCCGAGGCGGCGCTGAACGACCCGCAGGCGCATCTCTACGGCCCCGTCCTCGGCCTGCCCGCCCTGCGCGAGGAGATCGCCGCGCAATGGTCCTCGGCCTATGGCGGCGCGGTCCGGCCCGGGCAGGTGGCGATCACGCAGGGCTGCAACCAGGCCTTCACCGCGGTGATGGCCACCCTGGCCGGCCCGGGGGACGAGGTGATCCTGCCCACCCCTTGGTATTTCAACCACAAGATGTGGCTGGACATGGCCTCGGTCACCGCGGTGCCGCTGGACACCGGCGCCGGCCTGATCCCCTCGGCGGAGGCCTGCGCGGCGCTGATCACCCCGAAGACCCGCGCCATCGTGCTGGTTTCGCCGAACAATCCCGGCGGGGTGGAATATCCGGCCGAGACCCTCGCCGCCTTCCGCGACCTCGCCCGCGCCCATGGCCTCGCGCTGGTGGTGGACGAGACCTACCGCGATTTCGACTCCCGGCATTCCATCGAGACGGGGGGGCGCCCGCACGACCTGTTCGCGGACCCGGACTGGGACGGCGTGCTGATCCAGCTTTACAGCTTCTCCAAGGCCTACCGGCTGACCGGCCACCGGGTGGGCGCGATCTGCGCCTCCGAGGCGCGGCTGGCGGAGGTGGAGAAATTCCTCGACACCGTGGCGATCTGCCCGGGCCAGCTGGGCCAGATCGGAGCGCTCTGGGGGATGCGGAACCTGTCGCAATGGCTGGCGGGGGAACGCGACGAGATCCTCGCCCGGCGCAAGGCAATGACCGGCGGCTTCGCGGCGCTGGAGGGCTGGAAGCTCTTGGGCTGCGGGGCCTATTTCGCCTATGTCGAGCATCCGTTCGGAATGGGCTCCGAGGCCCTGTGCAAGCGGCTGGTGGACGACTGCGCCATCCTGATGCTGCCCGGAACCATGTTCCAGCCCGAAGGCAGCGCCGCCGGGCAACGCCAGCTGCGCATCGCCTTCGCCAATGCCGACGCCGCCGGCATCGCCGAGATGTTCCGCCGCCTCGCGGCCTTCCGGCCCTGACCCCACCCGATCCGTAGGGCGGGGTTCACCCCGCCGCCCCTTCGGTATCCGCGGGCGGGAACAGGCGAGGCACTGCCTCGCCCCGCCCGTGCGCGGCGGTTGTAACCGGAAACATGTCGGCAGGAGACCCCGAGAGGCCAGCGCCCGACCCGGCGGGCGAGAAGCGCCTGGCCCAAGGGGGGGGCGGGCGCTGGCCGGGACTTATGGTCCCGGCCGGGACAAGGGGAAGCGTGACGCTGTGGCGAAGGCGGCGGCCTTCGCCAAGGCAGCGGGGTGGAACGACAGGGAAGCAGAACCCTCCCACCATCCCGACTTGCCCCCTGCCCCCCTTCCCACTAGACAGGCGGGCAACCCTAGAAACGCAGGCTCCCGATGTCCAAGAACGCCCGCCCCCACACCGACGAAGACGAGCGCCGCAAGCCGCGCAACAAGGGGCAGCAGGTCGCCACCTGGATGATGATGGGGATGCTGATCGTCGGCCTCGGCGGCTTCGGCGTCACCAATTTCTCCGGCTCGGTCTCCTCCATCGGCTCGGTCGGACCGGTCGGCATCCCGACCCGCGACTATGCCCGCGCCCTGCAGCAGGAGGTCGCCGCCTTCTCGCAGCAGGTCGGCACCCAGATCGGCATCAGCGAGGCGCTGGCGCTCGGCCTCGACCGCAAGGCGCTGTCCTCGGTCGTCACCCGCACCGCGCTGGACGCCGAGGCCGCCCGGCTGGGGCTGTCGATCGGCGACGCCTCGGTCGCCGCCGAGATCCGCAAGTCGGATGCCTTCCAGGGCGTTTCCGGCGGCTTCGACCGCGAGGCCTATGCCTTCGTGCTGAAACAGGGCGGCTGGAGCGAGGCGGATTACGAGACCGCGCTGCGCCGCGACGTGTCGCGCCAGCTGTTGCAGGGCGCGGTCGGCGGCGGCGTCAGCGCGCCGCAGGGCATGGTGGACGCGATCTACCGCTATGTCGGCGAACGCCGCAGCCTGTCGATGATCCGCCTGACCGCGGCCGACCTGACCGCCCCGCCGGCCGAGCCGACGGAGGAGGAGCTGAAAGCCTGGTATGACGGCCATATCGCCGATTTCACCAGGCCGGAGGCCAAGCGCATCGCCTATGCCGCGCTTTTGCCCGAGGACATCGCCGCCGACCAGCCGGTGGAAGAGGAGCTGCTGAAGAAGATCTACCAGGACCGCATCGACGAATACGTCCAGCCCGAGCGGCGGCTGGTGGAACGGCTGGTCTTCCCCGACCAGGCCGCCGCCGATGCCGCGAAGGCGAAACTGGACGCCGGCGAAAGCTTCGAGGCTCTGGTGCAGGAGCGCGGGCTGGAGCTGACCGACATCGACCTGGGCGACGTGTCGAAGGAAGACCTCGGCCCGGCGGCCGAGGCGGTCTTCGCCGCGGCCGAAGGCGCGGTGGTCGCCGCCGAAAGCACGCTCGGCCCGGCGCTCTACCGGGTGAACGGGGTGCTGGAGGGCGAGGAAGTCCCGTTCGAGACGGCCCGGCCGGAGCTGGCCGCCGAACTGCAGGCCGAGGCCGCGCGCAAGGTGATCGCCGACAAGGTGGACCAGATCGACGACCTCTTGGCCGGCGGGGCCGAGCTGCAGGACCTCGCCGCCGAGGCGGGGATGACCCATGCCACGCTGGACCACGTGCCGGGGCAACAGGGTGCGGAGAAGCTGGAAGGCTATGCCGCCTTCCGCAACGCCGCCGATGCGGTGACCGCCGAGGACTTCCCCGAGGCGATCCTGCTGGATGACGGCGGCGTGGTGGCGCTGCAATTCGTCGAGACCGTGCCCGCCGCGCCGATCCCCTTCGACGAGGCTCGCGAGACGGTGGCCGAGGCCTGGCGCAAGGCGCAGCTGGACACGGCACTGGCCGAGCGCGCGGTGGCGATCAAGGCGACGATCGAGGGCGGCGCCTCGCCCGGCGCGCAGGGGATCGTCGACCAGACCCCGGAAATCGCCCGCAACGGCTCCATCCCCGATGCGCCGCAGGCGGTGGTGGCGACCGGCTTCGAGATGCAGCCCGGCGAGATCCGCGTGGTCGAGGAGGGCGATTTCACCGCCGTGCTGATGCTGAACCAGGTCATCCCCGCCGAGGAGACCGGCCCCAACGCCGATGCGCTGAAGGCCGGGATCGCGGCGCAGGTGACCCAGGCGCTGTCGGGCGACCTGTTCGCGGCCTATGCCGACGCGCTGATCGCGGCGACGCCGGTCACGCTGGACCAGAACGCCATCACCGCGGTGAACACGAGCCTGCAATGAAGCTGGAACCCTCTTTCGAGGTCTTCGAGGCGGCCTGGGCCCGCGGCGAGAACCAGGTGCTCCATGCCCGGCTCGCCGCCGACCTCGACACCCCGGTCAGCCTGATGCTGAAGCTGGGCGAGGCGCGGTCGGACACCTTCATGCTGGAATCGGTGACCGGCGGGGAAATCCGCGGCCGCTATTCCATCGTCGGCATGAAGCCCGACCTGATCTGGCGCTGCCGCGGCGAGGCGTCGGAGATCAACCGCGAAGCCCGCTTCGACGCGCAGGCCTTCCACCCGCTGGAAGGCCACCCGCTGGATACCCTGCGGGCGCTGATCGCGGAGTCGCGGATCGCCCTGCCCGAGGGGCTGCCCGCCATCTCCGCCGGTCTCTTCGGCTATCTCGGCTACGACATGATCCGGCTGGTCGAACACCTGCCCGGCGTGAACCCCGACCCGCTCGGCCTGCCGGATGCGGTGCTGATGCGGCCCTCGGTGGTGGCGGTGCTGGACGGGGTGAAGGGCGAGGTGACGGTGGTCGCCCCGGCCTGGGCGGCCTCGGGCCTTTCCGCCCGGGCGGCCTATGCCCAGGCGGCGGAGCGGGTGATGGACGCGCTGCGCGACCTCGACCGCGCGCCGGCGGCGGCCAGCCGCGACCTCGGCGGCGCGGCGCTGGTGGGCGAGCCGCGGTCGAACTTCACGCATGAGGGCTACAAGGCCGCGGTGGAGAAGGCCAAGGAGTATATCCGGGCGGGCGACATCTTCCAGGTGGTGCCCAGCCAGAGATGGGCGCTGGACTTCCCGCTGCCGCCCTTCGCGCTCTATCGCTCCTTGCGGCGCACCAACCCCTCGCCCTTCATGTTCTTCTTCAACTTCGGCGGCTTCCAGGTCGTCGGCGCCTCGCCGGAAATCCTGGTGCGGCTGCGCGACGGCCAGGTGACGGTGCGCCCCATCGCCGGCACGCGGAAACGCGGCGCCACCCCGGAAGAGGACAAGGCGCTGGAACAGGACCTGCTGGCCGACCGCAAGGAACTGGCCGAGCACCTGATGCTTCTGGACCTCGGCCGCAACGACGTCGGCCGGGTGGCGAAGGTCGGCACCGTCAGGCCGACCGAGCAGTTCATCATCGAGCGCTATTCCCACGTCATGCATATCGTGTCGAATGTGGTGGGGGACATCCGCGAGGGCGAGGATGCGCTGTCCGCCCTGCTGGCCGGCCTGCCGGCGGGCACCGTCTCGGGCGCGCCGAAGGTGCGGGCGATGCAGATCATCGACGAGTTGGAGCCCGAGAAGCGCGGTGTCTACGGCGGCGGGGTGGGCTATTTCGCCGCCAACGGCGAGATGGACTTCTGCATCGCGCTGCGCACGGCGGTGCTGAAGGACGAACAGCTCTACATCCAGGCCGGCGGCGGCGTGGTCTACGACAGCGACCCCGAGGCCGAGTATCAGGAAACCGTGAACAAATCCAACGCGCTCCGCCGCGCGGCCGAGGACGCGGGCCTCTTCACCCGCCGCGGCAACTGACCCGCTGCCGGATTGCGCCGCGGCAAGCGGCCTTCCTTTCGTTGTGGCTGGCGGAGTCTCCTGCGGCTGCTGTGGCTGATGGGGGCATTCTGCCCCCAAACCCCCTGAGGATATTTAAGTCCAGAAAGAGGATAAGACCTTCCCTCTTTCTGGATGATAAATATCCCCGCCGGAGGCAAGCCCGAGCCGGTTGCGCCTGAAAGGCGCAGAGGCGAGACGGAAGGCTTGCGGCGAAGCCGCTCCATTTCGCAACGGCGGCACCGGGCGCCGCCGCCCCTTGCGCCTGCCCCCTGCCCCGCATAAGACACCGGCGGATTTGAAGGGCCGTGGGAGGGCTCCATGCCGCTTCTGGTGATGAAATTCGGCGGCACCTCGGTCGCCGATCTGGCGCGGATCGAGAATGCCGCGAAGAAGGTGCAGGCCGAGGTCGAGCGCGGCTATGACGTGATCGTCATCGTCTCCGCCATGTCCGGCAAGACCAACGAACTGGTCGGCTGGGTCGAGCAGACCTCCAAGCTCTACGACGCCCGCGAATACGACGCCGTGGTCGCCAGCGGCGAGAACGTCACCGCCGGGCTGATGGCGCTGCGGCTGCAAGAGATGGGCGTGCCGGCGCGCAGCTGGCAGGGCTGGCAGGTGCCGATCAACACCACCTCGGCCCATGGCTCGGCCCGCTTCGTGTCGATCCCGCGCGAGAACATCGACCGCAAGTTCGCCGAGGGCATGAAGGTCGCCGTAGTGGCGGGCTTCCAGGGCATCAGTCCTGAGGGCCGGATCACCACGCTCGGCCGCGGCGGCTCCGACACCACCGCGGTGGCCTTCGCCGCCGCCTTCGGGGCCGAGCGCTGCGACATCTACACCGATGTGGACGGCGTCTACACCACCGACCCGCGCATCACCTCGAAGGCCCGCAGGCTGGACCGCATCGCCTTCGAGGAGATGCTGGAACTGGCCTCGCTGGGCGCCAAGGTGCTGCAGACGCGCAGCGTGGAACTCGCCATGCGCTACAAGGTGAAACTGCGCGTCCTCTCCTCCTTCGAGGAGACGGACGAGACTTCTGGAACCCTGGTCTGCGACGAGGAGGATATCGTGGAATCGAAAGTCGTCTCTGGTGTCGCCTACAGCCGCGACGAAGCGAAAATGACGCTGATCCGGGTGGCCGACCGCCCCGGCGTCGCCTCCGCCATCTTCGGCCCGCTGGCCGAGGCCGGGGTGAACGTCGACATGATCGTGCAGAACATCTCGGAAAAGGCCGCCGGCCATTCGGGCGCCACCACCGACATGACCTTCTCGGTCCCGATCAACCAGGTCGCCCGCGCCCGCAAGGCGATGGAGGAGGCCCGCGCCTCGGGCATCATCTCCTACGACGAACTGGTCGAGGACACCGAGGTCGCCAAGGTCTCGGTCGTCGGCATCGGGATGCGGTCGCAGGTCGGCGTGGCCGCGCGGATGTTCGCGGCGCTGGCGGCCGAGAACGTGAACATCAAGGTCATCGCCACGTCGGAGATCAAGATTTCCGTGCTGATCGACCGCAAATACATGGAACTGGCGGTGCAGGCCCTGCACGACGCCTTCGAGCTGGAAAAGGGCTGAGGGAAGCCTCAGGTCACGCCAGACAGCGCGCCCCGAGGCTTGGCCCGGGGCGTTTTGCTTTTGCGGCGACGAAGCGGTTTGCAGGACATTGCGGTCATCCGCGCGCAACGGAGGCCGGTGCCCGACCGCGGGTGGGCGCCTCCAACGGTTCGCGGACAGCGCTTTATGGTGCGGCCTCTCCTTCGGGTGGAGCGGAGAACCGGCGGCGCAGAAGCGCCCGCCCGGGGGGCGGTCGGGCCGCTGGCCGGGGGCGCTGACGCGCCTGTTGACCCGGCTGGGCAACTCCTGCGGCGCGCGCAGGCGCCCCGTTCCTGATGGCGGCCATGGCCTCATCCCGACAGCCCTTCGGCAGACACCACCCCTGCCGCTTTCCCCGGCATCCCCGCCCCCCGTGCCGCTTTTCCCGGCAACCGCGTCGAAATCCCGCGCTTTCTCCTCTCCCCAACCCGGGACCGCTCGCCTATAGAGGAGGGGCGCCCCACAAGCGGATCATGATGCCCGAACGGACCGAAAGCGAAAGCCGCAAGCTCCTGCGCCGCCTGCGCGATGTCCTGGCCGTGCCCGGCAAGGGCCAGGACCGGCTGGACGCCATCACCCATCTGATCGCCGATTCGATGGGGACCGAGGTCTGCTCGATCTATCTCTTCCGCGACGAGGACACGCTGGAGCTCTGCGCGACCGAGGGGCTGAAGAAGGCCGCCGTCCACCAGACGCGGATGAAACTGGGCGAGGGGCTGGTCGGCCGCGTCGCTCGCACCGGCCAGCCGGTGAACACCGCCAATGCCCCGGCCGAGAAGGGCTTCCGCTACATGCCGGAGACGGGGGAGGAGATCTTCTCCTCCTTCCTCGGCGTGCCGATCCAGCGGGTGGGCGAGAAGCTGGGCGTCCTCGTGGTGCAGTCGCGCACCGGGCGGCTGTTCTCGGAGGACGAGGTCTATGCCGTCGAGGTCGTGGCCATGGTGCTGGCCGAGATGACCGAGCTCGGCGCCTTCACCGGCGACGACGGCGCGATGCGGGCGCTGCACAAGCAGCCAGCGATGTTCCGCGGCGCCACCGGGCAGGAGGGCGCGGCCGAGGGAAGGGTCTGGCTGCACGAGCCGCGGGTGGTGGTGACCAACCCGGTGGCCGACGACCCGCTGACCGAGATCGACCGCATCCGGGGGGCAGTCGGCGAATTGCGGGTCTCGATCGAGGACTTGCTGGAAGCCGAGGAACTGGACAAGGAGCAGAAGCAGGTCCTGGAAGCTTACCGGATGTTCGCCCAGTCCCGCGGCTGGCTGCGCCGGATGGAAGAGGACATCATGCGCGGCCTCTCGGCCGAAGCGGCGGTGGAGAAGGAACAATCCGCCGCCCGCGCCCGGATGGAACAGGTGCCCGACGCCTATCTGCGCGAGCGGTTGCAGGACCTCGACGACCTGTCGAACCGGCTCCTGCGCATCCTGACCGGACAGGGCGCCGATACCGGCGCGCAGATGCCCGACAACCCGGTGCTGGTGGCGCGCAACATCGGCCCGGCGGAACTGCTGGACTACGGCCGCAAGCTGAAGGGCGTGGTGCTGGAAGAGGGCTCGGTCGGCAGCCACGCCGCCATCGTGGCGCGGGCGCTGGCGATCCCGCTGGTGATCCACGCCGCCCGCATCACCGGCGAGGCGCTGAACGGCGACCATATCCTCGTGGACGGCGACCAGGGCATCGTCCACCTGCGGCCCGAGGAGACGGTGGCCCGCGCCTTCCGCGACAAGATCGCCATGCAGGCCGAGGCGCAGAAGCGCTACGCCTCGCTCCGCGGCCTGCCCGCCCAGGCGAAATGCGGCACCACCATCCACCTGCACATGAACGCCGGCCTGATGGCCGACCTTCCCTCGCTGGAAGGCTCGGGGGCCGAGGGCGTGGGCCTCTTCCGCACCGAGTTGCAGTTCCTGATCCGCAACAAGATGCCGCAACGGGCGGAGCTGGCGGCGCTCTATGCCCGGGTGATGGATGCCGCGGGCGGGCGGCGGGTGGCCTTCCGCACGCTGGACATCGGCTCGGACAAGGTGCTGCCCTACATGAAGCCCAACGACGAGCCGAACCCGGCCATGGGCTGGCGGGCGCTGCGGGTGGGGCTGGACAAGCCGGGCGTGCTGCGGATGCAGGTGCAGGCACTGATCCGGGCGGCCAACGGCCGGCCGCTGACGATCATGTTCCCCTTCGTCACCGAGCACGGCGAATTCGCCGAGGCCCGCGGCCATGTGCTGCGCGAGATCCACCGCGAGAAATCGCTGGGCCACCGGGTGCCCGAGCGGCTTGAGATCGGCGCGATGTGCGAGACCCCCAGCCTCGCCTTCGCGCCGCAAGCCTTCTTCGAGCTGACCGATTTCGTCTCCATCGGCGGCAACGACCTGAAACAGTTCTTCTTCGCCGCCGACCGCGAGAACGAAAGGGTGCGGCGGCGCTACGACACGCTGAACCTGTCGTTCCTGGCCTTCCTCGAACAGATCGTGGCGCGCTGCGCCGTCTCGGACACGCCGCTGTCGTTCTGCGGCGAGGATGCCGGCCGGCCGATCGAGGCGCTGGCGCTGGCCGCGCTCGGCATCGGCACGCTGTCGATGCGCCCGGCCTCGGTCGGCCCGGTCAAGGCGCTGATCCGCCGGGTGGACCTGACCGAGGCCCGCGCCGTGATCGACCGCGCCCGGGCCGAAGGGGCCGAAAGCGCCCGCCCGGCGCTGATGGACTGGCTGGCCGCCCAGCCGGAGTGAAGCAAAGGCGCGGCTGCCGCCGCATTGCTTTATCGTTGTGGCTGGCGGAGGCTCCTGCGGCTGCTGTCGACCGATGGGGGCATTCTGCCCCCAAACCCCCTGAGGATATTTATGGCAGGTGAATTTGAAGAAGACCTCTTCTCCATTTCACCTGCCCCAAATATCCCCGCCGGAGGCACCTCCGAGCCGGTTGCGCGCTTGCGCGCAGAGGCGAGACAAAAGGCTCGCGCCGCAAGGCGCGCAATTGCTTCCCGCCGCTCAGGCCCGGGTGACCGGGGGCGGGGCAGCGGCGGCGGTGAAGGCCAGCAGCACCGGCTCCACGCCATGCTGTTCGGAAAGCCGCAGCAGCGCGAAGCGGATTGCCGCCAGTTCGCGGTAGTAGCGCAGGTAGGCCGCATTCAGCGCCGCGCCCGCCGCCGCGCCGAGCACCGGCACCGCCTGCGCCGCCAGCTTCTGGCTCAGGGCCGTCGCCAGTTTGGGCGCCACGCGCTGGATCAGCTGCTGGATCGCCGGGCCGGTCAGCGTCAGCCGCGCCGACAGGAAAGAGGTGTCCACCCCGTCATCCGCCGCCAGCGGGCTGCCGGCGGCGAAGACTTTCAGGCATTCGGCGCGGATCGACGGCTCCTCCGGGTCGTAGCCCGCCGCCACCGCCTCGGCGCGGATGGCGTGCAGGATCACCGTCACCGTGACCGGCAGTTCCGCCACCGAGGTCGCAAGCCCCCCGGCCCCGCCCGCCGCGCCGGAGGCGACGGCGGCAACCATCGACCCGCGCCGCCCGGCCCCGGGCAGCGCCCGGCCGCCGAGGTCGGCCAGGGTCCAGGAGGTGAGCAGCGCCTTCTCGGTGAGCTCGCCGATCCGGGTCCGCAGCCCGGCGGGCAGCGCCGCCAGATGCCGCTCCAGCCGGCCGCCGAGCCGGGTCATCACCGCGATCACCGGGCCGCCGGCGCGGCGGTAGCGGCGGGCCAGCGCCGCGATCTCGGCGGCGAGGGCATCGGGGTGAAGCATCGGCAGGGTCTGGTCCATGCCCCTCATATCGGGACCGGGGGCGCCTTCTGCAATCCCCCCTCAGGTCGCCTTGGACACCCGGCCGGTCACGCCCTTCCAGGCCCCGGCCTTCAGCTCCAGCCCCAGCACCCGTTCGGGGTTGGTGGGGGGCGGCATCTCCACCCCCTCCAGCTTCCTGAACCCGAAGCGCGAGTAATAGGGCGCGTCGCCGACCAGCAGCACCCGCTCCCACCCCAGCCGGCGGGCCTCGGCCAGACTCTCGTTGATCAGGAGGCCCCCCAGCCCCTCGCCCTGCCGGGTCGGGTGGACCGCGACGGGGCCCAAGAGCAGCACGTCCTCCTCGCCGATCAGCGCCGGCCAGTAGCGGATCACCGCCGCCAGCGTGCCGTCGTCGTCGCGCAGGGTCAGGCACAGCGGCGCCACCGTCGGCACCCCCTCGCGCAGCCGGTAGGAGGACAGCGCCGTCCGCCCCGGCGCGAAGCAGAGGTCGTAAAGCGCCTCCACCTCCCACCAGTCGGCTTCGGTTTCCTCTTCAAGACGATAGGCCACGCCGCGCTGCCCCCCGAAGCTGCCCCCGAATCTTTCCGCCCCGGCCGTAACATGCGCCAACCGCCTGTGGTAGGGGCCACCGGACCCGCTTGCGCCCGCGCGCCGCGCCGCCGATAGTCGCGCCACCATGCTGGTCCTTGCCGAGATCCTCGCCGCCCCCACCGCCGCCGAAGCGGCGCTGCTGGCCCATGCCGGGGCGGGCACGCCCTGCCAGTTCGGCACCGCCCTGCCCGATCCCGCCGATGCCGGCGCGCCCCGCATCCGCGCCGCGCTGCTGGCCCATCTGGTCACCGGCGGCTCGGCCGAGGCGCCGGTCGCGCCGCAGGGCCTGCGGCTGATCGGGGCGGTTGTGGAAGGGCCGCTGAACCTGTCCTTCCTGGAGGCCCGCGGCGAGACCGACCTGCGGCTCTGCGCCTTCACCGATGCCATCGCCGCCCGCCGGGCGCGGCTGGTGCAGCTGGTGCTTTCCGGCTCGTGCTTCCCGGCGCTGACCTGCGAGGGTGCCACCATCGAGGGCTCGGTGTTCCTGATCGGCATCGCCTGCCCCGGCCGCATCTCCTTCGCCACCGCGCAGATCGGCGGCCAGCTGGCGCTGCACGGTGCCGAGACCGGCCCCTTCACCGCCCAGGGCGCGCGGATCGGCGCCTCGGTCTACCTGCGCGCCAGCCGCGAGGCGCCGTTCCGGGCCCGCGGCGAGGTCTCGCTGGCCAATGCCCAGATCGACGGCCAGCTGGCGCTGGACGGGGCGACGCTGGACAATTTCGACGGCATCGCGCTGAACGCCCAGGGCGCGCGCATCGACGGCGACGTCTTCCTGCGCGACCAGGGTCCGCACCCGTTCCGCGCCCGCGGCGAGGTCCGGCTGGCCGCGGCCGAGATCGCCGGCCAGCTGGATTGCTCCACCGCCGCCTTCGCCGCGCCCGAGGGCCGCGCCGCCTTTGCCGCGCAGCGGATGCAGGTGGAGGCCGAGTTCTTCTGGCAGAAGGTCGACATGCCCTCCGGCAGCCTGCACATGCCCTCGGCCAAGGTCGGCGATCTGGTGGACGATCCCGCCTCCTGGCCCGGGGCGGGGCGCAGCTACATCGACGGCTTCGGCTACGACCGCATCACCCGCGACGCGCCGGTGGATGCGGCGACCCGGCTACGCTGGCTGGCGCAGGTCAGCAGCCACGACGGCCGCTTCCTGCCGCAGCCCTATGCGCAATGCGCCGCCACCCTGGCCCGGATGGGCCACGAGGCCGAGGCGCGCGAGATCATGGAGGCGCAGGCCCGCCGCAAGGGCATCCAGCGCCGCCGGACCCGCGCCGCCCTGCCGGACGGCAGCCCCCGCCGCGGCGCCTCCCGCGCATGGGCCGAGGCGGAGAACCTGATCGACTGGCTCTGGGACCGCGCGGCCCAAGGGATCGTCGGCTACGGCTATGCGCCCTTCCGCGCCCTCGGCTGGATCACCGCGCTGGCGCTGCTGGCGGGCTTCCTGGCGATGCAGGCCTGGAACGAGGGCTCGATGGCGCCGAACAACGACCTGATCGCCGCCTCGGAGGGCTGGCAGGAGCTGCTGGCGCAGGACTGCATCCCCGATCCCTTCCCCGGCTGCACCGCCAATCCGGCCGCGCTGTGGAACGGGGTGACCGGGCCGGGGCTGGACTGGGAGAGCTTCCACCCGCTGGCCTATGGCGTGGACACGGTGCTGCCGGTGGTCGGCATCGGCCAGACCGCGGCCTGGTCGCCGTCGAAGGACCGCGGGCCTTGGGGGTTCACGCTCTGGTGGGCGCGCTGGCCGCTGATCTTCGCCGGCTGGCTGGTCTCGGCCCTCGCCGCCGCCGCCGCGACCGGGATCATCCAGCGCGGGACGCCGACCTGAGCGCAGAGCGAGGTTCAGCCTTGTTTCCGGCCTCCTTGGCGAAGGCGCGTGCCTTCGCCACAGCGCAACGGTTCGGCATGGACCGGCCGGGCCCCCAAGGCCCGGCCAGCGCCCGCCCCGCCCTCGGCGGGCGCTTCTCGCCCGCCGGGTCGGGCGCTGGCCTCTCGGGGTTTCGCGTGACCGATGTCTCCGGGTGCCGCTGCTGCGCACGGGCGGGGGCGAGGCAGTGCCTCGCCTTCTCCCGCCCGCCGAGGCTTCGGGATCGCGGGTGCCTCCGCCCCCGGCGGGTTTCCGCCGCGCGGCCCCCTTTCGCCCTCTGCCCCGCCGGTCTATCTTCCGGCCCGGCCCGCCCCCGAAGGAGACCCGATGCAGACCCTGGCGAAATCCGGCCTCCTCCGCCGCGCGCGGCAGGCGCTCCGCGCCCTGCTGCTGGCGCTGCCGCTCGCCGCCGCGGCAGGGGCGCAGGAGAGCGACGGCATCGCCGCCGACCGGCTGCTGTCGGACCGCGAGTTCTTCCGCCTCACCACCTGCGGCGCCCCGCCCGGCGGCGACTGCGCCGGCCCGGTGCTGCGCTGGCCGAAGCGGCTGGTGACGGTGTCGCTGCTGCCCGGCGACGTGCCCCTTCCCGAGGGCTTCGCCGAGAACCTCGACGCGGCGGTGGAGGCGGCCATCGCCCAGATCAACCGCGCCGGCGCCGGCATCCGCCTGCGCCGGGTCGAGGGGCGGAAGGCGGACATCCGCATCATCCCCACCGCGGCCATCGACGGCGACCTGCTGGAGGACGTGCCCGGCATCTCGGCCGCCGGGGTCATGGGGGTGGGCTACATGACCTACTGGTGGAACGGCCGCAGGCAGATCACCGAGGCGACGATCCTGATCTCCACCGCGATCATCCCCTCCGACATGCGCTCGGTGGTGCTGGAAGAGACCTTCCAGACCCTCGGCCCCCGCTTCGACATCGAGGGCGAGCCCTACGAGGGCGTGTCGATCCTGTCGCAGACCTCGAACGAGACGACCGTGATCCGCGGCCAGGACGCCCGGCTGCTGCGCTGGCTCTACCCGCCCGAGCGGCCATGACGCGCTTGTGGCGGCGATCCGGCTGATGGTATCGAAACCTGCGCTTTTCCGAGGGGACCATGGCCAAGACCGTCAAGGACTACATCCGCACCATCGTCGACTTCCCGCATGAGGGAATCCTGTTCCGCGACGTGACCACGCTCTTCGCCGATCCGCGCGGGTTCCGCATGTGCGTGGACCAGCTGCTGGCCCCCTATGCCGGAATGCGCATCGACAAGGTGGCGGGGCTGGAGGCGCGGGGCTTCATCCTCGGCGGCGCGGTGGCGCACCAGCTGTCCACCGGCTTCGTGCCGATCCGCAAGAAGGGCAAGCTGCCGGGGCGCACCATCGCGCAGAGCTACCAGCTGGAATACGGCGAGGCGGTGGTCGAGATCCACGACGACGCCCTGCAGCCGGGCGAGAAGGTGCTGCTGGTCGACGACCTGCTGGCCACCGGCGGCACCGCCGAGGCCGGCATCCGCCTGATCGAGGCCCTGGGCGGCGAGGTGGTGGGCTGCGCCTTCGTGGTGGACCTGCCCGACCTTGGCGGCCGCGAGAAGCTCGTGTCGCTGGGGATGGAGGTCCACAGCCTCTGCGCCTTCGAGGGGCTTTGAGCGGACCTTGTTGCGCGGCTGCCGCCGCAAGCCTTTCGTGGTGGCCGGCGGAGTCGCCTGGGACTGCTGTCGGTCGATGGGGGCATTCTGCCCCCAAACCCCCTGAGGATATTTATAGGCAGGTGAAAGGGAGAGGCGCGCTCCTCCAATTCACCTGCCTATAAATATCCCCGCCGGAGGCAGCCCCGAGCCGGTTGCGCGCTTGCGCGCAGAGGCGAGACGAAAGGCTTGCGGCGAAGCCGCGCGATGTCTCAGCCGGTCCGCAGCACCGCGCCGGGGTTCATGATGCCTGCCGGGTCCAGCGCCGCCTTGATCGCCCGCAGCGCCGCCAGCCGGGCGGGATCGCCATAGCGCTCCAGGTCGGCCACCTTGGCCCGGCCGATGCCGTGCTCGGCCGAGACCGAGCCGCCGAGGCTGTCGACCAGATCGTGGACCAGCAGCTGCACCCCGGACCGGAGGGCGTCGTAGTCGGACCGGCTGCGGCCGGGGGCGGGGAAGACGTTGTAATGCAGGTTGCCGTCGCCGAGATGGCCGAAGGCGTTGATGCGGAACGCCCCCAGGGCGGCCAGCCTTTCCCCCGCCTCCTCCAGGAAGCCGGGGATGGCCGAGAGCGGCAGCGAGATGTCGTGGCTCGCCACCGCGCCGATGCGGCGGTTGGCCTCGGGGATCGCCTCGCGCAGCGTCCAGAGGGCATCGGCCTGGGCCTCGGAGGCGGCGATCACGCCGTCCAGCACCAGGCCCGCCTCCGCGGCCTCTTCGTAGAGCCCGGCCAGGGCGGCCTCCGGCTCCATCGCCTGCGGCAGGCCGAGTTCCAGCAGCACCGACCAGTCCGGGCGGTCGGCGAAGGGCATCCGCACCTCCGGTCCCGCCTCGGCGAGGAAGTCCAGCCCCACGCCCGAGATCAGCTCGAAGGCCGAGACCAGCCCGGCCAGCCGCGCCTCGGCCAGCGCCAGCAGGCGCTGCGCCGCCTCCGGCGAGGGCACGGCGAGCAGCGCCACCAGCCGGTGCGCCGGCCGCGGGAACAGCCGCAGCGAAGCGGCGGTGATCACCCCCAGCGTTCCCTCGGCCCCGATCAGCAGGTTCCGCAGGTCGTGGCCGGTGTTGTCCTTCCGCAGCCGCTTCAGCCCGCGCCAGACCGAGCCGTCGGACAGCACCGCCTCCAGCCCCAGACACAGGTCGCGGGCATTGCCGTAGCGCAGCACGCCGGTGCCGCCGGCGTTGGTGGAGAGGTTGCCGCCGATCGTCGCCGTGCCCTCGGAGGCCAGCGACAGCGGGAACAGCCACCCCGCGCCTTGCGCCGCCTCCTGCACCGTCCGCAGGGTCGCGCCCGCCTCGGCCACCAGCACGCCGTCGGCGGCGGAGACCTCGCGCACCGCGGCCATCCGTTCCAGCGACAGCAGCAGCGGCAGCGGGCCTTCGGTCATCACCTGCCCGCCCACCAGCGAGGTGCCGCCGCCCCAAGGCACCACGCCGACCCGCGCGGCGGCGCAGGCGCGGATGATCTCGGCCACCTCCTCCACGTTTGCCGGCCGCGCCACCGCGCCTGCGCGGCCCTGCCAGCGGCCGCGCGGTTCCTCCAGATAACGCGGCTCGGGCGGGCGCAGGCAGCCCGCGGGCAGCCGGGCGGCCAGCGTATCGAGGAAAGCGGCGTCGCAGGGGTTCAGCATCGGGGCCTCCAGTCCTGCCCCTTCCCTAGCGCCCGGGGGATCAGTCGTCCAGCAGCCGCGGCTCCAGCACCAGGATGGTGGGCTGCGCAGGCAGGCTGTGGCGGTCGAAGACCATCTCGTTCAGCCCGGTTTCCACCACGTCGAACTCCCCGGCCATCTCGTCCAGGAACACCCGCAGCGAGGCGCCCGAGAACCAGTGCATCGGGATCACCACCGAGGCCTTCAGCCGCCGCACCACGCCGATCATGTCCTCCAGCCGCAGGGTATAGCCGCCGTCCACCGGCACCAGCAGGATGTCGACCCGGCCGATGGCGGCGTATTGGGCCGGCGAGGGGATCTGGTGCAGGTGGCCGAGATGGGCGATGCAGAGCCCCGCCGCCTCGAAGACGAAGATCGAGTTGCCGTCGGCCCGGGCGCCGTCGCCGAAGGGGCCGCGGGTGTCGGTGGTGACGTTCCTGACCAGCATGGAGCCGAGGTCCAGCCGGTGGTCGGCGGGGCCTTCCGCCCCGGGCCAGCCGTCCAGCACATGCGGGATGCGCGGGTCGGGGTCAGGCGTCCAGTGGGTGGAATGGGAATTGTTCATCGTCACCACGTCGGGCACCAGATCGGTGGCGCCGAGCCGCCCGGTGTAGTCGGTGACCGCGACGATACCCTCGGGCGTGACGATGGCGAAGCTGGCGTGGTGCAGGTAGCGGATCAGCACATGGTCGGCTTCCAGCCCCTCGCCCAGCCTGACAGGGATCGCGGCGGCCGGACCTTCGGCCAGGGCGATGCAATGCGAGGCGAGGCGGTCCTGCGCCAGGCCCGGCAGGGGCAGCGTCAGGGTCACGGCCAAGATCAGCTTATGGGCGGCGGCAAGGCGGGTCATGCTTCGGCCTCCCGGGAGGATGGCGAAGTGTAGCCCGGCGTCACCCCGCCCCGTCTTCACGGCTGCGCGAGCGGAGCAGGCCCGCCAGCGCCGCCACCGTCTTCAGGTTGCGCGCGGTCTGCGGCGTCCTCAGCGCCCGCGGCAGCGCCGCGGCCGGCTTCGACCGGCCGAGGCCGGAGGGGGTGTGCAGCAGCAGGAGGCCGGGACGCAGGCACCAGGCCTCGTCCTGCCGCAGGGCCAGCAGGCGGGCCTCGTCGAAGGCGGGGGCGGGGTCGGCGAGAAAGACCGCATGGATGCGGGCGGGATCGGCCTCCGGGCCGAACGGGTGGTCCAGCGCCGCCTCCAGCGCGGGGAGGCGGAGGAGGAAGACCTCCGGCGCGAAGCCATGGGCGGCCCGGATTGCCTCGCGGATGGCCGGGGCAAGGGCCGCGTCCGGCGGGCCGCCGGCGAAGACGGCGTTGCCGGACTGGATGAAGGTTTCGACATCCCGCAGGCCGAGCGCTTCCAGCAGGCCGCGGAACCCGGCCATCGGCAGCCGGTTGGCGCCGCCGACATTGACGCCGCGCAACAGCACGGCCCGCGCTTCGGTTTGGTTCATCCTTGCCTCCGCTTCGCCTTGGCGGGCAGCATAGCGGGCTTGGGGCGATTCTTCAGGAGGCGGACATCCCGCCGTCACCCATGGGGAAATGTCACCCCGCCATCCCGGCCTCCGCGGGCGGGAGAAGGCGAGGCATTGCCTCGCCCCCGCCCGTGCGGATGGGTTCACCCGGAGACCTGTCAGCCCCGAGAGGCCAGCGCCCGACCCGGCGGGCGAGAAGCGCCCGCCGAGGGCGGGGCGGGCGCTGGCCGGGCCTTTGGGGCCCGGCCGGTCTCAGTTGAAAACGGTGCGCTATGGCGAAGGCACTTGCCTTCGCCAAGGAGGCCGGGAACGCCCTCAGGCCTGCCCCACGTCCGTCCTTCCCCGCCGGTCGCCGCGGAGGTTGGCGTAGAGGACGTGGTTGCGCCAGCGGCCGTTGATCTGCAGGTAGCTCTGCGCCACGCCCTCGTATTTGAAGCCGCATTTCTCCAGCACCCCGCGGGAGGCGGCGTTCTCCGGCAGGCAGGCGGCCTCGATCCGGCTGAGGTCCAGCACGGTGAAGGCGTGGTGGACCACCGCCTGGATCGCCTCGCGCATGTAGCCCTGGCGGGCGTGGGGCTGGCCGACCCAGTAGCCCAGCGTCCCCGCCTGCGCCGGGCCGCGGCGGATGTTGTCCAGCGTGATCGCACCCAGAAGCGCCCCGGTCTCGCGCAGGAACAGCAGGAGCGGCAGCGCGGTGCCCTGCGCCTCGGCCCGGGTGGCCCAGTAGACGCGGGAGGTGAAGGCGCGGCGGGACAGGTGGTCGGTGCTCCAGACCGGCTCCCAGGGTTGCAGGAAGGCGATGCTGTCGCGGCGCAGGCCGGCCCAGGCGGGCCAGTCGGCATGGGCGGGCAGGCGCAGGGTCATCCGCTCGGTCTCGATGCGGATACGGCGGCGCAGCCCCAGCATCACGCCGCAAGTCCCTTCAGGATTTCCTCCACGCCCGGGGCGCCGGCGACGGGGCCGTAAAGCGCCAGCGCAGCCTTCGGCGCCAGCAGTCCGCCGCCATAGGCGCGCAGGCCCGGCACCGTCACCGCGTCGATCTTCGCCACCGCCTCGTCGAGGTCGGGCACCCTGCCCCAGATCGACAGCAGCCGCGCGTTGCGTTCCGCCCGCGAGGAAGGGCTTTCGAGGCCCATCAAGAGGCCGGCCTTCAGCTGCGCCTTGGCGCGGTCGACCTCGGCCGCGGTCATGTCCCCGGCGGCGCGCTTCATCTCCTCGACCGTCAGCCGGGTCAGTTCGGCGATCTCCTCGGCGGAGGTGCCGGCGTAGATGGTGATCTGGCCGGTGTCGTCATAGGCGGCCGACTGCGCGTAGATGGTATAGCAGAGCCCCCGCTCCTCGCGGATCTTCTGGAACAGCCGGCTGGACATGCCGCCGCCCATCGCCATCGACCAGACCTGCGCGGTGTAGACCGCATCGTCGCGGTAGCCCGGGGCCTCGAAGGACAGCGCGAAGTGCACTTGCTCCAGATCCTTCACCTCGCGCCTTTCGCCGCCGACGAAGCGGGCGGCGTCGGCCGGGCGTTCGCCCACCGGGGCGAGGCCGCCGAAGATCGCCTCGGCCTGCGCCACGATGGCGTCGTGGTCCACTCCGCCGGCGGCCGAGAGGATCATCCGGTCCGGCCCGTAGTGCGCGGCGGTGAAGCCGCGCAGGTCCTGCTCGCGGAACTTCGACACCTTTTCCTCGGGGCCGAGTATGGTGCGGCCGAAGGGCTGGCCGGGGTAGGAAACCTCGTGCAGCCAGTCGAAGATGATGTCGTCGGGCGTGTCGGCGGCCTGGCCGATCTCCTGCAGGATCACATGGCGCTCGGTCTCGATGTCGGCCTTGTGGAACACCGGGTTCAGCACGATGTCGGAGATGACGTCCAGCGCCCGCGGCACGTCCGGGGTCAGGCAGCGGGCGTAATAGGCGGTCATCTCGCGCGAGGTATAGGCGTTGATGTAGCCGCCGACATCCTCGATCTCCTCGGCGATCTGCAGGGCGCTGCGGGTCGCGGTGCCCTTGAAGGCCATGTGTTCCAGGAAATGCGCGATGCCGTTCTGCGCCGCGGTCTCGTGCCGTCCCCCTGCCCCGACCCAGAGGCCGCAGGAGGCGGATTTCAGGCCGGGCATGGATTCGGTGACGATGCGGAAGCCGTTGGACAGGCTGTGCAGGCGCAGGCTCACGCGGGGACCCTCCCGGCGATGCGGTCGCGGATCAGGGTCTTCAGCGCCTCCAGGTCGTTCGGCACCCGCGTCACCCGCTCGGGCCGGTCGAACAAATCGGCCATGCGGGCGGGCAGCGCCGGGCGCAGGCCGGTGGCCTGCTCCACCGCATCGGGGAACTTCGCCGGATGGGCGGTGGCGAGGGTGATCATCGGCACGGCGCCGAGGTGTTCCCCGGCCACCTTCACCCCCACGGCGGAATGCGGGCAGAGCAACTCGCCGGTCGTCTGTCGCAGCGCGGCGATGGTGGCGCGGGTCTCCTCCTCGGAGCAGCGGCCGCTGTCGAACTCGGTCCGCAGCTTCTCCATCGCCGCCGGCGGGATGGTGAAGCCACCGGATTGCTTCAGCCCGTCCATCAGCGCCTGCACGGCCGCGCCGTCGCGGCCGAGGGCGTCGAACAGCGCGCGCTCGAAGTTGGAGGAAACCTGGATGTCCATCGAGGGGCTGATCGAGGGGCGCACCCCGACGGTGCGGTAGTCGCCGCCCTTCATCGCCCGGTCGAGGATGTCGTTCTGGTTGGTGGCGATCACCAGCCGGTCGATCGGCAGGCCCATCCGCTTGGCGATATACCCCGCGAAGATGTCGCCGAAATTGCCGGTCGGCACGGTGAAGCCGACCCTGCGGTGCGGGGCGCCCAAGGACACGGCGGCGGTGAAGTAATAGACCACCTGCGCCAGCACCCGCGCCCAGTTGATGCTGTTCACCCCCGCAAGCCGCACCCCGTCGCGGAAGGCGAAGTCGTTGAACATGTCCTTCAGCCGGGCCTGGCAATCGTCGAAATCGCCATCCAGCGCCAGCGCGTGGACATTGGCCTCCGACGGCGTGGTCATCTGGCGGCGCTGCACCTCGGACACGCGGCCATGCGGGAAGAGGATGAAGACATCGACGTTGGAGAGGCCGCGGAACGCCTCGATGGCGGCGCTGCCGGTGTCGCCCGAGGTGGCGCCGACGATGGTGATCCGCTCGCCGGTCCGGGCCAGCGCCGCCTGCATCATCTGGCCGATGATCTGCATGGCGAAGTCCTTGAAGGCCAGCGTCGGGCCGTGGAACAGCTCCAGCAGGAAATGGTTGGGACCAAGCTGCACCAGCGGCGCGCGGGCGGCGTGGCCGAAACCGGCATAAGCGCGGGCCAGCAGGGTCTTCAACTCGTCGTCGGAGAAGAAGCCGGCGACGAAGGGGCGCATCACCCGGAAGGCAGCCTCCTCATAGGGCAGGCCGGCGAGGGCGGAGATCTCGGCGGCACTCATCTGCGGCACGGTTTCCGGGACGTAGAGCCCGCCGTCGCGCGCCAGCCCCGTCATCATCGCCTCGCCGAACCCAAGGGCAGGCGCCTGGCCCCGCGTCGAGATGTATTTCATGTCTTCCCCTCAGCCCCTCAGACCGTCCGCTGCCTGATACGCCACAGAAGGTAGAGAGTCATCACCCCCCAGACGACCGCCAGCGAAAACCACTGGATGGCATAGCCCCAATGGTCGTTGGGGATCGAGGAGGTGTCCACCGGCACCGGCGCGATGCCGTCGCCGGTGGGGGCACGGGCGACAACCAGCAGCGGCTCTGTCCCCAGCTTTTCCGCCATGGCGGGCAGGTCGCGGGCAAACCAGAGCCCGGTCTTCGGATCGGGCGGCGGGGTGAAGCTGTCGCTGTCGTCGGGCCAGAGCAGGTTGCCGGTGACCTGCGTCGCCCCCCCGGTCCGCGGCGCGGCGCGGGCGGCGTCTTCCAGGAAGCCGCGGTCCACCAGGATGCGGCGGCCATCCGCGGCGGCGAAGGCCTCGATGATGCGGACGCCGGGGCTGGTGCCCTTCTGGCCGGCCAGCAGTTCGATGAATTCGCCGGTGAAGCCGCCCTCGACGATGACGGCGCGGTATTCGTCCTCGGCCTCGGTCAGCCCGGCGCTGGCCGGCAGCGCCACCGGATCGCCGTGGATCTTCGCCTCGATCCGCGCCAGCACGCCCTCTTTCCAGTGCATCCGCTGCACCTGCCAGACTCCCAGGCCGATCAGGAAGGCGCAGCCCACGATCCCCATCAGGATCGGAAAGAACATCCGGCGCAGCATTCCGGTCTCCTTCAACGAAAACGCGGGCCCGGGGGCCCGCGCAGCGCCCTTGCGGGCAGGTCGCCGGGACTAGCGGCCCCAGACGTAGATGGCGAAGAACAGGAACAGCCAGACCACGTCGACGAAGTGCCAATACCAGGCGGCGGCCTCGAAGCCGATGTGCTGCTTCGGGGTGAAGTCGCCCTTGATCGCCCGGATCAGGCAGACGGTCAGGAAGATCGTGCCGATGATGACGTGGAAGCCGTGGAAGCCGGTCGCCATGAAGAAGGACGCGCCGTAGATGTTGCCGGCGAAGCCGAAGGCGGCGTGGCTGTATTCATAGGCCTGCAGCAGGGTGAAGATCGCGCCGAGGACGATGCCGATGGTCAGGCCGGTGATCATGTCCCGGCGGTTGTTCTCGTGCACCAGCGCGTGGTGGGCCCAGGTCACGGCGCAGCCCGACAAGAGCAGGATCAGCGTGTTGATCAGCGGCAGGTGCCAGGGGTCGAAGGTCTCGATCCCGGCGGGCGGCCAGACACCGTCGGTCCAGGGGGAGTCCGGCCCCATCGGATACATGCGGTGCTTGAAGAAGGTCCAGAACCAGGCCAGGAAGAACATGACCTCGGACATGATGAACATGATGAAGCCGTAGCGCAGGCCGATGCGGACGACCGGGGTATGGTCGCCGGTATTGGCCTCGTGCACCACCTCGGACCACCAGGCGAACATGACGTAGAGCACCAGCGCCAGGCCGATCAGGAACACCCAGGGCTGGCTCAGCGCGCTGGAGCTGTCGATCTGCGGCGAGATCCAGAGCACCAGGCCGAACAGCATGATGAAGGCCCCGAGCGAACCCATCAGGGGCCAGATCGAGGGCGGCAGGACGTGGTAGTCGTGGTTCTTTTCGTGGGCCATGGCGTCTTGGGTTCCCTCGTTTTCCGTCTTGTTCTCAGTTGGCGGCGGCCGCGGCCGCGCCCTCATCCGTTTCCGGGTCGGTTTCCAGCGCCGCCTGCCGGTCCGGCAGCGCGGTGTCATGGAAGGTATAGCTCAGCGTGATCGCCTTGAGGAAGCGTGCATCCGGGTCGTCGACGATGGAGGGGTCGACGTAGAAGCTGACCGGCATCGACACCCGCTCGCCGGGTTGCAGCACCTGCTGGGTGAAGCAGAAGCAGTCGATCTTGGTGAAATAGCCCCCGGCGGAATCGGGCGAGACGTTGAAGCCCGCGGTGCCGGCGATCACCCGGTCGGTGGGATTGTAGGCCTCGTAGAAGGCGAGGTTGGTCTCGCCGATCCGCACCTCCATCTCGCGCTGGACGGGGCGGAATTCCCAGGGCATCCCGGCCTCCAGCGAGGCGTCGAAGCGGATCTTGATGGTGCGGTCGAGGACGACCTCGGACCCGGCGGCCGAGACCGAGGTGGTGCCGGCGTAGCCGGTGACCTGGCAGAACCAGCGATAGAAGGGGACGGCGGCGAAGGACAGCGACACCATCACCGCCACCACGCCGACCAGCAGGGTCAGGGTGCGGTTCTCGGGGCGCATCCGGGCCAGGACGCCGGGCATCCTCATGGCTGGCCCTCCGCTTCGGCGGGCGTCTCGCCCCCCTTCGCCGGCAGGTGGGCGGCCGAGGGCACATGGTCGTAGCCCTTCATCGGGTCGCCGCGGGTGATCTTGACCACGCTCAGCGCGAAGACCAGCACCGCGAAGGCGGCCAGCACCAGGCCGAGGCCGACGTTGCGGCTGAAGCGGCGCTGATGCATCTCGTGCGGCGGGCGGAAGTCCATCTCACCAGCCTCCCAAGCCGTAGGGCCGCAGCAGCGCATCCGCGAGGAACGCCCCGAACTGCAGGAAAAGGTAGAGGATCGAGAAGGCGAAGAAGCGCTTCTCCACCCGGTAGCCGTCGGCCTGCGCCATCTCTTCGTCGCGGCGCCAGATGCGGACCGCGCCGATCACGAACCACAGGTTCAGCGCGCCCGCCACGGCCAGCGACAGGGGCCCGCCGATCGAGGTCAGCGCGGCGGCGACCGGCACCGGGACCAGCGCCAGCGTGTAGCCGAGGATATGCGCCCGCGTCACCTTGCGGCCATGGGTCACCGTCAGCATCGGCACCCCGGCGGCATGGTAGTCCTCCTTCATGAACAGCGCCAGCGCCCAGAAATGCGGCGGCGTCCACATGAAGATCAGCGCGAACATCAGCACCGCCTCGATCCCGACATGGCCGGTGGCGGCGACCCAGCCGATCATCGGCGGGAAGGCTCCGGCGGCGCCGCCGATCACGATGTTCTGCGGCGTCCAGCGCTTCAGCCCCATGGTGTAGATCACGGCGTAGAAGAAGATGGTGAAGGCCAGGAGCAGCCCCGCGGCGATATTGGTCGCCAGGGCCAGCATCATCACCGACAGGAACGACAGCGCCAGGCCCAGCATCATCGCCTCGCCCGCCGGGATGCGGCCCGAGGGCACCGGGCGGCTGCGGGTGCGCTTCATCACCGCGTCGATGTCGGCGTCCCACCACATGTTCAGCGCGCCGGAGGCGCCGGCGCCGAGGGCGATGAACAGGATCGCCGCGAAGCTTTCCACCGGATGCAGCCGCACCGGGGCCACCATCAGCCCGACGAAGGCGGTGAAGACCACCAGCGACATCACGCGCGGCTTCAGAAGCTGCACATAGTCGCCGAAGCCCGCCTCGTGCGGCAGGCTGTCGGGCTTGTCATATGCGCTGATGTCGCTCATTTCCTACCTCGGTTCGCTGCGGGCCGCATCCCGAAGGACCCGCCCGCCGCCTGCCTTGGATCGTGAAGCCCGGGCCTCAGTCGGCCGCGGCCACCTGCACCGGCGAGGCGCCGGCTTCCATCGTCTCGGCGGTCAGCACCACGTTGCCCGCCTTGGCCTGCTCCAGCCATCTCGCATAGGCCTCTTCCGACACCACTTTGACGGTGATCGGCATGAAGGCGTGGTCCTTGCCGCAAAGCTCGCTGCACTGGCCGAAGTAGATGCCTTCGCGGTCGGCGCGGAACCAGGACTGCGCCAGGCGGCCGGGCACGGCGTCCTGCATCACGGCGAAGGCCGGGATCTTCCAGGCGTGGATCACGTCGGCGGCGGTGATCTGCAGCAGCACGGTCTTGCCCACCGGCACCACCATGGCGGTGTCGGTCGCCAGCAGCCACTGGTCGCGGCTGTAGCCGGCTTGGGTCAGCTGCGTCTCGACCTCGGGGGTCAGGGTGTTGTTGCCGTCCAGCGGGATGCCGCCGATCATGTAGCTGTCGAAGGCGATCCCCTCGTCGGGATATTCGTAGTTCCAATACCACTGATTGCCGGTGATCTTGATCACCACGTCGCCCTCGGGGAACTCCTGCTGGTTGAACAGCGCCGGCAGCGAGAAGAAGCCGATGAACACCAGCACGATGATCGGGATCAGCGTCCAGGCCACCTCCAGCGGGGTGTTGTGGGTGAAGGTGCGCGGCGTCGGGTTGGCCCGGCGGTTGAAGCGGACGATGACGTAGAGAAGCAGCGCGCAGACGAAGACCACGATCACGGTGATGATATAAAGGATCATGTGGTCCAGCCACTGCTGCTCGACCGCGAGGCTGGTCGAGGCGGGCTGGAAGCCGACCGCCTTGTCCTGCGGCTGGCCGACGATCTCCAGCCCCTGGGCCAGGGCGGCCCCGGCGGAGGTGGAGGCCGCAAGGGCCGCAGCCCCGAATCCCTTGAGGTAAGTCGAAAGGCGCATATCTCTTCCCGTTTGCAGGCGCGACCTTGTGCCGCTTGTCCCTTGGTATCCGGGGAATCCCCCGGAATCCCGTAGTTTCCTGCTGCGTTCAAACCATATCGGGCGGGGAACGACAAGAGAAACCGTTGCGACAGATCGGCGCTGCTTGATCCAGATCAAGGACGATGCTGCGGGTGCGAAAAGGCCCCCTCGGCCGGCCCCGGCGGTTGCAACCGCGCCGCCCTGCCGCAATATGCCTGTCCCGTCCTGCCGGAGCCGCCCATGCGTATTGCCCTCGTCGCCCTTGCCGTTCTTCTCGGCCTCTACCTCGCCGCCGTGGCGGCGATGTTCGCCTTCCAGCGGCAGCTGCAATATTTCCCGACCCACCGCGCGCCCTCTCCCGCCGATGCAGGCTTCGAGGGTGCCGAGGAGCATGTGCTGACCGCCGCCGACGGCACCCGCATCCTGCTGTGGTATGCGCCGGCGCCGGAAGGGGCGCCGACGGTCCTCTTCTTCCACGGCAACGGAGGCGAGGTCGCCGACCGCGGCGACCGCTGGGCCTTCTACCGCGACGCCGGCTTCGGCACCGCCTTCCTGTCCTGGCGCGGCTACGGCGGCAGCGAGGGCAGGCCGACCGAGGCCGGGCTGCATCAGGACGCCGCCGCCGCGCTGGCCTTCCTGTCGGCGCAGGGCGTGGGGCCGGGCAGCATCGCGCTGGTCGGTGAATCCCTAGGCACCGGGGTGGCGGTGCGGCTGGCGGCCGGGCAGCCCGCGGACGCCCCCTTCGCGGCGCTGGTGCTGGAGGCGCCCTATACCTCCACCGCCGATGTGGCGGCGCGGGCCTATCCCTGGCTGCCGGTGCGGCTGCTGATGCTGGACCAATACCGCTCCATCGACCTGATCGGCCGCATCGACGCGCCGCTCTTCGTCTTCCACGGCGAGGCCGACCGCACCATCCCCTTCGACCTCGGCCTCGCGCTGTTCGAGGCCGCCCCGGCGCCGAAGGAATTCTCCCCCGCCCCCGGCCGCGGCCACGAGGCGATCTACGACCCGGCGACCTGGCAGCAGGAGGCGGGGTTCATCTGGCGGGCCTATCTGAGCCCTTGATCGCCGTCTTCACGGCCAAGGCCGGGCGGGAACAGGCGAGGCATTGCCTCGCCCCGCCCGTGCGCAACGTGCCAACCGGAGACGCTGGCAGCGCGAGACCACGGGAGGCCAGCGCCCGCCCGGGCGGGCGCTGGCCGGGCCTTTGGGACCCGGCCGGTCAGGTTTGAACCGTTGCGCTGTGGCGAAGGCGATGGCCTTCGCCAATGGGAACGTCGGGGTGCCCCTCCCCGCCTTGCGGCCCGCCCGCCCGCGCCCTACCTTGGCCCCGACCCTGGCCCCTGCCCAGAAAGGCCCGCCATGACCGACGCCCCCTTCCGTCCCTTCGACAGCCATCTCGACGAGGCCGCCGCCCTGCGCCTGCTGCGCCAGGCCACCGCCGGGGCCGAGGATGGCGAGCTGTTCCTGGAACGCCGCCGCGGCGAGAGCCTGGTGCTGGACGACGGCCGCATCCGCACCGCCAGCTACGACGCCTCGGAAGGCTTCGGCCTGCGCGCGGTGAAGGGCGAGGTGGCGGGCTATGCCCATTCCACCGAGATCAGCGAGAACGCCCTGAAGCGCGCCACCGACACCGCGCGGCTCGCCGTGGGCGACGGCGGCGGCATTCTGGCCGAGGCGCCGCCGCGCACCAACCGCCATCTCTACACCGACGCCGACCCGCTGGCCGACGCCACCTTCGCCGCCAAGATCGACATATTGCGCGAGATCGACGCCCATGCCCGCGCCGCCGATCCGCGGGTGGTGCAGGTGACCGCCAGCCTCGCGGCCTCGTTGCAGGAGGTGGAGATCCTGCGCCCCGAAGGCCTGCGCTTCGCCGACATAAGGCCGATGGCGCGGCTGAACGTCTCGGTGATCCTGGAACAGGACGGGCGGCGCGAGACCGGCACCGCCGGCAGCGGCGGGCGGCACGGGCTTGCGGGACTGCTGGATCCCGCCCGCTGGAAGCCGATGGTGGAAGAGGCGATCCGCATCGCCCGCGTCAACCTGACGGCGCAGCCGGCGCCGGCGGGGGTGATGGACGTGGTGCTCGGCCCCGGCTGGCCCGGGATCCTCTTGCACGAGGCCATCGGCCACGGGCTGGAGGGCGACTTCAACCGCAAGGGCACCTCGGCCTTCGCCGGGCTGATGGGACAGAGGATCGCCGCCCCCGGCGTGACCGTGCTGGACGACGGCACCATTCCCGACCGTCGCGGCAGCATCACCTTCGACGACGAGGGCACGCCCTCGGGCCGCAACGTGCTGATCGAGGACGGCATCCTGACGGGCTACATGCAGGACCGCCAGAACGCCCGGCTGATGGGGGTTTCCGCCACCGGCAACGGCAGGCGCGAAAGCTTCGCCCATATCCCGATGCCGCGGATGACCAACACCTACATGCTGGCCGGCAAGGACGACCCGAAGGACATCCTTGCCGATCTGCGGGACGGCATCTGGGCCGTGGGCTTCGGCGGCGGCCAGGTCGACATCACCTCCGGCAAGTTCGTCTTCTCCTGCACCGAGGCCTACCGGGTGCGGAACGGCCAGGTCGGCGAGGCGCTGACCGGCGCCACGTTGATCGGCGACGGCGCGACGGCGCTGAAGGGCATCCGCGCCATCGGCAGCGACATGGCGATGGACCCCGGCATCGGCAATTGCGGCAAGGCCGGGCAATGGGTGCCGGTGGGCGTCGGCCAGCCGACGCTGCTGATCGGCGGGTTGACGGTGGGCGGCCGGTCGCTGGGCGCCGCATGAGCCTGCTGACCTCGCCCGCCGACGGCTTGCAGCAGATCGGCTGGCGGCGGATCGTGGTGACGGCGCTGGCCTTCTGCCTTGCGCCGGCGGCGATCGGCGGGGCGGCGCTGGCGGCGATCATGCTGACCGGCATCGGGTCGCTGCAGGCCGAGGGGCTGGCGACCTTCGCCCTGATCTCGCCCCTGGTCGGCCTGCCGGTCTGGGGCGCCATCGCCGCGGGGGCGTTCTGGCTGTTGCGGAGGGGCAGCTTCGGCTGGCTTCCGGCGGCCTTGCTCGGCGGGCTGGTCTTCGGCGTGCTGATGCGGGCGGGGCTGAGCAGCATCGTCCTGCCGGTCGGCGCACTCTCGGCGCTGCTCTACCGCATGGCGCTGGCGCTGCAACGGCCCGAGGCGATCTGAACCCCGGCCCGCAAGAGCCCGATTTTTCGGCGAAAAATCGTCAGCGGCCGAACTTGCCTTTCAGCGCATCGGCAAAGGCATTGCCCCCGCCGCCTTTCGGCGCCGCCTCCATCCGCCCCTTCGGCGCCGGCCCCTTGGCCCGCTCCTCGCGCGAGGGCGCCGGCCCGCCGCCGTCCTTGCGCATGGTCAGGCCGATGCGCTTTCGGGCCGCATCCACCTCGACCACCCGCACCTGCACCACATCGCCTGCCTTCACCACCTCATGCGGGTCCTTGACGAAGCGGTCGGCCAGCTGGCTGACATGCACCAGCCCGTCCTGATGCACGCCGATGTCGACGAAGGCCCCGAAGGCCGCGACATTGGTCACCGTGCCCTCCAGCAGCATCCCCGGCCGCAAGTCGCCGATCTCGTTCACCCCTTCGGTGAAGGTCGCGGTCCTGAAGCTGGGCCGCGGATCGCGCCCGGGCTTTTCCAGCTCGGACAGGATGTCCCTCACCGTCGGCAGGCCGAAACGGTCGTCCACGAAGCGCGCCGGGTCCAGCTTCTTCAGCGCCGCGCCGTCGCCCATCAGGCTGCGGATGTCACGCCCGCAGGCGGCCACGATCCGCCGCGCCACGTCATAGGCCTCGGGGTGGACGGAGGAGGCGTCCAGCGGCTCCTTCCCCTCCGGGATGCGCAGGAAGCCCGCCGCCTGCTCGAAAGCCTTGGGGCCGAGCCGCGCCACCTTCAAAAGGTCACGCCGGCTCTGGAACGGCCCGTTCTGGTCGCGATGCGCGACGATGCTTTCCGCCAGCCCCGGCCCGACGCCGGAAACCCGGGCCAGCAAGGGCGCCGAGGCGGTGTTCAGGTCCACCCCGACCGCGTTCACCGCATCCTCGACCACGGCGTCCAGACTGCGGGCCAGCCGGTGCTGGTCCACGTCGTGCTGATACTGGCCGACGCCGATGCTCTTCGGTTCGATTTTGACAAGTTCTGCCAGCGGATCCTGCAATCTGCGCGCAATCGAGACCGCGCCGCGTAGCGAAACGTCAAGTCCGGGAAACTCCCGCGCCGCCAGTTCGCTGGCGGAATAGACCGAGGCCCCGGCCTCGCTGACCACCACCTTCACCGGCTTCTCCACCCCCGCCGGCAACAGCGCCAAGAGGTCGGCCACCATCTTCTCGGTCTCGCGGCTGGCGGTGCCGTTGCCGATGGCGATCAGCTTGACGCCATGGCTGCCGATCAGCTTCGCAATCGTCCCCTGCGCCCTGCGCAGGTCGTTCTTCGGCTGGAACGGATAGACGGTATCGGTAGCGACCAGCTTGCCGGTGCCGTCCACCACCGCGACCTTGACCCCGGTCCTGATCCCCGGGTCCAGCCCCATCGTCGCCTTGCCGCCCGCCGGCGCCGCCAGCAGCAGGTCCTTCAGGTTGCGGGCGAAGACCCGGATCGCCTCGGCCTCGGCCGCCTCGCGCAGCTCCGCCATCAGGTCCAGTGTCAGCGAGGTCTTCAGCTTGACCCGCCAGGCCCAAGCCGCCGCCTCGCGCAGCCAGCGGTCGCCGGCCCCCTGCCCGCCCGCCGAAAGCGCCGCCCCGCAGGCCCGCTCCGCCGGGCTTTCGCCGCGCGGGGCCTCGGCGTCGACCTCCAGATCGACCGACAGCACCTCCTCGTTCCGCCCCCGCAGCATCGCCAGCACCCGATGCGAGGGCGCACCGGCGAAGGGCTCGGAATGGGCGAAATAGTCCGAGAACTTGGCCCCCGCCGCCTCTTTCCCCGCCACCACCTTCGCCACCAGCCGCCCGGCCTTGCGCATGTGGTCGCGCAGCCGGCCCAGCAGGGCGGCATCCTCGGCCAGCCCCTCGGCCAGGATGTCGCGCGCGCCCTCCAGCGCCGCCTTGGGGTCAGTGAAGCCCTCGGTCACGAAGCCCGCGGCCAGCGCCATGGGATCGGCCGAACGGTCGGCCAGGATGGCATCGACCAGCCCCTGCAACCCGGCCTCGCGGGCAATCATCGCCTTGGTGCGGCGCTTGGGCTTGTAGGGCAGGTAGATGTCTTCCAGCTCGGCCTTGGTCCCGGCCCCGGCGATGGCGCGGGCCAGATCGTCGGTCAGCTTGCCCTGCCCGGTGATCGACTCGAGGATCGCCGCCCGCCGCGCCTCCATCTCACGCAGATAGGCCAGCCGCTCCTCCAGCTTGCGCAGCTGGGTGTCGTCCAGGCCCCCGGTCGCCTCTTTCCGGTAGCGGGCGACGAAGGGGACGGTGGCGCCGCCGTCCAGCAGCTCCACCGCGGCATTGACCTGGCCGGGGGCCGCGCCGATCTCGGCGGCGATGATCTGGGAGATGCGGGACGAAACTGCGGCAACCGACATGCGAATCCTCTGGGTCCGGGGGCCGCGACCTTAGCCGCCCACGCCGGCCGGTTGAACCCCTGCCGCTTCGGCAGGCCGGGCCGGGAAGATCACGATGTCGGGGAAGGATGGTACAGCCTCCCCGGCTCGAACGGGGGACCCCCAGATCCACAATCTGGTGCTCTAACCAACTGAGCTAAGGCTGCACTCGGGGCGGATTTAGCCCCCCCGGCCCGGGATTGCAAGGGCATCCTGCGATGGCGGCCGGGGCATTTTCCCTTGCACCCGGGGGGAGGCCGCGCTAGCCCCGGCAGGACCCCGGAGGCGAACATGGGCATCAACAAGCAAAGCGACATCGCGGCGGACATCCAGATCGGGCCGACCGACCAGGGCATGGTGCGGATCTACATCGAGGCCGAGGGCGGGATCGAACTGCCGCTGGACTTCGACCCGGAAGAGGCCGAGGAGATCGCCGAGGAACTGCGCGCCGCGGCCGAAGCCGCGCGCGAGATGGCCGGCAGCCGCGGCAAGCGCCGGTAAGCCCCGGATTTTCGGCGAAAATCCGTTACGGGTTTTCGGCGAAAACCCGCCCCGGGTCGCGCAGGCCCTGCAGCCGCAGCGCCGCATGGCGGGCGAAACGCTGCGTCACCGCCTTGCGCCGCGCGCCGGCCAGCGGCACCTCCGGCCCCATCCGCAGCACCTCGCCGCCCCAGGCGTCGGCGACGATCAGCCCGGTGCCCTCGGGCAGCAGCTCGGCCGGGAAATCGGCGTCCACCGCCCAGAAGAAGCGGTCGCACCAGTCCAGATAGCCCTGCCACTTGCGGTCCGCCCGGTAATCCGCCCGGCAGGACTTGCATTCGATCACCCAAAGCTCCCCCCTGGGGCCGAGCGCCATCAGGTCCACCCGCAGGCCGGTGGCCAGCACCATCTCTTCCACGCAGGCGAAATCCAGGTCGCGCAAGGCGCGCGCCACGCCGCGGGCGAGCTTCTGGCCCGGCATCGGCGGCAGGGGTTCGGGCGGAATCTCGACGGATTGATCCATGGCGGAAACATGAACGAAAGGGAAACAGATGTCCAGCCCGGGCGACCCGGCGATGGCGGTCCTTGCGGCGCGCCGCCCCCCGCCCTACATTGCCTTTCGGCGGGTGCTGCTCCTCGCGTGGCAAGGGCCCAATTTCCAGTGGCCGATAAGCAAGCGAACGGGGGCTGGCTCTGCCCGGATCCTGGTCCGGGTATCTGGCGCCCACCTGAGACCTCTGGCTCTCGGGAAACCCCGGCCCTCACGGTTGCTGCGGGCCCGCCACCCCGAAACGAAAAGGGGGACAGGTTGCCCTGCCCCCAAGTTCATATCCTTGAATCGACGGTCGTCGGTCGCCGGCCCTAGAAGCCCATGACCAGCGAGATGCCCACCCGGTTGTCGGTGCGGATCGGGCGGCTGTCGTTGTATTCGGTCAGATAGCTGACGCGGGTCGACAGGGTGTCCGTCAGCTTGACGTTGACGCCGAAATCGTTGTTGGCCCGCAGCGCGGTGTCCGAGGACAGGATGTCGGTGTCGTTGGTCAGGAAGACGTTGTCGTTGATCCGGGCGTAGAAACGCGAGGCTGCCAGATAGCCCGTTTCGGTGTAGGAGGTGTCGTCACCGTATTTCAGGTAGCTGACTCCGATGCCGGCCTGCACACGCCAGGTCATGTCCGGCGTGTTGATGACGCGGTAACCCGGACCGATGCCGACATAGGCATCGCGCTGGACCTTGTCGGCCAGCACCACGCCATTGGCGATGTCCTCGGTGGTCAGCGTGTCGCCCAGGCCGTCCTGCTCCAGCCGGGCCAGACCGAAGACGTAGAAATTGTCGTTCAGGTAGTAGTTGGCGTCATAAACCACGAAGATGTCTTCCTTGGTCTTCTCGACCGAGTTCTCGGAGAAGTCGAGAACCGCACCGATGGTCTGCACGAAGGGCCCGGAGGCATTGCGCAGCCGGAAGCCGATCGCCAGATCCTGGCTTTCGTTGTTGCCGGTCTTGCCCGAATAGCCCAGCGAGACGCTGCCGCTCAGCCCCTCCTCATACTCCGGCGATCCGAAGCGGGCGGAATCCTCGGCCCGGGCCATGTCTTCGTTCACGTCCCGCTCGATGTCCTCGATCCGGTCGTTCAGCGCATCGGTCCCGGCGAGGTTGTCCTGCGCCAGGGCCGGCACGGCCACCGAGAGGGCCAGGACGGAGGCGGAAACAAGATTGAGAGCTTTCATCTCGTCATTCCTTTCACTCATCATCAGCGAGCCAGGCAGCGGCGCCGCTTTCGTGAGGCAAGAGGTAAGGCCATGATCCGACGAAGAAAAATTTGGAATACTTGAGACGGTCTCAAGTATTTCTCGTGACCTGCGCCCCTTGAAATCCGCAAGCGAAACCCCCTGCCGCGGCGGGCGGCAGGGGGTGCGGCACATTGTGCAGGAAAACGGGCGGGTTGCGCGGCGGGGCCGGCCCCGCCGCGGAGGGGTCAGAGCTGGTCCAGCACCTCGGCGGTCTCGCCCTCGGCCTTCGCGACGGCCTCGAGGAGTGTCCGGGAGGCAACATCGCGCATCTGCTGATCCATGTCCTCGCGCCAGGTGGCCCAGGCGGTGTGGGTGAAGGTGGGGGCGTCCTTCACCAGGAACAGCGTCCCCTCGGCGATCGGCTTCCGGGTGTAGCGCGCCGGCAGGAAGGCGGCGAGGGGCCGGTTGCGCAGATACCAGGCGGCCAGCGTGCCCATCCCCAGCACCAGCTGCGGCTCGGCCAGGCCGGGCAGCGCATCGTCGTGGAAGCGGCGGAACTCCGGCCCCCAGTCGATCAGCGCATAGCGGCCGGCCAGCCCGTCCACGGCGGTGTCCTCCCAAGGGCTGACCAGCACCAGATGGTCTTCCATCAGCCGTTCGTTGGCGAGGCCGGGGCGGGTGACCGGATCGTAGCTGAGCACCGCCTGCAGCGCGCCGGACAGCAGCAGGTCGGTCAGCGCCTCGGGCCGCGCCATCTCGGCCCGGATCGCCACCTCGGGCAGGGCGGCGCGCAGCCGGTCCAGCCAGCCGAAGCCGAAGCGCGGCCAGAGCGAGGGCTGCGCCCCCACCGCCAGCGCGAGCGGCATCCCGTCCAGCGCGCTGACCCGCTGCCGCGCCTGTTCCCAGTTGCGCAGGATCGCGGTGGCGAAGCCGCGGAACTCGCGCCCCGCCGGGGTCAGGGCGACGCCGCCCTTGCCGCGCTCGAACAACGGGCGGCCGAGCTGTTCCTCCAGCCGGTGGACCCGCAGCGAGACCGCCGACTGGGTGACGAAAAGCCGCCCCGCCGCGGCGCCGAAAGAGCCGGTGGCGGCGACTTCAAGGAAGGTTCTCAGCAGTTGCAGGTCCATGACGCATCCCCCTTTGCCGGCACCTCGGGCGCCGGCCCATCGTTACCGGGGGCAACAACTCATCCCGCGGGGGGAATGCCAAGGGGAAGAAGCGGCGGAGGCCGGACCCGGTCGGCGGACCGCCCATCGGGGCGGGCACGGGTTCACGAAGACGCCGCCGCCTGCAACCGGAGTTCGCAATGCGTGATCGGAAGGCGCGTCAGCGCCGCGCGCCGCGGGCCTCCACCCGCACGGGAACCGGCGCGGGCACCGCCGCGTCGTGCTGGCGCAGTCCGCCCTTGGGGCCCTCGTCCTCGGCCATCAGCATCACCCGCAGGCCGAACTGGACGCCGGCGAAGATGATGCCGTTGAAGACGAACAGCATCAGCGCCGCGATCCAGCCCTGCGGCGAGGCCAGCACCAGCCGGCCGATCCCCATCACGTCCTGCCAGACCAAGAGCACGGCGAAGCCGGCCGAGATCGCGAAGCCGATCGCCACGGACTGGATGTAGAGGCGGATCAATGCGGGCATCGGCTTCTCCTTGTCGCCGGAAACTCTAGGCCGCGCGGCGGGCGCTGACCAGCCCCCTGCGACAATCCGCACCTTTCGCCGGCCAAGGCCCGCCGGTCAGACCGAGATCCGCGCGAACCCCTCGCGCAGCGCGTTCGACCAGGCCTCGGACATGGCGCGGAACTGCGGGTCGCCGGCCTCGATCCGGCGGCGGTGGCCGACGCGGCAGGCGTCGCGCTCGATCACGCAGAGGTCGAGCGGCATCCCCACCGACAGGTTCGACCGCAGCGTCGAATCCATCGACAGCAGCACCGCCTTCTGCGCATCGGCGAGGCTGGTGTCCGGCCGCACCACCCGGTCGAGGATCGGCTTGCCGTATTTGTGCTCGCCGATCTGCAGGAAGGGGGTGTCCTCGGTCGCCTCGATGAAATTGCCCTCGGGGTAGATCAGGAACAGCCGCATCGCCCCGCCCCGGCGCTGGCCGGCGACGATCATGCTGGCGCTGGCGCCCTGGCTGGCCGAGAGCTTGTGGTCGATCTCCTCGCGCACCGCCGCCAGCCGGTTGCCGACGATCCCAGCCACCTGCAGCAGGGTCGGGGCCAGCATGATGCTGGTCTCCTCGGTCGCGTCCGGTGCCTCGATCGCCTCGCGCAGCTGCGCCAGCGTGGTCTGGCTGACCGAGAGGCTGCCCGCGGTCATGATGACGATGACGCGCTCGCCCGGGTCCTCGAAGGTGAACATCTTGCGGTAGGTCGAGATGTTGTCCAGCCCGGCATTGGTGCGGGTGTCCGACAGGCAGACGATGCCGGCGTTCAGAAGAAGTCCCACGCAATAGGTCATGTCGCCTCCCGGTCCGGCGGGATTCCCCCGCGCGGCCCCTTGCTAGCGGCTGGGGCCGGGCCTGAAAAGCCCCGGGCCCGCCGTTTCCGCCGCGGTTTCCGCCAAAGCGCGCGCGCCGCGGCCACTATTGCTCTCCCGTCAGCACCGCGACCCGCACGTCCAGCGCCTCCCGCCCCGCGGGCCCGCGGGCGATGCCGCGGATCGGCGCTGCCGCCTGCGCGTCGAAGCCCGAGCCGAGGCGGATGTAGCGTGCGTCCGGGCAGCAGCGGTTGGCCGGATCGAAGCCGACCCAGCCGAGGCCGGGCACATGCAGCTCGGCCCAGGCATGGGCCGCCTCCTGCGCCGCGCCCTCGGCATCGGCGAAGAGATAACCCGAAACGTAGCGCGCCGGGATGTCCTGCGCCCGGGCGCAGGCGATCAGGGCATGGGCGTGGTCCTGGCAGACCCCCTCGGCCAGGGCCAGCGCCTCGGCCGCGGTGGTATGGGCATGGGTCGCGCCCGGCGCATAGGCGATGGCGCCGGCCACCGCGCCCGCCAGCTGGTGGCAGAGGTCCAGCCGGTCCGCGGCCTGCACCGACAGCGCCAGGTCGCGCAGGCCCCGGTCCAGCGCCGTCGCCGGGGTTTCGCGCAAATAAGCCTCCGGCGGCACGCTTTCGCGCAGGCCGCGCAGCACGCCGGCGGTGTCGCGGGTCTCCACCCTGCCCCGCACCGTCACCGCGATCTCCGAGACCGGCCCGGCCACCGTCCAGCCCTGCACGAAATCCCCCGCCCCGTCGCGGAACCCCGCCCCCGGGGTGCCGCCGGTCACCGTCACCTCCCAGTCCAGCACCCGCTGCCCCTCGCAAAGCGAGGGCGTCAGCCGGTGGCTCTGCACCGCCGAGCGCACCGGCGCCTCGTAGCGGTAGGTGGTGACGTGGTCGACGTGCAGCAGCATCAGCGCATCTCCCCGCTGAAATAGGCCTCGTGCACCGCATGGCCCAGGGCCGCGGCCTCGCCGATGAAGCGGGTCAGGTATTCGTGCAGGCCCTCCTCGAAGACCCGCTCCACCGTCTCGCCCTCCAGCCCGGCCAGCATGTCGCCGGCCCGCGCCTGCACCGGGGTCTCGCGGCCATAGGCCTTGGCGATGCGGGCCAGGTGGTTGGCGATGCCGCCGACGCAGGTGATCAGCGAGCGCGGGCTCTGCGGGTTCAGGATCAGGAAATGCGCGATCTTCGCCGCCGTCACCTCGCCGCCATAGGCCCAGTGGAAGGCCCGGTGCGCCCCCATCGCGCGCAGAAGCGTGGTCCACTGGTAGTTGTCGAGACCGGAGCCGACGAATTCCACCCGCGGCAGCAGGACATAGTATTTCACGTCCAGCAGCCGGGCGGTGTTGTCGCCGCGCTCCAGGTAATAGCCGATGTTCAGGAAGTTGAAGCCGTCGTTGCGCAAGAGCGTGGCGTCGATGGCGCCGCGCAGCATGGCGGCATGGCGCATCACCCAGTCGGTCAGGCGGCTGAGGTCCAGCCGGGAACGCTCCTCCCGCTCCAGCTGCTTCAACTCCTGGAAGGCGGTGTTCAGCGCATCCCAGACTTGGGTGGTCAATGCCGTGCGGACGATCCGCCCGTTCTCGCGCGCGGCGGTGATGCAGCTGGCGACCGAGGAAGGGTTGTCGCGGTCGAAGAACAGCCAGCTTTCCAGGTTGCGCTGCACCGGGTCGCCGTATTTGGCCGCGAAGCCGGCGGCCATGCCGGTGGCCTGCAACAGGCTGTCCCATTCGCTGCGGTAGCCGTGGGCGGTGGGGATCAGGCTGATCCGGCTGCCCACCTCCAGCAGCCGGGCGGCGGTGTCGGCGCGCTCCATGTAGCGGGCGATCCAGTAGAGGTTCTCGGCCGTCCGGCTCAGCATTGCAGATCACCCCTCACGCAAACCCCCGATTTTTCGCCGAAAAATCGTGCCATCATTCCGCCAGCACCCAGGTGTCCTTGACGCCGCCGCCCTGCGAGGAGTTCACGACCAGCGATCCCTCCTTCAGCGCCACCCGGGTCAGCCCGCCGGGCACCAGTTCGATCCGTTCGCCCACCAGGCAATAGGGCCGCAGGTCGACATGGCGCGGCGCCACGCCTTCCTCGACGAAGGTCGGCACGGTGGACAGGGCCAGCGTCGGCTGGGCGATGTAGTTGCCCGGGTCGGCCGTCAGCAGCGCCCGGAACCGCTCAACCTCCTCGCGGCTGGCCTTCGGGCCCACCAGCATCCCGTAGCCGCCGGAGCCATGGACCTCCTTCACCACCAGTTCGGGCAGGCGGTCCAGCACATAGGCCAGGTCCTCCGCCTTGCCGCATTGCCAGGTCTGCACGTTCTCCAAGAGCGGCTCCTCGCCCAGGTAGAACCGCACCATCTCGGGCACATAGGTATAGACAGCCTTGTCGTCCGCCACCCCCGCCCCGGGGGCCGAGCAGATCGAAACGCCGCCCGAACGGTAGACATCCATCAGCCCCGGCACGCCCACCATGCTGTCGGGGCGGAAGCACAGCGGATCGAGGAAGGCATCGTCGATCCGGCGGTAGATCACGTCCACCCGCTTCGGCCCCTCGGTGGTGCGGGCGTAGACGTATTCGCCCTCGACGAACAGGTCCTGCCCCTCGACCAGGTCCACCCCCATCAGGTCGGCCAGCAGGGAATGCTCGTAGTAGGCGGAATTGTAATGGCCGGGCGTCAGGATCACCACGTTCGGATCGCCGTCGCATTTCAGCGGCGCGACCGAGGCGAGTGTCCGGCGCAGCACCTCGGAGTAATTGTCCACCGGCTCGATCCGGTTTTCCCGGAACAGGTCCGGGAACATCCGCATCATGATCTCGCGGCTCTCCAGCATGTAGCTGACGCCGCTCGGCGTGCGGCAGTTGTCCTCCAGCACATGGAAACGGTCCGGCCCGGTGCGCACGATGTCGATGCCGACGATGTGGGAATAGACCCCCTTCGGCGGCACGAAGCCCGCCACTTCCTTCTCGTAGGCCTCGTTCCGGTAGACCAGCCGCGAGGGGATGCGCCCGGCCCGCACGATCTCGCCCCGGCCGTAGACATCGACGAGGAAGGCGTTCAGCGCCCGCGCCCGCTGCTTGATGCCGCGCTCCAGCCTTGCCCATTCGGCGGCGGAGAAGACGCGGGGGAACATGTCGAAGGGGATCAGCCGGTCGGGGTCGCCGCCCTCGCCATAGACCGCGAAGGTGATGCCGATGCGGCGGAACAAGGCCTCGGCCTCGGCCTGCTTCAGGGAGCGGAGTTCGACCGGCATCGCCTGCACCCAGTCCTGCAGCCGGGCATAGGGTTGTCGCAGATCGCCGCCGGTTCCGGTCATCTCGTCGAAGCCGTCACGCCTGCCGATGCTGTCCACCCCGAACCCCCTTGCACTTTTCCCCATCCAACCGCCCCGCCCGGTGCCGGTAAAGCCCTTTCCGCGCCGGAACGCCCCGATTTGCCGCCCGGGGGCTGCGCAACTGCCCAATCCTTGGGCATTCCCCGCCGCCGGCGCCCCCGGGGAAGTGAAGCGGGCGGGGTTGAAGCCGGGGCATCGCCGGGCCTAGATGGCGGCAGAGCCAGAAGAGGATGTGCCGATGACCCTGCCCCTGCCCCGCCCCGTCTTCGACGCCAACAGCTCGGCCGGGGGCTTCGGGCGCCTGCCGGAATGGGACCTGTCGGACCTTTACGCCGGCCCCGACGCGCCGGAATTCGCGGCCGACATGGATTGGCTGGAGAAGGCCTGCGCCGATTTCGCTGCCGCCTACGAGGGCAAGCTGGCGACGCTGGACGCGGCGGGCCTGCTGGGCGCCGTGCAGGCCTACGAGCAGATCGACATCGCCGCCGGGCGGATCATGTCCTTCGCCGGCCTGCGCTACTACCAGAACACCATGGACAGCGAGCGGGCGAAGTTCATGGCCGATGCCGAGGGCCGCGTCACCGACGCCACCACGCCGCTGGTATTCTGGAGCCTGGAGTTCAACCGGCTGGAGGATGCCCATCTGGCCCGCCTGCTGGCCGCGAATGCCGACCTCGCCCGCTACAAGCCCGTCTTCGACCGGCTGCGGGCGATGCGGCCGCACCAGCTGTCGGACGAGTTGGAGCGGTTCCTGCACGACGAGTCGGTGGTGGGGGCTTCAGCCTGGAACAAGCTGTTCGACGAAACCCTAGCCGGGATGATGTTCAGCGTGAAGGGCGAGGAGGAGGCGCTAAACCCGGAGGCGACGCTGAACCTGCTGACCGACGCCGACCGCACGAAGCGCGAGGCGGCGGCGCGGGCGCTGGCGGAGGGCTTCGGCAAGCAGATCAAGCTGTTCTCCCGCGTCCATAACACGCTGGCGAAGGAGAAGGAGATCCACGACCGCTGGCGCAAGATGCCCTCGCCCCAGCACGGCCGCCACCTGTCGAACCATGTGGAACCGGAAGTGGTGGAGGCCCTGCGCAACGCCGTGGTCGCCGCCTATCCGAAGCTGAGCCACCGCTACTACCGGCTGAAGGCGAAATGGATGGGGCTGGACAAGCTGCAGGTCTGGGACCGCAACGCGCCGCTGCCGATCGAGCAGCCGAAGACGGTGGACTGGGCCAGTGCCGAGCAGACGGTGATGGAAGCCTATGCCGCCTTCGCCCCCGAGATGGCCGAGATCGCCCGGCCGTTCTTCCAGAAAGGCTGGATCGACGCCGGGGTGAAGCCGGGCAAGGCGCCCGGGGCCTTCGCGCACCCCACGGTGACCACCGTGCATCCCTATGTGATGCTGAACTACCTCGGCAAGCCGCGCGACGTGATGACGCTGGCGCACGAGCTGGGGCATGGCGTGCATCAGGTGCTGGCCGCGGGCCAGGGGGAACTGCTGTCCGCGACGCCCTTGACGCTGGCGGAAACGGCCTCGGTCTTCGGCGAGATGCTGACCTTCCGGCGGCTGCTGGCGGCGGCGAAGACTCCTGCCGAGAAGAAGACCCTGCTGGCCGGCAAGGTCGAGGACATGATCAACACCGTGGTCCGCCAGATCGCCTTCTACGATTTCGAGTGCAAGCTGCACGCCGCGCGGGCCGAGGGCGAGTTGACCCCGGACGACATCAACGCGCTGTGGATGTCGGTGCAGGCGCAGAGCCTGGGCGATGCCTTCGAGTTCATGGACGGCTACGAGACCTTCTGGGCCTATATCCCCCACTTCGTCCACTCGCCCTTCTACGTCTATGCCTATGCCTTCGGCGACGGGCTGGTGAACGCGCTTTACGCGGCCTACGAGGGCGGGCTGCCCGACTTCCAGGCCAAGTATTTCGAGATGCTGAAGGCGGGCGGGTCGAAGCACCACAAGGAGCTGCTGGCGCCCTTCGGGCTGGACCTTTCCGACCCGGCGTTCTGGGGCAAGGGCCTGAACATGATCGCCGGCTTCATCGACGAGTTGGAGAAGCTGGAGGCCTGAGGCGGGGCAGAACCGATCCGCGATATGGCCGGGCGGGAGAAGGCGAGGCACTGCCTCGCCCTCGCCCCTGCGCGACATGTCACCCGGAGACGGCAGTCACGAGAACCCCCGAGAGGCCAGCGCCCGACCCGGCGGGCGAGAAGCGCCTGGCCCAAGGGCGGGTCGGGCGCTGGCCGGGCCTTGAGGGCCCGGCCGGTCTAGGCTGAACCGTTGCGCTGTGGCGAAGGCACACGCCTTCGCCATGGGGATGGCAGGAGGAGGCTTCCGCGCGGGGAACCCGGCGTCAGATCTCCACCGCCCCCTCATAGGCCATGTCCATCATCCGCTGCGTCCCCCGCACGAATTCCAGTGGGCAGGGCCAGGGCGCGCCGTCGCGGATCGACCGGCCGAAGGCTTCCACCTGCAGCCGGTATTGCGGCGCGGCGGGGAAGCGGTCCACGGTCACGCGGTTGCCCTGCACATGCAGCTCCACCTCGGCCATGTCGTTGACATTGGCGTTGAACGGCCCGCCCTCCAGCCGGATCATCCCCCTGTCGCCCTGGAACGTCACCACCTGCCGGTTGTAGAGCCGCATCGAGGTGGTGGAATGGTAGGTGAAGGCACGGCCGTTGCCCGCCATCGTGCCGAAGACCAGCGCATAGGTGTCGATGCCGTTCTCGCGCACCACCCGCGCCTCCATCGCCACCGCCTCCGCCCCGGTCACGAAGCGGGCCGAGCCGAAGGTGTAGACGCCGATGTCGCGCAAGCTGCCGCCGCCGGTCTCGGGCCGGTTGCGGATGTTGCCGGCATCGGTCAGGTTGAAGGAAAAGGCCGCATCGACATGGCGCAGGGTGCCGATCTCGCCCGCCTGCAGCCATTCCTTCGCCCGCTGCCATTGCGGATGGTGGACGATCATATAGGCTTCGGCGGCCAGCAGGCCCGTCCGGTCGCGCTCGGCGATGATCGCGTCGATCTCCTCGGCCTTCAGGGCTATGGGTTTCTCGGTCAGCACATGCTTGCCCGCCCGCAGCGCCTTCAGCGTCCATTCGACATGCAGATGGTTGGGCAGCGGGATGTAGACCGCGTCGATGCCCGGATCGGCCAGCAGCGCCTCGTAGCTGTCGTGCAGCCGCAGCGCGGGGCAGAAGGCCCGGAAGCCCTCGGCCTTGGCCGGGTCCGAGGTCGCCAGCGCCGCCAGTTCCGCGCCGTGGGCGGCATGGATCGCCGGCCCCATATGCTCGCGCGCGAATTTCGCCGCGCCAAGGATGCCCCAACGGATGGTCTTCATGCGCGCTCTCCCCGGTTTTGATGGGCGAAGGCTAGGGCCTATCGGCATTCTCCGCAACCAAGGGGTCGGGCGGGAAAAAGGCGAGGTATTGCCTCGCCCCCGCCCGTGCGCGGCGGTGGCATCCGGAGACCTGTCGGCACGAGACCACGAAATGCCAGCGCCCGCCCGGGCGGGCGAGAAGCGCCCGCCAGGGGGCGGGCGGGCGCTGGCCGGGCCATTGAGGCCCGGCCGGTCCGGTTGACATGGTGCGCTGTGGCGAAGGCGATGGCCTTCGCCAAGCTCAGGCCCTTTCCCCGCCCTTGCGCAGCCCGGCCAGCGCCAACGCCAGGATCGCGGCCAGATAGGCCAGCGACAGCACCAGCAGGGTCAGCCAGGGATAGGTGATCAGCGCCGCCACCCCGGCCACCGCCGCCACCAGCGCATAGCGCGCCCAGGAGGCCGCGATGGTCATCCGCTTCAGGCTGGGGGTGCGCAGGCGGCTGATCATCAGCGCCCCCGCCGCCACCATCCAGGCCGCCACCACCAGCGGCGGCAGCTGGACGTCGGTCACGTTGCTGAGATAGATCGGCAGCAGCGCCAGCATCGCTCCGGCGGGGGAAGGCACGCCGATGAAGGCGGTCTTCTCGGCCGGATCGGCGGTGCGGCTGCCGACGTTGAACCGCGCCAGCCGCAACATGCAGCAGACGGCATAGACCAGCACCGCGATCCAGCCGATCTCGATTTCACTTCTCAGGCCCCAAAGGTAGAGGACCAGCCCCGGAACCACGCCGAAATTGACGAAATCGCACAAGCTGTCCAGCTCGGCGCCGATGGCGCTCTCGCTTTTCAGCATCCTGGCCAGCCGCCCGTCCAGCCCGTCCAGCGCCGCGGCCAGCGCGATCAGGAACACCGCCTCGGCGATGCGGCCCGAGATGGCGAGGCGGATCGCGGTCAGCCCGGCGCAAAGCGCGAGGATCGAGACCAGGTTCGGCAACAGCTTCAGCAGGTGAAGCTGGGGGTCCGAAGGCTTGTCCCCTTGCAGGGCCGGGTCGCGCGGGGCCTTCGGCGCGCGGGCCATCAGTCGATCCTCACCGAACGGGCGGGGGCCTCCTGCCCGATCAGCGCGATCACCGTCTCGCCGCCCACCATGGTCTGGCCGAGGGCAACCTGCGGCTGCACCCCCTCGGGCAGGTAGACGTCAAGCCGGCTGCCGAAGCGGATCAGGCCGAAACGCTCGCCGGTGCGCAGGGTCTGGCCGGGTTTGGTCCAGCAGACGATCCGCCGCGCCACCAGCCCGGCGATCTGCACCACGGCGATCTGGCGGCCGTCGTCCAGCCGGATCGCCAGCGCGTTGCGCTCGTTGTCCTCGGACGCCTTGTCGAGCGAGGCGTTGAGGAACTTGCCGGGCCGGTAGGCGACTGCCGTCACCTCCCCCGCGATGGGGGCACGGTTCACATGGCAGTTGAACACCGACATGAAGACCGAGACCCGCAACAACGGCTGCGGTCCGAGGCCGAGTTCCGGCGGCGGCACCGCGGGGCCGATCAGGCTGACCACGCCGTCGGCGGGGCTGACCAGCAGGCCGCGGTTCTGCGGCACCGCCCGCTTCGGATCGCGGAAGAAGTAGTAGCACCAGACCGTCAGGCCGAGGCCGATCCAGCCGAGCGGCTGCCAGATCAGGAACAGCACCAGCGTCACGGCGGCGAAGACGGGAACGAACTTCCACCCCTCGGGGTGCATCGGCTTCAGGAAGGTTTCGGTCATTTTCATGACGCGCCTCCTACAGTCCTGCGGGCGGCGGAGCAAACGAAAAGCCGCCGCGCGGAGGCCGGGAGGGCGGAGTTTTCGCAAACCCCGCCGCGGAGCCTTCAAGGGCTCCGTCCCGATTTCGGTGCAGGCTTACGCCGGCACCGCCATGCCCTTGCCCTTGGCCAGCTCGCGCATCTTCGCCTGCAGCTTCTCGAAGGCGCGGACCTCGATCTGGCGGATGCGCTCGCGGCTGACGCCGTAGCTTTCGGACAGGTCCTCCAGCGTCTTCGGCTCGTCGGCCAGGCGGCGCTGGATCAGCACGTCCTTCTCGCGGTCGTTCAGCACCGACATCGCCTGCGCCAGAAGCGCGCGGCGGGTGTCCAGCTCGTCCTTCTCGGCATAGGCGCCGGCCTGGTCGCTGTCCTCGTCCTCCAGCCAGTCCTGCCATTGCGCACCGCCGTCCTCGGACCCGACGGTGGCGTTCAGCGAGGCGTCCGAGCCGGCGAGGCGGCGGTTCATCGCGATCACTTCGTCTTCCGACACCGACAGGTCATGGGCGATCTTGGCCACATTCTCGGGGCGCAGGTCGCCTTCCTCCAGCGCGCCGACCTTGGCCTTGGCCTTGCGCAGGTTGAAGAACAGCTTCTTCTGCGCCGAGGTGGTGCCCAGCTTCACCAGCGACCACGACCGCAGGATGTATTCCTGGATCGAGGCGCGGATCCACCACATCGCATAGGTCGCCAGCCGGAAGCCCTTCTCGGGATCGAAACGCTTGACCGCCTGCATCAGGCCGACGTTGGCCTCGGAGATCACCTCGGCCTGCGGCAGGCCATAGCCGCGGTAGCCCATGGCGATCTTGGCGGCCAGCCGCAGGTGGCTGGTCACCAGCCGGTGGGCGGCGGCGCTGTCCTGCCTGTCGACCCAGGCCTTGGCCAGCATGTATTCCTCTTCCGGCTCCAGCAGCGGGAACTTGCGGATTTCCTGAAGGTAGCGGTTCAGCCCCTGTTCGGGACTGGGCGCGGGAAGGTTTGCGTAGGTGCTCAATTCTGCCCCCTATTGTTCGCCCCGGTGCCATCAGCCCCCGGGGACCGGATTACCTAAAGTGACATCTTCCCCTTTGCAAGGGCAGGGCCTTCGTGCCCGTATCACCAAGGTGTCAACGGGATATGTGGGCGGAACCGTCGCCCCGCCAGAATTGTGACCTTCCCATCACGGGAATGTCAGCGCAAACATCGACGGGCGACGGGCAGATCATCGGAGCCTGCAGGGACACAACCGCTCAGATCGCAACACGTTCCCCAAGTTCCACAACGCGGTCGCGCGGCAGGTGGTAGAAGTCGGTCGGATCGGCGGCGAAGCGGCTCATCGCGACATAGGCGCGGTCCAGCAGCAGCTCCAACCCCTGGCCCGTCGCCACCGCCCGGCGGCGGCCGAGAAAGAAGGTCGAGGCCATCACGTCGAACCTCAGCCCGGCGCGGCGGGCATGGGCCATGGCGCGGCTGACGTTCGGCGTCTCCATGAAGCCGAAGCGCAGGGTCAGCCGCAGGAAGCAGCCGCCCAGCAGCTCGACCGTGGCGCGTTCCTCGGCGGTGGCATAGGGGACACGCAGCGTCTCCACCGTCAGGAGCACGGTCTGCTCGTGCAGCACCCGGTTGTGCTTGAGGTTGTGCAGCAGCGCCGAGGGCACGATGTCGGGGTCGCCGGTCAGGAAGAAGGCGGTGCCGGGGATGACATGGGCGGAGCTGTCACGCATCATCCGCACGAAGGAGGGGACGGAAACCGCCATCCGGTGGACCCGCACCCGCACCGCCTGCGCGCCCCGCCACCAGACCCACATCAGCGCGCCGATCCCGGCGGCCACCAGCACCGGCACATAGCCGCCATCGGCGAACTTGGTCAGGTTCGAGGACAGGAACACCGACTCGACCGCCAGGATCGGCGCGGCCAGCAGCACCGCCAGCGGCGGCGCCAGCTTGCCGGAGCGGATCAGGTAGAGCACCCCCAGGATGGTGGTCAGCACCATGGTGCCGGTGACGGCGATGCCATAGGCCGAGGCCAGCGCCTCGGAGGACCGAAAGGACACCACCAGCCAGACCACCCCGGCCAGCAGCAGCCAGTTGACCGCGCCGATGTAGATCTGGCCGCTTTGCCCTTCCGCCGTGTGCAGGATGCGCAGCCGCGGCAGGAAGCCCAGCTGGACCGCGGCGCGGGCCATGGAATAGGCCCCGGTGATCACCGCCTGCGCGGCGATGACGGTGGCGGCGGTGGCCATGGCGACAAGGAAGGGCAGCGCCGGCTCCGGCGCCATGGCGAAGAAGGCATTGCCCGCCCGCTCGGGGTGGGCCAGCACCATGGCGCCCTGGCCGAGGTAGTTCAGCACCAGCGCCGGCAGCACCAGGCCGAACCAGGCCCAGGTGATCGGCCGGCGGCCGAAATGGCCCAGGTCGGCATAGAGCGCCTCGCCCCCGGTCACCGCCAGGAAGACCGCGCCGAGGACGACGAAGGCGACGCCGGGGTGGTTCAGCAGGAAGCCGACGCCCCAGACCGGGCTGAAGGCCGAGGTGACCCAGGGCGTCTCCATCAGGTGCCAGAGGCCGAAGCCGGCGAGGACCAGGAACCACAGCACCGTCACCGGGCCGAACAGCCGCGCCACGCTGGCGGTGCCCCGCCGCTGCACCGCGAAGAGCGCCACGAGGATGCCCAGCGTGACCGGCAGCACATAGCTTTCCAGCGCCGGCAGGACGAGGCCCATCCCCTCCACCGCCGAGAGGACCGAAATCGCGGGGGTGATCGCCGCATCGCCGGCGAAGAGCGCGGCGCCACCGACCGCCAGCAGCAGGATCGGGATCGACCGCCGCCCCACCGCCAGCCGGACCAGGGTATAGAGCGAGAGGATGCCGCCCTCGCCCCGGTTGTCGGCGCGCAGGAGGAAGAAGACGTATTTGACGGTGACGATCAGGATCAATGTCCAGATCAGCAGCGACAGGATGCCCAGCACCTCGGGCGGGCCGGGGCGGGCGACGCCGGTGGCCCGCAGCGCCTCGCGGAAGGCATAGAGCGGCGAGGTGCCGATGTCGCCGTAGACGACGCCGACCGCGCCGAGCGCCAGCGCGGCAAGGCCCTGGCGGCGGGTATGGTCCTGGTGGATGTCGGCCTCGGCATCCGCCTCGGCACGGAGATAATCGGCGATGTCCAGCGCCTCTTCGTCGAACAGCGGAAGCGAGGGCTGGTCCGCGATGCGGACGGGATCATGGATCATGGGTGTCACCGGCGCGTGGGGCGACCGGGTCCTGAATGCTGGGGATGGGGGTCGAAGGGGGACGGGGGCAACGGCAGGCGTCGCTGATGTCCGGTCTCCCGCCTGGCAGGGGGGATGAGCTTTGGCTCCGAAACCATGCCGAACGAGTCGGCGATGGCGGGAGGTTACGCTTCCGTGATCGCCCGCGCAAGATGCTGCACCTGCACGGTGGGGGTGTCCGCCGATCCCGAAGGCGCCGCTGCCGCGGCATTGCTTTCGTGGCAGCTGGCGGAGTCGCTTGCGGCTGCTGTCGAGTGATGGGGGCATTCTGCTCCCAAACCCCCTGAGGATATTTAGGGACAGATGAATTTGAGGAAGAGCGCATCTTCCATTTCACCTGTCCATAAATATCCCCGCCGGAGGCACGCCCGAGCCGGTTGCGCGCTTGCGCGCAGAGGCGAGACAAAAGGCTTGCGCCGCAAGGCGCTCGACAAGGCGACGGTTCAGCCCGCGCGCAAGGCGGCAAGGAGGGATTCCATGTCCTCCGGCAGGGGTGCTGCGAATTCCAGTCTTTCGCCAGTCGCCGGATGCACGAACCCCAGCGTCGCCGCGTGCAGCGCCTGGCGGGGGAAGGCGTTGCCGAGGGCGGCGCCCTGCCCCAGGGCGCGCTCCGACAGCCGGCGCTTGCCGCCGTAGGTCTGGTCGCCGAGGAGGCCGTGGCCGGCATGGGCCATGTGGACGCGGATCTGATGGGTGCGGCCGGTCTCCAGCCAGCATTCGACCAGCGCGGCCTGGTCGGCGAAAGCCTCCAGCACCCGGAGCCGCGTCACCGCCGGGCGGCCCTGCCCGTCCCAGACCACCGCCTGCCGCTGCCGGTCGGTGCGGTGGCGGGCGAGGCCGGTGGCGATGCGGATCACCCCGCCGGGCTCGAAGGTCACGCCGCGCACCCCGCGCAGGCGGGGGTCGGCGGGTTGCGGCACGCCATGGACCAGCGCCAGATAGCGGCGCGTCACCGTATGGGCGGCGAATTGCGCGGCAAGGCCGTGATGCGCCCGGTCGGACTTCGCCGCGACCAGAAGGCCGGTGGTGTCCTTGTCGATGCGGTGGACGATGCCGGGCCGCCGCTCGCCGCCGATGCCGGAAAGGCTGTCGCCGCAATGGTGCATCAGCGCATTGGCCAGCGTGCCCGAGGGGCTGCCGGGGGCGGGATGCACCACCATCCCCGCCGGCTTGTTCACCACGATCAGGTCGGCGTCCTCATGCACCACCGCCAGCGGGATCGCCTCCGGCCGCAGGTCGGCCTCGGCCGAGGGGGCGAGGCGCAGGGTGAAGACCTCGCCCGGCAGCACCTTCTCCTTCGGGTTGGTCACCGCCTGCCCGTCGCGGAAGACCGCGCCTTCGGCGATCAGCCGGGCAAGACGGGACCGCGACAGCGCCGCCGCCTCTGGCACCGCGGCGGCAAGCGCCTTATCAAGGCGCTCGGGCGCATCGCCGGCAAGGGTGACGCTCAGGGCCGTGGTCTCGTCCTCGTTCCCGTCATCGAAAGGGTCCTGCATGGAAGAAGCTCCGGCCGGGGAAGGCCTGCCGCCTTCGCTGAGATTGCTGAAAGCACTGGTGATCGTGCTGACGCTGGTGATGATCGGCGGTGTCATAACCGTGGTGGCGCTGCTTGTCACCCGGATGCCGCAGGTGCTGCAGGGGGTGCCGAAGCTGCCGGAGGGGATCGAGATGCCCGAAGGGACGCAGGCAGAGGCGGTGACCTTCGGCAAGGGCTGGATCGCGGTGGTCACGCAGGACGGCCGTATCCTCGTGTTCAATGCCGAGGGGCGGCTGCGGCAGGAGCTGCGGCTGGACGCGGCCGATCCCTGATACAATCTCGCCGGACTGCCTCTCGCGCGCAACAGAGGCCGGTGCCCGACCGCGGGTGGGCGCTTCCGACGGCGCGTAGCCGGCGCTTTATGGGGCGGCCCCTCTCATGACCCGAGCGGAGAACCGACGGCGCAGAAGCGCCCGCCCATGGGGCGGTCGGGCGCTGGCCGGGGGCGCGTTCCGCGCCTGTTGACCCGGCCGGAGCTTCATCGGGTAGGTGGCGCGAAGGCTCATCTCGGCAGGGCTCACCCCCTCGAGCGCCGCGCCCGCTCCGCATCGCGCCAGGCCACCCAGTCGGCCGCGGCCGCTTCCACCGCCTGCCGGACGCAGGCGCCGATGGCCTCTCCCACCGCGGTGTGCAGGCCGGCATAGCGGCCCTGCCCCGCCTTGCAGGCCAGCGCCAGGCAGTCGGTCCCCGTCCCGGTCGCCTGCCCGGTCGCCAGCATCAGCCCCGCCGCCATCACCCCGGCGGTGCGGGCCTGCACGGCGATGGTCAGCGCCTCCAGCTGCGCCGTCTCGGTCAGGGCAGCGTCGGTGGCGGCGAGGATGTTGATGGTGCCGTAATCCGCCGGATGCCAGGGTAGCCGCCGCCCGACCGATTCCGCGTTGGAAAGGCCCAGCGTCACCACGCAGGCGGCGCGGATGTCCTGCACCTGCGCCGCGGCCTGCCGCCAGGTGCCGACATCGCGCGAGGTCAGCATCCCCACCGCCCCCGGCGCCCGGGCCATCTGGTCGGCGAACCAGTCCTCGACCGGGAAATCCGGGGTCAGGTCGGCGTTCCGGACCTCGCGCCACAGCACCGTGTCGGTGGTGCGGTAGCCGGCGCCATAGGGGGCATGGGACAGGATGCGCATCGGCGCGGGCAGGCGGGCCGCCAGCCAGGGCCGGTCCAGCGCGACCTCGATCACCGCACCACCCCGGTCGGCTGGAACACCGGGCCGTCGGGGGTGTCGGCGTGGAAGCCGCGGATGCCAAAGACCTCGGCCAGCCGCCGGTCGGTCAGCACCTCGGCCGGCGGCCCGTCCGCCACCAGCTGCCCGCGGTGCAGCATCAAAAGCCGCGAGCAATGGCGGGCGGCGAGGCCGAGGTCGTGGATCGAGGCGACCACGGCGCGGCCCTCGGCGGCGAGCCCCGCGAAGACCTCCATGGTGCGGATCTGCGCCTCGGGGTCGAGGCCCGCCACCGGCTCGTCGGCCAGGAGCAGCGGCGTCTCCTGCGCCAGCGCCCGGGCGATCAGCACCCGCGCCTGTTCGCCGCCCGACAGCGCGGTGGCGATGCGGTGGCGGTAGGCGTGCAGGGCCATCCGGTCCAGCGCATCGTTCACCGCCGCCGCACCCGTCCCGCCATGCGGGGCGCGGCCCAGGGCGACCAGCGTCTCCACCGTCACCGGCCAGGCGATGTCGCGGCCCTGCGGCAGGAAGGCGGCAGCCTTGGCCCGCGCCTTCGGCGGCAGCGCCGACAGCGAGGACCGGCCCTGATGCGGCAGCAGGCCGAGGGCGCCGCGCAGCAGGCTGGTCTTGCCGGCGCCGTTGGGGCCGATCAGGCCGACGAATTCGCCCTCGCCGATGGTCAGGGTGACGCCATCCACCACCGGGCATTCGCCGCGGCGCACGGTCAGGTTCTCCAGCGCCAGCAGGGTCATGCCTCCACCCTCCGCATCCGCCAGATCAGGTGCAGGAAGAAGGGTGTGCCGACGATGGCGGTCAGCACCCCCAGCTTCAGGTCCTTGTCCGGAGCGATCAGGCGGGTGGCGATGTCGGCAGCCAGCAGCATCGCCGCGCCCCCGAGCGCCGCCGCGGGCAGCAGCCGCGACGGCCGCGCGCCCACCAGCGGCCGCAGGATATGCGGCACGACGAGGCCGACGAAGCCCACGGCGCCGGCCACCGCGACCGAGGCGCCGATGGCGGCGGCGGTGCCGAGGATCAGCGTCCAGCGCAGGCGGCCGAGGTTCACCCCCATCGAATGCGCCGCATCCTCGCCCAGCGTCAGCGCATCGAGGCCGGGACCAAGCGTCAGCAGCGCGCCCATGCCGATCAGGATGAAGGGCGCGGCCAGCCAGACATGGGTCATCGAGCGGTCGGCCAGCGAGCCCATCATCCAGTAGACGATCTCCATCGCCGCGAAGGGGTTGGGCGAGAGGTTCAGCACCAGCGAGGTCAGCGCCGCGGCCAGCGCCGAGATGGCGATGCCCGCAAGGATCAGCGCCAGCGCGCCGCCGCGGGGACCGGCCAGCAGCAGGATCACCAGCACCGACCCGGCCGCCCCGGCCAGCGCCGCCAAAGGCAGGGCCAGCGCGAAGCTGGCGGCAAGGCCGGTCTGCAGGGCGAGGACGGCGCCCAATGCAGCGGAGGAGGAGACGCCGATCAGCCCCGGCTCCGCCAGCGGATTGCGCAGGTAGCCCTGCATCGCCGCCCCGGCCAGCCCGAAGGCCGCCCCGGTCAGCAGGCCGAGGATGGCGCGCGGCAGCCGGATCTCCTGCATCACCAGCACCACCGGCCCGCCCTCGCCGCGGAACAGCGCCGCGAGGCTTTCGCCGAGGCCGAGGCCCGCGGGGCCGATCAGCAGCGAGGCGGCGAACAGCGCCGCGACCAGCAGGGCCAGCAGCGGGAAAAGCATCTTCATTCCAGCGCCTCCCGCGCGGTCCGCATCGCCCGCATCGCCCGCAGGACATGCGGGGTGCCGCAGATCCAGTCGGCATCGGTGGTGGTGGCGATCCCCGCCCTCTGCCGCAGCACCGCCAGCGCCGGATGGGTCAGCAGGTCCTCGGACCGCGAGGCGCCGGGATAGGGGGTCGAGGTGACCACCACATCCGGCTCGGCCAGCACCAGCCGCTCCAGCGGCAGGGTGCCGCCGCCGGTCAGCCCGGCACTGGCGGCGACGTTGCGGAATCCGGTATGGGCCAGCACGTCGTCCGCCAATGTGCCCTCGCCGGCGGTATAGCCGTTGGGGTAGTAGAGCGCCGCGGTCGCCTCCGGCCCGGTCCAGTCCAGCGCGGCGACCCCGGCGCGGAACTCCTCGGCCAGCGCCTCGGCCTGCGGCTCGCGGCCGAGCGCGCGGCCGATCAGCAGGATCTGGTCGGTCACCTCGTCCAGCGAATTCACTGGCGCGACCTGCACCACCGGCACGCCGAGGCGGCGCAGCAGTTCCACCGAGGGGACCGAGGTATAGGTGCCGGCCAGCACGAGGTCGGGCTTCAGCAGGAAGATCTGCTCGGCCTGCCCGCGGTTCTCCGGGTAGGCCGCCGCCTCCGCCACCATCGAGGAGGACAGCGGGTCGCGGGCCAGATGGCTGACCGAGACCAGCTGCCCCGGCGCCGCCAGCAGCATCGCCAGCTGGTCGGTGCAGAGGTTCATCGAGACGACGCGGGCGGGGGCGTCGGCGAGGGCCGGGGGGGCGAGGAAGGCGGCAAGGGCCAGCGCGCGGAGAAGGCGCGGCCCGCTCCCTGCCCTGCCTGCCCGGCCCTTGCCCATGATATCGCCCTTTCGTGAGACGGGGCCGGAACGCGATGGCATCCGGCCCGCGGGGGATCAGAACTTCATCTGCAGGCCGAGATAGGCTGCCCGCCCGGAAGTGCCATAGCCCGGCAGGATCTGGTAGTCGCGGTCGAAGACATTCTCGACCCGCATCGAAAGCTCGGTGGTTTCGGTCAGGTCGTAGCTCGCCCCGACATTGACGACCGTATAGTCGTCGAGCGGCGTGCCGAACTCGGCGGGCCGCCCCGAGACGTGCTGCAGGCCGACATGACCCGACAGCCGGTCGGAGAGGTCGCCCGTCAGCGTCAGGGCAAGGCTGTGGAACGGCACCCGGCCGAGACGCGCGCCGGTCGGGCCGCGCGCATCGGTGTAGGTGTAGGACAACCCGAGGCTGGCCGCATCCGACAGGGCGACATCGCCCGAAAGCTCGATCCCGCGGCGCTTCGAGGTGCCGGGGACGTTTTCATACATGTTCGTGCTGCCGGGGGGCAGCGTGCCCAGGCAGGCCGGAGCCCAGTCCCCGCAGTAGGTGATCGCGTCATCCGTATCGACGGCGAGCAGGGTCACGCTCAGATCGGCCCTCTCCCCGACGCGGTAGTCGGCTCCGATCTCGAAACTGCGGCTTTCCTCTGCTGTCAAATCAGGGTTGGGACCAATGCTCCAACTGGGATCACCATAGAGTTCGTAGAGGGAAGGTGCACGGAACCCCGTGGACGCGGCGGCGCGCAGGGTCAGGTCGGGCATCGCCTGCCAGGCCAGCGCGATCCGCCCGCTGGGCTGGCTGCCAAAGGACGAATGCTCGTCATGGCGCAGGCTCAGCGACAGGTCCAGCACGTCCGAGGGCGACCAGATGCCCTGCAGGTAGATCCCGCCGATACGGGTAGACTCGCCGGCGGGCAGCGCGGCGTTGGTCGCCGTCTCCTCCATCCAGTCCGCCCCGTAGACCAGCGTCAGCGTCTGCGAGATTTCGGTGGTGCCGCGATAGCCGAAGCCGAGCCTTTCGCCGGTGAAGGTGCTGACAAGCCCTGCAGCTTCGTCGTCCCGGGAAATCCGGTAGCGCGTCGCCTCGAACAGATGCTCGGAGTTGCCCATTTCGTATTCGGCGAATAGACGGCCGCCGAACTCACGGCGGTCCTGCCGTTCTGTGGTCGTATCGGTAAACTCCTCCCAGCCATCGCCGTCGATATCGGCATAGCCATCATACTCATTCTCGGCATCCTGCCCGAACACCGAGAAGCCGATGGCCAGCGTGTCGCTGACCCGGTAGCGGGTCGAGAACGACAGCCGGGTGGCGTCGTAGCCGTCGGCTTCGAGCGAAGGATCGCGCGGCTTGGTGTCGTAGGAGGAGAAGCCGTCGCTGTGGATGCGCGAGGCGGTGAAGGCGGTCTCGATCCGGTCGTCCTTGTAGCCCAGCGAATAGCGCAGGCTGGCGGTGCCGTAGCTGCCCCCCTCGACGGCGACGGACTGGTGCAGCCCGCCTTCCAGCGCGGCGCGGGTGGTGATGTTGATCACCCCGCCCACGGCCGAGCCGCCCCAGAGCGCGGATTGCGAGCCGCGCAGCACCTCCACCCGGCCGACATCGGCGGTGGAAAGCGCGCCGAAGTCGAACTCGGTGGCGATGCCGGTGGGATCGTCCACCCGGATGCCGTCGATGTAGACGGCGACGTAGCGCGAGGAGGCGCCGCGGATGCCGAGTTTGGTCTGCGTTCCCATCGGGCCGTTCTGCACCACGCTGATGCCGGGCAGGCGCGAGAGATAGCTGGAAAGCTGGATGTCGCCGGCCTCCTCCAGGTCTTCCTCGGTCACCACGGAAACGGAAACGCCGGTGCGGATGTCCTCGAAGGCCGTGCGCAGGGCCGTCAGCGTGATGGTGCCGAGAAACGTCTCCTCCTCCTGCGCCAGGGCGGGAGTGGCGGCAAGCGCGGCCCATAGGGCCAGTCTGGAGATGCCTTGCATGTGGCGTCCTTTCCCTTGCGGGACCATCCGGCCCCTGCGATGCGTTTTCCGGGAAAGGTCGCCCCTTCCGCCGGCGGTGAACGTCACCTCTGGCGGAAGCCGCCTGCCTCCGCGCCCCTCGCGCGGAAGAAAGGGTGATCACCCGGGCAGGTCTCCTGGCTCGCGGGTCGGGGCGCGGACGGGCCTTCCCGGTTTCCCAGTGGCATATGCCGTCCTTGCTCGCCGCTTACAGTTGCGGGGGCAGCTGCGGAATCGCACCGCATTCCCTTTTCATCCGGGGTGTGACGCCCGGAAACCAAGGCAGGTTCTCCATATCCGGGGCGCCGGGCCTGTCAAGGGAAAGCTGCGCCCCCGGGTCGGGGAGCGTCATCGGGATGTCGCAAAAGCGCGGAGAGGCTGGACGGCGCGGCGCGGGGCGGCCAGCATGGGGCGGAAGGCTTGGGAGAATCGGATGATCGGCGACCTTGGCGCGCGGGATGCGACCGCGCTGGCGGAAATGGTGGCGGCGGGCGAGGTCTCGGCCACCGAGCTGCTGGACGCGGCGCTGGCGGCGGTCGAGGCACGCAATCCGGCGATCAACGCCGTGGTGCAGATGCAGGAAGGGGCGGCGCGCAAGGTGATCGCGCAGGGCCTGCCGCGGGGGCCGTTCCGCGGGGTGCCGTTCCTGTTGAAGGACCTCGGCGCCGAAGCGGTGGACTATCCCGGCCACAACGGCAGCCGGCTCTTGCACGACACCCGCTGGACCAGGGATTCGGCGATCTGGGAGCGGATACGGGCCACCGGCGTGGTCTGCTTCGGGCGGACCACCAGCCCCGAGGGCGGCATCGGCGCGGCGACCGAGGCGGCGGTCTACGGCGGGCCGACGCGGAACCCCTGGAACCTCGACCATACCTCTGGCGGCTCTTCCGGCGGGGCGGGCGCGGCGGTGGCGGCGGGGATCGTCGCCATCGCGCACGGCTCGGACGGCGGCGGGTCGGTGCGGATACCGGCGTCCTCCTGCGGGCTGTTCGGGTTCAAGCCGACGCGGGCGCGGCTGCCGGACGGGCCCTTCGTCGGCGAAGGCTGGGCCGGGATGGCGATCGACGGTTTCCTGACGCGGAGCGTCCGCGACACCGCGGCGATGCTGGACGCCTGCGAGGGCGCCGACCTCGGCGCGCCCTACTGGGCGCCGCCGCTGGGGCGCGGGCACATGGCGGCGATCTCGCGGCCCGTCGCGCCGCTGCGGGTGGGGATCGTGGAGGGCACCTTCACCGGAGAGCCGATCCACCCGGAGGTGGCGGAGGCGGTGCAGGCGGCGGGCCGGCTGCTGGAAGACCTCGGGCATGCCGTGGAGCCGGTGACGGTCGGGGCCGACATCGCCGGCATGATGCGGGCCTGGACCGACATCGTGGCGGTGGGCACCGCTCTGGGCATCCGGCGGGCGCTGAAGGGGCGGCCGCTGACCGGGGATCTGGTCGAGGGCGTCGGCCGCGGCGCCTGCGCCCATGCCGAGACGCTGCATCCGACCCGCTATCTGGAAGCCGTGGGTGCGATCCATGCCTTCGGCCGCGAGATGGCAGCGGTCTTCGCCCCCGAAACAGGCAGCGGCCCCGACATCCTGCTGTCCGCCACCCTGGCCGAGCCGCCGGCGAAGGTGGGCCGCTTCTCGCACACGACCGAGGATTACGTCGGCTACCGCATGGGGCCGCAGGGAATCTTCGCCTATTCCCCCTTCTGCGCCGTCTTCAACGCCTCCGGCCAGCCCGCCGCCAGCCTGCCGCTGGGATGGTCGAGAGAGGGCCTGCCCATCGGCGTGCACCTGGCCGCGGCCTTCGGCCGGGACGAGCAATTGATCGGCCTTTGCGCCGATATGGAGCGAGCGGCGCCCTGGGCGGGACGGCGCGCGCCGATGGCGGGATGAGGCCCGGGCTCGTCGGGAACTTCGTTCCTCCTCGCACGATGCGGCGACGAGGAGGCGAAGCCGAACGAGGAGCGGGGGCAAGAATCGCTTGTCAGGCGGGAAGACCCCTGCCCAATATGATCAAAACGAAAACGACGGGGGACTGGCGGAGTGACCGATGACGTGACGATCTCGGCAAGGGGCGTGGTCAAGGCCTTCGGGCAGGGGGCCACGACGGTCCGGGCGCTGGACGACGTTTCGGTGGACATCCGCAGGGGCGAGTTCTTCACCCTGCTCGGCCCCTCGGGCTGCGGCAAGACCACGCTCCTGCGGCTGATCGCCGGGTTCGAGATGCCCACCGGCGGCACCATCCTGCTGGACGGGGCCGACATCACCACCCTGCCGCCGAACCGGCGGCCGGTGAACACGGTGTTCCAGAGCTATGCCCTCTTCCCGCACCTGACGGTGGCGCAGAACGTGGCCTTCGGGCTGCAGATGCTGGGCAAGCCGGCGGCGGAGGTGAAGGATCGCACCGAAAAGATGCTGGCGCTGGTCAAGCTGGCGGCGATGGCGGGGCGCAAGACCGCGCAGCTGTCGGGCGGCCAGCAGCAGCGGGTCGCACTGGCCCGGGCGCTGGCGCCGCAGCCGAAGGTGCTGCTGCTGGACGAGCCGCTGTCGGCGCTGGACCTGAAGCTGCGCAAGGAGATGCAGATCGAGCTGAAGCGGCTGCAGACCGAGACCGGCATCACCTTCGTCTTCGTCACCCACGACCAGGAAGAAGCCCTGACGATGAGCGACCGCATCGCGGTGATGTCGGCGGGCAAGATCCAGCAGGTCGGCACGGCCAAGGAGATCTACATCCACCCGAGGAACCGCTTCGTCGCCAGCTTCATCGGCGAGACCAACTTCCTGACCGGCGCCGCCGAGGACGGCGCCTTGCGGCTGGCGACCGGCGAGCGGATCGACGCCCCGGGCCTGCGGGCGGCGCCTGGGGCCACCACGGTTTCGGTGCGGCCGGAACAGCTTCGGCTGGGCAATCCGGCCGATGGCGGGTTGCAGGCGGTGGTGAAGGCGCTGGTCTATTTCGGCACCGACACCCATTGCCACCTGCATCTGGCCGACGGCACCGAACTGGTGGCGCGGCTGCAAAGCCCCGCCAGCGGCGAGGCGGGCCTGACCGAGGGCGAGGCCGTCGGCATCCGCTTCGCCTCCGGCGCGGTGCAGCGGGTGGAGGACTGACGATGAGCCCCGCCGAGGAAACCGCGATCAGGACATCGGCCCGCAACGGCTGGCTGCTGTCGCTGCCCGCGCTGGTGCTGCTGATCGGCGCTGCAGCGGGGCCGCTGCTGATCGTGCTGGTCTATTCCTTCCTGTCGTCCGGCCAGTATGGCGGGGTGATCTGGGAATTTTCCACCAACGGCTGGCGCGGCATCCTGTGGTCGAAGGACATCTTCACCGAGGAATGGGTGCTGGCCGATGCGCATCTGACGATCTTCTGGCGTTCGGTCAGCCTGTCGCTGCTGACCACGATCTTCACCTTCATCCTGGGCTTCCCCACCGCCTGGTTCATCGCCACCCGGCCGCCGCAGCAGCGGGCGATGTGGCTGTTCCTGATCACCATCCCGTTCTGGACCAACCTGCTGATCCGCACCTATGCCATCAACGAGGTGCTGCGGAAGGAAGGGCTGGTCAACCTGGTGCTGCTGAAGCTGGGCGTGATCGAGACGCCGCTGGACATGCTCTACGGCCCCTTCGCCATCTTCGTCGGCATGACCTATGTCTACCTGCCGCTGATGGTGCTGCCCTTGTTCGCCGCCATCGACCGCTTCGACATGAAACTCCTGGAGGCCGGATACGACCTTTACGCCAGCCGCTGGCAGGTGCTGCGCCGGGTGATCCTGCCGATCGTCAAGCCGGGGATCATCGCCGGCTCGATCCTGGTCTTCGTGCCCTCGCTCGGCGCCTATGTCACCCCGCGCGTCCTCGGCGGCGGCAAGCAGATGATGATCGGCAACTTCATCGAGCTGCAGTTCCTGCAGGGCAAGAACTGGCCGCTGGGTGCTGCTCTGTCGATGCTGCTGCTGATCATCGTGACCGTGGCGCTGCTGGTCTATGTCCGCTACGCCAACCGGGATGCGAGCCATGGCTGAGCGGTCCTTCCACGTCGCCCGCCTGCCCGGCTTCGCCACCATGGCGGTGGCGGTCTTCCTGGCGCTTTACCTGCCGATCTTCACCCTGGTCGCCTACAGCTTCAACGCCTCGGTCTCTGTCGCGGTCTGGGGCGGGTTCAGCCTCGACTGGTATGCCAAGGCCTGGGCCAACACCCAGGTGAAGGATGCCACGATGCGGTCGCTGATCATCGCCTGCTTCGCCGCCGCCATCTCGACCGTCGTCGCCACGATGGCGGCGCTCGGGACGACCCGGCGCAGGGCGTTCCGGGGCCAGACCTTCATCTACGTGATGATCAACCAGCCGCTGATGGTGCCCGAGATCGTCACCGCCGTCGCCCTGATGATCCTGTTCGGGGTGATCAAGCAGGCGACCGGCATCCACGGCCTGGGCTATCTGGTGCTGGCGCATTCCGCCTTCTGCATCCCCTTCGCCTATCTGCCGATCCGAGCCCGGCTGGAAGGCATGGACAACGCGCTGGAGACCGCGGCGGCCGATCTCTACGCCACGCCCTGGCAGACCTTCCGCCGCGTCACCCTGCCCCTGCTGGCGCCGGGGATGGTCGCCGGCGCCATGCTGGCCTTCGTGATCAGCCTCGACGACGTGGTGATCACCGAATTCGTGAAATCCGGCGGCGAGGACACCCTGCCCACCTACATGCTGGGCCAGCTGCGCCGGCAGATGACGCCCGAGATCAACGCCGTGTCCACCATGCTGCTGGCGGTGACCGTGGTGCTCTTGACCGCCTTCTTCCTGCTGACGCGCAAGAAAGACTGAAACACCAACCTGGGAGACGACAATGAAAAGACTGCTGACCGCAACCGCGCTGCTTCTGGCATCGACGGGCCTCGCCTCGGCCGAAGGGGTGCTGCAACTCTACAACTGGGGCAACTACACCAGCCCGGAGCTGCTGGAGAAGTTCAAGGCCGAGACCGGGATCACCGTCACCGTGACCGACTACGACGCCAACGACACCGCGCTGGCCAAGATCCGCGCCGGCGGCCACGGCTTCGACCTGGTGGTGCCCTCGGCCAACTACATCCCGATCTTCCGCGACGAGGGCCTGATCGCCGAACTGGACCATTCCCGCCTTGCCAACATCGGCAACATCGACCCGCAATGGGTGGATGTCGCCTGGGATCCGGGCCGCAAGTTCTCGATCCCGTGGCAGTGGGGCTCCACCGGCATCGTGGTGAACACCAAGGTCTACGGCGGCGACATCAACACCTCGGCGGTGTTCCTCGACGTGCCGGACGAGTTGAAGGGCAAGATCAACGTCACCCCGGAGATGAACGACATCGTCAACCTCGCCATCTGGTATGTCGGCGGCGAGGCCTGCACCGAGGACACCGAGGTGCTGAAGAAGGCGCGCGACGCGCTGATCGCGGCCAAGCCCGACTGGCTGTCGATGGACTACGGCGCCACCGAGCGGATGTCGAACAACGACTGGGCGGCCTCGGTCTACTGGAACGGCGCGGCGATGCGCATCCGGCTGGCCAATCCCGACGTGGCCTATGGCTACCCGCGCGAGGGCTATCCGCTGTTCATGGATTCGGTGGCGCTGCTGAAGGATGCGCAGAACGTCGACGAGGCCTACAAGTTCCTGGACTTCATCATGCTGCCCGAGAATGCGGCGATGATCTCGTCCTTCGCGCGCTATGCGAACGGGATCAAGGGGTCCGAGGAATTCATGCCCGAGGACATGAAGACCGCGCCGGAAGTGGTCGTCCCGGAAGAGTTCAAGGCGGCCGGGCATTTCCTGCCCACCTGCTCGCCCAAGGCGCAGGAATACATGACCGCGATCTGGACCGAACTGCAGAAGTGATTCCTGCGGCATGAGACCGTGCCGGGGCTGTTCGCGGCCCCGGCATTTCCGTTTGGCCGGCCGCCGGGGGTTTCACACCCCCGGACCCCCGTGGAGTATTTGGGCCAAGATGAAGTGGGCAGATGTTCTTGAGTTTTCGGCGACGGAGCTTTCGGCGCTGATCCATGCCCGGAAACTGGCGCCCTCCGAGGTGATGGCGGCGCATCTGGCGCAGGTGGCGGCGGTCAATCCGGCGGCGAATGCCATCGTCTCGGCCCGCGACCCGGACGCGCTGATGGCCGAGGCCCGCCGCCTGGACGATGCAGAGCCGAAGGGCTGGCTGCACGGGATTCCGCTGGCGGTGAAGGACCTGGTGGCGACGGCGGGGCTGCGGACGACCTGGGGCTCGCCGCTCTACGCCGGTCATGTGCCGGCGCAGGACGACATCCTTGCCGCGCGGATGCGGGCGGCGGGCGCCGTTTTCACCGGCAAGACCAATGTGCCGGAATGGGGACAGGGGTCGCACAGCTTCAACCCCGTCTTCGGGGTGACGCGAAATCCCTATGACCTGTCGCGCTCCGCCGGCGGCTCTTCCGGCGGGGCGGCGGCGGCGCTGGCGACCCGGATGCTCTGGGTGGCGGACGGGTCCGACATGATGGGCAGCTTGCGCAACCCGGCCGGCTTCTGCAACGTCTACGGCTTCCGCCCGACCTGGGGGCTGGTGCCCGCGGATGCCGAGGGCGACACCCATCTGGCGACGCTGGCGACCGAGGGGCCGATGGCCCGCACGGTGGAGGATGTGGCGCGGCTGCTGCAGGTGCAGGCGGGCGAGAACCCCGAGGTCCCCTTCCCCCGCGCCGTGCCCGATCTGCTGTCGGGGCTGGAGGCCGGGGTGAAGGGCAAGCGCATCGGCTGGCTGGCCGACTGGGGCGGCGCCTATCCGATGGAGCCGGGGATTCTGGAGGCCTGCGAAGGGGGTCTCAAGGTGCTGGAGTCCCTGGGCGCGGTGGTGGAGCCCCTGCCGCCGCCCTTCCCGGCCGAAAGGCTGTGGTGGTCCTGGGCCACCCTGCGGGCGATGCTGAACGCCGGCGCCAAGCGTGCCTTCGCCGAGGACCCGGCAAAACGGGAGAAGACCAAGCCGGAGACGATCTGGGAGATCGAGCAGGGCCTCGGCCTGACCGCGCAGGCGGTGCATGAGGCCAGCCTGATCCGTAGCCGCTGGTATAAACACGCGGCGCGGATGTTCGACCGCTTCGACGCCGTGGTGCTGCCCACGGCGCAGGTCTGGCCCTTCCCGGCGGACTGGCGCTGGCCGCAGGAGATTGCGGGCAGGCAGATGGACACCTACCACCGCTGGATGGAGGTCGTGGTCCCGGCCAGCCTGATCGGTCTGCCGGCGCTGTCGGTGCCGCTGGGGTTCGGGCCGCAGGGCCTGCCCTCCGGGATGCAGATCATCGGCCGCTCGGGCGATGACGCCGGCGTGCTGGCGATCGGGCAGGCCTGGCACCGGGCGACCGCATGGCCGCAGAAGCGCCCGCCTCTGGTGGAGGCGGCGGTTTCGCGCTAGCCATGTCCCGAAAGGGGAAATCCATGCGGGTTCTGGTGATCGGGGCCGGGTCCATCGGGCGGCGGCATCACGGCAATCTGGGCGCCCTGGGCGCCGAAACCGAGCTGCTGTCCTGGCGCGAGGCCGGGCTGGCCGGGGCGCTGGCGGCGATGGACCGGGCCGAGGCGGTGGTGGTGGCGACCGCGACCGACATCCGTCTGCCGCTGGTCGAGGCCGCGGCGGCACGGCGCCTGCCGATCTATATCGAGAAGCCGCTGGCCTTCGCGCCCGCCGAGGTGGAGGCGATTGCCGCCGCCGCTGCCCCGGTCGCCGGCCGCTCGATGCTGGGCTACATGATGCGCTACCACCCGGCGCTGCGGGCGCTGGCGGCGATGGACCTCAGCGACGTGTTCCAGTTCGCCCTGACCATCGGCCATGACGTGACGCAATGGCGGGCGGACTGGCGCTTCTCGGACAGCTACGCCGCGCGGGCGGAAGGTGGCGGGGTGCTGCTGGACCTGTGCCACGAGCTGGACATGGCGCTCTGCCTGTTCCCGGGGCTGGAGGTGGTCTCGGTCGAAAGCCTCGGCCATGCCGCCTTCCCCGGGGTGGACTTCGCCAGCCGGATTTCCTTGCGGCGTCAGGGGCTTGTCGGCGATGTCTCGATGGACTACCTGACCCCCGGCCTGCACCGGCGGGCGCATCTGCGCGGGTCCGAGCGGATGCAGGACTTCGACTTCGCCGCGCAAGCTTATCGGGTGACCGATGCCGCCGGCCCGCGGCTGCTCGACCTGCCGCTGGAGCGGAACGCGATGTTCCTCGACGCCATGCGCGACTTCCTGGCGCTGGCCTCGGGCGAGGAGACCTCGGGCAACCCGCTGACGCCGGTCCTGTCCTCTTGCCTCGACTCGGCGCGCCTGGTGGCGCGGGCCTGGGCGGCGCGGCAGTTCGTCGGCGAAATCACCAAGGAGATCCCATGATCCTGGGTCACATCGGCGCCCGCAAGGGCAGCAAGGGCGTGCCGCGCAAGAACTTCCGCCCGATCTGCGGCAAGCCGCTGATCGACTGGTCGCTGGATCAGTTGTTCGCGCATCCGCAGGTGGATGCGGTGGTGGTCAGCACCGACGACGCGGAAATCTACGCCCATGCGGTGGCGAAGGGGGCGCTGGAGATCGGGCTGCGGCCTGCGCATCTGGCGACCGACACGGCGGGGAAATGGGGCGTCTGGCAGCATGCGCTGGAGGCATCGGAGGCCATCATCGGGCCGGTCGATGCCTTCCTCGACCTCGACTGCACCTCGCCGCTGCGCCTGCCCGAGGATATCTCCGGCGCGCTAGCGCTTTACGAAAACGAACATCCCGACATGGTGATGAGCTGCTGCGAGGCCCGGAAGAATCCCTATTTCAACCTCGTGGAGCCGGATGCCTCCGGCGCGCTGCATGTGTCGAAGCCGCTGCCGGGCGGCGTGGTCGCCCGTCAGCAGGCGCCCACAGTCTACGAACATGCGGCCAGCACCTATGTCGTCTCGCCCGCCTATCTCAAACGGTCCAAGGGGCTGTGGGAGGGCCGCGTCATCCCCTTCCTGATGCCGCCGGAGCGTTGCGTCGACATCGACAGCCCCTTCGACTTCCGCCTTGTCGAATTCCTCCTCTCCGAAGCCCAATCCAATCCCGCGCAAGAGGCCCGCAATGACTGACCAGCTGAAAGGCCGCACCGTCTTCATCACCGGCTCGGGGGGCGTCCTCGGCTCCACCTATGTCCGCCGGATGCTGGCCGAGGGCGCGCGGGTGATCGCCTCCGACCTGCCGGGAAAGCGGGCCGACGCGCTGGTCGAAGCGCATGGGAAGAACGCGAACTTCCGCTTCTATCCGCTCGATGTGTCTGACGAAGATCAGGTCACCGAGATCTTCGCCCGCATCCTGAAGGACGGCTGGGAGCCGAACGTGGTGCTGAACAACGCCGCCATCACCGGCGAGTTGCTGATGGGCGCGGGCCAGCCCTTCCCGGATTTCGCCGACCTCAAGGTCAGCGACTGGGAGAAGACCATGCGCACCAACCTGACCGGCCCCTTCATGGTGGCCCGGCAGATGGACCGCGACATCGTGGGGAAATGGCCCTGCACGCTGATCAACGTGGCCTCGATGTATGCGCTGAACGGGGCGCATCACCGGATCTACGAGGGGATGCCGTTCAAGAACTTCTCGGCCTATGGCGTCAGCAAGGCCGGCATCCACGGCCTCACGGTCTGGCTGGCCGGCTATTGGGCGAAGCGCGGGGCGACGGTGAACACCATCGCGCCGGGCGCCGTCTTCAACGGCCATTCCGAGGAATTCCAGCGCCGGGTGGGCGAGTTGATCATGCTGGACCGGATGGCGAAGCCGGACGAGATCGCCGATGCGATGCTGTTCCTCGCCTCTCCAGCGGCGGGCTACATGACCGGGCAGCTTCTGAACGTCGACGGCGGCTTCAGCGGCTGGTGAGCAGCGGCTCCAGCGCCTGCATCGTGCGGGCGGTGGCGCCGGAATGCTCGGCAAGGAAGGCCCGGATTTCGGCCTCCGCGGGGCCGGGCCAGCCGGCGGGAGACAGCGCGCGGGACAGGTCTTCCGGGCCCCGCGCGTGGAAGCAGACCCCGGCGGCGATGGCCTCCCCGGCCGGGTATTCGATGGTGTGGATCGCCGGGCCGACGATGACCGGGCGGCAAAGCGCCAGGGGCTCGATGATGTTGTGGGCGCCGTGCGGGGTGAAGCCGCCGCCGGTGACCACCCGGTCGGCGAGCGCGAGGTAGAAATACATCTCGCCCAAGCTGTCGCCGATCAGGATGTCGGCCTGCGGCATCGGGCGGGGACACAGATTTTCGTCGAAAATCTGGCTGCGGCGGGTTGCGCGCAGGCCCCGGTCGGCGATCAGCCGCGCGGTGTCGTCGAAGCGTTCGGGCTTGCGCGGGACGTAGACGATGAAGGGCGGGTTGGGGCCTTTCAGCGCGGTCTCGATGGCGGCGAGGTAGGTGTCGTCCTCGCCCTCCACCACCGAGGCGAAGGTGATTACCGGGCGGGCGCCGGCCAGCAGCGGCCGGGCGGGCGCGGCGGCAGCGAGTAGCGCGGGCGGCACCGGCTGGTCGAAGCGGAGCTCCCCGGTGACCTGGATGTTCCGCACACCGATGGCGGCGAAGCGCCCGGCCTGCATCCGCGATTTCACCAGCGCCCCGGCGAAGCCGCGCATCACCGCGGGCCGCAGGGGGAACTTCCGGTCGCGGGCCAGCGATTTCGACGGGTAGCCGGCATTGCACATGAACAGCGGCACCCCGTTGTCGCGGGCGGCGAAGACCATGCGGGGCCAGATCTCCACCTCCATCACCAGCCCGAGTTTCGGCCGGAAGGCGCGGAAGAAGCCCTTGAAGCACCAGGACAATTCCAGCGGCACCCAGACCGCGGCCATGCGGCCGGCGGCGATCTCGGGCGCGAAGACCCGCATCGCCTCGCGGCGGCCGGCGGGGGTGAAATGGGTGGTGACGACGGTCTCGCCGCGGTCGAGCAGCGCCCTGACCAAGGGGACGGCAGAGCGCATCTCGCCCAGCGAGACGGCATGGACCCAGACCGCGCCGGGCAGCGGGGCGTAGCGGCCGAAGCGCTCGGCCAGATGCTGCGCGTAGAGCGGGTCCTTGCGGCCGCGGCGGCGGAGGTAGAGCAGGATCGCCGGCAGCGCGACGGTCCAGAGCAGCGACCAGAGGGCGAGGAACAGCCTCATCGCATCAGCCCCAGCAGATCGGCGGCGAGGGGGGCGAGGCTGCCGCCGGCGGCCCGCGACAGGGCGGCGGCGCGGGCGGTCCTGTCGGAATGATCCTGCGCAAGGGCCTGCGGCAGGGTCCCGGCCGTGACCGGCAGCGCAGCCCCTGCCCCGTCGAGCTGCGCGAAATCGGCGGCGAAATTGGCGGTGCGGGGGCCGTGCAAGATGGCGCAGTCCAGCGCGGCGGGCTCCCAGGGGTTGTGGCCTTCGGTCGGGCCGAAGGTGCCGCCGATCAGCGCCAGCGGGGCGAGGCGATACCAGAGGCCGAGTTCACCGAAAGCGTCGGCGACATGGACCTGCGCCGTCGGGGCCGGATGCGGGGCCAGCGATTTGCGCGTGACGGTCAGGCCGAGCGCCTCGGCTGCCGCGCAAATCGCAGGCCCCCGCGGCGGATCGCGGGGAACGATGACGAGGAGGGTTTCCGGGGCCGCCACCAGCCTTTCGCCATGGGCGGCGAGGGCCACCGATTCATCCTCTTCATGCGAGGAGGCGAGCAGCCAGATCGGCCGTCCGGCCAGCGCGCGCTGCATCGCCTCCAGTTCCGCCGGATCGGCGGCAAGCGGCGGCGCGGCGGCCTTGAGCGATCCGGTGACGCGCACTTGCCCGGCCCCCAGGGCGGCAAGGTTGTCCGCCGTGGCCCGGTCCTGCGCGGCGATCAGCCGGAAGCGGGAGAGGAGGCCGGCATAAAGCCCCCGCACCCGGTTGCGGCGGACGAAGGCGGCGGCATTCATCCTGGCATTGACCAGCGCCAGCGGCACCCCTGCCCTGTCGGCCTCCAGCACCGCCCCGGGCCAGAGGTCCTGCTCGGCCCAGACCGACAGACCGGGCTGCCAGTGGGCGATGAAGCGCCGCAGGTAGCGCGGGGCATCGACCGGCAGGAACTGGTGCGTCGTCCGCGGCGGCAGGTTGGCCGCCATCACCTGCGCCGAGGATCGGGCGGAGGAGGTGACGAGGAAGCTCAGCTCCGGGCGCTGCGCCGCCATGGCGGCGATCAGGCCGCGCAGCGCCAGCACCTCGCCCAGCCCGACGGCATGGAGCCAGACCAGCGGTCCCTCCGGCCGCGGCACCGAAGGTTCCCCCAGCTTCTCGCGCCAGCGGGCCGGGTCCTCCTTGCCGCGCGCCAGCCGGCGGCGCAGCAGCACAGGCGCCGCCAGCGGCAGGGCGCGGGACAGAAGCCGGTAGGTGGCAAGCTGCCAGCCCATCAGCCGGGGTCCTGGAAGGCCTTTTGCAGCGGCCGGTCCCAGAAGGCGGGGTCCGCCAGCACCTGCACGAAGCGCCCCGCCGCGCTGCCCTGGCCGAAGCCCGCATCCGGCGCGTGCCGCCGCCCCCATTCCCGGGCGAGGAACCCCGCGATGGCGGCGGTGTCCTCCGCCTCGCAGGCGGTGACCGAGGAGGCGTCGGAGCGGTTCGACTGCCGCGTGCCGATGTCCAGCGAGGGCAGGCCGAGAAAGGGCGCCTCGCGCACGCCGGCGCTGGAATTGCCGACCATGCAGGCGGCGTTCTTCATCAGTTCGGAGAAATGGGCGAAGCGCATAGACGGCAGCACGCGGAACCGCTCTTCCGGCAGGTGGTCCAGCACGGCGAAGATCGCGTCCGAGCCCGGGTCGTTGTTCGGCGCGATCACCACGAAATGCCGCCCCGAGGCCTCCAGCGCGCCGAACAGCGCCGCGGCCTGCGCCCCCATGGTGGCCTGTTCCGAGGTGACCGGGTGGAAGGTGGCAATGCCGTAATCGGCGAAGGGGATGGCGTAGCGCGCCTTCACCTCCTCCAGCGTCACGCCGGAGGGGCGGGCGTGGAAGTCCAGCTCGGGCGAGCCGATGACATGGATGCAGTCCTGCGGCTCTCCCAGGGCCATCACCCGGCGGGCGGCGGCCTCGGAGGAGACGAAGTGATGGGTGCAGAGCTTGGTGTTGCAGTGGCGGAACACCTCGTCGATGGTGCCCGAGACCTCGCCGCCCTCGACATGGGCCGAGCGGACGTAGTTCATCGCCGAGACCAGCGCCCCCGCCAGCGCCTCCACCCGGTCGCCGTGGATGACGATCAGGTCGGGGCGGTGCTCGGCGACGTAGTCGGAGAAGCCGGTGACGGTCTTGGCCAGCACCGCATCCTGCGGATCGCCGGGGCGCTGGTTGACGAAGTCGTGCACCGCGACGCCGGGCATCCGCGCCACCTCCATCTTCGTCAGCCCGTAACGGTCCAGCATGTGCATCCCGGTGACGAAGAAGCCGACCTTATGCCCGGCATCCCGCGCGGCAGCAGCAAGCGGCTCCAGCTTGCCGAAGTCGGCGCGGGTGCCGGTGAGGAAGAGGATGCGGCGGGTCATGCGGTCAGGGGTCTTCCGGCTGACGGGATCATGTCGATATGGACAGGACGCTGCGGATTGTCTAGCCACGGCGGAAATCGTCCCAGATCGGGTGTCCCTTTCCATGACTGTCAGTCGCACCGTCCTTTGCATGAAATGGGGCACGCTCTATCCTGCGGATTACGTCAACGTCCTGTTCAATGCCTGCCGTGCCCACATCCCGGCCCCCTTTCGCTTCGTCTGCCTGACAGACGACGCCACCGGCTTTCTCGCCGGGATCGAGGCGCTGCCGATTCCCGACATCGGGCTTTCCGCGCAGGACTGGTTCCTGCCCGGCATCTGGCCGAAGCTGGCGATCTATGGGGCCAACCTGCACGGGCTACGGGGGCGCTGCCTGTTCATCGACCTAGACATGATGGTCTTTGCCGGGCTGGACGATCTTTTCGACTGGGGCCAAGGCTTTGTCGCCACGGATATGGGACCGGCCTGGGAACAGCCACCGCGCGATGGGCCGGACAAGGCGGTCGCCACCTCGATCTTCGCCTTCGACTTCGGGGCCGAGACGCAGATTCTCGATGCTTTCCTTGCCGATCCTGCGGGTGCAATGGCGCGGTTTCAGAACGAACAGGATTTCGTTGGCGCCCATGCGCGCAGCCTGGACTTCTTTCCGCCCGGCTGGGTGCTGTCGTTCAAACGCCATTTGCGGCGGCCTGTCGGGCTGGACCTGGTTCTGCCCCCCAGGGCGCCACCGGCATCGGCCCGCGTCCTGGCCTTCCACGGCCGGCCACGCCCGGCCGATCTGATCCGCCCAGGCACCGGCTTCTGGGACACGCTGCCCCATCTGGGGCATGGTCAGGTGCAATGGGCGGTCGATTACTGGACGGGTCACGGCGGCCGGCTCACCCCGGATGCGCTGCGCAGCCGATAGATATTTAACGGAGCGGGGCATGGGTTTCATCAAGGCGATACAGGAACTGCTCCGGCGGCGCAGGCTCTCGATCCATTCGCCGCAGGAAATCTTTTCGGATTATTTCCGGCGGAACAAATGGCGCGACCCCGACAGCCGTTCGGGCAAAGGTTCCAACCTGAAGGCAACCGCCGAGCTTCGCCCGCAGTTGCCGCCTCTCCTGGCCGAGCTGGGCATAAGGCGGCTGGTCGACGTGCCCTGCGGCGACTTCTTCTGGATGCAGCATGTCGATCTGGACGGGATCGAATATCTCGGCGGCGACATTGTGCCGGAGCTGATAGCCGCGAACACCGCGCGCCACGGCGGGCCGGGACGCAGTTTCCAGGTAATCGACCTGATCGCCGGCCCGGTGCCGAAGGGGGACATGGTGTTTACCCGCGACTGCCTGGTCCATCTGTCGCATGAGCATGTGAAGCGGGCATTGGACAATATCCGCGCCTCGGGATCGACGTGGCTGCTGACAACGATCTATCCTTCGACACCCGCGAACGAGGACATACTGACCGGGCAATGGCGCGCGCTGGATCTGACCAAGGCGCCCTTCAACCTGCCGGCACCAGTCCGGCTGATCGCCGAGGGCGCCGCTGCCGAAAAAGGCCAGGGGCCGGGCAAGTATCTCGCGCTGTGGCCGGTCGCCGATCTTCCGTCTTTTGTGGGCTGAGACGTCGGTTCAGCCCTTGCGACGCTTGCGGCGCGCCCGGTTCCATTCCCTGAGCCGGGCATAGCGGTCCTCGCCGACCAGCGCGCGCAGGGCGTCTCCCAGTTTCTTGCCCGTCCGTCGCTTTGCCGCCACCCGGGCGGCAGCGGCCTTGCCGCGCGCCAGCAGGTCGGCCGGGGGCTCTCCGGCAGTCGGGGCCGTCTTGACCATCGCCCAGCTGGGATGGCCGGCGTAGTTCACGCTGTCCTCGACCTCGGTCGTGCAGCACAGATCGAAGCCGGTCTGCGCCGCGAAGGCCTCCACCGCCTCCATGACCATGGGCCAGTCGGGATGATAGTCGTCGCCGGCGATCAGCCCGCCGACCCTGACCTTGCGCGCCCATTGCCAGATCGTCTCGCCGCCTTCCTGGCCGGTATGGGCGTAGCCGTCGATATAGATGAAATCCAGGCTTTCGTCGGGGAACAGGTCCCAGGCCTCGGCAAAGGTCATCCGCAGCAGCTTGTAGGGGCCGATCAGCCCGACACGCAGCAGCGCCTCCTTGTATTGGGCAACGTCATGGGTGTCGGCATACATGTCCACGCCGAAGAAGGTGGAAAACTGCCCGGAGGCGGTCATCCGGCGCGAGAATTCTCCGGCCGCCACCCCGAGTTCCACCCCGACCAGACCCGTCCTCCCGTCGAGAAGACGCAGCACGTCATGGCGGTGCCAGCCTTCCAGCCTGCGCGCCGTCACCCCAGATCCCCCCACTTCAACTGCGTGTTCCGCGTCACCGCCCGCAGCAGCCGCTTCCCCACCACCTTGTCGAAATCATAGGCCGCGATCTCGCCCGAGCCCGGCCGTCGCGCCCAGATGTCCTCTTCCCGGATCACATGGCCCTCCGGCAGGTCGGCGTCGGCCACCACCGAGCCGCGGGCGAAGCGGTAGACGTCTTCCTCGGGGGCGCTGCGGCTCTTGGGGTTGTTCGCAGCGATCCAGATCTCCCGCGAGCGGTCCACAAGGAAGCGCAGCTCCGCCGGGTCCATCGAGTTGATGATGTCCGGGCCCTTGCGGTAGCGGCTGTCGGTGTAGTGCCGCTCCAGGATCGCGGCGCCGAGGGCGACCGAGGCCAACGCCATCTCCGGGCCGATGGAATGGTCGGAGAAGCCGACCACCGCCTTCGGGAAAGCCTCGCGCAGATCGGTCACGCCCCGCAGCGAGACGATCTCCGGCGGGCTGGGGTAGAGGTTGGTGCATTCCAAGAGCGCATAGGGCACCCCGGCGGCGTCGAGGATGTCGACCGAGGCGCGGAGGGTGTCGATGGTCTGCATCCCGGTCGACAGGATCACCGGCTTGCCCTTGCGGGCGATGTGGCGGATCAGCGGCAGGTTGTCGGCCTCGCCGCTGCCGATCTTGTAGGCCGGCACGTCCAGACCCTCCAGATAATCCGCCGCCGCCCGCGAGAAGGGGGTGGAGATCCAGATCATGCCGAGGGATTCGGTGTAGCGCTTCAGTTCCGCCTCTTCGTCCAAGGACAGGGCGCAGCGTTCCATCACATGCCAGATCGAGACATCGGCATTGGGGGGGAAGATCGACTTCGCCTCCTCGGTCATCTCGTCTTCGATGATATGGGTCTGGTGCTTCACCATCTCGCAGCCGGCGCCGGCAGCCAGGCGGACCATCTCTTTCGCCACGGCAAGGTCGCCGCCGTGGTTGATGCCGATCTCGGCGATGACCAGCGGCGGATGGGCAGGGCCGATCTTGCGGCCGGCGATGGTGATTTCGTTTTGCAGCAGTGGGGGCATGGGTGGCGCTCCTTTGGCCCCGGGATGGCGAAGGCCGCGGGCGTTGTCAAGAAAACGGGTAGCGGGCGAGTTCCTCGTAGCGCGGGCCCTTCGGGGACAGGTGGCTTTGCCACAGCACCATGTCCTGCACCTGCCACGGCCCGGCGGCGAAGGGCGTCTCCGCCACCGCGCGCTCCAGCGCCGCGGCCTGCGCGAAGGCAGGCGGCGGGAAGCGGCCGAGGGTGACGTGCGGTGCGAAGCGGCGATGCTCGGGCGCGAGGCCGGCCTGGCGGGCGGCGTGCTCGGCCCTGGACTGGAGGCGCATCAGCGGCTCGGACGGGGCCACCCCGGCCCAGGCGACCTTGGGCCGGGTGCCGCCGAACAGGCCGAGGCCCTGCAAGGCCAGCGGGAAAGGCGCGACCTTCAGCGCCGCGAAGCCCTCATGCGCGGCCTCCAGCGCCGGCTCCGGCACCTCGCCCAGGAAGACCAGCGTCAGGTGCATCAGCGCCGGGTCCACCCGGCGCGGCAGCGGCAGCAGGAACTGCTGCACCGCAAGGGCCGAGCGGATGTCGCCGGGCAGGTCCAGCCCGAGGAAGGCGCGGATCATCGCCCCGCCCCTTACGGCAGCAGCGCCTCGATCGCCCCGGTGATCGCCGGGCCCGAGGGGCTGACCGCGGCGCCCCAAGTGCCGGCCACCTCTCCCTTCGGCCCGAGCAGCACCTTGTTGAAGTTCCAGCCCGGCTCGAACCCCTGCTCGGCCTTCATCCACTGGTAGAACGGATGCGCCTCGGGGCCGCGGACATGGGAGATCGTGGTCATCGGCAGGGTCAGGTCGAAATTCGTCGCGCAATAGTCCTTCACCTCGGCCTCCGACCCCAGCTCCTGCCGGAAGTCGTTCGAGGGCACCGCCAGCACCAGCAGCCCGCGCGAGCCGTAAGTCTCATGCAGCGCCTGCAACTCCTCGAACTGGGGCGCGAAGCCGCAGAGCGAGGCGGTGTTGACCACCAGCACCGGCTTGCCCGCCCAGTCGTCCAGCGCGATGTCGCCGCCGTCGATGGAAGAGAAGCTGAACCCCGCCCAGGCGGGCGCGGCCGAGACTGCCAGGATGAAAGCCGCCAGAACAGTGTTGCGCATCGCCTTGCCCTCCCGCTTTCGTCCCAGAATGCCACCGAACCGCAGGCAAGGGTGGGGAATTCCGTGCCCGAATGGCCGCAAGGGGCGGAAATTCGCCACCCGGCCTATGACTTTTCGCCAAAGCATGATTATCTGTCCAGTCAAGGCAGGGCCACCGCGAATGCGGGGCCGGAATGCGGGCAGGGTCGCGGGCAAGACATGGGCAAGCAGGACAAAGTTCTCAGATCGGCAATCGCCGAGGGGCCTTGCGGCATGGCGGCGCGCAACCAGATCGGCGCGCTGTGCTGGCGGCCGCATGGCTCGGGGCACGAGGTGCTCCTGATCACCAGCCGCGACACCGGGCGCTGGATCATCCCCAAGGGCTGGCTGGTGCAGGGGTTGACCGCGGCGGGATCGGCCGCGCGCGAGGCCTGGGAAGAGGCCGGGATCGAGGGCCGGCCGGAGGAACAGGCGCTCGGCTATTTCGCCTATCGCAAGGGGCTGGACGAGGGCCGGGCGATCCCCTGCGTGGTCGAGGTCTTCGCGCTGAAAGTGGACCGGCTGACCGACCGCTACCCCGAGAAGGGCGAGCGGCGGCGCAAGTGGTTCCGGCCGGAGAAGGCGGCGAAGAAGGTGGACGAGCCGGAACTGCGGCAGCTGATCCTGTCCTTCGCGCCCCCGGTCGAGGACGGGCGCAAGCCGACGAAGCGCGCCGCCTCCGGCTGAGGACGGGCCGGGGCCGGGGCTTGAACCCGGCGCGGCAAGGCTTAGGTTGCAGGTATCCCCGCCGGCCCGGCGGGAGGGAAAACCCGGATGATCCGCTACAGCCTCCATTGCGGCAAGGGACACGGCTTCGACAGCTGGTTCCAGAACGCCGATGCCTTCGACGCGCTGGCCCGCGCCGGACAGCTGGCCTGCCCGGTCTGCGGCGACACGGCGGTGGAGAAGGGGCTGATGGCGCCCTCGGTCACCCCGGCCCGCAAGGCCGAGGCGGCGCAGGCGGTCGCGGCCGGGAAGCCGGGCCTGACCGCCCCGGCCTCGGAACTGGAGGAGGCGCTGGCCGAAATCCGCCGCCGGGTGGAGGCCAATTCCGAATATGTCGGCATGAACTTCGTCGCCGAGGCGAGGGCGATGCACGAGGGCGAGGCGCCGGAACGGTCGATCTACGGCGAGGCCAGGCCGGAGGAGGCGCGGAAACTGCTGGAAGAGGGCGTCCCCGTCGCCCCCCTGCCCTTCCTGCCCAGCCGGAAGGCGAACTGAGGGCGGGATCCGAAGGCGCGGCTGCCGCCGCAAGCCTTTATCGTTGTGGCCGGCGGAGTCGCTTGGGGCTGCCGTCGACTGATGGGGGCATTCTGCCCCCAAACCCCCTGAGGATATTTTTCATCCAGAAAGAGGAGCGGACCTTCCTCCTCTTTCTGGACTCAAATATCCCCGCCGGAGGCGCGTCCGAGCCGGTTGCGCGCTTGCGCGCAGAGGCGAGAGGAAAGGTTTGCAGCCGCGCGCCTGCGCGGCTGCGCTTTCCGACAGGTCAGTAGATATACCGGATCTGTTCGGTCCAGAACCGCTCCATCCGTTTCAGCGCCACGTTGATCTCGTCCATGCCGTTCAGGCCGACCAGCGCCCGCCGTTCGATCGCCTCGGCGTGGCGGGCGAACAGCCCGGCCAGGTGGCTGCGGACCCGGCGGCCCTTCTCGGTCAGTTTCACCCGGACCGAGCGGCGGTCGATCTCGGACCGCTGGTGGTGCATGTAGCCGAGGTCTACCAGCTTCTTCAGGTTGTAGCTGACGTTCGAGCCCTGGTAGTAGCCGCGCGATTTCAGTTCTCCGGCGGTCACCTCGTTCTCGCCGATGTTGAACAGCAGCAGCGCCTGGACCGGGTTGATCTCCAGGATCTGCAACCGCTCGAATTCGTCCTTGATCACGTCGAGCAGCAGCCTGTGCAGGCGTTCCACCAGCGACAGGTTTTCCAGATAGCAGGCAAGGAACGCTTTCTGCGAACCATCGAGAAGGGGCTGGTGAACCGACATCGTGAAACTCCACCTCGTTGGGAACGGGGGGAGAATCGGCGCAAAGCCCAAACATCCGGTAAACCCGCGCCGGTTTTGCCGCAAATGCGCGGCAAATCCTCGGCGCCCGTCCTCAGCGGGCGCGGGCGAAGGCGGCGATCTCGGCCAGGAGCCCCGCCGCCCAGTCCGGCGTGGGCACCTGCCCCAGCAGCCAGGCCATCAGGTCCTGGTCGTTCTCTTCCAGCAGCCGGTCGTAGAGCGCCAGCCCCGCCGCGTCCATCGCGGCAAGGCGGGCGTCGGCGAAGGGGCCGAGCACGATGTCCATCTCCTTGGTGCCGCGCCGCCAGCTGCGCATCCGCATCCGCTTCAGCCGCGCCTCCGCCGTCTCGCCCGTCATGCGACCTCTCTCTGCATCGCGTCCAGAAGCTGCTTTTCCACCCGCGCCAGGTCTTCCGCAAGCCCTGCGGCACGGGCACGCAGGCGCCGCAGCTCGGCCAGCGCCTCCGCCGCGCCGCGCGCGCCGCCATCCGCCGGGGTGTCCAGCCCGTCGCCCTCGGCCGTCAGGAGCCAGGTCAGCGAGACGTTCAGCATCCCGGCCAGCATCTGCAGCCGGTTGCCCCTGGGTTCGGCCATGTCTTCCTCCCAGGCCTGCACCGTGGTGAGCCGCACGCCCAGCCGCTGCGCCATCTCTTCCTGCGTCAGCCCGGCCGCCTCGCGCGCGCCGGCCAGCCGGTCTCCGAAAGTCGCCACATCCGCCGCGAACCACTTGCCGCTTTCCGCCATCCGGCCTCTCCTTCTCTCGATATCGCTTGTATGAACGGGGCGGCAAGCCTAAGACCTGCGGCCGGAAATGACAAACAGCCCTGCCGGAGTTCCGCCCATGGCCCTTCTCTCCGACACGCTTTCCCGCGTGAAGCCCTCGCCCACCATCGCCGTCACCACCAAGGCGCAGGCGCTGAAGGCGGCGGGCAAGGACGTGATCGGCCTCGGCGCCGGCGAGCCGGATTTCGACACGCCGGAGCATATCCGCGAGGCGGCGAAGCGCGCCATCGACGCCGGCCGCACCCGCTATACCGCGGTGGACGGCATCCCGGAATTGAAGGCGGCGATCTGCGCCAAGTTCCTGAAGGAGAACGGGCTGACCTATACGCCGCAGCAGATCAGCGTCGGCACCGGGGGCAAGCAGATCCTCTACAACGCGCTAATGGCGACCTGCAATCCGGGCGACGAGGTGATCATCCCGGCGCCCTACTGGGTCAGCTACCCCGACATGGTGCTGCTGGCCGGGGGCACGCCGGTCTGCATCACCTGCGGCATCGAGACCGATTTCAAGCTGACGCCCGCGCAGCTGGAAGCCGCGATCACGCCGAAGACCAAGTGGTTCATCTTCAACTCGCCCTCGAACCCCACCGGGGCGGGCTACAGCCGCGACGAGTTGAAGGCGCTGACCGATGTGCTGATGCGCCATCCCCATGTCTGGGTGATGTCGGACGACATGTATGAGCACCTGGTCTTCGACGATTTCCGGTTCTGCACCCCGGCGCAGGTGGAGCCCGGGCTCTACGACCGCACGCTGACCTGCAACGGCGTCTCCAAGGCCTATGCGATGACCGGCTGGCGGATCGGCTATGCCGGCGGGCCGGTGGCGCTGATCAAGGCGATGGGGACGATCCAGTCGCAATCGACCTCGAACCCCTGCTCGGTCAGCCAGCACGCCGCGCTGGAGGCGCTGAGCGGTCCGCAGGACTTCCTGGCCGACTGGCGCCGGGTGTTCCAGGGCCGCCGCGACCTAGTGGTGTCGATGCTGAGCCAGGCCCCCGGCATCCGCTGCCCGCGGCCGGAGGGCGCCTTCTACGTCTATCCCGACATCTCGGGCTGCATCGGCAAGGCCACGCCCTCGGGCACCGTCATCTCCAACGACGAGGTTTTCGCCACCGCGCTGCTGGAAGAAACCGGGGTCGCCGTGGTCTTCGGCGCGGCCTTCGGGGTTTCGCCGAACTTCCGCGTCAGCTACGCTACTTCCGACGAGGTGTTGCGCGAGGCCTGCGCCCGCATCCAGCGGTTCTGCGCCGCGCTCGTCTGAAGGGGGACCATGGCCGACCGGATCACCGCCAACCTGCCCGCCCGCGACTTCGCGGCGACCTCGGCCTTTTACGGCGCCCTGGGGTTCGCCGAGACCTTCCGCGACGAGGGCTGGATGATCCTGCGCCGCGGCGGGCTGGTGCTGGAGTTCTTCCCGCATCCCGGGGTGGACCCCTGGTCCAGCTGGTTCTCGGCCTGCATCCGGATCGACGACCCCGACGCGCTGCTGGCCGAATGGCGCGAAACCTCGGGCTTGCCCGCGGACCACAAGGCGATCCCCCGACTGACCGGCTTCTTCAAGCACGCAGGCGCGCCGCGGATGTTCGCGCTGGTGGACCCGGACGGCTCTCTCCTGCGGGTGATCGACAACCGCGACGCCGGCGAGGTGCCAGATGTCGGCTGAGCTGCCGGACTACTACTTCCGCATCCGCGAGAACGGCGCCGCGGTGTTCCGGGTGGACACCGAGAACCGCCAGCGCCGGATCGAGCTGGAAGAGATCGCCACCGTCAACGTCAAGAACGGCAACATCAAGCCGCATGGCGAGGTGAAGCTGACGCCCGAAGACCTGAAGGTGATCGGGGACTGGCTGGCCAAGCGCCGCGCGCTCCTGGAGGCGCGGGACGTGGACGACATCCTGCGCACGGTGGACCACCTGAACCTGACCGCGCAATGGGTGCAGTCGCGGGCCTCGGAGGCGCAGCTGGAGGAAGTGACCGACACGCTGCTGCTGGCGATGCACGACCTGCGCTTGGTGCTGGTGCGCAAGAAGGCCGAGCGGCTGACGAAGGGCGAGGCGGCGGAATAGGGATCCGATTTTTCGCCGAAAAATCGTGCCCTTATGCCGGGTGTCTCAGATCTGTTTCTCCGGCATCTGCACCACCAGCCCGTCCAGATCCGGCGTCACCTTGATCTGGCAGGTCAGGCGCGAGCGCACCGGATCGGGGTTCCAGGCGAAGTCGAGCATGTCCTCTTCCATGCTGTCCTTCTTCGGCAGCTTCTCCACCCAGGCCGGGTCGACATAGACATGGCAGGTGGAACAGGCGCAGGCGCCGCCGCAATCAGCCTCGATCCCCGGGATGCCGTTGTCGCGGGCGCCTTCCATCACGGTCAGGCCGTTCGCAACCTCGACCTCGTGCCGCTTGCCGCTGTGTTCGACGTAGGTGATCTTCGCCATCGCTTGCCTCGGGAACCCTTGCTTCCCCCGCGACATAGGCCAAATCGCGGGGGTTTGCCAGAGGGGCCCGTGCCCCGAAAGCCACGCCCCGCGGCCGCGCCGCAGGCCCCGGGTTCCCGCGCCGCGCCATCCGCGCTATGGTCCCGCCCTGACAGGCCCGGCGGCAGACCGGGCGCAACCGCCGCTCCGGCACGGGCAGATGAACGAGCGAGCCTTCCCCGCAGTCCTTCTGGCGCTGGCGCTGGCCGGCTGCGTCGATCCGTCGGCGCAGCCCCCCGGCCGCGGCGATTTCTCGGCCGACCTGATCGTCCGCAAGGAGCCGGGGCCGCCGCCCGGCCCGAAGGGCGCCTGCTGGCAGGCCGACATCCGCCCGGCGGTGATCGAGACCGTCACCGAGCAGGTGCTGCTGGAGCCCGAGCGGCCCGGCCCGGACGGCACCCCGATCCCGGCGGTCTACGGCACCGAGACCCGCCAGCGCATCGTCTCGGACCGCGCCACGGTCTGGTTCCGTGCCCCTTGCCCGGCCGAGATGACGCCCGAGTTCATCGCCACGCTGCAACGGGCGCTGAAGGCGCGCGGCTTCTACCTGCTGCCGCTGACCGGGGTGCTGGACGGCCCCACCCGCGACGCGATCCGCCGCTACCAGAGCAGCCGGGGGCTGGACAGCGACCACCTGTCGCTGGCCGCGGCGCGCGAACTGGGGATCGTGGCGGCGGACCCCGCGCGGCTGTAGGCAAAGCGATTTCCGCGCGGAAATCGCAGCGGATTTCGCGCGAAATCCGCCTGCAACGGCAAACGGGCGGCAGGTCGCCCCGCCGCCCGCCCCTGCCCTGTGAGGGGGCCTATTCCTCGACCGACAGCGCCACGAAGCGCGGGTCGCCGCCGCGGCGGATCAGCAGCAGCAGCGATTTGCGCCCGGCGTCGCGCGCCTCCTGCACCCGGTCCTGCAGGTCCTTCAGCCGCGTCACCCGCTGCTGGCCGGCCTCGGTGATCACATCGCCCTCGCGCAGGCCCTTCACATAGGCTTCGGAGGACGGATCGACCTGGCTGACCACCAGCCCCTCGTCGCCCGGTTGCAGGCCGAGTTGCTTGCGGATCTCGGGGGTCAGCGGCTGCAGGGTCAGGCCCAGCATGTCCATCTGCTTCGGCTCATCCGGCGTCGCGCCCGAGGCCGGCAGCGTCTGCGCCTCGGCTTCCTCGCGGCGGCCGAGCGTGACCTGCAGCGTCTCGGTCTTGCCGTCGCGCAGGATCACCACCGGCACCGCCTCGCCCACCGGGGCGTCGGCCACGCGGCGGGTCAGGTCGCCGGCATCGCCGACCGGCTGGCCGTTGAACATGGTGATCACGTCGCCCGCGACGATACCCGCGGCCTTCGACGGCCCGTCCGGCACGTCGGTGACCAGCGCGCCCTTGGCCTCGGTCAGGCCCATCGACTCGGCGATGTCGGGCGTCACGTCCTGGATGCGCACGCCCAGCCAGCCGCGCCGGGTCTCGCCGAATTCCTTCAGCTGGTCGACGACCTTGGTCACCACGTTCGAGGCCATCGAGAAGCCGATGCCGATCGAGCCGCCGTTGGGCGACAGGATCGCGGTGTTCACCCCGATCACCTGCCCGTCCATGTTGAACAGCGGCCCGCCCGAGTTGCCGCGGTTGATGGCGGCGTCGGTCTGCAGGTAGTCGTCATAGGTGCCGGAGAGTTCGCGGTTGCGGGCCGAGACGATCCCGGCCGAGACCGAGAAGCCCTGCCCCAGCGGGTTGCCCATGGCCACCACCCAGTCGCCCACCCGCATCAGGTCGGAATTGCCGAAGCTGACGAAGGGCAGCGGCTTCGCCGCCTCCACCTTCAAAAGCGCGATGTCGGTCTTGGGGTCGGTGCCGATCAGCTTCGCCGGCAGCTTCTCGCCGCCGAAGAACTCGATCATGATCTCGTCGGCGCCCTCGATGACGTGGTTGTTGGTGACGATATAGCCGTCCTCGCTGATCACGAAGCCGGAGCCGAGCGCCTCGGAGCGCTGCGGCGCGCCGTTCGGGTCGTCGAACTGGTTGAAGAAATCCTCGAACGGGCTGCCCTCCGGCACCATCGGGCCGCCGGTGGCGGGGCCGGAGACGATGGAAGAGGTGGTGATGTTCACCACCGCCGGGCTGATCTTCTCGGCCAGTTCGGCAAAGCTTTCGGGGGCGCCGTAGGCAAGCACAGGGGCGGCGGGCGCCGCCAGCGCAAGGCCGGCCGCCAGCGCGAGGGCGGAGGCCACCGAGGCCGCGCCGCGGCGGCGGGGGCGGTGGCAGGCGCGGTCGGGGGGGGAAAGGACTGCGGGCACGGGTCGAACTCCTCTATCGTCCGTCATGGCGCGCGGGGGCCTGGACCCCGCCGGCGCCTTGGGCATGACAGAACAATCGGGCAAAGCCGGAGGCAATGCAAACCCCGTCGCGCGGAATCAATGCCTCGTGAAGGCATTTGTCATCCGGGGGTGGCGGAGGACGGTGGAAGGTATGTTTGGCGAAAGCCAGCCGGGCGGGAAAAGGCGAGGCACTGCCTCGCCCCCGCCCGTGCGCGGCGGTTGCACCCGGAGACGGCAGTCACTCTGAACCCCGAGAGGCCAGCGCCCGACCGGGCGGGCGAGAAGCGCCCGCCGAGGGGCGGGCGGGCGCTGGCCGGGACTTATGGTCCCGGCCGGGACAGGGGGAAGCGTTGCGCTGTGGCGAAGGCGGTGGCCTTCGCCATGGTAACTTTGGAGGGCTGGGACCGCGGAAGCGCATCCCCCTACCCCGCCAGCCCCCGCGCCAGCCAGCACAGCGCCACGCCGAGCGCCAGACTGGCCAGGCCCAGCATCCGCCGCCGCTCCGGTCCCATCTCCGCAAGCAGCCGCAGCGCCTCCTCCATGCGCGAAGGGGCCAGCGCAAGCGCCAGCCCCTCCACCGCAAGCACCAGCCCGAGGGCCAGCAGCACCCAGGTCACGGCGCCGCGGGCGCGGCTGTCGGGGCCGCGGGAGCTGCCCCGGCTGCCCCGGCCTCGCTGTTCAGATAGTCGAAGAACTCGCTGTCGGGCTGCATGACGATGGTGGAATTCTCGCCCCGCAGCGCCTTGCGGTAGGCATCCATCGAGCGCATGAAGGCGAAGAACTCGGGGTCCTGGCCATAGGCCTCGGCCAGGATGCGGTTCCGCTCGGCATCGGCCTCGCCGCGGATGGTCTCGGCCGTCCGCCGCGCCTTCGAGGTCTCCTCGACCACGGTCCGGTCGGCCGCCGCGCGCACCCTCTGCGCCGCCTCGCCGCCGCGCGCCACCTCGTCCGCCGCCTCGCGCTCGCGCTCGGCCCGCATCCGGGCGTAGGTGGCGTTCAGGTTCTGCTCGGGCAGGTCGGTGCGGGTCAGCCGCACGTCGATGACGGTCACGCCAAGCGCCTCGGCCTCGCGGCGGGCGATGTCGCGGATGTCGTTCATCAGCCCGGTGCGGTCCTGGCTCAGCACCCGGTCCTGGGTGGTCTTGCCCAGCACCTCGGGGATTGCCTGTTGCAGGATGTTGCCCAGCAGCACCTGCGCCCGTTCCTCGCCGCCGGCGCCGGTGGCCTGGCGGAAGGCCTTCAGGTCGGTGATCCGCCAGCGGGCGAAGGCGTCGACGACCAGCCGGCGCTCGCCCAGAAGCGTCACCTCGATCGGCGCGGTCTGCAGGCCGAGGATGCGGTCCTCGTAATAGACCACCTCCTGGATGAAGGGGATCTTCCAGCCGAGGCCGGGGGTTTCCTTCTCCTGCATGATCTCGCCGAACTGCAGGACCAGCGCCTTCTTCCTTTCGTCGACGATGAAGACCGAGGACAGGAACAGCACCAGCAGGATGAAGAGGACGGGAAGGATGTAGATCGGACGCATCAGTTGGCCCCCCCGGTCGCTGCCGGAGCCTGCGCCGGAGCGCGGCCGCCCAGCCGGTCAAGCGGCAGGTAGGGCAGCACGCCCCCCTCGCCGGTCACGCCATCGAGGATCACCTTGTCCACTCCGCCAAGCACGGTTTCCATCGCCTCCAGATACAGCCGCTTGCGGGTGATCTCGGGCGCCTTGACATATTCGGCATAGACCGAATTGAAGCGCGCGGCCTCGCCCTCGGCGCTGTTGATCGCCTGGGCGCGGTAGGCCTCGGCCTCCTCGACCAGACGCGCGGCCTCGCCGCGGGCGCCGGCGGTGACGCGGTTGGCGTAGCCGTCGGCCTCCTTCTCCAGCCGGTCGCGTTCCTGCTGGGCGTCCTGCACCGCGCGGAAGGCGGCGGCCACGTCCGCGGGGGGCTGCGCCCGCCGCAGGTTGACCCGGATCACCTGGATGCCGGCGTTATACTGGTCCAGCGTCGCCTGCACCGCGGTGCGCAGGTCCGCCGCGATGGCGCCGCGCTCGCGGTTGAGGATCGGCGACAGTTCCGACCGGGCGATGATGTCGCGCATGGCGCTTTCGCTGACGGCGCGGATGGTCTCCTCGGGGTCGGCGAGGTTGAAGAGATAGGCCTCGGGGTCCGAGACGTTCCACTGCACCTGGAAGCCGATGTCGACGATGTTCTGGTCGCGCGTCAGCATCAGCGCGCCGGTGTTGCCGTCGGCGCTGCCGATGTCGGTGGTGCGCTCGCCGGTGACCTGCACCTTCTCGTAGGTCACGATCGGCCAGGGGGCGAAGTTCAGACCCGACTCGCCGATGCCCGAGGCGCGGCCGAGCGTCAGCTCGACCGAGCGTTCCTCGGGCCGGACCGAGTAGAAGGACATGAAGGCCCAGCCGGCGACCAGCGCCAGCGCGCCCAGGAGAAGGCCCTGTCTGGTGAAGATCGGTCCGGTGGAGGGCCCGCGCGGGCCGCCGCCGCCGTTCTGGCCGCCGCGGCCGCGGCCGCCCATCAGCACCCGCAGCTGTTCCTGCCCCTTGCGCATGATCTCGTCGATCTCGGGGATCTGCGGGCCTTCGCCGGGCCGCCGCCCGCCGCCGCGCCGCCCGTCGTCGTCACGGCGGTCCTCGTCGTCGGGCCCGCGCCCGCCGCCTCCGCCGCCCCCCCAGGGACCTCCTGCCATGTGGCCTGTTCCTCTCTGTTCCTACGTTCCGTCTAACCTGTGCATCCGCACGGCGAATTCAAGCGCAAACCGCCCCGGAAGCCGCCCCCGCGGGCGGTCCGGGCCGCTTTGCCGCACCGCAGCTACCCTAGGCCGGATCGGCGGGGGCCGCAACCGAGGGACGGGCGCGGGGGCGGCGGGCGGGAAAAGGCGAGGCGCTGCCTCGCCCCCGCCCGAGGGGGCGGGTTCCCCCTGTAGACCTGTCAGCCCGAGACCACATAGGCCAGCGCCCGACCCGGCGGGCGAGTAGCGCCCGCCGGGGGCGGGGCGGGCGCTGGCCGGGTGCTTGTGAAGCACCCGGCCGGCCAAGGGGAACCGTTGCGTCGTGGCGAAGGCGATGGCCTTCGCCAATGCATCGGCGGAGCGGCGGGGTGAACCCCGCCCTACGGGACCATCCCCGCCGTCGCCTTTCCCCCTACCGCACCGGCTTTCGCATGGTCACCAGTTCCTCGGCCACGGTGGGATGCACGGCGACAGTGCGGTCGAAATCCTCTTTCGTCGCCCCCATCCGGATCGCCACCGCCGCCAGCTGGATCAGCTCTCCCGCGCCCTCGCCGACGATGTGGCAGCCCAGCACCCGGCGGCTGTCGGCGGCGACCACCAGCTTCATCAGCATCCGGTCCTGCCGCCCGGCGAAGAGCGACTTCATCGGCCGGAAGGTCGCGGCATAGATCTCCACCGGCCCGGCCGCCCGCGCCTCCTCTTCCGTCAACCCAACCGTGCCCAGTTCCGGCTGGGTGAAGACGGCGCTGGCCACCAACTCGTGGTCTGCCCTGGTCGGGCGGCCGAGGAAGACGGTATCGGCGAAGGCATGGCCCTCGCGGATCGCCACCGGGGTCAGGTTCACCCGGTCGGTCACATCGCCGACGGCATAGATCGAGGGCACCGAGGTCTGGCTGTAGCCGTCCACCTCCACCTGCCCGCGCGCGCCGATGCGGACGCCCAATGCCTCCAGCCCCAGCCCGGCGCTGTTCGGCACCCGCCCGGTAGCGTAGAGCACCAGATCGAAGTCGCCGGCCGTGCCGTCGGTGGCATGGGCGCGGATGCCGCCCGCGACCTTCTCCAGCCGGGCCACGTCGGCGTTGCAATGGATGGCGATGCCTTGCGCCTGCATCGCCGCCGCCACATGCTCCCGCGCCTCGGCATCGAAGCCGCGCAGGATCTGCGGGCCGCGGTAATACTGCGTAACCTCCACCCCCAGCCCGTTGAGGATGCAGGCGAATTCCGATGCGATATAGCCGCCGCCCACCACCAGCGCCCGCTTGGGCAGGGCGTCGAGATGGAACATAGCGTTCGAGGTGACGGCGAGGTCGGCCCCCGGGATGTCGGGCACGAAGGGCCGGCCGCCGGTGGCGATCAGGATATGCCTGGCGGTGATCCGGGTTCCATCGGCCAGCCGCACCGCATGGGCATCCTTCACCACCGCGCGGGCATCGTGGATGGTCACGCCCGCCCCGGTGAGGGTGTTGCGGTAGGCATTCTCCAGCCGGTCCAGCTCCGCCTCCAGCGCCTTGCGGAAATGGCCCCAGTCGAAGCCCCCGGCCTGCACCTGCCAGCCATAGGCCTTGGCATCCGCGACCGCCGCGCCCAGCACGCTGGCGTTCACCATCAGCTTCTTCGGCACGCAACCGCGGATGACGCAGGTGCCGCCCATCCGGCTTTCCTCGGCCAGCGCCACCTTGGCGCCGCCCTCGGCGGCAGCGATCCGCGCCGCCCGCACCCCGCCCGAGCCGCCGCCGATGACGAAAAGATCAACGTCGAAGGACATTGGTGAACCCCCTGAAAGATTATCCCGAGGGTATCCCATGGAGGCCCGGGAAAGGCCAGAGGGGGGAACAGGAGGCTCATGGCCGCCATCGGGAAGGAGCACCTGCGCACACCGCCGGACCGAAGTCCCGGCCGGGTCAACAGGCGCGGAACGCGCCCCCGGCCAGCGCCCGACCGCCCCCCGGGCGGGCGCTTCTGCGCCGTCGGTTCTCCGCTCCATCCGGGGGAGAAGCCGCCCCATGAAGCGCTGCCCACGCACCGTTGGCAGCGCCCACCCGCGGTCGGGCGCCGGCCTCCGTTGCGGCGATGACAGCTCCGTCCGAAGCGGCCTTCCCCGCCCCGACTTCACTCCAGATCGGCGAAGATGTTGTCGCTCGGCGCGAAGTCCACCCGGTCGTCCTCGACCCTGCCGGTGTTGATGTCGCGCACCGAGGCCCGGCCGTCGGCATGGCCGATCACCACGATGTCGCAGATGTCGATGAAAAGCCCGTTCTCCACCACGCCCGGAATCTGGTTCAGCACCAGCGCCAGTTGGCGCGCGTTGCCGATCCGGTTCAGGTGCAGGTCGAGGATGTAGTTGGCCTCGTCGGTCACCAGCGGCTTGTCGCCGTTCATCCGCAGGGTCACGTCGCGGCCGAGCACATCCATCGACACCAGCGTCTCCTCGACCAGCGCCTTGGTGGTCTGCCAGCCGAAGGGGATCACCTCCACCGGCAGCGGGAAGGCACCCAGCTGGACCACCTCCTTGGCCGCATCGGCGATCACGATCATCTGATCCGAGGCGGTCGCCACGATCTTCTCCTGCAACAGCGCGGCGCCGCCGCCCTTGATCAGGTTCAGGTTGGGGTCGAACTCGTCGGCGCCATCGATGGTCAGGTCCAGCCATTTCACGTCGTCCAGCGTGGAAAGCCGGATACCGAGGCTGGCCGCCAGCTCCGCCGTCCGGCTGGAGGTCGGCACGCCGACCACCCGCAGCCCCTCTTCCCGGATGCGCTCGGCCAGGCAGCGCACCATCCAGGCGGCGGTGGAGCCGGTGCCGAGGCCCAGCTTCATCCCGTCCTCGACGAATTCCACCGCACGCTTCGCCGCGATGAACTTGGCCTTGTCGATGGGGTTCAGATCGGCGGGCATCGGTCTTCCTTCCGTCCTTGGCGTCCGCCCTCCGATTAGCGCAAAGCCCCGGCTGGGGCGAGAGGCAATCGGGGAAACAGTCGCGGGCCGGCGGTTCCGATCCACCGCCCGGCCGGGCGGGAGAAAGCGAGGCATTGCCTCGCCCCCGCCCGTGCGCGACATGTCAACCGGAGACGGTGGCAGCGCTAAACCCGGAGAGGCCAGCGCCCGACCCGGCGGGCGAGAAGCGCCCGCCGAGGGCGGGGCGGGCGCTGGCCGGGCCTTAAAGGCCCGGCCGCGACAAGGGGAAGCGTTGCTCCGTGGCGAAGGCGCGCGCCTTCGCCAAGGAGGCCTCGCCACCGCGCTGCCACCCCCCATGTCAATCCCCGCATCCCTTATGTCGGTTTCCGCCTGTTCAGCGCCCCCGCGCCGCCCCATATTCTGCCGGCGCACAGGAGACACCCGGAGATGTTCGTCCTCCACCATACCCCCGACACCGCGGCCACGCCCGTCCGCATCCTGCTGGAAGAGCTGGCCCTGCCCTACACCGCCCGTCGGGTCGACCGCGAGGGCGGCGAACTGGCCTCGCCCGGCTACCGGGTGCTGCATCCGCTGGGGAAGATCCCGGTGCTGGAAACCCCGGAGGGACCGCTGGTCGAGACCGCCGCCATCCTGCTGTGGCTGGCCGACACCCATGCGCCCGGCCGCTTCGCCCCGGCGCCCGGAACCGGGGACCGCGGCGCCTTCCTGAAATGGCTGTTCTTCGCCACCTCAAACCTGCATCCGCCGGTGATGGAGATCTACTACTCCGACCGCGTGGCCGGGCCCGCGGCCTCGGAGGCGCTGGTCCCGCTGGCCGCCGCCCGGGCGAAAACCGTGCTGGACGCGCTGGAGACCGGGGCGAAAGCCGCGCCGGCGCTGTTCCCGGCCGACCGGCCCTCGCTCCTCGGCCTCTACATCGGCACGCTGATGCGCTGGCTGGGGCAATTGCCCGACGGCCATCCCGGCCTGATCCGCGCCGCCGACTATCCCGTCCTGCACGCCACCCTCGCCGCCTGCGAAACCACCGCGGCCGCGGCCCGGGTGGCAGCGGCCGAGGACCTCGGCCCGACCCTCTTCACCCGCCCCGCCCGCTGAAAGCCAGGCCCAGATGTTCCTTTCCGTCTTCGACATGTTCAAGGTGGGCATCGGCCCCTCCTCCAGCCACACGATGGGGCCGATGGTCGCCGCCGCGCGCTTCCTCGACCGGCTGCGCGCCTCGCCCTTCCACCCGAAGGGGCTGAGGGCCTCGCTGCACGGCAGCCTCGCCTTCACCGGGGTCGGCCATGCCACCGACCGGGCGACCATTCTCGGCCTCGCCGGCTTCTCCCCCGACACCTACGACGCCGAAAAGGCCGAAGCCGCGCTGGCGCGGATCAATGCCACCAAGACCATCGAGGCCCCCGGCCTGCCGCCCTTGCAGTTCGACCCCAACGCCGACCTGCTGTTCGACTACGGCCCCGCCCTGCCCGGCCATGCCAACGGCATGATCCTGAAGGCCACCGACGCCGAGGGCGACGTGATCCTGGAGGAGACCTATTACTCCATCGGCGGCGGCTTCGTGCTGACGGCAAGCGAACTGGCCGAGGCCGGCGCCGGCAAGGCCAAGGCCCGCGCCGACGTGCCTTACCCGTTCGAGACCGGCGCCGAGATGCTGGAGATGGCCCGGAAATCCGGCCTCTCCATCGCCGCGATGAAACGGGCGAACGAGCTGAAGTTCCGCTCCGCCGCCGAGCTGGACCGCGGCATGGCCCGGATCTGGGAAGTGATGAACGCCTGCATCTCGCGCGGGATGGAGGGCACCGGCATCCTGCCGGGCGGGCTGAAGGTGCGCCGCCGCGCCAAGGGCATCCACGACGCGCTGATGGCCGAGCGCGGGCTGAACCTCGCGCCGCCGCATACGATCAACGACTGGATGAGCCTCTACGCCATGGCGGTGAACGAGGAGAATGCCGCTGGCGGCCAGGTGGTGACGGCGCCGACCAACGGCGCGGCCGGCGTGGTGCCGGCGGTGATCCGCTACTGGCTGGACCATGTGCCCGGCGCCACTCCGGCGCGGGTGGGCGAGTTCCTGCTGACCGCCGCCGCCATCGGCGGCCTCTGCAAGCACAACGCCTCGATCTCCGGCGCCGAATGCGGCTGCCAGGCCGAAGTCGGCTCGGCCTCGGCCATGGCCGCCGCCGGGCTGGCCGCGGTCCTGGGCGGCACGCCGGAGCAAGTGGAGAACGCCGCCGAGATCGCGCTGGAGCACCACCTCGGCATGACCTGCGACCCGATCAAGGGGCTGGTGCAGGTGCCCTGCATCGAGCGGAACGGGCTGGGGGCGATCAAGGCGGTCTCCGCCGCCTCGCTGTCCCTGCGCGGCGACGGGCAGCATCTGGTGTCGCTGGACGCCTGCATCGAGACGATGCGGCAGACCGGCCACGACATGCACGAGAAATACAAGGAAACCAGCCTCGGCGGCCTTGCGGTGAACGTGCCCAACTGCTGATCCCGCGATCCGAAGGCGCGGCTGCCGCCGCATTCCTTTTCGTGGTGGCTGGCGGAATCTCTTGCGGCTGCTGTCGTCCGATGGGGGCATTCTGCCCCCAAACCCCCTGAGGATATTTAAGTCCAGAAAGAGGAGCAGGCCTTTCTCCTCTTTCTGGACTTAAATATCCCCGCCGGAGGCATCCGCCGGGCGGGGCCGGGAGACCGGCGCCCGGGGAAGCGCCCTCCCCGCCCCTCCATTTTCCCCGGCCCCCCTTCCCCCCCGCGCCGGCATCCGCTATGGGGCTGGCGCAATTCCTGGACCGGGGAAGGACCTCAGCATGGCCAACGTAGTCGTCGTGGGCGCCCAGTGGGGCGACGAGGGCAAGGGGAAGATCGTCGACTGGCTCTCCGAGCGCGCCGACATCGTCGCCCGCTTCCAGGGCGGCCACAACGCCGGCCATACGCTGGTGATCGACGGGGTGACCTACAAGCTGTCGCTGCTGCCCTCGGGCATCGTCCGCGGCGGCAAGCTGAGCGTCATCGGCAACGGCGTGGTGCTGGACCCCTGGGCGCTTCTGGCCGAGATCGACAAGCTGGCGGCGCAGGGCGTCGCCGTCTCGCCCGAGACGCTGATCATCGCCGAGAACACCCCGCTGATCCTGCCCGTCCATGGCGAGCTGGACCGCGCCCGCGAATCGCAGAACGCGGTGGCGAAGATCGGCACCACCGGCCGCGGCATCGGCCCGGCCTATGAGGACAAGGTCGGCCGCCGCACCATCCGCGTCGCCGATCTGGCCGACGAGGCCACGCTGGACACCCGCATCGGCCGGCTGCTCGGCCACCACAACGCGCTGCGGGCGGGCCTCGGCCTGCCGGCGGTGGACGAGGCGGCGCTGAAGGCGCAGCTGATGGAGATCGCGCCGAAGATCCTGCCCTATGCGCAGCCGGTCTGGAAGGTGCTGACCGAGGCCCGCCGCGCCGGCAAGCGCATCCTGTTCGAGGGCGCGCAGGGCTCGCTGCTGGACGTGGACTTCGGCACCTACCCCTACGTGACCAGTTCCAACACCCTGGCCGGCATGGCGGCCACCGGCACCGGCCTCGGCCCGACCTCGATCGACTTCGTGCTCGGCATCGTCAAGGCCTATACCACCCGGGTTGGCGAAGGCCCCTTCCCGACCGAGCTGCACGACGCCGATGGCCAGCGGCTCGGGGAACGCGGGCATGAATTCGGCACCGTCACCGGGCGCAAGCGCCGCTGCGGCTGGTTCGACGCCGTGCTGGTGCGGCAGACCTGCGCCACCTCGGGCGTCTCGGGCATCGCGCTGACCAAGCTGGACGTGCTGGACGGGTTCGAGACGCTGAAGATCTGCACCGGCTACATGCTGGACGGCGAGAAGCTGGACTACCTGCCCACCGCCGCCAACCTGCAGGCCCGCGTCACCCCGGTCTACGAGGAGATGAAGGGCTGGAGCGAGTCGACCGCCGGCGCGCGGTCCTGGGCCGAGCTGCCCGGCGCGGCGATCAAGTATGTCCGCCGGATCGAGGAGCTGATCCAGTGCCCGGTGGCGCTGCTGTCGACCAGCCCGGAACGCGACGACACCATCCTGGTGACCGATCCCTTCGCCGACTGACCCCTGCTCCCCCCGACGCGCGTCGCGACGACGCGCCGGAGGCGAAGGAGGAGCGGACCGGAGGAGCCCATGGCCCTGAGCTACAAGACCCGCAAGCGGCTGGCATTGCTGATCCTCCTGGTCGGAATGCCGCTTTACGTCATCGCCGCGGTCAGCCTGGTCAACTGGGCCGATGCCCGCTGGGGCCGGCTGCCGCTCTGGGGCGAGTTCGCGGTCTATGTCGGCCTCGGCCTCCTTTGGGCGCTGCCGTTCCGCGGCATCTTCCGCGGCATCGGCCAGGAGGACCCGGACAAGGAAAAGGCGGGCCCCGAGGACCCGCCCTCCTGATCCTCCTCTCCCAGCCTCAGCGCGCCAGCTTGCGCGCCTCGGCCAGGTAGCCGGAATCGCCCGCCAGCACGAAATGCCCGCGCCCGACCTTGGCGATCCGGCCCTCGCGCAACAGCGTGCCGAAACCGCGCAGCCCATCCTCGCGGGTGAAGCCCGCCCCCAGCCGACCGGCCTCGACCTGCCGCATCAGGAAGGGACGGGTGAAATGGTCGCGCTTCTCGACGCAGGTCGCATAGGCCGCGGCCGCCTCCAGCATCTGCGGCAGGCCGGTCGCGCCCAGCCGTTCGGCGAATTCGGCGAAGCCGCGGCTGTCGTCGAAGATGTTGCCCGGCCCCGAGTCTGCCGCATCCTCGGCCGCATCCGCCTCGTCGTCGGCAAGCGCGGCGACCAGCGCGGCATCGGCGGCCAGGCCGGCCTCCTCCGCCGCCGAAGCGGTGTCGTCGCCGCGCATCATCGCCTGCAACTCGGCCTCCAGATCGGCATCGGTCTCCGCCGCCGCCATCGCCGCCGCACCGCCGGCCACCCGGCGCGGGCGGACCGGGGCGATGCGGGCGGGCGCGGGGGACGTGCGGTCAATCCGCTGTTCCGAGACCAGCACCAGCGGCGCCGGACGGTCGCCCGGGGCGGCTTCGGCCGCCGGCTCGCGGGCGGGACGGGCCGGGCGGACGCCGCCTTCTGCATGGCGCGGGCGCACCGGGCGCACGGCGCGGGCGAGGTCGGCGCGATAGGGATCGGCGCGCTCCTCGTCCGAGGGCTCCTTCACCCCGGCGCGGCGCTCGGCCACGGTGGCGGCGACGGCGGCCTTCAGGTGCTGGATCGCGGCCAGACGGCGGCGGTTCTCCGGCTCGGACATCTCGTCGTCGGCCTGGCGCATCAGCCGGGCCATGTCCTCGTCGGGGCTTTCGGGCGGGGCCTGCGGCGCCTCCGCGGCGGCCGGAGCCTCCGCAGCCGGCGGCAGCGCATCGGCGCGGCGGATCTTGATCACCCGGGCACGGGCGCGCTGCGCCTTCTCGGCGATTCCCGGCGCGGCGGCGGAGGTCTCCTCCGCCACGGCTTCGGGCGCAGCCTCGGCAGCAGGCGGCGCAGGCGCTTCAGCGGCTTCGGCAGGAAGCTCGGGGGAAACCTCGGCCACGGGAGCGGGCTCTTCGGCCGCCTCGGCCTCCGTCTCTTCCGCAGCCTCGGCGGCCACGGGCTCCGCAGCCGGTTCCTCTGCGGCGGGCTCGTCGTCCCAGCCGCCCAGCAGTTCTTCCGGCAGGTCGTCGTTCAGGTCGCCGGTCACCACCGGCTCGGGCACTTCCGGCGCCTCTGCCAGTTCGAACAACTCCTCGTCGATCAACTCCAGATCCTCGGCGAAGGGATCGGCAGCCTCCTCCGGGTCTTCGGCCTGCGCGGGCGCGACCACATCGGCCTCCGCCCCGGCCCCGCCGGACAGCGAGGCGATCAGGCCGGCCAGCCCGTCGTCTTCCTCCGCAGGTGCGGGCTCGGACGCTTCCGGCCCGGCAACGGCCTCCTCCTCGTCCTCGGCCTCGACCGAAGTCAGGACCTCTTCCTCATCGACCAGCAGCCCGCCCAGCCGTTCCAGAACGCCGGCATCGTCGTCCCCGGCAGCCGCGATCTCGGCGGGCGCCTCCTCCGCCGCCGGTTCGGCGGCAGCCTCGTCCAGCGCCTCCGGCAGGTAATCCTCCGCCGCGGCGAAGGCTTCGGCGAGGCCCTCCGTCCCGCCGACCGCGCCGGCATGTTCGTCCTCGAAATGCTCGGGCATCGCCGCGGCCGCAGCCACGGGCGCGAGCGCCTCGCCGCCGGCGGCCGAGACCGCCTGCCGCAGCCGCGCCAGCTTGGCCGCCACGCCTTCGGGCATGGCGGCGGCCAGGGCGGGCCGCGGGGTCAGGTCTTCCTCGGGCGGCTCTTCGGCGGGGTCTTCCGTCGCGAAGAACTCCTCCGCCGGCGCATTCCCTTCGGCGCTCCCGGCAAGTTCGGGCTCGGCGGCGGTTTCGGGCTCGGCCTCCGCCTCGGGCGCAACCTCGGCGACATCCTCGACGGGCTCGGGCGCGGCAGCCTCGGGCTCCGCCACGATTTCCGCCCGCTCGACCGCGGCCGGTGTCTCCACCGGCGCGGCGACGGGCGCCGCCACCGCCGGCTCCTCGGCCGCGCGGAGAATCACGCCGTTGTCCTGCACCCGGGCCTCGACCCGGCGCTGGACCTCGCGCTCGGCGATCCGGTGCAGCATCGCGGCGTCGGGGGTGGGCGGCTCGGCGCCGAAATAGCGGTCCTCGGCAGCCAGGTCGCGGAAATATTCCGCAATCGCCTTCATGGTGTTGAACGGGTCATCGAAACCTTCCAGCGTGCAGCTGAAGGTTCCGTAGGACACGGTCAGGATCTTGCTTGCACCATTCATCGGCTGTCTGCCTCTCGCACTACTCGTTCCCGCCATCCTATCGGCCGGTTGTCCGAATCCATGGACAGACCGGGGTAATTTGAAGGATTGATTGTGGCCCGCAGCCATCCGATTGCCATATTTCGAACAGTATCCGCATGAATCCGCCGATTGTCCAATCCCGCACCGCCGTTACCCTGGCCGGAGGCGGCGCGCTTCCCGCCCGCGACCTGAAACTGGCCCTCGCGCGGGCTCCGGTGGCCGTGGCGGCGGACAGCGGCGCCGACCAGCTCTTGGCCGCGGGCGTGATGCCCGAGGCGGTGGTCGGCGATTTCGACTCGATCTCGGCAGCGGCGCGGGCGGCGATTCCACCCGGCCGGATGCATCCCACCCCGGACCAGGACCGCAGCGACTTCGACAAGGCGCTGCAGGTGATCGAGGCGCCGCTGATCCTGGCCGTCGGCTTCACCGGGGCGCGGCTGGACCACGGGCTGGCGGTGATGAACGCGCTGGCCCGGCTGCCGCACCGGCGCTGCATCGTGATCGGCCCGAAGGACATCGCCTTCGCCGCCCCGCCGCGGCTGAGCCTGCGGCTGCGGCCGGGCGATCTGCTGTCGCTGTTCCCGCTGGCGCGGGTGGCGGGGACAAGCGAGGGGCTGCACTGGCCCTTGCACGGCCTCGACTTCGCGCCCTGGGGGATGATCGGCACCTCGAACCGCGTCACCGCGCCGCGGGTGCAACTGGCCTTCGACCGGCCCGGAATGCTGGCGATCCTGCCGCGGGCGCGGCTGGACCGGGCGATCACGGCTCTTCTGGCAGCACCAGCGTGGTCCGCACCTTATGCGCCAGCCGCTCGCGGTGGATGATGTAGAGACCGGAGCCGACGATGATCACGATGCCGGCGATGGTCAGGCTGTTCGGCAGGTCGCCGAAGATCAGGAAGCCCAGCAGGACGGCGACGACGATCTCGAAGTAATGCAGCGGCGCCAGCGTGGCGGCGGGCGCCCAGGCCAGCGCCTGGGTCATGCACATGTGGCTGACCGCCGCCCAGAAGCCGACGCCGAACAGCCAGAGCCATTGCCAGCCCTGCGGCATCACGCTGTCGAGGTCGGGGATCGGCCCGTCGTTCATCGCCAAGAGGATCGGCAGGCAGATCAGGATGCCGGTCCAGCTGGTGTGCACCTGCATGACGACCGGATGCATCATCGTGGACACCCGTCGTGTCACCAGCATGTAGAAGGCGAAAGAGAAGGCGGTGCCGAGCGGCCAGAGCGCGATCAGCCCGAAGGCCTGCAACGAGGGCTGGATGACCAGCAGCGCGCCGCCGAAGCCCACCACGCAGGCGGCGATCCGCCGCGGGCCGACCTGGTCGCCGAACAGGAAATAGCCCAGGATCAGCAGGATGAAGGGCTCGACGAAGGCGATGGCCAGCGCATCGGCCAGCGGCATGACGGCGATGCCCGAGACGAAGGAGAAGGTGGAGAACACCAGCAGCGCCGCCCGCAGCGTCACCAGCGCCAGCGCCCGGCCGGCCAGCCGCAGCGACAGGCCCATGATCCAGGCGACCGGCAGCATCAGCGCGCATTGCACCAGGAAGCGCGCGGCGGTGACCTGGCCCACCGGGATGCCGCCCTCGGCCGCCAGCTTGGAGCAGACGTCCAGAAGTGGGGCGAGGACGCAGAAGGCCAGCATCAACAGGATGCCGGGCAGGATGCGGTCGGTCTGGGCGGAGGGGGCGGCGATGCTCATGCCCCATGGCTAGCCGCCCGGCCGCCGCCCCGCCATCCCGAAAGCGACATCGCCGGCGAAGCAAAGGCGCGGCTGCCGCCGCAAGCCTTTATCGTTGCGGCCGGCGGAGTCTCCTGCGGCTGCTGTCGGCTGATGGGGGCATTCTGCCCCCCATGCCATCGGTTTCTCGAACCGATGGCGAAACCGCTGGCATACCCCCGAGGATATTTGGAGCAGGTGAATTTGAAGAAGACCTCTTCTCCATTCACCTGCCCCAAATATCCCCGCGCGGCGCGCATCCGCCGGGCGGGGCCGGGAGACCGGCAGCCGCTGCTTTCCGCGGCAGCGCCGCCGAGCGGGGGCTCGAAGCCCCCCGAGGCGGCTCCTCCCCGCCGGCTTTCCCGCATCATGCCTTGCGCCGCCCGCCGCTTGCGCCTAAATGGCCGCGCAAGACTTGGCCCCGGGAACAGCGCCTCCATGGAAACCGTCGTCCTTACCATCCACCTGATCCTCGCCCTTCTGCTGATCGGCGTCGTGCTGCTGCAGCGCAACGAGGGTGGCGCGCTTCTTTCCGGCGGCGGCAACATGCAGGCCCGCGGCCAGGCCACCGGGCTGACCAAGCTGACCTGGATCTTCGCCACCGCCTTCATCTGCACCTCGATCGTGCTGGCGGTGATGGCGGCGCGCAACAGCGGCGGCGGTTCGGTCGTCGACACCACGCCCGAGGCGGCGGCCCCGGCCGAAACCGCGCCGGCGCCCGCGGATGCCGACAGCCTGCTGCCGCCCGCGCCCGCCGACGAGGCGCTGACCCCGCCGCCGGCCGGCGAACCCGCCCCGGCGGAAGCGCCTGCTCCCGCCCCCGCCGACACCGAGGCCAACTGATCCACAACCTTTTGTCGCAGCCCCGCCCCCGCAAACATCATCTTGCGGGGCCCGGGTTGTGCAGATCGCCGGGACAGGGTATATCCCGACTCCCGTGGTGCAGCGATTCCACCGCTCCGAATCGCGCTTGAAACACGGGGGCCTGCGTGGCGCGTTACATCTTCATCACCGGCGGCGTCGTCTCCTCCCTCGGCAAGGGCCTGGCCTCCGCCGCGCTCGGCGCATTGCTGCAAGCCCGCGGCTATACCGTCCGGCTGAGGAAGCTCGACCCCTACCTGAACGTCGACCCCGGCACGATGTCGCCCTTCGAGCATGGCGAGGTCTTCGTCACCGACGACGGCGCCGAGACCGACCTCGACCTCGGCCATTACGAGCGCTTCACCGGGGTCTCGGCCCGGCAGACCGATTCCATCTCCTCCGGCCGGATCTATTCCAACGTGCTGGAGAAGGAGCGGCGGGGCGACTACCTCGGCAAGACCATCCAGGTCATCCCCCACGTCACCAACGAGATCAAGGACTTCCTCCGCATCGGCGACGAGGAGGTCGACTTCATGCTCTGCGAGATCGGCGGCACCGTCGGCGACATCGAGGGCCTGCCCTTCTTCGAGGCGATCCGCCAGTTCATCCACGAACGCCCGCGCGGCCAGTCGATCCTGATGCACCTGACGCTGCTCCCTTACCTGGCCGCCAGCGGCGAGTTGAAGACCAAGCCGACCCAGCATTCGGTGAAGGAGCTGCAAAGCATCGGCCTTGCCCCCGACGTGCTGGTCTGCCGCTCGGAACACCCGATCCCGGAGCGGGAGCGCGAGAAGATCGCCCTCTTCTGCAACGTGCGGAAGGAGGCGGTGATCCCGGCCTACGACCTGTCCACCATCTACGAGGCGCCCCTGGCCTATCATCGCGCCGGGCTCGACCAGGCGGTGCTGGACGCCTTCGGCATCACCCCCGCACCGAAGCCCAACCTTGCCCGCTGGGAAGACGTGATGGACCGCATCCAGCACCCGGAGGGCGAGGTCCGCGTCGCCGTGGTCGGCAAATACACCCAGCTGGAAGACGCCTACAAGAGCATCGCCGAGGCGCTGACCCATGGCGGCATGGCGAACCGGACCAAGGTCCGCGCCGAATGGATCGACAGCGAGATCTTCGAGCGCGAGGACCCCGCCCCCTGGCTGGAGGGCTTCCACGCCATCCTGGTCCCCGGCGGCTTCGGCGAGCGCGGCACCGAGGGCAAGATCAAGGCCGCCCGTTTCGCGCGGGAAAAGAAGGTGCCCTACCTGGGCATCTGCCTCGGGATGCAGATGGCGGTGATCGAGGCCGCCCGCACCCTGGCCGGGCTGTCCGACGCCGGATCGGAGGAATTCGACCACGAGCGCGGCGGCAAGCGCTTCACCCCGGTGGTCTACCACCTGAAGGAATGGGTGCAGGGCAACCACACCGTCCGCCGCAAGGCCGACGACGCCAAGGGCGGCACCATGCGGCTGGGGGCCTATACCGCCAACCTGAAGGACGGCTCGGCGGTGGCCCGGATCTACGGCGCCACGGTGATCGAGGAACGCCACCGCCACCGCTACGAGGTGGACATCCGCTACAGGGACCAGCTGGAGCGCTGTGGCCTGATCTTCTCGGGCATGAGCCCGAACGGCCGCCTGCCCGAGATCGTCGAGGTCAAGGACCACCCCTGGTTCATCGGCGTCCAGTTCCACCCGGAACTGAAGTCGAAACCCTTCGCCCCCCACCCGCTGTTCGCGGATTTCGTGCGGGCGGCGGTGGAGGGGGCAAGGTTGGTGTGAGGGAGATGAGACAGGAGAGTGACGTGGGACCCATCACCGGGAAAGAGCTTTTTGATCGTGCCTGTGACTTTGCAGATAAGATAACCGACGGGCACAGAGAGAAAATTCTTGCCCATGCAACAGCCATGACGGTCCACTCGCGTCATGAGACAAAAAAAGCGCTGTTTTTCCGACTTCTAGGTTCGGTGACAAATGCCAACATGAAGGCGAAGGTCATTTGGGGATCGGGTGCGACCATCCAACAGACCGCTAACGAATTGAGGAAAGCACTGTTGGATTATGACGCATCCGAAGTGCTGAAGAAATGGGGGGCAGGACACGAAGCCCTGCTGGAACACCTCAAGAAAGGCGTTACGCGGGCCAAAGATGCCCGGGACAGCGGTGATCGAAGTATCTGGCTCCAGTTCGCCAAATCCACCCTTTCGGCGGCAGCATTTGTCGAAAGCTTTCCCGAGGTTGGCGATTTCTATCGCTGGGCAGAACAGTTGATCGAAGACCCGCGCAACTCTGCCGCTTTGCCCCTTGTCATCTCGCAGGAGGTCTTCGGCCTCGGCTATACCCTTGCATGCGATTTCATCAAGGAATCCGGATTTCCCGGCTATGGTAAACCGGATACCCATATCCGCAACCTTCTCTTCGACCTGGAGCTTTGCCCACGGGATGCGCCGGATTATGTGGTCCAGCGGCGACTGATCGAACTGGCGAAAGAGGCAGACGTAACCCCCTACACGTTCGACAAGGTTCTGTATCTGATCGGCAGCGGCCGCTTCGATGACGCAGGCCTTGCGAAAATCAAGGGGCAACGCGCCCAGTTCGTCGAGTCGGTGCGCAGGCAAGCCCAGAGATAACCCATGCTCTCCTACCAGCACGCCTATCACGCCGGGAACCTGGCCGATGTCCAGAAGCACGCGCTGCTGGCCTGGGTGCTGGATTACCTGACGCGCAAGGAGAAGCCGCTCAGCTATATCGAGACCCATGCCGGGCGGGGGCTCTACCGGCTGGGCGGGCCGGAAGCGCAGAAGACCGGGGAGGCGGCGCAGGGCATCCTCAAGCACGGCGGCTGGTTCGCCGAGGGCCATCCCTACCGCGAGCGGCTGGACGAGGTGCGGGCGATGTATGGCGCCGACGCCTATCCCGGCTCGCCGCTGATCGCCGCGCTCGGGCTGCGGGAAAGCGACAGCCTGCATCTGGCGGAGTTGCATCCGCAGGAACACGCGGCATTGGCCGAGACGCTCTCCTCCTGGGGGGCGCATGTCCACAAGGCGGACGGGCTGGACCTGGCGCTGGCGATCTGCCCGCCGACGCCGCGCCGCGGCCTCCTGCTCTGCGATCCCTCATACGAGGTGAAGGAGGATTACGACCGCATCCCCAGGGTCTTCGCGCAAGTCGCGCGGAAATGGAACGTCGGCATCCTGATCCTGTGGTATCCGATCCTGCGCGGGGCGCCGCACCTGCCGATGCTGCGCGCGCTGGAGGCGCAGCATCCCGGCCACCTGCGCCACGAGGTCCGCTTCCCCCCGGCGCGCGAGGGGCACCGGATGGAGGGCTCGGGCCTCTTCTTCGTCAACCCGCCTTGGGGGCTGGCGGAGGAGGCCGCCCGGCTGAGCGCGCTTTACGAGGGCCTGAGATGATCCGCTTCCACACCCTGGATGTCTTCACCGAGACGCCTTTCGCCGGCAACCCGCTGGCGGTGGTGCCGGGGGCGGACAGCCTGACCGCGGCGCAGATGCAGACCATCGCGCGCGAGTTCAACCTGTCGGAGACCATCTTCGTCATGGCCCCGCGCGACGCAGGCAATACCGCCCGGGTCCGCATCTTCTTCCCCACCGCCGAGATCCCCTTCGCCGGCCACCCGACCATCGGCTGCGCCATCCTGCTGGCGGAAGAGGCGCATCAAGGCGACTTCTCCGCCACGATCACGCTGGAGGAAGAGGCGGGGCTGGTCCCTGTCGCCGTCACCCGGCAGGGCGGGCGGACCCTCGCGGAACTGACCGCCCCGGTGGTCCCTTTCCCCGCCGGCGCCGCGCCCGATCCGGCGCTTATGGCCGCGGCGCTGGACCTTGCGCCGGAAGACCTCGGCCCGCACTCCCCCGGCTGTCACGAGGGCGGGCCGCGCTTCCTCTATGCCCCCGTCCGCAGTCTGGACGCCTTGGCCCGGGCCAGGCCGGTGGAGCCGCACTGGTCGCGGCTGATGGCGGCCCATGGCGTCGACAGCGCCTATCTCTACGCGCCGGGCGCGGATTGCGACTACCGCGCCCGCATGTTCAGCCCCACAGCCGGCATCCCGGAGGACCCGGCGACCGGATCGGCCACCGCGATCCTGGCCGCGCAGCTTCTGGCCAACGGCGCGATTGCGGACGGAACCACGGTCCTGACGCTGCACCAGGGGGTAGAGATGGGCCGCCCCTCCCTGCTGCGGCTGACCATCGAAGCGGCGGGCGGCGCGCTCACCCGCGTCCGCATCGCCGGCAGCGCGGTGCGGATCGGCGAAGGGCGCTTGCGGCTGCCGTGACGGCTGGCGCGCGCAGCGCAAAGCCCCTATCTTCCGCCCATGTTCGAGAATTTCCTCCGCCGTCTCCTCGCCCCCGAACCGCCCGCCCTGCCCGAGGCCGAGGCGCATCTGGCGCTGGCCGCGCTGATGGTGCGCGCCGCCCGCACCGACGGGCTTTACGCCGCCGAGGAGGTGGAGCGGATCGACCGGGTGCTGATGCAGGACCTGTCGATCGGCCCCTTCGAGGCGGCCAGGCTGCGGGCCGAGGCCGAGGTGCTGGAGGCCGAGGCCCCCGACACCGTGCGCTTCACCCGCGCCCTGAAGGCGGCGACGGCGCTGGAGGACCGCGCCCGGCTGGTGCAGGCGCTGTGGTCGGTGGCGCTGGCCGACGGCCTGCGCGAGGCCGAGGAGGACCGGCTGATGCGGCTGGTGGCGAACCTGCTGGGCCTGTCCGATGTCGAGAACGCGCAGGCGCGGCAGGCCGCCGAACGGGCGATGGGGCGGGAATGATCGCCAGCCTCGGCATGTATGACTTCGGCCCGGCGCAAGCGGCGAACGACCGGCTCTGGGCGCTGACCCGCGATGCCCTGCGGGCGGCGGGGCATCGGGCGCCCGAGGCGCTGACCCGCGGCGAGGGCGCCTATTGGCCGGCCTGGGAAGACCCCGGCCTGGTGCTGTCGCAGACCTGCGGCTATCCCTACCGCGCCCGGCTGCACGGGCATGTCACGCTGGTCGGCACCCCCGACTACGGCCTGCCCGGCTGCCCGCCCGGGCATTACCTCTCCGTCTTCGTCGCCCGCCGGGAGGACCCGCGCGAAACCCTGCGGGACTTCGCGGATGCCCCGATGGCCTTCAACGAGGACCTGTCGCAATCCGGCTGGGCCGGGCCGGCGCAGCACCTGCTGTCGCTGGGCCTGACGCCGCGCCCCGCGCTGCGCAGCGGCGGCCACCGGCTCTCGGTGCAGGCGGTGGCGGAGGGGCGGGCCGACCTGGCCGGGGTGGACGCGCTGACCTGGGCGATGCTGCAGGGGCAGGAGCCCGCCGCCGACCGGCTGAAGGTCGTCGCCGAGACCGCGCCGACCCCCGCCCTGCCCTATATCTCCGCCGCCGGCGCCGATGGCCCGTCGCTCTTCGCCGCGCTGCAAGGGGCCATCGCCGCGCTGGCGCCGGAGGACCGCGCAACCCTGCACCTGCGCGGGCTGGTGGCGATTCCCGCCGCGGCCTATCTGGCGGTTCCCACCCCGCCGCCGCCCCGGCACTTCGGCATGACGAATTGATCAAATCGACGCCACGGCAGGCTTTTCCGGGCTGAATCTCCGTTGCAATGCGGCGAAAACTGCGCCCTATTGAACCAAAGACAGCACCCGGACAGGCGCATCAGAACGCCGCCGGACCATCAGGGGAACCGAAGGGGAGCCATGGCCGACACCCCCGTCATCGAAATTCGCGACCTGCACAAGTCCTACGGCAACCTCGAGGTGCTGAAGGGCGTCGACCTGGTGGCGCCGCGCGGCAACGTGATCTCGCTGATCGGCTCCTCCGGGTCGGGCAAGTCCACGCTGCTGCGCTGTTGCAACCTCCTGGAGGACAGCCAGCAGGGCACCATCCGCTTCGAGGGCGAGGAGGTGCACTGGAAGGGCGCGGGCCACCACCGCCACCCGGCCGACCGGGCGCAGGTGACGCGCATCCGCACCAACCTGTCGATGGTGTTCCAGCAGTTCAACCTCTGGGCCCACATGACCATCCTGCAGAACGTGATGGAGGCGCCGGTGACGGTGCTGCGGCGCGACCCGAAGGAGGTGGAGGCCAAGGCGCGGGAATACCTTGCCAAGGTCGGCATCGCCGACAAGGCCGATGCCTGGCCGGCGCAGCTGTCGGGCGGCCAGCAGCAGCGCGCCGCCATCGCCCGGGCGCTGTGCATGGAGCCCCGGGCGCTCTTGTTCGACGAGCCGACCTCGGCGCTGGACCCCGAGCTGGAGCAGGAGGTCGTCCGGGTCATCAAGGCGCTGGCCGACGAGGGCCGCACCATGCTGCTGGTCACCCACGACATGAAGCTGGCCGCCGATTGCAGCGACCACGTGATCTTCCTGCACAAGGGCAGGATCGAGGAAGAGGGCGCGCCCGCCACCCTGTTCGGCAACCCGCAGACCGAACGGCTGCGCGGCTTCCTGTCGGCCACGGCGGCCTGATCCGATGGGCTGCTTCGCCTCCGTCTCTGCCCTCGGCGCCACGCTGACCCTTGCGGCGGCGGGCGACGGGCATGTGACCATCGGCACCGACGCCCCCTTCCCGCCCTACATGATCGTGGATGAGAACGGCGGCCTGACCGGCTTCGAGCAGCAGCTGATGGCGGAGATCTGCAGCCGCGAGCATCTGGCCTGCGACTGGCGGCGGGTGGCCTTCGAGGAGCTGATCCCCGGGGTGATGGACGGCCGTTTCGACGTGGTCCTGGGCGGCATGGCGATCACCCCGGAACGGCGGGCGCTGGTCGACTTCACCATCCCCTACCAGCAGACCGACGACACCGAATGGTTCGTCGGTCCCCCCGGCGCGCCCGCGCCGGACAGCGCCCATATCGCCGTGCAGTCCGGCACCCTGCACGAAGCCTGGCTGCGCGACGAGGGGCTGGACTACCGCGCCTACACCACCGAGGACCAGACCCTGCGGGCGGTGGAGGGCGGCGCCGCCGACCTGGCCTTCGGCCCCTTCGAGATCCGCCCCGACCTCGCGCCCCGCTTCGCGGCCGGGGGGCTGGACCTGCTTTATGAGGTGCAGATCGGCGACGAGGGCACCGCCATGGCGGTCTGCAAGGGCAACGACGACCTTCTGGCCCGGCTGAACGGCGCGATCCGCGCCATGCAGGCCGACGGCACCATCGCCACACTCGAATCCCGCTGGTTCTGAAGATGGAACCGGCGGCCGCGACAACCGAAGCAAACCAACGGGAGACCCTGATGAAAAAGCTGCTTCTCACCGCCGCCGTGCTGACGCTCGGCACCTCCGCCCTGGCCCAGGATGTCGTCCGCATGGGCACCGAGGGCGCCTACCCTCCCTACAACTTCATCAACGACGCCGGCGAGGTCGCCGGTTTCGAGCGCGAGCTGGGGGATGAACTCTGCAAGCGCGCCGGGCTGACCTGCACCTGGGCGACCAACGACTGGGATTCGATCATCCCCAACCTGCAATCGGGCAACTACGACCTGATCATCGCCGGGATGAGCGTCACCGACGAGCGCAAGGCGGTGATCGACTTCAGCGAGCCCTACCTGCCGAACTCGCCCTCGGCCTATCTGGCGCTGACGCCGGATGTCGACCTGACCTCCGGCCCGATCGCCGCGCAGACCGGCACCATCCAGGCCGCCTTCGTGGCCGAGAACGGGATGCAGGTGGTGGAATACGCCACGCCCGAGGAAACCGTCGCCGCGGTGAAGAACGGCGAGGCCGTGGCCGTGCTGGCCGACAAGGACTATCTCGCCCCGGTGGCGGCTGAATCCGGCGGCGAGCTGGTGCTGCTGGAGAAGGAGGAATCCATCGGCGGCGGCATCGGCATCGGCTTCCGCAAGTCGGACGGCGAGCTGCGCGGCAAGTTCGACGCGGCGATCAAGTCGATGAAATGCGACGGCACGCTGGATGCGATGATCCTGAAGCCGGAATATTTCGGCCCCGAGTCCATCCACTGGGGCGAAGAAGGCAAGCAGGGCTGCTGAGCCTGCCGGGGCCGGGGCGGCGCTGTCCGCCCCGGCCCCCTTGTCTTCGCCGAACCTCCTGACCCACGGATTTTCGTCGAAAATCCGCCTGCCGAACGGACCCGCCGATGTTCGATGCCTGCGCCGATCCGAAATCCATCGAGGGCCTGACCTGGGCCTTCTGCTACCTGACTTCGGCCAAGCATCTGGACTTCTACCGTTCCTTCCTGACCGTGATCGCGCTTCTCGCCATCACCGCGCCCGTCGCCCTTGCCATGGGCTTCGCCGGCGCCACCGCGGCGCGGTCGCATATCCCGCCGGTCAGTTGGCTGGGCCGCACCTATATCTGGATGGTGCGCGGGGTGCCGGACATCGTGTTCTTCCTGTTCTTCGTCATCGCGCTGGACCAGATGATCGAATGGACCAAGCACCAGTTCGTCTGCCCCGACTGGTCCGAGCCGATCCGCCAGGGCCTTGAATTCAAGGTCTGCCCGCAGGCCAAGGTGCCGCTCGGCGCCTCGGCGCAGATCTGGCACCAGGCCTATGGCTTCCTGCTGGCCGTCGTCACCTTCGCCATCGTCTTCGGCGCCTTCGCCGCCAACGTGCTTTACGGCGCGATGAACGCGGTGCCGCGGGCGCAGCTGGAAACCGCCGAGGCCTATGGCATGAGCCACCGCCAGGTGTTCCGCCGCGTGCTGGTGCCGCAGATGTGGGTCTATGCGCTGCCGGGCCTCGGCAACCTGTGGATGATCCTGATCAAGGCCACGCCCTTGCTGTTCCTGCTGGGCGTCAAGGACATCGTCTACTACGCCCGCGAGTTGGGCGGATCGAAGACCCAGGCCTACGAATACCCGCATGGCGACTGGCGGCTGTGGTATTTCCTCGGGTTGATGGTGTTCTATCTCTGCTGCACCCGCCTGTCCGAGATCGGCCTCGCCCGGCTGACCCGGCGGCTGAGCCACGGCCAGGCCACCGCGGCAGGCGAAGCGCTGAGGAAGGCCGCCGCATGACCTGCTGGGAAACCATCCAGGCCTATGGCCTGCGCTCCATCGGCATCGGCGAGAACCTGTTGCCGAAGACCGACTTCACCCTGTGCCAGCAGTTCACCCTGATCGGCTCGGGCCTGATCTGGAACATCTATTTCGGCGCGCTGGCGCTGTTCTTCGGCTTCTTCCTGGCCAATGCGGTGGCGCTGGCCAAGGCGGCGCGCAACCCCTGGGTCCGCAAGCCGGCCGAATGGTTCGTCTTCGTCTTCCGCGGCTCGCCGCTCTTCATCCAGTTCTTCCTGGCCTACGAGGCGCTGGTGCTGCTGCCCAAGGCCGGGATCGACATCCTCGGCCTGCACGTCAACACCTCCTGGACCACAAGGGCCTGGGCGGGGGCGCTGTTCGTGCTGTTCCTCAACACCGCCGCCTATTCGGCCGAAATCTTCTACGGCGCGCTGAAATCCATTCCGAAGGGCGACCTGGAGGCCGCCGAGGCCTATGGCCTGACCGGCTGGAACAGGTTCATCCGCATCGAATGGCCGACCATGCTGCGGCTCGGCTGGCCGGCCTATACCAACGAGGCGATCTTCCTGTTCCACGCCACCACGCTGGTGTTCTTCTCGGGCTTCCCGGCCTTCGCGCAGAAGGGCGACGCGCTCTATTACGCCAACTACTTCGCCGACAAGACCTTCAACCCCTTCGTGCCCTACCCCATCGTCGCCTTCTACTTCATCCTGCTGACGCTGGCGGTGACGGCGGTCTATGGCGCGGTCAACACGCGGCTGAACCGGCACCTGCCCTCGAACCGGCGGCAGAGAATCCGCTTGCGTCCGAACCTGATCCGGTAGTAGGTTACTTTTGATCAAATTATCCGGGCACCCGCCCGGACCCACGGGCAAAGCCGAAAACCAGGGCCCCGCGGGAAGGCGATCGAAACCAAGGGAAGGACCAAGGGCATGGTCCGAACTTGCGCATCAGGCGGGCCGCGGTGAAACCACCGGCGGCTGCGGGCGCGGGGACCGTGCCTTTCCTGATTTGACATGATGAAGGACTGGCTCAGAAAGCACCCCGACGTGCGGACCATTCGCGTGGCCGCCGCCGATCTCAACGGACAGGCCCGCGGCAAGCGCGTCCCCGCCCGCTTCGCCGACAAGGTGGTGAAGGACGGAACCCGCTTCCCCTTCTCCGTCCTGAACCTCGACATCTGGGGCGAGGACATCGACGACAGCCCGCTGGTGTTCGAACAGGGCGACCAGGACGGCGTGCTGAAACCCACCGAACGCGGCTTCATGCCAATGCCCTGGCTGGAGGCGCCGACCGCCCTGCTGCCGATCTGGATGTTCCGCGAGAACGGCCAGCCCTACGAGGGCGATCCCCGCCACGCGCTGCGCGCCGTGGTCGACCGCTACAAGGCCCGCGGCCTGACCCCGGTCTGCGCGATGGAGCTGGAATTCTTCCTGATCGACGACAGCGGCAAGACCATGCAGGTCCCCGCCTCGCCGCGGTCGGGCAAGCGGCGCAAGGCGGCGGAAACGCTGTCGATCCGGGCGCTGGACGCCTTCGACACCTTCTTCACCGATCTCTACGACGCCTGCGAGGCGATGGACATCCCGGCCGACACCACCACATCGGAAACCGGACTCGGGCAGTTCGAGGTCAACCTGATGCATTGCGACGACGCCTTGCGCGCCGCCGACGATGCCTGGCTGTTCAAGATGCTGGTCAAGGGGCTGGCGCGCCGCCACGGCTTCGCCGCCAGCTTCATGGCCAAGCCCTATGCCGATTACTCCGGCTCGGGCCTGCACACCCATTTCTCGATCCTCGACGAGAAGGGCGAGAACATCTTCGACTCGGGCGGCCCCAAGGGCACCGCGCAGCTGCGTCATGCCATCGCCGGATGCCTGTCGGCGATGCACGATTCCACCCTGCTGTTCGCGCCGCATTTCAACAGCTACGAGCGGCTGGTGCCCGACAAGCACGCCCCCACCGCCATCAGCTGGGGCTACGAGAACCGCACCTCGGCCATCCGCATCCCCGCCGGAAATCCGGCGGCGCGGCGGATCGAGCACCGGGTCGCGGGCGGCGACGTGAACCCCTATCTGATGCTGGCCGCCATCCTGGGCGCCGCGCTGACCGGGCTGGAGGATGCGGTCGAGCCGCCGCCGCCGGTCACCGGCAACGCCTATGCGATGGACCTGCCGCAGATTCCCGCCACTTGGGAAGCCGCCATCGACGCCTTCGAGAACTCGGACATCCTCTACCGCTTCCTGCCCAAGGAGATCATCCGCAACCTGGTGCAGACCAAGCGGCAGGAGGTGCATTACATCGCCGAGCTGACCCCCGAGGAGCGGGTGGAACTCTATCTCGACACGGTCTGAGCGGCTCTTCCGGCGCCTTCGGCTTGTCGTCGCCCGCGCGAGGAGAAGCCGAAGGCGAACGACGCGCCCGCTCAATCCCTCTTGACCGCCGCCCCCCACACGACCCACCTTGAAGAAAAACCAGGGAAACAAAGATGCAGATCGGCATCCTCCAGACCGGCGAATCCCCCGACGCCCTGCGCGCCGACATGGGCGACTACCCGGATTTCTTCGAGACCCTGCTGGCGGGCCGCGGCCTGACCTTCCGCCGCTGGCCGGTGCTGCGGAACGACTTCCCCGACAGCGTGACGGAATGCGAGGGTTGGCTGATCACCGGCTCGCGCTTCGGCGCCTATGAGGACCATCCCTGGATTCCGCCCTTGGAAGACTTCATCCGCAAGGCCTATGCCGCCCGCGTCCCGGTGGTCGGCATCTGCTTCGGCCACCAGATCATCGCCCAGGCCATGGGCGGCAAGGTGCAGAAATACGGCGGCGGCTGGTCGGTCGGCCCCACCGAATACGACTTCGGCGACGAGAAGATCACGCTGAACGCCTGGCACCAGGACCAGGTGGTGGAAAAGCCGGAAGGCGCGCAGGTGGTGGCCTCCACCCCCTTCTGCGAGAACGCCGCCCTTCTCTACGACGACCGGATGTTCTCGGTCCAGCCGCACCCGGAATTCCGCAAGGAATTCATGGAAGGGCTGATCAAGTATCGCGGCCCCGGCCTGGTGCCCGATGGCACCCTGGCCGAGGCCAAGGCCCGGATCGACACGCCGCTGGACAGCCCGAAGATGGCGGACCGGATCGCCCGGTTCTTCCTTGACCACCAGACCAAAACCAAAGCCAAGCCCACTGGGGCCGAGAAGCTCCGCGCCTGATCCCGGGCCGCGGGGGCCACCCCCAACCATAGTGTGACCCATGTCCAAATGGACCGAACAGCTGCCCGAGGCGGCGCGCGACTACATCGGCAACCGCCGGGTGGACGAAGTGGAATGCATCATCGGCGACATCGCCGGGGTGGCGCGCGGCAAGGCGATGCCCGCCGCGAAATTCGCCAAGCAGACCAATTATTTCCTGCCCAACTCGATCTTCCTTCAGACCATCACCGGCGAATGGGCCGACAACCCGTTCGACGCCTTCACCGAACCCGACATGATCCTGGAGCCGGACTGGTCCACCGCCACCGCCGCGCCCTGGACCGCCGACATCACCCTGCAGGTGATCCACGACGCCAAGGACCAGGAGGGCAACCTGGTCCCCTTCTCGCCGCGCAACGTGCTGCGCCGCGTCCTGGCGCTCTACGAGGCGCAGGGCTGGCGCCCCGTGGTCGCGCCGGAGATGGAGTTCTTCCTGACCGCCCGCAACACCGACCCCAACATGCCGGTGATCCCGCCGATGGGCCGCTCGGGCCGCCGGGCGGCGGGCAAGCAGGCCTATTCGATGTCGGCGGTGGACGAATACGGCAAGGTCATCGACGACATCTACGACTTCGCCGAGGCGCAGGGGCTGGAGATCGACGGCATCCTGCAGGAAGGCGGCGCCGGGCAGGTGGAGTTGAACCTCGCCCATGGCGACCCGCTGGAACTGGCCGACCATGTGTTCTTCTTCAAGCGGCTGATCCGCGAGGCGGCGCTGCGCCACGACTGCTTCGCCACCTTCATGGCCAAGCCGATCGCCGACGAACCCGGCAGCGCCATGCACATCCACACCTCGGTGGTGGACACGAAGACCGGCAAGAACATCTTCTCCGGCCCGAAGGGGGTGGAGACCGAGGCCTTCCTGCATTTCATCGGCGGGATGCAGAAGCACCTCGGCGCCGCGGTGGCGCTGTTCGCGCCCTACGTGAACAGCTACCGCCGCTATGTCCCCGACTTCGCGGCGCCGATCAACCTGGAATGGGGCCGCGACAACCGCACCACCGGGCTGCGCATCCCGATCTCCGGCTCCGCCGCGCGGCGGGTGGAGAACCGGCTGCCGGGGATGGACTGCAACCCCTATCTCGGCATCGCCTCGACCCTGGCCTGCGGCTATCTCGGCCTGATGAACAAGGTCGCGCCGCGGCCGGAATGCAAGGGCGACGCCTATTTCGACTCTGCCGAGATCCCGATCAACCTCGGCGACGCGCTGGACCTGCTGGACGAGGACGAGGCGCTGAAGGATGTGATGGGGCAGGAGTTCGCCAAGGTCTACGACTCGGTGAAGCGCAACGAATACAAGGAGTTCCTGCAAGTCATCAGCCCCTGGGAGCGCGAGCACCTGCTCCTGAACGTCTGATGGGCCTGAACCTTCTCCACGCCAACGACCGGGCGGGGGAATACCCCGCCAGCTACTACGCCGCCACCGCGGTGCCGCTGGAGCCCTTCGCGCCGCTGCAAGGCGAGACGACGGCGGATGTCTGCATCGTCGGCGGCGGCTATACCGGCCTCTCCGCCGCGCTGCACGTGGCGCAGAAGGGCCTCAGCGTGGTGCTGCTGGAAGCGCATCGCGTCGGCTTCGGCGCCTCGGGACGCAACGGCGGCCAGGTGGGGTCCGGCCAGCGGCAGGACCAGATCTGGATCGAGAAGGCCGTGGGCCGCGAAGACGCCCGCCGGCTGTGGGACATGGCCGAGGACGCCAAGGCGCTGGTCCGCGACCTGATCGAGGCCCACGCGATGGAGGGGGTGCATTGGCGCCCCGGCATCGCCCATGCCTGCTGGTCCGATGCCGAGGTCCGCGACCTGCACCTTTACGCCGAGAAGCTGCGCCGCGACTACGGCTACGAGCAGCTGGAGCCGCTGGACCGCGACGGCATAAGGGCGCTGATCGGCTCCGAGGTCTACAAGGGCGGCGAGATCGACCGCGGCGCGGCGCATCTCCACCCGCTGAACTACGCCATCGGGCTGGCGAAGGCCGCCGCCGCCGCGGGGGCGCGGCTGCACGAAGGCAGCGAGGTGCTGGAAATCCGCCAGGGCGCCAGGCCCCGCGTCGTCACCGCCGAAGGCGCCGTCACCTGCTCCACCATCCTGCTGGCGGGCAACGGCTATCTCGGCGGGCTGGAGCCGAAGGTGGCGGCGCGGGTGATGCCGATCAACAACTTCATCCTCGCCACCGAACCCCTGGGCGAACGGGCGAAGGAGATCCTCTCGGAACCTGTCGCCGCCCATGACACCAAATTCGTCGTCAACTACTGGCGGCTCTCCGAGGACAACCGGCTGCTGTTCGGCGGCGGCGAGAGCTACGGCTACCGCTTCCCCGATCTGGTCAGGACGGTGTCGAAGCCGATGCTGGAGGTCTATCCCCAGCTGAAGGGCGCCCGCATCGACTATGCTTGGGGCGGCACCCTGGCCATCACCCTGAACCGGATGCCCTGCTTCGCCCGCCCGCAGCCGAACGTGCTGTCGGCCTCGGGTTATTCCGGCCATGGCGTGGCGCTGGCGACGCTGGCCGGCAAGCTGCTGGCCGAGGCCGCCGCCGGCCGCTCCGCCGGCTTCGACCTGATGGCCGGGCTGCCTCAGCGCGGCTTCCCGGGCGGCGCGATGCTGCGCTGGCCGCTCCTGGTGCTGGCGATGACCTGGTTCTCCACCCGCGACCGCATCGGCTTCTGAAACGTCGCAGCGGGGGTTTCACACCCCCGCACCCCCGTGGAGTATTTCTGCCAAGATGAAGTCTAAGCTGCTTCATCTTGGCCCCAAATACTCTCGGGGGTCCGGGGGGCGAAGCGCCCCCGGGGCTGGTCCGACTCGACTCGGGACCCACGAAGGCCCATATCTTCACCATGTCGCTGCCCCCCGGTTTCCTCGACGAGTTGCGCACCCGCGTCTCGCTTTCCGCCGTCGTCGGGCGGAAGGTCACCTGGGACATGCGCAAGTCGAACATGGCCAAGGGCGACTGGTGGGCGCCCTGCCCCTTCCATCAGGAAAAGTCGGCCAGCTTCCACGTCGACGACCGCAAGGGCTATTACTACTGCTTCGGCTGCCAGGCGAAGGGCGATGCCGTCACCTTCGTGAAGGAGACCGCCAATCTGTCCTTCATGGAGGCGGTGGAGGAACTGGCGCGCGAGGCCGGCATGACCATGCCCGCCCGCGACCCAAAGGCCGCCGAGAAGGCCGACCGCCGCGCCCAGCTGGCGCAGGTGGTGGAAGAGGCGATCCGCTTCTACCGCCTGCAACTGAAGACCGGCGCCGGGGCCGAGGCGCGGCGTTATCTGCTTGAAAAACGCCGGCTGTCCGAGGCCGCCTGGGATCGCTGGGAAATCGGCTGGTCCCCCGACAACGCGCAGGCGGTCATCGAGGCGCTGGCGGCCAAGGGGTTTTCGCAGGAGCTGATGATCGCCTCCGGCGTGGTGGCGAAGACCGACTCGGGGAGGGTCTACGACCGCTTCCACAGCCGCATCATCTTCCCGATCCGCGACGCCCGCGGCCGGGCGATCTCCCTCGGCGGCCGCAGCCTCGACCCCAACGCCCGGGCGAAATACCTGAACGGGCCGGAGACGGACCTCTTCGACAAGGGCCGCAACCTGTTCAACCAGGGCCCGGCGCGCGAGGCGGCGGGCAAGGGCAAGCCGCTGATCGTCGCCGAAGGCTACATGGACGTGATCGCGCTGTCCGAGGCCGGCTTCACCGCCGCCGTCGCCCCGCTCGGCACCGCCGTCACCGAGGACCAGCTGCGGCTGATCTGGCGCATCGCCGACGAGCCGGTGATCGCGCTGGACGGCGATACCGCCGGGCTGCGGGCGGGGCTGCGGGTGGTGGACCTGGCCCTGCCGCTGCTGGAGGCCGGCAAGGCGCTGCGCTTCGCGCTGCTGCCCGGCGGGCAGGACCCGGACGACCTGATCAAGGCCCATGGCGCGCCGGCGATGCAGAAGGTGCTGGACGAGGCGCAGCCGATGGTGCGCCTGCTCTGGCAACGCGAGACCGAGGGCCGGGTCTTCGACAGTCCCGAGCGCAAGGCCGCGCTGGACAAGGCGCTGCGCGCCACGCTGAAGCGCATCGCCGACCCCTCGATCCGCGCCCATTACGGCGAGGAGATCAAGGAGCTGCGCTGGCAGCTCTTCGGCACCCGTCGCCCCGCCCCGCGCCGGGACCGGCCCTGGACCCCGGGTCAGAAACGCTTCCAGCCCGAACCGATGCCGACCGAGGGCACCCGCGCCTCCTGGCTCGCCACCGCGCCGGCGCCCGAGGATGCGCTGCGCGAGGCGGTGATCCTGGCCGCCCTTCTGCAGCGGCCCGCTCTGATCGCCCGCTTCGAGTCCGCATTGGAACGGCTGGAGTTTTCCACCGAGGACCACAACCGGCTGCTGAACCTCATCCTCACCCACGGCCCTGCGCAGGACTGCGCCGATCTGGTCCGCGCCGACAGCCCCGGCGCCCTTGACCGGCTGATGGCCAATCCCCATGTGCGGATCAACCCCGCCCTCCAGCCGCGCGCCGACGAGGATTTCGCCGCCGCCTGCATCGAGGAGGCGCTGGCCCGCCTGCAGGCCGACCGCGCCCACCGCGCGGAACTGGCCGAGGCGCAGCAGGATGTGGAGGGTCTGGCCGACGAGGGCCTGACCTGGCGCATCGGCAAGGCCGCCGAGGCCCGCGCCAGCGCCGCCCGAGGGCCGCAGGAACAGAAGTCCGAGGCGATAGTTGCCCCGAACGGAGTCGAACTGGACCGCGAGGAACTGGACCGCGCCCGCCGCCTGCGCGAGCAGATCGACTTCACCCGGGGCGGCAAAGCCCGGTTTTGAACCGTTCGCTGGGGTGATTCGGGATGCCCCCGCCTGTGATTCGCGTTATTGATCCGTCACCCGAACCTGATTCGCACCTGCAGGAGCAAGCATGGCCCTCAAGGACGCCGACGACGCCAAGCCCGACACCGAGGAACCGGATGTCTCGCTGGACATGAGCCAGGCCGCCGTCAAGAAGATGATCGCCGACGCCAAGGAGCGCGGCTACATCACCTACGACCAGTTGAACCAGCACATGCCGCCCGAGCAGGTGTCCTCGGAACAGATCGAGGACGTGATGTCGATGCTGTCGGAGATGGGCATCAACGTCATCGAGGATGAAGAGATCGAGGAGGGCGAGCCTGCCGCCGCGGGCGAGCTGGTGGAAACCTCCACCTCGCGCGAGGTCGCCATCGCCGGCACCGCCTCCGAGACGCTGGACCGCACCGACGACCCGGTGCGGATGTATCTGCGCGAGATGGGCTCGGTCGAGCTGCTGAGCCGCGAGGGCGAGATCGCCATCGCCAAGCGGATCGAGGCCGGCCGCAACACCATGATCGCGGGCCTCTGCGAAAGCCCGCTGACCTTCCAGGCCATCACCATCTGGCGCGACGAACTGCTGTCCGAGGAAATCCTCCTGCGCGACGTGATCGACCTGGAGGCCACCTTCGGCCGCAGCCTGGACGGCGACGAGGAGTTGGAAGGCCCGCAGCTGGACGAGATGGCCGTGGGCGGCCCCGCCCCCCGCCGCGCCGGCGAGGAGCCGGAGCTGGACGCCGACGGCAATCCGATCCTGCGCGAGGATGACGGCGACGAGGACGACGAGGCCTCGAACATGTCGCTGGCGGCGATGGAGGCCGCGCTGAAGCCGAAGGTGCTGGAGACGCTGGAGATCATCGCCCGCGACTACGGCCGCTTGGCCGAGATGCAGGACAGCCGGATGAACGCCGCGCTGTCGTCGTCGAGCCGCTTCTCCACCTCGGAAGAGGCCGCTTACCAGAAGCTGCGGTCCGAGATCGTGCTGCTGGTGAACGAGCTGCACTTGAACAATTCGCGCATCGAGGCGCTGATCGACCAGCTTTACGGCATCAACAAACGCATCATGTCGATCAATTCCGGCATGGTGAAGCTGGCCGACGCCGCCCGGATCAACCGGCGCGAGTTCATCGACGAATACCAGGGCTACGAACTGGACCCGACCTGGCTGGACCGCATGGCGGCGAAGTCGGGCCGCGGCTGGCAGGCGCTGCTGGAACGCTCACGGGCGCAGATCGAGGATCTGCGGGCCGAGATGGCGCAGGTCGGGCAATATGTCGGCGTCGACATCAGCGAATTCCGCCGGATCGTGAACCAGGTCCAGAAGGGCGAAAAAGAGGCGCGGCAGGCAAAGAAGGAAATGGTCGAAGCGAACCTTCGGCTGGTGATCTCCATCGCCAAGAAATATACCAACCGCGGGCTGCAATTCCTTGATCTCATTCAGGAAGGCAACATCGGCCTGATGAAGGCGGTGGACAAGTTCGAGTATCGCCGCGGCTACAAGTTTTCCACTTATGCGACATGGTGGATCCGGCAGGCGATCACGCGCAGCATCGCCGACCAGGCCCGCACGATCCGCATCCCGGTCCACATGATCGAGACGATCAACAAGCTGGTCCGCACCGGCCGCCAGATGCTGCACGAGATCGGCCGCGAGCCGACGCCGGAGGAACTGGCCGAGAAGCTGCAGATGCCGCTGGAGAAGGTCCGCAAGGTGATGAAGATCGCCAAGGAGCCGATCTCGCTGGAGACCCCGATCGGCGACGAGGAGGATTCGCAGCTCGGCGACTTCATCGAGGACAAGAACGCGATCCTGCCGCTGGATTCCGCCATTCAGGAGAACCTGAAGGAGACCACGACCCGGGTGCTGGCCTCCCTGACCCCGCGCGAGGAACGGGTGCTGCGGATGCGCTTCGGCATCGGTATGAACACCGACCACACGCTGGAGGAAGTGGGCCAGCAGTTCAGCGTGACCCGGGAACGCATCCGGCAGATCGAGGCCAAGGCGCTGCGGAAGCTGAAGCACCCGTCGCGGAGCCGGAAGCTGCGCAGCTTCCTGGATCAGTGAAGTGAAGATCGCCGATTTGCGCGACGAGATCGTTGCGGCGGAGGCGAAAGCCGCCTTCGACGTGCTGGTCGACGGCTTTGCGGCGCTTGCCGGCTTCTCGGTCCAGGCCCATGAGCAGGGATTCCTGAACAGCCTGCGGATCAGGCGGGGGGACGATTTCTGCTTCGCCGCCATCCCCAACGACGAATGGGTTCTGGCCTATATCCGCAGGCCGGAACTGCGGCGGGGGCAGTTGACGCCCGAAAGCGTGATGGCGGCCTTTCCGGAGGCCCGCCTGAACAACAAGGGCGAGATCATCCTGCGCATCCGCGACGCGGCGACCGCGGCGCGCTGGCTGGAGATGATCCGGGCGGTGGCATAGGTCCCCCTTGCCACATGTTACGCAATCGCGTACATTCTGCCCATCATGCGCACCCTCTCCTCCACCGACCTCCGCCAGAACCTCTCCAAAGTCATGGACCGGGTGAACGACGATCATGAACCGGTCATCGTCACCCGCGCCAAGGGCAAGCCCGTGGTCATGGTCTCGCTGGAAGACTGGGCCAGCATGGACGAGACGACCTATCTGCTGGCCTCGCCGGCCAACAAGGCGGCGCTGGACAAGGCGATTGCCGAATGGAAGGCGGGGGCGCCCGGCATCGTCAAGACCATGGAAGAACTCCGGGCCTATGAGGACGAATGAAAGTCGTCTTCCTGTCTGATGCCTTCGGCCAGTATGTCCATTGGCAGGACCGTGACCGGAAAGGTCTGGTCAAACTGAATCGCTTGATCGAGGAATGTCGACGGCACCCTTTCGAGGGCACCGGCAAGCCCGAGCCATTGAAGAACGATTACTCCGGCTGGTGGTCCCGCCGCATCGACCGCGAGCATCGGCTGGTGTATCGGGTCGAAGGTGACGCCCTGATCATCATCCAGTGCCGCTACCACTACTGACCTCCGCCTTCCCCGACCTTGCGCCCCGCCCCCTCTCCGCCGCACACTCGCGCGCAAAGGACATCCCATGCGCATATCCCTCCTGACCCTCGCCTTCCTCCTTCCCACCGCCGCCTTGGCCGACTGCCCCGGCGGCGCGGAGGTGTTCTCCTGCACCATCGGCAAGAAGGCCCTGGAAATCTGCCACCGGCAGAACGCGCTGACCTACAGCTTCGGCCCGCCGGGCGCCCCCGACCTCACCCTCACCCAGCCGCTGGCGGCCGTCGCCTTCACCCCTTGGCCCGGTGTCGGCAGCACCATCTGGGAAAGCATCGCCTTCCCGAACCAGGGCTATACCTATGAGGTCTGGACCGCCGTCGAGCGTGATCCCGAGGCGACCGGCGGCCTGCAAGGCGGCATCAACGTGCTGAAGGGCGAGGCGTTGCAGGCGCAATTGACCTGCGATCCCGGCACCGCCAGCCAATCGCTGGACGCGATCTTCGGCCTCAAGGAATCCATCGGCCAGTGCTGGGACTTCGACAGCCGCAGCTGGGCCACGACCTGCAACTGACCACACGAAGGCGTGAGTCCCCGACGCCACACATTGCCCCCCAGATGCAGGGGGTGCAACTTCGCTCTGGCCCATATCCTCGCCCCGCCCCTATAGTCGGCGCAAAGACCCGGGGGCGACACCCGGGCTTGAGGCAGGCCGACAACAACAAGCAAGGAGGGCGCGATGCGCTGCCCATTCTGCGGCAATATCGACACCCAGGTGAAGGACTCGCGCCCGGCCGAGGACCATGTCTCCATCCGCCGCCGGCGCTTCTGCCCGGCCTGCGGCGGGCGCTTCACCACCTATGAACGGGTCCAGCTGCGCGACCTGGTGGTGATCAAATCCTCGGGCAAGCGCGAGGATTTCGACCGCGACAAGCTGGAACGCTCGATCCGCATCGCCATGCAGAAGCGGCCGATCGACCCGGAGCGGATCGACCAGATGATCTCCGGCATCGTCCGCCGGCTGGAGAGCCTGGGCGAGACCGACATTCCCTCGAAGCAGATCGGCGAGATCGTGATGGAAAGCCTGGCCCGGATCGACACCGTGGCCTATGTCCGTTTCGCCAGCGTCTACAAGAACTTCCAGGCCGCCGACGACTTCGACCGCTTCGTCAGCGAGCTGCGGCCCGGCGACAAGACGGACGAGTGAGCCCCGGCCCGGCAGATCGGGCCGCGGATGAGGTCCACATGGCCCATGCCCTGCGCCTGGCCGCGCGGGGCCTGGGCGCGACCTGGCCCAATCCTGCGGTCGGCTGCGTGCTGGTGCGGGACGGGCTTGTCATCGGCCGCGGCACCACGCAACCGGGCGGCCGCCCCCATGCCGAGCGGGTGGCGCTGGCGCAGGCCGGGGAAGCAAACGGCGCCACCGCCTATGTCACGCTGGAGCCCTGCGCCCATCACGGCAAGACCTCGCCCTGCGCCGAGGCCCTGGTGGCGGCCGGAGTCGCCCGCGTCGTCACCGCGCTGACCGATCCCGATCCCCGCACCGCCGGGCGCGGCCATGCGATCCTGCGCGCGGCCGGGATCGGGGTGACCGAGGGCATCCTCGCCGCAGAGGCGCGGCGGATCGCCGCCGGCTTCCTCAAGCGCGTCACCCGCGGCCTGCCGCAGGTCACGCTGAAGCTCGCCGCCACGCTGGACGGCCGCATCGCCACCGCCGCGGGCGAGTCGCGCTGGATCACCGGGGCGCAGGCCCGCGCCCATGTTCACCTGCTGCGGCTGACCCATGACGCGGTGCTGGTCGGCTCCGGCACCGCCCGCGCCGACGACCCGGAGCTGACCGTCCGCGGCCTGGGCGCCCCGCGCCAGCCGCTGCGGATCGTGATCGACAGCCGGCTGAGCCACAGCCCCGACAGCCGGCTCGGGCGGACGGCGCGGGAGGTGCCGGTCTGGCTGCTCCACACCGCCGAGGCCCCTGCCGCGGCCCGCAAGGCCTGGGACGCCGCCGGCGCGCGGCTGATCGAATGCCCCGAAACGGCAGGCCATGTCGACCTGCCCGCCGCCTTCCGCCGCCTCGGCGAGGAAGGTCTGACCCGCATCCTCTGCGAAGGCGGCGGCACGCTGGCCGCCGGGCTGGTTGCCGCCGACCTCGCCGACGACCTCGCGCTTTACTCCGCCGGCTGCCTGATCGGCACCGACGGCATCCCGGCGCTCGGCCCACTCGGCCTGACCGCACTGAAGAATGCACCGAGGCTGACGCTGACGGAAACGCGAACTCTGGGCCCGGACAGCTTCAGCCTCTGGCGCTTCTGACCGGCCTGCCCGTCGCTGCCTTCTACGCTGCTCGCCCGAGGAGAAGCCGAAGGCGAACGACGAGGCCGCTCACCAATGCCCTGTGTTCGGCATCGAGGCCCAGGGCTCTGCCGGCGCCTTCGCCTCTCCGGCCTGCAACAGCTCCACCGACACGTTGTCGGGGCTGCGCACGAAGGCCATGTGCCCGTCGCGCGGCGGCCGGTTGATCATCACCCCGTTGGCCTGCAGATGCGCGCAGGTCGCGTAGATGTCGTCGACCTCATAGGCCAGATGCCCGAAATGCCGGCTGTCGCTGGGCAAGCCGTCGTCGCCGTCCCAGTTCCAGGTCAGCTCCACCGGACAGTCCGGCTGCCCCGGAGGCGCCATGAACACCAGCGAGAACCGCCCGCCCTCGTTATCGTAGCGCCGGATCTCCTCCAGCCCCAGAAGCCGGTAGAAGGCCATGGACTTCTCCAGATCCAGCACCCGGACCATGGTGTGCAGATAGCGTATCGTCATCGGGAAACCTCCTTGTGCGGAGGCCAGCTTACCGCGCGGGCCGGGCAGGCGGTAGGGCCGGGTTCGCCCCGCCGTTCAGAACTGGCTGGAAATGCCGAAGGAGATGCCGATCTCCTCGGTATCCCGCACTACCACGTCGGACCAGGTCCGCGCCGCCGACAGGGTGACCGTGGGGTTGAATCCCATCACTTCCAGCGAGGGCAACTCGGCCGTGACCGCCATCGACAGCCATTTGTCGGCATCGAAGCTGGGGGTCCGCCAGTAGTCGCGCCGCTCGGCCTCCAGATCGACGGTCAGGCCGAAGGATTCGCTGCGGACCGGCGGGCGCCAGGACAGTGCCAGCGCCGGACCACGCCAGGCGATGCCTGCGGCATCCGATTCCACCCGCACCGTCCCGGCCTCGGCGGTCAGCGCCCCCAGCCAGTCCGCCCGATGGCTGGCCGAGACCGAAACCCGGCCGGTCAGGCTGTCCGCTACCGCATCGCCGGGAATGTCCACCGCCTCCAGCAGCAGGCGGCCCGCGACCACCCAGTCCTCGCTCAGGCCCCGGCGCAGCTCCACCGACCCGCGCAGGATGTCGGCGCCGACCTCGCCGCCGTTCCAGCGCCGCCCGATGGAGCCAGAGGTCAGCACGGCGAACCGTCCCTTCCCGTCCTGCCAGACATGGTCCAGCCCCAGCGACAGCTGATCCTGCCGGTAATCGCTGGCCCGGGCCGAAGGGTCCATCGCCCGCGCCCTGTCGCCCAGCACCACCTCGCGGTGCGACCAGACCAGCACCGCCCGGGTCCGCGGCGACAGGCCGTAGCTCAGCTGGGTCGAGACTCCGTAGACCTGCCCCGGGATCGCCTGGGTGATCGGGATCGGGATGCCATAGAACCAGAAGGTGTCGTGCAGGCTGCCGCCGTTGACATTGTCCGACGGTCCGCCGAACAGCGAGACCGCGATCCCCAGCCGGCTCTGCGCCGAGACGGAGCGATAGGCGTAGGACAGCACCGCTTCATGGTCCCTGGTGGGCGCATAGAGATCGGCCCGCCGCAGCCACAGCTTCGCCGCCCAGGGACGGCCCGCCGCGGCCAGCGCCTCGGCGGTCAGATAGGCGCCCTCGAACCGGGCCTCCTTGCTCCCGGCCAGCCGGAACCCGCGCTTCGCCACCGGAACCGCCTGATCGGGCGCCCCGCTCCGGGTCAGCGCCGCCGCGAGGATCATATGTGCGCCGGGATCGCCGGGTGCCTGAGCGAGGATTTGCCGGGCAATGGAGACCGCTACATCGGCCCGGCCGATCGCCAGCGCCCTGCGCGCCATCTCGACCGCACCGGCCAGGTCGGTGGAGACACCCGCCTCTTCGCCGGATTGGGCAGCAGCCGTAGACCAAGGCAGCGCCCCCTCCCCCGTGCAGAGCGCCCCCGCCAGCACGAGCGGGAGCAGCTGCCTCACGGACATGCACCCGAAGAGGTCAGGGCGCAGGGCGCGACGATGATGCCCTGTTCCATCATGTCGCCGACCGGATCGAACAGCATGATGATTCCCACTTCGCTGCCGTTGCCTCCGAAGACGCCGTCATATCGCCCCGCAGCCGTCCAGTCCTGAGGTTGGCCTGGATTCGCCGGCGGAACGGTGTCCCCGCGATAGACCACGCCGCTGAAGTCGCCAGTGGTTTCGATCCCGGTCGTCCACAAGGCGATGTCGGGCAGCGCAGTGCCGGTATCCACGACCTGCCGCCCGGTCACGCCGCCCGAAACCTTCATGCGGGTGAAATCCGCCGTGATCAACGCGGTGCCCGAGGTCCGATAAGGCTCGGTCGGGGCCAGACTCCCGGGCGGCGAGCCCGCTGCGGGGCCGACGTTCAGCAGGCCGGCATAGCTGCCCTGATAGTTGAACAGGCCGCCACCGCTCGGCCGGGTGAAAACACTGGCCCGATAGATCGCCCCGCCCGAGTGATACATGTCGGGCGCGCCGTTGGCGAACTGGCCCGGCTCCATGGCCACCATCGCCTTCACGCTGCCTTCACCGCGCACGAGAACCACGGCCTTCCGGTTCAGCGAAGTGCTCTGGAAGCTGTAGCCATAGTAGGTCATGCCGTCACGGACCACGTCGAAGGCGGCATCGCGGGTGAAATCGCCGGTCACACCAGGCAACACCTGCGCATCCATGCGGACGCGGATCACCCCTGCCCCAGCCGACCATTGTGCCAATTCTGCACCCTCGACCGCGCCCGACACGGCATCCTCGGGCATGAAGTTATCCGGCACATCCGGCGGCGGATCGGGGTTCACCGGCTCGGGCACCACCGGCGCGAACGGGTTTCCGCCGCACCCCATGAGCATCAGCGTCAGGACAAGGGCGGTGGTGGTGGTGCGCAGCGCCATGAGAACTTCACCCGATCTTGAAAACAATTGCATCAGCAATGCCCGCAAACCCCTTGAAAGTCAAAACAGAACCCGTTTCGCCTCAATTCCGCCCCATTCCGTTGCGCCCCCGCATCACGCTTCATGTCGCGGTTCCCCCGGTGGCCGCCCCAAGATATAGTCCCTCCCGACTCATCCGTCCGACCGAAAGGCCAAGCCCATGCCCCTCACCCCCGACCAGTTGGCCGAGATCGACGCCGCCCGCACCACGCCGCGGCAGACCCTGCGCGCGGTCTCCGAGGGGATGGAGGCGCATCTCTACCGCGCCCATCCGGTGCTGGACCACGGCTTCGTCCGGGTGATCGACTACATGGGCGACGATGCCGCCATCGTGCAGGCCGCCCGCGTATCCTACGGCGCGGGGACGAAACATGTCTCCAACGACGAGGGGCTGATCCGCTACCTTATGCGGCACTGGCATTCGACCCCCTTCGAGATGTGCGAGGTCAAGCTGCATGTGAAGCTGCCGGTCTTCGTGGCGCGGCAGTGGATCAGGCACCGCACCGCCAACGTCAACGAATACTCCGCCCGTTATTCGATCCTCGACCGCGAGTTCTATATCCCCGAACCCGCCCAGCTGGCGGCGCAGTCCACCGTCAACAACCAGGGCCGCGGCGCGGTGCTGGAGGGGGCCGAGGCCGCGCGGGTGCTGGAGACCCTGAAGCGCGACGCCGCCACATCCTACGACCATTACGAGGAGATGCTGTCGCAGGAGGGCCAGCAGGGCCTGGCGCGGGAACTGGCGCGGATGAACCTGCCGATGAACATCTATACGCAATGGTATTGGAAGACCGACCTGCACAACCTCTTCCACTTCCTCCGCCTGCGCGCCGACACCCACGCCCAATACGAGATCCGCGTCTATGCCGAGGCCATCGCCGCCACCGTCCGCGACTGGGTCCCGATCGCCTTCGCGGCCTTCGAGGACTATCGGATGGGCGGGGTGACGCTGTCGGCGAAGGCGATCACGGTGCTGAAACGGCGGCTGGCCGGGGAGGCGGTCGGGCAGGAAGACTCCGGCATGTCCAAGGGCGAATGGCGGGAGTTCGTGGAGGTCTGGGGGTAAGGCGATATCGGCATTCAATGCTTGGAGGTAAGTAGAATGAAGAAAATCAAGCTGAGCACCTCACGTGCGATCTACGCCATGACCATTTCGATGATGCTCTGTGTTCCCGGATATACCCAAGATACATCAACAGAAAGCTCCGTGACTGATCCTTTGGATCTTTCACGATACGAGGAAATGATGAATGATGAGGGTTTTCCTACAGTTGAAGAGGTGAACGTCCTTGAAGTTCGAGCCAACGAAGCCTTCAAGAGTGGTGATTGCACTACGGCGCTACCGATAATCGTTGAGTTCTACACAAAGGCGAACACGCTCGGGAATGTGTTGAAGCAGGGCTTGGAACCCTATTACAGTGCTGGCTACAAGGATCGAGATGAAGCAGACTTAAGTGCAGAGTTCCGCGAGTTGGTGAGCGTAGAGACAGAATTCAACAAGCTTGTCAGAAAGCGCAACGCAGCTTGGGTTATGGAGGCCGAGTGCCTGATTAAGAATGGTCAGAAAGACGAGGGATTGGTAAGGCTTTTTCGTGCTCTCGAGTTCATTTCAATTGGCATCGAAGATCGTGAATTGTGGAAAAAGACGCGACGGTTGCTTTGGGAGCAGGTTGGCTACACTCCGTAGTTCTGAACTCCACTATAGGCGCACTTGGAACCCAGCCATGCAGCACGTGCAGGGCGATGTCATTTACCATCGTTTGCATCCCATCTTGCCAGAGCACCTATTCTAATATATTTTCTAGCGCATCACAGGATCCACGGCCATGACCCGCCTTCTTACCCCCCATATCGCCACCATGACCGAACTGCGCGAGCCGCATAAGGTGCTAGAACGCTCCGGCGGCAAGCCGGTGGCGATCCTGCGGAAGTCCGAAGTCGTGGCCTATTTCATACCTGCCGAACTCGCCCATCCCGAATGGGCTGATCCTGACCATCCCGGCTACGGATCGTGGGATGAAGTGTTCGCGACAGTTGGGCTGCAAGACCGGACAGCGTAATCCTTTGCACCTGCTCCCGACCAATGTTGGGAAAAGATCGACCCGCCACGGCCAACCCCTTGATATTCCATCGCCGCCCGTTCCGGGCGCATCCCGAAAGGCCCGCCATGATCCTCTACGGCATCCCCACCTGCGACACCTGCAAGCGCGCGCTGAAGACCCTGCAAGCCGCCGGCAGGGAGGTGACCTTCCGCGACATCCGCGCCGAGCCGCTGAGCGATGCCGAGATCGCCGAGATCGTCGGGGAGTTCGGCTCGAAGGCGGTGAACACCCAGTCCACCACCTACCGCTCCTTCAGCGATTTCCTGAAGGCCTCGGAACCCGAGGCACAGATCAAGGCCCAGCCGACGGTGATGAAGCGGCCCGTCATCAAGGCGGACCGCTGGTATCTCGGCTGGGACGCGGCCACCGAAGCGGCGCTGACGTAGGGACCCCCCCCACGCCCCTTACAGAAGCTGCAAATCCCCGGCCGAGGACCGTCCGTCCCGGCCCGACAGCAGTTCATACGAGATCTTCTGGTTGTCGTTCAGCCCCTTGAGTCCGGCGCGCTCCACCGCCGAGATATGGACGAACACGTCCTTGCCCCCGTCGTCGGGGGCGATGAAACCGTAACCCTTGGTCGAATTGAACCACTTCACGGTGCCGGTCGGCATTCGTCTCTCCCATTCTGATCCCCCGCGGCACCATTGCCGGCAGGGTGTAGCCGCCAGGTCTTCCAGGGCCTTCCGTCAGAGAGAGGCAGTCGGAATTCTGTGGTCACGGGAATATGATGCCATCCCGCCGCCGAAAATCAAGAAGCAAGCAAAACAGCCCGGCGCAAGCGCGCCGGACTGCGTGGAAACCGGGCAGATATGCCGGGCCGTGTCAGCCCATGTCCGGGGGCAGCGCCAGCCGGCCGAACTCGGCCACCGCGGCCTCGAGCGACATGGTTTCGGTCCGGGTCTCGCCGAGGCGGCGGACGGAGACCGTGCGCTCCTCGACCTCCTTCATGCCGACGGCCAGGATCGCCGGCACCTTGCCGACCGAATGCTCGCGCACCTTGTAGTTGATCTTCTCGTTGCGCAGGTCGGCCTCGGCCCGCACCCCCGCCGCCACCAGCGCCGCTGTCACCTCTTCCACGAAGGGATCGGCGTCCGAGACGATCGAGGCCACCACCACCTGCCGCGGCGCCAGCCAGAACGGCAGCTTGCCGGCATGGTTCTCGATCAGGATGCCGATGAAGCGCTCGAACGACCCGAGCACCGCGCGGTGCAACATGAAGGGCCGGTGCCGGGCGCCGTCCTCGCCGATATAGGCCGCGTCCAGCCGTTCGGGCAGGTTGGGGTCCAGCTGCAGGGTGCCGCATTGCCAGTCGCGGCCGATGGCATCGGTCAGCACGAATTCCAGCTTCGGCGCGTAGAAGGCCCCCTCGCCGGGGAAGATCTCGTAGGCATGGCCGGCCGCGGTGACGGCATTGGCCATCGCCGCCTCCATCCGGTCCCACATCTCCTCGCTGCCCACCCGCTTCTCCGGCCGGGTCGACAGCTTGATCCGCCACTTGTCGAAGCCGAGGTCCGCGTAGATCCGGGCCAGGAATTCGATGAACTTCTGGCTCTCGGCCTCCACCTGGTCCAGCGTGCAGAAGATATGCGCGTCGTCCTGGGTGAAGCCGCGCACCCGCATGATGCCGTGCAGCGCCCCCGAGGGCTCATACCGCGCGCAGGAGCCGAATTCGGCGATCCGCAGCGGCAGGTCGCGGTAGCTCTTGATGCCCTGGTTGAAGATCTGCACATGGCAGGGGCAGTTCATCGGCTTCAGCGCGTTGATCACCTTGTCCTTCGCGCCCTCCTCGTCGACCTCGACGATGAACATGTTCTCGCGGTAGTTCTCCCAATGCCCCGAGGCTTCCCAGAGCTTGCGGTTCACCACCTGCGGCGTGTTCACCTCGACATAGCCGTCGGCGCGCTGGCGGCGGCGCATGTAGTCCTGCAGCGTCGTGTAGATCGTCCAGCCGTTCGGGTGCCAGAACACCTGGCCCGGGGCTTCCTCCTGCATGTGGAAAAGGCCCATCTCGCGGCCCAGCTTGCGGTGGTCGCGCTTGGCGGCCTCCTCCAGCATGTGCATGTGGGCCTTCAGGTCCTCGCGGTTCTTGAAGGCAAGGCCGTAGATCCGTTGCAGCATCGGCCGCGAGGAATCGCCCAGCCAGTAGGCCCCGGCGACATGGGTCAGCTTGAAGGCATCCGCGGGCACCTGCCCGGTGTGCTGGAAATGCGGGCCGCGGCAGAGGTCCTGCCAGTTCCCGTGCCAATACATGCGGATGTCCTGATCGGCGGGGATGCGGTCCAGAAGCTCGATCTTGTAGGGCTCGCCCTGGTCCTCATAGTATTTCCGGGCGCGCGCGCGGTCCCAGACCTCGGTGCGCACCGGATCGCGGGCGTTGATGATCTGCTTCATCCGCGCCTCGATCTGGCCGAGGTCTTCCGGCGTGAACGGCTCGGCCCGGTCGAAGTCGTAGAACCAGCCGTAATCGCGCACCGGGCCGATGGTGACCTTCACGTCGGGCCAGATCTCCTGCACCGCGCGGGCCATGATATGGGCGCAGTCGTGGCGGATCAGCTCCAGCGCCGGGCCGTCGTCCTTCATCGTGTTGATGGAGACGGTGGCATCGGACAGGATCGGCCATTGCAGGTCCCAGTGCTGGCCGTTGACCTGCGCCGAGATCGCCGCCTTGGCGAGGCTGGGCGCGATGGAGGCCGCCACCTCGGCCGGGGTCACGCCCGCGTCGAAGCTGCGTTTGTTGCCATCGGGAAATGTCAGGGAAATCTGGGCCATCGGCCTGCTCCTCGTCTGTCTGGCGCCCACGGAACGCCCGGTTGCGGGTTATGTCCGCGCCTCTTGCGCCCGCGGCGCGGCGAAGTCAACGGGGGCTCGTCGGGCGCCTTCGGCTTCTCCTCGCACTGTGTCCCGCGACGAGTGTCGAAGACAACGAGGAGCCCCCGGTGACAGCCCTGCTCCGCCCTGCTAGCCTGCCCCCATGCGCCCCTTCGCCGAGATCGCCGCCATCGCCGAGGCCCGCAAGGGCAGCCTCGCCGTCCTCCTCGCCGGCGCCGCCCCGGTGAAGACGCCCGAGGAACTGGCCGCCATCCCCGACGACCGCTGGCTTTCGCAGATGGCGAAGGGCATCTTCCAGGCCGGGATCAGCTGGGCGGTGGTCGAGACGAAATGGCCCGGCATCGAGGCGGCCTTCCACGGCTTCGACCCCGGCCGCGCCTCGATGATCGAGGGCGAGGCCTTCGACGCCCTCCTTTCCGACCCGCGCGTCATCCGCTCCGGCGCCAAGATCGCCGCCATCCGCGACAATGCCGCCGTGCTGCGGGCCAACCCGGGGATGGGCCGCAAGGTCGCCGACTGGCCGGCAGAGGATTTCGTCGGGCTGGTCGGCGGACTGGCCCGCGATTTCAGCCGGCTGGGCGGCACCACCGGCCAATATCTGATGCGTTTCATGGGCAAGGAGAGCTTCATCCTCTCCCGCGACGTTGTGGCGCGGCTGCAGGCCGAAGGGGTGATCGACGGCCTCGCGACCTCGGCCAAGGCGCTGCAGAAGGTGCAGGCGGCGTTCAATACCTGGAAGGCGGAATCCGGCCTGACGCTGAACCAGATCGGCCGGGTGCTGGCGCAATCCATCGACGCAGGCTAGGGTCGCGGCGCCAGAAGGACTCCCCTGATGACCGAATACCTGACCAGCCCGCAGGGCCGCCGCCTCGCCTGCAACCGCCTGCCCGGCACCGGCCCGGGCGTGGTCTTCCTCGGCGGTTTCAAGTCGGACATGGAGGGGTCGAAGGCCCGCTTCCTGGAGGATTGGGCCCGCGCGCAGGGCCGCGCCTTCCTGCGCTTCGACTATTCCGGCCATGGCACCTCCGGCGGCGATTTCGAGCAGGGCTGCATCGGCGACTGGCGCGACGACGCCCGCGCCGTCCTCGACGCGCTGACCGAGGGGCCGCAGGTCCTCGTCGGCTCCTCGATGGGCGGCTGGATTTCTCTGCTCCTTGCCCGCGAAAGGCCGGAGCGTATCGCCGGCCTCGTCACCATCGCCGCCGCGCCGGATTTCACCGTCACCACCTGGGACCACGAACTGACCGAGGCGCAGCGCGAGGAGGTCCGCCGCACCGGCCGCACCGAAATGGAATCGGGCTACGCCGACAATCCCTATGTCTTCACCGCCCGACTGTTCGAGGATGGCGCAAACCAGCGGGTGATGGACCGGCCGCTGCCCCTGCCCTTCCCCACCCGCCTGCTGCAAGGCACCGCCGATGCGGACGTGCTGCCGCAGGTGGCCATCGACCTGCTGAACCACGCCAGCGGCCCCGACATCCGGCTGCTGCTGGTCAAGGGCGCCGACCATCGCTTCTCCACCCCCGACTGCCTGGCGCTGATTGCTGCGGCCATCGAAGACGTCCTGGGGCGGGCATGACCGAGCCGCTGGTCATCCTGCCCGGCTTCCTGTCGGATGCGCGGGGCTTCCTGCCGCAGATCGTGCATCTCGGGGCCGACCGGCAGGTGGTGCTGCCGCATCTGACCGGCGATACCGTCGAGCAGATGAGCCTGAACGCCATCCGCGACCTGCCCCGCCGCTTCGCCCTCCTGGGCCACGGGCTCGGCGGGCAGGTCGCCATCGACATCCTGCGCCGCCTGCCCGAGGCAGTGACGCGGATCGTCCTGGTCTCCACCGACCCGCTGGCCGAGCCGCCCGCCACCGCCGCCTCGCGCGAGACCCGGCTGGTCGCGGCGCGGGCGGGCCGGCTGGCCGAGGCCGCGGCGGGCGAATACCCCGAGACCGCCTTCGCCGCCACCGACTGGCGCGGCGAGGTGATGGCGCTGGTGCAGGACATGGCGGCCGGGCTGGACATCGACTCCTATGTCCGCCAGACCCGCGCCATGCAGCGCCGCCCGGACCAGCAGAAGACCCTGCGCAAGGTGCGGGTGCCGGCGCTGATCGTTGCGGGCGAGGCCGACCCGCTGGTGCCGCTGCGGCGGCAGGAGTTCCTGGCCGAGCTGATGCCCTTCGGCCGGCTGTATCTGGTGGCCGAGGCCGGCCACATGCCGCAGCTGGAACAGCCCGAAGCCGTCACCGCGGCGCTGCGCGACTTCCTGGCCGGGCCGATGCTGCTGCGCTAGGGGCCCGATTTTTCGCCGAAAAATCGTGAAATCACGGGTTTTCGGCGAAAACCCGTTACTTCGCCGCCGCCAGCCGCACCGCCGGTTTCCGCGCCGGGCGCGGCGCGGCGGAATTGGCGTCGATGAAATCCAGCACCAGCGGCCGGATGTTCAGCCGCCAGCTCTTGCCGGCGAAGATGCCGTAATGGCCCGCCCCCGGCTCCAGGTGGTTGGCCTTCTTCGCCTCCGGCAGCCCGGTCAGCAGGTTCAGCGCCGCGATGCACTGGCCGGGGGCGGAGATGTCGTCCTCGGTCCCCTCCACCGTCATCACCGCCACTTCGGTGATCGCGGCGATGTCCACCTTCTTGCCCGCCACCACGAATTCGTTCAGCGCGATCTCGCGATTCTTGAAGATGCGCTCCACCGTGGACAGGTAGAACTCGGCCGTCATGTCCATCACGGCGAGGTATTCGTCGTAGAAGCGGTTGTGCGCGTCGTGGTCCGCCGCCTCGCCGCGGGCGGCCTTCAGGATCTGCTCGCTGAAGGCCCGCGAATGGCGGTCGAGGTTCATCGAGATGAAGCCCGCCAGCTGCATCAGCCCGGGGTAGACCAGCCGCCCGGCGCCCTTGTAGCTGAAGCCGACGCGCTGGATCACCAGATGCTCCAGCTGGCCCATGGTCACCCGGCGGCCGAAATCGGTGACCTCGGTCGCGGCGGCGTCGGGGTCGATCGGCCCGCCGATCAGCGTCAGCGTGCGCGGCTGCGCCGCCGGCTCCTCGCCCGCCAGATAGGCGGTGGCGGCCAGGGTCAGCGGCGCCGGCTGGCAGATGGCGATCACATGGATGTCCGCGCCCAGGTGGCGCATGAAATCCACCAGGTAGAGCGTGTAATCCTCGACATCGAACTTGCCGGCGCTGACCGGGATGTCGCGGGCGTTGTGCCAGTCGGTCACGAAGACATCGGCATCGGGCAGCAGGCTGGCGACGGTGGACCGCAGCAGCGTGGCGTAGTGGCCCGACATCGGCGCCACCAGCAGGATGCGCCGCGCCATCGGCGGGCGGCGGCGGACGAAGAACTGCACCAGGTTGCCGAAGGGCCGCTCCACCAGCGTCTTCACGTCGACCAGGTGGTCCTGCCCGTCCGGCCCGACGATGGAGCGGATGCCCCAGTCCGGCTTGATGATCATCCGGCTGAAGCTGCGCTCGGCCACGTCGCCCCAGGCCGCCATCAGCGGTAGGAAGGGGTTCATCGACAGCGCGAACAGCGGATAGCGGGCGAAGGCCCGTGCCGAGGCGCCCAGCCACTCATTGGTATTGCGGGCGCTTTCCATCAGGTCGTAGGTGGCCATATACTTCACAGGCGTCTCCTTCGGGCGGGTACCGGCACCCTGGCCGCGGCCCCCCCAATGGCCGACGACGAATGCTGCATGGCAGCAAAATAGGGGGGAACGATTAACATGGCAACTGAATCCGACGATCCGGGTGCAAGGCAGGACCGTCTCAACGCCAACCTCGCCCGCGTCGAAGAGTTGTCGAAACGCCTCGCTTCCGCCTTGGCGCAGCGCCGCCCGGCCGATCCGGCGCTGGCCGGCCCCTCGTCGGATGTCTACATGAAGGCCGCCGCCGCCTATCTGGCCGAGATGATGCAGAATCCCGCCAAGGTGCTGGAGCATCAGATCGGCTATTGGGGCAAGACGCTGAAGCATTACGTCGAGGCGCAGCAGGTGCTGGCCAAGGGCGAGTTCAAGGCCCCGCCCGACCCCGGCCCGAAGGACCGCCGCTTCCAGAACCCGCTCTGGGACAGCCATCCCTTCTTCAATTTCCTCAAGCAGCAATATCTTCTGAACGCCGAGGCGATCTCCACCGCCGTCGGCGACATGGAGACGCTGCCGGCCGAGGACCGCCGCCGGGTGGAATATTTCACCCGCCAGATCGTCGACATGTTCGCCCCCACCAACTTCCTCGGCACCAACCCCGACGCGCTGGAAAAGGCGGTGGCGACCGATGGCGAAAGCCTGGTGCAGGGGCTGGAGAACCTGGTCCGCGACATCGAGGCCAACCAGGGCGACCTCCTGGTGACACTGGCCGACAAGGAGGCCTTCCACGTCGGCCAGAACATCGCCACCACGCCCGGTTCGGTGGTCTACCGCAACCGGATGCTGGAGCTGATCCAGTATGCGCCGACGACGGAGAAGGTCCACAAGACCCCGCTGCTGATCTTCCCGCCCTGGATCAACAAGTTCTACATCATGGACCTGAAGCCGCAGAATTCGCTGATCAAGTGGATCGTGGACCAGGGCTTCACGCTGTTCGTGGTCAGCTGGGTCAACCCCGATCCCAGTTATGCCGGTGTCGGCATGGACGACTACATCCGCGACGGCTACCTGCGCGCCATGGCCGAGGTGCGGCGGATCACCGGCGAGAAGCAGATCAACGCCGTCGGCTATTGCATCGCCGGCACCACCCTGGGCCTGACGCTGGCGCATCTGCAGAAGGCCGGCGACAGATCGGTGAACTGCGCCACCTTCTTCACCACCCTGACCGATTTCTCCGACCCGGGCGAGGTGGGCGTCTTTCTGGCCGACGATTTCGTCGACGGGATCGAGCGGCAGACGGCGCAGGACGGCATCCTGTCGTCCTTCTTCATGTCCCGCACCTTCTCCTTCCTGCGCTCGAACGACCTGATCTACACCCCCGCGATCAAAAGCTACATGATGGGCGAGGCGCCGCCCGCCTTCGACCTCCTGTTCTGGAACGGCGACGCCACCAACCTGCCGGCGAAGATGGCGGTGGAATACCTGCGCGGGCTTTGCCAGCAGGACGGCTTCGCGCGGGGCCAGTTCCCGGTCTTCGGCGAGCCGGTCAGCCTGTCGGACATCAGGCTGCCGGTCTGCGCGGTGGCCTGCGAGACCGACCACATCGCCCATTGGAAGGGCTCGTTCAACGGGGTGAAGCAGATGGGATCGAAGGACAAGACCTTCATCCTGTCCGAGTCGGGCCATATCGCCGGGATCATCAACCCGCCGTCCAAGGGCAAATACGGCCATTACACCAGCTCCGCCCCGGTGGCCGGCGCCCCCGAGGACTGGCTGGCCGGGGCCGGGAAGACCCCGGGCAGCTGGTGGCCCCGCTGGGGGGAATGGCTGGCGGACCGCTCCGGCCCGATGGTGAAGGCGCGCCAGCCCGGCGACGGGGCCGAGGTGCTGGCCCCCGCCCCCGGCACCTATGTGGTGGCCGGGCCGGAGACTCCGGCGGCCTGACGCCTGACCTTTGTTCCAGCCGGATCGACATCCGTGCAGGACGCTCCCCGGCCTCCCCGGGCGGGAGCAGGCGAGGCACTGCCTCGCCCCGCCCGTGCGCGGCGGGTGCACCAAGAGACGGTCGTGGCACGAGACCCCGAGAGGCCAGCGCCCGACCGAGGCCGAGCGAGAAGCGCCCGCCGAGGGCGGGGCGGGCGCTGGCCGGGCCTTTGAGGCCCGGCCGGACAAGGGGAAGCGTTGCTCCGTGGCGAAGGCGATGGCCTTCGCCAGACAAATCCGCCGCAGCGCAGCGATTCGCTTTCCCGGCCAGGAAAGGGGGAGGTCGCCACATGGCGCCGGCAGCTTCCATTTCGCCGCAGACGGAGACCGGATGCCTTCCGGGCAAGGATTCCCCGCCCGCCGCACCATGGTAAATCCCGCATTCTCAACCGCTTCCGGGTTTCCGTAGCGTCACTCTCCCACAGGGCGAGCGTCATGTCCCTGTCATGCGCCCACGGTAATGCTGCATTGCAGAAACTGTCTTGAATTTCTGCACTGCAGCATGTATATCCTTGCCCATGAAACGGGCCCCGGACAGCCGGCAGACACCCGGACAAAGGAGAGATGAAATGACCAAGACCACGGATTTCACCAAAGTCGTGCAGGACATGATGGCCCAGTTCCCCGTTGACGCCTCGGCGTTCCAGAACGCGTTCAAGACCCAGGCCGCCTTCGGCGAGAAGCTTGCCAAGGTCGCGCTGGAAGCCGCCGAGAAATCGACCGAGATCAGCGCCAAATGGGCCAAGGACTCGATCGCCCGCATGAGCGACGTCGCCAAGGCCAAGGCCGAGCCGACCGAATACACCAAGTCGGTGACCGACTTCGCCTCGGCCGCCGCCGAGATCGCCGCCGAGAACCTGGCCGCCTTCGCCGAAGTGGCGAAGAAGGTGCAGATGGAAACCGTCGAGCTGATGCTGGCCGCCGGCAAGGAAGCCTCGGCCGATGCCACCGCCGCCGTGCAGAAAGCCACCGCGGACGTGACCGCTGCGGCCAAGAAAGCCGCCGCTGCCGCGAAGTAATCCTTCGGGATCAGGGCGTTCTCCGCCTCCTCCCTGTCGGACGGACGCCTCGGGCGGGCCCTTTGCGGCCCGCCCTTGCTTTTTGTGCGGCGCGCGCCTTAAGCTTCTCTGCAAGCGCAAAGCCATGGGGGTGCCGCGGATGGCCGATACCGACAAGCCGCTTCTGATCAAGCGCTATGCCAGCCGGCGTCTCTACAACACCGAGACCTCGGATTACGTGACGCTGGAAGACATTGCCGGCTTCATCCGCCAGGGCCGCGAGGTGCAGATCGTCGACCTGAAGACCGGCGACGACCTGACCCGGCAATACCTTCTGCAGATCGTGGCCGAGCATGAATCGAAGGGCGAGAACGTGCTGCCCGTCGACGTGCTGACCGATCTGGTGCGCAGCTATGCCACCGGAATGCAGTCGGTGATGCCGCAGTTCCTGGCCTCCAGCTTCGAGATGCTGCGCAACAGCCAGGCCAAGATGCTGGAGAACATGGCGCATTTCCCCAACCCCATGGCCGCCGTGCCGGGGTTCGAGGCTTTGCGCAAGCAGCAGGAAGCCTTCCTGAAGTCGATGATGGGCGGAATGCCCGGCTGGGGCGGCTCCGGCCCCGCGCCCGAGGCCGAGAACCCGGCCAAGGGCGACGACATCGCCGAGATCAAGCGCCAGCTGGCCGAATTGCAGTCGAAGCTCTCGAAGCTCTGATCCATGGCCGAGACGGAAGGCCGCGTCACGCTCTGGGGGATCGAGGTCTTCCTTGCCGCCGCGGAAGAGGGCGCCATTTCCGCCGCGGCGCGGCGGCTTGGGGTCAGTCCCTCCGCCGTGTCGCAGCAACTGACCGGGCTGGAATCGGCGCTCGGGGCGGCTTTGCTGGACCGCAGCACAAGGCCGATGGCGATCACCCCGGCCGGCACGATGTTCCGCCGCCACGCCCAGACCATCCTCAACGCCGCCGAGGAAGCGCGGGCCGAACTGGCGCTGGCCGATCTGGCCGGGCTGACCACGCTGCGCCTCGGCATGATCGAGGATTTCGAGGCCGACGTGACCCCGCGGCTGCTGTCCGCGCTGGCCGCGGAATTGAAGGGCTGCCGGTTCCTGCTGGAGACCGGCCCCTCGCATCGGCTGCTGGACCTGCTGGAGGCCCGGGCGCTGGACCTGGTGGTCGCCGCCGACACCGGCGCGCCCGAGGGCGACTGGCGCGAGGTGCATCCGATCCTGCGCGAGCCCTTTCTGGCCGTCTGCCCCAAGGGGCGCACGCCCGAGGGCCTGCCGCTGATCCAGTATACCGCCCGCCACCTGATGGGCCGCCAGATCGCCGCCCATCTGGCGAAACTGGGGCTGAAACCCGCCTCGCGGTTCGAGCTGGACAGCTACCACGCCATCCTTTCCATGGTGGCGGCGGGGGCCGGCTGGGCGATCCTGACGCCGCTCGCCCTGCATCAGGCTCGCCGCTTCCGCGACCGGGTGGACGTGCTGCCGTTGCCCTTCGCCGGTCTGGACCGCACCCTGTCGCTTTCGGCCCGCGCAGGCGTGCTGCGCGAGGTGCCGGGGCAGATTTCCCAACGGCTGAAGGGGCTTATCCAAGCCGAGGTGGTGGACCCGATGCGTGCATCCCTGCCCTTCCTGGGGGACAGCCTGCGCATTCTCTGAGGGCTCGTCGCGCGCCTCCGGCTCCTCCTCGCCCTGCGACGAGGCACGAAGTGTCCGAAGAGCCGCCCGCCGCCCCTCAGCCCTTCACATCCGCCACCGCGCCGAGGATCGCCCCGGCGATGAAATCCAGCTCTCCCAGGTTCAGCCGGGTCGGCAGCCGCACGTCGCAGGCGCGCATCAGCATGGCGCGGGTCTGCGGCAGATCGGGCTGCGGCCCGAGGAACTGCCAGTTCCAGAACGCCCGGGCATTGCCCTCGCTCAGCCCGAAGACCTGCACCGAGACGCCGCGCGCCTTGGCCGCGTTCTGGAACGCCCGCGCCTCGTCGTCCGTCCACTCGCCCACAAGGTTGAACTGGATCGAATCCGGCGCGCGCTCCTCCGGCCCCAGCGGATCGGGCACCCGAAGATGCGCGCAGGCGTTGAGCTGTGCCGCCACATGGTCGTGGTTCGCCCTGCCCTTCTCCACCCGCCCGGCCACCATCGGCAGCTGCGGCCGGATCACCGCGGCGGACAGGTTCTGCATCCGCAGGTTGTAGAGCGGCAGCTTGTTCTGCCAATGCGCGCAGGAGTTCGACAGGCCCGGATGCTTCTTCCAGTTCTCCTCGTAGGCGCCGGACATGATGATGGCGCGGGCGGCGATCTCGGAGTCGTCGGTGACCATGATCCCGCCCTCGCCGGCGTTCACCAGCTTGTAGGACTGGAAGGAGAAGCAGCCGACCTTGCCGATGGTGCCGATCCTGCGCCCGCCCCAGACGGTGCCGAGGCTATGCGCCGCATCCTCGATCACCGGAATGCCGGCGGCGTCGCACAACGCCATGATCGCGTCCATGTCGCTGGTATGGCCGCGCATGTGGCTGATCATCACCGCATCCGCCCCCGGCAGCTTGGCGGCGAAATCCGCCATGTCGACGCGATAGTTGTCGCCCACCTCGACCAGCACCGGCACGCAATCGGCATGGACGACGCTGGAGGGGACGGCGGCGAAGGTGAAGGCCGGGATCAGCACCTTGGCGCCCTTCGGCAGGTCCAGCGCCTTCAGCGACAGGAACAGCGCGGCGGAACAGGAGGAGACCGCCAGCGCATAGCGCGCGCCCAGCAGGTCGGCGAATTCCTGTTCCAGCAGGGCGACCGGCGCGTCCGAGGGCGCGGTGTAGCGGAACAGGTCGCCCGAGGCCAGCAGCCGGTCGATCTCGGCCTTTGCGGCTTCGGGGATGGATTCGGCCTCGTGGACATTGGGGGCGAGGATCTGACCGTCGGGCGCCATGTTCAGCTTTCCTGAAAGTATGCTTCAGGAAGTGTGTAGACATGCGGAGGGTGACATTCCAGCGACAATTCGGCCGATGGGCCGGAATTTGCCGGTTTGGAAAGGTTTCGGGTCCTGCCAGACTTCCAACTGGGTCACCCTCGGCGGGCGGGAAGAGGCGAGGCACTGCCTCGCCCCCGCCCGTGCGCGACGGATCACCCAGAAACGGCAGTCACGAGAACCCCGAGAGGCCAGCGCCCGACCCGGCGGGCGAGAAGCGCCCGCCGAGGGCGGGGCGGGCGCTGGCCGGGCCATTGAGGCCCGGCCGGTCCAGTTGAAACGGTGCGCTGTGGCGAAGGCGATGACCTTCGCCACGGCTATCGGCAGAATGACCGCCCTACCCCTTGACCGCCGCGCGGGCCTCCAGCTTCTCCATCGCCTCGACCAGTTCGTGCCAGGCGGTGCGGGCCATCGAGCGGAAGGTGTAAAGCTCGAAGGCCTCGGGGCCGGTGCGCAGCAGCACCAGCGACATGTGGTTCAGCGCCGCCCTTGCCGCCCGTCCCACCGGAAAAGCCGCGGCGCGCAGGTCCAGCGGCACCAGCCGGGCCAGCACCGCCTCGGCCCCCGGCCCCGACAGCCCGAACCCGGCCCAACCGTCGCTCTGGTCCGTCACCGCCGCGCCGTCCAGCGCGGGCGCGGGCGCGCCGATCAGGAAGGCCTGCTCGCGCCCGGTCCAGACGATCCGCGCCGCGTCTTTCGCAACCCATGTTCCCGGCCCGGGGAAAGTCAGCCCGATAGTCTTCAGCCCCTTGGAAGCCGCCTTCTCCCCGCCGGGAAACAGCGCGATGGAGGTGATGGGCCCGGAGTCCAGCAGGGCCAGAGTGGCGCCGCCCCGGGTCACGGGCGCGGCGTCGAGCGCGGGTTTGGCAATCAGGTCAGGCACGGAGCTTCCCTCCCTCCGGGTCGTGGAACACCGGGTCGCAGACTTCGCAGGGCACGTCGATGCCGCGCAGGTGGTCGACCAGCCGCACCGTCTCGCCATGGCGGGCGCGGCCGTCCAGCAGGAAGCCCATCCCCAGCCAGGCATTCAGCGTCGGCGACCAGCACACGGAGGTGACATAGCCCTGGTCGTTCACCCGCTCCACCGTATCGCCCGGCCGGAACAGATGCGCGCCGGCGCTGATCGGCGCGGCGGCCTTCAGGCCGACCAGCTGCTCGCGCTCCGGCCCGACCATGCCGGGACGGGCAGCGGCGGCCTTGCCGATGCAGTCCTTCTTGGCCGAGACCATCTTCTCCATGCCGATGTCGAAGGCCGTGGTGCGGCCGTGAATCTCGGCATGGGTGATGAAACCCTTCTCGATCCGCAGCACGTTCAGCGCCTCCATCCCGTAGGCGCCGCCGCCCATGGTCTCAGCCCGCGCCAGCAGGTCGCGGAACAGTGCCTCGCCGTAGCGGGTCGGAACGGCGATCTCATAACCCTCCTCGCCCGAGAAGGAGATGCGGAAGAGCCGCCCCTCCACCCCGCCGATCTGCACCGGGGCCACGCCCATGAACGGCAGTTCCACCGGCTGGCCGAGATAGCCCGACAGCAGTTCCCGCGCGCGCGGGCCGGCGACGGCGAATTGCGCCCAAGTCTCGGTGACCGAGATGAAGCGCACCTCCCAATCGGCGCAGAAGGCCTGATGGACGAAATCCAGATGCCGCATCACCAGCCCGGCGCCCGCCGTGGTGGTGGTCATCAGGAAATGGCTGTCGCCCAGCCGGGCGGTGGTGCCGTCGTCCAGCACCAGTCCGTCCTCGCGCAGCATCAGGCCATAGCGGACGCGGCCGACCGGCAGAGTGGAGAAGGTGTTGGTATAGACGAAATCGAGGAAGCGCGCCGCATCCCGGCCCTGCAGGTCGATCTTGCCGAGGGTCGAGACATCCGCCACCCCGACCGCCTGCCGCACCATCATCACCTCGCGGTCGCAGGCTTCCTTCCAGGTGGCTTCGCCCGGCTTGGGGAAATAGGACGGCCGATACCACAGCCCGGCCTCGGTCATCGGCGCGCCGCGGTCGCGGCTGGCCTGATCCGAGGTCAGGAAGCGCTGCGGCGCGAAGCCCGCGCCCCGGCCGCCCGCGCCCATGGCGGCGATCGACACCGGCACGAAAGGCGGCCGGAAGGTGGTGGTTCCGGTCTCCGGGATGCCCCGCCCGGTCGCATCGGCCAGCACCGCCAGCGCCGCGACGCTGGAGGTCTTGCCCTGGTCCGGCGCCATGCCTTGGGTGGTGTAGCGCTTCATATGCTCGACGCTGCGGTAGTTCTCCTGCGCCGCCAGCCTGACGTCCTTGACCGTCACGTCATTGGCGAAGTCGAGCCAGGCGCGGCCCCCCGCCCCGCTTTTGGTGCCGGAGACCGCCCAGGTCGCCGTCACCGCATAGGGCGCGTCCTCGGCTGCCGGCACCGCCACTTCGGCCGGCCGGATCTCCAGCGCTTCCAGCGCCTCGACAGCCGCCGCGCGGCCGGCGGCCAGCGCGCCATGGGTGGACATGGTGCCGTTCGCCGCCCCCGCCGCCAGCAGCCCGGGCACCGCGCCTTCGGAGGGCACGAAGGCCGCCAGGTCCTCGTTCCACCGGGGCCGGCCGTTCATGTGGCAGGTCAGGTGCAGGGTCGGGTTCCAGCCGCCGGACATCGCCAGGCAATCGGTCTCGATCCTGAACTCCTCGGCGCCCTTGCGCACGGTGATCTCGCGCAACCCGTGGCGGCCGCGGCTGTCCACCACCTCGGCGCCGACATGGACCGGGCAATCCTCGACCGAACTGGCATCGGGCCGCGGATCGACGATCGCCGCCACCTGCACCCCCGCCGCCATCAGCTCGCGCACGGTGGCGCGGGCGGCGTCGGTGTTGGCGAACAGGGTCACCCGCTTGCCCGGCACCACGCCGAAGCGGTTCAGATAGGTCCGCACGGCGCTGGCCAGCATGATCCCCGGCCGGTCGTTCATCGGGAAGGCGATGGGGCGCTCCAGCGCGCCCGCCGCCAGCACCGACCGCTTCGCCACGATGCGCCAGAAACATTCCCGCGGCAGGTTCGGCCGGGCGGGCTTGTGCAGCCCCACCCGCTCCAGCGCGCCATAGGTGCCGTGGTCGTAGGCGCCGGTCACCGTGGTCCGGGTCATGATCCGCACGTTCGGCAGGCTGCGCAGTTCGGCCTCCACCGCCGCCACCCAGATCGCCGCCGGCGTGCCGCCGACATGGCCGAGGTCCGAGACCAGCCGCCCGCCCAGCATCGGGTTCTCGTCGGCCAGGATCACGTCGGAGCCCGAGCGCGCAGCCACCAGCGCCGCCATCAGGCCCGCCGGCCCGGCGCCGATCACCAAGAGGTCGCAGAAGGCATGGGCCTTCTCGTAGACCCCTTCGTCATGCCGGCCCGACAGGCTGCCCAACCCCGCCGCCCGCCGGATCGCCGGTTCGTAGAGCTTTTCCCAGAAGGCGCGCGGCCACATGAAGGTCTTGTAGTAGAAGCCGGCGCTGAAGAAGGGCGCCATCAGGTCGTTCACCGCCAGAAGGTCGAAGCGCAAGCTGCCGAGCCGGTTCTGGCTGCGCGCCTCCAGCCCGTCGAAGACCTCCTGCACCGTCGCCCGCACGTTCGGGGTCTGGTTGGTGCGGCCGACCACCTCGACCAGCGCGTTCGGCTCTTCCGACCCGGCGGTCAGCACCCCGCGCGGGCGGTGATACTTGAAGCTGCGCCCCACCAGCCGCACGTCGTTGGCCAGAAGCGCCGAGGCCAGCGTGTCGCCCTTGTAGCCGCCGTATTCCCGCCCGTCGAAGCGGAAGCTGACGGGGCGGGTGCGGTCGATGATGCCCTTGCCGTCGATCCTCATTCCCTGGCCCCCTTCAGACCGGCCACCAGCTCGACCCGCAGGATCTCATGCGTCACCGTGCTGCGCGTCACCGCCAGCCACTGGGCGCAGCCCTGTTCGTGATACCACAGGTCGCGGGTGATCCCCGCCGGGTTGTCGCGGTTGTGCAGATAGTCGTCCCAGGCGGACGCCGGCGCCTCCGGCCCGGGCCGGTCGAGATAGTCGTCCGAGCCGTAATAGTAGAACTCCCGCCGGTCGCGGTCGCCGCAGAGGGGGCAGGTCAGGCGCATCTCGTCAGCCTCCGAGGCAGGCCGAGGCGGCCGCCTTCTTCAAGCGATAGGTGGTGGAACCGGCGTCCTCGGCCAGGTCGAAGGCGCCACCGCATTCGTCGGTGTCGCCGACGAGGAAGTAATCCGTCGTCACCTCCAGCGTGTCGCCGGACAGCCTTCCGATCCGCATGACCCCGCCGTCGCATTCCACGCCGCAGGTCCATTGGCCGGCCTCGGCGAAGCAATAGGCGGTCTGGGCCAGCATGGCGCCGCCCCTGCCCTCGGCGCGGGCGCGGCCCTGGTCGGCCAGCCGCACGAGGACCTCCATGGTGGGCACGTCGCCCGAGGCCCCGGTGCCGGGCAGGAAGTTCAGGCGGATGGCCGCGACGTTCTGGCCCGGGTTCTGCTGCAGGTGCTGCGCCGTGTAGTCGCGCGCGAAGCAGCCCGTCGGCAGATCCTGCGCCAGGGTGGGCGCAGCCGGGGCGAGGGCGGCAAGGAGGCCGATGGCTTGGCGGATCATCCGGGCCTCCTAGTGCAGGTTGTGCTGGCTGCCGGTGCCTTCTTCGTCCAGAAGGTGCCCGGTGGCGAAACGGTCGAGGCGGAAGCGTTTGGCAACCTCGTGCGGCTGGTCGGTGGCCATCAGATGCGCCATGCACCAGCCGCTGGCCGGGACGGCCTTGAAGCCGCCGTAGTTCCAGCCGCAGTCGAGATAGAGCCCCTCGACATGGGTCCTGTCGATGATGGGCGACCCGTCCGGCGACATGTCCATGATGCCGCCCCAGGACCGCAGCACCTTGGCGCGGCCGATCATCGGCATCAGGGTCATGCCCGCTTCCATCACATGCTCCACCATCGGCAGGTTCCCCCGCGCGGCGTAGCTGGCGTAGAAGTCGAGGTCGCCGCCGAAGACGAGGCCGCCCTTGTCGGACTGGCTGATGTAGAAATGCCCCATGCCGAAGCTGACCACATGGTCGATCACCGGCTTCAGCCCCTCGGTCACGAAGGCCTGCAGGATGTGGCTTTCGATCGGCAGCCGCATCCCGGCCATGGCGGCGACCTGGGACGACCGGCCGGCGACCACGATCCCCACCTTGGCCGCGCGGATCGCGCCGCGGGTGGTCTGGACGCCGCGGACCTTGCCGTTCTCGATGTCGATGCCGGTCACTTCGCAGTTCTGGATCAGGTCCACCCCGCGCCGGTCCGCGCCGCGGGCATAGCCCCAGGCCACGGCGTCGTGCCGGGCCGAGCCGCCGCGGGGATGCAGCAGGCCGCCGTAGATCGGGAACCGCGTCTGCTCGAAATCCAGATAGGGCAGATGCTCGCGCACGCCCTCGCGGTCCAGCAGGATGGCGTCGTCGCCCTGGTTGATCATCGCATTGCCGCGGCGGACGAAGGCGTCGCGCTGGCCGTCCGAGTGGAACAGGTTGATCAGTCCGCGCTGCGAATGCATCACGTTGTAGTTGAGCTCGGCCTCCAGCCCCTCCCACAGCTTCAGCGAATGCGAGTAGAATTCGCTGTTGCCGGGCAGGAAGTAGTTCGCCCGCACGATGGTGGTGTTGCGCCCGACGTTGCCGCCGCCGAGATAGCCCTTCTCCAGCACCGCGACATTGGTCAGGCCGTGGTTCTTGGCCAGGTAATAGGCGGTGGACAGTCCATGGCCGCCGCCGCCGATGATGATGGCGTCGTATTCGGGCTTGGGGGCCGGGTCGCGCCAGGCCGGTTTCCAGCCCTTGTTGCCGAACAGCCCTTCGGTGAAGACCCTGAAGCCTGAATAGCGCATCGCCTGCCCCGTGCCTGGTCCATCTTCGGCCCCGGTGCGGGCCGCGACCTCTGCCGGACATCTGATCCGGCTTTGCTGCTCTTATCAAGCGTTCCGCAGCAAAACCTTGCCTTCGGGCGACATCGGATGTCGCTGCGGCCGTGCGCAGCGGTCATGCCGTCGCGGCAGCGCGGCGATACTTCACATGGATGGCGCCCTTGCGCCAGGGGCGGGCGAAGTCCAGTTCCAGCTTCAGCTCCGGCGTGCCGGGCGGGAACAGCGGGATGCCGTCGCCGAGGATGATCGGGATCACCGCCATTTCCAGGATGTCCAGCTTGCCGATTGCCATCATGCCGCGGATGACCTGCCCGCCGCCCTCGACCCAGACGGTGCCGTGGCCCTCGGCCTCCAGCTCCGCCGCCACCGCCGCCAGATCGCCCGACCGGACGCGCACGCCGGGCGGCGGCGCCTCCAGCGGGCGCGAGGTCAGCACCGTCACCGCCTTGCCGGCATAGGGCCAGTCCTGGCCCGCGGCGGCGTCATAGGTGCCGCGCCCCATCAGGATGGCCCCGACCCCGGCATAGAACTCCTCGAACCCCAGCCCCTCGGGCGGGTAGTCGGCGACCAGCCAGTCCTCGACCCCGCCGTCGGGCCGCGCGATCTTGCCGTCCAGCGAGACGGCGATGTGGCAATGCCAGACGGTCATGCGTTCCCCCGGATCAAACCGGGAACGAGGCTAGCCTGCCGCAGGCCGGGCCGCAATGCGGAAGGGGCGGCGGAAGCGCCGCCCCGCCGGCTCACAACCCCTTGGAGCGGTAGGCCGCCGCCACCCGGCCGATCGACACCAGATAGGCCGCGACCCGCAGATCCTCGACATCGTTGCGGCCGTGCCAGACCTCGCGCATCGCCTGATAGGCGGTGCGCATGGTGTCGTCGAGGCCCGAGCGCACCAGCGCCAGTTCGTCCGAGCCCTGCAGGAACCGCTCCTTGAAGTCGTCGGCCAGCGACCAGCCCAGGCCCTTGTCCGAGGACAGCCGTTCCAGCTCCTCGACCAGCAGGCGGGACCGCGCCTCCTCGGCCCGGCGCTGCATCCGGCCGAAGCGGATGTGGCTGAGGTTCTTCACCCATTCGAAATAGGAGACCGTCACCCCGCCGGCATTGGCATACATGTCGGGGATGATCACCACACCCTTCTGCCGCAGGATCTCGTCGGCGCCGAAGGTGATCGGGCCGTTCGCGGCCTCGATGATCAGCGGCGCCTTGATGCGGGGGGCGTTCTCCTTGTGGATCACTCCCTCCAGAGCCGCCGGAATCAGGATGTCGCAGGGCTCCTCCAGCACCGCGGCCCCTCCCTCGACATGGGTGCCGCCGGGATAGCCCGCGACCAGGCCCTGGTGGCCCACCATCCATTGCCGCAGGTCCTCGATGTCCAGGCCCTTGTCGTTCAGGATGGCGCCGTCCCGCTCGATCACCGCCACGATCTTGCAGCCGTCCTCCTCGGACAGGAACTTCGCCGCGTGGTAGCCGACGTTGCCCAGGCCCTGCACGATGACGCGCTTGCCCTCCAGCCCGCCGGACAGGCGCGCCATCGCCACGTCCTCCCGGTGGCGGAAGAACTCGCGCAGCGCGTATTGCACACCGCGGCCGGTGGCCTCCACCCGGCCCTGGATGCCGCCGGCGTGCGGCGGCTTGCCGGTGACACAGGCCTTGGCGTTGATGTCGGTGGTGTTCATCCGGGCATACTGGTCGGCGATCCAGGCCATCTCGCGCTCGCCGGTGCCCATGTCGGGCGCGGGCACGTTCTGCGCCGGGTGGATCAGGTCGCGCTTGATCAGCTCGTAGGCGAAGCGGCGGGTGATCTGCTCCAGCTCGTGGTCGTCCCATTGCCGCGGATCGATGCAGAGCCCGCCCTTCGAGCCGCCGAACGGCGCCTCGACCAGCGCGCATTTGTAGGTCATCAGCGCGGCCAGCGCCTCCACCTCGTCCTGGTTCACCGCCATGGCATAGCGGATGCCGCCCTTGACCGGCTCCATATGCTCGGAATGGACCGAGCGGTAGCCGGTGAAGGTCTCGATCTTGCCGCGCAGGCGGACGCCGAAGCGCACGGTATAGGTCGAATTGCAGACCCGGATCTTCTCTTCCAGCCCGGGGCTCAGGTCCATCAGCCGGACCGCCCGGTTGAACATCAGGTCGACCGAGTCGCGGAAACTGGGTTCACCAGCCACTTTCATACTGTTCTCCTCCCAAGGAGCGCCGTGCGCTGGCGGCAGTCTATCCCAGCCGCCCCCGAAAGAAACCCGGCAGAAGTGTCGAAAACACCGGGTTCCTGCAGGCAGTTGTTAACCCCTGCCGGCGGAATGTGATTCGCCCGGGCCGGGACGATTCGCCGCCCGCCCGGCCGGCGCAGCGTTCCCGGCCGGCGGACAATCCGCGCCCGTGCAGGCCAACCGTTTCCGCGCCCCGCGAATGCCCCGCGCCCGGCTCCGGCCCGCCACAATTCCGCCCGATCCCGCCGGCTTACTCGCCGCGGGAAATCCCGTCCGACGAAGGGCGGGAGCAAGGTGACTATTACGAGGGCCTTCGAGATGACCAACCGTCGGACGAGAAAAGCGGCTGCGCTGAACCGGGTTGCGCCCTTCCTTCGGGATGAAAGCGGCGTGATGGCGCCGCATATCCTGATCTTCTTCTTCCTGATGCTGCTGGTCGGCGGCATCGCCGTGGACCTGATGCGCTTCGAGAACAAGCGCGTGGCCGTCCAGCAGACGATGGACCGCGCCACCCTGGCCGCCGCCAGCCTGGAGAACGACCTTCAGCCCAGGCAGGTGGTGGAAAGCTATTTCGCGACCGCCGGGGTCGAGAGCGAACTCGACGAGGTGGTGGTGGTCCAGGCGATGAACTCGCGCACGGTGAAGGCCAAGGCCAAGGTGCATTCCGACAACTACTTCATGTCGATGATGAACACGCCCTTCCTGGAGGCCGACAACCGCTCGCAGGCCGAGCAGCGGGTGACCAATGTCGAGATTTCCCTCGTGCTCGACATCTCGGGCTCGATGGCCTCGAACAACCGGATCAACAACCTGAAGACGGCGGCCAGCGAATTCATCGACACCGTGCTGGACCAGGACACCGAGAACAAGATCTCGATCTCGATCGTGCCCTACAACGGCCAGGTGAACCTGGGCCCGGTGCTGTTCTCGAAGTTCAACGTGACCAACGCGCATGGCAACGTCGACACGCGGGAAGATTCCTATTGCCTCGACCTGCCGACCTCGACCTACAGCTCCACCGCGCTGTCGCGCACCACGCCGTTGCCGCAGACGCCCTTCGTCGACAGCTGGTCCTCCACCACGCAAGGCACATCCTACGTGGCGATCACCGGGCCGACGATTTCGGGCGGGCTCTACTCGAACATGTGGTGCCAGCCGAACGAAAAGACCTATGTCTCGGTCCACCGCAACAACCGGACCGCGCTGAAAAGCCAGATCAACAACCTGATCGCCGTCGGCGCGACCTCGATCGACCTCGGGCTGAAATGGGGGGCGATGCTGCTGGACCCCGGCTCGCGCTCGATCGTGTCCGAGATGTCGGCGGCCGGCGAGGTGCCCGGCTATTTCTCCACGCGTCCCGCCGCCTACGGCGACAAGGAAACCCTGAAGGTCATCGTGCTGATGACCGACGGCGAGAACTTCGAGCAGGAACGGCACGGCGACAACTACCGCACCGGCATCTCGGACATCTGGCAGACCGGCAGCAACGGCTACATGTCGATCTTCCATGCCTCGAAGGTGGACAACAAGGACGCCACCACCCTCTGCAACAGCCGGCCGTTCTATGTGCCGCATCTGAATGCCTGGCATTCGCGGCCCTGGAACGGCTCCACGCCCGGGTCCAAGGACTGCTATAAGCCCAACCCCTCGCCTCCCTATACCAACGTGCAGCGGTTGACCTGGCAGGCGGTCTGGGCGCAGGCCCGGACCAACTGGGTGGCCTGGCAGCTTTACGCCCGCGCGCTCGGCGGCTCCAGTTCCTCCAGCCGGAACGCCTATTTCGACACCTGGGTCAACAACTTCCGCAGCTACACCGACACCGGCACCATGGACGCGCGGCTCGACCAGGTCTGCGAGGCGGCCAAGGCCAAGGGCGTGCTGATCTACGGCATCGCCTTCGAGGCCCCGGCCGGCGGCGCCAGCGCGATCAAGGGCTGCGCCTCCTCGCCCGCATCGACCTATTTCTTCGACGCCAACGGGCTGGAGATCCGCACCGCCTTCGCGCTGATCGCCTCGAACCTCAGCCAGCTGAGGCTGACGCAATGATCCGCCGCGCCCTCTCCCGTCTGTTCCGGCGCGAGGACGGCACCGCCACGGTGGAATTCGTGCTGGTCGTGCCGGTGGTGATCTCCATCTTCATGGCCTCGGTCGAGGCCGGCTTCTACATGGCGAAGCACGTGATGCTGGAACGCGGGCTGGACCTGGTGATGCGCGACATCCGGCTGGGCAACCTGGGCACCTTCGAGAACAACAAGCTGCGCAAGCTGATCTGCGAGGCGACGCCGATCCTCGTCGATTGCGAGAATACCCTGATGGTCGAGATGCGCCCGATCTCGACCAGCACCTTCGCCATTTCGGCGGACCCGGCCACCTGCGTCGACCGCGGCGAGTCGACCGAGGTCGACGACCATGTCGAGCCCGGCGGCTCGAACGAGATCATGATCATCCGGGTCTGCGCGATCCAGGACCCGATCTTCCCCTCCACCGGCATCGGTCTGCACCTGCGGGCCGACGCCCGCGGCGGCTACCAGATGGTGACCGCCTCCGTATTCGTGAACGAGCCGCGGTGATGCAAACCGCGCCGAGAGCAGAGGTGACCCGAGCATGACATCCCTTCTTCGCCAGATGCGCCGCTTCCGCGACCGGGAGGACGGGCTCATCATGACCGAGTTCCTGGTCCTGCTGCCGCTGCTGGTCTGGACCTTCATCGCGCTCTTCGTCTACTGGGACGCCTTCCGCACCATCAACCAGGCCCAGAAGGCCGCCTATTCGGTCTCGGACCTGATCTCGCGGCAGAACGAGGTCGACAGCACCTTCGTCAGCGGGATGCAGACGGTGACGGAATACCTGCTGAACGATTCCCCGAACGTGAAGCTCCGCATCACCTCGGTCAAATACAAGGAATCGGACAACAAGCTTTACGTGCTGTTCTCCCGCTCGCCCGGGAACAAGATGCCGGCGCTGACCAACACCAGCGTCAACACCTCCGCCTTCCGCGCCCGCATCCCGATCATGGCCAACCAGGACAGCGTGGTGATCGTCGAGACCGAGGTGGATTATCACCCGGGCAAATACAACCACACCCGGCAGGGCACCAACGGCGTGCGCTACAGTTTCGACGTCGGCATCCCGGATTCCACCTTCCGCAATTTCGTGGTCACCCGGCCGCGCTATTACCTGCAGGTCTGCTTCAAGGGCGTGGCCTGCCCCTCGATCATCTGACCGCTTCCTGCCGCCGCGCCGCCGGGCCCTTCCGCCCGGCGGCGCGCGCGTCTATCCTGCCGCGACCGAAGCCACAGGACCGTCCCGGCAGATGCCCCTTTCCCGCCGCCCCCGCCTTCTGCCCTGCCTGCTGGCGCTGGTGCTGGCCGCCTCCTGCACGCCGCTGCCGGATTTCGCGGCCTTCCCCGAAGGCGCCGACGCCCCGCCGCCCGCCCTGCTGCCGATCGACCAGCTGCTGGCCGGGACCGACGCCCCCGCCGTGGCCGAAGCACAGGGACAGGGCCTCTCCGCCCGCGCCGCCAGGCTGCGCGCCCGCGCCGCGCTGATGCGCGGCCCGGTGCACGACCCGGAGACCCGCGCCCGGCTGGCCGCCGCGGTCCGGGCCGGGCGGGCCTGACCCCGCCGCCGCATTGCGCGCCGCCGCCCGAACGGCTAACACCCTGCCCGAACGCCTCTCCGAAAGGTCCTGCCATGCCCGCTGCCCCCCTCCGCCTCGGTCTTGCCGGTCTTGGCACGGTGGGCATCGGCGTGGTGAAGATCGTCCAGGCCGAGGCCGAGCTGATCGCCGCCCGCGCCGGCCGCCCGGTGGCGATCACCGCCGTCTCGGCCCGCGACCGCAGCAGGAACCGCGACGCCGACCTGTCCGGCTATGCCTGGGAGACCGATCCCGTCGCGCTGGCGCGGCGCGGGGACGTGGATGTCTTCGTCGAGGTGATGGGCGGCCATGAAGGCGCCGCCAAGGCCGCCACCGAAGCCGCCCTTGCCGCCGGCAAGCATGTGGTGACCGCCAACAAGGCGCTCCTCGCCCATCACGGCCAGTCCTTGGCCGAGGCCGCCGAGGCCGCCGGCCTGTCCCTGCGCTTCGAGGCCGCCGTCGCCGGCGGCATCCCGGTGATCAAGGCGCTGACCGAGGGCCTCGCCGGCAACCGGATGAAGCGAGTGATGGGGGTGATGAACGGCACCTGCAACTACATCCTGACCCGGATGCAATCGGCCGGCCTGCCCTACGACCAGGTGTTCGAGGAGGCCCGGAGCCTCGGCTATCTGGAGGCCGACCCCAACCTCGACGTGGGCGGCATCGACGCCGGCCACAAGCTTTCCCTGCTGGCCGCCATCGCCTTCGGCACCCGCGTCGCCTTCGACGCGGTGGAGCTGGAGGGGATCGGCAATGTCTCCATCGACGACATCCGCCTGGCCGAGGACATGGGCTACCGCATCAAGCTCCTCGGCGTCGCCCAGATGACCGGCCGCGGGCTGGAACAGCGGATGACACCCTGCCTGGTCCCGGCCGACAGCCCCTTGGGCCAGTTGCAGGGCGGCACCAACATGGTGGTGCTGGAGGGCGACTCCGTCGGCCAGATCGTCCTGCGCGGCCCCGGCGCCGGGATGGGGCCGACGGCATCGGCGGTGATGGGCGACGTGATCGACCTCGCCCGCGGCTTCCGGGTGCCGACCTTCGGCATCCCCGCCGCGCAGCTGGTGCCCGCCCAGCCGGCCCGCGCCGCGACACCCGCGCCCTACTACCTGCGGATGACGCTGGTCGACAAACCCGGCGCGCTGGCCAAGATCGCCACCTGCCTGGGCGACGCCGGCGTCTCCATCGACCAGATGCGCCAGTATGGCCACGAGGGCGCCAATGCCCCGGTGCTGATCGTCACCCACAAGGCCGCGCCGGACGACCTGGCCCATGCCATGGCCCGCTTCGCCGCCACCGGCGTGCTGACCGGCGCCCCGGTGGCGATCCGCATCGAAGAGGTCTGACCGGGATTCCCCGCCGTTAGCGTCACCACGCTTGCGGCCCCGTCCCGCTTCCGGCTAAGCCTCGGGCAAACGCCAGAAGGGGACAGATCATGGCCGACGCCAAGGAATTCCAGGACCGCCTGCTTTCGCTGGGCCTCGCCCGCGTGTCCGAGGCCGCGGCGCTGGCCTCCGCCCGGCTGGTCGGCCGCGGCGACGAGAAGGCCGCCGATCAGGCCGCCGTCAACGCCATGCGCGACCAACTCAACCTCCTCGACATCAAGGGCGTGGTGGTGATCGGCGAGGGCGAGCGCGACGAGGCGCCGATGCTTTACATCGGCGAGGAGGTCGGCAGCGGCAACGGCCCGGCAGTCGACATCGCGCTGGACCCGCTGGAAGGCACCACGCTGACGGCGAAGGACATGCCGAACGCGCTGACCGTCATCGCCATGGCCCCGCGCGGCACGCTGCTGCACGCCCCCGATGTCTATATGGAGAAGCTGGCCATCGGCCCCGGCTACAAGCCCGGCACCGTGACCATGACCATGAGCCCCTCCGAACGGGTCTCGGCGCTGGCCGCCGCCAAGGGCGTCTCGACCGAGAACATTACCGTCTGCGTCCTCGAACGTCCCCGGCACGAGGAGATGATCCGCGAGATCCGCTCCACCGGCGCCTCGATCCGGCTGATCACCGACGGCGACGTCGCCGGCGTCATGCATTGCGCCGAGCCGGAAGTAACCGGCATCGACATGTATATGGGATCGGGCGGCGCACCCGAGGGGGTGCTGGCCGCGGCGGCGCTGAAATGCATGGGCGGGCAGTTCTTCGGCAAGCTCCTCTTCCGCAACGACGACGAGCGCGGGCGGGCCAGCAAGGCCGGCATCACCAATTTCGACCGGGTCTATACCCGCGACGACCTGGTGCGCGGCGACGTGATCTTCGCCGCGACCGGGGTCACCACCGGTTCCCTTCTGGCCGGCATCCGGCGCGAGCCCGGCTGGGTGACGACCGAGACCCTGCTGATGCGCTCGAAGACCGGCTCGGTCCGCCGGATGACCTACCGCAGCCCGCTGCGGTAGGCGCCCCCCGCATCCTCCACCTCCTCTCGGCCCGTGCCGGGGGCGCAAGATGACCTGAGGGCCCGCCCCGGCTGCGGTCGCCATATTGCGCGGCTTCGCCGCAAGCCTTTCCTCTCGCCTCTGCGCGCAAGCGCGCAACCGGCTCGGAGGTGCCTCCGGCGGGGATATTTAGGGGCAGGTGAAATGGAAGAGAGTTCTCCTTCAAATTCACCTGCTCCAAATATCCTCTGGGGGTCCGGGGGGCGAAGCGCCCCCGGTCCGACGGCGGCGGCAAGGGGCTCCGCCAGCCTCCCGCGCAGGGCAAAGCGCTTGCAGCCGCCCGCCCGCTCTGGCACCCCTTGGCCATGTTCCCTTCCCCCGCCTTCCTTTCCGTCGAGTCCTCGCTGACCGGCCGCCGCTGGACCGGCCCCGATCCGGCGCAGGACCGGCTGGCCGAGGCCATCGCGCAAGGCTCCCGGCTGCCGCTGCCGCTCTGCCGCATCCTCGCCGCCCGCGGCGTGGCGGCCGACGGGGCCGAGGCCTTCCTCGCCCCGACGCTGAAGGACCTGCTGCCCGACCCGCGCAGCTTGCGCGACATGGAGAAGGCCGCCGCCCGTTTCCTGGCCGCCGTCGCCGCCCGCGAGAGGATCGCCGTCTTCGCCGATTACGACGTGGACGGCGGCGCCTCCGCCGCGCTGCTGATCTGCTGGCTGCGCGCCATGGGCCGCGAGGCCACGCTCTACATCCCCGACCGCATCGACGAGGGCTACGGCCCGAACGTTCCCGCCATGCAGGCCCTGGCCGCCCGGCATTCCCTGATCCTCTGCGTCGATTGCGGCACCCTCAGCCATGCGCCGGTGGCCGCTGCCGCCCCGGCCGAGGTGATCATCCTCGACCACCACCTCGCGGTGGAGACCCTGCCGGCGGCGCTGGCGGTGGTGAACCCCAACCGGCAGGACGAGGACGGCAGCCTGTCGCATCTCTGCGCCGCCGCGGTGGTCTTCCTGATGCTGGTCGAGGCCAACCGGCAGCTGCGGGCGCAAGGGGCGCGGGGGCCCGACCTGATGACGATGCTGGACCTGGTGGCGCTGGCGACGGTGGCCGATGTGGCGCCGCTGACCGGGGTCAACCGGGCGCTGGTGCGGCAGGGGCTGAAGGTGATGGCGCGGCGGGAACGGCCGGGGCTGCGGGCGCTGGCGGACATCGCGCGGATGGATGCGGCGCCGACCTCGCACGCGCTCGGCTTCCTGCTCGGCCCGCGGGTGAATGCCGGCGGGCGGATCGGCCAGGCCGATCTCGGCGCCCGGCTGCTGGCCACCGCGGACGAGCGCGAGGCGGCGGCGCTGGCCGAACGGCTGGACCAGCTGAACAGCGAGCGGCGCGAGATCACCGAGCGGGTGCGCGAGGAGGCGCTGGCCCAGGCCGAGGCCCGCGGGCTGGACGCGCCGTTGGTCTGGGCCGCGGCCGAGGGCTGGCATCCCGGCGTCGTCGGCATCGTCGCCGCAAGACTGAAGGAGGCCACCGGCCGCCCCGCCGTGGTGATCGGGCTGGAGGGGGCGGAGGGCAAGGGCTCCGGCCGCTCCGTCCCCGGCGTGGACCTCGGCGCCGCCGTGCAGCGCGTCGCCGCCGAGGGGCTGCTGGTCAAGGGCGGCGGCCACCGGATGGCGGCCGGGCTGACCGTGGCCCGCGACCGGCTGGAAGAGGCGATGGCGCGGCTTTCCGATCTGCTGGCCCGGCAGGGTGCCGGCGCCGGCGGAGTGCGGGAGCTGCGGGTCGACGGCCTGCTGATGCCGCAGGCCGCCACGCTGGCGCTGGCCGAGCAGATCGAGGCCGCCGGCCCCTTCGGCGCCGCGGCCCCCGCCCCGCGCTTCGTGCTGCCCGAGGTCACCCTGACCGCCCGCCGCATCGGCGAATCGCACCTGCGGCTGTCGATCCGCAACCCCGGCGGCCAACCGCTTGAGGCTGTGGCCTTCGGCGCCTTCGACGGCCCGCTCGGCTCGGCGCTGGAGACCACGGGGACCCGCCCCTTCCACCTGGCGGGCAAGCTGGAGGTCAACAGCTGGGGCGGCCGCAACCGGGTGCAGCTGCGGCTGGACGACGCCGCCCCGGCCTGACGGAAAAGCCTTCACTTTTCCTCTTGCGCATCGCGGCGGCCCCGATTAGACACCGCTCCACCGACAGCGTGGCCCGTTCGTCTATCGGTTAGGACACCAGGTTTTCAACCTGGGAAGAGGGGTTCGACTCCCCTACGGGCTGCCACTTCGTCATGATTTCCCTTTCTTTTCATGATGTTGCGCGGTGCGATTGTCTAACCTGTCAGAAAGGTTAGACAACTTCTGTTCCGCTTTCACCCCAGACACTCGTGACAAACCTCGGTCGGCAAGCTTCGCTCGCCCAGCCTTTTTCGTGTAGGTCGCACCCTCCTTCGGGGTCGCGTGAGCAAGGAAGCTCATGACCTCCAATTCGGTCCCGCCTTCCTCTGCAATCCTCGTCGCCTGCCCCTTGCGCAGGCCATGCGCAGAGCAATGCGGAAGCCCTGCCGCCTTGCACTGATCCTTGAACCAGTTGCCGAACGTTTCGGGCTTGTATGGCCGCCCCTCGCCGTGGGTGAGGAACAGCATCCGGTCGGCAGGCACTTGCCGCAATTCGTCGGCCAGATCGGGCAGAATAGGATAGTCGCCGCCGATCTCGGTCTTGTGCCGCCGGTATCTGATCCGGTCGCCCTCGATGTTCTGCCAGCCGAGGCGGATCACATCTTGTCGGGCCGCGCCGGTGTTCATCATCAGCAGCGCCGCCAGCCGGGGCTTGGTGCCGGGCTGATGGAACGCCAGAAACTGCGCAATCTCGGCCTCGGTCCAGGTGTGGTATCCGTCGGGGTTTTCCTTGCGCCGGTCGGCATACTTGGCCGGGTTGTGCTTCAGGTCGGCCAGCGAATACTTGATTGCGAAGTTGAACAGCATCGAAAGGTTCTTCTTCACCGTGTTCGCAGCGGTCGGCCCGGCTTTGCGCGCCATGATCGCCTCGACGTGCCGGGTTTCGATCCGCCCGGCCTGATACTGCCCGACCTCGCCCCGCAGCCAGTCCAGTTCCCGGCGGATCGTCTTGCGGCGAATGTCCGACAGGTTCAGGTGTTTCGGGCTGCGCAGGTAGTTCTCGATCAGCCAGGCGATGGTGCCATAGCTGGAATTGCTCCGCGTCACTGGCTCGGCGGCCCCAGCCACAGCAGCCTCATAGGCGGTGCGGAACTCGGCAGAGCCATAGGGGCCGGGCAGATACACGTCAGCCCTCCCCTTCCGGCGGAAGCGCCAACGCACCTTGCCGTGCCGGTCCAGAAACCGGGAGACGCCGGGAAAGGGGTTGCGGGGCTTTCTCATCTGCGCAGCAGCTCGTCGGGATCGGGGCCGACACCGGCAGAGGGTGCCGCGCCCATCGGGAAGATGATGACCTTGCCCGTGATGTGATCGACCTCGATCCGGCCAATGGCAATGCCACCAGCCACGGCACCCTTCACGGAACGCCTGATTTCGGTCTCGGTCACAGTCGCGGGACGGTTCGCCATCAGGCCGCGGCCTCCTGACGCTCGGTCGGCTGATAGATCGCCCGCAGGTGCTGGACGATCTGCGCATTCATCGAACGGCCCTCAGCCTTTGCGGCCTGCCTGATCTGCTCGCGCATCCCCTCAGGCAGGCGGAGAGGGAAATTGGGCTTCTGCGCCTTGGTCATCGTCAACTTACCCCTTGCTGTGCACATTGTCGTGACATTAGACGTGCACTTGACGCCAGTCAAGCGTAGCCTTAGCCGTGCCATCAGCGGTGACAGGAGGAAGACATGGCCAAGGAACCGGAGGATGAGCAACCCTCGGGCAACGAGAACATCCGGCGCGTGTATGCGCTTCCCGCTGAAATGGTGGAGCGGATAACCAAGTTTCAGAAGGACAAAGGTTTGGCGTCAGAGGTTGAGGCCGCTCGTCGTCTGATAGACGAAGCCCTAAAGTCGCGCGACAACATGCAAACGATCATCAACCGACTACTGGCAAGGCTTGGTCAGACAAAGATTGCTGCAGAAGCAGCTCGTGACGTTTTGGTCGGACACCCTCTAGTGGTATCGGTGACCTTCAAAGCCGATAGCGTTGCCTTTACCCTGAAAGACGGTGGCGACGCGACAGTGTATGAAAGTGGTCATGTATTCGCAAAGCCAGGCGACTATTCCGGCGAATGGGTCTTTGACGACAACGAAAACAAATATGCAGGAGGAAACTTTGAGGTGCCTTTCTGAGTCTCGAAGCAGCCCTACACCCTTCTGATTGCCAGACAAGCACCGCCGCGCGTATGATCAGCCGGGACCATTCTGGGGGAAAACCATGTTCTATATTCGCCTGTCGCCGTCTTTCGATGTGGACGATTGCGTTGAAGATATTGAACTGCCGGAAGTCCCGGCGGTCGGCGACACGATCATGATCGACTCGGGCGAAGGGGTGCCCGTCACCTATCGCGTCAAGGCCCGGCGGTTCCGGGTGGACTTTCTCAAAGGAAAACAGATCGAGCTTGATCGCCCTCGCGCCCTGCTGCACGTCGAAGAAGTGACCGAACCGACCTACCAAATCCTCTGATCTATGCCTTGAGCAACATGGCATCCTGCCGGAGCCTTTCGGCCAGCCCGGCAAGATCCTCGATAGACATTGCATAGTGGGTCGTCTCAGTGCCGGAGCGGATCGCAAGGATGCACTCGCCCGGCATCGACGGGGCCGTGAACACCCGCGCCTCGGCAAAGCTGTAAATGGTCAGGGTCTTGTCGGTCATGGTCATTCGTCCTGCCAATCAATGAAAGACAGTGCATCTTGCAGGGTCGCGCCGTCGATATTTGCCTCCTTGGCTTGCGCCAGCGCCTGCAACATTGTCGCCAGCGCCCGCGCCTTGCCGCCCGCGTCGAACGCCTGCATGGGCCGCACCACGTCTATTTTTACGGCCTGCCCGAATTTCTCTGTCGCTTCCTCGGCCATCAGCCCGGCAATGGGTTGCAGGATCAGCTGCGCCAGGTGTCGCTGCGCCTCGCGCACAAGCGGGCCGGTGGTCGCCGGGTTCTGTAGCCCCGGCAGGATGCCGAAGGCGGAGAAGACCGCGCCCTTGGCTTCGCGCAGCAACTCGCCCGCCAGCGTCCGGGACAGGTCCGGGGAGAGCTGATCGGGGCTTTTGCCGATGTTGGGATTCATTCCTGCGGCCGTCGCCTGGGCCACACCCTCGATCACCAGCGCGGCCCCCCTGCGCCCCCGGAAGCCCTGCCGCAGCTGTTCCATGTCGTCGGCAGAGCCTTCGGGCACCGGCACGATCTGCGACCCCAAGGGAGCATCGCGGAACACATCGCGGATCGCAGTTTCCAGCTCGGCCAGGAGCTGCGCCGAGAGGCTGGACCGCCGCAGCGGTGCCGTGCCCGCCCATGGCATGACAGCATCGGAGCCGATCCTGAAATGCAGCACCTCGCCCGCCAGCGCGATTTCCGAGCGGCCACCGCCTGCCTCGCTGATCTGCAAGCGGTAGGAGCGCGGTTCACCGTCCCGCGTGGTCACGTCCCAATCCGACACCGGCACCAGCCGATCCCGGATCAGGAACACCGCCTCGCCCCGCAGCGCCAGAGCGCGGGCCGTGACGGCCAGGGTGCGCCGGGTCAGCAACTCGGTGCCCGACACATCGGCCAGGCTCAAACCGCCCTCCCAGAGGCTTACACAGCCCTGCACCGTAGCGGTCAGCTCCCCAAGGCCAGCCGTGCCGCCAAGGTAGGATGCCCGCGCCGCCATGATCTGCGCCGTGTAGCCGCTGCCCGAGGATCGGGTTTCAGCTACGGGCTTGCGCCGGAAGATGTCCATCAGCCCCATGTCAGGCCCTCCACCGATTGAGCGGGTGCCGCCTGCCGCCCAGCCATGGCCCCAGATCGGCGAAGGCCCAGGACCGCGCCTCGATCTGCGCCTCGGGATAGGCGGGAACCGTCACCGCCGAAACCTCGAACAGCTGCGCCCGCGTCACGGTGCGCACCAGGTCATCCCCGCGCCCCACAACCCGATCCCCGCCAGGCGGAACACGAAACCCTGGCGACAGGCCCCTGATCAGGCCCGAGGCATGGGCGGCAAGGAAGTCCCGCGCCCAGCTGGTGCCGCCGTCGATCCGCGCTTCGATCATCACCGCCGCATCGGTATCCGTGACGGTCAGGGTGCCCGCCGCCCGGGAGGCGAGGGGCTTTTCATAGTCGTGACCAGCCAGCAGGTGAATGTCCTCGCCCGCTTCGATCCGGTCAGCGAAGGCCCGGGCGGCGATAACCTCCCGCCGCCCGGGTGCAAGCTCGGTTTCAGCGCCATAGGGGAACGTCGCCCGAAGGCGGGTTTCCCCGCCCTCGCTGCGAAGCTCAAGCCCGCCGAGAGACGCGCCCCACAGCATCACGAACCGCTTTCGGCCAGCTCGAGGCCGGTGACGATTTGCAGCTGCGAACCCCGCGCCACGGTCAGGTCAGCCGTGGTCAGGGCCGTGAGCCGCAGCCCGCCCGACTGGGCATCGCTGTAGGGATCGCGGATCAGATCCACCGCACCCCAGAGGCCGACGAAGATCGGGGCCACGCCGCCCGCGGCCGTGGTCAGCAGCACCGAGGTTTCCAGCGGGGGACCGCCAGCCGGAGCCGCCAGCGCATTGGCGCTCTGCACCACACCACCGAGCTGCGCCGCGATGCGCGACCATTCGGTGATGCCGGTTCCCGCGAAGGCTTCCACGCCGTCGAGGAAGTCCCACAGCTCGGGCCGCACCAGCGCCTTGACCGCACCCGGCCCCGCCGCCGCATTGGCGGTCATGAACCGCACCACGGCAGCCCGCAGCGCCGCCCAGGTCGCTTGCCCGCCCGCATCGGTCGTGGTGATGCCATAGGTGGCCGGGGTCGTCATGACGCCAAGGGGCTGGCCGGTCGCGCCGGTGCCGAGGAAGATTGCCTTGTCCAGCTCGGCCGCCATCGTGCCCGACATGTCGCGCCGGATCGCCTGTTCCAGCGCATCGCCCGATTGCAGCAGCGCCTTGCGGCTGATCCGCATATGGATGCCGAGGGTCTGTTCCGGTTTCAGGGCCTTGTCGGTCGTGGCATAGGTCGTCGGGCCGGCCACATTGGCAAGCTCGCCGTTCGCCCAGCCCGCCGTCACCGCCGAGGTGGTGACAGGCCATTCCACCGCGCCGGTGCCGATCTGGATCAGCTGCGCGCCCATCTGCGCCGCCACCGAGGCCGGGAAAAGCCGGTCGATGATCGGGCGCGTCTGGATCGGGTCCGGGGTGCCCGAGGCGATGGTTTCGCCCGCCCGCTGTTCCAGCGCCATGAGCGGAACCGGGATGCCGCGATAGCCGCCAGCGTTGCGCAACTCCTGCACCACTTCGGCGGTCTTGCCCGACAGAGCCTTGCCCTCGTCCAGATGCAGCACCGCCTGCCGCAGTTCGAAGCCCGCCACCAGATCGGCGAACTGCCGGTCGGAGCGGGTTTCCAGATCGCGGCCAGCCTCCCGCCGCTCGCCATCCTCCGCGATCAGCGCCGCCCGATAGCGGGTTTCGACGGTCTGATACTCACGGTCGAGGTCGCCCATCTGGCGGATTTCGTCTTCGGTCGGGGTATCCTTCCCGGCAAGAGCCGCAAGGGATTGGCGGATTTCGGACTGCCGCCGCATCAGTTTCACAGATTCCAGCATTGTCTTACTCCATTGCCGGGGTTGCAGGGGCCGCAGCCAGATCGACAACGGCATCGGCCCACGCTTTTCGCGCAGGGGATTTCTCTTTGTGCCCGCACTCGAGGCGGGTCTTTTTGGTGTGACAGCCGGGGGCGAGGGCTTGCAGATTGGCCGGATCGAAGGCCAATTCCGGGTGCGTCCGCACGGGCTTGATGTGGTCCACCTCGAGCCTGCGCCGCTCACCGCAGCCGCAAGCACAGGTCCAGCCGTCACGCTCGAGGATCTGTTGCCGAAGCACTCGCCAGCGGGCGGTCGAGGTCACGCGCTTGGAGTGGCGGGTATGTTCCTTGCGAGAACTCATGTCGCGGTGCCCCCCTCTGCCTCGAGGGTCAGGAAGGCAGGGCCGAACCCCTCGCGCCGGATGCCGCGAATATTCAGGACGCGCCCGCGCCACCTGATCCGCATTGTTTCGTCAAGGTCGGAGCGGTTGCGGATGATGAACAGCGTTGTGAAAGTCGCGGTCAGCCGGTCGGCCACGACAGACTCGGTGCCCGCCTTGGCAATCACCTTGGCCGGAACACGGGCCGCACCGGGCAAGGTTGCCCAGGTGGTTTCAAAGCCGCCGCCGCCGTCTGAAACACGGGTCAGCTTCTCGATTGCGATATGCTCGCGCAGGTCGCCAGAGGTCACAGCCATAGCGCCCTCGCTTTCCGGGCCGGGGCCGCCTTCATCCGGGCACCCTGCGCCACGGCCAGAACCGCAGCCGCCGCCGCGTCGATGCGCCCGAGGCTGCGCGCCTTCGCCAGTTTGGCATTGCCTGCCGGGTCAATGAGCGTGATTGCATCCGAGAAGGCAGAACGCAGAAGCATGGACGGGGTGCAGATCACTTCCCCGTCGAACAGCGCCCGCCGGAACCGCTCGATGTCCTCGGAGCCGTCTTTCCAGCCGAAACCCCGCCAGATGAACGGCACCCGCGCCAGCCCCGCCGCGTTCATGGCTTCGGTGAATTCGGCATGGCGGAAGCGGTCGCCGACGATGCAATCCGGGGTGATGCCGTCCAGGTGCTTCACGACAGCCGCCAGCCACGGGCCAGGCGGCACGGTCGCCTCGCCCATCGTCAGCAACTCGCCCCGTTCCTGCATCTGCACATAGCGGTCAGACACGCCGTCAGCCGCGCCACGGTCGGCAAGGCTCGGGGTGCTGGGGAAGGTGCCCAGAGCCTCGAGCCGCCCCGTGTCGGGCCAGTAGAACGCCGCTGCCGACATGCTGCGAGAGCCGCCGAGGTCAACGCCCAGGACACAGGGGCCGGAACGCTCGGGAAGCTGATCCGGGGCAACCTCTGCCGCCAGCCATTCGTCAACCGTGACCAGCACCGACCTGTCTTCGGTCGAAACCCGCTCGTTGCGGTTGAGGTTGCGGAAGCTGGACAGGGCAGAGCCGCCCCGTGCAATCGCCCGTCGCGCCTGCGCCACCAGCCAGTCGGGGGTCGAGCCGATGCCCTCGGTCGCGCCGGGGTTGGCTTGCAGCAGGCTTTCCAGATCGTCAGCAGGCAGGCCGAAGGCGGGCCGGTGTTCCTGGACAAAGGTTCCCGGCGGCGGATCGTCCAGCCAGCGGGAGAAGGTGTTCGCATCATCCGGGGCAGAGGTCGAGATAATCAGCGCCCGGCCATCGCGCTTGCCGAGGCCGGAGAGGATCGCGTTTTCCAGCGCATCGCCCTTTTCGGCCACCCACGCCGCCCGCTCGTCCAGAATGGCAAGGGTCGGGGCACCGCCGAGAATGGACTTGCCGTCAGCCGCGATGACGCGCGCCAGCCCGCCGCCGTTGCCCTCGAACTCAACCTCGAGCTTGGAGCCGCGCCGGATCGTGAAAGCCGCCTGATCTTCCTCCGGCAGCCCTTGGATGTAGCCCAGCAGGAAGTTGAACGCCGTCCGCGCCTGATCCCGGTTCCGGGCCGCAAACAGGATTTCCCGCTTCGGCTGCGGTTCCCGGTGCAGAGCGCCGACCAGCTCGGCCAGGGCAAGGCCAGCCGAAAGCGCCGTCTTTGCGTTGCCGCGACCGATCGACAGAACGCCGACCATGACGCCGGGGGCCAGCGCGCCGCGAACGAAAGCCCTCTGAAACCCGGCCAGTTTGAGAGGCTTTCCGGCGGTGCGCCCCTCGGGAACCGTCAGCAGCTCGAGGAAGGTCAGCGCCCGGTCGGCCTGGCTTTCCCCCGGGATTTTTCCCAGAAGCGAGAAAGCAAGACCCCCCCCGCCGATCCCCGCCCCCGCAGGCCCCCGGGCATTGGCACCAGAACCGGCCAGCGCCTTGCGCCGGTCAGCCGCCTTCGCCTCGCTTGATCCGGGCATCAGGCCATCATGGCGCGGTCTGCCCCTCGGGCGCTTCACTCGGTCGCTGGCGGTGGCAGGCATAGCCGCACCCCACGATAGCGGGCCGTGATCCGCGCCGCTGCCATCGACAAGCCCAGAGGCCGGTCAGTCTCGCCGCCTCGCGCATCGAACAGCATGGCCGCCTGGTCGATGATTGCCAGCTTGATGTCGTCGGGCAGATCGGCAGCAGCAGGGGGCAGCGTGTATTCGGCTGCATGGGCCACATCACCGGCAGCCGCCGAGAGGATCAGCAGCATGTCGGGGTCGTCGTCCGCATGGTCAATGCGGGCGTGGAGCTTGGCAGCGGTGAGAAGATCGGAAACGTTCATGGTCCGTTCTTATCACACAATGGGGTATTATGCTACCTCAGTGAATTTGAACATAATCCGAACACCCGCTACTGCCCCCTCTCCCCCTCATGCAGGGGGGGCGGTGTATTATGATCTTTGCCGGAATCTGCCATTTGCCCGAAGCGGTATTGACCGGCTCGCCGCCCTCGGATTGGCGCCTGCACCTCGATGATGAACCCGCGCCCCAACAGCACGTCGCGGGCCGCCTGTATCCGGGTTCGATGCCACGGCGGACTCCCTGCGGCGCTCATGGCGGTTGGCGCAATGGCAAAGCTCGGCCGCCCCCGGTGCCAGCGTCGGAACATCTGGAACAGCACCAGCGCATCGGGCGCGTCTATCAGTGCATCCATGATCCGATCCGCCTCGGTGACGGCGGGCTTGCGCAGGCCGAGGAAGTTGCGGCCCTGCACCTGATAGCCCCATGCGCTGCGGGCGCAAGCTTCGGCCTCGGGACTGGCGAGAGGATCGGGGAAGGCCTCGTTCCACGTCGCCGCCACGTCGATCAGCGCCTCAACATCATCGCAGTGCCGTGCCTGTGTCATGCAGTATCGCCAGAGTGCATTGTTGCGCTCGCCCACATGGACGCCAGCGGGCGCCCGCTCGAAACTTTCGGCCCGCAGGCAGGGCAGCCGGTGCAGATCATCCAGCCCGCCACGCTCGAAGACATAGGCCGCGCCCAGATCTTCCCGCCATGACGGTGGCGCGATGGTGAACCCGGCGCCCAGCACATCCACCGGCAGCCCCTCGAAGGGCCGGATACGCCGCCCCTCACCATTGTGCCGAAACCAAAGTTTGCTCTTGCCGGTCGCCGTGCGGATCGTGATCGGGGTTTCGCCGAAGCGATCCACCGCCGCTGCGGTCCACGCCTCGCCCACCGCGTCAACGTCGATCTCCACCAGCCCGGACGGCGGCCCCATGACGATACCGATCCCGTCGCACGCCGCCAGCTTCGGCGCCGATGCCCATCCGCGCGCCCGCCGGGCATCCGCTGTCTGCCAGCCCTTTACCGCCGGACGCTTGGTCCTCGCATCGACGGGAAACACGGGAAGGCCAGCCGCCAGATAGGCGGACAAGCTTTTGTCATACACGCCCATGCCGTCACCTCGGCCCCGGCAGAAGCAGGCGGGAAACTTCCTCGCGCTCGCGTTTTTCGCTGGCCTCGTCCATGCCGTATTGAACGAAGTCGATATGCCGCTCGATGGCCTCACGCAGGATTTGCGCGATGATGTCAGGGGGCAGCGCCTCAAGCTGGCAGGTGCCGCCCGTCCAGCCCTTGGACCGGCTGTCGGTGGCCTTGGGCGGGGCGGTCGGCAGATCGTAAATCCGAACCTGCGAAGCGGTCAGCGCCACCCGCTCAAACTGAACGGTGATAAGCCCGTGCCTGCGGTCAGCTTCGACAAAGGCAGCCACGTCCTCGGCCACGCTGTCAAAGATGGATTCGCCGCTCGGGTCGTAATCGCCCAGGTGCAAGATGACGGTCGGCTTTTCGATCCGGCAAATGCGGTCGGCCAAGTCCTTCTTCGCAGTCAGGCTATCAAAGCCGCCCGATGAATAGACCTGCACTGAATAGGGGCTGGCAGCGTCGTGGAGCTGCGGCAGCATCCCCGCCGCCTCGCACCACACCTCGATGTGGTATTCCTGCCCGGCCAGCTTGTCGCGCTTGTAGTTGCTGCTGAGGTAGCGCAGGTGCGCAATGAAGGCGTCCCGGTCATCCCAATGCAGATTGTATTTCGTCGTCACGCCATCGTCGCGGATCGCGGCGAATGGGATCATCCGTGCCCGCCGGGCATTCGCAAGGTGGTGGCAGAGGCGACCATAGGCCGCCTCCGTCTTGTCATAGCCATGCGCACCAACCAGCCGATAGAAGATCTGGCGGCAGGTCAGGGGCCAGTATTGGCGGTATTCGTCCAGCACGGCCTGAGCCTGCGCCAGAAGCTCCCGCGTCTTGGCTTGGGGGTTGTAATGCTCGATGTAGCCACGGGGCCGGGAAGTTTTCGGGCAGGCCGTAAATTCCCCAGCGCCGGTTTTACGGCCTGCTGGAATATTCACGCTGTCAGCCCTCAATCGCCCGCGAAAGGCTCATGATGTCGAGGCCATTGTTCAGATCGTCCGCAAGGGCATGGATCTTCTCAAGCAGGGCCACCGCTATGTCATGGTGTTCCCGGTAGTCGATCACCGCGTTCAGGGCTTCCGACAGGCAGGAGGCTTGCAACGCTTTCGTTTGCAGGTCCGATAGGTGCTTTTTGAGAGCCGCGTTCATTGCGCCGCCCCCTCGATCAGGTCCAGCGCCTCGGCCAGAGCCGCGCGGGCTTCCAGCCGGTTCCGGTCGGTCATGTCGGGGGATTCGGTCGCGTCCAGTGCGATCAGGATCAGGTCGCGGATCAGATCGGCGGAATGGACTTCGCCAGTGAAATCTGCGATGATGCGGGAAGCAAGCTGGACCGCTTTGCCATTCGCCCCGTGTGCCGCTCCAACGGCAGCGGGGCTTTCCATTTCCGGCCCCGATTCCGGGTTAGCCAACGCGCCGGTTTCCCCAATGTTTTCAATGGGGGGATGAGGGGCGGTTAGACAATCGGAAGTCGTTGAATTGTCAGGAGACTTTACGCCCCCTACGGGCTGCCACTTCTTCCTGCAAGCTATCCGCATGGGGTATTTCCTCATCCTCGTCCAAACCCTGACGGGATGGACGATTTACCGGGGTGTCCGAAGCCGCTGCCACGAATGCCTGCTCTTCAAGCCGCGCAGGCGAGCCGCCCGACGCGAACTCAAGGACATAGGTTGCCGGGCCGGTTGCCGTGACCGGCCTCAGTGCAGGCGCTGCCGCAGGCTTTCCACCCAGGCCTGTTCGACCAGCCCCGCCAGCCAGCGCAACCGCGATGGGTGGCGGGCCAGGGAAGCCGGCGCAGAGATCGCCCGCTCCAGCGCCAGGGCGACCAGATCGTCCGCCCGGGCCTGGTCGCCCGTCAAGAGCCGCGCCATCAGCCGCAGCGGCGGCAGCAGCGCCGTGCCGCCGGCAAGATCCGCCTCGTCGGGGCCCAGCATGGCGGTGGCCTCGGCAATGGCGCGTTCGGCGAGGATCGCCCGGACGATCTCGTCCAGCCCGGCGACCTTGCTCACGCGGCGGATATCGCGGAACCGCTCCGGCAGGCTCAGCTCGTCATAGGCGCTGTAGAAGACGAAGGGCACCAGCCGGTCGGCCAGGGCATCGGCCACCGGGAAGACCAGTTCCCGCCCCAGCCGGATGTCCAGCACCGCCACGCTGATGGCGTCGCTGCGGGAGATGTGCTCGATCGAATCCCGCACGGTGCCGACCGGCCCCAGCACGATGGCCCCGGTCCCCTCGAACCTTTGGGCCAGGTCGTCGGCCAGGAAATATTCGTCCTCCACGATCAGGATGCTGTAGCCCCGCAGAAGCCGCGCCTGCATTCCGCCGGAGCCGGTCGCAGGGCTTCCGCCCGGAGGCGGAGATGAGGGGGCCAGCTTCATTCCGGCAATGTTCCCTCGTCGGTGCCTTCGCCGGCCCCCCTGTTCCGCGCCTCCAGCGCCAGGGTCAGTTTCAGGGCCAGGGCCTGCAGCCTGGGAGAGGGCGGCATATCCTCTTCCGATGCCTTGCCCGCCCCTTCCCCGGAGAAGAGACGGCCGTCTCCCGGATCATTCCCGCTCATCCTGCCTTCCTCCCTCCGACGTTTCTACCTGGCGTTGTATCATATCCACCAGCTGCCGGGGATGGAACGGTTTCACCAGCCGCGGCACGGCGGCGAATTCCTCCGAAATCCCTCCGGCCTGGTAGCCGGTGATGAAGAAGAACGGCACCGACTTGGCCGCCAGGATGCGAAGGATGTCGTCGACCGGCTTGCCCCGCAGGTTCAGGTCCAGCACGGCGCAGTCCAGGTCCTCGTCGGCCCAGGCAAGCGTCACCGCCTGTTCGACCGTTCCCGCCGGTCCCACGATGCCGGCGCCTTCGCTGCGGAGGCATTCGCAGACATCCTCGGCGAGGAGGAAATCGTCCTCCACCACCAGGACCCGCAGCCCGGCAAGCGCCCCGCCGGCATCCGGCTCATCTCGGGGGGTCTCCATCGGTCCGGTCGCTCCTGTCCAGCTGCATGTCCTCGGAAAGAGGCAACTCGATGTTGCACCTCAGACCTTCGGAACCCAGATCGAGCCGCCCTGTTCCATTGAATTCGTAAGGCACCACCTTTTCGATCAGGTCCGAGCCGAAACCGCGCCGCTTCGGCGGCGGCACCTCGACGCCCTCCTCGACCCAGGAAATGACCAGCCGCGGCGAGGTTTCGGGGTCCGCGACCTGCCAGGACACGGTCAGCCGGCCCTGGTCGGATGACAGCGCACCGTATTTTGCGGCATTGGTCGCAAGTTCATGGATGGCCAGGCTCAGGCTCTCGGCCGCCTTGCCGGACAGGGTGACATGCGGGCCTGCAACCGACACGTTGCCCGGAATCCGGGCGCCCTGCGCGATCAGTTCGTTGGTGAACAGCTCGGCCAGGTCCAGCCGCGCGCCGGGGGCGCTGGTCAGGATGTTCTGGGTGCGGGCCATGGCGGTGATGCGGCCGCCCAGTTCGCGCTCGTAATCCTCCACCGTCTCGCTGGTGCGGGCGGTGCGGGTGGCGATGGAGCGGACCAGCGCCAGGATGTTGCGCACCCGGTGCTGAAGCTCGTGCAGCAGCATCTCCTGCCGCTGCTGCAGCGCCAGCAGTTCGTCCACGTCGGTGGCGGTGCCGAACCATTCCACCGGCTGGCCGGCATCGTTCCGCACCGGGCTGGCCCGCAGGCGGAAGCTGCGCCAGTCGCCCGCGTCGGCGTTCCACAGCCGGTGGTCGACTTCCAGCTTTCCGGTCTCCGCCGCGGTCGCCCATGCCTCGCGCACGGTGTCGCGGTCGTCGGGATGCACGGCCTCCAGCCAGCCCTGCCCCAGCGAGGCCTCTTCGGTCTGGCCGGTGAACTGGGTCCATTGCGGGCTGCTCCACGTCCATTGCCCGCCGTCCACCGCCCGCCAGACCAGTTGCGGGATGCCCTCCACCACCGACCGGAAGCGGGATTCGCTTTCGCGCAGCCGCTGTTCGGCCCGCGACAGCGGCGTGATGTCGAGGAAGGTGATCACCACCCCCTCGATGACATTGTCCACGCTGCGATAGGGCAGGATCCGGGTCAGGAAGCGCGAGCCGGATTGCGGGCTGGCGGTTTCCCGCTCGATGGTGCTGAGCGTGCGGATCACCCGCCGGGCGTCGCCCTCCAGGTCGTCATAGGCGATCTTCTTGGCGATGTGGTGGATCGGCCGGCCCACGTCGCTGTCGATCAGGTGCACGATGTCGGTGATGGCGGGGGTGAAGCTCTTGATCCGCAACTCATTGTCCAGGAACACCGTGGCGATCTGGGTGCTTTCCAAGAGGTTCTTGAGGTCGGAATTCGCCCGCCCCAGTTCCTCGACCCGATGCGCAAGCTCGCCGTTGACGGTCTGAAGCTCCTCGTTCAGCGACTGCAATTCTTCCTTCGAGGTCTCCAGTTCCTCGTTCGAGGATTGCAGCTCCTCGTTGACCGACTGGTATTCCTCGTTCGAGGCCTTCAACTCCTCGTTGGTGCTTTCCAGTTCCTCTATCGTCGCCTGAAGCCGCTCGCGGGTGATCCGCAGTTCCTCTTCCAGCCGGCGGACAGTCTCGTCCTCGGCGCTGGACAGGCGGGCGCTGGCGAACTGGTGCGCCTCGTCCTCGTCCGAGACGACATGGCCGTCCTGCAGGATCACCGCATGGCGCCGCGGATGGCCGGGGCCGCCGTCCAGGGGCTCGATGGTCAGGGTCACGAACATGGTCTTGCCGTTCTGCCCCACCCGCAGCCCGTTGACCCGCACCGGCTGGCCGTCGGTCTCGATCCTCAGCAGCGCGGCGCGCAGATCCATCCGCAGGTCGCGGTGGATCAGATTGAACACGTTCAGCGTGGCGATCCCGGTCGGCGGATCGAGATAGCGCCCGGTGCGGCCCGAGAAATGCAGCACGTCGTGGTTCTCGTCCAGGATCAGATAGGCCGGCGCATAGCGTTCCATCAGCCGCTCGGCCTGCTTGGCGACGGCCGAGCCGTTGGTGAAGGCCGGCCGGGGCAAGACCGGGGCATCCATCGGCGGGCGCACCCCGGTTGCGGCCGACAGCGGAAACTGCGGCAGCACGCGGTTTATCGTCTCGACCTGGCGGAAGATGCGGAACCGGCGGTCCACCGGCGCAAACAGCTTGCCGTGGCGCGAGACGTTCTCGGAATTGCCGAGGAACAGGAACCCGCCCGGCTTCAGCGCGAAGTGGAACAGCGGGATGACCCGGTTCTGCAATTCCGCATTCAGGTAGATCAGCAGGTTGCGGCAGGACACCAGGTCCAGCCGCGAGAAAGGCGCATCCTTGATCAGGTTGTGCTGCGAGAAGATGCACATCTCCCGCAACTCCTTGACGATGCAATAGGTATTGCCCTCCTTCACGAACCAGCGCGCCAGCCGCTCGGGCGACAGTTCCTGCACCGCCGAGGCGGCATAGCGGCCGACCCGGGCCTGCGTCAGGGCGCGGCTGTCGATGTCGGTGGCGAAGATCTGGATATGCGGCACCGCGTCGATCCGCGACATGTGCTCGCGCAGGAGGATCGCCAGCGAATAGGCCTCCTCGCCGGTGGCGCAGCCCAGGACCCAGACCCGGATCTGGTCGCCTGCGCCCTTGCCCTCGAACAGCCGCGGGATCACCTCGCGTTCCAGCGCCTGAAATTCCTTCTGGTCGCGGAAGAAATGGGTGACGCCGATCAGCAGGTCGTTGAACAGGTTCTGCGCCTCTTCGGCATCGGTGCGCAGCACGTCCAGATAGGCCTCGACCGTCTCGGCCTGCGTCACCTGCATCCGCCGCTGCACGCGGCGGAAGAAGGTGTTGTGCTTGTAGCCGTGGAAATCGTGGCCGGTGCGGTTGCGCAGCACGGTGGCGATCTTCTTCAGCTGCGGCCCGGCCTCGGCCACCATGTCCTCGAAGCTGTGGGCGGCCTGCTGCCGCCGCCGCTTCAGGTGATGCGCCAGCACGCGGCCGGCGACCTCTTCGACCGGGCCCAGGAAATCGGCGATGGCTGCGGCCGTCCGCGGCGACTGGTCGTGAAGCTCTTCGGCATCCTGCGCCCCGCTCCGCTCGGCCAGGGTGAAGCCGCCCAACTCCTTGATGGCGGTGGTGCCAAGGGTGCCGTCGCCGTGGGTGACGCCCTCCATGATGATGCCGACCGCACGGTCCTTCTGGTCCTCGGCCAGCGAGACGAAGAAGCTGTCGATCGTGCCCCGTTCGCCGGCCGGCTCGGGCGCCGCCCGCACCCGCAGCCGCCCGCCGCTGATCGTCACCCGGGCGCCGGCGGGGGCCAGCCAGATGCCGCCGGGCTCCAGCGCCATGCGGTCCCGCGCCGCGGGCAGGCTGCCGCCCGCCGCCGCGGTCAGGGCGGCGAGATCCTCTTCGGCAAGCGCCTCGCCCTTTTGCAGCAGGATGACGGCGGCAAGCTAGTCCAGCCTGCCCGCCATCTCGCCGATCAGCCGGGCGAGGTTCCAGGTCTTCAAGGCCGAGGCGCCGATGCCGATGATCCCGCGCAGGACTGTCCCTTCGGCGGCGGTGCTTTCGCCTGAACCTTCCCGGCCGGTCTCGCCGCTGTCGTCGTTCATTCGCCTCTCCAGCCCGCGATCCCCTGCTTCGCCCTTCCTTATACCGCGCCCGGCTCCATGGGGCCACGACGTTCCGCCTCGTCCCCGTCTTCCGTCTCGAAAGCCGCGCGTTTCTCGATCTGCCGCAGTACGGCCGTCCGCAGCACGTCGGCGTAAGAGCGGTATTCGGCCGCCCGCGTCTCGTAGGTCTCGGCCATGCCTGCCCGCCCGGTGGTGGAGGCATCGCGGCCCATCCGCTCCACCAGCGCCGCCCGTTCCTCGATGATCCGCAGCGCCACCCGCATCGCCTCGTCCACCTCGTGCTCCTGGCGGGTCATCAGGGTCTTGCCGTCATAGGCATGTCCCACCTGGCAGCGGAAGCGGACCGACTTGTCGCCCAGCATCTCGGACAGCACGCCGCCGCAGTCCGGACAGGTCAGGGCCGTGGGTTTCGACAGCCGGGCGAAGGCCCCGCGGTCGACCGCGCCGCCCGCCGCGATCTCGACCTCCAGCGCGATGTCGGCCGGCGGCGGCTGCGGCGGACCCGGCGGCTGCGCCACCAGTTCGCGGATGGAAAAGGCCAGGTCGGCGGCGTGGGCACTGCGATCCACCGGGGCGGCTTCCAGCGCGGCCAGCGGCATTTCCCGCGCCTCCGCCTCCTGCGGGGTCTGCACCAGCGCCATGCCGCCGCAGCGCTTGATCGCGGCCAGCCCCGAGGCGCCGTCGTTCAGCATCCCGCTGAGGATGACGCCGATCGCCCGCGGGCCGTAGGACAGCGCCGCCGAGCGGAACAAGGGGTCGATCGCCGGCCTGACCAGATTCTCGCGCGGCCCGGTGCCCAGCCTGATCCGCCCCTCGAGGATCAGCAGATGGCGGTTGGGCGGCGCCAGATAGACATGGCCATGCCGCACCTCCTCGCCCTCCTCGGCATGTTTCACCCGCAGGGCCGAGACGGCCGAGGACACGGTGACGAAGATGCCGGTGCTTTCCGCCGGAATGTGCAGGACCACGGCGACGGCGGCGGGAAGGTCCGCGGGCAGCGCGGCAAGGATTTCCTTCAACGGCCCCACCGCCCCGGCAGAGCCGCCGATCACCACGAGATCCCGATTGGCGAATACCATGGCCGTCTCCTCCTGCAGACCGATCAGCGGCCGGATGGTCGCGGGGTCCGGTCAGGACAGGGTCAGGCTGCCCGGAAGTGAACGCCGGAAAGCGCCATCTGTTCCAGCCCCCAAACGCAAAAGCGCCCCCGGAGGGGCGCTTTTCCGAAGATCGGCAGGGGGTCAGCTCAGCGCCTGGAATTCCACCCGGCGGTTCTCGGCCGCCTTGGGGTTGTCCTTGTCGATGAGGAAGCGCTTGCCCAGACCCATCGCCTCCAGCCGGTCCGGCGCGATGCCGCAGTCCGAGACCAGCCGACGCTTCACCTCTTCGGCGCGCATGAACGACAGCCGCTCGTTGTAGGCGTCCGAGCCGGCGGCGTCGGTATGGCCCATGATGCGGAACAGCTTGATGTCCGAGGCCTGCATCACCCGGCACATCTGGTCCAGCACCGGCTTCTGGTCGGCCTTGATCACCGCCGAGTCGTAGTCGAAGCTGATGCGGACGTTCACCTGCAACTCCTCGGGCAGCACGCCGACCTGGGTCGGGTCGATGCTGGGCGGGGTGTCGTTGCCCGCCACCTCGACCAGCCCGCCGGAAGTGTCGGTGCCCGGCGTGGTGTCGTCGGTGCCGGCGACGATGACGGTGCTGTCCTCGCCGCCGGGATCGCCCAGTTCGGGGCCGGTGTCCGCGACGTCCACCCCGGCGGGGGCGTTGTCCAGGTCCTCCACCGTCACGATGGAAAGGCCCCGGGTCGATCCGTTGCCGGTGCGGACCGCGGTATAGGCCTCGCGCTGGACGAGGAAGCGTTGAAGGATCTCCTCGTCCGTCAGCCCCTGGGCGGTGACGGAAAGGGATGAAGCGGCCAGCGCGACGGCGGCCAGCAGAAGGGCCCGGCAATGCATGTAATACACCCTAAAATTCCAGTTAAACGCCTTGCCATCCTATGCTAGCCTGAAGCTGTTTTCAATTGCCGCCATTCCCGCAGGCCGTTCACAATGACTTGGGATTTCAGACTTGCCTTGCATGGGCCGGGGCGGGAGAGGGCGGGATGAACCAGCCCACGACCGTGGTGCCGAAACCCTGGAACACCGCCATGCCCCTGCCGAAGGGCCACGCGCTGACCCACCGCGGCTGTGTCCGCCCCGCCAACGAGGACGCGATCCTGGCCGATCCGGCGGGCATCCTCTGGGCCGTCGCCGACGGCATGGGCGGGCATGAGGGCGGGGCGATGGCCGCCGATCTGGTGGTGGACAGCCTGGCCGCCATCCGCGACGACGCCCCGCCGGCCGAGGCGCTGGAAGCCGCGATCGAGACCGCCAACGCCCGGGTGCGCGAGGCCGCCGCGGCGCGGGGCGCGCGGACGATGGGGGCGACGGTGGTGGCGCTCTTCATCCAGGGCGGCATCGCCCATGTCGCCTGGGCGGGCGACAGCCGGGCCTATCTGATGCGCGGGCGGCGGCTTCGGATGCTGACCCACGACCATACGCTGGTGCAGGACATGGTGGACCGCGGCGAACTGGCCCGCGATGCCGCCGAGGGCCACCCGGAGGCGCATATCATCACCCGCGCCGTGGGGGCGGCGGACGAGATCGAGGTCGATCACTCCGCCGTGCCGCTGCTGGCGGGGGACCGGCTGCTGCTGTGCTCGGACGGGCTGCCGCGTTGCGTCTATGAATCGGTGATCGCCCAGCTGACGGCCGAGGGGCCGGATGCGAAGGCGGCGGCCGAGGCGCTGGTCCGCCGGGCGCTGGACGAGGGCGCCCCCGACAACGTGTCGGTGATCGTGGTCGATCTGGTGGCGGGCTGATGGGACGCGGCACGCTGATCGGCCCGGTGATCGTCGCCATCGGCGTGGTGGTGGCGGCCATCGCCTTCGCCGTGGTCACCGTGCTGATCGACACCGCCGACAGCGGCACCGACCTGCGGCTGCAGCGGCTGGAGGAGACCGTGGCGCGGCTGGAGGCGGCGGCGGTGGAGGACCGCGCCCGCATCGAGGCGCTGACCCAGGACCAGACCCGCCTGCGCGAGGACATGAGCCTTCTCGCCAACCGAGCGCCCGTCCAGACCGTGGCGCCGGTCGAGGACGGGCAGGAGGTGATCACCACCGACCCCGCCGCGCTGCTGCCCGACGAGGATTTCGAGAACCCGCCGACCGAGGACCTGACCGAGCAGATGATCCTGGCGAAGACCCGCTTCAACAAGGGCATCACCCAGCCGCGCAACAGGACCATGCTGGAAATCCTCGGCCAGCCGCGCGAGGGCTACAACACCGAATGCCAGGGCGTCACCAATCCGCGCCTGAAGGCGCTGCTGGAGACCCGCCAGATCGGCCCGATCAAGGTCACCATGCTGAAGCCCGCGCTGGACAGCCTGGAGCGGGTGATGAACCGGCTGAAGGAAACCGATCCCGACATCTATGCCAAGGTCGGCACCGCCGGGGCACTGTGCGTCCGCTTCATCCGCGGCTCCTCGACCTCGATCTCCAACCATTCCTGGGCCACCGCCATCGACCTGACGCTGGAGGGGCAGCTGGACGGCTTCGCCGATGGCGGCACCCAGTTCGGCCTCTTGATCCTGGCGGAATATTTCAACGAGGAAGGCTGGTTCTGGGGCGCGGCCTACAACCGCGAGGATTCGATGCATTTCGAGGTGGGCGAGGAAACCCTGCGCAAATGGCAGGAAGAAGGGAAGCTCTGACCCCATGGCGGGGGAAGGCATCATCGACCGCGCGGCCGAGCCGGTGCTGGCCTTCGCCGACAGGCTGGCGGGGGTGCGGGACGAAAGGCAGTCCGACCTGCTGAAGCATTCCGCGGTGCTGCTGGACCGCTTCACCGTCACCCTGCAGCGCGCCGGCATCCCCGGCCCCGCGGTGCCGCCGGCCCGCGCCGCGCTGGCGCTGATCCTGGACCAGAAGGCGCGGGAGAACCGGCAGATCGACGTGACCCGCTGGGGGCCGGAGGCGCGGCGGCTGCTGTTCGAGGGGCGCGAGGTCTCTTCCGCCGACCTGGCCGAATACGTCCGCCGCGCCGGCGAGGCGCCGGAGCATCGCCAGAGCGTCGCCTTCGTCACCGCCTGCCTGGCCCGGCTGGACAGCGGGCGGCGGGCCTTCGACACCTCGCCGGTGGCGGCGAACTGGACCGGGATCGTCGCCGTGCTGGTGGCGGCCTACCTGCTGGCGGTGGCGGGATGGGGGGCCTGGGTGGAATGGCGCTTCCACCGCGACCTCGCCGCCGCCTTCGACGCCCGCGTGCTGGAGATCGGGCTGGACCGCGCCGGCCCCTTCCCCGACCTCGCCCCCCGGCTGGACCGGCTGGCGGCCGTGACGCGGAACGCAGCCGGGACACGGGAGAAGGCGCCGATCAGCCTCTTCGCCGGGGTCCTCGGCTACGACGCGGCCGCCCATGCCGAAGCCGCCTATCAGGACGCGCTTCAACGCCATCTGCCGCCGCTCCTCTCCGCCGCCATCGACCGGGCGCTGGCCTCCGAGGGCGAACCGGCCGCCGCCTACGACACGCTGCGGGCTTGGTCGGTGCTGTCGGGGCAGGCCGGATGGCAACCGGACTGGCTGGCCGGATGGGCCGCCGACCGGGCCGGGGCCGACCCGGCGCTGGCCGGCCTCGCCCCGCATCTGGCGGCGCTGGACCCGCCCGCCGCGCCCCCTGCCCCGCCGGATGCGGAACTGCTGGAGCAGGCCCGCGGCATCGCCGCCGAGGCGCCGGAGCCGGACCGCGCCTATCTGGAACTGCGCCGCTCGGCCAATGCCGCCGCCCTGCCCGGCTGGCGGCCCGACACCGCCGTCCCCGGCCTCTCGGTGATCCTGCGCCGCAAGTCGGGCCTGCCGATGGAACTGCCGATGCCGGGGCTCTATACCCAGGCCGGCTGGGACCACGCCCGCAACTTCGGCGCCGGGCTGGCGGTGCAGGCCGCCCGCGACCAGGCCGCGAGGCTGTTCCCCGCACCGCCGAAACCGCAGAACGACACGCCGGACGTGCTGATGGACCGGCTGCAGGACGACACCCTCGCCCGCTGGTCGGACTATCTTGCCGACCTGCGGGTGCGCGAATTCACCACCCCCGATTCCTCGGTCCGCATCTCGGGCGAACTCGCCCGCCGCTCCTCGCCGCTGGAGGCGCTGCTCCGCGAGGTCTGGCTGCAGGCCGGCGGCACCGACCGCCGCCGCAGCCACCCCCAGCAGATCGAGATCGCCGCCGTCTTCGGCCCGATGGTCCAGTATGTCGAAGCCGGCCGGATGCAGGAGATCGCCACCCTCTTCGCCGGGCTGAACGTCGCGCTGGCCGCGCAGGACCGCGACGACGAACGCGGGCAGCAGCGGCTGATGTCGGTGCAGGACCGCGCGGCCTCGGTCGCCGCCCTTGGGGTGGCGCCGAGGGTGGTGGTGCAACTGGTCGAGGACACCCTGGCCCAGACCGGCGCCGAACATGCCGACCTCTTGTCGAACAACCTGACCCGGATCTGGCAGACCGAGGTGCTGGAAAGTTGCCTCGCCGTCACCCAGGGCCGCTTCCCCTTCGGCGACGGCGCCGATGCCGACCCCGAGCAGGTGCAGCGCCTTTTCGCGCCGGGCGGCACGATCGACCGTTTCGTCAAGGCCCGCGCCGCGCAGATGCTGGACATGACCGACACCCCCTGGCGCTGGAAGCCCGAGGCGCGGTTCGAGGGGCTGAACCCCGACTCCGCCGTCTTCCTGCAACGCGCCACCGAGATCGGCACCGGCCTCTTTCCCGACGGCCGCGCCGGGTCCACGCTGACCCTCTCGGCCCTGGCCGAGCGCGGCCGCGCCTTCGTCAGCCTCGGCGGCAACGGCGGGCCGGTAGAGGCGGCGACCGACAGCCTGGTGCTGGCCTGGCCCGGCGCCGACCCGCAGGCCGGCATCGAGGTGGTGTTCAACTCCGGCGCCGGCGAGGCGCGGCTGGCGCAGCCGGGCTACTGGGGCCTGTTGCGGCTGCTGGCGCCCCTGCGGTTGCGCGACCGCGACAGCGGCAAGCGCTTCCTGGTCGACCTGAAGGCCGACCAGTCGCGGCTGTTCCTGGAAATCCTGGTCGACAAGCCGCAGAACCCGATCGCGCTGCGCAAGCTGATGCAGGGCTTCGCCTGCCCGCCCGTCCTGTAGTTCCTCGTCCGTCTTCGACGGCTCGTCGCGGGCGGCGTCCTGCCGATGAGCCGTCGAAGACGGGCGAAGAGGCCGCAACAGGCCGGAAGGACCGGAATTTCACACGCGCCAAAGCCTGCGAATCCGTCTATACTCCCCCGGTATTTGCACCGCCCCCTTTTCGACGGCCCGCTTCATCCAGGGATCATCGCCTTGCCGCTTCATCGTCATATCACCGTTTCCGTTCCCGCCATCGAAGCCGAAGTGTTTTTCGCCCGGATGGAGGGCTGGGACGAAATCTCCCGCCCCTTCGCCTACAGCCTGCTGATCTCGACCAAGGACATGGAGTTGGACCCGCTGAAGGTCCTTGGCACCAAGGCCGAGATCAAGGTCGAGGGCGAGACGCCGCGCACCTTCCACGGCCATGTCGCCGACATGGCGCTGGAGGACATCCGCGACGACCTCAGCTTCTACCGCCTGACGCTGCGGCCCTGGCTGTGGTTCCTGTCCCTGGACAGCGACAACCGCATCTTCCAGGAGAAGACCACCCCCGACATCATCGAGGAGGTGCTGAAGTCCTGGCCCGAGGCGAAGTTCAAGCTGAAGCTGCAGGCCCGCTACGAGAAGCGCGAATATTGCGTGCAATACGGCGAAAGCGACATGGACTTCATCCAGCGGCTGATGGAGGACGAGGGCATCTTCTACTTCTTCACCCATGACGACGACGGCCACACCATGGTGATCGTCGACGGCAACGAGGCGATGCAGCCGGCCGAGGGCGGCGAGACCGTGCCCTACGAGCCCGACAGCCGCATCGCCTATGACGAGGGCGACTTCATCACCCAGTGGATCCCGAAGTCCACGGTGCGGTCGGGCAAGTTCACCCAGACCGACTACGACTTCAAGAAGCCGGCCTTCGACCTGATGACGCTGACCGAATCCCCGGTCGGCCATGCCCAGGACAAGGGCGAGGTCTACCATTACCCCGGCCGCTACCTGGAGCTGTCGCCCGGCGACGCCATCGCGGCGCGGCGGCTGCACGAATTGCAGGCCGACAAGCACCGGATCGCGGCCAAGGGCACGGCGAGGCACCTGCGCTCGGGCAATGTCTTCAAGCTGGAGCTGTTCCCGCGCGAGTCGGAGAACCGCGACTATTTCGTCATCCGCGCCGACTACAGCATGTGGGACGAGGAGCTGCGGGCGGGCCAGGGGCAGGAGGGCTCGGGCTACGAGGTGCGGCTGGACCTGGCGCCGAAGGACGTGACCTTCCGCCCGCCGCGCCGGACCCGCAAGCCGCGGATGCAGGGGCCGCAGACCGCGGTGGTGGTCGGCCCGGCGGGGGCGGAAATCTTCTGCGACGAATTTTCTCGCGTGAAGGTGCATTTCCACTGGGACCGGCTGGACAAGCGCGACGAGAACTCCAGCTGCTTCGTCCGGGTCTCCGCCGCCTGGGCCGGCGCCGGCTGGGGCTTCATCCAGATTCCGCGCATCGGCCATGAGGTGATCGTCGACTTCCTCGAAGGCGACCCGGACCAGCCGATCATCACCGGCCGGGTCTACCACGCGCAGAACACCGTGCCCTACGGCCTGCCCGACAACGCCAGCCAGTCGGGCTGGAAAAGCTGGTCCACGCCCACGACGGGCGGCTACAACGAGCTGCGCTTCGAGGACAAGGCCGGAGCCGAGGAGGTCTATTTCCAGGCCGAGAAGGACCACAACGAACTGGTCAAGAACGACGAGACCCGCACCATCGGCCACGACTGGGTGGAAGACGTCGGCCATGACGCCACCCAGTCCATCGGCCATGACCGCACCGAAAGCGTGGCCAACGACAAGGCGGTCAGCGTCGGCAATAACCGGACCGTCTCGATCGGCGTCAACGACGACGAGACGGTGGGGTCGAACCGGACGCTGACGGTCGGCGTGAACGAGACGATAAACATCGGTTCCAATTCCACCGAGACCATCGGGGCGAACCACAGCCAGACCGTCGCCATCGCCCAGACCATCACCGTGGGCGCCGTGCGCACCGACACCGTCGGCGCGGCCGAGATCCGCACCGTGGGCGCCGAGCAGGTCAACACCATCGGCGGAAGCCGCATCGTCACCGTCGGCAGCGACCAGACCCATACCATCGGCAGCGACGACAAATGGACCATCGCCTCCAACCAGTCGGTCGGCATGGGCGGCAACCAATCGGTCAAGATCGGCGGCGGCCAGACCCTGGATGTCGCCAAGGACCAGACCAATACCATCGCCGGCGGGCAGACCACCAAGGTGGCGAAGGACACGCTGCACGACATCAAGGGCGCGCTGGCGGTGAAATCCGGCAAGTCCATCATCATCGAGGCGGCCGATTCCATCGTGATCAAGACCGGCAAGGCCGCCATCTCGATGAAGAAGGACGGCACCATCAACATCGAGGGCAAGGACATCACCCTGACCGGCTCGGGCAAGATCAACGTCAAGGCCAGCAGCGACGTGACGGTTAAGGGCTCGAAGATCAAGAACAACTGAAGAGGCGGTCCAGCGCCTCCTGCGGGTTGCCCGGGTCGCAGGCCGCGGCGGGCCGGCCGCGGGACCAGAGCTGCATCGACCCCGAGGCGGAGCCTTCCCCCGCCGCATCGGGCGGCGCCAGCCCTTGCAGCCTTTCGTCCAGTTCTTCCGGCATGAGGCCGTCCTCCTGCGCCCTGCGCAGCAGCGCGAAGGCGGCGTCGCACCAGGGATCGAGCCCCGGCGGGCCGGGCAGGTCGGCAGCGATCAGGAAAGCCGCCAGCGGAAAGCGCCGCCCCACCCGGTCGGCGCCCGGCACCGCGACGCCGGCCGCGACCCGGCCGCCCGAGGCCAGCCGCAGCCGCAGGCCACCCTCGGGCCAATCCTCGCGCCGCGCCAGATGACGCGCCGCCCAGCCGTCCCAGAAGGCGGCGAAGCCCGAGGGCAGGCCGCGGGTCAGGAAATCGCCGGCGACGGGCAGCTTCCCGTGGAAGCCGGTCATCCCCTCAGCCATGGGAGGCCCGCAATTTTCCTGGAAGAAAATTGCCAAATTCCTTCCAAGGAACTTGTGCTGGCCCTAGAATCCCTGCGGGCATTTGAAGTTTCCGAACATCGTCAGGTCGAACGGGTTCTCGACCGAGGCCGCCCGCAGCTCGAACCGCGCCGAGAAGCCGCCGGAGGACAGCGTCAGGCTGAACAGCTCCGGCAGATCGGTCTTCTTCAGCTTGCCGCTGATCATCCGCAGCCATGCCCAGGCCCCGGTCTCCGAGGTCAGGATCTCGCCGGTGCCATCCACCGGCGAGAACGACAGCGAGATCAGGTTGGTGCCGTCCTTGCCCGGCCAGGTCATCGCCTGCGGGCGGGTGGCCGAGTTGAAATAGACCAGGTTCTGACCGTCGAGGTTCAGCGTCACCCGCGCGGCATTGGCCGACAGGTCCTTCGGCTCCAGCGTGAAGGCCATGATCGGGCCGGCGCCGCCGGGGAACAGGGCCTCTCGGATCGACCGGGCCTGCTCGAAGGGTTGCAGGCTGGCGGCGGGCAGGCCGAAATCGGCGCGCCAGCTCCATGGCCGCACCGTGGTGTCGACATATTGCAGCAGGTGGGTGTTGGTGAATTCGTCGATCAGCCCGCCCGGCCCGAACAGCCGCTGGAAATCCGCGGTGTTCACGTCGATGGCCGAGCCCCTCTCGAACGGATAGCGCCCGGCGGTGGCGCTGGTGCAGAAGGGCAGCACGTCGGCCTTCCAGCGCGCGTTCAGCTGCGCCACCACCGCATCGCGGGTCACGGAGATGGTGTCGCCCGCAAGGCCGGTCAGCCAGTCGTCCACCGGATCGGGCAGGATCGCCGCCACATTGGCCAGCTGCCCGGTCAGCTGCGGCAGCCCGCCCCGGGCCAGCAACGCCGCCTCCGGGTCCGGGCTGGCGGCCACGGTCTGCAACTCGTTCGCCAGCGCGCCGAGCGCGGTCTCGGCATCGGTGATCAGCGGCGGCACCCCGTCGACCTCGTTGATCGTCGCCTTCAGCGGCGCGAAATGGTCGGCGATGGTCTTGCCCGGTGGGTCGGCGGGCGGGCCTGCGCTATCCTTGCCGACGCCGATCTTGTCCGCCGCCTTGTCGGCCTTCGAGATCAGCGACCCCAGCTTGCCCAGCCGTTTCGTCGCCGCCTTGACCAGCCCGCCGGTATCGGCGCCCTCCTCCGGCTCGGGCGGCACCGCCATCAGGTCGGTCTCGGTCACCACCGCCCGCAACAGCCGCTTCAGGGTGCTGTCCGGGCTGGCGAGGTCCTTCAGATTCGCCGTCGCCACCGTCAGGTCGGTGATCGGCGCCAGCCTGATGTCGCGCAGGAAGCCGTCCCATTGCGCGATGAAGTCGTCGGAATAAAGCTTCAGGATATCCTGCTCCAGCGCCTCGACCGAGGTGTCGCTGCTTTCGGCGCAGCCGCCGGTGAACACCGCCCGGTCCAGCGCCGCCTGCGCCGCCACCTCGGGGATCAGCGGCAGGATGACGCTGTGGAAGCCCTCGTAGGTATAGGCCCCCGGCAGGCCGATCCGCAGCGTCTTGCCCGACAGCCGCGTCAGCACCTTGGTCGCGTTCGGCCCCGCGGTCTCGGCCGGGATCCATTCCGGCAGGCCGGTGACGTTCGGGTCCTGCATCAGGCTGTTGTAGGCCCGGACCGACAGCGGCACGGTGCAGATCGCCTCCAGCGCCTTGGCGACCAGCAGATCGTCGGGCTGGATGCGCTGCGCCGCCTCGTCGCCGCCCGCCCGGTCGATGGCGGCCAGCTGGTGCGCCAGCGCCGCCTCGGTCGGGAAGGGCGGGATCGGGGCGTGACCGGGCAGTTGCTCGGTCCACCAATAGGTCAGGAACTCGCGGTCGTAGGGGGCCTTGCCGGTCAGCATCAGGTAGGATTTCAGCGCGCCCAGCAGGAACTCGGGGTTCCTGATCTCGCGCCACATCGTCGCCTCCAGAAGCGCGACCATCCGCGGCTCCAGGATCGTCTCCAGCCCGTGTTCGTAGGCGATCCGCTGCGCCCGGTCGAGGTCGGTCCGCGCCGAAGGGCCGACCAGCGTCAGCACCGAGCCCTGCGCCGGGGTCCGCGCCGCCTCGATCTCGGCCATCGCCTCCAGCGCCACGTCCAGATCCAGCGGATCGGTCGGCGCCTGGCGCGAGGCCACGTTCGCCAGCCTTTGCGACAGGTCGGCGGTCAGCCGGGCCTGGTCGGCCACCACGCCGGACTGGTTGAGGTAGGAATAAAGGAACCCGAGCCCCGCCAGCGTGACCGCCAGCGCCGCGGCGGCGGCCGAGCCGCGCCAGATCCAGACCCGCCGCTCCTCGGCCGCGCGGTCGAACTGGCCGAGGCCGGCCTCGGGGAAGATCACCCCGGCCAGCAGATCGTGCAGGAAATAGCTGCGCTGCTCGCCCGCGGCGCGGCGCGGCGGCGGATCGGCGCGCAAGCCGTAGGCGCCTGCCATCTCGACCAGCATCCGGTCGATCGGGCTGCCTTCCTGCGCCGCCGAGGTGAAGTAGAAGCCGCGCAGCCAGGGCGCCTCTTCATAGCGGCTTTCGCCGAAGACGGTCTCCACCAGCAGCTTCAGCGCGCCTTCCAGGCTTTCGACCTGCGCCGGGAAGCGGAACACCTCGGCCCGCCAGGGCAGCGCCGCATCCTCGGCCATGCGGCTGGAGAGGCGGCTTTCCAGCCGGGCCAAGAGGCCGCGCAATTCCCGCGCGATCACGGTGCCCTCGGGGCGGGCGTCGGTGGGCAGCGTCGCGCCCCAGACCTGCTCGCGGTCGCGGCTGGTCAGGTCGGCGAAGAAGGCCTCGAAGCCGGGCACGAGGTCGGCCTTGGTGATCATCAGATAGACCGGCAGCTGGATTTCCAGCTTCTCGCGCAACTCGGCCAGCCGCTTGCGGATGGTCTTGCCGTGGGCCCGCAGCGCGGCCTCGTCCCCCAGCAGCTCCTGCAGGGACAGCGTGACGATCACCCCGTTCAGCGCGCGCTTGCCGCGGTGCTTCTTCAACAGGGCAAGGAAGCCGCCCCATTCCACCGCATCCACTTCCGGGTCGGAGGCCTGCTCGACATAGCGCCCGGCGGTGTCGACCAGCACCGCGGTGTCGGTAAAGAACCAGTCGCAGTTGCGGGTGCCGCCCACGCCCTTGATGTCGTCGGAAAGGTCGATGGGGAAATGCAGGCCGGATTGCCGAAGCGCCGTGGTCTTGCCGGTGCCGGGCGGGCCGATGATCACATACCAGGGCATCTCGCGCAGGAACTTCTTCGCGCCCAGCCGGGATTTCTTCATCTGGCCCAGGATTTCGGCGAACTTGGTGTTCATCGCCGCCAGGTTGGCCTCGCCCGGCCGGGCTGCCGCCACCTGCGGGGGCGCCGCCAGCTCGGTCACGAACATCCGGTTCTTCCGCGCCGCCCGCAGCTGCGCCAAGAGGATCGAGAACAGCCACAGGATCACCACCACGCCGATGGCGATCAGCCGGTTCAACTCCTCCTCCAGCGGGTGCAGGTCGCCGAGCGCCAGCAAGGGGCCGAACTGCCAGATCAGCGCGCAGAGCAGGATCACGCCGATGAAGACCCACAGCTTGCGGGAGATCAGGAAACGGAACAGGCTCTTGATCAGCCGCATCTCAGAGCCTCTTTTCGATCTTGATCTCGATCCGCCGGTTCTGCGCGCGGCCTTCCTTGGTGGCGTTGTCGCCCACCGGCTGGGTGTCGGCGCGGCCCTCCGACACCACCTGATCGGCCGGGACGCCGGCCGCGACCAGCAACTTGGCGATGGTGGCGGCGCGGGCCTCGCTGAGGCCCTGGTTCGACTGGAACGGATTGCTGGCCTGCACGGGGACCGAGTCGGTATGGCCGACCACGGTGATGCGGCCGATCACCTCGGCGTTTTCAAGGATCACCTGGGCGATGGCGGCGATCAGCGGCTGGTATTCGTCGCGCAGGTCGGCCTTGGCGCTGCGGAAGACCTCGGGGTCGGTGCCCTGCACCACCAGGACCGCCATCGACACGTCCTCGCGCCCCTTCAGGGCGGAGGCGGTCTCGGCCGGGGCCTTTTCCTGGAACAGGGGCAGCAGCTCGAAGGTCACCATCGGCTCCACCACCGGCACCGGCTCGGGCGGGGCATTGGTGTCGCGGACGGGGCGGAAGATGCCGGCGCGCTCGGCCGGCGGCAGGGCGGCGGCAGAGACGAACAGCTGCTCGGCCTTGTTGCCCAGTTGCAGCGACAGCCCGGTGTAGATCGCGGCGATCAGCGCCACCGCGGCCAGCCAGATGGTCCAGATCGGCACGGCGAAGCGGCGCGGCTCGTCCGGCACCTTCACCCCATCGGCATGGGGCGACAGCGGCGCGGCCAGGGTGTCGACGTTGCGCAGGGCCCGGGCGATCTGGCCGCGCAGCGCGGTGATCGTCGCCTCGCCGGTCGGCCCCTGCGGACGATACTGGCCGCGGAAGCCGAGGCCGAGGCAGAGATAGGCCAGCTCCAGCAGGTCCGGGTCGCGGTTGGGATGGGCGACCAGCTCCTCCAGATGGCGGAAGAAGCGGGTGCCGGCATCGACCTCTCCGGTCAACTGGGTGACGATGGGCTGGCGCGGCCAGTCGCTGTGCCCGCCCCAGGGGGTGTTCAGCGCGATGTCGTCGATCAGCGCGGCCACGAACCACGCCCCCTGATTGGCCCGGGTCAGCGGCTGGCCGAGCGCCACCGCCGCATCGCGGGCGTCGATCAGGCTGCCCTGCACCCTCTGCCGCAGCACTTCCGGCTGGGCCGGGGGATGCGCCCGTTCCAGTTCAGGCGCCAGTTCCAGCAAGGGCGCGAAGGCCGCCACCAGCGGGTTGGCATGGGGCCGCTGCCCGCGCGGCCGGGCCGGGGCCGAGGGAGCGAAGCCGGGACCGCCGCCGAAACTGCCGAAAGCCGGTTGCTGCGGCGGAGGCGGCGCCCCCCAGGTCTGCCCGCCCTGCGGCGGCATCGGCGGCAGCGGACGCGCCCCCGCCACCGGGCGGATGCGGGTCCGCCCTGCGTCGGAAGACAGGCCGAAGGGGTCGTCCTTGTCCGTCATGTCCTCACCTGCTGACCGCATAGCAGTCGATCTGCGGCTCGCTTTCCAGCTGGCCGGAGATGCCGATCACGAAGCCGGGGGCGTTCATCAGCTGCGCCCAATGCTCGGATTTCTGGTTCAGCTCCAGGCACAGTCTTTCGCCGTCGTAGGGAATTTCCCGCGGCTGGGAATGCAGCGGCTTCAGGGCGATGCCGGGCAGCCGCGACTTCCACAGCATCTCGAAGGCATCCGCCGCGCCGACCGTGGCCTGGTCGACGAACAGCTTGCGCAGGGTTTCTTCCGACAGGTTCGACCCCACCCGCAGCACGATCCGGCTGGTCTTCAGCAGTTCCGGGTTGTCGATCCGCACCTTCCAGATGTTCTGGCTGTGCTTCGCCACCGGCAGCGCCCGGCTCTTCGGCTCCACATGCCGCAGGGACAGCATCAGCGACCGCAGCGTGTCGGCCAGCGCGGAAAAGGCCGGCTGCGGGTCGGCGTGGTCGTAGACCGGCATCTCGGTCAGCCGCCGCGACGACGACCCGTAGGTCGCCATCCGCCCGGCCAGCGCGCCGAGTTCCTCGTAAAGCGCGCAAGGATGGATCAGGTTCTGCGCCAGCAGATGGGCGAAACGCGGGCGGGCGGAATTGGCCAGTTCCAGGATCAGCAGGTTCTCGATCGACCGCCCCGCGCCGCCGAGGACCATCTGCCCATGCGCCTCGGCGATGCGGTCCAGCCCCGTCACCACCTCCTGCAACAGCCCGGCATACCAGGACGCCGCGGCCACGGTCAGCGCCGGCGGCAGGTCGCCCTCGCGGATCGCGACCGAGCCGTCGGCGCGCAGCCCCTCCAGCTGCGCCAGCGGCAGGGTGACGAAGCCCGCCACCGCCTCGCCGGGGCCGAGGAGGCGCAGGTTCAGCTTCGCCACCTCGACCTCGGCCGGGTCGGCGCCGTTCCTCACCGTGTCGCGGACCTCGGAAATCTCGCCGCGGTAGCGCGCGCCCGAAGGCTCGGCATGGGCGGCGTCCATCGTCGCCACCCCCGGCTGCTCCACCGGGATCGCCAGATGCGCCCGCCCCGCCGTCCCCGCCGCCACCGGAACCGGCGGCGGCGGCGCGGCGGTTTCCGGCACCCGGAACGGGGTGCCGTCGGGGAACAGCCCCTCGGCCGAGCGGATCGCCAGTTGCCCGGCATCCAGCGCGGCGCGGTCGAACTCCAGCCGCGAGAACCCCCAGGGCTGCCAGGGCGCGGCCTGAAGGCCGGCCCGCATCAGCGCCTCGGCATGGCGGTCCTGCTGCTGGAAGTGCTGGGTGCGAAGGTAAAGCCCCTCGGACCACAGGACCCTGTTCGATCCGCTCATTCCCGTCTCCCGTCCCGGCCGTCAGGCCGCACTCATCGTCACGCCGCTTCTGGTCACCGTGACGTTGAAGGTAACACTTTCCGTGGCCGACACGGCGGCTTTCGCGCGGAAATTCTTGCCCGCCGGGTCGAGGTAGCCGGCGATGACGCCGATCACCGTGGTGCCGGCATCCAGCCCGATCGCCAGCGTCTTCGCCGCGCCGGCGGTCAGCACGATCTGGTCGGCCTTGATGAACTCGCCGCCAAGCGCGGCCTGCGGGTTCTGCAGCGCGAAGAAATCGGCGCCGTCGAAGGCGCCCGCGCTGCGCATCTGCACGATCTGCAGCGTCAGCGGCCGGTCGCCGCCGGAGCCGGCGTTCATTCCCGCCGCCCCCTGCGCCACGATGGTCACCACACCCGGCCCCGAAGGCGCGCAGGCGGTCAGCCCGAGGGCCATGCTTGCAAGCAGAAATTCACGCCGTTCCATTGTCCGTCCTCCTGGTTTCACTTTCGTAGGCTTCGCGGAAATCGGCCCCCACCTCGCCAAGGAAGCGGTCCTCCGCCGCCCGGGCGATCTCGCGGTAGCGGTCGGCATAGAGCTGCCAGAGCCGGGCCGGGCGGCTGCCGGCAACCAGCGCCTTCAGCATCCCCACATCCTCGACCTCGGCCTCGAAGACGGCGGGGTCGAAGCGGTCCACCATCCGGCGCAGCGCGGCCTGCAAGCCGCTCCAGCTGCGCTTGTGGTGGTCCATCAGGTCGCCGACCGAGGCGGCGATGGCGGCATCCGGGTCCAGGTAGCCGGGGCCCTTGGCGGCGACCAGCGCGGCCACCACCTCGTCGGCGCCGGCCAGGAATTTCAGCGGGTTGACGTTGGCGGCGCCGATCACCGTCTGCGCCACCCGCGCCGCCCCCTTCTCCTGCGCCCGCATCCGCAAGAGCTGCACCAGCCCCTCGGCCATGGCGCGGTAGCGGCGGCCGATGGCCTCGATCTCCTCGGGCGTGCCGCGGAAACCGGGCGGCGGAGCGATGCCCATGCCCTTCAGCAGCGCGGCAAGGGCATCCGGGTTCGCCGCGCCGGGCAGGGGAGGAGGAGGGGCGACAAAGGGATCGGGCGGCGGAGGCGCGACGACAGCGGCGGCAGCCGCCGGAGGAGCCGCGGGCGGCGGTGGAGGCGGCGGCAGGTCCGCGAAAGGATCGGCCAAAGGAGTGACCTGGGGCGGCGCGGCCGGCGGGGCGGCGGGCGGCGGCGGAGGAGTCGGCGCGCCCAGATCGGCGGGCAGGCCGAAGTCGCCGAAGTCGAAGCCGCCCGCCGGCGCCGCCCGCGGCGCGGGATCGGGCGCCGGCGTCACCGGGCGCGGCCCGTGTTCCATGGTGAAGGGATCGTCGAAGAAGGCGGGCGCCGCAGGCCGGGGCGCGGCCTCCGCCGCCGGCTCTGCCGCACGCGGCGCGTCGAACGGGTCGGGCAGCGAGGCCGGGCGCGGCGGCGGCGGCGCCTCGGGCCGCGGAGTGAAGAAATCGTCGCCGAAAAGCGCATCCTTCGGCGGCGGCGCGGCGGCGACCGGGGCGGCGGCGCCCTCGACCTCGACCCGGATCACGAAGTCGCCCAGCTTCAGCCGCATCCCCGGCGACAGCACCGCCGTCACCCCCTGCCCCAGCGGCGCGGGCGCGGCATCGAGGAACAGCCCGCCGCTGCTTTCGTCGGTGACGCGATACTGCCCGCCCTGCCCCATGACGACGCAATGCCGGCGCGAGACGAACATCTGCGGGTCTTCCAACTGCCAGCCGCAGTCCTCGCTGCGGCCGATCACCAGCTGGCCGTCGGCCAGCCGCACCTCGGTCCGCTTCTGCGGGTGGGAGAAGCTTTCCAGAACCAGCCGCAGCGTCATGTCGCGCCCTCCGTCATCCGGGCCGAGAAGCCGCGCATCACCCAGTCATCCGCCCGCCCCTTCGGCGGCCCGCCCAGCCAGCCGGTGCGCCCCAAAGCGGCCTGCCCCAGCCGCGGCTCCGGCACCTCCTCGCGCGCCAGTTCCAGCCGCAGGTCGTATTCCACATCCGCCCCGGCGACGAAGCGGATCGCCCGGCGGATCGCCGCCAGAGCCTTGCCGTCGCGGATCAGCGCCAGATAGCGCGGCAGGCTCAGCGGCCCCAACCTCAGTTCCGCCCGGTCCTGGCGCTGGAACACCCGCGCCCCGACCATCGCGCCGCGGCCCAAGCCGCAATGCGCCTGCCCGAGGCGGGTCTGCAACGGCGCCGGGATCTCCATCCAGTGGCCGACGAATTCCCTTATCCTGACCGGCACCTGCAAGAGGTCGGTCAGGTAGCCGGTCAGCCGCTCCACCCCGTTGACCTGATGGCCGAGCGAGGTCGCCTGCCGCAGCGCCAGGTCGGGGTCGGCGGTGCGCCGGTTGGCCTGCCGCAGGCCCGGCAGGCCCACGCCCGCCAGCGTCTCCAGCATCGCCATCACCCGGCCGCCGCCGTCATGCTCCACCCCCACCTCGGGGTGCAGGTCGCCCCAGGCGCGCCAGAAGAAGGCGATCTGCCGGTGCTGCAGCATGTTGACGAAATCCAGGAAGGTGGTGTCCGCCGTCACCCCGGCCGCGCCTTCGCCGAACCAGCGTTCCGACTGCCGGGCCATGATCCAGCGGGTCATGTGCAAGGGCATCGCGCCCTCGGGGCCGAGAAGCCCCAGCACCTCCACCTCTACCTTCGCGGGGGTCTTGTCGCCCGGCGGCGTGAAGCCGGCGACATCGCGCGTCGCCATCGCCAGCCGGGCGCGCTGGCCCAGCCTTGCGGGTTCCTTGTCCGGCCCGCCGGCGCGGCCGAAGCGCAGGCCCTCGCGTTCCAGCCGCCGCAGCAGCTCGAAGAAGCCGATCTCCTCGGGGTCGGGGCTGGCGAAGCCTAGATCAGGTCTCGGTTGCCCGGGCACATCGGCCATGACACCTCCTCCTGTTTCTGTTGCAGCCGGGTCTTCGTGCGGACGAAGGCGTTGATGCTGGCGTGGCGGGCGAAAAGCCGGCTGAGCAACGCCGACAGCAGCAGCACCGACCCGCCCGACAGCGGCCCCTCGTCCACATGCAGCGTGATCTCCACCCCCTTGCCGAGGCAGAGCGGGCCCGGCAGGTCCAGCCGCTCGATGATCTGGCGGCTGGTGACGCGGGTCAGCGACCGCACATGCCGGGCCAGCGCCGGATCGCCGCGGTCGGCGTAAAGTTCCAGCATCGCGCGCAGCGGTTCGGCGCCCCTGCTTTCCTCGGCCAGCGACAGGTGGTTCAGCGACAGCTGCCCGACCAGGCGCCAGGTCAGGTCGTCGAAGGCGGCCTCGCCGTCGCGGCCGACCTGCGGCAGGCCGGCGACCAAAGACGGCCGCGGGCGGCGCACCGCCGCCACCAGTTCCACCCGCGCCACCGGATCGCCGGTGTCCACCGCCAGCTTCGGGGTGTCGTCGAAGATCGGCAGGTCGCGGTTCGACACCAGTGCCCGGATGTCCAGCCGCTTCAGCGGCTTGACCTGCTGCACCCCAAGCGGCCGCGCGACCGAGACGAAGAGGTCGTCGCCGGTGTAGGAGGTGCGGGTCTGGCCCCGGCGCAACTCGTCGCTGCCCGGGCGGCGCGGGCGGCGTTCGGTGGTGTAGACCAGCCCCGAGCCCGCCGTGGCGGCAGGGGTGTAAAGCGGATGCAGGTCGGCCTGCGGCCCGTCGGCCTCGGCGTCGGACACCCGCAGCAGGCGGTGGATCTCGAAATCCAAGGGCCTTGTGCGGTCGGCATGGACCACATGCGCGGTGGCGCGGGGGTCCATCTCGACCACGTTGCATTCCTTCTCGAACAGGTTGACGACCGGCGTGGCGAACAGCCGGAAGTCCTTGGCCGAGACCTCGGAGATCGCCGGCGCCGGGCGGCCCATCGGCAGGATCACCTCCAGCTTCATGGCGCTGGCCTTCACCGCCGGCTGCAGCCCGGTCAGCCGCAGGGCGTGGAAACGTTCCGGCATCAGGAAATATTCCCGCATCAGCCGGTAGCCCTCGAACGAGGGCCGCAGGCGGGGCAGCAGCGCCTCGTCGTCGCGGATGCCGGTCAGGCCGGGCGGCGACGCCGGATGGAAAGGGGCGGCGGGCTCGGCCTTGCGGGCGATCACCGGCAAGGGCGCGGCGAAGACCGCATCGAAGATCGCGCCGGAACGCGCGCCGCCCGAGAACTCGATGTCCAGCCGGTCCAGCGACAGGTCCGACAGCGGCCCGGCCCCGACCCGGCGGAACACGAAGCGCAGCCCCGCCTCGGCGCCCTGCATCAGCCGGTCGGGCACCCCGGCCGCCGACAGCGCGCCGCGGTCCTGCAGGTAGTCCACCGCCTCCAGCGCTACCGGCCACAGCGTCACGTCCTGCGCGGTGGAATAGGTGACCCGGGTCGACACCCCCTCGCGCAGCGCGGCGACCAGCCTTGTGCCGCGCTTGACCAGATGGCCGTCGGCCATGGTCTGCACCTGCGGCCCGGGATGCAGCACCACGGTGGACATCGCCGGCGCCGGCCCGGCCAGATCGGGATAGAGCGCGTCGAGGATGCCGCGGACATGGCGCTGCCCCTCGGCATCCAGCTTCAGCCGCGTGCGCGCCGCCAGATAGGCCACGCCTTCCAGCAGCCGCTCGACATAGGGGTCCGGGCAGGGCACCGCGTCCAGCGACAGGTTGCGCGCCACGGTCGGGTGCAGGCCGGCGAATTCCTTCGACAGCTCGCGCACATGGGCAAGCTCGGCCTCGTAATAGCTCAGGAAGGCCCGGTCCATGGCTCAGCCGTCCTCGATCCGCGTCGCGGCGAAGCCGTTGTCGAGGTTGATCGTGGTCGACAGCCGCAGCCTTTCGGGCACCGGAGAGAGCATCAGCACGCCCTCGATCCGGACCTTCAGCCCGTCGCGGCCGCCGGTGTCCACCGTGACCCTGATGGTGTCGCGCTTCAGCCGCGGCTCGAAGGTGGCGACCACCTCCTTCAACTCGCGGCTCAGCACCTCGGGGTCGAAATCCTTGGCCCGGCGGCCCGAGAAACTGGGCACGCCGTAGTTCAGCACCGAGCGGCAGACGTGGGGGTAATCCGCCAGCACGTCCTGCAGATCCTCGGTGCCGCCGCGTTCCATGTCGGTCCACAGGAAGCGGGCCTGCAGGCGCTCCATCCCGAACAGCTCTTCCAGGTCGCGGCGCACCGCCTCGCGCAGCACGTCCGCCGTGACCACGATGCCGCGTTCCTCCAGGAAGGCGCGGCGTTGCAGGGCGGTCAGGAACTGGACGATCTCGCGCCGCTTGTCCTCGGGCAGGTCCTGCGCCTGTTCGACGGCGCGCACGCCGCCCTGCACCAGCGCCTCCAGCCGTTCGGCGCCGATGTCGGCGCCGATTTCCCGGCGCCGCACTTCGGTTTCGGAGGTCAGGCCCGGCAGGTCGTCGACAAGCCGGTCCCAGAGGCTGGGTTGAACCGCCTCGCGCCGTGCCGTGACCGTGACCGGACCCTGTGCCAAGCCCGTCTCCTTCCGGGCTTACTTCGCGGCCACCAGATCGTATTCGACCTCGTGCTCGTCGCCGGCCGAGTGGTCGTCGGCCTGCACGACATACTTGAAGTTCACCTTCTCGTAGGAGATCGAGATTTCCTCGGAGACCAGCTCGTTCGAGCTTTCCTCCGGGGCGTTCTGCGCCATCTTGTAGGAAGAGATGATGCAGTTCTCCAGCGTGATGATCAGGTAGTCGAGATGCGCGTCGCCCGAGTCCTTGCGGGCGGTGAAGACGATCTCGGGGAAGGACTTGCCCTTGGCGCAGGCCAGCATCAGGTAGGGCGAAGCCGCGTCGAGCCATTTGTTGAAGGTGAAATCCGACAGCGTCGCCCGGCCGCGGGTGCGGCCCGAGCCGACCGAGGAGGACGACATCTGCTGCGCGTTGAACTGGACGCCGAAGACGTCGATCTCTTTCTCGTGGTCGGCGCGGCGGGATTCGCCGTCGATGCCTTCGATCTTCAGATAACCGGTGAAAGCCATTGTCTTGCCCTTTCAAATGTTGGGGTCGGTTGGAAATTTCCCCCCGCCCTGCGGCGGAAGGCCTTGAATGCCTTGCCTGCGGCCCCAGGCACGGGGCCGCGGGTCCGGGGCGCGTCAGACGCCCTTCACCGAAGGCAGCTCGGACACGAGCCGCAGGCTCGCGTTGATGCCTTCCAGCTGGTAGTGTGGCCGCAGGTAGAAGCGGGCGTTGTAATAGCCCGGGCGGCCCTCCACGCTGTCCACCCGCACCTCGGCCATCGCCAGCGGACGCTTGGCCTTGGCCTTGTCGTCGGCCATGGCGGTGTTGGCCAGCACGTAGCGGTTGATCCACTCCGACAGCCAGACCTGCATGTCGTTGCGTTCCTTGAACGTCCCGATCTTGTCCCGCGCGATGGCCTTCAGGTAATGCGCGAAGCGGCAGACCGGGAACAGGTAGGGCAGGTTCGCCGACAGCCTTTCGTTCGCCTGCGCGTCCGGGTCGACCAGCCGGCCGGCCCGCGCTTCATCGTCCTGCAAGGAATGGGCGCCGATGAAGGCCGCAAGGTCGGTGTTCTTGCGGTGCAGGATCGGCATCATCCCCAGCTTCGCCAGTTCCGCCTCGCGCCGGTCGTCGATGGCGATCTCGGTCGGGCATTTCATGGCGATGGAGCCGTCGTCGGTCGGGAAGGCATGGACCGGCAGGTTGGTGACGGTGCCGCCCGATTCAACGCCGCGGATCTGGGTGCCCCAGCCGTAAAGCTTGTGGCTGCGGTTGATGTTCACCCCCATGGCGAAGGCGGCGTTCATCCAGACATAGTGGTCGTGCTTGCCGTCGATGGCTTCCTCGAAGGCGAAGCCCTTCACCGGCACGGTGTTGGCGCCATAGGGCAGCCGCCCCAGCACCCGCGGCATGGCGAGGCCGATGTAGCGGGCGTCCTCCGACTCCCGCAGCGACTGCCAGCTGGCGTATTCCGGCGAGGAGGTGATCTGCTTCAGGTCCTGCGGGTTGGGCAGTTCCTGCCAGCTTTCCATGCGGAAAAGCTGCGGCGCCGCCGCGGCGATGAAGGGCGCATGGGCCGAGGCCGCGATGCCCGAGATATTGCGCAGCAGCCCCACGTCGCGGGGATGGTGGCTGAACTCGTAGGCGCCGATCAGCGCGCCGTAGGGCTCGCCGCCGAACATCGAGTATTCCTCGGAGTAGAGCTTCTTGAACATCGGGGACTGGTCCCACATCTGCCCCTCGAAGTCCTCCAGTTGGTCGGCCAGCTGATCCTTGGTGATGTTCAGCACCCGGATCTTCAGCTTGCTGTCGGTCTCGGTGTTGTTGACCAGGTAGTGCAGGCCCCGCCAGGTGCCCTCCATCTGCCGCACCTCGGGCGCGTGCAGAATCTCGTTCATCTGGGTGGTCAAGAGCTGGTCGATCCCGGCGATCAGCGACTTGATCGACTTCACCGCATTGCCGGAAATCGTCGCGGTGCCCGACCGCTCCTGCGCCGCCAGCGCCAGGTTCTGCACCAGCTTCTTCAGCTTGGCCGAGCCGTCGTCCTTGACCCGGAAGTCCTTTTCCAGAAGGTCGTTGAATTCGCCAAGGTCGATGGCCTGGGCCTCGGCCACGCCCGCCGCGCCTGCGGCCTTTTCCGTGTCGGCCATTATTCGGTGCCTCCCTGATCCTTCATCGCCTCGGTCGCCACCTGCTGCAGCAGCGGCTCGTTCTGCAGAAGCTGGGCGATGCGCTTCTCGGCATTCACCTTGCCGTCCATGTAGCTGAGCAGTTCCTCCAGCTGCTTGCGCATCGCCAGAAGTTCGGCCAGCGCCGGCACCTGCTCGGCCACCTTGTCGGGGGCGAAGTCGCCCATCGACTTGAACGAGAGGTCGACGAACATCTCCTCGTCGCTTTCCTCGCCCTCCTTGCCGGGCAGGGTGTTCTTGACCCGCGCCTTCACCCGGGGCGAAAGCGCCTCCATGAACTTGTTGAAGCGGCCCGCGTCCACCTCGACGAAGTTGCGGTCGTTCGGGGCCTTCTGGGCCTCCTTCGTCTCGGACGACCCCGCAAGGTCCGCCATCACCCCCATCACGAACGGGAGCTCGATGGTGGTCGGGCTGCCGTAATGTTCCACGTCATAGGCGATCTGCACGCGGGGCGCGCGGTTCCTCTCGATGACTTTTGCCTTGCTCTCGCTCATGGCTCATTCTCTCCCGGGCTTGTTCTTTTCATCGAATACCCCGGCGACATTGCGGAATTCCTTCAGGCCGCTGGGGGCAATCTCTTCCATCAACTGCATGAAATTCATCGACACCATCTTCCGCATCCGGCGGGCCAGATGCGGCAGCGGCGACGAGGGTTCGGTCCGTTCGTAAAAGTCGATGATCAGGTCCAGCATCCGCTCCACATCGCGGCGGCTGTTGACCTGGCCGGGCAGCGCCGGCGCGGCGGCGGCGGGCGCGGGCGCCGTTGCAGCAGGGGCGGATGGCATCGCTTGGGCCTCCTGTGCAGGGGCGGCGGTTGCGGCGGTTGCGGGGGCCGACACGCCGTCCAGCGTCTGGCCGATCCGGGTCAGGAACTTCTCCAGCGCCGTGAAGCGCACGCCCATGTCGTTCTCGGTCACGTGCGGGGCCAGCGCCGCCTCCAGCGCCGCCAGCGCCGCCCTGGCCGCGGCCAGCGATTCCTTCAGCGCCGCCATCTCCTCGGGCCGTTCGGCGGCGGTCGCCCGGCAGCCCGCCGTCACCCGGTTCAGCCGCGCCTCGTGCGCCGCCACCAGCTCGGCCAGCTCCTTCTCGCCCAAGCCGCTCGGCGCCTCGTTCAGGAAGGCGGAGCGGGTCAGCGCCCCGGCCGCCAGGTCGCCGCCGGTGATCGGGCCGATGCCGCGCGGCGACAAGAGCGTGACGAATTCCAGATCGCCCAGAACCCCGCCGTCGGGGTTCTCCAGCTGGAACAGCGCGTTCACCCGCCGCAGCGCCGCCTCGCGCTTCGAGGCCGAGGGCCGCAGCGCCGGATGCAGCGTCTCCCAATGCCGGGCGACGTTCTCGGTGATCAGCTTCAGCCCCTCGGCCACGCCCTGAAGGCCGTTCTCGTTGGCCCAGAGCCGGGCGACGATCACCAGGAGCCGCAGGTCCCGCCCGGTGGCGGCCAGCGCCTGCGCCTCTTCGGCCAGATCGGACCAGTCCAGCTCCACCGCGCCGGTGCCGCCCTGCTCGACCAGCTGCAGCCGGGCGGGGCGCGATGCCGCCTGCAGCCGGTTTTCAAGTGCATGGAACCGCGCGTCGTTCCGCAGGTCCGACCCCGACGGAGAAGACGGGTCCACAGACGCAAGGAAAGGTGCAATGTCCATTCAACAACGCCGGTATAAAACTATCGAAATTAAGCCAAAGACTGGCAGAGCCATACGATTCTTGCAACCTACACCTGCCCCCCGACCCGTCAAGGTCGGGATTCGAGTATGCGGGAGGCGAAGCCCAGGATGTTCCCCGGACGCTCGGCCTGCACCGCCGCCAGCGCCTCGGCCAGAGAGGCCACCGACTCCTGCCCCGGGCGGCGGGTGTCGAACAGGTCCTTCCGCGCCACGAAGGCGATGATCTCGCTCTTGCCGTAGTCGGTGTCCTTGATCTGCATGGCGATCCGCTTCGGCTCGGCCCGCTTCTCGTCCGGGCTGAAGATCACCCGGACGCGGCGGGTGCCGCCCTCGACCACCCCGATCCTGGCGATCTCGTTCTCCTCGTCGTTGACGTTCGGCAGCAGGTTGTAGACCGAGCCGTCGGTGTCCACCGCCATCACCCAGAGTTCGCCCTCGGCGATGCTGGCCGGGACCAGCACGTCGACGACCGGGAAGTCGCCGGTGTGGAACACGCCGGTCAGGTTGGCCTCTCCGGTCGCGCCCTGCCCCATCCAGATCGAGATGCTGTTGCTGGCCAGGTCCGGCAGGGCGCCGCGCACCCGGCAGAGATGGTCGTTCAGCACGTTCAGCGCCACCTGCACCTTGCGGTCGCCGATCACCGGCTCCAGCGCCGCGGTGATGCCGTCGCCCAGGCCCGAGGCCACCGCATCGCCGGTGACGGTGATCGTCGCCCCCATCGGATAGCCGCCGGAGGGCGGGTCCAGCTGCGACAGCGGCCCGCAATTGCCCAGGGGGTCCAGCACCTGCTGCACCACCGCCGGATCGAGAAGCTTCGGCCCGGCCAGGATGTCGGTCTTCAGGGTGAAGCCGTAGGTGGCGGCCCAGGAGTCCAGCGCCGCGCGGATCGCCTGCGCCTCGGCCGTGCCGGGGGCAAGGCCGCTGACCCCGGCGGCGGTGTCGGAAATCTCGATCCGCCAGCCTTCCAGCCCCTTGGCCGCGGCGAAGGCCGCCGCCGCGCCGCTGGCCCAGGTCTCGGTCGGCATACCGTCGGCCAGCGTCACCGCATCCGCCTCGGGCTCCGCCCCCGCCAGGGTGGCGAAGCCCAGCCGGATCGCCGCCGCCGCCGCCTCGTCCGGCGCATGGGCGGTCAGCCGCGGGATCGCCAGCCCGCCGCCCGCCGTGGCCGCCATGGCATAGGGCGAGACGACCGGCAGCGGCTCCTCGAACAGGGCCGCGATCCGTTCCTTCACCCCGTCCAGCATCCCCATATACCAGGCCCCGCCGCCGCCCGCCGCCAGCAGGAGCACCAGCAGCAGGACCACGAAACCGCCGCCGCCCCGCTTCTTCGGCGCGACCATCTCGTGGCGGGTCGGCGTCCTCGTCGGCGGCGCGGCACGGGTGGCCCGCTCCGGCGCCGGACCCTTCAGCACCTTGCCCACCTGCTCCACCACCGCCGCGGCCGAAGGCGCGCGGTGCGGCAAGGCCGGTTCGGTCAGCCAGTCGATCAAGCCCTTCAAGGGCTCCGGCACCCCGGCGGTGTCCAGCTTCTCCTGCTTGCGCCGGATCATCTCGCCCGGGGTCATGCCCGCAAAGGGCACCTGCCCCTTCCAGGCCGCCAGCAGCAGCGCGCCGAGGGCATAGAGATCCGACCGCGCCTCGGCCTTGCCCTCCATCTGCTCGGGTGCGGCGTATTCGTATTTGCCGGCGAAATCGTTGCCGACGATGGTCCGCGCCCCCGCCCCGGTGTCCTTGGCGATGCCGAAGTCGATGATCGTCGCCTTCTCCGGGCTGCCGTCGCGCAGGATCACGTTGTCGGGCGACAGGTCCCGGTGGACGATCCCCTGCCCATGCGCCGCCACCAGCCCCTCGGCCACCCTGTGCGCGATGATCATCAGCTCCCGCGGCTCCAGCCGCCGCTTCAGCATCTCGTCGGCGATGGAGGGGCCGGCGATGTAGTCCATCACCAGGAAGACATGGCCCTGGTCCGAGCGCGAGCATTCGGTGTAGCGCACCACCGCATCGTCGCGGATGTCGCGCATCTGCTCTTCCCGTCGCATCAGCTCGATATAGCCTTCCTGGCCCGAGAACTGCGCGTTCAGCGCCTTGATCGCCACCACCCGGCCGGAAATCAGGTTGCGCGCCCGGTAGACCTCGCCGGTGCCGCCGCGGCCCAGCACGCCCTCGATCTCGTAGGTGTTGTTCAGGATCTGGCCCCGGTGGAAGATGTCGCCGGGCAAAGCATCAATCATCGTCTTCAACCTTCCGGGGGCGGAAAACCCGACGCCCCTCGCAAAACTGTCGCAAAATGCCTGGGCCTAGACTAGACTGAGTCTCGGCGGAATTCCTGCCCTTTTTTGCTCGTCTTCTTGAACTCTCGAAATTTGAAAGGGCGCCCAATGGCCCAGCGCGGATCTCCCGAAACCGTCAAGCGCAAGGAACTGGTCGGCAAGCTGAACCCGACCTGCCTGAAAGCCTTTTCCGAGGCCGCGGGGGCCGCGAAGTCCCGAGGCAACCCTTACGTCGAACTCGCGCATTTCATCGACGCGCTGTCCCGCACCGAACGCACCGATTTCGACATCCTCTGCCGCTCGGCCGGGATCGACGGCGCGCGGCTGGAGGGCGACATCCAGCGGTCCCTCGACAAGCTGCCGCATGGGGCTTCGGCGGTCGAGGAATTTTCCGACCACATCTTCCACGCCATCCGCGAGGGCTGGACCTACGGCAAGGTGGAACACGACGACGATCAGGTCCGCTCCGCCTGGGTGATGATCGCGGCGATGAAGACGCCGGTGCTGGAGGGCCTGCTCCTCAAGATCAGTCTGGAATTCGACAAGATCGACCCGGAAAGCCTTGAGCCGGCGCTGAAGGACCTGCTGCAGGACTCGGTGGAATCCCCTGTCTCCCCCGCCGCCGCCGCGCCGGAGGCCGGCGCGAAGCCGCAGGGCGGCAAGTCGGCGCTGGCGCAATATGCCACCAACCTGACCCAGCGGGCGAAGGACGGCAAGATCGACCCGGTGATCGGCCGCGACATGGAAATCCGCCAGATCATCGACATCCTGATGCGCCGCCGCCAGAACAACCCGATCCTTACGGGTGAGGCCGGGGTCGGCAAGACCGCGGTGGTGGAGGGCTTCGCCCTGCGGCTGGCGCGCGGCGACGTGCCGCCGCAGCTGCAGGCGGTGGACCTGCACATGCTGGACATCGGGCTGATGCAGGCGGGCGCCAGCGTGAAGGGCGAATTCGAGAAGCGGCTGAAGGCGGTGATCGACGAGGTGCAGTCCTCGCCCAAGCCGATCATCCTGTTCATCGACGAGGCGCATACCCTGATCGGCGCCGGCGGGGCTGCAGGCACCGGCGATGCGGCGAACCTGTTGAAGCCGGCGCTGGCGCGCGGCGAGTTGCGCACCATCGCCGCCACGACATGGGCCGAATACAAGGAGCATATCGAGAAGGACCCCGCGCTGACCCGCCGCTTCCAGGTGGTCAAGGTCGAGGAACCTTCGGAAGACGCCGCCATCCGCATGGTCCGCGGCATCGCCGCCGTGCTGGAGAAGCACCACAAGGTGGAAATCCTCGACGAGGCGATCCAGTCCGCCGTCCGCCTGTCGCACCGCTACATCCCGGCGCGGCAACTGCCGGACAAGGCGATCTCGCTGCTGGATACCGTCTGCGCCCGCGTCGCGGTCAGCCAGCACGCCACCCCGGCCGAGGTGGAGGACATCGAGCGCCGGTTGCAGGCGCTGGAGGTCGAGGCCGCGATCATCGCCCGCGAACAGGCGGTCGGCATGGACACCGGCGACCGCGGGCCGGAGACCGAGGCGGCGCTGGAGGCTGCCCGGGCCGAGTTGGAGGCCGCGAAGGCCCGCTGGGACAGCGAGAAGGCGCTGGTGGACGAGGTGCTGGACCTGCGGGCGAAGCTGCGGGCCGAGGGGCTGGCGGTCGATGACACCGCCGACCCGCCCGCCGAGGAGGGCGAAGCCGAAGGCGACGCAACCGACGAGGCCCCGCAGCACATGACGGCCGAGGAACGCGCCGCCACGCTGGAAACCCTGAAAGCGAAACAGGCGGAACTGTCGAAGCTGCAGGGCGAGCGCCCCCTCATCCTGCCCTCGGTCGACCGCATCGCTGTGGGCTCGGTGGTGCAGGACTGGACCGGCATTCCCGCCGGGCGGATGCTGGCCTCGCAGGCCGAGCAGGCGCTGAACCTCGCCTCGATCCTCGCGCAGCGGGTGGTCGGGCAGGACCATGCCATGGGCATGATCGCCAACCGCATCCAGACCAGCCTTGCCGGCCTCGGCGCACCGGAGAAACCCGTGGGCGTGTTCATGCTGGCCGGGCCCTCCGGCGTCGGCAAGACCGAGACCGCGCTGGCGCTGGCCGAAACGCTGTTCGGCGGCGAGCAGAACCTGATCTCCATCAACATGTCGGAATTCCAGGAGGCGCATACCGTCTCCACCCTCAAGGGCGCCCCCCCGGGCTATGTCGGCTACGGCAAGGGCGGCATCCTGACCGAGGCCGTCCGCCGCCGGCCCTATTCGGTGGTGCTGCTGGACGAGGTGGAAAAGGCCCACCCCGACGTGCACGAGATCTTCTTCCAGGTCTTCGACAAGGGGATGATGGACGACAGCGAGGGCCGCCGTATCGACTTCAAGAACTGCCTGATCCTGCTGACCACCAATGTCGGGTCCGAGGAGATCATGGCGATGACCGAGGACGGCCGCAGCGGCGCCGACCTGGAGGAGCTGACCGCCAGCCTCCGCGCGCCGATGCTGAAGACCTTCCCCGCCGCCCTCTTGGGCCGGATCGTGACGATCCCCTACTACCCGCTCTCCGACGCGATGATCGAGGCCATCGCCGGCCACAAGCTGCGCGGCATCGCCCGGCGGCTGGAAAAGGGCCACGAGGCCGAACTGGTGATCGGCGAGGGCGTGATGGACCAGATCAAGGCCCGCTGCACCGAGCTGGAATCCGGCGGCCGGATGATCGACGCCATCCTGACCAACACCCTGCTGCCCGAACTGTCGCGGCAGGTGCTCAACCGCAAGCTGGAGGGAACGCCGCTGACGCGGGTCACCGTCACCGGCACGCCGGACGGTTTCGCCTACGCCTTCGAGTAGCGGCCATGCTGATCCGCACCTCAACCCGCTACCTGTCCCAGTTCACCATGGGGATGGACGGGACGGGCCGCGAATACCTGTCGCTGGTGGTCAAGGGCACCTTCGACTTCCCCGAGCCCGGCGGGGTGGCGAAACGCGCGAAGGAGCAGCGGCCGCTGGTCTTCGCCGACGAATACACCGGCGCCCCCGGCTTCTCCGCCCCGCTGTGGGAAACCGACTTCGCCTTCCGCAAGGCCCGTTGCGACGTGGTGGCGCAAGGCGCGGCCTATGCGCCGAACGGCCAGCCGGCGGAACGGGTGCGCGTCGGGCTGCGGGTGGGCGACTGGGTGAAGCAGTTCGACGTGGTGGGGCCGCGGCAATGGCGCACTCTCGGGCCGTCGATCACCGCCACGCGGCCCTATCCCTTCACCCGTCTGGCCTTCGGCTACGACACCGCCTTCGGCGGGCCGGACCGCTCGATGGAGGGCAAGGGCACGCCGCCGGTCTTCGCCGAGAACCCGGTCGGTCTCGGCTATGCCACGGCGCGGGCGGGCAGCCGGATCGACGGGCTGGACCTGCCGCTGACCGAGGACCCCGCCGATCCCGTCGCCTCGCCCTTCGGCGCGCATCGCCCGGTGGCGCTTGGCCCGATCGGCCGGGCCTGGCCGCAGCGGACGCGCTTCGCCGGCACCTATGACGACAACTGGAAGGACAACATCTTCCCTTTCCTGCCGCCGGATTTCGACGAGCGCTATTACCAATGCGCGCCCGAGGACCAGCAGATCCCGCCCCCGGCGCCCTTCACCCCGGTGGTCGTCGTCGGCCTCACCCCGCGGGGGCGCGAGGAATTCCGCCTGCCCGACACCGACCTGCCGGTGAAGATCTTCCGCGGCCGCGACCTGGCGCTGGACACCAGCCTGCGCCCCGACACGCTGGCCTTCGACTGCGAGGCCCGGCAGCTCTGCCTGACCTGGCGCTGCGAGGCGCCGATCCTGCGGCATCTGACCGAGTTCTCCGAAGCCTGGGTCGGCACGCCCTCGCGCGGCCTTGCCCGCGCCCATGCCGCCGGGAAGGCCTATCGCGTCCTCGAACCCGCGCTGCGCCGCGAGGGAGAGGCGGCATGAGCAGCCTGCATCTCCGCGCCGCCGGCATGGTCACCTGCGTCGGGCTGGACGCGGCCTCGTCCTGCGCGGCGATGCGCGGGCGGCTCGACGGCTTCGCCGAGACCCGCTTCATGGGGCCGGACGCCGAATGGCTGGTCGGCGCCGCCGTGCCGCTGCCGCGCAACTGGATCGGGCTGAAGCGGATGGCGCATCTGGCCGCGGGCGCGCTGTCGGACCTGCGCCGCCAGCACGCCGCCGCGCTGGAGGGCGCGCCGATCCTGCTGTGCCTGGCCGAGGAGGCCCGCCCCGGCCGCCCCATCCCCGACCCGGCGGCGCTGGCCCGGCTGGTGGCCGAGATCCTGGGCCTGCCGGCCCTGCCCCGGCTGCAGGTGATCGCCCACGGCCGCCCCTCGGGCTTCGTCGCGCTGGACCGGGCGCGGCGGCTGATCGCGGCGGGAGAGGACCCGGTGGTGATCCTGGGCGTCGACAGCTACCTGACCGCGCAGAGCGTGGCGCATTACCTGGCCGAGGGGCGCCTGCTCGGCCCCGGCAATGCCAACGGCTTCATCCCGGGCGAGGCGGCGGCGGCCGTCCTCTGCACCGCCGCGCCGGGGCCGCTGCGGCTGACCGGCCTCGGCCTGGCGCGCGAGGTGGCGCATATCTACAACAAGGCCGACAAGGACGGCCTGGACCTGCCGCTGCGCGGCGACGGCATGACGCGGGCCTACCAGATCGCTATGGACCAGGCGCAGGTCGACCTCGCCCATGTCGAATACCGCATCTCCGACCTGATCGGAGAGCAGTATTTCTTCAAGCAGGCCGCGCTGGCCAGCCTGCGCCTCGAACGCGGCCGCACCCCGTTCCAGGACCTGTGGAGCCCGGCCGAGAACCTGGGCAACATCGGCGCCGCCGTGGTGCCGGTGATGCTGGCGCAACTGCTGACCGCCGAGGCCCGCGGCTATGCCCCCGGCAGCCCTGCGCTGATGGAGGGCTCGGGCGACGACGGCGCCTGCGGGGCGGCGGTGTTCCATGCTGTAAGGAGGGCTGCCTGATGGCCGATGTCTATGCCAACGGGCTGGAAATCTCGGGCAAGGCCGTCGATGCCAAGACCATCGCCGCCTTTCCCGACGTCTGCTTCACCCCGCCGCAGACCCCGGCGACGCCGCCGGGGGTGCCGATCCCCTACCCCAGCTTCGGCATGGCCTCCGACACCGAAAGCGGCACCTCGACCGTGTTCATCGGCGGCAAGACGGTGAACATCAAGAACAAGTCGGACGAGAAGAAGACCAGCGGGACCGAGGCCGGCTGCGCCCCGAAGAAGGGGGTCGTCACCTCGAAGAACACCGGCAAGAAATACTTCAACAGCTGGTCGCCCGACGTGAAGTTCGAGGGCGAGCCGGTGATCCGCATGTCGGACCTGGCCACCCACAACCACGCCTCGCCCATCGGGAACACGCCGACCTGGCCCGAAGTCGCCAAGTTCTCGCCCAGCAACCTGGATTGCGAGAAGATCCTTGCCGAATTCACCCCGCACCGGCACGGCAGCGGGACCTGCCCCGAAGGCCATGAATCCGAGCATTTTGTGCAGAACGAATATCTGCAATACGAGCGCGGCGTCGAAACGGCGCCGCAGTTCGAGAACTACACCACCAACGATGCCCCCTGTATCTGCATGGAATCCTACACCAAGCACACCTCGGGCAAGAAGAAGGGCAAGTATACCGGCAAGAAGACCGGCTCGCCGCACAATCTGAAGACGCGCCAATGCAACGCCGCCATCCGCGCGCGCAAATCGACGCCGACGCTGGGCGAGGTGGTCAAGGATTGCTGCAAGGCCGTGGTCGAGAACGATCCGCGCTGCAAGGACGACAAGAAGAAGCAGAAGGAAGTGGGCGAATGCCTCGAAGCCCTGTTCATGGCCTATATGGACAAGGCGGTGAAGCAGAAGGACCCGAAGAACTCGGCCAAGAAAGCGGCGAAAGAGCCGATCGCCTGGGAAGTCAACCCTGATCCAACCAAGATGTGGGTGCGCGCATGACACGAGGACCGAAATACGCCAGGGCCACCGACCTGCCGGACGAGCTGAAATCGGTCGGCGCGATCAATGCCTACGAGATCGGCCCCGATCTGGTGCGCGTCGCCTGCCAGCTGTCGGACGAGGACGAAACCGTCGGCCAGCTTGCGATCCTGCATGTCTCGATGACGACCGGCGCGGTGGCGATCGAGAAGATCTTCGACGACATCTACATGTCCTTCCAGTCCGACCGCGGATTGCGCGACATCCTTCTCGTCGTCGGCAACATCGTCCAGGTCCGGGCCGAGGGGGGCTGGGATTTCAACCTGCTCGAGTCCCGGTTCCTGATCGAAGCCTTCACGCTTGCGGATCAGGCCGACTTCGCCTTCGGCAGCGACGGCGACATCTTCCGCCGCCTGCCGGGCGGGGTCTGGCTCAAGGACCCGGTGCCGACGGACAACCGCATCATGGCCATGCACGGCACCTCGCTGGCCGACCTCCACGCCGTCGGCGGTGCCGGCACCATCCTGCGCGCCGAGGGCGCCGGCTGGCGGCAGATCGACGCCGGCCTGGGCCGGGAATTGCGCTGCGTCCTGGTCGAGGGGGATGCGGTGACGGTCGCCGGCGACCGCGGCGTGGCGGGGCAGTTGCGCGGCGACGAGTTCGTCCATTTCGAGACCGGGATCGAAAGCGACATCCTCTCGGTCTGCCGGTTCCGCGGCGATCTCTATTTCGCCGATTCCGAATTCGGCGTCCATGTCCTGAAGGGAACCGCCTTCGAGCCGGTGCTGGAATACGGCTATGTCTACCGGCTGCAACCCGGCCCGGAGCGGATGACCGCAACCTCGGCCGAGACGATCCTACAATTCGACGGCACGGGCTGGCGCGCCATCGAGCTTGGCCATTCCGCAACCTACACCGCCGAACCCGTGGATCTGGAGGAGGAATAGGATCAGGCGGAGGGCGTCCCCCGCTTCTCCGCCAGATATTCCCGCACCTTCGCCAGGTCCAGTTCCGCCACCCGCAGACGCTCGGCCCCCGGCTGCAACATGCGGATCACGAACAGCTCCCCCGCCTCGGGATATTCGGCGAAACGGTCCCGGGCCAGTTTCATCCCCTCGGCCCCGGCGAGGCGCAGCCCGTCCAGATGCGCCTCCAGCCGCTCCAGCAGGCGGGAGAGGCGCAGTTCGTCCATCTCCGGGTTCTCCTCGGGGTGGAGCAGCGCCTGGTCGTAGACCGTCCACAGGAAGGCCGCCTGCTCGGCGTGCTGGCGCAGGATATGGGGCAGGACGGGGACAGCGGACACGGCGGCCATCTCAGTTCAGGTTCACCGATCCGCCGCGGATGCGGTTCGACCGCGCGGCATGGCTGACCAGATCGGTGCCGCGGATGGTGATGTGCCCGTCCGCCTCCATCACGATGGAGGACCGGCCGACCCGCAGCTCGATCCGTTCCTTTGCGGTCAGCCGCAGCATCTGGCCGTCCGCCACCACCAGCGGCGCGGCGTCGTCGCGTGCGGGCTCCACCAGCTTGCCGACGATCAGCGGGCGCATCCGGTCGCCCTCCTCGAACAAGAGCGCGACCTCGGCCCCCACGTCTTCGCCGGCCAGCCGGGCCAGGCTGCGGGCGGGGATCGCCTCTTCCTTCGGGTTGCCGGGGAAGACGACCAGCGGCGCGGCGCCCCGGAAGCCGAGGATCATCCCGATCACCACGCCGTCCACGGTCTTGTGTTCTGCAATCATGGCGCCAATCCCTCAATCAATGCCGGCATCCTACACCGGAATGGTGCGGCGGGCGACGGTTTTGCGTGCATCCGCGCAAATCCCCCGGAATTCCCGACCCCGCGCCGCTGCCGCTTGTATTCGGCCCGGCCGGCCCTATTCTGCGGGCAACAACCCTCATCAGGTGCCCATCGTGCTGCGCAAGACCCTTCTCTCCGGCCTCTTCCTCTCGCTGTCGCTGCCCGCGCTGGCGGCGCCCTGCTCCGATACCGGCGGCAAGTATGAGGAATGGAAACCCGTCATGGCCGAGGAGGCCCGCGCCGCCGGCGTCGGCGACAGGGGCATCGCCGCGCTGATGGCCTCGTCCTATTCCAAGGCCACCATCGGCGCCGACCGCAACCAGAAGAGCTTCAAATACAGCCTGGAGAAGTTCATGTCGGTGCGCGGCGCCGACACCATCGTCAGCCAGGGGCGGTCGAAACTGAAGAAGAACAGGGCCTTCTACGACGCTCTTGAAGCGCAGTATGGCGTCCCCGCCGGCGTGCTGCTGGCGATCCACGGCATGGAGACCGGCTTCGGCGGCTTCATGGGCGACACCAATGTCGTCTCCGCCATCGCCACCCTGACCTACGACTGCCGCAGGTCCGAATTCTTCAAGCCGCACCTGATCGGGGCGCTGATGCTAGTGGATCAAGGTTCGATAACGTCAAAGACAGTGGGCGCCAAACATGGCGAGCTGGGGCATACCCAGTTCCTGCCCGGCAATGCGCTGCGCTATGGTGTCGACGGCAACGGCGACGGCCGGATCGATTTCGCCAATGTCACCGATGCGCTGGCCTCGACCGCCAACTACCTGCGCCAGAAGGGCTGGAAGCCCGGCAAGGGCTATCAGGAGGGCGAACCGAACTTCGCGGTGATCAAGGAATGGAACGCCGCCACGGTCTACCAGCAAGCCATCGCCATCATGGGCAAGCGGATCGACGGCTGATCCCGATAAATTCCTGTGCCGACAGGGGGCTTGACCACCGCCTTCGCCGCGGACAAGCCTTCCGCCCATGGCCCCCGCCCCCTTCCAGCTGATCATCTTCGACTGCGACGGCGTCCTGATCGATTCCGAGATCATCTCGGCGCGGATGCTGATCGCCGCGCTGGCCGACCGCGGGGTGCGGATCGACCTGCCTTATGTCGCGCGCCATTTCCTCGGCCGCAGCTATCCGGTGGTGATGCAGACCATCCGGCAGGACTTCGGCCTCGACCTGCCGCCCGCCTTCGAGGAGGACTATCGCGAACGGCTGCTGGAAGGCTTCCGGCAGGGGCTGAAGGTCATTCCGCATGTGGGCGCGGTGCTGGACGACCTCGGCACCCCCTGGTGCGTCGCCACCTCCTCCTCGCCGCGGCGGGCGGAGATGTCGCTGACGCTGGTCGGGCTCTGGCCGCGGGTGGCGGAGCGGCTTTACACCGCCAGCCAGGTCGCCCGCGGCAAGCCGGCGCCGGACCTGTTCCTGCACGCCGCCGCCCGGATGGGGGCAGACCCGGCCCGCACGCTGGTGATCGAGGACAGCCTGACCGGGATCGAGGCCGCCCGCGCCGCCGGGATGCAGGTCTGGCGCTTCACCGGCGGCAGCCACATGGGCGCCGACCTGCCGGAGGAGCCGCCCGAGGCCCGGCCCCACTTCCGGTTTGCATCCTTCGCGCAGTTCTTCCAGATTGCCCCCGACCTTCGGAGACAAGGATGAGCCGCGACAGCGACCCCAGCCCGCAAGACGAGGCCGCCCGCGCCGGCTGGCTGTCCTATGTCGGCGGGCTGACGCAGGACCAGATCGCGGCGGAGCTGGGGATCAGCCGGCAAAGGGCGCAAAGGCTGGTCAGCCGCGCCCGCGACGAGGGGCTGATCCATGTCCGGCTGCACCACCGCATCGGCGCCTGTCTCGACCTGGAGACCGCGCTGAAGGACCGTTTCGGCCTGCAACGCGCCCGCGTCATGCCCTCGCTCGGCCCCGGCGCCGATCCGGTCCGCGCCATCGCTCCCGCGGCGGCGGCGGAGCTGGAGCGGTTCCTGAACATGGAGGCGCCCTTGACCATCGCCCTCGGCACCGGCCGCGCCCTGCGCGGCATGGTCGACGCGATGGAGGCGATGGACGCCCCGCGCCATCGCCTCGTCAGCCTGATCGGCAACATCGCCCCCGACGGCTCGGCCTCGTTCTTCGACGTGGTGATGCGGCTGGCCGACAAGGTGCAGGCGCCGCATTACCCGATGCCGGTGCCGGTGATCAGCCCCACGCCCGAGGAACGCGCCGCCTTCCATGCCCTGCCCCCGGTGGCCCGCGTCGCCGACCTGGCCCGCAACGCCGATGTGGTCTTCGTCGGCGTCGGCCAGATGTCCGACGACGCGCCGCTTCTGAAGGACGGCTTCCTGACCCGCAGCGAGCTGGACGAGATGCAGGCCGCCGGCGCCACCGGCGAGGTGGCGGGCTGGATCTTCGATTCGGAGGGCAATTACCTGGATGTCGGCACCAACCGCCGCACCGGCGGGGTGCGCGTCGCCCCGGGGCTGGGCCGCCCCGCCATCGGCATCGCTGCGGGCGCATCCAAGGTGCCCGCCATCCGCGCCGCGCTGAAATCCCGCATCATCAACGGCTTGGTGACCGACGAACCCACCGCCGCCGCCCTGCTGTCGCTGTCCTGACCGCTGCACCTGCGGCGGAGATGGGGGCTTGACGATTCGGGGGATGATATGAGCATTTACTCATTCAGTGATGAATTGCTCATTCACTCTGAGGGAGGACTACCAATGACGCTTTCGCTTCGCGCGCTGCTCGGCGCGACGGCGCTTGCCGCTTTCGGCAGCGCCGCGCTGGCCGAGACCACGATCACCGTCGCCACCGTCAACAACGGCGACATGATCCGGATGCAGGGCCTGATGGACGACTTCTACGCCAAGCACCCCGACATCAAGGTCGAATGGGTGACGCTGGAAGAGAACGTGCTGCGCCAGAACGTCACCACAGACATCGCCACCGGCGGCGGCCAGTATGACGTGATGACCATCGGCACCTACGAGGTTCCGATCTGGGGCAAACAGGGCTGGCTGGTGCCATTGGACGACCTGCCCGCCTCCTACGACGTGGACGACCTGCTGCCGCCGATCCGCGGCGGGCTGACCGTCGACGGCAAGCTGATGGCCGCGCCCTTCTACGGCGAGTCGTCGATGGTGATGTATCGCAAGGACCTGATGGAGGCCGCCGGCCTGACCATGCCCGATGCGCCGACCTGGGCCGACATCGAGAAGGCCGCCGCGGCGATGACCGACAAGTCGAAAGAGCAATACGGCATCTGCCTGCGCGGCAAGGCCGGCTGGGGCGAGAACATGGCCTTCCTGACCGCCATGTCCAACAGCTTCGGCGCCCGCTGGTTCGACGAAAACTGGGTGCCGCAGTTCGACCAGCCGGAATGGAAGGCGACGCTGGACACCTACCTGCACCTGATGAACGAATACGGTCCCCCCGGCGCGTCGAACAACGGCTTCAACGAGAACCTGACCCTGTTCCAGCAGGGCAAGTGCGGCATGTGGATCGACGCCACCGTCGCCGCGTCGTTCGTGACCGGCAAGGATTCCACCGTGGCCGAGCATGTCGGCTTCGCGCTGGCGCCCGACAACGGCCTCGGCAAGCGGGGCAACTGGCTGTGGGCCTGGTCGCTGGCGATCCCCGCCTCCAGCCAGAAGCAGGACGCGGCCAAGACCTTCATCGACTGGGCGACCAACAAGGATTACCTCGCGCTGGTGGCGGGCAAGGAAGGCTGGGCCAACGTGCCTCCGGGCACCCGCACCTCGCTCTATTCCAACGAGGAATATGCCAAGGTGCCCTTCGCCAAGATGACCATCGACTCGATCAACTCGGCCGACCCGAATGCGCCGACCGTCAAGCCGGTGCCCTATGTCGGCGTGCAGTTCGTGGCGATCCCCGAGTTCCAGGGCCTCGGCACCACGGTGGGCGAGATCTTCTCGGCCGCACTGGCCGGGCAGAAGACGGCGGACGAAGCACTGGCGGAAGCCCAGGCCGCCGTGGCGGATGAAATGACCGCCGCGGGCTACATCCAGTAAGCTCCCACGGGCCCGGCCTCCTCCAGGCCGGTCCCGCACCTTGACGGGGGCGCCCGTTCCTCACGTCCGCGCCCCCGTTTTTCCGCAAATCCCCCGACCCCGGCGCCCGCCCCGTTCCCGGAGACCCGCCCGATGTCCACGCATTCCACCCGCCTCGCCTCGCGGCTGATGGTGGCCCCCTCGGTCCTGCTGCTGTTCGTCTGGATGGCGGTGCCGCTGGCGATGACGCTGTATTTCTCGTTCCGGCTGTATCGCCTGCTGTCGCCGGACCGCACCGGATGGGTGGAGATCACCAACTACAAGTGGTTCTTCAAGGCGCCCGACTTCTGGCTGGCGCTGTTCAACACGCTGGCGCTGGTCGGCGGCGTGCTGGTGATCACCGTGGTTCTGGGCACCCTGATCGCGCTCTTGATCGACCAGCCGGTGAAGGGGCAAGGGGTGCTGCGCATCCTGGTCATCGCGCCCTTCTTCGTGATGCCGCCCGTCGCCGCCTCGATCTGGGAAAACCTGTTCATGCACCCGCAGAACGGGCTGTTCGCCGCCGCCGCCAATGCCCTTGGCGCCCAGCCGATCCTGTTCCTGGAGAAATACCCGATGTCCTCGGTCATCGGCATCACCGCCTGGGAATGGCTGCCCTTCGCCACGCTGATCCTGCTGACGGCGCTGCAATCGCTGTCTTCCGAGCAGCTGGAGGCCGCCGAGATGGACGGCGCCGGGGCATTCAGCCGCTTCCGCCACATCATCCTGCCGCACCTGACCCGCGCCATCACCGTGGTGGTGCTGATCGAGACCATCTTCCTTCTGGGCATCTTCGGCGAGATCTACACCACCACGCAAGGAGGGCCGGGATCGGCCTCCACCACCCTGCCCTACATGATCTTCAAGCAGGCCATCGTCGCCAAGGACATCGGCCGCGCCGCCGCCGGGGGCATCATCGCGGTGATCCTGGCCAATATCGTCGCCTATTTCCTGATGCGCGGCCTGGGGAGGAATCTCGATGCGTGAAACGAACCGGATCGCGCCGCTTCCCGCATCGAACCCCGCCCCGGACCTGATCGGGACAGAAAGGAACTGACATGGCCCGCGCCGTCACCCCGCAGCGCAAGGCGGTCACCACGCTTGCCGCCTGGACCGTCGCCCTGCTGATCTTCTTCCCCGTCCTCTGGATGGTCCTGACCAGCTTCAAGACCGAGGCTTCCGCCGTCGCCATGCCGCCGCAGTTCCTGTCGGCCGACTGGACCACCGCCAATTATGCCGAGGTCTGGGCGCGCTCCGACTATCCGCGCTTCTTCCTGAACTCGGTGATCATCTCGCTCGGCTCCACCCTCCTCGGCCTCGCCGTGGCGATCCCCGCCGCCTGGGCCATGGCCTTCGTGCCCGGCAAGCGCACCAAGGACCTGCTGATGTGGATGCTGTCCACCAAGATGATGCCCGCGGTGGCGGTGATGATCCCGCTCTACTTGGTGTTCCAGCGGCTCGGCCTGTTCGACACCCGCATCGGCCTTGTGATGGCACTGATGCTGATGAATCTGCCGATCATCATCTGGATGCTCTACACCTATTTCAAGGAAATCCCGGCCGAGATCCTGGAGGCCGCCCGGATGGACGGCGCCTCGCTCTGGAACGAGATCGTCCATGTCCTGACGCCGATGGCGATCCCCGGCATCGCCTCGACGCTGCTCCTGAACGTCATCCTCGCCTGGAACGAGGCGTTCTGGACCATCACCCTGACCACCACCAAGGCGGCGCCCCTTTCGGCCTTCATCGCCAGCTTCTCGGCGCCGCAGGGGTTGTTCTACGCAAAACTCTCGGCGGCCAGCACCATGGCGATCGCGCCGATCCTGATCCTCGGCTGGTTCAGCCAGAAGCAATTGGTCCGCGGCCTGACCTTCGGCGCGGTGAAGTGAGGTAAAGATGGGCAAGATCCAGCTCCGCGCGGTCCGCAAGTCCTTCGGCGACGTGCATGTCATCCCCGGCATCGACCTCGACATCGAGGATGGCGAATTCGTGGTCTTCGTCGGCCCCTCCGGCTGCGGCAAGTCCACCCTGCTGCGCCTGATCGCCGGGCTGGAGGACACCACTTCCGGCACCATCGACATCGACGGCAAGGACGCCACCAACCTGCCGCCGGCGAAACGCGGCCTCGCCATGGTGTTCCAGAGCTACGCGCTTTACCCGCACATGACCGTGCGCAAGAACATCGCCTTCCCGCTGAAGATGGCGGGCATGGACCAGGCCGAGCAGGACCGCCGGGTGGAGCGCGCCGCCAAGGTGCTGAACCTCGCCTCCTACCTCGACCGCCGGCCGGGGCAATTGTCCGGCGGCCAGCGCCAGCGCGTCGCCATCGGCCGCGCCATCGTCCGCGAGCCGGCGGCCTTCCTGTTCGACGAACCGCTCTCCAACCTCGATGCCGCCCTGCGGGTGGGGATGCGGCAGGAGATTTCCGAACTGCACCAGTCTCTTAAGACGACGATGATCTACGTCACCCACGACCAGGTCGAAGCCATGACCATGGCCGACAAGATCGTGGTGCTGCACGCGGGCCGGATCGAGCAGGTGGGCTCGCCGCTGGAGCTTTACCGCAACCCGCGCAACATCTTCGTCGCCGGCTTCATCGGCAGCCCGAAGATGAACTTCATCGAAGGGCCCGAGGCCGAGAAGCACGGCGCCTATACCATCGGCATCCGCCCCGAGCATATCACCGTGGGAGACGGCCCTTGGGAAGGCACGGTCGGCCTGTCCGAACACCTCGGCTCGGACAGCTTCATCAAGGTGAACGTCGAGGGCCTGGGCGTGATCAACGTCCGCGGCACCGGCGAGCTGGACGTGCACCACGGCGACCGGATCCGGCTGGCGCCCGCCGGCAAGATCCACCGCTTCGACAAGGAAGGGCTGGCGCTGTGAGGCTTTCCGGCAAGACAGCCCTGATCACCGGCGCCGCCCGCGGCATCGGCCTTACCTTCGCCCGCGCCTATGCGGCCGAAGGGGCGCAGGTGACCATCGCCGACATCAACCTCGACGCGGCCCGCAAGGCGGCAGAGAGCATCGGCCCGCAGGCCCATGCCGTCGAGATGGACGTGACCCGGCAGGACAGCATAGACGCCGGTTTCGCCGAGGCCATCGCGCGGGTGGGCCACCTCGACATCCTGATCAACAACGCCGCCCTGTTCTCCGCCGCCCCCATCGCCGAAATCGCCCGCACCGACTACGACCGGCTCTTCGCCGTCAATGTCGCCGGCACGCTGTTCTCCATGCAGGCCGCCGCCCGCCACATGATCCCGCGCGGGCAGGGCTGCATCATCAACATGGCGTCCCAGGCCGGCCGCCGCGGCGAATCCCTCGTGGCCGTCTACTGCGCCACCAAGGCCGCGGTGATCAGCCTGACCCAATCCGCCGGGCTGAACCTGATCCGCCACGGCATCAACGTCAACGCCATCGCCCCCGGCGTGGTGGAGGGCGAGCATTGGGACGGCGTGGACGCCCTCTTTGCCCGCTACGAGGGTAAACCCTTGGGGCAGAAGAAGCAGGAGGTCGGCGCCGCCGTTCCCTTCGGCCGGATGGGCAGGGCGGAGGACCTGACCGGCATGGCGGTCTTCCTCGCCACGCCGGAAGCGAAATACATCGTCGCCCAATGCTTCGGCGTGGACGGCGGCAACTGGATGGCCTGATCCGATGACCCCTTCCCCGACCGTCGACCTGCCCCGCTACGACCGCGCCCGGCTTACCCCCGGCATCGTCCATATCGGCCTCGGCAATTTCCACCGTGCCCATATGGCGGTCTATCTGGACGACCTGTTCAACCTGGGCCTCGGGCACGACTGGGCGATCCTCGGCGCCGGCGTCCGCGCCCCCGACGCCGCCATGCGCGACGCGCTGAAGGCGCAGGACTGCCTGTCGACGATCATTGAACTGGACCCGACCGGCAAGCGCGCCCGCCGCGTCGGCGCGATGATCGACTTCCTGCCGGTGGAGGAGAACAACGCCGCGCTGATCGCCGCCATGGCGCGGCCGGAGATCCGCATCGTCAGCCTGACCGTCACCGAGGGCGGCTATTTCATCGACCCCGCCACCGGCAAATTCGACCCGACGGACCCGGCCATCGTAGCGGATGCCAGGGACCCGCACCGCACCGCCTTCGGCGCCATCCTCGCCGCGCTGAAGGCCCGCCGCGCCGCCGGCATCCCGCCCTTCACCGTGATGTCCTGCGACAACCTTCCCGGCAATGGCGAGGTGACCCGCGCCGCCGTGGCCGGCCTCGCCCGGCTGTCGGACCCGGCGCTGGCCGACTGGGTGGAGGCGCAGGTCGCCTTCCCCAACGGCATGGTCGACCGCATCACCCCCGCCACCGGCCCGCGCGAGCGCGACATGGCGGCAGGCTTCGGCCTGGCCGACGACCCGGTCCCGGTGACCTGCGAGCCGTTCCGGCAATGGGTGGTGGAGGACCATTTCCCGCAGGGGCGGCCCCCGCTGGAAAAGGTGGGGGTGACCTTCACTCCGCATGTCTATGCCTTCGAGAAGATGAAGATCCGCATCCTCAACGGCGGCCACGCCACCATCGCCTATCCCGGCGGGCTGATGGGGATCGAATACGTCCACCAGGCGATGGCGCATCCGCTGATCCTGGGCTTCCTGAACAAGGTGGAGACCGAGGAGATCATCCCCTATGTCCCCCCGGTCCCGGACACGGCGCTCCCGGATTATTACCGGCTGATCGTGCAGCGCTTCTCCAACCCCGAGGTGGCGGATACCGAACGCCGGCTCTGCCTCGACGGGTCGAACCGGCAGCCGAAGTTCATCCTGCCCTCGCTCCGCGACGCGCTGGCGGCGGGTGGGCGGATCGAGGGGCTGGCGCTGGTCTCGGCGCTGTGGTGCCGCTACTGCGCCGGGACCGAGGACGACGGCGCCCCGATCCCGCCGAACGACCCGAACTGGGACCGGCTGCAGCCGCTGGCGCTGGCGGCGCGGACCAATCCCGCCGCCTGGCTGGACGGGCTGACCACCGTCTATGGCGAGACCGCCGCCGACCCGCGCTTCCGGGCCGCCTTCGGCCGCTGGCTGCCCCGGCTCTGGTCCGAAGGCACCGCCGCCTGCCTTTCGGCTTATGTCGAGGGGAAAAGCTGAGCGGCGCAAGACCCGGATTTTTCGTCGAAAAATCGCCATGAGCAACCGCAGGACCTTGCGCGGGGTCATGCCTGCACCGCCCGCCCGCGCCCGGCGTTTTTCGCCGCATAGAGCGCACGGTCGGCCTCTGCCAGCACCCGCGCCGGGTCGGCCCCCGCCCCCGGCGGCATCAGCGCGAAACCGATGCTGGCAGAAACCCGGCATTCGCCGCCCTCCCAGGCGATCGGCTGCGACAGTTGGGCGATCATCCGCTCCGCCACCGCCCGCACCGCCCGCGCCTCCGCCGCGCCGGGCAGCAGCATGACGAATTCGTCGCCGCCGACCCGCGCCAGGCAATCGTCGGCCCGGCTGGCCGCCTTCATCACCCCCGCGGCATGGACCAGCACATGGTCGCCCGCGGCATGGCCCAGCCGGTCGTTCACCGCCTTGAAATGGTCGAGGTCCATGTGCAGCAGCGCGAAGGCCTCGCCGTCGCGGCAGAGCCGCGCCAGCACGGAATCGCAGGCCCGCCGGTTGCGCAGCCCGGTCAGCGGATCGGTCTCCGCCTCCTCGCGCGCCTGCCGGCGGGCGCCGTCCAGCCGCTGCGCCAGCGCACGCAACTCCCCCGTCACCGCCTCGTTCGCCTCGGCCAGGCAGAGCAGTTCCATCGCCAGGTCGGTCGGCGCGAAATCGGCGTCGGTCAGGTGCAGCAGCACCACCGCGCGCGGCAGGTCGATGCCGAAGGAGAGGTTGACCACCCAGCCCTTCGCCACTGGCAGCATCACCCCGCGCAGGCGCAGGCCCCAGGCTTCGCCCCGCAGCGCCATCCGCAGCTTCTGCCCGGCGATCCCCGGAAAATCCGCGGCCGAGCGCAGGCCAGGCGGACTGCGCAGGTCGAAGAGGTCCAGGAACGCCCGCCCCTTCAGCCCGCCGGGGACCAGCCGCGCCAGCGTCGGCCCGTGCGACAGCACCCTGCCGCCGGCATCCAGCAGCAGGTGCATCGGCATCAGCCGGTCCATCACGTTGACGCAACCCGCCTCAGCGCCCATCGGCGGGCCCTCCGGCCAGCGCGAAACCCCGCCCCGCGCCATGCGCGGCCTCCAGCAGCTGCACGGTCAGCGTGGCTCGATCCCCTTCCGCGGCGAGGTCGATCAGCACCAGCGCGCCATAGTCGTCCGCCATCGCCCGCAGCGCGCCGAGGGCGACCGGGAACAAGGCCGGCAGGGGGCTGGCGATCGCCAGCCGGAACCGGCCGGGCGCGGCCTCGGTCAGGGCGATCTGCGGCAGGTCCAGCCCGGGCAGCGACAGCCGGGCGCGGTCGGGCAGTTCCTCCAGCGAATGCAGGAAATCGGCGAAACTGGCACCGCCGAAGCGCAAGAGCCGGCGCAGGGCGCGGTGGCCGGGATCGGCGACGAGGAAGGTGCCGACATCCTCCAGCATCGCCTCGGCCGGGCGGTGCAGCTCCTGCGCGGCGGCGGCGAGGACCCGGTCCACCACCGCGGCGTCATAGGGCAGCATCGGCTCGAACCCCTCGGGCGGCTGGCCGGCGGCGCGCAGCACCCGCGCCCAGAGGGCCGGGCCGAAGGTCCCGCGCAGATAGGCCTGGATCGAGCGCAGCAGCAAGCCGAACATGGATGGCGCATCCCCTGATTCCGCGCCAGCCTGACAGACAATCCTTAACGACTGCCTGCGCCGTTCCGTTCGACGGGCCGGCTCAGAAGTCGGTGGGCGCCCCGCCCTCCTGCTTGCGCCGCGCGACGAAGCGGCGCAGTTCCTCCTGGTGGTCGCCGTTCATCTCGGGCGGCTCGAATTCGGCGATGATCTGCTTGTAGAGCCGGTGCGCGCGTTCCTGCGTCCAGACCGCGCCGTCCAGGTTCCAGGCCTCGTAGTTGCGCCAGTCGCTGACGAAGGGGGCGTAGAAGGCGGTCTGATAGCGGTCCTGGGTGTGCTGGACGCCGAAGTAATGGCCGTTCGGGCCCACCTCGCGGATGGCGTCGATGGCGATGTCCTCGGGGCCGGTGGCGAAGGTCGCCTCCTCGAAATAGCGCTGGATCATCTGCAGGACCTCGCAATCCATCACGAATTTCTCGGGGCTGGCGATCAGCCCGCCCTCCAGCCAGCCGGCGGCGTGATAGACCATATTGGTGCCCGACATCACCGCCGACCACAGCGAGTTGCAGGTCTCCCACATCGACTGCCCGTCCGGCACGTTGGCGGCGCAGACGCCCGAGGCCCGCATCGGCACGCCGTAGAAGCGCACCAATTGCCCGGTCATCTGGGTCGCCCGCATGTATTCCGGGGTGCCGAAGGCGGGGGCGCCCGACTTCATGTCGACGTTGGAGGTGAAGGTGCCGATGGCCACCGGGCAACCGGGGGCGATCCATTGCAGCAGCACCACCGCCGCCAGCGCCTCGGCGATGGACAGCGTGACCGCCCCCGCCATCGTCACCGGGGCCATGGCGCCGGCCAGGGTGAAGGGCGTCACCACCACCGGCTGGCCGCGTTTCGCCAGCCGCATTGCGCCGTCGAGCATCGGGTAGTCGTGCTTCAGCGGGCTGACCGAGTTGATGTTGGTATACATCCGCGGCTTGGCCCGGAACTCCTCTTCCGACAGGCCGCCGGCGATGCGGACCATCTCCATCACGTCCTCGACCCGCTCGGCCCCCAGCGAATAGGCGTGGCAGACCTTGTCGGTCAGCGTCAGCTTCTCGTAGAGGCAGTCGAGGTGGCGGACAGAAGGATGCACGTCCACCGGCTCCACCGGGTAGCCGCCGGCGACGTGGATGCAGTTGAAATACTGCGTCAGCTTGACGAATTCCCTGAAGGTCTCGAAATCGCCGGTGCGCTTGCCGCGCTCCATGTCCCAGGCGTTGGGGGGCGAGGAGACGTTGACGAAGACCATGTGCTTGCCGCCGATCACGATCTCGCGCTCGGGGTTGCGGGGGGTAATGGTGAAGGAAGACGGCGCGCGGCGCACCATCTCCATCACGAAATCCTCGTCCATGCGGACATTGGTGCCGTTCACCCGGCAGCCGGCGGCCTTCAGATGCTCCACCGCCTCAGGGTTCAGGAATTCGATGCCGATCTCGGACAGGATGCGCATCGCGCCCCTGTGGATGCGCTGCACGCCCTCGGCATCCAGCGGCTCGGTCGGCCGGTCGGGGTTCACCGGGATCCGCCAGGGCATCTGGTCGATCGCCGCGGTCCCCGCCCGGATCTTCATCCCGGCCCGGCCGCCCGCCCGCTTGCGGCTGCGTTCCTGTTCGCTCATGGCACTCTCCCGTCCTTTGCCCCAAAATGGCGAAGGATGGCGGGGATGCGCCCTGCGCCAGCGACATGAAAGCGTCGTTTTTGGCCTTGGGCCGGTTTATCCTGCCGTTTGCGCGTCCAGCCAGGCCGGAAGCGCGCCGATGTCGGGCAGCACCGCCTCGGCATGGGGGGCAAGGTCGCCCGCGCGGGCGATCCCGGTCAGCACGGCGACGGGGCGCATTCCGGCCGCCCGCCCGGCATCGAGGTCGTGCAGGCTGTCGCCCACCATCAGCACCTGCGCGGGTTCGAGCCCGGCGGCGGCGGCGAAGGCCAGGCACATGCCGGGCGCGGGCTTGGCGCCATGGCCGGAATCCCAGCCGGCGATGAAATCCAGCAGACCGGTCAGCCCGTGCCGGTCCAGATGCGCCCGCGCCGGCACCTCGCTGTCGTTGGTGGCGATGCCCAGCTTCAGCCCGCGCGCCTTCAGCGCGGTGAACAGCGGCACCAGCGGCACCGCCTCGGCCATGGCGACGCCGGCGGCGGCCTCGTCGATGGCCTCGGTCAGGCTGGCTTGGGTCTGGCCCTCGACATGGGGCAGCAGCGCGGCGGCGATGTCGACCGCGGTGGCGGCGATCACCGGGCTGTCGGCGGCGAAGCCGTTGGTCTGCGGCAGGTAGCCGATGGCATCGGCCAGCAGGCGGGCATGGTCCTCGTCCCGCGCCAGCTGGGCGAGGAAGCCCTGCGCCCACCGGCCCCAGCTGGCCCGGAAGTCGAACAGCGTGCCATCCTTGTCGAAGACGATGCCCCGGATCATCCCTGTCCCCGCGAAACCCCTGCGCGCCAGTCTTGGCGCGGCGCGGGGCAAAAGTCCATCACGTCCAGTCGGGCACCGCGCCGCCCGGCAGCAGGGCGCGGGCGCGCATCGGCTCCTCGGGCGCGAAGCCCGCCTCGGCGCAGAAGCGCAGCAGGAGCTGCTCGTCCGACAGCAGGAAATCCAGCACCGCCCCCAGCATCTCCGGGTCGCCTGCGCGGGCGCGAAGGGTGGCGGCGTCGCTGCCGCTCTGCGCCAGGAAGGCCCCGAAGGCCTCGTCCTGCCCCGCCAGCCAGGCCAGCCCCTGCAGGGCCAGGCTCTCGGCGGATTCCTGCCGGTTTTTCATCCTTTTCTCCCGTCCTTGCCCGTTATCCCCCGAACCGGGCGGTTTACCCACAAATAATCCGAGTCCTTCAGGCATATTGCAGCTATCAGGGAAAGGAATTCTTAACTTTCTCGGTAACACTCTACTTACGAACCGCAAGGGCGAACGGCCGTTGTAATCGGTGCAGGAAGCGGCAGTTTTCGGAATGCATGGACGTATTCTCATCGCGGATGACGTGGCGGCCAACCGCATCATCTACAAGGTCAAGTTCGGTGACGCCTTCTACGAGCCGCTGCTGGCGGCCGACGCCCGGACCTGCCTTGCGATGGCGCGGACGGAGCGGCCGGACCTGATCCTGCTGGACCTGGCGCTGCCCGACATGCCCGGCCCGCAGGTGCTGCGCGAGCTGCGGGCCGATCCGGCGACGCGGGCGATTCCGGTGGTGGTGCTGACCTCCTCGCGCGATGCCGAGGAACGGCTGACGGCGCTGTCAGCCGGCGCGGACGAGGTGATGTCGAAGCCGGTGCTGGACCAGGTGCTGCTGGCGCGGGTGCGCAACCTGCTGCGGGCGCGGGGCGAGCAGGGCTTCGTCGCCTCGGCCTGGGGGATGCCGGCGCATTCCGTCCTGGGCCTGTCGGAGGCGCAGGCGGGGTTCGAGACGCTGGGAACCGTGGCGCTGGTCTCGGCCCGGCCGGAGACCGCGCTGCGCTGGAAGACCGCGCTGAAGCCGGTGCTGCGCGACACGCTGGCGGTGATGACGCCGGACCAGGCGATGAAGGTGCAGCCGTCGGAGGCCGGCGCGGTGCCGGATGTCTTCGTGATCGAGGCCGATCTGGACGGCAGCGGCGGCGGCCTGCGGCTGATGTCGGAACTGGCCAGCCGCCCCGCCACCCGCCATGCCGCCGCCTGCATCGTCACCCCGATGCAGGAGGGCGAGGCGACCGCCACCGCCTTCGACCTCGGCGCCGACGACGTGGTGGCCCGCGGCGTGGGCGCGCGCGAACTGGCGCTGCGGCTGCGCATCCTGATCCGCCGCAAGCGCCAGGCCGACCGGCTGCGCGCCACGGTGGAGGACGGGCTGAAGCTCGCCGTGATCGACCCGCTGACCGGCATCTACAACCGCCGCTACGCCATTCCCCGCATGGCCGGCATCGCCGCGCAGGCGGCGGCCGAGGGCAGCGATTTCGCGGTGATGGTGGTGGACCTCGACCGCTTCAAGTCGGTGAACGACCGCTTCGGCCATGCCGCGGGCGACCGGGTGCTGGCCGAGGTGGCCCGCCGCCTGTCCGAGAACCTGCGGATGAGCGACCTTCTCGCCCGCATCGGCGGCGAGGAATTCCTGGTGGCCCTGCCGCAGACCGCGCTGGAGGATGCCGAGCGGGTGGCCGACCGGCTGTGCCAGGTGATCGCCGAGCATCCCGTCACCCTGCCCTCCGGCCGCGCGCTGCGCGTCACCGCCTCGATCGGGGTGGCGATGGGGCAGCGGGCCGGGGACGGGCCGGAGGACGTGGCGGCGCTGATCGACCGCGCCGACCGGGCGCTGTTGCGGTCCAAGTCCGCCGGCCGCAACCAGGTGACCTTCGCCTGCCGCAGCGCCGCCTGAGGCGTCAGCCCTTCGACTTGTGCCCCACCCGCTTCTCCAGCCGGTCGGCAAAGGCCGCGCGTTCCTCCGCGGTCATCGCCTTCAGCCGCTCGGCCACCAGTTCGCGCCCGGTGTCCAGGAGCGACTGGTTGCGCGCGGCGATGGCGGCCAGCGCCCCGTCCAGCGCCGCCGGGTCGAAGGGATCGGCCCGCAGCGCGGCCACCACCGCCTCGAACTCCGCCCGCATCTGCCGGCGCGCGTCGCGGATGTCGGGGTGGCGGGCGACGAAATCCTTGCGCAGCGCCTTGCGGTCCTCGTGCGACAGCGCCTCGCTCAGCGGGCCGAGGCCGAAGTCCCGCCCGCCGCCGCGCGGCGGCCCGTCGCGCAGCATCACCCCGCAGATCACCCCGATGATGCAAAGATTGAAGGCCAGGGACAGCGCCAGCGCGATCTTCAGCCTGCGGTTGCCACGGGGCTTCCCCGCCGCTTCAGCCATTGCTCAGCCCTCCCCCAGGAACAGGTCGCTTGCCGCCATCAGCTGGATCTCCGCGCCGCCCGAAACAGCGCCGGCCAGCCAGTCCGAGGTGACGGGCCCGGCATAGCCGATCGCCACCCCCGCCACCACGGCCGAGGCCAGCCCCGCCGCCATCGGCCCGCCGCCGAACAGCGCCGCGGCCGCAGCCAGCCAGCGCCGCCGGGGCGGAGGCGCCGACGGGCCGGGCACGGCCGCCCGCGGCATCGCCGCCTCGGCATCGGCCAGCACCCGCGCCGCCAGCGCCTCGGAAGGCCCGGGCCCCGCGGCGCGCGCGGCGGCGAAAAAGCCGTCCAGATCGTCGGTCATCTCTCAGCCCTCCGCATAGCCCAGGTCGTCCCGCCTGGGCGCCAGCGCGGCCGCAAGCGCCCGCTTGCCCCGCGCCGTCAGACTTTCCACCGCCTCGACCCCGACGCCGAGGATCTCGGCGATCTCGGGGTTCGACAGGCCCTCGATATGGCGCAGCACCACCGCCTCGCGCTGGCGTTCCGGCAGGGCGGCCAGGGCCGCATCCAGGGCCGCCGCCCGCGCCGCCTGCACCAGCCGCGCCTCGGCCCCGGGGGCGCCGTCCTCGGCCTCGGGCAGGTCGTCGCCCATCGGCTGCGCCCGGCGGGCGGCGGCGCGGCGGCAGTCGGTGCAGAGGTTGGTCGCCACCCGGTAGAGCCAGGTCGAGACCTTGGCCTCCCCCGGCCGCCAGCCCGGCGCCATCCGCCACAGCCGCAGCATCGCCTCCTGCGCCACATCCTCGGCCTCGGCCCGGTCGCCGCCCAGAAGGCGGGCGGCATAGGCCAGCACCCGCGGCAGCAGCCGGTCCGTCAGCAGCCGCGCCGCCATCCGGTCGCCCGCGGCATACATCGCCAGCAGGTCGTCGTCGGTCACCGTTGCTGATCCTGCGTCGAAAGCCATCGTCATCCCGGGCGCAGCCTATCCGAAACCGGCCGCGCGAGGCCATCCCCGCGCGGCCGGGACACACCGCCTCAGTCGATGTCCCACCACCAGCCGCCGCGGTCGTGCCCGCGGTCGCGGTCATGGCCGCGCTTGCCGTGCTTGCCGGCCTTGCCCATCGCCGCCTGCGCCTCTTCCTTCGACACGCCGCCATCGCCGTCGGCATCGGCGCGCTGGAACGGGGTCTCGCGCTTGCCCATCTGCGCCAGTTCCTCCTGCGACAGCTGGCCGTCGCCGTTGCCGTCCAGCTTCTCGATCATCTTCTGCGACCGCACGGCCAGCCGCTCCTGCATCCGGGCGACCTGCATCGCCGTCAGCTCCTCGGCCGAAAGCGTGCCGTTCTTGTCGGCATCCGCCGCCGCGAAGCGGGCGTCGTGCCAGGCGCGGATTTCCGCCTCGGTCACCTTGCCGTCCTTGTCGGCGTCCAGTTCGTCGAAGCGCTGCAGCATCATCGGGCCGTCGTCGGGCGCGCCCTTCGGCGCCTTCTCGGCCAGGGCGGCGGTGGCCAGCGCCGCCGCGGCGATGCCCGCCAGCGCCAGGGCGGAAAGCGTCCTGCCCGTCATCTTGCCTGTCATGTCGTCTTCTCCTTCATGCTCCGCGGGCGGGCCTGCCGCCCCGATGCTCCAGATACGCCGGAGCCCCGGGTTTCCGTCGCGGCGACCGGCGGTCCCTTGCGACATGCCGACACATCCGCCGCCGCAGGGCTTTGGTTCGGCGCAGACTCAGGTTATGTAAGCCCGGTTGCCGCCAACCCATAAGGTCCGCCGCCCGTGTCCCAAGATCACGTCTCCTCCGCCGCCGGTCACGCTCCGCTTCCCGACGACGACCGCCCGGTGCGGCCCGCGCTGCTGCGCGGCTGGCGGCGGCGCTGCCCGAACTGCGGCGCCGGGCCGATGATGCGCGGCTACCTGAAGGTCCGCGACACCTGCCCGGTCTGCACCCAGGAGCTGCACCATCACCGCGCCGACGACGGGCCGGCCTATCTGACCATCCTGATCGTCGGCCACCTGATGGCGCCGCTGATCCTGATCATCTACACCAAGCTGCGGCCCGATCCGCTGACCGTCTCGGTGATCTTCTCGGTCTGCTGCGTGGCGCTGTCGCTCTGGCTGCTGCCGCGGCTGAAGGGCGCGCTGGTGGCGCTGCAATGGTCGCGCCGGATGCACGGCTTCGCCGGTGCACCGGAGCCTGCGGCCGCGCCGGTTCCGGCCCCTGCCGCCGCCACCGCCACCGAGTAGCCCCGTGGAAGAGGCGCAGCCGATCCGCCCCGCCGCCACCGTGGTCCTGACCCGCGCCCTGCCCGGCGGCGGGCATCAGGTGCTGATGGGCCAGCGCGGGGCGGGGGCGGCCTTCATGCCGTCGAAATACGTCTTCCCCGGCGGCGGGGTGGATGCGGGCGACGATTTCGCCGGGCCCTTGCCGCTGCCGGACGACTGCGCCCGCCGGCTGGCGCTGGCCGGTCCGCCCGGCCCGCTGGTCGCCGCGGCCCTGCGCGAACTGGCCGAGGAGACCGGGCTGGCGCTGCGCGCCGACCGGCCGGTGATGCGCTTCGTCTTCCGGGCGATCACGCCCCCCGGCCGCAGCCGCCGCTTCGACGCGCGGTTCTTCCTGGCCGATGCCGCCGACGCCTCCGGCGACGCCGAGGGCTTCTCCGCCGCCTCGGCCGAACTCTCGCATCTGCACTGGATCGGCCTGGCCGAGGCCCGGGCGCTGGACCTGCCCTTCGTCACCGAGGTGGTGCTGGCCGAGGTGACCAACCTTCTGGCCGGCGGCACCCAGCCCGGCGTGCCCTTCTTCGACAACTCCGGCCCGGTGCCCACCTTCCGGCGGATCGTCTGACCCCGCCCTACTCCCCGCGCTTCCGCACCGGCCAGACCGGATGCGGCACCGGGTCCTTGGCCTTCAGCAGGTGGTCCCGGAAGATCTGCCCGTAGGAGCGGTAGAGATAGCCCTCGTTCCGGCGCAGGTAATGGTCGCGGTTGGACCGATACAGCGCCGGCAGGTCATACCAGGGCACCTGCGGGTGGCTGTGGTGGACCACATGCAGGTTGTTGTTCAGGAACAGCAGCGCCAGCGGTCCGCGGTCCTCGATGATCACCGTGCGGGCCCGCGCCGCCTCATGCGCGCGATGCTCCAGATAGGTGCGGATCTTCAGCAGCGAGCCGCCGAGATAGGCCGCCAGCAGATAGGCACCCAGCGGCATCCGCCCCGGCCCGGCCCACCACCAGGCCGACAGCAGCGCCAGCCCCGCCGCGTGCAGCGCATAGGCCAGCGCGATCCGGCGGTCGCCGCGGGCGATGGCGCGCAGGTCGCCGGCGATGAAGGTCACGGCGCCGATGGCCGGCCCCAGCAGCATCCGGCCCAGAAGCGTGTTGTTCGCCCGCAACAGCGCCCGCAGCGGCGCCGACATCCGCGCCCAGACCGCCGGGTCCTGATAGTTCGACTCCGGGTCGTCGTAGGGGTCGGTCAGGATCGGGTCGTGGTGATGCGCCAGATGGGTGTCGCGGAAGCGGAGATAGGGATAGACCAGCCCCAGCGGCAGGAAGACCAGCACATGGTCCATGTGTTCGTTGCGGAACGGGTGGCCGTGCAGCGCCTCGTGCTGGAGCGAGGAGTGCTGCGCCACCGCGACGGCGGTCAGCAGGACCGCCAGCACCGGCGACCCGTCCCAGGCCAGGGTCGTCCCCAGGGCCCAGAGGGCATAGGTTGCCGCGAGAAGCAGCAGGGTCGGCCATTCGGCGGGGCGGGGCTTGTGTCTCAAGATCGGGCCTGCAAGGGGTTTTCTGCCGCGATGATATCGCTTGCAACGATCCGCCGGAACGCGGACAATGCGCAGCATAAAGTCACACCTGTTGTGTAAAGTCACCCTATGCCGAAAATCATGGACAAGCGCGACCGCGCCGCCCTGTTCCGCCTGCGGCTTGCCGAGGCGATGGCGCGGCGCGGGATGACGCAGGCGGCGCTGGCGCGGGCCTGCGGGGTGGACCGCTCCACCCTCTCGGCGCTGCTGTCGCCCTCGGTCCGGATGCCGAACGCCCAGCTGGCCGCCGATTGCGCCGCGGCGCTTGGCGTCTCCAGCGACTGGCTCCTCGGCCTGTCGCCGCGGCCCGAGCCGGTGGCGGACCTGCTGGCGACCTCCCTGACCATCACCGAGGCGCCGCGGGCGCTGATCGACGAGACCATCTTCGGCTGGCACCGCGAGGCGGCGGGCTACAAGATCCGCCATGTCCCGGCGACGCTGCCCGACATGCTGAAGACGCGGGAGATGGTGGACTGGGAATACGCGCCCCAGCTGGGCCGCAGCGCCGGCCAGGCCATCGGCGCCTTCGAGGATCGGCTGGCCTGGATGCGCGGCGCGCGGTCGGACTACGAGATCGCCCTGCCGCTGCACGAGCTGGACGCCTTCGCCGAGGCGACCGGCTATTACCGCGGGCTGCCGGCCGAGGTGCGGGCCGGGCAGATCGACCGGCTGGTGGAGCTGTGCGAGCAGCTCTACCCCTCGCTGCGGCTGTGCCTGTTCGACGCGCGGCGGGTGTTTTCCGCCCCGGTCACGGTGTTCGGGCCGCTCTTGGCGGTGGTCTACCTCGGCCGCAGCTACATCGCCTTTCGCGATGCGGCGCGGGTGCAGGCGATGACCGAGCATTTCGACTGGCTGGTGCGCGAGGCCGAAGTCGGGGCCCGCGACGCCGCGCGGCACCTGCGGGCGCTGAAACTGCGGCTCTAGGCTCATCGCTTGCCTTCGGCGCTCTTCGCACGACGAGGAGCCGAAGGCGAACGAGGAGCGGTCAGAACCCCTTCAGCCGCGCCCCGGAATAGCCGTTGAAGTCGAACACGTCCCGCGCCGCGGCCAGCCGGTCGGCGCCGATCCTTCCGCGGTCCAGCACGAAGCCGAAACTGCCGTCCGGCGTGCCCACGGCCAGGGTGCGGTAGCCGCTGTCGACCCAGATCACCCACCAGTCCGCCATGCCCGGCACCGCCATCCGCCCCGGCCCGGTCATCTTCAGCGGTCCCGCCGCGCGGACCTCGCGGCCGTTCAAGCACAGCCGCGCGGCGATCTCCAGCCCCGCGGGTCCGCGCCGGACCTCGGCGCCGCCGGGTTTGCAGCCGGGGGTCTCGCCGGCCGAGAAGGCGGCGGCCTGCTGCCAGCGGCCCTCGATCCGGGCTGGATCGAAGGCGGCGGAGGACCAGATCGGCGCGCCCTCGGGCCGGAACGCCGCCCGCTCCGGCGCAGATTTCACGCAGGCCGCCAGCAGCAGGACGAGGGCGGGGGCGAGGCTCAGTCGAGGCATAATGTCATCCTGACCCCGTTGTCCTGGAGGATGTCGTTGCAGCCGAACAGCGGCTGGTAGGGCGCGCAGGTGCCCGAGCGGGCGAGGCATTCGCCCTGGCACTGCTTGCCGGTGGTGCAGCGCTTGCCGGCGTCCTTGGTGCGCTTGACGCAGGCGAAGGCGCCGGAGGTGCCGGCCTTGACCCAGAGGTCGCCCTTCTTCTCGCAGGCCAGATGCGCGGCGCTCTTCTGCTCCTCCGGCAGCGGGGCGGCGGCCTCGGGCGGGATGTCCTCCTTGGCCGCGGCCCCGGGCGTCTCGGGCCGGGGCTTCGGAGCGGCGGCGGGCCGGTCGGCGGGCGGGGCTTCCGCGGCGGAAGGCGCGGCAGGCTTCGCCGCGGGCGGCGCATCCAGCGCGGTCACCTCGATCTCGCCGCCGGTGATCGGGTTCGGCGCCTTGGCCTTGCCGCCGCCGGAGCCGGCCCCGACGCAGGCCGCCAGCGCCAGCGCGCCGGCCAGGACCGCCATGTTCCGCAAGATCGACCGCATGGTCCGCACCTACCCGTTACCGCCCAGGGTTTGTGGACCGAACCGGGCTGTGCCGCAAGTGATAGCCGATCCGGCCGGGCGGGAGAAGGCGAGGCACTGCCTCGCCCCCGCCCGTGCGCGGCGGGTGCACCCGGAAACGCTGGCAGCTCTTAACCCCGAGAGGCCAGCGCCCGACCCGGCGGGCGAGAAGCGCCCGCCGAGGGCGGGGCGGGCGCTGGCCGGGCCTTTGGGGCCCGGCCGGTCTAGGCTGAACCGTTGCGCTGTGGCGAAGGCGATGGCCTTCGCCAAGGAAGCCGGGTCGGCAGAGCGGCCCCCCTCTAATACGGCATCGGATGTTCCCGGTGCGCCTCGGCGATCTCCTCCTGCACCTCGGCCGACAGCACCAGCCCCACCGCGCCGAGGTCGGACTCCAGCTGCTCCAGGCTGGTCGCGCCGAGGATCGGGATGGTGGTGAAGGGGCGCGAGCGGCAGAAGGCCAACGCCATCCGGCAGGGGTCCAGCCCGTGCCGTGCGGCGATGCCCAGGTAGGCGGCGACTGCCGGGAACACCCGCGGCGTGATCCGGCCGCCCAGGTCGGGCGTGTGGCTGCGCCTTGTGCCCTCGGGCGTCACGTCGCCGGCGTATTTGCCCGACAGAAGCCCCGCCGCCAGCGGCGAGAAGGCCAAGAGCGGCATGTTCTCGGCCATCGACAGCTCGGCCCAGTCGGTGTCGAACTGGCGGCAGAGCAGGCTGTATTCGTTCTGCACCGTCGCCATCCGCGGCAGGCCCAGGCTGTCGGCCAGGTGCAGCCAGCGCGCCGCGCCCCAGACGGTCTCGTTCGACAGGCCGATGGCGCGGATCTTGCCCTCGTCGATCAGCGCCTTGGCGGTGGTCAGCACGTCCTCCATATGCGCGGTCTCGGCATCGCGGTCGAGGCCGTGCGGCGCATAGGCCCAGTTCTGGCGGAAGTGATAGCTGCCGCGGTTGGCCCAATGCAGCTGGTAGAGGTCGACGTAGTCGGTCCGCAACCGCCGCAGCGAGCCTTCCAGCGCCGCCCGCATCGCCCGGCCGGTGATCTTCTCGCCGGGGCGGATGATCTGGCCCTTGCCGGCGATCTTGGTGGCGATGACCAGCCGCGACCGGCCGCCGCGGTCGGCCAGCCAGCGGCCGATGATCTCTTCGGTGCGGCCCGCCGTCTCGGCCCGCACCGGGTTGGTGGGATACATCTCGGCGGTGTCCCAGAAGGTCAGCCCGCGCTCCAGCGCCAGGTCGGCCTGGGCATGGGCCTCGGCCTCGGGGGTGTGGCTGCCCCAGGTCATGGTGCCGAGGCAGAACTCCGGCACGGTCAGGCCCGAGCGGCCGAGCGGAATCATCTTCATGGCGCGTTCCTTTTGCGCCCCAGCCTATCCGCCCCGGCGCGGCGCACAAGCGGCCCGCTTGCGCCAGGTCAAGCCGCCGCCCCTTCGGCGTGTGGTAGACTGCTGCGGCACAAGCGACAGGAGAGATTCGGATGGAGATCCAGTTCCACGGCAAGACCGCCCTCGTCACCGGCGCGGGCTCGGGCATCGGCGAGGCCATCGCGCTGGACCTCGCGGCGGCAGGGGCGACAGTTGTCGTCGCCGACCTGAAGCAGGAGGTGGCGCAGAAGGTGGCGGACCGGATCGCCGCGCAGGGCGGCCGGGCGGCGGCGGTGTCGGGCGACGTGGCCGACCCCTCGGTGGTAGAGGCGCAGGTGGCCGCGGCGATGGCCCATGGCGGGCTGCACCTGATGGTGAACAACGCCGGCATCGGTGGCCCCTCGGCCCCGACCGGGGACTATCCGCTGGACGGCTGGAACCAGGTGATCGGCGTCAACCTGAACGCGGTGTTCTACGGCCTGCGCTTCGGCATCCCGGCGATGCTGCAATCGGGCGGCGGGTCCATCGTCAACATGGCCTCGATCCTCGGCTCGGTCGGCTTCGCGACGGCACCGGCCTATGTGGCGGCCAAGCACGCAGTGGTCGGGCTGACCAAGACCGCGGCGCAGGAATATGCCACCCAGGGCATCCGCATCAATGCGGTCGGCCCGGCCTTCATCGACACGCCGCTCCTGTCGGGCTTCGACGAGGCGGCGCGGGACTGGCTGATCGCCAAGCACCCGGTGGGACGGCTGGGCCGGGCGGCGGAGGTCTCGGCGCTGGTGCTGTTCCTGCTGTCGGAGCAGGCCAGCTTCATCACCGGCAGCTATCATCTGGTCGACGGCGGCTATACCGCGCTGTGAGGGAGAGAGGGGGCGCCGCCCCCTCGCCCGTTCCGGGCTCACCCCCGGGATATTTGTCTTCTGAAAGAGGATGCCCTCTTTCAGAACGGAAATATCCCCGCCGGAGGCACGATAAAAGACTTGTGGCCCAGCCGCGCGGTTTCCCGGTTCCGCAAGGCTCTGGCCCTTCCCCCCCGGGCGCGGTAAACCCGCGCCCGAACGGGACGAAAGGCGCTTTTCATGGCACGGATTCTGATCACCTCGGCCATTCCCTACATCAACGGGATCAAGCATCTGGGCAACCTGGTCGGCAGCCAGCTGCCGGCCGACCTGTTCGCCCGCTACATGCGCGGCCGCGGCCATGAAGTGATGTTCATCTGCGCCACCGACGAGCACGGCACCCCGGCCGAGCTGGCCGCCGCCAAGGCGGGCCAGCCGGTGGCGGAATATTGCGCCGAGATGCATCAGGTGCAGGCCGAGCTGGCCCGCGGCTTCCGGCTGTCCTTCGACCATTTCGGCCGCTCCTCCTCCACCCGCAACCACCGGCTGACCCAGCATTTCGCCGGGCGCCTGGACGAGGCCGGGCTGATCCGCGAAGTATCGGAAAAGCAGGTCTATTCGGTGGACGACGGCCGCTTCCTGCCCGACCGCTACATCGAGGGCACCTGCCCGAATTGCGGCTACGATTCCGCCCGCGGCGACCAGTGCGACAACTGCACCAAGCAGCTGGACCCGACCGACCTGATCAACCCGCGCTCCACCATCTCGGGCTCCACCAACCTGGAGGTGCGCGAGACCAAGCACCTTTACCTGCGGCAAAGCCTGATGCGGGAAAAGCTGCGGGAATGGATCACGTCGAAGACCGACTGGCCGGTGCTCACCACCTCCATCGCGCTGAAATGGCTGGACGACGGCGACGGCTTGCAGGACCGCGGCATCACCCGCGACCTGCACTGGGGCATCCCGGTGCAGAAGGGCGACCAGCCCTGGCCGGGGATGGAGGGCAAGGTCTTCTACGTCTGGTTCGACGCGCCGATCGAATACATCGCCTGCACCGCGGAATGGGCCGACGCCCATGGCAAGCCCGATGCGGAATGGGAACGCTGGTGGCGCACCGACAGGGGCGCGGCGGACGTGACCTATTACCAGTTCATGGGCAAGGACAACGTGCCCTTCCACACGCTGTCATTCCCGGTCACCATCCTCGGCTCGGGCGAGCCGTGGAAGCTGGTCGACTACCTGAAGTCGTTCAACTACCTGAATTACGATGGCGGCCAGTTCAGCACCTCGCGCGGGCGGGGGGTGTTCATGGACCAGGCGCTGTCGATCCTGCCGGCCGACTACTGGCGCTGGTGGCTGCTGTCCCATGCGCCGGAAAGCAGCGACAGCGAGTTCACCTGGGAGAATTTCCAGGTCTCGGTGAACAAGGACCTGGCGGATGTGCTGGGGAACCTGGTCAGCCGGGTGACGAAATTCGCCCGCTCGAAATTCGGCGAGACGGTGCCGGAAGGCGGCAGCTTCGGCCCGCAGGAAACCGCGCTGATCGCCGAGATCGGCGCGCGGATCCGCGACTACGAAGGCTTCATGGACGCGATGGAGATCCGCAAGGCGGCGGGCGAGCTGCGGGCGATCTGGGTCGCCGGCAACGAATACCTGCAGGCCGCCGCGCCCTGGACCGTGGTGAAGACCGATCCCGAGCAGGCGCAGGCGCAGATCCGCCTGGCGCTGAACCTGATCCGGCTTTACGCCGTGCTGTCGCGCCCCTTCATCCCCGACGCGGCCGAGGCGATGATGCAGGCCATGGGCTCGGACGACTGGAGCTGGCCCGGGGACGCCGCCGGGGCCTTGCGGGTGCTGCCGCCGGGACATGGATTCTCGGTCCCCGAGAACCTGTTCCGCAAGATCACCGACGAGGAACGGGCCGAATGGCAGACCCGCTTCGCCGGAAAGCGCGACTGATCGGAGGAGAATGGCGGGGTGAACTCCGTCCTACATCCGGCCCGTCCGGCGGCCGCGTAGCGTAGGGCGGGGTTCACCCACCGCTCCCACCCGGCAGGCCCGCCCCGCCGGGAAACGCGACTGGCTCCCGCACACCTCGCGCAAAGGTTGCAAAGCGGTCTTCGCGCATCGGGTTTTCCCAACCCCGCGGCAAGATGACAGGCAATTTCATTTGCCCGTTTCTCCGCGGTGTAGCAGTCTGATCCTGCATCCGGCCCAGAGGTCATTGAACCGGGTAAAGGGCCCTTGCGGGAACACTTTCTTGGGAGAATGAAATGAAGCGTATTCTTGCAGCCCTTGCGCTGAGTGCCGCCGTTATGTCCGCCGCCCCCGTTCTGGCGCAGGAGACCAAAGAACCCGACGCCGTGGCCCAGGCCGAGGCGAAAAGCACCCTGACCACCGCCAACGCGATGATCAACTACGGCCGCGCCCACAAGGACGCCCTGGCGATGATCGCCGGCGTGCAGATGATGGTCTCGGTCGCCGAAGGCACCACCATCGAGGCCGGCGGCACGCCGATGGACCTCGGCGCCATCCTCGACGAGGCGGTGGCGCTGGCCCCGGATGACGAGTTGATCAAGGCCAAGGCCGACGCGCTGCGCGACGACGCCGAAGCCAAGTCGCGCGGCGCCTGCTACTGGGAATACTGGTGCGACTGGTATGGCTACTGCGAATACTGGTATGTCTGCTACTGATCCCCTGCTCTGAAGGGACAGGCGGCCGGCCCGGCACCCCGGGCCGGCCGTTTCCGTTCCGGGCGAGTCGGCGGCGGCTTTCGCAGTTGCAACATCATTCCGGGTTGCAGGTGCAGAAAGCCCGTCCGGCGGGACATTATTCTGCCGATTCCAGAGAACACAGGACCATTCTCCTGCACACACGCATAAGTTTAGAAGACTCCGCTCCCCTGCCGGTGCTAGACTGCGGGCATTCGGCCCCCCGCTTTCGGCCCCAACGCTGCCCCGAAGGGAGAACGGAATGACCGAGATCCTGCGCCCGAAGCGCAACTACGCGCTTGCCGCCACCGTATTGTTCTTCGCCGCCTATGCCGCGATCATGGTGTTGATCCTGGCCCCGAAGGACACGTTCCAGGCCATTCCCGCCAGCATGGTCCAGCCCGCCGAGTGATGCGCCTCAGGGCGCCTCGCAAGCCTGCGGCACGAACCAGGGCCCGCGTGCGGGCACGGTGTTCAGCGCCACCCTGCAACCATAGGCCCGCTCCAAGAGGGCCGGGGTCAGCACCTCGGCCGGCGGGCCTTCGGCGGCCAGCCGCCCGTCGATCAGGAAGGCCAGCCGGTCGGCGAACATCGCCGACAGGTTCAGGTCGTGCATCACCGCCACCACGCCGCCACCGTCGTCGGCATAGGCCCGCGCCAGCCGCATCACCTGCAGCTGGTGGCCGAGGTCGAGGCTGGCCACCGGCTCGTCCAGGAACAGCCAGCGCGGGCCCTGTGGCCCCATCGGCTGCCAGACCTGCGCCAGCGCCCGGGCCAGGTGGCTGCGCTGGCGCTCGCCGCCGGACAGGGTCTGGAACGACCGCGCGGCATGGGCCTGCAGGCCCACGGCGGCAAGCGCTTGGTCGATCAGGTTCGGGTCGGCGGCGAAATCGCCGGCCTCCTGCCCCATGGCGACGATCTCGGCTACGGTGAAGGCGAAGGCGACCTGGGTGTCCTGCGGCAGCACCGCACGGATGCGGGCCATCTCGGCCGGGCGGGCCTTGCCCACGGCATGGCCGTTCAGCCGGATATGGCCCTGCGTCGGGATTTCACCCAGAGCCGCGCGGAGAAGCGTGCTTTTCCCCGCCCCGTTCGGGCCGCAGATCGCCAGCACCTCGCCGGGCCTTGCGGTCAGGGAAACCCCGTGCAGCACCTCGCGGCGGCCGAGGCTGGCGTGCAGGTCGGCGATTTCCAGCATCTCAGCCCCGCAGCGCGCCCTTCTGGCGCAGAAGGATCCACAGGAACACCGGCGAGCCGAACAGCGCGGTCAGGATGCCGATCGGCAGCTCGGCCGGGGCGACGATGGTGCGCGAGACCAGATCGGCCAGCACCAGCAGCCCCGCCCCCAGCAGCGCGGCATGGGGCAAGAGCCGCCGGTGGTCGGGCCCCATCGCCAGCCGCAGCAGGTGCGGCACCACGATGCCGATGAAGCCGATGCCGCCCGAGACCGCCACCGCCGCCCCGGTCGCCGCGGCGGCGCCGAAGATGGCCCGCCGCTTCACCCGCTGCACGTCCTGCCCCATGTGGACCGCCTGCGCCTCGCCCAAGGCCAGCGCGTTCAGCCCGCGGGCCAGGCCGGGGGCGATCAGCATGACGAGGCCGATCAGCGGCAGCGCGGCGGCCAGCTTGGCCCAGGTGGCACCAGCCAGCGATCCCATCGACCAGAAGGTCAGGTCGCGCAGCTGGCGGTCGTCGGCGAGATAGACCATCACCCCGGTCACCGCCCCCGCCAGCGCCGCCAGCGCGATCCCGGCCAGCAGCATGGTCGCCACATCCGTTCGCCCGCCCGCGGTGGCGGTGCGGTAGAGGATCAGCGTCGCCGCCCAGCCGCCCAGGAAAGCGGCGACCGGCACCAGGTGCATTCCGATGAGGTCGGACAGCCACAGCGGCAAGAGCCCGCCCAGAACGATGGCCATCACCGCCCCCAGCCCCGCGCCGGAACTGATGCCGACGATGCCGGGATCGGCCAGCGGGTTGCGGAACAGGCCCTGCAACAGGACGCCCGAGACGGCGAGCGCCGCCCCCACCGCCAGCCCCATCGCCAGCCGCGGCAGCCGGATGTCATACAGCACCACGGCGTCACGCTTCGACAGCCCCTCGCCGAACAGGGCTGACAGCAGGTCGCCGAAGCCCAGCCCCGCCGCGCCCGAGGTCAGCGACAGCGCCGAGGCGGCGATCACCAAGAGGACCAGCCCCGCGGTCAGCCCCCAGGGCACCGGCCGCAGGCCGGGCCGGGTCAGGTCTGGCGACAGGGCCACCATCGGCTCAGCCCCCGGTGCCGTAAAGCGCCTGATACAGCGCGTCCGCCGCCTCGGGGGTGCGGGGGCCGAAGCCCAGCATCAGCATCCCGTCCATGCGGATCACCTTTCCGGCCTTGCCCGCCAGCGTCTCGGCCAGCGCCGGATGGGACAGGACCTCGGCATCGGCCACGGCCAGGTCGCCCTCGCGGTCCATCGTCAGGATGGCGTCGGGGGCAGCGGCGATCACCGCCTCGTCCGTCATCGGCTTGTAGCCCTGGAAGCCGGTGGCGGCATTCACCCCGCCCGCCAGCCGGATGATGCCCTCGGCCTCGGTGCCCTCGCCGCCCGCCATCACCCTGCCGCCTTGCAGCGACAGGATGAAGAGGACACGCTTCGGCTCGGTCACCTCGGCGGCGCGGGCCTTGGCGGCCTCCAGCCCGGCGGAGACGGTAGCGGACAGCGCCTTGCCTTCCTCGACCTTGCCCAAGGCTTCGGCCACGGCGGCGATCTTGGCCGGAATGGCGTCCGGCCCGTTCGCCTCGGGCATCAGGGCGAAGGGGATGCCGGCGGATTTCAGCACCTCGACCGCCTCCGGCGGGCCGGCATCGCCTTCGGCGATGATCAGGTCCGGCGCCAGCGCCAGCACGTTCTCGGGCGAAAGCGCGCGGATATAGCCCACGTCGGGCAGCGCCTCGATCTCGGGCGGGTAATTGGAGGTGGTGTCGCGCGCGACCAGCCGGTCCTGCGCCCCGAGCGCCACCGCGATCTCGGTCACCGACCCGCCGAGCGAGATCACCCGCTGGCCGTCCTGCGCCAGCACCGGCGCGGCCAGCAGCGACAGGGCGAAGGCCCCGAGGGTCAGCCGGATCATGCCGTCACCTCTTCCAGCCGCGGCAGGGCGGCGGTCAGCGCGTTCCACGGCTCGGCCGGGGTGTCCTTGCGGTAGCCGAAGATCTGCAGGATCAGTTCGCCGTCCGCGGCGAAGCCCTCGATGCTGTAGACATCGCCGGTGCGGGTGGGCTTCCAGACCCGGTAGACCTCGGCCAGGCGGTCGGCGCGCAGGTGCAGGTTGAAGCGCGGGTCCATGACGTTGATCCAGGGACCCATCGGCACGATCTTCTCGACCTTGCCGCCGTGGATCTGGATGCAGCCGGCATTGCCGACGAAGATCATCACCGGGATGCCGCCTTCCGCCGCGCGTTCCAGCGTCAGCGTCACCGCCTGCGGGTCCAGCCGTTCGGCATAGGGCGCGCCGGCGACGCGATAGGCGCCGAGGCGGTTCATCCCCTGCTCCTTCACCAGGCCGAGGAACTGGTGGGTGTCGGTCATCGCGTCCCAGGCCCGGCGCAGCGCCGGGGCGCGGGCCGCATCGGCCTTGGCGGCTTCCACCGGCTTGCGCGCGGTCAGGTCCAGCGCCTGCGCCTGTTCGGGCAGCCGCATGTTGGCGATCAGGTCGCCCCAGAGCGCGTGGTTCGACTGCGGCTTCAGGTGGATCTTGTGGACGGCATCGCCCGCGGCGTCGAAGACCTGCAGGCTGCGCTTCGGCCCCTCTTCGCCGGGTTCCTCCACCGCGAAGGCATGGACCCAGTGCTTGCCGAAGACCCGAAGGTCGATCTCCGGCCCCAGCACCATCGCGGCGAAGGCGCCGGTGCGGTAGTCGAGGTATTCGCCGCGGCGTTCATGCACGCAATGCTCGTTGCGGGTCAGCGCCATCACGTCGCCCAGCTTGCCCGCCCAGGGCAGCAGCCGGTCGGGATCGGCGACGATGGCGGTGGCGCCATGGCCGACATGGGCGGCCACCAGATCGGCCTCGGAAATCCCCTGGACCATGGCGAAATCGCGGGCGCGGGCTTTGGTGTTCTCGGCGCGCAGCGCGCGGATCTGCTCGGGGCCGGGCTTGGCCATGATGGGTCCTTCCAGTCGTTGTTCGGGAACGCGCATCTCTGGCAACGGGCTGGGGCGCGGCTTTGCCAGACCTGCCGACGAGGGAGGCGGCAGATACTTGACAATTACAGTAGGCATTTCTAGAAGCCATGCCCTGACAGTTCAAGTCAGAATCTTCTGCCCGCCAGCTGCGTCCCGTGGCCCGGCCAGCCGGAAAACAGCAGAAAACCCGAGGGGAATCGACGCCGATGCACCGGCCTTCCGCCACCTGCCGGAGCCCGACGCCCGCCTGCCCGCCCGGGACACCGAAAAGTGACCGCATTTCTCCCGTTACCCGCCGGAATCTGCCCGGTGCGCCGGGGCCGGACTGCGGTAAAGGCCGGGCGGATGTCCGGTAAAGGCATGAGATGTTGAAGACGCTTCCGCTTATCCTGGCCGTTTCGATGGCCGCCCTTCCGGCCCTGGCGCAGGAGGGCGAGGCGCCCCCCGTCGTTGCCCCCGAGGCCCCGGCGCTGGACCAGCCCGGCAGCCCGGCCGAGACCGCCCCCGCCGCGCCCTCGGCCGATACCGCGCCCGAAGCCGCCGCACCGGAACAGCCCGCCGCCATCGGCGACGCGCCCGCGGCCCCGGCGACAGCGCCCGACGGGACTGGCGGGGCCGAGGCCCCGGATGCCGCGGCTCCGGCCGAAGACGCCGGCGCCGACGCGGCCGCGCCCGACGCGGCGGAGGCCGCCGCCAACCCCGCACCCCTTCCGCTGGCCGAGACGCCGGTGGAGACCGATCTCTCCTCGCTGGTGCTCAAGGCGCATCCGGTGGTGCAGGCGGTCATGGCGCTGCTGGCGGCCTCGGTCTTCGCGGTGCTGACGATCTTCCTGTTCAAGGCGGTGGAGTTCCAGCTGGCCTTCGGCCGGATGGCGCGCACCGCCCGCGCTATCGCCGCAGCCGAGGGCGTGCCCGCCGTGGCGGGCGACGGCCCGCTGGCCGAGACCGCCCGCGCCGCCGCCGCCGAACTGGCCGCCCTGCCCGAGCGGCTGACGCCCGACCTGCGCGCCTCGGCCCGCGAGCGGCTGGACCTGTCGCTGGAGCGGATCGAGGCCGGCGCGGTGCAGCGGCTGCGCGGCGGCACCGGGCTTCTGGCCTCGATCGGCGCCGTGGCCCCCTTCGTCGGCCTGTTCGGCACCGTCTTCGGCATCATGAACAGCTTCCTCGCCATCGCCGAGACCAAGACCACCAACCTGGCCGTGGTCGCCCCCGGCATCGCCGAGGCGCTGCTGGCCACCGGCATCGGCCTGGTCGCCGCCATTCCGGCGGTGCTGCTCTACAACCGCACCATGCGGCGGATCGCCGCCTTCCGCCATCGCCTCGCCGATGGCACGGCTGACGTGCTGCAACGGTTCAGCCGGGCGCTGGACGCCCGGATGGGGGGCTGAGATGGCGGTCAGGCTGGACGATGGCGACGACGAACTGAGCGAGATCAACGTCACGCCCTTCATCGACGTGATGCTGGTCCTCTTGATCGTGTTCATGGTGGCGGCGCCGCTGTCCACCGTCGACGTGGCGGTGAACCTGCCCGGCTCCTCCGCCCCGCCCGCCGACCGCCCGCAGGACCCGCTCTGGCTGACCTTCACCGCGGAGAAGGCGCTGCTCTTGGACGAAACGCCGCTGGACCGCACGGCGGTGGGCGCCGCGCTGGATGCGCGCACCGAAGGAAACCGCGAGACCCCGGTGTTCCTGCGCGCCGACCGCAGCGTGGACTACGGTGCGCTGATGGGCGTCCTCGATGCGCTTCGCAACGCCGGCTACCTGAAGGTGGCCCTTGTCGGACTGGAGGGTGCGCCATGACCCGATCCCCTGCCCGTTCCCGGACCCTCGGCTGGCTGATGGCCGGGGTGTCCTCGGCCGCGATCCTGTCGGGGGCCGCCGCGCTGGCGCTGGTGGCCGAGGCCCGCGAGGAACCGGCGCCGATGATGCTGGACCTGTCGATGATGCCCTCGACCGCGCCCAACGTCGCCGCGGTGGCCGAGGAGGCGCCGGAGGTTCTGGACGAGGTGACCCAGCAGTCCGAGCCGCCGGAGATGGAGCCGCCGCCCGAGCTGGAGACCGACACCCCGCCCGACCTGCCGGTGCAGACCGCGATGTCGCTGCCCGAGATCGACAAGCCGGTGGTCGCCGACCTGTCGCTGCCGCCCCCGCCGGAAGAGCCGGAGCCGGAGCCGGAGAAGAAGGTCGAGCAGGTGCAGAAACCGAAGCCGAAGCCCGAGAAGAAGCCGGAGCCGGAGAAGAAGAAGGAAAAGCCGAAGAAGAAGGTCGAGACCGCCGAGAAGGTGGAGAAGACCGAGAAGCCGAAGGAAGAGGCGCAGGCCGCCGCCAAGGCCGGCGCCGCGGGCGCCAAGGCCGGCAAGGCCAAGGGCGGGTCGAAGATGTCGCCGGCAGCCTATTCCAAGGCGGTGATGAAGAAGGTCCGCTCGACCAAGAAGAAGAAGGTCAAGGCCAAGGGCGTGGCCGTGGTGGCCTTCAGCGTCGGCAGGGACGGCAGCCTGGCCGGGGCGCGGATCGCCCGCAGCTCGGGCGACGCCGATCTGGACCGGGTGGCGGTGGAACACATCCACCGCGCCGCCCCCTTCCCGGTGCCGCCCGAGGGAGCGGAACGCAACTTCCAGATCGAATTCGCGGGCAGGTAGGCGCGGGACGCTCCCAGGCAGCTTTCGTTTTACCACTGTCGTCCCGGGCGAGGATAAGAACAGCCGCTTCTTTCCTTCCGAGGTGAGCGCGGAAAACCAGTATTGCACCGCCAAGCGATTGCCGCGCGCGGGTGCACCCGGAGACAGCGGCAGCCCGAGAACCCGAGAGGCCAGCGCCCGACCCGGCGGGCGAGAAGCGCCTGGCCCAAGGGCGGGGCGGGCGCTGGCCGGGCCTTGAGGGCCCGGCCGGGACAAGGGGAAGCGTTGCGCTGTGGCGAAGGCGATGGCCTTCGCCAAGGCAGACGTAGGGCGTTACTCCGCCGTCTCCACCACCGCGGCGGAGGGGGTGGGCAGCAGCTGCCCCGGGGCCAGCACCAGCATCATGGCGAAGAGATAGGCCAGGGCGAAGACCGCAAGCGCGGCGTAGCCCATGAAGCCCCGGTCGGGCTGTCGGAACAGTCGGTTCAAGCGGCACTCCTTTGCAACGGGCAGCGCCGCCGGGAGGAAGGGGGCCGGAGCAGTCCGGCCCGGGCCCTCGGCCTCCGGGCGACTCGTCGCTGGGTTAATCTAGCAAGATACTCGTGATTAATCATTCCAAAAATCCGCAGGCCCGGAGAATCTGGTTCTCCGCGGCCGCGGATTTCCTATCTGTTCCTGGTGTCCACCGGATAGGCGGTGGTGTATTTCATCCGCTCCATGGCGAAATGGCTGGTGACGTTCTTGATCGGCACCGCATCGGTCAGCCGCTTGTAAAGCCCGTCATAGGCCGTCATGTCCTGCACCGCGACGCGCAGCAGGTAGTCCATCTCGCCGGCCATCCGCCAGCATTCCATGATGCCGGGAATCGATTCCACCGCCGCCAGGAAGGTCTCGCGCCACTCCGGCGAATGGTCGGGCGCCTCGATGCCGACGAAGACGGTGAGGCCGAAGCCCAGCTTGGCCGGGTCGGCCAGCGCCACCCTTGCGGTCAGCACCCCCGTCGCCTCCAGCTTCTGGATGCGCTTCCAGCACGGGGTCTGCGACAGGCCCGCGCGGTCGGCGATGCGGGCCACCGGCTGGGTCGCATCCGCCATCAGTTCCGCCACGATCTTGCGGTCGATCAGGTCCAGATCGGTCATCGCACCCTTCCTTTCCGGGACAGCAGGTTCCTTCCCTTCAGGATGCAGAGAATGGATCAAATGTCTAGCGTCTTTATCGTGTATGATTGAAGGCAGGCGCGGACCGGCCTGCGGCGCCTGTCCTCTGCGGTCTTTCCGCGACAGGTCCACCCTGCGATTGCCGCCGGGGAAGGCAGAGATTGATTCCCCGCCCCATGGGCCGTAACGCTGCTTCATGATCACGCAGAAGATGAAATACGCGCTGAAGGCGCTTCTGGCGCTGGCCGACGAGGCGGCGAAGGAGAAGCCGCAGGCGCTGACCATCGAGGAGATCGCCCGCCGCTCCGGCACGCCGAAGCGGTTCCTGGAGCATATCCTGCTGGAGGTGCGGAACGCCGGCGTCATCGCCTCCACCCGCGGCAGGGCCGGCGGCTACAGCCTGATCAAGAAGCCGGCGGAGATTTCCATCTCCGAACTGCTGCGCACCATCGACGGCCCGATCGCGCCGCTGCCCTGCCTGTCGCGCCGGGCCTACCAGCGCTGCGAGGATTGCTCCGACGAGGCCGCCTGCCGCATCCGCAAGGTCTTCGCCGAGGTGTTCTGGTCCTACCTGCTGATCATCGACTCGCTGACGCTGGAGGACATGCTGCGCCAGGGCAGCATCGCAGATCAGGTCCTCGGCGTGGAAGCGCAGGCTTAAACCCCTGTAATTCTTTCATTTCCTTGAACCACCCCGCCGGACCACCCCGGCGGCCGGAGAAAACCATTCCAAAATCACGACCCATTTCGGCGTGAATTTTCCTTTGAAATACTCGACTTCATCTGTCGTTATTAAGGGGAAGCCGGGCGCTGCTCCCGGCAGGACAGAGGAGTATCGCCATGACCGCCCTCCCCCTTCCGCAGACCATCCTGGGCATCCTGCCCTTCCGCCCCGTCCGGCCGCGTCCGGCGCGGGCCACAAAGGAGAAGACCATGTTCGCCACCATCCAGCTTGCCGGGACCGTCTCGGCGCAGGGCCCCGTCGTGCAGGACCATGCCGACGGCCGCCTGACCATCGCCGACGGCGCGCTGCGGCTGACCGGCTGGCCGGTCGGCCGGGCGCTGAGGGGGGCGCTGTCGGCCATGGCGCTGGCGCTGCTGGCCTTGGGCGGCACCCCCTCGGCGGTGCAGGCCGAGGCGCTGTTGAACGTCAGCTACGATCCGACGCGCGAGCTTTACCGCGAGGTGAACGAGGCCTTCTCCACCTGGTGGGTGGCGCAGGGCAACGAGGCGCCGGAGATCGAGGTCAGCCACGGCGGCTCGGGGTCGCAGGCGCGGGCGGTGATCGACGGGCTGGAGGCGCAGGTGGTGACGCTGGCGCTGGCCAGCGACATCGACAAGATCGCCGAGGCCGGCAAGCTGCCGACCGACTGGCAGACCAAGCTGCCGCACAATTCCAGCCCCTATACCTCGACCATCGTCTTCCTGGTGCGCGAGGGCAATCCCAAGGGCGTGAAGGATTGGGGCGACCTGGTCGCCGAGGGGGTGGAGGTGATCACGCCCAACCCGAAGACCAGCGGCGGCGCCCGCTGGAACTACCTCGCCGCCTGGGCCTGGGCCGAGAAGAACGGCCAGGACCCGCAGGCCTTCGTCAAGGCGCTGTTCGAGCATGTGCCGGTGCTGGACTCGGGCGCCCGCGGCTCGACCACCACCTTCGCGCAGCGCGGCGTCGGCGACGTGCTGCTGGCCTGGGAGAACGAAGCCTATCTGGCGCTGAAGGAACTGGGCGAGGACCAGTTCGACATCGTCGTTCCCTCGGTCTCGGTGCTGGCGGAGCCGCCGGTGGCGCTGGTGGAGGGCAACCTCAAGACCGACGAGCAGCGCAAGCTGGCCGAGGCCTATCTGAACTTCCTCTACTCGCCCGAGGGGCAGGCGCTGGCCTACAAGCACTTCTACCGCGCCTGGGACAATTCGGCCGCGGCGCCGGAAGACGTGGCGCGCTTCCCCGAGCTTGAACTGGTGGACATCTCGCATTTCGGCGGATGGGCCAAGGCGCAGCCCGAGCATTTCGGCGACGGCGGCATCTTCGACCAGATCTACGTGCCGAAGTGAGTGCACAGATGGGCAGGCGACCCTTGATCCACCGCTCCCCGATGCCCGGACTCGGGCTGTCGATGGGGATCACGCTGACGATGCTGTCGATCGTCGTCCTCCTGCCCATCGGCGCCCTTCTCCTGAGGGGCGCCGTCTTCGGGCTTGACGGCATCTGGGACACGGTGAACCGCGAAAGGGTCTGGAAGGCGCTGTTCCTGTCGTTCCGGCTGTCCTTGTTCGCCGCGGTCTTCAACCTGGTCTTCGGGGTGCTGCTGGCCTGGGTGCTGGTGCGCTACCGCTTCCCCGGCCGGCGGCTGCTGGACGCCGCGGTGGACCTGCCGTTCGCGCTGCCGACCGCCGTCGCCGGCATCGCTCTGACCGCGCTTTATGCGCCCAACGGCGTGTTCGGAGCGCTGGCGAAGGAGGTCGGCTGGAAGATCGCCTATTCGCAATGGGGCATCTTCCTGGCGCTGGTCTTCGTCGGCCTGCCCTTCGTCACCCGCACCGTGCAGCCGGTGGTCGAGGAGATCGAGCGCGAGGTCGAGGAAGCCTCCGCCACCCTGGGCGCCGGACGGCTGCACACCATGGCCCATGTGATCCTGCCGATGCTGACCCCCGCCGCACTGACCGGCTTCGCGCTGTCGCTGGCGCGGGCGGTCGGCGAATACGGCAGCGTGATCTTCATCGCCGGCAACATCCCGCTGCTGACCGAGATCGCGCCGCTGCTGATCGTGATCCGGCTGGAAGAGTTCAAATACGACGAGGCGGCCGCGATCGGCATCGCCATGCTGGCGATCAGCTTCGCCATGCTGCTGGCGATCAACCTGATCCAGATCTGGAGCCGCCGGAGGATCGGTCATGTCTGACATCTCCCCCCCGCATTTCCGCGCCGCCACCGAGGAGCCGCCGCTGGCCCGCTGGGCGCTGATCGGCATCGCCGCCCTCGGCCTGGCCGTGCTGGTCTTCGCGCCGCTGATCGTGGTCTTCGCCGAGGCGCTGGCCAAGGGCTGGCTGGCCGCGGTGAAAAGCCTCGGCAACCGCGACGCGCTGTCGGCGATCCGGCTGACGCTGACCATCGCCGCCATCGCCGTGCCGCTGAACGCCGCCTTCGGCATCGCCGCCGCCTGGTTCATCACCAAGTTCGACTTCCGCGGCAAGGCCTTCCTGATCACCCTGATCGACCTGCCCTTCTCGGTCAGCCCCGTGGTCGCCGGCCTCTGCATCGTGCTGATGTTCGGGGCGAATTCCTGGATGGGCGGCTGGCTGGTCGCCAACGGCTATCCCATCGTCTTCGCCCTGCCCGGCATCGCGCTCGCCACCATGTTCGTGACCTTCCCCTTCGTCGCGCGCGAGCTGATCCCGGTGATGATCGAGCAGGGCCGGGCCGAGGAAGAGGCGGCGCTGACCCTGGGCGCCTCGGGCTGGCGGATCTTCCGCACCGTCACCCTGCCCAACATCCGCTGGGCGCTGCTTTACGGCGTACTGCTGTGCAACGCCCGGGCGATGGGGGAATTCGGCGCCGTCGCCGTGGTCTCGGGCAAGATCCGCGGCCAGACTGCAACCATGCCGATCACCATCGAGATGATGTACAACGAATATCTCTCGGTGGCGGCCTTCTCGCTGGCCGCGGTGCTGACGGCTCTTGCCCTCATCACCCTGCTTCTGAAGGCCCTGCTCGAACACCGCCACGCCGGCGACCTCGCCGCCGCGCGGCGGCATTGAGCGGGAACAGGCCGATGCCGTTTCATCCATCCCCAAATATCCCGGGACCCCGGGGGCCGGCCCCCGGTCCGGCACCCGCCAGAAGGACCACCGCCATGCACATCGAAATCGACGAGATCTCCAAGACCTTCGGCACCACCGCGGCGCTGCATCCGGTCTCGCTCGCCATCCCCTCGGGCGCGCTGGTGGCGCTGCTCGGCCCCTCCGGCTCGGGCAAGACCACGCTTCTGCGCATCCTCGGCGGGCTGGAGTTTCCCACCTCGGGCCGCGTCCTCTTCGACGGGCAGGATGCCACCGGGCTGACGGTGCAACAGCGCCGGGCGGGCTTCGTGTTCCAGTCCTACGCGCTTTTCCGCCACATGACGGTGTTCGAGAACATCGCCTACGGGTTGAAGGCCCGCCCCCGCGCCAGCCGCCCGCCCCGGGCCGAGATCGCCCGGCGGGTCCAGAAGCTCCTGGAACTGATCCAGTTGCCCGACATCGGCGCCCGTTTCCCCAGCCAGCTGTCCGGCGGCCAGCGCCAGCGGGTCGCGCTGGCCCGGGCGCTGGCGATCGAGCCGCGGATGCTGCTGCTGGACGAACCCTTCGGCGCGCTGGACGCCAAGGTGCGGAAAGAGTTGCGGCAGGGCCTGCGCGACATCCACGACGAGACCGGGCTGACCACCGTCTTCGTCACCCACGACCAGGACGAGGCGATGGAACTCGCCGACCTGGTGGTGGTGATGTCCGGGTCGCAGTCGGGGGGCCGGATCGAGCAGATCGGCAAGCCGCAGGACATCCGCGCCCGCCCGGCCACTCCCTTCGTGCGCGACTTCATCTCGGCCTGAGTCACTCTTTCGCCGGGTCGAGGACCAAGAGCCGCAGGGCGTTCAGCGTCACCAGCACCGTCGCCCCGGTATCGGCCAGGATGGCGATCCAGAGGCCGGTGAGGCCGAGGACCGAGGTCACCAGGAACACCGCCTTCAGGCCGAGCGCGATGGTCACGTTCTGGCGGATGTTGCCCATCGTCGCCCGGGCCAGCCGGATCAGCGCCGGCACATCGGTCACCCGGTCGCGCAGGATGGCGGCATCCGCCGTCTCCAGCGCCACGTCGGTGCCCGATCCCATCGCCACGCCGACGCCGGCCTGTTTCAGCGCCGGGGCGTCGTTGATGCCGTCGCCGATCATCATCACCCCGCCGGTGGCGGCCATGCCGCGGATCGCCTCCAGCTTGTCCGCCGGCAGCATCCCGGCGCGGTAGTCCATGTCCAGGCCGCCGGCGATGGCCGCCGCGGTGCGCGGGTTATCGCCGGTCAGGATGGTGGCGCCCACCCCCATCGCCTTCAGCTGCCGGACGGCCTCGGCCGCATCTGCGCGCGGCTCGTCGCGCAGCGCGATCAGGCCGAGCGGCCGGCCCGCGCGCCAGACCGCGACCACGGTCTTGCCCTCGGTCTCCAGCGCCTCTGCCCGCGCCGCGTCCGACAGCCCGACCGCCTCCGCCGCATGGCGGGGCGAGGCGACCCAGGCGTTTTCGCCGCCGACCACGGCCTCCGCCCCCTTGCCGGGGATCGCCCGGCCCTCCCGCGCCGGCAGCGCGGCCACTCCGGCCTCCTGCACCTTGCGCAGGATCGCCAGCGCCAGCGGGTGGCTGGAACCCGCCTCCACCCCGCCCGCCACCGCCAGCAGTTCGGCCTCGCCGACGCCCGGAGCGGGCACCAGGTCGGTCACCATCGGCCGGCCATGGGTCAGCGTGCCGGTCTTGTCGAAGGCGACCTGCACCACCTGCGCCGCCGCCTCGATCACCGCGCCGCCCTTCATCAAGAGACCCCGTTTCGCGCCCGAGGACAGCGCCGAGGCGATGGAGGCGGGGACCGAGATCACCAGCGCGCAGGGGCAGCCGATCAGCAGCAGCGCCAGCCCGCGGTAGAGCCAGGTGCCCCAGTCCTGCCCGAAGGCCAGCGGCGGCACCAGCACCACCAGCGCCGACAGCGCCACGATGGCGGGCATGTACCAGCGGCTGAAGCGGTCGATGAAGCGCTCGGTCGGGGCGCGGGCCTCCTCGGCCTCCTCCACCAGCCGGACGATGCGGGCGATGGTGTTGTCGGCGGCGGCCCGTGTCACCCGGACCCGCAACGCCGCCTCGGCATTGATCGCCCCGGCGAAGACCGCATCGCCGGGGGCCTTGGCCACCGGCACGCTTTCCCCGGTCACCGGGCTTTCGTCCACGCCGCCCGCGCCCTCGACAATCTCGCCATCCGCCGGGATGCGGTCGCCGGGGCGGACCAGCACCACCTGGCCGATCTCCAGCGCCTCGGCCGGAACTTCCCGCGTGCCGCCGTCGATCTCCAGCAGCGCCGTCTTCGGCACCAGCGCCGCCAGCGCGCGGATGCCGTCACGGGCCTTGCCGGCCGCCACGCCCTCCAGCACCTCGCCCACGGCGAAGAGGAAGACGACCAGCGCCGCCTCCTCCGCCGCGCCGATGAAGAGCGCGCCGACGGCGGCGATGGTCATCAGGCTTTCGATGGTGAAGGGCTGGCCCATGCGCAGGGCCTCGAAGGCGCGTTTCGCCACGGGTGCGACGCCGATCAGGCAGGCGACAAGGAAGGCCCAATAGCCCAACTCGGCCGAGGTCAGCAGTTCGAACGCCCAGGCCAGCGCCAGCAATGCCCCGGTCAGGATCACCAGCCGCCCCTTGCCGGTGCGATACCATGGCTTGCCCCGGTCGGCCGGGTCGTCGTGGACATGGCCGGGGGTGCCGTGGCCGGCATCGTCCGCCGTGGCGGGGGAATCCTGATCGTGACCCGGGTGGTCATGGCCTGCGTGGTCGGCCCCGGGTGCTGAGCCGGGCAGCACGAACGCCGTCTTGCGCGCTGCGGCCTCGCCTTTCGGGGCGATGCCATAGCCCAGCCTGCGCACGACCTCCTCGATCTCCCCGGTATCGGTGCCGCCGGGTTCTAGGTTCAGCGACAACCGCTCCGCCATCAGCGCGACCTTCACGTCGCTCACCCCCGGCAGCCGCTCCACCGCCCGCGTCACCTTCACCGTGCAGGCGGCGCAATCCATCCCGGTCACGGTCCATTCCCGCTTCGTCCCTTGCCCCGCCATGGCCTGCCTCCTGCACTTGCCTTCATCGAATCGGCAACCTAAGTGCTCTAGCAACTAGAGCTTCAAGAGGTTTCCCATGATCCCGATCGGAAAACTGAGCGAGGCGACGGGCGTGAAGGTCCCGACCATCCGCTATTACGAACAGATCGGCCTCCTGCCCCAGCCCGGCCGCAGCGCCGGCAACCAGCGCCTCTACGGCCGGCCCGCGCAGGAAAGGCTGGCCTTCATCCGCCACGCCCGCGACCTGGGCTTCCCGCTGGGGGCGATCCGCGAGCTGCTGAGCCTGTCCGACGACCCCGACCGCCCCTGCGCCGCCGCCGACGACATCGCCCGCCGGCAACTGCGCGCGGTCAACGCCCGCATCGACCGCCTGCTGGCGCTGCGGGCCGAGTTGGAGCGGATGGTGGAACATTGCGCCCGCGGCACCATCGCCGACTGCCGGGTGATCGAGGTCCTCGGCAACCATGCCCTCTGCGAGGAAGACCATGCGGAAGAGGAGGACTGAGCCAGAATCCACCTCGCTCTTGCCCGACCGAACCGATCAGCGGCCGCCTGCGCCAGTTCACCCAAAAAATGCCAAGATTCTCAGTAAGATTCGGCGCATGTCCCCGAAGGTGACCCCTTTGCCGCCAACTCGTCTACGATCGGTCAGTGAGGAAAGGCTGATCGAGCGCCCGCTGTCTGTTCACCGGCTGGGCGTCACGCATCTGCCCACCCGAAAGCGGCCCGGGCCGATGGTTTGGCTCATCGCGTTTCTCATGGCCGCGGCCTTCCTTGCACTCGGCTGGTGACCGGAAAACCAGAGTCCCGCGGTAATTCCTCGGCCTCGCCCCCGAGGGGGGCCGCGCCTCTGCCATGAACACAAGAATAGCATCAGGCCCTTGATACAAGGAGCTTTCAAGATGGAGGAGGAAAATGGTGCTGCAAGAGAGGATTGAACTCTCGACCTCTCCCTTACCAAGGGAGTGCTCTACCACTGAGCTACTGCAGCGCCGTCGGTGGCGGGGGAGATAGACGATGCCCGCGGCCGGTGCAACCCCCTTTTCGCCCGGGCGGGCGCCGCGCTCTGGACCGCCGCGCCGGGCTGGGATATTCACCCTGCAATGCGCGATCCCGACCAGAAGCGTGCCCCCGCCAGCCCCCGCAAACCAGCGGCCGGGATGACGCGGGAAGAGCGGCTGAAGGCGGCGCTCAAGGCCAACATGGCGCGGCGCAAGGCACAGGCGAAGGCGCGGGCGGGGTCCGGCGCGGACAACAACAAGAACGAGTGAGGCGGGCATGGATTCGATTCTGGTCAAGGGCAACGGGGCGCTGAACGGGGTGATCCCGATCGCCGGGGCCAAGAACGCCTGCCTGGCGCTGATGCCGGCCACCCTGCTCTCGGAAGAGCCGCTGACGCTGACCAATGCGCCGCGGCTTTCCGACATCCGCACCATGACCCAATTGCTGCAAAGCCTGGGGGTGGAGGTCTCGGCGCTGCAGGACGGCAAGGTGATCACCATGTCCTCGCATGGCACCCTGGACCCGCGGGCGGATTACGACATCGTGCGGAAGATGCGGGCCTCGAACCTGGTCCTCGGGCCGCTCTTGGCGCGGCTCGGCCATGCGGTGGTCTCGCTGCCCGGCGGCTGCGCCATCGGCGCGCGGCCGATGGACATCCATATCGACGCGCTGACCGCGCTCGGCGCCGAGATCGAGCTGAAGGACGGCTACCTGCATGCGAAGACGCAAGGCGGGCTGAAGGGCGCCGTGCACGAGATGCGCTTCGCCTCCGTCGGCGCCACCGAGAACTTCGTGATGGCGGCGACGCTGGCCAAGGGCACCTCGGTGCTGAAAAACGCCGCGCGCGAGCCGGAGATCGTCGATCTGGTCCGCTGCCTGCGCCGGATGGGCGCCGAGATCGAGGGCGAAGGCACCCCGACCATCACCATCGAAGGCGTCACCGCGTTGCGCGGCGCCACCCATCCGGTGGTGACCGACCGGATCGAGTTGGGCACCTACATGCTGGTCCCGGCCATCGCCGGGGGCGAGGTCGAATGCCTCGGCGGCAGGATCGAGCTGGTCGGCGCCTTCTGCGAGAAGCTGGACGCGGCGGGGATTTCGGTCTCCGAAACCGAGCGCGGCATCAAGGTCTCGCGCCAGAACGGCAGGGTGAAGGCGGTGGACGTGGTGACCGAGCCTTTCCCGGGCTTCCCCACCGACCTGCAGGCGCAGATGATGGCGCTTCTGTGCACCGCCGAGGGCACGTCGGTGCTGGAGGAGAAAATCTTCGAGAACCGCTTCATGCACGCGCCGGAACTGATGCGGATGGGCGCGAGGATCGAGGTCCACGGCGGCCATGCCACCGTCACCGGGGTGGAGCGCCTGCGCGGCGCGCCGGTGATGGCGACGGACCTGCGCGCCTCGGTCAGCCTGATCCTGGCGGCGCTGGCGGCCGAGGGGGAAACCGTGGTCAGCCGGGTCTACCACCTCGACCGCGGCTACGAGCGGGTGGAGGAGAAGCTCTCCGCCTGCGGCGCCAAGATCGAACGGATCAGGGCGGCGGGATGACGGACGCGCGCTTCCGCGACGGCGAGGAAGGCCCGCTGCGCCTCTTGGCGCAGGAGGCGGCGGATGTGCCGGTGCTGTCGGCGCTGGTGCAGGACGCGGTGCTGGCGGCGGGCGAGATGCGCTACGACCGCCGCCGCCGCCGCTTCGCCGCGCTGGTGAACCGCTTCCGCTGGGAGGACCGCGACGAGGCTGCTCGCGAGGGCCGCCCCTATGAGCGGGTCCGTGCCCTGCTGACGGTGGAGGACGTGCTGGCGGCGAAGGTGATGGGCGTCGATCCGGGCCGCAAGGACGAGATCCTGTCGGTGCTGTCGCTGGCCTGGGAGCCGGGCGAGGACGGCACCGGCCGGCTGGTCCTGACGCTTGCCGGCGACGGCGCGGTGGCGCTGGAGGTCGAGACGCTGGACGCCCGGCTGGAAGATGTGACCCGGCCCTACATCGCCCCCTCGCGCCGCGCCCCCGACCACGGGGAATGATTGCGCGCCTTGCGGCGCAAGCCTTTTGTCTCGCCTCTGCGCGCAAGCGCGCAACCGGCTCGGGCTGCCTCCGGCGGAGATATTTATGGGACAGGTGAATTGGAAGAAGCGTTCTTCTTCAAATTCACCTGTCGATAAATATCCTCAGGGGGGTTGGGGGCAGAATGCCCCCATCAGGTGACAGCAGCCACGGGAGACTTCGCTGGCCGCAACGATAAAGCCTTGCGCCGGCAGGCGCGCAATTTGACAGCGGCGGGCGGCTCCCCTATCCGGGGGCCGGGTTTGCCGGAGGGCCGATGATGCCGCTGTTCCTCGACACGAAAGACGCCGGTTTCGAGGCCGGCTTCGCCGCGCTCCTCGGCATGAAGCGGGAAGAGGCCGAGGATGTCGATGCCGCCGTCGCCGCCATCATCGCCGAGGTGCGGGCGCGGGGCGATGCGGCGGTGATCGAGCTGACGGCGCGCTACGACCGGATGGAGCTGACGCCGGATCGGCTGGCCTTCTCGGCCGACGAGATCGCGGCCGAGGTGGCGAAGGTCGGGGCGGAGGAGCGGGCGGCGCTGGACCTCGCCGCCGGGCGCATCCGTGCCTATCACCAAAGGCAGAAGCCCGAGGATGCGATGTGGACCGATGCCGCGGGCGCCACGCTGGGCTGGCGCTGGACCCCGGTCTCGGCGGCGGGACTCTATGTGCCGGGCGGGACGGCCTCCTACCCCTCCTCGGTGCTGATGAACGCCATCCCGGCCAAGGTGGCGGGGGTGGAGCGGCTGGCGATCTGCTGCCCGACGCCCGGGGGGGCGGTGAACCCGCTGGTGCTGCTGGCGGCGCAGTTGGCCGGGGTGGATGTCGTCTACCGGATCGGCGGTGCGCAGGCGGTGGCGGCGATGGCCTATGGAACGCAGACCATCGCCCCGGTCGACAAGATCACCGGGCCGGGCAACGCCTGGGTGGCGGCGGCCAAGCGACGGGTGTTCGGCCGGGTCGGCATCGACATGATTGCCGGGCCGTCGGAGGTGCTGGTCATCGCCACCGGCGAGCAGGACCCGGACTGGGTGGCCATCGACCTGCTGTCGCAGGCCGAGCATGACGAAAGTGCCCAGTCGATCCTGATCACCCCCGAGGCCGCATTCGGCCGGGCCGTGGCGGCGGCGGTGGAGGCGCGGCTGGAGACCCTGCCCCGCCGCGCCATCGCCGGCGCCTCATGGGCGCAGAACGGCGCGGTGATCGTGGTGCGCGATCTCGATGAGGCGGCAGCACTGTCCAACCGCATCGCGCCGGAACACCTGGAGATCCTGACGCCGGACCCCGAGGCGGTGGCGGAGCACTGCGTCCACGCCGGCGCCATCTTCCTCGGCCCCTTCACGCCCGAGGCGATCGGCGATTACGTCGGCGGGCCGAACCATGTGCTGCCGACCGCGCGCTCGGCCCGGTTCTCCTCGGGCCTGAACGTGCTGGACTTCATGAAACGCACCACCCTGGCCCGGATGACGCCCGAGGCGCTGAAGGCCATCGGCCCGGCGGCCGAGGCGCTGGCGGCCTCGGAAGGGTTGCAGGCCCATGGGCTGAGCGTGAAGGCCCGGCTCGACCGGCTGAACAGGTGAAGGCGGGCGAAGCTTGCCCCTGCCGGCCGGCGCCGCGATAACGATCCCCTGTCCCCGACACGAAAGGCCGATCCGATGAAACCCATCTTCGCCGCCGCCCTGCTTGCCCTTGCCGCCGCCCCCGCCACGGCGGCGCTTTCGGGATTCTACGACAGCGCCGAGCAGATCGGGACCATCCTCGGCAGCAGCGAGGTCGCCGATGCGCTGCGCCAGGCGCCGGTCGACAAGCTGGAATACGAGGGCAGCACCGCCGACGGGCTGCTGGAATGGGAGATCGAAAGCCGCGACTGCGAACTGTCGGTCTACCTGCGCGCCGCGGAGCCGGCATCGGCCGACGGCACGCCGGCCACCGGCAAAACCACTTACGGCATCGAACGGATCGGCCCCTGCCGCTGAGCCCGACGCGTCTTGTGCGGCAGGGGCCGGTCGGGCATCAAGTGCCGAAGGGTGAAGGAAGAGTGATGACCAACCGCATCTGTCACATCGAGATCGACGAGAAGGGGCTGGCGCGGCCGACGCCCGAGATCGAGCAGGAACGCCGGGTGGCGATCTTCGACCTGCTGGAGGAGAACGTCTTCGGCCTGCCCGTCCGCGACGGCCGCGACATCCCCGCCGGCCCCTACCGCCTGCATCTGGCGATCCGCGAGGGGCGGCTGGTCTTCGGCATCGCCACCGAGGCCGAGGCCCCGGTGGGCGAGTTCCACCTGTCGCTGGGGCCCTTCCGGCAGGTGGTGAAGGATTATTTCCAGATCTGCGAAAGCTATTTCGAGGCGGTCAAGCGCCTGCCGCCGTCCCAGATCGAGGCCATCGACATGGCCCGGCGCGGCATCCACAACGAGGGCGCCTCGATCCTGCAGGAGCGGCTTCAGGGCAAGGCGGAGGTGGATCTCGATACCGCCCGGCGCCTGTTCACCCTGATCTGCGTGCTGCACTGGGGGTGATCTTGGGCTCCTTCCCGCAGTCCGTGCTGTTCTGTTGCGACCACAATGCGGTGCGGTCCCCGATGGCCGAGGGTTTGATGAAGCAGCTTTACGGCCAGCGGGCCTATGTCCAGTCGGCCGGGGTGAAGAACGACATGGAGATCGACGGCTTCTCGGTCGCGGTCTGCCAGGAGATCGGGGTGGAGCTGTCGCGCCACCGCTCGCGGTCGTTCGAGGAGATGCAGGAATGGGGCGACGACCTCGGCCAGTTCGACCTGATCGTGGCGCTGTCCCCCGCCAGCCAGCGCCAGGCGCTGGAGCTGACCCGCTACCACCATCTCGAGGTGGAATACTGGCCGATCCTCGACCCCACCGGCCTGGGCGAGACGCGGGAGGCCAAGCTGTCGGCCTATCGCCAGGCCCGCGACCAGATCCGCGCCCGGATGATCGATAGATTCGGGCCGCCGGTGGAGGCCGAGGACGGGGAAGCCCCTTAGGCGGGTCGTCGTTGCATTTCATGCACTCCTCGCGGGACGAGCGAGGAGGAACGAAGTTCCCGACGAGCGGGGCGAAGCCCCCCTAAGAAGAGGCGGCGCCCTGCCCCGCCGAGGGAATGCGGCCCAGGTTCCCTTCGATCCAGCCGATCAGCGGGATCAGGTGGCGGGCGGCCTCCTGCCCCAGCGGGGTCAGCTCATAGTCGACATGCGGCGGCACCACCTCATGCGCGGTGCGCAGGACCATGCCGTCGGCCTCCAGCTCCTTCAGCGTCTGGCTCAGCATCCTTTCGCTGACCCCGCCCACCGCGCGCCGCAGCTCGGCGAAGCGGTGGCGGCGGGTCGCCAGCGCCACCATCACCAGCGCGCCCCAGCGGCTGGTCAGGTGCTGCAGCACCGGGCGCGAGGGGCAATCGGCGGCCATCACATTGCCGCGCTGCCAGCGGGACAGCAGGTCCTGTGCGTCTCTGTCGGAACTCATGTGCGGGCCTTGGGGATACTTACGGAAATGTGCGCACTTCCCTTTCGTAAGTATCGTCGTATTCAGGACGGGTCAAGACCTGCATCTGAAGGAGAACCGAGATGACGACGATTGCCGTGACCGGAGCCACCGGCCAGCTGGGCCGCCTCGCCGTGGCGGCGCTGAAGGCGAAGGGGGCCGCCCCCGTCGCGCTGGCCCGCAGCCCGGAGAAGGCCGCCGACCTGGGGGTGGAGACCCGCGCCTTCGACTACACCAGACCCGACCCCGCCGCGCTGAAGGGAGTGGATGTGCTGGTGCTGATCTCGTCGAACGACTTCACCGACCGGGCAGGCCAGCACAGGGCCGTGATCGCCGCGGCGAAACAGGCGAGGGTGGGGCGGATCGTCTACACCTCGATCCTGAAGGGCGCGGGCAGCCCGATGCTGCTGGCGCAGGACCACATCGCCACCGAGGCGGCTCTGGCCGAAAGCGGTGTCCCGCACACCGTGCTGCGCAACGGCTGGTATACCGAGAACTTCACCGGCGCGCTGGACGCTGCGGTCCAGCACGGCGCCATCCTCGGCGCGGCGGGGGAAGGCAAGGTGTCCTCGGCCTCGCGCAAGGACTATGCCGAGGCCATCGCCGTGGTGGCCACCAGCGCAGGCCATGAGGGCCGCGTCTACGAACTGGCCGGCGACACCGCCCATACCGGGGCCGAGCTGGCGGCGGCGGTCTCGGCCGCGGCGGGCAAGCCGGTGGCCTATGTGAACATGCCGCAGGCCGACTATGCCAGGGCGCTGGAGGGCTTCGGCCTGCCCGCCGGTTTCGCCGCCGTGCTGGCCGACAGCGATGCGCAATCCGCCCAGGGCGCGCTTTATGACGACAGCCGCACCCTCAGCCGGCTGATCGGGCGGCCGACCACGCCGATGGCGGAAACGGTGGCCGCGGCGCTGTGACAGGTCGCAATCGGCGGCCATTGCGTCCCCCGCGTCTTGGCGCGGCCTGCGCGGGGGGCTAGTCTGTCCGGCGGACCGACAGAAGGAGACGCCGATGCCCCGCGCCGAGACCATTGCCCTGATCCAGCGCTATTACGATGCCTTCAACGCGGGCGACGCCGCCGGAATGCTGGCCTGCCTGACCGACGGCATCGAGCATCGGGTGAACGAGGGCGCGCACCGGATCGGAAAAGAGAAATTCGCCGAGTTCTGCTCGCACATGGGCGTCAGCTACCGCGAGCAGCTGAAGGACATGGTGATCTTCGCCAATGACGCAGGCGACCGGGCGGCGGCGGAATTCACCGTGCATGGCGAATACCTGAAGACCGACCCCGGCCTGCCCGAGGCGAAGGGCCAGCGCTATGTCCTGCCCGCCGGCGGGTTCTTCGAGGTCAGGGACGGCAGGATCGCCCGCATCACCACCTTCTACAACCTGAACGACTGGATCGCGCAGGTGTCGGCATGATCGAAGGCGTCACCGTCCGGGCGCTGACCGGCGCCGATCTGGAGGCGGCGCTGGACGGGGTGGCGGCGCTGCGGATCGCCGTGTTCCGCGACTGGCCCTATCTCTACGACGGCTCGCTCGACTACGAACGCGAATACCTGCAGACCTACCGCGACAGCCCCGGCGCGCTGCTGGTCGGCGCCTTCCACGGCGACAGGCTGGTCGGCGCCTCCACCTCCACCCCGATGGAGGACCATGCCGAGGCCTTCGCCGGCCCGCTGAAGCAGATCGGCCTGCCGGTGGAGCGCATCCTCTACGGCGCGGAATCGGTGCTGCTGCCGGCCTATCGCGGCCAGGGCCTCGGCCACCGCTTCTTCGACCTGCGCGAGGATCATGCCCGGAAGCTGGGCCGCACCCATGTCGCCTTCTGTTCGGTCAAGCGCCCCGACGACCACCCGATGCGCCCCACCCATTTCCGCACCAACGACGCCTTCTGGACCGGCCGCGGCTACCGCCCGCTGGAGGGCGTCTTCGCCGAATTCGGCTGGAAGGACGTGGGCGACAGCGCCGAGTCGGTGAAGCCGCTGCAGTTCTGGATGCGGGAGCTGTAAGCCCCCTGTAACCGGGCCGCGGCAGATTCCCCTTGAACACCGGCCCTTTCGGGCGCATATGCCCGGCCAGAAAGGCCTGCGGCTTCCGCGGGCCTGACCCCTATCGGAGTGACCATGGCCAAGGAAGACATTCTCGAATTCCCCGGTGTCGTGAAGGAACTCCTGCCCAATGCGACATTCAAGGTCGAACTCGACAATGGCCATGAACTGATCGCAACGATGGCAGGCAAGATGCGCAAGAACCGCATCCGGGTTCTGGCGGGCGACAAGGTTCAGGTGGAGATGACGCCCTACGATCTGTCGAAGGGCCGCATCAACTACCGCTTCAAGTAATCCGCTTTGCGGCTGATCCTGGGTTCCGCCTCGCCGCGCCGGAAAGAGCTTCTGGCGCAGATGGGCCTCGTGCCCGACGCGATCCTCCCCCCCGACATCGACGAGGACCCCCGCAAGGGCGAGTTACCCCGCCCCTATGCCGCCAGGCTGGCGCGGGAGAAGGCGCTGGCGGTGCCGGCCGGGCCGGAGGATGTGGTGCTTTGCGCCGACACCACCGTCGCGCTCGGCCGCCGCATCCTGGGGAAACCGGCGGATGCGGGCGAGGCGGCGGCCTTCCTGACCCTGCTCGGCGGGCGGCGGCATCAGGTGATCACCGCGGTGGCGGTGCGCCGGGGCGAGAAGGTCTGGGCGCGGGAAAGCCTCAGCGCGGTGAAGATGAAGCGGCTGTCTGACGACGAGTTGAACGCCTATCTCGCCAGCGGCGAATGGCAGGGCAAGGCCGGAGGCTACGGCATCCAGGGGCTGGCCGGCGCCTTCATCCCGTGGATTTCCGGGTCGTTCACCGGCATCATGGGCCTGCCGGTGGCCGAGACCGCAACGCTTCTGTCCGCGGCGGGCTGGCCGGTCTGGAGGCGCGCATGAAGGGCCGGGTTCTCTGCCTCGACCGGATCGGCGACCGCCCGGCGGCGGCGCTGCTGGTCGATGGGCGACTGGAAGAGCTGTGCATCGACCCCGAGGAGGACGAGCCGATTCCGGGCGCGATCTACCGCGCCGTGGCCGACCGGCCGGTGAAGGGCCTGGGCGGCATGTTCGTGAAACTGCCCGGCGGCAGCGGCTTCCTGCGCCAGACCGCGGGCATCGCCCCCGGGCAAAGGGTGCTGGTGCAGGTCTCCGGCCCGGCCGAGCCGGGCAAGGCCACGCCGGTCACCACCCGGCTGCTGTTCAAGTCGCGCTTCGCCATCGTCACCCCCGGCGCGCCGGGGCTGAACATCAGCCGCCGCATCCGCGACGAGGCTGCACGGCAAGGGCTGGAGGCAATGGCGACCGAAGGCATGGCCGGGGCGGACGACTCGCTCGGCCTGATCCTGCGCTCCGCCTGCGAAGACGCGGAACCCGAGGCGGTGACCGAGGACATCGCCGCCATGCGCGGCCTGGCCGAGGCGGTGCTGGCCGACCTGACCGGCGGGCCGGAGCTGCTGGTGGACGGGCCTTCCGCCCATGACCTCGCCTGGCGCGACTGGCTGAACCCGGCGCCGGACGAGGTGCTGGAAGAGGGCGGGTTCGCCGAGCACGGCGTGATGGAGGAAATCGAGGCGCTGCTGGCCCCCCGGGTGGATCTGGGCGAGGGCCACATGGCGATCGAGCCCACCCGCGCGCTGGTGGCAGTGGACGTGAACACCGGCCCCGACACCTCGCCCGCCGCGGCGCTGAAGGCCAACGTGGCGGCGGCGCGCGAGCTGCCCCGCCAGCTGCGGCTGCGCGGCCTGGGCGGGCAGGTGGTGATCGACTTCGCCCCGATGCCGAAGCGCGACCGCCACATCCTCGACCAGGTGCTGAAGGCCGCCTTCAAGGCCGACGGCGAGGCCAACCTCGCCGGCTGGACCGCGCTCGGCCTCTACGAGATGACCCGCCGCCGCGACCGGCTGGCGCTGAGGGACCTGCTGTGACCCAGGCTGCCCCCTGCCCGATCTGCGGCAAGCCCTCCGAGCCGCGCTACCGCCCCTTCTGTTCCCGCCGCTGCGCCGACGTCGACCTGGCGCGCTGGCTGAACGAAAGCTACCGCATCCCCGACGAAGCCGCGGGCGAGGACGACGCCCTGCCCGACTTCGACGGCGAGACGCCCCCCACCGGAAAACCGCCGCATTGAGGGACGTTTTCCCTCTGGACAGCCCCCGCGCCCTTGGGTATCACCCGCCAGACCAAGCGTGCCCAGATAGCTCAGTTGGTAGAGCAGCGGATTGAAAATCCGCGTGTCGCTGGTTCGATTCCGGCTCTGGGCACCACCTTTCCCCTCATCGCCGAACCGCTGCTGCGACGCTGCTTCCTAGCGCCCCGCCGTCTCCACGCGGACGATCACCGAAAGGCCCGGCGCCAGGTATTCGGCCATCTCCTGCCCCGGGTCGATGGCGATGCGGACCGGCAGGCGCTGCGCGATCTTGGTGAAGTTGCCGGTGGCGTTGGCGCCGGGAAGCAGGCTGAACTCCGAGGCGGTGGCGGGCGAGAAGGCCTCGACGCGGCCGGTGAAGCTGCGGTCGGCGATGGCGTCCACGGTGAAGGCGACCGGCTGGCCGAGGCGCATCCCGTGCAGGCCGGTCTCGGCGAAGTTGGCGATGATCCAGAGATCGTCGCCGACATGCGAGACCAGCGCCGTGCCGGCGGTGACATATTGCCCGACCCGCACGGTGACCTGCCCCAGCGTGCCGTCCTCCGGCGCATGGATCACCGTGTTGTCGAGGTCGATCCGCGCCAGCTGCACCGCCGCTTCGGCATTGGCGATCGCCGCATCGGCCGAGATCAGCTGGGCCTCGGCGCTGGCGATGCTTTCGCGCTGCACGTCCAGCTGCGCCTCGGCCTGGCTGACCAGCGCCTCGGCCTGCTGCACCGCCAGACGGGCCTGCTCGAAGGCTGCCTGAGTCATCGCCCCGCGCTCGCTAAGCGCGGTGGCGCGGTCGTGCTCGGCCCGGGCGGTCTCCAGGGCGGAGGTCGCGGCCGACAGCGCCGCCTCGTCGGCGCGGGCCACCGCCTCGGCGGAATGCACGTTCTGCTCGGCCACCGCCCGGGCGGCGCGGGCGGCGGAGAGGGCCGCCTCGGCCTGGGCCAGCTTCTGCTGGTAGATGCGGTCGTCGATCCGCGCGATCACGTCGCCCTTGGCGACCTGCTGGAAATCCGCCGCCTCGACGGCCGAGACATAGCCGGCCAACTGCGGCGCGATCACGGTGATCTTGCCGCGGATATAGGCGTTCTCGGTGGTCGGCATCGCCGGCCGGAACGGCGGCAGGTGCCAGGCGAACAGCAGCAGAAGCACCCCGGCGATGCCGATGACGGTGGCGATCAGGGTGGGCAGGACTTGCGGTCTGGTCATGGCGGGGACTCGGCTTCGGGTTTGGCGATCCGGGCGGCCAGCCAGTCCCGGAAGACATGGAGGAGAAGCGCCGCGGCGGCCGCGGCGGAGATCAGGAAGGTCAGGAAATAGGCGTCGTTATAGGCCATGACATAGGCCTGGTTGGCCGCATCCTGCGCCAGCAGCGCCACCGCCTGGGCGCGGCGCAGCGCCGGGTCGGCGATCTGCGGCGCCAGCGCCGCCATCCGCCCGGCCAGATCGGCCGCGGCCAGGGGGCTGGTCGCCGGCACCTGCTCGGCCAGCAATTGCAGGTGCTGCGCCTGCCGTCCGTTGATCAGCGTCGAGAAGGCGCCCGAGCCCAGCATCCCGCCGATCGACTGCGTGGAGAGGAAGACGATGACGAAGGACAGCAGGTAGTTCGGCCCCTTCCGCATCGCCGCCCCCAGCCCCGCCATCATCGCCGGCGGCAGGAACAGCATCCCGGCGAAGCTGATCATCGCCTGGCTGACCAGCAGCTGCTCGGGCCGGGTGTCGATGGTGGACTGCGCGTCCATCCAGGCCCCCGCCGCCACCAGCAGCAGCGCGACGAGGTGGAACTGCGGCTCGCGCCCGGCCCGCATCCAGCCGACGCAGGCCAGCGCGCCCAAGAGGCTGGCCAGGCAGATCACCGCGAAAAGCCCGGTCATCTGCGACGGCGCCACGCCGAGGATCTGGAACATCCGCGGCGCGCCGGTGCTCTGCTCGGACAGGATCAGCCGGAACAGGAACAGCGCCACGGTCAGGTGGACGATCTCGGGCGAGGCCAGCCAGCGCACGTCGAACAGCGGCGCCTTGCGGTGCAGCTCGATCACCACCACCGCGGTCAGCGAAGCCACCGCCGCGGCCAGCATCCAGCCGATCCAAGGCGCGGCGGTCCACCAGTGGATCGGCCCCATCACGCAGGCGATGATCACCCCGCCGAACCCCACCGACAGCAGCGCGAAGCTGACGAAATCCATCGGCCGCAGCACCTTCTCGTGCGGAACCGGGGTCAGCGGCAACCGGAACACCACCGCCAGCGAGACCATCGCCAGGCCGAGCGCGGTGAGGTGCATCCAGGTCAGCCCGCCGTCGCCCAGCAGCGCCGGCGAGATCACCCGCGCCAGCAGCGGCCCGGCAGAGATCAGCGCCAGCGCCATCGGCAGGCCGAGCCGCATCTTCCAAGCCGGCCCCAGCGGCTCCAGCATGTAGAGGAAGGCCAGGGTGGACAGCGGCGCCGAGGCGATGCCCGACAGCGCCTGCACCACCACGGCCGAGCGCAGGTCGCTGATCCAGACCGCCGCGAAGGAGACCAGCAGATAGGCGACGATGCCGACCTCGGCAAAGCGGCGCAGGCCGAACTGGGTGCGCAGCTTGATCAACATCAGCGGCAGCGTCGCCCGCGGGATCATGTAGACCGCCATCAGCCAGCTGGCCTCGGTGGCGGTGATGCCCAGGTCGCCGGCGATCTGCGGGATGTTGACCGAGACGAAGCCCTGTCCCAGCCCCTGCGTCAGCGCCAGGATCGCCGAGGCCGCCGCATAGGGCAGCGCCCGCCGCAGCTGCAGCCCCGGGGGCGGTGCGGGTGCCGCGGCCTGTCCGCTCATGGCTTGTTGAGCGTCCCGGCGTTTTCCGCGATCCGCTCCAGCGCCGCCCGCAGCACCGATTGCTGCTCGGGCGAGATGCCGTCGAGGATCTGCTCGCGGATGTTCTGGGTGAACAGGCTGATCCGGGCGGAGCGGCCCTTACCGGTCAGGAACAGCGCGCGCTTGCGGGCGTCGTCGTCCAGCCCGCGGCGTTCCAGGAAGCCCTCGGCGGCCAGCGCGTCGATCTGGCGCTTCAGCGTCGGGGCCTCGATCCCCAGCTCCGCCGCCAGCTCGGCTTGGGTCGCCCCCTCCATCCGCGCCAGGGCGGAGATCACCCGTGCCCGCGACAGCGTGAGGCCCAGTTCGGCGGCGCATTGGTCGTAATGCCGCCGCAGTTCGCGCATGGTGCGGAACAGGGCCTCGACCAGGAGCTGGCTTTCCATTCGATAGCACGCTAAGCAGTTTTCACGCTAAGCAGATAGCGCAGCGCCGGACCGCCCGCAAGCCCCGAAGCGGGTCAGCCCTGCCGGGCGGCCTCGCGCATCTCCGCCGCCTTCGCCGTGGCCGCCGCCAGCCCGGCCTTGACCGCGGCGGTGAAGCCCGCGGCCTCGGCGGCCTCCAGCCCGGCGCAGGTGGTGCCGCGGTAGGCGATGAAGGTCTGCACCAAGGCCGGGGCGCCGGCCACCCGCCCCTCCAAGAGCCGGGCCGAGGCGCAGACCACCGCCTCCACCGCCCGCGCCGCCACGTCCGGAGCGACGCCCCGCTCGGCCAGGAAGCCCAGCATCGCCTGCGCCAGCAGCGCCGGATATCCGCCTGCGCAGCGTGGACACGGCGACAATCCGTGTTAGGTCCAGCGTCAAGAGTTTGACGGAAAGCGGGGGCTGACGCCGCTCCGCAAAGGGTCGCTCTACACCCGGAAAGCCCCGCGTCGCATCGGCGGCCTCTACAAGATCAACCTGTTCGCTGATCTGCCTGATCAGACCGACCGCAGGGTATAAGCCGTGGGAGAAATTTTCTCAAATCTGGCGCTGATCACACCTCACGCGATCAGTGTTCAGATCGGTGTCAACGTGTTAGCCGCGTTCGATCAGGTGGCGCAGGTTGTCGAGGTGCTGCACCTTCTGGCTGTCTGCCGACAGTCCAGCGGAGCGGTCTACGATGTGGTCGAACGCGAGTAAGCATTCCGGGTTCAGCCGGTGCCGACCGCGGCGATCTACATAGCACGACCGATCAAGCAGTCTCCCGCCACCTCAACGCCGACCATGGTCCTCAGCAGCCCAACAGTGCGGGGCTATTCCGATCCTGAAGTCGGAGCAGGTGGTGACGCCACCCTCGAGTTCACGCTGACGCTGACGACCGACCGCAGCAACCTCGCCGGTGGCGAGCCCGACCTATGATCTGGAAATGACGGCGCTGTGATGTCGCGCGAAGATCTGCTCACCATCACACTCACCGTCGGCCTCATCATCTACGCATGGCTTGATCTGGTCCTCTGGTGGGGAAGGTGATGGCAGAGGAAGCCGGAGCACTTTCCAAGGATCCACCCCCTCTGCCGCCATGCTGTCGATAACCGCATGGCATTGGCAATCCTAGCACCTTCTGTGGGCTGGGAGCAACTCGGCCCAGATTGCAACCCAAAGGCCCGCCCCGGCGGCCGTTTCCATGCGCAGGAGGCCGACATGCCTGACACCCCGCCCGGCCTGCTGGCATCATCCAATCCGTCTGGGCGCAGCGGCTGGCGCTAGTGGGTCTGAGCGTCTGGCCGAGCCGATCAAAGCGATGATCGAGTAAAACCCTTCTTTCGGCTATCGGACCGTAGCCTTCCTGCTGGGCTTCAACAAGAACACGGTGCAACGGATATTCCAGTTGAAGGACTGGCAGGTCCGCAAGCGGCCCGTGGGAATGCAGCCAAGGATCCAGGCGCTGCCATCTGTCGCCACCGCGCCCAACGAACGCTGGTCCACTGACCTATGTCGCGTCTGGGCGGGCAAGGACGGCTAGGCCTCCCTCGATTCCGCGGGGTCGATACACCCGCGCCAACCCCAGCCCGACAATATTCCCTTTCTCGATCGATCCGCCTGACAGCCCGGATCTGGTCTGTCAATCGGCAAGCGTCGCGGCCGTGGCCGCGCCGTCGGCACCGAGAACGATCGAGGCCGAGTTGCGCAATGACTGACTATCTGCCCGGCGATATCATTGACCTTTCTCTCTATCGTGGCAGGCGCAACGCTGCGAGACCGAAAGTCGCAAGGACCGACCTCCTGTTTCGCTTTGATTACAAGCTGCCGAGCGGCAAGCATCGCATCCATCTAGTGCTGATTACCGCGGATCGCGTCATCCGGGAGCGCCGAGGTGCGCCGCCAACATCACCAACCACGTTCCCCTGCCAAGGACACTGGCCCAGCTTCGCGAATCTGTACGAGGGTATCTATTCCACCGTCACCGATTTCGCCAGGTTGCGCGGCTGGTCCACGTCGGTGCCCTTGGCGATGGCGGTGTGATAGGCCAAAAGCTGCGCCGGCACCGCATAGAGGATCGGCGCCCATTCCGGCGCCACCTGCGGCAGGGTCAGCACCTGCCAGCTGCCGCGCCCGGCTTCTTGGACCCCCGCGGCATCGGAGAGCAGCAGCACCTTGCCGTGCCGGGCCATCACCTCCTGCATGTTGGAGACGGTCTTGTCGAACAGCCCGTCCTTCGGCGCCAGCACGATCACCGGCACCGCGGCGTCGATCAGCGCGATCGGGCCGTGCTTCAGCTCGCCCGAGGCATAACCTTCGGCGTGGATGTAGCTGATTTCCTTCAGTTTCAGCGCCCCTTCCAGCGCCAGCGGGAACATCGCGCCGCGGCCGAGGAAGAGGATGTCCTGCGCCTTGGCCAACTCCTCCGCCACCCGCGCCACCGCGTCGGACAGGCCGAGGGCGGCGTTCATCAGCCCCGGCAGCGCCCGCAGCCCGGCCAGATGCCCGGCCAGCGCGGCGGCGTCGATCCGGCCGCGGTCCACCCCGGCC
>NZ_JAAKGP010000058.1 GCF_011043545.1 Rhodobacter sp. SGA-6-6 | reverse complement strand
CGAGGGTCTTGACTAGCACAGAGCTCCTGTTGGGCTGTAGTGCTATGAAGAAGCTGAGAAATCGCTACGCAAAAAGTTCGAAACTTTCCGAGACGCAGTTTCGGGCCTTCATCCGCCTCGTCGCGGCCGACCTCACCGCCTCGCAGATCGCTCAGGTCTCGGGCCTCAACCGCAACACCGTGAACCGTCTGCTCGGCCTCCTGCGCGGCAGAATGGCCGACTGGTGCGCACTCCAATCCCCCTTCTCCGGCATCGTCGAGGCCGACGAATCCTACTTCGGTCCGCGCCGCGTCAAGGGCATCACGGGCCGCGGCGCGGGCCGCAAGACCATCGTCTTCGGTATCTTCGAACGCGGCGGCCAGGTCTGGTGCTAGGTTGTTCCGGACGTCTCAATGCGTTCATTGCAAAGGGTAATCCTGGAACGGGTCGAACCTGCATCCGTCATCAACACCGACCGCTGGCGCAGCTACAACCACCTCGGAGACTTCGGCTACGCCCATGTCCGCGTCGATCACGGCCGCGACGAATTCGTCCGCGGCGAGGTCCACATCAACGGCATCGAGGCCTTCTGGGGC
>NZ_JAAKGP010000057.1 GCF_011043545.1 Rhodobacter sp. SGA-6-6 | reverse complement strand
TGGTGCTGACGCCTTCGAGAACCTCGCCCAGAACGGAACCGGGCTCGCCGTCCCCGTCGCCGTCCCCATCGCCGTCTCCATCTCCGTCGCCGTCGCCGTCCCCATCGCCGTCTCCATCTCCGTCGCCGTCGCCGTCCCCATCGCCGTCTCCATCTCCGTCGCCGTCCCCGTCTCCGTCGCCATCGCCATCGCCATCCCCATCGCCGTCTCCATCCCCGTCGCCGTCCCCATCGCCGTCTCCGTCGCCGTCCCCGTCGCCATCGCCATCGCCGTCGCCATCCCCGTCGCCGTCGCCGTCTCCGTCTCCATCCCCGTCGCCGTCCCCATCGCCGTCTCCGTCCCCGTCCCCGTCGCCATCCCCATCGCCGTCGCCATCCCCGTCGCCGTCCCCATCGCCATCGCCGTCGCCGTCTCCGTCGCCATCGCCGTCCCCATCGCCGTCGCCGTCCCCATCGCCGTCTCCGTCGCCATCGCCATCGCCGTCGCCGTCGCCGTCTCCGTCGCCGTCGCCATCGCCGTCCCCATCGCCGTCTCCGTCGCCGTCTCCGTCTCCGTCGCCATCGCCGTCCCCATCGCCATCGCCGTCCCCATCGCCGTCTCCGTCGCCGTCCCCATCGCCGTCGCCGTCCCCATCGCCGTCGCCGTCTCCGTCGCCATCGCCGTCGCCATCGCCATCGCCGTCGCCGTCGCCATCCCCGTCTCCGTCGCCATCGCCGTCTCCATCCCCGTCACCATCG
>NZ_JAAKGP010000056.1 GCF_011043545.1 Rhodobacter sp. SGA-6-6 | reverse complement strand
GGCTCTGTTGCACAAATGGCTGAGGGGATTCATCATGGGAATCCAGCGTGATAGCTGGATGGCATGAGCAGACCCACACCCCCCGCCTACAAGACCCGGAACTGGCCGAGCTACAATGAAGCGCTCAAGCGCCGCGGCTCGCTGACGATCTGGTTCGATCCCGAGATGATCTGGGCGGCCGCGCCGACCGGCAAGCGTGGTCGGCAGCCCAGCTATAGTGACGCTGCGGTCCAGACCTGCCTGACGATGAAGGTGCTGTTCGGCATGGCGCTCCGCCAGACCACCGGGTTCGTGGAAAGCCTGCTGCAGTTGATCGGTCTGGACTGGGCGGTGCCCGATTTCAGCACCCTCAGCCGACGCCAGAAGACCTTGAAAGTCAACATCCCCTATCGCGGCTCGCAGGGCCCGCTGCACCTTCTGATCGACAGCACCGGGATCAAGGTCGAGGGCGAAGGCGAGTGGAACGCGCGCAAGCATGGCGGCCCGAAACGACGTATCTGGCGCAAGGTCCACCTCGGGATCGACGAGAAAACACTGGAAATCAGGGCGGTCGAGTTCACCAGTAGCGACGTAGGCGACGCACCGATGTTGCCCGAACTGCTCGACCAGATCCCACCCGATCAAGAGATCGCCAGCGTTACCGCCGATGGCGCATACGACACCCGAAAGTGCCACGACGCCATCGCCGCCCGCGCCGCTGCGGCCATCATTCCTGTGCGGAAGAACGCCAAGCCCTGGAAGAAAACTTCAGCCGGAGCCGTAGCACGGAACGATAT
>NZ_JAAKGP010000055.1 GCF_011043545.1 Rhodobacter sp. SGA-6-6 | reverse complement strand
TAGGGTCCAGACTCATTGATCGTCAAAGCCAGAACATGACGGTAGCGGCGAGCGCGACGGCGGACAGGAAGGTCTTGGCGCATCTGTCATAGCGGGTTGCGACCCTTCGCCAGTCCTTCAGCCGACCGAACATGATCTCGATGCGGTTGCGGCGGCGATAGCGCCGCTTGTCGTAGCGGACAGCTTTGCCGCGCGACTTCCGACCGGGGATGCAGGGGTGTATCCCCTTGTCTTTCAAAGCATCTCGGAACCAATCGGCGTCATAACCCCGGTCCGCGATCATCCACTCGGCAGCGGGCAGACTGCCCAGCAGGGCGGCGGCTCCAGTATAGTCGCTGACCTGGCCTGCGGTCATGAAGAACTTCAGGGGTCGTCCCTTGGCGTCGGTGACGGCATGCAGCTTGGTGTTCAAGCCACCCTTCGTGCGCCCGATCAGGCGCCCGCGCTGGTGGTCGGCCCCCCCTTTTTCGCCCGCAGGCTCGAAGCCGTGCGGTGCGCTTTCAGGTAGGTCGCATCAATCATGACCGTCTTATGCTCGGTGCCCTCGGAGGCCAGGCCCTCCATCATCCTCGCGAAGACCCCCATGTCACCCCACCGCTTCCAACGGTTGTAGAGCGTCTTCGGTGGGCCATACTCACGCGGGGCGTCGCACCAACGCAAGCCATTGCGATTGATGAAGATTATGCCGCTCAATACGCGCCGATCATCTACACGCGGCTTGCCATGGCTCTTCGGGAAGAACGGCTTCAACCGCTCCATCTGCTCGTCGGTCAGCCAGAACAGGTTGCTCATCATCACCCCCGTCAGTTCGGGAGCTTGAATCACGCAGACCGGGCGGCCTCAAGCCGATTAATGGGTCCTGACCCTAG
>NZ_JAAKGP010000054.1 GCF_011043545.1 Rhodobacter sp. SGA-6-6 | reverse complement strand
GTAAGCGTCCGGTCTGACCGCTATCTGTTCCAGCGCCAAGGCAGCAGGTCATCGACCTTTGTGATCTTGTAATCAGGGATACGGGCCAGGGTGTCGGCGAGCCAGGCGTGGGGATCGATGGCGTTGAGCTTGGCCGTTTCGATCAGGGTGTAGGCGATGGCGGCGGCTTTGCCGCCTGCCTCGGAGCCGACGAAGAGATAGTTCTTGCGGCCGAGGGCGATGGTTCGCATGCAGCGTTCGGCGGCGTTGTTGTCCAACTCTATGATGCCGTGGTCGAGATAGGGGCGCAGGCGCTCCATGCGGGTCAGGGCATAGCGGATGGCGGCCGCGAGCGGGGACTTGCCAGAGATCGTGGTGAGTTGCAGGGCCAGCCAGACCTCCAGGTTGTCGAAGACCGGGGCCGCATGTGCTTTGCGAAGTTCGACCCGGACATCCGGTGGCAAACCTCTGGCCTCTTTCTCGACGGCGTAGAGTTGCGCGATCCTGCCGATGGCTTCTTCGGCGATCGGGGAACCCTGCGAGCGGTGAATGTCGACGAACTTGCGCCTGACATGGGCCATGCAGGCGACCTCGCGGATGGCGCCGGTTCGGTAGAGGTCTTCAAACCCGGCATAGCCGTCGGCATGCATCCAGCCGCGGTATCGGGCGAGGTGATCCTTCGGGTGCTGGCCCTTGCGGTCGCCGGAGAACCTATACCAAGCAGCGGGCGGGGCCGCGCCGCCCCAGGGTCGTTCATCGCGGGCATAGGTCCAGAGCCGTGCCGTCTGGGTCTTGCCGGTGCCGGGGGCCAGCATGCTGACCGGCGTGTCGTCTGCGAAGATCGCCTCAGCCGACAGAACATGGCGGCCGATGGCGTCGGCCAGGGGTTCCAGCAGGGCGGTGGTCTTGCCGACCCAGTCGGCCAGCGTCGAGCGATCAAGATCAAGGCCTTCGCGG
>NZ_JAAKGP010000053.1 GCF_011043545.1 Rhodobacter sp. SGA-6-6 | reverse complement strand
CGGCTTGGCGGCTCGCCCGTGATCGCTGCGTGGGCCGAACTCCGGTGACGATGCGTGTCCTGATCGGCTGCGAAACCTCGGGCATCGGGCGGCGGGCCTTCGCGGCGCTCGGCCATGATGCGTGGTCCTGCGACATCGAGCCTGCAGAGGATGGCAGCAACCGGCACATCGTCTGCGATATCCGCGGCGGCATCCTGGGCTGGGGCTGGGACCTGCTGTGCGTGATGCACCCGCCATGCACGAGGCTCTGTCGCTCCGGGCGGCGCTGGATGAGCGGCCCGGGCATCTGGACCTTGCCGAAGCAACTGCCCAGAGGCCGGACGCAGGCCGACCTGATCGCGGAATTCGAGGAAGGCATCTCGGTCTTCACCGCCTGCTGGTCCGCGCCGATCCGCCGCGTCGCGGTGGAGAACCCGGTGATGAACGACCTCGCGCAGGCCCGGATGCCCGCCGACTTGCCGCGCCCCCAGCTTGTGCAGCCGTTTTGGTTCGGTCATCCCGAATACAAGGAGACCGGCTGGTATCTGCGCGGCTTGCCGCCTCTGGTCGAGACCAACCGCCTGCCGGAGCCGGAACGGGGCAGCCCGGAGTGGCGGGCGTGGAACCGGGTGCATCGGATGTCGCCGGGGCCGGAGCGTTCCCGCCTTCGGAGCCGTTCCTATCCCGGCATGATGGCGGCGGCTGCGATGCAATGGGCCGGCCCCGCCGAGGGGGTGGATGTTCGGAGTTGCCACCCCGGACGTGTTCCCTAACGTCCGCCTCGACCGGAGGTGGCGATGACAACCAAGCTCTCGAAATTGAAGGCCCTTGCGGCCGTCGGTGACTGGCAAGGCGCATTGCGGATCGCGGCGCGGTTCCCCAGCCTTGGCGACCACAAGGCCGCCATCGTCAGGGCGCACGAGGCTTTCGAGAACGGCCACTTCTACCGGCAGATCGGGCG
>NZ_JAAKGP010000052.1 GCF_011043545.1 Rhodobacter sp. SGA-6-6 | reverse complement strand
CACCGAACATGTTGCGGCGTGGGTTATGTTGCGGTGGCAGGATCTGGGCCGGTTTTGCGGGGGATTTCAGGGGGCTGGGCAACATAACCTCAGCGCAGCGGGGGTTTGTTCGTGATGGCGCGCGATGCAGCGGAGCTGTCGCGCCGCCTCGCGCGGGACGCTGAGGCAGTGTGTCGGCATTACCTGCCCAACGGGCGGCGGCAGGGTCAGTACTGGACCATCGGCGATGCGCGCAACACGCCGGGGCGGTCGATGTTCGTCCGGCTGAAGGGGCCGGAGGCGGGCCCCGGTGCTGCCGGTCATTGGACCGATGCCGCCACGTCTGAGCACGGCGACCTGCTCGACGTGATCCGGGAGAGCTGTGGGCTGACCGCGTTCGGCGATGTCGTCGAGGAGGCACGGCGCTTCCTGAGCCTTCCGCGGGTTGACCCTGTCCAGACCATCAATCATGTGCGCGCCCGCGCAGCGATGGGATCGCCCGAAGCGGCGCAGCGGCTGATCGCGATGGCGCAACCGATCCGGGGCACACTGGTAGAGACCTATCTGGCCGGTCGCGGCATCGCACCGGTCCATGACGCGGAGGCATTGCGGTATCATCCACGCTGCTACTATCGGCCCGACGATGGCGGACCAGCAGAGCGGCGTCCGGCGATGATCGCATCCGTGACCGACCTGCAAGGGAGGATCACCGGGGCGCACCGCACCTGGCTCGCACCGGACGGCTCGGGCAAGGCGGCGGTCCCTACGCCCCGGCGAGCGATGGGCAACCTTCTTGGCCATGCCGTGCGCTTCGGGGCGGCAGAGGATGTTCTGACCGTCGGCGAAGGGATCGAGACGATGCTGTCGCTGCGCGCGGCCCTGCCGGGCATGCCAATGGCAGCGGCATTGTCGGCCGGTCATCTGGGCGCGTTGGAGATCCCGCGCAGCTTGCGACGCCTCTATATTGCCCGTGACGCTGATCCCGCAGGTGACAAGGCAGCCGCCG
>NZ_JAAKGP010000051.1 GCF_011043545.1 Rhodobacter sp. SGA-6-6 | reverse complement strand
GCTGCGCGCCTACTGGCTGACCTACGAGACCCCGGCCGCTGCGGGCGATCATGCGTTCCGGCCCGGCACGCGGTTCGAGGATGTGCTTGCCCTTTACGTCTTCGACCGGCAACTGCGCCTGCTGGTGATGGATGCAATCGAGCGGGTCGAGGTCGCCCTGCGCGCCGGATGGGCGCACCACATGGCGATGACCTACGGTTCGCACGGCTACCTTGACCAAGGGTTGTATGACAGCCGTGACCGCCACGCGCGGGCCGTCACAACCCTGTCCGATGAATTCCAATGGTCCAAGGACACCTTCGCCGACCACTACCGCACCAAGTATACCGATCCCGTTCTGCCCCCCGTCTGGATGGCGGCCGAGGTGATTTCGTTCGGCCAGTTGTCGAAGTGGCTGGGCAACCTCAAGCTGCGAGCGGACCGCCAGGCCATCGCCAAGCCTCTGGGCTTGGATGAAAAGGCGCTGATCTCGTTCGCGCATCACATGAGCTATGTGCGCAACATCTGCGCCCACCACGGGCGGCTGTGGAACAAGCGGTTCACGGTGACCATGGCTGTGCCGAAGTTCCCGGCCACGTTGCCGGTGGCGATGCGCGGTGCCCATGACCGGATGCTGCACAACACCCTCGTGATGCTGGATCATCTGCTGGGCGTCGTCGCGCCTGACAGCGGCTGGCGTGGGCGGCTGGTGGCGCTGATCGACGGATGCCCGCAGGCTGATCCCGCGGCGATGGGCTTTCCGGCCGATTGGCGGGCTCGAGCAGCGTGGAGGGTGGTGGCATGAAGCTGGATGATGCCAAACACCTCGTCCGACAGCGACTGATTGACGAAAACGAGCTGCCCGAGGTTCCGTCCGGTTGGACGGTTGAGCGGCTTCGTTTTCTTTTTTCGGAAAGCAAGGAGCGCAATGGCAAGGAACCCGTTGGCGAAATGCTCTCCGTATCCGAATACTACGGTGTCACTCCAAAGGAATACGACGCCGAAGAGCGCAAGCGTGCGGACGATGAGATCGAAAATTATCGGGTCGTGAGGCCGGGCCAGCTGGCTGTTAATTCAATGTGGTTGAACCATCTTGGTTTGGGTGTTTCCGACCATCTTGG
>NZ_JAAKGP010000050.1 GCF_011043545.1 Rhodobacter sp. SGA-6-6 | reverse complement strand
CGTTTGGCCAGTTGGGCGGCGAACACCTCGGACAGCGGGCGTCCGGCGAGGCGTGCCACTTCGGGCAACAAGGCGGTATGTGCCTGACCCGGGGCACAGATGCGATCAGCAAGGCTGTTGGCATCGAGCCGGTCAGCGCGCCCCATCGTCATCTGATCCGCCAGCCGGCGCAGGTTCTCGATCAGAACGATGCGCATGGTGATGGCAACGGCCCAGAGCTCGCCGATCGTCAGCGGCTGCACCGTTTGATATGCGACGAGGTAACGGCGCAGGATGTCCGGATCGAAATGGCTGTCGGTATGGGCCACGAATGCCCAGGTCACGCCGAAGACGCGTGGGTATCCTGCGAATGGACCATCCGCCAGTTTTGGCAGAAGACGATAATACCCTTCGGGAAGATCGGTGCGAACTTCCCGGATCTGCGCCTCGACGAGGTGGTAATTGTCCAGAAGCCAGGTCGCGGCGGGCACCACTTCGCGCCCGGCTGCAACTTCACTGGCGCTGGCGCGCCACGCCGTAAGCAACACCTTTGCATTGTCGTCCAGCCGGCGGCGCAATGTCCGGACCCTTTTTGTCCGTTCAGCCACCGGCTGCGCAGAAGCCAGCGAGATCGCGTGCTGCTCAAGCCGCTCGGCGCTGAAAAGTTCTGCGCGAACAGGTGCCGTATCCGCCCAGGGGTGACCCGGCACGATATCACGGGTCGTCATCCCGGCAGAAATACGTTCGACCGCCGCTCCGAGGCGGCCGCTCAACCCTTTTTCTTCTTCGGCGCTGCAGCGGGTGCCAGTGCGCCTTTTTCGAACAGAGGCGCCGCTACTGGGGCAGCCTTGACCTGTTTGGGCTTCTTCGCCTCACGATTTCCGCGTTTATTTCCCTTGGCCATATAGTTATCCTTTGATTTACGGACCGCAAAGCGCGGGCGTGATTATTCAGCCCACGCGCGATGCGAAGGGGCTGAGAAGGTTTCGAACCAGCGATCACATTCACTCACTCAGGGAGTGCCAGTAATTTTTGGATAGCAAGGCAACGACGTCGGGCGGAGCTTTCTCGACGCCAGATCAACCTGTGACATGAGAATGATGGAAGAGGACCTCAATAGCAACCCTTTTGGATGAGCGTTACAGCGGCTGAAGCGAAGGGCTCTCATAAGTTGTCATTATATCATGCGGTTAGAGTGGCTTCGGGTTGGGTTTGATAATTAATTTATTGTAATGCCTTGATTTTCTGAAACGACTGCTTACTTTGATAAAAGCACAGCTTGCCCGGGTGAAC
>NZ_JAAKGP010000049.1 GCF_011043545.1 Rhodobacter sp. SGA-6-6 | reverse complement strand
ATCAGTTGTCGCCACAGAGGTTTGAGCAGGTGATCTTGGACCTCCTCACTGCCATGGGCTATGGCGGAGGTGATGCCGCAAGAGGACTAACCACCAAGGCAACTGGCGACGGGGGCGTTGACGGTATAATCCATGAGGATGCGCTGGGCCTCGATGCTGTATACATCCAAGCCAAGCGATACGCTCCCGAAAACCGGATTGGCCGACCCGACATTCAGCGGTTCATCGGATCGCTAACTGGTGAGGGGGCCACCAAAGGTGTCTTCGTCACTACCTCAGATTTCTCGCGCGAGGCGAGTGAGTATCTCCAACGCGTCCAGCACCGGGTCGTTCTGATCAACGGGCAGCGTCTCGCCCGGCTGATGCTCCAACACGGAGTTGGTGTCAGGGTCCGCAGCCGCTATGTCATTCAGACCGTGGACGAGGACTACTTCGCAGACGTAACCTGAGAGAGTGACGGCCACAGCGAAGACCGATGGTGACCTTGCGCCACCAGCCAAGAAGATGACTTGCGAGGAACTGAGCTGGCGTCACTCCCTGTCCAACCCTCCCCATGGAACGTGAGACACCCCGCCGCTTCACCCCCGTGATGGGGGAAAAGTCGCCAAGGTATAGCATCGGTGAGGCGCTCACGTATGCGTCCCAAAAACATGCGCCACCCCTCATGGTTCAGAAGGGGCAATCGCCTTCCCCGCCGTCTTCATCCGCGAGAACGTAACCTAGGTGGTCCATCACGCTTTCCAGTTGCCGCCCTCCGCACAGGTCCAGCAGCTCCGCCGCTGCCTCTGGTGATCTCTTCATGAGGTCCGCCAGCTCTGCCCCGAAGCGACGATGCGCCCGCTGCACCAGCCCTTGCCGCCACTCGTCGCGCTCTTCGTCAGACCACTCCCGATCCTCACCACCCCTGTTAAGCATCTGCGCCTCCCACCATGTCTTGGGAGCGTCCTCACCCTTTGCCTGTAGCTCCCTCCAGACCCGCCGCATCTGCGCCACGGTCCCATCGCTGATGCCACAGAAAGCCACAACCGTCGCCTTGGACTGCTCCCCTTCGACGGTCAGCTTCCATGCCCAGTTGGCACGGTCATCGTAGCTCAGGGGAAGCCGAGCCTTGGCGTTGTCCTGTATCGGGATCAGGAGCGCAGTCTGCCTGTCGCAGCGGTAGACAGCAGCGGGGATACCTCTGGCCATGCCGTGGCGACGGTAGGCTTCAAGCCGATGGTGTCCATCAGCGACCGTGAGAGCGCCCGTATCAGGGTCTTCCCAGAGGCTCAGGGGGTCGAGTTCGCTACCCTGCCTCAACACCTCCAGTAGAGCTGTTATGTGCGCTTCGTTCAGACCTCCACCTCTCGGCTGAAACGTATCTTCGTCCGTCAGGATGCGATGAAT
>NZ_JAAKGP010000005.1 GCF_011043545.1 Rhodobacter sp. SGA-6-6 | reverse complement strand
AGCAGGCGTCGACCGCGGCCGGATCGACGCCGCCGCGCTGGCCGGGCACCTGGCCGGGCTGCAGGCGCTGCCCGGGCTGATGAACGCCGCCCTCGGCCTGTCCGATGCGGTGGCGCGGGTGGCGGAGGAGCTGGCCAAGGCGCAGGACATCCTCTTCCTCGGCCGCGGCGCGATGTTCCCGCTGGCGCTGGAGGGGGCGCTGAAACTGAAGGAAATCAGCTACATCCACGCCGAAGGTTATGCCTCGGGCGAGCTGAAGCACGGCCCGATCGCGCTGATCGACGCCGCGGTGCCGGTGGTCGTGCTGGCACCGAAGGACGCGCTGTTCGACAAGACCGTCTCCAACATGCAGGAGGTGATGGCGCGGCACGGCAAGGTGCTGCTGCTCTCCGACGCCGCGGGGGTGGAGGAGGCCGGGCGCGGCAGCTGGCAGGTGCTGACCCTGCCGCAGGTGGCCCCGGAATGGGCGCCGATCCTCTATGCGGTGCCGGCGCAGCTCTTGGCCTATCATACCGCCATCGCCAAGGGCACCGACGTGGACCAGCCGCGCAACCTGGCGAAATCGGTGACGGTGGAATGACCCCGCTCGACGACCTGCTGTCGCGCGAGGACCCGGCCCGGGCGCTGCAATCCGCCGCCTACCACAAGGCGCCGCGGCGTTATCTCGGCATCCCGGTGCCGGTGCTGGCCGACCTCGCCGACGGCTGGCGCGCGACCCGCACGGTGGAAGAGCGGGTGGCGCTGGCCGATGCCCTCTGGCAGACCGACATCCACGAGGCCCGCATCGCCGCCGCCAAGCTGCTGGTGCAGGCCCGGCTGCGCCCGGACGAGGGGGCCTGGGCACTCATCGCCTCCTGGGTGCCGCAGTTCGACGCCTGGGCCATCGCCGACCACGCCTGCGACGCCGGCGCCCGCCGCCTGCTGGCCGATCCGTCGCGGCTGGATCAGGTCGAGAGCTGGACCACCTCGCCCAACATGTGGACCCGCCGCGCCGCGCTGGTGATGACGCTGCCCTGGGCGAAGATGAACAAGGTCAAGCCGCAGGACCTGGAGATCCGCGAGCGCGTGCTCGGCTGGGCTGCCGGCTATGTGGCAGACCGCGACTGGTTCATCCAGAAGGCGGTGGCCTGGTGGCTGCGCGATCTGTCGAAACACGACGCCGCCCGGACCCGCGCCTTCCTGGCCGAACATGGCGAAAGGATGAAGCCCTTCGCCCGGAAAGAGGCCGCCCGGCACCTGGCCTGACCGCAGCCCCGGCGGAAACCGCGGAGCCTCCGGCGGGGATATTTAAGTCCAGAAAGAGGGCAAAAGGAGCCCTCCTCTTTCTGGACTTAAATATCCTCGGGGGGGCGACCATTGTTTGCGCCATTGGTTCGAGCAACCAATGGTCGCGGTGGGGGCGAAGCGCCCCCGGCGGCCGGCCGTCAGGAGCCGAGGATGACCATCTCGGGCAGTTCCGTCAGCCCGATGCCGAGCGCCTGATAGGCCGAGAGCGACATCAGCGCCGCCCCGCTGCCCGGCCGCAGCTCCACCGCCAGCACCTTGCCGTTCGGCGCCCGGACCGAGCCCTTCGTCACCGCCTTCACCAGCGAGGTCTGCACCCAGAGCCCGGTGTCCGCCGGCGCGCCGAGCGCGACGATCTGCCGCCCCAGCTCCCCGCCGCCCGGCGCCGCCGCCAGCGCCGCCTGTTTCTCGGCCTCGGAGGTGCGGTCCAGCGCCGCGACCGACTGGCCGGAGCCCATGGCCTCCAGCGACTGGGTTTCCACCGCGGGGGCGAATTCGGTCGCCATCCCCGGCTCGGCGGGGGCGGAGGATTTCCCCTGCAATGCCGCGCAACCGGCCAGCGGCAGCAGCGTCACGGAAAGGAGAAGGACTCGGGCGGTCAGGTGCATCGGGGTCACTCGCATCATCATGCCTGAGACGATAGTCCGCCGCCCCTGCCCCCGCAACCGCCGCTTTCCCGGCCCGGCGGCCTTGCGCCGCTTCCCGCCCCGCTTTCCCGCCCCTCTTTCCCGCTTGTGCAGGCCCCCGCCCGACCCTACCTTCTGGGCATGACCGCAGCCCCGCTCATCGACCCCTTCCAGCGCGCCATCTCCTACCTGCGCGTCTCGGTCACCGACCGCTGCGATTTCCGCTGCACCTATTGCATGGCGGAACACATGACCTTCCTGCCCAAGGCCGACCTGCTGACGCTGGAGGAACTGGACCGGCTCTGCTCGGCCTTCGTCCGGCTGGGCGTGCAGAAGCTGCGCGTCACCGGCGGCGAGCCCTTGGTGCGCAAGGGCATCCTCACCTTCTTCGAGGCGATGGCGCGGCATCTGGACAGCGGCGCGCTGAAGGAGCTGACGCTGACCACCAACGGCAGCCAGTTGTCCCGTTTCGCGCAACCTCTGGCCGACCTCGGCATCAAGCGGGTCAATGTCTCGCTGGATACGCTGGACCCGGGCAAGTTCGCGCAGATCACCCGCTGGGGCCGGCTGCCGCAGGTTCTGGACGGGATCGCCGCGGCCAGGGCCGCCGGCCTGCGGGTCAAGATCAATGCCGTGGCGCTGAAAGGCTTCAACGAGGACGAGCAATTCGCCCTCACCGACTGGTGCGCCGCCGAGGGCCACGACCTGACCTGGATCGAGGTCATGCCGATGGGCGAGATCGAACCCGCCCGGCTGGACCAATATTGGAGCCTCAAGGACCTCCGCCGCCGCTACGAGGAGCGCTTCACCGTCACCGACTTGACCGAAAGGACCGGCGGCCCCGCCCGATACGTGCGGCTGGAGGAGACCGGGCAAAGGATCGGCTTCATCACCCCCCTGACCCATAATTTCTGCGAAAGCTGCAACCGGGTGCGGCTGACCTGCACCGGCGAGCTTTACATGTGCCTCGGGCAGGAGGACATGGCCGACCTGCGCGCGCCGCTGCGCGCCAGCCCGGAGGACGAGGCGGTCGAACAGGCGATCCGCGCCGCCATCGCGCGCAAGCCCAAGGGCCATGACTTCGATTATTCCCGCCGGGGCGTCAGCGGCCAGATGACCCGTCACATGAGCCATACTGGCGGCTGATCCCGCAGGCGGTGCGGCGGTGCTGGCCGGGGCGGTATTCCCCCCGCCCCGCCAGCCGCGGCCCGTCCCCCGGGAAAAAGGGACCGGCCGTTCCCGAGGCGCGGGGCAGCACCTGCCGCCCCGCCACCGTTCACTTGGTCAGGATCAGCTTGCCCTGCCGGGTGATCCGCAGCGTGTAGATCTGGCCGTCCAGGTCGATCCGGGCCAGGCTGCCGCCCTCGGTCAGCACCCGCGCCTCGTGGACGGGGGTGGCATCGGCGGTCAGCCAGGGGGTCAGGAAGGGTTCGGCGCGCGCGTTCATTTCCGCATCTCCAGATGGTCGATCAGCGCCTCCAGCCGGGCGCCGGGCATCAACCCTTCGTAGAGGCCCGCCACCGCGCGGGTCAGCAGTTCGACGACACCGGCCGGCACGGGGCCGGGCAGCGCTTCGGGACGCGGAACCTGCGGGGACATAAGGCTCTCCATCGGGGCAAGGAACACCGGGCTGGCCCACGCGGAGAGGGACTGGCTTGGTCTTGAGCCTATTCCTGACCAAATTGGTAATCTTTGTCAAGCGCCCCTGCGCGGGTCTTCGCGATTCCCCGCGCAGGCGCCGGAGTCAGGCGCCCCAGGTCCGCCGCAGCACCCGCATCCAGTTGCCGAAGGCCAGCTTCTCCACCAGCGCCGCGCCATAGCCGTGGTTACGGCAGGCCTGCACCAGCCGCGGCAGCCCGGCCACGTCGCCGATCCCCTCGGGCATGGTGGCGCCGTCGAAGTCCGAGCCGAATCCGACCCGGTCCTCGCCCAGCCGGTCCAGCAGGTGGTCGAGGTGGCGCATCACCACCTCCCAGCCCATGTCGGCGCCGTCGCGGCCGTCGGGGCGCAGGAAGCAGGTGGCGAAGTTCAGCCCGACCATGCCGTCGGTCTCGGCGATGGCGTCCAGCTGCCAGTCGGTCAGGTTGCGGGTCGAGGGGCAGACGGCATGGACGCAGGAATGCGTCGCCACCAGCGGCGCATCGGAAAGCCGCATCACGTCGCGGAAGCCGGCGGCGTTCAGGTGGCTGAGGTCCAGCATCACCCGCAGCGCATTGCAGTCCCGCACCAGCGCCTCGCCCTCCGGCGTCAGCCCGGGGCCGGTGTCGGGATCGCCCGGGAAGCGGAAGGGCACGCCATGGCCGAAGATGGTCGGGCGGCTCCAGACAGGCCCCAGCGACCGCAGCCCGGCGGCGTGGAGCAGGTGCAGCGCATCGAGGTCGGGGCCGATGGCCTCGGCCCCCTCCATGTGCAGCACGCCCGCCACCGCACCCTCGGCCGCCGCCGCCTCGATCTCGGCCACCGAGCGGCAGGCGCGGAAGGCCCCGCCCGAGGCCCGCACCATCCAGTGGAACAGCCCGGCCTGATGCATCGCCGGGCCGATCGCCTCGGCCGCGCCGATCAGGTCGGGCAGCGGCAGGTCGAAGGGCGGGTTCTCCATCGCCGCCATGAAGTCGAAGCCGTCGACCTTCGGCGAGGGGATGTAGATCGCGAACAGCCCGCCGGCGAAGCCGCCCGCCTGCATCCGCGGCAGGTCGAGATGGCCTTTCCCCTCGCCGGTCAGGAAAATCTCCTCCCGCCGCTCCGGCGCCAGATGCAGCCGCAGGAGAAGATCGTTGTGGCCGTCGAACACCTTTTGCATCGCGCGCTCCTTTGGGGGGTCGGCCGGCATCTCATCCCCCGCAGCGGGGAATGGCAAGCCCCCGCCCCGACATTGGGGGCATTCTGCCCCCAAACCCCCTGAGAGTATTTGGGCCAAGATGAAAGGGCGAAGCGCACCCTCCCATTTCACCTGCCCATAAATATCCCCGCCGGAGGCAAACCCGAGCCGGTTGCGCGCTTGCGCGCAGAGGCGAGAGAAAAGGCTTGCGGCGAAGCCGCGCAATTTGCCGACCGCCGGTCAGAAGTGGAACGGCTCCACCACCTCGCGCCGCCCCAGCGTCAGCGCATCGGCGACATGAACCATCGGCGACAGGTCCACCTCGCTGGTTCCGGCCACCAGCAGCCCGGCCATCCGGGCGTAGAGCGCGGGATATTCGCCCATGATGTCGGCCTCCCCCGCCACCGGCACGCCGTCGACCTCCATCACGTTGCCGCCCATGCGCAGCGCCATCCGGGCGCCGTCGGCGGTGTCGACCACGATGTCCCAGGTCTGCGGCCCCTCTTGCCGCCAGTCGAAGCCGGCAGAGACGCCGCCGGTGAAGGTCAGCTCGGCGGCGATCGGGGTCTGGCGGTTGGCGGGGAACTGCAGCACCGCGGCGGTCAGGTGGACCGGGCGGGGCAGAATCTCGGTCAGGATCGACAACGCGTTGATGCCGGGGTCGAAGACGCCCATGCCGCCGGGCTCGAACACCCAGTCCTGCCCGGGGTGCCACTTGCGCACGTCCTCGCGCCAGTCGATGCGGGCCCTGGTCACCTCGCGCCCCGAGAGCCAGGCCTTCGCCTGCGCCACCGCCCGGGCCATCCGGCTGTGCCAGGTGGCGTAGAGGCTGAGGCCGCGTGCTTCCGCCATCGCCTGCAAGGCATGGACCTCGGCCAGGGTCGCGCCCGGGGGCTTCTCCAGCATCAGATGCCGCCCGGCCAGCAGCGCCGCCTCGGCCGCCGCGAAGCGCGGCACGGGGGGCAGGCAGAGCGAGACCAGCTCCACCTCGGGATGCGCCGCCAGCGCGGCTTCCAGCGAGGCATGGGCGGGCACGCCGGGCACATGGCCGTTGCGGCTGACGGTGCAGGCGAGGTGGAAGTCGGGACTCGAGGACAGCGCCGGAACATGCTGATCCAGCGCGATCTTTCCGATTCCGACCAGACAGGTGGCGCGGCTCATCAATGGCTCTCCCGCGCCACGGCATTGCCGCGGCAGCCGATCAGGAAATCCATGTCGGCGCCCTTGTCGGCCCCCTGCACATGGTCGTGGTAGAGCTTGGCATAGCCCGAGGCCGGGGGTTCCACCGCCGGCTTCCAGGCCGCCAGCCGCGCCGCCAGTTCATCCTCGGGAATGTCCAGGTGCAGCCGCCGCGCCTCGACGTCCAGCTCGATCACATCGCCGGTCCGCACCACCGCCAGCGGCCCGCCGCGCGCCGCCTCGGGCGAGGTGTGCAGGACCACGGTGCCATAGGCCGTCCCGCTCATCCGCGCGTCGGAGATCCGCACCATGTCGGTGATGCCCTTGCGCAGCACCTTCGGCGGCAGGCCCATGTTGCCGACCTCGGCCATGCCGGGATAACCGCGGGGCCCGCAATTCTTCAGCACCATGACGCAGGTCTCGTCGATCTCCAGCGCCTCGTCCTCGATCCTGGCCTTGTAGTCGTCGATGTCCTCGAACACCACCGCCCTGCCCCGGTGCTTCATCAGATGCGGGCTGGCGGCCGAGGGCTTCAGCACCGCCCCGTCCGGCGCCAGGTTGCCGCGCAGGACCACGATGCCGCCCGAGGAGGTCAGCGCCTTCTCCGCCGGCAGGATCACGTCCTCGTTCCAGTTGCGGACGTCCTTCACCTCGTCCCAGACCGGCCCGCCCGAGACGGTCAGGGCGTCGCGGTTCAGCAGCCCCGCCTCCCCCAGCCGCTTGATCACCACCGGCAGGCCGCCGGCGTAGAAGAATTCCTCCATCAGGTATTTGCCCGAGGGCATCAGGTTGACCACGGTCGGCACGTCGCGGCCCCAGAGGTCCCAGTCGTCCAGAGAAAGGTCCACCCCCAGCCGCCCGGCGATGGCCAGCAGGTGGATCACCGCATTGGTGCTGCCGCCGATGGCCGCATTGGTGCGGATGGCGTTCTGGAAGGCCTCGCGGGTGAGGATGTCCGAGGGTTTCAGGTCGTCCTTCACCATCTGCACGATCCGCCGCCCGGTCAACTGCGCCATCACCCGGCGGCGGCTGTCCACCGCCGGGATGGCGGCATTGCCGGACAGCGTCATGCCGAGCGCCTCCACCATCGAAGCCATGGTCGAGGCCGTGCCCATGGTGTTGCAGGACCCGGGGCTGCGGCTCATCGAGGCCTCGGCCTCGACGAAATCCGCCGCCGTCATCTCGCCGGCCTTCACCGCCTCGGAGAACTTCCAGAGGTGCGTCCCCGAGCCGATCCTCTCGCCCCGGAACCAGCCGTTCAGCATCGGCCCGCCGGAGACCATGATCGTCGGCAGGTCGCAGCTGGCCGCCCCCATCAGCAGCGAAGGCGTGGTCTTGTCGCAGCCGACCAGGCAGACCACCCCGTCGATCTGCTGGCCGCGGATGGTTTCCTCCACCGCCATGGCGGCGAGGTTCCTGAACATCATCGCGGTGGGGCGGAAGCCGGACTCGCTGACACTGAAGACGGGAACGATCACCGGCAGCCCGCCCGCCTCGTAGACGCCGTGCTTCACCCGCTCGGCCAGGTCGTTCAGATGGGCATTGCAGGGGTTCAGCTCGGAAAACGTATTGAGGATGCCGATCACCGGGCGGCCGTCGAAGAGGTCGGCCGGCAGGCCCTGGTTCTTCATCCAAGACCGATGGTAGATCGCGTCCTTCGAGGTTCCGGCGAACCACTCCTGGCTGCGCAGCTTCCGGGGCCATGGGGCGGGCTTGAAGGTCATGTCTTCCTCACAGGGCGGCGACGGCAAGGGCGCCGTCTGCGCCGGCCGCGAAGGCCAGCGGGTTTCTCAGCGGCAGGCCGAAGGGCGCGGCCTCGATCTCGAACACATCGCCCGCCTGCGCCTTCACCCCTTCGGCGAAGGACAGGGTGGCGGTGCCGAAGAAATGCACATGCAGATCGCCGGGCTGGCGGAACAGGTCATACTTGAAGTGGTGGTGTTCCAGGTTGGCGAGGCTGTGCGACATGTTCGCCTCGCCCGACAGGAACGGGCGTTCCCAGATCACCCGGCCCCCGCGGCGGATGCGGCTGGTGCCGCGCAGATCGGCGGGCAGGTCGCCCACAAGGATCTCCGGCCCGAAACTGGCCTGCCGCAGCTTGGAATGCGCGAGCCAGAGGTAATTCCCCCGCTCCACCACATGATCCGAAAACTCGTTCGCCAAGGCCCAGCCGATGCGGAAGGGCTGGCCCGAAGGCCCGATCAGGTAGATGCCGGCAACCTCCGGCTCCTCGCCGCCGTCCCCGGCGAAGCCGGGCGCGGTCAGCGGCTGGCCCGGGGCGACGGCGGCATGGCCGTTGCCCTTCCAGAACCATTCCGGCTGCACCCCCACCTCGCCGGGGGCGGGCCGCCCGCCCTCCAGCCCCATGCGGAACATCCTCATGGAATCCGTCGTCGCCTCCTCCACCGCCGCCCCCGCGTGCATCGCATCCCGCGCGGCGGCAGAGCCGAGATGGGTCAGCCCGGTGCCGGTCAGGTGCATGTGGGCGGGGTCCGGATGCGTCACCGGCAGCGCCAGCCGCCCCTCCGCCGCCAGCCGGGCCAGGTCCACCGCCTCGCCCAGGCCATGCGCCGCCACCACCGCCTTCAGCCCGCGGCCCGAGGCGATGGCCTCCTGCGCCAGCGCCAGCACCGAAGCGGCGCCGCGCACCACCGCCGCCTCCGATCCCTCGCGGACGACCACGGAAAGCCCGCCCTCCGGCCGGAGAACCTGCGACATCAGCATGGCCGCCCCTCACTTGCTCTTGTTGTAGACATCGAAGATCACCGCGGCCAGCAGCACCAGCCCCTTGATCATCTGCTGGTAGTCGATGCCGACGCCGAGGATCGACATCCCCATGTTCATGATCCCCATGATCAGCGCGCCGACCACCACGCCGACGATCCGGCCCGAGCCGCCGGTCATCGAGGCGCCGCCGATGAAGACCGCGGCGATGGCGTCCAGCTCGAAGCCGGTGCCGGCCTTGGGGGTGGCGGAGTTCAGCCTTGCGGTGACGATCATCCCCGCCAGTGCCGCCAGCATCCCCATGTTGACGAAGCACAGGAACACCAGCCGGTCCGAGCGGATGCCCGACAGCTTCGCCGCCTTCTCGTTACCGCCGACGGCATAGATGCGGCGGCCGATCACGGTGTTCTCGGTGAAGAAGGCGTAGAAGACGACAAGGACGGCCAGCACCACCAGCACGTTGGGCAACCCGCGGAAGCTGGCCAGCTGCCAGCCGACGAAGCCCACGGCGGCGGCCACCGCGATCTGGCGGCCGAAGAACAGCGCCATCGGCTCCGGCTCGATGCCGAACTCGCGGTCGCGGGCCCGGCCGCGGAAGCCCAGCCAGAAGATCGCCGCGATCCCGGCAGCGACCAGCAGCAGCGTCAACCCGTGCGGCCGGCCGATCCCGGTCAGGTCGGGGATGAAGCCCGAGGAGAGCGACTGGAACCCCTTCGGGAAGGGCCCGATGTTCTGCCCGCCCAGCATCCACATCGTCGCGCCGCGGAAGACCATCATCCCGGCCAGCGTGACGATGAACGAAGGAATGCGCCAATAGGCCACCCAATAGCCCTGCGCCGCCCCGATGGCCCCGCCGATCGCCAGCGTCAGCAGGATCACCAGCGGGAAGGGCAGCCCCAGCGAGACCGTCATCCAGGCCGAGCAGGCCCCGGTGAAGGCGGCGACCGAGCCGACCGAAAGGTCGATGTGGCCCGAGACGATCACCAAGAGCATCCCCAGGGCGAGGATGATCACATGGCCGTTCTGCAGGAACAGGTTGTTGATGTTCAGCGGCTGCAAAAAGCTGACCGGCTGCGGTTGCAGCGCCAGCATCACGGTGAAGAAGGCGACGATGGCGACCAGCGCCACCAGCATCCCGTTCTCGCGCAGATGCCCGCCCAGATGGGCGCCGATGCCCTTGCCTTGCGCCATCACGCCGCCTCCCCCTCGCCCGCGGCCCGGCCGGCCGCCTTCATGATCATCGCCATGATCCGCTCCTGCGTCGCCTCTGCGCGGGACAGTTCTCCCAGGATACGGCCCTCGTTCATCACGTAGATGCGGTCGCACATGCCCAGCAGTTCCGGCATCTCGCTGCTGATCATCACCACCCCCCGCCCCTGTGCGGCGAGGTCGTTCATGATCTGGTAGATCTCGAACTTCGCCCCCACGTCGATGCCGCGGGTCGGCTCGTCCAGGATCAGCACCTGCGGATCGGCGAACAGCCATTTCGACAGCACCACCTTCTGCTGGTTGCCGCCGGACAGGTTCACCACCTTCTGCTGAACGCCGGGGGTGCGGATCGCCAACTGGCGGCGGTAGTCCTCGGCTACCTTCGCCTCGCGCCGCTTGTCCAGCACCCCGCGCAGCGCCACCCCGGCCAAGTTGGCCAGCGAGATGTTCTTCAGGATCGGCTCCTCCAGGATCAGGCCGAGCGCCTTCCTGTCCTCGGTGACATAGGAGATTCCGGCCGCAATCGCCTTCTCCACCGTCGAGACATCCGCCGCCTGCCCGCGCAGCTTCACCACGCCCGCCTGCCAGCGGCCGTAGCTGCGGCCGAAGAGGCTCATCGCCAGTTCGGTCCGCCCCGCGCCCATCAGCCCGGCGATGCCGACGATCTCGCCGGCGCGGACATGGAAGGAGGCGTCGCGGATCGCCACCCGCCCGGCCTCCTCGGGGTGAAGCACGGTCCAGCCCTCCACTTCCAGCAGCCGCTCGCCCGGGGCGGGCACCCGCTCGGGGTAGCGATGCGCCATGTCGCGGCCCACCATGTCGCGGATGATGCGGTCCTCGGTGATCTCGCGGCGGTCCATGGTGGAGACCGTCGCGCCGTCGCGCAGCACGGTGATGCGGTCGGCCACCCGGGAAATCTCGTTCAGCTTGTGGCTGATCAGGATCTGCGTGACCCCCTGCGCCTTCAGCTCCAGCATCAGGTCAAGGAGCTTCTGGCTGTCGTTCTCCTGCAAGGCCGCGGTCGGCTCGTCGAGGATCAAGAGCCGCACGTCCTTGGCCAGCGCCTTGGCGATCTCGATCAGTTGCTGCTTGCCCACCCCCAGCTTGCCCACCGGGGTCGAGGGCGGCTCGAAAAGCCCCACCTTCCGCAGCCAGCCCTCGGTCCGATGGAAGGCCTGCGGCCAGTCGATCACGCCGCGCGCCGCCACCTCGTTGCCGAGGAAAAGGTTCTCGGCGATGGACAGCAAGGGCACCAGCGCCAGCTCCTGATGGATGATGATGATCCCCCGCGCCTCGCTGTCGCGGATGCCGCGCAGCGCCAACAATTCGCCGTCATAAAGGATTTCGCCCTCGTAGGAGCCGGCGGGATAGACCCCCGACAGCACCTTCATCAGCGTCGACTTGCCGGCGCCGTTCTCGCCGCAGATGGCATGGATCTCGCCGGCCTCGACGCTCAGGTCCACCCGGTCCAGCGCCCGCACGCCCGGGAAGGCCTTGCCGATCCCCCGCATCTCCAGAAGCGCCATCAGCCCCTCCCCGAACGGCCTGCATTTCATCTGTTCATAAATATCCCGGGGGGTGCGGGGGGCTGGCCCCCCGCTTTCCCCCAGGCCCGTCACTTGATCTGGTCGGCCGTGTAATATCCCGACTCCACCAGCACCTTGTCGATGTCGCCGACCCCCAGCGACACCGGCTCCAGCAGGTAGGACGGCACCACCTTCACCCCGTTGTCGTAGGTCGAAGTATCGTTGATCTCCGGCTCGCCGCCCTGCAGGATCGCATCCACCATCTTCACCGTCACCCCGGCCAGCGCGCGGGTGTCCTTGAACACGGTCGAATACTGCTCGCCCGCCAGCATCGACTTCACCGAAGGGATCTCCGCATCCTGCCCGGTGACGCAGGGCATCACCATGTCGCCCGAGCCGTAGCCGACGCCCTTGACCGAGGACAGGATGCCGATCGACAGCCCGTCATAGGGCGACAGCGCCCCCATCAGCGGCTTGTCTCCGTAGTTGGCGGCCAGCAGGTTGTCCATCCGCGACTGCGCCACCGCGCCGTCCCACCGCAGGGTGCCGACCACATCCATGCCGACCTGCCCCGAGGGGATGGCGATCTCGCCCGCGTCGATCATCGGTTGCAGCACCGACATGGCGCCATCGTAGAAGAAGAAGGCGTTGTTGTCGTCGGGCGAGCCGCCGAACAGCTCCACGTTCCAGGGCTTCGCCTCCGGGAAGCGCTCCTTCAGGCATTGCACCAGGCTTTCCGCCTGCTGCACGCCGACCTTGAAGTTGTCGAAGGTGGCGTAATAGTCCACCGCGCCGCTGTCGCGGATCAGCCGGTCGTAGGCGATGACCTTGATCCCCGCCGCCTGCGCATTCTCCAGCGCGTTCGACAGCGTGGTGCCATCGATGGCGGCGATCACCAGCACGTTCACGCCCTTCGAGATCATGTTCTCGACCTGCGACAGCTGGGTCGGGATGTCGTCCTCGGCATATTGCAGGTCGGTGGTATAGCCCGCCGCCTGGAACTGCTCGACCATCGAATTGCCGTCCGAGATCCAGCGCGACGAGGATTTCGTCGGCATGGCGATCCCGACCGAGCCCTTGCCCTCGGCCGCGGCGAAATGCGGTGCAAGGGCCAGAGTCGCGCCGGCCAGCGCCAGAAGGGCGCGTTTGGTAAGTTTCATGCTGTTCCTCCCCATGGCCGCCCCTGCGGCCGTGGCGCAGGGATGGCAAATGCGGACATACCCGTCAAATTGCGATTTCATAGCATTTCATATCCGATACGGTATATGATGCCCCGACGAGCCGCCAAGGGCGGCCGAGGAGGTGCCATGCCGATCCCCCGCCCCGACCCGCTGCAGGCCCGCGGCCTGAAGCTGTCGCACCTGCGCCTGATGGCCGCGCTCTTGGAGACCGGCCAGATCGGCCAGGCGGCCGAGGGGCTCGGCATCACCCAGCCCGCCGCCTCGCGCCTGCTGGCCGAGGTCGAACGCATCGCCGGCCGGCCGGTCCATCGGCGGACGGGGCGCGGCATGGCGCTGACCGAGGTCGGGCTGGCGCTGGCCCGCCGCGCCGCCCGGGTGCAGGCGGAGCTGATGGACGCCGCCCGCGACCTGGCCGAGGTCGGCTCCGGCCAGTCCGGCCATGTCCGCATCGGCGCCGTCACCGGGGCGGCGATGGAGCTGGTGCTGCCCGCCCTGCGCGCCGCCCGGCTGACCCTGCCGCAGATCACCGCCGAGGTGGTGGTGGCGCCGTCGGACCTACTGGCGCAGCAGCTGCTGTCGGGCCGCATCGACTTCGCGCTGGCCCGCCGCCCCGCCGGCCCCGACCGCGCCCTGATCGACGAGACCAGGCTCGCCGCCGAGCCGGTCGCGCTGATCGCCCGCCGCGACCATCCGCTGGACCGGCCCGGCCCCATCGCCGCCGCCGACCTGATGGCGCAGGACTGGGTGATGCCGCCGCGCGACTCGATCCTGACCCGCACGGTGCTGGACCGCCTGTCGCGCCTCGGCCTGCCCGAGCCGCCGCAGCGCCTCTCCACCGCCTCCTTCCTCTTGACGCTGGCGCTGATCCAGCAGTCGAACGCCATCGCCCCGGTGGCGACGGCGGTGGTCGATGCCTTCACCCGCGCCCCCGACGCCCCCTACATCCGCCTGCCCGCCGACCTCGGCATCGAGGTGGAGCCCTTCGGCCTTCTCACCCGCAGCGGCGCCACCCTGCCCCCGGCGGCGGAACGGCTGGCGGCGATGATCCGGGACGGGGCAATACACACTTAGATGCGCATTCTCTCTTGATGGCGACCACGCGGGTGTGTATATATGTGTCCATATAAAGGATAAGGCAGATGGAGCTGGAAACCAACTCCCGCAGGCTGCTGAAGCTTCTGAAGGAGGCAGGCTTCGAGGAGGTGTCCAGCAAGGGATCGCATCTCAAGCTGCGGAAAGGCGACCGCACCGTGATCCTGCCGCATCCGAAGAAGGACCTGCCGCTCGGGACGGTCAGGAGCATCTACCAGCAGGCAGGGCTGCTTCAGCCGCCTGCCAGAAAGGAAATGACATGCGCTATTACATCGCCATCGTTCATCAGGACGGGGACAGCGCCTTCGGCCTGACCTTCCCCGACCTTCCCGGCTGCTTTGCCGCCGCCGACAGCTGGGACGCCATCCCCGCCGCCGCGACCGAAGCGCTGGACCTCTGGTTCGACGACCAGCCGGATGTGGAACCGTCGTCGCTGGACGCCTTGCGCCTTAGCCAGAAGGACGCCCTCGCCGCCGGTGCGGTGCTGCTGCCGGTGCCCTATATCCCCGCCGACACGGCGGTGGAGCGGGTCAACATCACCATGGAGCGCGGGCTTCTCCGCGCCATCGACGAGACCGCGAAAACTCGGGGGCTGACCCGGTCCGCCTTCCTCGCCCAGGTCGCGCGGCGGGAACTGGTGGGGGCCTGACCCTCTGGCGCCCGCCCCCCGGCTGTGGTCATCTGGCCCGGTCCCTCCGCATCGGTTCCGCCCGTGACAGCCTCCGACGACTCCCTTCTGACCCTGCCGCCGCCGCGGATGACGGCCGAGGAACTGGCCGGCCATCTGGCCCGGCATTGGGGGCTCACCGGGCGGCTGACCCCGCTGACCTCGGAGCGCGACCTGAATCATCGGCTGGACGGCGCGACGGGCAGCTTCGTGCTGCGGCTGACCCATCCGGCCGAGCCGGCGGAGATGACCGACTTCCAGACCCGGGCGCATCTTCATGTCGCCGCCCGCGACCCCGGCCTGCCGGTGCAGCGGCTGGTGCCGCTGGCGGACGGAAGCCATGACCTCGCCCTGCCCGAGGGGCGGCTGCGGCTCTTCACCTGGCTGGAGGGCACGCCGCTGGCCCGGCTGCCGCGCGCACCCGGCCAGTCCCGGGCCATCGGCGCGGCGCTGGCCCGGCTGACCGCGGCGCTGGAGGATTACCACCACCCCGCCGCCGACCATGCGCTGCTGTGGGACATCCGCCGGCTGCCCGCGCTGGCGCCGCGCCTGCCCGCGCTGCAAAACACTGGCCTCAGGGCCGAGGCCGAAGCCTTCCTCGCCGATTTCACCGCCCGCGTCGCTCCGGCCCTGGACCGGCTGCCGCGGCAGGTCTGCCATGCCGATTTCAACCCGCACAACCTCTTGGCCGACCCGCAGGATCCCTCCCGGCTGACCGGCATCCTCGACTTCGGCGACATGGTGCGGACGCCGCGCGCCTGCGACCTGGCCGTCGCCGCCTCCTACCGGATGGCGGGGGAGGAGCCGCTGAAGGCGCTGGCCGGGCTGGTCGGCGGCTACGCCGACCGCCTGCCGCTCGCGCCCGAGGAAATCGACCTGCTTTACGACCTGATCCAGGCCCGGATGGTGGCAACGCTGGTCATCACCGCCTGGCGGGCGGCGCTCTATCCCGGCAATGCCGGCTATATCCTGCGCAACGCCCCCGCCGCTCGGCAGGGGCTGGCCGCCTTCCGCGCCTTGGGCCGGGAGCGCGTGACCGGAACCATCGCCCGCGCCGCCGGGCAGGAGCGTGACCGATGACCCAGCCGCAACGCGCCACCGGCGCCATGATCAACGCCTGGACCCCCGGCAGCGGGGCGCTTTCACCCGAAGATGCCGCGCTGGCGGAGAAGCGGCTGCGCCTGCTCGGACCCGCCTACCGGCTGTTCTACGAGACGCCGCTGCATCTGGTGCGGGGCGAAGGGGTCCATCTCTACGACACCGCGGGCCGGGCCTGGCTGGACTGCTACAACAACGTCGCCTCGGTCGGCCATGCCCATCCGCGGGTGGTGGAGGCGATGGCGGCGCAGGCGGCGCGGCTGGCGACCCATACCCGCTATCTGCACGAGACGGTGCTGGAGCTGGCCGAACGGCTTTTGGCCACCTTCCCCGCCGAGATCGGCCACGTCATGTTCACCTGCACAGGGTCGGAGGCCAACGACCTCGGCTATCGCATCGCCCGGGCGGCGACCGGAGGGACGGGGGTGATCGTCACCGGCAACGCCTATCACGGGGTGACGCTGGCCACCGCCGGGATGTCGATGTCGATCGGCCCGGCGGTGGCCCCGGGGTCGGAGGTCTTCGCCATCCCGGCGCCGACGCCTGCCAACTACCCCGAAGGGGTGGCGCAGGGCTTCGCCGCCGCCGTCACCGGGGCCTGCGCGGCGATGCGGGCGCAGGGCATCCGCCCGGCGATGCTGATCGCCGACACGATCTTCTCCTCCGACGGGGTCTGGCCCGACCCCGAGGGCTTCCTCGCCCCCGCCGTCGCCGCCATCCGCGCCGAAGGGGGCCTGTTCCTGGCCGACGAGGTGCAGCCGGGCTTCGGCCGCACCGGCGGGCATATGTGGGGCTTCCAGCGCCATGGCGTCGTGCCGGACATGGTGTCGATGGGCAAGCCGATGGGCAACGGCTATCCGGTCGCCGCGCTGGCGCTGCGGCCGGAAGTCATCGCCGAATTCGGCGCGAAGGCGCGCTATTTCAACACCTTCGGCGGCAATGCGGTGGCCGCCTCGGTGGCCCTTGCCGTGCTGGACGTGATCCGCGACGAAGGGCTGATGCAGAACGCCGCCCGCGTCGGCCGCGCCTTCCGCGACGGTCTCGCGGCGCTGTCGGGCGACGTGATGGGAGAGGTCCGCGGCGCCGGCCTCTTCCTCGGCGCCGACGTCTTGCGCGAGGGCGCCCCCGCCCCGGACCGGGCCGCGACACTGGTCAACCTCTTGCGCAACGAGGGCATCCTGATCTCGGCCACCGGCCCGCAGGGCCACATCCTGAAGCTGCGCCCGCCGCTGCCCTTCTCGGAAGCCAACGCCGCGCAGGTGGTGGAGACGGTGGCCCGCCTGTTGCCGCGGCTGTAGGCCGCGAATGAAAACCCCCTGCGACGTAGGCGGCCCATCTGGCGAAGGCCCGTGCCTTCGCCACAGCGCACCGCTTCAACCAGACCGGCCGGGACCACAAGTCCCGGCCAGCGCCCGCCCGCCCCCTGGCGGGCGCTTCTCGCCCGCCCGGGCGGGCGCTGGCCTCTCCGGGTCTCGGACTGAAAGGTTTCCGGGTGCAACCGCTGCGCACGGGCGGGGGCGAGGCAGTGCCTCGCCTGTTCCCGCCCGGAGAAACCGGGGATCACCGATGTCCCCGGAGACAACGCTTCAGCCGCGCCGAAAAATCGCCCTCCCTTACCCCAGGGCATATCCCGCGCCGCGCACCGTGCGCAGTGGGTCGTCGCCGCCATGGGCCATCAGGCTTTTGCGCAGGCGCCCGACATGCACGTCCACCGTGCGGGTGTCGACATAGATGTCGCGGCCCCAGACCCGGTCCAGCAGCTGCTCGCGGCTCCAGACCCGGCCCGGCTTCTCGATCAGCGCGGTCAGCAGGCGGAACTCGGTCGGGCCCAGCTTCAGCACCTTGTCGGCGCGGTAGACCCGGTGGGTTTCCGGGTCTAGCCTGATGTCGCCCCATTCCAGCACCACGCCCGCCGAGGACGGCCGCACCCGGCGCAGCTGCGCCCGCGCCCGTGCCATCAGCTCCAACACCGAATAGGGCTTGATCACGTAGTCGTCCGCCCCGGTTTCCAGCCCGCGGATGCGGTCCACCTCCTCGGCCCGGGCGGAGAGCATGATGATCGGGATGCCGCGGGTCTCGGGCCGCATCTTCAGCCGGCGGCAGACCTCGATCCCCGACAGCTTCGGCATCATCCAGTCCAGGATGATGATGTCCGGCCCCTCTTCCTCGACCAGCATCATCGCGTCCTCGCCATTGTCGGCGGGCACCACCCGGAAGCCCTCGGCGTCCAGGTTGTAGGCCAGCACCTCGCGCTGCGCGGGCTCGTCCTCGACCAGAAGCACCACCGGCCTTTCGCTCTGCGCCATCCTGTTCTCCTTTCCGGAGCCTCAGCCCGAGGCCAGCCCCGTCGAATCCATCTTGGGCCGGGCCCGGCCCGGCATCTGCCCCTCGACCAGATAGATCACCTGCTCGGCGATCCCGGTGGCGTGGTCGCCCACCCGCTCGATGTTCTTGACGATGAAATGCAGGTGCATGCAGGGGGTGATGTTGCGCGGGTCCTCCATCATGTAGGTGAGGAACTCGCGGAAGAGCGCATTGTAAAGCTGGTCGACCTCGTGGTCGCGCAATCGCACCTCCTCGGCGCGGGCGGCGTCGCGGGCGACATAGGCGTCCAGCGCGTCCGACAGCATCGCCACCACCGCCCTTGCCATCCGCCGCACCGCCCCGCCCGAGCTGCCCACCGGCGGCATCGACAGCAGCACCAGCGTCCGCTTGGCCAGGTTCTTGGCATAATCGCCGGCGCGTTCCAGCGCCGAGGCGATCCGCATCACCGACAGCACCAGCCGCAGGTCGCCGGCGGCGGGGGATTCCAGCGCCAGCAGCCGGGCGCAATCGTTCTGGATCTCGTCCTCCAGCGCGTCGATGTCGCTGTCGCCCAGGCGCACCCGGTCGGCCAGCGCCTCGTCGCGCCGCTCCAGCGCCTCGGCGGCGTCCAGGAGCGCGGCCTCGACCATGCCGCCCAGCTTCATCACCCGGGCCTGCACGGCCTCCAGCTCCACGTCGAAGCGGCTGCGGATATGCGGTTCCTGCATCGTCTGATCCTGCCCGGGCCGGGATCGGAGGGTCCGCCCGGCGTCACCCATCTGCCATGGGAATGCTGCGGTTCTGTAACCGCTGTATGACAGTTTTGTAAAATCAGCGGCTGCGGGCCAGCAGCGCCTCGATCTCGGCCCGGGCGGGCATCGAGGCGGCGGCGCCCGCCCGGGTCACCGAGATCCCGGCGGTGGCGCAGCCGAAGCGGACGGCCTCGATCACCTCGCGGCCCTCGCCCAATGCCACCGCGAAGCCGCCGTTGAAGGCATCGCCCGCGCCCGTGGTCTCCACCACCGGGCCGGCGGAGATGGCGGGGACATGGACGGAGCGTGCGGCATCGCGGTAGAGCGCGCCGTTGGCGCCGAGGGTGATCACCACGGCGCCGACGCCGCGCGCCAGCAGCGCATCGGCCGCCTTTTCGGCGCTGGCAAGGTCGGCGACGGGGATGCCGGTCAGCATCCCGGCCTCGGTCTCGTTCGGGGTCAGGTAGTCGCAGAGCGCGAGCATCCCGTCGGGCAGGTCGGCGGCCGGCGCGGGGTTGAGGATGGTGGTCACCCCGGCCTCCCGCGCGATCTGCAGGCCCCTGAGCGCCGCCTCCACCGGCTGTTCCAGCTGGGTCACGAAGGCGGCGGCGCCGCGGATCAGCCCGGCCCGCGCCTCGACATCCGCGGCGGAGATGCGCGCCGCGGCGCCCGGCGCGACGATGATGGCATTGTTCCCCGTGGCGGCCTCCAGGAAGATGAAGGCGGCGCCGGTATAGCTTTCGGGGTCCTCGGTCACTTCCGGCCGCACCCCCGCCTTCTCCCATGTCGCGCGGGCAAGGGCGGCGAAGTCGTCGCGCCCGAGCCGGGTGATGAAATGCACCCTGCCCCCTGCCCCCGAACTGGCCATCGCGGCGGCCACCGACTGGTTCGACCCCTTGCCGCCGGGGCCGAGGGCGAAGCCCTGGCCCAGGACCGTCTCGCCCAGCCGCGGCTGGCGGGCGGCGCGATAGGCGGTGTCGGCGACGAAGATGCCCAGGATGACGATCGGTTTCATGTGGATGCGGCCCTCTCCCGCCGCAGTATCTCCACATCGGCGCGCAAGGTTCAAGCCGGCCCGGCGCCGCCCGTTCCGCGCCTCGCCGGTCTGGCGGGACAGGTGGACAGGCGCGGCGGTCTCGCGCTATCCCGGGGCCCGGTCCCTGTCCAAGGAGGTTTGGCCCGTGTCATCGTCGGATCGCTGCCTGATCGGCATGTTGCGGGCCAGCGGGTCCCCCGGTCTCGTCGCCACGGCGATGGCGATGGCGGCGCGCTGCCAGGGGGCGGGCCTGGTGTTCTTCCGGCCCGCGGACATCGCACCGGACCGGCGGCGCATCCGCGCGAAAGCCTTCGATGGCACCCGCTGGACCGAGGTCGACAGCCGCTATCCCGACATCATCGAGAACGACGATGCCTGCCTCTCGGGCAGATACTGGGACGGCTGGGCGCCCTTGCGCGAGACCGCCGCCTACACCACCCGCCGGCTGGGCGGCAAGGCGGCCGTCGCGCGGCTGATCGCCGGGTGCAGGGACTTCGACCCGCTGATCATCCCGCAGTCCATCCCGCAGGACGATGCCGACATCGCCCGCGGGCTGGAGACCTTCGGCGAGATCGTGCTGAAGCCGGTCTTCGGCTCGCAGGGCCGCAACGTCTGGAAGCTGCGCCGCCGGCCCGGCGGCCTGCACCTGCAAGGCCCGGGCGTCAGCGAGGACCTGCCGCAGGCCGGGGGGCTGCATCAGAGGATCACCGGCGGGCGGCGCTATCTTCTGCAGAAATACGTGGAGTCGCGGACGGATGCCGGCAATCCCTTCGACATCCGGCTGCACAGCCGCCGCGACGGGACCGGGGCCTGGACCACGGTGAAGATCTATGCGCGGATCGGGCTTTCCGGCTCGATCACCTCGAACGTGGCGACGGGCGGCAGCATCGGCGAGGCGCTGCCCCTGCTGGCGCAGCGCTACGGCCAGGGCGCCCCGGCCGTCATGCAGACGCTGGAGCGGCTGGCCCGGGACATCCCGGTCTGGACCCAGTCCGTATACAAGGCGTTCCGGATCGACGCGCTCGGCATCGACCTCGGCCTCGACGCGGCGGGGCGCCCCTGGCTTTTCGAGATCAACAGCTTTCCCGGCGCGAAATACTTCGAGGTGGCGGATGCGATCCCGCGGATCGCCTATTGCCTCCACCTCGCCGGGCGGCCTTCGGGGGCCTGACGGCCCGTTCCGCCGCCGGGCGGAAACCGGCCGTGTCCCGCCCATGACATGCAAGCGCGGGCTTGCCCGACCGTGTAAGTTGTGCACAAGATATGGCTTCCCGGGCCTCGCCAGGGATGTGCCTTAGCCAGCATCGCCCTTTGCCCTGCCCGCTCCCGCCTTCAGCACCAATCCATGATGAAACCTGCATATTCCTGGCCCGATCCCGACCGCGACTACGCCAACGGCGCCTTCATCGCCGAGGGCGACAGCTATCCCCCGACTTGGGCCGCCGTCGCCGCCGCCTTCCGCGCCAATGCCGGCGACCGCGCCCGGCTGGACCTGCCCTACGGGCCGGGCGAGCGGCAGCGCTTCGACCTGTTCCTGCCCGCGCACGCGCCGGCGGGGGTGGTGGTCTTCGTGCATGGCGGGTTCTGGATGGCCTTCGGGCGGGAAAGCTGGTCGCATCTGGCGGCGGGGCCGCTGTCCCGGGGATGGGCGGTGGCGATGCCCTCCTACACGCTGGCGCCCGAGGCGCGGATCTCCACGATGACGCAAGAGATCGCCGCGGCCTGCCGGGCGGTGGCGGGCGAGGTCGCGGGGCCGATGGTGGTGACGGGCCATTCGGCCGGCGGCCATCTGGCGGCGCGGATGGGCTGTGCCGACATCGGCCTGGCCGCGGTGCGGCGGGTGGTGCCGATCTCGCCGCTGGCCGAGCTGGGGCCGCTGATGGCGACGCAGATGAACGGCAAGCTGCGGCTGACGCCGGAGGAATGCGCCGCCGAAAGCCCGGCCCGGCTGGCCCTGCGCGATGGAGTCTCGGCCCATGTCTGGGTCGGCGCGGCCGAGCGTCCGGCCTTCCTGTGGCAGGCGCGGGTGCTGGCCGAGGAATGGGACTGCCCCTGGACGCCCGACCCCGGCCGCCACCACTTCGACGTGATCGACGCAATGGCCGACCCGCATTCGGCGCTGGTCGAGACCTTGTTGCAGGGGGGAGAGGCCGGCTTGCAGAAGACCGGGCACGGCACGGCGGATGGTAAAGTCCCGTTAACGAATCGAGGCTAGGCTCGCCCCGCAGGTGATTGACATGCGGACCCGCCGGCCCCAGATTCCGGGCATGGCCCGCCCCACCGACGAAAGCGGAGCGCTGCTGCAATGACCACCGCCGAACAGGCCCTTGCCGACGACAAGATGCGCGCCGAGATCGCCAAGATGTTCGGCGAAATCTCCAAGATGGCCGCCGAAACCGCAAAGCTGAACGCCGAGACCGCGAAGATCGCGCGGGAGCGGTTCTGGATTCCCTTTACCATCTTTGCCGGGGTGCTGGTCGCCGTGCTGACCATCCTGCCGAAGCTCTTCGGTCTCTGACGCGAGGCAGGGGAACGGACATGACCAGCGCCGAACAAAGCCTCGCCGACGACAAGATGCGGGCCGAGATCGCCAAGCTTCTGGCCGAGACCTCGAAGATCAATGCCGAGGCGCGGTGGTATCCCTTCGTGGCAACGGCGGCGCTGTTCGGCGCGGCGATTGCGGTGGTCAAGATTTTCCTGACCTGATCGACCCTGACGGAACGCAAAGGCCCGGCCTCCGCCGGGCCTTTCCCTTTCCGGCGCCCTCACGCCGCGCCGATCCCCTCCTCGGCCTCGGCGCGTCGGGCTTGGGCCAGGCGGGCAGCCTCGGCCCGGGCGCGGCGGCGGCGGTTGACCTCGTAGACCGCGGCCAGCACCAGGGTGATGCAGATCAGCAGGAAGGCCAGCGCGTTGATCGTCGGGGTGATGCCGGAGCGGACCTTCGAGAAGACATAGACCGTCAGCGTGTCCGCTCCGCCGCGGGTGAACTGGGTGACGTTGAAGTTCTCGATCGACTGGAAGAAGGCCACCGCCGCCCCGGCCCCGATGGCCGGATAGAGATGCGGCAAGAGAATGCGGCGCATCACCTGCGCATGGCTGGCGCCAAGGTCCAGCGCCGCCTCCTCCAGCCCGGCATCGAAACTTTGCAGCCGCGCCAGCACCAAGAGCATCACCATGGCGGCGATATAGCTGACCTGCCCCAGCACGCTGAGATGCAGCCCCGGCTTGAACAGGATGAAGTCGGTGCCGATGGCATTGCCCAGCTTCGTCCACATGATCATCGTCGAGATGCCGATCACCACCCCCGGGATCAGGATGGTCGAGATCATCATCCCGTAAAGCGCCGTGCGCAGCCGGCCGGAGATCGAATTGACCAGGATCGCCGCCGCCGTGCCGACCACGATGGCCAGCACCGCCACCGCAACGGCCACCAGCAGCGTGTTGCGGAAGGCGACCATCATCCGCTGGTCGGCGATCATCTCGCTGAACCACATCGTAGTCCAGCCCTTCCAGGGCACGATGGAGGGCAACTTGCTGTCGTTGAAGGCCGCGCCCGACATCACCACCAGCGGCAGGAGCAGATACAGCAGGAACAGGCCCATGTAGAGGTGGGAAAGGCCCAGGCGGAACTTGTGCATCTTCCCCTCCCTACTTGGCGATGTCCGACAGCCGGACCCGGAACAGCTTCAGCGCCACGGTGACGAAAAGCGTGCAGAGGATCAGCAGCAGGAAGGCATAGGCCGAGGCGGTGTTCCAGTCGAGCGCGTCCTTGAACCACTGGTCGATGGTCTGGGTGAACCATTGCGAGGTGGTGGAGCCGAGGATCGAGGGCACCAGCAGCGATCCGGCCGACAGCATGAACACCATCACCGAGCCCGAGGCGATGCCCGGCTTGGAATGCGGCAGCACGATCTTCCAGTGGATCTTCCACCAGGGCGCGCCCAGGTCCTCGGCCGCCTCGATCTGGTTGGTGTCCAGCGACTGCACCGCATTGTAGAGCGGGAACAGCATGAACAGGACATAGGTGTAGATCAGCCCGACCACGACGCCGGTATAGCCCATGTTGGTCCAGCGGATCGGCGCGTCGATCAGGCCGATCCCCAGGAGCATGGCGTTCAGCGGCCCCTTGAAGGCGAGGATGATCCACCAGGCGAAGGCGCGCAGCACCTCGGACACCCAGAGCGGGATGAACAGCATCAGCAGAAGCGTCGGCAGCGACTTCGGGCTGACGATCTTGGCCAGGTAATAGGCCAGCGGATAGGCCAGCAGGAAGCAGATGAAGGTGACCAGGATCGAATAGAAGATGGTCAGGAAGAAGGTGTAGACATGCACCGGGATGGTGAAGGAGATGCCGAGCAGCGATTTCTCCACCGTGCCGTCCAGCACCTTCATGTAGTTGCCCAGGCTGTAGGTGTCCCGCGGCCCGCCGATCTCGGCCACCGGCAGGTAGGGGCGGAAGCTCTGCTCCAGAAGGGTGATGTTGGGCACGATCACCAGCATCACCAGCCAGAAGGCGACCAGAAGGCAGATGATCAGCGTCAGTCCGGGGCCGTAGCGGCGGATCATGTCCTGCATCGCTACCCCCTGACGCTGGCATCGGGCAGCAAGGCCGCGCGCTCGGCGGCGAAGCTGGCGTGCATGGCGGCGCCCATCTGCGGCACCGTGGCCTGGCCGTCGTTGCGGATTTCCGACACGATGGCGCGGCCCTTGGCGGTGCGGGCGAGGACGGCGATGAACGGCCCCTCGAACGAGACCTCCGCAACGGTGACGGGCACCGAATTCTCGGTGCCCGGGGCGGCGGTGAGGACGGTGTGTTCGGGGCGGACATAGAGCTTGACCGGCTTGCCCTCCGCCTCCGGCGCCAGCCGGGCGCGGAAGCGGCCCTCCTCGGTGTCGAAGGCGGCCATGCCCCCGGCGGCGGCGCCCGCCCTGCCCTCGAAGATGTTGTTCTCGCCGACGAAACTGGCGACGAAGCCGTTCACCGGAGTGTTGTAGATCTCGCGCGGGTCGGCGATCTGCTGGATGCGGCCCTGGCTCATCACCCCCACCCGGTCGGACATCGCCAGCGCCTCGCCCTGGTCGTGGGTGATGTAGACGAAGGTCACGCCGGTGCGCTTCTGGATCGCCCGCAGTTCCGCCCGCATGTGCTGGCGCAGCTTAAGGTCGAGGGCGGAGAGGGGTTCGTCCAGCAGCATCACCGAGGGTTCCACCGCCAGCGCCCGGGCGATGGCGACGCGCTGCTTCTGGCCGCCGGACAGCTGGCTGACCATCTTGTCGGCGGCGTCGGGCAGGTCCACCAGCCGCAGCAGGTCCTCGGCCTTGCGGCGGCGGGTGGCCTTGTCGACGCCCCGCACCTCCAGCCCGAAGGAGATGTTCTCCCAGATCGGCATCAGCGGGAACAGCGCGAGGTTCTGGAAGATCAGCGCGGTCGGCCGCTGGTTCGGCCGCTTGCCGCGCACGTCCTGGCCGCCGATGCGGATCACCCCCGCGGTGGGTTCGATGAAGCCCGAGATCATCCGCAGGATGGTGGTCTTGCCGCAACCGGAGGGGCCGAGGAAGGAGAAGAACTCGCCCGGTCTTATCGACACGTTGGCGTCGTCCACCGCGCGGAAGGTGCCGAAATCGCAGCAGACGTTTTCCAGATCAATGCCGGCGCTCATCGCGTCGTGGTCCCCCTGAGAGTTTGTTGTTTTGCGCGAAGCTAGCAGGCCACGGGCCGTGTGCAAAATACTATCGCGGGGCGGGCCGAGAGGACACGGCGGAAGGCCCGCGAATGGCGGATAAAGTGGCAGGGCCGGGCGGGAGAAGGCGAGGCATTGCCTCGCCCCGCCCGTGCGTGACGGTAGCACCCGGAAACATTGGTCATGCCAAACTCCGAGAGGCCAGCGTCCGCCCGGGCGGGCGTGAAGCGCCCGCCGAGGGGCGGGCGGGCGCTGGCCGGACCATTGAGGCCCGGCCGGCCCCGATTGCAAGATCGCACTGTGGCGAAGGCGATGGCCTTCGCCACGGCAAACCGTCTTCGTCACCCGTTCAGGCCGCCTTGTATTTGTCGGCATATTCGCCGCGCTTGGCGACGAATTCGGCGCCCTGCTCGGGCCACCACCACAGCGACTTCAGCGCCGCCTCGTCGAAGGTGCCGGCGTAATAGGCGGCGATCTCCGGCTCCATCAGCTCCGGCCCGCCCTTGGCCACCGGGTTGGCCTTGAACGCGGTGGCCCAGTCGGCCGAGGCCCGCGGGGTGGCGACGAACTTCGCCAGCTCCAGCGCGGCATCGGCGTTCTTCGCCCCCTTCACCAGCGAGAAGCCCTGGTTCCAGGCGAAGGCGCCCTCGACCGGGGCGATGTATTTGTAGCCGTCGTTGCGGACGTTGAAGCCGGTCGAATCCCAGCACAGGCCGATCACCGCGCCGTTGGCCTGGAAGCCGGCCACCGCCTCGTTCTCGCCCGACCACCATTGCACCACGTTGCCCTTGGCCTTGATCGCCTCGGCCAGCGCGATGTCCCACAGCTCGGTCATCACCGCCATGTCGCGGTAGCCCTCGCGCCAGGGCTTCGGCAGCTTGCCCTGCGCCTCCAGCCAGCGGCCCATGGCGGCCAGCGTCGAATGCGGGCGCAGCACGGCGGGGTTCTCGGGGTTGAACAGGTCGCCCAGCGAGGGCGGCGACGACAGCTTGGCGTCGGCCTCCGAGGCCACCAGCGACTCGGTGCCCCAGACCGAGGGCAGGATCATCAGCGCGCCTTCCAGCCGCGACATCTCGCCCGCCTCGCCGTCCAGCATCCCCGGCAGATAGGCGTTCAGGTCGGCCCTGGTCTCGTCCCAGGGCTGCAAGAGGCCGTTGGCGTTGTAGCTGCCCCAGCGGTCGATGGTGGTCTCGATCAGGTCGATGCCGCCGGTCTCCATCGAGATCTTGGTCTCGGCATACATCGTCTCGTGGTCGGGGACCTCCTTGAAGTTGACCTTGATCCCGGTCGCGGCCTCGAAGGCGGGCAGGATCTTCTCGGCCAGGTCCGGGTAGCCCGCCCAGCCGACGAAATTCAGCTCGCCCGAAGAGGCGAGCGCGCGGGAGGAGACCAGCGCGGGCGCGGCCAGAAGGCCCGCCCCGGCGGCGGAGGTCTGCAGGAATCTGCGGCGGTTCAGTCGGGTGGTCATCACGCTCTCCTTCATCTGCGCAACGGCGCGCGGGTGGGCGCAGCCTTGCCAGTCCTGTGTAACGCGCCGATGGCGGAACGGTGAACGAAAAACGGGCGGCGGGGGAATCCCCGCCGCCCGCCGTCGATGCATTGGCCGACACTGACCTGAAAGGAACGGTCTGGCGAAGGCGCGTGCCTTCGCCACATCGCAACGGTTCAACCTTCCCGGCCGGGACCATAAGTCCCGGCCAGCGCCCGCCCGCCCCCTGGCGGGGCGCTTCTCGCCCGCCCGGTCGGGCGCTGGCCTCACCGGGTTTCTCGCGGACACCGTTTCCGGGTGAACCCGTCCGCACGGGCGGGGCGAGGCAATGCCTCGCCTTCTCCCGCCCGGACCCTGCGTCCGCTTACGCCGCCTTGTATTTGTCCGAATACTCGGCCCGCTTGGCCAGGAAGTCGGCCGACTGGTCGGGCCACCACCACAGCTTCGACAGCGCCTCGTCGTTGAAGGTGCCGTTGTAATAGGCGGCCACTTCGGGATCGAGCAGGTCCGACGCGCCCTTGCCCACCGGGTTGGACGAGAAGGCCGAGGCCCAATGCGCCGCCCCTTCCGGGGTGGAGACCCATTTGACGAACTCATGCGACTGGTCGACGTTGGTGGCGTTCTTCATCATGATGAAGCCCTGATGCCAGGCGAAGGCGCCCTCGGTCGGGGCGACATAGCGGTAGCCGTCCTTGCGCAGGTTGTAGCCGGTGGCGTCCCAGCACAGGCCGATGGTGGCGCCGTTGGCGGTGAAGCCGGCGTTGGCGTCGTTCTCGCCGGTCCACCACTGCACGATGTTGCCCTTGACCTTGATCGCCTCGGCCAGCGCGATGTCCCACAGCTCGACCATGGCGCCCATGTCGCTGTAGCCGTCGATCCAGGGCCGCGGCAGCTTGCCCTGCGCATCCAGCCAGCGCCCCATCGCCGCCAGCGCCGAATGCGGGCGCACCACGCTGGGGTTCTCGGGGTTGAAGAGGTCGCCCAGCGAGGGCGGGTCGGACAGTTTGGCATCGGCCTCGTTGACCACCAGCGACTCGGTGCCCCAGTTCGACGGCACATAGACCAGCTGGCCGTCGACCCGGCTGCGCTCGCCCGCGGCGCCGTCGGCCAGGCCGGGCAGGTAGTTGTCCATCGCCAGCTTCGATTCGTCGAAGGCGCCGAGCAAGCCGTTCGATGCCCAGGCCCCGACGCGGTCGATCGTCGGCTCGATCACGTCGATGCCGCCCGACTGCAGCGCCACCTTGGCCTCGCCGAACATGGTGTCCTGGTCGGGCAGTTCCTTGAAGTTCACCGTGATGCCGGTGGCGGCGGTGAAGGCGGGGAAGACCTTCTCGGCCAGCACGGGATAGCCCGCCCAGCCGACGAAGTTCAGCTCGCCCGAAGAGGCGAGCACGCGGGAGGAGACGAGCGCGGGCGCGGCCAGCAGGCCGGCGCCGGCCGCCGAGGCCTTCAGGAAGCGGCGGCGGCTGAGGGTGGAGGATTGGGTCAATTCCGTATTCCCTGATTGCGATGTTATCCGGGACCGGACCATTCCGTCCCGTCAGGTCTTGGTCCGCCCGGATGCCGCGCGAAAGGGAACACAAGGAAGCGGCGCCGGGCAGGCGCCTGTGGCCGCAGCTTACGCCTGCGCCTCGTGATTCTGTCAATTCACCTTGGCGGCAGGGCCTGCGGCAAAAGGCCGGAAAGATACCTTACCGAAAAATCGGCTTTACACTTCCGACTGATTTTGTCACCTATAGGGCAATCCGCAGCCAGCCCCGGAAGGCAAGCAAGCGACATGCCCTTGATGGAGGTGAGACATGGACCGCAAGGAGGCCGACCCGGCCGCCGAACCGGCCCTGCCCCCCGCCGCGCCGAAACCCTTCGGCAGCGAGCCCTGCCACGATGCGCGGGTCCTGACGGGTGGCGGCAGCTCCGCCCGCATCCTCTTGGGCGATCAGGTCTATGCCCTGCGCATCACCCGGGCCGGCAAGCTGATCCTGACCAAATGACCCGTTTCCGTTCCCTCCCCGTTCCATACCGAGGCCCCTGCAATGACCCGCGTCAAGATGCTTGCCCTGTCGACCGCCCTGGCGCTGATCCTGCCCGCCACGGCCCGCGCCGCCGATCCGGCCGACGTGGTCAGGACCTATGCCGACATCGCCGCCGCGGGCTATGCCGATAGCCTGTCCACCGCCAAGGCGCTGCAGGCCGCGGTGGATGCGCTGATCGCCACGCCCTCGGACGAAACCCTGAAGGCCGCCCGCGACGCCTGGCTCGCCGCCCGCGCGCCCTACCAGCAGACCGAGGTCTTCCGCTTCGGCAATGCCATCGTCGACGACTGGGAAGGCAAGGTGAACGCCTGGCCGCTGGACGAGGGGCTGATCGACTACGTGGCGCAGGGCACCGCCGAGAACGAGGAGAACGCGCTGGCCGGGCTGAACGTGATCGCCACGCCGAAGTTCACCCTGTCGGGCACCGAGGTCGATGCGACGCAGATCACCCCCGACCTGATCTCCGACACCCTGCAGGAAGCCGACGGGATCGAGGCCAATGTCGCCTCGGGCTACCATGCCATCGAATTCCTGCTCTGGGGCCAGGACCTGAACGGCACCGAGGCCGGCGCCGGCAACCGTCCCTATACCGATTACGTCCAGGGCGACGGCTGCACCGGCGGCAACTGCGACCGCCGCGCCGCCTATCTGAAGGCGGCGACCGACCTGCTGGTCAGCGACCTGGAATTCATGGCCGCCCAATGGGCCGAGGGCGGCGAGGGCCGCGCCACGGTCACCGCCGACCCGAACGCCGGGCTGCTGGCGATGCTGACCGGCATGGGCAGCCTCTCCTACGGCGAGCAGGCGGGCGAGCGGATGAAGCTGGGCCTGATGCTGAACGACCCCGAGGAAGAGCACGACTGCTTCTCGGACAACACCCACAACAGCCATTACTACGATGGTCTCGGGGTGCGGAATGTCTATCTGGGCAGCTATACCCGCGTGGACGGCTCGGTCGTCTCCGGCCCCTCGCTGTCGGAGCTGGTGGCCGCGAAGGACGCCGCCGTCGATACCCAGCTGAAGGCCGAACTGGACGCCACCGTCGCCGCGCTCGGCGCGATCAAGGCGGCGGCCGAGGGCGGCTTCGCCTATGACATGATGCTGGCCCCCGGCAACAAGGAGGGCGAGGCGCTGATCATGGGCGGCGTGGACGCGCTGGTCACCCAGACCAAATCCATCGAGCGGGCGGTGGCGGCGCTCGGCCTGTCGAAGATCGACTTCGAGGGTTCGGACAGCCTCGACAACCCTTCCGCCGTCTTCCAGTAAGCGAACCCCGGGGCCCGAGATGATCGTCTGCCACTGCCAGAGCATCACCGACCACGACATCCGCGCCGCGGTGGACTGGATGCGCGCCTCGGACCCCGATACCGTCATCACCCCGGGCAAGATCTACCATGCGCTCGGCAAGCGGGCCGATTGCGGCGGCTGCATGCCGCTGCTTCTGGACACGATGCGGGCGCGCGACAGCTTCCCCGTCCCCGCCGGAGAGGCGCCGCCGATGCTGCGCAACCGGCTGGCGGTGATCGCCCGGCGCTAGGGATGTATTCCTGATTGCGACGGCCCCTCTGGCGAAGGCGCGTGCCTTCGCCATGGCGCAACGCTTCCCCTTGTCCCGGCCGGGCCCCAAAGGCCCGGCCAGCGCCCGCCCGCCCCCTGGCGGGCGCTTCTCGCCCGCCCGGACGGGCGCTGGCCTCTCATGGTCTTGCGTCACCACTGTCTCCGGGTGACCCCGTCCGCACGGGCGGGGCGAGGCAGTGCCTCGCCTTTTCCCGCCCGGCCAGACCGCGGAACTTCCGCCGACAAACCTTACTTCTTTGCTAAGGTATTGAAAAATCTACGATTGTCGTCGCCGCCCCATGGACAAGGGCGGGCGGCGCGATTACTTTCGCGCCATCCAAGCCACGGCGGACTGCCGAAGCCGGGGAACAGTCCTGCACAGCGCGAAAGGAACGGCCATGAAGGGCGACGCGAAAGTCATTGAATATCTGAACGCTGCACTCCGGTCCGAGCTGACGGCGGTCAGCCAATACTGGCTGCACTTCCGGCTGCAGGAGGATTGGGGATTCGGTCACCTCGCCGCCAAGTCGCGCGCCGAGTCGATCGAGGAGATGCACCACGCCGACCGGCTGATCGCCCGGATCATCTTCCTGGAGGGCCATCCGAACCTGCAGAAGCTGGACCCGTTGCGCATCGGCCAGACCATCCGCGAGACGCTGGAATGCGACCTGGCCGGCGAGCATGACGCCCGCACGCTGTATATCGAGGCGCGGCGGCATTGCGATGCGGTCGGCGATTACGTCTCCCGCGCCCTCTTCGACGACCTGATCCAGGACGAGGAAGGCCATATCGACTTCCTCGAAACCCAGCTGGGCCTGTTCGACAAGCTGGGCGAAGAGAAATACGGCCTGCTGAACGCCAAGCCCGCCGACCAGGCGGAATAGCCATCGCAGCCGTGACCGGAGGGGCCTCGCGCCCCTCCGGACCTTCTCGCGCGGGACCCGGACCGGGACGAAGGGGCAAGGCATCGGGCCTTGCCCTTTGGCTTGCGCGGAGGGGCGCGGCGCGGGGTCGCGGGGAAGTGCCCGCTTTCCGATTGAAACCGTAAGGAAAGGGGCGCTATCTCGGCGGCAAGGAGCATTGCCATGCGTCTCGCCGCTTTCCTCTGCCTTGCCGCCGCCCCTGCCCTTGCGCAGGAAACCCGCGTCGCGGCGGCCGCCCCCCCGGATGCCGCTCTGGACGACCGCCACCTGGCCATCGTCGCCCGGACGGAGGACGAGGCCGCAAGGATCGCCGGCGTGCTGGCCCCGCCCACGGATTTCTCCAAGCCCGAGGCCTTCGAGGCCATGCCGGGCGGCGCGGCCTCGGTGCGGGCGCGGCCGAACCGCGATGCCTTCAGCCAGTTCTCCGGCAACATGCCCTTCTCTTCGGAGATGACCTTCAAGCTGGGCAATGCCTTGTTCCGCAAGACCTGGGTCGCCTCGCCCTCCTCCACGCTGGCCTCCGACGGGCTGGGGCCGTTCTACAACGCCCGCGCTTGCCAGGACTGCCACCTGAAGGACGGCCGCGGCCACCCGCCCGAGGGGCCGGAGGACGGCCGGGTGTCGATGTTCCTGCGCCTTTCCATCCCCGGCGGGCCGGACCCGGAGGGGATCGCCGAGTGGCTGGCGACTCAGCCCGATCCGGTCTACGGCGGCCAGTTGCAGGACCTCGCCGCCCCCGGCCATGCCGCCGAGGGGCGGATGGAGGTGACGTATGAGGAACAGCCGGTAACCCTTTCGGACGGAACGGTCGTCTCGCTCCGCGCGCCGACCTATGCCTTCGCCGATCCCGGCTATGGCGCGCCCTCCGCCGACCTGATGATCAGCCCGCGGGTGGCGCCGCAGATGATCGGCCTCGGCCTGCTGGAGGCGATCCCCGCCGCCGACATCCTGGCGCTGGCCGACCCCGGGGATGCCGATGGCGACGGCATCTCCGGCCGGGCGCAGATCGTGCCTTCGGTCGAATTCGGCGTGCCGATGCTGGGGCGCTTCGGCTGGAAGGCCGGGGCGCCGACGGTGAAGGAGCAGTCCTCGGGCGCCTTCTCCGGCGACATGGGGCTGTCCACCGTGCTGCATCCCGATCCCTGGGGCGACTGCACCGGGGCCGAATCCGCCTGCCGCGCCGCCCCCAACGGGCAGGAGGACGGCAGCCGCGACGGGCTGGAGGTGGACCGCGAGAGCCTGGAAATGGTGGCCTTCTACTCCCGCAACCTCGGCGTGCCCGAGCGGCGCAGGGTCGACGACCCGCAGGTGCTGCGCGGCAAGGACGTGTTCTACGGGCTGGGGTGCCAGTCCTGCCACCACCCGAAATTCGTCACCCACCGGCTGGAGGGCCAGCCGGAACAGAGCTTCCAGCTGATCTGGCCCTATACCGACCTTCTGCTGCACGACATGGGCCCGGGGCTGGCCGACGACCGGCCCGAGGGCCGCGCCTCGGGGTCGGAGTGGAAGACGCCGCCGCTCTGGGGCATCGGGCTGACGAAGCATGTTTCCGGCCACACCCAGTTCCTGCATGATGGAAGGGCGCGCAACCTTCTCGAAGCGGTGCTCTGGCACGGCGGCGAGGCCCAAGGCGCGCGCGACGGCGTGGTTGGCCTGCCCAAGGAGGACCGCGAGGCGCTGATCGCCTTCCTGGAGAGCCTTTGATGCGCAAGACCCTGGCCCTGTTCGCCCTTCTGGCCACCCCGGCGCAGGCCGACGTGGCCGATGCCCTGCGCGACCACATCCTGCCCGGCTATGCCGCTTTCGCCGAGGCCGCAGGGGAACTGGCGCAGGCGGCGGAAACCTCCTGCGACCCGCAGGTGCTGCGCCCGGCCTGGAACGCCGCCTTCGACGCCTGGATGGGCGTTTCGCACCTGCATCTCGGCCCGGTGGAGGAGGACGGCCGCGGCCTCGCCATCGCCTTCTGGCCCGATCCCAAGGGGCTGGGGTGGAAGCACCAGCAGGCGCTGATGGCGGGCGACCCGGCGGCGCTGGAGCCCGCGGCCTTCGCCGACCAGTCGGTCGCCGCGCGCGGGTTGTTCGGGCTGGAGCGGCTGCTCTACCCCGCCGGCGACCTGCCCGCCGATCCCTGCCCGCTGATCCGCGCCACCGCCGCCGACCTGGCCCGCATGGCCGGGGAGGTGCAGGCCGGCTGGCAGGACGGTTTCGCCGAGGTGCTGCTGACGGCGGGCGAGGCCGGCAACACCACCTACCTGACCGCCGAGGAGGCGAAGCAGGCCCTCTTCACCCAACTGGCGACCGCGCTGGAATTCGATGCCGACCAGCGGCTCGGCCGCCCCCTCGGCACCTTCGACAAGCCGCGGCCGGAACGGGCGGAGGCCGCGGCCTCCGGCCGGTCCTTGCGCAATCTGGTGCTGTCCTTGCAGGCGCTGCGGGATTTCGCGCAGACACTCTCGCCCGACCTGCCGCAAAGCCTGGCCGCCTTCGACCGCGCCATCGCCCGGGCCGAGGCGCTGGAGGACCCGGTCTTCGCCGGCGTCGCAGATCCCTCAGGCCACCTGAAGGTGGAGATCCTGCAACAGTCGATCCGCAGCCTGCGGCAGGCGGTGATCGCCGAACTCGGCGGCCAGCTGGGGGTGAGCGTGGGCTTCAACTCGGCGGACGGGGACTGACCATGGCGACACGGCGGGGCTTTCTGGCGGGGATGATGGCGGCGGGCCTGCCCCGCATCGGCTGGGCCGCGGCGGGCAGCCCGGATTTCCTCGCCGCCGCCAAGGCGGGCGAGGCCTACGAATTGCACGGGCTGACCGCCGCGGGCGACAGCCTCTTCGCCATCCCCCTGCCCGCCCGCGGCCATGCCGCCGCCGCCCATCCGGTGCGGGCCGAGGCCGTCGCCTTCGCCCGCCGCCCCGGCACCTTCGCGCTGGTGATCGACTGCGTGGCCGGCACCGTGAAGGCCCGGCTCACCCCGCCCGAGGGGCGGCAGTTCAACGGTCACGGCGTCTTCACCGCCGAGGGCGGGCTGCTGATGACCTCGGAAGTGGTGGCGGAAGGCTCGCTCGGCCGGATCGGGCTGTGGGAGACCGAAACCTACACCCGCATCGGCGAATGGGACTCGGGCGGCATCGGCCCGCATGACATGAAGCGGCTGGCGGACGGGCGGCTGGTGGTGGCGAACGGCGGCATCGAGACCGATCCGAAGGACCGCAGCAAGCTGAACATCGCCACCATGCGGCCGAACCTGACGCTGCTGTCGCCCGAGGGCGCGGTGCTGGAACAGGCGGTGCTGGAGGAGGACCTGCACACCAATTCGATCCGCCATCTGGCGCTGATGGGCAACCGGGTGGCCTTCGCCATGCAATGGGAGGGCGACCCGGCCGAGCCGGTGCCCCAGCTGGGCCTCTGGCAGCCCGGGCAGGCGCCGTGGCTGTGCCCGCCGGGGGAGGCCGAGGCCTTCGCGATGAAGGGCTATGCCGGCTCCATCGCCGCGGCGCAGGGGCTGGTGGCGCTGACCTCGCCGCCGGGCGGGGTGCTGATGGTCTTCGACGCAGCCGGCGCGCCCTTGGCGGTGCACCGCCGGGCCGACCTGTCCGGCGTGGCGCCGGGGCCGGAGGGACTGGTCGCCACCGACGGCCAGGGCGGCATCTGGGCGGTGGAGCCGGAAGGGCTGCGGCTTCTGGCTCGACACAACCTGTCCTGGGACAACCATCTGGTCGCGCTGGCCTGAAGCGGCAGGAACGGCGGGGTGAACCCCGCCCTACCGATGGCGTAGGGCGGGGTTCACCCCGCCGCTTCCCCAAAGGCGCCCTCACCCCCCGCGCAGCCGCCGGCCCTCCGGGTCGAAGGGCGGCCGCTCCAGCACCCGGGCCGGGACCGAGCCGCCGAGGATCGCCACCCGCAGCTCCGTCCCCGGCGCGGCGAGGCCGGCCTTCAGATAGGCGATCGCCAGCGGCTTGCCGACCGTATAGCCATAGGCGCCGGAGCTGACCTGCCCGGCCGGGGTGCCGTCCGGCAGGAACACCGGCTCGCCGCCGAGCGCATCGGCGCCGGTCTCGCCGATCTCCAGCATCACCATCAGGTCGCGCGGCGCCTTGTCCTTCACCGCCAGCCATGCCTCCCGGTTCAGGAAGGGCTTGTCGTCGCGGATCAGCCCGGCCAGCCCGGATTCCTGCGGCCAGTATTCGGGCGAATAGTCCCGGCCCCAGGAGCCGTAGCCCTTTTCCACACGCAGGCTCATCAGTGCGCGGCTGCCCACCGGCCCGGCGCCGAGGTCCCGCCCGGCCTCCAAGAGCGCCAGATACAGCGCCTGCTGGTCGGCCTCGGCGCAGTGCAGCTCCCACCCCAGGTCGCCGGTGAAGGAGACCCGCAGCGCCACGCAATCCACCCCGGCCACGGCGATCCGGGCCGAGCGGAAGAAGGGGAAGGTGTCGTCGGAGAGGTCGGCATTGGTCAGGCGGCCGAGCAGCTTGCGCGACTGCGGCCCGGCGATATTGAAGCCCGCGGTGGCCTCGGTCAGCGACTCGAAGCTGGTCCCTTCCGGCAGCGGCACCGCGCGGAACCAGCGCTGGTGGAAACGCTCGGCCATGCCGGAGCCGATGACCCAGAACTCCTCCGGCCCCAGCCGGGTGACGGTGAAATCCCCCGCAATGCCGCCGCGCTTGCCGATCAGCGGGGTCAGGCAGGAGCGGCCGGTCTGGCGCGGCATCCGGTTGGCGAAAAGCCCGTTCAGCCAGTCCTCCGCCCCCGGCCCGGCGACGCGATAGCGGGCGAAGTTGGAGATGTCGATGATCCCCGCCCGCTCGCGCAGCATCCGCGCCTCGCGGCCGACGCTGTCCCACCAGGGCTGGCGGGTGAAGCCGGCGGAATCCGGGGTGGCGGCGTCGAAATAGAGCGGATGCTCCCAGCCGGTGTTCAGCCCGAACACCGCGCCGAGGTCCTTCTGCAGCTTGTAGACCGGGCGGGTGCGGGCGGGGCGGCCGGCGGCGCGTTCCTCGCCGGGGAAATGGATCTTGAAGCGGTGGGAATACTGGTCCTGCACGCGGGCTTTGGTGAAGGCGCGGTCCGCCCAATCCCCGAAACGGGCGAGGTCCCAGCCGAACAGGTCCAGCGAGGGCTCGCCCTCCACCATCCACTCCGCCGCCAGCCGGCCGAGGCCGCCGCTCTGCGAGAAGCCCGGGATGATGCCGCAGCAGCAGAAATAGCCCGGCAGTTCCGGCACCGGGCCGAACAAGGCCGCCGAATCGGGCGACCAGATCATCGGGCCGTTGATCACCCGCTTGATCCCCGCCGTCCCCACCGCCGGCACCCGGGCGATGGCGCGCATCATGTTGTCCGTGATGCGGTCGAGGTCGTCGGCGAAAAGCTCGTGGCCGAAGCCGGGCGGCGTGCCCTCCTCGGCCCAGAACTTCATGTCGCGCTCATAGGCGCCGACCAGCAGCCCCTGCCCTTCCTGCCGCAGGTAGTATTCGCCGTCGCGGTCGGCCACGGACGGCAACCGGCGGTCCAGCGCGGCGATCTCGCCGATGGTCTCCGTGACGAAATACTGGTGCTCGGTCGGGATCAGCGGCAGCGCCAGCCCCGCCATGGCGCCCACCTCGCGCGCCCAGAGACCGGCGGCGTTGATCACCCAGGGGGTGCGGATCTCGCCCTTTTCCGTCCGCACGATCCAGCTGCCGTCCGGCTGGCGTTCCGTCGCCGTCACGGGGGTGAAGCGGTGGATTTCGGCGCCCCTTGCCCGCGCGCCCGCCGCATAGGCTTGCGTCACGCCCGAAGGGTCGACGTTGCCGCCGTCGGGTTCATACATGATGCAGCGGATGCCGTCGAAATCGACCAGCGGGTGCAGCCGCTCCGCCTCCGCCCGCGAGACCTCGTGGAAGTTCATCCCGTAGCGCCGCGCCTTGGCCTCCTGCAGCCGCAACTGCTGCTCGCGCGCCTCGGTCTGCGCCAGATACAGGCTGCCGGGCTGGAACACGCCGCAGCCCTGCCCGGTCTCGGCCTCCAGTTCCTTGTAAAGCTGCATGGTGTAGTGCTGCAGCCGGCTGATGTTGGTCACGTCATGCAGGCCGTGGATATTGGCCGCCGCGTGCCAGGTGGAGCCGGAGGTCAGCTCCGACCGTTCCAGCAGCACCACCTCGGTCCAGCCGAGTTTCGCCAAGTGGTAGAGGATCGAGCAGCCGATCACCCCCCCGCCGATCACCACCGCCTGCGCATGGCTCCGCATCTTCGTCTCCGCCTGTTTCCACCGGCAAGCTAGCCGGGGCGCGCGAGGCTGTCGCATAAATATTTCGATGCCATTGGCGGCGGGAATGTTATGGATGGGGCGGATTTGCAGGAGATGTGGAATGGCCCCCAAGCGCCGCGCGCCGCCGCCGCTGAACTTCGTGCGCTCCTTCGAGGCGGCGGCGCGGCACCTGTCCTTCACCCGGGCGGCGGAGGACCTGGGCTATACCCAGGCCGCCGTCAGCACCCATATCCGGGGCCTCGAGGCGCATCTCGGCCAGCGGCTCTTCCGCCGCAACGCCCGCAGCCTGGATCTGACCGAGGTCGGCGAGGCCTTGCTGCCGACCTTGCGGCAGGCGCTGCGGCAGATCGACGGCGCGGCGGAGGCCATCGCCAAGTCGGCGCGCGAGCGCAGCGTGGTGCTCTCCTGCCCGATCAGCCTGGCGGAGGGCTGGCTGCCGCCGGTGCTGGCCGGATTCCGGGCGGCGCATCCGGGGGTGGAGGTGCTGGTGCAGGCGACGATCTGGGACCGCGACGAGACCGATCCGGCCGATGTGGTGATCTCGGTCCGCCGCGACGACGAGGTGCCGCCGGACTGCCGGCTGCTGCTGCGCGAAGACCTGATGCTGGTCTGCGCGCCCTCTGTGGCGGCGCGGGTGACGGGGCCGGAGGCGGCGCTGGCGCTTCCGCAGATCCGGGTAGCGGGACGGCAGGAGTATTTCGCCATCTTCGCCGCCGCCCACGGGCTGGAGGATGCCCCGCCGGCCGAGGTGATGCGCACCAACAGCAGCAACGTCTCGCTGGAACTGGCGGCGGCCGGCTTGGGGGTGACGCTGGCGGTGAAGACGCTGGCCCGGCCCTATCTGGCCCGCGGCGCGCTGGTGGCGCCCTTTGCGGAAAGCTGGCCCTGCCCCTGGGGATATTACCTTTCGACGCCCGCCCGGCGGCTTTCGGCCCCGGCGCGGGCTCTGCTCGCCTGTCTGGAGGCGGCGGCGGAGTGACCCCTTCTGCCGCGGTCGGGCCGGCGTCTCACGGCAGGCTGAGCTTTGTCATCCTGCCGCCGTCGATGGTCCAGACCTGCCCCGCCACGAAGGCGGACTCCTCCGACGCCAGCCAGGCGACCAGGGCGGCCACGTCCTCGGGCTTGCCGGTGCGGCCGACAGGATGGATGCGGCCGATGTTGGCGCGGAAGGCGGCGGGGTCGGGCATCGAGTCGATGTAGACCTCGGACAGCTCGGTGTCGATCCAGCCCGGTGCCACGGCGTTGCAGCGGATGCCCTCGGCGCCGTGATCCACGGCGATGGCGCGGGTCAACCCGTGCAGCCCGGCCTTGGTGGCGGAATAGGCGGCGTGGTGCGGGTTGCAGCCGATGCCCTCGATGCTGCCGATGTTGACGATGGCGCCCTTCGTCGCCCGCAGATGCGGCAGCGCGGCCCGGATCAGCAGGAAAGGCGCGGTCAGGTTGACCGCGATCATCCGGTTCCAGTCCTCCGGCGCCATGTCCTCGGCGCGGGCCTCCTGCATGAAGCCGGCGTTGTTGACCAGCACGTCCAGCCGGCCCGCCGCGGCGACCACCTGGCCGATCACCGTGGCCGGGCAGTCCGGGTCGGCGAAATCGGCGGGGAAGCTCTCGAACTCCGGGTCCATGCCGCGCTGCGCGGTGAAGACGCGCGCGCCCTCGGCCCGCAGCCGCCGCGCGATGGCGAGGCCGATGCCCATCCGGCCCCCGGTGACGAGGGCGACCTTTCCCGAGAACCGCATCATGCCACCGCCTTGGCGCCGTTGACCTCGTAGACCGCGCCGCAGACATAACGGGCGGCGTCGGAGGCGAGGAAGAGGATCACCTCGGCGATGTCTTCCGGCTCGGCGATGCGGCCCAAGGGGACGGTCTTGCCGAGTTCCGCCACTGCGGTATCCGGGTCGAAGCCGCGTTTGGCGAAGCCCGTCCGCAGCATCGGCGTGTTGACCTCGTTCGGGGCGACGGCGTTGATGCGGATGCCTTGCGCCGCGTGGTCCATGCCCATGCATTGCGTCAGGCTGGCGAGCGCGGCCTTGGACATGCAGTAGACCGCATGGCCTGGCCCCGGCCGCAGCCCCCAGCACGATGCGGTGTTGACGATGGAACCGCCGCCCTGCGCCGCCATCAGCGGGATCGCGGCGCGGGTGATGCGGAACGGCGCCTCGATGTTGACGCCGAGGGTCAGGGCCCAGTCCTCGTCCGAGGTCTCGGTCACCTTGCCGCGGGTGATCACCCCGGCGTTGTTCACCACGATGTCCAGCCGGCCGAGCGCCCTTGCCGCCGCCGCGGGCAGGCCGTCGGCATAGGCGGGCTCCAGCAGGTTGCCCGGCAGATGCGCCTCGGCCTCGACGGCCGAGACATCGCGGTCGGCCGCCGCCACGCGGGCGCCTTCCGCCCGCAGCATCCGCACCACCGCGGCGCCGATGCCGCCCGCCGCGCCGGTCACCAGCGCGGTCTTGTCCTGAAAACGTCCCATGGTTCCCCTCATCCGAAAGACGCGACCGGCGCGCCGAAGATGCCTTCGTCGGGCACCACACCCAGGCCGGGGCCTTCCGGCAGCCGGATATGGCCGCCGACGATGTTCACGCCCGCCTTGTCGTAGTTGCCTTCGATATAGGGCTGCGCCAGCCAGACGCCCTCCATCAGCCGCGGGCTGACGGTGGCGCCGATATGGGTGCAGGCGGCGGCGATGATGTCGCCGCCCCAGGCGTCGTCGCAGGTGTGGGGCAGCGTGCGGGCCTCGCAGATGTCGCGGAAGGCGGCCATCTGCTGCAAGCCGCCGATCCGCGTCACCTTCATGCCGAAGCCGTCGCAGAGCCCCTGTCCCGCGGCGCGGATCACCGTGGCCAGGTCCTCGCCGGCCTCGTCGATGTAGATGCCATGCTGCACCTGCCCGCGGATGGCGGCGATCTCCTCGATGGAGTTGCAGGGCTGCTCCATAGTGAAGGGGATGTCGGGGCATTCGCGGCTCAGCCGCAGCGCGTCGCGGGTGGGCAGGCCGCGGTTGCCGTCGGCGGCCAGCCGCACGCCCTTGCCGCGGATCACCTCCCAGACCCGGCGCAGGACCTCGATGTCCACCTCGACCGGGCGGCCGCCGATCTTGACCTGAAGCCGGGGATAGCCCTCGGCCACCTTCTCGGCGGCGATGCGGGCGATCTCCTCCGGTTCTCCCACCCCGGTGGCGTAGTAGGAGGGCACGTTTTCCGTCACCGCGCCGCCCAGCAGGTCGGCCACCCGCACGCCCCAAGCCTTGCCCAGCAGGTCGTGGGCGGCGATGTCCACCGCGGCCTTGGCATAGCGGTGGCCGTTCAGGAGGCCGTCCATCCGGCGCCGCAGCGCGACGGGATGCAGCGTGCTGCCGATCAGCCCCGGCGCCATCTCCTCCAGCGCCGCCCGCGCGCCCCTGGCATGGTGCGGCTGATAGGTCGGGCCGACCGGGCAGGTCTCGCCCCAGCCGACCAGGCCGGTATCGGTGACGATCTTCACCAGCGTGGTGTCCAGCGACCAGACCTTGGCGTTGGCCATGGTATAGGGGCCGTTCTTCACCGGCAGGTCGTGGGCGTAGACGTGGATCTCCGTGATCTTCATTTCATGCTCATGCGGAAAAAAGCGGCCGCCGGGAGGGCGGCCAGTCGGGGAGGTTTCAGTATTCGGTGTTCAGCGCGTCCTCGGCCGGGATCTCGCGCTCGCGCCGGGCGATATAGTCGCGGAGCGCCTCGTCCACGCCCGGGTCCAGCTTCGGCTCCTCGTAGTCGCCGAGCAGCTTCCTCGCATGGTCCAGCGCCCTTCGGGTGATCTCGACCGAGCCCTCGGCCTGCCATTGCTCGATCGAGTTGTTGTCGAACAGCTTCGGCATGAAGAAGGCGCGCTCGAAGTTCTCCAGCGTATGCGGATGGCCGAGGTAATGGCCGCCCGGGCCGACATCGCGCACCGCCGCCAGCCCTTCGTCGAAGTCGTCCCAGCGGGGGCCTTCGGCCATGCGGTAGCCCATGGCGCACATCTCGGCATCGACCACGAATTTCGCCATCGAGCAATGCATCCCGGCCTCGTTCCAGCCGGCCGAGTGCCAGATGTAATTGGCCCCGGCGTGGAGGACGGCGTTCATCGTCATGGCGCTTTCATAGCCGGCCTGCGCGTCGAAGGTCTTGGCCCCGCCGAGCAGGTTGCTGGTCCGCCACGGCACGTCGTAGAACCGCGCCATCTGGCCGATCATGAAGTTCATCAGGGAAATCTCCGGCGTCCCCGCCATCGGCGCGCCGGATTTCATGCTGACGGTCGAGAGGTAATGGCCGTAGATCGCCGGCGCACCCTTGCGGATGACCTGGGTATAGGCCAGCGCGCTGAGGGCCTCGGCGTTCAGCTGCGCCACCGCGGGGGCGACCGAGGCCGGCGTGTTGGCGCCGCCGAGCACGAAGGGCGAGCACAGCACCGGCTGACGCCGCCTGACGAAGGCGCGCATCGCCGAAAGCATGGTCTCGTCCCAGACCAGGGGCGAGTTTCCGTTGCAGTTCCCGGTGGTTACCGGCGTTTCCTCCATCACATCCTTGCCGAACAGGATCTCGCACATCGCCATCACGTCCTCGGCGTTCTTGCCCGAGGTGGTCATGCCCATGAAGGTCTTGTCCGAGTGTTTCATCGAGGAATAGGTGATGTGCAGGTGCCGGTGGCTGACCTTCATGTCCATCGGCTCGACGATGTGATGCGCGGTCGAATGCAGCGCCGGCGACATGTGGCTGAGCTTGTGGAAGTCGTTCAGGTCGGCAATCGTCGGCCAGCGCCGCACGTCGTCCAGGTCGCGGATGAAGGGCGCGCCGGTCATCGGCACGAAGATCGAATGCTTGCCGCCGAAGGGCAAGGAGCGGTCGGGGTTGCGCGCCCGGTAGGTCCAGGTCGAGGGGATGCTGGCGATCAGCTCGCGCACCAGATGCCGGTCCAGATGGACCCGCTCGCCGCGGACATCGGCGCCGGCGCGTTTCCAGTCCGCCAGCGCGATCTCGTCGCGGAAGATCACGCCCACCTCTTCGAGGATCGCCATCGAGGCATCGTCGATGCGCTCGACCTGCTCGGGCGTCATCGGCTCGCAGAGCGGCAGCCCGCGCTTCAGGGCGGGCAGCATCTCGAAATCCGGGGCGGAGCGCATCGCTCGCCTTGCGCCGCGCCCGCCTGCGCGGCCTTGCCGGAGGGTGGTCTCGTTCATCTCGTCGGCCCCTGAAAGCATGGACTTTGCGCGCATAAGGCGGCGAAGGGCGCAGGCCGACAGTAACATTGGCGAAGCGGATTGGCGATTTTGCGACATCGCCGGACAGGGGCTGGCTGGCCGCCGGGGGGAAGAGAGGCTGCTGTCCGCCGCAGCGGCGGGACCTGAAAACCCCCGGCAGCCTTGGCGGCTCCCGGGGGTTTCCGTTTCAGATCAGTATTCTGAGAAGGAAGGCTCAGGTTCCCATCGGCTCCACCCTCGCCTCCCAGACGGCGGGGTCGCGGCCGTCCAGCAGTTCGGCGGCGGCTTCCTCGGGGCGGCGGGTGAACAGCACCAGCGGGCTGCCGTTGATCCGGTGCGGCCGGCCGGTGCGGCGGTCGATCAGCCGCACGGCGCAGGTGGGAAGCAGCTGTCCAGCGGCGGGAATGGCCCGTCCGGCCTGCCCGAGGGGGCTGCGGGGGAAGGTCGTCGCTGCGGTCATCATCCGTCTCCTTTCACGGCGGCCGGGACTTCGGTCCCGCCTGCCGCCGATTGCGCCACAGGGCAGGCTCCGGCGCAAGGGAATATTCACGCTAAATATAGTCGTGATTTCGCGCAAACCTTCTCCCGCCTCTCTTTGGCGAAGGCCATCGCCTTCGCCACCGTGCAACGCTTCCACCCATCCGGCCGGGCCCCAAAGGCCCGGCCAGCGCCCGCCCCGCCCTTGGGCCAGGCGCTTCTCGCCCGCCGGGTCGGGCGCTGGCCTCCCCGGGTCTAGGACTGCAACCGTTTCCGGGTGCAATTGTCCCGCACGGGCGGGGGCGAGGCAGTGCCTCGCCTGTTCCCGCCCGGCCGCCCCTTGGCTCCGGGGAATGTTACCCCTGCGCTTCCACGCCGAGGACCTGATCTGCGATGCTGCCCTGGCGGAGCATGTCCTCCAGGGTCAGCGAGTCGATGATCAGCAGGTAGGACCAGAACACCTCGGCGAAGACCTTGCGGATGCGGCAGGCGGCCTCGTCGGAGCAATCCTCGCAGCGCTGGTAGGCCCGGCGCGACAGGCAGGGCAGCGGCGCGATCGGGCCGTCGATGGTGCGCAGCAGTTCGGAGATGGAAATCTCCGCCGGCTTCTTGATCAGGCTGTAGCCGCCGGCCCTGCCGCGGGTGGAGGCGATCACGCCGGCATTGCGCACCTCCAGCAGGATATGCTCCAGGAACCGCTTCGGCGTGCCGGAGCGGCGGGCGATCTCCTCGATGGTCAGCGCCTGCGGCTTCTCCTTCGCCGCCTCGTCGGCCAGCGCCAGAAGCGCCTTCAGCGCGTATTTCATCTTCTGCGTGATCATGGATCAGCGTTACGCCCTGCAACCCCGGGAATCAATGTCGGGTTTGTCGCCAAAAGCGGAGAAGGATCTTCCCTTCCCGTCCCGCTCTTTGGAAACCGAAATCACGACACACCTGCTAGATTTAATCATCGACCGCAGCAGGAGCAAGGACATGACCAAGACGCTGATCGTTCCCGGGCTCGACGGCTCGCCCGAGCCGCATTGGCAGCACTGGTGGGCCGCAACCGACCCGCGCGCCTTGACCGTGGAGCTGACCAACCCCGGCCGGCCGATGCCGCACTTGTGGGAGGTGGAACTGGCCTCGATGATCCTGCACCACCCCGACTCCGTGCTGGTCGGCCATTCGCTGGGGGCGGTGCTGATCGCCCGGCTGCTGACGACCTGGCCGCATCTGCGGGTGCGGGCGGCGCTGCTGGTCGCCCCGGCCGAGACCGCAGGCAGCGACCGCATCGGCCATTTCGGCCCGATCCCGGAGCAGCGGCTCGACATCCCGACGCTGGTGGTCGCCAGCCGCAACGATCCCTGGATGGATTTCTCCCGCGCGCGCGGACTGGCGGCGGCCTGGGGCGGCGGCTTCGTCGACATGGGCCAGGCGGGGCATGTCAACGTCGCCTCCGGCTTCGGTCCCTGGCCCCGCGGCAAGGCGCTGCGCGACGGGCTGCTGGTGCAGGCCCCGCTTCGCCGGGCCGAGCCGCAGCGGCTGGCCCTCTGACCCTGCAAGGAGGATGGAAAGATGATCGACGGACGCTTCGACCAGCATTTCATGGAAATCTTCGCCGGCCGCGAGAAAGGCCCGCCGGGCTCCGCCACCGGCCCGGTGCTTCTGGCCGCGGTGCTGATCGGCCTAGCCCTGCTGGCCTGTTTCGCGGTGCTGCCATGACCCGGCCGGACCAGCCCGCCGCCGCCCGGCCGCCGGGCCTGGGCTGGCTGCCGCCGCAGCCGCATGTGGTGGTGATCGGCGGCGGGGCCAGCGGGGTGCTGATGGCGGTGCAGCTGCTGTCGCGCCCCGACCGCGCCTTCCGGGTGACGCTCCTGGAGCCCGCCCGGCTGCCCGGCCCCGGCCTTGCCTATGCCACCGCCGACCCGGACCACCTGCTGAACACCCGGGTGCGCAACATGAGCGCCTTTCCCGACCGGCCCGGGCATTTCCACGACTGGCTGGCGGCGCGGGCGGAGGGCGCGACGCCCGAATGTTTCGTCAGCCGCGCCACCTATGGCGCCTATCTCGCCGACCTCCTGGCCCCCTGGGCCGGCGAGGCGGTGCCGCAGCGGCTGCGCATCGTCCGGCAGGAGGCGCTGCGGCTGCAGGACAGCGCCCGCGGCGTGGTGGTCCGCCTGGCCGACGGCCAGACCGTGATCGGCGACCTCGCCGTGCTGGCGACCGGCCATGTCCACGAGGCGCCCGCCCCGGGGCTGAGCGGGGCCTGGGACGCGCCGGCGCCGCCCGATCCCGACGGCAGGGTGATCCTCGTCGGCTCCGGCCTTTCCATGGTGGACCGGGTGGTGACGCTGCTGAAATCCGGCCATCGCGGCGAGATCCTGGCGGTCTCGCGCCGCGGCCTGGTCCCGCGCGCCCATGCCGCCGGGGCCCCGCTGCCGGTGTCGCGCGCCGAGGTGCCCTTCGGCGCGCCGGTCAGCGCGCTGGCCGGCTGGGCAAGGGCCCTGGTGCGGCGGGCCGAGGCGCAGGGCGGCAGCTGGCGCGACGCGGTGGACGGCATCCGCCCGCATGTGCAGGCGATCTGGCGCAGCCTGCCGCCGGTGGAGCGCGCCCGCTTCCTGCGCCATGCCGCGGCCTGGTGGGACGTGCATCGCCACCGGGTGCCGCCGGCCTCGGAAGCGGTGGTCCATGCGGCGCTGGCCTCGGGCCAGCTGCGGCTGCAACGGGCGGAATTCCTGGGGGCGGAGCTGCTGCCCTCGGGTCCGGTGGCCCGCATCCGCCTTTTCGGCGGCGAGGTCGGCGCCTCGATCCCCGCCGCCCGCATCTTCGACTGCCGCGGCATCCGGCGCGATCCCGGCCGCAATGCCTCGGCCCTGATCGCCGACCTGCTGGCGCGGGGCCGGGCGCGGGTCGATCCGCTGCGGATCGGGCTGGAGGTGGACACGCGCTGCCGCCTGGTCGATGGCCGGGGCCGCCCGGCGGACCGCCTGCTGGCCATCGGCCCGGTCTCCCGCGCCGCCTTCTGGGAGATCACCGCCATCCCCGACATCCGCGACCAGGTGCAGCGGCTGGCGACGGAACTGGCGGTGGCGTGAGGGGGCGGGGTGAACCCCGCCACATCCCGGTTTCCCTGGCGAAGGCCATCGCCTTCGCCACAGCGCAACGCTTCACCTTTTCCGGCCGGGTGCTCAAAGCACCCGGCCAGCGCCCGCCCCGCCCTCGGCGGGCGCTTCTCGCCCGCCCGGTCGGGCGCTGGCCTCTCCGGGTCTCGTGACGCCACCGTCTCCGGTTGAGTCGCCGCGCACGGGCGGGGCGAGGCAGTGCCTCGCCTTCTCCCGCCCAACCCGACCTCAGAGTGGGCTGGCGGGACAGGACGCCTCCGGCCTATAAGTCGGGCACAGGCAAAGGAGGCATGGATGGCTCGGCACGGACCCGGAGATCAGGCGGCAACGGGGTTCTGGCTGGACGATCCCGGCCACCGCGCCTTTCTGGCCGGCGATGCCGCCGCCGCCCTGCGCTTCTTCGCCGCCAGCCCGGCCGCGGAAGGCGGCTTCCATACCCTCGGTCCCGACGGCGCCCCGCTGGCCAGCCGAGTGCAGGAACTGCACACCACCACCCGGCTGATCCATTCCTACGCGCTGGCAAAGCTGGCCGGCTGGCCGGGCTGCGATGCGATCATCGACCAGGGGATGCGCTACCTCGCCAGCCACCACCGCGACCGCGCCCATGGCGGCTGGCTCTGGGCGCTGGAGGGCGACGCCATCCACGACAGCCGCAAGCTGGCCTATGGCCATGTCTTCGTGCTGCTGGCGGCGTCTTCGGCCAAGCTCGCCGGCCACCCGGAGGCGCAGGCGCTGATCGACGAGGCCACCGCCATCCTGGACCGGCATTTCTGGGAGGAAGGCCCCGGCCTTTTCGCCGACGAATGGAACCGCGACTGGACGCCCTTCTCCAGCTACCGCGGCATGAACGCCAACATGCACGGGGTGGAGGCGCTGCTGGCGGCCCATGAGGCGACGGGGCGGCAGGTCTACCTCGACCGCGCCGGCCGCATCCTGGACTTCTTCCTGCGCCGCATCGCGCCGGAGAACCGCTGGCGCATCCCGGAGCATTACCGCGAGGACTGGTCCATCGACCGCGGCTATTCCGGCAACCCGATGTTCCGCCCCGCCGGCACCACCCCCGGTCACAGCTTCGAGCTGGCCCGGCTGCTCTTGCACTGGTGGGACCTGTGCGGGCGGCCGCAGGACGGCTCCCCCGTCCTGGCCCGCAGCATCGCCGAGGCCGCGCTGCGCGACGGCTGGGACGAAGCCCGCGGCGGCATCCACTACACGCTGGATTTCGACGGCCGGCCGGCGATCCGCTCGCGCTACTGGTGGCCGGTGACCGAGGCGATCGGGGTGATGGCCGCGCTGGTCAAGCTGGAGCGGCGGGCCGAGGACGAGGCCTGGTATCGCCGCCTCTGGACCTCCGCCGACGCCGCCTTCATCGACCACGCCCGCGGCGGCTGGTTCCCCGAGGTCGGCGAAGACGGAACCCCGGCAACCGGCCAGTTCGACGGCAAGCCCGACATCTACCACGCCCTGCAGGCCGACCTCTTCCCGCTGGCGCCGGGGATTTCGCGGTTCGGGGAGGGATTGGCCGGGAACCGGCTCTGGTAGGGCTCCAGCCTCGGCGGTGCCGGCCTCTCGGGGTTTTTCCCGCGCCGACCTCGCCCCCTACTCCTCCCCCGCCCGCCATTCCTTCCAGCGCAGGAACACATTCGCGCCGATGGTCGAGAACGGCGGCGGCGGCAGGCGGGGGGGCTGCACCTCGGCGGTGAAGTGGCGGGTCACGTCGCTTTCCACGCCGGAGGCCAGCTCTGCCGCGCCGATGCCGGTCAGGGTGCTGCGGGCGGTGCCCAACCCGTTGCAGACGCAGGCGGCGAACAGGCCCTCGTCCAGCCGCCGCATCACCGAGACGCCGTTGCGCGTCAGGCACAGGTGCCCGGCCCAGGCGTATTCCATCGGCACATCGGCGATCTGCGGGAAGCGCTCGGCGAATTTCTCGCGGTGGACGGCAGCGGTGCGGCGGAGGGAGGCCTCCGACGCCTCCATCCCCGGCTCGTAGGTGGCGCAGGTGCGGGTGACGATGCGGTTGCCGCCCTGCCCGGTGTCGATCCGGCGCATGGTGGTGCCCATCGGGTCCGAAGGGGTGATCCCCCACCGCGGCTGGCCGCCGAGCGCGGCCAGCGCCGCCGCGTCCAGGTCGACGGTCATCGAGGCATAGAGGAAGACATGCATCAGCCGGCCGCGGGCGAAGCCGAAGCTTTCCAGATGGCCGTTGTTGGCCAGGATCACATAGGCCGCGCCGACCTTGCCGCGCGGGGTGGCGATCTCCCAGCCGCGGCCCTTGCGGGCCAAGCCGGTGACGGGGCTGTTCTCGAACACCCTGACACCATCGCGCCGCAGTCCCGCCGCCAGCCCGCGGATATAGCCCGCCGGCTGCAGCATCACCGTGCCGGGGGTATAGAGGCCCGAGACGTAGTGGCGGCTGCCGGTCAGGTCGAACATCTGCTGCCCGTCCAGATGCTCGCTGGCTTCGCCCAGGCTGGTGAGGTGCTGCGCATAGCTGCGGTTCAGCGCATCGGCCTTGGCCGAAGCGGCGCCGTTCACCTTGCCCGCCGGGTCGAAGTAATTGGCGTCGATGCCGTAGTCCGCCGCCGCCTCGCGGGCAAAGCCGATGGCGTGACGGTTCAGCGCGATGATCGCCGCATCCGAGCCGGCGCCGTGGCCGGAATAGTCGTCCGAGGAGATGTCGTGCGGCAGGTCGATCATGAAGCCGGAGTTGCGGCCCGCCGCGCCCTCGGCGATGCGGGTCGCCTCCAGCACCACGATCCGCGCCTGCGGGTTCAGCTGGTGCAGGCGCCGCGCGGCCGAGAGGCCGGCGAAGCCGCCGCCGACCACTGCGAAATCGGCGGTCAGGTCGCCCTCCAGCACCTCCGGGGCGGGCTGCCCCGGAAGGATCGCCGACCAGCCGGCCGGGCCGCGATGCACCGGGGTGCGCCGCGCGGTCAGGGCCTGCATCACACCGCCTCGTCGCGGTCGTCGGCCAGGTCGACCCAGATCGTCTTCAGCTGGGTATACTGGTCATGGGCATGGATGCCGTTGTCGCGCCCGCCGAAGCCCGATTGCTTGTAGCCGCCGAAGGGGGTGGAGATGTCGCCCTCGCCGAAGCTGTTCACGGTGACGGTGCCGGCGCGGATGGCGCGGGCGCCGCGGATGGCGCGCTTGACGTTGGCGGTGAAGATCGAGGCGGCAAGGCCGTATTGGGTGTCGTTCGCCAGCGCGATGGCCTCGTCGAAGGTCTCCACCGTCAGGACCGAGAGCACCGGGCCGAAGATCTCTTCCCGCACCTGCTTCGCCTCGCGGTCGGTCACGTCGAGGATGGTGGGTTCGACGAAACCGTCCTTGGCGGTGCCGCCGAGCAGAACTTTAGGACCTTTCGCCAAATAGCCGGAAACCTTGTCGAAATGCGCCTTCGAGACCAGAGCGCCCACCCGGTTCACCGGGTCCAGCGGGTCGCCCATCGGCCATTCGCGGGCATGGGCGCAGATGCGCTCCAAAAGCGCGTCCTTGACCCCTTTCTGCACGATCAGGCGCGAGGAGGCCGAGCAGTTCTCGCCCATGTTCCAGAAGGCGCCGTTGACGACATGCGCCGCCACCCGGTCGAGGTTCTCGGCATCGTCCAGCACCACCGCCGGATTCTTGCCGCCCATCTCCAGCGTCACCTCCTTCAGGTTCGACTCGCTGGCATAGGCCAGGAAGCGCCGCCCCGTGGCGGTGGACCCGGTGAAGGACACCGCGTCGATGTCCATATGGCGGCCGATGGGCTCGCCCACCTCGGCCCCGCCGCCGGGCAGCACGTTGAAGACGCCCGCAGGCACCCCGGCCTCCATCGCCAGTTCGGCGACGCGCAGCGCGGTCAGGCTGGTCTCCATCGCGGGCTTCACGATCACCGAGCAACCGGCGGCCAGCGCAGGGCCGATCTTCCAGGCCAGCATCAGAAGCGGAAAGTTCCAGGGCAGGACGAGGCCGACAACGCCCACCGGCTCGCGCACCACCATGGCGATATGGTCGTCCGAAGCCGGGGACACCTGGTCGTAGATCTTGTCGATCAGCTCGGCGTGCCAGGTCAGGCAGTTGATGGTCTCGGGCACATCGACCGTCTCGCAGTCGTAGATGGTCTTGCCGGCATCCAGCGATTCCATCACCGCCAGTTCCCGGGCGTTGCGCTTGATCAGCTTCGCCAGCCGGATCAGCACCTCCTTGCGCTCGCGCGGGTGCAGGCGCGACCAGCGGCCGTCCTCGAAAGCGTCGCGGGCCTTCTGCACGGCGAAATCGACATCGGCCGCATCGCAGGCCGCCACCTTCGCCAGCACCTCGCCCGTCGCCGGGTTCAGGGTGTCGAAGGTCTTGCCGGACTTGGCCGGCCGGAAGCTGCCGTCGATGAAGGCCTGGGTCGGAAAGGAGAGCCCGGCGGCGATGGCCTTGTATTCCTCGGTGGTCAGAAGGGTCATCGTCGTCACTCCGCTTCGATCTCGGCCACGGTGCGCTGCAGCACGCGCACCACCTGTTCCAGCTGCCGCTTGTCGTCCTTGTTCAGGCCCTTCAGCGGCGGGCGCGGCGGGCCGGCGTAATGGCCGCCCATCTCGCAGCCGTGCTTGATGCACTGGATGAACTTGCCGCCCTGCTCCAAGACCCGCATCAGCGGCATCAGTGCCGACATGATCCGGCGGCCCTTGTCGAAATTGCCCTCGACGGCGCAGGCGCGGTAAAGCGCGAGATGCTCCTTCGGCAGGAAGTTGGAGCCGCCGCAGACCCAGGAACGCGCGCCCCAGGCGAAGAATTCCAGCGCCTGGTCGTCCATGCCGCAGGACAGCTGCACATGCGGGTAGTCGCGGGCCAGCAGGTGCACCCGGTTGATGTCGCCCGAGCTTTCCTTGATGGCGCAGAAGTTGCGGCTGCGGCCCACGCGGTCGAGGAATTCCTCGCCCATCATGATGCCCATCCGGCCGGGGTAGTTGTAAAGCATGATCGGCAGGTCGGCCGCCCGGTCGATCGCCAGCGCGTTCAGCGCGTTCTCGCGCTCGGTCGGCACCGAATAGGGCGGAGACCCCACCAGCAGCGCCGCCGCGCCGATCTTCCCCGCGTGTTCGGCCATGCGCAGCGAATCCTCCAACCGAATCGCCACGGTGCCGACGATCAGCGGCACCCGGTCGCCGATCACCTCCTTGGCGAAGGCGGCCATCTCGACCCGCTCCTCCATCGACTGGGCGTAGTATTCGCCGGTGGAGCCGCCGTTGATCAGGCCATGCACCCCTGCCCCGATCAGATGGTCGATCATCGCCGCAAAGGCGTCGCGGTCGATGCTGCCGTCCTCGCGGTGGGGCGTGATGACGGGCGTGTAGATTCCCTCGAACTTCATGAGACTCCTCTGCGGTCTGCTCCGGGCGCGCGGCCCAGCGGGATCTGCATCCCCTCGGGTGTGACGAAACTTTCGATCTGCGCCCGCGACAGCTCCCAATGCGCCACGGCCAGCGCGGCGGCGGCATCGGCGTCGCCGGCCTCGATCAGGTCGATGAACTGGTCGTGCTGGTCGGCGGCGATCTCGCGCTCGGCCGCCAGCTGGGGCTTGCGCGGGCTGTAGAAGGTCATGCCGATGCGGGTGTGGTCGATCAGCAGCCGGCGCAGCGAGGGGGTCAGGAACTCGTTGTCCGCCATCTCGCCGATGATCGAATGGAAGCGTTCGTTCTCCAGCGCCCGCTCCGCCGCATCGCCATTGCGAATCGCCTGGCGGAACGACCACTGGCATTCCTTCAGCTTGACGATCTGCGCCGGCGTCGCATGTTCGGCCGCCAGCCGGGTCACCGCCGAATAGATCATCGGCGCCGCCATGAAGAAATTCCGCAGGGTCTTGTGGGTCATCGGCGCCACCTGCGCGCCGCGGTTCTCGTGCAGGACGATATAGCCCTCGCCGGCCAGCAGGCGCAGCACCTCGCGCAGCGGCGGGCGGGAAACTCCATAGATTTCCGCGGCTTCGATCTCGTCGATGTAGGAACCGGGCGCCAGCTCCTCGGTCAGGATCTTCCTGCGAAGATCCTCGAGGCACAGCGCCTTCCTGCTCCTGGTCTCGGTTTCCACGCGCGCTCTCCCATTCCTGAACCGCCGGCTGTCCGGCCGGGACTCAAGTAGCGTGACCAATGTGTAGCCGCACAAAATACATATTGTCTACAATAAAAATCTGTGTTTGTTTCGCCAAAAGAGGGGGGAACCGCATGACAGAAAGCCCGCGAGAGGATGTCATTCGCTGCGAGGGGATCTGGAAGATCTTCGGCGACAGGTCGCGCCAGGCGATGGAGGCCGTGCGCAGCAGCGGCCTGTCCAAGAAGGACATCCGCGAGCAGTTCGATTGCGTGGTCGGCGTGCAGGACGCCAGCTTCAGCGTCGGCCGCGGCGAGATCTTCTGCATCATGGGCCTTTCCGGTTCCGGCAAATCCACCCTGATCCGCCACATCAACCGGCTGATCGAGCCGACCGCAGGCACCGTCTACATCGAGGGGCAGAACGTCAGCGCGATGAACCCGCGCGAATTGCGCAGCTTGAGGGCCGAGCGCATCGGCATGGTGTTCCAGTCGATGGCGCTGATGCCGCACCGGACCGTGCGCGAGAACGTGGCCTTCTCGCTGGAGGTCCGGGGGATGCCGGAAGAGCAGCGGATGAAGATCGCCGGACAGGCCATCGACGCGGTGGACCTGACCGGGTGGGAAAGGAAATACCCCGACGAGCTGTCGGGCGGGATGCAGCAGCGCGTCGGCCTGGCCCGCGCCATCGCCGCCGACCCGACCATCCTGCTGATGGACGAGCCGTTCTCGGCGCTCGACCCGCTGATCCGGCGGCAGTTGCAGACCACCTTCATGCAGCTCTCGGCGGAACTGCACAAGACCACGGTCTTCATCACCCACGACCTGGACGAGGCAATCCGCATCGGCGACCGCATCGCCATCATGAAGGACGGCGTGCTGGTGCAGACCGGCACGCCCGAGCAGATCGTCACCGAGCCCGCGGACGACTACGTGGCGGAATTCGTGGCGGGCATCAGCAAGCTGGACCTGGTGACCGCGGCGCGGATCATGCAGCCGCTGGAGCAATACCGGCAGAAGAACGGCCCCGCCGACACCGCCGCCTGGCCGGTCGCGGCGCCGGGCGACAAGCTGAACGCGCTGGTCGACCTGGCCGTGGGCACCGAACACCCGATCCTGATCGCCGAGAACGGCGCGCCGGTGGGCGTGGTGTCGAAACGCGCGCTCCTGCGCGGCATCCAGGGCCGCGAGGAAACCCGGGAACCGGCAGCGGAGGCGGTGTGATGGACAAGAGCTTCGACTGGCTGAACCCCTTCGCCTCGATCGACCTCGGCATCGGCAAATGGGCCGACGGCATCAAGGGTTGGGCGATGTCCAACCGCAGCGTGATCCAGCCGCTGAAGAACTTCTTCGACGGGGTGATCACCGGCATCGAGAAGGGGCTGCATTCGGTGCCGCCGCTGGTCATGCTGGTGATCCTGGTGCTGATCGCCTGGCAGGCGGCCGGGCGGCGCGTCGCCATCCTGGTGTTCTTCTGCCTGATGATCCTCGGCCTGCTGGCCCCCGACGCCTGGTCGCTGGCGATGACCACGCTGGCCATCGTGATCGCCTCGGTGATCCTCTGCGTGCTGATCGGCCTGCCGCTCGGCGTGCTGGCCGGGAAAAGCGACAGGTTCGAGGCCGCGGTGCGCCCGGTGCTGGACACCATGCAGACCATCCCGGCCTTCGTCTATCTGGTGCCGGTGGTGATGATGATCGGCATCGGCAACGTCTCGGGCGTGATCGTGACGATCATCTTCGCACTCGCTCCGCTGGTGCGGCTGACCAGCCTCGGCATCCGCACCGTCAACCCCGGCGTGGTCGAGGCGGCGCGCGCCTTCGGTGCCACGCCGCGGCAGATCCTGTTCAAGGTGGAACTGCCGCTCGCCACCCCCACCATCCTGGCCGGGCTGAACCAGACCATCATGCTGTCGCTGTCGATGGTGGTGATCGCCTCGATGATCTCGGTCAAGGGGCTGGGGAACGAGGTGCTGCGGGCGATGGGGCGGCTCGACGCCGGCAAGGCCATCGTCGGCGGCCTCGGCATCGTCATGCTGGCCATCGTGCTGGACCGGATCACGCAAGGGTTGGGCCGGTCGGGGCGCAACCGCGGCCACCGCCACTGGTGGCAGACCGGCCCGGTGGGGCTGGTGACCGGCCTCTTCACCACCAAGGGCTGAGCCGCTCAGACTTCAACGACAAGAAGAAACCGCAAGACCATCCAGACCAACAAGGAGACACCGATGAAACTGTTCACCCTGACCACCGCGCTGGCGATGTCGCTGTCGCTGGCCTCGCCGCTCTTCGCCAACGACAAGCCGGGCGAGGGCAAGCCCGCGGTCCGCGTGGTGATGCCGGCGCAGATCGAAGAGCATTTCCACCACTACATCCTGCTGCGCGCGCTGCAGGAACTGGGCTACGAGACCGCCGAGCCGGCCGAGGCCGAATACCAGACCATGCACATCGCCATCGGCGGCGGCGACGCCGACTTCACCGCCAACCACTGGCACGCGCTGCACGCCGCCTTCTACGAGGAATCCGGCGGCGCCGAGGTGATGACCAAGGTCGGCGTGCTGATCGAGGGCGCGCTGCAGGGCTATCTGGTCGACAAGGCCAGCTATGACGCCGGCATCACCGATTTCACCATGCTGAAGGACCCCGAGATCGCCAAGCGCTTCGACGCCGACGGCGACGGCAAGGCCGACCTGGTCGGCTGCACCCCCGGCTGGGGCTGCGAGCGGGCGATCGAGTTCCAGCTGACGGAATACGGCCTGCGCGACACCGTGACCCACAACCAGGGCGCCTATCAGGCGATCATCGGCGATGCCATCGCCCGCCACGAGAACGGCGAGTCGATCATCTACTACACCTGGACGCCCTACTGGGTCTCGGGCGTGCTGGTCCCGGGCAAGGACGTGGAATGGCTGTCGGTGCCCTACACCGCCCTGCCCGAGGGCAGCGAGGGCCTGAACACCATCGTCGACGGCAAGAACGTGGGCTTCGGGGTCGAAAGCGTCGGCGTGCTGGCCCGCAACGACTTCCTCGAAGCCAACCCGGCCGCGGCGAAGCTGTTCGAGGTCGCCAAGATCCCGGTGAACGACGTCTCCGCGCAGGCGCTGGAGATCGCCAACGGCGCCAACTCGACCGAGGCGATCTGGGGCCTGGCCGACAAGTGGATCGTGGACAACCGCGCCACCTTCGACGGCTGGCTGGCCGAGGCGCGCGCCGCCGCGGAATGACCCGGCAAGGGGGCGGCCCGGGTGCCGCCCCCTACCCCCGACCACCCCCTTTTCGCCGTTGCAGCCATGACGCCAGCCACGACCACCACCCATTTCGCCTTCCTGCTGCTGCAGGATTTCTCGCACCTCGCCTTTTCCTGCGCGCTGGAGCCGCTGCGCATCGCCAACCTGGTCTCGGGCCGGCCGCTCTACCGCTGGTCGCTGGTCAGCGCCGACGGCAGGACCGCCGCCTGCTCCAACGGCACGGTGACGCTGGTCGATGCCGGGCTGGAGCCGTCGAAGGGCGTGGACCGGCTGTTCGTCATCTCCGGCATCAACATGCAGGCGCATTGCTCGCCCGAGATCCTCACCTTCCTGCGCCGCGAAAGGGCGCGCGGCACCGCGCTCGGCGCGATCTGCTCGGGCGCCTATGTGCTGGCGCGGGCGGGGATGCTGGACGGGATGGAGGCCGCGATCCACTGGGACTACCACGACAGCTTCGCCGAGGAATTCCCCGAGGTGAGGCTGGTGCCCAGCGTCTTCTGCGACCGACGCATCATCACCGCCTCGGGCGGCACCGCCGCCGCCGACCTGATGCTGCACCTGATCGGCAAGCAGCACGGCGCCGACCTCGCCATCGCCGTCGCCGACCAGATGTGCTACAACGCCGTGCGCGAGGGGACGGCGCCGCAACGGGTGTCGCTGCAATCGCGCCACGGGATGCGCAACGCCCATCTGGTGCGGGCGATCAGCCTGATGGAGCAGAGCATCGAGGAGCCGCGCTCGCCCAGCTGCATTGCCGAGACGCTGCGGATTTCCACCCGCCAGCTGGAGCGGCTGTTCGGCCGCTACCTGAACTCCACGCCGAAGCATTACTTCATGGAGCTGCGGCTGCACCGGGCGCGGAACCTCTTGGTGCAGACCGACCAGTCGATCACCGAGATCGCCATGGCTTGCGGCTTCAAGTCGACCTCGCATTTCACCAAGACCTTCCGCGCCTTCTACGGCCGGACCCCGCTGTCGCAGCGCGCGACGCTGAACTGAGGGGCTGAGGGGCGGGCCTCCGCTCGGCCTCCATGGCGAAGGCGCGTGCCTTCGCCACAGCACAACGCTTCCCCTTGTCCCGGCCGGGCCCTCAAGGCCCGGCCAGCGCCCGCCCCGCCCTTGGGCCAGGCGCTTCTCGCCCGCCGGGTCGGGCGCTGGCCTCTCGGGGTCTCGTGCCGCACCGTCTCCGGGTGCAACCCCCGCGCACGGGCGGGGGCAAGGCAGTGCCTTGCCTGATCCCGCCCGAACGAGGCCGCGGACTACCGCGCCAGCCCCGGCGGGCTTTCGCGGCGGTCGCGCAGGATGCTCAGCGGCAACAGCGCATTCGGCGCCATCCTCGCCAGCCCGTGGAAGGGGATCGCCCGCAAGGGCGCCAGCGGCGGGGCCAGATTGTCGGCGGGCTCTCCCGCCGCCCAGCGGGCCAGCTCCGGCCCCAGGGCGGTGGTCAGGGCGATGCCGCGGGCGTTGCAGGCGAAGGCGGCCAGCAGGCCCGGGGCGGGCTCGATCAGCCGCGGCAGGAAGTCGGGGGTGACGGCGGCCATGCCGGACCAGGAAAATTGCAGCCGCGGGGCCTCCGGCAGGTCCAGCGCCCGCGCCATGCGGGCCAGGATCGCCCGCGGCACCCGGGTCGCCGCACCGGGGCCGAGGATGTGCATTCCGCCGGTGATCAGCCGGTTCCCGGCGTCGAAGCGGAAGGTGAAGAGGTTGCGGCGGCTGTCCGAGACGCATTGCCCGCCGGGCAGCAGGCGGTCGCGGACGGACGGGGCAAGCGGCTCGGTGGCGATCTGGAACACCTTCAGCGGGAAGAAGCTGCGGGCCAGCCGCGGCCAGAGCCCGCCGGCATGGGCATTGGTCGCCAGCAATACCTTCGTGGCCCGGATGTCTCCGCCCGGGGTGGCGGCGCGCCAGCCCTGCCCCTCCCGCTCCAGCGCGGTGACGGGCGTGCCCTCGTGGATCGCCGCCCCCGCCGCGGCGGCGGCCAGCGCCAGCCCGCGGGCATAGGCCACCGGGTTCAGCACCCCGCCCGAGCGGTCGATCCAGCCGCCGCGCCAGCCCCTCACCCCGGTCAGCGCCTGCACCGCCTCGGCGTCCAGCAGCTCCGCCGGCCGGTCCAGCGCCTGCCATTGCCGCACCCTCTCCCGCGCCCGGGCCAGCGCGGCGTCGGAGTGGGACGGTTGTATCCAGCCCGATTGCAGCGCCTCGCAGGCGATGCCATGGCGGCGGATCAGTGCGAAGACCAGATCGGCGCTGCCGGCGGCCATCGCCAGCAACCGGGCGGCGCGGGGCTCGCCCAGCTTCGCGCGCACGTCGTCGGGGTCGACCTTGGCGAAGTTCGGCACCACGAAGCCGGCGTTGCGGCCGGTCGCACCGAAGGCGATGCCCTCGGCTTCCACCAGCACCACCCGCAGCCCGGCCTCGGCGGCATGAAGCGCGGCGGAGAGGCCGGTGAAGCCGCCGCCGACGACCAGCAGATCGGCCTCCGCCCCCCCTGCCAGCGGCGGGAAGGGCGGGATCGCGGCGGCGGTGGCGTGCCAGAGGGTCTCCGGGACAGGCGTCATTCCATCCCCCTGCCCCGCCGCGGCCCGAAGAAGCCCTGCGGCCGTCCCAGCAGGATCAGGCAGAGCATCACCCCGATGGCGACGATCTGCAGCGAGGCCGCCCGCGCCTGCCAGTCCACCGGCACCAGCGCCGAGGTCAGCCAGCCCGCGCCGATCCAGACCGCCCAGACCACGACGGCGCCCATCACCGCCCCGCGGTTGGAGCCGGACCCGCCGACCATCAGCATCGCCCAGACCTGGAAGGTCAACGTCGGGATGTAGTTGTCCGGCGCGATGAAGCCGATGAAATGCGCCTGCACCGCGCCCGCCAGCCCCATCACCGCCCCGCCCACGGCGAAGGCCTGAATGCGGTAGCTGCGCGCGCTTTTGCCCAGCGAAATGGCGGCGCGTTCGTCCTCGCGCAAAGCCCGCAGCACCCGGCCCCAGGGGCTGCGCGAGAGGCGTTCAAGCGCCAGGTAGCAGGCGAGCGTCACCGCGGCGATGATGCCGAGGTTGACAAGGTTGAAGGCCAGCGGGTCGGATTGCAGCCCGGCGAAAGGGCGCGGGATGAAGGCGACGCCGAAGGGCCCTCCGGTCAGGCCGACGGCGTTCAGCGCGGCAAGCTGCACCACCACCGCCACGCCGAAGGTGGTGATCGCCAGATAGTCCGACTTCAACCGCAGCGTGGCGAAGCCGGTGAAACCCGCCGCCGCCGCGGTCAGCGCCATCGCCGCCGCCCAGCCAGCCAGGATCGGCCAGCCGAAACCGCCGATCCGGTCGGGCGTGTCCGGCGTGGTCAGGATGGCGGAGGTATAGGCCCCGATCGCCACGAAACCGGCGATGCCGACGTTGAACAACCCCGTCAGCCCCCATTGCAGGTTCAGGCCCAGGGTGATGATGGCGAAGATCAGCGCGGTGGACAGGAAGAAGGCGCCGTAGCCGATGAGGTCGATCATCTCTCGGTCACTCCGAACAGGCCGGTGGGGCGGACCAGCAGCACCGCCATCAGGATCACGAAGGCCACCCCGGCCCGCCATTCCGCGCCGATGAACATCACCGCGGCGGCCTCGGACAAGCCGATGATCAGCCCGGCCAGCACCGCCCCGGGGACCGAGCCGATGCCGCCCAGGATGGCGGCCGCGAACATCGGCAGCAGCAGGTCCAGCCCCATCAGCGGCCGGATCTGCACCAGTGTGCCGACCATCACCCCGGCGGCGGCGGCCAGCGCCGCGCCGATGATCCATGTCGTCCGCACCACCCGGGACACGTCGATGCCGGTGACGCGGGCCAGCGCCGGGTTCTGGCTGTAGGCCCGCATCTCGCGCCCCCGCTGGCTGCGGGTCAGGAACAGGTGCATCCCGGTCACCAGCGCCACGGTCATCACCAGGAGCGCCCCCTGGTCGGGGGTGATGCGGATGCCGAAGCCCACCGGCTGCGCGATCTGAAGCGCGCGCGAGTAATAGGCGGGGCTGGAGGAGAACAGGAACTCCAACAGGTTCCGCAAGGCCATCGAGGCGCCGAAGGAGGCCATGACGACGATGATCGCCTGCCCCCGCGCCCGCAGCCGGGCGAACAGCAGCCAGTCCAGCAGCAGCGCCAGCCCGGCGGTGAACCCCATGGCGAAAAGCGTGGCAAGGATCAGCGGCAGGCCGAAGGACAGGGGCGCGATCGGCCCGGCCAAGCCGCCGACCACCCCCACCGCCACCAGCGCGGCATAGGCGCCCCAGGCCATCAGGTCGCCATGCGCGAAGTTGGAGAAGCGCAGGATCGAATAGGTCAGCGTCACCCCGATGGCGCCCAATCCGATCATCGCGCCGGAAATCAGCCCGTCGAGCAGGAATTGCAGGCTCATTGCACGCCCTCCTTGCGGTGGCCGAGGTAAAGCTCGGCGATCAGCGGATCGTCCCAGAGGGTCTTCGCCGGCCCCTCATGCGCCTCGCGCCCCTCGACCAGCACATAGGCGCGGTCGCCGATGGCCAGCGCGGCGCGGGCGTTCTGCTCCACCAGCACGATGGTCACGCCGGAGGCGCGGATCTCCACCAGCCTTGCGAAGACCTGCTCGACGAATTTCGGCGACAGGCCGGCGGAGGGCTCGTCCAGCATCAGCACCCCGGGACGCACGATCAGGGCCCGGGCGCAGGCCAGCATCTGCCGCTGCCCGCCCGACAGGCTGCCCGCGGCCAGCCGGCGCTGGCGGGCGAGGTCGGGGAAGAGGGCGAACATCTCTTCGATGGGCGCGGCGGCGCCGCGGAACACCCCGGCGGCGACGGCGAGGTTCTCCTCCACGCTCATCAGCGGGAAGACGTTCTCGGTCTGCGGCACGAAGGCCAGGCCCTTGCGGATCTTCAGATGCGCCGGCACCGCGGTGATGTCCTCGCCGTCCAGCACGACGCTGCCGCCGGTCACTGGAACGATGCCGGCGATGGCCTTGATCAGGCTGGATTTCCCGGCGCCGTTGGGACCGAGGATCACCACGATCTCGCCCTTGTCGGCATGGATCGAGGCGCCTTTGACGATGGACAAGCCCGGCTCGTAGCCCGCTTCCAATTGGCTGACGGTCAACAGGCTCATGCCGCCGCCCCCCCGAGATAGGCTTCGATCACCCGGGGGTCGCGCGAGACCTGCTCGGCCGTGCCCTCGCAGAGATGCGCGCCGGAGGCCATGACCACGATCCGGTGGCAGAGCCGGGTCACCATGTCGATGTTGTGCTCGATCAACAGGAAGGTCACGCCGGTGGCGTTGATGGCGCGGATGCGGTCGATCAGCACCTCCAGCAGCGAGGGGTTCACCCCGGCCGCCGGCTCATCCAGCAGGATCACCTGCGGGTCGGCCATCATCACCCGCGCCAGTTCCAGCAGCTTGCGCTGCCCGCCCGACAGCACCCGCGCCGGCTGGTCGGCCAACTTGTCCAGCAGCATCATCGACAGGATCTCGCGGGCCTTCTCCGCCGCCGCCCGCTCTTCTGCGGCGATGCGGCGGGGCGACAGGAAGCTGGCCCAGATATGCTCGCCGGTCTGGCCTTGCCGCGCCAGCAGCAGGTTGTCGACCAGCGAGAGTTCCGGGAAGGGCCGCGGGATCTGGAAGGTCCGCCCCAGCCCGCGCGACAGCCGGCGATGCGCGGGATCGGCGGTCACCTCGCGCCCGGCCAGCAGGATGCGGCCCGAGGTCGGCGTCACCGATCCGGCCAGCAGGTCGAACATCGTGGTCTTGCCGGCGCCGTTGGGGCCGATCAGGCCGAGAATTTCGCCCTGCCCCACGGCCAGCGACATCCCATTCACCGCCGTCACGCCGCCGAAGCGTTTGGTCAGCGCCTGAGCCTCCAGTATCGGGGGTGTCGTCATCGTCCGTCCCTGATGTTTGATCTGTGATCACTCTTGCTTTGATCACAGTATGGACGTGTAATCCGATGAGACAAGACGATTCGTTGGAGGGTCGGATGGGACAGGAGGCCGGGATCGCCCTGGCGCCGGTGGGGCGGGAAACCGTGCAGGACCGGGTCTATACCGAACTGCGCCGCGCGCTGATCACCGGGCTGTTCGCGCCCGGGCAGGTGCTGACCATCCGCCAGCTGGCCGATGCGCTGATGACCTCCACTATGCCCGTGCGCGAGGCGCTCGGCCGGCTGATCACCGAACAGGCGCTGGAGGCGCTGCCCAGCCGGCAGATCCGGGTGCCGGAGGCGACGCCCGGGCGGCTGGACGACATCCTGCGCGCCCGCATCCTGATCGAGGGCGAGGCGGTGGCGATGGCCGCGCCGCGGATGACCCCGGACCTGATCGCCACCCTGCGCGGCCATCTGCGGGAATGGGAGGCGCTGCGGCTGACCACCAGCCCCGAGACGATGGACCGCGAGGCGGCGCTGAACCAGGCCTTCCACTTCACCATCTACCGCGCCTGCGGCTCGGAGGTGCTGCTGCCGATGATCGAAAGCCTCTGGCTGCAATCCGGCCCCTGCACCCGCGCGGCGATCTTCGCCTTCTCCGAGGCCGGCGAGCACGACACCGCCAGCTTCCACCGCGCCCTGCTGTCGGCGCTGGAACGGGGCGACGCCGCGGCGGCGCGGGCGGCGCTGGTGGCCGACATCAGCCGCCCCTTCGCCTATCTGCGCGAGAAGCTGGCAAGGACCGGAGAGATGGCATGACCCGCAGCATCCTGATTTCCGAAGCGAAAAGCGGCCTCTCCGTCGCCGCCGCCCTGCTGGAGGACAAGGCCCCGGCCAATGCCGCCTTCCTCTGGCGCTATCTGGAAACGCCCCGGGTGGTGCCCTCGATCCATGCGATCTGGACCGGCCCGGAAATCTCCTGCCCGATCCCGCCCTCGCATCTGGGCGACGAGCCTGCCCTGCCGCCCGAGAACGCCACCCTGCACCCGCAGCCGGGCGACGTGGTGCTGGCCTATGTGCCGGCGCGGATGTGGGGCGGCAACCCGGACCCGGTCTTCGACATCGGCCTCTTCTACGGCCCCGGCGCGCGGATGCTGTTCCCGATCGGCTGGCTGGCGGGCTCGGTGGTGGCGCAGGTCGCGGCGGAGGACCGCGCCGCGCTGGCCGCCGCCTGCGGCCGCATCCGCCAGACGGGGGCTTGCGAGATCACCTATCGGAGGGCGGAATGACCGACGAGTTCGAGCTTTACGACCTGCGGGTCGAGATCACCGCCCCCGAGGGCGCGCATATCTACTGCGGCACCCCCGGCGACTGGTTCGAGCTGCGGGGCGAGCAGCTGCACCTGCCGCCGGGGCAGAGCTTCTCGATCTATTCGCTGTCGGCGATCCTGCCGCTGCTGCCCGCCAAGCAGCGCGTCACCCATCCCAACGACTGGATGACGTCGGACGCCGAGGTCGCCTGCCCCGACCCCAACTGCCCCTCGCGGCTGCGGATCACCCGGCTGGGCAAGCGCCGCTTCAGCCATGCCGAGACCACCGCAGTTCCCCTGCCCGAAGGACCGCAAGAATGACCGTGCCGACGATCACCCTCCGCCCCGGATACGACATCTCGCGCGTGCTGCGCGGCGGTTGGCAGCTGGCGGGCGGCCATGGCGCGGTGGACCCGAAGGCCGCCGTCGAGGACATGATCGCCTTCGCCGAGGCCGGGATCACCACCTTCGACTGCGCCGACATCTACACCGGCGTCGAGGAGATGATCGGCGCCTTCCGCACGGAATACGGCAACCGCCACGGCGCCGAGGCGCTGGCGCGGATCAGGGTCCACACCAAACTGGTCCCCGACCTGTCACGGCTGGCCGATTGCGACCGCGCTTACGTCCGCGGCATCGTCGAGACCTCCTTGAAGCGGCTGCGGATGGAGCGGCTGGATCTGGTGCAGTTCCACTGGTGGGACTATGCCGTGCCGCGCTACCTGGATGCCGTCGGCTGGCTGGACGAGCTGCGGGTCGAAGGCAAGGTCGCCAACATCGGCGGCACCAATTTCGACACCGCGCGGACCGAGGAGATCATCGCCGCCGGGGTTCCCTTGCTGTCGATGCAGGTGCAGTATTCGCTGATCGACCGCCGGGCCGAGGGGCTGCTGGCGCAGTCGGCGCAGAGGAACGGCTTCTGGATCCTCTGCTACGGCACCGTGGCGGGCGGCTTCCTCGGCGACCGCTGGCTGGGGAAACCGGAGCCGAAGGGCGAGTTGGAGAACCGCTCACTGACCAAATACAAGCTGATCATCGACGATTTCGGCGGGTGGGAGCTGTTCCAAGCGCTGCTGCAAACCCTGCGCCGCATCGCCGACCGCCACGGCAGCGACATCGCCACCGTCGCCTCGGCCGCCATGCTGGACCGGCCGGCGGTGGCGGGGGTCATCGTCGGGGCCAGGAACCGCGACCACCTGCCCCGCAACCTCGCCATCTGCGCGCTGCGGCTGACCGATGCCGACCGGGCCGAGATCGCCGCGGTGCTGGCCCAGGGGCACATCCCCGAGGGCGACACCTACACGCTGGAGCGCGACCGCCACGGCCGCCACGGCCAGATCATCAAATACAACCTCAACGCCGAAGCCTGAGCCATCAGCCGCCCGGCCAGGCCCGGCCGCGGCGGCGCATCGAACAAGGGCCGAGACCCGAAATCCAACGAGAGAGGACGACCCCATGAAACGCATCCTTCTCGCCAGCGCCGCCGCGCTGGCGCTGACGCCCGGGCTGGCAGCAGCCTGCGAGATCACCGTGGGCCTGGTGCTGGAACTGACCGGCCCGGCCGGCGAATACGGCCAGGCCAGCGCGAAATCGGTCGAGATGGCCTTCCGCGACCTGAACGAGGCCGGCGGCGTCGCCGGCTGCACCCTGAAGACCGATACCCGCGACAGCCAGACCCAGGCCAATGTCGCCGTGGACGCGGCGACGCAACTGGTGCAGGTCGAGAAGGTCCCCGCCATCATCGGCGGCGTGATCAGCCCGATGTCGATCCCGATCCTGACCTCGGTCACCGCGCCGGCCGGGGTGCTGCAGGTCTCGCCCGCCTCCTCCTCGCCGACGCTGACCGCGCTCGGCCGCGAGGGCAAGACCGGCGGCGTCTTCTTCCGCACCATCACCTCGGACGCGCTGCAGGGCGTGGCGGCGGCGCAGTTCGCCATCGACCGCGGCTTCAAGAAGATCGCCATCATCCACCAGAACAACGACTTCGGCGTGAACATGGTGAAGGAATTCTCCGACCCCTTCACCGCCATGGGCGGCACCGTGGTCTCGGTCACGCCCTACAACGGCAAGCAGTCCTCCTATGCCTCCGAAGTCACCGCGGCGATGGCGGCGGGCGAGATCGACGCGCTTTACCTGGTGTCGGACCCGGTGGACGGCGCCACCATCGCCCGGACCTGGATCAGCCAGGGCGGGGTGCAGAAGTTCCTGCTGAACGACGGCATGAACAGCGAAGACTTCATCGGCGCGGTCGGCAAGGAATACCTGGGCGAGGCCTTCGGCACCTCCTCGGGCACCGATCCGACCGCCTCGACGGAATATTTCAACGCCAATTACAAGGACTTCTCCGGCATCGACCCCGCCGCGCCGGCCGCCGACCGCTCCTATGACGCGGGCGCGCTGGTGGGCCTGGCCATCGCCATCGCCGGCGGGCCGGACCGGGCCAAGCTGCCCGACGCGCTGCGCGCCGCCGTCGATCCGGCGGGCGAGCCGATCTATGCCGGCAAGGAGGAATTCGCCAAGGCGCTGGCGCTGATCGCCGAGGGCAAGCCGATCCGCTACGAGGGCGTCATCGGCCCGGTGCATTTCGACGACTACGGCGACATCGCCGGGCCGTTCCGGCTGTGGCAGATCGTCGACGGCGTGGTGACCACGGTGGGCGAGATGTCCACGGACGACATCGAGGCGGTGAAGGCCAAGATCAAGTAAGGGCCCGACGCGGCCCCCGACGGCGGCGCCCCGGCGCCGCCGTTCGCGTTTCCGCCCTCCCGCCATGGACAGCGCCCGGCTTCCGGTCCAGAAAGGCCCCGCGCCGCCACGGAGGGGACATGCCCGCGCTGATGATCCAGGGGACCGGCTCCAATGTCGGCAAGTCGCTGATCGTGGCCGGGCTCTGCCGGGCCGCCCTGCGGCGGGGGCTGAAGGTGCTGCCCTTCAAGCCGCAGAACATGTCGAACAACGCCGCGGTGACCGAGGACGGCGGCGAGATCGGCCGGGCGCAGGCATTGCAGGCGCTGGCCTGCGGCGTCGCCCCGCACACCGACATGAACCCGGTGCTGCTGAAGCCGGAAACCGACGTCGGCGCGCAGGTGGTGGTGCAGGGCAAGCGGCTGACCACCACCCGGGCGGCGGAGTATGCGGCGCTGAAGCCCGGCCTGATGGGATCGGTGCTGGAAAGCTTCCGGCGGCTTCAGGCGCGCGCCGATCTGGTGATCGTCGAGGGCGCGGGCAGCCCGGCCGAGGTGAACCTGCGGGCGAACGACATCGCCAACATGGGCTTCGCCCGGGCGGCCGGGGTGCCGGTGGTGCTGGCGGGCGACATCGACCGCGGCGGGGTGATCGCGCAGATCGTGGGGACGCAAGCCATCCTCGACCCGCAGGATGCCGCGTTGGTCGCGGGCTTCTTCGTCAACAAGTTCCGCGGCGACCCGCGGCTCTTCGACGACGGTTATCGGATGATCGCCGACCGCACCGGCTGGCCGGGCTTCGGCGTGGTGCCGTGGTTCCCTGGCGCCGCCCGCCTGCCGGCCGAGGATGCGCTGGACCTCGCCGGCAACGGCATCGGCGGGCCGGTCAAGGTGGCCTGCCTCGCCCTGTCGCGGATCGCCAATTTCGACGATCTCGATCCGCTGAAGCAGGAGCCGGGGCTGGCGGTGGAGATGGTGCTGCCCGGCCGCGCCATCCCGGGCGACGCCCGGCTGGTGATCGTGCCGGGGTCGAAATCCACCCGCGGCGACCTCGCCTTCCTGCACCAGCAGGGCTGGGACATCGACCTGCTGGCGCATCGGCGGCGGGGCGGCCACATCCTCGGCATCTGCGGCGGCTACCAGATGCTGGGGCGCTCGGTCTCGGACCCCGGGGGGATCGAGGGGCCGGCGGGCGAGACGCCGGGCCTCGGGTTGCTGGACGTGGCGACGGTGATGACGGCGGACAAGCGGCTGACCCGATCGGCCGCCGTGCATCGCGCCAGCGGGCTGCCGGTCTCGGGCTACGAGATCCACATCGGCCGCACCGAAGGCCCGGACTGCGCCCGCCCCTTCGCCCTGCTGGAGGGGAGGCCCGAGGGCGCCACCTCGCCCGACGGGCGGGTGACCGGCAGCTACCTGCACGGGATGTTCGCCGACGACAGCTTCCGCGCGGCCTTCCTCGCCGGCCTCGGCGCCTCGGCCTCGGGCCTGGCCTATGCGGCGGGGGTGGAGGCGGTGCTGGACGATCTCGCCGACCATCTGGAGGCGCATCTGGATGTGGGCAGGCTGCTGGGATTGGCGCGGTAGGCTCGGGCGGGGACAGGCGAGGCACTGCCTCGCCCCGCCCGTGCGGGACATGTCAACCGGAGACGGTGGCAGCCCTGAACCCCGAGAGGCCAGCGCCCGACCCGGCGGGCGAGAAGCGCTTGGCCCAAGGGCGGGGCGTGCGCTGGCCGGGCCTTTGGGGCCCGGCCGGGAGGGTTGCAACGTCGCGCTGTGGCGAAGGCGACGGCCTTCGCCAAGGACACCGCGGATGGCGGGGTGAAACCCCGCCCTACGGGCTTTCCACCGTGAGCGTAGGGCGGGGTTCACCCCGCCGACGCTGCGTCCCCTCACCCGTCCGCCACGCAAAGCTGCCTTTGCCGGCCCAGGCCCTCGATCCCCAGCTCCACCACCTCGCCGGGCTTCAGGTAGCGCGGCGGCTTCATCCCCAGCCCCACCCCGGGGGGCGTGCCGGTCGAGATGATGTCGCCCGGATGCAGGGTGAAGAACTGGCTGAGATAGGAGACCAGGAAGGCCACGCCGTAGACCATGGTCCTGGTCGATCCCTGCTGCATGGTCCGGCCGTCCACGGTCAGCCACATGTCCAGCGCCTGCGGGTCCGGCACCTCGTCCTTCGTCACCAGCCAGGGGCCGGTCTGGCCGAAGTTGTCGCAGCTTTTCCCCTTGGTCCACTGGCCCGCGCGTTCGGCCTGATAGGACCGCTCCGACACGTCGTTCACCACGCAATAGCCGGCGACATGGTCCATCGCCTCGGCCTCGGTCACGTATTTCGCCGGCTTGCCGATGACGACGGCAAGCTCCACCTCCCAGTCGGTCTTGACCGAGCCGCGGGGGATGATGATCGGGTCGTCGGGGCCGCAGATCGCCGAATTGGCCTTCAGGAACAGCACCGGCTCGGGCGGCACCTTCAGCCCGCTTTCGGCGGCGTGGTCGGCGTAGTTGAGGCCGATGCACATGAACTTCCCCGTCCCGCCGACGCAAGCACCGAGGCGCGGGTTCCCTTCCACCAGCGGCAGCGTCTCCGGGTCCAGCGCGGCGAGGCGGTCCAGATGCACCAGCACCTCGCCGGCGATGTCGCCGACGATGCCGCTGAGGTCGCGGATGCGGCCCTCGCCATCCAGAATCCCCGGCTTCTCCGCCCCGCGGGGCCCGTAACGCAGCAGTTTCATTCCGATTTCCCTGTCGTGGCGGCGAAGGCCGCGCGTTCCGCCGCCCATGTGAGCCCGCCCGGCGACCCCGCGCAAGACCTTTCCGCCGCTGTGCGTCCGGGCGGGATCAGGCGAGGCACTGCCTCGCCCCCGCCCGTGCGGATGGGTTCACCCGGAGACATTGGCGGCACGAGACCGGGAGAGGCCAGCGTCCGCCCGGGCGGGCGAGAAGCGCCCGCCAGGGGGCGGGCGGGCGCTGGCCGGGCCATTGAGGCCCGGCCGGGCCAGGTTGAGATGGTGCGCTGTGGCGAAGGCGATGGCCTTCGCCATGGCCGCAGCCCCGGCCTCAACCCGGCCGGGAAATCTCCTGCACCCCCTCCTCGGTGACGATGCGGTCCAGCGGGATGTCGTGCGGCTGCGGGAAGATGCTGCCGATCCGCGCGGCGGACAGGCCGATGCCCACGGCCATCGGCTTCCGCGCCGCCAGCGTGCGGTCGAAATAGCCGCCGCCGTAGCCGAGCCGATACCCCTGCCGGTCCCAGCCGACCAGAGGCGCAAGGGCAAGGTCGGGCTGCACCGTCTCGGTGGTCGTCGGCACCGGAATGTTCCAGTCGCCGCGCACCATCGGGTCGCCGGGCTTCCACGGGCGGAAGACCAGCGGCGCGAAGCGGGTCTCCACCACCGGCAGGGCGGTGATCGCGCCGCGCTCCGCCAGCGATGCCAGCCAGAAGCGCAGGTCGGGCTCGGCCTTGATCGGCCAGAAGCCGGAGATCACCTTGCCGCGCACATCGGGCAGCAGCTCCTCCAGCACCCGGTCCAGCCCGGCGGCGATGCCCTTCGCGATGGCCTGGAGTTCCGTCACCGGCAGCGCGGCGCGCATCGCCAGCAATTCGGCACGTTTCGCCTTCCGCCAGCGCGCCACGTCCACCGCCTGCTGCGGGTCCACCGCCAGCGGGTCGAAGTAATCCGGCGCCACCTCGCCCGCCATGCAGGGCGGCGAAGCGTAGGAGGATTGCGGCTTGTCGTCACTCATCATTTTCCCTCCAGCCGGTCCAGCACCGCCCCGGCCTCGGCCACGATCCGCCGCAGCCGTTCGGCGGCGGGGGGGATGTCGGTGATCGCCCCCACCCCCTGCCCCGCGAACAGCGCCATCGCCTCCAGGTCGCCGGTGGTGATCCGCAGCGGCGAGTCGGTGCTGTAGCGCAGGATCGGCCTTCCGCCCTCGTCGGCGATGGGTTCCCTCGGCAGGCGGTCGGGATCGTGGCCGGTCAGGTCGAAGCCGAGCGCCCGGGTCACGCTGTTGGCGATGACGCGGACGGCGGCATGGGCGGGCCAATTCAGCACGTAGATGTCGGTATAGACGGTATCCGCCGGCCCGGCCTCCGCCACCCGCTGCTTGTGGTAGTCGTGCGCGAAGGACTCCTGCGTGGCGAGGAAGGCGGTGCCGAGATGCACCCCCTGCGCCCCCGCCGCCAGCGCCGCCACCAGCCCGGCGCCCGAGGCGATGCCGCCCGAGGCCACCACCGGCACCTTCGCCGCGCGGGCGACCAGTTCCACCAGTTGCAGCATCCCGGTGGTGCCATGGACATGGCCCCCCGCCTCCACCCCCTGCGCCACCAGCATCGCGGCGCCGGCATCCTCGGCCTGACGCGCGGCCTCCAAGGTGCCGACCTGATGGATCACCCGGGCACCCTGCGCGATGACGCGGGCGATCACCGCGGGCACCACGTCCCAGAAGAAGGAGAAATCGGTGACGCCAAGGTCCAGGCAGGTGCCGATCTGGCGGTCCAGGAGCCCCGGCTCGGTGGCCGAGGGGATCACGTTCACCGCGAAGGGGCGCGTCGTGGCCGCCCGCAGCGCCTTGATTTCGCTTGCGATCAGGCCCGGGTCCTCGCGCACCATGCCCAACTGGGCATAGCCGCCGGCATTGGCCACCGCCGCCGCCAGTTCCCAGCGGGAGACGCCGCCCATCCCGGCCAGCATCACCGGCACCTCGCAGCCCAGCAGGTCGCAAAGCGGGGTCTTCAGGCGGGGATGCGGGGTCATCGGCTGGTCTCCATCGCGTCGGTCAGGACATCGCGCAGCACGGCGGCATGGCTGCGTTCGGGGTCGCGCGCCGCGGTCAGCAGCACCACCGGCCCCTTGCGGCACCAGTCGAGGCAGTGCGCCACCGCCTCGGGCATCGACTCCAGCTGGTCCCGGTAGCGCTTGCGGAAGTCCGGCCAGCGGGCCTCGGGCTCGGCGTGGAACCACTTGCGCAATTCGCTGTCGGGGGTGACCTGCTTCGGCCAGCCGTCCAGATGCAACTCGGCCTTGGCAATGCCGCGGGGCCAGAGCCGGTCCACGAGAAGCCGCGCGCCTGCGGGGAGATCGGCGTCGTAGACCCGGGCCAGATGGATCGGGAAGCGCAGGGTCATCGCCTGCCCCGCCGGTAGGCACCACAGGAAGGGTGGCTGAGGGACAGCATATCCTCCTCCTTCCCCGGCCCTGCGCCGCAGGGAAACTCGGGGGTTGCCCAAGGGGTAGGCCGATGAATAGGTATTGTAAATACCCATTCAGGGGACCGAAGATGCGGCTGACCTCCTTCACCGACTACGGGCTGCGGGCGCTGATGCGGATGGCCGCCGCGCCGGAGCAGATGCTGTCCACCGCCGAACTGGCGGCCGAGCTGCGGATCTCGCGCCACCACCTCGGCAAGATCATGCAGGTGCTGGCGCGGGCGGGTTATGTCGCCACCCGGCGGGGCGGCGGCGGCGGGGCGATGCTGGCCCGCCCGGCCGGCGAGATACGGCTGGGCGATCTGGTGCGACTGCTGGAGCACGGGCAGGCGCTGGTGGAATGCTTCGCCGAGGGTGGCGGCGATTGCGTGCTGACCGGCGACTGCCGGCTGAAGCACCGGCTGCGCGCCGCCGAGGAAGGCTTCCTGCGCGACCTGAACCGCTCCACCCTGGCGCAGATCGCCGCCCCGGCGCGGGGCTTCGCGCTGGCGGAATAGGCGGGCAGCTGCCGGTTCGACCCCACGCCACGGCCCCCCGGCATTGCCCGCCCCTGCCCCGGCTTCTATCTGTTGCCCGGAAACCTCCTGCACAGCAAAGGAACCGACCGATGAAACCGGATCGCCTTGCCGCCCTGGCCCTTGCCGCCGCCGCCACCGCCGCCCTTGCCGGCTGCGTCGAAGACAGCCCGGCTACCCCGGACCCCACCGCCGCCTGCCGGCCCGACGATGCCGCCAAGCTGGACGGCAAGGCCGCGCCGAGCGACGCGAAGATCATGGAACTGACCGGCGCCAGCACCGTCCGCCGGGCGACGGAGGGCCAAGCGCTGACGATGGACTACCTGCCCTTCCGCGTCACCGTGGTGACCGACGACAGCGGCACCCGGATCATCCGCGCCTCCTGCGGCTGATCTCAGGCCAGGATACGGTCCAGCCGGGCCGCGGCGTCGAGGTCGCGGCCGGTCAGGCCGCCGGCCTCGTGGCTGGTGAAGGCGATCTCGCACCAGCCCCAGCCGAAGCCGACATCCGGGTGATGCCCCAGCGTCTCGCCCAGCCAGGCCGCCAGATTGGCCAGCTGCACGGCGCGGGCATAGCCCTTGACGGTGAAGCGGCGCAACAGCCGGTCACCGTCCAGCCGCCAGTCGGGATGCAGCCCCTCCAGCGAGGGATCGTCCAGCACCCCGCCGATGCCGCAGCGGCCGTCGGAACAGGCGGTCATCCCGCCGCCTTCGCCGGAAACTTCGGCGCGTGCAGCCCCAGCTTCCGCGCCTGCGCCACATCGGCCAGCAGGTCGCGGCCGGCGGCGGCGAACAGCTCGTCCAGATCGCCGATCACGAAATAGACCGGCTGCAGGATGTCGATGCGATAGGGCGTGCGCAGGATGTCCAGCACGTCGAAGGGCCGCAGCTCCGGCTTGCCCGAGGTCGCCCAGTCCAGCTCGGCCACCGAGGAGGCCAGCCCCGACCCCAGCCCCTTGATCGCGCCGCCCTCGCGGATCAGCCCGAACTCGATGGTGAACCAGTAGAGCCGGATCAGCCAGGCATAATCCGCCTTGTCCGCCGCCAGCCCGGCCCGGCCGATCGCCTGACTGAAGGCGGCGAAGCGGGGATCGGTCAGCAGCGGGGTGTGGCCGAAGATCTCGTGGAAGATGTCCGGCTCCTCGATGTAGTCGAAATGCTCGCGCCGCCGGATGAACGAGGCGGCGGGGAAGGCCTGGTCCGCCAGCAGGGCGAAGAAGCGGCCGAAGGGGATCAGCGCCGGCACCGGCTCCACCCGCCAGCCGGTGGCGGCGCGCAGCGTGGCCGAGACCTCGGCGCATTGCGCCACCCGGTCGGCGGGCAGCGCCAGCCGGGCCAGACCGTCGAGATAGGCCGAGGCCATGTGCCGCCGCACCGCCGGCAGCTGCCGGGCCAGCAGGTCGCGCCAGACGGCATCTTCCCCGGCATCGTAGGGGATATGGCCGGAGGCGTCCGGCAGGCGGGCCTGATAGGTGGTATTCTTGGGCATCGCGGGGTCCTCCTCTCCGGGATCATGATGCCGCGACGGGGGTGAAAATGCTTGCCGGAGATGTTGGAAATCCGCGCCGTCCCGGCATAGGATTTCGCGGAACATCGCCAACAGGGGAATCCCATGCCCGCCGTCGATCTGGACCCGACCGACCGCCGCCTGCTGCGGCTTTTGCAACGCGATGCCCGGGTCTCGACCCAGGACCTGGCCAAGGCCGCCGGCCTGTCGACCTCGCCCGCCTGGCGGCGGCTGAAGCGGCTGGAGGACCTGGGCGTGATCCGCGGCCATGTCGCGCTGCTGGACCCGCGCAGGCTGGGGCTGGAGACGCTGGCCTATGTCCAGGTCACCCTGACCGACCATGTCGAGGCGACGGTGGCGAAGTTCGACGCCTTCGTCCGCGACCAGCCCCGGGTGCTGGAATGCGCCCGCATCGCCGGGGCCTTCGACTACATGCTGAAAGTGATCTGCACCAACACCGAGGACCTGGAGGAATTCTTGATGCGGCATCTGCTGGCAATGGACATCGCGCGCACCTCCTCGACCAGCTTCGTGCTGCGGCAGATGAAGGCGACGACCGAGCTGCCGCTTTGACCTCACGCCCCCGGCGTGTCGATGCGGCGCGACCAGTCCTCGGTCCGGCCGCTGTCCAGCCGGGCCAGCGCGAGACGGCGCCAGCTGTCGGGCAGGCCGGGCAGCGCGGCGAATTCCGCCAGATCGGCGCGGTTCAGCCGGTCGTGGTAGAGCAGGTGGCTGGTGCGAGCCAAGGTCCAGCGCGGGTTGGGGCGGGCCACCAGCGCGGCGCGGTCGCCGGCGGTGATGGTCCCCGGCTCCAGCACCCGGAAATACCAGCCGCAGCGGCCGCTCTCCTGCACCCGCCGCGCCATGTCGGGGCGGCCGAAGCGCAGGTTCAGCTTCCAGCAGGGCTGCCGGCCCTGGCTGACCTCGACCAGCGCGCCGCCGAGGCGGAAACGGTCGCCGAGGCAGACGGCGCTTTCATCCGCGCCCTCTACCACAAGGTTCTCGCCGAAGGCTCCGGGGCGGAACCGCCCGGCCTTGTCCGGCATCTCCGCCGCCCAGAGGGGATAGTTCGACAGGGCATAGGCGTGCAGCGCCTTGTCCGGCCCGCCGTGGTGGCCGCGGTCGGCCTGCTCGTCGCCCGCCAGCCCCTCCGGCCCGGCCATGACCGGCCCGGAAACCGGGGCCTTGTCGATGGCGCTGGTGCCCGGGCCGAAGGGCCGCGCCGGGCCGACCCGGACCTCGGCGACGGTGAACTCCGTCATGCCCCCTCCAGCATCAGCTGCATGATCTCGGCCCCCACCGCCATATCCGGGACCTGCCCGAGGTGCCGCGCCCGCATCCGGCCCTGCCGGTCGAACAGGATCAGCGTCGGCGTGCCCTCCAGCCCCCACTCCGCCATGGTCCGCGGCATCGGCCCCTGCCCCGCCGCATCCACCGCCACCGGAAAGCGGATGCGGTATTCGTGCAGGAAGGCCTTCAGCGCCACCGGAGTCATCGCCGCGTGATGCTCGAACACCGAATGCAGGCCGATCACCATCACGTCCTCGGGCCGGAAGGTCTGGCGGATGCGCTGCGCCTGCGGCAAGCCGTGGCTGACGCAGCCGGGGCAGAGCATCTGGAACGCCTCCACCGCCACGACGCGGCCCTTCAGCCCCGCCAGCCTGGGCGGGTCGTCGGTGTTCAGCCAGTCCGAGGCCTGGATCGCGGGGTCGGTCATGTCGTCCTCCTGTCTGGACGGCCGCGCGGGGGACGCGCGGCCGCAAGGGTCAGTCGACCTTGCCGGGCAGGCTCAGGTCGCCCGAGGCCACGTCGAACACATCGGTCACGCAGAGAAGCGGCGCATGGATGTTGGCGTCCACCCGCAGCGCCGCGGTCACGCCGTCGAAACTGGCGCCCTTGACCGCGCCGATGTCGGCGAAGGGGACGCGCACGCTGACGGTCCGGTCCCGGAACACCGGCGACCAGCCGGGGCTGTCGATCAGGATCGGCAGGCCGGGCCATGTCGCCGGCAGCGGCGGCGTTTCGCCCTCGGGGATGTCGATCACCTTCAGCGCGCCCTCCCCGCAGGTCGCGTCGGGCCCCAGCACCACCCAGTGGCTGTGCCAGCTGCCGCCGTCGTCGCCGGCATCGTTGCTGCCGTTCTCGTCGAAGAGCGGCGTGTCGTCGAAATCCGGGTGGAGGGTGACGGCGAAGGCGAGGATGCCCGCTTCGGGCGCAAAGCCCGCGGCGGCGGGGTCCAGCGAGGTCGGCCAGACGTAGGAGTAGACCGTGGCACCGCCGAGGTCGCCGGTGGCCTCCGGCGCGGTGGCGCCCGGGGTGCCGGCCACGTCCATGGTGAAGGTGGCGATGTTGCCTTCGGTGGCGATGGCGGCGGCCACGATGTCGAAATCGGCGATCCCGGCGGTGCCGGCTTCGGTCTCGATCCCGTGCGCGAAGGCGGGGCCTGCCAGCGCAAGCGGCACGGCGAGGAGATGGCGCAGGCGCGGTTTCCGTGACATGATGAGGGGCTTCCTTTCGTCAGAGGGGTTGCAACCGGGCGTCCGGGCCGTTGCCGCGGCTCCGGGCGCCCAACTCAGGCCACGGCGGCGAAGCGCGCCAAGGCAAGGGCGCGCTCCTCTTCCGCGGCTTCCCCGTGGTCGGCGCAGGCGAGCCGCAGGGCGGCATCGCCGAAGGCGGCGTCCACGAAGGCGCAGTGATGCGGCCGGGCCGCATCGTCATGGGCATGGGGGCGGAAGTGGCGGCAGGTCAGGCACATCCGCTGCACCGGAATCGCGCCTGCCTCCTGCAAGCCGCGGATCACCAGCGTCAGGCCCCGCAAGAGCCCCGCCCGGTCGGGCTCGGACAGGCCGTCCAGCACCGGGGCGATGGCCTCGGGCATGTCGGGCAGCCGGGCCTCGGCCCCTGCTCCCTGCGGCGTCAGCGCCACCCGCGCGGCGCGGCGGTCCTGCGGGTCGGGCCGGCGCTCCACCAGCCCCTTGGCGGCGAGGGTGGAGACCGCATCGGTCAGCGTCGGCGCCGAGACGCCAAGTCCGCGGGCCAGATCGCCGCTGCGCAGCGGCCCGGCGGCCAGCTGCGACAGGATCTCCGCCTGGGTCGGCGTCAGCCCCTGCGCCCCCGCCGCCCGCCACCCCGCCGCGCGCCAGTAGAGCGCGAGGCGGGACATTGCATGGGCGATGTTTTCGGCGGCGGCGGACATGGCGACTCCTCCTGCGCCATTTATATTAGGATTCCTAACTAATAGCAAGACTACCCCTGCGACGCCTTGTCCATCGACATCGGGACGGTCCTGTGCCGGAATTGCGGCAGCAAACCTCCGGTCCCGCCATGTCCTCCCGCGCTCATCTGCCCCTGGTCTATTCCTGCTCCGGCTGCTCCAGCGCGGCGCAGATGGCGAACTGGCTGGCGGTCGCCTTGGACCGGCGCGGGCTGGCCGAGATGTCCTGCATCGCCGGCGTCGGCGGCGACGTGCCCAAGCTGGTGCGGGTGGCCACCTCCGGCCGCCCGATCATCGCCATCGACGGCTGCGCGCTGGCCTGCGTGAAGAACACCCTCGCCCGCCACGGGGTGGCACCTTCGGAGTATCACCTGCTGTCCGACCACGGGGTGAGGAAGCGCTACCAGACCGACTTCGACCCGGAAGAGGCCGAGCGGGTGCTGGAGGAGATGGCGGAAGCGCTGGCGGCGGAAGCGGCTGCGCGGGGTTAGGTTAGAATTCGGCGTTCGTCTGCCCGGCCACTCTGGCGAAGGCGCGTGCCTTCGCCACAGCGCACCGCTTCCCCTTGTCCCGGCCGGGCCTCCAAGGCCCGGCCAGCGCCCGCCCGCCCCTCGGCGGGCGCTGGCCTCACAGGGGCTCGTGCCGCCACCGTCTCCGATTGAACCGCTGCGCACGGGCGGGGGCGAGGCAGTGCCTCGCCTTTTCCCGCCCGGCCGACATCCCCTACTCGATCCCGAGCGCCGCCTTCACCACCGGCAGCCCCTCCTGCCCGTCGAAGGTGGTCACGCCCGCCAGCCAGCCCTCCAGCAGCTGCGGCATCTCGGCCAGCTGGGCGCGGGCGGCCTCCTGCGGCTCCAGCCCGTCGGCCAGGATGCGGCGCATCCCATAGTTCTCGTAGTCCAGCGTATAGGCCAGCTGCGAGAACAGCCTGGCCGCATTCGGACATTCCGCCGCGAAGCCGGGGCGCGAGATCGTATAGACCGTGGCGCCGCCGTAATCCGCGCCGAACACCTCGTCGCCGCCGCCGAGATAGGCGATCTGGTAGTCGATGTTCATCGGATGCGGCTCCCAGCCGAGGAAGACGATCGGCTCCTCGCGCGACACCGCGCGCTCCACCTGCGACAGCATCCCGGTCTCGCTGGTCTCCACCACCTCCCAGCTGGCGTCGAAGCCGTAAAGCCCCTGCGCCACCATATCCAGCAGGTAGTCGTTCGACCCCGGCTCGATGCCGTAGATCTTGCCCTCGAACATCTCGCGGTTGGCGGCCACGTCGGCGAAGGTCTTGATCCCGCCCTCGGCGACATAGGCCGGCACCGCCAGGGTGAACTTCGCGCCCTCAAGGTTCTTGCCCAGGACCTCGACCCAGCCCTTGTCGAAGAACTCCTTGAAGTTCTCGTCCTGCACCGGGCGCCAGTTGCCCTGGAACACGTCCATGTTCCCCTCCTGCAGCGAGGTATAGGCGATGCCGAGGCCGAGCTGGGTGTTGCCCGCCTCGTAGCCGAGCGCGTTCAGGATCACCTCGGCGGTGGCGTCGGTCAGCAGGATGTCGGTCCAGCCCAGGTTGGCCAGGCGGATGGTCCTGCAGCTTTCGACATCGGCAAGCGCGGTGCCGGCGGCAAGGCAGGCGATCAGGGTGGCGGCAAGCGTCTTCATGGTCTTCTCCCCGTTGGTTGTGGTGGCAGTCATGGATCGAAGGTGATGACCGACCGGGCGACCCGGCCGGCGCGCAGGTCGTCGAAGCCCTCGTTGATGGCGGCCAGCGGCAGCCGGCGCGAGATCATCCGGTCCAGATGCAGCCGGCCGGAGAGGTAGAAGTCGACATAGCGCGGCATGTCGACCCGGAAGCGGTTCGACCCCATGTTCGACCCCTGCAACCGGCGGTCGTAGAGCAGCGACACCGGGTCGATCTCCAGCCGCTGGCCCTCGGGCACCATGCCGATGATCGTGGCAATGCCCGAGGGCGCCAGCATCTCGAAGGCCTGTTCCGAGGTGCGCTTCAGGCCGAGCGCCTCGAAGGAATACTGCACCCCGCCCCGCGTGAGGTCGCGCACCGCCTCTACCGGGTCGCAGCCCGAGGCGTCGACAGTATCGGTGGCGCCGAAGTCGCGGGCGAGGTCCAGCTTGGCACCGCTGATGTCCACCGCGATGATCCGCCCGGCCCCGGCGATGGCGGCGCCGTTGACCGCCGACAACCCGACGCCGCCGCAGCCGATCACCGCGACGGTGGCGCCGACCTCCACTCTTGCGGTGTTGATCACCGCGCCCATGCCGGTGGTCACCGCGCAGCCGATCAGCGCGGCGCGGTCGAAGGGCATGTCGGAGCGGATCTTCACCAGCGCGTGTTCGTGGACCAGCATCAACTCGGCGAAGGCCGACAGCTCGTAGAACTGGCCGACCGGGGCGCCGGCCTGCGACAGCCGCGGCGGCTCCTGCGGTCCGCGCCGGGTCTCGTGCTGATGGTCGCAGCTGTAGGGCCGGCCGCTGGTGCAATGGCCGCAATGGCCGCAGAAGACCGAGAGACAGCCGATGACGTGATCGCCGGGCCGCAGCCCGATCACCCCCTCGCCCACCTTCTCGACGATGCCCGAAACCTCGTGCCCCAGCACCGCGGGGGCGTCCAGCGCATAGGTGCCGTCGATGAAATGCAGGTCGGAATGGCACAGGCCCGCAGCCATGGTCCGCACCAGAACCTCGCGCGGGCCGGGGTCGGCGACCTGCACCTCGCCGAGGGTCAGCGGCCGGTGCGGGCCGTGGAAGATGGCGGCTTTCATGGGCGGGTCTCCGGGGAAAGGTGGCTGCGCAGGAAGGCGGCGATCTCGTCCAGCGAGGCGGCGGCTTCGGGCAGGACGCGATAGAATTCAAAGACATGCCAGAGGCCGGGCCAGTCGCGCAGCACGACCGGGATGCCCGCCCGCTCCAGCGCTGCGGCCAGCGCATGGGCCTGCTCGCGCAGCAGGTCGCGGCTGCCGGTGGTGATCAGCGCCGGCGGCATCCCCTCCATCGGGCCGTGGAGCGGCGAGACCGAAGGGTTGCGCCCCTTCGCCTCGGCCCCGGCGTAAAGCCGGGCGGCGTCGGCCAGGTGGCGGCGGGTCACCGTCGGGTCCCAGCCGTCGTTGGCGCAGGGCAGGCCCTGCCCGGCATCGACCCAGGGCGACAGCAGCGCCATGGCGGCGGGCATCGCCAGCCCCTCGCGCCGCGCCTCTTGCAGCATCGCCAGCGCCAGCCCGCCGCCGGCGGATTCGCCCACCACCGCGAAGGGCGCCCCGGCATCGGCGACGAAGGCGCGATAGGCCGCCAGCGCATCCTGCGGCGCGGCGGGCCAGGGATGTTCCGGTGCCAGCCGGTAGGCGGGCGAGGTGATCCGCGCCCCCAGCCGGGCGGCCAGCGCGGCCGAGATCGGCAGGTCGGCCTCGGGCTCGCCGCTGATGTAGCCGCCGCCGAACAGGTAGAAGATCCGCGGCGCACCCGGCCGCGGCCCGTCCTTCGGCCGGACGACCAGGCTGTCCACCCCGCCCACCGGCATCCGGGTCAGCGCCACGGCATGGTCGCGCGCGGCGGCGCGGCCCTCGGGGCGGCTGAGCCGCAGGTAGTTGTCGCGGAAGGCCGGCAGGCTGGCGGCCGAGACGCTCATCGGCCCGACCGGCAGGTTGTCGCGCAGGAACTGCCGCGCCTCGGGGCTGAGGCGGGCATCCTCGGCCTCGCGCCGCCGGGTCTCGTCCGCGGGCGGGGTGAAGCTGTGGCCGGGCAGCCGGCGGTGCAGCACCCGGTAGAGCAGGTCGCGCGACCGTTCGGGGGTGAAAGTCACCGGGTTGGCCGCATTCTGCCACAGCCCGTCGATGAAGATCGCCAGTTCCTCGGCCACCTCGCGCGCCTCCTCCGGCGGCAGGCCCATGTCGCGCAGCGCGTGCGACAGGTTGGAGATGAAGCGGCGGTCGTAGGCATGTTCGATCCGCTGCAACAGCGGAAACTCGCGGATCAGCGCATAGATCGCCAGCCAGCTGTTCACCGCCTCGGGCGTCAGCACCGAGGGCGCGATCTGCGCCTCCATCAGTGCGGTCACCCTCTCCTCGGGGGTGCGCGCCAGCGCCAACCGCCGCCGGATGCCCGAGGTGAACTCGCGGTAGAGGCTGCGGAAGGTTTCCAGCAGCAGCGTCTCCTTGTCCTCGAAATAGTGCTGGATCAGCGCCGGGGCCACGCCGGCCTTGCGGGCGATGCGGCCGAAGCTGGCCTTGGCGATGCCCTCCTCGTGGATGCAGGCCATCGTCGCCGCGATGATCTGGCGCCTGCGCACCGGCTCCATTCCGACCTTGGGCATCCGTCCTCCGCCCGGACGCCTTCCCGGCGCCCTTCAATCGTTTTTATAGTATGAGAATACAATAAAGCAAATCCATCCCTCCACCCCCGCGCCGATTGTCGCCGGGCGAACGACGATGGGCCGGAAAAGGTCAAATTTTCGCCATCATCATGGGTCCCTAATGGCCGGGACACACCCAAGGATTGTGCCGGCTCCCCCTGCAATCGCGCGAACATCGGGACCGGCTGGAGTAACGAAGATGACACCGATGCGGATACTGGCAGTCGACGACGACCCCGTGTTCCTGATGCTGCTGCAGCATGTGCTGGCCTCGCTCGGCTACCGGGACCTGATCTGCGTGAATTCGGGCAGCGAGGCGCTGGCGCTGCTGCGCGACCCGCGCCACAAGTTCGACTGCCTGCTTCTCGACATCGAGATGCCGGGCATGAACGGGATCGAGCTGTGCCGCCGCGTCCGCGCCCTGCCCTCGCGCAACGACCTGCCGATCGTGATGATCACGGCGATGAAGTCGATCGAGTTCGTGGAGCCGGCCTTCCGCGCCGGGGCCAACGACTACGTGCACAAGCCCATCGACGAGCTGGAGATGCAGACGCGGCTGCGCATGGTGGGCGACCTGATCGAGGAACGCCGCCGCCGCTCCACCGCCGAAAGCCGGATGTCCACCGACTTCGGCCTGCCGGTGCTGAACATCTCCTTCGACGAGCCGGTCAAGCTGACCGAAGTCGGCAGCGTGATGGACTGGCTGGCGCTGGAGAACTATGCGCTGACCCTGGGGCGGCTGCGGCTGTCGGGCCATGGCGTCATCGCCTTCCGGGTGGCCAATGCCCAGGCGATCTACTGCTCGACCGATGCCATCGGCTATGTCGACACCATGGCCAATGTCGCCGCGGTCATCGACGCCGTGCTGCGGCCGGGCAACCACCTGATCGCCTTCGCCGGCCAGGGCGAGTTCGTCGCCATGGTGCAGCGCGGCGACCTGGACCCGCAGCTGCTGGAAGACCAGATCGAGCTGGCGCTGGACCGCTATGCGCAGATGCACGAGGCGCTCGGCATCCCGCTGCCGCGCGTCCAGGTCGGCGAGGTCAAGCGCGCCGGCCTCTTCACCCGCACCTCGGTCAAACGCCTGTTCCACGAGGCGCGCCAGAGCGCCCGGGACCAGGTGGCGGTCAGATAAGCGGGGTCGGCCATGCTTGTCCTCGGTCCCGACAACCGGGTTCCCGGCCCGCCCGCCGATGCGCTTGCCCCGATCCGGCGGCGCTTTCTGGATGCGGTCGAATCCCACATCTTCGAGCTGGCGCTGCTGCGCCGGGCGGCCGAGGAACCGGCAGGCCGGCAGCAGGCGCTGACCGGCATCATGATGATCGCCCACCGCGTGGCGGGCGTCGCCGCCACACTGGGCTTCCGCTCCCTCGGCGAAGTGGCGGCCGAGCTTGACCAGAGCCTCAGCCTGGGGTTGAAATCCGGCCCGCTGGATGTGCGGGAGTTCGACACGACCGTCGCCCGGTTTCACGCCGCGCTGCACGATGCCCAGGCCGGGAAAGCAGGCTGACGGCCGGATGCAGGGTGACAACCGCAGGATGGACGGCGCCGGCCCCTCAGCTGCCCGGCGGTGCAGGTGAGGCCCGGAATGCTGGAATGCCTTGAGGTTTCCCGGATCGACGAGATGGGCGGCGTGACGCTGTTCTTCTGGCTGGGAATCGCCTTCCTGCTCTACTGGACCTCGCGCGGTTATTTCTTCGGCCGCCGCTACTTCGTGATCGCCCTCATAGCCATGCTCTGCTGGCTGGTCGCGGTGTTCATGGAGCTGAACATGACCCGGCTGGAGTGCAAGGTGTTCTGGGCCAAGGCGGCCTGGCCGGTGATCGTGCTCTTGCCCACGGCCTGGGCCTTCTTCCTGACCGACTACGCCCGGGGCATCTCGCGGAAAATGCCGCGCGAGCGCCTGCTGCCGCTGATCGGCGGCCCGCTGGCGGCAGGGCTGGCCGCCTTCACCAACGACTGGCACCACATGTTCTACGGCCCCGACACCCGGATGGTCGAGACCGCGGGCCGGGCCTCGGTGCAGTTCGACCACGGCCCGTTCTTCTACCTGCTGGCGGCCTATATCTACGTCTTCCTGCTGCGGGCGATCTTCGTGACGGTCCGCAGCTCGGTCCTGGCGCCGCCGCAGCACCGCACCTTCTTCGTCGGGCTTCTGCTGGTGACGCTGGCGCCGGGGCTGTCGAACCTGCTCTACATCGTCTTCGGCGTGACGCTGAAGGGCTTCGACCCCACCCCCTTCGCCTTTTCCGCCACACTGATCATCCTGTCGCTGATGATCGCGCAGAACCGGCTGATGGATGTGGCCGCCATCGCCAAGGACCTGCTGTTCTACAACGTCCCCGATCCGGTGATCGTGCTGGACCTGGCCGGCAACCAGGTCGGCCGCAACCCCGCGGCGCGGGCGGTGCTCGACGCCGAGGCCCCCGGGACCGAGGGCGAGGCCGAGGGGAACTTCGAGCTGCAGACCTTCATCGCCGAGATCATCGCCACTTCGGGCCAGCCGACCCGGCAGATGCTGTTCCTGCACAACCGCTTCTACGACCCCGACGTCTTCCCGGTGCGCCAGCCCTTCGGCACCGAGCGGCCGGTGGTCGGCTGGGTGGTGCGGCTGCAGGATTCGACCGAGCGGCGCTTCCTCTCCGGCGCGCTGCAGAACGAGCGCGACTTCCTCGCCCTGCTGATGGAGACCAGCCTGTCCGGCATCATCGCGCTGGACATGCGCGGGACCATCATGTTCATCAACTCCGAGGCCGGGCGCATCCTGGGGATCGAGGGGCTTCTCCTGCGCGAGGTCACGCTGGGCGATCCGGCCTGGGGCTTCCAGACGCCCGAGGGCGCGCCGGCGGTGGGGCTGGGGCACGCCTTCGCCCGGATGCTGGTCAACCAGAAGCCGGTGCGCAACCGCCGCCTGTCCTTCCTGCGCCGCGGCGACGGCGAGCGGCGGATGATCTCGGTCAACGCCACGCTGCTGACCTCGGCGGAGTCGGACGAACGGGTGGTGGTCTCGCTGGTCGACGTGACCGACCAGCACCGCACCGAGCAGGACCTGCGCGCCATGGTGGCGAAGTCGGAATCCGAAAGCCGCAGCAAGTCGCAGTTCATCGCCAACATGAGCCACGAGATCAGGACGCCGCTGAACGGGGTGCTCGGCATGGCCGAGGTGCTGGACCGGCTGGTGCGCGACGCCGAGCAGAAGAAGATGCTGTCCACCATCCGCCATTCGGGCGAGCTTCTGCTGGGCATCCTGAACGACGTGCTGGACATGTCGAAGATCGAGGCCGGCAAGCTGGAGCTGGAGGCGACGCAGTTCCGCCCCGACCAGATCGCCGCCCGGGTGCAGGACCTCTACAGCGTCTCGGCCGAGGAGAAGGGGATCGAGCTGGACATCTACACCAGCGGCCGCTCCGACCTGCCCCGCATCGGCGACCCGCACCGGCTGATGCAGATCCTGCAGAACCTGATCAGCAACGCCATCAAGTTCACCGAGGCGGGCGAGATCACCGTCACGTTCTCCTGCCCGCCGGGCAAGCCCTTCGTCATCGAGGTGCGCGACACCGGCATCGGCATGACCGAGGCGCAGGTCGCCCGCATGTTCAACGCCTTCGAGCAGGCCGACGGCAGCGTCACCCGCCGCTTCGGCGGCACCGGCCTGGGCATGGCCATCGTCGCCCGGCTGGTCTCGATGATGAACGGCAGGATCGAGGTGGAAAGCGAGCCCGGCGACGGCACCACGATCCGCGTCCACCTGCCGCTGGAAGAGGCCTGAGCGGGGACGTCGGGCGGAGGCCATCGGCCCGGAACCGCTGCGCTGTCCCGGCCCGGGCGGGAGAAGGCGAGGCACTGCCTCGCCCCCGCCCGTGCGAATGGCTTCACCCGGAAACGATGGCGGCGCCAAACCCCGAGAGGCCAGCGCCCGACCCGGCGGGCGAGAAGCGCCCGCCGGGGGCGGGGCGGGCGCTGGCCGGGCCTTTTGGGGCCCGGCCGGGACAAGGGGGATACGTCGGGATGTGACGAAGGCGATAGCCTTCGTCATTCCAAGCGTCTCAGCGCCGGGTCGCCAACCGTTCGATGGCCGACAGGAACTCCGCCGCGGGGATCGGCTTCGGCAGCACCAGATCGGCCAGCGGGGCGGCGCGGTTGCCGTCGATCTGGCCGTTGCGGTCGGTGGCGGCGCTGAACAGGATCATCGGCGAATCCGCGTTCAGCGACTGGCTGGCGCGCAAATGGCGGATCAGCCGGTCGCCGTTGATCTCGGGCATGTTCAGGTCGAAGATCAGCAGGTCGAACCGCTGGGTCTGCGCCAGTTCCAGCGCGGTGCGGCCGTCGGCGGCCTCGGTCAGCACGGCATGGGGCACGGGCGCCAGCAGATGGCCGACGATGGCCCGGTTGATCTCGTCGTCGTCCGCCAGAAGGATCCTGAGCGGCCGCTGCGGCGCAGCGGTCCGGGGCATGTCCGCAAGCCCCTCTGCGGGGCTTTCACTCTCCGGCATCGAGATCCCTCTTCCAGGAGGTTACGGGGGCGCGGGCGAAAGGCACCGCCCCTATAGCGCGCAACAGCCAGATGACAAAGAAAAATGTCATCCGTGAGGCGCGGGTCACCGGCGCAGGGTCAGGATCGCGTGCATCAGGTCCTTGCGGCGGAACGGCTTGGCGAGATGGGTGTCGAAGCCGGCGACCAGATAGTCGGCGACCTGGTTGACCAGCGCATTCGCCGTCACCGCGATGGCGGGGGTGGGCGGCACGCCGCGCTCCTGCTCGGCGGCGCGGATCTCGCGGATCGCGGTCACCCCGTCCATCACCGGCATCGAGATGTCCAGGAGCAGCAGGTCGAAGGGCGAGGCGCGCCAGGCGTCCAGCGCCTCCTTGCCGTCGTTGACGCTGACCAGCCCGGCCCCGGTGTCGGCCAGCATCTCCTCCAGCACCAGCCGGTTGGTCGGGCTGTCGTCGGCGATCAGGATGCGGGTGCCGGCCAGGCTGGCGTTCTCTTCCTGCGGCAGGGCCTCGGGCTCCACCGCATCGGACTCGGCCTCGTCCAGCGGCAGCGTCACCCGCACGGTGCCGCCGGCCGCGCCGGCGGTCTCGCTGACGGTGCCGTTCATCCCCGCCACCAGCGCCGCGGTCTCGGCGCCCACGGTCAGCCGGTCGGCGGCCGAGACGATCTCGACCACCACCGGCTTGCCGCTCTTGGCGGAGACCTTCAGCCGCAGGCTGCTGGCGGCCGAGCCGAAGGGCGCCGGCCCGACGATCTGGCGCAGGATCCGGGCCAGCGTCTCGCCGTCGCCCTTGCGGCCCCTGTCGCTGCCAAGGCTGCTGAAGGCCTCGAAGGTCGCACCGACGCTTTCTGCCTTCGCCCCGAACTCGTCCTCGATCTGGCGAAGGACATCCACCGGCCTGAAAGAACTGGCGCTCACGTTTGGTCCATTCTGAAGTCGATTGCCCAAGGGCCCTGCCCCGCAGGGGACGGAAACCAGACCCACAACATCACGAAATACTGTCACAAAAGCACATCGCGTGGTCGGCGATCGGTCTCCGGCGGCCCTCCATGCCGGAACCCGCGCACCGAGGCAAGGCAATGGGAAGGCTATGGGCGACCGGCCCTAGATACAAGGTCCCGGCGGGGGTTCAATAACCTGCGGCGGAGATACAGCAAAAAACCGCCACCCCGCCCGCAACCCGCCGATGCCCCTGTCGCCTTGCGGCGCCTTCCCCGGACCCCTTCAGGCGGTCTGCAGCACGGCGGCCGCGGGCAACAGCACGGCCGGCCGTTCGACCGAGGCCATGGCCGCGCGCAGCAGGTCGCCGGCATTCGGCCGCGAGAACAGCGACTTGCGCACCGCCTGTCCCACCGCGATCTCCGGCATCGGCAGCCCGTCCCGGTCGTAGATCTGCCGGTAGTCCTCCAGCCGCTCGCGGATCTGCCCCTCGATCCGCTGCACGTCCGGCTCCTGCGTGCCGATGGTCGCCACCACGAAGACGCCCCGCCCGGCGTGCGAGATCATCGCCTCGTGCCGCTTCAGCACGGATTCCAGCGTGACGCCCAGGTCGTGCAGCATGTTCATGTAGTCCACGCGCGAGGCGCAGGCGAAGAAGGCGGCGGCATTGCGGATCGACACTGCGAAGACCGCGGCGGCATAGCTGTCCTTGACCGGCAGGCTGGAGAGATAGTTCTCCATCGCCGGCCAGTCGATGATCCGGTCCAGCCCCGGCATCGGCACCGCGGCGGCGAAGTCGAAGTCCAGCGTGTCGATGTCGTCCTCGGCATCGTCGTCCTCGGCCGAGGCCTCGACGCTCTGCTCCAGGAAGATGTTGCGCGACTGCTCGGCGATCAGCCGCTCGATCATCGACATCCGCACCTTCAGCTCCAGCGGGTCCAGCGGCTTGGTCAGGTAGTCCGAGGCCCCGGCGGCGAAGGCGTCGTCGATATAGGCGCGGTCGGTCAGCGCAGTCACCATCATGATCGGCGTGCGCTTGTGCCCGGCGATGGCGCGGATGTTGCGGCACAGCTCGACCCCGCTCATCCCCGGCATCCGGATGTCCAGCAGGATGCAGTCGAACCCCTTCTTGCCCGCTTCCAGCTCGCGCAGCGCCTCCTTCGCCGAATAGATCGGCGTCACATCGGTGAAGCCGAGATCCCGCAGCGCGGCCTCGAGCAGCTCGAGGAACAGGGGTTCGTCATCGACGGCAAGGATTCTCATCTTCGCACCTCTTCATCTGGAAACCGGCGGATCGGGGGGCAGCCGGTGGGGCACGATCCAAGATTGACGGTTTCCGGACAGTTTCAACCTTTGGGTATCTTTGTCGAAAGATCGTGGTCAGATTGAGGCAATGTTGTGACCAAGGCCGGTTCCGCGGCCGGCGGAACCCTGGCCGGCTGCGGCATCGGCGGAATCGCGCCTTCCGCGTCGGCCGGCGGCAGGGGCAGCGTCACCCGCACCGTGGTGCCGACGCAGGGTTCGCTTTCCAGCTCGATGGTGCCGCCGATCAGGTGCACCAGTTCGCGCACGATCGACAGGCCGAGGCCGGTGCCGCCGAACCTGCGGCTGACGCTCTCGTCGGCCTGCTCGAAGCTGGTGAAGACCCGGGCGCACTGGTCCGGCGTCATGCCGATGCCGGTGTCGGCGACCGAGAACACCACCGGCCGGCCCGGCCGGCAGGAAACCGTCAGCGTCACCCCGCCCTCGGAGGAGAACTTGATCGCGTTGCTGAGGAGGTTGCCGAGGATCTGCTGGATGCGGTGCGGGTCGCCGATCCGCGTCAGCTCGGCCCCGGCCGAGGTGATCACCTCGAAGTCCAGCCCCTTCTCCTCGGCCAGCACGGAATAGACCGCCTCGACCTGCTGGAGGATGTCGAGCAGCCGCAGCGGCATCCGCTCCAGCTCGATCTTGCCGGCCTCGATCTTCGACATGTCGAGGATAGTGTTCAGCACCGACAAAAGCGTCTCGCCCGAGCGGCGGATGGTGGCGATCATCCGGCTCTGCTCGGGGTCCTTGATCTGCAGGCTCAGCACCTCGGCCAGGCCGAGGACGCCGTTCAGCGGCGTCCTGATCTCGTGGCTCATGTTGGCGAGGAAGATCGACTTCGACCGGCTCATCGCCTCGGCATTGGCCAGCGCCTCCTGCAGCTTCTCGGTCACCGCCAGTTCCTCGGTGCTGTCCCAGAACGAGACCGCGGTATGGGTCTGTCCGTCGCCGGCGGCGAAGGGGGTGGCGTTGCAGGTCAGCACCTGGCGGCGGCCGTCGGCCCAGCGGATGGCGAAGCGCAGGCCCCGCAGCAGCCGGCCCGCGCGGCGGGCCATGCTGCAGGGCCCCTCCTCGTAGGACAGGCGCTGGCCGTCCAGCCGCTCCATCGTCCAGAGCGGCCGGTCCATCCGCCGGCCGTAGAGCAGCCCGGGCTGCAATTGCAACATCCGCTCGGCCTCGGGGTTGCAGTAGAGCAGGATGTCGTCGCTGCCGTAGATGGCGACGGCGGCGACGTTGCTTTCCAGCGCCGACTTCAGCAGCGCGTCGCTGCGGCGGATCTCCATCTCCAGCCGCTTCTGCTCGCTGATGTCGATGTCCACGCCGTCGAACAGCACCGGCCGCCCTTCCTCGTCGCGGCGGATGATGCGGCCGCGCGACAGAACCCAGACCCAGTGCCCCTCGCGGTGGCGCATCCGGAACTCGTGCTCGAACACGTCGGGCGACAGCGCGCTGGTCTGCTGCGGCGTGTCGTCCTGCAGCATCGGCCGGTCCTCGGGATGCACCAGGTCGAGGAATTCGGCATGGGACAGCGCCAGCGGCCCCTCCAGCCCGATGATGCGGGCCCAATGCTCGCAGGCCGACATCTGATGGGTGTTCTGGTCCAGCGTCCAGGTGCCGACGCGGGTGGCGTCCATGATGCTGCTCAGCCGCCGCTCGGCCAGCTCGCGCTGTTCCAGCGACCGCCACAGCTGTTCGTTGGCGGCGTCCAGCTCGGCCATGTGGCGCTGGCGGGCGGTGATGTCGATCATCGCGGTGACCAGGCCGCCGTCCGCCGTCTCCTTGTTCACCCGGCGGAACCAGCGGCCGTCCTTCAGCTGGAACTCGTCGCTGTAGCTGGCCTGCCGGTAGGGCTGCATCAGGTTTTCCAGGAAGGGGCCGACCTCGGCCGGGTCCGCCGGCCCGTCGAAATAGCCCCGCTCCATGGCGATCCGCAGCAGGTCTTCCAGCCGAAGTCCGGGCTTCAGGATGTCGGCCAGCCGCTCGAAGGCATGGCGGTGCGCGGGATTGCCGATCACCAGCCGGCGGTCGGCATCGAAGATCATCATGCTGTCGGGCAGCGCGTTCAGCGCGTTCTCCAGCCGGTTCTGCGCCGCCGCCGCCTCGCGCGCCAGCCGCTCCAGCGCGATCTTCTGCTCCTTCAGCTCGGTGACGATGGTCTCGACCGAGACGAAGCCCTGCAGCCGCCCGTCGGCGCCGCGCAGCGGCAGGATGTTGAAATCGACGTGGTAGCGGCCGCCGTGGCGGTCCTTGTTGATCATCTGGCCGCTGAAGGGCCGCACCTCCTCGATCGCCTTCGCCACGGCGGCGACGACCTCGGGATCGCTTTCCTCGCAGCGGACCAGGTCGGTGATCTTCCTGCCGCGGATCTCGTCCAGCGACCATCCCACCTGACGCTCGAAGGCGGGGTTGATCCAGGTCACCCGCAGTTCGGTGTCGACGATCACCACCAGGTTGCTCATCGCCCGGGTCACGCTGCCCAGCCGGCGCAGTTCCTCGCGCAGGGCCTGCTCGCGGGTGATGTCGCGGACGAGGAAGATCGCCGTCGGCTCCTCTCCCGGGCCGGTGGCGGGCTTGCGGGCGCCGCGGACCTCATAGCTGTGGCGGCCGTCGGGCAGGTCGATCTCGTAGGTGATGTCGCTGGCCTCGCCGTCCCTCAGCACCCGGCGGACCGCCTTGCGGGCGATCTCGGCGACGTCCGGGGGCAGCACCTCGCCGACCTCGCGGCCGATGAAATCCTCGGGCTTCAGCAGCAGCGTGTGGCGGGGGCCGGAGACGAAGCCGGTGTAATGGCCGCTGCTGTCGATCTCGAACAGCAGGTCGGGCATCGCCTCCAGCGTGGCGGTCAGCCGGGCCGAGGTTTCCGCGCGCTGCAGATCCTCGCGCGCCCGCGCCAGGATCTGGGCCAGCAGCGCGGCGCATTCGGCGGCGAGGTCGAGGCTCCTGCGGTCGGAATGCGCCGCGGCGGCCTCCTGGCACAGCAGGCCGGCCAGCGCACCGTTCTCGACCAGCGGCGACAGCACACAGCGCCCGGCACCGCGGTCGGCCAGGAAGGCCCGCAGCCCGGGCGCCGCGGCCAGCCGCTCCGGCCCGTCGATCACCATGGCGGCGGGCACGGCCGCGAACAGCTCCTGCGCCGTGCAGACCGCGGCCTCCTCTCCGCCGGGGCCGAAAGCGCCGCCGGGCCCGGGCAGGAACAGCCAGCAGCGGCCGAGGTCGAGAAGGCGCGACAGGTCCGCCAGCGCCTGCCGCAGGCCGGCCGCGATCTCGCCCGGCGGCCTGACGATCAGGTCCCTGACCACCCTGATTGCGGCGCTGTGTCGTTCCATCCGGTCTTCCCTCGCACGGGCTTTCGCCAGCAGCAGCCCCCCGCGGCACCTCGCCTCCACGTTGAACGGGTCGGCGCGGCGCATCAAGTGCTTCCTTGCACCTTCGCCGGGCCGGGCGCCAGAGCCCGGGCGTCAGATCCGCATCCGCTTGAAGATCCGCTCGGGGATCGCCCGGATCGCCGCCATGACCAGCCGCCAGACCGGGCGGACATGGACCACGTCCCGCCCCCGCTCCACCGCCCGCGCGATGGCCCGGGCCACATCCTGCGGTTGCGCAGTCAGCCGCGGCGGCAGCGCCATGCCCTCGGTCATCCGCGTGGCGACGAAGCCCGGCAGCACGGTCACGACATGGACGCCGCGCCGCGCCAGCCGGTTGCGCAGGCCGGAGAGGAAGGCGGTGAACCCGGCCTTGGCCGAGCCGTAGACGTAATTCGCCGCCCGCCCCCGCTCGCCCGCGACCGAGCTGATGCCGACCAGCGTGCCGCTGCCGCGCGCCTCGAAGCGGTTGGCCAGCACGGCCAGGATGCCGGCCGGGCCTTCGTAATTGCTGCGCATCACCCGCAGGGCGGCGGCGATGTCGCGCTCGCTCTCCTCCTGCCGGCCCATCAGGCCGACGGCGCAGACCGCGATCCCGGGCAGCTCCGGCAGGCCCGCGACGAAGGCGTCATGGGTCGCCGTCGCCAGCGCGTCGAACTCGTGCAGGGTGACGGCGACGCCGTGGCGCAGGGAAATGTCGGCCCGGTCCGGCTCCAGCCCGGCGGCATCGCGGGCGGCCAGTTGCAGCGGGTGGCCGCGGGCGGCGAATTCATGCGCCACCGCCCGGCCGATGTCCGACCGCGCGCCCAGGATCAGGACGGGGGCCCTCACAGCCCCAGCCTTTCCGACTGGGCCGAGCGGAACCGGCCCGTCAGGCCGCGGGCCTCGCGGAAGGCGCGGAACCCCTCCACCCGCGGGTCCGAGGCGCGCAGGGTCGCGGCGCTCATCCTTCCGTCCTTCGCCAGGTAGAAGCGGCCGCCATGGGCCAGCGCGATGGCGTCGAGGCGGTCCAGCAAGGCAAGCGTCCTTTCGTTCGCCGGGAAGTCCAGCGCCAGCGTATAGCCCTCCATCGGGAAGGAGAAAGCGCTCTCCTGCGGCCCGAGCCGCTTCAGCACCGCCAAGAACGCCCCGCCCCCCGCCCCGGCGGTCTCGGCCAGCAGCGCCGCCAGGCCGGGTTCGGCCCGGGCGGGCGGCAGAACGCATTGGAACTGGACAAGGCCGCGGCGGCCGTAAAGCCGGTTCCAGCCGTGAAGGGCATCCAGCGGATGGAAATGCCCGTCCCATCCCACCAGCCGGCTGCCCGCCTTGCGCCCGCCCGTCCGATAATAAAGCGCATTGGCGGCCCGCAGGCCGGGCCGGTTCAGCGCGAAGTGGGGAAGGTCCAGCGGCACCGACAGCCTGCGCCGCGGCCCGGCCGGGAACGGTGCCTGCCCCGGCGGCAGATCGGCGCGAAGGGCGTGCTCCCCCAGCATCACCAGCCCGCGGCCGAGGCCGGCGCCGGTGGCGAACCCGTCGATCCAGGCGGCGGAATAGGTTGCCTCCGCCGCTTCCAGCGCGGCCATCGTGGCGGCCAGCGAGGGCGCGGCGACCGTGGTCTGGCGGATCCACCCGGTCTCCACCGGGCGCAGGCGGAGGGCGGCGCGCAGGACGATGCCGGTCAGGCCCATCCCGCCCAGCGTATGGTCGAACAGCGCCGGGTCCTCTTGCCGCGAGCAGCGGCGGACCTCGCCCTCCGGCCCCATCACCTCCAGCCAGTCGACGCAGGCGCGGAAGCTGCCGTCCCGGTGGTGGTTCTTGCCGTGGACATCGGCGGCGATGGCGCCGCCCAGGGTGACGAACTTCGTTCCCGGCAGGACCAGGGGGAACCAGCCGCGGGGCAGGAAGGCGGCGATGATGTCGGCCAGCAGCACCCCGGCCTCGGCCACCAGCTGCCCCGAGGCCGGGTCGAAGGCGATCATCCGGTCGAAACGGCGCATCTCCACCGTGGCGGCCGGATGCACCGCCGAGTCGCCATAGGCCCGGCCGTTGCCGCGGGCGATCAGCGGCGGCGCGGTGGCCACCAGTTGCCGCAGCGCCGCGGCATCCCGCGGCGCATGGGTCCGGGCCTCCAGCACCGGATAGCGGCCCCAGCCCGACAGCCTCATGGCCCCGCGCCCGACAGCAGGCGTTCGGCTTTTTCGCGGTCGAAGCAGGGCTGCTTCCGCCAGATCTGCACCACCGGGTGGTCGTAGACCCGCCAGGCCTCTTGCGCGAAGCCGTCGTCCAGCCGCCAGAGCGGCAGCGGATAGCCGCGGTCGAGATGCAGGACACGGGCGAAGCACAGTTCCCCGGCCAGCAGCGCGGCGTAGTAGCGGGCGACGGTGGGGAAGCGCTGCGGCAGCCGCGGCAGCACCTCGATCTGGCGGCCGGAGGAGATCACCAGATAATCCGCCTGCGCCAGCGCCGCGGCCAGCCGGGCGGCGGTGTCGGGCCCATCGGGGTCGGTCAGGTTCAGCGGCACCTGGGCGAAGGGGCCGGGCGGCGTGCTCCAGTCCCCGCCCGGGAAGGCCTGCACCACCGGCAGGCTTTCGTCCCAGCCGGTCTCGACGCCGAGGGCGGTGCCGGGCGGCAGGCCGCGCAGCCATTCGGTGGCGATCAGCCGCGGGTGCTGGCCGTCGTGCAGCCGCAGCGTGCCGCTGCCCCACCAGCCCGCCGCCGCCAGCGCCACCGCCAGCACGGCAGGGGACAGCCGCGCCAGCGGGCCGGCGGCCAGCACCGCCATCACCGGCACCGCGGGCGCCAGGTAGCGCAGGATCTTCAGCTCGCTGGTGGCGTTCATCAGCAGATGCCCGGCCAGCGCCGCCACCGCCACCCAGACCGCCCCGCGCGGCCGCCACAGCCCGGCAAGGCCCAGAAGCGCCAGCACCGGCCCGGTGCCGAACAGCGCCGCGTCGCGGGCCAGCGCGGCGGCGGGATAGCCGGCCAGCCATTGCCAGTTCGGCGGGATGTCGGGGCTGGCCATCAGATCGGCCAGCTCCCGGAAATCGGCGATCATCGCCGCCGAGGGCCGCAGGTCCCAGAACCCACCGCCCGCAAAGGCGGAAGGGTTGGCGATGCGGAAGGCCACCAGCCCCGCCGCCACCCCCAGCACCAGCCCGCGCAGCGCCGCGCGGCCGCCCTGCCCCCGCCAGACCAGCGCCAGGGCCGCCAGCGCCGGCAGCACCAGGGCGACGGCGGTCAGCTTGCAGGCCGCCGCCAGCCCGGCCAGCGCCCCCGCCGCCAGCGCCGCCCGCGGATCGCCGCCCCGGGCCAGCGCCACCAGCGCCACCAGCGTCCAGGTGCAAAAGGCCGCCAGCCAGGCATCGGCGGTGAAGAACAGCGACAGCTGCAACGGCGTCGGCGCCAGCGCCAGCAGCGCCGCCGCCGTAAGCGCCGCCCGCGCCGGCAGCCCCAACTGCCGCGACAGCACGAAGACCGCCAGCACCGAGCCGGCCTCGACCACCGCGGTCAGGCTGCGGCCCAGCCAGAGGGTGGAGCCCCAGTCCGCCATCCCCGCCGCCCGGCCGAGCCAGACCAGCGCCAAGAGCGGCAGGTCGCCGTAGACATGCAGCCGCCCCTCGGCCCGAGGATCCAGCACCTGCTCCGGCCCGAACCAGACCGACCAGACCCCCTGCCCCCGCTCCAGCGCCGCGGCCAGGCTGCGTTGCAGGTCCTGGGCGACGAAGATCATGTGCCGCTCGTCCGGGTGCAGGTTGGCCCAGCCGTCCCAGGCCACGCCGGAAAGCCGCAGCCAGACCGCCGCCCCGAAGATCAGCGTGGCGGCCAGCAGCACGGGCAGCGGCGGGTCGAGGCGGGAGGCGGGCAAGGCACCCTTCCGGTCGGTTCTCACCCCGTGGTTTTTTCACAGCCTCCCGCCCATTGCATTTGGAAAATCGCAACATCGCTGCTAGCATCGCCAAAATCAGCTTTCATGGCGCCGAACATGCAGCATTCCGTCCTTGCCCGGCTCCGCGGCCTTCTCACCGCCCTGATCCTCCTCCTCGGCACCCTTCCCGCCTCGGCCGACAACATTCCCGGCTCCGCCGCCACCGCCCTGCCGGAGGAGACCGAGATCGCCACCGGCATGATCGTGCGCTCGATCAAGGCGCATGTGGTGCCGCTGCGCGAAGGGACGGGCGGCGCGGTCTTCGTCTCCACCTCAGGCCGGGTCTCGGGCGCGGGCGTCGTCGGCGGCGACATGCCGCTGGCCTTCGGCTACGACCACCGCGACCTCGACACCGGGCGGCTGGACGGCAGCCTCGGCATCGGCACCCTGTTCCTCGGCCATGCCATCGACGGGCGCACCCTGGTCTTCGGCGGGCTGCTGGCCGAGCGGCTGGACGTCGACACCCCCTACAACAGCGGCCGGATCGAGGCCGACGGCATCGGCATCGCCGTCGGGGTGGACCACCGGGCCGGCGACCGGCTGTTCCTGACCGGCATCCTGGGGCTGATGGAGATGGACTACGACGTCAGCCGCGGCAACGGCGCGGTGACCGGCAGCTTCGGCGCCCGCCGCAGCTTCGTCGACCTCAGCGGCGACTACGTCTTCCGCACCGACCTGGCCGAGATCACCCTTGGTTTCGGCCTGCTCTACGTGAACCAGAAGAACGACGCCTATACCGAAAGCGGCGGCACCGCGGTGGCCGGCTTCACCAGCGAGCAGCTGTCCGGCAAGCTGTCGGCCCGCAGCGCCTGGGGCCGGCCCGGCGAGTTGCGGCCCTATCTGGACGCCGAGACCTGGTTCCGCCTGGCCGGCAGTTCCGGCCTGCCCGCGGTGCTGGACCCCGGCGACGACCGCGACTGGAGCGGACGGCTGGGCCTCGGCCTGCAACAAAGCGGGGCGCGGTCCGGCTTCGACCTCGGGCTGGGGTCGAATTTCGGCGAGGACGGCTTCGAGGGGCTGGACGCCCGGTTCAGCTATACCGTCCGGTTCTGACGCTTGCGGGCGACGGCCGAGACGGCGCTGGCGCTGGCCGTCCTGGCGGCGGGCTTCGCCTTCGCCGACAGCGCCGCCGGCAAGGCGCTCAGCGATGCGGTCGCCGGGGCGCTGGCCATCGCCGTCGCGCCGCTGCTGCACCTGTTCGAGCCGGAGATTCTTCGCCGGGGCGCCGAGTTGCGCAGCCCCGACGGCTGGGCGATCCGCGTCGGCGCGGTCTGCGACGGGCACGGGCTGGCGATCTCGCTGGCCGCCGGGCTGGCGGCGCTGCGCGGCGGGCTGGCGCGGCTGGCGCTCGGGCTGGCGGCGATCCAGGTGTTCAACCTGCTCCGCATCGCCGTGCTGGCGCTGCTGCTGGCCCATGCGCCCGCGGCCTTCGACACCGTCCATGCCGGGATCTTCCCCTTCCTGACCGTGGCGCTGCTGGCCTTCTGCCTGCTGCCCGCCGCCCGGGCGACCCGGCTGCTGCTCATCGCGCTGCCGCTGACGGCGCTGTGGCTGCCGCTGGCCGACCTGCTCAGCCTGCCGCTGGCGAAGGCGGCCGACCTGCTGCTCTCGGCCCTGCCCGCGCCCGAGATCGGCCGCCTCGCCGAGCGCGCCGGGGGATGGAGCCTGGGGACCAACCTGCTGGCCTCGACCGAGGGCGGGCAGATCAGCCTCTACCTCGCCCCGCTGCGCCCGACGGACTTCGCCCTCGGCGCGCCGGTGGTGCTGGCGGCGGTGCTGCTGGCGCGCCGGCCGGGAGGACTGGCGCTGGCCGCGGTGACCTTTCCGCTGGCGCTGGTCGCCGGCGCCTTCACCGCGGTCTGGAGCCTGGCCGAGGCCCATGCCCCCGCCACCCTGCTGGTCCCCGACGGCAGCGGCGCCTTCCTGCCGGTCGACTTCACCCCGCCCGCCGCGGCGCAGGCGCTGGTCCGGCTGGCGCAGAACACGCTGGTGCATTTCAACCTTCTGGTGCTGCCGCTGCTGATCGCCGCGCCTCCGCGGAAACCGGCATGAGCCGCGGGCTGCTTCCCGCCCTGTTGCTGGCCGCGCTGGTGCTGCGGTTGCAGGGGCTGGACTGGGACCAGGGCCGCGGGCTGCACCCGGACGAGGGCAACCTGGTCCGCGCCGCCGCCGCCCTGGGGCCGGGCCGCTGGATCCCCGCGTTCCATGCCTACAACGACCTTGCCCTCTGGCTGCCGAAACTGGCCGCCGCGCCCTTCTGCGACACCTCGGCCGAGCCCTGCCTGCGCGCCGCCGCCCGGGTGCTGTCGGCGCTGTTCTCCGCCGTCTCGGTCTGGGCGATGGCGGCCATCGCCCTGCGGCTGGCGGGCCAGCCGGCGATGCTGGCGACCGCGCTGATCGCCGCCACTTCGGCGCCGCTGATCCAATGGGCGCATTTCGGCACCACCGAAAGCGCGCTGGTGCTGCTGACCGCCCTCTTGTGGCTGCAGGCCCTGCGCTGGCAGCGGGGCGAGATCGGCAACTCCGGGCTCGCCCTGACCTCGGCGCTGCTGCTGGCGGCGGGCTTCGGCATCAAGACCTCGGCGCTGGCGGCGGCGGTGATCCCGCTGGCCGCGCTGGCGGTGACACGCCGTCCCCTCGGACCCAGCTTGCGCACGCTGGCCTGGGCGCTGCCGCTGACCGCAGCGCTGGCGCTGGCGGCCGTGCCCTCGCTGATCTTCGCCCCCGCCGACTGGCTGGCGGTGATGCGGTTCGAGCGCGGGGTGGTCGACGGCAGCCTGGAGGTGTTCTGGACCCGGCAGTTCGCCGCCGGCTCCGGCCCGCTGTTCCAGCTGCGCCAGCTCTGGGGCGCGACCGCGGGGGCGGGGCTGGCGCTGGCCGCGCTCGGCCTGCTGGCACCGGCGGATCGGCTGCGGGGGCTGGTGCCGGGCCTCGCCTTCGCGCTGGTCTATGCGGGGCTGAGCTTCGGCTGGCACGCCGCCTTCTTCCGCTACCTCGCGCCGCTGTTCCCGGCGCTACTGGTGCTGGCCGGCCTCGGCGCGGCGCGGCTGCTGGCCCTGCCGTCGCAGACCGCGCGCGCCCTGGCCGGGGCCGGGCTGGCGCTGATGGCGGTCACCGGCCTCGACCTCGCCGCCAGCTATCAGGCCACCGACCCGCGGGTGCTGGCCGAGGCCGCCTTGCGCACCCGCGCCGCCCCCGGCGCAAGGCTGGCGGTGGAGCCCTACGACAGCCCGCAGACCGCCGGGCTGGAAACGCTGGTCCTGCCGCTGGAGGACCCGGACCCGGCGGCGCTGGCCGGGGTGCTGGCGGCTTCCGACTGGATGCTGGTCGCCAGCCGCCGCAACTGGGCGGTGCTGCCGGGCCATCCCGCCGCGCCGCTGGCCTGCGGCTATTACGCCGCGCTGACAGCGGGCGACCTGGGCTGGCGCCCCGTCGCCCTCTTCCGCCGCGCCAGTCCCTTCGGCCCGCTGCTGCAACCCGACCTCGCCGCCGAGGAGACCCGCAGCGTCTTCGACCGGCCCCAGGTGATCCTTTTGCGCAACGAGGAGCGGCTGGACGCCGCCACCCTGGCCGACCGCCTGTCCGCCCCGCCCGGCGACTGCACGCCCGCGGCGCTGGCCGCGGCATGGGAGCGCCCGCGATGATGGGCGCGCTTCCCGCCGCCGACTGGGCCGAGGTGCTGCGCTGGCTGGCCTGGCTGGCGCTGGCGACCGTCCTGGCCCGCCCGCTGGCGCTGCGGCTGATGCCGGGCGAAGGCGGCTGGATCGCCGGCAAGCTGCTCGGCTGGCTGGTCGTGGGCTGGGTGCCCTGGCTGCTGGCCTCGTTCCAGATCCTGCCCTTCGGCGCGGCGGCGGCCACCGGGCTGCTGGCGCTGGCGCTGCTGGCGCTGCGCCTCGGCCTGCGGCCCTTCGACTGGCGCGGCTTCCTGGCGCTGGAGGCCGCGTTCGCCGTCCTGTTCTGGCTCGGCCTCGCGGTGCGGCTGAACAATGCCGGCCTGTCGGGGCTGGAGAAGTTCACCGACATGGCCTTCCTCGCCGCCGCGATGCGGGCCGAGGCGATGCCGCCGCAGGACGCCTGGTTCGCCGGCCATCCGGTCAATTACTACTACGTCGGCCAGGCGATGGCGGCGGCCTGGGCCAAGCTGGCCGGGGTCGGCGCCGCCCATGGCTACCAGCTGGCGATGGCCACCCTCTTCGCCCTGACCGCGCTTGGCGCGGGCCTGCTGACCGCGCGGCTGGCGGCGCCCTGGGGGCGGCGGATGCAGGCGGTGCTGGGAGGAACGGCGGGGCTGCTGGCGGTCTACGGCGGCAACGGCCATTCCGTCCTCTACCAGCTGGTCCGCGGCTGGATGCCGACCACCAAGGACAGCTTCTACTACCCCGATTCGACCCGCTTCATCGGCTTCGACCCCGAGGGGCCGGACAAGGCCTTCACCGAGTTCACCTCCTACGCCTACACGGTAGGCGACATGCACGCCCATGTGCTGGCGACGCCGCTGTTCCTGCTGGCCGCGGTGCTGGTGCTGTCGATCCTGCGCCGCGGACTGGCCGGAGCGCTGCCCGGCCCGGTGCAGGCGGCCGGGTTCGGCTGGATGCTCGGGGTCGCCTTCACCGTGAACAGCTGGGACCTGGCGATCCTGGGGCTGATGGCGCTGGTGGCGCTGGCGGTGCTGCTGGCGCGGCCCTCGCCCCTGCCCTTCCGCATCCGGGCCGACGGGCTGGGGGGCGCGGCGGTGATTGCGCTGGCGGCGGCGGCGCTGGCGGCGGCGCCCTTCCTGGCCGGCTTCCGGCCCTTCGCCGAGGGGATCGCCGCGGCGCCCGCCCGCACGCCGCCGTGGCAGCTGCTGGTGGTCTGGGGCCATGTCCTGCCGGCGCTGCTGCTGATCCCGGCGCTGGCGCTGGCCCGCGCGCCGGCGCCGCCGCTGCTGCCGATCACCGTCATGGCGGCGGCGGGGCTGCTGCTGGTCGCCCTGCCCGAGACGCTTTACCTGAAGGACATCTACGGCGCCGACTTCGCCCGCGCCAACACCATGTTCAAGCTGGCCTTCCGGGCGCAGACCCTGCTGGTGGCCGCCGGGCTGGCCGTGCTGGCGCCGGTGCTGGCGCGGCGCGGCGGCTGGACGCTCGCGGGGCTGGCCGCGCTGGCCCCGCTGGTCGCGACGCTGGCCTATCTGCCGCATGTCCAGGCGCCGCTGTCCACCATCCGCAGCCTCGACGGCCTCGCCTTTCTCGGCAACGAGCGCGCCTTGATCGAGGCGGCGGACCGCCTGCCGCTGGCCCCCGGCGAGGCGCTGGTCGAGGCCTCCTCGGACGCCTTCACCGGCGGCGCCCGGGTCTCGGCGATGACCGGCCAGCCGGCGGTGATCGGCTGGACCGGGCACGAATGGCTGTGGCGCGGCGCGGCCGGCCCGGCGCTGGCGCGGGCCGCCGATGTGGACCTGTTCTACACCACCGCCGACCCGGCCGCCCGCTGCCGGATCGCCGCCCGCTACGGCATCCGCTACGTCATCCTCGGCCGGGAAGAGCGCGCCCGCTACCCGGAGCTGGACGAGGCCGGGCTGCGCGCCCTCGGCGCCGAGGTCCATGCCTCGGCCGGCGGGTCGATCCTGCGGATTCCGCCCGGTGCCTGCCCGGGCTGACCCCGCTGCAGAGTTCGTTGCGCGGGAAGGCGATTGTGCTATCCTCGGCGCCCGAGAGGCATGTCAGCGCGAGGCAGTTCCATGACGTTCCGGTCGATCCTGCGAATTGGCCTTGCCGGACCTGGCCTCTGCGCGCTGGCACTGGCGGCCGAGGCCCAGACGGTCACGCCGACGCCGACCCCGCCGATCGGACCCACCGTCACGCCGACCCCGACACCGCCGCCGGTCACGCCGACCGCCACGCCCACACCGACGCCTCCGCCGATCACGCCCACCGTCACGCCCACCCCGACACCGCCGCCGATCACGCCCACCGTCACGCCCACCCCGACACCGCCGCCGGTGACGCCCACCGTCACGCCCACCCCGACACCGCCGCCGGTGACGCCCACCGTCACGCCCACACCGACGCCGCCGCCGGTCACGCCCACCGTCACGCCGACCCCGACGCCACCGCCGGTCACGCCCACCGTCACGCCAACACCGACACCGCCTCCGGTGACGCCCACGGTAACCACCGCGCCGACCGCCACCCCCACGCCGGTGGATGTGCCGGTGGTGCCCGGCGCCGGGGGTGGCCCGGGCGGGGCGCTGCCGCTGGCGCTTTTCGCGGCCCTTGCGGCGCTGGCCGGGCTGCTGCTCTGGGCGCGGCGCGGCGCCCGCTGATCCCTCAGCCCGCCGCCAGCAGGAAACAGCCGGCCAGCGCCAGCCCCGCGGCAAGGCTGGCGGGGTCGCGCAGGGCGAAGACGATGGGATCGGTCTGCATCCGTCCGCGCCCGACCAGCAGCCAGACCCGCATCAGCCAGCCGAGGATCACCGCCCCGGCCAGCATCAGCCAGCCCGGCCGCGGGTAAAGCGCCCCCGCCGCGGCCTCCTGCAGGTAGAGGAGCAGCACGATCTGGGTGGCGAAGGCGGCGGCAAGGCCGGCGGTGGTCAGAAGCCCGCGGTCCTCGACCCGGTAGCCGCGGCGGCGCGGCAGCGGCAGCGCGCCGCTTGCGGCCCCTGTCAGTTCGGCGCAGCGCTTGGCACAGGCAAGCGAGGCGAAGACCAGCGCGCTGAGCGCCAGCAGCCAGTCCGAAGGCTGGATGCCGGTCGCCGCCGCCCCCGCCAGCACCCGCAGCAGGTAAAGCCCGACCAGCCAGAACAGGTCGGCCAGCGCCCGGGTCTTGAGCCACAGCGAATAGGCCAGCGCCGCCAGCGCATAGCCGGCGACCTGCGCCAGCGCCCCGGCCGCCGCGGCCAGCAGCAGCGCCGCGGCCAGCAGCGCGGCACCGGCGGCAAGGGCGGTCCGGGGCGAAAGCCGTCCGGCGGCCAGCGGGCGGTGGCGCTTCTGCGGATGGGCGCGGTCGTCGGCCAGGTCGATCAGGTCGTTGACCAGATAGAGCGCCGAGCTGCACAGGCAGAAGGCGGCGAAGGCCTGCGCGGCGGACAGCCAGAGCGCGGACTCCGCCCAGCGATGCGCGGCGACCATCGGCAGGAAGACCAGCAGGTTCTTGACCCAGTGATGCGGGCGCAGCGCGCGCAGGAGGTCAGCCATGGCCCAGCCTGCCGATCACCCGGGCGGCGACGCGGCGCCCATCACGCACGGCATGGTTGGTGCCGCGGTCCTCTGGGTAGATCTGCGCCATCGAGGCCGGGAACAGGCCGGGCAGCGGCCCCTCGGCGGGCGGGATCAGCGCGGAATAATGCCGCCCCACCACCGGCTGCGCCCAGCGGGCGCGCCAGACGTGATGGCGCTGCACCCAGTCGGGGCGGAAGGCCGGGAACATCCGCGCCAGATGCGGCAGGGCATATGCCAGCACCCGATCGTCGGGCATCTGCCAGAGCGGGTCCTCCACCGGCAGGTATCTGGACAGATAGACGATGTGGCGGCCGCCATAGCTTTCGGGCCGCTCGAAATTGGTGTGCTCGATCACGCCGACGAAGGGGAAGCCGGGATCGTTGACGTTCAGCCAGTAGGTCCCGCTCAGCGGCCGGTCCAGTTCCAGCACCAGGCAGAGGTTGGCGAGATAGGGGATGCGGCGCAGCGCCGCCAGCGCCCCTGCCTCCGCCTGCCCGGCAGGTTCCAGCAGGTCGGCCAGCACCGCCGGCGCCGGCGTGGCGATCACCGCATCGCCGGTGACTTCGCCCCAGGGGCCGCGGGCGGTCCAGCCCGCGCCGCGCTCCAGCGCCGTCACCGGCGCGCCGGTCCGCACCTCGCCGCCCGCGGCGCGGATGGCGGCGGCGGTCTCCTCGGCCAGCCGGGCGAAGGAGCCGCGGAAATAGGCCAGCCGCTCCTCGCCCTTCGCCCCGCGCGAGCCGCCGCGCAGCTTCAGCTTGTTCCAGATCCAGACCGCGGAAATCTCGTCGGCATGGGGGCCGAACTTGCCCTGAATCAGCGGCTGCCACATCACCCGCCAGACGGTCTCGCCCCCCAGTCGCCGCAGCCAGTCGGCCGCCGTCACCCCCTCCAGCGCCCGCCAGTCGCGGATGCGCCGGGCGCGCAGGTAAAGCAGGCCCAGCCTGATCCGGTCGTGGAACGGCAGCGCGGTGAAGCGCAGCAGGTCCAGCGGCGAGGACAGGCGGTAGAGGCTGCGGTTGTGCCAGACGCCGGTCGCGGTGGCGCGGGTGGTGATCTCGCCCTCCAGCCCCAGCTCCCGCACCAGGTCCATGATCGCGGTGTCCGAGGTGAACCAGTGGTGGTAGAACCGCTCCAGCCGCGCGCCGCCGGTGTCAAAGGCCCCGGCGAGGCCGCCGACGAAGGGTTCGGCCTCCAGCAGGGTGACGCGATGCCCGGCGCGGGCGAGGTCCAGCCCGGCGGCAAGGCCGGTGAAGCCGGCGCCGAGGATCAGCACATGGCTCATGCCCGGGCGTCCTGCGGCGCGGCGCGCAGGCGCCAGACCAGCAGGCACAGGCTGCCCGCCAGCGTGGTGGTCAGGTAGAGCACGGCATGGACCAGCACCGCGAAGGCGGTGGCGGCGGCGGCGGAATTGCCGAGGCTTTCGGCGGCCCGGATGGCGAAATAGTCGAAGGTGCCGACATGGCCGGGGGTGGAGGGCAGCAGCGTCGCCAGCGTCCCCGCCGGCATCGCCAGCCAGGCGGCCATCGGGGCGGTGATCGCCGGCAGCGCCTTGGCCACGGCCCAGTAGACCGCGCCCTCGCAGCCCCAGGCGGCGGCGGACCACAGGATCAGCCCCGGCATCCGGCGGCCCCGCGCCAGCGTGGCCAGCAGCGGCTCGGCGAAGCGGGCGAAGGCGGCCCCCGCCCCGGGGCGGATGCGGCGCAGCCCGGCCTCCGCCAGCCGGACCAGCGGGCGCAGCAGGCCGGGGGCGAGCAGCAGCACCAGCGCGGCGAGGCCGAGCGCCACCAGCGCCCCGGCCCCGGCGCCGACCAGCGCCCGGCCGGGGGCAAGGACCAGCAGCGCCAGCCCGAAGGCCAGAAGCACGGTCAGCAGGTCCAGCAGCCGCTCCACCAGAACGGTGGCGGTGATCGTGCCCGCGTCCAGCCCCAGCCAGCGCGAGAAGCCGACGCAGCGCAGCACGTCGCCCATGCGGAGCGGCAGCAGGTTGTTGGCGGCGATCGAGCCCAGCAGCGGCACCGCGCAGCGCCCCAGCCCGAGGCCGGGCCGGGCGGTCGCCAGCATCGCCCGCCAGCGCGCCACCCGGCAGGCATAGCCCGCCGCGAGGAAGACCGGCGCCAGCGCCAGCCAGCGCAGGTCGGGCGCCGCCAGCGCCGCCGCCAGCGCGCGCCAGTCCAGATCGCGCAGCACCAGCCAGCCGCAGAGGCCCGCCAGCGCCAGCCCCAGGAGCAGATGCGCCCCCCGCCGCATCAGCCCTCGCCTTCGTCGAAGCCCGCCCGCTCGGCCACGACGTAAAGCGGGCGGCGCTTCACCTCGCTGTAGATCCGCCCGACATATTCGCCGAGGATGCCGAGGCACAGCAGCTGCACGCCCCCCATGAACAGCACCGCCAGCATCAGCGCCGTCCAGCCCTCGACCCAGATCGAGGTGAAGATGCGCATGAAAAGCGCATAGCCGATCCCCAGCAGCGCCAGCCCCGCCGCCACCAGGCCGAGGGCGATGGACAGCTGCAAGGGTCTGATCGAGAAGGACAATATCCCGTCGGCGGCGAAGGCCAGCATCTTGCGCAACGGGTATTTGGTGCGGCCGGCGAAGCGCTCGGGCCGCTCGTAGTGCAGCGCGGTCTGGCGGAAGCCGGCCCAGCTGACCATGCCGCGGATGAAGCGGTGGCGTTCGGGCATCCGGCGCAGCACCTCCACCACCGGACGGCTCATCAGCCGGAAGTCGCCGGTGTCGCTGGGGATCGGCACTTCGGAAAGGCGGTTGATCACGGCGTAGAACAGCCGCGCCGTGCCGCGTTTCACCATGCCGTCGGCGGGCCGGGCGCTGCGGGTGCCGTAGACCACGTCGAAGCCCTGCCGCCACAGCGCGACCATCTCGCCCACCACCTCGGGCGGGTCCTGCAGGTCGGCGTCCATCAGCACCACCGCATCGCCGCGGGCGACCTCGATCCCGGCCGAGACCGCGATCTGCTGGCCGAAGTTGCGGGCGAAGCGCAGCAGCCGCACCCGGGGGTCGCGGGCGGCGGCGGCGCGCAGGATCGCCGCGGTGCCGTCGCGCGAGCCGTCGTCGACGAAGACGAACTCGAACCGGCAGCCCGGCTGGTCCGCCGCCATCCGGTCCAGCCGGGCGAGGGTCTCGCCCAGAACCTCCTCCTCGTCGAGGCAGGGCAGGATGACCGAGATCAGCGGAGGGGCGGAGGGGCCGGGGGAAGGCGATGCTGGCATGGCGCTTGGTCGGTTCCTCGCCGGGGAAGGTTTCCCGCAGGGAAAGCCTAGGCGAGAGGACCGGCCCCTGTCCAGCGCGGGAAGGGCGGCGGTCCTTGCCCTTCAGCGGCCGAAGCGGTAGCGGGTGACGGCGCGGTAGTCCTGCTCCGGGCGCAGCACCGCGTCGGGGAAGCCGGGATGGTTGGGCGCGTCGGGCCAGCCCTGCGTCTCCAGCGCCAGGCCGGCATGGGGACCGTAGCGGCGGCCGTCCAGCCCGGCCGCGCCGTCGAAATGCCGGCCGTCGTAGAGTTGCAGGCCGGGCTCGGTGGTCTCAACCTGCATCCGCAGGCCGGTCCGGCCGGTCAGCGCGGCGACCGGCCGCAGCGGGCCGCGGGCGGGGGCGAGGCAGAGGTTGTGGTCATAGTCGCCGCCGCGCAGGTCGCGGGGCCGGCGGAAGTCGAAGCGGGTGCCATCGACGGGGGCGATCTCTCCGGTCGGGATCAGGTCGGCGTCGACCGGCAGGTAATGGTCGGCCGCGACCTGCAACAGGTGGCCGCGGGCGTCGCCGCTGTCATCCAGCGCGAAATAGCCGTGATGGGCCAGGTTGCACAGGGTCGGGGCGTCGGTCGTGGCTTGCAGGTCGAAGGCCAGCGCGTCCCCGGCGACCGAGATCTCCGCCCGGATGCACAGGGCACCGGGAAAGCCCATGTGGCCGTCCGGCAGCTCCAGCGTCAGGGTGACCCGGTCCGCGGCCAGATCGGCGATGCTCCAGATGTGGTGGTGGATGCCGTCCGACCCGCCGTGCAGCAGGGTCCGGCCGCCTTCGTTGCGGTCGGCCCGATACTCCTTCCCGTCGATGATGAACCGCCCGCCGGCCAGCCGGTTGGCGAAGCGCCCGACCAGCGCGCCGGCATAGAGGCCGGGGCCGAAATAGGCCTCCGCGGTGGGGAACCCCAGCACCAGCGGATGCGCCACGCCCGCAAGCCGCAGGTCCTGCACCGTGGCGCCCAGGGTCAGCACCCGCGCCGCCAGCCGCGGCCCGCGCAGGGCGACGGCCTCGACCGGGCGGCCGTCCGGGGTGACGCCGAAACCGGACAGGCTCATGCCGCCATCCGGGCCTGCGACAGCCGCACCAGCCCCTTCTGCAGCAGGATGAAGGCCAGCAGCAGGATGCCGATCACGATCTTGGTCCACCAGGACGACAGGCTGCCGTCGAAGACGATGTAGGTCTGGATCAGCCCCATGGTCAGCACCCCCACCAGCGTCCCGATCACATAGCCCGCCCCGCCGGTCAGCAGCGTGCCGCCGATGACGACGCAGGCGATGGCGGTCAGTTCCGTCCCCACCGTGGCCAGCGAATAGCCCGAGCCGGTGTAGATCGAAAACACGATCCCCGAAAGCCCGGCCATCAGGCCGGAGAAGGCATAGACCAGCACCGTGGTCCGCCCCTGCCGCACCCCCATCAGCCGCGCCGTCGCCTCGCCGCCGCCGAGCGCATAGACCGAGGCGCCGAAGCGGGTCCGGTGCGCCACCACCATGCCGAGGACGAAGACCGCCAGCATCAGCACCCCGATCAGCGTCAGCCGCCCCTTGCCGGGCATCAGCCAGTAGGCGCCCTGCAGGGTCTTGTAGAACTCGTGCTGGATCGGCACCGAGTCGATGGACAGCAGGTAGGCCGCGCCGCGGGCCAGGAACATCCCCGCCAGGGTGACGATGAAGGCGGGCATCGCCAGCCCGTGGATCAGCCCTCCCATCGCCGCGCCGAAGGCGGTGGTCAGCGCCAGCAGCAGCGCGAAGACCGCCAAGGGGTGCAGCCCGGTGTCGCGCAGCATCACCGCGATGAAGACGCCGGAGAAGGCGATGACCGAGCCGACCGAGAGGTCGATCCCGCCCGACAGGATCACCAGCGTCATCCCCACGGCGACGATGCCCAGATAGGCGTTGTCGGTCAGCAGGTTGCCGATCACCCGGGTGGAGGCCATGGCCGGGAACTGCAGCCAGCAGACGACCCAGGCCAGCGCGAAGATGGCGATGGTGACGTAAAGCGGCAGGGCGCGGGTGTTCATTCCGTGGCTCCTTTTGCGGGCGCGCCCTCGCGGCGGCGGCGCAGGCCCTCGCGCCAGAACCGCCACTCGGCGGCGATGCGGGGCGATTGCAGGACAAGGATCACCAGCACCAGCACCGCCTTGATGACGAGGTTGTATTCCGAGGGGAACCCGGCCAGCCGGATGCCGATGGAGATGGTCTGGATGATCAGCGCCCCGATCACCGAGGCCATGATGGAAAACCGCCCGCCCAGCAGGGAATTGCCGCCGATCACCACGGCGAGGATGGCGTCCAGTTCCAGCCAGAGCCCGGCGTTGTTGGCATCGGCCCCGCGGATGTCGGCGGTGACGATCATCCCCGCCAGCGCGGCGCAAAGCCCGGCGATGACATAGACCGCCACCAGCAGCACCGGCGCGTTCACCCCGGCCAGCGCCGAGGCGCGGCGGTTGATGCCGATGGCTTCGATCAGCATCCCGAGCGCGGTGCGGCGCATGATCAGGATGGCGGCCACCGCCACCGCCAGCCAGATCCAGGCCGGCACCGGCAGGGCGAGGAAGCTGCCCGAGCCGATCCAGGCGAAGGCCGGGTCGGTGAAGGTCAGGATGCGGCCCTCGGTGACCAGCTGGGCCAGGCCGCGGCCCATGGTCATCAGGATCAGCGTGGCGACGAAGGGCTGCACGCCGACCGCGGCGACCAGCGCGCCGTTCCACAGCCCCGCCGCCGCGCCGGCCAGCAGCGCCAGCAGAATGGCCGCCGCGATCCCCCAGCCCGAGGCGATGGCCAGCGCCGCCACCGCGCCGCAGATCGCCATGGTGGCGCCCACCGACAGGTCGATGCCGCGGGTGGCGATCACCAGCGTCATCCCGACGGCCAAGAGCGCCACCGGCGCGCTGCGCTTCAGCACGTCGATCACCGGGCCGACCAGCCGGCCGTCGTTCACCGTGACCGACAGGAAGCCGGGATAGAACACCGTCACCAGCGCGATCAGCGCGGCAAGGGCGATCAGCTGCGGCGCCAGCCGCCGGAGGTCCGCGCGCATCAGGCCGCTCCTTCCGCGGGGGCCGCGGCGATGGCCCGCATGATCGTCTCGCCGGAGATCTCCGCTCCGGTCAGTTCGGCGACATGGCGGCGGTCGCGCAGGACGATCACCCGGTCCGACACCGCGATCAGTTCGTCCAGTTCGGAAGAGATCACCAGCAGCGACATGCCCCGTTCCACCAAGTCATGGATCAGGTGCAGGATTTCCGCATGCGCGCCCACGTCGATGCCGCGGGTGGGCTCGTCCAGGATCAGGAAGCGCGGGTTCATCGCCAGCCAGCGCGCCAGCACCACCTTCTGCTGGTTGCCGCCCGACAGCTCCCCCACCGGCTTTTCCCGGCCCGAGGTGCGGATGTCCAGCCGCTTGATGTAATCCTCGGCCAGCCGGTTCTGCTCGGCCCGCGGGATCGGCCGCATCCAGCCGCGGCGGGCCTGCAGGCCCAAGACGACGTTCTCCCGCAGCGTCAGGTCGGCGACGATGCCGTCGGTCTTGCGGTCCTCGGGCGCGAAGCCGAAGCCCGCCGCGATGGCCGCGCGGGGCGAGGCCAGGCGGAGCGGCCCGTTCTCGTCGGCGGCGCTGCCGGTCTGTGCCGGGCGCAGGCCGAAGATGGTCTCGGCAGTCTCGGTCCGGCCGGAGCCGAGCAGCCCCGCCAGCCCCACCACCTCGCCCTGCCCCACGGCCAGGTCGAAGGGCTCCACCGCGCCGCGCCGGCCCATGCCGGCAAAGCGCAGCATCGGCGCGCGGGGGCCGCGGGCGGGGGGCGGGCTGTGCATCACCTCGTCCTCCAGCGCACGACCCAGCATGTGCTCGATCAGCCTCATCCGGTCCAGCGCGGCGGTGTCCTCGGTCACGATCCTGCGGCCGTTGCGCAGCACGGTGATGCGGTCGGTCAGCGCGAAGACCTGGTCGAGGAAATGCGACACGAAGACGATGCCCAGGCCGCGGTCGCGCAGGCCCCGCACCACCTCGAACACCATTCCCACCTCGCGGGCGTCCAGGCTCGCGGTCGGCTCGTCCAGGATCAGCACCTTGCCGGACAGGGCGACGGCGCGGGCGATGGCGACGATCTGCTGGATCGCCACCGAATAGCTGCCCAGGTCGCGGTCGACGTTCAGGTCCAGCCCGTATTGCGTCAGCACCTCGCGCGCCTGCCGCCGCAGGGCGCGGCTGTCGATCAGGCCGAAGCGGCGCGGCTCGCGGCCGAACAGCAGGTTCTGCGCCACGGTCAGGTTCGGCAGCAGGTTCACCTCCTGATAGACCGTGCCGATGCCGAGGTCCTGCGCCTCCACCGTCGACCGCGGCGCGATGGGGCGGCCGTCCAGCGTGACGGTGCCGGCGTCGCGGGCATAGGCGCCGGTCAGGCACTTGATCAGCGTGGATTTCCCGGCGCCGTTCTCGCCCAGGAGGGCATGGATCTCGCCGGCGCGCAGGTCGAAGTCCACGCCGTCCAGCGCCTTCGTGCCCGGAAACACCTTGGTCAGCGACCGCACCGTCAGCAGCGTCACGCCAGCCCCCTCCTCCTTCGGGATGCCCCGGGCCGCAGCCGGCCCGGGGATCAGCCTATCAGTAACCCAGGCCCTTGCGCGCCTCATATTCCCCGGCCGGATCGTCGGACTGGGTGAACAGCTTCGACTCGGTCTGGATGAACTTCGGCGGCTCGGTGCCGTCGGCCCAGAACGCCTCCAGCGCGTCGAAGGCCGGGCCGGCCATGTTGGGGGTCAGCTCCACCGTGGCATTGGCCTCGCCGTCGGCCATGGCCTTGAAGATGTCCGGCACCCCGTCGATGGAGACGATCAGGATGTCCTCGCCCGGCTTCAGCCCGGCCTCCTTGATCGCCTGGATCGCCCCCACCGCCATGTCGTCGTTATGGGCGTAGAGCGCGCAGATGTCCTTGCCGCCGTTCTCGGCCTGGATGAAGCTTTCCATCACCTCCTTGCCGAGCGAGCGGGTGAAGTCGCCGGTCTGGCTTTGCACGATCTTCAGGTTGTCGTGGCCGGAAATGCCCTGCTCGAAGCCCTTCTTGCGGTCGATGGCGGGGGACGATCCGGTGGTGCCCTGCAACTCGACGATGCGGCAGTCCCTGTCGCCCACCGTCTCGGCCAGCCACTGGCCCGCGACCTCGCCCTCGTGGACGAGGTTCGAGCCGACGGCGGTCAGATAGAGCGAGGGGTCGCTGTCCACCATCCGGTCCAGCAGCACCACCGGGATCTCGGCCTCCTTCGCCTCCTGCAGCACGGCGTCCCAGCCGGTGGCGACCACCGGGGCGATCAGGATCGCGTCCACGCCCTGCGCGATGAAGGACCGCATCGCGGCGATCTGGTTTTCCTGTTTCTGCTGCGCGTCCGAGAATTGCAGCTGGTAGCCGCGCTCCTCGGCCTGGGCCTTGGTCAGCGTGGTCTCGGCGGCGCGCCAGCCGGATTCCGAGCCGATCTGCGAGAAGCCGATCACCTTCTCGGCCATGGCCGAAGTCGCGCCGAGGGCGACGAAGGCCACGGTGGAAAGCAGGGTCTTGATGGTCATGGGATCCTCCCTTGGGTTTTGCGGCGCCGGTTCCTCCTCCGGCATCCGGGGCCGGGGCGATGCGCGCCCCGGCGGTGGTCAGCCGGGCCGGATCATCCGGCCAGGTCCTGCGGCAGCAGCGCGGCGGGCAGGTTCTGGTAGCAGACCGGGCGCAGGAAGCGCCGGATCGCCATCGTCCCCACCGATGTCGCGCCGAAATTCGTGCTGGCCGGGAAGGGGCCGCCATGGACCATGGCGTCGCAGACCTCCACTCCGGTGGGCCAGCCGTTGGCGAGCACCCTGCCCGCCTTGCGCTCCAGCACCGGCAGCAGGCGCCGGGCCAGATCGGTGTCGTCCTGCTCCATGTGCAGCGTGACGGTCAGCTGCCCTTGCAGGTGCTGCGCGAAGCCGGGCATCTCCCCGGCTTCCGGCACCGTGACAACCAGGCCGAGCGGCCCGAACACCTCCTCGCCGAGGGCGGGACGGGCGAGGAACTCCTCCGCCGTCGCGGCCAGCAGCACCGGGCTTGCCCGGCGCTCCTGCGCGCAGCCCGGCAGCAGCACCTGCGCCTCAGCGGCCAACCGGGCCGCGCCGCTGTCATAGGCGGCGGCGATGCCCTCGGTCAGCATGACCTGCGGCGCGACGGTTTCCAGCGCGGCCCGGGCGGCGTGCAGGAAGGCGTCGGCGGCGGGGCCGGATTCGACCACCACCAGCCCCGGATTGGTGCAGAACTGGCCCGCGCCCATGGTCAGGCTGGCGGCCCAGCCTTGTGCCAGCGCCTCGGGCCGGGCGGCAAGCGCCCCGGGCAACAGGAAGACCGGGTTGATCGAGCCCAATTCGCCGAAGAAGGGGATCGGCTCGGGCCGCGCAGCGCAAAGGTCGAACAGCGCCTTGCCGCCGCGGGTGCTGCCGGTGAAGCCGACGGCGCGGATCAGCGGATGGGTGACCAGCGCGGCGCCGACCTCGGGACTGTCGCCATGGATCATCGAGAACACCCCCGCGGGCATCCCGCTGCGGGCGATGGCGGCGTGGAAGGCCTCGGCCACGATCTCGCCGGTGCCGGGATGGGCGGGATGGCCCTTGACCACCACTGGGCAGCCCGCCGCCAAGGCCGAGGCGGTGTCGCCCCCGGCCACCGAGAAGGCCAGCGGGAAGTTGGAGGCGCCGAACACCGCCACCGGGCCTATGGGCCGCTGCATCAGCCGGATGTCGGGCCGCGGCACGGGCCGGCGGTCGGGCAGCGCCGGGTCGTGGCGGCGGTCGAGGTAGTCGCCCTTGCGGATATGCCCGGCGAAGAGCCGCAACTGGCCGGTGGTGCGCCCGCGCTCGCCCTCCAGCCGGGCCGCGGGCAGGCCGGTCTCCTGCTGGGCGATCTCGGTGATCTGCGACCCGCGGGCCTCGATCTCCTCCGCCACCGCTTCCAGAAAGGCGGCACGGGTCTCGCGCTCGGTCCAGCCGAACTCCGCGAACGCCGCTTCCGCCGCCCGCACCGCCCGGTCGACCAGCGCGGCATCGCCGCGGGCGAAGCGATGCGCCGGCCCCTGCGCCGGGGCGGAGGCGAAGGTGGCGGCGGAGCAGGTCCATTCGCCGGCGATCAGGTGCCTGCCATGGGGGATATGGGTCATCGCCTGCCTCACAGCGGTCGGACGCCGACCGGGGCATCCTCGCCCGGCCGCTGGTCCAGCGGGTTGGAAAGCGCCAGGCCGAGGGCGGGACAATGGATGCGGAACTCGTCGCCCGGCTCCGCCCGGATGCCGTCGGCGAAGCTCAGCGTGGCGGTGCCGAAGAAATGCACATGCACATCGCCCGGCCGGCGGAACAGGTCATACTTGAAATGATGGTGCTCCAGATTGGCCAGGCTGTGGGACATGTTGTCCTCGCCCGACAGGAACGGCCTTTCCCAGATCACCCGGCCGTCGCGCAGGATGGCGCTGCTGCCCTCCACATGCGCCGGCAGGTCGCCCACCAGCATCTCGGGGCCGAAGCTGGCCGGGCGCAGCTTGGAATGCGCCAGCCAGAGGTAATTGCCGCGCTCGGTCACATGGTCGGAAAACTCGTTGGCCTGCGCGAAGCCGAGACGCCAGGGCGTGCCGTCCGGGGCGACGAGGTAAAGCCCCGCCACCTCCGGCTCCTCGCCCGCGTCCAGCGCGAATCCGGGCGAGACCAGCGGCGCGCCGGGGGCGACGGCGTGGGCGCCGTTGCCTTTCCAGAACCACTCCGGCTGCACGCCGATGGCGCCGGCGGCGGGCTTGCCGCCCTCCAGCCCCATGCGGAACATCTTCATGCTGTCGGTCATCGCCTCGGGGTCGGCCTTGGCGTGCATGGCGTTGCGGGCAGAGGCCGAGCCGAGATGGGTCAGCCCGGTGCCGGTCAGGTGCAGATGCGCCGGGTCGGGATGGTCCAGCGGCAGCAGCACCCTGCCCTGCGCCAGCAGCGCGGGCAGGTCGACCTCGGCCCCCTGCCCGCGCGCGGCGACCTCCTCGGCCAGCCCGCGCCCGGCGGCAAGGGCGGCCAAAGCCAGATCGCGGGTCGAGGCCGCGCCGGGCACCACATGCGCCCGCCCGCCGTCCCGCGCCACCACGGCGCGGGCGCCGTCGGCTTGCCGGATCTGCGACAGGAACATCCCGGTCCTCCCCCTCCAAAAAAGACGCTGCCCAGACATAGCTTTTCCCTGACATGCGGGTAAAATGACTTTTGCACCCATCTGCATAGCGGAATTGATATGCCGAAGACCGCCGCCCGCCTGATGCTGAAGCCCGCCGCGCTGCAACTGCTGCGCGAGATCGCCGACCAGGGCCAGCTGCAATCCGCGGCCGAGGCGCTCGGCATGACCCAGCCCGCCGCCTCGCGGATGCTGGCCGAGGTGGAGCGGCAGGTCGGCGCGCCGCTGTTCCTGCGCCAGCCCCGCGGGATGGAACCGACCGAGGCCGGGCTCGCGGTGCTGCGCCGCGCCCGGGTGGTGCTGCGCGAGATGGCCAGCATGGCCAGCGACCTGGAGAACCTGCGCCACGGCTTTGCCGGCTCAGTGCGGATCGGCGCGGTCACCGGCCCGGCGGTGCAGTTCCTGGTGCGGGCGGTGCGCGACATCAAGCGGCAGGCACCGGATGCCGACATCAGCATCGACGCCATGCCTTCGCGCGACCTGCTGGCGCTCTTGACGGCCGGAGAGCTGGACATGGCCATCGGCCGCATCCTGCCCGAGTTCGACAGCCAGGCCTTCAACATCCTGCCGATCCGCGACGAGAAGGTCAGCTTCCTGACCCGCGCCAGCCATCCGCTGGCCCGCTCGCCCTCGGTCACGCTGACGGAGCTGCACGGCTACGAATGGATCATCCAGAGCCGCGGCGCCCCGATCCGCGAGGCGGCGCTGGCGGCCTTCGCCGGGCTGGGGCTGACCGAGCCGGTGAACGTGGTCAACAGCCCCTCGGTGCTGCTGACGCTGGCCTATCTGGCCGAAAGCGACGCGGTGGCGCCTCTGTCGGACGAGGTGGCGCAACTCTTGATCCGCCCGCCGATCTCGGCCGGCTTCGTGGCGCTGCGGGTGCCGCACGACATCCGGGTCTCGCCCTATTACCTGCTGGACCTGCGCCGCCGGCCGCTGTCGCCGCTGGCGATGCGGCTGCGGGAACGGCTGATCGCGTTGTCGGGGGCAAAGAGCGGGCCGGGTATGGCGCTGTGAGGGGGCGAGGTGTCCTTTCCCCTGCGTGCTTGGCGAAGGCGCGTGCCTTCGCCACGGCGCGACGGTTGGAACCGGGACCGGCCGGGCCTCAATGGCCCGGCCAGCGCCCGCCCCGCCCTCGGCGGGCGCTTCTCGCCCGCCGGGCCGGGCGCCGGCCTCTCGGGGTCTCGTGCTGCCACCGTCTCCGGGTGCATCCGCCACGCACGGGCGGGGGCGAGGCAGTGCCTCGCCTTCTCCCGCCCGACCTACCCCAGGCTGCCGTGAAGCACCGGCTTGGCACCCTCCGCGCTGTCGGCGACGATCCGGCCGCGGTCCAGGTGCACCACCCGGCCGGCCGCGGCGCCGGCCGCCTCCTCCAGCGCCGCCATCACGGTAAGGCCGGCATCGCGCAGATCGGCCAGCAGGCCGGCCGGCAACCGCGGCGCCCCGGACAGCAGCACGATCCGCGGCCGCAGCAGCAGCGCGCGGGCGGCCAGCACCCGCAGCCGGTCCTCCGGCGGCAGCAGGCCGAAGGCCCGGTCCTGCACCGCCGCCAGCCCGGCCTGCCGCAGCGCCGCATGGGTGGCGGCCGAGCGCGCGGCGGGGGACGGGTCCTGCACCCCGCGGCGGCAGGCCTCGGCCACGATCTGCCGGGGCGTCATCGCGTCCAAGGCCGTATCGGCGGGAGAGAGCGGCAGCACCATGCCCGCCACCTCGGAGGCCGACATCAGCCAGATGTCGCGCGCGAACAGGCAGACCGCGCCGGACCGCGGCGGCAGCCTGCGCGCGATCAGCCGCAGCAGCGTGGCCTTGCCCGATCCGGCCGGACCGCAGAGGGCGAGGCATTCCCCCGCCGCCACCGCGAGGCTGACGCCCTCCAGGCTGCCCGGCGCGCCCTTGCCGCCGCAGCGAACGTTGCGGACCTCGATGGCGGGGGCGACTGGTGCCGGGGTCACTGGATCGCCCCCGCGCGGGTGGCGATCACCGCTGCGGGGCCGCCCTCGCGCGGCAGGTCGCCGTGTCCGGCCTGCGCCACCATCTCGCCGATGTCCCCGGCGGGATCGGCATCGCCGAACAGCCAGGCCGCCCCGGCCGAGACCTGCCAGACCACGGTGCAGGGACGGTCGCAGCTCTCCAGCCGGGCCGAGCCGGAGATCTCGAACCCCTCCTCGGCGCCGGAGGCGGCGATGGCGGCGCGCAGCCGCTCCAGCAGGGCGAGGCCGGCAAGGCAGGGCCGGCCGGTGTGGCGGCAGTCCCGGCAGAGATGCAGCTGGTGCCGCTGCGGCGGCGGAAGGAAGGGATTGGCCGCGGGCGGCCGGGGATGGTCCATCGCAAGCTCCTTCCGGGGCACCCCGCCCGGGTCATGGGTTCATCTGGCGATGGCAGGTCTCCTGACTCGCGGGTCGCGGCCTTTTCCCCACCTTCCCGGCCCCGAGGGGCCAGTGGTCTTGCGGGGGCAGGCTCGCCGCTTACAGTTGCGGGGGCAGTCGCGGCCTTGGCGCCCGGAGGCGCCGCACCGCATTCCCTTTTCACCCGGAGGAGCGGACTCCGCCCGGGAACCATCGCCGACAGCAAAGCGCGACTTGGCCGGCCTCGTCAAGCCCCGGCCCGGCAGGTGCGGCGCCCTGCCCCGGTCAGCCCTTTGCCGCGCCGCCGCGGGCGCGGCGCGAGGGCGGCACGCCCGCGGCGCCCTCCTTGCGGTCGCGGTGCAGGGCGGCGCGGCCGATCAGCATCGTGGTCACCGGCGTCGTCACCATCACGCAGATGCCGACGACGATCTCGTGCACCACCAGCCGCTCCTGCACCCAGGAATAGGCCAGGATCGAGGCCAAGAGGATCGCCGCCGTGCCCCAGCTGGTGCCCAGGGTGGGGGCGTGGATGCGGTCGTAGAAGCTGCGCAGATGCGCCAGGCCGAAGGCGCCGAGCACGGTCAGCGTGCTGCCGATCACCAGCAGCGCCGCCACGGGGGCCGCCAGCCAGAGCGGCAGGGAATCGAGCGGGGTCATTCGATCACCTCGCCGCGCAGCAGGAACTTGGCCAGCGCCAGGCTGGAGACGAAGCCGCCGATGGCAATGACCAGCGAGGCCTCGAAGAAGAACGGCGTGTCCAGCCGCATCCCGGTGACGAAGAACAAGAGCATGGTGGTGATGTAGAGGCAGTCCAGCGCCAGCACCCGGTCCTGCGCGCGGGGACCCTTCCACATCCGCCAGGTGGCCAGGCAGCCGGCGATGGCCAGCATGGTCTGGGCATAGGTCAGGGCGATCCACAGGAGGGTGGCGCTGGTCATTCCTCGAAAGCCTCCAGCAGGCGGGCCTCGTAGCGGCCGCAGATCAGGGCCGGCCAGTCGTCCGTCTCGATCATGTCGAAAACATGCAGCAGCAGGACGCCGGTCTCGGCATCGTATTCCAGCCAGGCGGTGCCCGGCGTCGCGGTGACGATCATCGCCAGGAGCGACAGCCCGACCGGATCGCGCAGGCGCAGCGGAATCTCGACGAAGGCGGAATTGCGGGCGCCGTGCCGGCCGTTGGTCAGCATCAGCAAGGCGACCGCCCAGTTGGAGCGGATGATGTCCAGGCCGACCACCAGCGCCAGCCGGACCAGCGGCAGATAGGCGCGGATGCGGGGGCGGTCGGGCTCGATCCGGGCGAAGGCCCAGCCGGCGAAACCGGCGATCACCGTGCCCAGGATCAGGTGGCCCAGCGAGAAGCGGGTCAGCAGCAGCCAGACGAAGACCAGGCCCAGCGACAGCAGCGGATGGGGCAGGAAGCGGCTCATTCTGCGCCCTCCGCCTTCGCATCGCCGTTCTCGGCCGCCCGCGGCGCGCCGAGCACGCCCTCGGCATAGATCGAGGGTTGCAGCAGCGCATTGGCGGTCTGCTGCATGTAGCGCATGGCGGCATCGGCCTTGACGGTCAGGACCAGGAGCAGCACGACCAGCAGCAGGATCGGGGCGAATTCCTGCGCGAAGACGCGCGGCGGCTCGCCGTCGCTGGCCCAGAAGGTCTGGATGCCGATGCGGACCAGCCCGATCAGCGTGGCGAAGCCGGCCAGCAGCAAGAGCGCGGTGAAGGCCCAGCTCATCACCGGGCTGACGGCGGTGGAGCCGAGCAGCCCGCGCAGGATGCCGAACTTGCCGATGAAGCCCGGCAGCGGCGGCAGCCCGGCCAGCACCATGGCGAAGACGCCGAAGCACAGGCCCAGCACCGTCAGCGTGCCGGGGATGGCGATGCCGATCTCGGGCTGGCGGTCCTCTTCCCGCTCGTCCAGGCCATAGGCGTCGGCGGTCAGCGCCAGCATGGCGGCGATGCCGCCCTCCTCGCGGCTCATCGGCTCGATCAGCAGGAAGAGGGCGCTGGTGGCGAGGGTGGAGCCGAGCAGGTAGAACAGCGCCCCGGCCAGGATCTGCGGGCTGGCCCCGGCGACGGTGAAGCCGGTGGCGGCCAGCACCGTGCCGGAGGAGACCAGCACCAGATGCGCCGCCATCCGCCCCAGCCCCTGCGAGGCCAGCACGCCGAGAAGGCCGAAGGCGACGGTGGCCATGCCGCCGGCGATCAGCACCCCGGCGCCGAACTGGGCCGAGGCCCCTGCCCCCGCGCCGAACATCAGCATCGACAGCCGCAGGATGACGTAGACGCCGACCTTGGTCATGATGGCGAAGACCGCGGCCACCGGCGCGGCCCCGGCCATATAGGCCGTGGGCAGCCAGAACGACAGCGGCCAGATCCCGGCCTTGACCAGGAAGGCGATGCCCATGATCGCGGCGCCGGCATGGAACAGCGCGCGCTGCTGGTCCTGCAGCCCGGCCACCAGGTTGGACAGATGCGCCATGTTCAGCGTGCCGGTGGCGCCATAGACCAGGCTGACGCCGATCAGGAACAGCAGCGAGGCGGCCAGATTGATGGCGATGTAATGCATCCCCGCCCGCACCCGCAGCTGGCCGCCGCCGTGCAACAGCAGGCCGTAGGAGGCCGCCAGCAGCACCTCGAAGAACACGAACAGGTTGAACAGGTCGCCGGTCAGGAAGGCGCCGTTCAACCCCATCAGCAGGAACTGGAACATGGCGTGGAAATGCTGGCCCTGCCGGTGCCAGCCGGCCGCCGAATAGACCAGCGCCGGCAGCGCCAGCAGCGCGGTCAGCACCAGCATCATCGCCGCCAGCCGGTCCACCACCAGGATGATGCCGTAGGGCGAGGCCCAGTCCCCCAGCAGGTAGAAGCCGATGTCGTTGCCCCCGGTCAGCCCGTTGCCCTTGGACCGGATCAAGAGCTCCACCGCCGCGACCAGCATGGCGCCGACCGAGACCAGGCTGATCAGCATCTTCGCCTGCCGCTGCCGGTCGGCGTAGATCAAGAGCAGCGCCCCGGCGAAGAAGGGGATCAGCACCGGCGCGATGATCAGGTGTTCGGGCGCGAAGATCATGGCGCGCGCTCCTCGCCGTCGACATGGTCGTTGCCGGTCAGCCCGCGGGCGGCGATCAGCACGACGAGGAACAGCGCCGTGGTGGCGAAGCTGATCACGATGGCGGTCAGCACCAGCGCCTGCGGCACCGGGTCGGCATAGGCGGCCGGATTGACGAAGCCGCCGCGCGGCATGATCGGCGGCGCGCCGATGGCCAGCCGGCCCATGGCGAAGATGAACAGGTTGACGGCATAGGACAAGAGGCACAGCCCGACGATCACCTGGAAGCTGCGCGGCCGCAGCAAGAGCCAGATGCCCGAGGCGGCCAGGATGCCGATGGCGGCGGAGAGGACGGCCTCCATCAGCGCGCCCCCATCTTGCCGGCCAGCTTCGCGGCCACCTTCTCGGGCGGGCGGGCGGTCTCGCGTTCCTGCAGGCGGGCGATCCGCAGCGCCTGGTGCGCCAGCGCGACCAGCATCAGCACGATGGCCCCCACCACCAGCGCGAAGACGCCGAGGTCGAAGATCATCGCCGTCGCCGCCGGCACCTTGCCGACCAGCGGCAGGTCCACGTATTGCGCATGGGCGGTCAGGAAGGGATAGCCGAAGAGGAAGGACCCCATCCCGGCCAGCCCCGCGATCAGGAGGCCCACCCCCATCCAGCGGATCGGCAGCACGGTCAGCCGCGCCTCGATCCAGCGCACGTCATGGGCCAGGTATTGCAGCAGGAAGGCGATCGACAGCGTCACCCCGGCCGAGAAGCCGCCGCCCGGCAGGTCGTGGCCGCGGAAGAACAGGTAGCCCGCCATCACGATCAGCGCCGGGAACATCCAGCGCATGATCACCGACGGGACCAGCAGCGCCTCGGCCAGTTCCTCGGTCTCGGTCTCGTCGCGCTGGTTCTGGTGGTCCACGCTTTCCGGCGCGGGACGGAAGCGGCGCAGAAGGGCGTAGACGGTGATGCCGACGATGGCCAGCACGGTGATCTCGCCGAAGGTGTCGAAGGCGCGGAAGTCCACCAGGATCACGTTGACCACATTGGTGCCGCCGCCCTCGGTATAGGCGTTGCGCAGGAACCAGTCGCCGACGCTGTTCGGCACCGGCGGGCGGGTCATCATCACATAGGCCACCGCCGCCAGCCCGGTGCCGGAGACCAGCGCGATCACCAGGTCGCGCAGCCGGCGCAGGCGGGCGGGCAGAAGCTTGTCCTCGGCGATCTCCTCCAGCCGCTTCGGCATCCAGCGCAGGCCAAGGAGCAGCAGCACGGTGGTGACGATCTCGACCAGAAGCTGCGTCACCGCCAGGTCGGGGGCAGAGAGCCAGGCGAAGGTCAGGCAGGTCACCGCCCCCGCCCCGCCCAGAAGGACCAGCGCGGCGAAGCGGTGATACTTGGCCAGCCAGGCCGCGCCCATGGCGCAGGCGGCGCCGGCCAGCCACATCAGTGCGAAGGCCGGGTTCAGCGCATTGCCGACCGGGTTCGGCGCCAACCGCAGCACGCCCCAGAGCGTGACGAAGCCGGCCGAGAAGGCCAGCAGCACCACCAGCCGCAGCTGCGGCTGCAGATGCTCGGTCCCCAGGATGCGGTGCAGGCTGCGCGGCAGTTTCCAGGTGAAGACCAGCAGCGCGCGTTCGTAAAGGCGCTGCGCCCGCAGGCGGTGCAAGAGCGGCGGCCCCTCCGGCCCGGCGGCGATCCGGTTGCCGAAGACGAGGTAGAGCATGATGCCGCCGGCCAGGGCGACGAAGCTCATCACCAGCGGCTGGTTGATGCCGTGCCAGATGGCGATGTCGCGGTAAGGCAGGTCGGCCCCCAGCACCGAGCGGGCGGCCAGGTTCAGCGTCGGCCCCAGCGTCAGCCCCGGCAGGATGCCGACCACCAGGCAGGCCAGCACCAGCGCCTCGACCGGGCGGCGCATCCAGGCGGCGGGCTCGTGCGGGGTGCGCGGCAGGTCCTCGGGCGGCGGGCCGAAGAACACCGTGGCGATGAAGCGCAGCGAATAGGCCACCGCGAAGACCCCGGCGGCGGTGGCCAGCGAGGCCAGCGAATTGTCCAGCCAGGTGCCGTTGTGCCAGTCCGCCGCCTCGGCGAAGAACATCTCCTTCGACAGGAAGCCGTTCAGGAGCGGCACCCCCGCCATGGCGGCGGCGGCGACGATGGCCAGGGTGCCGGTGAAGGGCATGTAGCGCATCAGCCCGCTCAGCCGGCGCATGTCGCGGGTGCCGGTCTCGTGGTCGATGATCCCTGCCGCCATGAACAGGCTGGCCTTGAACACCGCATGGTTCACGATGTGGAAGATCGCGGCGAGGATCGCCCCGGTGCTGCCGATCCCGGCCAGCGCGGTGATCAGGCCCAGGTGGCTGATGGTGGAATAGGCCAGAAGGCCCTTCAGGTCGTGCCGGAACAGGGCGAAGAACGACCCCAGCAGCAGCGTCAGCATCCCGGTGCCGGTGACGGCGAAGAACCACAGCTCGGTCTGCCCCAGCACCGGCGAGAAGCGGATCAGCAGGAACACCCCGGCCTTCACCATCGTCGCCGAATGCAGGAAGGCCGAGACCGGCGTCGGCGCCGCCATCGCGCCGGGCAGCCAGAAATGGAACGGCATCTGCGCCGACTTGGTGAAGCAGCCCAGCAGGAACAGCCCCAGCACCAGCGCATAAAGCGGATCGGCCCGCACCGCCTCGCCCGAGGCCAGCACCCGGTCGAGATCGTAGCTGCCGGCGATCTGGCCGAGGATCAGCATCGCCAGGAGCAGGCACAGCCCCCCCGCCCCGGTGACGATCAGCGCCATCCGCGCCCCGTCGCGCGCCGCCTGGCCCTGGTGCCAGTAGCCGACCAGCAGGAACGACAGCAGCGAGGTCAGTTCCCAGAACACCACCAGCATGACGATGTTGCCGGACATCAGCATCCCCACCATCGCCCCGGTGAAGGCCATCAGGAAGGCATAGAACCGCGGCACAGGGTCGGTCTTCGACAGGTAGTAGCGGGCGTAGATCAGCACCAGGATGCCGATGCCGAACACGAGCGTCACGAACAGCCAGACGAAGCCGTCCATGCGGAACGACAGGTTCAGCCCCAGCGAGGGGATCCAGCGGATCGTGCCCCGCACCACCTCGCCCGCCGCGATCGGGCCGTGCAGCACGGCAAGGATGACCAGACCGCAGACCAGAAGCAGGCCCGATACCCATGCCGCCGCGCCATGCGCCGTGGTGGACAGCGTGCTGGCGATGACCGCCGCCAGGAACGGCAGCAGGGCGAGGATGAGGATCAGGTTCTCTTCGATCATTGGCGCGTCATGGCACCTTTCTCCGGGCTCCGGTTTCCGTGCGGCGCCCCGCCCGACGGATGCAGGAAGGACGGCACCGCAAGATGGCGGTTTTCGATCTGGGTTGTCTGGTCGGCTGTTCCTTCCGGCTTATGACCCGCTTTGCGCCACGGTTTCAAGAAGTTGCCGTGATTTTTTGGGCCTTCCGCGGCTGGAAGTGACGAATTCGTTATCCGAGGGCCGGTCCCGGGGCGGCGGTGCTGCCGCGGACGACCAGCTCCACCGGCAGGATGGTGTCGTCGTCCTCGGTGTCGCGGGTCTCCAGCCGCCGCAGCAGCCGCTCGGCCGCGGCCCGGCCGATCAGCCGGCGCGGCTGGCGGATGGTGGTCAGCGGCGGCCAGACGTGGCTGACCAGCTCGATGTCGTCGAAGCCGATCACCGACAGGTCGCGCGGCACCGCAAGGCCGTGGCGCTGCACCTCGGCGATGAAGCCGCAGGCCATGGCGTCCGAGGCGAGGAAGACCGCGGTCGGCCGTTCCCCCGGCGGCTGCGCCAGCCATTCCGCCGCCGCCGCCTGCCCGGAATCCAGCGAGAAGTCGCCTTGGTAGACCGCCGCCCCGTCCAGCGGCAGGCCGCGGGCAAGCAGCCGGTCGCGGAAGCCGCCGAGGCGGGCGATGCTCAGCACGTTGCCGGGCGGACCGGCGACATGGCCGATGCGGCGGTGGCCGAGGTCGGCCAGGTGGTCCACCGCCAGCCCCGCCGCCGCGCGGTTGTCGATCTTGACCCGCGGCGCGGACAGGCCCGGCACCCATTCGCAGGCCTCGACCAGCGGGACGCGCCCGGTCAGCGCCGCGGCGGGCAGCGCGCCGTCCAGCACGATCAGCCCGTCGGCCCGCGACGGCTCGGCATAATCCAAGAGCCGCCCCGCGCCATCGGCCGAGGTATCGGCGACCAGCAGGTTGTAGCCGGCGGGACCGAGGACCGAGGCGATCCCCGATAATATCTGCGCGAAGAACGGGTTGGCGAGGTTCGGCACCAGCGCGACGATCCCCCCGGTCCGCCGGTGGCGCAGGTTGCGCGCCGCCTGGTTCAGCCGATAGCCGGTGGCGGCGATGGCGCTTTGGACCGAGGCTCGGGTCTCCTGCGCCACCACCTCGGGGTTGGACAGCACCCGGCTGACGGTGGCGGTGGAGACCCCAGCGAGCCGTGCGACATCCCTGATCCGTGGCCGGTCGTTCTTCATCGCCAACCCCTATGACGAGGCCCCGCGCCGCACAATTGCGATTCCGCGGAAGGAATCATTTGCAACCGATTACATCGCGGGATTATCGTGTCTGCAACCGATTACATCGCGCTTGGGAGGGGGCAGGATGCGAACGTTGAAGGGCCCGGGCCTGTTTCTGGCGCAGTTCTCGGGCGACGCCGCGCCGTTCGACACCCTGCCTGCAATCGCGAAATGGGCCGCGGACCTCGGCTACCTTGGTGTGCAGGTCCCCTCCGGCGACGCCCGCTTCCTCGACCTCGACCGCGCCGCCGGGTCGCAGGACTATTGCGACGAGATCGCCGGACAGGCCGCCGAGGCCGGCGTGGCGATCACCGAGCTTTCCGCGCATCTTCAGGGCCAGCTGGTCGCCGTCCACCCCGCCTATGACGCCGCCTTCGACGGCTTCGCCGCCCCCCATGTCCGCGGCAATCCGAAGGCGCGGCAGGACTGGGCGACGGATCAGGTGAAGAAGGCGCTGACCGTCTCGCGCCGCCTCGGCCTCAAGGCGATGGCGGCCTTCTCCGGCGCGCTGGCCTGGCCCTATCTCTACCCCTGGCCGCAGCGCCCGCCCGGGCTGGTCGAGGAAGCCTTCGACGAGCTGGCGCGGCGCTGGCGCCCGATCCTCGACCATGCCGAGGCGGAGGGCGTGGACATCTGCTACGAGATCCACCCCGGCGAGGACCTGCACGACGGTGCCAGCTACGAGATGTTCCTCGACCGGGTGGGGAACCACCCGCGGGCCTGCATGCTCTACGACCCGTCGCATTACGTGCTGCAACACCTTGATTACCTTCAGAACATCGACATCTACCATTCCCGCATCCGCATGTTCCATGTGAAGGATGCCGAGTTGAACCCGACCGGGCGGCAAGGGGTCTACGGCGGCTTCCAGCCCTGGGTGGACCGCGCCGGCCGCTTCCGCAGCCCCGGCGACGGGCAGGTGGATTTCGGCGCGGTGTTCTCGAAACTGGCGCAATACGGCTTCGACGGCTGGGCGGTGGTGGAATGGGAATGCTGCCTGAAGCACCCCGAGGACGGCGCCCGCGAGGGGGCGGAATTCGTGAAGCGGCACATCATCCGGGTGACCGACAAGGCCTTCGACGATTTCGCCAGCGCCGGCACCGACCGCGCCGCGAACCGCCGGATGCTGGGACTGGAGGGTTAGATGCAGGAAATCCCGCTCGGCATGGTCGGCGGCGGCCAGGGCGCGCTGATCGGCGGCGTCCACCGCATCGCGGCGCGGTTGGACGGCCGGTTCCGGCTGGTGGCCGGGGCGCTGTCCTCGACGCCGGAGAAATCCCGCGCCTCGGGGGCGGAGTTGGGGCTGGACCCGGCCCGCATCTACGACGACTACCGCCAGATGGCGATCCGCGAGGCGCGGCGGAAGGACGGCATCCGCGCCGTCGCCATCGTCACGCCCAACCACATGCACACCGGCCCCGCCATCGAGTTCCTCAAGCGCGGAATCCATGTGATCTGCGACAAGCCGCTGACCGCGACCCTGGCCGAGGCGAAGAAGCTGGCGCAGGCGGCGGAGAAGTCGAAGGCCCTCTTCGTGCTGACCCACAACTACACCGGCTATCCGCTGGTGCGGCAGGCTCGCGCCATGGTGGCGCGCGGCGACCTGGGGACCTTGCGGCTGGTGCAGGTGGAATACCTGCAGGACTGGCTGACCGAGCCGGCCGAGGCCGCCGGGTCGAAACAGGCCGAATGGCGGGTGGACCCGGCGCGGGCGGGCCTCGGCGGTGCGCTCGGCGACATCGGCACCCATGCCTGGAACCTTGCCGCTTTCGTCACCGGGATGGAGCCGGAGGCGGTGGCCGCCGACCTTTCCTCCTTCGGGCCCGGGCGGGTGCTGGACGACAACGCCCATGTGATGCTGCGCTACGCGAACGGCGCGCGGGGCACGCTGCTGGCCAGCCAGGTCGCGCCCGGCAACGAGAACGGGCTGCGGCTGCGGGTCTATGGGACGAAGGGCGGGCTGGAATGGGCGCAGGAGGACCCGAACCGGATGTGGTTCACCCCCTTCGGCGGCGAGAAGCGGCTGCTGACCCGCAACGGCGCCGGGGCCGATCCGGAGGCGCAGCGGGTCTCCCGCGTCCCCGGCGGCCATCCCGAGGGCTATCTGGAAGCCTTCGCCACCATCTACGCGGAAGCCGCCCGCGCCATCCGCGCCCATGAGGCGGGCGAGGCCCCGCCGGCGGAGGTGACCTACCCCACCCTGACCGACGGCCTTTCCGGGATACGCTTCGTCGCCGCCTGCGTGCAGTCGGCCCGGCGCAACGCGGCCTGGGTGAAGCCATGACCCCTGCCCTCGCCCTGAAGGATGTGACGAAAAGCTTCGGCCCGATCGAGGTGTTGCACGGCATCGACTTCGATCTGCATCCGGGCGAGGTCCATGCCCTGATCGGCGAGAACGGCGCCGGCAAGTCGACGATGATGAAGGTCCTCGGCGGCTTCCTGCAACCGACCGCGGGCGAGGTGCTGCTGGACGGCGCCCCCGCCCGTTTCCACAGCGGGCCGGAGGCCGAAGCCCGGGGCGTCGTCGTCATCCACCAGGAATTCAACCTGGCGCAGGACCTGACCGTCAGCCAGAATATCTGGCTGGGGCGCGAGATGGGCGGATTCTTCCTCGACCACAAGGCGATGCGGCAGGCAACGCAGGCGCTGCTGGAGCAACTGGAATGCCGGGTCGGCCCGGATGCGCGGGTCAGCGATCTGCCGGTCTCGGACCGCCAGATGGTGGAGATCGCCAAGGCGCTGTCGCGCAACGCCCGCGTGCTGATCATGGACGAGCCTTCGGCGGTGCTGACCTCGCACGAGGTGCAGGTGCTGTTCCGCCAGATCGACCGGCTGCGGGCGGCGGGGGTGGCACTGCTCTACACCTCGCACCGGCTGGAGGAGGTGGACCATCTGGCCGACCGCATCACCGTGCTGCGCGACGGCGCGGTGGTGCGCCGGGCGGTCAGGGGCGAACTGACCGAGGACGGCATGGCCACCGCCATGGTCGGCCGCGACCTGAAGGACATCTACCCGCCGCGGCGGACCGACTTCGGCCCGGTGGTGCTGGAGGTTCAGGATTTCGCCGTGCCGCCGCTGGTGGAAGGCATCGGCTTCTCGCTGCGGCGGGGCGAGGTGCTCGGCATCTCCGGCCTCGTCGGCTCGGGCCGCACCGAACTGGCCGAGGGGCTGGTGGGGCTGCGCCCGCATACCGGCACCCTCCGCCGCAACGGCGCCGAGGTCAGCCTGCGCTCGCTGTCGGATGCCGAGGACCACGGCCTCGCCTACCTGACCGAGGACCGCAAGGAACGCGGGCTCCTGCTCGACAAGACCCTGCGCGAGAACCTGACGCTGTCCACCCTGAAGCGCTTCGGCACCCCCTTCCTGTCGCGCGCGGCCGAGGAGGCCGCGCTCGGCAAGGCCATCGCCGATTTCGACATCCGCGCGCCGAAGCGGGACATGGCGGTGGGGAACCTGTCGGGCGGCAACCAGCAGAAGCTGCTGCTGGCCAAGACCATGCTGCCGGAGCCGGAGGTGGTGATCATCGACGAGCCCACCCGCGGCATCGACATCGGCACCAAGAGCCAGATCTACCATTTCATCGACCGCCTCGCCCGCGAGGGGCGCAGCGTGATCGTCATCTCCTCCGACATGCCGGAAATCCTCGGCCTGTCCGACCGCGTGATGGTGATGCGGCAAGGCCGGGTGGCGGGCGTGCTGGAGGGCGCGGCGATCACCGAGACCGCCGTGGTGCGGTTGGTCATGGGCACCAGCGAAAGCGAGAAGGCCACCGAGAATGCGTAACCTCTCCCTCTCCACCCTCGGGCCGCTGGCGGCGCTGATCCTGCTGATCGTGCTGGGGGCCTCGCTGAACGACAATTTCCTGTCGGCGGGCAACATCACCAACGTGCTGGCACGGTCGGCCTTCATCGGCATGATCGCGGTGGGGATGACCTTCGTCATCACCTCCGGGGGCCTCGACCTCTCGGTCGGCTCGATGGCGGCCTTCGTGGCCGGGATGGTGATCCTGGCGATGAACGCGCTGCAACCCAGCCTCGGCGTCGGCCTGCCGCTGGCGCTGATCGGGATAGGGGTCGCCCTGGCCGTCGGGCTGCTGGCCGGGCTGGCCAACGGCCTTCTCGTCACCCGGGTGGGCATCGAGCCCTTCATCGTCACCCTCGGCACCATGGGCATCTTCCGCTCGCTGGTGACCTGGCTGGCCGACGGCGGCACGCTGTCGCTGGACTTCGCCATGCGCGAATACATCGGGCCGATCTATTACGGCGGCATCCTCGGCATCTCCTGGCCGATCATCGTCTTCGCGCTGGTGGTGGTGATCGGCGAGATCGCCATGCGCCACACCCGCTTCGGCCGCTACTCCGAGGCGATCGGGTCGAACGACAAGGTGGCGCGCTATTCCGCGGTGAAGGTGGAGCGTATCCAGCTGCTGACCTACGTCTTCCTCGGCCTGCTGGTCGGGCTGGCGACCATCCTCTACGTGCCGCGCCTCGGCTCCGCCTCCGGTTCCACCGGGCTGTTGTGGGAGCTGGAGGCCATCGCCGCGGTCATCATCGGCGGCACCGCGCTGAAGGGCGGCTTCGGCCGGGTCTGGGGCACCGTGGTCGGCGTGCTGATCCTTTCCCTGATCGGCAACATCCTGAACCTCGCCAACCTGGTCTCGCCCTATCTGAACGGCGCGATCCAGGGCGTCATCATCGTGCTGGCGGTGGTGCTGCAACGCAAGAAGACATCCGCCGAGGGGCGGTGAACGGAAGGCCCCCGCGCGCCTTGAGGGCGCGGGGGCGATCAACCCGCCGCATCCCCTGCGGCACATCGGGAGGAGTGAGACCATGAAACGCAGAGAGTTCTTCGGGGCCACCGCAGCGCTGGCGCTGGCGGCCGGGCTGGCGACCACGGCCGTGGCGCAGGACGACAAGACCTATGTCATCGGGGTGTCGATCCCCTCGGCCACCCACGGCTTCATGGGCGGGCTGAACTGGCACGCGCAGGAAACCATCGCCCGGCTGGAAGAGGTCTATCCCCAGCTCGACTTCGTGCTCGCCACCGCGGGCGAGGCCGGCAAGCAGGTCTCGGACATCGAGGACATGCTGGCCACCCGCAACATCGACGCGCTGGTGGTGCTGCCCTTCGAATCCGAGCCGCTGACCGGCCCGGTCAAGGCAGTGAAGGATGCCGGCAAGTTCGTCACCGTGGTCGACCGCGGCCTCTCGGTCGAGGGGATCGAGGATCTCTACGTCGCCGGCGACAACGAGGCCTTCGGCCGCGTGGCGGGCGAATACTTCAAGGCCAACCTGCCCTCGGGCGCCAAGATCGTCATCCTGCGCGGCATCGCCACCACGCTGGACAACGAGCGGGTGGACGCCTTCGAGAAGGCCATCGAGGGCTCGGGCATCGAGGTGCTGGACAAGCAGCACGGCGACTGGAACCGCGACAAGGCCTTCACGGTGATGCAGGACTACCTGTCCAAGTATCCGCAGATCGACGCGGTCTGGGCGGCGGACGACGACATGGCGATCGGCGCCATGGCGGCCATCGAACAGGCCGGCCGCACCGACGAGATGTGGATCATCGGCGGCGCCGGGATGAAGGAGATCGTCAAGCGGATCATGGACAAGGACCCGCAGCTGCCGGTCAACGTGACCTATCCGCCGGCGCTGATCTCCTCGGCCATCGAGATGACGGCGCTGCACTTCGTGTCGTCGACCCCGGTCTACGGCCGCTTCATCATCGGCTCGACCCTGATCACGCCGGAGAACGCGGAACAGTTCTACTTCCCCGACAGCCCGTTCTGATCGCGGACCCGACCCGGGCGCCCTGCCGGAAACGGCGGGGCGCTATCCATATCCCAGATCGGCCGCCAGCGGCCCGGTGATCGTGCGCACCGGCGGCGCATAGGGCGTGCGGGAAATCGCCTGCGGGCCCGCGACGAAGCCGGCGGCCCCCCGCGCCCGCGGCGGCCGGAACAGCCGCAGCACCACCTGCCGCAGGACCTCGGGCCGCAGCGCCTCCTCGGACCGGACCTCGGCATAGACCGCCTCGCGGTCCACTGCCCATTGCCGCGCCTGCGCGATCCGCCGCACCCAGTCCGCCGCGCGGGCCCGCTCCATGCTGCGCCGGACGCCGTGGCCGTGGATCGCCGCCGGATGGCGCAGGACATGCAGCACCGGCACGGCGCGTGTCATCGACCACAGCGCCTCGACCTGCACCGCCGCCCCGCGCAGCCCCGGCAGGGCCGCCGCGACCCGCGCGGGAAGCGTCTCGTCGCCGTCGCCCAGCAGGTAAAGGTCAGCCGGCGGCAACACAGACTCCTCGGCGTCGGGGCGCGGGACGAAGAAGGGCAGCCTGGCGACGGGAACGGGCGCCCCGTCGAACAGCGCCGGATCGGGCGCGCCGATGTCGAAGCCGCGGGACGCGATCCGCCCTGCGTGCCAAAGCCGCGCCCGGTCAGCGGGCGAAAACACCCGGGACAGGTATTGCGCCCGCAGGTCGTCCAGCGACAGGCCGGGGTAATGCCGCAGCACCAGCGCCGGCCGCGCCAGCCGGGCCGGGTCCAGCGTGACGGTATGGCCGCCCGTCCGCATCCACAGGCCCAGGTCGGCATCGGCTCGAAACAGCCGCTGCTTGGGGTTGCGCTCGCGCATCGGGACATGGGCGGTCATCGTGGCGGGGAAGCTGTCGGGATCGTGCTCCTCGTCCTCCAGCCGCGGCACGAACAGCCGCTCCTCGACCGGAAAGGCGATCCAGCCCTCGCGCTCCGCCCGGGCCAGGCTGTCCGCCAGGCTGCGCCCCACGGGCGGATCGAGGAATTCGTCGGCATCGGCGTGCAGCACCCAGCCGCCCGCCAGCCCGGCGATGATCCCGCGCTTCAGCCCAAGCTGCGCGCGCAGGTCGAAGGTGCCGGTCCAGGGCGCATCGACGATCCTGCCGCCGGGGCCGAGCCGCTGCGCGGCGATGGCGCGGCTGCCGTCGGTCGAGCCATGGTCGATGGCCACGACGGCGCAGCCGAGCGATTCCAGATGGTCCAGCGCCGCCGGCAGGGTGCGGGCGGCGTTGCGGAAAGTCAGGATCGCGGTCAGCCGCGGCGGCGGCGGCGCCGCTTTGCGTGCCCGCGCCGCCTTCGGCAGCCCGAGGCTGCGGTAGAGCCAGCGCCGCCGCTCGAAGGTCTCGGGCTGGTTCACCGCGACATATTCCTCGTGCTTGCGCAGGTTCAGCGCCCAAAGCGCCCGCAGCGCCCCGGCCGGGATCCGCCGGTCGCGGAGGAGGTGCAGGCTCATCTCCAGGATCGGGAAACGGCGGTAGAGCCAGCGGCCGGTCAGGTCGTCCACCATCTCGGCATAGCGGACCCAAGGCGTCTCCTCCCGGTAGAGCAGCCTTTGCGGCAGCGACAGCTGCGGCGCCTGCGCCAGCAGCGCCACCATCAGATACCAGTCCCAGGCGTTGAACGGCCGGGGCGGGAAGGCCGCCTTCACCGCCGCGGTGCGCATCAGCCCGTAGATGCGGGTGCCGCCGGGATGGGCCAGGAAGCGCCGGACCCTCTCGGCCGCCCCGCCCCGCAGGAAATCGAGGTTGGGCACCGGCTGTTCCGGCGGGCCGATGAAGGCCGCCTGCGGCAGGGCGGAGAACGCCGCCGGGGCGGCCTCCAGCGCGGCAAGGGTCAGCGACAGGAAATCGGGATGCCAGTGGTCGTCGCCGGCCAGCCAGGCGAAGAAGGGCGTGTCGGCCAGGTCCAGCGGGGCGCGGAAGTTCATGAAGCCCAGGCGCCGCGGCTGGCGCAAGAGGCGGATGCGCGGGTCCGCCTCCGCCGCCGCCTCGGCGATCCGGTCGCTGCCGTCGGTGGAGCCGTCGTCGCTGATGACCAGCCGCCAGTCGGCCAGCCCCTGCCCCCGCACCGAGGCGATGGCGCGCTCCAGCGTGCGGGCGTTGTTCAGGACCGGCATCCCCACCGTCACCCGCGCCGCCGTCATCGCCCGCCCTCCCCCGGCAGCCGGAACGCCAGCGGGCTGCGCTTGCGCGTCAGGGCAAGGCCGTGCAGGAACGCGGCCGCCTGCGCCGCGCCGTTGCGGGGCGCCGCCGCCGCGCAGGCCGCGGCCAGGCGGGCGCGGGTCTGCGGCCGGCGCAACTGCTCGAACGCGCGGCGGAAGCCGTAGGGGTCCTCGGCCCGGGCGCAAAGCGCCAGCCCGCGCAGCGCGGCATATTCCGCCCGCAGCCATTGCTCGTCCTGCTCGGGGTGGTCGTTCGGCACGAACAGCGTCGGTAGATGCGCCGCGATGTTCTCGTGGAAGGTGTTGTAGCCCGCCGTCGCCACCGCGCAGTCGAAGGCGGCGAGATGGCGCGAGATCGGAAAGGTCTCCAGCACCCGGACATGCGGCGGCAGGGGCGCGCTGGTCTCGGAAATCCGCCAGCGGGCCCAGACCACCTGCACCCCCTGCCCGCCCGCCGCCGGATCGGCGATGTCGAAGACCGTCGCCGCCGGCCCGCCCAGGTCGAAGTTGTTGCCCGAGCCGAGTTGCAGCAGCACCGCCGGCCGGTCCGGGTCCAGCCCGAGCACCTGCCGGGCCGCGCGGCGCGGCAGCGCCTCGCCGGGATCGAGGAAGCAGACCGGCGGCACCCGGAAGGCCGCCGCCTCCTGCGCCGTGGTCAGGCCGCGGTCCACCGGCGCGGCCAGTTCGCCCGGCTCCAGCACCACGTCGAAGAAGGGCGCGTGCTCCAGATGGGCCCGGCCGACCTCCGGCCGCCACAGCGCCCGGCGCTGCCAGACCTTCCAGACCGCCGGGAACCGCTCCAGCGCCGCGCGCATCCCCTTGTAGGGCACGTTGCCGTCGAAGACGAAGACATCGGGCGCGCGATAGCGCAGGATCTCGGTCAGCTCGGCGCAGAGCTTGTCCGCCCAGACCTTGTCGTCCAGCCTGGCGGCGCGGAAATAGGGCAGGTATTCCACCGCGATCCCCTCGTCGCGGGCCACCTCGAAGGCCTTGCTCATCGTCACGATGGCGGCGGGCGTTCCGGCGGGCAGCCGCCGCGCGGTGGCCATGCAGCGGGTCAGGTGGCCCATGCCCACCCCGTTGGAGGTGAAGTAGAGGATACCCCCGCCGCGCGGAGCCGCGGCGGCGACCGCGGGCGCAGGGCGGGCGGCGGGCGGGCCGATCAGCGCCTCGGCCCGGTCAACGGCGCGGGCGGGGCCGAAGCGGTCCCGCACCGTCTCCACCGCCCGCTCCGCCAGCGCCTGCCGGGCCGCCGGATCGGCCTCCAGCCGGCGGACATGGGACAGCACCTCCTCGGGCCGGCAATAGACCGCGGCCTCGCCGAACAGCGGGCGGAAATCCGGCGGCAGCAGGCAGATCAGGCCCGAAGCCATGGCTTCCAGCACCGCGCGGCCGAAGGCCTCGATCCAGGCGGAGCCGTGGAAATAGGAGAAATAATCCAGCGAGCCCAGGAAGGCCGGCACCGGCAGCGCGCCGAAGGGCAGCACCTCCCAGTTCTCCGGGCGCGGGCCGACCACAGGCTGCAGCGCCTCGGACCAGCCCATCAGCCGCACGGTCACGCCGGGATCGTCGGGATAGGCGGCGAGGAAGGTCTGCCGGTCGTCCGGCCATTTGTCGGGCTGCGGCCGGCTGTGCCGCCCGATCACCGGCCGCCCGCGCGGCAGCCGCTGGCGCGCCGCGGCGAAATCCCCGGGGTCGAGGATGTTGTGCCAGTCCTCCTCGGTCAGCGGCGGCGGCACCGGCAGGCGCAGCAGCGTCTCGCGCACCTTGGGCCCGACCGGCGCCCAGACCGCCGGGCCGAAAAGCTCGGCCACCAGGGCCGAGACCCGGCGCACGTCGTATTGCCCGACCCCCGCGGCATCGGTGCAGGGGTGATGGGCGACGATGATCCGCTGGCGGCTGGTGACCAGCGGCGGCACGGCGGGCAGCGCGGCGAAGGCGGCGGGATGGTGCAGGCAGCACAGCCGCGCCGCCACCGGCCTGCCCGGCGGCACCAGCGGCGCGGCGCCGCTGTCGTGCAGCGCCCGGATCTCGGGATGGATCGGCCGGTTGCCGGCCAGCGGCGCCGTCGCCAGCGCCAGCAGCCCGGTGCGGTAGCCCGCCCCGGCCAGCGCCCGCACCTCGGAGGCGACCGAGGTCGAGGTGCCGCCGGGAAAGCGGAAATCGCCGGCGATCAGAATGTCGAAATCCATGATTGCCACGTCGTGGAATAGACGGTCACTATAGGGGGGACGGGAATTCTGTCCATGTCCTTGCACCGGAGGCCCGCGATGCTGCGCCGCGTCGCCCGCGCGATCAGGGCCGGAAGGACGGCCGCCGCCGCCCTCGGCCGGGACGCCCCCGCGGCGAAGGCCGGGGCGGCCTGGGCGCTGGTGCATTTCGGCGACCGCGGCGGGCTGGACGACCGGCTGGCGGCGCACCGCGCCTTCTGCCGGGACCGCGGCTTCCGCTGCCTCGTCGTCTCGGACCGCATCCCGGCGGAGTGCATCGGCATCGGCGGCCCGGTGTTCGAATTCGCGCCCTGGCCCCTGCAGATGGCCGAGGCGCGGCCGGGCGACTTTGCCGCGGCGCTGGACTACAGCTTCCGCCGCCTCGGCCTGATCTTCGCCTTCTGGCGCGTGGCCGGCTGCAGCTGGAGCGGGCCGGGCAGCGCCGAACTGCTGGAACTGGCCCCGCGCGACGCGCATCCGCTGGTCAGGATTGCCCGACCTGCGGCGTTCACGGGCCGGTGATGATTTACCGAAGCCCGCCCCCGTGCTAGACTGGCCCGATAGTCGAAGTCCTTGCACGGGATGCATCCCATGGCCACAGTCTCCCGATTGGCGGTTTTCTGGAGGGTCTTCTTCGCCGCGCTGATCGGCGGCACGGCCGCGGGCGCAGCCGGCCCGGAAGAGACGAACGCCTGGAACGCCGCCGTCGCCGCCAACACGCCCGAGGGCTATTACCTCTACCTCAGCCTCTATCCCGCCGGCGAATATGTCGACCAAGCCATCGGCGCGCTCGGCCTGCTCGGCTCGGCCGGGGCGCCGCGTCAGGTCGCGCCGGTGCCGCCCGCGGTCGATCCGCCGGCACAAACCGGGTCGGGCGACCGGGCGGGCAACGGGGCGGGGATGTATTGATGGACATGTCCTCGCCGATCCCGCGCCGCCCCCTTGCCGCCCTTGCCGCGGCGCTGCTGATGGCGGCCTGCACCACGATGGCCGGCGAGGATCGCCTCGCCACCCGGCCGCCGGCCGCCGTCGGGTCCGCCACCCTTGCCACCCGCGCCACCCCGGCCGAGATCGCCGGGGCGCTGCGGGCCGGCGGTTTCGGGGATGTGGCGCTGCTGCGCGACGGATCGGTGCGGCTGCGCTCCTCCAGCCCGGCGCTGGTCGATTGCGGCACCATCGTGCAGGTGGCCCTGGGCAACCGGGCCGAGTTTCCCGGCGTGACCGGCAAGGCGGTGCTGATCGCCAAGCGGCCGCCGGACGATCCCTTGGTCCGCCTGGTCGACACCCGTTCGGAAATCCGGCTGCGGCCGCTGGCCTCGGGCGACGGCTATGCGGTCGAGGAGCGGCACCGGGTGACGCTGAGCTACCAGTCGGTGAAGACCGGGCGCAAATCGGTGAGTTCGGCCGCCTTCGGCGCCACCGACAGCGCCCGGCTGGCCGACAACACCACCTGCCGGTCCTCGGGCCTCATCGGCAGGCTGCTGGACTGACGGCGCCCCAGATCGCCAGCGCGGCGGCGGCCATCACCCTGGCCCGCTCCGCACCATAGGCCCCAAGCCCGGCAAGGCCCCCGGCCGCCGCGGTCCAGTGCGGCCGGGCGGGAACGGCGGGGATCATCGCCTTCAGGGCCCGGCTTTCCTCCGCCGTCCAGACCGGCACCTCCTGCCCGGTCCGTCCTGCCGCCGCCCGCGCCGCGGCGGCGACCCGCGTTTCCAGCCCCGCGCCCTGCAAGGCGGCCAGCCGCCGCATCCCGGCCGCATCGGGCGGGCCTCCGGCCAGCGCCAGCAGGGCGCCGAGCACCCAGTGGCCGCCGAAGCGGACGTCGCGGCCGAGGCCGGCCAGCAGCGGCGGGGTCCCGGCCCGCAGCCCGCCGCGCAGCGCCTCCATGGCCGAGGCCGGCGCCGGCAGCAGGCCGAGGACGACCGGCAGCACCGCCTCCGCCGGCCGGCCGGGCGCTTCGGCCAGAACTTCGGGGGCGGCCAGCCGGATGCCCTCGGGCCGCGGCAGGCCGGTCACCGCGCAAAGACCCATGTAGCCGAGCACGCGGCCGCCCGCCGCCAGCGCCGGATCGGGCACATGGGTAGCGAAGGCCGGGCCCGGCTGGACGCCGCGGTCGAGCAGCAGGCAGAGCGGGCCGGCGCAGGCCCGCAGCGCCCGGCGCAGGGCCCCTGCCCCGCCGGGACCGGCGCGGATCACCGGCAGGTCCTGCGCCAGCCGCGCCGGAGGGGCAGCCGCGGCCACCCCGGCCGGAAGCTCCGCCAGATGCCCCGCCGCCTGCGGGTTGCCCATCGCCGCAGCCGCCCGGAACAGCCAGGCCGCCCGCGCCGGATCCGCCCCGGCCATCCGTCCCGCCGCGTGCAGCCGCCCGAGGTTGTCGAAGGCGGCGGGATGGTCCAGCGCCGCGGCGATCTCCAGCAGGCCGCGGGCCGCCGCATCCCCTTCGGCCGAGCGCGAGCCGCGTTGCAGGCGGAAGCCCGCGCTGTCGCCCCGGGAGGGGGTGATCGCGGGCGACAGCTGCTCCAGCCGCGCCGCCAGCCGCGAGGAGGCGCTGTCGAATTCGGCCAGCGGGATCCCGAGCCCCGCCCCGATCGACCGCAGGTCGGTCTCCAGCCGCTCCCAGTTCCAGCCCGGATCGGCGCGGCCGCCGCGCAGGTAGCGCGGCATCACCTGCCCCGCCCAGAGGTCGGCGATCCGGTCGTAGTCGTTGACGCCGGCAGGGTCCCAGCCCGGCCGCAGCCCGGGCAGCGCCAGCCCCAGCCGCGCGCCGTAGAGCAGCCAGAGCCCGTTCGGCGCATGGCGGCCGATGCTGCACCAGACCGAGATCAGCCGCAGGACCGAGGTCTCTGCGGTCCAGCCGGGCAGGCCCCGCCGCGCGGCGACCTCCTCGGCCATCCGGCGCAGGAACACCGTCTCGCGCAGGCCGGCACGGAAGGCGAGGAAGGCGGTCTGCGCCGGCTCGGTCATCGCATCGCGCTCCGGCATCGTCACCTGCGCCGACCGGCCGGGCCGGATGCCGCCGATGTCGTGGTCCAGCGAGGGTGCCCCGCCCTCCGCCGCCTCATGCGTCCGCATCTCGCGCAGCAGCGCCTTGGGCCAGAGCTTGACGCAGCCGTTGCCGCTCCACAGCCCGTTGACGGCATTCCGGCTCAGCCAGTCCAGCCGGAAGTCGCCGGTCAAAAGCGCCCGCGGCACCGGCGCATCGGCCAGCGCAGGGCCCAGGCGGGTATCGGCGTCGACCGTGACCACCCAGTCCCCGGCGACGGCATCGGCCGCCGCCTTGTGGCAGGCGTCCAGCCCCTTGACGCCATGGACCCGCACCGCATGGGGCAGCAGGGCGCGCAGGTCGCGCCAATGCGCATCGGCCCAGGGTTCGTCGTAGGACAGGAACACCGCCGGGAAGTCGCGCAGGCGTCCGCCGGCGGGGCCGGGGTCATTCGTTGACAAGGTTGAAGTCCAGCAGGCCGTATTGGCCGATCCAGTCCGCGGCGATCCGCTCGCCCGCGGCCTTCTGCTCCGGCGTCATCGCCAGCAGCATCCCGGCGATCCTTTCCTGCGCATCGGCCAGTTCGTCCTTCGCGTCGCGGGTGTCGCGCAGCAGCGCCGCCTCGCGGGCGATGATGTAATTGGCATAGGCCTCGGGCAGGTCCGGCGCCGCGCCCGGCAGGCCGTCGCGCAGGATGTCGCCGATCAGGACATGGGCGCCCAGATAGTTGCGCTGCGCCGACAGCCGGAAATAGGCCAGCGCGGTGCGGAGGTTCTTCTCCACCCCCCAGCCGTCCTGGAAAGCGCGGCCCAGCTGGAAGGCGGCATAGGGATTGCCCGCGTCGCTGGAGCGGACCAGCCAGGCGATGCCGGTGTCGGTGTCGCGGGGGGCGCCCTTGCCGCGCATGTAGGCCATGCCGATCAGGTTCTCGGCATCCGAACTGCCGAGCACCGCCGCCTTGTGGTAGTAGTCCACCGCCAGCGCATCGTCGACCTCGACCCCCAGCCCCTTGCGGTAGAAATCGCCATAGGCGACGAAGGCGTTGCGGTCGGCGTTCTGCACCGCCAGCGCGATCCAGCGCATCGCCTCGGGGTAGGATTGCTGCACGCCCCAGCCCTCGCGGAAGAAGATCCCGGTCGTCAGCTGCGCGTCGGGCGATCCCAGCAGCGCCGCCTTCCGCGCCGCCTCGAAGGCCCGCGCATGATCGACCGCGACGCCGATGCCCTGACGGTAGAAGGCCGAGATGCCCATGTAGGCGGTGGGATTGCCCTGCCCCGCGGCCATTTCGTAGTAGTGCAGCGCCTCCTCGTAGCGGCCGGCCAGCCGCAGCACCCGGGCCAGGTGGTTGGTCAGGCGGCCGTTGCCCGGCTCGGCCTTCACCGCCTCGATGCAGGCGCGCAGCGCGGCGCGGGTGTTCACCAGGTCGTGCGGCACCGGCTCGACCAGCGCCCAGCTGTCGCCGGTGCCGGTGGCCAGGATGTCGCAGGCGGTGACCTGGGCCATCAGCCCGCCGGAAATCTCGCGCACCGGGCCTTCCACCTCGATCTCCATCAGCGGGAAGGCGGGGGCCTCGCCCTCCTCGATCTCGGAGATCTGGCGCTTGGCGATGTCGGCCAGCTGGTCCTCGGGGAAAAGCTCGACATATTGCTCGAAGTCGCGCGGGTCGGCGCTTTCGGCGATGGTCAGCCAGGCGGTGGTGGAGAGGCTGATCTCGCGGCCCGACACCATCTCGACCAGCACCTCGGGCGCGATGTCGCGCTTCGGCCGGATCATCACCGGCGCCCGGGTGTTGTCGATATACCACGGCGTCTGCGCCCCGCCGGTGGCCAGCCGCACCCGCGCCCGCACCAGCCGCAGCACGTCGCGGAAGTCCTGTTCCGCCCCCTGCAGCGCCGAGGCCAGCGCCGCGGTATAGGGGCTGTTCGCCCCCGCGCCGTCGAAGGCAACCGCGCCCGGCGCGGTGGCATAGGCGATGATGGTATTGGCCGGGGCATCCACCAGCGCCAGCCCGGTGCCGCTGGCGCTTTCGCCCGGCAGCGGCGAGTTGCGGCAGGCGTCGAGGATGACGACCAGGCTCTGGGTGCCGATCGCGCTCATCCTTGCCACCAGGTCGTTGACCGAGACCGCGCTGCCGCGCAGCGCCTCGCCGCTGACCGGGCGGATGTCGGAGGGCAGCACCAGGTTCTGCCCCTCCAGCTGCACCGCATGGCCGGCGAAGTAGAACACCCCGACCTCGGCCCCCGCCTGTTCGCGCGCGATGCGGTCCATCGCGCCCTCGACCTCGGCGCGGGCGGCGTTCTCGAGGTAATAGACCTTGAAGCCCATGTCGTTCAGCGCCGCGGCGATGGTGCGCGCGTCGTTCAGCGTGTTCTGCAAGGGCGCGATCTGCGGGCTGTCGTAGCGCGACACGCCCAGGACCAGCGCCCAGCGGTCCTGCGCCGCCGCCGCCCCGGCCAGCCACAGCAGCAGGATCAGCGGCAAGGCGGCGCGCAGCGCAGACGGGACAAGGCTGGCACAGCGCATGATCCGATCCCGGGGGGCAAACCTTCGCCAAGGCGACAAGGAAGGCATGTTTCAATACCGGCGAGGCTAGCATATTCTGGGGGCCGGACCAATCAGCTTCCCCCGACCTTGCCTTGCGGTTCGCCCGATGGATGCCCCTGCCCCCCGGACCTTCGACCTGATCGAGCATAGCAATGCCGATCACGCCCGCACGGTGCTGGTGGACTGGATGCTGGGCAACGGCTGCAGCTATGCCTGCAGCTACTGCCCCGCCGCGCTGCACGACGGCTCGCTGCGCTGGCAGCCGGCCGAGGCGGTGCTGGCCTTCTACGACCGGCTGCACCGGCATTACGTGCATCACCGCGGCCGCCGGGTCTGGCTGCAGTTCACCGGCGGCGAGCCGACGATGCATCCGCGGATCATCCCCCTGCTGGAGGCGGCGACCGAACGGGGCTTCTCGGTCAGCCTGATCTCCAACGCCTCGCGCACCCTGCGCTTCTGGCAGCGGATCGCGCCGCATCTGGACAGCGTGATCCTGACCTACCACAACGAATTCGCCGAGCTGGACCATTTCCGCGCGGTCGGGCGGCTGCTGGCCGAACGAATGCCGGTCCATATCAACGTCACCATGCGCCCCGACCATTTCGACCGCACCCTGGCCGAGGCGCGGGCGCTGCGCGAGGCGATGCCCTCGGCCTCGATCACGCTGAAGCCGCTGCGGGTGGATTTCGACGACGTGCTGTTCGACTACAGCCCCGGCCAGCTGGCGGCGATGGAGGCCGGCCTGCCCGCCACCGGCCCGGCGCAGGGGGCGATGCCGCGCGGCACGATGACGGCGGAAGCTGCGGGCGCGCCGCCGCAGCGGGTGCGGGCGAACGAATTCGTCATCCGCGGAGAGAACCGCTGGCAGGGCTATCTCTGCAACGCCGGGCTGGAATCGCTGCGGGTGAAGGGCGACGGCAGCATCACCCGCGCCGTCTGCTCGGTCGGGGGCGAGATCGGCCGGCTGGGCGGCGAGATCGCCCTGCCCGCCGCGCCGGTGACCTGCACCGCCGGAACCTGCGCCTGCGTCGCCGACATCCTGATCACCAAGGTCAGGCCCGCAGCCCGTCGATGAAGGCGGCGATGGCCGACCGCAGCGGCGGCGGCAGGTCGCCGGGGTCGAGCAACGGGACGGCGGTCTCTGCCGGCGCCGGACAGGGGGCGGGGTCGTCCAGCAGGTCGCCGTAGCGGCCGGCCACCGCGGCCTCCTCCGCCGCGACCAGCGGATGGGCGGAGGTCAGCACCAGCCGCCGCGCCCGGCCGAGGGCGGCGTCGAAATCCTCCAGCCAGTCCGGCGGGCTCAGCCGCAGCGCCTCCAGCAGCGCCTGCCGCAGCGCCTGCTGGCGGGCATAGCCGCCGCGGCCGGCCAGTTGCAGGTTCATCAGCCGCACCAGCGCGATCTGCCGGTCGTCGGGCCTGATGTTCACCCGGCGGGTGGCGAAATGCGGCGCCTCCTGCCCCAGCCCCAGCAGGTCGTCGATGAAGGCGGGGCCGATGTCCTGTCCCCCGTGCAGCGTCAGCCGCAGCGCCTCGCGGCCGAAGACTTCCGCCAGCCGCTCCAGCTGCCGCAGCGGCAGCACCGGCGCCCGGAAGGGCATGTCGTCCCGCGCCGCGACCCGGGCCAGATAGCCGTCGAAGCCGGCCGCCTCGCCATGTTTCACCAGTTCCGCCCAATGCGCCGGCCAGAGCATCGCCAGCGGGCGCAGCGCATAGGCGACCCGGACCTCGGCCCGCGGGAAGACCGCCCGCAGCGCGGCCAGCGCCCGGCCGTCCAGCATCGAGAAGTTCTCGCTGGACAGCACCACCGCCCGCCAGCCTGCCGCCTCTTCCGCCAGCGCGCGCAGCGCCGCGGCATCGCCGGTGCGGCAGGCCTCGGCCAGCCCGGCATGGCTGGCGCCCAGCCGTCCCGCCTGCGGGTAAAGGATGCCCAGCCGGGCCAGCCGCCCGGCGTTCCCCGCCAGCGCCTGCTGCAAGGCCGTGGTCCCGGTCTTGTGCGGGCCGGCATGCAAGACCAGCGTGGCCGGGCCGCGGCGGTCGGGCGTCTGGCGCATCGGCGCTTCCCCTGCTGCGATGCCGGCCATCCTAGCCCGGGACCCGGGCGGCGGCTACGCCCCCCAGGCCCGCGCCTGCGGCGGGCCGAGCCGCAGCAGGTCCACCGCCCGGGCGGCGATCTGGGCGGTGGCCTCGGCCAGCGAGGCCGGGCGCAGGTAGAAGGCCGGCACCGGCGGCAGCACCACAGCGCCCATCAGGGTCGCGGCGCGCATGTTGTCCAGATGCGCCAGCGTCAGCGGCGCCTCGCGCGCCAGCAGCACCAGCGGTCGCCGCTCCTTCAGCTGGACCGAGGCGGCGCGGGTCAGCAGATTGTCGTCCAGCCCGTGGGCGATGGCGGCCAGGCTGCGCATCGAGCAGGGCGCGACGATCATCCCCGCCACCGGGCAGGAGCCGGAGGCGATCGCCGCCCCCATGTCGCCGCGCGGATGGACGCGCGCGGCCATCGCCTCCAGCTCTCCTTGCGCCCCCGGCCCGACCTCCTCGGCCAGCGTCCGCTCGGCCATGGCCGACAGCACCAGATCGATCTCGGCCCCCGCCCGGGCCAGCGCCCGCGCACAATCCAGCGCCAGCGCCGCGCCCGAGGCGCCGGAGACCCCCAGCACCACCCTCATCGCCCGATCCCCGCCAGCAGCGCCTCGGCCCGGGCCTGATGCGTCGGGTCCAGGTGCATCTCGCGGCCCCAGTCGCGGGCGGTCTCGGTCCCGATCTTGGTGGTGGCGTCGATCCCCAGCTTGCCCGCCAGCCCCTCCAGCGGCGAGGCGAAGTCGAGGTAATCCATCGGCGTGCGGTCCAGCAGCATCACGTCGCGGGCGGGGTCCATCCGCGTCGCCAGCGCCCAGGCGATGTCGTCCCAGTTGCGGATGTCGATCTCGCCGTCCACCACGATGACCAGCTTGGTATAGGAGAACTGCGGCAGCATCCCCCAGAGCGCCATCATCACCCGCCGCGCCTGCCCGGGGTAGCGCTTGTCGATCTTCACCACCGCCATGCGGTAGGAACAGGCGGCGGGCGGCAGCCAGAGGTCCCGCACCTCGGGGATCTGCGCCCGGATCACCGGCAGGGCGAGGTCGTTGAACACCTCGCCGATGACGGAAGGTTCGTCCGGCGGGCGGCCGGTGACGGTGGTCAGGTAAAGCGGGTCGCGGCGGCAGGTGAGGACGGAGACGCGCAGCACCGGGAAGGGCTCCATCGCGTTGTAATAGCCGGTATGGTCGCCGAAGGGGCCTTCCGGCGCGGTCTCGCCGGGGTGGACCCAGCCCTCGATCACCGCCTCGGCCCGGGCGGGGACCATCAGCGGCACGGTTCGGGCCGGCACCAGTTCCGTCCGCGCGCCGCGCAGCACCCCGGAGAACCCCAGTTCCGACACGGTTTCCGGCAAGGGCAGCGCGGCGGCCAGCAGCGTCGCGGGATCGGCGCCGAGGGCGATGGCGACCGGCATCGGCTCGCCCGCCCGCGCCCAGGTCCGGTGATGCGCCGCGCCGCCGCGATGCGCCAGCCAGCGCAGGATCAGCCGGTCGGGCGCCAGCACCTGCGCCCGGTAGACGCCGAGGTTGTAATGCGCCAGATCGCCGGGGGCGGAGCCCTGCGGCCGGGTGATCACCACCGGCCAGGTGATCAGCGGCCCGGCATCCTCGGGCCAGGGCGTCTGCACCGGCAGCGCGTCGAGCCCCGGCAATTCGCTTTCCTGCACCGGGCCGTGCCGCAGCACCTTCGGCCGCGCCGACAGCGCCGCGCGCAGCATCGGCCAGCGCGCCAGCGCGTCGCGCATCCCCTCCACCGGGGCCGGGCTGCGCAGGGCGGCGAGGAAGGCGCCGAACTCCGGCACCTGCTCGGGCAGCAGGCCCAGGCCCGCCGCCACCCTTGCCGGCGTGCCGAAGAGGTTGGCCACCACCGGCATCGCCGGCCCGTCGTGGCCGGTGAAGCGCAGCGCCGGACCGCCGCGGCGCAGGGCGGCCAGCTGCACCGCCGTCATCTCGTGGCGCAGGCTGACGGGCGCGGCGATGGTGGCGATGTCCCCCTGCCCCTCCAGCCAGCCGAGAAAGGCGCGCAGGTCGGGGAACGGGGGCAGGCTGCGCATCGGCGGCTCCGGGGAGGATGGATGGGGGCAGGGATGGGTCGGATTGCCGCAGACCATAGGCACCGCTTTCGCAGCATGGATTGACATCGGTCAAACGGCGGGCGGAATTCGCGGCCTAGAACCGGGGCCATGACCGACCCACGCCCCCTGCCGCCGCTGCTGTCGCGGCTGCCGCCCCCGCCCTTCGCGCCCCGGATGCTGGGCCTTGCGCTGACCGCGCTCTTGCGCCGGATCGCGGCGCAGAAGCCCGCGATCCTGTCGCGGCTCGGCCCCTACCAGGCCGCCCGCTTCCTGATCGACGTGACCGACGGCCCGGTGCTGTTGCTGATGGAGCCGCAGGCGCGGCGGATCACCGCGCACCGCCGCGGCAAGGCCCCCGCCCACGACGCCGCGATCACCGGCCGGCTTTCGGCCTTCCTCGCCATGCTGCACGGGGTGGAGGACGGCGACGCACTGTTCTTCTCGGGCGCGCTGGAGATCGCCGGGGATACCTCGGCCGTGCTGGCGCTGCGCAATGCGCTGGACGATGCGGAACTGGACCTGACCGCGGAACTGGCGGCCCTTGCCGGGCGGTTCGGCGCCTGGCTGCGCAGCGCCTCGGCGCTGGCGGCGCGGCAGAGCGGCTATGCCCTGTCCCGGGAGGAGGCCCTGCCATGATGGAACTGGTCTGCCCGGCGGGAACCCCCGCCTCCTTGCGAGCGGCGGTTGATGCAGGCGCGCATGCGGTCTATTGCGGCTTCGCCGACGAGACCAACGCCCGCAACTTCCCCGGCCTGAACTTCAGCCGTCCGGAACTGGCCGAGGGCGTGGCCTACGCCCATGCCCGTGGCGCCAAGGTGCTGGTCGCCATCAACACCTTCCCGCGCGCCGGGGAGCAGGCGCTGTGGCACCGCGCGGTGGCCGATGCCCATGCGGCGGGGGCGGATGCGGTGATCCTGGCCGACCTCGGCCTGATCGCCCATGCAGCGCAGGCGCATCCCGGCCTGCGGCTGCATCTCTCGGTCCAGGCCGCCGCCGCCAACCCCGATGCGATCAACTTCTATGCTCAGACCTTCGGCATCCGCCGCGTGGTGCTGCCCCGGGTGCTGTCGGTCGAGGAGATCGCCGCCATCACCCGCGAGATCGACATCGAGACCGAGGTCTTCGTCTTCGGCGGCCTCTGCGTCATGGCCGAGGGGCGGTGTTCGCTGTCCTCCTATGCCACCGGCCTGTCGCCCAACATGAACGGCGTCTGCTCGCCCGCCAGCCATGTCGCCTATGCCGAGGTGGCGGGCCAGCAGGAGGCGCGGCTCGGCGGCTTCCTGATCCACCGCACGCCGAAAGGCGCGCCCGCGCCCTATCCGACTTTGTGCAAGGGCTGCTTCACCTCGGACGACGGCAGGGGCAACCGCCAGACCGGCCACATCTTCGAGGACCCGGCCTCGCTGGACGCCACGCAACTGATCCCGGCCTTGCAGAAGGCCGGGGTGCGGGCGCTGAAGATCGAGGGGCGGCAGCGCAGCCGCGCCTATGTCGCGCAGGTGGTGCGGGCCTTCCGCGCCGCGGTGGAGGCCGCCGACCGCGGCGAGCCGATGCCCGAGGGGCTGCTGGCGAAGCTGACCGAAGGCCAGGCCGCCACCACCGGCGCCTATGCCAAGACCTGGAGATGAGCATGGACCTGACCATCGGCCCGATCGCCTTCTTCTGGACCGCCGCGCAGGTGGCGGAGTTCTACCGTTCGCTGGCGAAGACCCCCGTGGCAAGGGTGGTGATCGGCGAATGGGTCTGCTCCAAGCGGCTGCCGTTCTGGCAGCCGGAAATCCCCGGCGCGGTGGATTGCCTGAAGGCGGCGGGCAAGGAGGTGGCGCTGTCCACCCTGGCCCTGATCACCCTGAAGCGCGAACGCCGCCAGACCGAGGACCTGTTCGCCGCCGGCCTGCCGGTGGAGATCGCCGACCTGTCCGCGCTGCGCCACCTGCCGGAAGGCGCGCCGTTCTGGGTCGGCCCCACCGTCAACGTCTACAACGAGGGCACGCTGGACTGGCTGGCCGCCCGCGGCGCCACCCGCATCTGCCTGCCGCCGGAACTGCCGCTGGCCTCGGTCGCCCGGCTGGCCGAGGCCGGGAAGGCCGCGGGCGTGGCGGTGGAGGTCTGGGGCCATGGCCGCGCGCCGCTGGCGATCTCGGGCCGGTGCTACCATGCCCGGCTGCACGACCGCGCCAAGGACAGCTGCCAGTTCGTCTGCGGCGAGGACCCGGACGGCCGCCCGGTGGAGACGCTGGACGGCCGCAGCTTCCTGGTGGTGAACGGGGTGCAGACGCTCGGCCATGCCCATACCACCGCTTCGGGCCAGGTCGCGGTACTGGCGGCGGCGGGGGTCTCGGCGCTGCGGCTGTCGCCGCAGACCGGGGATTTCGCCGAATTGGTGGGGCTTTATGACGAGTTTCTCACCCATCCCCGCCCGGCGGCCGAGGCCCATGCGGCGCTGCGCCGGCTGCTGCCGGAGGCGGAGCTGGCGCAGGGCTTCCTCGACGGCCGCGCCGGCGTGGCCGGCGCCTGAACATGAAAGAAGCGGGCCGCGAACGGCCCGCTTCCTTCCCGCGCACGGAAAAGGGTCAGATGTCCTTCGACCGGGCCTTGCCCATGCCCTGCCCGCTGGCCGAGGTGCCGGACTGATCGTTGCCCGAACCGGACGAGCCGGACTTGTCGCGCACCCGCAGGTTGTTCTGCACGTGCTTCACGCCCGAGCAATTCTCGACGCAATCCTCGGCGGCGCGCTTGGCCTGGCGCGAGTCGACCTGGCCCTCCAGCGTAACCTCGCCGTCCGAGACCGTGACGGAGATGTCCGAGGCGTCCAGCATGTCGTCATCGCTGAGCCGGTCGTTCACATCCTCGCGGATGCGGTCATCGGACCGGGTATAGCCCTTCGGCCCCTTGCCGCGGTGGGACTCGCCCGACTGACCATAGGCGCCCGACTGGCCGTAGGCGCCGGAATAGCCGGCGGTGCCGCCGAAGCCCTGCCCCATGTCGCCCGACGACCAGCGCTGGCCGCCGCCGCGCTGATAGGGGCCCTGGCCGGAGGGATAGCCGGAATAGCCGCCCTCGTAGCCGCCGCCATAGCCGCCGCCCTGCCGCTCGTTGCGGCCCCATTCGGACCGGCCGGACTGGCTGCCGAACTGGCCCTGCCCGCGGCCCCAGTCGCCCTGGCCGCCGCCCTGGCCGCCGCGTTCCCGGCCGCGATAGTCGCCGCCGTAGCCGCCGCGCTCGTAGCTGCGTTCCAGGTCGCCGTAATTGCCCGGGTCCCATTCGCGCCGGCCCTCGCCGGCCGCGCGGTCCCGGCCCCAGTCGCGGCCTTCGGCTTCGCGGCCGTAGTCTTCGCGGCGGCCATAGCCCTGGTCCTCGTCGCGGAACCGGCTGCCTTCGTTGCGCTGCCGGTCGTCGCGATCGTCGCGCCAGTCGTAGCGTTGACGGTCGTCAGGGGTCTGGTCGTAGCGTCCGTTTGCCATCTCATGGTCTCCTCTGCTGACACATCCGGGCGGAAGGCCGGCCGGATCGGGCAGTGAACCGGAGAGCCGCCGGTTTGTTCCGCTCCGAAAGGCGGCCCGTCAGGCCGCCTGCCGGATGCGTTCGGCGATCGGCCAGGTCCAGCCGATCTGGCGCGAGCGGTTGGGCCGCAGCCAGACCCAGTTCAGCAGGCCGGCCGGGATGCCGAGGACCAAGCCCACCACCCCCGCCCAGACGAAGGTGGCAAGCCCGACGTAGCCCATCGCCAATCCGGCGGTCAGCGCGGCGCCCGCCACGCAGGCGACCCAGAGGTGAACCAGAAAAATCCGAAGCCAGGGCAACATGATGCACTCCTTTCCTCAGGTGATGTCTCAACTCGCGCCGGTCTGGCGGCGCAACTCGCGCAGCTGGTCGGCGGTGATGTAGCCGCTGGCCCGCAGCCCCTCGTCGCGCTGCCAGGCGGCGATGGCGCGGCGGGTGTTGCTGCCGAAGACGCCGTCGGCGCCGCGGGTGTTGTAGCCCAGCAGGGTCAAACGCCGCTGGATCTCGCGCCGCTCGGCGCTGGTCAGGCCCAGCAGGCGCTCCTCCAGCCGGTCGTCCGCCCCCGCATCGTCGCCGATGTCGGGGCGGGTGCCGGCCTGTTCGCCGATCAGCCGCACCTGCCGGGCGGTCACGTAGCCGGTGGCCTCGGCCCGGTTGGCGGCCTGCCAGCGGCGGATCGCGTCGCGGGTGTTGCGGCCCCAGAGCCCGTCCGCGCCGCCGGTGTTGTAACCGAGCGCGGTCAGCTGGCGCTGGATCAGCCGACGCTGGTCGCGGCTGAGCCCCAGCCGCGCCTCCACCGCCGCGGCGCTGCTGGTGCCGGGCTCCGGGTCGTCGGGCACCGTCACCGTGCCGCCCAGCCGGGCGATGGCGCGCTCGGCCTGCACCCGGTAGGCGCCGTCGGGGAATTTCTGCAGATAGGCCCTCCAGGACCGCAGGGTGTTGGCCCGGCGGGCCTCTTCATAGGCGGCGCGGTCCAGTTCCTGGGTGAACAACCCCTGGGCCACGCCCGAGATGATGTCGCCCAGGTCCTGGGCCGGCACCGGCGCCCCGAGGGCGAGGCCCGAGCCGATCATCAATGCAAGAGATGTCTTCCTCATGGCTTTCTCCTTTCGGAAGCTGTCGGCAGCCGGATCAGGGCCGCTTCGCGGGAATGACCGTCCGCGCCGTCTCATCCCCGGCCCCGCGGGGCTTGTCGGGGTCGGGCATCGGGTCGCCGACATCGGGAATATGCGGAACATCCGGCCCCGGGCGGCCCGGCATCGGGTCCTGCGGGGGGGAGTCCGGCGGGTCCTGCGGCACGTCGGGCGCCGCGGGCGGCTCCGGCGTCACCGGCAGGTCGGGTTTGGGATCGTCGCCATTCTGCATGGCATTTCCTCCATAGGGCTGCCGTTCAGGGGCAATGGCAGGCCAACCCCCCGCCGCCGGGCGCGTTCCCCCCGGGGCCCGCGCCCGGCAGATTTCCGCCGGGGCAAGCCGCCCTGCCCCGGCGCTGTCCCTCCGCGGCGCCGGGAACAATCCCGCCGCGCGCCGGTTCGCAGGACCGAGCCGAATTCGAGGCCAAATTCGAGGAGAGACATCATGCCCACCCTCCGCCCGCTGCCGCTTCTGGCTGTGCTGCTTGCCGCCGTCCCGGCCGCCGCCCCGGCGCAGGAAGCCGATCCGACGCCGGTCCCCGCCCAGCCCGCGGCACCCGCCGCGACCGCCGATTGCGAGGCCGAGTTCGGCCGGCTGGACGCCGACGGCGACGGTTTCCTGACCCTGACCGAGGCCCCGCGCGACCATGCGAGGGCCGCCATCGACAACATCACGGTCGCCGAACAGGGCATCGCCCGCGACAACTGGCTGACGCTGTGCAGTTCTCCGCACTGGCAGTCGAACCAGCCCGAGGAGGGCGCGCCGTTCGAGGGCGCCAACAGCTTCACCGAAGAGCAGGCGCGCGACCGTGCCGCGGCCTGGCAGATCACCGGCATCGGCAGCCTGGCGCTGGACGACAAAGGCATCTGGCGCGGCACCGGCACGCTGGACGGCACCGCGGTGGACTTCGCCATCGACTACCGGGGCAACGTGGTCATCACGCCCTGACGCCCTCAACCCCCTGAACAAGGAGACCGACATGCCCGTCGTCACCCGACTTTACGCCAATTACGAAGATGCCGCCGCCGCCGTCGACCGGATCGACGCCTTGGCCATTCCGCGCGTCGAGGCCTCGATCATCGGCGGCGAATCGCTGCGCGACTACCGCGACATGCGGGTCGAGACCGACCCGGTGACCGGCGAGCCGGTGCAGGTCGCCGAACCGGCGCCCGCCACCGCCACCGGCACCGCGATGGGGGCCGCCCTGGGCGGCGGCGCCGGCCTGCTGGCGGGCCTCGGCCTGATCGCCATCCCGGGCCTCGGCCCGCTGGTGGCGGCGGGCTGGCTGGTGCCCGCGCTGGCCGGGGTGACCGGCGGGGCGCTGGCCGGCGGCACCATCGGCGCGCTGGTGGACCTCGGCATCCCGGAGGAGGAAGCGCCGCTCTATTCGGAAACCTTCCGCCGCGGCGGCATCGCGGTCAGCGTGCGCTTCCCCGAAGAGCAGCGCGCCACGGTCGAGAATGCCTTGGCTGCGACCTCCGCCTATGTCCTGCCCGACCTGCGCCGCCGCTACGAGGCCGAGGGCTGGCGCGGCTGAGCGCTGCGCCAGGATCGCGAAACAGGCGGCCGGCCCCGCGGGGCCGGCCGTCTTTCTTCATGTGTCGCCCTTCTTCTCCGGCAGCTTCTTGCGCGGGGTCGAGGCCAGATCCTCCAGCTCCTTCTCCGACATGCTGTCGAGCATTCCGCGTGAGGCGCCCTTCAACTCCTTCTTCGGCGTCTCGCCGCGCTTGGCGGACAGGGCCGCGCCGGCGGCCTTTTGCTGGGCTTTCGATTTCGCAGGCATGGCAGGTCTCCTTTCCTCGGGGTTCAACGGTCGTTTCGGGGGGCCTCGCCGGGCCGGTCCTCCTCTGCCGCGACCTCTGCCGCGATCCGCCGCGACACCCGGCGCAGCAGCCAGAGCACGGTCACCGTCAGCACCGTCGCCATGATCGCCAGCGGCAGGAGGCCGCTGCCGCAGGCCAGCCCGATCGCCCCGGCCATCCACATCCCCGCCCCGGTGGTCAGCCCGGTGATCCGGCCGCCCGAGGTGATGATCGACCCGGCGGCCAGGAAGGCCACCCCGGCGGTCACCGCCTCGATCAGGCGCAGCGGGTCGGTGGTGGGCGGATCGCCGGCGCCGATGCCATGGGCCATGATCTCGGCCGCGATCAGGGTGAAGAGGCAGGCGGCCAGCGCGACGATGATATGGGTGCGCAGCCCGGCGGAGCTGGCGTGCAGCTCGCGCTCGAAGCCGATGGCGGCGCCGAGCAGCGCCGCGCCCCCCAGCCGCAAGAGCGCCACCTCGGCGCTGACGGCGGAGAAGGGATCGCGGAATTCGGCGGCGAGAAGGGAAAACATGGTGTCGAACATGCGGACTCCGGCTGAGGGACGGGCTGGGGGACGGGACGATCCCCGCCAGCGGCACAATGCGCGGGCGCACGGCAAGGTTCCCGGGGTGGCGGCGGAGGCGCGGCCCGGCGGGCACCCGCCGATCCTCCGCCGCTGCGCGGAACCCCCGGCGCGCCCGGGGGTTTCCAGCGTGAAGATGCCGCCGGCATGTCAACCGGGCGCAACGGTATGGAGAACACGGCGGTTTTCCCGGTTTCCCGCCCTGGCCGACGCATCGGCAGACGAGCTTCTGTCCCGTTTGCGCGGCGGCATTTTCACCCGCCTATCCCGGTCCCCCAGAGGAGAACATCATGGATCACAGCAAACACACCCCGCTGACCCGGCAGGAGCTGAACGAAGCCGTGCTTGCCAACGCGCCGGTCTACGGCGCCGACGACCGCAAGATCGGCACCATCTCACATGTCCACGGCTCGGGCGCGACGACCGATGTCGTGGTGGATGTCGGCGGTTTCCTCGGCATCGGCTCGAAGCCGGTGCTGCTGAGCGTCGACCAGTTGAACCTGATGCGCGACGAGAACGGCAATGTCCACGGCGTCACCGCCTGGACCAAGGAGCAGCTGAAGGAGATGCCGGCGCATCACCACTGATGCGGGCGCAGCTTCAGGACGGGCGGGCGGTCCCCTCGGGGGCCGCCCTTTCGCATCCGGCGGGGTTCCGCCGCTTTGCCCCGCCCGCCGCATCCGGGCATTTTTCGCCGGAACATCCCCCCGGGCCGGCGGTTCATTCCGGGCACGCCGCAATGGAGCGGCTGCCTGCTCTCCCAAGGAGGAAAGACCCATGGCCAACCAGCAAAACAACAACCCGAAGGACCGCAACCAGACCCAGGGCGGCCGGGACAATCCCGCGCAGCAGGGCGGTCAGGGGCAGGACCGCAACCGCCAGCCCCAGCAGGAGAACGACCGCAACAAGCAGTAGCAGCAGGAAAACGACCGCAACCGGCAGCAGCCGGGCCAGCAGGACCGCAACCGCGATCCGCAGCGCGGCTGATCCCGCCGCCATCCGAAGACACGGCAATCAAGGAGGACGTGATGCCGAGATATTCCGACATGCCCGAGCGCGACGAGCGCGGCCGCTTCGTCAGCGATGACGACCGCGGCGGCGGACGGTCCTACGGCGGCGGACGCGGCGGCTATGACGACCGCAGCGGACGCGAGCGCGACGACCGCGGCCGTTTCATGAGCGACGATGACCGCGGCGGCAGCCGTTCCTATGGCGGCGGGCGCGGCGGCTCGGACGACCGCAGCGGGCGCGAGCGTGACGACCGCGGCCGCTTCATGAGCGACGACGACCGCGGCGGACGCTCCGGCGGCGGGCGGGGCGGTTACGACGACCGCAGCGGGCGCGAGCGCGACGACCGCGGGCGTTTTACCAGCGACGACGACCGCCGCGGCGGCAGCCGGGCTTCGTCGCGCTATGACGACGACGACCGCCGCTATTCCTCGCGCCGGGACGACGACGATCGCGACCGCGGCCAGGGCGGCTGGTTCGGCGACTCGCGCGGCCATGCCGAAGCGGCCCGGCTGGGATGGGAGCATCGCCGTTACGACGACGACGACCGCCACTCCTCCCGCGGCTACGACGACGACCGCGGCCGGCGCGGCAGCAGCAGCAGCCGTTACGACGACGACCGCAGCGGCGGTTCCTCGCGCGGGCAGGGCTGGTTCGGCGACCGTGAAGGCCATGCCGAAGCGGCGCGCCGCGGCTGGGACAGCCGCCGCGACGATGACGACGACCGCTCCTACGGGCGCGGCCGGCGCTGAGGCGGAACCGGAAAGAGGGGCTGCGGCCCCTCTTTCCTTCCCCGGCGCAGGGGAAAGGACAGCATGATGGACATCATCCGCAAGCATTATCTCGACTGGCTCCGCGACGCCCATGCGATGGAGGAACAGGCGCTCAGCATGATGCGCGCCATGGAAGGCCGGCTGGAGGACTATCCCGCCCTGCGCGCCCGCATAGGCGAACACATCCTCGAAACCGAGCGGCAGGCCCGCGAGTTGCGCCACCTGCTGGAGGCGACGGACGGCGGCCCCTCGCTGCTGAAGGACACGCTCGGCAAGGTCACCGGCGCCAGCCAGGCGATGAGCGGGCTCTTCGCCGCCGACGAGGTGGTGAAGGGCGCGATGGCCGGCTACACCTTCGAGCAGATGGAGATCGCCGCCTACCGGGTGCTGATCTCTGCCGCCACGCTTCTGGGCGACCGACGCGCCATCGCGGCCTTCGAGCGCAACCTCGCCGAAGAGCTTTCGATGGCAGAATGGCTGCGCGAGCATCTCGACGAGACCACCCGGCAGTTCCTCGCCCGCGCGCAGGAAGCCGCCCCGATGGGGGGCTGACCGGACCGATGGGCGCGAAGGCGAGGATGATCCGCAGGGCGCTGCACAGCGGGCAGCCCGCACTCCAGGTCGCCGCCCTGCCCTGGCGGCAGCAGCGCGGACGGACCGAGGTGCTGCTGGTGACCAGCCGCCGCACCCGCCGCCTGATCATCCCCAAGGGCTGGCCGATGGCGGGCTGCGCCCCGGACCGCGCCGCCGAGATCGAGGCGATGGAGGAAGCCGGCGTCTACGGCACCACCGGGCCGGTTCCCCTGGGCAGCTACCGCTACGACAAGCTGCTGGAAACTCCGCCCGGCTCCGCCGGCCCGCCGGTCGCCGTGCCGGTGCAGGTCACCGTCTTTCCGCTGCGGGTGGGGCTTCTGCTTCCCCAGTGGAAGGAGGCGGCGGAACGCGAGCGACTGTGGATCGGCGCGGGCGAGGCCCGCTCCGTCATCGGCGACCCCGGCCTTGCCGCCTTGGTCGCCCGACTGTGAAGGAGGACCCAAGACATGGCCCAACCCCCGACCACCCCGCGCGAGGAAGACATCGCCGCCCGGCCGCGGACCGCCGCAACGGAAATCCCGCCCGATCCGGCGGCGCCCGTCCGCGGCACCGAGGACAAGATCGCCCCCGGACCGCCGCCTCCGCCGGCCGGCGAAGCGATGCCGCAGCCCGGAGAGCCCCCCGTGCTGCCTCCGGTGTCGCCGCCGGTATCGCCCGTCCTGCTGGGCGTCGTGGTGCTGGTCCTGCTGGTGGCGGCGATCTTCCTGGGCTTCGCGGTCTCGGGCTAGCAAGACTCCGCCCATGACTGCGGGGCTTCCGCCTTCCGCTGTTGCGAAGAGCCCCCGCCGGGGCCATATCCGCCATGCTTTCCCGACCGCGCCCTTCCGCATGGCCGGTCACCTCACTGTCCCCGCCCGCGCTCCGGCGCCCTGACATGCCGCGGACCGCGGCCATGGAGGACCGATGAACCGGCCGGCACCTGATCCGCTGAACCGCCTTGCGATCGAACCCTCGTCCAAGGGCCTGCCCGCTCCGCCGGGCGAAAGCCAGTCCGGCGATGCCGCTCCCCGCCCCGGCGAGGGGCTGCGCATCCTGGTGCTGGAGGGCGACCTCCTGCTGGCCGGCCAGCTGGCGCGGGAGATCCGCCGCTCGGGCGACATGGTGATCGGCCCGTTCTCCTCGGTCGGGGCGGCGCTGCGGATCGAGGACCGGGCGGATGCGGCGATCCTGGACATCGAGGTCGGTCAGGAACTGTCCTTCCCGCTGGCCGACAGGTTCCAGGCCCGGCAGCGGCCGTTCCTGTTCCACACCGGCCTGCCGGCCAGCGCGCTGCCGGTCCGGCTGAAGCACGCCAGCCTGCACCGCAAGCCCAGCCCCACCGCCGATCTGCTGGCCGACCTGCACGGCCAGGCCCGGCCGGCCGTTCCCCTGCCCGGCCCCTGCGATCTGATCCCGCAGCTGCGGGTGCTGGCGTGCCAGCTGGTCCACGACAGCGCCGCCGCCGACCGGCTGATTGAGGCGGTGCTGGTCGAGGCGATCCGCGAGGTCGAGGATTGCCCGCCCCATGGCCTGTCCGACTGGCTGCTGGCCCGGCTGGAATACGAATTCTGCCGCAACGGCCGCGGCTACATGATCTGACCCACGGCCGCCTCCTGCGCCGGAACATTCCTTCCCCTGCCCGGTTCCTCCTGCCTTGGACCATGACAGACAGCAGGAGCAGGACATGGCGCAGTCACGTTTCGGGCCGCGGCGCGAAAGGTTCGGTTACCCCGAGGATCTCGATCTCCGGTTGCCCGCCCAGCGGATGCGGGGGCTGGACAGCGGGCAGGACAGGGCGCCGGGCCGGGCGCATGACGACTACACCCCCCGGCAGGACGAGGGCCATGCCTACGGTTTCGTGCGGCACCAGCGCCATTACGACGATCAGGACTGGTATGGCCGCCGCGGCGGCGGCGCCGATCCCGGCCTGCCGCCGCGGGGTCCCGCCGACGGCGGCTTCCGCGGGCTCGGCCCCCGCGGCTACCGGCGCAGCGACGACCGCATCCGCGAGGATGTCTGCGACCGGCTGACCGATGCCGACACCATCGACGCCCGCGGCATCCTCGTCACCGTCTCGGAGGGTCTGGTCACCCTGCACGGCCATGTCGGGTCGCAGCGGATGAAGCAGGCGGCCGAGCGTTGCGCCCGGGACTCGGCGGGCGTCGCCGATGTGCAGAACCACCTGCATGTCCGCGGCAGCTGAGACCCGCACCCGCCGCCCGCAGCCGGCGCGGCGGGGGACGCAAAGACTGTTTCCGCAATGTGGTCCGGGCGGGCTGGTCTATCCCGCCCGGACCGATCTATACTGTCCCGACGGACCTTTGCCGATTTGGAAGGGCGCAATGTTCAGCAACGAAAAGTCCCCTGCCGCAATCGGGGAGGACGACACGGCAGACGATGCCGAAACCCAGGCCCTGCGGGCCTGCGCCCGCCAGCTGCTCGATGCCGTGGCGGCCGAGCCGGTTCCCGAACGGTTGCGCAGCCTCGCCCTTGCCCTGGAACAGGCGCTGGAGCGCCAGCGCATCGCGGCCTCCGCCGGCCGGACCCCGGAGACGGGCGAGGCCGACTGAGCCCCGGCCCATCCAAGAAAATTTCAACCCTGGCGGGAACCGATCGCCGGGTTGCGGGTTTCGCCTTGGATGCTATCGGCAAAAAGGGGGAGCGGCGGATGTCCCGGCAGGGGGTGGGCGGGAACACCACGGATGAAATCCTCGAACTGATCCCCTCCCTGCGCCTTCTGGCGCGGAGCTTCATGCACGAGTCCGACGCCGCCGACGACTTGGTGCAGGACACCCTGGTCAAGGCCCTGGCCGGGATTTCCGGCTTCACCCCCGGCACCGACCTGCGGGCCTGGCTTTTCACCATCATGCGCAACAGCCTGCGGTCCGACCTGCGCCGCATCCGCCGGGCACAGGCCGGGGAGCCGGATGCGGAGACGGTCTGCCAGCCGGCCCACGACCTCGGCATCTGCCGCGCCCAGCTGCTCGCCGCCATCCGCCGCCTGCCGGACCCCTACCGCGAGGCGCTGGTGGTGGTGTTCCTGATGGAGAAGAGCCATGACGAGGCGGCGCGGCTGTGCGGCTGCCCGGTCGGCACGATCAAGAGCCGGGTCAGCCGGGCGCGCGCGATGATCATGGCCGATCTCGGCGCAACCTCGGTGGCCGAGATGATCCCGCTGGCCGGCTGATCACAGCGGCGGCGACTGCTCGGCCGGAGCCTCGCGCGCCATCCAGGCCCCGGCTCCCAGCCCCAGACAGGCGAAGCCCGCCGCCACCGCCGCCGGCGGCAGCACCAGATGCCAGCCGGGCGACAGCGCCCGCGGCAGGATGCCGTAGTCGATCAGCCCCGCCAGCGCCGCGGTGGCCAGCCCCGCCGCCATCAGCGGCAGGGGGCGGGTCATCCGCCAGCGCCACAGCGCCAGCGCCATCACCGCGGCCCAGAACAGGCTGGCCGCGACATGGGTGGCCAGCCCGACCGTGGTCGGCCCCGCCCGCAGGCCGGGCCGCGCCGCATCCTCGGCGCCGAACAGCCAGTGGCTGGTGGCGTTCAGAGGCGCGAGGAACGATCCGTTCTCCGCCGCCGACATCAGCCCCAGCCCCGCCCCGGCCAGGACCGCAGCGGCCAGGCCGGACAGGGCGACGGTGCGCAGGTGGGTCCTGATCTCCGGCAGCATCGGCCTATTCCGCCGGCGCTTCGGGCGTGTCCGGCGCCGGGACGGTTTCCTGCTGCACCGGGTCGCGCGGCGGGGCGGCGCCGGTGTCGCCGGGCTCGCCGACCTGCATCTCGGGCTCGATGGTCTCGGCGGGGATGGTGGATTGCGCCGGTTCCTCGACGGTGCCCGCATCGGTGCCGGCGGGCGGCGGCGGATCGGAATTCGCCGCCTCCTCCATCAGCCAGTAGACGATCACCGCCAGCGCGAACAGCGTGACGGCCGCGATGCCCAGAAGCGGCGCCCAATGCCGCCGCCGCTGCTTCTCCAGATTGGTTTGTGGCGCAGACATGCCGGCCTCCCTTCCTTGTGGTTCCCAAGGGAACGCACGGGAGGCCGCTGTTGTTCCCACCGGCCCCGCGGAACGTCCGGCGCCCTGCGGCGTTGAGCCATGCCCCGACACCGCAGGACCGCCATGGACCAGATCACCGCCTTCGACTGGCAGCGCATGTTGATCGGCGAGGAGCCGCCGCTGTTCCTGCTGGAGATCGTCTTCCGCATTCTGGTGATCTGGCCCTGGACCATGCTGCTTCTGCGCTGGATCGGCGGGCGCAGCATCTCGCAGCTGTCGCTGGTGGAGTTCCTGCTGGTGATCGCGCTCGGCTCGGCCGTCGGGGATTCGCTCTTCATCCCCGAGGTGCCGCTCCTGCACGCCATGCTGGCGATCCTGGTGGTGGTCTTCCTCGACAAGATCGTCGACATGGCGATCCGCCGCTATCGGCTGGCCAAGCGGCTGATCGACGGCCACCCGGTCGAGGTGGTGCGCGACGGCACCATCCAGACCGGCGGGCTGAGCCAGCTGAAGATGGGCAGCCTGGAGCTGATGGAGCTGCTGCGGCTGCGGGGGGTGGAAAACCTCGGCTCGATCCGGCGGGCCTATCTGGAGCCCTCGGGCCAGGTCTCGGTCTTCTGCGCCGACCCGCCGCAGCCGGGCCTGCCGATCGTGCCGCCGGTGGAGTTCCGCGCTCAGCGGGGCGAGGAGGGCGAGACCGGCTGCTGCAGCAACTGCGGCCATACCGGAGAACTGACCGGCCCCTGCGGCAACTGCGGCTTCCACCAGCGGCTGCCGGCGGAACCGGCACCGCGGTGGAGGTGAGGGGAGCAGGCGACGCTTGGTCGGGCGGGACAAGGCGAGGCATTGCCTCGCCCCGCCCGTGCGCGGCGGTTGCACCCGGAGACGGTGGCAGCACATAACCCGGGAGGCCAGCGCCCGACCCGGCGGGCGAGAAGCGCCCGCCGAGGGCGGGGCGGGCGCTGGCCGGGACTTATGGTCCCGGCCGGGATAAGGGGAAGCGTTGCACTGTGGCGAAGGCGATGGCCTTCGCCAGTCAGGGGCGGGTTCCGCCCTACCCCGCCATCTCGGCCGCCGCGTTCACCGCGGTCTGCGCCAGCTGGGTCAGCTGCTCGTCGGTCTGGCTTTCCTCCTCCAGCGTCTGCTCCAGCAGGCTGACGGCCTCCTTCAGCCCCAGCTGGTTCGCCCAGGTCCGCAGCGTGCCGTAGCGGGTGATCTCGTAATGCTCCACCGCCTGCGCCGCCGCCAGAAGGCCCGCATCCAGCGCCGGGGCGCCCTTGTATTCCTCAAGGATTTCCGAGCCTTCCTCGATGATGCCGTCGATCGCCGGGCAGGTCTTGCCGCGGGGGGTCTTGCCGATGATCTCGAACACCCGGTTCAGGCGCTCGACATGGCCTTCGGTCTGCTCGCGGTGCAGCTGGAAGGCTTCCTTCAGCTTCGGGTCCTGCGCCCCCCGCGCCATCTTGGGCAGGGCGGAGAGGATCTTGCGCTCGGCATAGTAGATGTCGCGCAGCGTGTCGTGGAACAGGGTGTCCAGGGTTTTCTCGGCCATGACGTCCTCCTTTGACTTGGCCTTCCCGCAACCGCGCCGCGGGCCGATTGTTCCCCGGAACAACCCCTGCCGCCGCGGGTTGGGACCGGAACGCCAGGGAGAATGCCTTGCCACGGATCGGCTATCACGCCTCGCACGAACAGTTTTCGCCCGGGGACCTGCTGGGTCTCGTCCGCCTGGCCGAGGAAGCCGGGTTCGCGGAGGCGAAGTCCTCCGACCATTTCCACCCCTGGAGCGCGCGGCAGGGCCAGTCCGGCTTCGCCTGGAGCTGGCTCGGCGCCGCGATGCAGGCGACCGCCCTGCCCTTCGGCCTGATCACCGCCCCCGGCTGGCGCTATCACCCCGCCCTGGTGGCGCAGGGCGCAGCGACGCTGGCCGAGATGTTCCCCGGCCGGTTCTGGCTGGCGCTCGGCAGCGGCGAGGCGATCAACGAGGCGATCCTGGGGGAATACTGGCCCGACAAGCCCGAACGCAACGCCCGCCTGCGCGAATGCGCCGCCGTCATCCGCGCGCTGTTCGATGGCGAGACCGTCACCCACCGCGGCCGGGTGACGGTGGTGGAGGCGCGGCTCTACACCCTTCCCGCCGATCCGGTGCCGCTTTACGGCGCCGCCGTCAGCCCCGAGACGGCGCGGGAGGTGGCCGGATGGGCCGACGGGCTGCTGACCACCGGCGGCCGGCCCGAGGATGTCTCCCGGGTGGTGGAGGCGTTCCGCGATGGCGGCGGCGAAGGCAAGCCGGTCCATATCCAGCACTCGCTGTCCTGGGCCGCGGAGGAATCCGAGGCGCTGGCGCTGGCGATGGACCAGTGGGCGCCGGTGGTGGCGGGGGGCGAGGCGAACTGGGACCTGCGCCGCCCGGCCGATTTCGACCGCATCGGCGGGCTGGTCTCCGAACCGGCGATGCGGGCCTGCGTCGCGATCTCGGCCGATCCCGGCTGGCACCGCGACCGCATCGCCGCGCTCTGCGCGCTTGGCGACGTGGTGCACCTGCATTGCGTCGGCCGCAACCAGCGGGCCTTCATCGAGACCTTCGGGGAAAAGGTGCTGCCGGCCTTGGGCTGATCAGCTCTCCAGCATCCAGAGCACGGTCCAGGGCGCCATCCGGCCGCCCTCCACCGCACCGCTCAGCCACAGCCGGCGGCCGGGGCAATCCCCCGCGCCGTCCTGCGGCCGGTCGTTCATGTTCAGCCGCAGGTGCAAAAGCGCGCCGTCGCCCATCCGCCAGCTGACAGCGACCGCATCCTTTCCCAGCCGCCGGTAGGAGCCGGCGAACCCCCCCATCCCCGCCAGCCGCGGCACGATCTCGTGCCGCCGCAGGTCGAGGAGCGCGCGGTAGAGCCGCAGCGCCGCCTGCCCCTCGGCCCGCACCACTTCGCGCCAGTCCAGTTTCGCCGACAGGAAGGTCTCGCGCCGGGTGGGATCGGGGGTTTCCTCCTCGTCGGGCTTGCCGGCTTCGTGCGGTTCGGGGGTCTTGCGCAACTCCTCCCGCCGGCCCTTCAGGGTCTGCTCCCGCATCTCCTCGGGCATGGCCGAGAAGAAGGGGAACGGGGTGGAGGCTCGGAAGTCCTCGCCCATGAAGATCAGCGGAATCTGCGGCGACAGCAGGCAGACCGCTGCGAAGGCCTCCACCGCCGCGGGCGGGGCGAGGGTGTGGATGCGGTCGCCGCGCACCCGGTTGCCGATCTGGTCGTGGTTCTGCACATAGGCCACGAAGGCCGTCGGCGGCAGCCCCTCGGACGGCTCGCCCCGCCGCCCGCCCTCGTGCGGCTTGACCTCGCCCTGATAGGCGAAGCCCTCGGCCAGCGCGCGGCCCAGCTTCTCGAAGGCCGGGGTCCCCTTGTCGTAATCGGCGTAGTAGCCGCCGGTCTCGCCGGTCGCCGCGGCGTGGAGGACATGGTGCAGGTCGTCGTTCCATTGCGCGGTGCAATGCACCGGGCGCAGCAGCGCGTCGCGGCGGATCCACCGCTCGCGGTTCTCGGAATTCTCGGCGATCAGGTGGACATGCCGCAGCGGATCGGCCGCGCGCAGCCGCGCCGCCAGCAGTTCCAGGATATGGGTGTTGCTGTCGTCGGCATAGACATGGGTGGCATCGAAGCGCAGCCCGTCCAGATTGAACTCGGTCAGCCAGTAAAGCGCGTTCTCCACCACGAATTCCCGCACCACCGCCGAGCCGCGGCCGTCGAAGTTGATCGCCTGGCCCCAGGGGCTGCGGTGGCGCGCGGTGAAGATCGGCGCCAGCTGCGGCAGGATGTTCCCGACCGGGCCGAAATGGTTGTAGACCACATCGAGGAAGACCATGATCCCGCGGCCATGGGCGGCGTCGACGAAAGCCTTCAGCGCCTCGGGCCGGCCGTAGGCGGCAAAGGGCGCGAACCACAGCGCGCCGTCGTAGCCCCAGTTGAAGTCGCCGTAGCATTGCGCCAGCGGCATCAGCTGCACCGCGGTGACGCCGAGCGCGGCAAGGTGGTCCAGCCGCTTCGCCGCCGCCGACCAGCTGCCCTCCTGCGTGAAGGCGCCGGGGTGGATTTCGTAGATCACCGCCTCTTCCCAGGGCCGGCCGCGCCAGTCACGGTGGCGCCAGCGGTAGGCGGCGGGGTCGATCACCTCGCTCGGCCCCTCCAGCCCCTCGGGCTGGAAGCGCGAGGCGGGATCGGCGAAGGGCTTCTTGCCGCGCGGCAACAGGAAGGCATAGCGCGCACCGGCCCCCACGCCTTCGACATCGGTCCAATGCCAGCCCTCGTCGTCGCGCTCCATCGTCAGCGGCACCTGCGCCTCGACCTGCAGCCGGACCCGGCGGCATTTCGGCGCCCAGAGGCGGAAGCGGGTGCCGCCGTCGTGGACCTCGGCGCCGAAGCGCATCCGGTGGCGGCGGGCCTGCGGCGAGGGCGGAGCCGGAATCATGCCCGCCCCCAGGCCGCCAGCACCTCTTCGGTCTCGGCGGTCTCGATCTGGACCGAGAAGCGGTGCAGGTAGACCTCCATCAGGTCGTCGTGGGTGCGGTCGGAGGAACTGCACAGCGCATCGGTCACCATGACCAGCCGGAACCCCCGGTCGATGGCGCCAAGCGCGGTGGCCAGCACGCAGACATCGGTCTCGCCGCCGGTGACGATCAGGGTGTCGGTGCCCATCTCGCGCAGCGCGGCATCCAGCGCCGGGTCCAGCCAGGGGGAATAGACCTTCTTGTCCACCACCCGCGCCGGCGGCGCGAAGCGGTCCAGCGCTGGCACCAGCCCGACCATCCCGCCGCCCTTGGCCTTCAGCGTCATCTCCTCCCACTTGCGCCAGTAGAGCCGCCAGCTGCCGCCGGCTTCCCCGGGCGTGGCCGGAGGGATGAAGCGGGTGAAGACGGTGCGGTCCGGCCGATGGGCGCAGACCGCCTCGACCGCGGGCAGGATGCGGGCCAGCCAGGGCACCTCCCAGGGCGAGCCCTCGGCGAAGAGGCGCTGCATGTCGACGCAGAGATGCACGGCATCCGGCCTCAGCGGGCCGTGGATCAATCCGGGCTTGGCCATGGTCTTCCCCCTTCGCGGCGGTCAGGACGCGGCGCGCAGCACGGCGACCGACTGCGCCTCGACCTTGCGGACCCCTTCCGCCGCCTCGTCGCGCAGCACCGGCTCGGCCGCAGTGTCCAGCACGCAGCACCATTCCCCCTCGGGCAGGGCGAAGTCGGCATCACCGCCGGCGTTGAACAGCATCAGCAGCGGCCCCCCGGCCAGGTCGAGCCGCAGACCGAAGACGCGCAGGCCCTCGTCCTGCCAGTCGCCCTCCTCCATCGCACCGCCGCGGGGGTGCAGCCAGGAGACGGCGGCTTCGCCCTCGCCCTTCAGGAAGCCGTCCTGCGCCAGCCCGCTGTCGCGGCGGAAGACCGCCAGGTCGCGCAGCACCTGCGCCAGTCCCCCTTCGGCGCCGGACCAGTCCAGCCAGCCGGTAGGGTTGTCCTGGCAATAGGCGTTGTTGTTGCCGCCCTGCGAATTGCCCAACTCGTCCCCCGCCAGCACCATCGGCACCCCCTGCGACAGCATCAGCACCGCCAGCAGCCCCCGCGCCCGCCGCCGCCGCGCCGCCTCGACGGCCGGATCGTCGGAGGGGCCTTCGCTGCCGAAGCTGTCGGAATGGTTGGCGTCGTGGCCGTCCTCGCCGCCCTCGCCGTTGGCCTCGTTGCGGGGGTGGTCGTAGGACAGCAGGTCGCGCAGGGTGAAGCCGTCATGCGCGGTGATCAGGTTGATCGAACTGGTCGCCGGCCGGTGGGCATGGTCGAACTGCACCGGAGAGCCGAGCAGCCGCTGCGACAGCCGCGGCAGCACCGCCTCGCCCTTCCAGAACCGGCGGGTGTCGTCGCGGAACTTGTCGTTCCATTCCCGGAACGGCCAGGGGAAGCCGCCCAGCTGATAGCCGCCCTCGCCCACGTCCCAGGGCTCGGCGATCAGCTTGACCCGGCTCAGCACCGGGTCCTGCCGGATCGCCGCCAGGAAGGCGCCGCGCTGGTCGAAGCCCTGCGGCCCGCGGCCCAGCGTGGAGGCAAGGTCGAAGCGGAAGCCGTCGACATGCATCGACTCGACCCAGTAGCGCAAGCTGTCCATCACCATCCGCAGCACCATCGGATGGGCGAGGTTCAGCGCGTTGCCGGTGCCGGTGGTATCGTAGCAATGCCGCCGATCCTCGGCCAGCATGTAGTAGCTGGCGTTGTCGATGCCGCGGAAGGACAGCGTCGGCCCCTTCTCGCTGCCCTCGGCGGTGTGGTTGTAGACCACGTCGAGGATCACCTCGATCCCCGCCTCGTGCAGCCGCTTCACCGCCGCCTTCACCTCGCGCGCGGCGCCGCTGCGCAGATAGGGGCGGTGCGGGGCGAAGAAGGACAGCGTGTTGTAGCCCCAGTAGTTGCGCAGGCCCCGCTCCACCAGCACCCGGTCGTGGACGAAGCCCTGCACCGGCAGCAGCTCCAGCGTGGTCACGCCAAGGTCGCGCAGATGGCCGATCACCGCATCCGAGGCGAGGCCGGCGAAGGTGCCGCGGGCGGCCTCCTCCACATCGGGATGCTGCATGGTCAGCCCGCGCAGATGCGCCTCGTAGATCATCACGTCGCGCCAGGGATGGTTCAGCGTCCGCTCGGCCTGCCAGTCGAAGACCGGATCGGCAACTACCGCTTTCGGCATGAAGGGGGCGCTGTCGCGGTCGTCTCGCACAAGGTCGTCCTGCGCCGGGTCGTGGCCGAACAGCTCGTCCGCCCAGGTCAGCTCGCCCGCCAGTTCCATCGCATAGGGGTCGAGCAGCAGCTTGGCCGGGTTGAAGCGATGGCCCTCTTCCGGCGCCCAGGGGCCATGGACGCGGTAGCCGTAGCACTGGCCCGGCCCCACCCCGGGCAGGAAGCCGTGCCAGATGCCGCCCTCCATCTCGGGCAGGTCGGCGCGCCAGGTCTCACGGCCGCCCTCTGGATCGAAGAACACCAGTTCCACCCGCTCGGCATGGTCGGAGAAGAGGGCGAAGTTGGTGCCGCCGTCGCGCACGTCGGCGCCGAGGCGCGCAGGGCTGGCGGCGGCGCGGTCGAAGGCCAGCGCCGGCACGGGGACGGGCATCTGCATCTCAGGCCTCCTGCAGGCCGGGACAGGGCCGCCAGACCACCACCGCCCGCCGCCGGGCATGGGCCGCACGCCAGCGGTCGGCCATGGCGGCGGTGATCAGCACGGTGCCGCCGGGGGTGATGCGGAACCAGCGGGCATCCTCCTCCGGGTCGCGGCCGGCGGTCAGGCCGTCCGGCACATGCGCGCCGGGGGCGACGATGCAGCGGCTGAGCCGCACCCCCGCGCCGAGGGTGGCGCCCGGCAGCAGCACGGTGCCGCGGGCGGCGGCCAGCCGCGCCTGCGGCGGAGTGCGCCAGTCCAGCGGGAAGGGTCTCAGCGCCTCGTCGCGCAGGAAGTCCAGATGCGCCAGCCGGTAGCCGTCCAGCGTGCCCACGTCGCGCCAGTAGAAATCCGCTTCCGCCGGGCGGTGGACCTGCGCCGCGCCTTCGGTCACCGCCATCGGCAGGATGTCGTGGCCGAAGTCGTTGCAATCCGGGTCGGCCAGCGCCTGCTCCAGCCAGCGCCGGTCGAAAACATAGACGCCCATGCTGATCAGGGCGCGGCCGGGATCGCCCGGCATCGGCACCGGCCACGCCGGCTTCTCGGCGAAGGCGGTGATGCCGCCCTGCCGGTCCACCGACAACACCCCGAAGGCCGAGGCGCGGTCGACCGACACGGTATCGGCGGCCACCGTCACGCTGCGCCCCGAGGCCAGGTGGTCGGCGATCATCGCGCGGTAGTCCATCCGGTAGACGTGGTCGGCCGAGAGCACCAGCACCAGCTCCGCCCCGCTGGCCCCAATCTCGGCCAGGTTCGCCCGCAGCGCGTCGGCGGTGCCGAGATAGCCGCGCGGGGTCAGCCGCCGGCCGTCGCGGATCTGCACCCCCTGCCGGAACCGGCCCGCCCAATGGCGCTGCAGGTAGCTGGCCAGCCCCTCGCCTTGGTATTGCGTCGCGGCCATCACCTGCGGCAGGCCGGAGCGGGCGGCGTTCTCCAGCGCGAAATCGACCAGCCGGCCGCCGGCGAAGGGCAGCGCGGGCTTCGATTCCGCATGGGTCAGTTCGTGCAGACGTGTTCCCTTGCCCCCGGCCAGCAGCACGCAGAAGGTGGTCGGGGAAGGGAGAAGGGTATCGGGCATGGCAGACCTCTGGTTGCACCTGCCCGGATCAATTCCCGCGCCGGGGAATTGTTCCCGGCCCCGGCGGAACCGGCAGAGCCTCGCCGGTCAGCTGCCGGGAAAGCCGCGGCTGAGGTCGGGCGACCCGGCAAGGCCGAAGCGCCAGGGCAGTTCGGTGGCCCGCGAGATGCCGATGCGCGGGCCGGTCAGGATGCGGCCGGGCGGCATCGGGGCGGGGCGCAGGGCCAGCTCGCTGCCGTCGAAGGGGCGGCCGCTGTCCGTCAGCCGGATGTCCAGCGCCTGCCCCAGCCGCCCCGGCCCGGCGCAGAGCGGGCCGACGGGGCGCCGCTGCCGCATGGTCTCAACCCCGACCGAGGGGGAAAGCGCCCGGATCAGCACCGCCTCCCCGGGCCGCCCGACCACGTTGAGGCAGAGATGCAGCCCGTAGGAGCGGTAGACATAGGCGTGCCCGGCCGGGCCGAACATCGCGGCGTTGCGCGGCGTCGGGCCGCGGAAGCTGTGCGAGGCCGGGTCGTCGGCGGCATAGGCCTCGGTCTCGACCACGATGCCGCCGGCGCCGCGGACCACGAGTTCCGCCCCGATCAGGGCGCGGGCAAGGTCAGCGGCCGGAAGCTCCGGGTCGAAGGGCGGGAGGAAGGGTGGCATGGGGGTAGAGTGACGAAGATGGCGGCCCGGTGCAACCCGGGGCCTTGCGATCATATCAGGCATGAAACGGCGCTCTACCGGGCGGGAACAGGCGAGGCACTGCCTCGCCCCCGCCCGCTCGCGGCGGTTGCACCCGGAGACGGTGGCAGCACATAACCCCGAGAGGCCAGCGCCCGACCCGGCGGGCGAGAAGCGCCCGCCGAGGGCGGGGCGGGCGCTGGCCGGGACTTATGGTCCCGGCCGGGACAAGGTGAGCCGTTGCGCTGTGGCGAAGGCACGCGCCTTCGCCAAGGCAGCGGAGCAGTTCCCTGCCCCTACCTTTTCGCCTGCAAATTCGCCTCGTCCCGCGCCAGGAAGATCTGCGTGGTCTGGTCGAGGTGGTCGAACAGCCAGTCGGCCATGTCCTGCTCCTGCACCAGGATCCTTTCGAACACCGCCACCGCGCCGGTCTCGCCCAGCTGCTTCGCCGCCGCGATCAGCACCTTGTAGGCGGCGATCTCCATATGCTCGAAGGTGTAGCTGGCCATGCTGCCCTTCACCACCTCGTCGCCGACGAACATCCCGCTCAGCGCCTGGCCGGTGGCGGTCATCCGCGCCATAGCGTCCTTCATCACCGAGCTGCCGGTGTCCTGCCCCTCCAAGAGCCGGCGCAGGTCCTCGGCCTGGCCCTCGGTCTCGGCGATGTGGCGGTCGATGCGGGCGCTGAGATCGGGATAGTTCTCCAGGCGCGACCGCATCCCGCGCATCATCGTCAGGGCCTGTTCCTCCATGGCATGGGCATCGCGCAGCCAGGCCAGGTAGTGCTCGCGGGTCTCTTCCATCGTTCCGTCCTTTCCTCTTGGGTCCCGGCCTGAACGGACGGGGCCGGGGATTGTTCCAAGGGCGGAACCTTTGCCGCCCCGCCCCGTTGTCCCCCGATACGGCCGCGGGGGGCGGAAGATGTATTCGGCCGAAATGCTGGCGAGGCTGCAGTTCGCCTTCACGGTGTCCTTCCACATCGTCTTCCCGGCCTTCTCGATCGGGCTGGCCAGCTATCTGGCCGTCCTGAACGCGCTCTGGCTGCGCAGCGGCGACCGCAGCTACCTGGTGCTCTTCGACCACTGGAAGAAGATCTTCGCCGTCGCCTTCGGCATGGGCGTCGTCTCCGGCATCGTGATGTCCTACCAGTTCGGCACCAACTGGTCGGTGTTCTCCGACCGGGCCGGGCCGGTGATCGGGCCGCTGATGGCCTACGAGGTGCTGACCGCCTTCTTCCTGGAGGCCGGCTTCCTGGGCATCATGCTGTTCGGCCGCGCCCGGGTCGGCGACGGGCTGCACATGCTGGCCACGGTGCTGGTCGCGGTCGGCACCCTGGTCTCGGCGACCTGGATTCTGGCGGCGAACAGCTGGATGCACACGCCGGCGGGCTTTGCCGTCGCCGAAAACGGCCAGTTCGTGCCGGTCGACTGGCTTGAGATCGTCTTCAACCCCTCCTTCCCCTACCGGCTGGTGCACATGGTGCTGGCCGCCTACCTGACCACCGCGCTGGTGGTCGGCGCCGCCGGCGGCTGGCACCTCTTGAAGGAGCGCAACGACAACCCGGCGGTGCGGCGGATGTTCTCGATGGCGATGGGGATGCTGGCGGCGGTGGCGCCGCTGCAGATCGTCGCCGGCGACCTGCACGGGCTGAACACGCTGGAGCACCAGCCGGCCAAGGTCATGGCGATGGAGGGGCATTTCGACAGCCACCCAGAGGGTGCGCCGCTGATCCTCATCGGCTGGCCCGACCAGCAGGCGAAGACCGTGCATTACGCGGTGGAGATCCCGAAGCTGTCGAGCCTGATCCTGACCCATGACCTGAACGGCCCGCTGGCCGGGCTGGACACCATCCCCGACGCGGACGAGCCGCCGGTGGCGGTGGTGTTCTGGTCGTTCCGCGTCATGGTCGCGCTCGGCCTCGCCATGCTGGGGCTGGCGCTCTGGGGCCTTTGGGCGCGCTGGAAAGGGGTGCTCTACGCCTCGCCCGGGCTGCACCGGGCCGCGGTGCTGATGGGGCCCGCGGGATTCGTCGCAGTGCTGGCGGGCTGGATCACCACCGAGGTCGGCCGCCAGCCCTTCACCGTCTACGGGCTGATGCGCACCGCCGAGAGCCGCTCGCCCTTGGCGGCGGAGGCGGTGGCGGCCTCGCTGACCGCCTTCGTGGTGGTCTATTTCTTCATCTTCGGCGCCGGGATCTGGTATCTCCTGCGGATGATGGCCGCCCCGCCCGGCGCGCCCGGCCCCCGGCTGCGCGAGGGCCCGATCCGCACCGCCGGCATCACCCCCGGTCCGGCCGAAGACCCCCAGGCGACGGAGGAGTGATCATGTGGGGCATGGAACTCTCCTTCATCTGGGCCGGGATCGTCGCCTTCGCGGTGCTGGTCTATGTGCTGATGGACGGCTTCGACCTCGGCGTCGGCATCCTCTTCCCCTTCGCCCGCGACGAGGAGGAGCGGGACCGGATGATGAACTCGGTCGCGCCGGTCTGGGACGGCAACGAGACCTGGCTGGTCCTCGGCGGCGGCGGGCTGTTCGCGGTCTTCCCGCTGGCCTATGCGGTGGTGATGCCGGCGCTTTACGTGCCGATCATCGCGATGCTGCTGGCGCTGATCTTCCGCGGCGTCGCCTTCGAATACCGCTGGCGGACGCAAGGCTGGAAGCGGGTCTGGGACTTCGGCTTCTTCGGCGGCTCGCTGGCGGCGGCGCTGGCGCAGGGCATTGCCCTCGGCGCGCTGGTGCAGGGGATCGAGGTGCAGGGCCGCGCCTATGCCGGCGGCTGGTGGGACTGGCTGACGCCCTTCTCGCTGGTCACCGGGATCGCGCTGCCGCTCGGCTATGCGCTGCTGGGGGCGACCTGGCTGAACCTGAAGCTGACCGGCGCGGTGCAGGACCGGATGCGGCGGCTGGCGCAGCCGGCGCTGGCGGGGACGCTGGCGATGCTGGGGCTGGTCAGCCTGCTGACGCCGCTGCAGGACCCGGTCTATGCCGAGCGCTGGTTCAGCTGGCCGAATGCCGCCTGGTCGCTGGCGGTGCCGGCGCTGGTGGCGCTGACGGCGCTGCGGCTCTGGCGCGGGTTGCAGCGGGGCGAGGAACTGGCGCCCTTCCTCTGCGCGCAGGGGCTGTTCGTGCTGGCCTTCGTGGGCATCGGCATCAGCTTCTACCCGATGATCGTGCCGCCCGCCCTCACCATCGCCGAGGCCGCCGCCCCCGACGCCAGCCTGCGCTTCGCGCTTTACGGCACCGCGGTGCTGATCCCGGTGATCCTGGCCTATACCGCCTTCGCCTACTGGGTGTTCCGCGGCAAGGTCGACCCGGACGAGGGCTATCACTGATGCGCTGGCTGCGCCGGCTGGGCTGGTTCGCCCTGCTGTGGTGTGCCGGGCTGGCGGCGGCGGGGGCTCTGGCGCTGCTGCTGCGGGCGGTGGTGCCGTAACCTTGGCGAAGGCGCGTGCCTTCGCCACAGCGCAACGGTTCCGCATGGACCGGCCGGGTGCCCAAAGCACCCGGCCAGCGCCCGCCCGCCCCTCGGCGGGCGCTTCTCGCCCGCCCGGGCGGGCGCTGGCCTCTCGGGGTTTAGCGTGACCAATGTTTCCGGGTGATATGTCACGCACGGGCGGGGCGAGGCAATGCCTCGCCTATTCCGCCCGGGCCGCGGACTCCGCTTCAGACCGGAGGAGGCGGCAGCGGCTGGGTCTGCACCTGCGCGATCCCCAACTCGCTGAAGCGCAGCGCGATCCGGCGGTTGATCTCGCGCCCCAGGGCCCATTGCGCATTCGGGTGCGAGCGGATGTTGCCCTTGATCACCACCCCCGTGGGCGTGATCTGGTCCACCCCCCACAGCGAGAACGGCCCGGTGACCAGCGATTGCCACTCCGGCTCCTGCGCGATCTCGCGGCCGATGCGGCCGATCTCGGCCAGGGCGCGGTCGGTGTCCTCGGGGTTCAGGATGGTGGCGCTGATCGTATAGGCGCCGTAACCGCGCGAGTTGTTCTTCAGCGTGGTGATCGAGGAGAAGGGGATCGAATGCAGCGCCCCGTCGCCGTCGCGCAGCTTCAGGGTGCGGATGGTCAGCCCTTCCACCACGCCGGTCTTGCCGGCGGCCTCCACCGTCTCGCCGATGGCGATGCTGTCCTCGAAGATGATGAAGATGCCGGTGATCACGTCGCCCACCAGCTTCTGCGCGCCGATGCCGATGGCGATGCCGACCACCCCCGCCCCCGCCAGCAGCGGCGCCACGTCCACGCCCAGGTTCGACAGCACCGAGATCGCCGCCAGCGTGGCGACGACGATGAAAGCGAAGTTGCGCAGGAAGGGCAGCAGGGTGCGGATGCGGGTGCCGCGGCCCATGCTGTGCGAGGCCGACCAGTCCAGCAGCGTGTCGACCAGCGTCCAGATCACCCACAGCGCATAAAGCGCCACCAGCGTGGTCAGCCCGGCGGTGACCGCGGTGCCGTCCTGCCGCAGCCCCGGCCACCACAGCGCGGCGATGGCGCTGGCGGTCCACAGCGCCACCGCGATCTGCACCCCGGTGCGGATCACCCGGCCGAGCCGCAGCGCCAGCCGGTCGCGCAGCCCGGTCCCCGCGACCACCTGCATCCGGCCGAGGATATGGCCGTGCAGCCTTTCGGCCAGCAGGATGCCGACCCCGGCAATCGCCAGCAGCGCCAGCGCCAGCAGCAGGTCGGCGAAAAGGCCGGTGCGGTGGTCGGGGCCGAACAGGCCGTAGCGCCCGGCCATGCCGGCCAGGATCAGCCCGATGGCGAGAAGATGCCAATGGTCGGCGACCCAGCCGGTGACCCGCTCCGGCAGGGTCGGCGGGTCCTCGTCGGGGGTGGCGCTTTCGCCCTTCAGCAGCTGCCGCAGCGTCTGCCGCTGCTGCCAGGCCGCCCGCAGGCCGATCAGCGCCGCGGCGGTCTCCAGCGCCAGCGCGGCGGCCCCGGCCGGCCCGGAGGTCAGCCCGGGCACCCCCTGCCGCAGCAGCAGCGCCGCGACCATCAGCCCGGCGGCGAGGCCGAGCTGCGGCGGCAGGCGGCGGGTGATCTCGCGCGTCGCCCGGCGGCCGAAGGCGGAGAGAAGGGTGAAGGCGCAGTTGACCAGCGCCAGCACCGCCGCTGCCGCCAGCACCGGCAGGAGAAGGCGCAGCAGCCGCTCCAGCTCCGGCCGGTCGGGCCGCGCCAGCGCCGCCCAGACCAGCAGGGCGAGGAGCGCGGCCAGCAGCGGCAGCAGCGCGGCGGCGAGGTAGCGCAGCCACTGGGTCAGCCGGCGGCGCAGGCCCCCGGTCTCGCGCAACCGGGCGGCGATCGTGCTGCGCCAGCGGGTCAGGCCGATCCAGCCGGCCAGCAGGACGGCGACGGCCAGCAACGCTCCCGGCCAGACGGGATCGAGCAGGTCGCGCCAGAGCCGCAGGGTCTCCGGCCCGGGCAGCGACAGGGGCTGCGCCAGCACCGGGCCGGGCGCAAGGACGGGCAGCAGCCGGACGAGGCCGCGCAGGACCGGGGATCGGATGGGCAGGACGGCCTCCCTCTGCGGTTGCCCTGCGGCAACGCCTGCGGAAGGGGAATGTTCCCGGAATTTCCAGAAGATGGGCAGGGATAGCCGGGTCCGCGGCGTCACGATCCGCAACCGGGCCATGCGGGACGGTCCAGCGGAGACGGTGGCAGCGAGAACCATTGCTGGCCGATTCGTGGTGTCGATGTCCGCGATGGAGCCGGGCGGGAACAGGCGAGGCACTGCCTCGCCCCCGCCCGTGCGGACGGTCTCACCCGGAGACGGTGGCAGTTATAAACCCCGGGAGGCCAGCGCCCGACCCGGCGGGCGAGAAGCGCCCGCCGGAGGCGGGGCGGGCGCTGGCCGGGACTTATGGTCCCGGCCGGACAAGGGGAAGCGTTCCACCGTGGCGAAGGCACGGGCCTTCGCCAAGGAAAGCTTGGCAGGAGGCCTCGCCCTGGAACAATCGCCCTCCGCCGCGGTTCCGGCCGCAGGAGACCCGGGGGAGAGACCGATGGAAGACCGCATCGACGACGCCAATGTCCAGCGCATCCGCGACCGCGCCTATGCGCTGTGGGAGCAGGAGGGCCGCCCCTCCGGCCAGGCCGAGCGGCACTGGACCCAGGCGGTGGCCGAGATCGCGGCGCAGGATGCCTATGGCCTCGATGCCGGCACCGTCCGCAAGATGCGCAAATCCGCCAGGGCCAAGCCGAAGCCCCGTCAGGCCTGAACCAGCTCCGCCCTGCCCGGCCCGACCAGCCGGCCCGCCGCCTGCAATTTCCGCAGGTGCAGGCGGTCGTGGTGCGGGATGCCGCGGTCCCTGGTCCACTGGACCAGCTCGCCCAGGCCGTTCGCCAGCCGGGTCTCGGCGGTGAAGCCGATCCGCTCGGCGGCGGCGCCCGGCGCGCCGACCAGATGGCGGCTGGTGCCCGGGCAGGCCACCCGCGCCTCCTTCGGCGCGGTGCCGTAGTCGAAGGCGGCCATGCCGGCGAGACGCGCCGCCTCACGGGCGGTATGGCCCTCGCCGGTGGAGATGTTCAGGGGCGGCATCCGCCGGTCGCAGTTCATCACCGCCAGCCCGACCGCCCGGGCGGCGTCGCGGACGTGCAGCCAGTCCTCGGTCTGGCCGCCGTCCTCCATCAGGAGCGGCGGCTTGCCGGCCAGCAGGCTGGCCACCATCATGCCGATGCCGCCGCAGAAGCCCTCTCCGCCCATCGGCGGGCCGAACAGGCGGCCCATGCGCAGGACGGCGATCTCGGCCCCGGCGACCCTTGCCCACCGCCGCGCCAGCCGCTCGCGCAGGTGGCAGAGCCGCGCCTCGGGCGACAGGGGCGCCGGCGCCGCATCCTCGGGCGTCGGCATCGGCGCCAGCGGCTGGTTGTGGAAGCCCCGCGCCTCCCAGACCCCGACCTTCAGGTCCGATGGCGTGCGCCAGACCGCATGGGGCCGTCCGTCCTCGTCGACATAGCGGCCCTCGCCGTAGACGCCGAGGCTGGATTGCAGCACCAGCCGCCCCACCCCCGCCGCACACATCGCGCGGAGCAGGCCGTGCAGCGGGTCCAGCCCCTCGGCCGGCCCCCCTTCGAGACGGTCGCCGTCGCAATCCAGCGGATGCAGCGGATCGGTCAGATGGACCACCGCCTGCACCCCGCGCAGCGCCTGTTCCAGATCCTCCGCCGGCCGCAGGGTATCGCGGGCGATCACCTCATGCCCCTGCGCCTGCAGGTGGGCCACGACATGGCGGCCGAGATAGCCATGGGCATGGGTCACCAGAACCGGGATCATCGCTTCGCCTCCCCTGTTGCGCCGCCGCGGCCCTCCGGCCCGCGGTCCCCGGCCGCACGGTCTTCCTGCTCATCGGGCCTGATGTCGGGGAAGACGGCGCGCTCCGGCGCGCGCGGCGGGAATCCCTCGCCGACGCCATAGGCGGCGCGCGGCGGCTTGCGGGGCCTGCCGGGGGAAGGTGCGGGCGGGGGAACCTTGTCCTGCATCCCGCCTCAACGCCGGGCGCTTCGGATTGTTCCCCGGAAAAGGCGATGTCCCTCTCCCGCGGGAAGAAGCGGGCCGGGCCTTCGCGGTAATCCGCCGCCCGGCCGGCCGGGCGGCGGTGGAAGGGGAACAATCCCCGCCGCCGCGCATTGTAGAGGGGCGACAGGACGCCAGCGCAATGCTCCACCAAGGGAAGTCTCCTCCGTCCAGAGACGGGACGGAAGGGTCTCTCTTGTGGCGGCCAAGAGAGGGATGACCGACTGCATGAGACTCGCCAGACCCGACCCCCCGTCCCCCGTCGACAGCTGGTCCGGCCCCCGCTCCGGCCCGCGACCGGCCGGTCCGGCACAGGTGCAGGCCCGGCCCTCCCGCCCCGCCGCCGCGAAGACGCCCGAGCCGCCCCCCGCCCGCGGCGGCTGCGGCGAGGAGATCATCAGCTACATCCCGGCGCTGCGGGTCTTCGCCCGCTCGCTCTGCCGCGACCGGACCGAGGCGGACGACCTGGTGCAGGAGACCCTGCTGCGCGCCATCGAGAACATCGACCGCTTCGAGCCCGGAACCAACCTGCGGGCCTGGCTGTTCACCATCCTGCGCAACCGCTTCTATTCCAGCTGGGCCAAGCGGAAGCGGGAACGCACGGGGGATGCGGACTGCGTCTCCGCGATCCCGGTCGCCATCACCGACGGGCAGTTCTGGCACCTCAGGATGCAGGAGATGGAGGAGGCGCTGCAGGACCTGCCCCGCCACTACCGCGAGACCATCATCCTGGTGACGGTTCTGGGCGAAAGCTACATCCAGGCGGCCGAGATCCTGGGCTGCGACATCGGCACGGTCAAGAGCCGGGTCAGCCGGGCCAGGGCCGCCCTGCGCGACCGCCTGGGCTGATCCGCCTCCGCCGTTCTTCCGGGCGGCGGCCCTGTCCGCCCGGAGGCCCCGCCGCGCGCCCTGCCTCTCCCTCGGGGACGCGCGGCCGGGGCCGGGATGGTCCCGCCCGGCGGGGCCATCCTTCCTTGTTTTGAAAACGCGAAAAAGGCCGGGAACAATCCGGCCCGCTGCGGCGTTGTCCGCGCAGGCCGCCCTCCTGCCGGGTCGGCCCCCTTTCCCCTGCCCGCCCCACGGAGGTCTGCGATGCCCCTCTCCCTCGATCCCGCCCTGCCGCCGCCGCGCCGGACGCTGGCCCTTCTGGTCGCGCCGGAACGGCGGGGCGCCTTCCACGAGCTGACCGACTGCAGCGCCGCCCTGCCCTTCGCCTGGGGGCTGCGGGTGATCGACTTCCAGCTGGCCAACCTGATGCGGGCGGGCATCGGCGAGGTGATCGTGCTGCAGCCCGGCGCCGGGCATTCCGGCCTGCGCAACCATATCCGGCAGGTCTGGCGGCCGGTGTTCCGGCGGATCGCCTGCCTGGGGATGAACGCCTCCATCGCCAGCGACCCGGGCGGGATCAACCGCTTCCTGGCGCTGGTCGAGGGCGTCGATCCCGACGACCTGCTGCTCCTGTCGGCCGATCATGTCTGCGAGACCGACCTGGCCGGGATGCTGGCCTTCCACCAGGGCGAGCGCAATCTGGTGACGCTGGGCGCCCATCCCGAGGGGGACGAGGAGGACGGCGCCGCGACGGACCCGCTGAAACAGTGGATCGCCGCGATCAACGGCGGCGAAAGCGCCGGGATCGGCATGGTGGCGCTGGACTGGCACTGGTTCCGCCGCTGGCTGGCGCAGCTGCCCGAGGTGCCGGCCGACCTGCCGCGGCAGGCGGTGACGGCGGCGGCGCGCGAGGCCGGACTGCAGGTCCACCGCACCGCCGACGCCGGGCGCTACTGGCGGCGGGTCGACGGGCTGGACGCCTTTCGCGTCACCTGGCTGGACTTCATCTGCGGGCCGCGGCTGCCCTGCAGCCTGCCGGTGCCGCCCGACCATGTCGGAATGCGGGTGCTGGAGGCCGGCCCCCGCACCAATGTCCGCGACAGCGTGATCATGCCCGGCGCCAGCGTCGGCGAGCGCGCCTTCGTCTCGCGCGCGATCATCGCGCCGGGGGCGCATGTGCCGGACGGGATGGTGATCGGCCAGGACGCCGCGGTCGATGCCCGGCTGTTCCGCCGCGCGCCCGGCGGCACCACGCTGGTGACGGCCGAAATGCTGGCGGCGCTGTGACCGGGAGGGCGGGATGAGCATCGAACAGACCGTGGCCGCGCTGGAGGGCCGGCTTCTGGCGCATCGCAAGCTGCTGGCGCGGCTGCTGGCGGGCAGCCCGGAGGACAGCCGCGCCGCCATCGCCGACTGGCTGGCCGGGCAGGAGGTGATGCCCGACGGCCAGGAGGACCCGGGCGCCGTCCCCGGCGAGGGGCTGGCGGTGGAACTGGCGCTCTCCGACGAGCTGCGGCGGATTTCCCGGCTGTGCGAAGGGGTGCAGGGCGGCAGCGCGGCGGGGTGAACCCTTTTCCACGGTTTCCGCGGGCGGGAACAGGCGAGGCACTGCCTCGCCCCCGCTCGTGCGCGGCGGATCAACCGGAGACCTGTCAGCTCTCAACCCCGAGAGGCCAGCGCCCGACCCGGCGGGCGAGAAGCGCCCGCCGAGGGCGGGGCGGGCGCTGGCCGGGCCATTGAGGCCCGGCCGGTCCCGGCTACAACCGTTGCGCGGTGGCGAAGGCACGCGCCTTCGCCAAAGCACGGGTAAATCCCAGGCGCTCCCAAGCCCGAAAATCCCCATCCTCCCGTGGCGCTGAAACAAATCCGCCCCGCTCCGGTTGAGGGGTTATCGCATGTCCCGAAAACACCAAGGAGGAACCAAGATGCACAGGAAACTCGCGCTCGGCGCATTCGCCGTCTGCCTGACCGGTGGCCTGGCCCAGGCCCAGACCACCACCGATCCGGCGACCGATCCGGCCGCTCCCACCGCGCCGGTGGAGATGGTGATCCCAGAAGGCTTCACCCTGCAGACCACGCCGCTGACGGCCGAGGAACTGCTGGGCGCCACCATCTACGACAGCAGCGGCGATTCCATCGGCGAGGTGCACGACCTCGTCTTCGCCGCGCCCGAGGCCGGAGCCACCGGCGCCACGCCGGGCGCCGCGCCCGACAGCACCGCTGCGCCGGATGCGACGACCGCCCCGGATGCGACCGCGCCCGACAGCACGACGGCTCCGGACGCGACCACCACGCCGGATGCCACCGCGCCCGACGGCACCACCGCCCCGGATGCGACGGCCCCGGACGCGACCGCACCGGACAGCACCACCGCTCCCGATGCGACCACCACGCCGGACGCGACCGCGCCCGACAGCACCACCGCACCGGATGCGACAGCCCCGGACGCGACCACGACCCCGGATGCGACCGCGCCGGACAGCACGACGGCTCCGGACGCGACCACGGGCGAGTCCGGCACCATGCCCGAGTCCACCACGGCGCCGGACGCCACCACCGCGCCCGATGCCTCCACGATGCCGGACGCCGGCGACACCGCGGCCGACACCGCCACCGCCCCGGCCACCGGCAGCGACACGATGGCCTCCTCGGGCGAACAGGCCGGGCAGATCACCCATGCCATCCTGGACATCGGCGGCTTCCTGGGGATGGGCCAGCACCGCATCGCGCTGCCGGTCTCGGACCTGCGGATCTACCGTTCGGACAGCGACCTGCGGGTCTACCTGCCCTGGACGCGCGATCAGATGACCGCGCTGCCCGAGTATGACGAGAACGACCCGGCGACCCTGGGCGCTCCGCTGATGACCCCGTGACCGACCTCGCCGGGGGCGGCCCTCCGCCCCCGGCATCCTGCAATCCTGCAACGGAGGATTCCCGATGGCCGATATCGTCGAGGAAATGCGCGACTCCCTGGAAGAGCAGATCGACGAGCTGAGGAAGGAGATGTCCCGGATCAGCCGCTCCATCGCCGAGGGGGCCGAGGACGCGATCGAAGAGGCGGCCGACCTTTACGAGCAGGGCCGGGGCCGGATGCGCCGGACGGCGCGCGGGGTGGGCGACCAGATCCACTTCGCCGCCGACGTGGCGCGCGAGAACCCCGTCACCACCGCAACGGTTCTGTCGACCGTCGCCCTTCTGGGCCTTGCCGCCGGGCTGATGCTGGGCGGCATGTTCGCGGGCGGCAGCCGGCGCTGAATACCGGCGCCGTTCCGGGGCCGGACCGGGTGCTCCCTCCCCTTCCCCCGGCCCCGCGCGGCCCGCAGTTTCCGCTGCGGGCCGCGTCCTTTTCGGAGGGTCTTGGGATCGCTCGGGGTTCCGGCTGCACCCGGCGAACGGAAAAGGGCGGGGCAATGCCCCGCCCTTCCGGTCAGGCCGGGCCGCCGCTCAGATCAGCGGCTTGCCCCCGGTCACCGCCAGCGTCGCGCCCGAGACATAGGAGGCCATCGGCTCGGCCAGCATGACATAGGCCGCAGCCAGTTCCACCGGCTGCGCCGGGCGCTTCATCGGGTAGCTCTCGCCGAATTTCGCCACCTTCTCGGCCGACATGCTGGCCGGGATCAGCGGCGTCCAGACCGGCCCGGGGGCCACGCAGTTCACCCGGATTCCCTTCTCCGCCAGCATCTGCGCCAGCCCGCCGGTGAAGTTCTGGATCGCCCCCTTGGTGGTGGCATAGGCCAGCAGCGTCGGATTGGGCATGTCGGCGTTGATCGAGGCGGTGTTGATGATCGCGCCCCCCGCCGCCATATGCGGCACCGCCGCCTTGGCGAGGTAGAACATCGCATGGATGTTGGTGGCGAAGGTGCGCTGCCATTCGCCGTCGGTGATGTCCTCGATGTTCTCGAAAGTGTCCTGATGGGCGGCGTTGTTGACCAGGATGTCGATGCGGCCGAATTCCTGCACCGTGCGGTCGACGATGCTGCGGCAATGCGCCGGATCGCCGACATCGCCGGGCAGGAGCAGGCAGCGCCGCCCGGCCGCGCGGACGATCTCGGCGGTGTCCGCCGCATCGCCGGTCTCGGTCAGGTAGGAGATCGCCACATCCGCCCCCTCGCGGGCATAGGCGATGGCGACGGCCCGGCCGATGCCGCTGTCGCCGCCGGTGATCAGCGCCGCCATCCCCTCCAGCCGCCCGGCGCCGCGCCAGCTGTCCTCGCCATGGTCGGGGCGGGGGTCCATGGCGCGGAAGGTGCCGGGAAGCTCCTGCCGCTGCTCGGGGAAGGGCGGCTTGGGATAGTCCGGGCGGGCCGGCGCCGGGCGCTCGCCCCGGTCGGGATTGCTGCCGCCGGGCTGCTTGGTGTTGTCGTCGCCGCGCCGGTTCGGGTCCACCCGGTGCTGCCCGGCGGGGTCGATCTGGCCCTGGCGCTGGTCCACCACGCCCGGATCGGGCTCGCGCAGGGATGCATTGGGCATCACGGGGGGCGTGACGGGGGAGCTGCGGTCTTGCATGGACATATCCTCCTTGGACTGCCGGTCCGGCCCGCGTCAAACCGCTGCGGGAGGGGAATTGTTCCGGCGTCCCGGCGGAGGGCGCCCTCACTCCGCCAGCATCTGGTCCAGCCAGGACCGGAGATAGACGGCGAGGCCGCGCTCGACATGCAGCCGCAGGGCGCCGGAGGGGTCGTGGCGGTAGAGCACCGCCGGAACACCGGCGAAGCCGATGGCGGCGCAGGGTCCGGGGTTCGCCGGGTCCAGGGTGGTGGCGCGGGACAGCAGGTCCGGCAGGCCGTCGCCGGTGAGGGCGAAGCCATGGTCGGCCCCGCCCAAGGCGGTGACTGCAAAGCCCGCGTCGTTCCAGCTTTCCTGCACCATCCCGGGCAGCGGGCCGACGGCCAAGAGCCGGTCCCGGGCCAGCCGGACGGTGTAGCTGTCTCCCTGGACCGCGCCCAAGGCTCCTGCCCCCTGCGGATCGAGGCCCGAGGCGCGCCCGAAGGCCCTCAGGTCGCCGCTGACCAGCGCCATGTCCGGCAGGTCCAGGCTGCGGACGGTTACGCCTGCGGCCTCCAGAACGGCGGTGGCCCAGTCGGGCGCGGCGTCCCATTTCGCGGCATGGTCAAGCATGGAGACGTCCTCCCTCTGGATCGAAGGCGCAGGCGGGCGCGATCCGCGCCGTCAGGCGCTGGCCCAGGTGCTGCAATTCCACCGTCTCGCCCATCCGCTCCGCGCCGTTCTCGACCAGCGCCAGCGCGATGGGGCGGTTCAAGTTGGGGCTGAAATGGCTGGTGGTGACGAAGCCGATGCTGCGCTTGTCCGTGCCCCGACGCTCCACCGCGTGGGCGCCGGGCGGCAGCACCGTGCCGTCCGGGCTTTCCAGCCCGACCAGCGCCCGGGCCTGATCCGCCGCCGCGGGCAGCGACAGCGACCGGCGGCCGATGTATTAGCCCTTCTTCCTCTCGAACGGCCCGCTGACGCCAAGGTCCATCGGCCGGGTGCGTCCGTCGGTGTCCTTGCCGATGACGATATAGCCCTTCTCGGCCCGCAGGATCATCAGCGCCTCGCCGCCCAGCAGGACGGCATCGAACGCCCGCCCCGCCTCCTTCAGCGCCCGCCACAAGGGCAGCGCCCGGTCGGCGCGGATCGACAGTTCATAGGAACGGTCGCCGGTGAAGCTGACCCGCGTCACCCGCACGGCTACGCCGCCGAAGCCGCCCCAGGCCAGCGCCATATGCGGCAGCGCGGCATCGTCCAGATCGACCCCCAGCCCCACCGCCTGCAGCAAGGCCCGCGACTTCGGGCCGGTCACGGTCAGCGTGGCATAGCGCGCGGTGGCGTCGTGTATGACCACCCGGCTGCGGTCGAAGCGGCCCTCAACCCCTGCCCGGGACAGGGCGGTGGCGGCCTCGTAAGCGAGGCCGTTGTTGGTGGCGACCACCACCCGCCGCCCCACCGCCACGCCATAGCGGGTCAGGTAGTGCAGTCCCGCCATGGCCGACATCACCCCCGGCCGGTCGTTGTTCGCAAACGGCAGGCCGCACTCGACGGCGCCGGCCGCCAGCACGGTCTCTGCCGCGCGCACCCGCCAGAGGCGCGGCGCCCTGTCTTCTCCATCGTCCTCGGCCAGCCCGGTCGACCCGTGCTCGTAACGGCGAAGGCGGTGGTGCGGAGCATCACCCGGGCGCCGAACTCACGCAGCCGCGCGACGGCCTGCGCCGCCCAGTCGCGCCCCTCCAAGCCCTCGATCCGCGGTTCGCGGTAAAGCAGGCTGCCGCCCGGCACCGGCTGGTCGTCGCAGAGGATCACCCTGCGCCCCTGCCCTGCCGCCGCCAGCGCCGCCGTCAGACCGGCCGGCCCGGCACCGATCACCAGCACATCGCAGAAGGCATTGGCCGGGGCGGCAGGGCCGAAACCCTGCGCATCGCGATCCAGCCGCCCCAGCCCGGCCATGGCGCGGATGCGCGGCTCGAACAGGTGCCAGTCGGGGAACATGAAGGTCTTGTAGTAGAAGGCCGCCGGGATGAAACGGGCGAAACGGTCGAGGAAGGCGCTGCGGTCGCGCTCGGCCGAGGGGCTTCCGTTGATCGACCGCAGCACCGTGCCGTCCCGCGCCGGTTCCACCGTCATCTGCACGTTGGGCCGGTGCTGCGCACCGTGGATGTCGGCGATGCCGTTCGGCTCCTCGGCCCGGCGCTCCAGAAGCCGCGCGGGCGGTGATATTTGAAGCTGCGCCCGACGATGGTGGTGCCCGAGGCCAGCAACGCCGAGGCGAGGCTGCCACCGTGGAAGCCCTGAACGCGGCGGCCATCGAAGGTGAAGGAAACCGGCCGACTGCGGTCCAGCGCCCAGCCGTGGGTATCGACGCGCCAGCCGGTCATGCCCGAGCCTCCGGCAGCAGCGCCTCGGTCGCCGTGACCTCATGGGTCAGCGTGTAGCGTTCCATCACGAAGACCTCGCGGCAGGGCAGGTGCATCCAGATCTCGCGCGCCGGGCCGCGACGGTTGTGGCGGAAGTAAAGGTAGTCGGTCCAGGCTTCGGCCGTGACCTCGCCCTCGGGGCGCAGGTTGCCGGCGTCGCCGCCGAAATGGAACTCGCCCTCGGCCCGGGGGCCGCAGAAGGGACAGGTGAAGAGCTGCATCTCAGGCCTCTTTCAATGCGCGATGCCGGCACCCGCGGCCTCGTCGATCATGTGGCCGCTGCGGAAGCGGGACAGGTCGAAGGGCCGGCTGATCTGGTGATGGCTGCCGGTGGCGAGGATATGGGCGAAGACGGTGCCGCCGGCCGGGATGCCCTTGAAGCCGCCCGTCCCCCAGCCGCCGTTGACGAATAGCCCCGCCAGCGGGCTTTCGCCGAGGATGGGCGAACTGTCCGGGGTCACGTCCACCGTGCCGCCCCATTGCCGCAACAGCCGCAACTGGCGGAAGACCGGGAACATCTCCAGCAGGCCCGATAGCACGGTCTCCAGTTGCGGAAGGTTGCCGCGCTGGCCGTAGGAGGGCACGCGGTCGAGGTCCCCGCCGATCACCATCTCGCCCTTGTCGGACTGGCTGACATAGGTGCCGGTCATCGGCGAGACCAGCACGGTGTCGAAGATCGGCTTCACCGGCTCGGAAACGCAGGCTTGCAGCGTGTAGGAGGTGATCGGCAGGCGGAACCCGGCCTTCGCCGCCAGCGCGCCGGAATTGCCCGCCACCGCCATGCCGACCCGGTCGGCGCGGATTTCTCCGCGCGAGGTGGCGACGCCGACGCAGCGCCCGCCCTCGATCAGAAACGCCTGAACCTCGCATTGCTGGATGATGTCGATGCCGAAACGGTCGGCAGCGCGGGCATAGCCCCAGGCCACGGCATCGTGGCGAGCCACCCCGGCGCGCTGCTGGAGGATGGCACCGTAAACCGGATAGCGGGCATCAGGCGCGAAGTTGAAGATCGGCACCCGCCGCTGCACTTCGGCCCGGTCGAGGAGTTCCGCCTGCACTCCGTTGACCTGCATGGCGTTGACCATACGGGCGGCCATCTCCATCTCGCCGGGGCTGGAGACGATCTGCATCATGCCGCGCTGCGACAGCATGATGTTGTAGTTCAACTCGCGGCCGAGCGTTTCGTAGAGCCGCAGCGACAGGTCGTAGAGCGCGGTGCTTTCCGGGTAGAAGTAGTTCGAGCGGATCGCGGTGGTGTTCCGCCCGGTGTTACCGCCGCCCAGCCAGCCGCGCTCGATTACCGCGACGTTGCGGAGGCCGTGGGTCTCGCCAGGTAATAGGCGGTGGCCAGCCCCTGCCCGCCGCCGCCGATGATCACCACATCGTAGCGCTTTTTCGGCTCGGGGCTGCGCCAGGCGGGCGCCAGCCCTTCTGGCCGGTCAGCCCTCTTTCAGCAGCGAGAGGGCGGAGTAATGGCGGGTCATCGCCGCCTCATCCGCGCATCGCCCTGCCCTCGGGATCGCGGGGCGAGGCCGGGATCACCACGGCGCGGCGTTCCTCGCCGGTGATGTGGGTGGACAGCACGGTGCCCTCGGCCGCGGCGGCGCGGTCCACCATGGCAAGGGCAAGGCTCTTGCCGACGGTATGGCCATAGCCGCCCGAGGTGACGTAGCCGACCAGCCTGCCCTCCTGCCAGACCGGCTCGTAGCCGCTGCAATCGGCGTCCCTGGCGTCGATCTCCAGCATCACCAGCACCTGCACCGAGGGCTTGCCGTCGCGCTCCGCGCGGGCGGCGGCCTCGCCGATGAAGCCGGTCTTGCTCCAGTCGATGAATCGGTCCAGCCCGGTCTGGCCGGGGGTATAGCCTTGGGTGAATTCGCGCGACCAGATGCCGAAGCTCTTTTCCAGCCGCAGGGCGTTGCCCGAGGCGAAGCCGAACTCGATCAGCCCGTGCTCCGCCCCCGCCTCCAGCAGGATGCGGCGCAGGGTGGCGTGTTCCAGCGCCCCGCAGTTGATCTCGTAGCCCAGTTCGCCGGTGATCGACATCCGGGCGACCCGGGCGCGGATCAGGCCCACGTCCATCTCGGTGCATCCGAGCAGCGGGATTGCGGCCACATCCCGATGCGTCAGCTTCTGCAGGATGTCGCGCGACCGCGGTCCGGCCAGGGCGAAGCCGGTGACGATGTCCGAGATGTCGCGCAGCGCCACGCCCTCGGCCATGTGGTCCTGGAACCAGCGCATGTGCCATTCGCGCAGGTAGTAGGACCCCATGATCCACCAGGACCCGTCGCCCCAGTTCAGCAGCGTCAGGTCGCCCTTCAGCCGCCCGTCCTCGCCCAGCATCGGCGCCAGCCGCGCCCGGCCGGGCTTCGGCAACCGGCTGGCGAAGAGGCGGTCGAGCCAGGCTTCTGCCCCCTCGCCGGAAACCTCGTAGCGCGAGAAGCCGGTGATATCGAGAAGACCCGCCCTTTCCCGCACCGCCCGCGCCTCGGCGCCGATGATGCCGAAGGCGTCCGAGCGGCGCAGGCTGGGTTTTTCCGTGAACCCCTTGGGCGCGAAGTAGAGCGGCACTTCCAGCCCCCAGTTGGCGCCCCAGACTGCACCCGCCGACGTCATCCCCTCGTAGGCCCCCGGCGTCTTCAGCGGGCGGCCGGCGAGCAGTTGCTCGTTCGGGTAGGTCATGATGAAGCGGCGCGAATAGAACTGGCCGGTCGTCTGGCGGATGTATTCGCGGTTCTCCGCGAAATCGCCGTAGCGGGCGATGTCCATGCCGAAGATGTCGGCCTCGGCCTCGCCCTGCACCATCCATTCCGCCAGCGACTTGCCGACGCCGCCGCCTTGCAGGAAGCCCGCCATCACCCCGCAGGCCACCCAGTAGTTGCGCAACCCGCGCACCGGGCCGACCAGCGGGTTGCCGTCGGGCGAGAAGGTGAAGGCGCCGTTCACCCAGCGCCTGATGCCCGCCGTTTCCAGCACGGGATAGCGGTGGAAGGCCAGCGCCAGCTCGTCCGAGATGCGGTCGGTGTCCTCCTGGATCAGCTCCATGCCGTAGTCCCAGGGGGCGCCGTCCATCTGCCAGTGCTTGTGGTTGATCTCGTAGATGCCGAGCAGCATCCCGTGCTGCTCCTGCCGCATGTAGGAAAAGCCGTCGAGGTCGACGATGGTCGGCATCTCCTTAGGCAGGGCGGCGACTTCGGGGATGGTCTCGGTGACCAGGTAATGGTGCTCCATCGGCGTGACCGGCAGGTCCACCCCGACCATCCGCCCAAGCTGCTTGGCCCAGAGACCGCCGGCGTTGACCACATGCTCGGCCAGGATCGTGCCCTGCTCGGTCTCCACCCGCCATTCCAGCGAGGGCAGCTGGGTCAGCGCCAGCACCCGGTTGTGCTCGATGATGTCCGCCCCGCGGTTCTTGGCCGCGCGGGCATAGGCATGGACCACGCCCGAGGGGTCGATATACCCCTCGCGGTCCGACACCATGCCGCCCAGCAGGTCGTCGGTATGCACCAGCGGGCAAAGCGCCTTGATCTCCTCGGGCGAGACCAGGCGGTTGTCGTCGATCCCCATCGACTGCATCACCCGGAAGCTGCCCTTCAGCCAGTCCCAGCGGTCGGGGTCGCGGGCCAGCATCAGGCCGCCGGTCATGTGCATCCCGATGCTGATGCCGGATTCCGCCTCGATCTTCGGCAGGAGGTCGATGGTATAGGCCTGCAGCGCCGAGATGTTGGGGTCGGCGTTCAGGGTGTGGAAGCCGCCCGCGGCGTGCCAGGAGGAGCCGGCAGTCAGCACGCTGCGCTCCAGGATGGCGATGTCGGTCCAGCCCAGCCGGGTCAGGTGCCAGGCGACCGAGGCGCCGACGACGCCGCCGCCGATGATCACAACGCGATAACGAGCCTTCATGGTTCTCCCCTTCGTTTCACCCCGGCCGGCCGGAGGACATTAGCGTCATGGACATATATGAACAGAAAAATCTGCAAGCTGCCCTCACAGCCGCGCCTCCAGCCAGCCGCGTTCCATCAGCGGCGTGGAGTCCAGCAGCTTGCCGGTATAGGCCTGCTGCGGGGCCTGGAAGATACGGCTGGCCGGGCCCTCCTCGACGATCCTGCCGCCCTGCATCACCACCACCTCATGGGCGAAGCGGCGGGTCAGCAGCAGGTTGTGGGTGATGAACAGCATGGTCAGCGGACGTTCGGCCATCAGCCGCAGCAAGAGCTTGATCACGCTTTCCTCGACCAGCGGGTCCAGTGCCGAGGTCGCCTCGTCGCAGATCAGCAGCCCCGGTTCCGCCGCCAGCGCCCGGGCGATGCAGACCCGCTGCTTCTGCCCGCCGGACAGCGCGCCGGGCACCCGGTCGAGGAAGGCTTCGGGCAGTTCCACGTCGCGCATCAGCTCGCGCAGCCGGGCCTCGGCCGCCGCACCGCGCAGGCCCCCGAACTTCGCCAAGGGCCGGCCGACGATCTCGCGCACCCTCTGGCGCGGGTTCAGCGCCAGGTCGGGCAGCTGGTGGATGTATTGCAGCCGCCGCCGGGCCTCGAAGCTGCGGTCCTCGATCCGGCCGGACAGCGGCGCACCCTTCATCTCCATCGTGCCGGCGTGCAAGTCCACCAGCCCGGCGATGGTGCGCGCCAGCGTGGTCTTGCCGCTGCCGGATTCGCCGACCAGAGCGACGGAACGCGCTGGCGCGGGTTATGATGCGGCGGCGCGGGATGCCCTTCACCTCGGCCATCAGGATGTAGTCCGAGGCCAGCACCGAAAGGATCGCCGTCCGCGTCAGCTTCATCGTATGGGCCTGGCCGATGATCACGAGCGCCGGCACCGGCAGCGCCAGCACCCAGGCCCAGGCCCCTGCCCCGCCCATCAGCGGCGCCACCGACATCGAGGGGAACCATCCCAGCCGGACGGCGAAGACGTAAATCAGGACATAGCCGACCAGAAAGGCCGGCATCGCCAGGAACAGCATCGAGCCGAAGCCCAGCAAACGATCCAGCCAGCCGTCCTGCCGGATCGCCGCCAGGATGCCGCCGCCGATGGCGACCGGCAGCAGCAGGACCGCCGCCGCCAGTGCCAGCACCATCGAATTCTCCAGCCGCGGCAGCAGCACCTCGGTCACGGGCCGGCCGCTGGCAAGCGAGGTGCCGAAATCGCCCCGCAGCACATCGGCCAGCCAGCCGAGGTAGCGCTGCAGCAGCGGATCGTCCAGCCGCAGGTCGCGCCGCAGCGCCTCCAGCGCCTCGGGCGTCGCGTTCTGTCCCAGAAGCGCGCTGGCGGTGTCGCCAGGAAGCATGGCGGTGCCGGCGGAGATCAGGCCGGTGACGAGGAGCAGCGACACCGCCCCCGATACCGCACGGGACACCACGAAACCCGTTACGGGCGAGGACCGGAGACGAATCTTGCGCATCAGGCGGACCTTGAGCCGGAGAAAGGCCGGAGGGGCATTCGGCTAGACCTCCTCGAAGGGGAAGCTGTCGAGCCGGAGATGCCCGGTCTCGGTCACCAGCACCTGGGTCTCCAGCTTGACCGACCCGCTGCCTTCTTCGGCCATCAGGCTTTCGACGCAGACCACCATGCCCGGCTGGAACTCCCCCGCCATGGTGCGGTCCGACCAGTCCGGGTGCAGCGGGATGACCGGCCATTCGTCGGCCATGTCGGCAGCGGCGTGGCGGCGATCAACCCCAATGCGCCAGCGTTCCGCAGGAAACCGCGACGGGACAATCCATGGATGCTGGTCATGCTGCACTCCCTGTGCTGGTCGGGCGATCTCTGGCGCCTGGTTGTGGACATAAATGAACATATGGTCAGTTATGTATACGGGAATTTTCGGCCCGCCCCTTGCGCCGGCAGCGACGCTGCGCTGCCGTCCGCGCCCCGCGGCGGGACCGGCCGGGTGGGTCAGTCCTCCGGCCTTGCCCCGCCCGCCTCGCTGCGGCTTCGGACGAAATCCTCCAGCCGCTCCGCCACGCCCTCGCAGGCGACGGGCGGGGTGAAGTCGGCCAGCTTCTGCTGCCAGATCGTGGTGGCGCGTTCGTCGGCCCGCAGAGCGCCGGCCTCGGTCCAACTGCCGTGGTTCGACAGGTCGGCGACCAGCGGCCGGTAGAAGGCGGTCTGGTAGCGTTCCATCGTATGCGCCGTGGCGAAGAAATGGCCGCCGGGCTGCACCTCGGCGATGGCGTCGAAGCCGAGCGCCGCCTCGTCCGCCGGCGCCGGCCGGGCCAGTTCGGCGATGGTCTGCAACGCCTCGATGTCGAGGATGAACTTCTCGTAGCCCAGCGTCAGCCCGCCCTCCAGCCAGCCCGCGGCATGGACGGTGACGGTGGCCCCGCCCAGCACCGCGCCCCAGAGCGCCATCACGGTTTCCGTCGCCCCCTGCGCGTCCGCGGTGTTCGCGGCCGCTCCGGTCGCCGAGCGCCAGGGCAGGCCGATGTGCCGCGCCAGCTGGCCGGAGGCGATGCAGGCGCGGATATGTTCCGGCGTGCCGAAGGCCGGCGAGCCCGACTTCATGTCGACGTTGGACAGGAAGCCGCCGTAGCTGACCGGCGCCCCGGGTCTCGCCATCTGCGCTAGCGTGATGCCCGCCAGCGCCTCGGCATGTTGCAGCATCAGGGCGCCCGCCACGGTGATCGGCGCCATCGCGCCGGCCAGGCAGAACGGGGTGATGATGGTCATCTGCCCGGCGCGGGCGAAGTCGATGATGCCGCGCGACATCGGGATGTCCAGCTGCCGCGGCGAGTTGGAGTTGATCACCGTCGTCGCCCAGACCCCGTCGGCGAAGCCCGCCTCGTCCAGCCCGCAGGCCAGCCGGATCATCTCGAAGCTTTCCTCGACCTGATGCCGACCGCGGGCATAGACGAAGAGCGGCTTGTCGCAGTTCTCAAGCTGGCCCTTCATCATCGCGTAGTGGCGCAGGTGGATCGGCACGTCCTGCGGCTCGACCGAGGGGCCGTGCATGTGGATCACGTCGAATGTCTGCTGCAGGCGCAAGGTTTCCAGATAGTCGGTCAGGTCGCCGGGCCGCCGCCCGCGCTCGCGGTCACAGGCGTTGGGGCAGCCTGCGCCCGCCATGAACAGCATCGAGCCGAGGGCATAGTCCTGCTCCCGCACCGGATTGGCCGCGCGCAGGCGGATGGACCGGGGGGCCGTCGAAAGGGCCGAGGCCACCAGGTCGCGGCCGATGCGGACCATCTGGCTGTCCTCGTCCACCAGAGCGCCCGCGGCGCGCAGGATCTGCCGCGCCTCGTCCAGCAGGACGCGAATGCCCAGTTCCTCCAGAACCCGCAGGGCGCCGTCGTGCATCGCCTCGATCCGGTCCTGCGAATAGGCCAGCTGCGGAGCGAAGGGATTCTGCATCCGCATATAGGCCGCCTCGGGCCGGCCGCCCTCGCCGCCCCCTGCCCTGCGCGGACGCACGCGCCCCTGACGACCAGTTTCCGGCTTCTCCATGCGCTTCTCCTCCCCTGTGCAGGGGGGATCGTAGCAAGATGGACATTAATGTCCATATCCTTGACGACCTACCGCCGAGAGACCCGCCACCCGTGCAGGACCGCACGGGCGCTTCGCTGCGCGGCGGCCGCCCGGCAGGACCCTTGCCCTTGCTCAACCGGCCAGCAGGAACCCGCGGCAGATGTTCGGGTCGAAGTCGTAGTCCGGCGCATAGCCGTTGGCGCGGAGCAGGTCCGTCAGGTCGCCGAGCCGGGAATGCCAGCGCTCGATCAGCCGGCCGTAGAGGAACACCTGCCGGGGAGGCGCGGCGGACAATGTTCCGGCCAGCCCCGCCAGCACCTCGGGCGACAGCCGCGCGTCCGCCAGCAGCAGCGCCTCCGGCCGCTCGGCCGCGACCAGCGCGGCGAGGTCGGGCTCCACCGCCTCCAGCCGCGTGGGCGACAGGCGGAACCTGTCGGTGAAGGGGCGCTGCGACAGCGACAGCACCCGCTCCATCATCGCGCGCAGGGCCGGGTCGTCCTCCTGCATGACGATGGTCAGGTCCGGCCGGATGTTGGCGCAATGCCCGGCGAGGAAGCCCACCGCCGAGCCGATCTCCAGCACCCTTGCGCCCTTGGCCAGCACGGCGGGCATCTTGCGGGCCAGGCCGCGCTCGAACTTGCCGGCCTCGATCAGCGGCAGCACATGCGGCGCGAAGATCCGCGGGTCGCGCGGCAGCTTCATCGTATGGTTGGCGAAGACCGCGACCCCGCCGTCGCCCTCCGGCACCGCCGCCGCCGGGACGTAGGACCCCAGCGGAACCGTCTCGGCCGGGGCGCGGGGCTGGGAGAGCCGGTCTTCCCGCGCCTTCTGCATCCGTTGCTTCTCGACCTCGCTCATCAGCGCGGCGATCTTCTCCTTGTCGCGGGCCTGCGGCGGCTTGGCCACGATCTGCGAGATCGGCACCTGCGAGGCCGCCGCCAGATCGGCGACCAGCCGGCGATAGGCCTCGGTCTGCTTCAGCTCGGCCAGCCGCCCCTCCACCCGGTCGAGCGCGGCGAAGTGCAGCCGGTTCAGCACCTCGTCCTCCAGCAGCTGGGCGATGATGCGGTTGCGACGCGCGCTGTAGCGCAGCATGGTGTCGTCGCGTTCCTCGTTGCGGTCCTGCAGGCTCCAGTAGTCGCTGTTGTATTTGTCGGCCTTGTTGTTGACGTTGCCGCGCAGCTTGCGGATCGCGTAGCTGTCCACCGACTTCACCGCATAGTGGTTCAGCTGCACCCAGTCGTAGCCCACCGTCCGGGTGATCGACCGCCAGCCGCGGAACTTGAAGTAGTCCTCCATCGGCCGGCCCGAGCCGTTCAGCCATCTTACCCGGTCGGGGAAATCGGTCTTGATGTGGCGGGTCTTCATCTTCGGCCGGTGGATGCCCAGCTTCCAGTAGTCGGGGTCGAACGTGAACAGCGTCTTCACCCCCCAGCCCTTGTTCCAGCTTTGCGGGGCGGCCATCAGGTATTGCTCGGTCACCGGCGCGCGCGACCAGTCCACCACTCCGCCCGAGCCGAAGATGCGCCAGGTCACCACGATGCCGTTCATGTCCTGCGCCTTGGCCGCGCCGATCAGGTCGTCCAGCGTGCCGTCGCCGTAGCGGATCGACAGGAACTCGTCGGCGTCGAAGACCATCACCCAGTCCGACCGGCAGACCACCGGCTCTTCCTGCGCGTATTTCAGCGCCGAGGGCTGCGGCCGCAGCCCCTCGGGGATGACGTTGCGGCGGTGGTGGCAGAGGCCCAGTTCCTCCAGCCGGATCAGCATGTCGTCGGTGCCGTCGGAACAGTCGTTGGTGTAGACCACCAGGTCGGTGAAGCCGATGGCCAGGTGATGCGCCACCCATTCGATGACATAGGGCCCCTCGTCCTTCATCATCGACACCGCCGTGACCTGGCCGTGCGGGCTGGCGTGGCGCTTCAGGGCGAAGGGGACGGTGCCGAAGATCTCCGATGCGCCGCGGGGAGGTTCCGGGGGGGCGTCCGCCTTGCGCTCTGCCTTGCTCACGATCACCCCTGCTGCACTTTACCACGGTCCGCCCGGGTTCTATCCCATGCGGGCCGCTTCGCACAACAGCGGCAAACCCTGTGCGGACACAGGCCGCAGCGCATTCAAATGGCTGGACTTGCAACCCCCGCCGGGCCATAAGCGGGGCAAGAAGAATAACGAGTTGACCAGGGCAGAACATGGCATCCCCCAAGCGCAGACCCGTCGCATCGCTGTGGATCGGCGAGAAGTTGCATTACCTCAACCAGCTTTGCCTGATGTCGCATGTGCGGCACGGCCATCCCACAACCCTCTACTGCACCGACACGGTGACCAACGTCCCCGAGGGGGTCGAGGTGCGGCCGGCGACCGAGATCATGTCGATCGACATGGACATCGTGCGCCAGACCTCGGAAAGCTTCCTGTCCAACGTCTTCCGCTACCGGATGATCCAGCAGACCGATGCGGTCTGGATCGACTGCGACGCCTTCTGCTACCGCCCCTTCCCCGACGAGATGACCCATATCTACGCCGGCCACGGCTTCCGCGGGGCGCTGAACTGCGGCGTGGTCTACATTCCGCCGAAGGGCGAGCTGATCGACCAGCTGCTGGACTATTACGACAACCTGCCCGCCGCGCCGGCCTGGTTCAACAAGCAGCAGCGCAAGCGGATCGACAAGCAGGACACGTCCCTGCCGCAGGCCGTCCGCATCTACAACGCCGAGCGCACGGCCTTCGGGCCGCAGGCCTTCACCTGGTTCGCGCAGCAGACCGGCGACTACGACAAGGCGCTGAGCCACGATTACCTCTACCCGGTGCCGTTCCAGCTGAACGACGTGTTCTACGATCCGCATGGAAGCGTCGAGGGGCATTTCACCGACAACACGCTGTCGGTGCATCTCTACACCAACGGCACCCGGCCCTGGTGGCGCAAGAACGTGCCGCTTCCCAATTCCTATGCCGCGCGGATGTGCGCCGAGATCGGTATCGACCCGGCGCAGGCCCTCGAGGAATAGGCGGCCCGGAAAGGGGCATCCCGATGGGCATCAGCATAATCCCCGGGCTGTTCCTGGCCCGCCACCGCGCGGCGGCAGCCGAAGCGAAGCGCGGCATCATCCTGGGCCGGCAGAAGATCCACATGCAGCCCGCCCGGCTGAAGCGCTTCGTCGCGGCGCTGGCGAAGATGGGCGTCCCGGCGACCGGGGCCGACATCACCCAGGCCGACGGCTTTTCCGAAGCGTTCTTCGCCCGGCTCGGCTATCCGCCCATCGAGGCGATGGATTTTACCGACGCCGAGGGCGCGCAGCACATCCACGACCTGAACCTGCCCTGCCCCGAGGCGCTGCGCGGCAAGTTCGATCTGGTGATCGACGGCGGCACCACCGAGCACATCTTCCACCTCGGTCAGGCGCTGGACACCTGCCACCACCTTCTCGCCCCCGGCGGCCTGTTCATGTCCTTCGTCGCCGGCGACGGCTGGTTCGGCCACGGCTTCTTCCAGACCGGGCCGGACGTGCCCTGGCGCTACTGGCACCACGCCCGCGGCTACGAGATGCTGGAGGTCTCGCTGGCGCCGCGCAAGTCGCCCCTGGAGACGATCCCGGTCCCCGATCCCACCGGCCGCCCGCGCGGCGGCGAAATGGCGCTGAGCGGGCCGCACATGCTGGTCTACGCCTGCCGCCGGCCCCTGGCCAATCCCCCCTATGCGCCGCCCATCCAGGGCCACTACGCCCGGGACTGACAGAACGCGCCCCGGACCATCATCAGTGAGGAGCATTGCCAGTGACAGACCAGACCCCTTGTGCGACCATCCGCGCCACCAGCCCGCAACCCCGGGGTCGCAGCCATGAATGACGTGCCGGTCGTGGCGACATACCACGGCATCGAGGTCCTGCAGGCCCCGATGCTGAGCGCGCGGATGATCCAGTCCCTGAACGAGGGCACCTACGAGCGGCGCGAGGTCGCCTGCGGCCTGGCGGCGATCCCGCGGGGCGCGCGCCTGCTGGAACTCGGGGCCGGCACCGGCGTCGTCGGCGCCGCGCTGCACCGCAATCTGGGCTGCGCCGCCACGCTGTCGGTCGAGGCCAACCCCGACCTGCTGCCCTGGATCGAGAAACTGCACGCGCACAACGGGCTGAGCGACGGCATCACCCTGCGCCACGGTGTCGTGCTCAGCGCGCCGGACGCGCCGGAAACCGTCACCTTCAACGTGACCGGGAACTTCCTCGGCTCCAGCCTGCACGACCGCCCGGAAAAGCACACCCGGCAGGTGCAGGTCCCGGTGCTGAGCTACGAGGAGGTGAAGAAGACCTTCCCGCATGACGCGATCATGATGGACATCGAGGGCGGCGAGCTGGACTTCCTGCGCCATGCCGACCTGACCGGAGTGGATGTCTTCGTCGCCGAGATGCATCGCGACATCTACGGCCGCGAGGGGATGCGGGAATGCCGCCGCCTGCTGGAGGCGGCCGGGCTGGCCTTCGACGAAAGCACCAGCAAGGCGGGCGTGCATGTCTATCGCCGCAGCTGAGGACCGGGACCGCGAGGAGGAGGAGAAGGCCGCGCCGATGCCGGCGATCTTCCCCCCGCCGCCGGAACTGGCGGACCTTGCCGATCTGGCCGGGCGCGACGGTTTCCTCTTCCGCGGCGGGCTGGTCGATGCCTGGTTCATCCGCCGCTCGGACGTGCTGCTGGTGACCTTCGACAACCTCGGCTCGATCGGGGAATACGACCCGCCGCAGCCCTGGCTGCAGGGACGGGCGGCGAAGGGCGGCTTCTCGATCCTGGGGCTGATGGCCTCGCGCAAGGACTGGTATCGCAACGCGGACACCCCGCGGCTGATCGCGGCGCTGCGCGATGCCGGGCTGTTCCAGGGCTTCCGCCGGGTGGTCTTCGTGGGCGCCTCGATGGGCGGTTTCGCGGCGCTGGCCTATTCGGCGCTGGTGCCCGGATCGGTGGTGCTGGCCTTCAGCCCGCAGTCCAGCCTCGCCCCGGCGCTGGTGCCGTTCGAGAAACGCTACCGCTATGCCTCGCGCAAATGGGACTGGCAGAGCCCCGATTTCCTCGACGCCGCGGCGGGTGCGAAATCGGCGGCCGAGGTGCATCTGGTCTACGATCCCTTCGTGCCCGAGGATGCCGCCCATGCCCGGCGGATCGACGGCCCCAATGTCCGCCACCTGCGGGTCGGCCACATGGGCCACCGCGCCATCCGCCAGATCAAGTCGACCGGGGCGCTGCAGGCGCTGATCGAGGGCGTGGCGCGCGGAACGCCGGACCCCCTGGCGCTGGCGCGCGGCCTGCGGGCGCGGCGGCAGCAGCCGGCCTGGCAGAAGGCGCTGCTGGCCGAGGCCGAGCGGCGCGGCCACCTGCGGCTGGCGCTGGCCGCCGCCCGGCAGCTGGCCCGCAGCGACCCCGACAGCCGCTTCGCCCGCCGCGCCGCCCGGCGGCTGAAGGCCGCCATGGCCGGGCCGCCCCCCATGCCCGCCGCCGACGACGAGACGCTTTTCATCACCGAGCCGCCGCCCCTGCGGCCGTTCCGGGGCGAAATGGCGATCCTGTCGCAGGCGCTGGTCATCCCCGAGCGCAAGACCGACCGGCCGCTGGCCTGCGGCGTGCTGGATGCCTCCGGCGCATGGTGCCCGCTGTCGAAGGGCTGGATCCGGGCGCGGAAATCCTATCCGCAGCCCGCGCTCGGCCCGCGCGAGAAGATCGTCGACCTGCCCGGCACCCATCTCTACGCCGGCCATTTCCGCGGCCATTTCGGGCATTTCCTGGTGGAGGCCACCGCGCGGCTCTGGGCGCTGGACCATCTGGACCAGCCGCCCGACAGCATCCTCTACCTGCCCTACCGCGGCCAGGTCGCCGCCATCGAGCGCGCGATCCAGGACCTCGCACCGTTCTTCCGCCTGCTGGACATCGACCTGCCGGTCCGCACCCATGGCAGCGTGCTGCGGGTCGAGCGGCTGATCGTGCCGGAACTCGGCTTCGGCTGGGGCGACCGCTATGCCGGCTCGGCCGCCTACCGCGCCTTCATGCAGCGCCGGCTGAATGCGGCAGCCGCGGCCGAAGGCTCGGACCTCCTCTACATCTCGCGCGCAAGGCTGAACGCGCAGCGCGGCGGCATACTGGGCGAGACGGTGATCGAGGAGAACCTCGCCCGCCTCGGCTACGAGATTTTCCACCCCGAACGCCACCCGCTGGAGGTGCAGGTCGCCCGCTACAAGGCCGCGCGGCGGATCGTGGCGCTGGACGGCTCGGCCCTGCATCTGGCCGCCTATGTGCTGCCGCCGGGCGCCCGGGTCGCGATGATCAAGCGGCGGTCGCGGGCGAACGTGGACGACTACCTGCTGCAGTTCCGGTCGTTCTGCGGCGTCGACATCGACGTGATCGACGTGGTGCGCACCGACTGGGTGGCCGAGGGCGCGACGCGATCCGACTACAAGTCGGTGGGCGAGCTGGACTTCGACGCCCTCTTCGCCCGGCTGGCCGCATCCGGCTATGTCCCCGAGGAGTTCCGTCCCGACCTGCCGGACCCGGCCGGGATCCGCGCCCTGCTCGACCAGATCCAGGACAAGCGCGGCCAGCCCTTCCGCCCGCTGCGGCAGGACGAGCCCGAGGCACAGGAGGACGACGGATGCCGCCCAGCCTGACCATCTATTTCATCGTCGAGCCGCCGGACTACCAGCTGATGGCCTGCTACCTTGCCGCCTCGATCCGCGAGCAGTTCGGCAAGGCGGTGAAGCTGGTCGGCTACTGCCCCGAGCAGAAGCTGGACAGCGTGCAGGCCGATGTGAAGCAGGCGCTGCGCCTCATGGACGTGGACCTGCGCGGCTTTGCGACCGAGGGCCGCTTCGACCCGCCCTACCCGCACGGCAACAAGCTTCTCGCCACGCTGGAGCCGCGCGACACCGACTTCTCCTGCTTCATGGATTCCGACATCCTCTGCCTGCGCCCCAACCGGGTGGAGAACATCGTCCGCGAGGGGCATGTCACCCTGTCCAAGGCCGCCTCGATGAACTGGGCGCCGCAAAGCATCTGGGACCGGATCTACGCCACCTGCGGGATGGAGCTGCCTTCCGAGCGGTTCAAGCTGATGAAGCAGCGCAAGGGGCAGGAGCGGGTTCCCTATTTCTCCTCGGGCCTGTTCAGCTTTCCCGAACGGCACCGCAACGCCGAGGGGCTGACCTTCCCGCAGGTCTGGATGCAGGTCGCGCAAAGGATCGACGCCGATCCCGACCTGCCGAAGAAGCGGCCCTACCTGGACCAGATGTCGATGCCGCTGGCCATCCGCAAGGCGGGGCTGGACTGGAACCTGCTCGGCGACGAGCAGCATTTCATCCTCGGCGGGCGCGAGCGCGGCAAACCCTTGCCGACCGACCGGGAAATCTTCACCGTCCACTACCGGATCTGGGATATCGTCAAGGAAACCGGCCTGTCGCGGCAGGCCAAGGACATGCTGGAACGACATGCAGGCGTGCGGCGGCTGGCCCAGTTCTCCAAGCAGCACTGATCGGGTCCGCAGAGGAGGCGATCCGGGATGACCCCGCTTGCGCAGATCCGCTTCGGCTACGGCCCCGCCGCCGGGAACACCGGGGCGGAGGCCTTCGCGCCCGGGGAGCTGATGGCGCAGCTGACCGCCCCGGACCCCGAGAGCGACCGCTTCGCCCGGCCCGACGGCGCCACGCGCCAGGCGCTGATGGACCGGCACCGCGCCGAGGTCAGGCGCCGCCGCAAGACCGGCGACATGTCGGATCAGGACGAGAATGCGCCCGGCCGCCAGCTGAAGACCATCTTCGCCGAGGATCAGCTGGCCTTCGTCCTGCGCCCGGTGGCGGCGCGGAACGGCTTCGTCGAGCGGCTGGCCAACCTCTGGGCCAACCGGCTGACCGTGGGCGTGGTCGGCAACGCCGGGCTGCTGATCGAGCCCTTCCGGACCGAGGTGGCGCGGGCGCATCTGGCCGGGCGCTTCGAGGACATGCTGCGCGCCTCGCTCTGGCATCCGGCGATGCAGGTCTATCTCGACCAGAAACGCTCCATCGGCCCGAATTCCAGCCTCGGGCTGCGCAAGGGCCTGGGCCTGAACGAGAACCTCGCCCGGGAATTCCTGGAACTGCATTCGATGGGCACCGGCTATACCCAGGCCGACGTGACCGAACTGGCGCGGCTGCTGGCCGGGATGCAGCCGGATGCGAACGGGCCGGGCCTCAACACCGCGGCGGTGGAGCCGGGGGCGAAGACCATCCTCGGCCAGCGCTTCGGCGACGACGACCCGGTGGCCGAGATCGACCGGCTGGTCTCGGTCGTCGCCGCCCGGCCCGAGACGGCGCTGTCGGTGGCCCGGCTGCTGGCACGGCATTTCATCAGCGACGACCCGCCCGCCGATCTGGTGGAGGCGCTGACGCAGGCCTATCTGCGCGAGGGCGGCGACCTGCCCGCGCTTTACCGGGTGCTGCTGGACCATCCCGCGGCGCAGGACCCGGTGCTGGCCAAGCTGCGCAGCCCGCAGGAATATGCGGCGGCCTGCCTGCGGGCGCTCGGCCTGACCGGCCGCGAGACCGGGCTGCCCGGCCTGCACGGCAAGCAGGGCTTCCGCCTGCCGGAGGCGCTGATGCGGATGGGGCAGCCGATCTTCCGCCCGCGCGGGCCGGACGGCTGGCCCGAGATGGCGGAGGACTGGCTGACCCCGCCGATGATGGCCGCCCGCATCGACTTCGCCGTCGACGCGGCCCGCGCCGCCGCCGAGACCAAGGACCCGCTGGCGGTGACCGACCTCGTCCTCGGCGATCTGGCCAGCCCGGCGCTGCGCTTTGCCGTGCAGGGCGCCGAACAGCGGTGGGAAGGGGTGGCGGTGCTGCTCGGCTCGCCCGAATTCATGAGGAGATGACATGGCCCTGCTGCATCTCACGCGCCGCAGCTTCCTGACCTGCGCCGGCGCCGCCGCGCTCGGCAGCATGGTCAGCGAGGTCGTCTTCGCCGCCGCCGGGTCCGAGAACCGCCTGGTCACCATCCTCTTGCGCGGGGCGATGGACGGGCTGGACGTGATCCGCCCGCTCGGCGACCCGGACTATGCCGGGCTGCGGCCGACGCTGCTGTCGCAGGCCCCCGGCGGCCTGCCGCTGGACGACCGCTTCGCCCTGCATCCGGCGCTGGAGGCGCTGCATCCGCTGTGGCAGAGCGGCGAATTCGCCTTCGCCCATGCGCTGGCCCTGCCCTACCGCAAGGGGCGCAGCCATTTCATCGGCCAGGACGCGCTGGAACACGGCTCGGGCCGCGCCGACGGCGCGGTGGGGCCGGCCCGCGACGGCTGGCTGAACCGGGCGATCGGGCTGATCCCGGGCGCCGACGGCGGCACCGGGCTTTCGGTCGGGCAGGAGCGGCTGATGATCATGGAAGGCGGCGTGCCGACCGGCCACTGGTTCCCGGTCGAGGAGAACCAGCTTTCGGCGCAGGGCCGCAGCCTGCTGGACCGGCTGCACCGGGAGGACCCGCTGACCGGCCCCGCCTTCGCCGCCGCGATGGAACTGGCGACGGCGGGCGGCAAGGGCAAGATCCTGCGCGAGGCCGAGATGTATGACCTGCTCGGGCAGGAGCTGGCGCGGCAGCTGCTCGGCCCGGCCCGGATCGCCGCCTTCGCGCTGAACGGCTGGGACACCCACCAGCGCCAGACCCACCTGATCGGCGAACGCCTGCCGCTGCTGGCCCGGGTGATCCTGTCCTTGCGGGCCGCGCTCGGCGAGGCCTGGGGCAGGACGCTGGTGCTGACCATGACCGAATTCGGCCGCACCGCCCGCGAGAACGGCTCGGGCGGGACGGACCACGGCACCGGCGGGGTGATGCTGGCGGCCGGCGGCCTGTTGCGCGGGGGACGGGCCTTCGGCGACTGGCCGGGCCTGGCCGAGGCGGACCTGCTGGACCGGCGCGACCTGATGCCGGTGGACGACCTGCGCCGCTACCCCGCCCATGCGCTGCGGGCGCTGTTCGGGCTGGAGGCGCGGCAGCTGGAGGAGGTGGTCTTCCCGGGGCTGGACCTCGGCCGCGATCCGGGGCTGATCCTGTAGTCCGGGTCGGTGTCCGGCGCCTTCATCCGCGATCCCCTTGGCGAAGGCCATCGCCTTCGCCACAGCGTAACGCTTCCCCTTGTCCCGGCCGGGCCTCAATGGCCCGGCCAGCGCCCGCCCCGCCCTCGGCGGGCGCTTCTCGCCCGCCGGGTCGGGCGCTGGCCTCTCGGGGTTTAAAGCCACCGCCGTCTCCGGGTGAACCCATCCGCACGGGCGGGGGCGAGGCGGTGCCTCGCCTTCTCCCGCCCGGGCCGGGCCGCGGGCTTTCCGGGGTCGGATGTGTCGGTCTCCCCCGGACACCCCCGGGCAATATGGCAACACGGCCCCGCGCTCGCACGCGGGACGGGTTGAACGGCCGGCGGGATGGGACGATGTAGCCTCCGGGCGCGCCTCCCGCAGGGGGCAGCGGGCCGATGCCGTAAGAGTGCACGCCATGACCGCAAAGAACATCCTGCTTGTCTCCTTCGACGATGCGGTCGCGCCCTGGCCCTACCGGACCGCCTTCAACGAACCCTTGAAGCTGCCCAATCTGGAAGAACTCTGCGCCCTGGCCACGGTGTTCCAGACCGCCTATGCGCAGGCGCCGATCTGCGGCCCCTCGCGCGCCAGCATGATGACCTCGCGGCTGCCGCACAGCCTGGACATCCTGGACAATTCCACCTTCGTCTTCGACCGGGTGGAGCCGCAGGCCTGCTGGATCCACACGCTGCGGGAAAACGGCTGGTTCTGCTCGTCCGGCGGCAAGATCCACCACAAGCCCGCGCTGTCGCGGCCGCATCACAAGGCGCTCTACTCCGACGCGCGCAAGAGCTTCGATGTCGACATGCGGCTGCCGCGGGACTTGCGCAAGCGCTCCCGCGCCTACGGCGGCCACCGGCTCGGCCGCGGCACGCTGGACGGGGCGGACGACGATTTCTTCTTCGACCAGCAGGTGGCGAATTCCACCATCGACTTCCTGGAAAGCTATCAGGGCGACCAACCGTTCTACCGCGAGGTCGGCTTCTTCAGCCCGCACGGCCCCCACATCACCCCCGCCCGCTTCAAGGAAGCCTATGACCCCGGCAACTTCCGGCGGCCCGCCGACTGGACCGGCTATCTGGCCGACAGCCCCTATGTCACCAGCCACATCCCCGAGAACACGGATTTCCGGGACGAGGACTACTGGCAGAAAAGCGTCCGCAACTACTTCTCGGCCTACAGCCACGGCGACCACCAGCTGGGCCGGGTGCTTGCCGCGCTGCGCGCCTCGCGCCATGCCGAAAACACGGTGATCGTGGTGGTGGCCGACCACGGCTTCCACCTCGGCAACCGCAACCTCTACCGCAAGACCACGCTGTGGGAACAGGCGCTGCACGTCCCCTTCGTGATCTTCGACCCGACGCAACCCGCCGGCCGGGTGGTCGAGGACCCGGTGGCGCTGGTCGATCTCGGCCCGACCCTGCTGGATTTCGCCGGCCTCGCGCCGCCGCCGGCGGCAGCGGGCCGTTCGCTGCGGCCGATGATGCAGGGCGCGCGCGATCCCGATCGGGCGATCCCCTCCTTCTACGGCCACAGCGTGACGATCCGGAAGGGCGACTACCGGATCATCCGTTACGCCTCGGCCCCGGGGGTGGAGGACTGGCAGCTTTTCGACCTGCGGACCGATTACTGGCAGTTGCGCAACCTCGGCCCGGACCATCCCGCCTTCGCGCCGATGCGCCGGGCGCTGGAGGATTGGGCGGCAGCGGAGGGCTACGCGTTTTCCCGGTCGGAGGACCCGGTCCCCGACGCAGGCGCCGAATGACCTGCCGCTGCTCTCCCGCGGCAGGGCCGCAACCGGCGCCGGGCGACGACCCGCCCGCCGGCGGCGCCTCAAAGGCGCTGCGGCAGGCGGTGCTCGCCACCCTGCGCCCGATCCCCGGCGGCTTCGCCGAGATGGGCGCCCTCCGGTCCCGCTATGCGCCCGACCGCGACAGCCCGCGGCGGCGCATCCGGCTGGACCCGTTCCGCATCGGCGCAACCACGGTGACCAACGCCCTCTTTGCCCGCTTCGTGCAGGAAAGCGGCCATCGCACCACCGCAGAGCGGGAGGGCTGGTCCTTCGTCTTCCACCTCCGGCTGAAGGATGCGGCGCTGCATCCCGTCCACCCGCCCGGCACCCCCTGGTGGCGGCAGGTGCAGGGCGCCGACTGGGCCCATCCCGAGGGCCCGGGCAGCAGCATCGAGGACCGCACCGATCATCCGGTGGTGCATGTGTCCTGGGAGGATGCCGCCGCCTTCGCCCGCTTCACCGGCACCGCCCTGCCGACCGAGGCGCAATGGGAACATGCCGCGCGCGGCGGGCTGAAGCGGATGAAGTTTCCCTGGGGCAACGAGATGACGCCCGGCGGCGTCCACCGCCACAACACCTGGCAGGGCCGCTTCCCGATGGAGAACAGCGCCGAGGACGGCCATGCCGGCACCGCCCCGGCGGAAAGCTACCAGCCCAACGGCTACGGCCTCTTCAACATGACCGGCAATGTCTGGGAATGGGTGGCGGACTGGTTCGGCGACCTGCCCCCGGCCCGCATCCCGCCGGTGCCGAACCCCGCCGGGCCGGACGAGGGCGAGGCCCGGGTGATCCGCGGCGGCTCCCACCTCTGCTGCGCCTCCTATTGCGAGCGGTATTTCGTCCATTCCCGCAGCCAGAACACCCCCGGCAGCTCGACCGGCCACATGGGGTTCCGGGTGGCCCTGCCCGGTTGACCGCTCAGCCGAGAGCGAGGCGGCCGAAGCGGTCGCGGCTCAGCGCCGCCGCCATCAGGTCGCGGGTATAGGCCTCGCGCGGGGCGTCGAAGACCATCTCGGTCGGGCCTTCCTCGACCACGCGGCCGTCGCGCATCACCAGGATGTAGTCGGACAGCGCCCGCACCACGGCGAGGTCGTGGCTGATGAAGATGTAGGACAGGCCGTGCTTTCCCTGAAGGTCGCGCAGCAGCATGACGATCTGCTTCTGGACCGAGCGGTCCAGCGCCGAGGTCGGCTCGTCCAGCACGATCAGCTTCGGCCGCAGGATCATGGTGCGGGCGATGGCGATGCGCTGGCGCTGGCCGCCGGAGAATTCGTGCGGATAGCGGTTGCGCATCGCCGGGTCGAGCCCGACCTCGACTAGCGCCGCCTCGGCCCTGCGGGCACGGTCGGCGGGGGAGAGGTCGGGTTCGTGGATCAAGAGCCCTTCGCCCAGGATGCGCCCCACCGTCATCCGGGGCGAGAGCGAGCCGAACGGGTCCTGGAACACCAGTTGCAACTCGCGGCGCAGGGGCCGCATCTCCTGCGCGCCCTGCGGCAGCTCGCGCCCCAGCCAGGCGACGCGGCCGGTGGAGGGCAGAAGCCGCAGCAGCGCCCGGCCCAGGGTGGACTTGCCCGAGCCGCTTTCGCCCACGACGCCGATGGTCTGGCCCTGCACCAGCCGCATGGAAATGCCGTCGACGGCGTGGAAATCCCGTCCGCGTTTCAGCAGCCCGCCGCCGATGCGGAAGGTCACCCGGACATCGCGCCCGGTCAGCAGTTCCGGCGCCCCGGCGGGCGGCGGCTCCTTGCGGCCCTCGGGTTCGGCATCCAGCAGCATCCTGGTATAGGGATGCTCCGGCGCGGTGAACAGCCGCTCGGCCGGGCCGGTCTCCACCATCTCGCCGGCGCGCATCACCGCCACCCGGTCGGCGAAGCGGCGCACGATGCCCAGGTCGTGGGTAATGAAGACGATGGCCATGCCCAGCCGTTTTTGCAGATCGGCCAGCAGGGTCAGGATCTGCGCCTGGATGGTCACGTCCAGCGCGGTGGTCGGCTCGTCGGCGATCAGGATGTCGGGGTCGTTGGCCAGCGCCATGGCGATCATCACCCGCTGCCGCTGCCCGCCGGAGAGTTCATGCGGATAGCTGTCGATCCGCCGCTCCGGCTCGGGGATGCCGACCAGCCGCAACAGGTCGAGAATGCGGGGCCGCGCCGCTGCCTTGGACAGGCCGCGGTGATAGCGCAGGGGTTCCGCCAACTGGTCGCCGATGCGGTAGAGCGGGTCGAGCGAGGTCATCGGCTCCTGGAAGATCATGGTGATCCGGGCGCCGCGCACCTTGTTCAACTGCCGGTCGCTCAGCGCCAGCAGATCGACCGGCCGCCCGCCCGCCTGCGCGTCGCGATAGACCGCCTGGCCGGTGGCCTTCCCGTTCGCCGCCAGCAGGCCCATCACCGCCATCATCGCCTGGCTCTTGCCCGAGCCGCTTTCGCCGACGATGGCCAGCGTCTCGCCCCGGCCCAGGTCGAAGCCTATGCCGCGCACCGCCTGAACCGGGCCGTCGTTGGTCTGGAAGGTGACGCGCAGGTCGCGCACCGAAAGCACCGGGTCGGTCATCTAGCGCTCCTTCGGGTCGAGGCTGTCGCGCAACCCGTCGCCCAGGAAATTCAGCGCGAACAGGATCGCGGTCAGCGTCAGCGCCGGGCCGATCAGCTGCCAGGCCGCGCCGCGCATGTTCTGCGCGCCTTCCGAGATCAGGAGGCCAAGCGAGGTCATCGGGTCTTGGACGCCGAGGCCCAGGAAGGAGAGCAGGCTCTCCAGGAGGATCGCCTTCGGCACCAGCAGCGTGACGAAGACCACCACCGGGCCCAAGAGGTTGGGCACGATATGGCGGGTCAGGATGCCGCGGCGGGTGGCGCCCAGGGCCTCGGCCGCCTGCACGAATTCGCGGCGCTTCAGGGAAAGTGTCTGGCCGCGGACGATGCGGGCCATGTCCAGCCATTCGGTGGCGCCGATGGCGATGAAGATGATCACCAGACTTCGGCCGAAGAACACCAGCAGCAGGATGACGAAGAAGATGAAGGGCAGCGAATAGAGGATGTCGACGATCCGCATCATCACGTTGTCGATCCGCCCGCCCAGATAACCCGCCGTCGCCCCCCAGGCCACGCCGATGATCAGCGCCATGACCGAGGCGAGGAGGCCGATCGCCAGCGAGATGCGGATGCCGATCATGATCCGGGTCAGCATGTCTCGGCCGAGGTTGTCGGTGCCGAGGATGAAATACTGCCGGTTCACGCTGACGGTCAGCGTGCCGGTCATCCCGTCCTCGGCGAGGTCCAGCTGCGGGGCCGAGAACAGTTCCGACCGCTCGAAATAGCGGGTCACCCGCGGGTCGATGGGCTTTTCCCCCGCGGTCAGGGCGACCGAGAGGCGGCTGCCCTCCAGCACCGGCTCGGCCCCGGTCAGCCGGGCGCGCTTCATCTCGCGCTCGAAGCCGGGCAGGATGTCCTCGGCCTTGGGATAGGCCTCGAAGCTGGGGGCGACGCGGACATATTGCTGGTAGATGGTGGCATGGCTGTGCGGCGACAGCATCGGGCCGAAGATGCCGACCAGCGCCAGCACCGCCAGCACCACCGCGCTGGCGACCGCGGCGCGGTTCTTGCGCAACCGAAGCCAGGCGTCCTGCCAGAGCGAGCGGCTGACGGCGGGAAGCGTTGCATCAGTCATAGCGCACCCTCGGGTCCAGCCAGGCATAGGCGAGGTCCACCAGCAGGTTGAACACCACCACGAAGATGGCGATCACCACCACCGTGCCCATCACCAGCGTGTAGTCGCGGCCAAGCGCGCCCTGCACGAAATAGCGGCCGATGCCGGGGATGCCGAAGATCGTCTCCACCACCACCGAGCCGGTCATCAGCGCCGCCGCGGTGGGGCCGAGGTAGGAGACCGCCGGCAACAGCGCCGCCCGCAGCGCGTGGACGCCGACCACCACCCTTGCGGGCAGGCCGTAGGCGCGGGCGGTGCGGACGTGGTTCGCCCGCAGCGCCTCGACCGTGGCGCCGCGCACCAGACGGGCGATCACCGCCACCTGCGGCAGCGCCAGGGTGACGATGGGCAGCACCCAGTAGCGCGGATCGGCATCCGACCAGCCGCCGGCGGGCAGGACGCCCAGGATCACCCCGAAGATCAGCGACAAGAGCGGCGCCACCACGAAATTCGGCGTGGTGATGCCGAAGGTGGCCAGCGCGACGATGGTGTAATCCAGCCAGGAATTCTGCCGCAGCGCCGCGATGGTGCCGAAGAAGGTTCCCAGCACCGCCGCCAGCCCCAGGGCCAGTCCGCCCAGCATCACCGAGACCGGCAGGCCGGCGGCGAAGAGATCGTTCACGGTGAAGTCGCGCCGGGCGAAGCTGGGGCCGAGGTCGCCCTGCAGCAGGTTGCCCAGATAGGTCAGATATTGCTGCCACAGCGGCTGGTCCAGCCCGTAGGCGCGCTGCAGGTTCAGCATGATCAGGGGGTCGATCGGGCGCTCCAGGTCGAAGGGCCCGCCCGGCGCCAGCCGGATCATGAAGAAGGTCAGCGTGACGATGATGAAGATGGTCGGGATCGCCCCGGCCAGCCGTCGCAGGGTGTAGCTCAGCATGGATGTATCCCCCGAACGGGCGGGCCTGCGCAGCCCGCCCGCCTCTCCCGAAGGATCAGTTCAGCGACAGCCAGCGGGTGCCGTGGGCATCCATCAGGTTGTCCTCGTAGCCCCCCACCTGCGGCGCGACCAGCGCGCGCGAGGAATAGTAGAGGATCGGGATCGCCGGCACCTCGTTCAGGAAGATCTGCTCGGCCTCGGCCATGATCCTGGCCCGTTCCGTCAGGTCGGCGGTGACGGCGGCCTTGTCCATCAGCGCGTCGTAATCGGCATTCGACCATTTCGGATAGTTGAAGCTGACCCCGCTCTGCATCAGGAAGAGGAAGTTCTGCGGGTCGTTGTAGTCGCCGATCCAGCCGGCGCGGGCGATGTCGTAGGGGCCGTCCTCGCGCAGGTAGTTGAAATAGGTCGCGCCCTCGGTCTCGTTCAGCGTGGCCTTGATGCCGATGGCGGAAACCGCGTCGGCCACCGCCGCCATGGTGTTCTTGTTGTTCTCCGAGGTGTTGAACAGCAGTTCCACCGACAGGCTGCCCTCGGCCACCCCCGCCTCTTCCAGAAGCTTCTTCGCCGCATCCTCGCGGTCCAGCGGGTCCTGGTCCTTGTAGGGCAGCATCGGCGCGTCATCGACGTAGTTCACGATGCCGGGCGGCACCAGCGACCAGCCGGGCAGCATGGTGTCCTGCCAGACCTCGGAGGCAAGGAACTCGCGGTCGATCACCATGGAAATCGCCTGCCGCACCTTCGGGTCCTTCAGGGGCGAGCCCTCCTTGCCCTTGACCGGCAGATAATAGGTGCCGAGGTAGGGCGCGATCCGCAGCGCGTCGGGCAGCTTCTCCTTCACATAGTCCATCTGCTCGCCCGGCACGTCGGAGCAGATCTGCACCTCGCCCGCCTCGAAGCGGCGCAGGCAGGCGGCGCGGTCCTCGAAGGGGATCCAGTTCACCGTGTCGATCTTCACGTTCGCGGCGTCATGGAAATGCTCGTTCTTCGCCATGACGATCTTGTCGTTGGGCTGGAACGAGACCAGCTTGTAGGCGCCGTTCGTCACCATGGTGCCGGCCTGGGTATACTTGTCGCCGTTCGCCTCCACGCTGGCCTTGTGCAGCGGATAGCCGGTCTGGTGCGTCAGCAGTTCCAGGAAATAGGGCGTCGGCGTGTGCAGCGTGATCTCCAGCGTCTGCGCATCGACCGCCTTCACGCCCAGCTGGTCCAGCGGCAGCTTGCCGGTGTTCACCTCTTCGGCGTTCTTGATCGCATAGAGGATCGAGGCATAGCCCGCGGCCGTGGCCGGGTCCATGATCCGGGTGAAGGCGAAGGCGAAGTCCTCGGCGGTGACCGGATCGCCGTTCGACCATTTCGCATCGTCGCGCAGCTTGAAGGTATAGACCAGCCCGTCGTCCGAGACCGTCCAGCTTTCCGCCGCGCCGGGAACCGCCTCGCCCTTGCCGTTCTGCACCGTCAGCCCTTCGTAGAGGTCGCGCAGGACATTGCCCTCGGCCACCGTGGAGGTGCGGTGATGGTCCAGCGTCGCCGGATCGGTGTCGTTGCCGCGGTTCAGCACCACCTCGGCCGAGGCGAGCCCCGCGCTGAACAGCAGCGCCGTGGTGGACAGCAGAAGATGCTTGGTCATGGTGATCTCCCTGTGGCTGGCCGGGCGGCGCGCAGGCACGCCCGGACCGGGTTACTGACAGGCAGCCTAGCGCGGGCGGAACAACTGTCAAATGGCGCCTTGCGTCACTTCGCAACCTCCGGCTGAACGGCGGCAGGCGGCGGAACGGCAATTCCCGCGGATTTGCCCGGCCGGGATGCGGCGGCCGGCCCCGCCGTGCGGCAAGTTGCAGCAGCCCCCGCCCGGCGCAGCCGATGCCCCGGTTGACTCCGCCCCCCGCGCAAAGGTTACGCTGCGACCGGAGGCGGGGCTGGAGGTTCGGCGGATGGCCAGACGTATCCTTCATGTCGTCAGCAATGTCGGCCAATATGCCGACGGGTCCACGCCCACGGGTCTGTGGCTGTCGGAACTGACCCATGCCTGGGACCTGTTCGCGGCCAGGGGGTTCGGGCAGCGCATCGTCAGCCCGAAGGGCGGCCCCGCGCCGCTGGAGCCGCGGGCGCTGAAATGGCCGCTGCTGGACGGCTCGGCCAGGGCCTGGCTGGAGGACCCCGCGCGGATGGCGCTGCTGTCCTCGACCGCGCCGCCCGAGGGCATCGACCCGGCGGACTACGATGCGATCTGGTTCACCGGCGGCCATGCGGTGATGTGGGACTTCCCCGACAGCGCGGGTCTCCAGGCGATCACCCGGGCGATCTGGGACCGCGGCGGCATCGTGGCGGCGGTCTGCCACGGCTACTGCGGGCTGCTGAACACGCGGCTGTCGGACGGGCGGCTGCTGGTGGAGGGCAAGCGGCTGACCGGGTTTTCCTGGGCCGAGGAAGTGCTGGCCGGGGGCGCCCGCAAGATGCCCTACAACGCCGAGGCCGAGATGAAACGCCGCGGCGCGCTTTACGCCAAGGCCCTGCTGCCCTTCGCCCCCCATATGGTGGCCGACGGCCGGCTGGTGACCGGGCAGAATCCGTTCTCGGCCCGGGCGGCGGCGGAGAAGGTGGCGGCGCTGCTGTAGGGCCGCCGCTCGCCTCAGACCGGGACGTTGAGGCTGTGCTTCACCCGCTTCAGGGTGAAGCTGGTGTTGACGGACTGGACGTTCGGCAGCTCGACGATGGCGTTCTTAACCACCGCCTCGTAGTGGCGGACGCTGGTGGCGATGACCTGCAGCACATAGTCGTATTCGCCGGACAGCGAATGGCACTGCATGATCTCGGGCACGTCCTGAACCGCCTCCTCGAAGGCGCGCAGCCGGTCGCGCTGGTGATGGGCGATCTTGACGAAGCACAGCACCAGAATCTCGAACCCCACCGCCTCGGGGTCGATGACGAAGCGGCGGGGGCTGACCGCGCCTTCCTCCTGCAGCCTTTGCAGCCGCCGCCAGCAGGGCGAATGGCTGAGGCCCGCGGCCTCGCCCAGTTCGCGCATGGTGATCTCGGGCCGGGCCTGGATGGCCCGCAGGATGCGGCGGTCCGAATCGTCCAGCTCCATCGGAGCCTCCTTGGGTTACAGCGGCGCGGCATGGGGAAAGCCCTTGCAACAAAGCGCGGGAATTTCCATCTGCAAGGGTATGCTGTGCCCCGCACGGCTGCAAGCAGGTCAGCAATAGAGACCTTGTTTCCGCCTTGCCGGGCTATGATCGCACACAGCGGGAAGGCGCGGCCCTGGGGAGGAGACGCGGCAATGGTTCTCACCCTCGACGACAAATACACTGCCGAGCAGGGCGCGGTCTATCTGACCGGAACCCAGGCGCTGGTGCGGCTGCCGATGACGCAGGTCCGCCGCGACCGGGCGGCGGGGCTGGACACAGGCGCCTTCATCTCGGGCTACCGGGGGTCGCCGCTCGGGGCCTACGACCAGCAACTGGTGAAGGCGAGGAAGTTCCTCGACCGCCATGACGTGGTGTTCCAGCCCGGGCTGAACGAGGATCTGGCCGCCACCGCCGTTTGGGGCAGCCAGCAGCTGCACCTGTCGCCGGGCGCGCGCAAGCAGGGCATGCTCGGCATCTGGTATGGCAAGGGACCGGGGGTGGACCGGTCCGGCGACGTGTTCAAGCACGCCAATGCCGCCGGGACCGCGCCCTATGGCGGGGTGCTGGCCATCGCCGGCGACGACCACACCTGCAAGTCCTCCTCGATCCCGCACCAGTCCGACCACGCCTTCATCTCGGCGCTGATGCCGATGCTGTATCCGTCCTCGGTGCATGAATTCCTGGAGATGGGCCTTCTGGGCATTGCCATGTCGCGATTTTCCGGCTGCTGGGTCGGCTACAAGGTGATTTCCGAGACCGTCGAGATCAGCACGGTTGTGGACCTCGCACAGGAACAGCGGCAGTTCGTGCTGCCGCAGGATTTCGACCTGCCGCCCGGCGGGCTGAATCTGCGCTGGCCCGACCCGCCGCTGGTGCAGGACGAAAGGTTGCAGGAACACAAGGGCTATGCCGCCATCGCCTTCGCCCGCGCCAACGGGGTGGACATGGTGGTCTCCGACACCCCCCGCGCCCGTTTCGGCATCGTCGCCTCGGGCAAGGCTTACGAGGACGTGCGGCAGGCGCTGGCCGAGTTGGGGATCGGCCCCGAGGAACGGGCCGTCCTCGGCCTGCGCTTCTACAAGGTGCGGATGCCCTGGCCGCTGGAGCCGGAAGGCATCCGACATTTCTCCGAAGGGCTGGAGGAGGTGCTGGTCGTCGAGGAACGCCGCGAGATCATCGAGAACCAGATCAAGGAGCAGCTGTTCAACTGGCGCGCCGATGTCCGCCCCCGCATCGTGGGGAAATTCGACGAAAGCGACCGCCCCTTCCTCAGCCTTTCCGCCGGGCTGACCGTTGCCCGCGTCGCCGGCGCCATCGCCGAGCGGCTGTTGCGGCTGGACCTGCCGGAAGGGCTGGCCGACCGCCTGCGCCGCCGCGCCGAGCATCTTCATGCCGCCGAAGCCCGCGGCGCCGCCCATGTCGCCCCGGTGATCCGCCTGCCGCATTACTGTGCCGGCTGCCCGCACAACACCTCGACCCGGGTGCCGGAGGGATCGAAGGCCATGGCCGGGATCGGCTGCCATTTCATGGCGCAATGGATGGACCGGCGGACCGAGACCTTCACCCATATGGGCGCCGAAGGCGTGCCCTGGACGGCGATTTCCCGCTTCACCGACGAGAAGCACCGTTTCGTCAACCTGGGCGACGGCACCTTCTTCCACTCCGGCCATCTGGCGATCCGCCAGGCGGTCGCGGCGGGGGCGAACATCACCTACAAGATCCTGGTGAACGACGCGGTGGCGATGACCGGCGGCCAGCCCATCGACGGGGTGCTGACGCCGCAGCAGATCACCCATCTGATGCATCACGAGCGGGTGGCGCGGATCGTGCTGATGTCGGACCGGCCCGACCTCTACCGCGCCGCCGACCTGGCGCCGGGGACCGAAATCCGCCACCGCGACGACATCGACGCGGTGATGCTGGAGCTGCGCGAGGTGCAGGGCGTCACCGTCATCGTCTACGAGCAGACCTGCGCGGCCGAAAGGCGGCGGCGGCGCAAGCGCGGCACGCTGGAAGACCCCGACCTGCGGCTCTGGATCAACCCGGAAGTCTGCGAAGGCTGCGGCGACTGTTCCGAGAAGTCGAACTGCATCGCGGTGGAGCCCGAGGAAACTCCGATGGGCCGCAAGCGGCGGATCAACCAGTCCTCCTGCAACAAGGATTATTCCTGCCTGAAGGGCTTCTGCCCCTCCTTCGTCACCGTCCGCGGCGGCCGCCTGCGCAAGCCCCGGGCCGAGGCCCCCGACATCGCCGCCCTGCCCGACCCCGCCCTGCCCCGGATCGAGCGCGCCTGGAACCTGGCGCTGGCCGGGGTCGGGGGGACGGGCGTGCTGACGATCAGCGCCATCCTCGGCATGGCGGCGCATGTCGAGGGCAAGGTGCCGATGGTGCTGGACATGGCCGGGCTGGCGCAGAAGGGCGGCGCGGTGATGAGCCATGTCCGCATCTCGCGCCCCGACCGCCCCGTCGCCGCCCCCCGCATCGCCGCAGGCGGCGCCGACCTGCTGATCGCGGCGGATGCGGTGGTGGCGGCCTCGAAGGACAGCATCGTGCTCTGCGACCCGGACCGCACCGAGGCGGTGCTGAACACCCGCCTGACCCCGGTCTCCGACTTCGTGCGCAACCGCGACTTCGACTTCCGCACCGGCACCGTGGAGCGGGCGGTCGCCGGATCGGTCCGCTCCGCCCGGCATTTCCGCGACTTCTCCACCCTCGCCGCCCGGCTGACCGGCGACGAGATCGGCGCCAACCTGATGATGCTGGGCTACGCCTGGCAATGCGGGCTGGTGCCGCTCGGCCGCGAGGCGATCCTGCAGGCCATCGCGCTGAACGGGGTGGCGGTCGCCGCCAACACCGATGCCTTCAACTGGGGCCGGGTGCTGGCGCACGACCCCGCGCGGTGGCAGGCCGCTGCGCCCCCGCGCGGGCTGGAGGAGATGACCACGGAGGAGATCGTCGCCCACCGTGCCGCGCATCTGCGGGCGTATCAGGGCCAGAGGCTGGCCGACCGCTACCGCGGCTGGGTGGAGCGGATCGGCGCTGTGGCCGGCGACACCGACCTGCCCCGGCAGGTGGCGATCGGCTATGCCAGGGTGCTGGCCTACAAGGACGAATACGAGGTCGCCCGGCTGTTCTCCGCGCCCGAGGTCCGCCGGTCGCTGGAGGAGACCTTCGAGGGCGATGTCCGTCTCTCCCTGAACCTCGCCCCGCCCTTCCTGCCCGGCAAGGCGGCGGACGGGCGGCCGAGGAAGCGCGAATTCGGGCCTTGGGTCCTGCCCGCACTGCGCCTGCTTGCCCGGCTGAAGGGCCTGCGCGGCACCTGGGCCGATCCGTTCCGCCACAGCGCCGACCGCAAGCTGGAGCGGCAGTTGATCGGGCTCTACGAGGACGACCTCGCGCTGGCCTGCACCGCGCTGACCCCGGAAAACCTGCCGCTGATCCGCGAATTGCTGATGCTGCCGCAGCAGATTCGCGGCTACGGTCCGGTGAAGGAGGCGGCTTACGAAAAGCAGATGGAACGGCGGGCCGAAATCCGCGCGGCCCTGGCGCAGGGCGACGCGCCCCGCATCGCGGCGGAGTGAGGGAGAAGAAATGTTCAACGCATCCATGAGGTTCGACCTCGGCGACGAGATCGACGCGCTACGCGACACCGTGCACCGCTGGGCGCAGGAGCGGGTGAAGCCGATGGCCGCGGAGATCGACCGGCGGAACGCATTCCCCGCCGAGCTCTGGCCCGAGATGGGCCGCCTCGGCCTGCTCGGCATCACCGTGCCGGAGGAATACGGCGGCGCCGGGATGGGCTACCTCGCCCATGTCGTCGCGGTGGAAGAGATCGCCCGCGCCTCGGCCTCGGTCTCGCTCAGCTACGGCGCCCATTCCAACCTCTGCGTCAACCAGATCGCCCTGAACGGCACCGAGGCGCAAAAGCGCAGATACCTGCCGGGCCTGATCGCCGGCACCCATGTCGGCGCGCTGGCGATGTCCGAAGCCGGAGCGGGGTCGGACGTGGTGTCGATGGGGCTGCGGGCCGAGAAGCGGGGCGATGGCTACATCCTGAACGGCACCAAGTTCTGGATCACCAACGGCCCCGACGCCGATGTGCTGGTGGTCTATGCCAAGACCGACCCCGCCGCGGGATCGAAGGGCATCACCGCCTTTCTGGTCGAGAAGACCATGGCGGGCTTCTCCACCAGCCCGCATTTCGACAAGCTGGGGATGCGCGGCTCGAACACCGCCGAACTGGTGTTCGACAACGTGGAGGTGCCGGCGGAGAACGTGCTGGGGGCCGAAGGCAAGGGCGTCCGCGTCCTGATGTCCGGCCTCGACTACGAGCGGGTGGTGCTGTCCGGCATCGGCACCGGCATCATGGCCGCCTGCCTGGACGAGATCATGCCCTACCTGGCGGAGCGCAAGCAGTTCGGCCAGGCCATCGGGGATTTCCAGCTGATGCAGGGCAAGATCGCCGACATCTACACAAGGCTGAACTCGGCCCGCGCCTATGTCTACGAAGTGGCGAAGGCCTGCGACCGCGGGCAGGTGACGCGGGCCGATGCGGCGGGCTGTGTGCTTTATGCCTCGGAGGCCGCGATGCAGGTGGCGCATCAGGCGGTGCAGGCCATGGGCGGCGCGGGGTTCATGAACGAGAGTCCGGTCAGCCGCATCTTCCGCGACGCCAAGCTGATGGAGATCGGCGCCGGCACCAGCGAAATCCGCCGGATGCTGATCGGGCGGGAACTGATGGGGGCGATGCGGGCATGAGTGTCCTGACTTCCGCCATCTCCCCCCGCTCGGAGACCTACCGCGCCAACCGCGCTGCCAATCTGGCGGCGCTGGAGACCGTGCGCGAAGCCGCCGCCCTCGCCATGGCCGGCGGCGGCGACAGGGCGCGCGACTTGCACCGCAGCCGTGGCAAGCTCTTGCCGCGCGAGAGGATCGCGCGGCTCCTGGACCCCGGCTCCCCTTTCCTGGAGGTCGGGCTTTTCGCCGCGCATGGCCTCTATGACGGCGCCAGCCCTTCCGCGGGCCTGATCGCCGGCATCGGCCGGGTCGAGGGGCAGGAGGTGATGATCCTCTGCAACGACGCCACCGTGAAGGGCGGCACCTATTTCCCGATGACGGTGAAGAAGCACCTGCGCGCGCAGGAGATCGCCGCGGAGAACCGGCTGCCCTGCGTCTATCTGGTCGATTCCGGCGGCGCCAACCTGCCCAACCAGGACGAAGTCTTCCCCGACCGCGACCATTTCGGCCGCATCTTCTACAACCAGGCCAACATGTCGGCGGCGGGGATCGCGCAGATCGCGGTCGTCATGGGTTCCTGCACCGCCGGCGGCGCCTATGTGCCCGCGATGTCGGACGTGACCATCATCGTGCGCGATCAGGGCACGATCTTCCTGGCCGGCCCGCCCTTGGTGAAGGCGGCGACCGGCGAGGTGGTCAGCGCCGAGGACCTGGGCGGCGGCGATGTGCATACGCGGCTCTCCGGCGTGGCGGACCTGCTGGCCGAGGACGACCTGCAGGCGCTGGCGCTGGCGCGGCGGGCGGTGGCCAACCTGAACCGGCAGAAGCGGCCGCAGCTGGCCCTGCAGGCGCCGGAAGAGCCGCTCTACGACCCCGAGGACATCCTGGGGATCGTGCCGCCCGAGGTGAAGACGCCCTACGACATCCGCGAGGTCATCGCCCGCATCACCGACGGCTCGCGCTTCGACGAGTTCAAGCCGCGCTACGGCGCCACCATCGCCTGCGGCTTCGCCCATGTGATGGGGATGCCGGTCGGGATCATCGGCAACAACGGGGTGATCTTTTCGGAAAGCGCCCTGAAGGCCGCGCATTTCGTCGAACTCTGTTCGCAGCGGAATATCCCCTTGGTGTTCCTGCAAAACATCTCGGGCTTCATGGTCGGGCGCACGGCCGAGAACCGCGGCATCGCCAAGGACGGGGCCAAGCTGGTGACCGCCGTCGCCACCACCCGCGTGCCGAAGGTCACCATGATCGTCGGCGGTTCCTTCGGGGCCGGCAACTACGGCATGTGCGGCCGCGCCTACGGGCCGCGGTTCCTGTGGACCTGGCCTAATGCGCGGATTTCGGTGATGGGCGGCGAACAGGCGGCCGGGGTGCTGGCCACCGTGCGGCGCGAGGCGATCGAGCGCAAGGGCGGCCAGTGGTCGGCCGAGGAGGAGGCCGCATTCAAGCGCCCCACGGTCGAGATGTTCGAGCGGCAGTCGCATCCGCTTTACGCCTCGGCCCGGCTCTGGGACGACGGCACCATCGACCCGCGCCACAGCCGGCAGGTGCTGGCGCTGTCCTTGTCCGCCGCGCTGAACGCGCCGGTGGAAGAGACCAGCTTCGGCCTGTTCAGGATGTGAGGACCCGGATGTTCACCAAGATCCTTATCGCCAACCGTGGTGAGATCGCCTGCCGGATCATCGCCACCGCCCGCCGGATGGGCCTCCGCAGCGTCGCCGTCTTCTCGGACGCCGATGCGCAGGCCCGTCACGTCGCGCTGGCCGACGAGGCGGTGCGGATCGGCCCCGCCCCGGCGGCCGAGAGCTACTTGCGCGGCGAGGCGATCATCGAGGCCGCCCTGCGCACCGGAGCGGAAGCCATCCACCCCGGCTATGGCTTCCTGTCCGAGAACGCCGGTTTCGCCGAGGCGGTTCAGGCGGCGGGGCTGGTCTTCATCGGCCCGCCCGCCGGCGCCATCCGCGCCATGGGGCTGAAGGACGCGGCCAAGGCGCTGATGGAACAGGCCGGCGTGCCGGTGGTGCCGGGCTATCACGGCGCGGATCAGGACCCGGAGCGGCTGGCCTCCGAGGCCGAAGCCATCGGCTGGCCGGTGCTGATCAAGGCCCGCGCCGGCGGCGGCGGCAAGGGGATGCGGCGGGTCGAGCGGCCCGAAGACTTCCGCGAGGCGCTGGACAGTGCCCGGCGCGAGGCGCAAGCCGCCTTCGGCGACCCGGCCTGCCTGGTCGAGAAATACGTCGCCCGGCCCCGCCACATCGAGATCCAGGTCTTCGCCGATGCCCATGGCAATGCGGTCCACCTGTTCGAGCGCGACTGCTCCCTGCAACGCCGCCACCAGAAGGTGATCGAGGAGGCCCCCGCCCCCGGGATGCCGGAGGATGTCCGCGCCGCGATGGGGCGGGCGGCGGTGGAGGCGGCGAAAGCCATCGGCTACCGGGGCGCCGGCACGGTGGAGTTCATCGCCGACGGCTCCGGCCCGCTGCGCGCGGACGGCTTCTGGTTCATGGAGATGAACACGCGGCTGCAGGTGGAACATCCGGTCTCTGAAGCCATCACCGGCCTGGACTTCGTGGAACTGCAACTGCGGGTGGCGGCGGGCGAGCCCCTGCCCTTCCGCCAGCAGGATCTGCGCATCGACGGCCACGCCTTCGAGGCCCGGCTCTATGCCGAGGATGTGGCGAAGGGGTTTCTCCCCGCCACCGGCACGCTGACCCGCCTTGCCCTGCCCGGCATAACCGAATTTACCCGCGGCGGCATCCGCATCGACAGCGGGGTGCGGCAAGGCGATGCCATCGCCCCTTGGTATGACCCGATGATCGCCAAGATCGTCACCCATGCGCCCAGCCGGGCCGAGGCGCTGAACCTGCTGGCCTCGGCGCTGGCCGGGTGCCGGGTGGCAGGCGTCACCACCAACCTGGAGTTCCTCTCCGCCCTCGCCCGCCATCCCGGCTTCCGCGCCGGGGAGGTGGACACCGGGCTGATCGCCCGGGACCTTGCGCTGCTGACGGCCCGGCCGGAGATGCCGCCGCATGTCCCGGCGCTGGCCGCGCTGGCGGCGCTCGGCCTGCCGAAAGAGCCGGGAGCCGATCCCTGGGACCGGCTAGCCGGCTGGCGGGCCTGGGGCCCGGCGGAGGAGTTCGTCACGCTGGAGAGCGGCGGCGACCGCCTGTCGCTGCGGGTGGAGCATCTCGGCGGCGGCGGCTTCCGGGTGGAGGGGGACCGCTCCTGTGAGCTGACCGTCACGCGGGACGGCGAGGGCTTGCAGGTCGCAGCGGAGGACCGGCGCTTCCGGGCCGAGACGCTGGTCGAGGCCGGAAAGGTGCTGGTCTGGCACGACGGCCTCCGCCACGACTTCGCCCTGCCCGACCCTCTGGCGGGCGCGGCGGGCGAGGCGGCCAGCGGCGACAGCATCGTCGCGCCGATGCCCGGCCTCGTCTCCGCCGTCCGGACGGAAGTCGGCGCGGCGGTCCGCAGGGGCGATCCGCTGCTGGTGCTGGAGGCGATGAAGATGGAACACATCCTGACCGCCCCGCGCGACGGCATCGTGGCCGAACTGCTGGTGGCCGAGCGCGATCAGGTCGCGGACGGCAGCCTGCTTCTGCGGCTGGAGGCCGGGGATGGCTGAGCGCGTCACCCTCCACGAGGTCTCCCCCCGCGACGGGTTGCAGAACGAGCCGCGCGCGATCCCCACCGCCGACAAGATCCGGCTGGTGGACCTGCTTTCCGCCTGCGGCTTTTCGCATATCGAGGTGACCAGCTTCGTCAGCCCGAAACGGGTGCCGCAGATGGCCGACGCCGCCGAAGTGCTGGCCGGCATCCGCCGCGCCAGGGGCACCTCCTACGCCGCCCTCACCCCCAACCTGCAAGGTTTCCAAAGCGCACTGGAGGCCGGGGCGGACGAGGTGGCGGTCTTCGCCTCGGCCTCGGAGGGGTTCTCGCAGCGCAACATCAACTGTTCCATCGCCGAAAGCCTGGACCGTTTCCGCCCCGTCCTCGCCGCCGCCCGCGCGGCCAAGGTTCCGGTCCGCGGCTATGTCTCCTGCGTCACCGACTGCCCCTATGACGGGCCGGTGGCGCCCGCCTCGGTGGCGCAGGTGGCGCAGGCGCTGATGGACCTCGGCTGCCGGCAGGTCAGCCTTGGCGACACCATCGGCGCGGGCACGCCGGAGACCATCGCCCGGATGCTGGAGGCGGTGCTGGACCGCCTGCCCGCCGCCAGCCTCGCCGGGCATTATCACGACACCCGCGGCCAGGCGCTGGAGAACATCCGCACCAGCCTCGCCCACGGCCTGCGCGCCTTCGACAGTTCCGCCGGCGGGCTCGGCGGCTGCCCCTTCGCGCCGGGCGCCAAGGGCAACGTGGCGACCGAGGCGGTGGTGGAGATGCTGCACGGCATGGGCTTCGACACCGGCCTCGACCCCGCCCGCCTGAACGAGGCCGCCACCTTCGCCCTTTCGCTGAGGAGCGCGCAATGAAGACCCTCGATGTCAGGACCGACCCGCGCGGGGTGGTCCACGTCGCCCTGAACACCCCGGAAAAGCGCAACGTCCTGTCGCCCGCGATGATCGCCGAACTGACCGATCTGGCGCGGGGCATCGGCCAGCAGGCCCGCGCAGTGGTGCTGTCCGGCGCGGGGCCGGTGTTCTGCGCCGGCGGCGACCTCGACTGGATGCGGGCGCAGATGCAGGCCGGTCGGGCGCAGCGGCTGGCCGAGGCGCGCAAGCTGGCCGACATGCTGCACGCGCTGAACACCCTGCCCGCGCCGCTGATCGGCCGGCTGCACGGCGGCGCCTTCGGCGGCGGCATCGGACTGGCCTGCGTCTGCGACGTGGCCATCGCCGCGGAAGGCACCAAGTTCTGCTTCTCCGAAACCCGGCTGGGCATCATCCCCGCCACCATCGGCCCCTATGTGCTGGCCCGGATGGGCGAGGGCAACGCCCGCCGCGTCTTCATGTCGGCCCGGGTCTTCGAGGCGGCCGAGGCCGAGCGGCTGGGGCTCGTCGCCCGGGTGCTCCCCGCCGATGCCCTCGATGCGGCGGTGGAGGCGGAGGTGGCGCCCTACCTCTCCACCGCCCCCGGCGCGGTGGCCGAGGCCAAGCGGCTCGCCCGCGCGCTCGGCCCCCGGATCGACGCCGGGGTGATCGAGGACAGCGTCCGCCGCCTGGCCGACATCTGGGAGGGCGAGGAGGCCCGGCACGGGATTTCCGCCTTCCTGGAGAAACGGAAGCCGGACTGGGGGTGAGGCTGGGCCTCAGACCGCCGCCGTGATCCGGCGCTGCCGCCAGGTCCTGCGCAGGAAGGCGGCGATGAAAAGCCCGGTCAGCACCAGCACCACGGTCGGCGCCGGCGCGGAGTCGAGAAAGAAGCTGGCATAGACCCCGCCCAGCATCGACACGAGGCAGACGGCGACCGAGACCGCCAGCATCCGGCCGAAGCTGCGGGTGAGGAGGAAGGCGATGGCCCCCGGCGCGATCAAGAGCGCGACGGCGAGGATCAGCCCGGTCGCCGACATGGTGGCGACGATGGTCAGCGACAGCACCGTCAGCAGGCCGTAGTGCAGAAGCCCGACGGCCAGGCCGGAGACCCGCGCCTGCGCCGGGTCGAAGGCGTGCAGCATCAGGTCCTTCCACTTCACCAGCAGCAGGGCCGAGACGGCCAGCCCGATCAGCCCTGCGGTCCACAGATCCTCGGGCCCGACGCCCAGCATGTTGCCGAACAGGATATGGTCGAGATGGGCGTCCGAGGTGATCGAGGTGTAGAGCACGATCCCCAGCCCGAACATGCCGGAGAAGACCACGCCCATCACCGTATCCTGCTTCACCCGGCTGTTCTGGGCCAGGTAGCCGGTGGCGACGGCGGTGAACAGCCCGGCGGCGAAGGCGCCGAGGATCAGCGGGAAGCCGAGGATATAGGCCAGCACGATCCCGGGCAGCACCGCATGGCTGACCGCATCGCCCATCAGCGCCCAGCCCTTGAGGACGAGGAAGCAGGACAGCAGCGCGGTCGGCACCGCAACCAGGACGGCGATGAGAAAGGCGTTCTGCATGAAGGCGAACTGGAACGGCAGCAGCAGCTGGTCGATCATCGCGCCGCCTCCTCGCGCAGGGCGGCGCGGGCCTTGGCGCGGGCGGCGCGCAGCCCGTGCTTGGGCGCCCAGACGAAGGCGGCCAGGAAGATCAGGGTCTGCAGGCAGACGATGACGCCGCCGGTCGCCCCGTCGAGGAAATAGCTGATATAGGCGCCGGCGAAGCTGGTCGCCGTGCCGATGGCCACCGACAGCGCGATCAGCCGCGGGAAGCGGTCGCAGAGCAGATAGGCCGTCGCCCCCGGCGTCACCACCATGGCGATGACCAGGAAAGCGCCGACGGTCTGCATCGCCGCCACCACGCAGGCCGACAGCAGGATGAAGAACACCGCCTTCAGCAGCCCGGGGCGCAGGCCGATGGTGCGGGCATGGCTTTCGTCGAAGAAGACCACCATCAGGTCCTTCCATTTCAAGAGCAGCACCGCCAGCGAGACGAAGCCGATGATCGCCAGCTGCAGCGTGTCCTCGGGCGAGATCGCCAGGATGTTGCCCATGGTGATGGTCTGGATCGACACCGACATCGGATTGACCGAGACCATGAACAGCCCCAGTCCGAAGAAGCCGGTGAAGATCAGCCCGATCACCACATCGGCCTTGAGGCCGGAGCGGTCGGAGAGGAACAGCATCGCCGCGGCGGCCAGCCCGCCCGACAGGAAGGCGCCCAGGGCGAAGGGCAGCCCGAGGATATAGGCCCCTGCCACCCCGGGCACCACCGAATGCGAGAGCGCATCGCCGATCAGCGACCAGCCCTTCAGCATCAGATAGGCCGAGAGGAAGGCGCAGACCCCGCCGACCAGCGCCGAGACCCACATGGCATTGGTCATGTAGCCGTAGGAGAAGGGCTCCAGCAGGGTCACTTGCGGCCCTCCGCATCCCCGGCCCGGGTGCGGGTGCGGCCGGCATATTGCACCAGCGGCCGCTCGTCGTCGGTCAGGATCGAGACGTGGCGGCTGTCGTCGTCGTCGTGCAGCGCCTCGCCGCCCAGGGTGAAGTGGCGCAGCACGCCGCCGAAGGCCGCCTCCAGGTTCTCGCGGGTGAAGGTGGTCTCGGTCGGGCCGAAGGCCAGAACCGTGCCCTTCACCAGCACCACCCGGTCGCAGAATTCCGGCACCGAGCCGAGGTTGTGGGTCGAGACCAGCATCACCCGCCCCTCGTCGCGCAACTCGCGCAGGAGGGCGATGATCTGCTCCTCGGTCTTCACGTCGACGCCGGTGAAGGGCTCGTCCAGGAGGATCACCTGCCCGTCCTGCGCCAGCGCGCGGGCCAGGAAGACGCGCTTCTTCTGGCCGCCCGACAGCTCGCCGATCTGGCGGTGGCGGTAGTCCTGCATGTTCACCCGCGCCAGCGCGGTGCCGACCGCGTCGTGGTCGGCCTTCGACGGGCGGCGCAGAAAGCCCATGTGGCCGTAGCGGCCCATCATCACCACGTCCTCGACCAGCACCGGGAAGGACCAGTCGACCTCTTCGCTCTGCGGCACATAGGCGACGAGGTTGCGCTTCAGCGCCTCGGCCACCGTCAGGCCGAGAAGCCTGATCTCGCCCCTCGCCACCGGGACGAAGCCCATGATCGCCTTGAACAGGGTGGACTTGCCGGAACCGTTGACGCCGACCAGCGCCGTCACCGTGCCCTTCGGGATGCGGAAACTGGCGCCGCGCAGGGCGGTGAGGCCGTTGCGGTAGGTCACCGTCACGTCGCGGGCGGAGATGCCCGCGTCTTCTCCGGTTTCGGCACGGATCGAGGCGTCACGCATCATCTGTCGTCTTTCTGCCGAAGGGCGGTCACACCGATCTAATCGCGAAACCCGCCGCGCGAAAGGGCGCGGCGGGCCGGAATCTTCGGCCGCCGCGGTCACTCCGCGGCCGGCGCCAGGCCCTCGGCGATGGTCTCCGAGGTCACCCGCATCAGGTCGAGGTAGTTCGGCACCGGGCCGTCCGGCCCCGACAGGCTGTCCACGTAGAGGACGCCGCCGTAGCGCGCCCCGGTCTCGCGCGCCACCTGCTCGGCCGGCGCGGTGTTGACGGTGCTTTCGCAAAACACCACCGGGATGGCATTGGCCCGCACCCCGTCGATCACCGCCCGCACCTGTTTCGGCGTTCCCATCGCGTCCGAGTTCATCGGCCAGAGGTAAAGCTCCTTCATCCCGAAGTCGCGGGCCAGGTAGCTGAAGGCGCCCTCGCAGGTCACCAGCCAGCGCTGCGCCTCGGGCACCTCGGCGATCCGCTGGCGCAGCGGCTCCAGCGTGGCGCGCAGCTCCTCCTTGTAGGCGGTGGCGTTGGCCCTGTAGGTCTCGGCGTTCTCCGGGTCCTGCGCGACGAAGGCGGCAAGGATGTTGTCGATGTAGATTTCTGCGTTGGCGAGGCCCATCCAGGCATGGGGGTTCGGCTTGCCGTCGTATTCCCCGCCCGAGATCGAGATCGGGTCGATCCCGTCGGTCAGCGTCACCGAGGGCACGTCGCCGAGGTTGCGCAGGAACTGCTCGAACCACAATTCCAGGTTCATGCCGTTCCACAGGATCAGGTCGGCCCCCTGCGCCCGCACGATATCCTGCGGCGTCGGTTCGTAGCCGTGGATCTCGGCGCCCGGCACGGTGATCGACACCACATCCGCGGCCTCCCCCGCCACCCGGCCGGCCATGTCGGCCAGAACGGTGAAGGTCGTCACCACCTTCATGCGGTCCTCGTCGGCCAGGGCGGCGCCCGCCATCAGGGCCGCGGCCGTCACGGCGCCGAAGAGGCACGACATTGTGGAAGACATGGGCAGTCCTTTCCTGTTTTCCGGCAAGATCGCCACCGGGTTCAACCCGGCAGTTGCGAATGAGTTGCAACATCTATAGCGGGTCCGGCGGATAGTGCAACTGCAAATCATTCGCAAAATGGTGGCGGATGATCGGCCCGGCCCGGCCGGCGCCGACGGCTGCATGATCGACGATTGCACGGTGTTCTTCCACGGCCCCGGACGGGTGATGGTGATGGGCGCCAACCCGCAGCTGGGCGAAGATCTTGCGGCCGCCGCCGGGCCGGGGGTGCGGGTGCGGGAATGCCGGACCGAATTCGCGCAGGTCTCGGTGCAGGGCCCGAAGTCGCGGGCGCTGTTGCAGGCGCTGATCCGGGAGGGCCCCGCCCCGGAACCATGGTCTCGGCGGCAGGCTCCCCTGGCGCGGTGGTCGCCCTGCCCGTCCACGACCCCGGGCGCAACCGCGCAAGAAGCTGAACCCGGGGGCGGCGCAGGCTCACGGCCGCCGCGGCACCGCGCTCCGGTGCAGGCTGCGGCGCAGCACCTCCTCCATCCAGTCCGCGAAGGCCGTCAGGCGGCGCGGGCTGCGGGGGGAGCCGGGGAACAGCAGGTGCATCGGCATCGGGCCGGGCCGGTGATCGGGCAGGACCTCCACCAGGTCCCCGGCGGCAAGGTGGTGGGCCACGTCATAGGCCGGGATCTGGATCAGCCCCATCCCGGCCAGCGCGCAGGCGATATAGCCCTCGGCACTGTTGGCGCTGACCCGCCAGGGCACCGGGCGGGTCTGCACCCGGCCGCCCTCCAGCCATTCCCAGTCCGCCACCCGCCCGGTCGAGGGCGAGGCATAGGCGACCTGCCGGTGCCGGTCCAGGTCGGCGGGCGCAAGCGGCGTGCCCTGCTGCGCCAGATAGGCCGGGCTGGCCACGTTGATCTGGGCGATCTCGCCCAGGCGGCGGGCGCGCAGGCCGGAATCGGGCAGCGGGCCGACGCGCAGGGCGATGTCCACCCGCTCGCCCACCAGATCGACGGCGCGGTCGGTCATCCCCAGTTCCACCCGGAGGCCGGGCCACAGCGCCAGGAACTCCGGCAGCGCCGGCGCCAGGATCAGCCGGCCGATCCGGCCCGGCACGTCGACGCGGATGCGCCCCTCGATCCGGCGCGCGGCGGCGCGGAACATGGTTTCCATCTCCTCGCTCTCGGCCAGGAAGCCGAGGCAGCGGTCGTAGAATTCCTCGCCCTCGTCGGTGGCGGCGACCGCCCGCGTCGTCCGGTGCAGGAGCCGCACCCCCAGCCGTGCCTCCAGCCCGGCGATGGCGGTGGAGACGCTGGAGCGCGGCATCTGCAGGCTGTCCGCCGCCCGGGTGAAGCTGCGGGTTTCGACCACCCGGGTGAAGATGCGGTAAAGCTCGATCCGGTCCATTGTTCGCAATCCCCGACAGGTGAAGTCAGGATCGCCGGATTTATTGGGAATCTCCAGAACATAAATTGCCCCGGCAACGCAAGACAAAGGAGAGTGCCATGACGAGCAGAACCCTCAAGGACAAGACCGTCCTGATCGCCGGCGGGGCCAAGAACCTGGGCGGCCTGCTGGCGCGGGATTTCGCGGCGCAGGGCGCGAAGGCGGTGGCGATCCATTACAACAGCCCGGCCAGCGCCGCCGAGGCCGAGGCGACCGTCGCGGCGGTGCGGGCGGCGGGGGCGCAGGCGGTGGCGATCCGGGCCGACCTGACCACGGCGGGCGCGGTAGAGAAGCTGCTCGCCGATGCCGTGGTCGCCGTCGGCCGTCCCGACATCGCCGTCAATACCGTCGGCAAGGTGCTGAAGAAGCCGATGGCCGAGATCACCGAGGCCGAATACGACGAGATGAGCGCGGTCAACGCCAAATCCGCCTTCTTCTTCCTGAAGGAGGCCGGCAAGGCGGTGAACGACAACGGCGCGATCTGCACGCTGGTCACCTCGCTGCTGGGGGCCTACACGCCGTTCTATTCCAGCTATGCCGGCACCAAGGCGCCGGTGGAGCATTTCACCCGCGCGGCCTCGAAGGAATTCGGCGAGCGCGGGATTTCCGTCACCGCCATCGGCCCCGGCCCGATGGATACGCCCTTCTTCTACGGGCAGGAGACGCCCGAGGCCCAAGCCTACCACAAGACCGCCGCCGCGCTGTCGCCCTTCTCGAAGACCGGCCTCACCGACATCGAGGACATCGCGCCCTGGATCCGCTTCCTCGTCACCGAGGGTTGGTGGATGACGGGCCAGACGATCCTCGTCAACGGCGGCTACACCACCAAGTAGCCGCCCGACTGGCCCGGCCATCCCCAGAGGCCGGGCCGCTTTCCTTTCCGCGGCGGCCCCCGATTTCCCCCTCGTGGCGGGGCCGATCCGCGATATTCCTGTCTTCGCCACCGTCCCCGAAAGGCCGATCCATGTCCGACCCGCTTGCCGCCGCCGAGAGCGCGCATCACGCCTTCGACCTTGGCCCCGTCGTCGTCCTGCTGGCCGCGGCGGTCGTGGCCGTGCCGCTGTTCCGGCGCATCGGGCTGGGGTCCGTCCTGGGCTATCTGGCGGCGGGGCTGGCGATCGGCCCTTGGGGACTCGGCTTCTTCCACGACGCGCAGTCGGTCATCCATGTCGCCGAACTGGGCGTGGTGCTGTTCCTGTTCATCATCGGACTGGAGATGCAGCCTTCCCGTCTGTGGTCGATGCGGGGAGAGATCTTCGGACTGGGCGCGCTTCAGGTCTGCCTGGCGATCTTCACCCTGATCTGGGTCGGCATCGCGCTCGGCTATCCGGTGGAGGCGAGCTTCGTCGCCGGCACCGGCTTCGTGCTGACCTCCACCGCCATCGTCATGCAGATGCTGCAGGAACGGGGCGAGATGGCACAGCCCAGGGGCCGGCGGATGATCGCCATCCTGCTGTTCGAGGACCTGGCCATCGTGCCCCTGCTGGCCATCGTCGCCTTCCTCGCCCCCGGCGGGGCGGAGGCCACGCTCTCCGACCGGCTGCAGGGCGTGGCCATCGGCCTTGCCGCCATCGCGGCGCTGGTCGCCGCCGGGCGCTGGCTGCTGGACCCGATGTTCCGGCTGCTGGCCCGCTTCGGCGCGCGCGAGGTGATGACGGCGGCGGCGCTGCTGGTGGTGCTCGGCGCCGCTGTGCTGATGCAGGCGGGCGGGCTGTCGATGGCGATGGGGGCCTTCCTCGCCGGGGTGCTGCTGTCGGAATCCTCGTTCCGCCACCAGCTGGAGGCGGATGTGGAGCCGTTCCGGGGCCTTCTCCTCGGCCTGTTCTTCCTGGGCGTCGGCATGGCGCTGGACCTGCGCATCATCGCCGCCAACTGGGCGGTGATCGCGATCTCGGTCCCTGCCTTCATGGCGCTGAAGATGCTGGTGATCTATGTCGTCGCCCGCCTCGCCAAGGCCCCCGGCGACGAGGCGCTGGAGCGCGCGGTGCTGATGGCGCAGGGCGGCGAATTCGCCTTCGTCCTCTACGCCGCCGCCACGCAGTCCGGCATCCTGACCCCGGAATGGAACGCCAACCTGACCGCGATCATCATCCTGTCGATGGTGCTGACGCCGCTGATGATCCTTCTGCACGGGCGGCTGGCGCCGAAGCCCGCCGCCTCGATGGAAGGGGTGGAGGCCGCCGCGGGCCTGTCGGGCCGGGTGCTGCTGATCGGCTTCGGCCGGGTGGGGCAGATCGTCAGCCAGCCGCTGCTGGCGCGCGGGCATTCGGTCTCGATCATCGACAGCGACCCGCAGGCGATCCGCGACGCGCAGGACTTCGGCTTCAAGGTCTGGTATGGCGACGGCGCGCGGATGGACATCCTGCACGCCGCGGGGGCAGGCAATGCCAGCCTGATCGTCGCCGCCGCCGACGACCGCGCGGCGGTGACGCGGATGGTGGAGCTGATCAAGCACGAATACCCGCTGGTGCCGGTGCTGGCCCGCGCCTTCGACCGCGAGCACGCGCTGGAACTGGTCGCTGCCGGGGCCGACTGGCAGGTCCGCGAAACCTTCGAGAGCGCGCTGGAGATGGGCCGCGAGGCGCTGGAGCGACTCGGCGACGGCCCCGAGGAGGCTGCCGGGCTGATGCGCCAGGTCCGCGAGCGCGACCGCGAGCGGTTCGCGCTGGAGACCGTGGCCGGCACTGTCGAGGCCGGGGCGGGCCTCTTGATCGGCAATGCCGGGCGGGCGGAGGGCGGGCATTGACCGCGCTTCTGGCGCAGCCGGCCGAGGTGGTGGACTGGTGGCGCGCGGCGGGCGGGACCGGCGACTGGTTCGCCCAGCGTCCCGCCTTCGACCGCGCCTTCCGCGACCGCTTCCTGCCGCTGCACGACCGGGCGGCGGCGGGGGATTGCGACGGCTGGATCGCCACGCCGGAGGGGGCGCTGGCGCTGATGATCCTTCTGGACCAGTTCCCCCGCAACGCCTTCCGCGGCACGGCGCGGATGTATGCCACCGACCCGCAGGCCCGGGCGCTGGCCCGCGAGGCCGAGGCGCGCGGCCACATGGACCGCCTCGACCCGGGCTTGCGGCTGTTCCTCGCCCTGCCCTTCTCGCATTCCGAGGACATGGCCGATCAGGACACCGCCGTCCGCCTGAACCGCCGCCTCGGCCAGCCCTGGCTGTCCCATGCCGAGGGCCACCGCGACATCATCCGCCGCTTCGGCCGCTTCCCGCACCGCAACCCGATCCTCGGCCGCGAGACCACGCCCGAGGAGGCGCGGTTCCTGAAGGAGGGCGGGTTCCGCGGGTAAGAAACCCCGGGACAAGCGGGGGCTGTCCGGCCGGGCCGAGGGGTGAGATGATGGCCGGAGCTTGCCGGAGATGCGACGTGACCACCGAAGACCAGACCCCCGCCATGGCGGCGCTGCTCGACCGCCAGCGCAGCGCCTTCCTCCGCGACGGGCCGCCCGGCCTGGCCCTGCGCCGGCAGCGGCTGAAACGGCTGCGCGCCGCGGTGCTGGCGCATCGGCGCACCCTGCAGCAGGCGGTCGACGCGGATTTCGGCCACCGCTCGCGGCACGAGACCGACATCCTGGAACTGGTCGTCGTGGTGCAGGCCATCGACTACCTGACCCGCAGGCTGCGCCGCTTCATGCGGCCGGACCGCCGGCATGTGGCGCTGACCTACCGCAGCGGCCGGGCCTGGGTGGAATACCAGCCCAAGGGCGTGATCGGCGTGATGGCGCCCTGGAACTATCCCGTCGCGCTGACCCTGATTCCGCTGGCCACCGCGCTGGCCGCCGGCAACCGGGCGATGCTGAAGCCCTCGGAATTCACCCCGCGCACCGGCGCGGCGCTTCGCGACCTGCTGGCCGCGGCCTTTCCGCCCGAGGAGGTCGCCACCATCCTCGGCGGACCCGAGACCGGGGCGGCCTTCAGCGCCCTGCCCTTCGACCATCTGTTCTTCACCGGCAGCACCGCGGTGGGGCGCAAGGTCATGCAGGCGGCCAGCGCCAATCTGGTGCCGGTGACGCTGGAACTGGGCGGCAAGAGCCCGGCCATCGTCGCCCGCGGCCATGCAGACGCGGCCACGCTGGGCAGCATCGTCTTCGGCAAGCTGTCGAACGCCGGCCAGACCTGCGTGGCGCCGGATTACGCGCTGGTGCACGAGGACGACCTGGACGCCTTCGTGACGCTCTACGGCGCCACTGTCGCCCGCTTCTACCCCGAGGGGCCGACCGGCGCGGATTATACCTCCATCGTCAGCGACCGGCATTTCGACCGGCTGAAGGCCCTGATCGAGGAGGCCCGGAGCAAGGGCGCAAGGGTGATCGAGGTGGGCGTGAAGCCGGACAGCGCCGCGGGCCGTCCGCGCACCCTGGCGCCCACGCTGATCCTCGGCGCGGGCGACGACTGCGCGGTGATGCGGGACGAGGTCTTCGGCCCCCTCCTGCCGGTGCGGACCTATCGCAGCATCGACGAGGCGATCGCCCAGGTGAACGCCGGCCCGCGCCCGCTGGCGCTTTACTGGTTCGGGCCGCGGGATGCCGATTGCGAGGCGCTGCTGGCCCGCACCACTTCAGGCAATGTCGGGATCAACAGCACGCTGATCCATGTGGCGCAGGACGACCTGCCCTTCGGCGGCATCGGTGCCAGCGGGATGGGCGCCTACCACGGCATCGAGGGCTTCCGCGCCATGAGCCACGCCAAGGGCGTCTTCGCCCAGGGCCGCTGGAACATGCCGAGCCTGCTGCGCGCGCCGTTCGGCCGACTGGCCGATGTCACCCTCGCCGCGCTTCTGGGACGGCGCGGCCGGTAGCGCCGGCCGGCTGTCCGCGCGGGCTCAGATCCGCCCCCCGAGGGCCGCGCGATACTTCGCCACCGTCCGCCGGGCCACGGCCAGCCCCTCGGCCTGCAGCTGCGCCGCCAGCCGGGCGTCGCTGGGACGCGTCCCTCCGGCGTGGCGCAGCAACTCGGCCAGGCGCCGCTTCACGGTCTCGGCGGCGGGGCCGTCCGGGCGGACGGGCCGGGGGGCGAGCGCGCGCAGCGGCAGGGTGCCGCGCGGAGTGCGGATGCTGATCCCGCGCAGCAGGCGGTTCACGGTGGCGACATGCAGGCCCGCCGCGGCTGCCAGCGCCTGCGTCGCCAGCGGCGCGGGGTCGCCGCCGTCCAGCCAGCCCGCCTGATGCCGCAGCAGGATCGTGCCGACCATCGCCGCGACCCGCCTGCGCTGCTCGACCGCCCGGCCGATCCCGGCCGCCGCGGCGGCATCGCCCCGGCCCGGCACCGTCTCGACCGAGACCGTCGCCGGATTGGCCACGGCGTCCCAGCCGCCCGGGGTCCGCCGCGCCAGCAGATCGGGCGGAGGCGGCGGCGGCATCGGCCCCTCGAAGACCAGCCCCGGCTTGGGGTTCAGACCGCGGATCAGGCGGGCCGCCTGCGCCAGTTCTGCCTCGGGCCGGCCGGTCGCCCGGGCGATGGCGGCCAGGTCGCCCCGCGCCAGCAGCGCCAGATGGTCCAGCACCGCGCCGACCGCCGGGGTCAGGTCGCCCGCCGCCGCGGCTTGCAGGCGCAGGCATTCCGCCAGCGTGCGCGCGAACAGCCCGCCCGGCTCGATCCGCTGCAAACGCGCCAATACCGCCAGCACCTCGGCCTCGGCCACGCCGCAGGCGCGGGCCACCGCCGCCGGCGCGGGGCCGAGCCAGCCGGTCGGCTCCAGCCCCTCGGCAAGGGCCAGCGCGATGGCAAGCGGGCGCGGAGGAAGCCGCATCGCCGCGATCTGCGCCAGCACATGCGCGATCAGGCTGCCCGAGGGCGCCGCCACGCCCTCGGGGTCGAACAGCGGCCGCCAAGGCCCCTCGGCCGGCGGGACCAGCCGCAGCGCCGGATTCCCCGCCGCCTCGACCGCCAGCCGCACCGCCAGCTCGCCCGCCGTCAGCGACAGAAGCGAGATCGCCTGCGCAAGCCCCGCCGTCAGCCGCGGTCCCGTCCTGGGTGTGGTCGTCAGCATCCCCTGCCCCCCGACAGAATGCTTGCCCGGACGCGCGCGGGATGCAAGGCTCCGGGCCGCAGGGGGCCGGGAGGGGCCGCCGGAAGGAGAGCCATGACGACGCAAGCCAGGGCGGTCGAGCGCGGCCCGGCCGCCGATTTCGGCGAGGTGCTGGCCCAGGCCTCGGTCCTGGTGGTGGACGACGAGCCGGGGATGCGGCATTTCCTGCAGCGCACCCTCGCCAGCCGCTGCCGCTCGGTCGAAACGGCGCCGGACACCGCGCAGGCGGCCGAGATGCTGGCCACGGGCCATCATGACGTGGTGATCCTGGACAATGTGATGGACGGGCGGCGCGGGGTGGAATGGCTGGCGGCGCAGCGGGCTTCGGGCTATTTCCCGCCCTCGATCCTGATCACCGCCTATGCCGATCTGGAAACCGCAATCCAGGCGTTGCAGGCCGGGGCCTCGGATTTCCTCTTGAAGCCCTTCCGGTCGAACCAGATCCTGAACGCCGTCACCCGCTGCCTGGAGCGCGCCCGGCTGGAGCGCGAGAACCATGTCCTGCGCCACGAGTTGCGGACCAGTTCCGACCATATCCTGCTGCGCAACCAGCTGATCGGCGAATCGCCCGCGATCAAGGCGATCCGCGACATGATCGGGCGGGTCGCGCCGCTTCCCTCCTCGGTGCTGCTGACCGGGCAGTCGGGCACCGGCAAGGAGGTGGCGGCGCGGATGATCCACGAACTGTCGCCCCGCGCGGCACGGCCCTTCGTGCCGGTGAACTGCGCCGCGATCCCGCCGGACATGGTGGAGACCGAGCTGTTCGGCCATATGAAGGGCGCTTTCACCGGCGCGCATCAAAGCCGCGAGGGGCTGTTCCTGCACGCCCGCGGCGGCACTTTGTTCCTGGACGAGATCGGCGAACTGCCGCTGCCCGCGCAGGCCAAGCTGCTGCGGGTGCTGGAGGACCGGCGCATCCGCCCGCTGGGGTCCGAGCGCGAGGTGCCGGTGGACGTGCGGCTGGTCTTCGCCACCAACAGCGATTTGAACCGGGCGGTGGCCGAGGGCCGCTTCCGCGCCGACCTGCTCTACCGCATCAACGTGATGTCGATCCACATGCCGCCGCTCTGCGACAGGGGCGAGGACGTGCAGGACCTTGCCACGCTGTTCATGGAAAAGCTGTCGCGCCAGCTGGGGATGCCGGCGGTGCCGATCCCGCCGGCGGTCCGCGCCGGCTTCGCCGCCTATCGCTGGCCGGGCAATGTGCGCGAGTTGCGCAACACCATCGAGCGGGCGCTGATCCTCGGCGGCTTCGGCGCGGAGACCCCGGCCCCACCGGCGGCGACCCAGCCCGAGACGCTGGCAGCGATGGAGCGCAGGGCGATCCTCGCCGCGCTGGCCGCCTGCGACGGCGACCGCGAGGCCGCCGCCGCCCGGCTGGGCATCTCGCGCAAGACCATCGACCGGCGGCTTCAGGGCGGGAATGGCTGAGCGCGCCGCCCCTCCGCGCGCGCGGTCGGTTCGCCACCGTCTGCTGGCCATCGCGCTCTTGCCGACGCTGGTGATCCTGCCCTTGCTGCTGGGCGGCACGATGCTGCGCTGGCAGGGCAAGTTCGACGACCTGCTGGCGACCAAGGTCAACAGCGACCTGACCGTCGCCCGGCAATATCTGGCGCGCATCCTGGAGACCACCGGCGAGCGGGTGGAGGCCCTGGGCCGGTCGGTCGATTTCGCCGCCGCCGCCGATCCCGCGCCGCTCCTGGAGGAGCAGCGGGCGGAGATGGCGCTCGACTTCCTCTATGTCGCCGATGCCGCCGGCCGGCCGGTCGCGGTCAGCCCGGCCGAGGCGCGGCCGGCGCCGAAGGGTCCGCTGATCGAGGCCGTGCTGCAAGGCCGCGCCGGAACCGGCATCGAGATCTTCGCCAATGCCGATCTCGCGCTTCTGTCCCCGGATCTGGCGGCGCGGGCGCGGGTGCCGCTGGTGCCGACGCCGAATGCCGTGCCGACCGACCGGACCGAGGAGGACCGGGGCATGGTCGTCCTCTCCGCCGCCCCCGTCACGCTGGCCGACGGGCGGCCCGGCATCCTGGTGGGCGGGCTGCTGCTGAACCAGAACCTCGTCTTCATCGACACGATCAACGATCTGGTCTACCGCGCCGGCAGCCTGCCCGAAGGCAGCGCGGGCACCGCGACGCTGTTCCTGGAAGACGTGCGCATCTCGACCAATGTCCGCCTGTTCGAGGGGACGCGGGCGCTCGGCACCAGGGTTTCGGCCGAGGTGCGCGAACAGGTCCTGGGCCGGGGCGAGACCTGGCTCGACAGCGCCTTCGTGGTGAACGACCGCTATATCTCGGCCTACGAGCCCATCGTCGACACGGCAGGCCAACGGGTGGGGATGCTCTACGTCGGCTTCCTGGAGGCCCCCTTCGCCGCTGCCAAGCGCACGACCCTGTGGCTGGTGGGCCTGGGCTTCCTGGCCGTCACCGCGGTCTCCATCCCGGTGTTCCTGAAGTGGGCCAGCGGCGTCTTCCAGCCGCTGGAGAAGATGAGCGGCACCATCGCCCGGGTCGAGGCCGGCGATCTGGGCGCGCGCACCGGCGTGCAGAGCCGGGGCGACGAGGTGGGGCGCGTGGCCGACCACCTGGACCACCTGCTGGACCTGATCCAGGAGCGCGACGCCGAACTGCGCCAGTGGAACGAGGAGCTGAACGCAAGGGTCGAGGAAACCACGCGCAAGCTGATCGTGTCGGAAAAGCTGGCCACCATCGGCGAGATCACCGCGGCGGCGGCGCATGAGATCAACAATCCGGTGGCGGTGATCCAGGGCAATCTGGACCTTTTGCGCGAGATCATGGGCGACGGCGCCGCCCGCGCCGCCACCGAGTTCCGCCTGATGGACGAGCAGATCCAGCGGATCAGCCAGATCGTCAACCGCCTGCTGCAATTCGCCCGGCCCGAGGAATATGCCGGCTGGGCCACCCGCACCGACCCGCGCGACGCGGTGGCCGACTGCCTGCCGCTGGTGCGCCACCTCTTGACGCGCAGCGACGTGACCCTGCGGCAGGACGGGCAGTCCAGCCGGCAGGTGCTGATGAACCGCACCGAGTTGCAGCAGGTGATGGTCAACCTGATCGTCAACGCCGTCCATGCCATGCCCGGCGGCGGCGAGATCGTGGTGTGGCTCAGCGACGCCGACCGCAACGGCGTGCCGGGGGTAGAGATCGCGGTCTCCGACACCGGCGGCGGGATGGATGCGGAAACCCTGTCACGCATCTTCGAGCCGTTCTTCACCACCCGGGCGGACGGCGGCGGCACCGGCCTCGGCCTGTCGATCTGCCGGACGCTGGTGGACCGGCAGGGCGGCGACATCTCTGCGGCCAGCACCGAGGGCCAGGGCACCACCTTCACCCTCTGGCTGCCCGCCACGGACTGACGGACATTCTGTCCGGGCCTGCGGGACAATCTGTCCCTGCGTGATCGGAAATATCCCGCCAACCCGTTGAAAAGGCGCAAGGCCATCCGCTGGCACGAATTGCGCATACCTACCCCATGAGGGAGCGTCTCCGGGGGAAGGAGAGGGCCGCGAAGCGCGGCCATGGAGCCACCGGAAGACCCCTTCGCCAATCGCCCCGTCGAGGGCAAGGGAGGGAGAGAATGACAGCAATCACCGAAGGATATTCCGGGGGCCGGGCCGGGCTTCTCGACAAGGAAAGGATCGTGGCGCGCCCCGGGTTCAACCGCTGGCTGGTGCCGCCCGCCGCACTGGCGATCCATCTCTGCATCGGCATGGCCTATGGCTTCTCGGTCTTCTGGCTGCCGCTGACCACCGCCATCCCGGGCGAGACGCCTGCGGCCTGCGCCGACATGGGCCTGATGACCGCGCTTTTCACCACCGAATGCAACTGGCGCATGGCCGATCTCGGCTGGATGTTCACGCTGTTCTTCCTGCTCCTCGGTTCTTCCGCCGCGATCTGGGGCGGCTGGCTGGAGCATGTCGGCCCGCGCAAGGCCGGCGTCGTCTCGGCGCTGTGCTGGTGCGGCGGCATCGCCATCGCCGCGCTCGGCGTCGTCACCCATCAATTGTGGCTCATGTGGCTGGGCGCGGGCTTCATCGGCGGCATCGGCCTTGGCCTCGGCTATATCTCCCCCGTCTCAACCCTGATCAAATGGTTCCCCGACCGGCGCGGCATGGCGACCGGCATGGCGATCATGGGCTTCGGCGGCGGCGCCATGGTCGGCTCGCCCTTGGCGCAGAAGCTGATGGAGGCCTTCAAGACCGACACCACCCCCGGCGTGTGGGAGACTTTCCTGGTCATGGCGGCAGTCTATCTGGTCTTCATGCTGTCGGGCGCCTTCGGCTACCGCATCCCGCCGGCCGGCTGGCGCCCCGAGGGCTGGACCCCGCCGGCGAAGAAGGCCGGCGCGATGATCACCGAGCATCACGTCCACCTGCGCGACGCGCACAAGACCCGGCAGTTCTGGCTGATCTGGATCGTGCTTTGCATGAACGTCTCGGCCGGGATCGGCATCCTCGGCGCCGCCTCTCCGCTGTTGCAGGAAATCTTCGCCGGCCGCCTGATCGGCCTGCCGGAGCTGAGCTTCGCCGAGCTGAACGCCGACCAGAAGCTGCAGATCGCCGGCATCGCCGCGGGCTTCACCTCGCTGCTGTCGCTGTTCAACATCGCGGGGCGGTTCTTCTGGGCCTCGATCTCGGACCGGCTGGGGCGGAAGAACACCTATTACGTGTTCTTCATCCTCGGCATCCTGCTCTACGCCTCGGCGCCCACCTTCGCGCATATGGGCAACCAGCTGATGTTCGTCGCCGCCTTCTGCATCATCCTGTCGATGTATGGCGGCGGCTTCTCGACGGTGCCGGCCTATCTCGCCGACATCTTCGGCACCCAGTTCGTCGGCGCGATCCACGGCCGGCTGCTGACCGCCTGGGCCACCGCGGGCATCCTGGGGCCGGTGGTCGTCAACTACATCCGGCAGTATCAGGTCGACCGCGGGCTGGCGGGCGCCGATGCCTATGCCGCGACGATCTATGTCCTCTGCGGGATGCTGGTGATCGGCCTGATCGCCAATGCTCTGGTGCGGCCGCTGGAGGACAAGTGGTTCATGAAGCCCGAAGAGGTCGCCGCCCTTCAGGCCAGGACCGCCTCGGCCGATGCGATCATCGAGCACGGCTCCTTCGGCATCGGCCGCGGCCGCTTCGACCTGACCACGGCTCTCGCCTGGGCGGCGGTGGGCATCCCGGTGCTCTGGGGCGCCTGGTATACGCTGGTCAAGACCGCGGCGCTGTTCTAGCCGCCCCGACCCGATGCCTGCCGCGCACCTTCGCGGCAGGCGTCAGACCCCGGAGGCCAGGTCTGCAGCGCGCTTTGCCGGTCCAGCACGCCGACCGGGCGGCCTGTCCATCCAGCACGCGCAGCGGCCCGCCGGGGGCGACGATGCGGGGGGCGATCTCGGCGATGGTGGCGTCGGCGCTGACCGGCTCGCCCGCCATGTCTCCTTCCGGCGACGTCATCAGCGAGGAGACCCGGATCACCCGCGCCGGCGGCACCTTGGCGACGAAGCGGCGGAAGTAGTCGGTGGCGGGCTTCGTCACCAGCGCCTCGGGCGTGCCGATCTGGACGATCCTGCCGCTTTCCATGATCGCCACCCGGTCGGCCAGCCGGATCGCCTCGTCGAGGTCGTGGGTGACGAAAATGGTGGTGCGGGTGTGTTCCTGCTGCAGCCGCTGCACCTCGGCCTGAAGGTCGGCGCGGATCAGCGGATCCAGCGCCGAGAAGGGCTCGTCCAGGAACCAGAATTCCGGATCAGTGGTCAGGGAGCGGGCGATGCCGACGCGCTGCTGCTGGCCGCCCGACAGTTCCGCCGGGAAGCGGTGCTCGCGCCCCGTGAGGCCCACCACCTCGGCCAGGTCCCGCGCGCGGGCCTCGGCGCGGTCGCGGTCCATGCCCTGCATCTCCAGCGGGAAGGCGATGTTGCCCAGCACGGTGCGGTTTGGCAGCAGGGCGAAATGCTGGAACACCATGCCCATGCGCTTGCGGCGCAGCTCGGCCAAGGGCTTCTCGCCCAAGGTCAGGATGTCCTGCCCGTCGAAGAGGATGCGGCCCTCGGAGGGTTCGATCAGCCGGGTCAGGCAGCGCATGAGAGTGGACTTGCCCGAGCCGGACAGGCCCATGATGACGAAGACCTCGCCGCGGCCGATCTGGAACCCGGCGTCGCGGACGGCGCCGACCAGATGGTCGCGGGCCATCGCCTCGGGGCTGCGCTCGGCTTCGGGGCGGGCGCGGAAACCGGCGGCGTCGGTGCCGAAGACCTTCCAGACGCCTTCGGCCGAAAGGGCGACGGGGCGCGAAGCGGTGTCAGGCATGGGCCTCTCCCTGATGTCTTGCGGCACGGGCCGCGCCGGATTTCAGCAGCGCATCGGCGATCAGCGCGATGCAGGCGACGCAGAGGCCGGCGGTGATCCCCGGCCCCGGCTGGCCCTGCGACAGCGAGGTGAAGACCTCCTGCCCCAGTTCGCGGGTGCCGACAAGCGCGGCGATGACCAGCATCGACAGCGCCATTGATGAACCTGACCGCGGCGTTCCAGAACGGGGCTGAGGCCGGGGCAAAGCTCGGCCATATAGGCCGGATACCACCAGTCTTCGCGGGCGTGGGGGCCAAGCTCGCCTATGTCCAGCACCTTGCCGGTGCCGGCCGAGGCTTTGAGGCCTTGTCCTGCGTGGTCTGCCAGGTCTCCACCGCCATGGTCAGGTCGCTGCTCTCGAAGCCCGGGTAGCGGGCGCTGTCGTCGGCGATGACCTTCTCGACGTCATAGCCGTAGGTCGACAGGATGATGTTCAGGATCTCGGTATTGACCAGCATCGAGGTCCAGTCGGCCTGCATCAGCTTGATGGTCTGGTCCGATTCCGGCTCGAAGGCGAAGGCCGGGGCGGCAAGCGCGACACCGGCGGCCGCGGCCGTGGCGAGAATGGTCTTCATGGTCTTTCTCCCTCTTGTTTCTGGTTTCTGGCGCCGGGGGCCTCAGCCCTTGGCATACCAGCCGTTGTCGACGTAAAGCGCGGTGCCGTTGACGAAGCTGGCCTCGTCCGAAGCCAGCCACAGCGCGGCGGCGGCCACCTCCTCCGGCTCGCACAGCCGGCCCTGCACCGCGTGCAGGTCGGCCTCGTTCCAGTTCTGCCCCAGCCCGTCGAGCTCCTCGATCTCGCGCAGGCCATGGGCGGTCTTGACGAAGGCCGGGCAGATCGCATTGGCGCGGATGCCCTGGTCGCGGTATTCGATGGCGATGGAGCGGGCGAGCTGCAACACCGCGCCCTTCGACATGCAGTAGATGCTTTCCAGCGCGAACCCCTTCTCGCCGCCGATGGAGGAGGTGATGACGATGGAGCCGCCGCCATTTTCCCGCATCTGCGCCACCACCTCGCGGCAGACGATGAAGGAGGACCGGACGTCGATCGCCATCAGCCGGTCGTAATCCTCGTCGGTCGACTCGTGCAGCGGCTTCACGATGATGGTGCCAGACCAAGGACGGCGGCAAATCCAGCGTCACGAACGGCGGTCCGGCACCGTTGCCGCCGGCAGGATCCTTGCCCCGGGTCAGCAATTGAGGGCCAAAGCTTATTGTCGACAATCTTGTCACATAAAAAATTGACTATTTTGACGACCAATATATCTGTAGCCATGGAACATGGTCCGGAGAGCTGACGTGCCAACATCGCCCCCGGGGCAGACCCCCTGCCCCAACCTGCTTGAACCGCTGAAGATCAGGGGGGCCACCCTGAAGAACCGGATCATGTCGACCGGCCACGACACCACGCTTCCCACCGAAGCCCTGGTGAACGATGCCCTGATCGCCTATCACGAGGCCCGGGCGAAGGGCGGCGCCGGGCTGATCGTGGTCCAGGTGGCGGGGGTCCATGAGTCGGCCCGCTACACCAACCACATCCTGATGGCCTCCGACGACGGCTGCATCCCCGGCTACCGCAAGCTGGCCGAGACGGTGCATCGCTACGGCACCACGATCTTCGGCCAGATCTTCCACCCGGGCCGCGAGATCATCGAGGCGCAGGGCGGCATGATGGCCGTGGCCTATGCGCCATCGGCCGTCCCGAACGAACGCTTCAGCGTGATGCCGCGCCCGATGAGCCTGCAGATGGTGCGCAGCGTCGTCGCGGGCTACGGCGATGCCGCGCGCCGCCTGCATGTCGCGGGCCTGGACGGGACCGAGATCGTCGCCAGCCACGGCTACCTGCCGTCGCAGTTCCTGAACCCGCGCGTGAACCTGCGAAAGGACGAATACGGCGGCCCGCTGGAAAACCGCCTGCGGTTCCTGCGCGAGGTGATCGCCGATGTGCGGGCCAAGACCGGCGAGGATTTCGTGATCGGCCTGCGCATCTCGGGCAGCGAGATGGACGAGCATGGCCTGACCATCGACGAGGTGGGCGAGGCCATCGCGGCCCTGTCCGGCCAACTCGACTATGTCCACATCGTCGGCGGCTCCTCGGCCACGATCGGCGGCGCGATGCACATCGTGCCGCCGATGAGCCAGCAGGTCGGCTATACCGTCCCCCTTGCCGCGCAGGTGAGGAAGCGGACCTCGATCCCGGTCTTCGTGACCGGGCGGATCAACCAGCCGCAGGATGCGGATGCGATCATCGCCTCGGGCCAGGCCGATGTCTGCGGGATGACCCGCGCGATGATCGCCGACCCCGAGATGCCCAACAAGGTGATCGAGGGCCGGCTGGAGGACATCCGCGCCTGCATCGCCTGCAACCAGGCCTGCATCGCGCATTTCCACAAGGGCGCGCCGATCTCCTGCATCCAGCATCCCGCGACCGGGCGCGAGCTGATGCTGCGCGGCCTCCCTGCCCCGGCGGCACGCAGGAAGGTCATGGTGGTGGGCGGCGGCCCCGGCGGCATGAAGGCCGCCGTCATCGCCGCGCAGCGCGGCCATCAGGTGACGCTTTACGAAGGCAGCGGCCAGCTCGGCGGCCAGGTCCTGCTGGCGCAGCTATTGCCGGGGCGGATGGAATTCGGCGGCGTGGTCACCAACCTCAAGCGCGAGCTGGACCTGCATCAGGTCAAAGTGGTGCGCAACACGGTGGTGACCCGCGCGCTGGTCGAGGCCGAGGCGCCCGACACGGTGATCCTTGCCACCGGCGGCACCCCCTACATGCCCAATCTGGAAAGCATGGGCGGGCTGCCGGTCGTCTATGCGACCGAGATCCTCAAGGGCGAGAAGCAGGTCCGCGGCTCGGTGGTGGTGGCGGACTGGCGCTGCGACTGGGTCGGCATGGGCATCGCCATGCATCTGGCGCAGAACGGCTGCCGGGTCCGGCTGGCGGTCAACGGCACCGTGGCGGGCGAGACGGTGCCGCTTTACGTCCGCGACCACGCCAACGGCGAGCTGCGCAAGCTGGGGGTCGAGGTGATCCCCTATACCCGGCCCTACGGCTACGACGACAACACGGTCTATCTTCAGGATACGGTCACCGGCGCCCCCGTCATCCTGGAGGAGGCCGATGCGCTGGTCCTCGCCTACGGCACCGCGGCGCGGTCCGAGCTGGAGCGCGAGCTGGAAGGCTATGCCGGCGACGTGCGCGTCATCGGCGATTGCCTGACCCCGAGAACCGCCGAGGAGGCCATCTACGACGGGTTCAAGGTTGCCCTTGAGCTTTGAGACCTGCCCGCAGCGCCGGACGGCCGGCGCTGCGGGACCATGCCGGATCGAGCCCGGCCTGCATTCAGGCTGACCATGTTGGGGGACCTGCTTCCATGACTGCCAAAGACAGCGACCTGGTCACCCCGCCCGCCGGGCCGGAAGGAACGGTCCAGATCGAGGTGAAGGACATCACCAAGCGCTTCGGCGAGTTCACGGCGCTGGAACGGGTGAACCTGCAGATCCGCCGGGGCGAGTTCCTGACGCTGCTGGGGCCTTCGGGATCGGGCAAGTCGACCTTCCTGAACATCCTCGCCGGCTTCGACTTCGCCACCGAGGGGCAGCTGGTCATGGGCGGCAAGGACCTGACCTTCACCCCGCCGGAAGACCGCAACTTCGGCATGGTGTTCCAGGGCTACGCCCTGTTCCCGCACCTGACGGTCGAGCAGAACATCGCCTTCCCCCTGCGCGTGCGCAAGATCCGCGCCGACGAGCAGAAACGGCGCGTCGCCGAAGTGGTGCGCCGGGTGGGGCTGGAAGACCATGCACGGAAATATCCGCGCCAGCTTTCGGGCGGGCAGCAGCAGCGGGTGGCGCTGGCGCGGGCGCTGATCTTCTCACCGGCGCTGCTGCTGCTGGACGAGCCGTTCTCGGCGCTGGACAAGAACCTGCGCGAACAGCTGCAGTTCGAGGTCAAGCGCATCCACCGCGAATTCGGCAGCACCTTCGTCTTCGTCACCCACGACCAGAGCGAGGCGCTGTCCATGTCCGACCGGGTGGCGATCTTCGACGGCGGCAGGGTGCAGCAGATCGGCACGCCGGAACAGGTCTACGACGCCCCCGGCACCGAGTTCGTGGCGAAATTCCTCGGCCAGCTGAACCTCTTTCCCGTCACCGGCCAGCAGCACGGGCCCGCCGGGGTATCCGGCCTGTTCGAGGGAAACCTGCTGCGGGCCGCGGGTGGCAAGCCCGGCTTTTCCAAGATCGGCATCCGCCCGGAACACGCCACGCTTTACGACGCCGAGCCGCCGCAGGCGCAGAACCGGGTCGCGGTCGCGCTGCGCGGCACCGCCTATCACGGCGCAAGCGTGCTGGTCGACCTCGTGACCACGGGCGACCAGCGCGCCGATGTCGTCCTGCAGATGAATGCCGCCGAATGGGCGGCCCGCTTCGCGCAGACGACCGCGCCCCTGTGGATCGGATGGCCCCCCGAGAAGAGCCTGATCCTCGCCTAAGCAAGAACGACCCTCAGCAACCAACAACACCAGGGAGTGAGAAATGCTGAAAGACGACTATCGCGACATCATCGCATACAAGCTGCGTTCGGGTCAGCTGAGCCGCCGCGGTCTCATCAAGTCGCTCACCGCCATCGGCCTCGGCGCGGGGGTCCTGCGGGGCGGCATGGCCTCGGCTCAGGCGGGCGAGCTGATCCTGGCGACCTGGGGCGGCGAGGTCGGCAAGGCCACGGTCGACATCTTCGGCGGCAAGCTGACCGAGCTGACGGGGATCACCGTGCGCGAGGATGGCTCGGGCCCGACCGAGGGCGCCGTGCAGGCGCAGGCCGCCAGCGGCAAGATCGCCTGGGACGTGATGCAGCTGGAATACAACTCGGCCATCACCCTGGGCGAAAAGGGCCTGCTGGGCGAGATCGACTATGCCATCGTCGACAAGGCGAAGATCGTCGGCGGCACCGCCTTCGAATACGGGGTCGCCGCGCTCTTCAACACCATGGTGCTGTGCTACGACTCCGAGAAATACGGGGACAATCCGCCGAAGACCTGGAAGGACTTCTTCGATGTCGAGGCCTTCCCCGGCCAGCGCTGCATCCCGAAATACATGAACGGCCTGCTGGAAGGCGCGCTGCTGGCGGATGGCATGGCCCCCGACCAGCTTTACCCCATCGACCTGAACCGGGCGCTGAACAAGATCGCCGAACTGCTGCCGCATGTCTCCAGCGTCTGGGGCTCGGGGGCGGAAAGCCAGCAGGTGATGATGGACGGCGACGCCTCCATGGGCATGATCTGGGGCACCCGCGCGATCCTGGTCGACCGCGAGACCGAGCAGCGCGTCACCTTCACCTTCAACGACGGGGTGATCTTCCCCGACGCCTGGAGCTACATGAAGGACGGTCCCGCCGGGGCGGAGGCGTCGAACAGGTTCATCGCCGCGGCGCAGGACCCGGTGTTGCAGGTGGAGCTGCTGAAACTGGTGGGCCTCAGCCCCGCCAACCCCGAGGCCGCGGCGCTGGTGCCCGAGGAGTTCAAGCGCATCGACTGCACCCAGCCCGAGCATGTCGCCGTCATGCACCCGCAGGACATGGACTGGTATGCGAAGAACTACGCCGAGGCGCTGGACAGGTATACCGCGCTGATCGCAGGCTGAGACGCCTGAACCGACAGGACGGCAGGAGCGCGGGCCTTCCCGGCCTCCTGCCGCTTCCCGGCATCCAGAGGGGCAGCAGATCCATGGCCACCGCGACCAGGCGCACCCGACCGCGCCGCCTTTCCATCTGGGCGTTCTACATCGCCCCCCTGATCCTGCTGCTTCTGGTCAGCTATTTCATCCCCCTCCTCGGGGTATTCTCGTGGAGCGTGACGGAGCCCGAGCTCGGCGTCTCGCAGTATCTGCGGGTGATGACCGATCCCGGCATCCATTCCATCCTGCTGCGGACCCTGCGCATCTGCGCCCTGACCGCGGTCTTCTCGGTCTTCCTGGCCTATCTTCTGGCATGGCACTGGGTCTACGGGCCGCCGCTGCGGCGCAAGATCATCGCCTTCGCGGTGCTGGTGCCGTTCTGGATCTCGGTCCTGATCCGCGCCTTCGGCTGGCTGGCGCTGCTGCGCCCGCAGGGCATCATTAACTCGACCCTGACCGATGTCGGGCTGATCTCGGACCCACTGCCGCTGGTGCGCAACGAACTGGGGGTGATCATCGGCATGGTGCATTTCATGACCCCCTTCGCCGTCTTCCCTCTGGTCTCGGTGATGCGGCAGGTGGACCTGCGCATCCTCCAGGCGGCAAGCGGCCTCGGCGCGCGCGCCTTCCGCCGCTTCTTCGAGATCTTCCTGCCGCTGACCCTGCCCGGCATCATCGGCGCGTTCTTCATCGTCTTCGTCTTCGCGCTCGGCTTCTTCATCACCCCGGCCATCCTCGGCGGCGGGCGCGTGGTGATGATCGCGGAATACATCTACACCCAGATGTCGCAGACCGCGAACTGGGGGCTCGGCGCGGCGCTGGCGACGACCCTGCTGGGCTTCGTGCTGCTGATGACATGGATCGTGTCGCGCTTCGTCGATTTCGAAAGGCTGGCAAAGTGAAGCGCCCCCGTCTCACCCGATACCTCCCGGCCGCCGCAGGCTATCTCGGCGTCTGCTTCATGCTGCTGCCGCTGCTGGCGGTGGTGCCGATCTCCTTCACCCCGAAGCGGCACCTGTCGATGCCGGACGGCGACTATTCGCTGCGCCACTATGCCGAACTGCTGACCAACCAGGTCTGGCAGAGCGGCATCCTGACCAGCGTGGTCGTCGGGCTGATCGTGGCCGCGATCACCACCGTCATCGCCGTGCTGTTCGCGGTCGGCATCTGGTATGCGAAAAGCCGCTACACCCGGCTGCTGGTCGGGGCGGCGCTGATGCCGATGGCGGTGCCGCCGATCATCTCGGCGCTGACGCTGTATTTCTTCACCACCCGGGCCTCGATCTACGACAGCTATCCCGGCGTCATCGTCGCGCATACCGTGCTTGCCATCCCCTATGCGGTGGTGACGCTGCTGGTCGCGCTGAGCCAGATCGACCCCAACCTCGAACGGGCCGCGCGCAACCTGGGCGCCTCGCTGACCCAGACCACCTGCCTGGTGATCCTGCCGAACATCAGGTTCGGGATCCTCGCTTCGTTCACCCTGGCTTTCGTTCTGTCCTGGGAGGAGATCTCGGTCACGCTGTTCGTGACCTCGCTGGATGTGATTACCCTGCCGCGGCTGATGTGGTCGGGGCTGCGCGAAAGCATCGACCCGATCATCGCCGCCATCGCCGTGGTCGTGATCGCGCTGTCGGCCCTTTGCGCATTGATCGGCCTGCGCAAGGAAAAGTAGGATGGCGGCTATTCGGACCAGCGCCCGGCGTGGGCTTCCTTGAAGGCCACGAGCGCCGGAAACAGGTGCTTCACCGACACATCCACGAACCGCTCTCGATCGCATTTGCCGATGGCATCGCAGATCTGGTCGTGTTCGACCACCGACTGGGCCAGCACCTCGCGGTTGCCGTAGGCGAAGGTGCGGATGGTGGCCGAGCGCTGCCACAGCAGCTCGGCCATCTCGACGATGTAGCGGTTGCCGCAATGGCGGAAGAACACCTTGTGGAAGGCGTCGTCGCAGGCCTCGATCCGGCGGAAGTCGAAATCGGCAACCGCCTGCGCATAGCGCTGCTGCAGCTCCCGCAGTTCGTCCTCCAGCCCCGGCGGCGGAGGCAGGGGAAAGCGGCGCGCCACCTCCAGCTGGAGGACCCCGCGCAGATCGTAAAGCTCGGTCACTTCCGCGACGGTGAAATCCTTCACGATGCAGCCGCGGTTGGGGCGTTTCACCACCAGCCCCAGCTGTTCGAGCGTGGCCATCGCGGCGCGCACGACATGGCGGCTGGTCCCGAAACGCTCGCTGAGTTCGTCTTCGATCAATCGCTCCCGCGGGCGGAGGCGGCCGAAAACGATGTCTTCCCTCAACGCATCCGCGACCTGATCGACAGAGCGCGCCGCAGTCTCTTCGCTACCCACGAACCAGCTTTCCGTTGGCGCCCCGCGGCGCGTGATGGGTGAAGCCCTGCCCACCGCCCGGGTGACCTAGCATTCGGTCGAGATTTTCGTCAACAAATTTGTTGTGTTTATCCGGGCTTGGCGCCTATGTATTATCGACGAAATTGTTGACAATTGTGGCAGGCGTCGCGGAGGGGCTCGATGACATTTGACCTCGTGGTGGTCGGGGGCGGGATCGTCGGCATCGCCACGGCGCTGACCTACCAGGACCGTCGGCCCGGCGCCAGAATCCTGGTGCTGGAGAAGGAGGCGGGCCTGGCGCGGCACCAGACCGGCAACAACTCCGGCGTGATCCATGCCGGGGTCTATTATGCGCCGGGGTCGCTGAAGGCCCGGCTGTGCCGCAAGGGCGGCGCGATGATCAAGGCCTTCTGCCGCGAGGCCGGTATCCCGTTCGAGGAATGCGGCAAGCTGATCGTCGCGACCGACGCGGTGGAGGTCGGCCGGCTGCAGGGCCTGCGCGACCGCGCCGTCGCCAATGGCATCCCCTTCGAAGAGGTGTCCGAAGCCGAGTTGCGGCGGCGAGAGCCGCTGATCAGCGGCAAGGAGGCGCTGTTCTTCCCCGAAAGCGCCATCGTCGACTACGGCCTGGTCACCCGCCGCATGGCCGAGCGGATCACCGCACGCGGCGGCGAGATCAGGCTGAACGCCCGCGTCACCGGCATAACCGAGACGCCGGACGGGGTGACGGTGACGGTGGGCGGCGCGCGGATCGCGGCGCGGCAACTGGTGGTCTGCGGCGGCGCACAGGCCGACCGGCTGGCGCGGATGGCGGGGCTGGCCACCGATTTCCGCATCATCCCGTTCCGGGGCGAATATTATCAGGTCGACCCGGCGCTGCGCCCGCAGATCAACCACCTGATCTATCCGGTGCCCGACCCCGGCCTGCCCTTTCTCGGCATCCACCTGACGCATGAGGTGAACGACCGCCTCAGCGTCGGGCCGAATGCGGTGCTCGGCCTTTCGCGCGAGGGGTTGCCGCGGTTCTCGGTCGACCTGCGCGACCTCTGGGCGATCCTGTCCTATCGCGGCTTCTGGCGCTTCATGCGCAAGAACCTGCGCTCGGGCCTGGCCGAGATGCGGAACTCGCTGTTCACCTCGGTCTATCTGGAGGCCTGCCGCAAGACCCTGCCCTCGCTGAAGCGCAGCGACCTGCTGTCGCGCAAGGCCGGGGTGCGGGCGCAGGTCATCCTGGACGACGGCGCGATCATGCACGACTTCCTGGTGCTGGAGAAGCCGCGGATGCTGCACATCTGCAATGCGCCCTCGCCCGCGGCGACCTCCTCGCTGGCCATCGCCGAATACATTCTGGACACCTATGTGAAGGACCGCTGAGATGTTCGATCAGGCTGCACTCCTCATCGGCGGGGAACCGCGCCGGACCGGCAGCGCCGGCGTGCTGGACGTCGCCGATCCGGCCACCGACGAGGTGATCGCCGAACTGCCGCGCGGCGGCGCCCCCGAGGCGCAGGAAGCGGCCGCGCGCGCGGCCGAGGGCTTTGCGGAATGGTCGGCCAAAACCGCCTTCGAGCGCTACCAGATCCTGCGCCGCGCCGCCGCGCTGATGCGCGAGCGCGCCGATGCCGCCGCCGAGACCATGACCCGCGAACAGGGCAAGCCGCGGGCGCAGGCCCTGGCAGAGTGGAACGGCTCGGCCGATCTGCTCGACTGGTCGGCCGAGGAAGGCCGCCGCACCTATGGCCGGATCGTGCCGGGCCGCGCCGCGGACATCTCGCTTTCCGTCCTGCACCGCCCGGTCGGGCCGGTGGCGATCATGGCGCCCTGGAACTTCCCCGCCTGGGGGCCGATGCAGAAGATCGCCCCCGCGCTGGCCGCGGGCTGTTCCATCGTGGTGAAGCCGTCCGAAGATACGCCGGTCACCGCCTGGGCCATCGCGCGCTGCCTGCTCGACGCCGGGGTGACGCCCAAGGCGGTCAGCCTGATCTGGGGCGGCGCCCCGGAGATATCCGACGCGCTGATCAAGGCGCCCGAGATCCGCAAGATCTCGCTGACCGGCTCGACCCGGGTCGGCAGGCTGGTGGCTGCGGCGGCCGGGGCGGAGCTGAAGAAGGTGACGATGGAACTGGGCGGCCATGCCCCGGTGATCGTGGCCGCCGACGCCGATCTCGACGCGCTGGTGCCGCTGGCGGTGACCTGGAAATTCCGCAACGCGGGCCAGGTCTGCGTCTCGCCCACCCGCTTCCTGGTCGACGACGCGCTGCACGACGCCTTCGTCGACCGCTTCGCCGCCGAGGCGGCCCGGCTGGTGGTCGGCAACGGGCTGGACCCGGCGACGCAGATGGGCCCCCTGACCACGGCGGGACAATTGCAATCGGTGGATGCGATGGTCCGGGACGCCGTCTCCGCAGGCGCGACGCTGGAGACCGGCGGGGCGCGGATCGGCAACAGCGGCAATTTCTACCGGCCGACCATCCTGTCCGGGATGCGGCCCGGGATGCGCGCCATGAACGAGGAGCCCTTCGGCCCGGTCGCGCTGGTGATGCGCACGGCCTCGCTGGACGAGGCGCTGGCCGAGGCGAACCGCCTGCCGGTGGGCCTCGGCTCCTACGCCTTCACCCGCTCGGACGCGACCGCCGCCCGGATCGCGGCGTCGATGCGGGCGGGGATGCTGGGGCTGAACCATTTCGCCCTCGCCCTGCCGGAGACTCCGTTCGGCGGCATCCTCGACAGCGGCTTCGGCTCGGAAGGCGGGACCGAGGCGATCCGGTCCTACATGACGACGATGCTGGTCACCCACAAGCACTGAAGGATGCGCATTGCCTCTGGCGCGGCGGCGGCGGCGGGATAGACTGGGCCGCAGGATCTGGAGGGGGATGCGATGAAGCCGCAGGCGGAACCTGTCGTCCATATCGACGACGAGCGTTTCAAGGTCACCGAATGGCGCTTCGCCCCGGGGGCCGAGACGGGGTGGCACCGGCACGGGCATGACTACGTCATCGTGCCGCTGACCGATGGCACACTGGCGCTGGACCTGCCCGGCGATCAGCGTGCCGAGGCCGCGCTGCGCCAGGGTGTGCCCTATTCGCGCCGCGAAGGGGTGGAGCACAATGTCACCAACGCCGGTCCCGCGCCGCTGGCCTTCCTGGAGGTCGAGGCGGTCGGCGATCCCCTGCACGCCGCCCGGCTGGCGACGATGGAACGGCTGATGCAGGGGTTCAACAGCCGCGACCTTGACCTGCTGATGGATTGCATGGCCGCGGACTGCGCCTTCCACGCCTCCGCCGGACCCGAGGCGGAAGGCACGCGCGCCATCGGTCGCGCGGCGGTGCGCGCCGCCTATGCGGCGGTGTTCGACGCCTTCCCGCAGGCGCATTGGGGCGAGGGCCGGCACATGCTGCAGGGCGACACCGGCCTGTCGTGGTGGCGCTTCACCGGCACGAGGGCGGATGGCAGCGGGATCGACGTGCGCGGCTGCGACATCTTCGTCTTCGAGGGCGAGAAGATCGCGCTGAAGGACAGCTACCGCAAGGCGCGCGGCTGAGGGCATCCGGCCGCCCCGCGAGGGAGCGGCCGGAGACAGCCTATTTCATCAGGTCGGCCACCGGGATCGGCTCCGAGATCGTCCATTCGTCCACCACGGCGGGCTTGCCGCCGGTGGTTTCCACGATCAGGTAGCGCGCCTTGTTCTGGTGGTGCAGCTCCGCCGTGAAGGTGCGCGGGCCGAACAGCGTCGGCTCGTCCACCATCTTCTCCAGCTCCGCCACCACGGCCGAGGTCTCGGTCGTGCCCGCGCGCTCCACCGCCTTGGCCCAGACGTCGATCATCACATAGCCCGGGTAGGTGTATTGCGTCGCCGGATCGCCGCCGGTCACTTCCTTGTATTTGGCGTTGAAGGCGTTCACCTCGGCATTCGGGTCGTCGCCGAACACCGAGCCCTGGACGGGCACGAAGAAGTTCGACAGGTCCGGCACCGCCGACATCCAGTAGCTGCCGTCCATGCCCGAGCCGTTCAGGATCATCGAGGTGATCCCCGCGGCGCGCAGCTGCTTGATGGCCGAGACGCCGCCCGGCATCATCGTGCAGAGCATGATCGCATCCGGTTCCTCGGGCAGCGCCTTGATCCGGGTGATCTGCGCCGCGATCGAGGCATCCTCGTTCAGGAAGCTGTCCTCGCCCACCAGCTGCGCCTCGGCCAGCTTGGGCAGCATCCAGTCGAAGCCGTCGCAGATGCCCTTGTTGTATTCGGTCCAGGTGTCCTCCAGCCGGTAGAAACTGCGGGCGCCCTTCTTCTCGTAGGCCCATTGCGCCATGGTCGCGCCCTGCACCGCGGCCAGGACCGAGGCCGAGAAACTGTTCGGCCCGACGCCCTGAATGCCCGCCTTCACCGATTCCGCGCAGAGGAAGAACGAGATCAGCCCGGCGCTTTCCGCGGCCAGCGCGGCGGGGGCGCCGAAGTCGTAATCGCAGGAGACCACCACCATGTCGGCGCCGGCGTCGATCACCGAAAGGCCGGCCTTGGCCCCTTCGGCGCGGTCGGTCTTGGTGTCGGCGTTCACCACCTCGAGCTGCTTGCCCAAGAGGCCGCCCGCCTCGTTGATCTCGGCGATGCGGATAATCGCGGCGTCCTGCGCGGGCTTGTCGTAGCCCTGCATGAAGCCGGATTCGGCGGTGGCGAAGCCGACGACGATGCGGTCGTCATCGGCGAAGGCGGGGGCGGCCAGCGCGGTGCTGGCGGCAAGGACGGCTGTCAGTCTTTTCATTTCTCTTACTCCCGGTTGGTTGGTTCAGGTGTTCGGTCCGGTTTGGCCCGGATTCTCCGCCCCGCCGCGGCGGCGCCGCGGCAGGGAAAGTTCGGAATTGCCCATGATGCCGGCGGGGCGGAACATCAGGATCAGGATCATCACCACCCCCAGCCCGATCTCCTGCACCCCGCCGGGCAGGGCGAAGGTGGAATTGCCGATCTGCACCCCGGCCTCCAGCCAGCGCAGGCCCTGGATCAGGGCGGAGAGGATCACCACGCCCAGAACGGCGCCCGACAGGCTGCCCATGCCGCCGACCACCAGCATGGACAGCGTGGTGAAGGTCAGGCCCAGGTAATAGGTGTCGGGCGTGACGAGGCCGATGGAATGGGCATAGAGCGCACCGCCCATCCCCATCACCGCGCCGGAAAGGACGAAGGCGATGAAGCGCGCGCGGGGGATGTTCACGCCGGATGCCGCCGCCGCGGTCGGCTCGTCACGGGCGGCTCGAAGGGCAAGGCCGTGGCGGCTGATCGCATAGGCCCAGGCGATGAAGATGGCGATGACGGCGGCCGCCAGATAGGGCCAGGTCGTGCGCAGGATCGGGATGCCGACCACCGAGGAGGTGGCGGCGGTGACGCTGGTCCAGTTCGAGTAGATCGCATTCACCATCGCCAGCATGGCGAAGGTGGCGATGGAGGCGGCGATGCCGGACAGCCGCATCAGGATGGCCCCGAACAGGCCCGCCCAGAGCGCGGCCCAAAGGGCTCCGGCGATGGCGGCGGCCCAGAACGGGATTTCCAGCCCCATCAGCCAGTCCGGCAGGCCCGGCATGGCGGCGGATTTCAGCACCGGCTTGATCGTGGTCCAGGCGGCGACATAGCCGCCGAGGCAGGCGAAGGCGATATGGCCGAAGCTGATCACCCCGGAATTGCCGACGAAGACCTGCAGGCCCACGACGAAGATCACCATCAGGAACAGGTCGATCACCGTCTGGTTGAACGGGCGCGAGCCGACGGCGAAGGCCAGCACCGCGATGGCGACCAGCAGCGCCGACAGGATCAGCGGCGTGGCGATGGTGCGGCGCAGGATGGTTCCGCGGGTCATCTCACACCCTCTCCTTGGCACCGCGCGCCGAAAGCAGCCCCTGCGGGCGGAAGATCAGCACCAGGATCACCGCGCCGTAGACGAAGGCATCGCGGAAGGCGCGGGCATCGGGCGGCAGGATCACCTGCATCACCGTGGCGATGGCGCCCAGCAGGAACCCCGCCAGCACCGCGCCGGCAAGGCTGCCCATGCCGCCGATCACCGTGGCGATGAAGGCCATCAGCATGACATTCGCCCCCATCATGATGTTCGCGGTGCCGGTCTGCGACCCGAGGATCAGCGCCGAAGCCGCCGCCAGCGCGCCGGACAGGGCGAAGGCGCCCATGATGACGCGGTTCGCCCGCACCCCCAGCATCCGCGCCATGGTGAAGTTCTCGGCCGCGGCCCGCATCTCCAGCCCGAAACGGGTGCGGCGCAGGAACAGCGTCAGGCCGATCAGCACCGCGAGGGTGACGAGGATGGTGATCAGCTGCAGCAGCGGGATGCGCGCGCCGAGGATTTCCACCGGCTGGCTCAGCGCCGGCAGCAGAGCGATGCTCTTCGGGCGCGAGGTGAACAGCATCAGCAGGAAGTAGCGGATCACGAAGCCCAAGGCGAAGGAGGCGATCATCATCGTCGCCGGATTGGCGCGGCGGAAGCGGCGGAACACCACCAGTTCGGACAGCACCGAAAGCCCCGCGCCGATGGCCAGCGTGAAGGGGATCAGCAGGAACCACGGCAGGTTGCCGGCGAAGACGATGGCGACGGCATCGGTGGATGGCCACAGAAGGGCGAACAGGCTGAAGGCGATCACGTCGCCATGGGCGAAGTTCACCAGCCGCATCACCCCGAAGATCAGCGCGATGCCAAGGGCGCCGAGGGCATAAAGCGAGCCGAGCGACAGCGCGTCGAACAGGACCTGAAGGAGGCTTGCCATCACTGCTCTCCGTATCCGAAATAGGCGGCCTGCATGGCCTCGGACTGCCCCAGCGCGCGGGCATCGCCGTCGAGCAGGATCTCGCCCCCGCGCATCAGCATCATCCGCCCGCCGGCCAGCATGGCGCGGGTGGAGCTTTGCTCGACGATCAGCAGGGTCAGCTTGCGCTCGGCCCGCAGCGCGATCAGCCGCTCGTAGACCTGATCGGTGATGTTCGGGGCAAGGCCGAGGCTGGGTTCGTCGATGGCGACCAGCCGCGGGTGGGTCATCAGCGCGCGGCCGATCACCAGCATCTGCTGCTGCCCGCCGGAGAGCAGCCCCGCCTGGGTGTGGCGGCGGTCCTTCAGGATCGGGAAGGTGGCATAGACCGCTTCCAGTTCCGTCGCCGCCCGGGCGCGCCAGCCGCGGGTGCGGGCGTGCATCCCGGTGCCGACCATCAGGTTCTCCTCGATGCTCAGGCTGCCGAACACATCGCGGCCCTCGGGGACCATCGAGATGCCCAAACGGGCGATGTCTTCCGGCGCGCGCCCGGTGATGTCGTGATCGGCAAAGTCGATGCGGCCACCGGCCGGGGGCGTCACCCCGGCGATGGCGCGCAGGAGCGAGGATTTGCCGGCGCCGTTGGGGCCGGTGATGAACAGCAGTTCCCCTTCCGCCAAGGTGAAGGCGACGTTGCGGACGGCGGTGAGCCGGCCGTAGCGGACCGAGACGTTGGAAAGGGCAAGCAGGCTCATTCCAGCACCTCCAGCCCGCTTTCCAGCACCGGCAGGTCGGTGTCGGCGGCGGTGCCCATATAGGCGTGGCGCACCTTCTCGCTGGCCTTGATCGCCGCCGGAGGCCCGGTCTCGATCACAGCACCCGAGTCCAGCACGACGATGGGATCGCAAAGGCCCAGCACCAGCCCGACGTTGTGTTCGATCAAGAGGACGCCGATGCCGCGCTCGCCGGCGATGCGGCGGATCAGGGCGGAAAGGTCCGCGGCCTCCGGCGCGCTCATCCCCGCGGCGGGTTCGTCGAGGAGCAGGAAGGCGGGCGCCCGTATCAGCGCCCGGCCGATGGCGACGCGGCGTTCGTCGGTATAGGGCAGCGTGCCGGCGATGCGGCCCGCGAGGTGGGAAATCCCCATCCACGCCAGCATCTGTTCCGCCTCCGCGATGGCGGCGGCGCGGGACAGGCCCAAAGCCACGCCGGTCACTTCGAGGTTGTCAATCACCGGCAGGTCGCGGAACAGCCGCCCGCCCTGAAAGGTGCGGGCGATGCCCTTGCAGCGCACCTCATGCGGGCGCAGCCCGGCCAGCGGCGCACCGTCCAGCGTGACGGCGCCCGCGGTTACGGGCTGGAACCCGGTCAGCGCGTTGACGAGGGTGGTCTTCCCCGCCCCGTTCGGGCCGATCAGCCCGACGATCTGGCCGGAGGCGACCCTCAGCGTCACCTCCGACAGGGCCTTCAGCCCCGCGAAGGCGACCGATACCCCGTCTGCGCCGAGTTCGCTCATGCAGCCCCCCTTGTGATCAGATAGGAACCCGAGGCGTCCAGCTTCGCCGTCCAGCCCGGTTCCACGACGATGGTGGTGGTGACTTCCTCGATCACCGCGGGGCCGGCGACACTATCGCCCGCACCGAGGCGGCCGCCGTCATAGATCGGCGTCTTCACCCGCGCGCCGTCGGCCGAGAACACCGCGTCGCGGTGCGCCTTGATGGCCGATGCCGCACCTTTGCCGGGGGGAAGGACGGTCCGGCCCGGCTTGTCCACCAGGCCGTAGACCGTGCTTTCCAGGTTCACCACCTCGACCACGGAATGCGGCTCGGAGTAGGTGTAGAGCTGTTCGTGCCGCTTGTGGAACGCCTCGATGATTCGGCCGATGCTGCTGGCATCGACCTTGAATGTGTCGATTTCCACCGTGCATTCATGGACTTGCCCGACATATCTCATGTCGAGGCTGCGCTTCACCCGCGTGTTGGCACCGCCGAAACCGTCGGCCTTCAGATGCTCCAGCCCCTGCGCCTCGATCTGGCCGAACAGCTCGTCGATCCGGGCATAGGCCGCGTCCGACTCCAGCCGCAAAGGCGCGGTGGCCATGTAGTTGTATTTCACGTCACTGATGATCTGGCCGAAGGCGCAGAGGCCCGAGGCCAGTTTCGGCAGCACGATGGTGTCGATCCCCATCGCATCGGCCAGCGCGGTGATGTGGGCTGCCGTCGCGCCCCCGGCGCCGACCAGCACGAAATCGCGCGGGTCGTAGCCGCGTTCCACGGTGACGCGGCGGATGCCGTTCACCATGTTGGCGTTGACGATGGTGAACATGCCATAGGCGGCGCGTTCCACGCTCATCCCCAGCGGTTCGGCGAGGGCCTTCTCGATCGCCCCGCGCGCCTTGCCGGCGTCGAGCGGCAAGCGCCCGCCGACCAGCCCCTCGGGGTTGAGATAACCCAAGGTCAGGTTGGCGTCGCTGACCGTGGGCAAGGTGCCGCCCTGGCCATAGCAGGCCGGCCCGGGGTCCGAGCCCGCCGATTGCGGCCCCATCTGCATCAACCCCATCTCGTCGATCCAGCCGATGCTGCCACCGCCGGCGCCGAGGGTTTCCACCTGGATCATCGGCACGCCGATGCGGTAGCGCAGGAAGTCGATGTTCTTGCTGATGTTGGTGGAACCGTCCTTGGTCAGGGTGATGTCGAAGGAGGTGCCGCCCATGTCGACGGTGATCACGTCCTTCTTGCCGAACGGCTCGCAGACATATTGACCCGCCGCCGGCGCCGAGGCGGGGCCGGAGTTGATGGCATAGACCGAGCGGTCGGTCATCGCCTGGCCGATGGCGAGGCCGCCGTTCGACTGGTAGTAGCGCACTGGATGCTTCGCGCCGAGGCTGCGGAACCAGGCGTCCACCGCATCGACATAGCGCTTCATGATCGGCGCGAGATAGGCGTTCACCACCGCGGTCGAGGTGCGGGTGTATTCGCGCACCTGCGGGTAAAGCTCGCTCCCGAGGGTCAGGATCGCGCCCGGCATCATCTCGCGCACGATCTCGCCGGCGCGGCGCTCATGCTCGGGATGCAGCACCGACCAGACGAAGCTGATCGCCACCGTCTCCACCCCTTCGGCAAGGAACAACTCGCAGGCGGCGCGGACATCGGCCTCGTTCAGCGGCGTGCGCACCTCGCCGGTGGAGAGGACGCGCTCGCTGACGCCGCGGCGCAGGTAGCGCGGGACCAGCATGGTGGCGGGCGGGTATTCCGGGTCGTAGCGGTAGCCGTCCTCCTTGTGGCCGAGGCGGATTTCCAGCGAGTCCTCGTGCCCCGCGGTGCAGATCAGCCCGGTCTTCGCCCCCTTGTGCTGGATCAGCGCGTTCAGCCCGACGGTGGTGCCGTTGATGCAGAGGTCGCAGCCGGGGATGATCTCGGTCGCCGGAACCCCCAGTTCCTCGGAGATCAGCGCCAGCCCGTTGCGGATCGCCAGCGTCGGGTCCTGCGGGGTGGAGAGCGCCTTGAACAGCCGCACCTGCCCGGATTTGTCGGCCAGCACGAAGTCGGTGAAGGTGCCGCCCGCGTCGATGCCCAGTCTGTATTCGGATTTCATTCTCACATCCCCCCTTATTTCGCGGCCACGGCGCGACGCTTGGCGCGCAGGCTCTCGGTTGCGTCCCTGTCCACGGCCAGCGTGGCGGGGTCTGTGATGATGACGCCGTAGTCCTCCCTTGCCCCTCGCACCGAGACGAGGCCGTTCTTCACGTCCGACAGCACGCTTTCCACCGCGCGCTCCATCGGGTTGCCGTAGCCGCCGCCGCCGGGGTTCATGTTGGTGATCCGGTCGCCGGGCTTGATGACCTCGATCACGTTCTCGCGGATGGTCCTGGACTGCCCGCCCTTCACCAGTTCCAGCCTTCCGACCTTGGTGTCGGTGATCGTGCTGGCCGCGCCAGCGGCGCCCACCGCCGGGATGCGGCGGCCTTCGCCGAAGGTGATGAAGGTCATGTCGTCGTTCAGCGGCTCCACCTCCCAGGCGGTGCCGGACCCGCCGCGGAACTTGCCGGCGCCGCCCGAATCCTCCATCAGCGAATAACGGTGGATGATGATCGGGTAGGAATATTCCAGCAGTTCCACGTCTCCGCTGGTCAGCGCCCCGAAGCAGCATTCCGGCCCGCAGGCGTGCCAGCCGTCCTGCGACGGCGTGGCGCCTGCGCCCGAGATGATGGTGGCCAGCACCATCGTGACATATTCCTCGTCATGCCGCTTGTCCCAGCCGGCGATGTTCAGCCCGTTGGCATGGCCCCAGCTCGCCGAGACCTTGGACGGCACCGCCTTCTCGAAGGCCAGCCGCACCGCATCGGTCAGCGTCTCCATCGGCGTGGTGGTGCAGTTCATGTGCGGCGCGGGTTCCTGCGCGTTGCAGATCGTGCCTTTCGGCCCGAAATCCACCGTCACGCAGCGATACAGCCCCTCGTTGTAGGGCGGCGGCAGCTGTGCGAACATCATCAGGCCCAGATAGACGCCGGAATGGCTGTTCCCCTCGTAGCTGTTGATGAAATAGGGAATCTGCGGCGGGCTGGAGATGGCGATGTGGCAGCTGTCGCCCTTGATCGTGACCTTCGCCCTGATCTCGAAATCGCCGAAGCCGTGGCCGGCATCTTCCAGGATCGCCATCCCCTCATAGCTGCCGTCCGGCACCGCGGCGATCAGCCCGCGCATCTGCTTTTCGGCCATGTCCAGCAGCATGTCGATGCAGGCATCCACCTGCTCTTCGCCGTATTTCTCCAGCATCGCCAAGAGCGCGCGCTCGCCCACCTGGCAGGCGCCGATCAGCGCGTTGAAGTCGCCTTCCTGGTCGCGGCGGGCGCGCATGTTGGTGAGAAGCAGGTTCAGCACGTCCTTGCGCGGCTGGCCGCGGTCCCACACCTTCACCGGCGGGATGCGCAGGCATTCGGCATAGATTTCCTTGGCGTTCGGGTTGTAGCCGGCCGGCACCGGCCCGCCCACGTCGGTCAGGTGGCCCTTGCAGACGGTCCAGTATTTCAGCCGGCCCTGCCAGAACACCGGCCGGTAGAAGCAGGTGTCGATGGCGTGCGACCCGCCCCAGGCCGGATCGTTGTGGATGATCAGGTCGCCCTCGTGGATCTCGCCGTCGAAATACTTCGCCACCACCTTCATCGCCGGGATCAGGCTGCCGAGGTGGATCGGGATGTCCTGCCCTTGCAGGATCATCTCGGGCCGGTGGTTGAACAGCGCGGTGGAATAGTCGTGCGCCAGGTTGAACACGCTCGACCGCGCGGTCTTTTCCAGGCTCAGCGTCATCTCGCGCTGCGTGGTTTCCAGAATGCCGCGGACGACCGATAGCGTGATCGGATCGACCTCGACCTTCCGGGCTGTGGTTTTCGTCATTGCGAAGCCTCCTGCCGGGGGCCGCGCAAAAGGGTGCCGCTCGGGCGGATCGCCCGGCCGAATCGGTGGAATTCCCTGTTGCGCGGCGTCTGTTGCGCCGTTGTGGCAGAGAGGCTAGCGGCAGGAATTGCGGCGCGTCTTTGCACCGGACGCATGGATTTTTGTGCGACAGCGCGCTGCGCCGCCGCTGCGGAACGCCGCGCTTTACAGGCGATTTCGCGCATGGCCTGATGGGCGGAACGGGGAGGAGCCCGATGCAACGCACCATCACGACCGAGGGGATCGACCTTGGCGCGCGCAGCCGCCATTGGCACGAGACCATCGCACAGGCCTATTTCCCGCTGGACCTGACCTTCCGCCGGCCCGAGGCCTTCGATGGCCGCATCACCGACTGGACCCTGGGCCAGGTGTCGCTGTCGCGGCTGACCTCGGACGCGCTCCTTTACCGCCGGCTGCCGAAGCATTTCCGCGAGCCGGGGCCGGAGGAATTCCTGATCACCATCCCCGCACGCTCCGAGGTGCGCTTCCTGCAGGGCGGCAAGGAGATCCGCGCCAATCCCGGCGCCTATTTCATCGAGCGCAGCCACCAGCCCTATGAATTCAGCCACGACGACCCGGCCGACCTGTGGGTGATGAAGCTGTCCTCCGACATGCTGGGCGGCCGCGTCCGCGCGCCCGACCGCTTCTGCTCGCTGGAGTTCGACGCGACCAACGGCGCCAGCGGCTTCTTCGTCGACATGGTGCACCTGATCCCCGCGCGCTATGCCACGATGACCGAGGAGACCCGCGCCACCGTGGGCCGGCAGCTGGCCGACCTGCTGGCGCTGGCCCTGCAGGCCGACGACCGGGTGATGCTGTCCTCGGTGTCCTCGGTGCGCGCCGGCCATCTGGCCCGGATCGAGGGCTTCGTGCGCCGCCATCTCGATGACCCCGACCTCGGCCCCGACAAGGTGGCCGCGGGCTGCGGGATTTCCGTGCGCTACCTGCACGAGGTGCTGCGCGACACCAACACCACCCTGGGCGCCTGGGTGCGCGACATGCGGCTGATGGCGGCGCAGGAGGATTTGCAGAACCCGGCCGACCGGCGGTCCATCGGCGAGATCGCCTGGGCGCGCGGCTTTCCCGATCAGGCGCAGTTCAGCCGTGCCTTCAAGGCAAGGTTCGGCATCACCCCCAGCGAGGCGCGCGGCCGGGCCTAGGGGGCGGGGAAGGCGCGCTGTGGCGGTCATCCCGGCCCCCTCCCCTCACAGCCCGAGATGGGCGCGGACGCGGCCCAAGGCGGCCTGCCGGTCGTGCCGGGCGGCCAGTGCCTGCTCCATCGTCACTTCGGTGAACCGCGCCGGGGCGTGGGGCTGCAATTGCCCGATCAGGTCCATGTCGGCGCTGATCACGCAGCCCAGCATCATGTAGCCGCCGCCGGACACCGCATCACGGTGCAGCACGATGGGCTCCGTCCCGCCCGGCACCTGTATGCTGCCATAGGGATAGCAGGCATCGACGATGTTCGACGGGTTCGACCCGGCCCCGAACGGCTGCTCCCGCGGCACGAAGTCCAGCGCGGTGCCGCCCTTGAAGCGGTAGCCGATCCGGTCCGCCTCGGGCGCGACCTTCCAGGTGTCGGCGAGGAACCTCTTGCCGGCCTCGGCGGTGATCCGGTGCCGGTAGAGACCCGGCAGCATCCGCAGTTCCGCCGGATTGCCCGGCTGGCGGCGCAGGTTCGCGGGGATCGCACCCTTGCTACCCTTCCCCTGCCCCAAGGGCAGTTCGTCCCCGGCCTTCAGCGCCCGCCCCTCATGGCCGCCCAAGGCGCCCAGCGTGTAGGTGCTGCGCGACCCCAGCGTCAGCGGCACGTCGATCCCGCCGGAGACCGCGACATAGGCCCGCGCCCCGGCCTTGAGGAAGCCGAAGGACAGCCGGTCGCCGGATTTGACCGGGAACGCCTCCCAGGTCGCGCGCTCCTCGCCGTTCAGCTTCGGCGGCAGCTCGCCTCCCGTCACCGCCACCGTCGCGGCCGAGGTGAACTCCAGCTCCGGGCCGAGGAACACTGCCTCCAGCACCGCCGCGCCCTCGTCGTTGCCGACCAGCATGTTGGCGGCGCGGAGCGCGAAGCGGTCCATCCCGCCGGACAGCGGGATGCCGAGGTGGTAATACCCGGGGCGGCCCAGATCCTGCACCGTGGTCGACAGGCCGGGGGTGACAACCTTAACGGCCATGAAGGGCCTCCATCAGTCTGGCATTGGTGCCGGCCATGTCGCGGTTGAACTCGGCCAGGCTGAAGGTCGCCGGGCGGATCACCGGCTCGTAGCGGTTCTGCGCCACCGCCTCGACCGCGGCGTCATAGGTGTCGCGCGTCACCGGCTTCCATTTCACGATGTCGCCGGGGCGGAACAGGCACATTTCGTCCCGCAGGTAGGACACCTTCTGCTGCGGATCGTAGATCGGCATCGGCGTCACGCCGAACATCTGGTAGCCGCCCGCGCCCCTCACCGAATAGATGCAGGAGAAGCAGCCGCCGTGGCCCACGGTCAGCTTCGGCGTGTCGGTGCGCGGGCGCAGGTATTTCGGCACCTGCAACTGTCGCTCGCGCTCGACCATCTGGTAAAGGAACGGCAACCCGGCGACGAAGCCCACCATCGACACGAACCAAGGCTGGCCGGAATGCGCGGCGATGAAGTTCTCGACCGTGCCCAAGCCGTTGATCTCGGCGGCATATTCCAGGTCGGTCTTGCTCGGGTCCTGATGCCGCTCGCGGAAGCGCATCAGCGTCTCATGCGTCCAGGGATCGTTGTAGAGCACCGGGATCTCGATGATCCTTGTCTTGAGGCTGGCGTCGGATGTCGCCGCCGCGGCCTCCATCGCCTTCAGCTCGCGCATCAGGTCGTCGGGCCTGATCCGGTCGGGGTCGAACTTGACCTGGAAGCTGGCATTGGCCGGGCAGATTTCGGTGACGCCCTTGATCCCCGCCGCGCGCACCGCATTGGTCATGGAAAGCGAGGTGAAGAAGGATTCGAGCGACATGGCTTCGGAGACTTCGCCGAAGATGTGCTCGTCGCCTCCGAAGGTGAAGCGGATCGACATGGGGCCTCCTTTCAGGGGTCCGGCTCGGGGGTCAGCCGGCCGGCGTTGCGGTCGAGCCAGCCTTCCAGCCAGCGGGTGTGGAACCTGCCCGCCTGCACCTCGGGGTCGGCGGCAAGGGCAAGGAACAGCGGTTTCGTGGTGCGGATGCCGTCGATCCGGGTCTCGCCCAGGGCGCGGGTCAGGCGCTGGATCGCGGCCGCGCGGGTCTCGGCATGGACCACCAGCTTGGCGAGAAGCGAGTCGTAGAACGGCGGCACGGTATAGCCGGCGTAGAGCATCGACTCGAACCGCACGCCGGGGCCGCCGGGGATGCGCAGGGCCTCGACGGTGCCGGGGAACGGGGCAAAGCCCTTTGCCGGGTCTTCCGCGTTCAGCCGGACCTCGATGGCGTGGCCCTTCACCTGCACCTCGGCCTGCCTGATCCGCAGCGCCTCGCCCCCGGCGATGCGCAGCCCCTCGGCCACAAGGTCGATACCGGTGATCATCTCCGTCACCGGGTGTTCCACCTGGATCCGGGTGTTCATCTCGATGAAGTGGAACCGGCCGGTGGCGTCGTCGAACAGGTATTCGATGGTGCCCGCGCCGGAATAGTTCACCGCGCGCGCGAGCCGCACGGCGCTGGCGCAAAGCTCGTCGCGCTGGCGGGGGGAAAGCGCCAGCGACGGCGCCTCTTCCCAGACCTTCTGGCGGCGGCGTTGCAGGGAGCATTCGCGTTCGAAGCAATGGATCGCGTCCACACCGTCGCCCAGCACCTGCACCTCGATGTGCCGCGCGTTGCCGATCACCTTCTCCATGTAGAGCCCGCCGTCGCCGAAAGCCGCCAAGGCTTCGGCGGCGGCCTGCGGGAAGGCCGCCTCGAACTCGGCCAGGTCGCCCGCGATGCGGATGCCGCGGCCGCCGCCCCCGGCCGCCGCCTTGATCATCACCGGAAAGCCGGTGTCCATCAGAATCTGCCGCGCCTCGGCGATGTCCTTCACCCGGCCCATCGACCCCGGGACCACCGGCACACCAGCGGCATGGGCGGCGGAACGGGCGGACACCTTGTCGCCCATCAGCCGGATTGCCTCGCCCGACGGCCCGACCCAGATCAGGCCGGCCGCCACCACCGCATCGGCGAAATCGGCGTTCTCGGCCAGGAAGCCATAGCCCGGATGGATCGCATCCGCCCCGGTTTCCTCGGCGGCCTTCAGGATCGCCGCAACGGAAAGATAGCTTTTCTTCGCCGCCGGCGGGCCGATGCAGACCGCCTCGTCGGCCAGTTGCACATGCAGCGAGTCACGGTCGGCCTCGGAATGGACGGCGACGGTCGCCATCCCGAGGTCCTTTGCCGCGCGCAGGATGCGCACCGCAATCTCCCCCCGGTTGGCGACCAGAAGCTTGCGGATCATCAGGACACTTCCGCCAGCACGGCGCCGGCCATCACGGGGTCCTCGTTGTCTGTCACGAAGCGCAGGCCGCTGCCCGCCACGTCCGACCGCACCTCGTGGAACGATTTCATCACCTCGATCAGCCCGATCACCTCGCCCACGGCGACGGCATCGCCATCGGCCTTGAACGGCGGCTGGTCGGGGCTGGGGCTGCGGTAGAAGGTGCCGGGAAGCGGCGACAGGATCTGGGCCATGGGAACCTCTCAGGTCAGGGTCTGGAGTGCGGCGCGCACCGCGCGGGCGATGTCCACCGCATTGGGCGTGTCGGAATGGATGCAGACCGTCTCGGCCCGGGTCGGGAAGAACGAGCCGTCGGTGGCCTGCCCCCGCCCTTCGGTGATGGCGCGGGTGACGCGGGCGGCCATTTCCGCCGGGTCCTTGGCGTCATGCTCGCGGGTGACGATCAGGCTGCCGTCGGGACGGTAGTCCAGATCGCCGTAGAACTCGGCGATCAGCCTGTGGCCGCGGGCGGGGTAGATGGTTTCGTGCAGCGTGCCGGTCATGCCGAGGATCGGCACCGGGAAGATGTCGGCCGCGTCGCAGATGGCATGGGCGATGTCCTCCTGCCGGGCCGCCATGCCGAACAGGCTGCCGTGCGGCTTGATGTGGTTCAGCTCCATCCCCTCGGCCTTGAGGAAGCCGCACAGCGCGCCGATCTGGTAGATCAGCGCATTGGCCATCTCTTCCCGCCCGATCTTCATCTCGCGCCGGCCGAAGCCTTGCAGGTCGGGCAAGGACGGATGCGCGCCGACCTTGACGCCATGCGCCTTCGCCAGCCGCACCGTCGCCCGCATGTGGTTGAAATCGCTGGCATGGAAGCCGCAGGCCACGTTGGCGATGTCAATGAACGGCATCAAGGCCGCATCGTCGCCCATGCGCCAGAGCCCGAAGCTCTCGCCCATGTCACAGTTGATCGTGACAGGCACTCGCACCTCCCGGATGCTGTGGTTTTTCTTGTTGCGGGAATGGTGGAGCGAGTCGGGTCTCATAGGCAAATACGAAATTCTGCATTGCAATATCTGATAATGTGATACGTTGGGACATGGCCCTGACCCTGCGTCAATTGCGCTATTTCATCGCCGCCGCGGAAAGCGGGCAGATCAGCCTTGCGGCGATGGAGATGAACATCTCGCAATCCGCCGTCACCGCCGCGGTGCAGGGGCTGGAGGCGGAACTGGGCGTCCGCCTGCTGGCGCGTGGTGCGCAGGGCGTGTCGCTGACGCCCGAGGGCGCGCGCTTCCTGACCCGCGCCCGCACGATCCTCGGCGCGGTCGAGGATGCGGTGCGCAGCCCCCTGGGCGAGGAGACCCGGGCGCAGGGCCGCGTAAGGCTGGGGATGAGCTATACCGTCGCCGGCTACTTCATGTCACGCCATTATGCGGCGTTCCGGCGGTCATACCCCGGCATCGTGCTGGAACTGCACGAACTGCCGCGCCCGGCGATCGAGGCGGCGCTGGTCGACGGGGGCCTCGACCTGTCGGTGATGCTGACCTCGAACCTGTCCAACCGCGCGGCGCTGGATTTCGAGACCCTGTTCCGCTCGCGCCGCCGGCTGTGGCTGGGGACCGACCATCCGCTGCTGGCGCTGCCCGCCGTGCCCTTGGCCGAGGTAGTGCGGCAGCCCTACATCATGCTGACGGTGGACGAGGCCGACCAGACCCAGGCGCGGTTCTGGAAGGGCTTCGGGCTGGAGCCGGAGGTGATGTTCGCCACCTCCTCGGTCGAAGCGGTGCGCTCGCTGGTCGCGGCCGGGATGGGGGTGACGATCCTGTCGGACATGGTCTATCGGCCGTGGTCGCTGGAGGGCCAGCGCATCGAACAGCGCGCCCTGGTGGAGGCGGTGCCCAGCATGGACGTGGGCCTGGTCTGGCCGAAAAGCCGACCCCTGCCCCCGGCGGCGACCGTGTTCCGGTCCTTCCTGTCGCGGATGGCGGGCAGCGGAGGGTAAAGGGAGCCTGCCCCCGCGTCAGGTCTCCTTCTCCTCCGGCGCGCCGCGGTGCTTGTTGTGCGCGCTTTCCTGATGCGTCGGGGTGCCGGCCCCCTTCCCCGCCGGGCCGCCCGGGGGTGCGGGCGGCGGCAGGCCTGCCTCCTCCCGCTTCAGATCGGGGCGGGGGTCGAAATCCTTGTCGGCATTGCTGGTGTCCACGCGCTTCTCGAGGATCCGGCGCTGCTGGTCATGGGTCTTGTTGCCGCTCATGCCGCGTCCTCACTTGTTCTCGCGCCCGCGCTGGCGCGGGTCGATGCCGCCCTGCGGCGTGGTGTCGTTCAAGACGTCGCCCTCGAAGGTGTTCTCGCCGCCGATCTTCGGATCGTCCCGGTCGGCCCCCTTGGAGCGGCCGATGCCGGGATCGCCGCGCAGATCGGCGTCGCTGGGCTGACGGGTCTTGGGATGCTTGCCTGACATGGGATCACTCCTCGGTCCGGTCGGGGGGCTGGTCGGGGGTCTTGCCCTCGCCCAGCTGCTGTTCCGCGCGGAGACGGGCGGAATCGAGGCCGCGCTGCTCGGAATGGCGGGATTTGTCGCGGTTCGACAGGATTTCCGGCAGGGGGCCGGTTTCCTCCGCCCCCATGCCGCCGCTGCCGTCGCCCTTGCCCTGATCCTGCTGGCCGGGGCCGAATTTCCTGCTGTTCGCATGGGCCATGGCTGTCCTCCTTTGACCGGGGAAGAACCGGCGGCGGCGGGCGTTGTTCCAGCAGGTCCCGCGCCTTGGGAACATCCGTGCGCTTCGGCGGGTTGACCGGCCACCATGCGGTGCGAACCGCGGCGGGGCAGGAGGCCGGAATGGGCAAGATCGGGATCGCGATATTGATCGCCGCAGCGGCCCTGGCCGTGGTGGTGATGTTCGGCGGCATGGGCCGGGACGGCGGCGAGACCGGGCAGGACAGCGCCAACCCCCATGCGATCCAGCAGGAGTGACGGCCCGTTCCGGGCCGGATTGCCCCACGAACGAAGAAGGTGCGGAATGCGGTATTTCACCTGTGGAGTTTTCGGCCTGATCGCCCTGGCGCTGGCCGGTCTCGGCGGCTGGCTGGCGGCGGAGGGCGGCAGCCCGGCCTATCTGATCCTCGGCCTGGCCCTTCTTGCCGTGGTCTGGCTGCTGTGGCGCGGCCGCGCGGCGGGACTGCATCTCTTCGCCGCCATCCTCGCGCTCTGGCTGCTCTGGGCGCTGTGGGAGGTGGGGTTCGACTGGTGGCAGCTGATGCCGCGCGGCGGCCTCCTCGTCCTGATGGGGATCTGGCTCTGGCTGCCCCCGGTGCGGCGCCGGCTGGTGCCGCCCGCGCCGGTGCAGGGCAGGCAGGGAGCGGGCCTTTCGCTCGGGCTGGCCCTCCTTGCCACCATCGCGGCTGCCGGCGTTTCGATGCTGCGCGATCCGCACGATCTGGCGGGCGCCCTGCCCGGCCCGCGGCTGACCGGCGCGCCCGCGACCGGCAACCCGGTCCCGGACGGCGACTGGCATCAATACGGCCGCACCGGCTTCGGCCAGCGCTGGTCGCCGCTGGACAGCATCACGCCGGCGAATGTGGGCAGTCTGGAGGAGGTCTGGCGCTACCGGACCGGCGACGTGAAGCGCGCCGACGACGTGAACGAGACCACCTATCAGGTCACGCCGCTGAAGGTGGGCGACAGGCTCTATCTCTGCACGCCGCACAACATCGCCATCGCATTGGATGCCGCCACCGGGGCCGAGATCTGGCGCTTCGACGCGGATTCCGGCATGAACCCGGACCGCCAGCACCAGACCTGCCGGGGTGTCACCTATTGGAACACCGGCGCCGCCCCCGCGGCCGAGGGGCCGGCCTGCGTGGAACGGGTCTACCTGCCCACCGCCGATGCCCGGCTGATCGCGCTGGATGCCGCGACGGGCGAGGTCTGCACCGGCTTTGCCGAGAACGGCACCCTGCATCTGGAGGCGGGGATGCCCTACACCCCGCCGGGCTATTACTATTCCACCTCGCCGCCAGTGGCGGTGGACGGGCGGCTGATCATCGGCGGCGCGGTGAACGACAATTTCTCGATCCGCTCGCAGTCGGGCGTGATCCGCGCCTACGACATCCTGACCGGAGAGCTGCTGTGGAACTGGGACAGCGGCAACCCCGACGACACCGCCCCCATCGACATCGCCGGCGGCGAGACCTACAGCGCCAATTCGCCCAACAGCTGGTCGGTGTTCTCGGTCGATGCCGAACGCGGACTGGTCTACATCCCGCTCGGCAATCAGGTGCCCGACCAGCTGGGCATGGGCCGCAGCCCGGCGGTGGAGGAGCATTCCTCCTCGGTGGTGGCGCTGGACATCGCCACCGGACAAAGGCGGTGGGTGTTCCAGACCGTCCACCACGACCTCTGGGACATGGACGTGCCCGCCCAGCCGGTGCTGCTGGATCTGCAGATCGGCGGGGAAACCCTGCCCGCGTTGGTCGCGCCCACCAAGCAGGGCGACATCTACGTGCTGAACCGCGAGACCGGCGCGCCGATCCTGCCGGTGAAGGAAGTGCCCGCCCCGCAGGGGGCGATCCCCGAGGACTTCACCGCCCCCACCCAGCCGGTCTCGGCCCTGAGCTTCGAGCCGCCGCGGATGCGCGAGGCCGACATGTGGGGCCTGACCATCTTCGACCAGCTGATGTGCCGGATCGACTTCAACCGGCTGAACTACGACGGCCGCTACACGCCGCCCTCGCTGAACGGCAGCATCGTCTATCCCGGCAATTTCGGCGTGTTCAACTGGGGCTCGGTCGCGGTCGATCCCGAGCGGCAGGTGATGTTCGGAATGCCGACCTGGCTGGCCTTCACCGCCCGCCTGGTGCCGCGCGACCAGATCCCGCCGCCCGGCGCCGGCGAGACCGCCAGCGAACAGGGCCTGAACCGCAACGAGGGCGCGCCCTACGGCGTGGTGATGGGGCCGTTCCTCGGGCCGCTCGAGATTCCCTGCCAGGCACCGCCCTGGGGACAGGTGGCCGGGGCGGACCTGACCACCGGCCAGATCGCCTGGCGCCACAAGAACGGCACCGTGCGCGACATGACCCCGCTGCCCCTGCCGTTCGAACTGGGCGTTCCCGGCATCGGCGGGCCGATCGTCACCCGGGGCGGCGTCGCCTTCCTGGGCGCGGCGGTGGACGATTACCTGCGCGGCTACGACCTGACCACCGGCGAGGAATTGTGGCGGGCCCGCCTGCCCGCAGGCGGCCAGTCCACGCCGATGACCTATGAAGTCGGCGGCCGGCAATACGTGCTGATCGTCGCCGGCGGCCATGGCTCGGTCGGCACCAAGCCGGGGGATTACGTCATCGCCTATTCGCTGCCCGAGGGAGGCTGACCCGGGCGGGGAACAATTGAACAAGGATCAAGTTCGGTCTGCAAGCGACTGTAATCCCAAGTGGAAACACGGATGACGACGAAGCCGATCCCTCCTCACATCCGGCCGGATGGCCTGCAACTGGAAGAGAACCGCGGCTTCCAGCAGCGGTTCTGGCGGCTGCAGCGCGGGGCCTGGCTCGGCTTCGCGCTGCTGATGATCCTGGCGCTTCTGGGATTCACCGGCAGCGGCGGGCCGTTCCAGAAGCAGCGGATCGGCTTCACCGACGCCGTGGTCGAGCTGCCGCGGGTGCTGCGGTGGGAGGCAGGCGACGAGATGGTGATCACCTTCGACGCCCCGGCCCGGACCCGCAGCCTGCGGATCGGCCAGAGCTTCGCCGACCTGATCGCCATCGAGCGGATCGAGCCGGAACCCGCGGCCGCGCGCCTCGTCTCCGGCGGGCAGGTGCTGGACTTCGCCGCCGGCGGGGATGCGCCGCATCGGGTGCGGCTGGCCCTGCGGCCGCTGCATTTCGGCTGGCTCCGCTTCGACCTGGGGATCGGCGGCGAAAGCCGCAGCGTCGGCCTTCTCGTCCTGCCGTGAGGGAAAGATGGATACGGTCACGCGCGGCGTCGCGATCTATGCGATCCTCCTCCTGATCACCCGGCTGTCGGGACGGCGCACCCTGGCGCAGGCGACGCCCTTCGATTTCGTGCTGCTGCTGATCATCGCCGAGACCACCCAGCAGGCGCTGCTCGGCGACGATTTCTCGCTGACCAATGCGGTGGTGCTGATCGTGACTCTCTTCGCCGTCGACATCGCGCTGTCCTTCGTCAAGCGCTGGTCGTCGCGGATCGCGCTCTGGCTGGACGGCACGCCCACCGTGCTGATCAGCGGCGGAAAGATCGACGCCGAGGCGATGCGCCGGGCGCGGGTCAGCCTGGAGGAGGTGCTGGAAACCGCGCGGCATCAGCACGGGCTGAAGAGCCTGGCCCAGGTCGATGCCGCCGTGCTGGAGACCGGCGGCCATATCAGCGTCATCCCGAAGGACCAGTCCTGAGATGAAGGGCGGTCAGGGCAGAAGGTCGGCCCCGCTCCGGCCCGGTTTCAGCACCACCTTGGTCCAGTCGTTCTGGTTGTCGCGGAAATTCCTGTAGCCGGTCGCCGCCTGTTCCAGCGGCAGGCGATGCGAGATCAGGAAGGTGGTGTCGATCTCCCCTTCCAGGATGCGGTGCAGGAGCTGCTTGGTATAGGCCTGCACATGGGTCTGCCCGGTGCGGATCTGCAGCCCCTTCTCCATCAGAGTGCCCAGCGGGAACTTGTCGGCCAGCCCGCCGTAGACGCCGGGGATCGACACCCGGCCGCCCTTGCGCACCGCGGTCAGCGCCAGGCGCAGCACATGCGCCCGGTCGGCGCCGATGCCGATCTTCTGCTTGGCCGCATCCATCAGGTTGTCGGGCGAAAAGCCGTGGCTTTCCATCCCCACCGCGTCGATCACCGCATCGGGGCCGATGCCGCCGGTCATCTCCATCAGCGCCTCCAGCACATGGCTCTGCCGGTAGTCGACGGTCTTCGCGCCCAGGCTGCGGGCCAGCTCCAGCCGGCGGGGATGATGGTCGATGGCGATCACCTGCCCCGCCCCCATCAGCAGCGCCGACTGCACGGCGAACAGCCCGACCGGGCCGCAGCCCCAGACGGCCACGTTGTCCCCCGGCGCGATCTGCGCGTTCTCGGCCGCCATCCAGCCGGTCGGCAGGATGTCGGAGAGGAACAGAACCTCCTCGTCGGTGGGGCCTTCCGGTATCACCAGCGGACCCACGTCCGAGAACGGCACCCGGACATATTCGGCCTGCCCGCCGGGATAGCCGCCGGTCAGGTGCGAATAGCCGAAGAAGCCGCTGACCGGATGGCCGAACAGCAGCTCCGAGGCCTCCTGCGTCTCGACCGGGTTGGAGTTGTCGCAGGCCGCGAACTGGCCGGCCCGGCAGAAGAAGCAGGCGCCGCAGGAGATGGTGAAGGGCACCACCACCCGCTGCCCGGGCTTCAGCGTCGATCCCGGGCCGGTCTCGACCACCCGGCCCATGAACTCGTGGCCCAGGATGTCGCCGGCCTTCAGCCCCGGAATGACCGCATCGTAGAGATGCAGGTCCGAGCCGCAGATGGCGGTCGAGGTCACCTCGATGATCGCATCCCGCGGATTGACGATCTGCGGATCGGGCATGGTCTCGACCCGGACATCGTGCTTGCCCTGCCATGTCAGCGCCCGCATCAGCCGGCCCTCCGGTTGCGCGCGGTGGCGATCTCGCCGGTCTCCAGCAGCATCTTCAGCCGCTTCAGCGCCTGCCGCCCCTGCGCCTTGGGGTCGATGCCGCGCAGCCGCGCCGCCAGATGGCCGGCCAGCCCCCATTTCGGCCGATAGGCCACATGCGCCTCCACCTCGGTGCCGCGCCCGGCCGGGGCCTCGCGCAGCTGGACCTTGATCTCGACATCCAGCTCGGCGCCCTCGACGCTGCGCCAGGCGCGCATCTCGCCGGGCCGGTCATGCACCGGCGCCGTCTCGACCCGGATCTCGCGCGAGGAGGTGGCAAGCACCCAGACCAGATGGTCGCCCGCGCCAGGCTCCACCCGCAGGTGACTGCCGAGGATGGCGTTGAGCCGCGCGGGATCGCGGAAATGATCATGGATCAGGGCCGGGTCGGCGGCGATGGTGACGGTCCTGCCGACCACCTGATAGCCGCCGAAATCCAGCGTGCGGGCGGTCCGGCCCGGCGCGCTGTCATGGTCCTGTTCCGCTTCCCCCTGTCCCATCGCCTGCGGATGGGCCGGATCGTGCTGCCGCATTGCCTTTCTCCCCGGCCGTTCGCCCCATCGAACCGCCGGGAAATCGCATTGTTCCCGGCGCGCGCTACTCGGCGGCCTCGAAGGTGAAGGGCTCGGCCGGAACGAACTGGCCGGAGACTTCGCCCGCCAGCACCCGGTTCATGTCGACGCCGAGGTCCAGCAGTTGGACCTGCGCGCCTTCGGAAAAGTCCAGCTTGGCGAGGTCCACCCAGAACACGTTCGGCGAGGTCGCGGATTCGGCGTAGAACAGGCGGTTCTTCTGGTCCGCCACGATGCGCCAGCGGGTGGTGGACAGGTTCGGCGCATCCGGCAGGCTGATGCCGTAGGGGACCGAGACGTTGCGGATCACGCTGAACACCGCGGCGGCGGCGGTGCGCGGGTCGTCGCTCTGCACCACGGCGTCGATATAGGTCGAGGCGCGGACGAAGCGGTCCGTCGCGCGGTTGGTGCCGGGCAGGAAGGTGCGCCAGTCGACATTGCTCCAGTAGCTGGTGATCGCAAGCTGCTCGTCATAGGACGGCTCGTTGGTCATCACCCGATAGTCGCGGCCGTGGTGGATGTGCAACTCGCCGCCGATCCACTCGAAGATCGCGCTATCGCCCGTCGCGTCGGACAGCGACAGGTGCAGCGGCGCCAGGCTTCCGGGCCGGCCCGGCACCTCGCCGCTGACCACCTGCATCGGGTTGGCGCGGGTATATTCGACCGCCTCGGCCACGGTGGCGAACTGGTCCAGGTAGAACTGCGCCCAGAGCGCCAGCGACAGGCGCGGCGTCGCGCCGTCATCTTCGGGATAGCCGGCATTGGCCAGCCAGAGGAGGTTGGCGTTCAGCCCGGCCTCGTTCATGCCGTCCACGGTGGAAATCTCGTAGCCCGAGACGATCAGGCTGCCGTATTTCGCGGTCCATTCCGGCGACCGCGGCCCGGCCGCGCCGTGCCGCACCATGCCGCGCGGGAAGACCCACAGATTGCTGACGATCGGGTCCTTGAAATCGAAGGTCCGCCCCGTCAGCTAGGTTTCGCCCGGACCGTGATAGGTCACCCGTGTGCAGGCCGGGGCATCCGCCGCGATCAGGCAGGCCGAGAGGGTCAGGGATGCCAGCAGTTTCCCGGATATCGACATCGGCTGTCTCCTTCTGCGAAAGACGGTGCGCCATTTGGAATGGCAACGCGCATCCTACGCTCCCACTTGACACATCGTTTAACAAGTATTTTGTTTGAAAAGGTTTTTTTGAACGCCACCCCTGCGACAGGAGAGCATTGCATGTGTCTGGCCTGCACGCCCATCGGGCACGATAGGACCTCCCTCGACATCTGCCACTGCGGCTCGCCCCGGACCCGGGCGGCGATGGCCAGGCTGGAGGCCGACATCTCGCGCCGGCAGATGCTGGGGGGCATGGCCGCCGTTGTCGGCATGTTCGCGGGCTTCGGACTTGCGCCGAAGGAGGTGCGGGCGCAGACGCCGGGCCGGCCGATCCTGCTGACCAACCTGCGCCTCTTCGACGGCGAGACGCTGTCGATGCGCGAAGGGGTGGAAATCCTGATCGAGGGCGAGCGCATCACCGCCCTGCCCCCGCTGGGCCAGGGCCCGGAAGACGCGCAGCGGATCGACTGCGGCGGCCGCGCGGTCCTTCCGGGCCTGATCGACGCCCATTGGCACGCGACGCTGGTGGCCGTCAGCCAGATCGCCGCGCTGACCCAGGATGTCGGCTTCATCCATCTGATGGCCGGGCGCGAGGCCGGCGCCACGCTGATGCGCGGCTTCACCACAGTGCGCGACCTGGGCGGTCCGGCCTTCGGGCTGAAGCTGGCCATCGACAAGGGCGCGGTGACCGGGCCGCGGATCTTCCCCAGCGGCGCGATGATCTCGCAGACCGCGGGCCACGGCGATTTCCGCCTGCTCAGCGAATTGCCGCGCTTCCCCGACACGCCGCCGAACAACATCGAACGGCAGGGCGTGGCGCTGGTCGCCGACGGCGCCGATGCGGTGCTGCGGGCGACGCGCGAGCAGCTGATGAAGGGCGCCAGCCAGATCAAGATCATGGCCGGCGGCGGGGTGTCCTCGCTCTACGATCCCTTGGACACCGTGCAGTATACCGAGGCCGAGATGCGCGCCGCGGTCGAGGCGGCGGCGGACTGGGGCACCTATGTCTGCGCCCATGTCTATACGCCGGGCGGCATCCAGCGGGCGATCCGGGCCGGGGTGAAGTCCATCGAGCACGGGCAACTGGCCGACGAGGAGGCCGTGAGGATGATGGCCGACGCCGGCGCCTGGTGGTCGCTTCAGCCCTTCCTCGCCGACGAGGATTCCAACCCGAAATCCGATCCGATCCAGCAGGCGAAGCAGATGCAGGTCGCCGACGGGACGGTGCGAGCCTTCGAACTGGCGAAGAAGCACAACGTCTCCGTGGCCTTCGGCACCGACATCCTGTTCAACCCGGCCGGCACCGCCAGCCAGGGCCGGCAGTTGGCGAAGTTCGCCCGCTTCATGTCGCCGCTGGAGGCGCTGCACAAGGCCACCGGCGCCGCGGGGGCGCTGCTGGCGCTGTCGGGCGAACGCGCGCCCTATGCCGGCCGGCTGGGCGTGATCGCCGAGGGCGCGCTGGCCGATCTTCTGGTGATCGACGGCGACCCCGAGACCGATCTGGCCTGGCTGGACACGCCCGACACCTCGCTGCGCCTGATCATGAAGGGCGGCCGCGTCTTCAAGGAGACCCTGTGATGGACATCAAATCCCCTGCCCTCGTCCTCGGTCTCGCCGCGCTGGCCGGCGCCTCGCCCGCCGCGGCGCAGGACACGGGCGACTGGGTCTGGCAGCTGACGCCCTATGTCTGGGCCACCGGCATCGACGGCGACATCACGCCCTTTACGGGCGCGCCCACGGTATCCTTCGACTCTTCCTTCTCGGAGGTGCTTAAGGATCTGGACGCGGCCTTCTTCCTGTCGGGCTATGCCCGCCGCGACCGCTTCGTCCTGCTCGGCGACCTCAGCTATTCGGCCTCCTCCAAGGAAGGGGTGGTGCCGCCCGGCGCACCCGCCACCGGCAAGCTGGAGCAGACCTCGCTGACGCTGGCGGCGGGCTACCGGGTGGTCGCCGAGGACGGCCTGGCGCTGGACCTGCTGGCGGGGGCGCGGCACTGGCGCATCAAGGGCTCGGTGGATGTGCCGCTGGCCGGCCTGTCGGCCTCGCCGACGCTGTCCTTCACCGATCCGATCATCGCCCTGCGGGCGAATGTCCAGATCGCGCCGCAATGGTCCGCCATCCTTTACGGCGACATCGGCGGCTTCGGCGTCGGCTCCGAGCGGACCGGCCAGGTCGTGGCCACGGTGAACTACCAGCTCCGCGACGACGTCTTCCTCTCGGCGGGCTACCGCGCCCTCAGCCTCGATTACCGCGACGGCGGCACCCGGATCGACGCCACCATGAGCGGACCGATCTTCGGCGCGACCTGGCGGTTCTGATGGCCTTCCCTTCGCCGGTCTTCGGGCGGAACACGGTCCGGCAAGCGGGGGACATCCGGTGATCCTCGGCGCCGCCCTGCGCCTGTTGCCGCGGGCGACGCTGCCGGGGCTGGTGCTGGCCACGCTGTTCTTCGCCGCCTCGCTCACCCCCAGCCTGGTGCCCCGGGGGCCCCTAGTGCAGGGGGTGCTCAGCGGCATCAGCCTTGCGGCCGGCTACGGAGTCGGCCTTGCCGCCGGGCTGCTCTGGCGGCTGCTGCAACTGCCGGCGCCGCGCGGCCGGTGGATGCGGCGGACATGGGCGGCAGTCGGCGGCCTATGCCTGCTGGGCGCGGCCTGGTCGCTGGCGCTGGCGTCGGAATGGCAGAACGGGCTGCGGGCGCTGATGGACATGCCGCCGGTCGACGACCTCCGCCCCCTCGGCATCCTGGCCCTGTCGCTGGCCGTGTTCCTGATCCTCCTGTGGCTGGCCCGCGGGGTCCGGCTGCTGGCGCAGGTCCTCGCCGGCCAGCTGGCGCGGGTGCTGCCGGGGCCGCAGGCCGCCGTCCTGGGCATCGCCGCCACCGCCCTGATCGTGTGGAACATCGCCAACGGCGTGATCGTGCACGAGGCGATGAAGGTGCTGGATGCCAGCTATGCCGCCTACGACGCCCTGCTGGAGGAAAGCAGCCCTCGCCCCGCCGATCCGCTGAAATCCGGCGGGCCGGGCTCGCTGCTGGACTGGGAGGGGCTGGGGCGGGCGGGCCGCGAGATGATCGCCGCCGGACCCGACCGCGCCGCGATCGAGGCGGCGACCGGCGCGTCGGCGCTGGAGCCGCTGCGGGTCTACGTGGGCCTGAACTCGGCGCCGGACCCGCAGGCCCGCGCCGATCTGGCCTTGGCCGAGTTGATCCGGATCGGCGGCTTCGACCGCGGCACGCTGGTCATCGCCACCCCCACCGGCACCGGCTGGATCGACCCGGAAAGCCAGCGCGCGCTGGAATTCGTGCTGCGGGGCGACGTGGCGACGGTCTCGGTGCAGTATTCCTACCTGGCCAGCTGGATCGCGCTGCTGGCCGATCCCGACTACGGGGTGGAAACCGCCCGCGCCGTCTTCTCCGCCGTCTACGGGCACTGGCGCAGCCTGCCCGCCGACCGGCGGCCGCGCCTCTACCTGCACGGGCTCAGCCTCGGGGCGCTGAACTCGGACCTCAGCCACGACCTGTTCCAGGTGGTCGGCGCGCCTTACGACGGCGCCCTCTGGGCCGGCCCGCCGTTCGACAGCCCGACCTGGCGCGAGGTCACCCGCAGCCGCAACCCCGGCTCTCCGGCCTGGCTGCCGGTCTATCGCGACGGCAGCGCCATCCGGTTCACCGGCCAGGCCGATACCCTGGACCGGGCCGAGGCGCCCTGGGGCGGCTTCCGCATCGTCTATCTGCAATATGCCAGCGATGCGGTGGTGTTCTACGATCCTCACGCGCTCTGGCGCCGGCCGGCCTGGATGGAACCTCCCCGCGGCCCCGACGTCTCGCCCGACTTCCGCTGGCTGCCGGTGGTCACCTTCCTGCAGCTGAGCGTCGACATGATGACCGCGGTTGCCCCGCCGCTCGGCCACGGCCACAGCTACGCCTTTCCCCATTACGTCGACGCCTGGGCGGCCCTGACCGATGCGCCCGGATGGACGGCGGAGGACCTGGAACGCCTGAAGCGCGACATGGCGGGAGGCCCGTGAGACCGCCGCGGGGCGGGGCGGCAGGATGCCGGGCCATAGTCGCACCTGCTGCGGCGGCTAGCGCCGCCAGGCGATGTAAAGCGAGCTGCAGATCAGGATGGCGACGCCGAGGAAGGTAATGGCATCGGGCACCTGGGAAAAGAACAGCCAGCTGACGGCGGTGGAGGTGATGATCTCGACATAGGCGAAGGGCGCGACCAGCGAGGCCTCGCCGTAGTCGTAGGCCTTGATGATCAGATACTGCCCGACCAGGCCGAACAGCGTCATCCCCAGCGCCATGCCCCATTGCGCCGGGCTCAGCGGGGTCCAGGCCAGCAGCATCAGCGGGGCCGCCACGACCAGCGAGGTGAAATGGGTCTGGAAGGTCAGCACCAGCGGCGGAACCGGCCGCGCGCCGCTGGTGCCCAGCTTGACCACGATCACATAGCAGGCCATCGCCGCGCCCGAGGCGAAGGCGAGCAGGCTGCCGATGTCCAGCCCGCCGTGGCTGGGCCGGATGATCAACAGCGTGGCGGCGAACCCCACCAGCAGCGCGATCCAGCGCGCGGCGCCCACGGTTTCCTTCAGGAACAGCCGCGAGAACAGGGTGACGAACAGCGGCTGGACGAAGCTGATCGCCACGGTGTCGGCGATCGACAGGTATTCCAGCGCGCCGAAGAAGCAGACCCCGGCCAGGATGCTGAAGATGCCCAGCGGCAGGGCGCGCATCCAGCCCTGGGGCGGGCGCAGCCCGCCGCGGCCGCCCGACAGCATGACCGGCAGCATCAGCGCGCTGCCGCAGAGCATCCGCAGGAACACCACCTGCATCGCCGGAATGCCGGCGACGACCAGATGCTTGGCCTGCACGTCGATCATCGGCACCAGCGCCATGGCCAGGACCATGATCGCGATGCCCGCGCCGTTGGTGTTGCCGCGGCCGGCGGCACGAAGGCTCGTCGTCATGATGTCCTGCTGCGGCGCGGGGCTAGTCGAACCAGCGCGCCGATCTGTCGAGGAAGCGATACCAGGTTCCCACCATCGGCAGGAACCAGGGATTGCCGTTGTAGAAATAAAGCTTCGGGAAGTGGCTGCCGATCACGCCGCGGTCGGTGCCGGGCTTGCCCAGCATGTATTCGGCGATGCGGTGGCCCAGATGGGTCTGGTTCGAGATGCCGCCGCCGTTGCAGCAGGAGACGTAGTAGACCCCGTCCTCCATCCGGCCGCCGTGCGAGCAGAAGTCGTAGGCGAAGCAGACATTGCCCAGCCAGGCATGGCTCAGCCCCACCCCGCGGGTTTCCGGGAAGGTGTGCTCCATGAAGCGGCGCAGGCCGGCGGCGCCTTCCTCCTCGGTCGAGGTGCGGAAGCGGGCGCGGCCGCCGAAGAGGATGCGCTTCCCGTCGGGCGAGCGGCGGAAGTAGTAGAGGATGTGCTTGGTGTCGCCCACCGCGCGGTTGCCCGGGATCAGGCTTTCCAGCAGGTCGAAGGGCATCTCCTCGGTGGCGATCATGTAGCTTTGCACCGGGATGGTGCGCTTGCGCAGCCAGGGCACCTCGGGGCCGACATAGCCGTTCATCGCCAGCAGGATGCGGTCGGCCCGGATCTCCGCCGCCTCGCCGCCCTGCACCGCGCCCAGCTGCGCGATGTGGCCCTGCGAGGCCCGTCGGGCGCCGAGATAGCGCCAGCCGGTGAAGATGCGCACGCCCAGTTCGCGCGCCCGGTTGGCCAGCGCGCGGACGTATTTCGCCGGATGGATGTTGCCCTGGTCGTGGCGCACCACGGCGCCGCGGTAGATCGAGGTCTTCAGCACCCGCGGCACCTGCATCTCGTCGATGATCTCGTAGCTCTGCCGCTGGTCCGGGGGCAGGCGGTCGCGCCCCTGCCGCAGCCTGGCCATGTCCTTGCGGCTGTGCGCGCCGGTGATGGTGCCGCAGAGGTTCAGGTCGAACGGGTCCTTCAGCGTCGCCCCCCGCGCCAGCATGAAGGGCATCGAGCGGGCATAGTCGTCCATGATTTCCCGCGCCCGCTTGTCGCCGAAGCGGGCGGCAGCCTGGGCTTCGGTGAACTTCGCCGCATTGCCGATCTGGCCGCCGTTTCGGGAACTCGCCCCCTCGCCGATGCGCAAGGAATCGACCACCATGATGCCGGTCTGGCCCGCCTCGGCCAGGGTGATCGCGGCAGAAAGGCCGCTGTAGCCCGAGCCGACGATCAGCACGGCGCAGTCGGTCCTGTCGAAGCTGCGCTCGCCGTGCTGCGGCTCGGCTTCTTCCCACCAGAAGGGCGTGGTCTTCATGGCATCTCTCCGGCTGTGCGGGGCTCAGGCCCGCGTGGTGGTGAAATAGATCTTGCGCATCGGGCTGATGGTCTTCCAGCTGCCGGTGAAGCCCGGCTCCAGCACCACCAGATCGCCCGGGCCGAAGCGGCGGGGGGCGGCGGCGCCGTCCTCGTAGAGGTCGACCTCGCCCTCGACGATGTAGAAGCTCTCGATCAGGTCGCTGTCGCGGACGACGCGGTGATGGCCCGGCGTCGCGGCCCAGACGCCGGCGGCGATGGGGCCCTCGATCAGCGACCAGGACCGGAACTCGGGCGCGCCATCCAGAAGCTTGCCGGGGTCGGGCAGGCCCGGCTCTCCCCCGTCGAGATCGGCGGTGCGGGCGGATTTGAGTTTGCTCATTCCAGGAATCCTTTCGTCAAATCAGGATGCCGTCGCGGGCATCGAAGGCGATCTGCACCGGCGCGCCGGGTTCCAGCGCGCCGTCGCGGGCGCTGCCGTAGGTCAGCATGACCCGCCCGCCCGGCAGCGCGATGGAGTAGAGCGCGCGGTCGCCGGAATAGGTGGAGGCGGCAACCGACCCGGCCAGCACCACGTCGCCGGCGACGGCGGCGCCGAGGCGGATGTCCTCGGGGCGGATCACCAGTTCGGCCGCGCCGGGCCGGGCGCCGTCGGCCGGCAGGGCCATGCGGAATTCCTCGGTGGCGAAGGCGCCGCCCTCAACGGTGCCGGCGAAGATGTTCGACTTGCCGACGAAATCCGCCACGAAGCGCGAGGCCGGGCGGCGGTAAAGCGTATGGGCCATATCGTATTGCTCGATCCGGCCCAGGTTCATCACCGCGATGCGGTCGGACATGTGCATCGCCTCTTCCTGGTCGTGGGTGACGTTGATGAAGGTGGTGCCCAGCCGCTGGTGGATGTCGCGCAGCTGGTCCTGCAGGTCGACGCGCAGCTTCTTGTCCAAGGCCGACATCGGCTCGTCCAGCAGCAGCAGGTCGGGCTGGAACACCAGCGCCCGGGCCAGCGCCACGCGCTGCTGCTGCCCGCCCGACAGTTCCTGCGGCTTGCGGCGGGCGAAGGGGCGCAACTGCACCAGGTCCAGCATCGCCTCGACCCGGGCGGCGATCTCTCCCCTGCCCTTGCGGCGCACCTTCAGCGGATAGGCGATGTTGTCGAACACGCTCATGTGCGGGAACAGCGCATAGCCCTGGAACACCAGCCCGAAGTTGCGGGCCTCGGGCTTCAGCGCGGTGATGTCGCGGCCGTCGAGCAGGATCTGCCCGGCCGAGACGCCCTCGAACCCGGCGAGGATCTTCAGAAGCGTGGTCTTGCCCGAACCGGAGGGGCCCAGAAGCGTGACGAAGGCCCCCTTCGGGATGGAAAGCGACACCTCGGACAGCGCCTGGAAGCTGCCGTAGAACTTGTCGATGGTGCGGATGTCGATGAAGGCCATGGTCGGTTCCATTTCAGGGCTTCTGCGGCGCGTTCAGCCGCTGCAGCCGCGCCATCAGCCAGAGGAAGGCGAAGCTGATCAGCGACAAGAGCAGCGCCACCACCACCAGCGTCGGCTGGAGCCGGTCGCGCAGGCCGGCGAACAGCGCCACCGGCAGGGTGAGCGAGTCGGGCGAGGCCACGAACAGCGCCACCACCACCTCGTCGAAGGAGGTGGTGAAGGCGAACAGCGCCCCCGCCGCGAAGCCGGGCGCGGCCAGCGGCAGGGTCACATGGCGGAACCGCTGCCCGCGCGAGGCGCCCAGCGAGGCCGCGGCAAGGTCGAGATCAGGGTCGAGGCCCCGCAGCGAGGTGAGGATCGACAGGAACACCAGCGGCGCGGCCAGGATGGAATGGGAAAGGACCAGCCCGGCATAGCTGCCGCTGAGGCCCATCCGCCCGAAGGAATAGGCGAAGGCGACGCCGATCACGATCGAGGGCACGATCATCGGCGAGACGAAAAGCCCGGTCAGCACGATCTGCAGCCAGCGCCCGGTCAGCATCAGCCCGGTCGCGGCCAGCCCGCCGATCACCAGCGCCACCGCGGTGGTGCCGAGGGCGACCTTCAGGCTGTTGCCGAAGGCGCGCACCCAGTTCCCTTCGGTGAACACCTCCTCGAACCATTTCAGCGAGAAGCCCTCCATCGGATAGGTCAGGAAGGAGCTGCCGTTGAAGGCCAGCGGCATCACCAGCGCCAGCGGCACCACCAGGAACAGCAGCGCCAGCACGGTCGAGACCCAGAAGATCGCGCGCGACATCAGGCCCGCCCTCCCTGCCGGGCGGAAAGCCAGCGCACCAGCCCGAACAGCGCCACCAGCGCCAGCACCATGGCCAGCAGCAGCACCGACAGCGCCGAGGCCATGCCCCAGTTCAGCGCCCGCTTGACGAAATCGGCGATGTAGAAGGACAGCATCTGGTCCTTCGGCCCGCCGGTCAGCGCCGGGGTGATGTAGAAGCCCAGCGCCAGGATGAAGACGGTGCCGCCGCCCACGCCCACCCCGCGCAGGGTCTGCGGGAAATAGACCCGCAGGAAGGATTCGACGGGCCCGGCGCCGAGGCTGCGCGAGGCATCGACCTGCGATTTCGGGATGGTGCGCATCACGTTCATCATCGGGATGATGGCGAAGGGCAGCAGCACATGCGTCATGGCGACGATGGCGCCGAAGCGGTTGAAGATCAGCTGCACCGGCTCGTCCACCAGCCCGGTCCAGATCAGGAAGGTGTTCACCAGCCCCGCCGTCTGCAGCAGGATCACCCAGGCGGTGGTGCGCACCAGGATCGAGGTCCAGAAGGACAGCAGCACCGCGACCAGCACGAAGGCCGCCAGCCGCCGCGGCGCATTGGCCACCGCATAGGCCAGCGGATAGCTGATCAGCAGCGTCACCAGCGTGACCTGCACCGCGATCACCAGCGTGCGCCCCATGATCTGCAGGTAGATGTCGTCGCCCCCGGCGGTGATGCGGCCGTCGTCGTCCACCACCAGGCCGGTGGCGCGCTGGTAGTGCCGCCAGGTGATCGGCGCGGCATTCTGCCGGATCACCTGCCAGTATTTCTCCTCGCCCCAGCGCGGATCGGCGACGACCAGCCCCGCCAGCGTCGGCTCGATCCCGTCCGAGGCGCGCGCGGTCTTCAGGAACAGGGTGCGGAAGCCGCTCATCTCCTGGTTCAGTTCGCGCGCGACCTCGGCCTGCCGGCCCGGCTCCATCGCCTGCATGTCGGCGATCAGGGCGGCGGCCTGCGCGTCGCGGTCGGCCGGGTCGGCGGCGCGGATGTGCGACAGGCTTTCCCCCAGCGCGCCGTTGTCGAGGCTGAGCGACAGGACCGAGCCGATCGGCATCAGGTAGAGGAAGGCATAGACGGCCAGCGGCACGGTCAGCAGGATCAGGGCCACCAGCCTGCCGCCGCCCGGCTTGCGGGTCGCAGCGCTCATTTTCCGGTCACCTTTCGGGGGGCTCCGGCGGCGGGCCTGCCGCCGGAGCATTGCAGGGGGTTACTGGGTGGACCAGCGGCTCCAGCGTTCGTTCAACTCGTCCAGATGGTCGATCCAGAATTCGTCGGAATAGAACGCCGCCTCGGCGATGTTGTCGCCCGCGGGCAGGTCCGCCAGGATTTCCGGGGTCAGGAATTCGGCCGCGGCGGCGTTCGCCGGGCCGTAAGGCATCAGCGACGAGAACTTCGCCTGGTTCTCGGGGTCGTTCACCACCTTGAAGAACGCGGTCAAGTGGTCCTTGAAGGGCGAGCCCTTGACCATCGCCCAGCCGTCCATGTTCACCAGATGGTTCTTCCAGACGAATTCCAGCGGCTTACCCTCGCGCTTGGCCATGACGATGCGGCCGTTGTAGGCGGTGGACATCGCCACGTTGTTGCTGGCCAGCCATTCCACCGGCTGCGCCCCGGATTCCCAGAACTGCAGCAGCGGCTTGATCCTGTCCCATTGCGCGAAGGCCCGGTCGACGCCCTCGGGCGTGGACAGCACCTCGTAGACCTGATCGGGCGGCACGCCGTCGGCCATCAGCGCGAATTCCAGGTTCATGTTCGGGGTGTTGCGTGCCCCGCGCTTGCCGGGGAACTTCTCGGGGTCGAAGAAATCCGCCCAGTCCTGCGGCGGCTCGGGGAAGGCTTCGGTGTTGTAGGCATAGCCGTTGCCGATCACCACGTTGCCCACGCCGCAGGGCGTGGCCGCGCCGGGCAGCAGCCCGTCCTGGCCGATCGCCTCCCAGTCCAGTTCCTCCAGCAGGCCCTCGTCGCAGGCCAGTTGCAGCTCGGCCCCGCCCATGATCAGGAAATCCCAGGTGACATTGCCGGTTTCCACCATGGCCTTGATCTCGGCCAGCCCGCCCAGGTAGGTGGTCTCGACGAAGGACAGCCCGGCCGCCTCGGCGAAGGGCTCGAAATAGGCGCTTCGCTGGGCGTCCTGGTAGTTGCCGCCCCAGCCGGCGATGGTCAGGTCGCGCGCCTGCGCCCCGCCCGCCGCCGATGCCGCCGCCGCGACGAACGCGGCAACCTTGATAGCTCGCATGATGTTTCCCTCCCAATATCCCGATTCTGGCATATCTTTCAGGCCGTCGCGGTCGGCAGGTTCCTCCAAACCCTTGTCGCAGAACGGGCAGCCTGAAGAGAATTATGATAGTGTTAAAAAATCTGTCAACATATTTTAACTTTGGCGAACAACTTGACTTGTGGTTTAAGTTCTTGCGATCTGGCACCATGTGGGGGCGCTGAATGCAGACCGAACCGAACATCCTTGCGGCACCGAGCGACACCGCCCAGGTGGGTGAGACGCTGCGCCTGCGCCGGCAGATGCGCGGCCTGTCGCTGCGCCAGGTGGCGGAACCCGCCGGCATCTCGGTGGGGATGCTGAGCCAGGTCGAACGCGGGCTGGCCGCGCCCTCGATCCGCACCCTGCGGGCGATCTGCGCGGCGATGGACATGCCGGTGAACTGGCTGTTCCACCGCGACGGCGGGCAGGAGGACCAGGCGGCCGAATACATCGTGCCGCGCGGCGCGCGCCGGTCGCTGACCTATCATGACGGGGCGCTGGTCAAGGAACTGCTGACCCCCGACACCCAGCCGAAGATCCAGATGCTGCGCTTCCTGTTGCAGCCCGGCGCCTCGTCGGGCGAGCCCTACAGCGATGCCGAGGGCGGCAAATGCGGGCTGGTGCTGTCGGGCACGCTGGGGCTGGAGCTGAACGGCACCGAGTTCGCCGTCCGCGAGGGCGACAGCTTCGCCTTCCCCGCCACCACCCTGGTCCGCTTCTGGGCCATCGGCGACACCCCCTGCGAGGTGATCTGGGTCGTCGCCCCGGCAACGGTCTGACCAGCGCGAGCGGTGACGCCGGCTTCACCGCCGCTTTTGTCAGCAACTCCAAGCCGTGCGTTCCTCCGCCGCCCCGCTTCAGACCGCGCGTGCGGCCATGATGCGGTCCAGCCAGCCGACCGCCATGTCCGGCACCGAGGCCAGCAGCTTGCCGGTATAGGGCGCGTGGGGGGGCGAGAAGACCTCTTCCTTGCCGCCCTGCTCGACGATGCCGCCGTGCTGCATGACCACCACCCGGTCGGCGATGGCGCGCACCACCTCGATGTCGTGGGTGATGAAGAGATAGGACACGCCGAGCCTGTCCTGCAGGCCGATCAGCATCCGCAGCACCTCGGCCTGGACCACCTTGTCCAGCGCCGAAGTGATCTCGTCGCAGATGATCAGGTCGGGGCCGGCGGCCAGCGCGCGCGCGATCGCCACGCGCTGCTTCTGCCCGCCCGAAAGCTGGCCCGGCAGGCGGTCGGCATGGGTCTCGTCCAGTTCGACCATCCTCAGCAGTTCGGCCACCCGCGCCTCGCGCGCCGCGCCGCGCAGCCCCTGATACAGCGTCAGCGGCCGCCCGACGATCTTGCGGACGGTCTGCCGCGGGTTGAGCGCGGTATCCGCGGACTGATAGATGATCTGGATGCGCCGCAGCAGCTCCAGCGAGCGCTGGCGCACCTTCTCGGGCAGCGGCTTGCCGTCGAAGACGATCCGACCCTGCGACGGTTCCTTCAGCCCGGTGATCACCCGCCCCAGCGTCGATTTCCCCGAGCCGGATTCGCCCACCAGCGCCACCGTCTCGCCGCGGCCGATGGCCAGCTCGATGTCCTTCAGCACCTGGAAATCCTGGTAATGCGCCGAAAGCGTCTCGACCGACAGCAGCGGCTGCCCCTTCGCACCATGCGCGCCCGACGGCTCCGCCGGCATCTCGTGCACCGCCCAGAGGCTCTTGGTGTAGGGATGCTGCGGATTGTCCATGATCTCGGCGATGGGGGCCTCTTCCACCACCTCGCCGTAGCGCAGCACGGCGACCCGATGCGCGATCTGCGCCACAACCGCCAGGTCGTGGGTGATGTAGATCGCGGCCACGCCGAAATCCTCGATCACCTTGCGGATCGAGATCAGCACCTCGACCTGGGTGGTCACGTCCAGCGCGGTGGTGGGTTCGTCGAAGACGATCAGCGCCGGATTGCAGATCATCGCCATGGCGACCATGGCCCGCTGCAGCTGCCCGCCCGAGACCTGATGCGGATAGCGCGACCCGAAGCTCTGCGGATCGGGAAGCTGGAGCGCCGCGAACAGGTCGACCGCCCGTTTTTCCGCAACCGCGCGCGTCAGCCCGCCGCGGTCCACCGCGACCATGGTGATCTGGTCCATCAGCCGATGCGCGGGGTTGAAGGCGGCCTGGGCGCTTTGCGCGACATAGGCGACCTTCGTGCCACGCAGTGGGCGGCGTTCCTCTTCCGGGATCGCCAGCAGTTCCGTGCCCAGAAGCCGCACCGTGCCGCCCGAGGCCCGCGCGCCGGGGCGCAGGTAGCCAAGCGCCGCAAGGCCGATGGTGGACTTCCCGGCGCCGGATTCGCCCACCAGCCCCAGCACCTCGCCCGGGCGGATGGCGAAGCTGACGCCCTTGACGATCTGCGACCAGCGGTCGTTGGATTTCGCGTCGATCCGAAGATCCCGGACCTCCAGCACCGGGGCGGCTTCTGCCGTGACGGTCATGGCTCAGCCCTCCTCGTTCAGGCCGCTGGCGCGGTTCAGGAGCCAGTCGACGACGAAATTCACCGCGATGGCGAGGAAGGCGATGGCGGCCGCCGGGATCAGCGGGGTGATGTCGCCCATGTTGATCAGCGCGGCATTGTCGCGGACCATCGAGCCCCATTCCGCCGTCGGCGGCTGGATGCCGACGCCCAGGAAGGACAGCGCGGCGATGGACAGGAAGATGAAGCAGAACCGCATCCCCAGTTCCGACAGGATCAGCGGCAGGATGTTGGGAAAGATCTCGTTGACCGAGATCCACAACAGGCTTTCGCCCCTCACCTTCGCCGCCTCGACGAAATCGAGGCTGGCCACGTTCAGCGCCGCCGCCCGGGCGATGCGGAAGAACCGGGTCGAGGTCAGGATGGCGATGATCAGGATCAGGTTGGGAATGGACGAGCCGAAGATCGACAGGATCATCAGGATGAAGATCAGGTCCGGCACCGACATCAGCGCATCGACGATGCGGGAAATGATCTGGTCGACGATGCCGCCCACCAGCGCCGCGAACATGCCCAGGAGGCAGCCGATGACGAAGGAGATCACCGTGGTGACCAGCGCGATCGAGATCGAATTGCGCGCACCGTAGATCAGCCGCGACAGGAAATCCCGGCCAAGCTGGTCGGTGCCCAAGAGATGCTCGGCGCTCCAGCCGTCGAAGGGGATGCGCGAGACCACCTCGACCTCGTCATAGGGGGCAAGCCAGGGCGCGAAGACCGCGACGAAGGCATAGGCGGCCACGACAACCATGCCGAACTTCGCGGTAAGCGGGGCCTGGCCGATCAGCCGCAGGGCGCGGGTCAGGCGGCCGGGGACGGAGCGGGCGTCAAAGCTTTGGTCCATGGTGTCCTCAGCGCGGATGCAGCAGGCGCGGATTGCTGACGATGGAGATGATGTCGGCGATCAGGTTGAAGCCGATGTAGGCGGTGGCGAAGATCAGCGCGCAGGCCTGGATCACCGGAACGTCGCGGTTGCGCACGGCGTCGATCATCGCCTGGCCCACACCGGGGTAGACGAAGACGACCTCGATCACGACCACGCCCGAGATCAGGTAGGCAAGGTTCAGCGCCACCACGCTGGCGATGGGGCCGATGGCATTGGGCAGCGCCTGGCGCATGACGACGCGGCCTTCGGGTTCGCCCTTCAGCCGGGCCATCTCGACATAGGGGCTGGCCATGACGGACAGGATCGCCGCCCGCGTGTTGCGCACCATATGCGCAAGGATCACCAGAAGCAGGGTCAGGATCGGCAGCACCATGCGGTAAAGCTGCTCGCCGAAGTCCATGCTGTTGCGGATGCCCGCCATCGAGGGGAACCATTGCAGCTTCACCGCCAGCACCATCATCACCACATAGGCCACGAAGAACTCCGGCACCGAGATCGAGGCCAGGGTCGAGGTGGACAGGAAACGGTCGATGAACCGCCCCCGGAACCGGGCGCAGAGGATGCCCAGCATGATTGCCAGCGGCACGGCGATCAGCGCGGTGATGGCGGCCAAGGAGACGGTGTTCATCAGCCGCGGCCCCAGCACCGTCATCACCGGGCGCCCGGCGAAGGACATGCCCAGATCGCCGGTCGCCGCCCCGCCCAGCCAGGCGAGGTAGCGCAGGACCGCGGGCTGGTTCAGCCCCAGCTTCTCTTCCATCGCCGCCACCGCCTCGGGCGTGGCGGTCTGGCCGAGAATGGCGGAGGCATAGCTGCCCGGCAGCAGCTCGACCGAGAAGAAGATCACCAGAGAGACGATCAGCAGGCTGAGAAGCCCCAGACCGATCCGACCGATCACCATGGACAGGATCGGATGGGAGGTCATGCGCATACTCTGGTCTCTCCGGTGAACCGTATTTCCATGGGGCTGCCGCCGGCCGTCACACGTCGCTGCGCCACCAGCGTTCGGCGCAGCGGTGGTTGTCGGCGGGCAGGATGCCGCCCGTCTCAGCATGACCGATGTTTTCCGTCATGGCGAGCCGCCAGCTGACGAAAGCCACGGTGATCACCCCGCCCTCGTCATGCAGGATCTGCTGCATCTCGGCATATTGCGCCCTACGCACCGCCTCGTCGCTTTCCGCTTGGGCCAGCCCGTGCAGCTCGTCGAAGCGCGCGTTGTGGAAGCCGGTGTTGTTCCACGGCGAGTCCGAGGTGTAGGAGGTGGCGAACAGCCAGTCGAGCGTGACGCGCCCATACCAGTCCGAGGCGTTGAACGGCTTCTTCAGCCAGACATTGTCCCAGTAGCCGTCGTCCGCCTCCTGCACCACGTTGACGGTGATCCCCGCCTTGGCCGCATGTTCGCGGAACAGAACCGCCGCCTCGATCGCCCCGGGAAAGGCGGATTCGGCGGTGGAAAGATCGACGGTCAGCCCCTCGATCCCGGCCTCGGCCAGCAGGGCGCGGGCGGCTTCCGGGTCGTAGCGGTGCGGCGGCGGGGTCTCGGCCCAGAGCGGCATGATCGGCGCCACCGGGTTGTCGTTGCCCGCCTCACCCTCGCCGAGGAAGACCTTGGCGATGATGTCCTCGCGGTCGATGGCCAGCTTCAGCGCCTTGCGCACCGCCGGATTGTCGAAGGGCGCGACAGAGCAGTTCATGTCGAAGGTCAGGTGCCGCAGACTGGGGGTGCGGTGGACCTTGAACCCCTGGTTGCCCTCGATCAGCGCAACGTTGCGGATGTCGACATCCTCGATCACGTCGACCTCGCCGGTCAGCAGGGCGTTCAGCCGCGCGGTGCTGTCGGGGATGTTGATGAATTCCACCGCATCGAAATGCGGCAGGCCGGGCTTGTGGTAGTCGGGGTTGCGGACAAGGCGCACGGCGATCCCCGGCTCGAAGCTTTCCAGCCGGAAGGCGCCGGTGCCGATGCCGCTTTCCCAGTCGATGCCGCCGCCGTCCTTCGCCGGGAAGATCGACAGATGGTAGTCCGACAGCAGGTAGGGGAAGTCGGCATTGCCCTGCGAAAGCGTGACGACCAGCCGGTCCTCGCCCTCCACCGCGATGTCGGCGATCTGGCCGACGATGGCCAACGCGCCCGAGGTGCTTTCCTCGCCCATGTGATGCAAAAGCGACTGGCGCGCATCCTCGGCGGTGAAGGGGCGGCCGTCGTGGAATTTCACCCCCTTGCGCAGAATGAAGGTCCAGCGGGTCGCGCCCTCGGCGCCCTCCCAGCTTTCGGCCAGGTCCCCGGCCAGCGATCCATCGGGCAGAAGCTCGACCAGGTTGTTGCAGAGCGCACCGTTGAAGGCCGCGCCGCACATCACCGTGCTCCAGCTTCCCGGCTCCAGCGTGTCCTGCTGCGAGCCGTCGTTCATCCCGTAGCGCAGGGTGCCGCCCTGTTTCGGCCCCTCCTGCGCGGCAAGGGAGGCGGGCATGAAGAACGCCCCCGCCGCCAGGGCGGCACCGCCCAGGAACCCGCGCCGCGACGGCGCCATGGCGGTGAAAGAGCGCAGGGCCAGCCTGCCGGACACGGTCCCGGAATCTCGCATCGGGTTTCCTCCCCCTGGATGAGAACGTCGTCTGATGTTGCGCCGCCGGCGGCCCGCCCGCATCGGGCGGGCAACCGGCAGTCGTCGGGACAGGCCCCCCAGAGGCCGCGCCCCTTGCGCCCGGCCGGTCAGTCCTTGCGCCACCAGCGTTCGCAGATCCGCATGTTGTCCAGCGGCATCAGCCCGCCGACCTCGCCATAGCCGATCTTGTTCGAGATCGCGTTGCGCCAGTCGACGAAAGCCACCGTCAGGATGTTGCCGTCGTCATGCACGATCTGCTGCATCTCGGCGTAATAGGCCGTCCGCTTGGCATCGTCGGTCTCGGCGCGGGCCAGGGCGTGCAACTCGTCGAAACGCGCGTTGGACCAGCCCGCGTTCCACGGCGCCCCGGTGGTGTAGATGGTCGAGAACAGCCAGTCCACCGTGGCCCGGCCGAACCAGTCCACCGCGGCGAAGGGCTTCTTCAGCCAGACGTTCTCCCAATAGCCGTCGGCCGCCTCGCGCACGACGTTGATGCTGATCCCCGCCGCTGCAGCATGTTCCTGATACAGCACCGCCGCCTCGATCGCACCGGCGAAGGCGTTCTCGGCCACATGCAGATCGACCGACACGCTGTCCATCCCGGCCTTGGCCAGATGCTCCTTCGCCTTCTCGACGCTGTAGTCGCGCTGCGGCATCTCGTGCCAGAACTTCTGGATCTGCGACACCGGGTTGTCGTTGCCTTTGCGCCCCTCGCCCAGGAAGACCTTCTCGATCACGTCGTCGCGGTCCAGCGCATATTTCAGCGCCAGCCGCACGTCGGGGTTGTCGAAGGGCGCGACGCGGGTGTCCATGTCGAAGGAGAAATGCCGCAGCCCCGGCACGCGCTGGACATGGAAGTCGGCGCTGCCCTCGATCATCGGCACGTTGCGGATGTCGACGTCCTGGATGAAATCGACCTCGCCGGTCAGCAGCGCGTTCAGCCGCGCGGTGGCGTCGGGGACCGAGATGAATTCCACCTCGTCCAGATAGGGCTTGTTGTTCTTGTGGTAGTTCGGGTTGCGCACCAGCCGCAGGGCGATGCCCGGCTCGAAGCTGTCCAGCAGGAAGGCGCCGGTGCCCATGCCGGAGGTGGTGTCGATGCCGCCGCCCTCCAGCGCCGGGAAGACCGAGAGGTGATAATCCGACAGCAGATAGGGGAAGTCGGCATTGCCTTCGGACAGGGTGAAGACCACGACATCCGAGCCTTCGATCTGGATGTCCGCGATCTGCTGGACGATGGCCCGCGCGCCCGAGGTCGAGTCGGGCTTCATGTGATGCAGGAAGGACTGGCGGACATCCTCGGCGGTCAGGCTGCGGCCGTCGTGGAAGGTGATGCCCTTGCGCAGGGTGAAGCGCCAGACCGTGGCACCCGCGCCGGTCTCCCAGCTTTCGGCCAGGTCGCCCTCGGCCGAGCCGTCGGGCAGGATCTCGACCAGGTTGTTGTAGACCGCGCCGTTGAACCCCGCGCCGGTCCAGCTGGTGGACCAGGTGCCCGGGTCCAGGTTGTCGTTCTGCGAGGCATTGTGCAGGCCGAGCCGCATGAAGCCGCCCGATTTCGGCTCGCCTCCTTGCGCGCGCGCGATGCCCGGAATGCCGGCCAGGGCGCCGCTGGCAAGCAGGGCTGCGCTTTGCGCCAGAAACGCGCGGCGCGAGATCTGGCCGCGGCGCAGTCGGCTGGCCAGATCATCCATCTGGCGGTGGTGCGATTCGTTCATGTCGTTACCCTGTCAGACGTGGTTGCCGTTGAAATCCGGCCAGTTTCCGGCTGTCTTGCGCAGCTTCGGCGAGCATCGGCCAACTCGTGAATCCGACAATACCCCGAAACGGAAACCTGTCAACAAACTGATTGACCGATCAATCGAGCAATGCGTTTAATGGCGCTGCCTTCCCCTTGCCGAAAGCCCTTCCTGCCATGAGCGAAACCTCTCTTTGCTACCTTGGCGCCGCCGAGCTGATCCGGCTGTATCGCGCCCGGAAAATCTCGCCGGTGGAGGTGGTCGACGCCCATCTTGCGCGCATCGCGGACAGTGCGGCCGGCCTGAACGCGATCTGCTTCACCTATGGCGACGAAGCGCGGGACCAGGCCCGTCGTTCCGAGGCCCGCTATGCGTCCGGCGCACCGGCCGGCCCGCTGGACGGGGTGCCGACGGCGCTGAAGGACGAGAACATGATGGCGGGGAAGATCACCACCTACGGCTCGCTGCTCTATGCCGGCCATGTCGCGGAAAAGAGCGCGCCTTTGGTCGCGCGGCTGCTGGAGGCGGGCGCCATCGTCCACGCCCGCACCACCACGCCCGAGTTCTCCTGCGCGCCCTTCTGCCATTCCCGGCAATGGGGCGTCACCCGCAACCCCTGGAACCCCGCCTTCACGCCTGGCGGGTCGTCCGGCGGGGCGGGCGCGGCGCTGGCGGCGGGGCTGACCGCGTTGGCCACGGGGTCCGACATCGGCGGGTCGATCCGCATCCCGGCCTCGGCCTCGGGCGTGGTGGGGTTCAAGCCGCCCTATGGAAGGGTGCCTTCCACGCCGCCCTTCAACCTGGATCATTACAACCATCCCGGTCCGATGGCGCGCTCGGTCGAGGACTGCCTGCTGATGCAGAACGTGCTGGCCGGGCCGCATCCGGAAGACATCGCCTCGCTGAAGCCGAAGCTGGAACTGGCCACCGACCGTTCCGGGGTGAAGGGCTGGCGGATCGCCTGGTCGCTGGATTTAGGCTTCATGGAGGTCGATCCGGCGGTGCGGGCGAACACCCTGGCCGCGCTGGAGGTGTTCCGCGGGCTCGGGGCCGAGGTTGTCGAGGTGGACCTGCCCTGGTCGTGGGAGGTCTATCACGCCGCGGCCACCCATCACAAAACCCTGTTCGGCGCCTGGCTCGCCGAATATCTGGACGAACGCGAGGCCCAGTTGACCGGCTATGCCGCCGCCTTCGCCCGCGCCTCGCTGGACGTGACCACCCGCGACTACCTAGCCAGCCTCGAGGTCGAAGGGAGGATCTGGTCGCATTTCGGCCCGATGATGGAGGGGTTCGACCTGTTCCTCTGCCCCACCCTCGCCCTTCCCGCGGTGCCGGCGGAGTTCGATTTCAGCGACCCGCTGATCATCAACGGCAAGGAGATCGACTCCTATCTGGGCTGGACCATGGCCTGGCCCTTCAACATGCTCAGCCGCTGCCCGGTGCTGGCGGTGCCCTCGGGCCATGCGCCGAACGGCGTGCCGACCGGCATCCAGCTGGTCGGCCGCAGCTACGAGGACCAGTCGGTCTTCACCGCCGGCCTTGCCTACGAGGCCGCGCTCGGCGGCTGGTATGGCACATCAAAAACCCGTCCTTCCCTTCCCTTTTGAGGCCCCCGATGAAGACGATCTTCTCCGATCTCCACGCCCTGCAAAGCGTCGATACCGAATTCTACCGCGGCAGATGGGTCGATGCCTTCGAGATCCCGCGCCGCGCCGAACTGGTGCTGGACGAGGTGAAGCGCGCCAACCTCGGCCCGGTCGTCGGCCCCGACAGCTTCGGGACCGCGCCGCTGCTGGCGGTGCACGACGCCGCCTTCCTGCGCTTCCTGGAAACCGCGTGGGAGGCGTGGGCGGCCGAGGTCGGGCCGATCCCGGCCTATCCCAACATCTGGCCGCCGCGGCGGACGCGGATGATCCCGACCGTGCGCCCCGGCGCCGAGCTGGGCCGCTATGCGGTGGACATGAGCAGCCCGGTGCTGGAAGGCACCTGGAAAGCCGCCCGCGCCGCCGCCGACTGCGCGCTGACCGGGGCGCGGCTGATCGACGGGGGCGAAGCCGCGGCCTTCGCGCTCTGCCGTCCGCCGGGGCATCATGCGGGGCGCGACTATTTCGGCGGCTACTGCTTTCTCAACAATGCCGCCATCGCCGCGCAGGCCTTCCGCGACGGCGGCGCGGCGCGTGTGGCCGTGCTGGACATCGACTACCACCATGGCAACGGCACCCAGGACATCTTCTACGGCCGGGGCGATGTGCTGACGGTCTCGATCCATGGCGATCCGGTGCAGGAATATCCCTATTACATCGGTTTCGCCGACGAGACCGGGGAAGGCGAAGGCGAAGGGTTCAACCTCAACCTGCCGCTGCCCTGGGGCGCGGATTTCGCGGCCTGGTCCGGCGCGCTGGACCAAGGGATCGACCGGATCAGGGCCTTCGCCCCGGACCGGCTGGTGGTCTCGCTGGGCGTCGATACCTTCGAGGAGGACCCCATCTCCCACTTCCGCCTGACGGGCGGGGATTACCCGCAGATCGGCCGCCGCATCGCCGCCCTGAACCTGCCCACGCTGTTCGTGATGGAGGGCGGCTATGCGATCGAGGCGGTCGGGGTGAATGCGGTCAACGTCCTGAAGGGCTTCGAGGCGGCCCGGGGCTGAGGCCCCTCGCCGCCCCTCAGAAATCCCTGGGGAAATAGTGCCGCATGAAGGCCATGCAGGCGTCGTGCCCGCGCCTCTGGCCCTCGGCCACGGTGATCGGCAGCAGCAGGTTCTCGATCCACAGGCCCGAGATCATCGCATTCAGCGAAACCGCCACCTGTTCCGCATCGATCCCGACGCCGCGCTGCCGCGCCAGTTCCTCGACATCGGCGGCAACGGCCTTGTTGTAATGGATGCGCAAGGCCGCGCAGCGCTTGCGGAAGCTCGGCACCCGCGCCGCCTCGGCCCAGAAGGCCAGCCAGAGCGCGATGGAATCCTGCCCCGCCGCCTTGCGGCTGAAATCGGTGTCGATCATGTGGCGGATCCGCTCGGCCGGGCTGCGCTCGGACGCGTTCAGCCGCGCCAGAAAGGCCTCGTATTCCGCCGCGCTGTGATCGAGGGCGGCGAAGATGATCCCCTCCTTCGACTGGAAGTGGAAGGCGACCACGCCATAGGAACATTCCGCCTCGGCCGCGATGGAATTGATGGTGACGCCGGTCAGGCCGCGCTTCGAGATCACCTTCACCGCCGCTTTCAGAAGCGAGCGGCGGCGGTCCACCACCTGATCGTCGCGGCTTTTCTGGGCGCCGGCAGCGCTGCGCCGGATCTTCGGTTTCTGCTCGGTCATCGGAACATCGGTCATTTCACGGCAGGATCATCACCACGGCGCAATCCCCCCGGCAATATAGGGGGGACCGGCAAAGTCAAGCTCGGGCAGGCGGCAGCCCCAGGAGACGGGCCGCATTGTCGTGCAGCCACAGCCGCCGCGTGGCATCGTCGAGGCCGAGGGTCTCAAGCTCCGCCAGCGCGGTCTCGACCGGCATCATCGGGAAGGCAGATCCGAAGATCATCTTCTCCTTCAGGAGGGTCCGGCCGTATTGCAGCAGCGGCTCGTATCCCGAATGTGGCTTGGCCAGCAGCTTGGGCCGGACGGCCAGCACGCCGATGTAAAGGTTCGGGTGCCGCCAGGCCACGCCGATCAGCTCCTGCACCCAGGGCCAGCCCGGCGGCGAGGCCACGGCGCGCAGGTCAGGATAGCGCACCATCACGTTGTCGATGTATTCCGGCCGCCCCAGCGCCATCGGGGTGTGGGTCGAGAAGTTGATGCCGCAGTGGATGTTCACCGGCACGTCCAGCTCGATCGCCTTCTCGTAGAGCGGGAACAGCCGCTCATCGTCCGGGCGCAGCTTCAACTCGAAGCATTGCAGGTTCAGCCCGCGCAGGCCCAGGGTGCGGACGGCATGGTCGAACTGCGCCACGGCATCGGCCTGCCACGGGTCCACCCCGGCAAAGCCGATGTAGCGCGGGCCGTGGGCGCGGACGAAATCCGCCACCGTCTCGTTCGGGATCCTGAAGCCGAAGGTGGTGGTCAGGTCGCGCGCCTTCAGCACGACATGGCGCGCGCCAAGCCTTTCATAGGTGTCCAGCCAGCCGTCCAGCCCCTGCCCCGCCTCGGTGGCGGCCGAACGGCTTTCGCTGGCGCGATAGACCCGGCGGTAGTTCTGCAGATGCGGCGCCGGCGGCGCGAAGTCCGGGTGGGGCGGGCGGCTGGAGAAATCTATCAGCATCGGCTCAGCTCCATGTCCGGCGGTCTTCGAGGATGACCTTCGCCGCATTGTGCCCCGGAACGCCGGTGACGCCCCCGCCGGGATGCACCGAGGCCGAGGCCTGGTAAAGCCCCGCGACCGGGCTGCGGTAATCGGCGTATCCGGGTGAGAAGCGGCGGAAGAACATCTGGTCGGCGCTGATCTCGCCGTGATGGACATGGCCGTTGGGCAGGTCGAAGATCCGCTCCAGGTCCAGCGGCGTCAGGATCTGGCGGTGCAGGATCCTGCCCTCGATGTCGGGGAACTGCGTCTTCAGCACCTTCAGCACCCGCTGCCACAGCTCTTCGCGCCGCTCGTCCCAGCTGCCGCGCGCCAGCGTATAGGGGGCATGGCCGCCGAACAGGTTCATCACGTGATGCCCCTCGGGCGCCAGCGTCGGGTCGACCATCGTGGGGACCTTGACGATCAGGAACGGCTCTTCCGCCATCTCGCCCGCCTGAGCCTGGTGCCAGGCGCGCTCCATGTAGGAAACCGAGGGCGCGATGGTCATCTGCGGCATGATCGCGCCTTCGGGGTTGGTCTGGCCGAAGACCGGCGCCTCGGGCAGCGCGGACAGCGCGAGATTGACCCGGAACACCGTGCTTTCGCAGCGGATGTTGCGGATGTCGCGGTTGAACTCCTCGGGCAGGGTCCCGGGGTCCAGCAGCCGGGTGAAGATCGTCCGCGCGGTGGCATTGGCGATGACGATCTTCGAGCGGATTTCCTCGCCGCCCTCCAGCCGCACCCCCACGGCGCGGCCCTGTTCCACCAGGATGCGCTCCACCGGGCAGGAGGTGCGGACCTCCATGCCATGGGCTTCGCCCGAACGGCGGATCGCCTCGGAGATCGCGCCCATGCCGCCCTTCATGAAGCCCGCCGGCCCCGCCGCCGTGGCGCCGTCGCGCACGATGCCGCGCGCCAGCATATAGGCCGAGCCCGGCGTCTTCAGGCTGGAATTCGCCCCGCCGCCGCCGGCGAAGAAGCCGAGGACCAGCTTCACCTCCTCGGACGAGAACCAGCGCGACAGGTAGTCGTATGCGCTCATCGTCAAGAGGTTGTAGATGTCGTGGAACTGCGGCCCGATCCGGCGGAAGCGCCAGACGAAACCGGCCAGCCGCTTCAGGTCGCGCAAGCGGCCGCTGCCGGGATTGACCGGCACCTCCCACAGCAGCCGCTTCATGTGCGGGGCGATCTTCTGCATATGCGCGCGGTATTTCGCATAGGCCTCGCCATCGGCGTTGGAGAATTTCGCGATCTCAGCGGCGAATTTCTCGGGGTCGTCCCACATGGTGAAGGTGCGCCCGCCGTCCAGCGCAAAGACCGTGGGCGGGGCTGGCAGCACCTCGAACCCGTATTTCTGCAATTCGAGGTCGAGGATGACCTTCGGCTGCAGCAGGCCCTGGTAGTAGGAGGCGGTCGAACTGCGATAGCCCGGCGCGAATTCCTCGGTGACGGCGGCGCCGCCGACGATGTCCCGGCGCTCGACCACCAGAACCTTCACGCCTGCGCGCGCCAGATAGGCGCCGCAGGTCAGGCCGTTGTGGCCGCCGCCGACGATGATCGCATCATATTGCGGTTTCATGCCTGCACCCCTTCGATCCAGCTTCCGGTGACCCGATCGAAGGCGCCCGCGCGCAGGTCGGCCACGCCGGCGGTGATCTGCGGCTTGGCGATCTTCAGCGATGCCGTGCGGGGGAAATCCTCGACGAAGGCATAGAAGCGCGGCACCTTGAACGGCGCCAGCCCCGCCGTCGCGGCGGCGATGATGCCGTCCAGCACCTGCCCGTTCGCCGCCACCCCTTCTTTCAGCCGCAGATAGGCCTTGACCTCTTCGCCGCGCAGGGGGTCGGGCACGCCCACCACCGCCACCTCGGCCACGCCGGGGGCCGCGGCCAGCACGGTTTCCACTTCGCGGGCGGCGATGTTCTCGGCCGAGCGGCGGATCATGTCCTTCTTGCGCCCGACGATGTAGAAGAACCCCTCCTCGTCCTGGCGGAACAGGTCGCCGGTGGAGAACCAGCCGTCGCGCAACACCTCGGCGGTGGCGGCGGGGTTGTTGTAATAGCCCAGCATGATCCCCGGGCCACGGATCTGCAATTCGCCGGTCTCGCCCTGCGGAACGGGCCGGCTATCCTCGCCCACGATCCGGCAGTCGCGGAACGGGCAAGGCAGGCCGCAGGAGCCCGAGCCCACCTTGTCGGCGCGCTCGACCGGCATGAACATCGCCGGGCCGATCTCGGTCATGCCGAAGGCCTCGCGCGCGTTCAGGTCGAACCGCGCCTCGATCCCCTTGTGCAGGTCGCGCGGGCAGCCGTAGATGTTGGCGCGGATCACCCGGTTGTCGGCGTCATGGGCTTGCTGCGCCATGCCGTGCAGCACCCAGGGCAGCAGGCAGAATTCGATCCCGTGCTCCTTCAGCCAGGCCGTGAAGCGGCTGGTCGACTGCTTCGCCGCCACGAAAAGCGTGGCGCGCTGATACAGCGTCATCAGCAGCAGCCATTGCGGGTCCATGTAGAAGAACGGGGTCGAGGCAAGGATGCGGCGATAGACGCGCCCGTCGCGGAAGGCGTTCACCTTGCCCGCCGAGAGCCAGTAGCGCTGGCTCAACATACAGCCCTTGGGAAAGCCGCTGGTGCCCGAGGTGAACTGGATGTTCAGCAGGTCGTCATGGCCGACCGGCGCCGGCGGGGCGAAGCTGCCGGCGGGTTCCGCGGCCAGAGCCTCCCAGCTGTGCGGCCCCGCGCCGCCCACGACGATCAGCCGCTCTTCGGGCAGCGAGACCAGCCCTTCGGCTCTGGCCTGATCCAGCACGGCGCGGGTGTCGGCATGGGCCACCATCCACTCCGCCTCCGCCACCTGCATGACATGGGCGATCTCGCGCGGGGTATAGCCCGGATTGACCGGCAGCATCACCGCGCCGATCCGCCCAAGTGCCAGCCAGGTCAGCGGAAAGGCCGGGATGTTCGGCAGCATGACCCCGACATGGGTGCCCTTGCCGATCCCCAGCGCCAGCAGCCGCGCCGCCAGTCCGTTCACCTGCGCGCGCATCTGCGCATAGGTGATGGTCTCGCCGCTGTCGAAGAAGTTCCACAGGATGCGGTCGCCCGCCTCGTCGGCCGCCGCGTCGATCAGCGCGCCGATGTTCTCCGGCAGCGGCTCGGCCTCGATCCGGCGGCGGCGCTCCTCATAAGGGATCACGGGGTCGGCGAGGACTTGGTCCTTCCACATCGGCGGCTCCAATCGGCGCAAGAGGATGACGCACCTCGCCCGGGGAGCACGGGCGAGGTGCAAGGGCGGTTCAGTGTGCGAACCAGACCGCCTTGAGGTCGGTATACTTGTCCATCGCGTGCAGGGACTTGTCGCGGCCGAAGCCGGACTGCTTGAACCCGCCGAAGGGAACGGCCAGCGAGCCGCGGTCGAAGCAGTTCACCCAGACCACCCCGGCCCTGATCGCCTTGGCGGCCCGGTGGGCGTTCTTCACCGATCCGGTCCAGACCGCACCGGCCAGGCCGTAGATGGTGTCGTTCGCCACCGCCATCGCCTCGTCGAAGCCCTTCACGGTGATCGCCGACAGCACCGGCCCGAAGATTTCCTCCTGCGCGATCTTCATGTCGTTGCGGACCCCCTCGAAGATCGTCGGCTCGATGTAGAAGCCGCCGGTTTCCGTCTTCACCCGGTTGCCGCCCAGCGTCGCGCGGGCGCCGTCGGCGCGGCCGGCGTCGATGTAGCCGAGCACGCGGTCCATCTGCTCCTCGCTGACCATCGACCCCATGCGGGTTGCCGGGTCCAGCGGGTCGCCGGGGGCGAAGACCTTCGCCTGGGCGGCGATCTTCTCCAGCAGCGCGTCGCGCACCTTCTCGTCCACGATCAGCCGCGAGCCGGCGTTGCAGACCTGCCCCGTATTGGCGAAGATCCCCGCCGCGATCCCCGCCGCCGCGGCGTCCAGATCGTCGCAGTCGGCCAGCACCACCTGGGGCGACTTGCCGCCCAGTTCCAGCCCGATCCGCTTGATGTTCGACTGGCCGGAATACTGCATGAAATACTTGCCGACCTCGGTCGAGCCGGTGAAGCCGACGCAATCGACATCCATATGCAGGCCGAGCGCCCTGCCCGCGACATGGCCGAGGCCGGGGATCACGTTCAGCACGCCGGGCGGCATCCCCGCCTCGATGGCAAGCTCGCCGAATTTCAGCGCGGTGAAGGGCGATTGCTCGGCCGGCTTCAGGATGACGGAATTGCCGGTCGCCAGCGCCGGCCCCAGCTTCCAGGCCGCCATCGACATCGGATAGTTCCAGGGCACCACCGCGGCGACGATGCCGAGCGGCTCGCGGACAACCAGCGTCGTCATGTCGTGGGCGGTGGCCGCGACCTCGCCATAGACCTTGTCGATGGCCTCGGCATACCAGGCGATGCAGGCCGCGGCGCTGACCACGTCGCCGTTGTAGGCATTGGCGATCGGCTTGCCGACGTTCAGCGTTTCCAAGAGCGCCAGTTCCTCGCGGTTGGCGAGGATCAGTTCGGAAAAGCGCAGCAGGATGCGGCGGCGGTCGGCGGGCGCCATCCGCGACCAGACCCCTGCGTCGAACGCCTTGCGGGCCGAGCGCACCGCTGCATCCACATCGGCCTCGTTGCAGGAGGCGACATCCGCCAGCAGCCTGCCGTCGCCCGGATAGACGCAGGCGAAGGTCTCGCCCGAAAGGCTGTCGACATATTTGCCGTCGATGAAGGGGCGGGTCGGAAGGGCCGCGGCCTTGGCGCGGGCGTGCCAGTCGATCTGTTGCAGCATGTCGGTTCCTGTCGGATGGAGGGTTTCGTCGCCGGCCGCGTCACACGGCGGCCGGGTCCTTCGCTTTCAGTCCGTGGGCGGCGCCCACCTCGGCAATCGCGCGGGCCAGGATCGCCACCATGTCGTCGATCTGCGCGCGGGTGATGACCAGCGGCGGCGAGATCACGCAGAGATCGCCGAGCGGCCGCACGATCAGCCCAAGCTCGAAGCAGCGCTCGTCGACCTTCAGCGTGAAGGCCTTGTCCTCGGCATTGCCGTCGGCGCGGGAGGGGTCCAGCAGGCATTGCACGCAGCCCACCAGCCCGACCGAGCGGGTCTCGGCCACGCCCGGCAGGTCGCGCAGCGAGGCCAGTGCCGAGGCGAAATACCCGGCCATGTCGCGGGCGTGATCGACGATGCCTTCCCGCTCCATCAGCTCGATGTTCGCCAGCGCCGCCGCGCAGGCCACCGGATGGTTGTTGTAGGTATAGCCGTTGGTGAACCAGCTTCCCTTCGCATTCGCGCCCGAGACCCGCGCCAGCACACGCTCCGAGATCGCGAGCCCGCCGAGCGGCACATAGCCCGAGGTGACGCCCTTGGCGAAGGTGATGATGTCCGGCACCACGCCGAACACCTTTTCGGAGGCGAACCATTCGCCGCAGCGGCCGAAGCCCGTCACCACCTCGTCCGAGATGTAGAGGATGTCGTGCTTCTCGCAGACCGCCTTGAACCGCGCGTGATAGCCCTGCGGCGGGATGATCACCCCGCCCGAGGCGAGGATCGGCTCGGCCAGGAAGGCGGCGATGGTGTCGGCGCCAAGCTCTTCGATGCGGTCCTCGAACTCCCTGACCAGATCGTCCAGGAAGGCCTCCTGGCTGCGGTTGCCCGCATGGCGCGGATTGGGGCTGGACAGGAACGAGATGCGGTCCTGGCGGATGTCGAAGTTCGGCCAGTTGCCGGTGCGGCCGGTGCAGGCCGCCGTCAGCGCCGTGCTGCCGTGGTAGCCGTCATAGCGCACGATGATGCGCTTCTTCTGCGGCCGGCCCAGCACGTTGTTGTAGAACTCGGAAAACCGCAGCGCGCTGTCCACCGCGGTCGACCCGCCGGTGGTGAAGAAGACCCGGTTCAGGTCGCCCGGCGTCAGCGAGGCGATCTTCTCCGCCAGCCGCGCCGCCGGGCTGGTGGCCATATACCAGGGCGAGGCATAGGGCAGCACCATGGCCTGATGCGCGATGGCATCGACGATCTCGCGGCGGCCATAGCCGACCTGGGCGCACCACATCCCGGCGGGCCCGTCGATCAGGCGCCGGCCGTCTTCGGCATAGACATAGATTCCCTCGGCACGGGTCAGCACCGGCTGCGAGGCCTTGCCCAGCTTCTCCATCTCCTGCGCCGGCACCAGGACATGCGCGCGCATCGCCTCGTCGATGGTTTCCAGCATCTTCCCCGCCATCGCATTCCCCCTGCATTCCCGGTCGCAGGGGTCTGCCCCCAATCCGCCCGGTCGGATCCTTCTGCGCAAGTAGTGGCCAAACCGGGCCGCGAGTCAACATTTCTGATTGCCCGATCAATCAGAAATGTTGCGACGGCGGAAAGATCGTGGTTATCCTCGCCCATCGACCGCCCTCCATCGGCGGTCCGACGTCGCGCCCCCTCCGGAGACCCGCCATGAAAAACGCCTGGATCGTGGACGGCATCCGCACCCCCTTCGGCCGGCATGGCGGAGCGCTCGCGCATCTGCGCGCCGACGATCTGGCGGCGGTCCCGCTGGCGGCACTGATCGCCCGCCACCCGGAGATGGACCCGGCGCTGGTCGAGGATGTCGTCCTCGGCTGCGTGAACCAGGCGGGCGAGGACAACCGCAATGTCGCGCGCATGGCGCTTCTGCTGGCCGGGCTGCCGGTGACGGTGCCCGGCGTCACCGTGAACCGCCTCTGCGGCTCGGGACTCGAGGCCGTCGGTCAGGCCGCCCGGACCATCCGCTGCGGCGAGGCCGACCTGCTGATCGCGGGCGGGGTCGAGCACATGACCCGCTCGCCCTTCGTCATGGCCAAGGCGGAGGCGGCCTTTTCGCGCCGGGCGGAGATTTTCGACACCACCATCGGCTGGCGCTTTGCCAATCCGCGCATGGAGGCGGCGCATGGCATCGATTCCATGCCGCAGACTGCCGACAACCTGGCGCAGGACTACGCCATCTCGCGCGAGGACCAGGACGCCTTCGCCCTGCGCAGCCAGAACAGATGGGCCGCGGCCCGGGCGGCCGGGCGATTCGATGCGGAAATCACCCCCGTCACCCTGCCGCAGCGGCGCGGCGATCCGCTGGTCTTCGACACCGACGAACATCCCCGCCCCGAGACCACCGCCGACCAGCTTCGGCGGCTGAAGCCGCTGAACGGGCCGGTAAACAGCGTGACGGCGGGCAATGCCTCGGGCGTCAACGACGGGGCGGCGGCGGTGATGCTGGCCTCCGACCGGGCGGTGTGGGAACTCGGGCTGGAGCCCCGCGCGCGCGTCGTCGCCATGACCGCCGCCGGGGTTGCGCCGCGGGTGATGGGATACGGCCCGGTGCCCGCGGTGCAGCGGCTGCTGGCCCGCACCGGCCTGACGATCCGGGACATGGATGTCGTCGAATTGAACGAGGCTTTCGCCGCCCAGTCCCTTGCGGTGCTGCGCGGCCTCGGCCTGCCCGACGATGCAGGCCATGTGAACCCCAACGGCGGCGCGATCGCCGTCGGCCATCCGCTCGGCGCCTCCGGCGCAAGGCTGGCGCTGACGGCGGTGCATGAGCTGGAACGCCGCGGCGGCCGCTATGCGCTCTGCACCATGTGCATCGGCGTCGGCCAAGGGATCGCGCTGCTCATCGAAAGGACCGGGACCGCATGACCGCAACGCTCCTCACCCGGCAGGACCGGGACGGCATCGCCGTCGTCACCCTCGACAATCCTCCGGTGAACGCCCTCGGCCGGGCGCTGCGCCGGCAGTTGGGCGAAGTGATCGCCGAGGTCGGCCGCGACCCGGCGATCCGCGCCGCGATCCTGACCGGGGCGGGCCGGCTTTTCGTCGGCGGCGCCGACATAACGGAATTCGACCGCCCGCCCGAGGCTCCGCACCTGCCCGATGTGATCGCCGCGATCGAGGCGGCGGCGAAGCCCTGGATCGCCGCCGTCAACGGACCGGCCCTCGGCGGCGGGGCCGAGCTTGCCCTTGGCTGCCACTACCGCATCGCCGCCTCCGGCGCGCGGTTCGGCCTGCCGGAAACGGCGCTCGGGATCATCCCCGGGGCGGGCGGCACCCAGAGGCTGCCGCGTCTCATCGGCGTGGCGGCGGCGGTGGAGATGATCACAACGAACCGCCAGATGGACGCGGCCGAGGCGCTGGCCGCGGGCCTTGCCGACCGGCTGGCCGGTGCGGACCTGATCGCCGACGCCCTCGCCTTCGCGCAGGAGGTGTCCGGCAAGGCCCGGCATCCCGGCGCACGGCAGAAGGACCTGGCCGATCCGGGCGAGGCCTTCTGGTCCGCCGCCGGCGCCCGCATCGCCAAGGCCGCGCGCGGCAATCCCGCACCGGCGGCGGCGCTGGCCGTCCTGCGCCACGGCATTTCGGCAGGGTTCGAGGCCGGGATGCGCCTGGAACGGGAGACCTTCCTGAAGTTGCGCAATTCGGACGAGGCCGCAGCGCTGCGCTACCTGTTCTTCGCCGAACGCGCGGCGGCCAGGCCCGCCGCCCTGCGCGGGATCGCCCCCCGCCCCCTCGGCCGCGTCGGCGTGGTCGGCGGCGGCACGATGGGCGCCGGCATCGCCGCGGCGCTGGCCAATGCCGGGCTGCGGGTCGTGCTGTCCGAAACCGGCGAGGCCCCGCTCGCCCGCGCCATGGACCGGCTCGACGGCATCCTGGCGACGCAGGTGAAACGCGGCCTGCACGACGAGGCCGCCGCCCGCGCCAGACGCGAGGCCGTCACCGGCATAACCGATCCTGCCGGGCTTGCCGGCTGCGATCTGGTCATCGAGGCCGTGTTCGAGGACCTCACCCTCAAGCGCGAGGTCTTCGCACGGCTGGCCGAGGTCTGCGGCCGCGAGACGATCCTGGCCACCAATACCTCCTACCTCGACCCCGAAGAGATCGTCCGCGGGCTGCCGGGGCAGGAGCGGTTCATCGCCCTGCATTTCTTCAGTCCCGCCCAGGTGATGAAACTGCTCGAGATCGTTCCCCTCACGGCGACCGGCCCCGAAGTGGTCGCCACCGGCTTCGACCTGGCCCGCAGGCTGGGCAAGGTCGCGGTGCGGGCGGGAAACTGCGAGGGCTTCATCGGCAACCGCATCCTGCTGCGTTACCGCGCCGGGGCCGAGGCGATGCTGCGCGACGGCATCTCCCCGGCCGGGATCGACGCCGCGATGCGCGGCTTCGGCTTCGCCATGGGTCCGTTCGAGATGCAGGACATGGCCGGGCTGGATGTCGCCTTCCGCGCGCGGGAGACGGCGCGCGCCCTTGGCCGGGACGTGCCGGAAACGGCGGGCGACATTCTGGTGCGCGCGGGCAGGCTGGGCCAGAAAACCGGCGGCGGGTGGTATGACTACGCCCCGGGCAGCCGCGAGCCGCTGCCGTCGCAGCAGGTGGCGGCGCTGCTTGCCCCGTATCGCAAGGGCGCGCGCGAGATGCCGGCCGCGGACATCGCCGCGGCTCTGGTCGGCGTCATGGCGGACGAAGGGCGCAAAATCCTTGCCGAAGGCATCGCCGCCACGCCGGAAGACATCGACCTTGTCGAGGTCCACGGCTACGGTTTCCCCCGCCCCAAGGGCGGGCCGATGTTCTGCAGCGCGCGCGGAACCGTCCGCCCGGAAAGGTGATCGCCGAGCGATCACCTGGCGGCTGCCCGGCGCCTTCGGTCAGCGGCTGTTGCGCCAGGCGATGGCGGCCTTCAGCCCCTCTTCCCGGCGGATGCGGTTGAATTCGGCGCGCTCGGCCCCGCCGGAGGTTTCGATCACGATGTCGGTCTCCACCGCCGCCAGCAGCGCATTGCGCATCCCGCGGATGTCGTAGCTGCGGTTGATCGCCCGCTTGGTCAGTTCCACCGACAGGGGCGCCGCCGCGACGATCTCGCGCGCCTTCTCGAAGGCCCGCTCGACATGATGGCCTTCCCAGACCGCCTCGGTCACCAGGCCGATCTCGGCCGCCCGGGTGGCGCCGATCTGGTCGTTGCCGGTCAAGAGGATGTCCTTGGCGTGTTTCGGCGCCACCATCCAGGGCAGCAGCATGGCGACGATGCCCGAGCCGAACCGCACCTCGGGCTCACCGAAGACCGCATCCTCGCCGGCGATGGCGATGTCGCAGGCCGCGGCCAGTTCCAGCCCGCCGCCGATGCAGTGGCCGTGGATGGCCGAGATCGTCGGCTTCGGACAATCCCAGAACCGCATCACGAAATCGAAGTCGGCCTCCAGCACCCGGCGCCAGTCCTGCACCGTCCGCTCGCCCGCGGCGGCGGATTCCTTCAGATCGAAGCCGGCCGAGAAGGCCCTGCCCTCGCCCGACAGGATGAAGCAGCGCACCGCCGGGTCGCGTTCCAGCGCGTCCAACACCTCGTTCACCTCGCGCATCATCACCGAGTTGATCGCGTTCAGCACCCGGGGGCGGTTGAGGATGATATGGGCGACCCCCTCGTCGGAAAGCTCCACGCGGATCGTCTCGTAGTCAGTGCTCATGGTGCGGCTTCTCCTTCTGGCGCAGGGCAAGGCAGTCGACGGCAAGCGCCCCCTCCGGCCCGGCAAGCACCGGGTTGATCTCGATCTCGGCGATCCGGCCCGCGGCGCCGGCGGCAAAGGCGCTGAACCGCGAGATCAGGGCGCAGAGCGCCTCCAGATCGGCGGGCGGGCGGCCGCGGGCGCCGGTCAGCAGCGGAAAGGCCGTCAGCCCCTCCAGCGCAGACCGGGCGGTCTCGGGGCTGAACGGCGGCAGAAGCGCCGTGGTGTCGCGGAAGATCTCGGTGAAGACGCCGCCGAGGCCCAGCGTGACCAGCGGCCCGAAATCGGGGTCGGTGGTCATGCCCAGGATCAGTTCCACACCCTGGACCATGGCCTGCACGATGACCGGCGCCTGCGGATGGCGCAGCCGCAACGCAGTCCACGCCGCCTCCGCCTCATCCGCGCTTCCAAGACCCAGGAAGACGCCGCCCAGATCGGATTTATGGGGAATGGCCGCATCGTCGATCTTCAGCACCAGCGGCCAGCCGTGGCGGGCGGCGAAGGCGGCAATCTCCTCCGGCCCTTGCACTTCCGCGAAGGGGGCGCAGGGGATGCCGGCGTCTTCCAGCAGCCGGAATCCCTCGGCGCTGCGCAGCATGTCCCGGCCCGCCCCGGCGATAAGCGCCTCTGCTTCGGCCGACAGCGGCAGCGGCGGGGTGGTATCCTCCGTCGCAAACCCGAAATACCAGCGCCGCAGATGGCCGAGCGCGGCCAGCCCGCTGACCGTGCCCATCAGCACCGCAATGCCATGCCCGCGCAACCTCTCGGCGACCGCGGGGGAAAGCGTGGTGGCGATGTTTCCCATCACCGCCACCGGCTTGCCGGTCCCGGCATGGACCTTGAGGATGGCCGCCGCCGATTGGTCCGAGAAGGGACGGTCGGGCGGCAGGTTGGAGGCCATGACCACGATGCCGACGCCGGGGTCCTTCGCCATCTCGCCCAGCACCGGCGCCATGATGTCGCCGCCGTCGCCCCAGTAGTCGAGCGGATTCGACGCCTCCATCCCCGGATCGAGATGCGCATCGATCGCCGCAAGCGTCTGCGGCGCCAGTTCCGCGAAGGGCAAGCCCAGGTCGGCGGCCAGGTCGGCGATCAACTGCCGCTCGCCGCCGGAATCGGTGCCGAGCGCGATGCCGGGCGCGGGCATGATCCGGCGCAGGGCCATCAGCTCGGCGGTATCCAGCAATTCGTCGAGGCTGCGCACCTGGACCACGCCATGGCGGGCGAAGGCCGCGTCATAGGCGGCGTTCGACCCGGAAAGCGCGCCGGAATGCGAGATGGCGAACTGCTTCGACGCCGCGCTGCGCCCCAGTTTCAGCACGATGACCGGCACGCCCTTCGCCCGCGCCAGATCGGCGGCGGCAAGGAAACCGGCGGGATCGCGGACCGTCTCCAGCACGCAGGCGATCACCCGCACCTCGGTGTCTTCGACGAGAAAGCGGATGTAGTCGGCAGCGCCGGTCGTCAGCTCCTGCCCGGCCGAGATCGCATAGTCGAAGCCCATCTGCCGGCGGTTGCCGACCAGCCCCGACCAGCTGGAGCCGGAATGCGAGATCAGCGCCACCCCCGAGGGCGCGGGCAGCGCCTTGAAGGGCATCCCGGTCAGCTGCAGCCGGTGGCCGAGGTTGACGAAGCCCATGCAGTTCGCGCCGCAGACCGCCATTCCGGCACTGCGCGCGATCTCGCGGACCAGATCGGCGCGCGGGCGGCCTGCTTCCTCGCCATGGGCGCGGCCGAACAGGACGGCACCGCGCAGGCCGGCCGCCGCGGCGTCCAGCATCGAGGCCACCAGATGCGCATCCCCCACCGCGAAGGCGGCGCAATCCACGCCTCCGGGCACCTCGGCCAGGCTGCCGTGGCAGGCCATGCCGCCGATCCGGTCGTAACGCGGATTGACCAGCGCGATCTCGCCCGCGAAACCCAGATGGCGGACGGATTGCAGCAGGTTCGCGCCGAAGCTGCCCTCCTTCGGGCTGGCCCCCACGATCGCCAGCCGGTCGGGGCGCAACAGGGCCGAAAGGACGCCGCTCATGCCCGTTCTCCTGCCGGGTCTGCAAGCCCGCCCAGGAAACCGCGGGTCAACACCAGCCCGTCGTGGATCGCCTCTTCGGCCGTGCGGGCAAGGGTGCAATCGCCGACGGTGATGCTGGGAATGCCCAAGCCGGCAACCTCGCGCTGAAGCGTCATGTCGGGGGTGTTGCCCTCGACCAGCACCAGCGTCTCCACCCCTTCCAGCGTGATGGCCGCGCCGCTGGCGGTATGGAGAAACCAGGCGGTGTCCTTGTCGACACCGTAGATGCGGGCATAGGGGATCACCTCGATCCCCGCCTCGTGCAGCCGCCCGGCCCAGAGGTCGCGGACATATTGCTGCAGGTTCTGGCCCGCGCAGATTCCGGCGACCGCAAGGCGGACATGATGCCCGCGCCGCGCCAGCATCACCGCCAGGCCGACGCCGATCTGGTCGCAGCGCCAGTCGGCGATCACCACCCGGCCGCCGGGCCTGGCCCGGCCGGTCAGCACCTCGGCGGCGGTGACGACATGGCCGCCGGTCTCGCCGCCCTCGATCCGGGGCATGAAGGGGGTGGAGCCGGTGGCGATGACCAGCGCATCCGGCCGCTCGGCCCGCAGCAGGGCGGCGTCGACGCGGGTGTTGAGGCGGAGGTCGACCTGACGCAGGCGGAGTTCGGTCAGCAGGTTGGTCACCAACCCGCCGAACTCGGCCCGGTCGGGCAGAAGCTGGGCCAGCAGCGCCTGCCCGCCCGCCTGCGCGGCGGCCTCGGCCAGCACCACCTGATGCCCCATCTCGGCGGCGGTGACGGCGGCCTTCATCCCGGCCGGTCCCGCCCCCGCGACCAGCACCTTCAGCGCGCGTGCCGCGGGCGGCACCGGCGGCAGGCGCAATTCGCGCCCCGAGACCGGGTTTTGGATGCAGGAAATCGGATAACCGGCATGGAAATGGCCGATGCAGGCCTGGTTGCAGCCGATACAGGCGCGGATGTCCTCGGCCCTGCCCTCGCGCGCCTTCCGCGCCATGTCGGGGTCGGCGATCATCGCCCGGGTCATGCCGCACATGTCGGCCTGTCCCGCCGCCAGCACCGCCTCGGCCACCTGCGGCTGGTTGATCCGCCCGGCCACGAAGACCGGCACCGAGACCTGTGCCCGGATCGCCGCCGCCTTCGGCGCGACATAGGCCGGCGCCATCTCCATCGGCGGCGCGACATGGACCGAGGCCCCCGGTCCCGCCATCGAGCCGAGCGTGGTGTTGATGTAATCGACCAGCCCCTCGTCGCCGAGCCTGCGGCAGACCGCCAGAACGCGGTCCTGGTCCAGCCCGCCCTCCTCGGCCTCGTCGGCCGAAATCCGCAGGCCCACGACCACCCCTTCGCCCACCGCGCGCCGCACCGCGATCAGCGCCTCGCGCAGCGGCCGCAGACGGTTCTCCTCGCTGCCGCCGTAGATGTCCTCGCGCCGGTTCACCGCCGGGTTGAGGAATTGCGCGAACAGCAGCCCATGGCTCGCCATCAGTTCCACGCCGTCATAGCCCGCCTCGGCGTAGCGCCCGGCAGCGGCGCCGGCGGCCTCGACGATCTCGGCCACCATCTCGGCGGGCATTTCGCGCGGCACGACATGGAAGCGGTTCTCGGGCACCGACGACGGCGCCCAGACCACGCCGCGCATCCCGTCGGTCATCCGCCGCGTCACCCGGCCGGGATGCGACAACTGGCCGAAGATCTTCGCGCCGTGGCGATGCACCGCCGCCGCCAGCCGCGCATAATGCGGGATGGCATCGTCATGGATCAGCGTCAGGTCCGGCGCCTCGCCGATGGCCGAAGGGTGGAACCGCGCCGCCTCGTTGACGATCAGCCCGGCGCCGCCCCGCGCCCGCGCCTCGTGGTAGGCGATCAGGGCTTCGCCCGGCCGGTTGCCCTCGGCCAGCCAGGTCTGGTGCCCGGTCGAAAGGATGCGGTTGCGGATCTCATGGCCCCGGAGGACGAGCGGAGAGAACAGGTGCGGAAAGCTGGCGGACAAATCGGGGACTTCCTGCTGGCAGGCGGCCGCCGGTGAACGGCCATATCTGAAGTCACCTTAGCACCGGCATATTCCCTGATCAGCGCAGAAATAGTAGGATCGCCATAACTTGAAATCATGCCGGAACCCCAGATGACCCTGCGCGCCAGACTGCCCTCTTCGGGCGCCCTCTTCATGTTCGAGGCGGCCGCGAGGCATTGCAACTTCACCCTCGCCGCCCGCGAGTTCAACGTGACGCAGCCCGCGATCAGCCGGATGATCTCGCGGCTGGAGCGGCATCTCGGCACCAGCCTGTTCCTGCGCGGCTCCGGCGGGCTGGAGCTGACGGCCGAGGGCCGCCTGCTCCATCGGGCCGTGCGCGACGGGTTCGACCGGATCGAGGAAGCCGTCTGCGAGATCCAGACCCGGCTCCAGGACCCCGAGGTGGTGACGGTCTCGGTCACCTCGGCCTTTGCGATCCACTGGCTCATGCCGCGGTTCGACCGCTTCCGCCGGGACGTGCCGGAAGTCACCCTGCGGCTGGACCTGATCCATGGAGAGCCGCTCGGCCGGCTCGGCGCCGCCGACATCGGCCTGCGCTACGACCCTCCCGACGACGGCGAGACCGTGGCCTGGCCGCTGGTTCCCGAGGTGGTGATCCCGATCTGCAGCCCGGCCTATCGCCGCGACCACGGACCCATCGACGGGCCGGAGGGGTTGAAGGGGCAGGTCCTGGCCAGCCTGATGGGCAAGATGCGCATTCCCTGGCCGCGCTTTCTGGAAGCGATGGAGATCGGGCCGATGCAGGAGGCGACGGAACTCAGCTTTTCCGATTATGCGCTGGTGATCCAAGGCGCGATCAAGGGCCAGGGGGTGGCGCTCGGCTGGTGGCATGTCGTGGCGGGCGAGGTCCTCAGCGGCGGGCTGGTCCCTGCCGGCGGCCGCCTGTTGCGGACGGGCATGTTCTACCAGCTGGTGGCGCGCCGCTCGGCGCTCGGCCGCCCGGCGGTGCAGAAGGTGCGCGACTGGCTTCTGGCGGAATTCGCCGCCTTGGAACCCAGGCGCGATGCGCTCGGGCTGAGGCCGATGCATCGGGAGCTTTCGGCTCCGGTGATGGGGTGATGTGCCGCGCGCCTCTCTGCTCCGACGCGATTCCTCGGTCCTGCACCTGGAGGGAACCGATCGGTGACTGACGGGGTTGGGATGCCGGAGAACCCGTGGTCATGCTTCAGTTCAGCGCTCTTCTTCCCGCCCTCGCAGGCGTCGGTCTGGCCGGATATGCCTGGATAACCGAAGGAACCGGCGTCACCGGCACGGCCGGCGCGCTGCTGGCGCTGATCGGCGCCCTGGCCGCACTTCTTGGGCTTGCAGCCCTTGCGATGGCGCATCCGACCGGCGGTCGCCGCCGGCTGGTCGTCTTCGCGACCTTCGTTGCGGCGGTGCTGACCGCGGTCGCGGCATGGTTCCTGATGCAGGATGCGCTCACCATCGTCATGGCACTGGTCGTCCTGACGATCCTTGTCGTCGCGGCACGCCCGCCCCTTCGGACCGCAGCGCCATGACCCGGCACCTCGCGCTTCTGTCCACCTCCCTGCTGTGCCCCCTGCCGGCCCAGGCCGAGCAGACCCGCTGGGACACCTTCAACGGCACGCTTTCGGCCAGCAAGTTCGCCGACGTTGCCTCCTTCACCCCGGAGACCGTCCCGCGGCTGGAGCGTGCCTGGGAGGTGCGGACCGGCGATGTCGCGGACGGGTCGGGCGAGCTGCCGGAAACGGTGTGGTCGGCAACGCCGATCTATGCCAACGGCACCCTCTACCTGGGCACGCCGTTCTACCGCATCATCGCGCTGGACCCCGCCACCGGGGAAGAGAAGTGGCGCTACGACAGCCAGTCCACGCTCGAAGCCCTGACCCAGCCCGCGCTGAAGAACCGGGGCGTCGCCTATTGGGAAAGCGGGGCGACGGGACCTTGCGAGAAGCGGGTCTACCTCGGCACGATGGACGCCACCCTGCACGCGGTCGATGCCGACACCGGCAAGCCTTGCGCGGACTTCGGCGTGAACGGTGTCCTGAACGTCAACCAGTGGAACGAGACAAACGCCGTCTTCCCGTTCTCGCTGTTGCAGCCGCCCACCATCGTCGGCGACAGGATCCTGATCGGCTGGTCCGGGATGGACTGGGAATACACGGTGGAGCCGCCGGGCAACCTGATGGCCGTCGATGCCCGCACCGGCGAGTTGCTGTGGGACACCGGCTTCATTCCCGCCGAACTGATCCCGCGCACCGGCACCGCGAACATCTGGTCCTCGATGTCGGCGGACCCGGAACTGGGGCTGGTCTACGTGCCGGTCTCCTCGCCCTCGCCGAACTACTGGGGCGGCAACCGGCTGGAGGGCATTCCGCTGGCGACCTCGACCACCGCGGTCGACATCGAGACCGGCGCGGTGGCCTGGTCGTTCCAGCACATCCGGCACGACATCTGGGACTACGACACGCCCTCGGCGCCCACGCTGGTGGACATCCGGCGCGGGGACGAGGTGATCCCGGCGCTGGTGCAGACCACCAAGCAGGGCTTCATCTTCGTGCTGGACCGCCGGACCGGCGAACCGCTGTTCCCGATCGAGGACCGCCCGGTGCCGCCTTCGGACGCCGAAGGCGAGGGGACGGCGGCAACGCAGCCCTTCGTCACGGTCCCGCCGCCGACGGTGCCGGTCGAGGACCTGCCCGGCGTCTGGGGCCTGTCCGACGCCCTGTCGCTGGGCGAATGCTCGAAGGACCGCGAGACCTATCGCTACGAGGGCCTGTTCACCCCGCCTTCGGTCGAGGGCACCTTCCTTTGGCCGGGCACCGCCGGCGCCAACAACTGGGGCGGCGCCGCGGTCGATCCGCGCAGCGGCATCCTCTACGTCAACAGCAGCCGCGTCGTGCAGGTGCTGCGCCTGATCCCGCGCGAGGATTACGAGAGCGAGGTCCACAACGCTACCGACGGCAATATCGAAGGCGGCAACGAGGCCGGGTTCCACGCGCAGGAAGGGTCGCCTTACGGGATCGAGCTGTATGAATGGACCAACAGCCTGGGCCTGCCCTGCTGGGAGCCGCCCTTCGGCACCTTCTCGGCCTACGACTTGGCCAGCGGCGAAAGGCTCTACGAGGTTCCCTTCGGCCTGACCCAGCGCTGGGGCTTCTACGGGATGCGGGCCTGGGGCTCGCCCACTTTGGGCGGGCCGGTGGTGACGGCGGGCGGCGTGGTCTTCATCGGCGCCTCGATGGACGACCGGGTGCGCGCGCTGGATGCCGCGACGGGGGAAGAGCTGTGGTCCGACATCGTGGCGGCGCCCTCGGTCGCGATCCCCGCGGTCTTCACCCATGAGGGTGTCGATTACGTCGTCTTCACCGCAGGGGGCAATTCGATCCTGAAGCCGCAGGTGGCGGATCAGGTGGTGGCCTACCGGCTGGGCAGCCCGTAGGCCGCCGCGATGGACCTCGGGGCGTTCCAGGGCATCTACTGCGGGCCGGCGCCGGACCCGGCCGGGCTTTGGATGCGGTGGAACCTCGATCCGGGGCTGCTGGTCGCGCTGGTGCTTCTGGCCTTGTTGCTGCGGCGAAGCGGTGCAGGGCTGGCCGGCGTGGCGGTGCTGGCAATCGCCTTCGTCTCGCCGCTCTGCGCGCTGTCGGCGGCGCTGTTCTCGGCCCGGGTGGTGCATCATGTAGCGCTTGTCGTCCTCGCCGCGCCGCTGATCGCCGCGGCCCTGCCCCTCAAGGCCCCGGGGTCCCCGGTGCTGCCCTTCGTGGTCCATGCCGCCGTGCTGTGGCTCTGGCACCTGCCGGCGGCCTATGACCTGGCGCTCGGCAACACGGCGATCTACTGGGCGATGCAGGCGACGCTGCTGGGGTCGGCGGTGGTCTACTGGGCGGCGGTGCTGAACCCCCGGCTGCCGCCGGGGCTGGCACTGGGGGCCACGCTGGCCGGCTACATGCAGATGGCGCTCCTCGGCGCGCTGCTGACCTTTGCGCCCGCCGCCCTTTACGGGATTCACGCGACCGCGCCCTTGGCCTTCGGGCTGTTGCCGCTGACCGACCAGCAGCTTGGCGGGCTGATCATGTGGGTGCCGGCGGGGCTGCCGTTCCTGGTCATCGGCGGAATGCTGGCCCGGCGCGGCTGGCAGGGCATGGGCCGCCCGGCATGAGCGCGCTGGAAGCGATCATCCCGCATCTGAAGGCCCTGCACATCGGCTTCCTCGCGGTCTGGATCGCCGGTCTGGCGGCGCTGCCGGCGATGCTGGCGCGGCACGACCGGGCGATCACGCCTGCGGATTACACCCGCATCCGGCAGGCCACCCATTACGGATTCACCTGGCTGGCAACCCCCGCCGCCGTCCTGACCGTGGCGACCGGCACTTCGCTGATCTTCCTGCGCGAGGTCTTCACCGGCTGGATGTTCGCCAAGCTGGTCTGCGTCGCCGCATTGGTCACGCTGCACGCCTGGATCGGCCATACCATCGTCGCCGTGGCCGAGACCGAGGGCCGGCACGAACCGCCCGGCCCGCTGCTGCCGACGCTTGCGCTGTGCGGCATCGTCCTCTGCGTGCTTTCCCTCGTGCTGGCGAAGCCCCGGCTGGAGGAGCTGCCGATGCCCGACTGGCTGCTTCAGCCGCTGGGGCGCGAGCTGCCCTTCGACGTTCCCAGCCCGTAGTCGAAGACGAGCTTCCCGCCATGCCAGCCCGTCGCCACCACGACCAGAACCGAGAAGCCGCTCATCAGGATGCCCCAGGGCAGCACGGCCTCCTGCCAGCCGGTCATCCGCCAGCCCCAGTTCAGGCCGAGCAGCGACAGGAGCAGCATGGCGATGATGAAATGCGTCCAGGCCATGGCGCGGATGCGGATGCCGGGGACGCTGAGCAGTTCCAGCGTGCCGATGGCGCCCGCGGCCAGCCCGAACAGGAAGGCGGTCCCCGAGGCCCAATAGGCGGCCCAGGCCCATCGGGTCGCCCCCGACCACCAGTAGAACAGGTCGGCCCCGAAGGCGCAGAAGGTCAGCGCCACCGGAAAGGCCACCGACATCGCGTGCAGGGGGTGGCCCCAGATCGCGATCCGCGACTCGCTGTCGTGGTAGCCGGCGGTATCGGTGATCGGGTCCTCCACCCCCGGGGCGGACCTGCCTTCGGGTTGGATCATCTCCTGCGGCATCGCCGTTCTCCCTCTGTCGCTGCCGGGACAACGCTGCCGTGCCTTGCCGGTTGCACCGAAACCCTGTCCGCGCTGCATCCCGCCGGCCCGGCCGCGCGCGAGATCGGGCTATTGTGGACGGTCATGCTGACGGGGTCCGGCATGATCTTCGGCCTCGTCATGCTGCTGCTGCTGGCCGCCTGGCGGCGCCGGGCGGAGGGCCGGGCCGACGAGCGGGTCTGGGTCTGGGGCCTCGGGCTCGCCTTCCCGCTGGTGGTCCTGACCGCCCTGACCGCCTGGGGGCTGGTGGTGGGCGAGCGGCTGCGGCCGCGGGACGCGGTGGATCTTGTGGTGGTCGGCGCCGAGGCGCGGCAATGGGAGTGGACCTTCCGCTACGCTGACGCGCCGGGTGTCGTCACCCGCAACATCCTGCACATCCCCGCACAGCGCCCGGTGGATGTCGAGATCACCAGCCTCGACGTGATCCACGCCTTCTGGGTGCCGCGCCTTGCCGGCAAGCTGGACGCCATTCCCGGCCGCACCAACCGGCTTCGGATCGAGGCGGATGCGCCGGGCGACTATGCCGGCGCCTCCGCCGAGTTCAGCGGCGCGGGATACCGCGAGCATGTGTTCACCGTCCGCGCCCACGATCCGGCCGGCTGGGCCGCATTCCTGGAAGGAGCCGCCCCATGACCGCCCCCCGCCGCGCCACGGCCCTTCGCCTGCACCGGCGCCTGCTGCCGGTCTGGGCGCCGGAGCGGGGCCTGCGCGGCTGGCTTTCCACGAACAACAACAACGACATCGGCCTGCTGTTCCTGGGCGTGGCCACCGCCTTCTTCGTCATCGGCGGCATCCTCGCCATGCTGATCCGGGCGCAGCTTGCCTCGCCCCGCTCGGCCTTCATGGAGCCGGAGGTCTACAACCAGATCTTCACCATGCACGGCACGGTGATGATGTTCCTCTTCGCCATCCCCTTCTTCGAGGCGCTGTCGATCCTGATCCTGCCGGGGATGCTGGGCACCCGCGACCTCGCCTTCCCGCGGCTCGGGGCCTACGGGCTGTGGGTCTACATCTTCGGCGGCCTTGCCGTGATCGCCGCCATGGTGATGGGGCTTTCGCCCGACGGCGGCTGGTTCATGTATCCGCCGCTGTCCTCGGCCGCGTTCTCGCCCGGGATCGGGGCGGACGTCTGGCTGCTCGGCATCACCTCGATCGAGGTCTCGGCCATCGCCGCCGCCTGCGAGGTGGTGGTGACCGTGCTGCGCTACCGCGCGGCCGGCATGTCGCTCTCGCGGATGCCGATCTTCGCCTGGGTCATGCTGGTCGTCGCGGTGATGATCCTGACCGCCTTCCCGCCGATGATCCTCGGCTCGGTGCTCCTGGAGATCGAGCGGGCGCTGGACTGGCCGTTCTATCAGGTCGAGAACAGCGGCGATCCCCTGCTCTGGCAGCACCTGTTCTGGCTGTTCGGCCACCCGGAGGTCTACATCATCTTCCTGCCCGCCGCCGGGATGATCGCCACCATCCTGCCGGTCATGGCGCGGACGCAGCTGATGGGCTACGGCTGGGTCGTCGCCGCGGTGGTGTCGCTGGCGGTGCTGAGCTTCGGGCTCTGGGTCCACCACATGTTCGCCACCGGCATCCCGCACCTGAGCCTCGCCTTCTTCTCGGCGGCCTCGACCTTGGTCGCGGTGCCGACGGCGGTGATGGTCTTCTCCTGGATCGGCACGCTCTGGCAGGGCCGCCCGGTGATGCGGCTGCCGATGCTCTGGATCATGGGCTTCTTCGCCACCTTCGTGATCGGCGGGCTGACCGGGGTGATGCTGGCCATCGTCCCCTTCGACTGGCAGGCCCACGACACCCATTTCGTGGTGGCCCACCTGCATTACGTGCTGATCGGCGGCTATGTCTTTCCGATGGTCGCGGCGGTCTACTATTACCTGCCGGTGATGACCGGCCGCACCCGGTTCTTCCGGCTGGGCGAGATCGCCTTCTGGATCACCGTGCCCGCCTTCCACCTGACCTTCCTTGCCGTGCATTGGGCCGGGCTTCTGGGCCAGCGCCGCCGCACCTGGACCTATGATCCGGGCGAGGCATGGGAGACGATCAACCTCGTCGCCTCGGTCGGCGCCTTCGCGATGGCGATCGGCTTCGCGCTGGTGATCCTGGACGTCGCGATCAACAGCGCGGTTGCGCTGCGCGGCCGCCGCAACCCGTGGAACGCGGGCACGCTGGAATGGGCCACGGTCCTGCCCAATCCGATCTACGGCTTCGCCTCCATCCCCATCGTCGGCGGCCGCTATCCGCTGGCCGAGGACCCCGCCCTGCCCCACCGCATCGCCCGCGGCGAGGGCTATCTGGGCGATCCTGCGCGCAACCGGCGCGAGACCCTGATCGTCGCCACCGCCTCGGGCGAGCCTGCGCAGGTGGCGATCCTGCCCGGCAATTCCCGCTTGCCCTTCCTTCTGGCGGTGGTCACCAGCACCTCGTTTCTGGCGCCGCTGGTCGGGGCCTATGCCCTGTCCGCCGTCGCGCTGGCAGGGGTGGTCGTGGTGGCGCTGGTCTGGGCCTGGGGCCTCGGCCGGAAGGTGGACGAAGGCCCGCTCGACGCCGGCCATGGCCTGCAATTGCCGAGTTCCTGGGAAGTGCCCGACCCGCCCGGATGGTGGGGGTCGCTGGCACTGCTGCTGGCGGACGGGGTGCATTTCGGAGCGCTGCTGTTCGGCTATGCCTTCCTGTGGACCATCGCCCCGAACTGGCCGCCGCCCTCCTGGATCGAACCGGGTCTCGCCGGCCCGGCACTGGCCTTGGCCGGCATCGCCGGCCTGCTGGCCGGGCCCCGGCTGACGGTCCGGTCGATCCGGCGCGGGCGAAGCGCCGTCACCGGGCTGACCCTCGCCCTGCTCGGCGCCGGAACGCTGGCTGCGGCGGCGGCCTCGGTCTGGCTGACGCGGCCGAATCCTGCGGGCCACGCCTATGACGCCACCCTGTGGCTGCTGGCAGGGCATGTCGCCCTGCACACCGCTATCGCGCTGATCATGCTGGGGTTTCTGTCAGCTCGGGTGAGGGCCGGCTACGCCTCTCCCCGGCGGATCGGAGAAGCGCGGATCGTCCAGCTCTGGGCGGATTTCACCGCGCTGACCGGTGCCATGGCGCTGGCGGCGGTCTGGGTGCCGGGGGCCGTCGCATGACCGATGTGCTCCGCATGGCCTTGCCGCTGACGCTGTGGCTGATCTCGTTCAGCGCGCTCTACGGCCTGCATGGCCTGGTCTGCGCGGCGGACTGGCCCCTCGCGTCCGGTCCGGCCGGCATCTCATGGGGCCGGCTTGCGGTGCTGGCGGGCGCGGCGCTGGCGATCCTCGCGCAACTGGTGGTGCTGATGGCTCTCGGCTGGACCCGCCTCGGTCCCGCGCCGGGCTTCATGCGCCGCGCCGCCCTGACGCTGGCCACCGCCGCGCTGATCGCGGCGATCTGGACATCGCTGCCGGCCGCGGTGCTGCCGGTGTGCGTGTAGACCCCCGATTTGCACTTTTGGGTGCAAGTTTTTCATTTTGTTGGCGGATGTGGTCCGGGCAAAACAAAACCCCGCCAACCGAGTGGTTTAGCAGGGTTTATCGTATTATTTGGTTGCGGGGGGGCGTGCGGCCACTGGCGGCATAACAGGTGTTCGCCCCTGTTCCGACTGGGCGGCGGGCAACGCCGAGAATGCCCATCAACTCGCCGCGTAGCTCGGCATGAACCTCGCCCCGCTTCTCGCCGGGCGTGACGATGATCTCGCCGATAAGGGAACGCAGCGCCTCGGCGGCTTGCCTCCCACCATCGGGATCGCTCAGGGCCTCGGCGAAGCGCACGACGTTGCGGCTGTAGTTCGCCGCTACATTCGGGTGAACATCCGGCACATCGGCGGGGGCTTCGGCCATGCGGGCGGCGATATCAGCCTTCTGGCGCTCCAACTCGTCCATCCGGGCCTTCATCGACGGCTGATACATACCGTCCTCGATGGCCGGGATGATCCCGGCGATCTTCGCCATCGCGCGGCTGTCGCTGTCTGTTGCGCCCGCCGCTGATGGTTCAGCCGGTTGGTTTCCATGACATAGGCGCGGACGGCTTCCTTCACCGCTTCGGCCGAGATCAGCCGCTCCTGCAATCCCGTCAGCACACGCTCTTCCAGCTTGTCGCGCAGAATGGTGCGATTGTTGGTGCAGGTATGGATACTTCAATCTCGACGGCGTTCATGCGTTCCCCCGCTTTCCGTGGCCGATGCACGGAAAGGCTCGACCTTGATCTTCTTGGCCCGGCGCATGACTTCAGCCAGCTCGTAGTCGAGCTGCCGCATCAGCCATTCACGGGCAGGCGTGCCGAACGCCTTTTCCAGCCGGACAGCCATCTTCGGCGAAATCCTTAGCTTGCCCACAATCTCCGGGAAACCGAGGCTGCCATCATGCGCAGCCTTCAGGCAAATTTTGGCAGCAGCAGTTCGTTCCGTATCCATGGCGGTTCCTTTCATGCTGGATGTTTCCGTCGGCCGGCGGATCAGTCCACCGGCGTTGCACTCAGTCCTCGCCGTTCGACGAGGCCCCTCAGAATCCGGTCGAGCGCGTGGCGCTCTTCCCCGGTCAGCACGCCGAAATATTCAGCGTCATTCGCATCGGCGAGCCGGGCAAGGAGCGGCACCTTTGCCCGTCCCTTCGGTGACAGCGATAGCAATTGGCCGCGCTTGTCCGTCTCGCTCTCGTCCCGCAGGACCAAACCCTTGGCAACCAGTCGGTCGGCAAGCTTGCTGATCGCGCCTCGGGTCATGCCCATCCTGTCAGCCAGTGCCGTGGGGGGCATTCGTTCTTCACTGAAAAGGGCGCGCATGAAGGACCATTCGGCCACCGTCACCCCTTCCTCCGCAACCTTGCGTGCGAATTCCTGCGACACTGCGTTCGACACCATGCGCATCCAGTAGCCGGTATGATCGGTCAGGTTGGATACGGCACGTGACACCTATTCTCTCCACGATATGTTGACTAGGAAACTGCACCGGTTATGTTTCCTAGTCAACATCACATAATGATGGCGGCAAGTGGCACGGAAAACCGACGCAAGCGGTCGATCATTTTTTACTCAGGTCGCCAACGCAGGCAGGCCGCAGCTTCGCCATGCTTCCGCGATGCCATCTGGCAAGTTCGCCCGACCACACCGGGATGACGGCCGGCCCCCTACTGCGCCGCGGCGCGCAGGGCGTCGAGGATCTTCTGCAGGGCGCTCATCAGGTGCTGCCGTTCCTCGGCGGTCAGGCAGACCAGCATCGCCTCGTTGGCGGCGATGACCTCGGGCAGGATCGACTGGTAGACCGCCTCGCCCTCCGGCGTCAGCGCCAGCAGGAAGGACCGCCCGTCGTCCGGCGCGGGCGTCCGCGCCACCCAGCCGCGGTCGACCAGCGTCTTGACGGTCCGGCTCATCTGGCCCTCGTCCAGGAAATCCTCGGTCGCCAGCCGGCGCAGCGTGCAGGGCCTGGTCACCCGGATCACCGAAAGCGTGCGCCATTCGCTCAGCACCATGCCGTGCCGGCCGAAGAGCGAGCTTTGCGCATCGCGGTCGTTCGCCCGCGCCAGCCGCGCCAGCCGGTAGGAGAACAGGTCGCGGATGTCGTCGGTCATAAGGAACTCGCGTTGGAACGGCCCCACCATGCGGCCCGAAAACATACTTGACAAGATCAAGTTTAAAGTTGACTTTATCAAGCAAGATGCCCGCAGAGGCACGATTCCCCCACCCGACAAGGAGCCACCATGACCCCCGTCCTGACCCGCATTCTTGCGGCCGGGGCCGTTGCGACGGCATTCGGCAGCAGCCTCTTCGCCCCTCCGGCCCTGGCCGAGAATACCAAGCTGCGCCTCGCCTATCTGATGGCGGATTCCATGCTGTCGGTGATGGTGGCGAAAGATGCCGGCGAATACGAGGCCGCCGGCATCGACCTGGAAATCTTCGAGGCGCAGGGCGGCCCGGCCGTGGTGGCCGCGCTGGCCTCGGGCTCGGCCGACCTCGGCTATTCGGCGCCGATCCCGCCGATCAATGCCCGGATGAACGGCGTGCCGCTGAAGCTGGTGCTGGCGCTCGGCCACGAGAAGGCGCCGGACATGCAATATACCGGCTTCGTCGCCTCGAAAGCCTCGGGCATCGCCGATGTGGCCGGGGTGAAAGGCCGCAAGATCGCGCTGAACGCCAACGGCGGGTTGTGCGAACTGGCCTGGCGCGACCACCTGGCCGCCGCCGGGCTGACCTGGGAGGACGTGCAGCCGGTCGTCCTGCCCTTCCCGCAGATAGAGGCGGCCCTGCAGCAGGGCGCCATCGACGCGGCCTGCGTGGTGAACCCGTTTTATGCCGCGATCATGCACAACCCCGACATCGGCGCGGTCGAGATCGCCACCGGGATGCTGGCGGACCTGACCACCCCGGGCCTGTCGGACGTGATCTTCGCCAACGAAAGCTATATCGCCGAACATCCCGAGGCCATCCGCGCCTTCGCCGAAGTGACCGAGGCGTCGCGGGCCAGACTGCTGGCCGACAAGGAGCTGCTGACCGCGGCGGCCGAGAAATACGTCGGCCTGACGCCCGAAGCGGCAAAGGACGTGCGCCTGCCGGTCGCGCGCGAAAGCACGGTGGTGGAGTTGTCGGACGTGCAATATCTGCTGGACGCGCTGAAGCGGCACGGCATGATGACCGCGCCGATCACCGCCGAGGACCTGACCGCCAACTTCGGCCAGTAGATGCAGGACGGCCCGATCCTCGAAGCGCGCGACCTGCGCAAGGCCTTCGGCGCAGGCGCGGGGCGGACGACGATCCTCGACGGCATCTCCTTCTCGGTCCGCGAGGGCGATTTCGTCGCGGTGGTCGGCCCCTCCGGCTGCGGCAAGACCACGCTGCTGATGGCGCTGGCCGGGTTGCAGCCGGCCGACGCCGGCGAGGTGCGGTTCCGCGGCCGGCAGGTCCTGTCGCCGCCGCAGGGCCTTGCGCTGGTGTTCCAGGACTACAGCCGCTCGCTCTTTCCCTGGAAGACCGCGCTGCGCAACGTGACCTTCGCCATGCGCGGGCCGCAGGGCCGGGCCGCCAAGGCGGCGCGGGCGGAGGAACTGCTCCATGCCGTCGGCCTGGGCGACGCGCTGCACAAATACCCCTGGCAGCTGTCGGGCGGGATGCAGCAGCGGGTCGCCATCGCGCGCGGCCTCGCCTCGGAAAGCGACCTGTTGCTGCTGGACGAGCCGCTGGCCGCCGTGGATGCGCAGACCCGGGCCGACATGCAGGACCTGATCCTCGACCTGGCGCAGCGCTTCCGCCAGACCTGCCTGCTGGTCACCCATGACGTGGACGAGGCGGTCTACATGGCCGACAAGGTGGTGGTGCTGTCGAAGCGCCCGACCCGGGTGGCGACCGAGATCACGGTCGGCCTGGGCAAGGCCCGCGACCAGATCGCCACGCGCGAGCATCCCGACTACCTGCACGCCCGCCACGAGGTGCTGGCCCGCATCCGCGCCTTCCGCCAGCCGGTGGCGCCATGACGGCGGCGCTGCGCCTGCGGGGCCTGGTCTCGCTGCTGTTCGTGCTGCTGGTCTGGGAGACGGTCAGCCGGCTGGGCATCGTGCCCTCGCGCTACTTCCCCGGGCTGGCCGAGATCGCCGCCGGCGCCGCCGAGATGATCCGCAACGGCGAACTGCTGGCGGCCGAGGCGATGACCCTTGGCCGCGCCGTCGCCGGGCTGGTGCTGGCGACGCTGATCGGCATCGCGCTGGCGGTGCTGTCCGATGTCTCGCCCTTCTTCGAGCGCGGCTTCCGCACCCTCACCGGCCTGTTGCAGCCGATCCCGCCCGCCGCCATCGTGCCGCTGGCGATCTTCGGCTTCGGGTTGGGGCTGAAGCTCTACATCTTCATCATCGTGATGGTGACGATCTGGGGGCCCTACCTGAACGGGGTCGCGGCGCTGCGGGCGGTGCCGGTCGAGCAGATCCTGAACGGCCGGATGATGCGGATGACGCCGGCGCAGATCCTGTGGCACATCAAGCTGCCCGCCGCCCTGCCGGAGATCTTCGCCGGCATCCGCTATGCCGCCGCCGTCAGCCTGATCGCGGTGGTGGTGTCCGAGATGATCGCCGGGCGCGACGGCATCGGCTACCTGCTGGTCCGCAAGAGCTTTTCCATCCGCATCCCGGAGACCTACGCGCTGATGTTCGTGACCATGGTCAACGGCGTGCTGTTGGCGATGCTGGTCAACCTGGGCCGGCGGCTGCTGACCGGCTGGCATGTGAAGCAGATGGGGTATCCGGCATGACCCCTGCCCGCGCCGCCGCCTTAGCCGCGCCCCTTGCCCTGCCGCTGGCCCTGCTGGCGCTGTGGGCGCTGGCCGCGGCGCAGATCGCCTCGCCGCTGTTCCCCGGGCCGGGCAAGGTGCTGATGGCCGCGGTGCAGAACTTCTGGATCATCCTCGACCAGATGGGCGCCACCCTGCGCCGGGTGCTGATCGGCTTCGTCCTCGCGGCGGCGACGATGGTCCCCCTGGGCATCCTGCTGGGCCGGGTGCGCCTTCTCGGCTGGCTGTTCGAGCCGGTGATCGACATGCTGGCGACCCTGCCGCCCCCCGCCATCGTGCCGCTGGTGATGCTGTTTGCCGGCACCGGCGACGCCGCCAAGGTGACGATGATCGCCTTCGCCGCCGCCATCCCGATCCTGATAAACACCTTCGAGGCCTCGAAGGTCCGCAACGCCATGACCAGCCTCGTCGCCCGCTCGCTGCACCTGACCCGGTGGGAGACGATGCTGCGCGTCGACCTGCCCGCCGCGACGCCGATGATCCTGACCGGGGTCCGCATGGCGGTGGCGGCGGCGCTGCTGGTCTCGGTCACCTCCGAGATCCTGCTGGCCACCGACGGCATCGGCGTCTTCCTGCAGCGCCAGCAGGAGAACTTCCAGATCGCCGGCGGGCTGGCGGGCATCCTCGCCATCGCGCTGACCGGGCTGGCGGTGAACACGGCGATCCTGCGGATCGAGAAGGGGGTGCTGTTCTGGCACTACCGCAACGACGGGCAGTCCTGATGAGCAAGGCCAGGAACATCCTCTGGATCATGTGCGACCAGCTGCGCTTCGATTACCTCGGCTGCGCCGGGCATCCGACGCTGAAGACCCCGAACATCGACCGGCTGGCGGCGCGCGGGGTGCGCTTCACCAATGCCTATGTGCAGTCCACCATCTGCGGCCCGTCGCGGATGTCGGCCTATACCGGCCGCTACATGCGCTCGCACGGGTCGACCCAGAACGGCGTGCCGCTGCGGGTCGGGGAACCGACGCTCGGCGACCACCTGCGCGAGATCGGCGTGCGCTGCGTGCTGGTCGGCAAGACCCATATGGCGGCCGATCACGAGGGCATGGCCCGGCTGGGGATCGACCCGGAGTCGATCATCGGCGTGCATTCGGCGCAATGCGGCTTCGAGCCCTGGGAGCGGGACGACGGCCTGCACCCCGACGGCGCACCGGAACCGGCCTATGACCGCTACCTGCGCGACAGGGGCTATGCGGCGGACAACCCTTGGGAATATTGGGCCAATTCCGCCGAGGGGCCGGAGGGCGAGACGCAGAACGGCTGGCTGCTGGCCCATGCCGGCAAGCCGGCGCGGGTGGCCGAGGAGGATTCCGAAACCCCCTACATGACCCGCCGCGCCATGGAGTTCATCGAGACGGCCGAAGCCGACGGCCGCCCTTGGTGCGCGCATCTCTCCTACATCAAGCCGCACTGGCCCTATATCGTCCCGGCCCCCTATCACGACATGTATGGCCCGGCGGACGTGCAGCCCGCCATCCGGTCCGAGGCCGAGCGGCAGGACGCCCATCCGGTCCACGCCGCCTTCATGCAGGAGCCCTATTCCCGCAACTTCTCGCGCGACGAGGTGCGGGAGCGGGTGATCCCGGCCTATATGGGGCTGATCCGGCAGATCGACGACCAGCTGGGCCTGCTGTTCGACTTCCTCGACCGCAAGGGGCTGACCGAGCGCACGATGATCGTGTTCACCTCGGACCACGGCGACTATCTGGGCGACCACTGGCTGGGCGAGAAATACCTGTTCCACGATGTCTCGGCCAAGGTGCCGCTGATCGTGGCGGACCCCTCGCCCGAGGCGGATGCCACCCGCGGCACGACGCAGGAGGCGCTGGTCGAGATGATCGACCTCGCCCCGACCTTCCTGGATTTCTTCGGCGGCCGGCCGAAGCCGCATGTGCTGGAAGGGCTGTCGCTGCTGCCGCTGCTGCACGGCGCGGCAAAGGGCTGGCCGCGCCGCCATGCGGTCTCGGAATACGACTTCGCCGCCGACGCCGCCCGGCTGCGGCTGGGAACCCCGGTGCAGGACAGCCGGATGGTGATGATCACCGACGGCCGCTTCAAGCTGGTCGAGGTGCCGGGCCAGCGGCCGATGCTGTTCGACCTGGCCGCCGACCCGCAGGAGCTGCGCGACCTCGGCGCCGATCCGGCGCAAGGCCCGGTGGTCGAGGCGCTGAGGGCGGCGCTGCTGCGCTGGTATCGCGCGGGCCGCAGCCGGATCACCGTGGCGGACGACTGGTTCACCGCCGAAGACGACCTGCTGCGCCGCGGGGCCGACCCGGTGCTGAAAAGCGGCATCATCATCGGCTACTGGGACGAGGAAGAACTGTCCCGCGCCCGCGCGTTGCTTTCGCCCCCGCCGGGGTGACGCGGGCTGCGATGCTTATGCCGGGTCCGCCCCCTGCCGGTGAGCCTGCCGGATGCGGGTCAGTTCCTGCCAAAGTTCCTGCATCTGCGCGATGACCACGGCTCTATCGAACTGAGACCGGGCGCGGCGCTAGCAGAAAAAAGTGCTTGAAAAGACTTGGAGGCGGGTACCGGAATCGAACCGGTCTTCACGGATTTGCAATCCGCTGCGTAACCTCTCCGCCAACCCGCCTCGCTGCCCCGGGGATGTAGGGGGTTTGGCGGGGGGCGTCAATCGGGAACGCGCGGCGGCGCGGCGGATTTCCGGCCGGCGGCCCGCGCCGGGTGGGGCGCGGGCGGCGGCGTCACTTCTTCAGGTTGGTCCAGATCGCGTCGTAGAGCTTCTGGGTCGCCTCGTCGCAGACGGCGACGAAGCTGCCCGCCGGGGCGTCGGCGGGCGGGTTGGTCTCGGGCGAGGTTCGGATCTCCTCGGCCAGGAAGGGCTCCACCCCGGTCACGCCGGCGGTATAGGCGGCGTAATTGGTGACCGCGGCGGCGTTCTCGGGCTCCAGCAGGAAATTCAGGAACTTCAGCGCATTGTCGCGGTTGGGCGCGTCCTTCAGCAGCACCGCGTTGTCCATCCAGACCACGAAGCCCTCCTTCGGATAGGCGTATTCGACATTGGCCCCCTCGGCCCGGGCCTTGGCGGCGAAGCCGTTGTAGATCATTCCCGCCGCGGCATCGCCGGAGACCAGCACGTCCTTCGCCGTATCGGAGCCGAACGAGGCCCAATGCGGCTTGGCCGCCAGCAGCATGTCCATCAGCGCCTTCAGCTGCGCGCGGTCCTGGCTGCATTGCGGGATGCCGAGGTAGATCGAGCCGAGCGCCAGGACCTCGCCCTGGCTGTCCAGCACGTTGATCCTGCCCTTCAGCTCGTCCGGCGGGTCGAAGAGGATCGCCAGGGTGTTTATGTCGCCCTGGTAGACGTCGCGGTTGACCGCGAAGGCGGTGGAGCCCCATTGATAGGGGATCGAGGACTTGCGGCCCGGGTCGAAGGGCACGTCCAGCCATTGCGGGGCGATGTTGCCGAAGTTCGGCAGGTCTGCGGGGGAGAAGCTGTCCAGCAGCCCCTCCTCCGCCATGATCTGCACCATGTAGTCGCCCGGCACCGCCACGTCGTATTGGCCGAGCTTGCCGGCCTTCAGGCTGGCCAGCATCGCCTCGTTCGAATCGTAGGTGTCGATGGTGACGGTGATGCCGGTCTCGGCCTGGAACTTGTCGACCAGCTCCTGCGGCATGTATTCGAACCAGTGGTAGACCTTCAGCTCCCCTTCGCCGAAGGCCGGCGAGGCGAGGAGGGGCAAGAGCGCAATTCCGAAGCGTTTCATCAGGGTCGTCCTCTCTGCGGGTTCAGGGGCTTCTCTGGCCCCTTCGGTTGATCAGCCAGGACAGCGTGACCACGGCGGCCGAGGCCGCCAGCATCAGGGTGGAAATCGCCATGATGTTGGGCTTGATGCCCTGTTTCACGCTGCCGAAGATGGCGGTGGGAAGGGTCTCCATCCCGGCGCCCTTGACGAAATTGGTGATGATGAAGTCGTCCAGGCTGATGATGAAGGCCAGCAGCCAGCCCGAGATCACGCCGGGCGCCATCAGGGGCAGCAGCACCTGGGTGAAGGCGCGGAAGCGGCTGGCGTAGAGGTCGCGGGCGGCCTCCTCGAAGAAGGGCTCGATCCCCTCCAGCCGGGCCGAGATCGGCAGGTAGGCGAAGGGGATGCAGAAGGTGATGTGGGCGATCAGGATGGTGCCATACCCTGTGCGCAGCCCGACCATGGTGAAAAAGATCAGGCTGGCGACGGCGGTGACGATCTCGGGCACCATCAGCGGCAGGTTGATCAGGGCGAAGCTGGCGGTGCGGCCGCGGAATCGGCCGCCGCGCACCATGGCCAGGCTGGCGGCGGTGGCGATCAGCGTGGCGGCGGTGGCGGCCAGCACCGCAATGGTCAGCGAGTTGCGGGCGGCCAGGCCGAAGCGGGCGGATTCGGGGCCGGTGAAGACATCGGCATACCAGCGCCAGGAGAAGCCGCCCCATTGGGTGATCGAGGTCGATCCGTTGAAGCTGTAGGCGGTGACGACCAGCAGGGGCGCATAAAGCACCGTCAGGCAGACCAGCGTCAGCGCCAGGAAGCCGGGGTAATGGCGCACGCCCCTCATGCCCGCCCCCTGCCCTGCGCCCGGGCGTAGATCAGCAGCGCCAGCATCACCAGCGTCATCAGGATCACCGAGACCGCGGCGCCGAAGGGCCAGTTGCCCTGCGACCCCTTGAACTGCTCGTCGATCAGGCTGCCGATCATGAAATTCTTCGCCCCGCCCAGCAGGTCGGGCGCCAGGAAAGCGCCGAGCGAGGGGATGAAGACCAAAAGGCACCCGGCGACGATGCCGGGGCGGACCACCGGCAGGGTGATCTCCCACAGGATGCGCCAGCGGCCGGCGTAGAGGTCGGCGGCGGCCTCGGACAGCGCGAAATTGTAACGCTCCACCGCGGCATAGATCGGCAGCACCATGAACGGCAGGTAGCTGTAGAACAGGCCCAGCTGGACGGCGAGGTTGGTGTTGACCAGCGGCAGGGGGCCGGAGGTCAGGCCGATGCCCATCAGGAATTCGTTCAGCGGGCCGTTGTCGCGGATCAGGAATTTCAGCGAAACCGTGCGGATCAGCAGGTTGACCCAATAGGGGATGGTCACCAGGAACAACCAGACCGTGCGGCTGCGCGGGGACCTCGTGGCGATGAACCAGGCGGTGGGGAAGCCGATCAGAAGGCAGAGGCCGGTCGCCAGCGCCGCCTGCCAGAGCGAGCGCCAGAAGATCAGGATATAGGTCCATTCCAGGCTGGGCGGCTCGTCCCCGAACAGGCCGCGGGTGACGAAGAACTGGTCGTAGGCGGCCAGCGAGAACTGCCATTCGACGCCGCCGCGGAACTCGCGGGTCAGGAAGGAATAGACCGCCATCAGCAGCACCGGCAGCGCCAGGAAGATGCCGATCACCGCCCAGGTCGGCAGCATCAGCGGCAGCGCCAGCGGCCCCCATCCGGCGTCCTTCGGGCCGCCGCCGGCTCCGGGCGCGCCGGCCATCAGTCGGCCAGAAGGCGCGCGGCGCCTTCCTCGATGGCGATGGACAGAACCTCGCCCGCTGCGGGCAGCGCGCTGCGGGCGGAATTCTGCATCCTGACCACCAGCCCGCTGCCGTCCTGCAGCCGGGTCATCAGGTGCAGGTCGGTGCCCAGATAGACCACCCGCTCCAGCCGCGCCTTCAGCGGGCCGGCGGGATCGGGGACCAGCCGCTCGGGCCGGATCGACAGCGTATGCCTTCCGGGGGTGGCCGTGCCCGGCACGGTCAGCGCGCCACCGCCGGGCAGGCGGACGCGCGAGGCATCTTGAGAGATCGCTTCAACGTCGACCGGCAACAGATTGGTTTCGCCGATGAAATCCGCCACGAAGCGGTTCAGCGGCGTCTCGTAGATGTCGCGCGCGGTGCCCACCTGCTGCAACCGCCCGGCCGACATCACCGCGATGCGGTCGGACATCGTCAGCGCCTCTTCCTGGTCGTGGGTCACGAAGATGAAGGTGATGCCGGTGTCCTGCTGCAGCTGCTTCAGCTCGATCCGCATCGCCTGCCGCAGCTTCAGGTCCAGCGCCGACAAGGGTTCGTCCAGCAGCAGCACCCGCGGCTCCGGCGCCAGAGCCCGCGCCAGCGCCACCCGCTGCTGCTGTCCGCCCGACAGCTGCGCCGGCAGCCTTTCGGCGAAGGCGGACAGATGCACCATCTCCAGCATCTTGCCCGCCCGCGCCCGCCGCGCGGCAAGGTCCACCCCCTTCATCTTCAGCCCGAAGGCCACGTTGTCGATCACCGACATATGCGGGAACAGGGCGTAGTGCTGGAAGACGGTGTTGACCGGCCGGCGGTCGGGCGGCAGCGCGGCGATGTTCTGGCCGAAGAGCCGGATTTCCCCGGCGCTGACCGGCTCGAACCCGGCGATCATCCGCAGGACGGTGGTCTTGCCGCAGCCCGAGGGACCCAGCAGGGTGAAGAACTCGTTGTCGGCGATCGAAAGTGTCAGGCTTTCCAGTGCGGTGGTGGCGCCGAAGCGCTTCACGACCTCGATGATCTCGATGGCAGCCGCCATGCATACCCCCGGCTCTCGCTGGAACAGGCTAGGCACAAGGGTTCCGGGGGGTATATACCCCCAGAGAGGTATCGCAGCGACCGGAGAGGCAGCGATGGACCCATTCGGCAATCAGGCCGAGGATGCCCTGGCCGAGGCGGTGCGGCGGCTCGGCCGCCCGGGGTTCGAGGCGGCGCTGATGCAGCTGTTCCACCGGCTGGCCGCGCCCGACAACCTTCTGGTGCTGGCCTACCGCGACGCCGGCCCGCCGCAGGTGCTGTATGTCCAGTCCGGCGACAGCCCGGTGTTCGACGCCCTGCCGACCACCTATCTGGCCGGTGCCTACCTGCTGGACCCGTTCCACGACCTGCACCTCAGCCGGGCGCCGGCGGGGATGTATCGGCTCTTGGACGTGGCGCCGGACGCCTTCCAGCGCAGCCGCTATTACCTTGAATATTATCAGGAAACCACGCTGATCGACGAACTGACCTATGTCGCCTATCCCGCGCCCGGGGTGTCGCTGAACCTCTGCCTCGGCCGCGACCGCACCTCAGGCCAGACCTTCGCCCCGCGCGAGGTGGAGGCGGTGGCGCGGCTCGCCCCGGTGGTGCTGGCACTGGCCGAGCGGCATTGGGCCGGCCTGACCGCCACCGATGCCGCGCCCGAGGACGTGGCCGGCGGGCTGGTCGCCGCGCTGGCCCCGCGCGGCATCTCCCTCTCGCCGCGGCAGGCCGAGGTGGCGCTGCTGATCCTGCGCGGCCATTCCTCCACCTCCATCGCCCTGCGGCTCGGGGTCTCGGTGCAGACGGTCAAGGTCTTCCGCCGCCAGCTCTACGGCAAATGCGGCATCTCCAGCCAGGCGGAGCTGTTCGCGCTGTTGCTGCCGCTGCTGAAGCCGGGGGCTCAGGGGCGGGCGTAGAGGTCCTCGTAGCGGATGATGTCGTCCTCGCCCAGATAGGCGCCGGTCTGCACCTCGATCAGCACCATCGGCACCTTGCCCGGGTTCTCCATCCGGTGGACGGCGCCGAGCGGGACATAGACCGACTGGTTCTCGGACAGCAGCTTCACCTCGCCGTCCACCGTCACCCGCGCGGTGCCGGAGACCACGATCCAGTGTTCCGACCGATGCACATGGCTTTGCAGCGACAGCGCCGCGCCGGGGTGGACATGGATGCGCTTGACCTGGAAACGGTCGGCCAGGATCAGCGTCTCGAACCAGCCCCAGGGCCGGTAGTCGCGCGGCAGCTGCTCGGCCTGCGGCCGGCCCTGCCGCTTCAGCGCCGCCACCGCCAGCTTCACGTCCTGGGTGCGGCGGCGGTCGGCCACCAGCACGGCGTCGGGCATCGCCACCGCGACGATGTTCTCCAGCCCGATCCCGACCAGCACCTGTCCCTCGGCTTCCGACCGCAGCAGGCTGTCGCGGCAGCCGATGGCGGTGGCGCGGTCCGAGGCGACAACCCCGTCGGCATCCGGGGTGCCGGCCTGCCACACCGCCTCCCAGCCGCCGAGGTCGGACCAGTCGGCCAGGTAGGGCACCACCGACAGGTTCGCGGCCTTCTCCATCACCGCATAGTCGATGGACAGGTCGGGCAGGCCGGCCCAGGGCGCCGGGTCCAGCCGCAGGAAGCCGAGGTCGGGCTTCGCCTGCGCCACCGCCTCGCGCACCGGGGCCAGCAGCGCGGGGGCATGGGCCTCGACGGCGGCGATCAGGCTGCGGGCGGTGAAGAGGAAGATGCCGGCGTTCCACAGGTGGCGGCCGGAGGCCAGGAACTCCGCCGCCCGCGCCGCATCCGGCTTCTCGACGAAGCGGGCCAGCGCCTGCGCGCCCTCGCCCGCCACCGGCGCGGCCAGCTCCAGATAGCCATAGCCGGTCTCGGCCCGGGTCGGGCGGATGCCGAAGGTCACCAGCTGCCCCGCCCGCGCCGCCGCGACGCCGCGCAGCACCGCCGCCCGGAAGGCCGCGGCATCGGGCACCAGATGATCCGAGGGCGCCACCAGTAGCAGCCCCTCGGGATCGGTCGCCGCCACATGCAGCGCCGCCGCCAGCACCGCCGGCGCGGTGTTGCGCGCCGCCGGCTCGATCAGCACCGCGCCCGGGTCGATCCCCGCCTGCGCCAGTTGCTCGGTCACGATGAAGCGGAAGTCCGAGCCGGTGACGACCAGCGGCGCGGCGAAGCCCTCGCCCGACAGCCGCTGCGCGCTTTGCTGGAACAGCGACTGCTCGCCGACCAGCGCGGCGAACTGCTTGGGATAGCTCTTGCGCGACAGCGGCCAGAGCCGCGTGCCGGAGCCGCCGCACAGGAGGACAGGGGTGATCATGGTCAGGTCTTGGTCTTTCGGTCCGGCTGCACAAGGGGTTCGCCCGGCATCATGGCGCAGGCTTCTGTCCTTGTCATGGCCGAGAGAAGGCAGGATCGGGCCGAAAGGCCCGGACACAGGTGAACAGCCGCCGGCTCAGCCCGGCCTGGCCTCGGTGCCCGTCGCCACCCGGATCGTCGCGCCGAAGCGGGCCAGTTCCTCCGCCGTCGGCTCCTGGCCGCAGAAGGCCAGCACATAGGCCCGGGTGCGCGAGGCCCGCAGCGCCATGTCCTCGCGGATGTCCAGCGTGTAATGGCCGATCTGGGTGAAATACAGCACCCGCGCCCGCACCAGCGCATCGCCGGGGGCAAAGCCGTGACGGGTGAACATCTCGGTCAGCGCGTCCAGCCGCTGCTGGTCGGCGCTGGCCACCACCTTCAGCACCTCGGGCGCGCGGCGGGCCCAGAGGCGGACCGCCACGTCCAGATGCGGGTCGAACAACTCCTCGTTCACCCAGCATTCGAAGACGTTCAGGATCGCCTCGGTGATGCTGCGGGCCGGGCGCAGCGACCGCTGCAGGATCGGGCCGGTGTTCTTGGCCAGCCAGTGGTCCAGCATCTGGCCGTAAAGGTCCTGCGGGCTCTTGAAGAACCAGTAGAAGCTGGAGCGCGAGACGTTCAGCTGCCGCGCCATGATCTGGATCTTCACCCGGTCGATGCCGTCGCGGATCAGCGTCTGCAGGGCCAGCCGCAGCCAGTCCTCGCGGGTGGAGCGGCCCTGCGCCCCCTCTCCCGCCGCGGGTTGCGCCATCTCCATGCTCGATACCATCCGGCCCATCCCCTGCCTGCCCGGTCCCATCATAGGAGGAGGCCGCCGCGCGCCACAAGCGAAAGCCATGCGCCGAGGGGGTGCAGGAAGGCCGGCCCCCAAAAACGCAAGGCGCCCCCGGTTTCCCGGAGGCGCCCCACTTTCTTCGGCGCGGTCAGGCGCGCAGGTCGAAGCGGTCGGCGTCCATCACCTTGGCCCAGGCGGCGATGAAGTCCTGCACGAACTTCTGCGCGTTGTCGTCCTGGGCATAGACCTCGGCATAGGCCCGCAGGATCGAGTTCGAGCCGAACACCAGGTCGACCCGGCTCGCCGTCCACTTCGACGCGCCCGTCTTCCGGTCGACGATGCTGTAGCTGTTGGCGCCGGTCGGCAGCCATTTCCACGCCATGTCGGTCAGGTTGACGAAGAAGTCGGTGGTCAGCGCGCCCTCGCGGTCGGTGAAGACGCCCTGCTTGCCGCCGCCGTAGTTGGCGCCGAGGACGCGCATCCCGCCGACCAGCACCGTCATCTCGACCGCGGTCAGGCCCATCAGCTGGGCGCGGTCCAGCAGCATCTCCTCGGCGCTGACCACGTAGTCTTCCTTCAGCCAGTTGCGGAAGCCGTCGGCCAGCGGCTCCAGCACCGCGAAGCTGTCGACATCGGTCTGCTCCTGGCTGGCGTCGCCGCGGCCCGGCGAGAAGGGCACGGTCACGTCGAAGCCCGCGGCCCGGGCCGCCCGCTCGATGCCCACGTTGCCCGCCAGCACGATCACGTCGGCGACCGAGGCGCCGGCGGCGGCCGCGATCGGCTCCAGCACCGACAGCACCCGGGCGAGCCGGGCCGGCTCGTTCCCCGCCCAGTCCTTCTGCGGCGCCAGCCGGATGCGGGCGCCGTTCGCCCCGCCCCGCATGTCCGAGCCGCGGTAGGTCCGCGCCGAATCCCAGGCCGTCGCCACCAGGTCGGCCACCGACAGGCCGGAAGCCTCGATCCTCGCCTTCACCGCCGCCACGTCATAGGCGGTGTTGCCGGCGGGGATCGGGTCCTGCCACACCAGCTCTTCGGCCGGAACGTCCGGGCCGAGGTAGCGCGAGCGCGGCCCCATGTCGCGGTGGGTCAGCTTGAACCAGGCGCGGGCGAAGGCATCGCTGAACGCATCGAAGTCGTTCAGGAAGCGCAGCGAGATTTCCCGATAGATCGGGTCCACCTTCAGCGCCATGTCGGCATCGGTCATCATCGGCAGGTGCCGGATCGAGGGGTCCTCGACATCGACCGGCTTGTCTTCCTCGGCGATGGTGATCGGCACCCATTGCGAGGCGCCGGCCGGGCTGCGGCTCAGCGTCCATTCATGCTTGAACAGCATCTCGAAGAAGCCGTTGTCCCATTTGGTCGGATGGGTGGTCCAGGCGCCTTCCAGGCCCGAGACCATGGTGTCGCGGCCGATGCCGCGGCCGCGGGTGTTCATCCAGCCCAGGCCCTGGAACTCGGGCCCGGCGGTTTCGGGATCGGCCGACAGGTCGGCGACATTGCCGTTGCCGTGGCACTTGCCGACGGTGTGGCCGCCCGCGGTCAGCGCCACGGTCTCCTCGTCGGTCATGCCCATGCGGGCGAAGGTCTCGCGCATCATGGCGCCGGTGGCCATCGGGTCGGACTTGCCGTTCACCCCCTCGGGGTTGACGTAGATCAGGCCCATCTGCACCGCGGCCAGCGGGTTGCTCAGGCTTTTCGCGTCCTTCACGTCGCCGTAGCGGTTGTCGGACGGCGCCAGCCATTCCTTCTCGTCGCCCCAGTAGGTGTCCTTCTCGGGGTGCCAGATGTCCTCGCGGCCGAAGGCGAAGCCGTAGGTCTTCAGCCCGGCGTGTTCATAGGCGATGGTGCCGGCCAGCAGGATCAGGTCGGCCCAGCTGATCTTGTTGCCGTATTTCTTCTTGATCGGCCACAGCAGGCGCCGGCCCTTGTCGGTGTTCACGTTGTCCGGCCAGGAGTTCAGCGGCGCGAAGCGCTGGTTGCCGGTGTTGCCGCCGCCGCGCCCGTCCGAGCTGCGGTAGGACCCGGCCATGTGCCAGGCGGTGCGGGCGAACATGCCGACATAGCTGCCCCAGTCGGCCGGCCACCAGTCCTGGCTGTCGGTCATCAGCGCCCGCAGGTCGGCCTTCAGCGCCTCCACGTCCAGCTTCTTCAGCTCCTCGCGGTAGTTGACACCCTTCAGCGGGTTGGTCTTGCTGTCGTGCTGGTGCAGGATGTCGAGGTTCAGGGCATTGGGCCACCAGCTGGTCACCGAGGCGCCCATGGAGGTCATGCCCCCGTGCATCACCGGGCACTTGCCCTTGCCGATATCGTTCCCGTCCATCCGAATGTCCTTTCCTGGCTGGATCGACCGCCCCTCGGCCGCGCGCGGCACGGGGGCGATTCCGTCTGTCTGGAATCGTTCTAACAGGCCGGAGCCATCGGACAAAGTTGCATTTTCTGATCAGGTTGATAGGTATTTCTTATGCAGAATCTGACCCTCCGCCAGCTCCGCTATTTCGACGCGCTTGCCCGCCACGGCCATTTCGGCCGCGCGGCGGAGGCCTCGTCGATCTCGCAGCCGGCGCTGTCGATGCAGATCCGCGATCTGGAAGAATCCCTTGGCACGCCGCTGGTGGAACGCGGCCCGCGCAGCCTGCGGCTGACCGCCTTCGGCGAGGATTTCCTGACCCGCGCCCGCGCCATCCTGCGCCAGGTCGAGGAGCTGGAAGACCTCGCCCGCGCCGCGCGCTCGGAACTGGCCGGGCGGCTGCGGATCGGCGTCATCCCCACCGTCGCGCCCTATCTGCTGCCCCGGCTGATCGCCCGGATGACCGTGCTTTACCCGGCGCTGGAACTGACCCTGCGCGAGACCATCACCCCGCGCCTGCTGCGCGACCTTGCCGAGGGGCGGCTGGACTGCGCGCTCCTCGCCCTTCCGGTGTCGGAGCCGGGGCTGGAGGAGGTGGCGCTGTTCTCCGAAGCCTTCATGCTGGTCCGCCCCCGCGACGACGACGGCAAGCCGGTGCCCGACCGCGAGAGCTTGCGCGAGATGCGCCTGCTGCTGCTGGAGGAGGGCCATTGCTTCCGCGACCAGGCGCTGTCCTTCTGCGCCGCCGACACCGCCGCCCCGCGCGAGATGATGGACGGCTCCTCGCTGTCGACGCTGGTGCAGATGGTCGGCGCCGGCATCGGGGTGACGCTGATCCCGGAAATGGCGGTGCCGGTGGAAACCCGCTCCGCCCCGGTCTCGGTGGCCGCCTTCCCCGAGCCGCAGCCCCGCCGCACCATCGGCATGGTCTGGCGCCGGTCGAACCCGCTGGCCCCGCAACTGCGCCAGATCGCCGAGGTGGCGCGGGAGACGGCCGGAGCGTGAAGAGGGCCGCTTTGAGCCCAAAGCTGCCATCGGAGTGGAGCGCCTGCGCGCAGCTCCCGACTGAAGTCCCGGCCGGGTCAACAGGCGCGGAACGCGCCCCCGGCCAGCGCCCGACCGCCCCCGGGCGGGCGCTTCTGCGCCGTCGGCTTCCGCTCCGGCCGGGGGTGAGGCCGAACCATAAAGCGCCTGCTACGCACCGTCGGATGCGCCCACCCGCGGTCGGGCGCCGGCCTCCGTTGCGCGCGGATGACCGCAATGTCCCGATAGCCGTCACCCCCAGTCCAGCACCACCTTGCCCGACTGGCCCGACCGCATCGCGGCGAAGCCTTCCTCGAACCGGTCCACGCCGAAGCGGTGGGTGATCACGCCGCGCACGTCCAGCCCGTTCTCCAGCATGGCGATCATTTTATACCACGTTTCAAAAATCTCCCGCCCGTAGACGCCCTTGATGGTGATCGCCTTGAAGACGATCCGGCTCCAGTCCACCGGGCTTTTGCCCGGCGGGATGCCCAGCATGGCGATGCGGCCGCCCATCACCATCGCCTCGACCATCTGGTCCAGCGCCTGCTGGCTGCCCGACATCTCCATGCCGACATCGAACCCCTGCGTCATCTTCAACCCGGGGAAGACCGACCGCAGGTCCTCCTGCGCCACGTTGACCGGCACCACGTCGGCCACCCGCGCCGCAAGGTCCAGCCGGGACTGGTTCACGTCGGTGATCACCACATGCCGCGCGCCCACATGCCGCGCCACCGCCGCCGCCATGATGCCGATGGGGCCCGCCCCGGTGATCAGCACGTCCTCGCCGACCAGATCGAAGGACAGCGCGGTATGGACGGCATTGCCCAGCGGATCGAGGATCGCACCGATCTCGTCGTCGATCGAATCCGGCAGCGGCACCACGTTGAAGGCCGGCAGCCGCAGGTATTCGGCGAAGGCGCCGGGCTCGTTCACCCCGATCCCCCGCGTCTCCGGGTCCAGATGGAACTTGCCGGCGCGGGACTGGCGCGAGTGCTTGCCGATCAGGTGCCCCTCGCCGGAACAGCGCTGGCCGACCGCGAGGTCGGTCACGTCGCGGCCGAGTTCCACGATCTCGCCGGCGAATTCGTGGCCGGTGATCAGCCCCACCGGCACCGTCCGCCGCGCCCAGTCGTCCCAGTTCCAGATATGCACGTCGGTGCCGCAGATGCCGGTCTTGCGCACCCGGATCAGCACGTCGTCCGGGCCGATCTCGGGCAGCGGGCGGTCCTCCATCCACAGCCCTTCCTGCGCCTTCTTCTTGACCAAGGCCTTCATGGCAGCACCCCCGTTTCCCGCCCGGCCGCGGCGAAGGCCGCCAGCCCGAAATCCAGATCCTCGCGCGTCAGGGCCGCGTTCATCTGCGTCCTGATCCGCGCCTGCCCCTTCGGCACCACCGGGAAGAAGAAGCCCGCGACATGCACGCCCTTGTCGCCCAGGGACGCCGCCATCCGCTGCGCCAGAACGGCATCGCCCAGCATCACCGGCACGATGGGATGCGCGCCGGGCAGCAGCCGGAAGCCGAGCCGCTCCAGCCCCGCCCGCCAGTAAGCCGCATTCTCCGTCAGCCGCGCCCGCAGGTCGTCGGCCCCCTCCACGATGTCCAGCGCCGCCAGCCCCGCGGCCACCACCGCCGGAGGCAGCGCGTTGGAGAACAGATAGGGCCGCGCCCTTTGCCGCAGCAGGTCCACCACCGGCTGCGGCCCGGCGACATAGCCGCCGAGCGCACCACCCAGGGCCTTGCCGAGCGTCCCGGTCAGGATGTCCGCCCGCACTCCCGTCCGGGCCGGCGTGCCCCGGCCCTGCGGCCCGACGAAGCCGGTGGCATGGCAGTCGTCCACCATCACCAGCGCCCCGTAACGGTCGGCAATCGCCCGGATTTCCGCCAGGGGCGCGAAGTAGCCGTCCATCGAGAAGACGCCATCCGTCGCCACCATGACGAAGCGCGCGCCCTCCGCGCGGGCACGGGCCAGCTGCGCCTCCAGATCGGCCATGTCGGCATTGGCGTAACGGTAGCGGCGCGCCTTCGACAGCCGGATGCCGTCGATGATCGAGGCATGGTTCAGGCTGTCCGAAACCACCGCATCCTCCGGCCCCAGCAGGGGCTCGAACACCGCGCCGTTGGCGTCGAAACAGGCGGCGAAGAGGATGGCGTCCTCCATCCCCAGGAAGCCGGCCAGCCGCTGCTCCAGCGCCCGGTGCAGGTCGCCGGTGCCGCAGATGAAACGGACCGAGGCCATGCCGTAGCCGTGGCTCTCCATCGCCGCCCTGGCCGCCGCCACCAGCCGCGGGTCATCCGCCAACCCGAGGTAATTGTTGGCGCAGAGGTTCAGCATCCGCCGGCCCTGCATCGTGACCCAGGCGCCCTGCGGCCCCTCGATCAGCCGCTCGCGCTTCAACAGCCCCTCGGCCTCGATCCCCGACAGGACCGCCGACAGATGCTCCAGAAACTGCACCGAATCCGCCATTCCAGCCCCTCCTCCGCCTTGACGGAAATTCCGTCACCCCAGCTGAAAAGTCAAGATGGCGGAAATATATCCGCCAAAGCGGATTCCCCTTCATCTTGGCCCCAAATACTCCGGGGGGTCCGGGGGGCTGGCCCCCCGGCCTGTTCAACTGCCCTGCACGATCAGGATCGCCCGCGCCGCCCCCGTGGCCGCGATCTCGTGGTCGCGGTCGGCCGGGTAGCGGGCCACGTCGCCCGGCCCCAGATCCTCGGCCTCCGCCCCGGAAACCACCCGCAGCCGGCCCTCGATCACCGTCAGATGCTCGCGGCAGCCCGGTCCGTGCGGGTCCGAGACCAGCCGCGCGCCGGGGGCGAAGGTCAGGTCGTAGACCTCGTTCTCCCCCACCGCCTCGGCGGGCGAGAGGATGCGGATGGTGACGCCGCCGCGGGCGATCACCGGGGCGGCGGCGGCGCGGGTGACCTCCACCCCCGGGCGGGGACGGCCTTCCAGCAGGCCGGCGAAATCCACCTGCAGCGCCTGGGTCAGGTTCCACAGGGTGGCGACGGTGGGAGAGGATTCGCCGCGTTCGATCTGGGACACCATGCTGCGCGAGACGCCCGACAGCTTCGCCGCCGCGTCCAGCGACAGGCCGCGGGCCTTGCGGGCGGCCCTCAGCGAGGCTGCAAGCCTTTCGTGGATGTCGGAGCGCGGGGTCATGTCGCCAGCAAACCCCCGGGCGGGCGCAAGGTCAACGCCTGTCGTTCGGCGCCCGCGCGACGACGCGGCGCAGCCGCAGGAGGAGCCTCAGGTGCCGCAGAAGGTGACATAGCGGCCGAAGCCCGAAGGGGCGGGCAGCATATAGGCCTCGTTTTCCTCGAAGGGCCGGGTGACGGCGGCCAGCAGCGCCTCGAACGGCGCCATGTCGCCCGCGGTCGCCGCCTCAAGCGCTTCCTCCACCCGATGGTTGCGGGGAATCACCGCCGGATTGGCCCGGCGCAGCAGCGCCGCCGCATCCGGCGCCAGCCGCGCCCGCCAGCGCGGCAGCCACTCCGCCATGGCGGCGAAGTCCTCGAACAGCGGCCGCAGCAGCCCCTCGCCCTCCACCGCCCCGGCCAGACGATGGAAGGTCAGCGTCCAGTCCGCCCCCTCCATCGCCTTCAGCAGGTCCTCGACCAGCGCCTCGTCGCCCGGGTCCTCGCCCGCCAGCGCCAGCTTGCAACGCATCACCGCCAGCCATTCCGTCCGATACAGCCCGGCGATCCCGGCCAGCCGGGCGTTGGCGATCTCCACCGCCTTCTCGCCGTCCGGGTCGATCAGCGGCAGCAGCGCCTCGGCCAGCCGGGCGAGGTTCCAGCCCAGGATCAGCGGCTGGTTGGCATAGGCATAGCGCCCCTGCCGGTCGATCGAGGAAAACACCGTGCCCGGCGCATAGCCCTCCATGAAGGCGCAGGGGCCGTAGTCGATGGTCTCGCCCGACAGCGCCATGTTGTCGGTGTTCATCACCCCATGGATGAAGCCGAGCCCCATCCATTGCGCCACCAGCCGCGCCTGCCGCGCCGCCACCGCGTCGAACAGGCCGAGCGCACCCTCCGCCCCGGGATAATGCCGGGCCAGGGTATAGTCGGTCAGCGCCCGCAGCTTCTCCGCCTCGCCGCGGGCGGCGAGGAACTGGAAGCTGCCGATGCGGATGTGGCTGGCCGCCACCCGGGCCAGCACCGCGCCCGGCAGCCGGCCGGCGTCGCGCCAGATGTCCTCTCCCGTCGCCACCACCGCCAGCGACCGGGTGGTGGGGACGCCGAGCGCGTGCATCGCCTCGGAGACCAGGTATTCCCGCAGCATCGGGCCGATGGCGGCCTTGCCGTCGCCGCCGCGGGAGAACGGCGTGCGGCCCGATCCCTTCAGCTGCAGGTCGAAGCGCCGGCCGTCGGGCGTGACGATCTCGCCCAGCAGATGCGCCCGCCCGTCGCCCAGAACCGGCGAGAACCCACCGAACTGGTGGCCGGCATAGGCCAGCGCCAGCGGATCGGCCCCGGGCGGCAGTTCCGCCCCCGACAGCCAGCGCGCCGCGCCCGCCTCCAGCGCCTCGGCCTCCAGCCCCAGCTCCGCCGCCAGCCCGCGGTTGAAGGCCAGCAGCCGCGGCGCCGGTGCCGGATCGGGCGCCAGCCGCAGATAGGTGCCGGGCAGGTCGCGGGCCCAGCTGTGATCGAAATGGAAATCCATGCGGAAGATATGGCTTTCGCAGAGGGCCGAGACAAGCAGGTCCGGCACCTTCCGCGCCGAACACCGGCCGATTTGCAGAATGAACCGCAAAGTCGGCTTTTGTGCAAAGCCCGTGCAAGGGCCTGCATGGCAACCGGCGGGGCCCGCGAGCCGCCACCGCATCACGCCAGACCGAGCACCGCATAGAGATGCCCGGGCGCTCCGGCGGCGCGCATCCGCGCCAGGGCGGCGGCACCTTCTGCCATCCGGCCCAGATCCTTCAGGCAATGCAGATATTCGAAATCCAGCCAGAAGGCATAGATGTCCTGCCAGACGAACAGCCGCTCCACGCCGGGCCGCGGCCGCTTCAACCCCTCGCCGGCGAAAAGCAGCGCACTTTGCGTCTGGCCGCGGTTCCGTTGCAGCCGGGCGAGATG
>NZ_JAAKGP010000048.1 GCF_011043545.1 Rhodobacter sp. SGA-6-6 | reverse complement strand
TCGAAGATCTGGCTCTGGCGATACAGGGGAAGATGGTCGGCGTATTTGCTGACCAGCACATGGGCCAGCAGACCCGGACCGGGGCGGCCCCGCTCGATGGGGCGAGACGGCAGTGGGGACTGCACGAAGCGTTCGCAGCAGGCGCAGGTCAGGCGCGGGCGAACAATGCGGTTCACGATGAAGCGGCCGGGGACGTATTCCAGTTCCTCGGTCACATCCTCGCCGATCCTGCGCAGGCGCCCACCGCAATCGGCGCAGGCATCGGTGCCCGGGGTCAACTCGACCTCCATCCGGGGGATATGGTCCGGGATCGCACGGCGCTTCGGTTTGTCCTTCTCCTCGATGTCCGGCAGCTTCATCCGGGCGGTCATGGCAGCGGCGGCGATCTCGCTGGTCTCAAGGGCCAATTGCAACTGCTCGGCGGTCTCCGACGACGCGCCAAACCGGTGCGCCCGGTGTCCTGCCAACTGATGGCGCAGCTTCTCGATCAGGATCGCTTGCGCCTTCACCTCGGCCAGAAGCCGCGCGGTGAAGCTGCGCAGCTCCTCGGGGTCTTCCGGCAAGGTCAGGGTGTGATCGAGCATACGGGAAGTTTATCCCACTGTATTCCTTGTGGGAATCCTTCACTTGCGAGCCCCGCAAATTATCCCGCTGCCAGAGGCCGCCAGGTCCGCTGCGGTGCCCGCCAGTCGATCCCCTCCAAGAGCATCGACAACTGCGCAGGCGTCAGCGCCACCTTCCCCTCATTGGCCGAGGGCCAGACGAAGCGGCCCTTCTCCAGCCGCTTCATGAACATGCAGGCCCCTTGGCCATCCCACCAGATGATCTTGACCAGATCGCCACGGCGGCCCCGGAACACGAACAGATGTCCGGCGAAGGGATCTTGCTTCAGCACCGCCTCGGCCTGTGCCGCGAGCGCCGCAAAGCCCTTGCGCATGTCAGTGACGCCAGCCGCCAGCCAGACCCGCGTATTGGCCGGAACCGGGATCACACCGTTAGCCCCCGGATCAGCCGCGCCAGCGCCTCAGGATCATAGCTGCCGCTGATCCGCATCCGGTGACCGCCCGCCAACTCGATCTCGATGTGGTTCTCGGCGGCAAGTGCCGCCGGGGCAGACCTAGGCTCCGCGACGATCTCTACGGGCAGAAACCGCGCCTCCTCTGCTGGGGGCGCAACCGAGGCAGGGTCCGGCGCATAACGGGGATCGCGCAGCCACTTGAAGATCAGGTTCGCGTTCACCGCGTAGCGCCGCGCCACCTGAGCCACGGAAACACCCGGCGCCGCCGTCTGGAAACAGATCGAACGCTTCTCCTCATCCGTCCAAAGTCGCTTCGTCCGACGCGCCACGCCATCACCATAGTGTCCACTATCGCTGGTGGACACTATCCGCCTCTCTCACCACGCGGCAGGGCGGTCAGGCCGGACGCTCAC
>NZ_JAAKGP010000047.1 GCF_011043545.1 Rhodobacter sp. SGA-6-6 | reverse complement strand
TCCGTCTCGCTGCCCGAAGGCTGGAGCGTGACCGAGGCCTTCTTCGCCGAAACCGCGGCCGGGGTTGCGGCCGATGTGCCGACCGCCACCTTTGCCGGACCGGAGGGCAGGATGCTGGTCCTGAACCCGCTGCAATGGCTGGACAGCAACGGACCCTGCCACGGCAGCGCCCTCGGCCCGATCTGCGTCTTCGGCGTCGAGGACAGCGGAACGGGTGCCGCGCTGGCCGTGATCCTGCCGAGCCTGTCGTTGGCCTCCACCGCTGCGCCCGGCCTCGGCGGAGCCCCGTTCCGGCCGCAGGGCGACGACCCGATGTCCACCCTCGTCCCCGGATGGAGCGCCGAATGACCCGCCCTGCCCTGATCCTTGCCGCTGTTCTGGCTGCCGCGCCCGCGCTGGCGCAGGAGAAACTGACCGTCGCCGATTGCGGGGCAGAGGGTTGCCGCTGCGCGCTGTCGGCCGTGACGATGGAAGAGGCCGGCCTATTGCTCGGAACGCCTGCGCCGGAAGGCAGCACCGTCCTCGTCCGCCTGAACGGCGACTATGTCTGGAGCAGCCTTTCCCTGCCCGAGATCGACCTTGCCGCCGGCGGCGACGGCGAATGCCCGCTGGAGCTGTTCGACGCCATGGTGCCCGAGGACGGGTCCTGGATCGGCACCGTCGCCGACCGCCGGGTCTCGCAATGCCCGGCCGGGCTGGACGCCGCGCTGGAGCCGCTGGCGCAGGCGCTGGTCTTCCCGCGCGACATCGCCTGGGGCGGCAGCTTCCACCCCGACCGCATCCGCATGGAGGGCACGGCCCGCGCCATCGACTGGACCCGCGTGAGCGAGACACATTTCACCGGACAGGGACCGTCGGCCAGCGAGTCCGGCGCGGCGTCCCTGGTGAAGATCGGCGTAACCTACGACGCCCGCCTGATCGACCCGCGCCTCGTCCGCATCCTCGTGCAGTTGCAGGTGCGCACCGAGGGGGTTTCGCAAGCGGTGATCGACGCTGCGGGCCTTGGAAGATGCGATGTCGGCGTGACGGTCGATCTAGCAAGGACGGGCGAGTAAGCCTCAACTCTGCCGCGCCTGAGGAAGACCGTCCCGGAGGACGGCAAAAAGATGCCGCTCGACGTGGAAGCGGTCTAGGCATGATTGCCCATGCCCTAAGGTTGTTCTTCCATACGGCTTTGCGGCGCTTAGGCTTCGGCTGCGCGGCGCTGTTACTTCCCCACGACCCAGCAGCGCAGCACAAGCCGTCTTCAGTTCCCTGACGGCCAGCCCCCGGCGTTGCGTGACAGCAACTACAGGCGCCGGGGGCGAACCTCAGTCAGCAGGCGCAGCCCGACAGCCGGGTGGAAAATTTTTGCCGCCAAAGCTGCCGCGCCGCCGCTCCGGCGGCGGTGCAGGGGGGAACGGATGCCGGGCAACCCTCCTAGCTGGCCCTGCTGGCCGACATCCACGCGATGGGATGACCGGCTAAGCGCCTCGGCGATCAGCGCCGGGGCGCATTTTCCTGTCTAATGCGCTTGCACCCGTTATCATCTAGGAAAGTCTGTGATGGATAGCGGACCGGCTAGCGCATATCTTCGGCTGAAGATTTATTCAATAAAATCAAACGCTTATGGGATTGATTGGAGCGGGT
>NZ_JAAKGP010000046.1 GCF_011043545.1 Rhodobacter sp. SGA-6-6 | reverse complement strand
TCAGTTCCGGCACCGCCTGGAACAGGTCGGCGACCAGTCCGTAGTCGGCGACCTGGAAGATCGGCGCCTCTTCGTCCTTGTTGATGGCGACGATGACTTTCGAGTCCTTCATCCCCGCCAGATGCTGGATCGCCCCCGAGATGCCGCAGGCGATGTAGAGTTGCGGCGCCACCACCTTGCCGGTCTGGCCCACCTGCCAGTCGTTCGGCGCAAAGCCCGAATCGACCGCGGCACGGCTGGCGCCGACGGCGGCGTTCAGCTTGTCGGCCAGCGCCTCGATGATGTCGAAGCTCTCCTTCGACCCCACGCCGCGGCCGCCCGAGACCACGATCTTGGCCGAGGTCAGTTCCGGCCGGTCCGAGGCCGCAACCTTGTCCTCGACCCAGGACGACAGCCCGTCGCCCGAAGGCCCGGAGACCGCCTCGACCGCGGCCGAGCCGCCATTGCCCACGGCGGTGAAGTTCGCCGTCCGCACGGTGAAGACCTTCTTCGCGTCGGCCGACTTCACGGTCTGGATGGCGTTGCCGGCATAGATCGGCCGCTCGAAGGTGTCGGCGTCGGTCACCGCGGTGACGTCCGAGATCACCATCACGTCCAAGAGCGCCGCCACCCGGGGCATCACGTTCTTGCAATAGGCCGTCGCCGCGCCGCAGATGTGGCTGTAGTTCCCGGCCAGCGACACGATCAGCGCCGACAGGCTTTCGGCCAGCCCGTGGTCATAGGCGCCGTCGGCGGCCTTCAGCACCTTGGCCACGCCGTCCAGCTTGGCCGCCTCGGCAGCGGCGGCATCGGGGCCGGCCACCAGCAGGTGGACCTCGCCCAGGCCCTTCACGGCATCGACGGTCTTGGCCACCGAGTCGGTGGCAAGCTGGCCGTCATTCACGTCGGCAAGAAGAAGAACGGCCATCAGATCACCCCCGCTTCGTCTTTCAGTTTCGCGATCAGCTCGTCCACCGAGCCGACCCGGACCCCGGCCTTGCGGCCCGCCGGCTCCACCGTCTTCACCACGGTCAGCCGCGGCGCCACGTCCACGCCGTAGTCGGCCGGCGTCTTGGTTGCCAGCGGCTTGGCCTTGGCCTTCATGATGTTCGGCAGCGAGGCATAGCGTGGCTCGTTCAGCCGCAGGTCGACGGTGACGATGGCAGGCATCTTCACGCTGATCGTCTGCAGACCGCCGTCCACCTCGCGGGTGACTTTCGCATGGTCGCCCTCGATCGCCAGTTCCGAGGCGAAGGTGCCCTGCGCCCAGCCGAGCAGCGCCGCCAGCATCTGGCCGGTGGCGTTCATGTCGTTGTCGATGGCCTGCTTGCCGGCCAGCACGAGGCCCGGCTGTTCTTCCTTCACCACCGCGGCCAGCAGCTTCGCCACTGCTAGCGGCTCGATGTCGGTGTGCACGTCCGCCGCGGCCTCGATCAGGATCGCCCGGTCGGCGCCCATGGCCAGCGCGTTGCGCAACGTCTCCTGCGCCTGCTTGACGCCGATGGAGACCACGACCACCTCGGTCGCAACCCCCTTCTCCTTCAGCCGGATCGCCTCTTCCACCGCGATCTCGTCGAAGGGGTTCATCGACATCTTCACGTTCGCAAGATCGACACCCGTCCCGTCCGCCTTCACGCGAACCTTCACGTTGTAGTCGATCACACGTTTGACAGGCACCAGAACCTTCATGCGG
>NZ_JAAKGP010000045.1 GCF_011043545.1 Rhodobacter sp. SGA-6-6 | reverse complement strand
GGCCGACATGTTGGAAAACGGGACTGCGCTTGATGTGGGTCTCGGGATCGCGCCCGCATCGGGAAAGACGGCGCGGCACGGCGTCCTGCTGGAAAAGCGAGATCGGCTGATCCGGCACGTCAGGAAGGCGGTCCCGGACTGGCGCGACCTGTCCGACAACAGGGCGGCGGCGGCCATGATCCTATCATTCGACCGATACGCGGCGGGCGGCTGGGCCGCCGACCGGAAGCGCGACACCGCCCCGGCTCCCGAACCCACCGCCACGTTCTGGCGGCTGCTCAGGCTCGGCCTCCCCCAGAAGAAGGCCATGCCCCGAAAGACGGCATTGGCAGACATCCTGCGGGGCGAAGGCGGCGGGTGATCCCCGCCGCCGGTTTACCGGACCTCCGAACTGGCGCGGGGCCGCGCTACCTCCATCGCAGGAGGTGCTTCATGGCCCAAGAAATCCAACTCGACCCGTCCCGGCTGAGCGCGCTGGCCGCCATCGCCCGCCGGTCCCGGGCGACCCTGACCGGCATCAGCGACGGCCTGCACGATCTGCGCGATAAGCGCCGCGATCTCGCCCGCCAGCGCGACCTCATCCTCGCCGCCGGATCGGCGAGCGGCCCCGCAGCGCAAGCAGAGGCCGCCGAACGCGCCGCCGCGCTGGCGGCGCAGATGACCGATCTCGCCGCCGATGTGACCGTCCGCGAGATCGAACAGGCCGAGGCCAGCGAAACCTACGCCGCCGCAAAGGCGAACCTGCGGGCCGCCATCGCCCATGCGGAGTTGGTCGGTCTGACCATGCCGTCCGGTATCGAGGAGGTGCTGCCGTGATCCTTGATCTCTTGAAAACCTTCCGCAAATCGCAGGCCAGCAGCATGACGCTGCTCGACCTGCTCGATCAGGCGCGAGATGCCGTAGCGGAGGCCAAGGAGCGGGCCGAGGCGATCCGCCACGCCCCGTTGGATGAGGCCACCGCGCTCGCGCGGGTCGATGCGTGGCTCGATGCGACGGCGACCGCAGCGGTGGATCGGCTCGGCCTTGAATACTCCACCCAGCCGGAATGGACGGGACCGAGCTTGCCGATGCCGGTGTTCCCCGGCGACACCTCGCCGAATGCCAAGCCCGGCCTTGAGGTGCTTCTCGGCCTGATCGCCCTCACCAACCGCGAACACCTGCGCGACGTGATCGCCGGGCAGATCGGCGACAGGCTGGCGGGCGAACCGGGGATGAGCGATCAGACGCGCGCCAAACGGCTGACGCAGGCCGAACGTGACATCCTTGAGGCCGAACTGGCCGAGGAAGCCATCATCAGGCAGGCCGAGGCTAGCGGTATCGCCGTGGCCCGCCGCCCGGACGCTTCGCCGATTGCGCTGCTCGCCGCCGCCGCCAGCCTGCCGGGTTAATCGAATGGGGGGCGGCTTGCGAATTGCAGCGCGAGCCGGGCTGGGGGAGACCCCGGCTCACCCTCTGCCAGCAGGGCGGATTGGACACCTGTCCCATGCTGGCGCGGCGCTGCCCGAGGGTGGCGTCGGTGCCCGTCCCCGTCCCTGCGCGGGCGGGCAACGGGTGGGGGGCGTCCCTGCGCCTCCCACCCCCCTCCCGGCTAGGAACCCTATTTCCGCCCCCGGCCTGCGGGGCAAAAGCCGCCCGGCCAGCGCCTATTTCTCGGCCCCTGAAATTTCCATTCCATTTCTGAAACGTGGAGACCCAGATGATCACGAAAAATGATGAAATCCCGCACGGGGGCGGCCTGTCGAAGCCCCTA
>NZ_JAAKGP010000044.1 GCF_011043545.1 Rhodobacter sp. SGA-6-6 | reverse complement strand
CGCCGACATGTTGGAAAACGGGACTGCGCTTGATGTGGGTCTCGGGATCGCGCCCGCATCGGGAAAGACGGCGCGGCACGGCGTCCTGCTGGAAAAGCGAGATCGGCTGATCCGGCACGTCCGGCAGGCGATCCCGGAATGGCACGACCTATCCGACCGGCAGGCCGCCGCTGCGATCATCAAGGGCTTCTCGCGCTACCGGGCGACCCGCTGGACCGCGCAAGAAAAGGCGGGGACGGCATCGCCCTATGAGCCGGACGGCAGCTTCTGGCGGCTGTCGAAGCTCGCCCTGCCGGACGCGAAGCAAATGCCGGGGCTGACGACCGTCACGAACATCCTCCGAGGTGTAGGCGGCGGGTGATCCCCGCCGCCAATTTACCGCCCCTCCGAACTGGCGCGGCCCGGCATTACCTCGATCCCATAGGAGGTGCCAGATGCCCAACCCCGCCGAAATCACCCTCGACCCCGCCCGGCTGACCGCGCTGGCGGCCATCGCCCGCCGGTCCCGGGCCAGCCTGACCGGCCTGACCGATGCCGTCTACGACATGCGCGAACGTCGCCGCGACCTTACCCGGCAACGTGATCTGGTCCTTTCGGCGGGTCAGGCCAGCGGCCCCGCTGCCGCCGCCGAGGCCGCCGAACGTGCCGCCGCGCTGGCGGCGCAGATGGCCGACCTCGCCGCCGATGTCGTGATCCGCGAAGTCGAGCAACAGGAGGCCAGCGATGCCTACGCCGCCGCGCGCTCCAACCTCAAAACCGCCATCGCCCACGCCGAATTGGTCGGCCTGCAAGTGCCCGCCGGGGTCAAGGAGATGATGTCGTGATCGCTGACCTGTTGAAAACCTTTCGCAAGTCGCAGGCCAACTCCATGTCGATGCTCGACCTGCTCGATCAGGCGCGTGATGCCGTAGCGCAAGCCGTGACCCGCCGCGATGCCGTCCTCGCTGCGCCCGTGGACATCGACACCGCCATGAACTCCGTCGATCACTGGCTCGACCGGGCGGCGACCGAGGCCATCGACCGCCTCGGCCTTGAACATGCGGCGGAGCCGGGATGGCAAGGACCGGAGCTTCCGATCTTCACGGTGGTCGGCGAAAGCGTCCACGAGACCAAGAGCGCCTGCGAAACCCTCTTCGGCCTGCTCTGTCTGACCGCCCGGGACCAGCTTCGGCAGGTCGTCAAAGGCCAGATCGAAGATCGGATGCTCGGCCAGACGGGGATGAACGCGGCCACCCGGGCCAAGCGGCTGGCCGAGGCCGAACGCGACATCCTTGAGGCCGAATTGGCCGAGGAGGCGCTGATCCGCTCGATGGAAGCCAGCGGTATCGCCGTGGCCCGTCGCCCGGACGCCTCGCCGATTGCGCTGCTGGCCGCCGACGCTTCGCTGCCGGGTTAATCGAATGGGGGCGGCTTGCGATTTGCAGCGCGAGCCGGGTCGGGGGAAACCCCGGCTGACCCTCGGTCGGTGGGGGCGGATTGGACACCCGCTCCACATCGGCACGGCGCTGGCCGAGGTCAGCGTCGATGCTCGTTCCCGTCAATGCGCGGGCGAGCAGAAGGTGGGGGGCGGCCCCTCGCTCCCCACCCCCCTCCCGCCAAGGGACCGGTATGGGCACCTTTTCCTGCGGGGCCAAAGCCGCCCGGATTTCGCGCGTTTTTCGGCCCCTGAAATTTCCATTCCATTTCCGAAACGTGGAGACCCAGATGATCACGAAAAATGATGAAATCCCGCACGGCGGCGGCTTGTCGAAGCCCCTG
>NZ_JAAKGP010000043.1 GCF_011043545.1 Rhodobacter sp. SGA-6-6 | reverse complement strand
GACCCTCCTTTCCCTCTCGAACCGAGGCATTCCGGTTGCTTGGTTTGATTTTGTTCCCGTTATGTTCTATATTGAGGGTCAAGCCAGCAAGGGAGTTTCCCGATGGACAGCACCACGCATGCCCTACCCGCAACACCCAAGCAGATCGCCTACGCGCGCTCGCTCGCCCTGCGCAACCAGACCCTTCTGCCCTGGGAGGTTCAGCAGGATCGCCGGTCCCTGAGCGCCTGGATCGAGGCACAGGCCCAGCTGAAGCCGGTCTCCGAAATGGACCGACTGCCCACGTCCAAGCAGGTGGCCTTTGCGGAGAAGCTCGCGCGCATCAAGCGCCGCGCCGTCCCGGATGAATGCTTCCGCGACAAGGGGCTCATGTCGAAGTGGATTGACGGGAACAAGTGAGGACGTCGTTAGCGGGCCCCGGCCTTCCGGAGCTTCTGCCATACCGTGGCTTGGCAAACCGAGCGTAGTTGCCAACCTATAGGTTGGCAGAGTTGACCTTCAGGATATCAACCCCGGTCAAACTCCTGTCCGAGCCGCGCCAAGTCCGCGAGTGCTGCGTCCTTTTTCTGCAAGTCGTCCTCTTCAGCGATCAGCTTGCGAACCGTGCTGACGGACAGGAACATTCTGAGCGGGTTCGAAGGCAATGGCTCAAACCCGTAGCTCTCGTAAAGCGCCTTGCGGCGCGCGACGCGGTCGGGATCGCCGCAGTCGAGCACATCGAGCATGACGACCGCAACACCAATGGCGTTGGCCGCAACGGCAATGCGCCGTAGGGCATCGACCAAGAGATCGGCTCCAAACCCGGCGCCGCTGAACTTCCGATCCCGCCCGATCATCGAGATATATGCGGCAGGAATGTTGCCATGCGAAGGCCGGGTCCGCGCGAACTTCGCTGGCAGATCCGTGAACTGAACGGCGTGCGCATTCAGGGCATAGAAGCCGATGACCTTCCCGTCAGGGTCGACCATCACATATAGGCGGACATTGTCCGCCTTGGCGAGCTTGTTCGCGGTCTTCTGGAAATAGTTGTCGACTTGCTCGACCCCGCAAGAAAAAGCCGCCCGATCATGCTTCGAAGGATCGAACGGCTCGATGGTGTAGGCGGCCGGTTGTGACGTGGCCATTTACTTCGACACAACCGTGTCGCTGTGTCGACGGAAGGCCGCGCGCAGGGCATCGGTCGGCGCAGCTGGTGCATCGAGCGCCGCGAAGAACGGCTCATGATCGACCGGCTGCAGCATGGTGCGTTCATGCGCCGCGATCGTTGCCAGCGCGGCCTGATAGGCGGCGTTCATCGTGAAGACGGAATCGTCGACGCCGGACAGTGCCGCGGCCTGCTGGATTGCAGTCTTGATGCGCGGCTTCGTCCGGAAATTCATCCGGGCCTCGTTGCGCTCATCGATTGCGCGCGCGGTATCGTGGAAACCGAGCATGGTCGCCTCCTGTAATGTCTTGTCGATATGTACGCCAGATCGACGTACGTTTCAAGCGTGCGGTCGGGAAAGTTCTTCGAAGGGCGCGCCTCACCCGAACCGCCGCCCGGCTTCCGTGAAGGTGTATTCGTTCACGATGATCCCCTCCTCGATGGCCTCGTCCGAGGTCAGATGGTCGTATTCAGCCTCAAGCTGCCGATAGAGCCAACGGGCCAGATCACGCAGCGCCTCGGTCACGATCTCCTCGGCGTCCTCGGTCGGCGGCTGCCAGGTCGGGCTGTCGCGCGTGACATCGACCGACATGGTGTATTCGTGGTAGTAGCGGCCGCGGTGGCTGACCTCGGCAGCGAGTTGGTAGAAGTTCCGCCGCTGGATGGCCTGCAGCCGGTCGGCGATGCCGTGCAGCGTGGCATCAAGGGGCGCGTAGTCCCGGATGCGCGTGGCCCCGCCCTTGGCGTGGGACCAGTAGCTTTCAAAGCAAGCCCCGTCGCCCTGGCTCCAGAAGCCGGAGAACCAGATGCAGGGCTTGGCCCGCGTCCCTCCGCCCATCAGCCGCACGGGTGTGGTCTTCAGGCGGATGCCGAGGATCTCGCAGACCCTTCCGAAATCGTCATAGACCGCGTCCCACCAATCGTCGTGAGGGCCGAGCTCGCGATACCAGCTGCGCGCCTTTTCCTTGGCCGCATCCGCGAGTTCGGGGAACTGGTAGACGGTGGTGCAGATGATCTCAGGCATGGGGGTCCTCCCCGTTCAACGCGGCGGCCAGCCATTCTTGCGTGCTGGTCCAGCCGATGGATTTGCGGG
>NZ_JAAKGP010000042.1 GCF_011043545.1 Rhodobacter sp. SGA-6-6 | reverse complement strand
TGACCCCGCTTGGTCAGCACGGGTAGCTGGCCCGATGCGGTGTAGCCTCCATACAGCGCAACCGGATCGGGCCAGCGGCGTCTCGGTCATTCCCGCGTCTTGAAGCGCCAGCTCTCGTTGCCGGTCTCGACGATGTCACAGTGATGGGTCAGTCGGTCGAGGAGCGCCGTTGTCATCTTCGCGTCTCCGAAGACGGTCGGCCATTCGCCGAAGTCGAGGTTCGTCGTCACGATGATCGAGGTGCGTTCGTAAAGGCGACTGATGAGGTGGAACAGGAGCTGGCCACCCGTCTGGGCGAACGGCAGATATCCCAACTCGTCGAGGATCAGGAAGTCGAGGCGGCACAGGAGATCCGCAGTGCGTCCCTGTCGGTCGGCGCGGGCTTCGGCGTCCAGCTTGTTCACCAGGTCCACGACGTTGAAGAAGCGGCCGCGCTTGCCACGGCGGATGCAGGCCCGGGCGATGCTGACGGCAAGGTGGGATTTGCCGGTCCCGGTGCCGCCGATGAGGACGACGTTACGCTGATGCTCGAGGAACTCTCCGGAGGCCAGATCGCGCACCAGCGTTTCGTTTACGGGCGTGTCTTCGAAGCTGAACTCGTCGACTTCCTTGGCCAAGGGCAGCTTGGCGATGGTCATCTGGTATTTGATCGAGCGAGCTTGTTTCTCGCTGATCTCGGCGTTCAGCAGGTCGCCCACGATTTGCTGCGGTTCGTGCTGTCGCTTCACCGCCGTGGCGATGATCTCATCGTAGGCGGCCTTCATGCCGTAGAGCTTCAACTGGCCCATCGCGTCCAGCACCTGTGATCTTTCCATGGCGGGGTCTCCTGAGGCTGTCGTAGCGTTTGCAGTCGGCCACGGGCTCGCAGGTCAGGCGCAACGCGTCCGGCGTGGCGATGGTCAACGGAGGTGGTGGCTCGCGATGTCGGGCCAGGATGTTCAGAACGACCGATGCCGCCGGGGCGCCTTCGGTCAGGGCCTCGACGCAGGCAGCCTCGACGGCTTCCAGTCCATCCGTTGGGATCATGCTCAGGATCTGGACCATCTGACGGTCACCGTTCGGCACGCGCCCCAGCTTACGCTGGACGCGTCGTATCGCCGGCGGCAGTTCCCATTCCTTGAAGGGAGCGCCGTTTCGAAGGGCGCCGGGCTTGCGGGCCAGCACCGGGATGTAGTGCAGCGGGTCATAGATGGCCTTGTCGCGCCCGAAGGCGCGGTCGTGCCGGCCGACGATCTTGCCGTCCTGCCAGACCTCGACCCGCTCGGCATAGGCGCGGATCTCGACCGGACGGCCGACGGCGCGACCATCGACCGAGTAGCGGTTCTTGTCGAACCTAACGAGGCAGGTCTTGGACACCGAGGCCGGCACGGCATGGAATCCGTCGAAAGGGCCGACGTAGGGCACCAGGCTCGCCCGCTCATCCTGGAACACGTCCCAGATTGTCCGATCACGCAATTCCTGGTGCGGATGGGCCTTGGCCCAGGCAATACAGCGATCCTGAAGCCAGGCGTTGAGTTCCGCGTAGCTCTTGAAGCGCGGCCGCGGCACGAAGAACCGCCGCCGGACAACGCCAACCTGGTTCTCTACTTGTCCCTTCTCCCAGCCGGACGCGGGGGTGCAGGCGACGGGATCGACAAGGTAGTGTCCGCACATCTGCTGGAACCGGCGATTATACGCGCGGTCGCGGCCGACGAAGATCGTGTCCACCGCCGTCTTCATGTTGTCGTAGATCCCACGCGCACAGGCGCCGCCGAAGAAGGCAAAGGCCTTGTCATGGGCATCGAACACCATTTCCTGCGTCTCTCGCGGGTAGGCCCGGACGAACAGCATCCGGCTATGACAAAGCCGGACGTGAGCCACCTTCACCGTGGTGGTCACGCCGTCGATCAGAACGACCTCGTGACTCCAGTCGAACTGGTAGGCTTCACCCGGATCGAAGCTCAGTGGCACATAGGCGGCGGCTGACGCTTCCTGCTCCGCCTGCGACCACGAAGCCGCATAGCGTCGGACCGCGTCGTAGCCGCCGTCATATCCGAGGGCCCTGAGCTCTTCGAAAATCCGGATGCGGGTCAGCCGCTCGCGCTTCGGCTTGCGCGCATTCGCCGCCAGCATCTCGTCGAGCTTGCCTTTCCAGGGACCGATCTTCGGCTGCGGTTGGACGGTTCGCTCGTAAGTCATCTCCGTTGCGCCGGACCGGATCACCTTCCGAACCGTGTTCCGCGATACCCGCAGCTCTCGGCAGATATGCTTGATCGACTTCTTGTCCTGGAAATACGCCCGGCGGATCTTCGCAATCGTCTCCACAACCAGCATCCCACACTGTGCCCCCCGATAGCCTCGGAGGCATCATGACCATCAGCGTAAGGGGGGTCATTTTTGGAAGCCGATTACCCCGTTACGGGGTCAATTTTGCACGCCGGTTCACA
>NZ_JAAKGP010000041.1 GCF_011043545.1 Rhodobacter sp. SGA-6-6 | reverse complement strand
GAGTCATGGGAGGCCCAAGGCCGCCTCTCGCGGGAGGCAAAGCCACCGCCTTCGATGCGGGGGCGAGGAGGCTACCAATTCTTCCAGCACAACTCCCTTATCTCACGGGAGCAAGAGGGCCATGCATCACCGGATAGAATCTGATGAATAGCTAAGGAGGCATAGCACAGCAACCTTTCGAGTAGAGCTTCTTGCCTCAGTGTTGTCGTCGAGCTAACCTAGAATGGAGCCACCTTCCGAAGGTATATCCCAGCCATGAATAAGAAACCCACTGAGGAAGAAACCACCGATGATCCGATCAGTGAAACTGTTGCGGATGCGGAAATATTATCCGATACGGTTACAAACGACGATCTCGCGCGAAGAATTCATAAAGTAAAAATTACCAGGGATGGTGAATTCGTCACATCAATAAAGATAACCGGGAAGATTCTGGAGAATGCTCAATCCATTGATGATCTCCCAGAATTTCTTCGCCTATCATTTAACTGGATGCAATCATGTCTTGGCTTCATTGAGGCCTTCCCGCTCTACGGAAGTGTTGCACAATATGTTCACCTGCATCAAGTAGAAGAGGATGTGGCGGCTTTTGCAGAGAGAAACTCGTCAAAATCAACTAGAATCGTCAGCGAAGACGGAAGCACACAAGAAACAATTTACGAAATAGATGAGAGATTTACATATGAGCTGAACAGGAGAATCTCCCAGCTCAACCAATACAAGAGGGCTGAAAAGTCATTTATTCGTGCACAGCTTCTTGGAATAATTGCTGAGTATGAAGCATTCATCGCCGATCTGCTCAGAATATCTATTAAGCGGCGCCCAGAGGCTTTCATTTCCGCTGAATCGAAGATATCTGTTCACGATGTAATCAAGAGTATCGACATAGAGCAGCTGAAAGACATTGCCATCGAAGAGAAGATAGAGAACATCCAGAGAGAGAGTCATGTTGAGCAGATAAAAATTATACTAGGAAAATTAAAACTATCGGTACCCGATCAAAAGACTCTCATGGAGTTTGGCGAAATATGTGAGCGTCGAAATATCATTACTCATGGGAATGGGCTGGTCAACAAGATATACATATCAAAACTGAAGGAGTTGGGATTTTTGGAATCAAATATTCCAAAAGTCGGATCCGAATTGACAATTGACCTAAAATACCTAAGAAGATCTCTTGCGCGAGTGTTCCAGATGGGATTTTTTACACTGCACATAGTCTGGCAACACCTAGAGCCCGAAAATTCAAACAAATCCATCTCATCACTAGTGGATGCAGCTCATGATTTCCTTGTTGCCGGCTATACCAAAATATCCGGGAGGATCAGCGAGTTTATACTTAATAATAAAAGCCCGGCTACCGAGCTAAGCAGGGCATACTCTATCATTAATTTAGCCCTCTCCGTGTATCTAGATGAGAAGATCCCAGCCAAGGAAAAGACGGAAAAGGTTGAGGAAATCCTCGCGCGAAGAGATTGGGCAATTGTCGGACCCACCCTCAACTTGGCTATTAATTGCGTTAGGGGGAAGCATGATGAACTTGGCAAGCTAATTGATCTCGCAATCAATGATGGACTTACAGAGCACAATCTATTAACTTGGGCGCTTTTTACCAAAGCGCGACATGAAGAGGTATTCAGGAAAAAGATTAAGGAGCATTTTGGAATTGAAGTAGATCCCCCCGAGGGCGGACCTTAAAGTTCCAACCCTCCACGTTGGAAAAGGATTGCAGAGCTTTGTCATTACATGTGTACGGCTCATCAATCCCCTTCACCCGAGCTCAGCATACAATCATTCTTTAGTAGTGGTCTTGGGAAATAGTATGAGGATAGAGGAAGTGGCCAAGGTGGAGGGAAGCTGGACCGACGACCTCTCTCCTCGGCACTCATTAGCACCGATCGGCAATCAACCCCTTCTTGTGCAGACGACCCAAGCACTCCGAGTCAAAGCCCTTCCAAGCCCTCCCCTCATCGGTAGCGTCAGCCACATCACGCCCAGAATGGCCTCTTCGATCCGATCTTGATCAATCTCCATGCCCAGATCCTATCACAGATCATCGCTACAACTGTGATCCAGATCGAGCGGGTACGCTTCCCCCATAACGGTGTTCCAAGGTAATCCTCCCCAAGGTTAAGGGGCTGCATAAGTAGAATTTTCTCGTAGCGTGAACTGAGGAGATTCGAATGAGAAAGAGCCGTTTCACGGAACCGCAGATCATGGCTGTGCTTCGTCAGGCCGAGAACGGAGTGGCCGTGCCTGAACTTTGCCGGGAACATGGGATCAGCACGGCGAGCTTCTACAAGTGGCGCTCGAAGTATGGCGGCATGGATGCGTCGATGATGAGCCAGATGAAGTCCCTTGAAGACGAGAACCGGCGGCTGAAGCGCATGTTCGCCGACCTGAGCATGCAGGCCGAGCTGCTCAAGGAGGCTCTTGGAAAAAAATGACACGGCCAGCTCAACGCCGCGAGTTGGCCGAGAAGGCGGTGGCGACGAAGGGGGTCAGCATCGCGCTGGCCTGCCGGGCCTTTGGTGTGAGCGAGACCTGCTTTCGCTACAGCCCAAAGCGCGATGCTGAGAATGAGTTCATCGCAGCCCTTCTGGAAGGGCTGACCAAGGCGCACCGGACCTGGGGTTTCGGGCTATGCTTCCTGTATATGCGCAACGTCCAGGGGCACCCCTGGAACCACAAGCGTGTCCGTCGGATCTATTGCGAGTTGGAACTGAACCTGCGGATCAAACCCAGGCGAAGGATCAAGCGCGACAAGCCCGAT
>NZ_JAAKGP010000040.1 GCF_011043545.1 Rhodobacter sp. SGA-6-6 | reverse complement strand
CACCGGGGCCGCCCGCCACGCAGAGCGTCGTGGTGTCCTTGGCGAGATCGAGGCCGAGGAAATTCGGGAGGCCGAGGCCGCCGCCGCCCGGGTTGATGCGGATGCCGAGCGCGCCCGGCTGCTGGCGATCTGGCGCACTGGCCGAGATCGTGATCGCGGTATCGCGGCCCTGCGGATGGGCCTGACTGCGCCCGTCACGGCCCGCGCCGTGGAGGCCCTCCTGCCCGGCGTCGAACCCGATCAGTCCAATCAGTTTGCGGTCGATCCGATGCCCGGGGCCGCCGCCTTTGGCACTGATGCCGCGCGCGCGGAACGCGAACGCATCCGCCGCATTCTCGCCCTGCCGGAGGCGCGGGGCCGATTTGCCGCCGCTGTGGTGCTGGCATTGGAAGGCGGCGGCGATCTGACCGCCGAGATGGCCGCGTCGCTGCTGGCAGGGATGCCGATGGAGGCCCCGCGCCAGACCGGCGCTGAAATCCTCGCCGCAAGGGCAGCGGGCATGACCGAATTCGGGGCGGACATGCAGCCGCGCCAGACCGCGAAAGAGGCCACCCGCGAGGGCTGGCGGCGGGCTGTCGCTGCGGCGAACGCCTCCATCGGGGCGGGTCCGGCGGTTTCGGCGGGCGGCCCCGTGGTCCTCGACCTTGCCGGGCCGGGCGATCCGTCTTTCGGGACGCAGGCGGACCTCGACCGCGCCCTTGCCGCCGCCAAGGCCGGGGTGGGGCGCACCTGATGTCCGATGCGGTCAACATCGCTGTCGGTGCGAGGCTGATTGGTGTCAGCGCAGATCGCGTCCGGCAACTTGTCCGCGCCGGGCTGGTCCACAGCCCGGCCCGTGGACAGGTGGGCATGGCCTCCCTGTTGCGTGGTTACGCGGCGTCCCTCCGCCAGTCGGCCGCCGCTCCGGCGAGCGCGGCCTTGGCGCGGTCGCAGGCGATAAAGGCCCAGATCGTTGCCGCCGAGGTCGCGGCCCGCAAGGCCGAACTGGTCGAGACGGTCGCGGCGACCGACCTGATCGAGGGCCTGTGTGAAATCGCCGTGGATCACATCGGCGAAATGGTGCGCCCGCCAAACCTCAAGGGGTTCCCGCAGGACGTGGCGGCCCGGATCAGGGACGAGGCCCACGAGGCGAAGGCCAAGATCGAAGCCGCAGCCGCCGTCGCAGTCTCCGCGCTGACCTCTGGTGATTTCGAGGAGATCGACCCATGACGGAGGTGGTGAACTCCATCGCTGTATCCGATTTGTCGCGCGTCCTCGGTGACGACAAGGAGGCGCGACTTCGGGGACTGATCCGGGCCGGGCGTATCCGGGAGATCAGCCGGGGGCGCGTCATGCTGGCCGAGGCCGTTCCCGTGTTCTTCGATGACCTGCGCGCCTCGCTGCAAGCTGGTTCGGCCAGCGCCTCGGCGGAGCGGGCGCGCGAGGCCCGGGCAGATGCGGCGGCCCTGAACCTTGCGATCCGCCGCCGCGAGGTCGTCAACCGGGACGATCTCGACATGGCGATTGAACATCTCTGCGCCGCCATCAACGCGGCCCTAACCTCTTTGCCGCCCCGAGTGACGCGCGACGTGTTCATGCGTCGCCGGGCCGACGAATTGATCCAGAGGACGCGGGAGGCCCTCGGTCGGGCCATCACGGCGGTAGCGGCGGGGATCGCCGATGAATGATCCGCACGTCCGCACCGACGATCTCGCCCGGGCCATCGGCGTCCCGGTCTTTCAGCTTCGCTTGTGGCTCCGGGCTGCGGGCCTGACCCGCCCCGCACCCGCTAAGGGCGGTGTTGGCCTGCTGGCGGCGTTGACGGGCATCCTCACCGCCCTGCGCGACGAGACGGCCACGGCCCGCGCCTTCCGGCCTGCGCCGCTGCCGAAGCCCGGCGACCGGCTGGACGAGCAGGTTGCGGCCCTGACCGCCGACCTGCTCCGACTGGCCGAAGGCCGGGTGGACAGCCCGGCGACCGAGGAGGTCGAGCGTATCATCGACCGCCTGCCGATGCATCGCCGGAAGGCGATGAAAGGGGGCGCGGCATGAGCGGCCTTGCCCTTCGGCTCCTCGATCAACTGGTTCCGCGCGGCCTTGCGGCGCAGATGCTGGGATGCCGGGCCAGCACCTTCTCCGGCATTCCCACGACCAAGCTGACGTTGCGCACCGCCTTCCTCGCGGCCCTCGACGCCGCCCGTGCCGATCTAGCCGCAGCCCGCGAGAAGCGCCGGAATGCCCGGGCGGTGCGCAAGGCCAAGGTGCTGCGGATCGCCCAGGGCGATGCCATAGCCGCCCTCCGCTTCGCCGATCTGGTCCGCGCCGATCTGGAACAAGCTGCTCACAGGCTGGCCTCGGTCGATCCGGTCGCCGCCCTTCGCGTGAGGCAGATCGCGGCCAAGCTCTATCTTCAACATGAACATCACGAAGGGACGACATCCCAATGACAATGAAACAGAAACGTAGCAACGAGCCGGGCAAGATGCCGCTGATCGGCGATCTGGCGGACGGCCAGATCGCCATGAACACCCACGATGCCGCCCTGTTCATGCGGAAGACGGTGGGCGTCGATCAGAGCGTGGTCCGGGTCGGGGCGGAGATGAGCGCCGCCGTCGCGGCGACGCTCAAGGAGGCGACCTTGCCCGCGTTCCGGGCGGCCATCGGCGTCGTGGGCGATGGGCAAAGCTGGCAGAACGTCGAGCCGGAACGCTCGGCCGGAACGACCTACAGCAACGCGACCGGACGGGCCATCATCGTCGCCGTCGCCGCCGCTGGCCCCGGCGCGACCTTCTCCGTGCGCCCGCCTGCCGGATCGTGGGTCGAGGTGGCCGTCGCTGATGGTGCCGACCATCTGTCGGCGCAGGTGGTCGTCCCGGCTGGTCATGACTAC
>NZ_JAAKGP010000039.1 GCF_011043545.1 Rhodobacter sp. SGA-6-6 | reverse complement strand
GTCCGGTGCGGCCCGTCACGCCGAGCGCAGGGCGATACTGGCGACCATCGAGGCGGAAGAACTGGCGCAGGCCGAGGCCGCCGCCGCCCGGGCTGATGCCGAGGCCGAGCGCGCCCGGCTGCTGGCGATCTGGCGGGTCGGTCGTGACCGTGATCGCGGTATTCAGGCCCTGCGGATGGGCCTGACCGCCCCGATCACGGCCCGGGCTGTCGAAGCCCTTCTGCCCGGCCTCGAACCCGACCAGTCCGGTGGGTTTGCGGTCGATCCCGTGCCCGGCAGCGCCAGCTTTGGCACCGATGCCGCGGGCGCAGAGCGCGAGCGGGTCCGCCGCATTCTCGCCTTGCCGGAGGCGCGAGATCGCATGTCCGCCGCCGCCGCTCTGGCGTTGGAAGGCAACGGCGATCTGACGGCCTCGATGCTCGCCCCGCTGCTCGCCTCGCTTCCGGTCGAAGGTCCGAAGCCTTCCGGCGCGGAAATCCTCGCCGCCCGGGCGACGGGTTTCGTAGAGTTCGGCAGCGATGCCCATCCGCGCGAGACGGCCAAGGAGGCCGTCGCCGAGGGCTGGCGGAAAGCCATCGCGCAGGCGAACGCCAGTCTGGGGCCGGGCGCGGTCAAGGATGGCACGGGAGCAGCCAGTGGCCCGGTGGTCCTTGATCTCGCCGGGCCGGGTGATCCGGCCTTCGGGTCGAAGGCCGATCTGGACCGTGCCCTGTCTGATGCGCGCGCCCGGGCCGGGGTGGAGCGCACCTGATGTCCGATGCGGTCAACATCGCTGTCGGTGCGAGGCTGATTGGTGTCAGCGCAGATCGCGTCCGTCAGCTTGTGCGGTCCGGGCTGGTCCACAGCCCGGCCCGTGGGCAAGTAGGGCTGGCCTCGCTTCTCCGGGGCTATGCGGCTTCCCTGCGCGCCAGCGCCGCCGCTCCGGCGAGCGCGGCCTTGGCGCGGTCGCAGGCGATAAAGGCCCAGATCGTCGCCGGTGAGATTGCAGCCCGGAAAGCCGAACTGGTCGAGACGGTCGCGGCGACCGACCTGATCGAGGCCCTGTGTGAAATCGCCGTGGATCACATCGGCGAAATGGTGCGCCCGCCAAACCTCAAGGGGTTCCCGCAGGACGTGGCGGCCCGGATCAGGGACGAGGCCGGAGAGGCCCGGATCAAGATCGAGGCCGCCCGCGCTGTGGCGATTGCGGCGCTGATCTCGGGCCAATTCGAGGAGATCGACGGATGACCGCAGAACTGGTCAACACTGCGCTTGTGGCCGATCTTGCGCGCCTCTTGTGCGACAGGGAGGGCCGCCTCCGTGACCTGATCCGCGCCGGGCGCATCCGCGAAGTGCAACGGGGCCGGGTCGCGTTGGCCGAGGCCGTCCCAACATATTTCGATGATCTGCGCGCCGCGCTTCATGCAGGCAGCGCCAGCGCCTCGGCGGAGCGGGCGCGCGAGGCCCGGGCCGATGCGGCGGCCCTCAACCTCGCCATGCGTCGCCGGGAGTTGATCCATCGGGAGGAGCTTGATGCCTGTCTCGAATATCTATGCGGGACCATCAACGCGGCCCTAACCTCTTTGCCGCCCCGAGTGACGCGCGACGTGTTCATGCGCCGCCGGGTCGATGAATTGGTCCGGCGGACGCGAGAGGCCCTCGGTCGGGCCATCACGGCGGTAGCGGCGGGGATCGCGGATGAGTGATCCAACCGATCCGCACGTCAGCACCGCCGCGCTGGCCGCCGCCACGGGCGTCCCGGCGTTTCAGATGCGCTTGTGGTTGCGGGCGGCGGGCATGACCCGCCCTGCGCCCGGCAGGCGCGGCGTTGGCCTGCTATCGGCCCTGACCGGCATCCTCACCGCCCTGCGCGACGAGACGGCCACGGCCCGGTCCTTCCGGCCTGCGCCCATCCCTAAGCCCGGCGACCGGCTGGACGAGCAGGTTGCGGCCCTGACCGCCGACCTGCTCCGACTGGCCGAAGGCCGGGCGGGCGGCCCGGTGGCCGAGGAGGTTGCGCGCATCATCGACCGGCTAGCCGGGCACCGCCGGACGGCAATGAAAGGGTGCAAGGCATGACCAACGACCTTGCCCTCCGCCTCCTCGATCAGCCCGTGCCACGTCCCCTTGCGGCCCGCATCCTCGGATGCAAGGCCAGCACGTTCACCGGCATCCCGACTAAAGGGCTGACCTTGAAAGTCGCCTTTGTCGCGGCCCTCGACGCCGCCCGGGCCGATCTGGCCGCAGCCCGCGAGAAGCGCCGGAATGCCCGGGCGGTGCGCAAGGCCAAGGTGCTGCGGATCGCCCAGGGCGATGCCGCCGCCGCCCGCCGCTTCGCCGCGCTGGTTGCTGCCGATCTGCAAGGTGCTGCCGCCCGTCTGGCCTCTGTCGATCCGGTCGCCGCCCTGCGCCTGCGCCAGATCGCGGCCAAGCTCGACATCAACGAAATTCTTAGAGTAGGGGAATAATCTTTTGACAATGCAACAAAAACGCTCGACCACACCGGGCAAGGTTCCGGCAGTCGGCGATCTGGCGGACGGCCAGATCGCCATGAACACCCACGATGCCGTTCTGTTCATGCGCAAGACGGTGGGGGTCGATCAGAGCGTGGTCCGGGTCGGGGCGGAGATGAGCGCCGCCGTCGCGGCGACGCTCCGGGAACCGACGCTTCCGGCCTTCCGGGCGGCCATCGGCGTCGTGGGCGATGGGCAATCATGGCAGAATGTCGAGCCGGAACGCTCTGCCGGAACGACCTTCACCAACACGACCGGAAAGGCCATCTGTGTCTCCATCGCCGCCGATGGCCCCGGTGCAACCCTCTCGGTGCGTCCGCCTGCCGGATCGTGGGTCGAGGTGGCCGTCGCCGATGGGGCCGACCATCTCGCGGCCTGCGTCGTCGTCCCGCCCGGTCACGATTAT
>NZ_JAAKGP010000004.1 GCF_011043545.1 Rhodobacter sp. SGA-6-6 | reverse complement strand
AGTGATGCGGAAATCCGAGGGGGTCTCGGCTTGAATGCGGATCGTTGCCATCGGTCTTGGTCCTCGAAGTGTCAGGTTTCAGTGGTGCGAAGATCGTCCAGACCGGAAACGGTCCGGCGGAAAGGGTGTGGGAAGGCCGCCAGAAGGGCGCCGGCCAGCATGGCGAGACAGCCCGCCCCCTGGGCGGCGAAGAACGCCGCCAGCCAGCCCCCGCCGGCGGCGAGCACGGCCGCTGCCGCAAGCAGCTCTCCGGTCAAGGCGGCGATAATCAGAAAGGCCATCATGTCCGTCCGCTCCCGTTTATTATCGTTGGTTGTATACTGCTATCATAAGTATGTATAGCATGAACAATGGGATGTGCATCAATCTTTGGGCTGGGAATGGGATGGGGTTTGCTCGGCCTTTAACCGCGATCCGGTCCCGGGCGGGGTCGAATAGCCGCCCTGGCGCGCAAAATCCGGCCATGGTGACCCGTTTTGTGTCGAAAGACGCACCTATCGGTGAGAGCGTGAAAACAGACAGTTTCCAGCACGAGAACAACCCGGTCGCCACGCCGCGCCCGTCCGTGTTGCAAGCAGGGCGGCGAACCGGCAAATTCCGGTCAATCAAAGGAGCTTGGTGTGATTCCTTCCGTCGAGGTGCCGCCGAACCGGAAATCGGCGATGCAGGATGACACCGCGCTTGCATTGCTCGCCGCCGTCCTGGCCACGGAAACGCGCCCCAGCCTGATCCTGTCGGCGCGGGGGGCGGTCCTGCTGGCCAGTGCGGCCGTGGGCGCGGCGCTGGTCTCCGAATGGCACGATTTCGGCTGCTCGCGCGATTGGGCGGAGGCCTGCGACGAGGCCCGGCGCACCGGCAGCGTGCGGATCGGCCTGCCCTCGGGCCATGCCGGCGAGTTGAACCATCTGTCGCCGGACGGCGGCCAGTGCGAATATTTCCTGCTGCGGCTGGAAAACCCCGAGACCGAGACGGCGGTCAGCGCCCGGGCGGAGCGGCTGGTCAGCCTGGCGCACGACCTGCGGGCGCCGCTGCAATCGCTGATCATCGCGGTCGACGGCCTGTCGGCGGGCGATCAGCCCGACGGCAGCGCGGCCCAGGTGGCGGCGCTGGCGCAGCTGGCGCTGGAACAGGTGCGCAACCTTCTGGAAATGTCGCGGATGGACGCCGTATCCGCCCATGCCGAGCCGATGAAGACCTTCGACCTGGTCGCGCAGGTCCAGGACATCGTCCGCCTGCTGCAGCCGATCTGCGGCAAGAACGGCAACCGGATCGTGCTGGAGGCGCCCGCGGGCCCGGTGTGGCAGATCGGGGCGGCCCACCTGATCCAGGCGGTTCTGCAGAACCTGATCACCAACGCCAACCGCTTCACCCAGAACGGGCCGATCCTGGTCCGGCTGGCGGTGGACCCGGCCAATGCCGACGCCGAACGGCCGGTCGTGCTGGAGGTCGAGGACCGCGGCCCCGGCCTGACCGAGGGCGAAATCCAGATCCTGACCCGGCGCATCACGGCGGTCGGCCGCGAGGGAGGGGTCTCGGGCGACGGTGCGGGCTATGGCCTGGGCCTGGGGATCGTCTCGCGCGCGGTGGACCGGCTGCGGGGCCAGATCGAGATTTCCCGCGGTGTCGAATGCGGCACGACCTTCCGCATCTCCTTCCCGCTGCGCACGGCCGACGCGCCCGAGGCCGGGGCGCCGGCGACGGCCGAGAGCATCCGCCTGACCGGCCTGCGGGTCCTGGTCGTCGAGGACAATCCGATCAACCTGGCCATCCTTTTGCGGACGCTGGGCGATGCCGGGGCCGTGGCCGAGGGGGTGATCAGCGGCCTGGATGCGGTCGAGCGCCATGCCGAGAAGCGCGGCGGGATCGACCTGATCCTTCTGGACGTGACGCTGCCCGACATCGACGGGATCGAGGTTGCCCGCCGCATCCGGGCGCAGGAAGGCGAGGGCGCGCATGTGCTGATCGCGGGGCTGACGGCGCATACCGGCTCGGTCGTGCATGGGTCGGCGCTTGCGGCCGGGATGGACCGCATCCTGCTGAAGCCGGTGCGCCCTACGGAACTGCGCCTCGCCCTGGCCGAGATGTGGAGCGGGGACGATCAGCGGCGCAGGCTGCGGAGGAAGGCAGCGACAGGAGAAGCGATGCTGGACGACCGTCAGATCGACGAACTGGTGACGGAACTGGGCCGCGAGGCCGCGCTGGCCTTCATGCGGCAGGCCTTGGCCGAGGCGCGCAGCGTCCTCGCGGCCTTCACCGAGGCGACCCCCGGTGCGGACCTGCGCAACATGATCCACTCCGCGATCGGTGCGACGGGGCTGACCGGGCTTTCGGGAGCCGAATATGCCCTGCGGCTGATGCAGGCCGATGCCCGGGCCGGCGTGACCGGCGGCGGCACGGCGGAGACCGCAAAGCGGATCATGGACGAAACCGAGGGCCTGCTGGACAGCTTCGCTGCAGGCTGACGCGGCCGGCATTCCCGGTTCGAGCGGAGCCCCTGCCTACTCCGCAACCCGGCCGCTGGCGAAGAACTCGTCCGCAAGGCCCTTCAACTGGGCGAAGCTCAGCGGTTTTTCCAGCGCATAGGTGGCGCCGGCCTCTTCCAGCTCCTGGCATTCGGACCCCATGGTCGAGGCGGTGATGCCGATGATCGGCACGTCCTTGTGCGTCTTGCGGATTTCGCGTACCACCTGGCTGCCGATCATGCCGGGCAGCAGTTGATCGACGACGATGAAGTCATGCGGTGCGGCGCGGAACATCTCCAGCCCGCCGTCGCCGGTTTCGGCCCAGTCGACCTTGTGGAACAGCTTGCGCAGCCGGGCGCTGGTGATTTCGCCGACAAGCTTGTTGTCCTCGATCAGAAGGGCGCTGCGGTCGGGATAGATCGGCTCGATATCGTTCATGGGCACGGGTTCCTGCTCGGCGCCGGTGAGAGGCTGGTCGGACCGCGCCGGATGGGTGACGACGAACCTGCTGCCTTTGCCTTCGCTGTGCAAGACCAGATCGCCGCCGATCAGACGGATGGCCTTGCGCGCGGTGTAAAGGCCCAGTCCGGGATGCGCGTCGGTGTCGGCGCCTGCGGTCTCGAAAGGGTCGAAGATGCGGTCGCGGTGCCCTTCGCCAATGCCGATGCCGTCGTCGATGACCTGCCAGGTCGCGGTCATCTCGCCCTCGCGGCCCGGGACGAGGAAGACCTGCAGCAGCACCATGCTGCCCTTGGAATGCACGATGGCGTTGTGGATCAGCTTCGACAGCGCGATGAACACCCGACCCTGATCGCCGCGGATCGGGGTATCGGCGTGCGCGCCCAGGTCGACCAGCAGGTCGATGCCGTTGGCGACCGCCGGCGGGCGGAACACATCCAGCAGATGCATCGCCAGTTCGCGCACGGTGAAGACGGCGCCTGCCGCCTGCCCGCCCTCTGCCCCGCTGTCGGCGCGCAGGTCGTCCAGGATCGAGACGAGACGGGCCAGGGTCTTTTCGAAGCTGGGGCCGACCTCGTCCCAGCTCGACCCCGCCTTCAATTCTTCGGCCAGCATCGACAGGATGGCCAGCGGTGTCCGCAGCTCGTGCGAGGCGATGGAGAGCAGCCGCTCCTCGCGCAGCATCGCCTCGGCCAGCAGCTTCTCGTAGCGGGCGGCGCGGGCGGCGGGTTCGGCCGGGCGCCGCAGGCTGACGATAGCGACCCATGCCACGGGCGGCCTGTTGTCCAGCACATGCACCTCGAAGTCCTGCGCGGCGGCGGGCCGGTCGCCCCCGCCCGGGGCGGGCAGCGTCATCTGGACCCGGACGGGCGGCCTGGGTCCGCCGCCGTCCTTCTGCAGAAGTTCCAGCAGGTCCAGGATGCCGGAGAAGCCGGAGGTGCCGAAGAGATCGGCAAAGGTGGCGACCGTGCCGAAGCGCGGTTGCTGGCCGGGCGAGGTGCCGCAGCCGAAGGGAAAGCGGGCGATGCGTTCGTCCAGGTCCAGCCGGGCGATCCAGCTTTCGGAGCTGTCCGAGAAGCGGGCCAGCAGGGCGCGGGGCGGGTCGTCGATCCGGGTGATCGAGGCGTTGCGGTCCAGTTCGCGCCGGGCGGCGCCGATCAGGATCGAGACCAGCAGGACCGCGAGGATCGCCTGTGCCGTCAGCGAGCCGCCGGTGACCGGGCCGGTGAAGGGCAGGGCCGCCCCGGCCAGCATCAGGCCCAGAGTCAACAGCGGCACCGGCCGCCCGGTCATCAGGCCGGCCAGCATGGTGCCGGTCAGCAGCAGCAACATCGCCGAGCCGGCCGTTCCCAGCGCGGCGATTTCCGGCGTGGCCGTGGCAAGGGCCGCCAGCGCCAGCGCGGCCATCCCGGCCAACAGCGGGATCGAATTCGGCAGGGACGACATCGGGTCGTCCAGATCGGCGGCAGCGCGCGGGATCAGCGCCGCGACCATCAGCGCATAAAGCCCGCTGAGCGCCGCCACCAGGCTTTCTGCGGGTGCGAACGTCCCGCCCTCCAGCAGCGGTGCGGCCGAAAGCGCAAGCCAGAACCCGACGCCCAGCAGCACGGCAGAGGAGCCGAGGGCAAGGGGATGCGGAAGCGGCGGCAGCCCGTCCCGCTGCAAGCCTGCGATCAGATGCCGGAGCGCGCGACAGGCCAGCGCCATCAGGATGCCCGCGGTCCAGCCGACAGCGACCGAAGCGGGGGAAAGCAGGGTATCCCCGGGCGCCGGGGGATAGGCGGCAAGGCCGTTGCGGATGTGGATCCAGGACAGCAGCGGCATCCCCGGCGCGGCGAGCAGGCCCAGGATCGAGGCGAGGATGATCTTCGGCCCCGATCTCGGACCCCGGGCCAGATCAAGCAGCACCAGATGGACGACGACCGAGGAGATGATGATCGACAGCAGAAGCTTGGACGCGCCGAACGCCCCGGGATAGGCGCCCAGGGCAAGCTGCGCGCCCAGCGGCGGCACGAGCACGATGCAAAGTGCGGCCAGGAGGCGCAGGACGCGGCGTCGGCGTTGGGCGGGAAGCGGGGACATCGGGATCAGAAGGATTGCGAAAGGCGGTAGATCGACGGGGCAAGAAGCAGGATCAGCAGCGGCGGAATGGTGAAGAGCATCGTGCTCAGCGTCATCTTGGTAGGCAGCACGTTGGCGCGTTCCTCCACCTTGCGGACCCGCCGGTCGCGAAGGTCGGCGGTGAAGGCGCGCAAGGTCTGCGACATCGGCGTCCCGAGGGTGGAGGACTGCACCATGATCGAGGCGAACTGGCGCAGGTCGTCGTTCTCGGCCTCTGCCGCCATCCGCATCCAGGCATCGTGCCGGTCGGCCCCGGCCGCCAGCGCCTCGGTCAGCGCATGGAAGCGCGCCGACAGGTCGGGGTGCACGTCCTGCATCTCGTCCGCCACCCGCATCAGGGCAAGGTCGATCGACTGTCCGGCCTCGATGCAGACCAGCATCAGGTCCAGCGCGTCGGGAAGCGCCAGTTCCAGCCGGCGCTTGTAGGCGGCGCGGCGCTTGTCCACCACCACGACCGGGATGAAGTAGAACAGCACGCAGGCGGTCAGCACCAGCGAGACCTGTCCCGGCGGCGCAAGGGACTGGAAGACGGGGACGATCCGCAGCAGCAGGATGCCCGCGGCAAAGCCGTTCACCGCGCCGATGACCCTGGCCCAGATGTAATAGCGCGGGGCGTCGGGATGATCGAACCCGGCCTGCGCCAGCTGCCGCCGCAGCGCGCCGCTCTCTCCCCCGGTCTCGCCCGGGTTCACCAGATGCAGGTCGCGCGGCTTCGGCGTCTCCGGGCCTGCCCAGACTTTCGACGGCGCACGCTGCACGGCGATCAGCGCCAGCGCGAAGACCAGCCCGCAGGCCAGGAAGCCGCCCAGCAGCGTCCATGCGTTGATCAGCGTCATGCGCGGCGGCCTTTCCTGTCGACGGAACCCCCGGTCATTCGATCTTCACCAGCCAGTGCATGAACAGGATGTTCAGCGCCAGCAGGGTGCCGACGACGCCCAGCATCGGCAGGAAGAACGGCTTGTCCGAGATTTCGGTGAAATAGTCGGGATTGATCAGCAGCAACGCCGAGATGGCGACGAGGGGGAAGACCGACAGGAAGCGGCCCGACCACTTCGCCTCGGCCGTGATCGAGCGGACCTTGCGGCGCATCTGCTGGCGCCCCCGCGCGATGGTGCACAGCCGGTCCAGCACCTCGGCCAGATTGCCGCCCGAGGCGGACTGGATCGAAACGGCGGCGGCGAAGAAGCGCAGGCTCTGGTTGTCGCAGCGTTCGGCCATCTCGCGGATCGCGCCGACCAGATCCTGGCCATAGCTGATGCGGCCGGCGGTCTCGGTGAATTCCTGTGCCAGCGGGCCGGTCAGCTCTTCTCCGGCGGTCTTGATCGCCGCGTTGATCGGCAGGCCCACCCGCAGCGAGCGGACGATCATGTCCATCGCCTCGGGCACGGCCTCATCGATGCGGAACATGCGGCGCCGCGCGCGCAGGCGCAGCCAGACATAGCCGGCCAGCACGGTGCACAGAAGCCCGAGCACAAGCGCAGGCAGCAGCGCGGTGCCGACCAGGAGGTTCAGCACCATGGTCAGGAACAGGGTCAGCGCCAGCATCAGCATCCAGATCAGCCGCCGGACATCCGGGGTCAGGTCGGGCGCCGCGGCGCTTTCGCCGGCCTCGGGCAGCAATCGCGCCCACCAGCCCGACGGCCCTGTCCGGCGCAGGGCGACAGGATCGGTCGGGCCGCGGCCCGCGCCGCGATGGACGACCGAGCCGGAAAACCGCGCCACCACCGCCCGCCTGCGGGTCCGGACCCGCTGCAGAAGCGCAAGGCAGATCCCGGCCTCGAACAGCAGCAGGCCGGCCATCAGCATCGTTGCGAGGAGATGCGCAAGCGGCATGGCGCTATGTCCCGTAAAGATCGGCCGGCAGCTGAAGCCCCCAGCGGCGGAATCTGTCGGAATAGGCCGACCGCATCCCGCCCGACTGGAAATGCCCTTCGACGCGCCCGTCCGCGGTGACGCCGGTATGTTCGAAATAGAACAGTTCCTGCATGGTCAGCACATCGCCTTCGCAGCCGGTGATCTCGGTGATCGAGGTGATCTTGCGGCTGCCGTCCTGCATCCGGTTGACCTGGATGATCAGGTTCACCGCGGAAGCGATCTGGCGCCGCAGGGCAGAGAGCGGAATCTCGATCCCGGCCATGGCGATCATGTTCTCCAGCCGGCTGGTCGCGTCGCGGGCGCTGTTGGCGTGGATCGTGGTCATCGACCCGTCGTGGCCGGTGTTCATCGCCTGCAGCATGTCGATCACTTCCTCGCCGCGGGTTTCGCCGACGATGATCCGGTCGGGGCGCATCCGCAGGGCATTGCGCAGGCAGTCGCGCTGCGTCACCGCGCCCTTGCCTTCCACATTCGGGGGGCGGCTTTCCATCCGGCCGACGTGGGTCTGCTGCAGCCGCAGTTCCGCGGTGTCCTCGATGGTGATGATCCGCTCGCGCTTGCCGATGAAGGCGGAAAGCGCGTTCAGCAGCGTGGTCTTGCCCGACCCGGTGCCGCCCGAGATGACGACGTTCAGCCGCGAGGTGATGGCCGCGCGCAGGTAGGTGGCCATCTTCTCGTTCAGCGCGCCAAGGAACACCAACTGGTCGAGGCTGAGCTTGTCCTTGCGGAACTTGCGGATCGACACCAGCGTGCCATCCAGCGCGATGGGTGCGATCACCGCGTTCAGCCGCGACCCGTCGGGCAGGCGTGCGTCGACATAGGGCGTGGATTCGTCCAGCCGCCGCCCGACCGAGGCGACGATCTTCTGCAGGATGCGCCGCAGGTGCGCCTCGTCCTGGAACTGCACGTCGGTCAGCTCCAGCAGGCCGCCCTGTTCGATGAAGACCTGGTCGGGCCCGTTGATCAGGATGTCCGACACCGCCTCGTCGCCGATCAGGATCTCCAGCGGGCCAAGCCCCGTCACCTCGTAATAAAGGTCGTCCACCAGCCCGTCGCGGTCCGAGCGGCTGACCGCCACGTTCTGCTTGGGGACCAGCGTCTTCAGGATGTTGACGATCTCGGTCTTGATCTCGGCCTCGCTGGCCTGCATCAGCGCCGAGAGGTTCAGCGTCTCCAGCAACTGCTGGTGGGCCTGCTGGCGCAGGCCGGCCAGCTTGCGCCGCCGGTTCCGCGTCGCCTGCGCCGCGGTCGAAAGCTCTTCCTCGACGGCTGCGGGCGGCGGTTCGCTCGCGGCGGGAAGGTCGTCTCCCGGCCGCCGCAGTTCGGTCAGCTTGCTCTGGCGAAACTTGTTGAACATCGGTCTAGCTCCGGGGCGGGGCGCCGGCCGGCACGCCGATCGTCGGGTGCAGCGCTTCGCACAACGCCCGGATGGCGGTCCGGGCCGGGTTCTTCGGCGCGTGGTCGCATAGCGGCGCGCCGGCATTGCAGGCCGCGGTCACCTCGGGGCCGCCGTCGGGCAGGAATTCGGCGAAGGGGACGCCGAGGCCCTTCTCGAACTCGGCCACCTCTTCCTTCCAGGCGCGGCTGCGCTTTGCCGGCGCGCGGTTCAGGAAATAGAAGGGTGCGCCCGTCGTCACCTTCTCGCTGCGCAGCAGGTCCAGAAGCTTCGCCGCGTTCTGCGCCGAGCGCACGTCCAGGCTGCAGACGCCGAACAGGCAGTCCGAGACGGCGAAGGCGTCCCCGCTCCAGTCCGCGACAAGATGCGGCAGGTCGAGGATCACCAGATCCGCCATGTCCCGGGCCAGCATCACCAGCCGCCGCAGGTCGTTTCCGTCGATGCCGTCCAGCGGCAGGATCTCGCGCGGGGCGGAGAAGACGGCCAGGTTGGGCCGGATGCGTTGCAGGCAGTTGCTGAAGGCGTCCGAGTCGATGCCGCCGATGGTGCGATAGGCGTCCAGCACGCGCGAATCGGCCGGCAGGTTCAGGTAGGTTCCGACATTGCCGAACTGGAGGTTCAGGTCGATCAGGCAGATGTTGCGCGCCGGTTTCATGGCCGCCAACTCGGCGGCAAGGTTCACCGCAAGCGTGGTGGCGCCCGACCCGCCGCTGAACGGCTGCACCGCGATCACCCGCCGGGGGGCGGGCGGGGGCGCCGACAGCGACGGCCGCGGCGGCGGCGCGGGCTGGTCCTTGCCGGAGGCTCTGCGGCCGAACAGCCGCGACAGTCCGGCGGCGGGGGCCGCGCGGCTGCCCGCCGCGACCGGGCCGGCGTCGGGCGGCAGGTCGGTGCCGGGGGCGGGGTCGATCGGCATGAACGGCGGCCCGGCCAGCAGCTGCATCCCAGGAACCGGAGCCAGCCGGACCCGCGACCCGGACGGCACCAGCACGACGATACTGTCCGTATGCCGCGCGGCGGCCTCCAGGACCGCCTGCACCAGCCGGGGCGCGGCGTCCTTGTCGGTCCTGGGGGCAATCACGATCCGCTCGAAGCGGGTGCCGGCGTTGTCGCGCAGGTGATCCAGCGCCTCGGCAAGGCTGAGGTCGGTGCGGCGCAGGCCCGCGGGCAGCGTGGCGATATAGCCGGCCAGCCGCATCACCGCGTCGAGCCCGTCGCAGATCGCGCAGATCCGACCCTCTCCGCCGGAAGCGCGGACGGCGGCCCCCTCCTCGCCGGTTTCCTTCAGCATGGCACTTCAAAGACCGCCCGGCTGCCCGCGCGGATGATCGCCGTCGTGCAGGTGGGGCGTCCGGCCCCTCCTCCGGTGATACGCGCCACGAGGCCCGGATCGTCCTCGGCCCCCGTTCCGGCCCCCGAGGCGGTGCCTTCGCGCGTCACCACGGGCAGATCGGCCAGCTCGTCCGCGGAAAGGACCAGCTCCTTTCCGTCCGCCCGCCGGTCGCCGTTCGACAGCAGGATGTGGAAGAAGCCGGTCTGCGCCGCCAGGATGTAGCGCATCGCTTCCTCTTCGTTTCCCTCGACGATCAGCTTCCCGGCCATCTTGTCCGCCGCCGTGGCGTCGCCGGTCGCGGCGTCCCCCGGAACGGCCAGAACGCGCACGCCCGAGCCGAGCAGGCGGCTTTCCATCCGCCCCTGGGCGGCGGTCCGGGTCCAGATGATGTCGACCGTGGCGCCCGGTGCCAGACGGTCGGCGAATTCCGCCAGGTTCCGCGGCGCGATGGCGAAGGCGCGCGCGCCCTGCGACAGCACCAGGCCGAAATCCGTGCTGGCGTCCGAACTGCCCACATCGGTGAACAGGAGCAGCGCCCCCTCGGCCAGCGGGGCCATCGAAACCAGCGATTGCCCCTCGGCAGGCTGCGGCAGATCGCGCAGCACGTTCTGGGGAACGATGCTGGCAGGCAGCGGCTTCATCCCGAAGTCGGAGGGCTGCAGCGCCGTGCCGGCCGGAATGTCGCGCAGCGGAACGGGCAGCGAGACCGTCTCGCCGAGGTCGGCCAGGCTCTTGCGGGTGGCCGAAAGCTCCGTCTCAAGCGCACGGGTATACTGGAACGTCCCCAGTCCGGCAGCAACGGCAAGCACGATGCCGAGCGAAATCAGTGCGATAATCTTGAACCGCATGAGCACCTGCAACCAAAGGGTGAATGAACCGGCTCAATTCTCGTCGGGCTTCCCGACGCCGTCAACCGCATCGGTGATTATATTGCGCAGCTTCGAGGCGATGCTGTCTTCGCCGCCGCCGTTCAGCACCACGGCCACCGACGAGGCAAGGGCCACGACCGCGGCCGTCAGGACGATCCAGTCGACGGTGACGGCCCCGGTTTCCTGCCTGATGAAGCGCCTGACCTTCAGCATCCTGTCCTCCAATGGCTGGCGCCGCCGCAAGCCGCGGCGGCAAATCCATCCTTCCGGGAGGAATACAGCAAAAAGTCTGGAGTCTAAAGACGAAATGGCTACTGGAAGATCATGTAGCCGATGGGCTTGCCCGCCAGGTAATCCGCCCGGGCCGCCGCATAATGCTTCAGCGCCGCATCTGCCTCCGCGGAGGACATGATGCCTTGCAGCATCGTGCGGGCGTCGCGGGTGCGACCATCCAGCGCATAGGCGATGGCCAGGTTGGCGCGGACGGTATCGCCGCTGGCCGGATCGCGCAGCAATTCCTCCATCAGCCGCGTGCCCCGGCCGATCTCGCCCGAGAGGACCAGCGACAGGGCATAGTTGCTGAGCAGGGCGAAGTTCGTCGGATAGAATTCGAGGCCGCGGCTGTAGACCGCCTGCGCCTCCGTGTGCCGCGACAGATAGTCCAGCGCGACGGCCTTGCCGGTCAGGGCGACCAGGTTCTTGCGGTCGACTCCCAGGGCCTTGTCGAAATGGCCGATCGCCTGCTTGGGGTGCATCTGGTAAAGTTCCAGATTTCCCAATTGGTTATGAACTTCCGGGTTGCGCGGGTTCAACTGCCTTGCGCGGACCAGGGCATTCTCGGCCCGGCTGAACTGCCGCAGGGCGGTGTAGGATTTGCCAAGCCCGACCAGCGCCGCGACGGAGCGCGGGTCCCGCTGGGCGGCCAATTCGAACACGCGGGCAGCTTCTTCGTAGTCTCCCACCGAATAGGAGGCTTCGGCGACCTGCTCGGTCTCGGACGTGGCGGCGACGGCCCCGCGGCCCAGTTGCGAACAGCCGGCAAGGCCGAATGCCAGAGCCACCATCGCCGCAGATGCCATCGCACGGGTGCCCATGCCTTCCTCCACCACTTGGAATTGCAAGGGCGACCTTAGTGGCTGATCCGCGGCAGGTCCAGCGATCGGCCGCGCGTAGAAAAATACAATCTATAGTATTGAAGGAATAGTCATAGGTGTGTATCCCCATGCCAAATTGATGAAGGCTTCTGCCAAGGACCTCGGGCCGGCGTGTGCCGGTCCATCGGCCATCGTGCGGATGTTCCCGACCGTGTAGACCACCCGGAGCGGCGCCGCCTTGCCGCTCCGGCACTCAGTTGCCGCCTCGTGCGGCAACTCTCTTTCCGGTCGGGGCACAGCGGCCGCCCGAAGGGGGCGGGCACTATCGCATTGCGAGAATCGTTCGGCTCTCCTATCAACGCGGGGGCTTTTCTGGGGGAAGCGAAGCAATGGTCGAAATCTTTACCGTCGCAGGCGGGCCCGGCGGGGCCAGCGCCAGATCCGTGACAAACGACGTCAGGCTGGCGGCTCCCTCGGATGTCTATTTCGGCAGCGGCGCCGCAGGAATTGCATATTATGAGAAGTCCGGGGCGGACCTGCGGGTCATCCTCCTGGACGGGCAGGAAGTGCTGGTCCGGGATTTCTTCGTCATCGGGCCGGCCGGCGAATACAGCCGTCTTCTGGACGGCGGCGCCGGCGGCGAGGTCGAGATCACCGGCCTGCTTGCCCCCGAACCTTTCGTGCCGCCGACCGAGCCTGCGGCCGTCGCCGAAGCCGAGAAGGCCGAGGAGGCGCAGCCGATGGCCGATGCCGATAACGATTCCCCGCAGGGGGAAGAGATCGTGGTCGGCCCGTCGGACGGCGAGCCTGCCCCGGATGATGCCGCTCCAGTCGCCGGTGGCGGCGGCGGTGGGGTGATGACCATTGCCGGCATCGGGCTGGACCGCCTGCTGTTCGCGGCGGCCGCCATTCCGGTTTCGGTCGAGCTGCTGGACGATGATGACGACAAGCCGCCGGCGCCTGCGGCCTTGCCCGCGCAGGAATCGGTCGATGCCGAAGGTTCCGCGGAAGATGCCGGAACCGAGCCTGCGCCGGGCGCTGCGGCCGGGGACGCCGGCCCGCAGGGGGCCGGGGAAGGGGAACTGGGCGCGCTGATCGCGGGGCTGCTGCAGGGCGACGGTCTTCTCGGCGGCCTGCTCGGTGCCGAGGGGCCGGGCGACGTTCTCGCGGACGATTCCGCCAGCCCGTTCCTGGACGCGCTTTTCGTCCCGCCGGTCACGGTCTGATCGCGCCGATCGGGAAGAGGATGACACGTTCCGGTTCACGCGCCGGCCTTCTGGCTGTTCTGGCATTCGGAATGCTGCTGCACCCCGGCAGCGCCCTGCCGGCGCTGGCGCAGTCGCTGAAGGAGGCCGTCCGCATCGGGACCGAGCGCGACCCGACGGTCGAGGCGCTTCAGATGAGCGTGGCGCGCGAGACCACCAACATCGAGATCGCCAAGGACGGCAAGCGGCCGCAGGTCAGCATTTCCGGCGCGACCAGCACCACCGACAGCGACCCGGCGCTGACCGTCACCGTCTCGCAGGTGCTGTTCGACTGGGGGCTGGTGAAAAGCCAGATCGCCGCGGCTTCGCTGGCGCGGGTCAAGATCGTCGCCCAGCTGAAGATGGCGGTCGAGGATCTGACCCTGCAGATCTCGGAGCTTTACCTCGAAGTCGAGACGCTGGATCGCAAGATCGCCAAGACGCAGGACTACGTCGACTTTGCGCTGCGGATCGAGGAATTCTCGCGCAGCCGGGTGGCCGCGGGACTGTCCGACAGCGCCGAAATCGCCCGCGCGCGGCTTGAGATCGCGCGTGCCGAAGAGCGGATGGCGCAGTTGCAGGCCGACCGGATGATCACGCTGTCGCAACTGGAATTCCTGCTGGGCCAGCCGGTCACCGATCCGGGCCTGCCGCCGGAGCTTGCGTTCTCGGCCCGGTTCTCCTCCAGCGCGAACGTGATCGCGGCCATCGTGATCGCCCCCGCCTATGTCGAGGCGAAGGCCGACCTCGACATCGCGGCCGAGGGGATCAAGGCCGCAAAGGCGTCGAAGAAGCCGAAGATCAGCCTGCAGGCGCAGGGGCGGCAGGATCTGAGCGGCGGGCGTGGCCGCAGCGGGGCGATCGGCATCACCGCCGGCGTCGATCTGAACAGCAGCGGCTTCACCGGCCGCGCCGTCCTTGCCGCCGAACAGGAGCTTGGCGCCGCCGAAGCCCGGCTGAAAGCGGTCGAGCGCGACCTGCAGAATTCCGTCCGGGTCTTCATCGAGCGGATCAGCGTGCTGATGGCCAACGAGGCCTCGCAGCAGCGCCAGCTTGAACAGGCGCAAGAGGTGCTGGCGGCCTACGAACAGCAGTTCGTCGCCGGCCGGCGCGAGCTGATCGACCTGCTGACCACCGGTCGAGATCATTACGACGCCGAAATTGACAAAATTGAGACATACAAAGAACGAAAACATACGGAATATTTAGCCGCACATTCCGTTGGTATGTTAGGTTCTCTTTTGTTTGAAACCCGCTAGTGTAGCGGGCGTATCCGCAGTCGGGACGGGACCATGGCAGCCAGTGACACCAGCGATCCGCTTGTTCTCGGATTGATCGAGCTGTGCCGGTCGAACGGCATCGCCGCCGCGCCCGAGCGGCTGAAGGACGGCCTGCCGCATGACGAGGATGGCCGGCTCAGCGTGACGGCCTGCGCGCGGGCGTTGCGCCGCGTGAACATGAGCTGCCGCATCGCCCACGCTACCCTGGACCGCATCCCGCCCGAGGCGCTGCCGGTGCTGCTGTTCCTGAAGGACGGCAACACCCTGCTGCTGGAAACGGTCGAGGAGGGGCGGGCCGAGATCGTCCTGCCCCAGGCCGGCGGCGGCCGGGTCGAGCGGGCGCTGGCCGACCTGGCCGCGGTCTATTCCGGCAGGTATCTGGCCTCGAAGCCCGTCGATGTGGTGTCGCAGCGGCTGGGCGCCGGCGACCCCGACGGCCGGCACTGGATCATCGGCGCGGTGCTGGGCAATCTGCGCATCTATCGCGACGTGTTCCTTGCCTCGTTCGTGGCCAGCCTGCTGGCGGTGACCACGGCGATGTTCTCGATGCAGGTCTACGACCGCGTGGTGCCGAATCAGGTCTTCGATACGCTGTGGATCCTGGCCAGCGGGGTGGGGATCGCCATCGGACTCGAATTCCTGCTGCGCGTGATGCGGGCCCGGCTGATCGACATTTCCGGCCGCGACCTGGACCTGCAACTGTCCGCCCGGCTGTTCGAGCATGTGGTCAACCTGCGCCTGTCGCACCAGCCCCGTTCCACCGGGGCCTTCGCGAACCAGGTGCGGGACTTCTCGACCGTGCGCGAGTTCTTCACCTCGGGCACGGCTGGGGCGATCTGCGACATTCCCTTCGTGCTGATCTTCATCGGCATCCTCGCCTTCATCGGCGGCCCGGTCGCGCTGGTGGTGCTGTTCGGCGGGGCGTTGATGATCGCGCCGGGCATCCTGATGCAGGGCGCGCTGGCCAAGGCGTCGCGGCAGAACACCCGCGAAAGCGCGGCGCTGAACGGCCTTCTGCTGGAGGCGGTCTCGAACCTGGAGACGGTAAAGGCCGCCCGGGCCGAAGGGCGGCTGCACCGCGCCTATGTGCAGCTCACCGCGACCATGGCCGACACCGGCGTCAGGACCCGGGAATGGACCACGATCCTGATGCAGATCGCCGCCACCACCCAGCAGCTGTGCTATGCGCTGGTGGTGATCGTGGGCGTCTACCGGATCAGCGCCGGCGCGATGACGGTCGGCAGCCTGATCGCCTGCACCCTGCTGACCAGCCGGACCCTGGCGCCGCTGAGCCAGGTCGCCGGCCTGCTGGCGCGCTGGCAGCAGGTGCGCGCCGCGATGGACAACCTGGACAAGATCATGGAGATGCCGGTGGAGCGGCCGGCCGGGCGCCATTATCTGCGCGCGCCCGACATCCGCGGGGCCTACCGGCTGTCGGATGTCACCTATGCCCACGACAAGGACGGCGGGCAGGTGCTGAACATCCGCGCGCTGGAGATCGCCGCCGCAGAGAAGGTGGCGCTTCTGGGCGGCAACGGGGCGGGCAAGTCCACCTTCCTGCGGCTGATGGCCGGGCTGACCGACCCGGCGGACGGGTCCATCCTGCTGGACAACCTGGCGCTCGGTCAGATCGACCCGATCGACCGCCGCCGCCAAGTCGGATACCTGCCGCAGAGCGCCGCCCTGTTCCAGGGCACGCTGCGGGAAAACCTGATGCTGGACCACGGGTTGCACGACGATGCCGAGCTTCTGGCCGCGCTGGATGCCGTGGGGCTGGGGGGCCATGTGCGCAAGCATGTCCGCGGACTGGACATGCAGCTTTACGGCAATGCCAACGTCTCGGGCGGGCAGCGGCAGGCCATCGGCCTGGCCCGGATCATCCTGCAGGACCCCCGGGTGGTGATCCTGGACGAACCCACCGCCGCCTTCGACCACGCGACCGAACAGCATGTCATCCAGTTCATGAAGGGCTGGCTCGAAGGGCGCACCGCGATCATCGCCACCCACAAGCGCGAATTGCTGGCGCTGACCGACAGGGCGGTGGTGCTGCACGAGGGCGCCATCGCCCACGACGGTCCGCTGGGCAAGATCCTCGAACTCGCCCGCTCTTCCTCCGTCCAGTCGATGAAGGCCGTCAGATGAGCCAGACCGACCTCAACCCCGACTACCTGGACGGCAGCTTCCGCCGCCGCTCGCTTGCCGTGGCCCGGCAGACGGTCTGGCTGGTGGCCGCCGCGATCGGCATCGCCATCCTGTGGTCGGCCTTCGCCCAGGTGAACGAGGTCACGCGCGGCGACGGCACCGTCATTCCGCTGCGCCGGATGCAGACGATCCAGAGCCTGGAAGGCGGCATCCTGGCCGAACTGCTGGTCCATGAGGGCGATCTCGTGCAGCAGGGGCAGGTGCTGGCCCGCATGGATGCGACGCGCTTCCGCTCCGCCTTTCTGGAGACGCAGGGCGAGATCGAGACGCTGGAGGCCGAGATCGCCCGGCTTGAGGCCGAGGTGATGGAAAGCGACACCATCGCCTTCGACGGGGCCGAAAAAAGCGAGATCCGCGCCGCCGAGGAGCGGCTGTTCAATGCCCGCCGCACCAAGCTGCGGGAATCCATTGCCGCGGTCGAGGCCGAGCGGGCGGCCATCGTCGCGCAGATCGCGATCACCGCGCCGCTGGCCGAGCAGGGCTCGGTCTCGAAGGTCGACCTGCTGCGCCTTCAGCAGCAGGATGCCCAGCTGCTGGGCCGCATCAGCGAATTGCGCAACACCTATGTGCAGGAAGCCTATCGCGACCTGGTCGAGAAGAAGGCCCGGCTTGCCGCATTGCAGCAGCAGCTGGTGCAGAAGCGCGACCAACTGGACCGGACCGAGATCCGCTCTCCGGTGGCGGGGCGGGTGAACGATGTCAACATCACCACGCTGGGCGGGGTGGTGCAGCCGGGCCAGTCGATCATGGAGGTCACCCCCGTCGACGACCAGCTGCTGATCGAGACCCGCATCTCGCCCCGCGACGTGGCCTTCATCGCGCCGGGGATGCCTGCCAGCGTGAAGGTCACCGCCTACGATTTCTCGATCTACGGCGACCTGCGCGGGACCGTCACCCAGATCAGCGGCGACACGGTCGAGGAAGAGACCGAGCAGGGCGTGCAGGCCTATTACCGCGTCATGGTCACCACCGAGAAAAGCTATCTCGTCCGCAATGGCGAGGAGCTGCCCATCCGCCCGGGCATGGTCGCCCAGGTCGATATCGAATCCGGCAGCCGTTCGGTGCTGAGCTATCTGATGCGCCCGATCCTGCGGGCCAGATTGCGCTAACGACCTTGTAACGACCACCATGGATGGTATGCAGGGAGGAACATACAAGTGTCGGTCGAGCGGGCCATGGGGCCATGACGACCGATTCCGATTTTCCAGTAGCAAAACGTAGCATCCAACTTTGGCCAGGCTAGGCAGGCATATGCTCGACAAGGGAATTTTTGCTCGGTTGCTTCTTGCGCTGGCGCTGCTGGCGCCCGTGCAAGCCCTTTCGCAAGAGGTCTGGAGCGCGGGGCGCGGCACGCTGTCGATGAATGTGTCCGAGGCCAAGTTCATCAAGCTGGACAGGCCCGCGACCGCGGTGTTCCTGTCCAATCCCGGCGTGGCCGAGATCGACCTGCAATCCGCGCGCTATGTCTATATCGTCGGCCGTGCCATCGGCGAGACCAACCTGTTCGTCCTGGGCGAGAACGACGAGGAAATCCTCAGCACCACGATCTCGGTCGGGGTCGACGCCGACCGGCTGGCCGAGGCCGCGCAGCGGGCGATCAGCGGCGGCTCGGTCTCGGTCAGCACGCTGGACGGGGCGGTGTTCCTGAGCGGCACGGTGCGCAATGCCGACGATGCGGCCACCGCCGGCGATGTGGTGGCGGCCCTCCTGGGCGAGAATGCCATCGTCGTCAACCGGCTGGAACTGGAGACCTCGGCGCAGGTCAATCTTCAGGTGCGCATCGCCGAGGTCTCGCGTTCGATCAGCGAGGACCTGGGGATCAGCCTGACCGCCAGCAGCGGCAGCGGCCGGCGCAGCTTCGCCTCGCCGGCGGGCAGCGGCGACGGCTTCCAGGTCAGCATCGGCAGCGGGTCGCGCAACATCAACCTGGTGCTGGATGCGCTGGCCCGGAAGGGGCTGGTGACGATCCTGTCCGAGCCGAACCTGACCGCGCGGTCGGGCGAAACCGCCAGCTTCCTGGCCGGCGGGCGGTTCCCCTATCCGGTGCAGTCGGACGAGAACGAGGTGTCCTATCAGCTGGAACCCATCGGGGTGGAGCTGGAATTCACTCCGACCGTCTTCGACCAGAACCAGATTCAGCTGCAGATCAACACGCGGGTGCGCGACATCGACCCGTCCAATTCGGTCAATGAAGAGGTGCCGGCCCTGACCGAGCGCAGCGCCACCACCACCGTCGAACTGGGTAGCGGCCAGAGCTTTGCCATCGCCGGCATGTTCCAGACCGACAGCGTCCAGTCGCTGAGCGGCTTCCCCGGGCTGGTGAACCTGCCGATCATCGGGGCGCTGTTCCGGTCCTCCAAATTCGCGCGCGGCGAGACGGAACTGGTGATCATCGTGACGCCCTATCTGGTCGAGCCGACGAACGGCAGCGACCTGCGCACGCCGCTGGACGAGGTGAACCCGGTGACCAGCGGAATCGAACAGGCGGTCACCGGCCAGATGACCAAGGTCATCCGTCCCGGCGACGGCGGCGTGTCGCGGGTGCGCCGCGGCGGATTCGTCCTGCAGTAAGGAAGGCGATTCCGGTGAGATGCGGCTTTCTCGAGACAGTCTTCCTCCTGCCCGCGGTCCTGCTGGTGGCGGCCTGCGCGGGTGAGCCGCTGATGGCCCCGTCGGAGCGGCTGATGCCGCAGACGCATGAGGCGGTGCACAGCTATTCCTTCGAATCCTGCTCGGCGAAGATCAGCGGGGCGGAACAGAAGCGGATACGGGATTTCCTGAACGGCCTGGGGCTGACCGACCAGGACATGCTGGTGGTTTCGGTGCCGAAGAACCGCATTCCGGCCCGCGATGCCGAGCGCCGGCGGACGTTGCAGCAGATCTTCGCCGCCTATCCCGCCAAGGTGGAATTCGTGCAGGACAGCGATTTCCGCCAGTTGCCGCGGTCGGAGCCGTCGGGGATCATCCGGGTCGTGCGGACCCACGCCGTCGGGGTCTACTGCCCCGAGGGGGCGGCGCAGGCGGGCTGCGCCACCGCCCACAACCTGGCCGCCATGATTGCCGAGCCTTCGGATACCTTCCTGCCGCAGAAGGGCCGCCGGTATCTGCCGCCGGTGGGCGGCGGCGGGGCCGCGGCGCCGTGATGCGCCGGATCGTCCCCAGCCTGGACCGCCGGCTCCGGCGGTTCAGGGCGGATCGGACAGGCGCGGTGACGGTCGAGTTCGTCATCATCTTCCCGCTCCTGCTGATGATGCTGTTGCTGATCGTCTTCGTCAGCCTGCTGATCTCGACTGCAAGCGACGTGCAGCAGCTGGCGCATGAACTGTCGCGACAGTCCCTCGGCCGGCTGACGCGCAGCAACCCGCCGGCGGATGTCTGCCAGGTCATGGCGCAGGATACCGCGCTGATGAACGGCCTGCTGCAGCAGACCCTGCTGTTGCGGAGCGAGCAGCTGACCGTCAATCCCTGTCCCGGAATGCCGGATTCGGACGGGTTCGTGACCGTGACGGTGACCTACAATTTCGCCGGCAGTCTGGTTCAGGCCCTGGGCGAGAACTTCGGGCTGGACATCGGCATCATCACCCGCACCTCGACCCTGAAGCTGTGAGGCAAAGGGCCGGAAGGGCCGTGACGGGCGTCACTGCACCAGCCGGGCCTGGCAGGAATAGTCGTCGAGGATCAGGTCGGCCTGCGCCACCCGGATGCCCAGCGCGTCCAGCAGGTTCTGGGCGATATTGTCCAGTTGCAGCGTGTTGGCGATCAGGCCGGTCAGCGAATTGACCAGGCCGTTCACCAGGTTCAGCAGGTTGCCCAGCAGGCTGCCGACAAGGCAGCCCAGGCCCAGCGGGCCGCAATCCGGGCGGTGGGAATTGACGTCGCTCCGCAGCGACGACAGCACGTTGCTCAGCGAGCCGGTCACCCCGGAGACGGAAATCGGGTTGGCGATGGCGACCGGCTGGCGGAACTGGTCCAGGCGGATGTCGACCTGCCGCTCGACCCCGGCCACCGGGACCGGCGCGGCATCGCGCTCGATCGCGGTGCCGTTCACCAGTTGCAGCAGCCGCACCCGCAGCGCCAGCGTCGCGGGGGCGGTCGAGACCTGAAAACTCGCCAGCGTGTCCGATGCGGCCGCCGCGCCGCAGTTCAGGCTCAGCGCCGTCGCCGTCGCCTCGGCCAGTTGCAGGCCCAGCGTCACCCGGATCAGGTTCAGCGCATTGGCCCGCAGGCTCACATCGGTCTGCGCGACCTTCGCCTGCGGCGGCGGCTGGTCGCCGATCAGGCCGATGGCGGTGACCGGCGGCCGGATCAGCCCCAGGTCCAGCGTGACATTGGCCAGCGGTCCCAGGTCCAGCCCGGTGGTGACGCCGATCCGCTGCGCCGGCTGGGCCGCCAGCCCCGCAAAGGCGGTCAGCAGGTCCAGCGCGTTCAGCGACAGGTCGGGCAGCACGTCGCCCACCTTCAGCCGGGCCAGACCGGGCGACATCGCCAGAATCTCGTCCAGCGTCACCGTCGGGCCCACTCCCGCCCCGGTCGGCACGGCCGCCGGGGGCAGCTTGCCCAGGCCGACCAGCCCGCCCAGAAGGCGCGGGATGGCGATGGGCAGGTCCAGAACGTCGTCGAAGGTCAGCGCCTCCGTCGCCAGCCCCAGCGTGGCCAGCCCCAGCAACTCGTCCACCTTGACCCGCGTATTGGCCAGCCCCTCGTAGCCCAGCACGTTCGTCGTCAGCCCGAGGCCCAGCGGGCCGAGCACGCCGTCCAGAACCGACCGGCGGGTGTCCAGCCCGAGCAGGCGGTTGCGCAAGGTGAAGACCACCGTCGCCTGCTGCGTGCCCACGGCCGAGCGGCGGATCGTCAGGTCCTTGTCCGGCAGGATGGAGGCCAGCAGGATCGGGTCGAAGGGCGAGGGCACCACGACCCGCACGGCACTCGCGCCCTGATCTTTCCTGAACGCGCCGGTCTCGGCATCGTAGCTGCCGATCTCGATATCGGCATCGGCCAGCGCGATCGCGCCGTAGCGGGTGTTCCGGGCGACCACGCCGCGCGCGACATCGCGGGCCTTCGCCGCGTCCGGCAGGTAGCGCGCCGCGCTTTGCGCCGCGAGGTCGGCCTGCGACTGGACGTAGCGCTTCTGCGCGTTCAGCAGCGAGACGTCGGTCGCCAGGCCCCCGATCACCAGCAGCAGCGGGAACAGCATCACGACCAGCGTCGAGATCGCGCCCGCCGTATCGCGCAGGAAATGCTCCAGCCGCGCCGCCATGACCGCCCCGATTCCCTGCCGTCCCATCTGCATCGCCTTCCTTCGGTCCCCTCCCGGGCGACTCGCCTTGCCGGCGATACCCGTGGTGTTCCAGTCCTTTCTGGTACCGAAAGATGGCAGGAATCGGGTGCGCCGGGCAACAACTTGGGCTAGTGAGGGGCTATTCCGATTCTCGTGGTCAAGAGTCCCATTTTTCACTCTCAGCTGCCACTGAGGAGCTGCCTGTCATGCCGATCCGTCCGAAGCGCAAGCTGCTGCTTGCGTCCGCCCTTGCGTTTTCCGCCGCCAGCCTGGCCTTCGCTCCCGCCCTGAATGCGCGGACCTACAGCGCCATCGAGGTGCGCGGGGCCGAGTTCATTCCGGAAGAGAACATCGTCGCGGCCTGCGAGGTGGCGCCCGAGGTGGACTATTCGGCTGCCGACCTGGGCCTGATCCGCGATTGCCTGATGAGCAGCGGCCAGTTCCGCAGCGTCCAGGTCGCGGGCGAGGGCGACACGCTGGTCATCGCCGTGTCGGAGCTGAACGATCGTCCGGGCAGCGTCAGCGTGGGGCTGGCTTACGACAGCCGCGACGGCGTGGTCGGCAATCTCTATTTCGAGCGCTACAACCTGTTCCCCGGCACCTTTGGCGCCATCGACCTGCAGATTTCCAAGGAAAGCCGGTCGTTGCAGACCTACCTCTTCACCAAGAATGCCTTCGGGGGGCTGGATTTCGGCATCGACACCCAGCTGCTTCGCACCGACTACGACAACCAGGGCTTCGACAGCCGCCGGGCGCTGATCGAGCCCTACCTCGGCCATACCTTCGACGAAGGGCTGCGGGTCGAATTCGGCATCGGCTATCGCCGGGACGAAATGACCGGGATCACGCCCGGCTCCAGCGCCCTGTTTGCGAACGAGGCAGGGGTGGTGGATGCGCCCTATGCCCGCATCGGCCTCAGGTATTCGACCAATCCGCTGGAACAGGGCGCGTCGGAGATGGTCAGCGGCGTGGCTCTTTCGGTCGACCAGTATTTCTGGGGCCTCGGCACCGACAACCGCATCTCGGAAACCCGGGTCGAGGCGGAATCGCGCTTCGCCCTGTCCGAGCGCAACGCCCTGCTGATCGGCTTCCAGGGCGGCGTCGTCAACGCCGAGGGCGATGGCTCCAGCCGCGCGGTGGACCGCTTCTTCATCGGCGGCGCCGATTTCCGCGGCTTCGCGCCCCGGGGCATCGGTCCCAAGGACGGCGACTATTTCGTCGGTGCGAACAACTATTTCGTCAGCAGCATCGAGGTGCAGCGGGACATCGACCAGATCCTCGGCACCCCGACCAAGATCGGCATCTTCGCCGATGTCGGCTCGGCCTGGTCGCTGGACGACACGCTGGGCGGCGCGATCGACGACGACCGCAAGATCCGCAGTTCGGTCGGGGTATCGATGACGCTGGAGGTGGGCTCGGTCCCGGTGTCGCTCTATGTCGCCAAGCCGCTGGACCACGAGGCCACGGATGACGAACAGAATTTCGGCCTCAGCATCAGCACCTCGTTCTGACCGGGGCGCTGGCTGACGCCTCGGCCCGGCAGCCGACCCCGATCCGAAGCCTTTTCTCACCGTCTCCCGCGGGGCATGGTAACCATGCGGCCAGCCGCCCCGCCGGAGGGGCATTCGCCAGGGAGAATCCGCATGACCGACAAGCCGACCGAAGGTCCGCGCGCCGTCTTCGAGGGGGAGATCGGCATTCTCGCCCGGCGGCGCATCGAGGCGGGGATCATCGCGCCGATCTACGAGGAGATGCGCGCGCGGCTGGGGGAAGAGGTGGCGCAGGAGATCCTCGATGCCGCCATCCGCAAGGCCGCGGTCGCCGCGGGCGAGGCCTTTGCCGCAAAGACGCCGGGCGGCACCAGCCTGCGCACCTTCGCCGAGTTGCAGGAGCTGTGGACCCGGGACGACGCGCTGGAGATCAGCGTCGACAAGGCCACCGACACGGAATTCGACTACACGGTGAAGCGCTGCCGCTATGCCGAGATGTATCGGGAGATGGGTCTCGGCCATATCGGCCACCTGCTGTCGTGCAACCGCGACTTCATGTTCCCGCAGGGCTACGACAGCAACATCCGGCTGACGCGGACCAGGACGCTGATGGAGGGGGCCTCCTGCTGCGATTTCCGCTATCGCTACGAGAAGCCGGAGGAGGAGCCGCAGGGCTGAGCCCCTTCGGCCCGGGCGGCGAATGGCCGCAGGCCGCGCCCGGAAAGGGCGGGCCGGCGATGCCTGCCGCAGCGGAGGGCGCGATTTTCCTCGCACCCGCCGTCCGGCGTCGCGGCACAACCTCCCGGAGCGTCGGCAAATTCCTGTCGGTTGCAGCTTGACCACCGCGCATCCGGCGGCACATGGTGGCGATAACAGCAAGGCCGGGAAACGGCCGACTCTGCGGAACCGGGCCTGCCAGCGGCAGGCGCGGGAAACCGCAAAGGAACAGGGGAGAGGGAATGGAGTATTTCATTCAGCAGACCGTCAACGGTCTGACACTGGGGTCCATCTACGGCATGATCGCCATCGGCTACACGATGGTCTACGGCATCATCGGCATGATCAACTTCGCCCATGGCGACGTGTTCATGCTGGGCGCCTTCGCCGCGCTGATCGCCTATCTGATCCTGACCGCGATCTTCGCCAGCGTGCCGGTGGCGGCTGCGCTGGTGGTGATGATGGCCATCGCCATCGTGATGACCTCGCTGTGGAACTGGACCATCGAGCGGATAGCCTACCGCCCGCTGCGCGGATCGTTCCGGCTGGCACCGCTGATCACCGCCATCGGCATGTCGATCGTGCTGTCCAACTTCATCCAGGTGACCCAGGGCCCGCGCAACAAGCCGATCGCGCCGATGGTGTCGAAGGTCTACGACGTCTGGGGCATCTCGGTCTCGTTGAAGCAGATCCTGATCGTGGTCATCACCATCGTGATGATGACGGTGTTCTGGTTCGTTGTGAACCGCACCGCGCTGGGCCGGGCGCAGCGCGCGACCGAGCAGGACCGCAAGATGGCCGCCCTGCTGGGGGTGGACGTGGACCGCACCATCTCGATCACCTTCGTGATGGGCGCGGCGCTGGCGGGCGTCGCCGGCACGATGTTCCTGATGTATTACGGCGTGACCGTGTTCTCGGACGGCTTCATCCCCGGGGTGAAGGCCTTCACCGCCGCCGTTCTGGGCGGGATCGGCTCGCTGCCCGGCGCATTGCTGGGCGGGCTGCTGATCGGGCTGATCGAGTCGCTGTGGTCGGCCTATTTCTCCATCGACTACAAGGATGTGGCGACCTTCTCGATCCTGGCCATCGTGCTGATCTTCAAACCCTCGGGCATCCTCGGGCGCCCGGAAATCGAGAAGGTGTGACGCCATGGCCGCGCATTCCACCCCTTCTTCGGCCCGGCCCGGCGGCCTTGTCGGCCAGGCGCTGCGCGAGGCGGTCTTCGCCGGACTGATCAGCTTCGGGATGTTCGTGCTGTTCGTCGGGCTGAAGACCGACCAGAACATGCGCAACGAACTGGTGCTGACCCAACGCTGGGGGCTGCTGGCGATCTTCGTCGGCGTGGCGATGGTCGGCCGCTTCCTGATGATCGCGGTCATCCGGCCCTGGTTCGCCGCCGGCAAGGCGCAGCGGGCGGCCCGCCCCGCCAAGGCCGGCGAGGCCGGGCCGATCCGGCGCAACCTGCACTACATCGCCTTCGGCGCGCTGGTGCTGTTCCCGCCGGTGGTGGTGGCGCTGTTCGGGATGCAGGGCTCGCTGAAGTTCGTCGACAACTTCGGCATCCAGATCCTGATCTACGTCATGCTGGCCTGGGGGCTGAACATCGTCGTCGGCCTCGCCGGGCTGCTGGACCTGGGCTACGTCGCCTTCTACGCGGTCGGCGCCTATTCCTATGCGCTGCTCTCCAGCCACTTCGGCCTGTCGTTCTGGCTCCTGCTGCCGATGGCGGGCATCCTGTCGGCCTTCTGGGGGGTGATCCTGGGCTTTCCCGTGCTGCGGTTGCGGGGCGACTACCTCGCCATCGTGACGCTGGCCTTCGGCGAGATCATCCGGCTGGTGCTGGTCAACTGGACCGAGGTGACCAAGGGCACCTTCGGGGTGTCCGGCATCGCCAAGGCCTCGGTCTTCGGCATCTGGTCCTTCGACGTCTCGGCGCCGAACAACTTCGCCAAGGCCTTCGACCTGCCGATGTCCTCGGTCTATTACAAGATCTTCCTGTTCTACGTCATCCTCGCGCTGTGCATGCTGACGGCCTATGTCTCCACCCGGCTGCGCGCCATGCCCATCGGCCGGGCGTGGGAGGCGCTGCGCGAGGACGAGATCGCCTGCCGCTCGCTGGGGATCAACACGGTAACGACCAAGCTGACCGCCTTCGCCATCGGCGCGATGTTCGGCGGCTTCGCCGGGGCCTTCTTCGGCGCGCGGCAGGGCTTCGTCTCGCCGGAATCCTTCGTCTTCCTGGAATCGGCGGTGATCCTGGCCATCGTCGTCCTCGGCGGCATGGGATCGCTGTTCGGCATCGCCGTCGCGGCGGCGGTGATGATCGGCGGCACCGAACTGCTGCGGGAGATGAGCTTCCTCAAGGCCGTCTTCGGCCCCGACTTCACGCCCGAGCTTTACCGGATGCTGATCTTCGGTCTGGCGATGGTGATCGTGATGGTCTGGAAGCCGCGCGGCTTCGTCGCCACCCGCCAGCCCACCGCCTTCCTGCACGAACGCAAGGCCATCTCGGGCAGCTTCACCAAGGAAGGGCACGGCTGATGGGCGGTGACGTGATCCTGAAGGTCGAGCATCTGACCATGCGCTTCGGCGGGCTCTTGGCGATCAACGACCTGTCCTTCGACGTGCGCCGGGGCGAGATCACCGCGCTGATCGGGCCGAACGGGGCGGGCAAGACCACGGTGTTCAACTGCGTGACCGGCTTCTACCGGCCCACCATGGGCATGTTGACCATGACCCAGAAGGACGGGACGCAACTGCACCTGGAGCGGCTGAACGACTTCCGCATCAACCGCCAGGCCCGGGTGGCGCGAACCTTCCAGAACATCCGGCTGTTCACCGGGCTGACGGTGCTGGAGAACCTGCTGGTCGCGCAGCACAACGCGCTGATGCGGGCCTCGGGCTATACCGTGCTGGGGCTGCTGGGGTTCCCCGCCTATCGCGAGGCCTCGGCCGAGGCGATCCGCAAGGCCAAGCACTGGCTGGACAGGGCCGGGCTGACCGAGCGCGCCGACGATCCTGCCGGCGACCTGCCCTATGGCGCGCAGCGGCGGTTGGAGATCGCCCGGGCGATGTGCACCGGGCCGGAACTGCTGTGCCTCGACGAGCCTGCCGCCGGCCTGAACCCGCGCGAGAGCACCGAGCTGAACCGGCTTCTGCGGGCGATCCGCGACGAGACCGGCACCTCGCTGCTGCTGATCGAGCATGACATGTCGGTGGTGATGGAAATCTCCGACCATATCGTGGTGCTGGAATACGGCACCAAGATTTCCGACGGCACGCCCGCCGAGGTGAAGAGCGATCCCAAGGTCATCGCAGCCTATCTGGGGGTCGAGGACGACGAGGTGGAAGAGGTGCTGGACGAAATCATCCACGCGACCGAGGAGGCCGGGACATGACCGGGGCGCTTCTGAAGGTCGAGGGGGTCGAGACCTATTACGGCAACATCCGCGCCCTGAGCGGCGTGGATGTCGAAGTCGGCAAGGGCGAGATCGTCTGCCTGATCGGCGCCAACGGCGCCGGCAAGTCGACGCTGATGATGACGATCTGCGGCGCCCCGCAGGCCCGCAGCGGGCGGGTGGTCTTCGAGGGCGACGACATCACCCGGCTGCCCACCCACATGATCGCGCGCCGCCGCATCGCGCAGTCGCCCGAGGGGCGGCGGATCTTCCCGCGGATGACGGTGCTGGAAAACCTGCAGATGGGGGCCAGCCTCGACAAGCAGGCGTATTTCCGGGAGGACGTGGAAAAGGTCTTCACCCTGTTCCCGCGGCTGAAGGAACGCCAGCACCAGCGCGGCGGCACCCTTTCGGGCGGCGAGCAGCAGATGCTGTCCATCGCGCGGTCGCTGATGGCGCGGCCGAAGCTCCTGCTGCTGGACGAGCCCTCGCTGGGGCTGGCGCCGCTGATCGTCAAGCAGATCTTCGAGGCGATCCGGGTGCTGAACCGCGAGGAGGGGCTGACGGTCTTCCTGGTCGAACAGAACGCCTTCGCCGCGCTGAAGCTGTCGAACCGCGGCTATGTGCTGGTGAACGGCAAGGTCACCCTGTCGGGGCCGAGCACCGAGCTTCTGGCCAACCCCGAGGTCCGCGCGGCCTATCTGGAAGGGGGGCACCACTGATGCAGGGTATTCTCTACGAGGAAAGCTCGGTCCTGACCTTCGCGCTGATCACCTTCGTGATGGGCGGATGGACGGCCTGGCGCACCGGCCGGGCGGCGGCGGAAAGCTGGAGCGGGCTTGGCGTGCTGGCCGCCTATGTGGCGCTGCTGGGTGTGGCAATTCGCTTCATCCACCACGCGCTTTTCGAGGGGACCTTCCTGTCGCTGCACTATTATCTTGTGGATACGGCGATCCTGATGGTCTTTGCTTATGCGGGATACCGTTTCACGCGGACGCGGCAGATGACGACGCAATACTACTGGCTCTACCGCAAGACCTCGCCCTTCAGCTGGGTCCCGAAATGATCGGCTTCCGCCGCCCCCACACCTGCGGGCGGCAGGCGCAGCGGCAGGGTGGCGGACCACCTGCGGCTGACAGACGACGAAGGGTTCCGCGCAAACAGGGAGTTTTCCAATGAAGAAATCCGTCCTTTCGGCCCTTGCCCTTGCGGCCTCGATGGGGCTTGCGGGCACCGCCTGGGCCGATGTCATCTTCGCCGTGGGCGCGCCGCTGACCGGCCCCAACGCCGCCTTCGGCGCGCAGATCCAGAAGGGCGCCGAAAAGGCCATCGCCGACATCAACGCCGCCGGCGGCATGAACGGCGAGCAGATCACCATCGTCCTCGGCGACGACCAGTCCGACCCGAAACAGGGCGTCTCGGTCGCCAACAAGTTCGTGGCCGACGGCGTCAGCGTGGTGATCGGCCACTTCAACTCGGGCGTGTCGATCCCGGCCTCGGAAGTCTATGCCGAGAACGGCATCCTGGAGATGTCCCCGGCGGCGACCAACCCGGTCTATACCGAGCGCGGGCTGTGGAACACCTTCCGCACCTGCGGCCGCGACGACCAGCAGGGCGATGTCGCCGGCGCCTATATCGCCGAGCATTTCAAGGACGCCAAGATCGCCGTGGTCCATGACAAGACCCCCTACGGCCAGGGCCTTGCCGACCTGACCAAGGCGGCGATGAACGCCGGCGGCGTGACCGAGGTGATGTATGAAGGCATCAACGCCGGCGACAAGGACTTCTCGGCGCTGATCGCCAAGATGAAGGAAGCCGGCGTGACGCTGGTCTACTACGGCGGCCTGCACACCGAGGCCGGCCTGCTGATCCGCCAGATGGCCGACCAGGGGCTGACCGCGCCGCTGATGTCGGGCGACGGCATCGTGTCGAACGAACTGGCCGCCATCGCCGGCGATGCGGTCGCGGGCACGATGAACACCTTCGCCCCCGATCCGCGCCTGCGCCCCGAGGCCCAGGCCCTGGTCGAGACCTTCCGCGCCGAGGGCTTCGAGCCCGAGGCCTACACGCTCTACTCCTACGCCGCGGTGCAGGCCGTGGCTGCGGCTGCGGCGGCGGCCGGGTCGAACGACACCATGGCGATCGCCGAGTCGCTGAAGGCCAACGGCCCGTTCCAGACCGTTCTGGGCGAGCTGTCGTTCAACGAGAAGGGCGACATCACCCGCCCGGACTACATCATGTATGAGTGGAAACAGGGCGAAGACGGCAAATACAGCTACTTCGCCAAGTAACCGCTGACCGGGCCTGCCCGGTAAAGAACGGCGCAGCGCATCCCCGGGGTGCGCTGCGCTTTCCTTTTCACCGGCCTCAGCCCGCGGTCCCTTCCAGGAAGGCAGTCAGCAGGTCCTGCACCGGCGCCCGCATCGGTTCGTTGCGGCGGTGGAAGGCGATGATCGAGACCTCGGGCATGTCCTTTATCGGGCGCGAGACCAGCCCCCGCATCCCGTAGTCGCGCGCCGTCATCGCATCGACGATCCCGACGCCGCCGCAGGCCCGCACCATGCTGCAGACATTGGCGCAGAAGGGCACGGCGCAGGCGGGTTCGTAGCTCAGCCCCTGGGAAAGGAAGGCGGCGCGGATGGTGCTGCCCATCGGCGACCAGTCGGGGTTGTAGCAGACCAGCGGATGCGCGGCGATCATCGCGCAGGTCAGCACCGTTGCCTGCGCCAGCGGATGCTCCTCGGGCAGGATGGCGACCAGCGGGATCCGCCCCACCGCATGGGCCTGGAATTCCGCCTTGGGCGGCAGCGCCATCTGCAGGCCGATGTCGGCCTCGCCGTTGCGCAGGTCGTCCTCGGGGGAATGGACCCGCAGGACGATGCGCTTCTGCCAGTTCTGGTATCCGGCGCGGATCAGGATCGGGCCGATGAAGCTTTCCACCAGCGCCGGCGTGGCCGAGATCGCCACCGGCTTTTCCGCAAGGTCGCGCAGGCTGGGAAGCTTGGCGCGCACATGGGAATGGGTGCTGAAGATCGGCAGCGCCATGGCGAAAAGCTCGTTCGCCTCGCGCGTCGGTTCCAGCCGGTTGCCGGTGCGGTGGAACAGCGAGATGCCCAGCCGGCTTTCCAGCCTCTTGAGCTGCCCGCTGACCCCGGGCTGCGAGATCCCCAGCAGCCGCGCGGTCTCGGTGGTCGTGCCGACCCGCATCAGCGTGCCGAAAAGTTCCATGTCGCGAAGGTTCATCATCAACCTGCTGATAGTGGGCCGCATATTTATTATTATTCTGCCGTCTCCCGGCTGTCTAACATGATTTCCGCAACCCGAGTCGGCCGCGCAGCCTGCATCGGGACCCCAAGGAATGCGCCCCACAACAGGTTAAGGAGAACCTCCATGATCCCCCGACTGAACATGAAAGCGCTGCTGCTGGCCTCGGCCCTTGCGATGACCGGCCTTGCCGCCCCGGCCGATACCCTGCGCGTGGCCATGGGTTTCGACCCGCTCAGCCTCGACCCCATCGCCTCCAGCGACAACGGCTCGATCTGGACCCAGCTTCTGATCTTCGACACGCTGATCCGCCCCGACCGCACCGGCGAGGGGCTGGAGCCGGGGCTGGCCGAAAGCTGGACCGTCTCGGAGGACGGGCTGACGCTGACCTTCAAGCTGCGCGAGGCGAAGTTCTCGGACGGCACCCCGGTCACCGCCGAGGACGTGAAGTTTTCCATCGAGCGCGCGGCCTCCGAAGCCTCGGGCTGGGGCCGCTTCTACCGTCCGATCACCGGCTTCGAGATCGTCAGCGACCATGAGATCGTGATGACGCTGGCCGAGCCCTTCACCCCGGCCTTCAACAACCTGGCGCTGTTCGCCGCCGCCATCCTGCCCAAGGCGCAGGTCGAGGCGAAGGGCGATGCCTTTTTCGACGCGCCGGTCGGATCGGGCCCCTTCATGCTGAAATCCTGGACCCGCGGGTCGCGGATCGAGCTGGCGAAGAACCCGCATTACTGGCAGGAGGGCAAGCCCCACGTCGACGAGGCGGTGCTGGAGGTGGTGACCGAGCCCTCGGCCCGGGTGATCAAGCTGGAGGCGGGCGAGGTCGACATCGCGCTGGACCCGCCGCTGAACCAGCTGAAGGAACTGGACGCCAAGGACGGCATCACCGTCGGCCAGACCATCCCCTACCGCGCCGATTTCGTGCAGCTGAACACCAAGCGGAAGCCCTTCGACGATGAAAGGGTGCGGCAGGCGCTGAACCTTGCCATCGACAAGGACGCGCTGGTGCAGGGCGTGCTTTACGGCGCCGGCAAGCCGGCGGCCTCGGCCATGCCGGTGATGGCCTATGCCGACCCGAACCTGGCGCTCTATGCCTACGATCCCGACCGGGCGAAGGAACTGCTGGCCGAGGCCGGCTATGCCGACGGCTTCGAGGCCGAGCTTCTGGTCGATTCCGGCGCCGCCACCAGCCGCAACGCCGCCATCGCGCTGCAGGCCATGCTGCAGCAGGTGGGGGTGACGGTGAAGGTGCAGATGCTGGAAGGCGGCACCCAGTGGGAGACCACCAAGTCCGGCAGCTACGACATGTCGGTCTCCTACACCACCTCGGACACCATCGACCCGGACCAGATCATCGGCTTCGTCGCGGTCAATCCCGAACGCGCCAACGCCTACCACACCGAATGGCACAGCGACCGGCTGAACGAGCTTTATGCCGAAGAGCGCAAGACCCTGAACGGGCCCGAGCGCGGCGCGATGTTCCAGGAGATGGTGCAGATCCTGCACGACGAGGCGCCCTACATCTTCCTCTACCACCCGGCCTCGGCCTGGGCGGCGAAGGACGACGTGCAGGGCTTCGAGGTGCTGCCGACCTCGAACTTCCGGCTTGAGGAAGTGTCGCTGGCGGACTGAGTCCACGCATCCTGCCATGCCCCGTCCCGCAGAGGGGCGGGGCTTTTATTGCCCCAAGACCGTTGCCCCCGAGAGCCCATGTTCCTCGCCATCCTCAAGCGCCTGCTGATGCTGGTTCCCGTGCTGATCGGGATCACGCTGCTCAGCTTCCTCCTGTTGCAGATCATGCCCGGCGACCCGGCGTCGCGGGCCATGGGCACCCGCGCCAGCGCCGAGGAACTGGAGGCGATGCGCCAGCTCTGGGGCCTCGACAGGCCGATCTGGGTGCAATACCTGTATTTCCTGCGCGATTGCGTCACCGGCAGCTTCGGCGTCTCGATCTTCCACAAGCAGCCGATCATCGCGCTGGTCGCGGCGCGGCTGCCCTATACGCTGGCCATCGTCGCCTATTCCACGGTGATCGCGCTGGCGATCGCGCTGCCCTTCGCCATCTTCGCCGCCGCCCGCCGCGGCCGGCTGGCCGATGTGGCGATCCGGCAGGTCTTCGTGGTGCTGATCGCCATGCCGCCGTTCTGGCTGTGCTACGTGCTGATCCTGTTCCTCGCGCTCGGCATGGGCTGGTTCCCCACCGGCGGAGTGGGGGAAGGCTTCCTCGCCAACCTGCACCGGCTGTTCCTGCCCTCGCTGGTGGTGGGCCTGTCCACCGCCGCGCTGATCCAGCAAAGCCTGCGCGCCGCGCTGATCGACACGATGCAGGCCGACTACATCGACACCGCCCGCGCCAAGGGCCTGCGGGGGCGCGAGATCTTCCTGCGCCATGTGCTGCCGAACAGCCTGATCTCGACCATCTCGATCATCGGCGTCCGGGTCAGCTGGATCATCGGCGGCACCGTGGTGGTGGAGAAGATCTTCTCGGTCCCCGGCCTCGGCAGCCTGCTGATCGACGCCATCGTCTCGCGCGATTTGCCGGTGATCCGCGGGCTGACCGTGTTCTTCGCCGTCATGGTGGTGATCGTGAACCTGATCACCGACATCTGCTATGCGCTGGCCGATCCGCGCGTCCGGCTGGAGTAGGCGATGCGGATGCTGAGGAACCTTTTGCGCAGCCCCGCCGGGGCCATCGGCCTGGCGATGATGGCGATCACCGCCGCCGCCACCGTGCTGACGCCGCTCTTGTCGCCCTACGATCCCTTCGCGCTGGACTTCGCCAATGCGATGCAGCCGCCCTCGGCGCTGCACTGGTTCGGCACCGACAACTTCGGCCGCGACATCTTCACCCGGGTGCTGGCGGGGGCGGTCTACGACCTGCGGCTGGCGCTGGTCTGCGTCTTCGGCCCGATGGCCATCGGCGTGCTGGTCGGCCTTGCCGCCGGATATTCCGGCGGACGGATCGACGCGCTGCTGATGCGGCTGACCGACATCGTCTGGGCCTTCCCCTTCTATGTGCTGGTTCTGGCCATCGTCGGCGTGTTGGGACCCAGCGAGACCAACCTCTACATCGCCTTCTTCATCGTGAACTGGATCGGCTACGCCCGGATCGTGCGCGGCGAGACGCTGCTGATCTCGCGCCTCGAATTCATCGAGGCGGCGCGGGTGCTGCGCTTCGGCCGGCTGCGGGTGATGCTGCGCCACATCCTGCCCAATGCGGTGACGCCGGCGCTGGTCTATTCGATGTCGGACGTGGTGCTGACGGTGCAGGCCGTCGCCGCCATGTCCTTCTTCGGCCTGGGGGTGCAGCCGCCGGCGCCGGAATGGGGCCTGCTGATCGTCGAGAGCATAGATTTCATGCGCGAGGCGCCCTGGATGACCATCTTCCCCGGGCTGGCCATCGTCTGGATCGGCATCGCCTTCGCGCTTCTGGGCGAGGGCCTGTCCACCGCGCTGAAGCCGAAGGGGTAAGCCATGAGCCTTCTCAGCATCCGCGACCTGCGCACCGAATTCCAGAGCCCCTCGGGCATCGCCCGGGCGGTGGACGGCGTCAGCTTCGACGTCGAGCCGGGCGAGATCTTCGGCATCGTCGGCGAAAGCGGCTGCGGCAAGTCCGCCACCTGCCGGTCGATCCTGCGGCTGTTCGGCGGCGCCGCGGCCCGCATCGCCGGCGGGCAGATCCTGCTCGATGGCGTCGGCGACCTGGCCGCGATGCCCGAGCGTCAGCTGGCGCAGGTCCGCGGCCGCGACGCCGCCTTCATCTTCCAGGACCCGCTGACCGCGCTGAACCCGACGATGAAGGTGGGCAAGCAGATCGCCGAGGTGATCCTGCGCCACCGCAAGGTCGGCCGGGCCGAGGCGCGGGCGGCGGCGCTGCAGCTGCTGCGCGACGTGCAGGTCACCTCGCCCGAGCGGCGGCTGGAGGCCTACCCGCACGAGCTGTCGGGCGGGCTGCGGCAGCGGGTGGTGATCGCCATGGCGCTGGCGCTGCGGCCGCGGCTGATCATCGCCGACGAGCCGACCACCGCGCTGGACGTGACGGTGCAGGACCAGATCCTGCGGCTGTTGAAGGAACGCCGCGACAGCCTTGGCACCTCGATCATCCTGATCACCCACGACCTGGGGGTGGTGTCGCAGATCTGCGACCGGATGGCGGTGATGTATGCCGGCCGCCTGGTCGAGACCGGCCGGGTGCGCGAGGTGCTGGACGCGCCCTCGCATCCCTACACCCGCGCTCTGCTGGCGGCGCTGCCGGGGCAGGTCGGCCGCGACCGCGCGCTGACCCCGATCGAGGGCGCGCCGCCCAGCCTCATCGCGCCGCCGCCCGGCTGCCGCTTCGCGCCCCGCTGCGCCCATGCCGTGGCCCGCTGCACCCTGGGCGACCCGCCGCCGCTGGCGCCCCGCGCCGGCGCCGCCCCCGGCCATCTGGACGCCTGCATCCTGGACGAGGTTTCCGATGCCGCAGCTTGAGTTCCGCCAGGTCGAGCGCCGCTTCCCGGTCAAGCGCGACCTCGGCGACGTGCTGGCCCGCCGCGGCCGGGTCTGGCTGCACGCGGTGCGCGGGGTGGACCTGGCCGTCCGCCGCGGCGAAATCCTCGGCATCGTCGGCGAAAGCGGCTGCGGCAAAAGCACGCTGGCGCGGATCGGCGTCGGCCTGCAGCCCGCCGACGGCGGCGCAGTGCTGTTCGACGGCCGGCCGCTGGACGGGCCGGACCGCGCCGGGCGGTTGCAGATGGTGTTCCAGGACCCCTATTCCTCGCTGAACCCGCGGATGACCATCGGCGCGCAGCTGGCCGAGGTGGTGGCGCATTACCAGCCGCAGCTGTCCCGCGCCGCGCGCGGCGCCCGGGTGCAGGAGATCCTGGCGGAGGTCGGGCTGGTGCCGGAGACGGCGCTGAAGTTCCCCCATGCGCTGTCGGGCGGCCAGCGCCAGCGCGTCTCCATCGCCCGGGCGCTGTGCCCCGGCCCGGAAATCCTTGTTGCCGACGAGCCGGTCTCGGCGCTGGATGCCTCGGTGCAGGCGCAGATCATCAACTTGCTGAAGCGGCTGAACCGCGACAAGGGGCTGACCATCGTCTTCATCTCGCACGACATGAACGTGGTGCGCTATCTCTGCGACCGGGTGGCGGTGATGTATCTGGGCGAGATCGTCGAGTTGCAGGACAGCGCCGCGCTGTTCGCCGCCGCCGCCCATCCCTACACCCGGGCGCTGATCGCCGCGGTGCCGGACGTGCGGCGGTCGCAGCCGATGGCCGAGCCGATCTCGGGCGAGATTCCCGATCCCTTCGCCGTGCTGCCCGGCTGCCGCTTCGCGCCGCGCTGCCCGCTGGCCGAAGCCGCCTGCCAGGCGCCGCAGCCGATGCGGGTGCTGGGGCAGGACGGCCTCGTCCGCTGCTGGAAGGCCGTCCCGGCCGCCTGATGTTCCCCTCCAAGAAAGCCTTTCCCATGTTCTTCAGACCAGACGCCGACTGGACCGCCCGCTGCGAGGGCCTTGCCGGAGAGCTGCTCGACCGCTACGCCGGCAAGGGCCTGCGGCCCGACAATTTCGGCTTCGTCGCCCTGCGCGAGAACGGGCCCGGCGTGCAGCCCGACGGCTTCGCCTACCGCGGCGACTGGCGCTGCTACCCGTGCAGCCTGGTGAAGGCCTTCCACCTGGTCCATGTGCTGCACGCCATCGAGACCGGCCACTTGGCCGACCATGAAGAACTGTCGCGGGCGATACGCGACATGATCCTGTGGTCGTCGAACACCGCCACCAACTATGTGATCGACCTGATCACCGGCACCACCGGCGACACGCTGCTGTCGGGCGCAGAATTCGACGAATGGCGCGGGAAGCGCGAGGCGCTGAACCGCTTCTTCACCGGCGGGACTTGGGCGGCATTCGCGCCGGATTTCGCGCAGTGCAACATCTCGCAGAAGCTGATGGACGACGCCCGCTATGGCCGCGAGGCGCAATATGCCGGGGCCGCGGGCGAATACCTGAACGCGCTGACGCCGCTGGCTTCGGCCCGGCTGTTCTTCGAGATCTTCGCCGGCGAGGTGCCGCTGTCCGATGCCGCCCGCCGCCGGGCGCAGGACATCCTCTTGCGCGACCGCGCCAGCGCCGAGGCGAAGCTGCCGCATTTCCAGGTGGACACCTTCCTGGGCGGCGGCGTTCCCGCTGCGGCGACGCTGTGGAGCAAGGCCGGCCAGAACTCCTGGACCGGGGCGGAGCGCGCCTCCTACTACAAGCACGACCTGATCCGGGTGGCGCTGCCCGGGCGCGCGCCGGTGATCCTGTGCCTGATGACCCAGGGCAAGGACATCTGCGAGGATCACCCCGGGGTCTTCCCCGAGATCGGCCGGCTGTTCTGCGACCGGCTGCTGGCCTGACCGCCGGCCGGAACCTTTCCCGCCTTCCGTTCGTTGCACCACGACACCGCCAACAGGATCGGAGCGCGACGTGACCGAGGATCGCAGGAACGAGTTTTGGGACCGGCTGGAAGATGTCCGGGCCGGGATGCTGGAAATCGACGGCGCCTTTCTGCCGATGTCCCACAACGTGGAGCCGGAGGACGGCAACCTCTGGTTCATCACCGCCCGCGGCACCCCGATGGCCGCGGCGGCCGGCAAGGGCGCGGCGACCCGTTACGTCGTCAGCGACAGCGGCACCGGGCTTCATGCCGAGATACGGGGCCGGCTGGAGGTCTCGCAGGACCGGCAGAAGCTGGACGAGGTCTGGAACGCCGTGGCCTCCAGCTGGTTCGAGGAGGGCAAGGACGATCCCGACCTGGTGCTGATCCGCATGACTCCCGCCTCGGCCGAGGTCTGGCTGGGGCCGGAAAGCGGCATCGGCTTCCTGTTCAAGCTGGCGAAGGCCAAGGTGACGGGCGACAAGCCGGACTATGGCGAGCAGTTCTCGCTGAGCTTCGGCTGACCATCCGTCGCATTCCCGGAAGGCAGAAACCCGGCTGGTCCGTCCAGCCGGGTTTTCCGCTTGCCCCGCATTCCGATGGGTTGCGGCATTATGGACCATGTCGCAAAATCCCTGGTTATGTCGCTTTGCGGCCGCGGGCAGGGGTGGTTTTCCGTTGATCTTCCGCGGCGGACGTTCCACGATCCGGAAGCAGGGTGCCGCGTTTCGACATGAGCGAAGACAGGGACAGCACGGCAGATCCGCAGGCGTGCGCCGTGCCCGCAACAGCGGCTTTCCCTTCGCTTCCTGTCCTTGCGGCCCCGGGGCGGAATGGCCTGCCAGATCCTTGTCCGCCACAGCCCGCCGGCAGAAGCGGTGTCGCCGCCGGGTTCACCTACAAACCGTAATCGGGAGATATCCATGAAAAAATCTGCTGTTACCGTTCTTCTGTCGCTGGGCTTCGGCTTCGGCGCCACCGCCGCGATGGCGCAGGACTGCGGCGATGTCACCATCGCCAGCATGAACTGGCAAAGTGCCGAGGTGCTGGCCGCGCTGGACGCCTTCATCCTGAAGGAAGGCTATGGCTGCAACACCAACGTGATCACCGGCGACACCGTGCCGACCATCACCTCGATGGTGGAAACCGGCGCCCCCGATGTCGCGCCGGAAGGCTGGGTCGACCTGGTGCCCGAGGTGATCTCGCGCGGGACCTCCGAAGGCCGGCTGGTCGTCGGCGCCACGGCGCTGTCGGACGGCGCGGTGCAGGGCTGGTGGATTCCGAAATACCTCGCCGACGCCAACCCCGACCTGAAGACCATCGACGACGTGCTGAAGCGCCCGGACCTGTTCCCGGATGCCGAGGACCCGTCGAAGGGCGCGGTGCACAACGGCCCGGCCGGCTGGGGCGGCACCGTGGTGACCGCGCAGCTGTTCAAGGCCTATGGCGCCGAGGAAGCGGGCTTCAAGCTGATCGACACCGGCTCGGCCGCCGGTCTGGACGGCTCGATCGCCCGCGCCTATGAGAACCAGCAGGGCTGGGTCGGCTACTATTGGGCGCCGACCGCGCTTCTGGGCAAATACGAGATGGTCAAGCTGGGCCATGGCGTCGAGTTCAACGAGGAAGAGTGGAAGCGCTGCAACTCGGTGGCCGAATGCCCCGATCCGCAGAAGAACGACTGGCCGGGCGACACCGTGCAGACGCTGATGACCTCGGCCTTCGCCGAGCGGGCGCCGGCCGAGGTGAAGGCCTATCTCGACACCCGGTCCTGGTCGAACGCCACCGTCAACGCGCTGATGGCCTGGATGACCGACAACCAGGCCGCTGGCGAGGATGGCGCGCGCTATTTCCTGCAGAACAACGAGGAAATCTGGACCCAGTGGGTGACGCCCGAAGCCGCCGAGAAGATCAAGTCGGCGCTTTGATCCGATAATCCGTCCGGCGGCCCGCAAGCCGCCGGACATTCTTTTTCCCGGGCCGCCGGCGATGCAGGCGGCCCGGACACGGTTTCTGTGCCATGCCGCAGCGGGGGGTGCCTTTGCGGCCGGGGCGGGGCACAGGCAAGCACAGCTGGGGGGCGCAAGATGAGTTGGTTCACAGAATTTCCGCATATGAGCGACGAGGCGTTGCGCGACCTTCGCAAGGTCATCGACGACGGCTTCCGCGAGTTCACCCGGGCCTGGGGCGGCACCTTCGAGACGATGTTCGAGCCGCTGCGGCAGTTCCTGATCCAGTCCGAGCGGCTGATGCTGGCCACGCCCTGGCCGGTGATGCTGGCCGTTGTCGGCGCCATCGCCTGGTTCGCCAGCCGCAGCTGGAAGATCGTCATCGGCTCGATCCTGACGCTGCTGATCATCGGCTATTTCGACATGTGGGAAGACACGATGCGCACCGTGTCGATGATCTTCGTCTGCACGGTGGTGGCCATCGCGCTCGGCATCCCGATCGGCATCCTGATGGCGCGGTCGAACCGGATGCAGAGCGTGATGAACCCGATCCTCGACGTGATGCAGACGATGCCCTCCTTCGTCTACCTGATCCCGGTGGTGATGCTTCTGGGCATCGGCCGGGTGCCCGGGGTGATCGCGGTGGTGATCTACGCCATCCCGCCGATGATCCGGCTGACCAACCTCGGCATCCGGTTGGTGGACAAGGACGTGCTGGAGGCGGCGGATGCCTTCGGCTCCTCCTCTTGGCAGAAGCTGAAGAACGTGCAGATGCCGCTGGCGCTGCCGACGATCATGGCCGGGATCAACCAGACCATCATGATGGCGCTGGCGATGGTGGTGATCGCCTCGATGATCGGGGTGCAGGGCCTGGGCCAGCCGGTGCTGCGCGCGATCAACAACCAGTATTTTACCATGGGCATGTTCAACGGCCTCGCCATCGTGGGCATCGCCATCATCTTCGACCGGGTGAGCCAGGCCTACGGCCGCCGCCTGCAAAAGCATCTGGAGATCGTCCATGGCTGATCCGGCAATTAACGAATACGGCATCGAGATCCGCCGCCTCTACAAGGTCTTCGGCCCGAAGGCGGCCGAGCTGGTGCCGCTGGTCGAAGGCGGCATGTCCAAGACCGAGCTGAACGAGAAGCACGGCCATGTCCTGGGCCTGCGCGACATCAACATCTCGATGCCGGCGGGCTGCATCCAGGTGATCATGGGGCTGTCCGGGTCCGGCAAGTCCACGCTGATCCGCCACATCAACCGGCTGATCGACCCGACCTCGGGCGAGGTGGTGGTCGGCGGCGAGGATGTGGTGAAGATGACCCCCGACCAGTTGCGCGAATTCCGCCGCCACAAGACGGCGATGGTGTTCCAGAAGTTCGCGCTGCTGCCGCACCGCAACGTGCTGGAGAACACCGTCTACGGACTGGAGGTCCAGGGCGTGCCGCGGGCGAAGCAGGTCGAGACCGCGGCCCACTGGCTGGAGCGGGTGGGGCTGAAGGGCTTCGAGCAGAAATACCCCAACCAGCTGTCGGGCGGGATGCAGCAGCGGGTGGGCCTTGCCCGTGCGCTGACCAACGACGCGCCGATCCTGTTGATGGACGAGGCCTTCTCGGCGCTGGACCCGCTGATCCGCATGGACATGCAGACGATCCTGCTGGACCTGCAGAAGGACATCCGCAAGACCATCGTCTTCATCACCCACGACCTGGACGAGGCCCTGCGCCTCGGCGACCAGATCGCCATCCTGCGCGACGGCGAGATGGTGCAGCAGGGCACCGGACAGGACATCGTGATGCGCCCGGCCGACGACTACATCTCCAGCTTCGTGGAGCATGTGAACCGCGGCAAGGTGATCCGGGTCGAGACGCTGATGGCGAAGGGCCCGGCGGACGCCGCCCTGCCGCAGCTGCCCGCCGGCACGCTGCTGGACGAGGCGGCGCGGCGCATCATCGCCTCGGGGCAGGAGCGGTTCGCGGTGGTGGACGGCGAGGGCCGCCCGCTGGGCACCATCGACATGGCGACGATCAACCGCGGCATGTTCGCCTCCGACGCCGCTTAGGTCGGGCCGAAGCTAGGCCCGCCTGCGCAGGCTCAGCGCCTCTTCGGCGATGATGCGTTCCTCGTCGGTCGGGATGACGAAGGCGGCGACGCGGCTGTCCGGGCGGCTGATGCGGCGCGCGTTCGCCGCATTGGCGGCATCGTCCAGCGCCAGCCCCAGCCAGCCCAGCCGTTCGGCCATCATGGTGCGGATGCGGGGCTGGTTCTCGCCGATGCCGGCGGTGAAGACCAGCGCGTCCAGCCCGCCCAGGGTGGCGGCCAGCCGCGCCGTCTCGCCGGCGATGCGCAGGCAGAAGAGGGCGATGGCCTCGGCCGCCTCCGGCGCGGGGCTTTCCAGCAGGTCGCGGCTGTCGGCGTTCAGGCCCGAGACCCCCAGCAATCCGCTTTCGTGGTAGAGCATCCGCTCCACCCGGTCCAGGCTCCAGCTCATCGGGCCCAGCAGATGCAGCAGCACCCCCGGGTCCAGCGCGCCGCAGCGGGTGGCCATCGGGATGCCGTCCAGCGTGGAGAAGCCCATCGAACTGTCGCGGCTGATGCCGCCTTGCATGGCGCAGAGGCTGGCGCCGCTGCCCAGATGCGCCACCACCACCTTCGCATCCACCGGCAGGTCGGTGTCGCGCAGCGCCCCGGCGATGTAACGGTAGGACAGGCCGTGGAAGCCGTAACGGCGGATGCCCTGGTCGTGCAGCGCCCGCGGCAGCGCGAAGCGGCGGGCCAGCGGGTCCTGGGTGGCGTGGAAGGCGGTGTCGAAGGAGGCGGTCTGCAGCACCTCGGGCCGCAGCGCCCGCATCGCCTCGATCAGCCGCAGGTTCTGCGGCTGGTGCAGCGGGGCCAGCCGGGACAGGCTGGCCATCCGCTGCAAGCTGTCATCGTCGATCACCGCCGGGCCGGAGAACAGGTCGCCGCCATGCACCACGCGGTGGCCGATGGCCGCGATCTCCTGCAGGTCGATGTGCCGGCCCAGCCAGTCCAGCGCGGCGTGCAGGACCGAGGTCATGTCCGCCCCCGCCAGCGGATGCGCCAGCCGGTCCTCGCCCAGGGTCAGCCGCACCTCCAGCGGGTCGTCGCGGAAGTCGATCCCGGCGCGGGCCAGATGCCGCAGCCCGCCGCGCTCGATGGCATAGGCCCCCAGCTTCACCGTGGAGGAGCCGGCGTTGAAGGTCAGGATCGTGCCGCTCATGCCGGCACCCCCGGCACCGCCTTGCGCAGCACGCAGAGCTTGGCCAGCGCGGCCGAGGCGATGCGGGCCGACAGCGGATCGGCCCGGCTGGTCAGCACGATCGGCACCCGCGCACCCAGCACCAGCCCGGCGGCGGTGGCGCCGGCGAAATAGATCAGCTGCTTGGCCAGCATGTTGCCGGCCTCCAGATCCGGGACCAGCAGGATGTCGGCCTGCCCGGCCACGGCCGAGGCGATGCCCTTGGTCCGCGCCGCCTCGGGGCTGATGGCGTTGTCGAAGGCCAGCGGCCCGTCCACCAGCCCGCCGGTGATCTGGCCGCGCGCCGCCATCACCGTCAGCGCGGCGGCGTCCAGCGTGGCGGGCATGGCCGGGTTGACCATCTCGGCCGCCGCCAGCACGGCGACCCGGGGCTGGTCGGCCCCCATCAGCCGCATCAGGTCGATGGCGTTCTGGCAGATGTCGCGCTTGTGCTCCAGCGTCGGCGCGATGTTGATGGCGGCATCGGTGACGATCACCGGCTTGCCGTAGGCGGGCACGTCCATCGCATAGGCATGGCTGATCCGCCGCTCGGTCCGCAGGCCGGACTCGCGCGCCACCACCGCGCCCAGCAGTTCGTCGGTGTGCAGGCTGCCCTTGACCAGCACCGCGACCTTGCGGGCCACGGCCAGTTCCACCGCCCGGGCGGCGGCGGCGTGGCTGTGCTCGGTGCTTTCGATCTCCATCCCCTCCAGCGAGACGCCGGCCTCCTCGGCCACGGCGCGGATCTTCGCCTCGGGGCCGATCAGCAGCGGGTCCAGCAGGCCCTCGTCCCGCACCTCGACCGCGCCGAGGATGGCGGCGCGCGAGCAGGGATGCACGATGGCGGCGCGGATCGGCGGGGCGGCGCGGGCCTCGTCGATGAAGGGGGTGTAGCGGCTGGCGGGCAGCAGCACCGCCTTGGGCGCGGGCGTGGCGGGCAGCGTCATCTCGTTCGCCGGGGCCACCACCGTGGCGGCTCCTTCCAGCACCCGCTCGCCGCGCTGGTTGGTGCAGAAGGTGTCCAGCACCACGATCCGGCCGGGATCGCGCTTTTCCGCCACCCGCACGGTGGCGGTGATGGTGTCGCCCGGCACCACCGGGCAGCGGAAATGGGCGGTCTGGTCCAGGTAGATCGTGCCGGGGCCGGGCAGCCGGGTGCCCAGCACGGCCGAGACCATCGCCGCCGTCCACATCCCATGCGCGGCGATCTGGCCGCAGGCGGTGCCGTCGCCGATGAACAGCGGGTCCAGATGGGCCGGGTTCACGTCGCCCGAGACCGCCGCGAACAGCGAGATGTCGTTGACCCCGACGGTGCGGGTCAGCGAGGCCTCGTCGCCGATCTTCAGCGCCGCGAAAGTGTGGTTTCGGATCGTCTGCCCGGTCATCGTCGGTTCCCGCCGTTGAAAGACATGGCTGCCGGCGCATCGCCCGGCGGCCGCTCCACCCGGGCAGCGATACCACGTTCCCCGACCATGCCGCCAGACAGTTGCCGATGGGGAGTCCTGCCGTGCTTAGGCGGGGTCTTGCCATTCCGGCGCGTCTTCCAGCACGATCTGGCGGTCGCTGGTGACGTAGTTGTCGGCGTGCAGCCGCGCGATCGGCTGGTAGGTGGCGGGGTTCACATAGCGGCCGCGGGCGTCCAGGCAGCGGTCCTGCACGAACATCTGCACCACCCGGCCCAGGACGATGGCGCGGCGGGGGTAGTCGATGATCTGCTCGACCCGGCATTCCATGGCGCAGGGCGCCTCGGCGATGCGGGGGGCGGCGACCTGGCGCGCGGGCACCGCGGTCAGCCCGGCCATGGCGATCTCGTCGGTGCCGGGCGGGTAGTCGCGCCCCGTCACCAGCATCGCCCCGGCCGTCGCCATGTCCACCATATGCACCACGAACTCGCCCGAGCGGCGCAGGTTGGCCACCGTGTCCTTCGGGCTGCCGTCCATGCGCGGCTGGATGCCGAGGATCAGGATCGGCGGCTCGTGCGAGAAGACGTTGAAGAAGCTCATCGGCGCGGCATTTGCATTGCCCGCGGCATCGACGGTGGAGACCAGCGCGATGGGGCGCGGCCCGACGAAGTTGGTCAAGAGGCGGTAGCGGTCGGCGTCGGGCAGGCGGGTGAAGTCGTAGTCCATGTCAGCCCTCTACCGCGTGGCAGGCGATGCGGGTGCCGTTCGTCCGGTCGCGCAGCATGGGGCGCTCGCGCCGGCAGATCTCCATCGCCAGCGGGCAGCGCGGGCTGTAGGTGCAGCCCGGCGGCATGTTCAGCGGGCTGGGAATCTCGAAGGCCACCGGCTCGCGGTCGCGCTGCGGGTTGTCGACGTCCGGCACGGTGGCCATCAGCTGGCGGGTATAGGGATGCGCGGGGGCGCCGAACAGCACCTCCGCCGGCCCCTCCTCGACCATGCGGCCGAGATACATGATGCCCAGCCGGTCGGCCATGAAGCGCACCACGGCCAGGTTGTGGCTGATGAACAGGTAGGTCAGCCCCAGCCGGTCCTGCAGGTCCTTCAGCAGGTTCAGCACCTGCGCCTGCACCGACACGTCAAGGGCCGAGGTCGGCTCGTCCAGCAGCAGCAGGTCCGCCTCGCCGGCCAGCGCCCGGGCGATGGCGATGCGCTGGCGCTGGCCGCCGGAGAATTCATGCGGATATTTCGCCGCATCGCCGGGAGACAGGCCGACGGTCTGCAACAGCTCGGCCACCCGGGCGCGGCGGGCGGCGGCGTCCATGTCCTTCGGCATCGGCTCGGCGATGGAGCGGCCGATGCGCCAGCGGGCGTTCAGGCTGCCGACCGGGTCCTGGAACACCATCTGGATGCGGACCGGGCCGCCGTCGCGGCCGCGCAGCCGCACCTCGCCCTCGGTCGGGCTGTCCAGCCCCGCGACCAGCCGGGTCAGGGTGGACTTGCCGCAGCCCGACTCGCCGACGATGGCGAAGGTGGTGCCTGGATCGACGGCGAAGCTGACATCGTCCACCGCCCGCACGCTGCGCCGGGGCGAGCCGGTCAGCAGCCGCTGGATCGCCGGGGCCGAGACATCGAAGCTGCGCCCCAGCTGCCGGACCGAGACGAGGGGGGCCGCGGCCTCCATCACGGCGCCCCCGGGCCGGTGTAGCGCCCGGCCTCGGCGACGATGCGTCCGGCCTTGACCACAAGCGCGCGGGCGGGGCGGTCCACCAGCACCTGCGCGCGGTTCTCGCCCTCGACCAGCAGCAGGCTGCCCTCGCAGCCGGGGGCCAGGCCGTGGCCCTCCAGTTCCAGCAGGTCGGCCCCGCGCGACCGGCCCATCTCCAGGCAGGCCAGCAGCTCGGCGTCGGTGCGGCTCCAGCTGCGGAAGGCGAAGAGCCAGCAGCGGTCCAGCATGTCGCCGTTGCCGTGCGGGTTCCAGGTGTCGCGGATCGAATCCGAGGCCAGCGCGCAGGGAATGCCCTTGGCCGCCAGGTCGAACATCGGCGGGAAGGCGATCTCGCCCGGCACCGCCGAGATGATGCCGATCCGCAGCTTCGCCAGCCGCTCGATCATCGCCGAGACCTTCTCCGCCGGCCCGTCGCCCAGGCAGAAGGCATGGCTGACGACGACGCGGCCTTCCATTCCCAAAGCCTCGGTCCGGTCGCAGATCAGCCCCATCTCGTAGAGGCCGAGTTCCCCCGGCTCGTGCAGGTGGATGTCGATCTTCGCGCCCTTGCGGTCGGCGATGCCGAAGATGGTGTCCAGATGCCCCTTCGGATCGCCGTCGATGGTGCCGGGGTCGATGCCGCCGACGACCGAGCAGCCCTCGTCCATCGCGGCCTCCATCAGCGCGGCGCAGCCCGGGTCGATCATCATCCCGGTCTGCGGGAAGGCCACCAGTTCCAGCCCCACGGCCTCCTTCATCTTCTCCCAAGCCGCCAGCACGCCCTGCACGTTGTCCAGCTTGTAGAAGGTGGAGATGTCGATGTGGCTGCGGATGTGGGTGGACCCCATGGCCACGCATTGCCGCATCAGCCGCCCGGCGCGGTCCTCGACGCTCCATGGCAGGTTGCGGCGGATCTCCACCTCGTTGTCGATCATGGCGCGCAGGCCGGCAGGCACCTCGATCGGGTGCCAGGGCAGGCCCCAGAGAATCTTGTCCAGATGGACATGCGGCTCGACGAAGGGGGCCATGGCGATGGCGCCCTTGCCGTCGTGCACCGGGGTGTCCGCTGGGGCGGTCAGGCCGGGGCCTACCTCGGCGATGCGGCCTCCGGTGATCAGGATGTCGGCGGGGGCGCCGTCTTCGGGGCGGACATTGGTGATCAGCAGGTCGGACATGATTGCACTTTCATTTCAGGCGCGGGTTCAGGGCATCCCGAAGCCAGTCGCCGAAGATGTTGACGGAGAGGACCAGAAGAACCAGCGCAAGGCCGGGGAACATGGAAATCCACCACTCGCCGGACAAGAGCAGGTCGTTGCCGACCCGGATCAGCGCGCCGAGCGAGGGCTGGGTCGGCGGCATCCCCAGGCCGAGGAAGGACAGGATCGCCTCGGTCAGGATGGCGACGCCGAGGCCGAGCGTGGCAAGGATGATCACCGGGCCCAGGGTGTTGGGCAGCACATGGGCGAACAGGATCTTCAGCCCCGGCACCCGCGACAGCCGGGCGGCGGCGGCGTAATCCTTGTTCTTCTCGATCATCGTGGCGGCGCGGACGGTGCGGGCGAACTGCACCCAGTCGGCGATGCCGATGGCGAAGATCACCACGTAGAACCGCGTCATCTCGCGCAGGTCGGGCGGCATCACCGCCTTGGCCACGCCGTCGATGAAGAAGGCGATCATGATGGTGGGGAAGGACAACTGCACATCGCCGAGCCGCATGATCGCGGCATCGACCCAGCCGCCGCACCAGCCGGCGACCAGCCCCAGCGTCACCCCGATCACCACCGACAGCAGCACGGCGGCGACGCCGACGGCGATGGAGATACGCATCCCGTAGAAGATGGTCGACAGCACGTCGCGGCCCTGCTCGTCGGTGCCGAGGGGGTAGGTCAGCATCCCGCCGTCGACCCAGGCGGGCGGCAGGCGCGAATCCATCAGGTTCAGCGTGCCCGGGTCGAAGGGGGTATGCGGCGCGATCAGCGGCGCGGCGACCGCGCAGACCACCATGACCAAGAGCAGCGTGGCGGCGACCATGGCGGGCGGCGACTGGCGGAAGCGCCAAGCCAGGTCGCTGTCCATCGCGGCGCGGAGAGAGGCGAGGGTTCGGCTCATTTGCGGCGCATCCTCGGGTCGATGAAGAGATAGATCATGTCCACCGTCAGGTTGATCATGGCGAAGCCGAAGCCGACCAGCGCCAGATAGGCCGCCATTACCGGGAAGTCGGCATATTCGATGGCCTGCAGGATCAGGAGGCCCAGGCCCGGCCACTGGAACACGGCCTCGCAGACGATGGCGAAGGCGATCAGCGCGCCGATCTGCAGGCCCACCACCGTCACCACCGGCAACAGCGAGTTGCGCAGGGCATGGCGCAGGTTGACGGCGCGGTCGGGCAGGCCGCGGGCGCGGGCGAACTTGATGAAATCGGCGCGCAGCACCTCCTGCATCTCGCCCTGCACCAGCCGCATGATCATCGAGATCTGGAACACCGCCAGCGTCAGCACCGGCATGATCAGCGCCTTGCGCCCGCTGTCGGTCAGAAGGCCGGTGGACCACCAGCCGATCTCGACCACCTCGCCGCGGCCGAAGGCCGACAGCCAGCGCAGCTCGACCGAGAAGACCAGGATCAACAGCATCCCCAGCAGGAACTGCGGGATCGAGATGCCGATCAGCGAGACCATCTGCAACACCCGCGACAGCACCCCCCGGGGGCGCAGGGCGCAATAGACGCCCATGGGAACGCCGACGGCCAGCGCAAGGACGGTGGCGCAAAGCACCAGCTCCACCGTGGCGGGCATCCGCGACAGGATCAGGTCCATCACCGGCTGGCGGTTGCGGTAGGAGATGCCGAAATCGCCCACCACGGCGCGTTCGAGGAAATGCCAGAACTGCACCCAGGTCGGCTGGTCCAGCCCCAGGGCGCGGCGCAGGGCCTCGCGCTCCTCCAGCGTCGCGTTGACGCCGAGGATGTTGTTCACCGGGTCGCCCAGGAAGTTGAAGATCAGGAACGACAGGGCGGCCACGACCAGCATCACCAGAAGGACGCTGCCCAGACGGCGGAGGACGATGGCGATCATCGGCTGGCTTTCGGCTGGAGAAGAGGTTGCACGCGCCGGCCCTCCGGGAGCGGGAGGCCCGGCGCGCGCGGCCCGCCTCAGTTCATGGTGTAATACCAGAAGCGGGTGTATTCATCGCCCGGGACGATGGCGGTCACCTTGTCGGTCATGCCCCAGGTGAGGAATTGCTGGTGCAGCATGATCTTGCCCACCTCGTCGCGCTGCGTCTTCAGCACTTCCGAGATCATCTCCTGCCGCTTCGCCGGATCGTATTCCTCGCCGATCTGGATGATCAGCTCGTCCACCCGGGCGTTGGAATAGCCCTTCGGGTTCCAGGCCCCCAGCTCGCCCGAGGGCGTGTGGACGGTGGCGTTGAACACGTTGTAGGGGTCGATCGTCGGCAGGCCGGCCCAGCCGAGCATGTAGAAGGAATACTGGCCCGCCGGCAGCTCGGTGTCATACTGGACGGGCGGATGCATCGACAGCTGCACGGTGATGCCGATCCGCGCCAGCATCCCCACCGCCGCCTGGCAGATCTGCTCGTCGTTGATGAAGGACCCGGCCGGGCAGTCCAGCGTCAGGGTGAAGCCGTCGGGATAGCCGGCCTCGGCCAGCAGCGCCTTGGCGCCTTCGGGATCGAAGGGGATCGGCTCTTCCAGCGCGGGGTCGTAGAACGGCATCTGCGGCGCCAGCTGGGTCGCCACCGGGCTGGAGTTGCCGCGCATGATCGACCGCTTGATCCCCTCGACATCCATCGCCATGGCGATGGCCTTGCGGACGCGGACATCCTTCAGCGGATTGCCCTCGACCCCGCTGCCGGGCAGGCTGTCGCTCTGCTGGTCCATGCCGAAGAAGATCGTGCGCAGGTGCGGGCCGCGCATCACCTTCATCCCCGGCGTCGCCTCGATCCGGTCGATGTCCTGCGGCGGGGCGTTGCGGATGAAGTCCACCTCGCCCGACAGAAGCGCCGCCACCCGGGTGGCGTTGTTGCTGATCGGCGTATAGACGATCTCGTCCAGGTTGTGCTTCTTCTCGTCCCACCAGTCGGCGTTGGCGGCCAGCACCGTCTTCACGTCGGGCTGGCGCTCGACCAGCTTGAACGGGCCGGTGCCGTTGGCCATGGTCTGCATCGCCCCGCCGGCGTTGGAGCTGAGGTCCAGCGGCGTGGTGGAACCGATCTCCTCCTGGAACTCCTTGTCCATGATATACCAGCCGGCGAAGTCGTTCAGCACCAGCGCGTATTTGCGCTTCAGCTTGAAGTCGACGGTATGGTCGTCGACCTTCACCACCTCGGCGATGGGTTCCAGCAGGCCGGCGAAGGGCGACCCGGCATCCCCGGCGCGGTGGTAGGAGAAGATCACGTCGTCGGCGGTGAAGGGGTTGCCGTTGTGGAAGGTCACGTCCTTGCGCAGGTGGAAGCGCCATTCGGTGTCCGAGATCGCCTCCCAGCTTTCGGCCAGCGCCGGCTCGATCTCCAGGTCGGCGTTCCAGCGCACCAGCCCTTCGTAGACGTTGCACAGGAGGCTGAGCGCGAAGTCGTCGCGGGCGGCGTGCGGGTCCATCGAATTGATGTCCTGCCCTTCGGCGAAGCGCAGGGTATTGGCGTCGGCCGCGGCGGCGAAGGCGGCCAGCCCGGCCGCCAGGATCAGGGGTTTGACGTGAAGGCGCATGGTGGTTTCTCCGTGTTGGGGTCGTTTCTTGGTTTCTTCAGGCTTGGTCTTCAGATGGCAGGCGCGGCGGCGGTGCCGCCGGAAAACAGGTGGCAGGCGACCCGCACCGCATCGGTGGCGACGGGCCGGGGCGTTTCGAGCGCGCAGCGCGGGCCGGCCTTCGGGCAGCGCGGATGGAAGCTGCAGCCGCCGGGCCATTGCCCGGGCCGCGGCATCGCGCCGGCGATCTGCGGCAGCCGCTCCTCGCGCCGCGACAGCGAGGGGATCAGGCTCATCAGCCCGGTGGTATAGGGGTGGCGGGCGGCGTGCAGCACCTCGGCCACCGGCCCGATCTCGACCAGCCGGCCGGCATAGATCACCGCCACCCGGTCGGCGATCTCGGCGATCACGCCCATGTCGTGCGTCACCAGCATGATCGCGGTGCCGTGGTCGCGCGCCAGCCGCCGCAGCAGCGCCAGGATCTGCGCCTGCACCGAGACGTCCAGCGCGGTGGTCGGCTCGTCGGCCACGATCACCTCGGGCTCGGCGGCGATGGCCAGCGCGATGACGATGCGCTGCCGCATCCCGCCCGAGAACTGGTGCGGATACTGGCCGAAGCGGCTGGCGGGATCGGCGATGCCGACCTCGGCCAGCAGGTCCAGCGCCCGCTGCTTCGCCGCCGCCGCGGTCATCGGCAGATGGGCGCGGATCGTCTCGACCAGCTGGTCGCCGATGGTCATCAGCGGGTCCAGGCTGGTCAGCGGGTCCTGGAAGATGGCGCCGATCCGCTTGCCGCGCAGCCGGCGCTGCGCCTCGCGCGGGAGATCGTCGATGCGGGCCCCGTCCAGGTGGATCGACCCGGCGGAGATGCGCCCCGGCGCCTGCAACAGGCCGATCAGCGCATTGCCGGTCAGCGACTTGCCCGCGCCGGATTCGCCGACGATCCCCAGCACCTCGCCCCGCGCCATGGCGAAGCTGACGCCCTCGATGGCCGGGACCGGCCCTCGCCGCGTGTCGAAGACGATGCCCAGGTCGCGGACCTCCAGCGCGGGTGCGGTCATGGTGCTGCCCTCCGCTCCTGTCGCGGCAATCTGCCTCTTGACGGCGGGCGCGCAAGATTGTTGAACAACATTGTATACATATTGCGGCCGCCGCTGCGGCGGGCCGGGAACGGGCGGGACCGGACGTGAATTTTGCAAGTGAAGCCAGCCGCAGACCCGGCCGCGGACAGCGGACCGACGAACGGATCCACGGCGCGATCTATGCCGCCATCATCAACCACCAGCTGCGCCCCGCCACGCCCTTGCAGGAGGATGCGCTGGCCGGCGCCTTCGGGGTCAGCCGCACCATCATCCGCAAGGTCCTGCAGCGGCTGGCGCACGAGAAGCTGGTGGTGATCACCCCCAACAAGGGCGCCCGCGTCGCCCGCCCGACCACCGAGGAGGGTCGGCAGGTCTTCGAGGCGCGCCACATCATCGAAAGCGAGCTGGTCCGCAAGGTCGCCCGCAAGCGCGACGACCGCGGGCTGGACCGGCTGCGCGGCATCGTCGCCGAGGAACGCAAGGCCCAGCTGGCCGACGACAAGCGCCGCCGGGTCCAGCTGTCCGGCGATTTCCACCAGGCGCTGGCCGAACTGGCCGACAATGCGGTGCTGGCCGACGTGGTGCAGGAGCTGGTCTCGCGCACCTCGCTGATCATCGCGCTTTACGAGGTGCCGGGCGCGGTGCCCTGTTCCTGCGACGAGCACAGCGAGATCATCGACGCGCTGGCCGCGGGGGACGAGGCGGCGGCGATCGAGCGGATGGACCATCATCTCAGGCATATCGAGTCCCAGGTGGATCTGTCGCAGTCAACGGGCGGCGTGGATTTCAGGTCGCTGTTCGCCCAGGCCCTCCCGGACTGACGGCGCATAGGCGGCCAGGCTGCCCGAGTAGGCCTTCGGCAGCGGATAGGCCAGATCGCCGTGCTTCGAGGTGCGCAATCCGCCGCCGACCAGCGCCTCGGCGATCTTCACCGCCGCGGTCACCCCGTCGATCACCGGCACCGGCAGGCGGGCGCGCAGGTAGTCGACCAGCCCGGCCATGCCGGCGCAGCCCAGGACGATGGCGCCGCAGCGGTCCTGGTCCAGCGCGCGCAGGCATTCGGCGAAGACGATCTCGTTCACCCGGTCGCCGGGCTCCTCCAGCTCCAGCACCGGCAGGTCGGTGGCGCGCACCCGGCGGCAGGCGGCCTGCATCCCGTAGTTGCGCACCAGTGCCTCCGAGATGATCCGGGTCCGGTCCAGCGTGGTCACCACCGAGAAGGAGGTGGCAAGGAAGGTTGCGGTGTGCATCGCCGCCTCGGCGATGCCGAGGACCGGCGCCTCGGTCAGTTCCCGCGCGGCCAGCAGGCCGGGGTCGCCGAAGCAGGCGATGACATAGGCGTCGGCATCGGGATCGGCGCGCATCTGGTCGATCAGCCCGATGACGCTGATCGCCTCGTCGTAATGCCCCTCGATCGAGGCGGGGCCGGAGGCCGCGGTCACCGCGTCGATCCGGGTGCCGGGCGAGGCCACCTCGCGGGCGGCGCGGGCCATGGCCTCGGTCATGGCGGAAGAGGTGTTCGGATTGATCAGCTTGATGCGCATCATGTCCCTGCGGGGCGACTCCGGCCGCCTTCATTGTATACAATCAGCCTTGCAGCCCCGAGGCGGTCTGTCAACGCCGTTGTTGGGGGCGGTCTGTCTTCGATCTGAGGGTCCCGGCTTGGGGCGAGACGCCGGAAAGCCGGAGGAAACCCGATATTTCCGCAGATTTTTCCATACGGAATAGCCGTTTCGCCGTTTTTCCCCTGCGGCGGCGGAGTATCTGCGAGAGGTCGCGGCAGCCGGAAAAAACGTCAAGGATGGATAAGTATTGGATACATTGTTGTATGCCAACCCTCACGCCGGGCGATGGTGCACGACACCTTCTCCTCCGAAGGTGCCCTCAGGCGGATTCGCCTGACGCCAGCTTCCGCTATTGCGCGCTGCCGCCCTTCGCCTGTCCGCAACCCCGCCCTGTCGGAATCCATGCCGTTCAGGTCGTGCCTGCGATATGCCGCCGCAGGCGGAGGCGTATCGTCCGTTCCGCAAGGTGCCGCTACCTGTAGCGGAGAATTGGGAAGCCGGTGAAAGACCGGCGCTGCCCCCGCAACGGTGACGGGAGAGCGCGGCGAAGGCCACTGGGGGGAAACCCCCGGGAAGGCGCCGCGCAAGGACCGCAGGGTCCGCTCCCCCAGCCCGGAAACCAGCCTTGCAAGACGTCAACCGCGGCGGGCGGCGGGACGATGGCGCGCCGCCGCAGGCCCGCCCTCGGCCCTGCATCTCCCCGCATTCCAGCAACCGGACCCATGCGGGGATGCATGGGCCAAGCGAGGCCGACCATGCTGAGCCATTCCGAGATTTCCGCGCAGATCGCGCACCGCCGCCCCTGGCATTCGCTGACCCGCGACCTTTACTGCGACCCGGGCGTGTTCCAGGCCGATCTGGAGGCGATCTGGTATCGCGACTGGATCTTCGCCGTCCCGGCGGCGGAGCTGCCGAAGACCGGCGCCTATGCTGCCCTGCAACTGGGCGCCTATCCGCTGGTGGTGGTGCGCGGGGCGGACGGCGCGATCCGCGCCTTCCACAACGTCTGCCGCCACCGCGGCCAGCGCCTCTGCCCGAAACCCTCGGGCACCACGGCCAGGCTGGTCTGCCCCTATCACCAATGGACCTACGACCTGGACGGCAGGCTGGTCTGGGCGCGCGAGATGGGGCCGGAGTTCAGGCCCGCCGACCACGGGCTGAAGCCGGTGCATTGCGCGGTGGCCGCCGGGATGGTCTTCGTCTGCGTCGCCGAAACCGCGCCCGATTTCTCGGCCGTCAAGGCCGCCGCCGACCGCTATGCCGCGCCGCATTCCCTGACCGAGCTGAAGGTCGCCCACCAGTCCCGCATCGTCGAGAACGGCAACTGGAAGCTGGTGATGGAGAACAACCGCGAGTGCTATCACTGTGCCGGCACCCATCCGGCGCTGTGCCGCACCTTCAACGACGACCCCAACCTGGTCGGCGGCGACGACAGCCTGTCCTCGCCCGTGGGCAAGGCCCACGTGGAACGCTGCGAGGCCGCCGGCCTGCCCTCGCGCTACCTGATCGCGCCGGACGAGCAATGGCGGCTGGTGCGGATTCCCTTCGTCGGCGATGCGGTCAGCTACACCATGGACGGCAAGGCCGCCGCGCCGCGCCTGCCGGGGATGCCCTTCGACAATGCGGGCAGCCTGCTGTTCTTCCACTACCCCAACACCTGGAACCATTTCCTGTCCGATACGGTGCTGAACTTCCGCATGTTGCCGATCAGCCCGACCGAGACCGAGGTCGTCACCACCTGGCTGGTCCGCAAGGATGCGGTGGAGGGCCGCGACTACGACCTGACCCGGCTGACCGAGGTCTGGATCGCCACCAACGACGAAGACCGCCGGGTGGTGGAGGAGAACCAGAAGGGCATCCTCTCGCCCGCCTACGAGCCCGGGCCTTACTCTCCGGCGCAGGAAAGCGGCGTGGCGCAGTTCATCGACTGGTATTGCGCCGCGATGACCCGCCGGCTGGCGCCCGTCCCGGCGATGGCGGCGGAATAGATGGCCCGCCTGAACTGGGCGGCCGAGCCCTGGACCGACGCCGAGCCGCTGGAATGCGCCATGGTGGTGCCCGACGTGGCCGACACCGCCACCTTCACCTTCCGCGCCCCCTCGGGGGCGTGGTTCGACTACCAGCCGGGGCAGTTCGTCACCCTGGACCTGCCGGTCCCCGGGGGGAACGTGCAGCGGACCTATACGATTTCCTCGTCCCCTTCCCGACCGCTGTCGATCTCGGTCACAGTAAAGGCGCAGCGGGATTCGGTCGGCACCCGCTGGATGCTGGACCATCTGCGCCCGGGGATGCGACTGAAGGCCTATGGGCCTTCGGGCATCTTCAGCTTCCACCGCCATCCGGCGCGGAAATACCTGTTCATCTCAGCCGGCTCCGGCATCACCCCGATGATGTCGATGACCACCTGGGCCTGGGATTCCGGCGAGATGCCGGACATCACCTTCGTCCATGCCGCCCGCCGCCCCTCGGACATCATCTTCCGCGAAAGGCTGGAGCAGTTTGCCAACCGCGTGCCCGGGTTGCAACTGCGTTTCACGGTCGAGGAGCCGGACCCGTTCCGCGCCTGGCCCGGCTATCTCGGCCGGCTGAACCAGATCATGCTGGGGCTGATGGCGCCCGACTACCTGGAGCGCGAGGTGTTCTGCTGCGGGCCCGAGCCCTTCATGCAGGGCGTGCGCGACATGCTGAACGCGCTCGGCTACGACATGGCGCGCTACCACCAGGAAAGCTTCGGCGCGCCGGTGAAGACCGAGGCCGAGGCGCCGGTGCTGGCCGATGTGACCCCGGCCGAGGGGGCGGCGGCGGAGATCGCCTTCACCCTGTCGGGCCGGACCGTGCCCTGCGGCGAGACCGACACCGTGCTGGCGGTGGCGAAGCGGGCAGGGCTGAACATCCCCTCCGGCTGCACCTTCGGCCTCTGCGGCACCTGCAGGGTGCGCAAGACCGAGGGCGAGGTCCACATGGTCCACAACGGCGGCATCTCCGAGGAAGACGTGGCCGAGGGCTGGATCCTGGCCTGCTGCTCGCACCCGATGGGCAAGGTGGCGGTGGAGGTGTAGGGGGCGGATTCAGGCACTTCTTGCCGGGCTTCCTTGGCGAAGGCGCGTGCCTTCGCCAAAGCGCAACGGTTCCCCTTGTCCCGGCCGGGCCTCAAAGGCCCGGCCAGCGCCCGCCCCGCCCTCGGCGGGCGCTTCTCGCCCGCCGGGTCGGGCGCTGGCCTCTCCGGGTCTCGTGCCGCCATCGTATCCGGGTGCACCGTTGCGCACGGGCGGGGGCGAGGCAGTGCCTCGCCTTGTCCCGCCCGAACAGGCGCGAGGTTCCGGCACTCCTACCGCCCGGGCCCCTCTTCCAGCGCGCGCAGCAGCGGGCGGTCGAAGCGGTCCAGCCACTCCCGCGGCGGCGGCCCTTGCAGGTGCAGGTGCTGGCGCAGCGCCACCCGCACCACCGTAGCGCCGTGGCGGTCGGTCTCGGGCGGGGCGAAGCGGCCCTCGGCCAGTTGCGCCATCACCTCCTGCTTCAGCGCCCAGAGGTCGGGGCGGCCGTGGCGGGACAGGATCGCCTGGAACCGGGCATGGCGGGCGGGATCGAAGGCCATCGGCTCTCCCGGCCGGTGCCGCGCCGGATGCGGCGGGAAGACATGCGCCAGCGGGATCAGCCCGGGCGGCACCGGCGTGGTCTCGGCATGGCTGCGGCCGGTCTCCAGCGCCTGCGGGACGGAATGCAGCACGGCGCCTGCCCGTTCCACCCGCAGCACCGGCGTGTCGACGATCCACTCTCCCGGCAGCGGGGCAAGGATCGCCGCCGCCTCGCTCCAGGCCAGCCCCGCGGCGGCGAAGGCGTCCTCCGAGGCGGGCCGGAACAGCGCCCGCACCGGCCCCTGGCCGAGGCCGAGGTCCAGCACCGGGTGGCCGCGGTCGGCGGGGATTATCGGATCATCGTCCGATACGCGGGTGATGCGGCCCGAGGGCTTGCCGGGCGTTCCCGGCAGGCAGAGCGCGATGCCGTGGTTCCAGCCGCGCGGATCGCTGCTCAGCGTCTCGAAGGCCAGCAGCTGCGCGCCGGGGCGCAGCCGGGCGCGGCTGCCGCCTGCCGCAAGGATCAGGCCCGAGGGCGTCTGCTCCGGGGTGCCGCAGCCCTCCAGCGCCATGAAGGCCGACAGGGTGCCGACGCTCCACAGATGCCCCTCGGCGCCGAACATCGACGCCAGCAGCGCCCCGGTTTCCAGCGGCTCATCCACGGCGCGGCATCCGCAGCGCGGCCAGCCCTGCCGCCGCCAGCGCCGCCACCGCCAGCAGGGCGGCAACGCTCGGCCAATGGCGGGGAAGGGCGGACCAGTCCGGGCGGATCAGGGTGGCGGTGTCGAAGGCGGTGCCGCTGTATTGGCACAGCGCCAGCGCCGAGCCTTCCGCCATCATGTCCACCTCCACCCGGCGCACCAGCCCGGCGACCTCCGGGTCGCCCGGCCGCAATTCTTCCAGCCGCAGCAGCGTGTCGCGCGTCGCCGCCAGCGCGGCATGGGCGCAGAGGTTGAAGGGGCTGGCCTCGTCCCTGATGGTGCCGGGCATCAGCCCCCAGAGGCACCAGGCATGTTGCAGCGCGGCATAGTTGGTCAGCCGCCGCAGCCCGTCGTCCGGCGGGTAGTGCCGCGCGGCAAGGGCAAGGATTTCGCCGCGGTGGCGGGCGATCACCGCCATCTGGCCATGGCTCAGGCTGGCGATGGCAATGCCGTCGCCGGGCGCGACGACCTTACCGGAATGGGCCGGGGCCGGTGCGGGCGCCAGCGCCAGCAGGCCGGCGAGGAGGAAGGCGGGGAACCGCATCGGTCATGGCCGCCTGCATTGGGCGGGCGGCCGCAGGCTCAGGCCGCCGCGGGCCGCAGCCGGGGCGAGGCGGCGATCAGCCGCTCGGCCAGCGCGCCGAAGATCAGCCCGATCCCGGCCCAGAGGACGGCGTGGATGGCCAGCGAGACCATGCGGAAGCGGTAGAGCGAATCCGCCGAGAAATCCGCCGGCACCTCTTTCACCGAAGGCAGCGCCAGCAGCACCACGACCACCGCCGCCAGCCAGGCCAGCCCGGCGGTGATCCCGGCCCGCCAGGCGCCCTGCGCCCACAGCCGCCGCGCCAGCAGCACCGCCAGCACCATCAGCGCGATCGACACCACCAGCAGCCCGAAGAACAGCGAGGTGCGCGCCCCGATGGTCTCGCCGCTGCCCACCGCGGGCGGGTTCGGCGCGTATTTCACCTGCGGCACGATCACCACCGCGACATAGGCCGCCACCGCCAGCAGCGCCGAGGTGCCCCGGGCGCCCAAAGTGGTGGCGCGGCCGTAGGCATAGGCGAAGACCAGCGCGAAGATGCCGCCTGCCGCCGCGCCGAAGGCCAGGATGCCGGTGGCCAGGCCGATGGTCGACTGCACCTCGCGGCTGACGATCTCGGGTTCTGCCGAAGGGTCCTCGCCGGCGGCGATGGCCTTCTGTTCCTCCAGCCCGATGGCATAGTTCACCTCGGGTTCGCCGAGGGTATAGGCGACGGCAAAGGCCAGCACACCCGCGATCAGCCCGGCGATCATGCCGCGCAGAAGAAGATTTCCCATCATCTCGGCCTCCGTCAGTGGCAGGGGAAGCCGAGGAGGTGCCGGCCGTCATGCACGAATTCGTGGATGACGCCGCCGGTATCGACCAGCGCCAGCGCGCCTTCCTCGGCGCCGACGAAATAGACGGCGAGGATCAGGATCAGCCCGGCGAAGACCGCCCAGGGCAGGATTTCCCGGGTGGGGATGGAAATGGGGTAGGCGGGGGCGAAGGCGATGTCCGACATCGAGGTCTCCTTGGGATTGCGCGTCCCGTTGAAGTTATGAGCCGGATCGGAGGTCTGACTTCCGGGGGTAAACCCCGGTCACAGTGGCGCGACCGTGCCGGTATCTCACCGGCTTCTCCCATCGAGGCTGCGGGGACAGGGTTACGCCCCCGCGGACGGCCTGTCAATTCGCGGTTGCCAGGGCGCGGTCCACCCGGCCCCATTCCTGCGGTGCGGGCAGGCCCAGGCGGATCAGCCGCCGCGACCAGGGGAAGATGCGGCTCCAGATGCGGTGACGGGCGAGGGCGTCCTGCGCCGCAGCGGCATCGGGGGTGTCGTAGAGGCGGAAGAGCGTGGTGCCGCCGGCCAGCGGCCAGGGCGACAGGCGGTCCATCCGGTGTGCATCCTCGGCCAGCCGGGCGGCGGTGGCGGCCTGCCAGCCGGTATCGGCCAGCGCGCGGGCGCCGATCTCCACCGCCGCGCCGCAGACGGGCCAAGGGCCGGCCAGCGCGGCCAGCCGTTCCGCTGCCTCCGGGGCCCCGAGGGCGAAGCCGAGCCGCAGCCCCGCCAGCCCGTAGAACTTGCCGAAGGAGCGCAGCACCCAGAGGTTCCCGCGCCCCGTTTCCCCGGCCAGCGACAACTCCGGCGTCGGGTCGGCGAAGCTTTCGTCCACCACCAGCGTGCCGACCTTCTGCAGCAGGTCCAGAAGGGCGGAGGGCGGCAGATCGCGGCCGTCGGGGTTGTTGGGGTTCACCACCACCGCCATGTCCGCGCCTTCCAGCGCCCGCGGCTCCGCCACCTCCTCCACCCGCCAGCCGGCCTGCGCCAAGGCGGCGGCATGTTCGTTGTAGGTCGGCGACAGCACCCGGGCGAGGCCGGGCGGCGCGAGATGCGGCACAAGCTGGATCGCCTGGCTGGCCCCGGCCAGCGGCACCACCGCGCCGGTGACACCCCAGGCCCTGCGGGCTGCCTCTGCCAGACGGTCCATGTCGGCCCGGGTCGGCAGGTCGGTCCAGGCGCGGGCGGGCAGGACGGGGACCGGCCAGGGGACGCGGTTGATCCCGGTCGACAGGTCGATCCAGTCACCCGCTCCGTAGCGGGTCCTCGCCGCGTCGAGGTTGCCGCCGTGGTCACGCATGTCCGTCTCCGATGCCGTAGCGCAGGATGCCGCGGAAGCCCGCCGCGCGCAGCGCCGCCTCCGCCTCTTCCGGCACCTTTCCCGGCAGGAACAGCAGCGCCCGCGCCGGGCCGGTGTGGCCGATGGCAAAACCGGCAGCCCCCAGCCGCTCCGCCAGCCGCTCGGTCGGGTCCCCTGTCGGGCCGCGCGAGCCGAGCGTCCGGCGGGCCGAGGTGCTGGCCAGTGCCGCCACGCCTTCGGCCGAGCGGCAGGCGTCGGGCCAGGCGGCGGCGAGGTCGGCGATGTCGGGGAAATCCTGATCCTCGGGATCGGTGCGCCGGGCGGGGCCGTGGAAGCCCGCCAACATCTCCAGCCGCGGCAGCGGGGGCAGATGCGCCAGCACCCGGGCCTGCCGAGAGGCCCAGAGGAGCCGCCCCGGTTCGGCGAACATCAGCGGGTCGGTGGCCCCCTCCACCACGCGGCAGGCCGTAGCGATCCGCGCCTCCTCCGCCCCCGCCGCCCGCGCCAGCGCCACCAGCGCGGCGGTGGAGGCCCCCGCGCCGCCGCCGGGCGGCAGGTCGCCCCGCAAGGTGAACCGCCCCGCGACCGGCAGCTCCAGCGCCCGCAGCAGCGCCGCCGCGCGGTCGGCGTCCAGCGCCACCTCGCCTTCGAGGTGCAGCGCGAAGGCCCCCGGCTCCCGCCGCGCCGTCACCGCCAGCACCGGGCAGGGCAGGGTGACCAGCGCCACCGGCCCCTGGGGCCCGAGGCGGCCCTGGATCAGCTCTCCCATATGCCCCGCCACCCGCAGGGGGGGCTTCCCTTCCCGGGGCGGGAGTGGTTTCTGGGGCGAAAGGCAAGCGGGGTCAGGCATGGAACTTCTGCTCATCGGTATCGGCACGGGCAACCCGGAGCACCTGACCCTTCAGGCCATCCGGGCGCTGAACCGGGCCGATCTGGTTCTGATCCCGCGCAAGGGAAAGGACAAGGCCGATCTGGCCGAGCTGCGCCGGGCGATCTGCGCCGAGGTGCTGGAGAATCCCGCCGTGCTGGCCGAATTCGACATGCCGGTGCGCGATCCGGCCAACCCGTCCTATCTCTCCCGGGTGAACGACTGGCACGACGCCATCGCCGCCCGCTGGGCCGAGGCCATCGCCGCCCATCCGGGCGCGAAGGTGGTGGCGCTGCTGGTCTGGGGCGACCCTTCGCTCTACGACAGCACGCTGCGCATCGCCGCGCGGCTGCCGGGGGCGGAGGTGACGGTGATCCCCGGCCTGATGTCGCCGCAGGTGCTGGCCGCGGCGCATGGCGTGCCCCTGAACGACCTCGGCGCGCCCTTCCTCGTCACCACCGGCCGCCGGCTGCGCGAGGGCGGCTGGCCCGAGGGGGTGGACACGCTGGTCGTCATGCTGGACGGCGAGGCCTCGTTCCGGACCCTGCCGCCCGAGGGGGTCCAGATCTGGTGGGGCGCCTATGTCGGGATGGCGAACCAGATCACCGACCGCGGGCCGCTGGCCGAGGCGGGGCCGCGCATCGTTGCGGCGCGCGAGGCCGCGCGGGCGGCGCATGGCTGGATCATGGACATCTACCTGCTGCGCCGTCACCCCGCCAAGGCCCCGTAAAGGATCAGCGTCGGCGCCGGGTCGGGGGCGGCCCCGGCCAGATGCGCCGCCAGCCCGGCCACGGTGTCGCGCTGCAGCGCCTGGGCCGGGGTGGAGACGCCCTGCGCCAGCAGCGCGGGCGTGTCGGGCGGCAGGCCGTGGGCGATCAGCCAGGCGGCCAGCTGCGGGAAGGTCGCCCGCGCCATGAACACCGCGGTCACCGCCTGCGGGTCGGCGAGCGCGGTCCAGTTCAGCCCCTCGGGCAGGCGGCCGGTCACGTCGTGGCCGGTGACGAACTGCACCCGCCGCGCCGTCCCCCGCCGGGTCAGCGGGATGCCGGCGGCAGCGGCGGCAGCGGAGGGTGCGGTGACGCCGGGCACGATCTCGAACGGCACGCCCGCTTCCTTCAGCGCCGCGATCTCCTCCTCCAGCCGCCCGAACAGCCCGGAATCGCCGGACTTCAACCGCACCACCCGCGCGCCGGTGCGGGCATGGTCCACGAGCAGCCGGCTGACGTGATCCTGCCGCGGCGAGGCGCGGCCCGCCCTTTTGCCGACCGAGATCAGGTCGGCCCCGACGGCGGCCAGATTGAGGATCGGCCCGGCGGAGAGGTCGTCATAGAGCACCACATCGGCCCGCCGCAGCCGGTCTGCCGCCTTCAGCGTCAGCAGCTCCGGGTCGCCGGGGCCGGAGGAGACGAAGCTGACGAACCCGCTCATGCGACCCCCGAGATCAGGTGGAAGAAGGTGCCGGTGACGCGGCCCCGGCGCGATCCGGTCTCGGCCACCTCGGCGCCTTCGGCATCGGTGACGCGGGCCAGCGGCGCGTCGGGCTGCGACAGGATGGTGGAATAGTGGAACTCGTGCCCGCGCAGGCGGCTGCCGGGGCCGTGGCCGGGGATCGGCGCGGCCAGCTCGGCCAGCCGGTAGCCGAGGTGCATCTTCCGCTTCTCGTAGCTGGTGACCAGGCCGAGCAGCCCGGCCATCGCGTGGCGGGTGCCGGAGGCGTCGACCAGCGCCTCCCCCAGCACCATGTAGCCGCCGCATTCGCCATGGACCGGCCCCGGGAAGGCGCGCAACCCGGCAAGGAAGCGGCCGGCGGCGGCGATCCGTCCGGCGTGCAGTTCGGGGTAGCCGCCCGGCAGCCAGCAGACATCTGCCGCCGGTGGCGGCTCGTCGGCCAGCGGCGAGAAGGGCAGCACCTCGGCCCCCTGCCGGCGCCAGGCGTCGAGGAGATGCGGATAGGTGAAGGAAAACGCCGCATCGCGGGCCAGGGCGATGCGCTGGCCGGGCGGCGGCGGCAGGGTGGTCGCGCCAAGGTCGGCCCCGCCCGCCGCTGCGGCCCTGATCGCCGTCAGGTCGACATGCTCGCGCAGGAAGGCGGCGTAGCGGGCGACGGCGGTTTCCAGATCGGGATGCTCCACCGCCTGCACCAGCCCCAGGTGCCGCTCGGGGAGGGTCAGGTCGCCGCGCCGGGGCAGGGCGCCGAAGACCCGCAGCCCCGCCGCCTGCATCCCCAGCCGGCACAGCCGCTCGTGCCGGGGCGAGGCGACGCGGTTCAGGATCACCCCGGCCACCGGCACATCCATGCGGAACCGCGCCATCCCCAAGGCCAGCGCCGCGGCGGTCTGCGCCTGGCCCGAGACATCCAGCACCACCACCACCGGCCAGCCGGTCAGCGCGGCGATATCGGCGCTGGCGCCGGTGCCGGCCTCGCCCGGGAAGGCCACGCCGTCGAAGAGGCCCATCGAGCCCTCGGCCAGCGCGACATCGCTGCCCCGCGCCAGCTGCGTGGCCAGCAGGCCGCGGGGCATCGCCCATGAGTCGAGGTTGAAGCTCTCCCGCCCGCAGGCGGCGCGGTGGAAGGCCGGGTCGATGTAATCCGGCCCGCATTTGTAGGGCTGCACCGCCACGCCGTCCTCGGCCAGGCAGCGCAGCAGGCCCAGCATGACCGTGGTCTTGCCGGTGCCCGAGGCGGGGGCCGAGACGATCAAGCCCGGCGTCATTCGCGCACCATGTCCGCCCGGCCGGCGCGGAAGCGGCGGTCGTAGTCGGCGGCGTAGAGCCGGCTTTCGGCGAAGCCCTCCTGCGCCAGCGTCCGGCCGACCAGGATCAGCGCCGTGCGCTCCATCGTCTCGCCCACCTCCGCGGCGATGGTCGCCAAGGTGCCGCGCACCACCCGCTCGTCGGGCCATGTCGCGCGCCAGACCACCGCCACCGGGCAATCGGCGCCGTAGTAGGCCGCCAGTTCCGCAGCCACCTCCCCCAGCCGGTGGATCGACAGGTGGATCGCCAGCGTCGCCCCGGTGGCGGCGAAGTTCGCCAGCGTCTCGCCCCCCGGCATCGGCGAGGCGCGGCCGCCGGTGCGGGTCAGCACCAGGCTCTGCGCCAGCCCCGGCAGCGTCAGCTCCATCCCCAGCGTGGCGGCGGCGGCGGCGAAGGAGGGCACGCCGGGCGTCACCGTATAGGGGATGTCCAGCGCCCGCAGCCGCCGCACCTGTTCTCCCATCGCCGACCAGACCGACAGGTCGCCGGAATGCAGCCGCGCCACGTCGAGGCCCTCGGCATGGGCGGCCATGATCTCGGCGACGATGGCGTCCAGATCCATCGGCGCGGTGTTGACGATCCGCGCGCCGGGCGGGCAATGCGCCAGCACCGCCTCGGGGATCAGCGATCCGGCGTAAAGGCAGACCGGGCAGACGGCGATCAGGTCGCGGCCGCGCAGCGTCAAGAGGTCGGGCGCGCCGGGGCCGGCGCCGATGAAATGCACGGTCATGGGGTGTCTCCGGTCAGGGCCAGGGCGGCGGCGGCAAGGCGGTCTTCGGAAAGCGCACGGGGCGCGGCCAGCCAGGCCCGCGGCCCGGCGGCGGCCAGCGCGCAGGCCTCGGCCACGCTGCCGGTGCCGTAGACCGCCAGTGCGATGGCGCTTTGCGTCGGCGTCGAGATGGCGGCCAGCGCGGCATCCTTGATCCAGATCAGGTCGTAGCCCAGCCGTTGCAGCTCCGCCGCCAGCGGATGCCCGGCCTTGCGCGCAGGCAGGGCCAAGCGGCGCGCGTCGCGGGCCTTGGCCCGGTCCAGCGCGTCGAGCAGCGAGGCAAGCTGCGCCTCGTCGCGGAATCCCAAGCCTGCGATCATCGTGTCACGCTCCATTGCACAACGGGATAATGCGCCTTCCAGCCGCGTTTGCGGCCGAGGGGCGCGGTTTCGGAAAGCTCGATGCGAAGAAGGCTGCCGCCTTTGGCGCCGTGCCATCGGGCCAGCAGCGCCTCGGTCTCCAGCGTCACCGCATGGACGGCCAGGCGGCAGGTTTCCGGCAGTCTCTGCCACAGCGCGACCAGCAGCGCCTCGTCGGCGCCGCCGCCGACGAAGACGGCCTGCGGGTCGGGCAGGCCGGCCAGCAGCTCCAGCGCCGCGCCCTCGCGCAGGTCCAGCCGGTCGGCGCCCAGCCTTGCGGCGTTCGCGCGCGCCCGGGCGGCGCGGGCGGGATCGCGCTCGATGCCGATGGCGCGGGTGGAGGGATGCGCCAGCAGCCATTCGATGCCGACCGAGCCCGATCCGGCGCCGATGTCCCACAGCAGCTCCCCCGGCCGCGGTGCGAGGGCCGAGAGCGCCAGCGCCCGGACGGGGCGCTTGGTGATCTGGCCGTCGTGGCCGAACAGGTCGTCGGGCAGGCCGGAGGCGCGGGGGATCACCCGGCCGGTGCCGGCAATCTCAAGCGCCACCGTCACCAGCGGGTCGATATCGTCCAGGGCGAAGCCTGCCGCCTGCGTCTCGCGCAGCCGTTCCGCCGGGCCGCCCAGCCGTTCCATCACCGCGAGCCGGGTTTCCCCGAACCCTTCCGCCGCCAGCCAGCCCGCCAGTTCCGCCACCGCCGCCCCGTCGCGCAGGGTGACGATCGTCCGCGCACCGGGCGCCAGATGCGGCCGCAGCCGCGTCATCGGTGCGGCGTGGAGGCCGAGCGCCGTCACCTCCTCCAGCCGCCAGCCCAGCCTTGCGGCGGCCAGCGAGAGGCAGGAGACCGCCGGATAGGCCCGCCACTCGCCCGGGGACAGCGCCGCCGCCAGCGTGCCGCCGGCGCCGTGCCAGAACGGATCGCCCGAGGCCAGCACCGCCACCCTGCGCCCGCGTAAGCCAAGCACCGGGGCGATGGAGAAGGGCACCGGCCAGTCCCGCCGGTCGGGATGCGCCACCATCGCCAGATGCCGCGGCGCGCCGAAGACCACCTCGGCCGAGGCCAATGCGGCGAGGCTGGACTTTCCCAGGCCCTCCACGCCATCCTCGCCGATGCCGATGATCGAAAGCCATTCAGCCATGACCACCCTCATCCTCGGCGGCACCACCGAGGCCAGCCGCTTGGCCGAGCTTTTGGCCGCCGCGGGCCTGCCTGCTGTCCTGTCCTATGCCGGGCGCACCGAAAGCCCGCGGGCGCAGCCGGTGCCCACCCGCATCGGCGGCTTCGGCGGGGCCGAGGGGCTGGCGCGCTACCTGAAGGCCGAAGGCATCGGCCGGGTGATCGACGCGACGCATCCCTTCGCGGCGCAGATGAGCCGCAACGCGGTGGCCGCCTGCGCCGCCACCGGCACGCCGCTGCTGGCGCTGGAGCGCCCGGCATGGCAGCCCGGCCCGGGCGACCGCTGGACCATGGTCCCCGACCTTCAGGCCGCCGCCGCCCTGCTGGACGGCCCGAGGCAGCGGGTGTTCCTCGCCATCGGCCGCCAGCATCTGTCTGCCTTCGCCGGCCAGCCGCAGCACCATTACCTGCTGCGCCTCGTCGATCCGCCCGGGGCGCTGCCGCTGCCCGATTGCACGTTGGAACTCGCCCGCGGGCCCTTCGATGCGGCGCAGGACCGCGCGCTGATGCTGCGCCACGGCATCACCCTGATCGTCGCCAAGAACGCCGGCGGCGCGGGGGCGGAGGCCAAGCTGACGGCCGCCCGCGACCTGTCTCTGCCGGTGATCCTGATCGACCGGCCAGCCCTGCCGCCCCGGCCGGTGGCGGCGACGGTGGAAGAGGCGTTGCGCTGGTGTCATGCCGACCTCGGGGTATAGACGAAGCGCCCGACAGCCCTGGTCAGCGAGGACCCCACCAGCACCACTGTCCGCATGTCGGCCATTCCGGGCTCCGCCTCGGCCAGCGTCGCCACCCGGATCTGCTGCTCGGGGGTGGAGACGGCGCGGGCGAAGATCACCAGCCGCTCCGGCCCGCAGACCTCGCGCAGCACCTTTAGCACCTGCGCGAACTGCCCCGGCCGGGCCTTGGAACGGGGATTGTAGAAGGCCATGGCGAAATCGCCCTCCGCCGCCAGCCGCACCCGCTTCAGCACCAGATCGAAGGGCTTGAGGTTGTCGCTGAGGTTGATCGCGCAGAAGTCGTGCCCCAGCGGCGCCCCCGCTGCCGCCGCCGCGGCCAGCATGGCGGTGATCCCGGGCAGCACCCGCACCTCCAGCCGCTGCCAGTCCGCGCGCGCCTCCATCGCCTCGAACAGCGCCGAGGCCATGGCGAAGACGCCGGGATCGCCGGAGGAAACCACGACCACCCGCCGCCCTTCCGCCGCCAACCGCAGCGCCAGCGCCGCCCGCTCCAGCTCCACCCGGTTGTCGGAGGGATGCAGCGCCAGCCCCGGCCGCGGCGCCACCCGGGCGACGTAGGGAATGTAGCCCACCACATCCGTCGCCTCGGCCAGCGCGGCCGAGACCTCGGGCGTCACCAAGGCTTCGCTTCCCGGCCCGAGACCGGCGACAACGACCCAGCCCTTCATCTTGGCCGAAATACTCTGGGGGTCCGGGGGTGAAACCTCCGGCTGCGCAGCAGATGTCACGGCCGCCTCCCCCGCCCATGCACCAGCGCGATGGAGAAATAGGGCGCCTCCTCCTCCACCTCCGCCAGCCGCCGCACCCGCTCTCCCGGCATGGTGCCGTGCTCGACCAGCCAGGCGTCCTCCAGCCGCCCGGCCGCCTTCAGTGCGGCGCGCAGGCGGGGCAGGTTGCGGCCGATCTTCATCACCACCAGCGCATCGGTATCGGCGGCGCGGCGCGCCAGTTCCGCCTGCGGCAGGGTGGCGGGCAGCACGGTCAGCACGTCGTCGCCCCAAGTGATCGGCATCCCCGTCGCCGTCCAGCATCCGGCCATGCCGGGGATGCCGGGCACCACCTCGACCGACCCCGCGGGCAGCCGCGAATGCAGGTGCATGAAGCTGCCGTAGAGGAAGGGATCGCCCTCGCAGAGCACCACCGCCCCGTCCGGTGCCGCTGCCAGCCGCGCCGCCCAGGCGTCGTAGAACGGGGCCAGCGCGGCGTTGTAGGCCGGATCGTCGAAGGCGATCTCGGTGGTCACCGGGTATTCCATCGGCCATTCCTCGGCGCCCGCCGGGATCAGCCCCTCGACCATCCGCCGGGCCTGGCCCGCCCGCCCGGCCTTGCGGAAATAGGCCACCACCTTCGCCTCGGACAGCAGCCGGCGGGCCTTGACGCTCATCAGCTCCGGGTCGCCGGGGCCGAGGCCGATGCAGATGATCTTTGCCATCATTCCCTCCGGCTGGCCAGGGCGTTGACCGCGGCGACGGTGATCGCCGAGCCGCCGAGCCTTCCGTCGACCACGCACCAGGGCAGCGGATCGTCCTGCACCAGCGCGGCCTTCGACTCGGCGGCGCCGATGAAGCCGACCGGGCAGCCGATGATCGCCGCGGGGCGGGGGAAGGCCGGGTCTTCCAGCAGGTTCAGCAGATGGAACAGCGCGGTCGGGGCATTGCCGATGGCGACCACCGCGCCGGCCAGATGCGGCCGCCACAGCTCTACCGCCGCCGCCGAGCGGGTGTTGCCGATGCGGGCGGCGAGGGCGGGAACCTGCGGGTCCTGCAGGGTGCAGATCACCCGGTTCCCGGCCGGCAGGCGGGCGCGGGTGATGCCCTCGGAGACCATCCGCGCATCGCAGAGGACCGGCGCCCCCCCTTCCAGCGCCGCGCGGGCGGCGGTGGCGAAGCCGGGGGCGAAGCGGATATGGGGGGCAAGCTCCACCATGCCGCTGGCGTGGATCATGCGGACGGCGACCACTTCCTCCTCGGCGGTGAAGCGGGCGAGGTCGGCCTCGGCGCGGATGGTGGCGAAGCTGGCGCGGTAGATCGCGGCGCCGTCGGTTTCATAGGCGTGGGGCAAGAGGACCTCGCAAGCGTTCGGTGAGTTGGTCTTCGGTCAGGCCGCGCGCCAGCGGAGTGCCGTTGGCGGGACCGTTCAGGATCAGGTCGAAGCGGCCGTCGCGCCCCGTCAGGGTGGCCTCGGCCGGGCCGGGATGCGCGCAGCCCTTGGCGCAGCCGCTGACATGCAGGGTGCAGCCCGGCGGCACGAGGGGCGCGAGGCGGCGGGCCAGGGCCCGGGTCTCGACGCTGGCCGAGGCGCAGCCCGGCGCGCCGGTGCAGGCGGCGACGCGGAGGAGCGGGTCGGCGGAATCGGCGATCAGGCCGGGCGGGCAGGGCAGGCCGTGGATGCCTTCGACCACCACCGAGCGCCAAGGGGTCAGCCGCAGCGGCGCCACCGCCAGCGCCCGCAGGGTGGCGGCGGTCATCTGGCCGAAGGGCAGGGCGAAACAGGCGCCGAACGGGGTGTCGCCGGGGGGCAAGGGCGGGCCTTGCAATGGGTGTTCGGCGGCGCCGAGCGGCGGCAGGAGGCCGGAGGCGATCAGCCGGGCCATGCGGGTGTGTTCGCCGCGGTGGGCGGCGAACCAGCGGGCCAGCGCCACCGCACGCTCCGGGGCTTCGGCCGGCGAGACGGATTCGCCCGAGGCCATGCCATCGGCGCGGAGGATCAGGCCCTGCCGGCTGCGCTCGATGCGGATATCGGCGGAAGCGGCCCCCAGCACCGCCTCCGCCCCGCTGTCCACCGCGAAGCCGAACTTCGGCGGCAGCGTCGGTCCATCGGCCAGCGCCGATTCCAAGGCGGCGACCAGCGCGGGCGTCTCCGGCCCGTCCCAGCAGGGCGTGGTCAGAATGTTCCGCCGCGCCTCGGTCCCGGCGTCGGGGTCGAGCAGGCCGAGACCGGACAGCGCAGCGTGGACCTGCGGCAGGCTCTCCTCCCGCACCCCGCGCAACTGCACATGGGCGCGGGTGCCGAGGTCGATCAGGCCGTTGCCCTGCGCCTCGGCCAGCCCGGCCAGCGCGAGGGCCTGTTCCACGGTCAGGCGCGAGCCTTGCGGCCGCACCCGCACCACCAGCCCGTCGCCCGAGGGCATCGGCCGCAGCGCGCCGGGGCACCAGCCCCGAATCTGGCCCTGAACCCGACCGCTCATGCCACCCCCATCGCGCGGCTGTTCGACCGCGACTGCCAGAGCCCCGCCTCGGCCAAGGCGGCGAAGCGGGCCTCCATCGCGGCCAGCGCGCCCGGGTTGGCCTCGGCCAGGAAGGTGCGCACCTCGGGCGTGCCCAGCGTGGCCTCGTGGTAGAGGTCGAAGAGATGCGCCGGGACCACACCGGCGAGATGGGCGAAGGCGGCGAGGTGGTCCAGCGTCGCCGCGATCTCGGCCGCACCGCGGAAGCCGTGGCGCATCATCCCCGCGATCCAGCGCGGGTTGGCGGCGCGGGCGCGGGTGACGCGGGCGATCTCCTCGGCCAGCGGCCGGGCCTTCGGCGCGTCGGGGCGGGTGGCGTCGAGGTGGTAGAGTGCGGGGACAGGTGCCCCGAGCCGGGCCATGGCGGCGGCGAAGCCGGCCTCGTGGGCGGCGTAGTCCTCGGCCAGCAGCAGGTCGGTCTCGGGCAGGTCCTGGGCGTGAATGAAGGCCTCCGCCCCGCGCAGGCGGGCTTCCAGCGCCGCGCGGGCCGGTTCCCCGGCGGCGGAATGGGAGGAGGCGGCCAGCCAGGCATCGCCCGCGGCGCGGCGGGCCTCCTCGGTCAGGTTGTCGGTGGAAAGGCCGAGGCCATAGCTGCCCGGCGCGGGGGCGAAGACGCGGGGGCCTTCCGGCGCGGCGGTATAGGGGTTCATGTCGGCGGCCTCGTCGCGGCGGCGCAACGCCTCGGCCCCGGCCTCGAACAGGGCGGCGAGGTAGGGGAAGACATCGCGGAAGAGGCCGGAGACCCGCAAGGTGACCTCCACCCGCGGCCGGTCCATCAGCGCCAGCGGGATCACCTCGAACCCGGTCACCCGGTCGGAGCCTTCGTCCCAGACCGGCGCCAGCCCGGCGAGGTGCAACGCCATGGCGAATTCCTCGCCGGCGGTGCGCATGGTGGCGCTGCCCCAGAGGTTGACCACCAGCCCGCGCGGGTAGTCGCCTTGGTCCTGCAGGTGGCGGCGGACCAGCTCCTCGGCCAGCTTCACCCCCTGGGCATGGGCCGCCCGCGACGGCACCGCGCGCGGGTCGATGCCGTAGAGGTTGCGGCCCGTGGGCAGCACATCCCCGCGGCCGCGGAAGGGCGAGCCGGAGGGGCCGGGGGCGACGGGTCGGCCGGCGAGGGCGGCGAGGAGGGCGGCCTTCTCGGCTTCTATGGAAGCGGGGTCGCCTGTGGCCGGCCCCCGGGGCGCTGCCCCGGACCCCGGGATATTTGGGGCAAGATGAAATGGCAGGGGGGTGCCGCGGCCCCAGATGTGCAGGCCCTCGCCGAACTGGCTTTCCTTCAGGTCGCAGACGAAGCGGTCGATCCGGGGGATGGCTTCGGCGGGGCTGGCGCTGGCGGGGATGCCGAGGTCGTCCTCCACCCCGGCCGATTGCGCCTCGGAGCGGATGGCGGCGATCAGGCGGGTGCGGCGGGCGGGGTCGAGCCCGTCGGCGGTGGAATACTCGTCCAGCAGCCGTTCGAGGCGGTGGAGCGCCGGAGGGAGATCGGCGTCGGCCAGAGGCGGCGGCAGGTGGCCGAGGGTGACGGCGCCGAGGCGGCGGCGGGCCTGCGCGGCCTCGCCCGGGTCGTTGACGATGAAGGGGTAGAGGACGGGCAGCGGGCCGGCCAGCGCCTCGGGCCAGCAGGCGCCGGAAAGGGCGGCGGATTTGCCGGGCAGCCATTCCAGCGTGCCATGGGCGCCGATATGGACCAAGGCGTCGGCCTGTTGCCGCAGCCAGAGGTAGAAGGCGACATAGGCGTGGCAGGGGATGCGGGTGGTGTCGTGGTATTCCCCCTCCCGGTCCGGGCCGCGGCTGCGTTCGGGTTGCAGGACGACGAGGGCGCGGCCGCGGCGGGTGGCGGCGAAGGCGAAGGCGCCTTGGGTGACGGCGGGGTCGTCCTCGGGCGCGCCATGGGTGGTGAGGACGCGGTCGCGCAGGGGCTGAGGCAGGGTTGCCAATGCCGCGCGGTAGGCAGGCAGGGGCCAGAGGATCGTCTGGGTCAGCGCCTGTTCCAGCGGCGCGCCGGGGGCGATGGCGTAGCCTGCGGCGGCAAGGTCTTCGAGCATGGCCTCGGCGGAGGCCAGCGCGTCGAGGCCGACGGCATGGGCCATCCGATGCGCCTTGCCGGGGTAAGTGGACAGCACCAGCGCCACCCGCTTCTCCCGCGGCGGCAGCGTGGCGAGGCGGTGCCATGCGGCAACGCGGGTGACGGTGGCGGCGATGCGCTCGGCATCGGGCGCATGGGCGGCGCGGGCGAATTGCAGGTCGGGGTCGGGCGGGGCGGTGTCCTTGAACGAGATCACCCCGGCGCCGAGGCGGCCGTCGACCTCGGGCAAGGCGACGTGCATGGCGAGATCGGCGGGGGAGAGGCCGCGGTCGGAGGCCTGCCATGCGGCGCGGGTGGAGGTGGCGTGGATCGCCTGGAACACCGGCACCCCTGCGGCGTCGAGGGGCGAGCCTTCCTTGGCGCGGGCGGAGAAGGCGGTGGTGTTGACCACGGCTGTCGGGGCCAGAACGGCAAGGGCCCCGCGCAGCCAGTCGGCAGCGGCGTCATCCTTCAGGCTCGGGACGAACAGGCCGAGGGCGCGGAAGCCCGCCGTCTCGAAGCCGCGGATCAGGGCGGCGATGCCGGCGGTGTCGGCGGCGGCGGCCCAGGCTCGGTAGAAGGGGATTGCGATCAGCGGCGCATCCCCCGCGGGGGCCTCGGGCAGGAGGCCGGTGTCGGGGTGCCAGAGGCCGAAGGGCGGCAGGGTCTTTGGGCCGGGGACGGGGCCGGCGTAGAGGCCGGCGGCCAGCGCCAGCTGCGCCAAGGCTCCCTGGGCGGCGATTTCGCCCCCGGCTTCGCAGAGGCCTTGCAACCGGCGCAGGGTGGAGACCGGCAGGGTGGAGGCCGCGTCCAGCGCGGGGTCGGGGCGGCCGTCGGCGGGCAGGATCGCCAGCGCGATGCCATGCGCGCGGGCCAGCCGTGCGACCTGCTCCACGCCATAGGCCCACCAGGAGGCGCCGCCGATCAGGCGGATCAGGATGCCTTTCGCATGACAAAGAGTGCGGTCGATGTAGGTGTCCACCGACAGCGGATGGGTCAGGGCGGAAAGGTTCGCCAGCCGCAGCCCGGGCAGCCCCTCGCGCCCGCGCCGCCAGCCCGCCGCGAAAGCGCCGAGGTCGCTGTCGGAGAAGGACAGCACCACGAGGTCCGCGGGCGCCTGCCCGAGATCCTGCGGCGCGGCCGTCTCCTCCAGCCCGTGGCTTTCGCGGAAAAGGACGTGCATCAGGCCAGCGCCGCCCGCACCGCCGCAGCGTCGAGGTCGCCCTTCTCGGCGATCACCACCAGCCGGCCCTGCCGGGGCTGCGCGCCCCAGGGGCGGTCGAACTGGTGGCGGACGCGGGCGCCCACGGCCTGCACCAGAAGGCGCATCGGCTTGCCCGCCACCGCGACATGGCCCTTCACCCGCAGGATGCCTTGCGCCCCGGCCAGCGCCGCCACCTTCGCGGCCAAAGCCTCGGGGTCGTCCACCTCGGGCAGGTCTACCACGAGGGTGTCGAAATCGTCGTGGTCGTGCTCCGCCTCGCCGTCGTGGTGCGAGGGGCGGGCGTCGATGCCGTCCTCGGCAGCGGCGCCGATGCCGAGGACGACGCGGGCGTCGATCACGCCCTCGGTCAGCGGCAGCATCGGCAGCGGGCGCGGCGCCTCGGCGGCGATCACCGCCTTCGCGGCCTCCAGCCCGGATTCGCCGGCGAGGTCGGCCTTGGACAGAAGCACCAGGTCGGCGCAGGCGATCTGGTCCTCGAACACCTCGGAGAGCGGGGTTTCATGGTCGGCGCCGGCCTCGGCCACGCTGCCGGGGCGGGCGGGGTCGGGGGTGAAGAGGCCCGCGGCCACCGCCTCGGCATCGGCCACGGCGACCACGCCGTCGATGGTGATCTTCGAGCGCAGGTCGGGCCAGTCGAAGGCCTTGAGGAGCGGCTTCGGCAGCGCCAGCCCCGAGGTCTCGATCACGATATGGTCGGGGCGAGGGCTAAGCGCCATCAGCCGCTCGATCGAGGGGATGAACTCGTCGGCCACGGTGCAGCAGATGCAGCCGTTGGTCAGCTCGACGATGTTGGCCTCGGGGCACATGGCGTCGGCGCAGGCGCGGATCAGATCGCCGTCCACGCCGACGTCGCCGAATTCGTTGACCAGCACGGCCAGCCGCCGCCCACCGGGGTTCTGCAGCAGGTGGCGGATCAGCGTGGTCTTGCCGGCGCCGAGGAAGCCGGTGACGATGGTGACGGGGGTCTTTTCAAGCGACATGGGGGGCCTCCGGTGGCGGGATGCGGACGATGGTGTTCTTGCGGATGACCTCGGGGCGCTGGCGCCAGGGCACCACGCCGTCGGGCGCTGCGGCATAGGCGCGGATCATCTCCAGCAGGTCGGGCAGGTGGCGGTCGGGGTCCAGCGCGCCCTGGACATAGGTCCAGCGGCCGGGGCCGCGGAAGACCACGGCGCAGCCGTTGTCGCAGGCCGAGAGGCATTCCTGCCGGCGGTGGGGGATGCCGGCCGCGGCCAGCGCGGCGGAGAGCCGCGCGCCGTCGCGGGGCGCTGCCGGGTCGGCGCCGGGCAGGCGGCAGGTGGTGCAGACCACCAGTTCCATCACATCGCGCATCGGCCCCTCCGGCCAGACGATCGGGGGCGGACGGGGTCGCGAAGACTCGGGGATGCCGCGCGGGCAACTCCGGTCTGCGGCACACCCCGGCCGCGGCTACGGACAGCCCCCTGGACAGGGGCCGGCGCTGGCAGGTCTCCCGGCTTGCGGATGTCGGGGGCGGAACCCCCGGCGGGCGCCCTGCCTTCCCGGGGTATTCCCCAGTGGCGGTCGGGCGACCTCTCCGGTCACGGTCGCGGGGGCGGCTGCGCTTCACCCCGGCCTTTCGGCGTCGGGCTGTCGCATTCCCTCTTCGCCTGCCATAAGCAGGAACCAGCGATGGCAGGAGCCAAGCCACTTTGCGGCGCGAAAGTCAAGGAGAGGGCAGATGACCGACGACAGCATGACCGCGGAAGAAGCCGCCCATGCCGCCAAGAAGGCCAGGATCAAGGCCGCGCGCGACCGGATGATGGAGGAAAAGACCGGCGAGAAGGGGCTGGTCATCGTCCATACCGGGCCGGGCAAGGGCAAGTCCTCCTCGGCCTTCGGCATGATCCTGCGCTGCGTCGCCCACGGGATGCCCTGCGCGGTGGTGCAGTTCATCAAGGGCGCCATGGCCACGGGCGAGCGCGAGCTGCTGACCGGCCATTTCGGCGATCTGTGCAAGTTCCACACCATGGGCGAGGGCTTCACCTGGGAGACCCAGGACCTGGCCCGCGACAAGGCGGCGGCGCGGGCGGGCTGGGAGAAGGCGAAGGAGCTGATCCGCGATCCCGCGAACCGCATGGTGCTGCTGGACGAGATCAACATCGCGCTGCGCTACGATTATCTCGACGCGGCCGAGGTGGCGGCCTTCCTGCGCGATGAAAAGCCGCCGATGACCCATGTGGTGCTGACCGGGCGCAACGCGAAGCCCGAACTGATCGAACTGGCCGACCTGGTGACCGAGATGCAGGTGGTGAAGCACCCGTTCCGCGCCGGAATCAAGGCGCAGCCGGGGGTGGAGTTCTGAGCCGTCGCAGGCGGGGGCCAGCCCCCGCACCCCCGGAGTATTTTTGCCAAGATGAAAGCCACGCCGGAGCGAAGAGGGGCGCCGCGCCTCGGGCCGCCTGCACAGGGGAGGCGCGGCGCTTTCACTCTGCACCGTGGGGTCAACCTGAAGCGATTCGGTTGTTTCATCTCGCCAAAAATCCCGGGAGTGGGGCGCGTAGCGGCGAGAGGGTAGCGCCCCCTTTCCTGCGCCGGGCACGCCCGCGGTGCCGCCGACGGGCCGGGTCCGGACTCGCCTCCCCGAACATTTCCCTTGCCCGGAGGGGCAGGGCGGGGTAGTCGGATCGCTGTCGGTTTCCGCAAGGAATTGAAAGGGAATCCGTCGCCGGACCTGTCCGGTGAACCGGAACTGCCCCCGCAACTGTAGGCGGTGAGGGTTTTTGCGAACACGCCACTGTGGTGCAAACCATGGGAAGGCCGCAAAGCCCGACGACCCGCCAGTCAGGAGACCTGCCGACGTAACTTCAACGCGGCCCGGGCGGGGTGTCCGGGGAGGTGTCGGATGATCTTTGCCCCAAGGTGCCCCACGGCACCGCAGACCGCCAGCGCGCGCAGCCTTGCGCGGGCCAGCTTCCGGGCCGGCGTCCCCTTCCCGTCTCCGGTCGCATCACACACCGGAGACGATCCATGTTCGCCCGTTCCCTGACGGCCGCCCTGCTGGGTGCGGCCTGTCTCGCGCTGCCCGCCGCGGCCGAGACCGCCTATCCGCTGAGCCTGAAGAACTGCGGCGTCGACCTGACCTTCGACAAGGCGCCCGAAAGCGCCGTGACCGTGGGCCAGGCCGCGACCGAGATCCTCTATTCGCTGGGCCTCGGCGACAAGGTGCTGGGCACCTCGGTCTGGTTCACCGAAGTTCTGCCCGAATTCGCCGAGGTCAACGCGCAGGTCGAACGGCTGGCCGACAACGACCCCAGCTTCGAATCCGTGTTGGCGAAGAAGCCCGGTCTCGTCGCCATCCAGTATGAATGGCACATCGGCCCGCAGGGCATCGTCGCCACCCGCGAGCAGTTCGCCGATGTCGGCATTCCGACCTACATCCTGCCGGCCGACTGCTGGAAGAAGGACAACACCGCCGGCTCGGACGGCACCCGGCTGGCGATGTTCGAGATGGACAGCATCTATGCCGGCGTGACCGAACTGAGCCAGATCTTCGATGTCCCCGAGAAGGGCGAGGAACTGGTCGCCGGCCTGAAGGCGCGCGAGGCCGCCGCCATCGAGAAGGCGCAGGCGCTGGACCTGACCGATGCCTCGGCGGTGTTCTGGTTCTCCTCGGCCGAGATGGACGTGGACCCCTATGTCGCCGGCCGCATGGGACCGCCCGGCTACATGATGGAGAAGCTGGGCCTGCGCAACGTGGTGGAAAGCGACGAGGAATGGCCGACCGTCAGCTGGGAGACCATCGCCCGCGCCAACCCTTCGGTGATCGTGGTGGCCCGGATGGAGCGCCGCCGCTTCGACGCGGATGACGTCGAGAAGAAGCTGGAGTTCCTGAAGACCGATCCGGTGGCCAGCCAGATGGATGCGGTGAAGAACGGCCGCATCGTCATTCTCGACGCCCATTCGATGGACCCCTCGATCCGCAACGTCGCGGCGCTGGAGGTGCTGGCCGAGGCGCTGCCGGCCTTCGGCCTGAAATGAGCATCGCGGCAACCCACGGCCTTCGCGCCCGGTCCCTCGTCGGGCGCGGGGCGGCCGGGGTTGCCGTGCTGCTGGTGGCGGTCCTTGCGGGCGTCGTCATCGGCGAGACGCCGCTGCCGTTTTCGACGGTGGCGGCGGTCTTCGCCAACAACCTGTGGAATGCCGGACATCCGGTCGACCCGATCGAGGCCGGGATCATCTGGAACTACCGCCTGCCGCGCACTTTGGTGGCGGCGGCCTGCGGCGCGGGGCTGGCGCTGTCGGGCGTGGTGCTGCAGGCGCTGATCCGCAACGCGCTGGCTGATCCCTACCTGCTGGGCGTCTCGGCCGGGGCCTCCACCGGCGCGGTGGCGGTGACGATCATGGGCGTCGGCGGCGGGCTGGTCGGCATCTCGGCCGGGGCCTTCGGCGGCGCGACGCTGGCCTTCCTGCTGGTGGTGGCGCTGGCGCGGGCGGCGGGGGGCGGGCCGGCGCAGCTGGTGCTGGCGGGCATCGCCGGGTCGCAGCTGTTCAACGCGCTGACCTCGTTCTTCATCGCCAAGACCGCCAATGCCGAACAGGCGCGCGGGATCATGTTCTGGCTTCTGGGCAACCTGTCCGGCGTGCGCTGGCCCGACGTGTCGCTGGCGGTGCCGGTGGCGCTGGCCGGGTTCATCGTCTGCCTCTGGCACATGCGGTCGATGGATGCCTTCTCCTTCGGCGCCGATTCCGCTGCCGCTTTGGGCATCCCGGTGCGGCGGGTGCAGGCGGTGCTGATCGGCGCCACCACGCTGATGACGGCCAGCATGGTCAGCCTCGTCGGCTCCATCGGCTTCGTCGGGCTGGTGATCCCGCACGCCACCCGCTTCCTGACCGGGCCGCGCCACGGGGCGCTGGTGCCCGCTGTCGCCCTGGCCGGGCCGGTGTTCCTGATCGCCGCCGATGTCGTCTCGCGCGTGTTGATCCCGGGGCAGGTGGTGCCGATCGGCGTCGTCACCGCGCTGGTCGGCGCGCCGGGCTTCGCCCTAATCCTGATCCGCAACCGGAGGCGGCTGTGAGGGTCTCCGCCGATGCCCTCGGCTGGACGGCCGGCCCCCGCGCCATCGTGCAGGGGGTAACGCTGGAGGTCGCCCCGGGCGAGACCCTGGGCGTGGTCGGCCCCAACGGCTCGGGCAAGTCCACGCTGTTGCGGCTGGTCGCCGGGCTGCTGCCGCGGGCGACGGGCGAGGTGCGGCTGGACGGGGTGCCGCTGGCCGCGCTGTCCCGGCGCGAGATCGCCCGCCGCATCGCGCTGGTGGAACAGCAGGCCGACACCGCCGAGGCGCTGAGCGTGCGCGACGCGGTGGAATTGGGGCGCACCCCCTGGCTGTCGGCGTTGGCGCCCTTCGGCGCGGCAGATGCCGCCATCGTCGAGGAGGCGATGGCCGCCATCGGCATTTCGGCCTTCGCCGGCCGTCCCTGGGCCACGCTTTCGGGCGGCGAGCGGCAGCGCACCCATATCGCCCGCGCGCTGGCGCAGCGGCCGCGGCTGCTGCTCTTGGACGAGCCGACCAACCATCTGGACATCCACCATCAGCTGTCGCTGCTGCGGCTGGTCAGCCGGCTGCCGGTGACGGTGATCGTGGCGCTGCACGACCTCAACCAGGCCATGGGCTGCGACCGGCTGGCGGTGATGGAGGGTGGCCGCCTTGCCGCCTGCGGCCCGCCGGCCGAGGTGCTGACCCCCGCCCGCCTTGCCGCGATCTTCCGCGTCGGCGCCACACCGCTGCGCGACCCCGCCGACGACGCCACCCAGTTCCGCTTCCACTGCCTTCAGGAGTGACCGATGAAATCCGCCGCCCTTGTCCTCATGCTGCTTGCCGCTCCCGCCCTTGCCGAGACGCATGAGGTGCAGATGTTCAACCGCAGCGACAACGGCCCGATGATCTACGAACCCTCGTTCCTGAGCATCGCCCCCGGCGATACCGTGCGCTTCGTGCCCACCCAGCCCAGCCACAACGCCGCCGCCATCGACGGCATGATCCCGGAGGGGGCGGAGCCGTTCAAGTCGAAGATCAACGAGGATTTCTTCGTCACCCTGACGGTGCCGGGCAGCTACGGCATCAAGTGTTCCCCCCATTTCGCCATGGGCATGGTGATGCTGATCGAGGTCGGCGATGCGCCTGCGCCGGCGCTGCCCGAGGACCTGCCGGCCCGCGCCCGCGAAAGGTTCGAGGCGATCCTGGCCGCCAACCCGCAATGACCGCCAACCACGATCTGGCCGAGGAAATCCGCGCCTATTGGTCGAAGCGGTCCGAAACCTTCGACCTCGCCTTCGGCCACCACATCGCCCCGGGGCCGGAGGCCGCCGCCTGGGCCGAACCCATGCGGCTCCTCGGCCCGGCGCCGCTCAAGGTGCTGGAACTGGCCTGCGGCACCGGCGAGGTGACGCGGCTGGTCCACGACCTCGGCCACGACGTCACCGCGCTGGACTTCGCCGAGCCGATGCTGGCGGTGGCCCGGGCCAAGCACGAAGGCAAGCCGCGGCTGCGCTTCCTCCACGCCGATGCGCAGCGCACGATGGAGCCGGACGCCAGCTACGACGCCATCCTCTGCCGCCATCTGGTCTGGACCCTGACCGAGCCGGAAGCCGCCTTCGCCGACTGGTTCCGCATCCTGCGCCCGGGCGGGCGGCTGCTGGTCTACGACGGCGACTGGACCAGGCCCGCGCCTTGGGGCCGTTGGGCGGCATGGGTGCTCGCCCGGTGGAAGCGGATCGCCCCGGACGCCTATTACGACGGCGCGCTGAGCGACCGCCACGCCGGGATCATGCGGCGGCTGCCCTTCTCGGAAGGGCTGACCTTCGACCGCCTCGCGCCGCTGCTGGCAGCCGCGGGCTTTACCGGCATCCGCGAACTGCCGCATGGCCCCATCGCCCGGGCGCAGCGGGCGACGCAAGGCTTGCGCAACCGGCTGCGCACCCGGGTCTACCGCCGCTTCATCCTGATCGCCTGGAAACCCGCCCGAAAGGACATGCCATGAGGCTTCGCCCGATCCTCGCCGCCCTGCTGCTTGCGCCGCTTCTGGCGCCCGCCGCCGGGGCGGTGGCCCGCGCGGCGAAGGCCCGCGACGTGCCGGTGCTGTTCTGGTTCACCAGCCCCGAGATGGAGATGGACGCCTCGGTCGCCGGCAGCAACGGCGCGCCCGCCTACATGCTGGCCAGCCTAGGCGCCCGCAACGTGATCGCCTCGGACGACGAATGGCCCTGGGTCGGCTGGGAGACCATCGCCCGGGCCGAGCCGGCGGTGATCGTGCTGGCCGGGATGGACCGCCGCTTCAACGAGGGCGACGATCCGGCCCGGAAGGTGGAGTTCCTGACCACCGACCCGGTCGCCAGCCGGATTCCGGCCGTGGCGGCGGGCCATTACTTCGTCATGCGCGCCGAGGCGATGAACCCCTCGATGCGCACCATCGACGGGATCGAGCAGCTGGCCGACAAGATGGTGGAATTCGGGCTGGCCGAGTAGCGGGGCCGCGCGGCCTCATCCGCCGCGCGGGAGTTCCAGCGCCCGGGCGCAGCTGGCCACGGCCTTTGCCATGTGCTTGGCCACGTTGCGTTCCGACATGCCGTAGCGGCTGGCGATCTCGCGGAAGCTCAGCCCCTGGACGCGGTTCATCAGGAACAGGCGCTGCGTCGTCTCGGGCAGGTCGCGGATCGCCTCGCGCACCGCCCGCCCGGATTGCCGGGCGGCCAGGGTGGCGAAGGCTGGGTCGGGCGCGGGATCGTTGGCGGCGAGGCCGGCGCTGTGGGTGTTGCGCACCCGCTCGCGCCGCAAATGGTCGATGGAGACGTTCTGCGCCGCCCGGGTGACGAAGGCCGCCGGATTGCCGTGCAGTTCGCCCGACCGCTCCCAGAGCCGCAGGAAGATGTCGTGGACCAGGTCGCGGGCGATGCTGCGGTTGCCGATGCGCCGGGCGATCTGCCGTTCGAGGCGGTCGCCTTCGTCATCGTAGAGACGGGCGAGTTCGGTGCGGGTGCATGGGGCCATGGCGCGCGCTGCAAATCCTGATTTTCGGGGGATTCGCGGGTCTGCCGATGCGGCGCGGGACTGGCTGGGAAAAAATTATTCCCGCGAGACAGAAGTGTCCACCGGCCCCGCGGTCGCTGTCGGCCGCTGTTGCATAATGGCGACGCCTCCGGGAAACGGCCCCGCCGGAGCAACGGAATTAAATCCGACAAAAAAATTCATGAATTCGGTTCAGTGAGGGCCGCCCTCGCGCGTGGAGCCTTGTGGAAATGCCGCGAACCCACCTCCGGTCAGGGTGATCCGCGCTTTTGACAAGGGGTGTCCATATGAAAGACATGAAGAATTCCGTCGCGGACATGCTGGCGTGCCTGCCGGTGCGGGCGGTGGCGCTGGGCTCGGTCCTGCCGCTGCTGGCCGCCGGCGCGGTCGCGGCGCAGGAGCTGACCGAGGAAGAGCAGAAGAAGGCGCAGAAGCTGGGCACCATCGTGCTGACCGCGACCGGCCAGGCGCAGGCGCTGCCGGATGCGCCCGCCACCATGACGGTGATCGACGGCGAGGAGATCGCCTCGAAGCCCTATGCCACCATCGCCGACGTGTTGAAGGACGTGCCCGGCGTCATCGTCTCCTCGCCCTCGTCGCGCTCGGGCTCGGAGACGATCTCGATCCGCGGCCTGGGCGAAAGCTATGTGCTGACGCTGGTGGACGGCAAGCCCATCGGCAATTCGCAGGAGGCGACCTACAACGGCTTCGGCTCGGGCCTCGCCATGTCCTACCTGCCGCCGCCCTCGGCCATCGAGCGGATCGAGGTGATCCGCGGCCCGATGTCCTCGCTCTACGGCACCGCCGCCTCGGGCGGGGTGATCAACATCATCACCAAGCCGGTGGCCGATGTCTGGTCGGGGTCGGTGACGCTGGGCTACACCAACTTCGAGGAAAGCGGTGCCGGCAACTCGCACGAGGGGCGGTTCTACCTGAGCGGCCCCATCGTCGAGGGCAAGCTGGGCCTGGCCTTCTTCGGATCGCTGCACGACCGCTCGAAGCCCGGGATGCTGGTGGCGGGCCGCGGCGGCGCGGTTTCCACGCAATCGCAGGACACCGAGCGCAAGACGCTGGGCGCCCGGCTCACCTGGTCGATCGACGCCAACCAGACGCTGGATTTCGAGACGGTGTTCAGCGACAGCGACACGGTGAACCTCAGCTCGGCCCCGGGCAGCACCCCGGGCGGCATCGAGGTGGAGCGGAAGAACTACGCGCTGAATCACAAGCTGACCTGGGGCCAGGACTACGAGACGAACACCTTCCTCACCTACGAGGACGTGTCCTTCGTCAACGGTTCCAACGTCTCGGGCTACGAACTGCTGAACCTGAACTCGAAGACCAGCCTCACCTTCGGCCGCCACGACCTGACGCTGGGCTTCGACTACCGCGACGAGACGACGAAGCATTCGCCCAACCGGGTGAACGTCGATCCGAAGATGACCCGCTGGAACTGGGCGGTCTTCGGCGAGGACAACTTCCACGTCACCGAGGACCTGACCCTGACCTTCGGCCTGCGCTACGACGAGAACGAGCGCTACGGTTCGCATGTCACCCCGCGGCTCTATGCGGTCTGGCACGCCACCGATGCGCTGACGGTGAAGGGCGGCATCAGCGGCGGCTACAAGACGCCGACGCTGAAACAGGCCGACAGCAACATCTTCGAGCCCTCGGGCGGCGACGGCCGGGCGCGCGACCAGGGCAACACCAACCTGAAGCCCGAGGAGAGCACCAACTTCGAGATTGGCATGATCTGGGAAAGCGAGGGCGGCGTGCAGGTCGGCCTGACCGCCTATCACACCCGGTTCAAGGACAAGATCACCACCGAGCAGATCTGCGCCCATGACACTCCAGTCCCGGGCCTGCCCACCGATTGCGGCATGAACACCCCCACCGATCCGATCAAGTGGATCAACCAGTATGTCAACCGCGACGCGGCCGAGCTGAACGGGGTCGAGGCCACGGTGGACTGGACGATGGGCGACGTCGATTTCGCCTTCAACTACACCTATGCCGACACCAAGATCACCAAGGGCGCCAATGTCGGCGGCCGGTTCAACAACAGCCCGCTGCATGTGGCCAACCTCGGCATCGACTGGCAGGCCACCGATGTGCTTTCGGTCTGGGGCAATGCGCAATACCGCAGCGCCACCTTCGATGCCGGCAACAGCCGCATCGGCGAACATGCGATCTTCGACATCGGTCTCGACTACGATTTCACCGAGAGCGTGATGGGGTCGGTCGGCATCTACAACATCGGCGACAAGACCTTCGGCACCACCAATTACAACGACGGCCGCCGTGTCTACATCGGCCTGACCTCGACCTTCTGATCCCTCCGGCCGCCCCACCGGCGGCCGGTCCTCCCTGACAACCGGACCCAGAAATGACCGTTTCCCTTCGCTTCTCCCGCCCCGCGCTGGCGCTGGCCGCGCTGCTGGCCTCGGCCGCCGCGCTTCCCGCCGAGACGCTGTTCGACGCCCCCGCGCCCTTTACCGGCCGGGTCGCCTTCTCCGGCCCCGACCGCAGCCCCGCCTATCCCGGCGGCGAGGTGGTGGCGACCGGCACCGGCTTCGCCCCCGGGCAGGAGGTGGTGCTCCGCCGCGGCGGCAGCCCGCTGTCGCCCGAGCCTCTGGTGGCCGATGCCGAGGGCGGCTTCAGCTTCGGCTTCGCCCTGCCGCAGGATGCGGTGGTCGGCCTGCATCCGGTGGTGGTCGAGGCCGCCGCGCCCGACAGCGCCGCGGTGGTGGACCTGAAGATCTCGCCCGAAGTGCCGCTTTCGGGGGCTGAGGGCTATGAGGTTGCCTCGGTGAAGGTGGCGCCCGGCGTCTATCAGGTCGCCTACAGCGCCAAGGCCGGCGCGGTCTTCACCGCCTCGGCCACCGGGCGGGGCGGCAAGGGCACGTCGACGATCATGAAGCTCGACGCCGCCACGCTGGAGGTGCTGGCCGAGGCCACCCCCTTCGCGGACGAGCCGAACGGCATCTACGGCGCCTTCGGCATCGCGGTGGACGATGAGAACGGCACGGTCTGGGTGACCAACACCCGCAGTTCGGCGGTGGCGGTCTACAAGCAGGACGACCTGTCGCTGGTCAAGCAGTTCGACCCGGGCTCGGTCGAGAAGCCGCGTGACGTGGTGATCGACGCCGCGCGCGGGCGGGCCTATGTCAGCACCCACCGCGCCCGGATCGAGGAATTCGATCTGAAGACTCTGGAAAAGCTGGAGGGCTTCACGCTGCAATCGGCCGAGCGCGGCGGCCAGTTCGCCGCCATGAGCCTGGCGCTGGATGCGGAGAAGGGCCAGCTCTACACCGTCTCGCTGTCCACGCCGGAACTGGCGCGGATCGACCTGGCCTCGCGCGAGGCCACGCTGGTCCCGCTGCCGGGGGCGAAGACCGCCTCGGGCGTCGCCATCGACCCGGCCGGCGGGCGGGTCTTCGTCGCCTCGCAGGGCAGCGACGACGTGTTGGCGATGGACGGCGCGACCGGCGAAGTGGTGTTCGACACCCCGGTCGGGGCGCAGACGCTGAACGTCGCCTTCGATCCGGTGTCGGGCAGGCTCTATGTCGCCAACCGCGCCTCGGACACCATCACCGTGGTCGATGCCGCCGGCGGCGGGATCGTGGCGAACCTGGACGGCGGGTCCTTCCCGAACCACCTGACCGTCACGCCCGAGGGCGTGGTCTTCGCCGTCAACAAGGCCCGCGGCGAGGAGGATGCCGAAGGCGACCGGCTGACCCGCATCGCGCCGAAAGGCTGAGGCGACACCCGCCCGCGGCCGCTGCTCCCCAGGCCGCAGGCGTCCCCCGTCCCGGGCATCCGGGGCGGGGAGATTTCTTCCCGGACCTTCGCAGCGGATCACCCCATGTCAGCCCCCGCCCGCCCCTCCTTCGCCCTTTCCGACCAGGCCCGGTCCCGGCTCGACGTGGCCTCGCGCAGCCTGGCCGCAGTGCCGGGCGGCTATCTGCTGGCCAACCTGTTCGTCCCGGCCTTCGCCCGGATCGTGCCGATGGCGCCGCGCGACGCCGAACAGCTTGCGCTGATGCTGTCCTTCGTGGTCTTCGCGCTGGCCGTGATCCTGGCCTTCGCGACGAAGACGGCGGCAAGGGCCTGGGCCTGGGTCCTCGGTCTTTCCGCCCTCTGCGCGCTGATCCTCTGCTTCGTCCCGGGAGCCATGGCATGAAGAACGGCTTCCGCCAGTCGATGGCCTGGCTGCACACCTGGACCGGGCTGCTGCTCGGCTGGCTGCTGTTCGCGATCTTCCTGACCGGCACCATCGCCTATTTCCGCAGCGAGGTGACCTACTGGATGAAGCCGGAGCTGCACGGATCGGCGGTCTCGGCCGACCCCACCGGCCTTGCGCTGGACCGGCTGGCGGAACTGGCCCCCGATGCCGCCGCCTGGAGCATCACCCTGCCCGACGAACGCAGCCCGGTGCTGTCGCTGTCCTGGAGCAAGCCGGGCGAGACGGCGCGGCGCGGCGGGCCGGCCACGGTGATCGACGCCACCACCGGCGAGGTGCTGCACCCGCGCGAGACGGCGGGCGGCGAATTCCTCTACCGCTTCCATTTCGAGTTGCACGGCCTGCCGCGCGAGCTGGCGCGCTGGATCGTCGGCATCGCCACCATGGCGATGTTCGTGGCGATCCTGTCCGGCGTGATCACCCACAAGAAAATCTTCAAGGAGTTCTTCACCTTCCGCCCCGGCAAGGGCCAGCGGTCCTGGCTGGACATGCACAACATGACCGCGGTGCTGGCGCTGCCCTATCATGTGATGATCACCTTCTCCGGGCTGGTCCTCTTCGTCGCCACGCTGATGCCCTTCGTGATCGACCGCCCCGCTGGCCGCGGCCTGGGCCAGCCGCCGGCGGCCGTGGTTGAGGTGGCGCCGCCCCACGACCTGCCGCAGCTGACCGCGCTTGCCCCGCTGATGGCGCAGGCCGAGGCCGCCTGGGCGATGCCGGTCGGGCGCATCCAGATCGAGAAGCTGGACACGGAGCGGCCGGAGATCCTGTTGGTGCCGTTGCGGCAATCGGTGGTGACGGTGCAAAGCGGCTCCGGCTCCAACGGGGTGGAGCGGATGCGCTTCGACGGGCTGACCGGCGCGCTGATCGAGGCGACGGGGCGGCCCGAGGCCTCGGCGGTGGCGAAGGTCAACATGGCGCTCGGCGCGCTGCACCGGGCGCGCTTCGCCGATACCGGGTTGCGCTGGCTGTTCTTCATCGCCGGGCTGGCGGGCACGGTGATGGTGGGCAGCGGGCTGGTGCTCTGGGTGTCGAAGCGGGCGGCGAAGCACGCGAAATCCGGGGCGCAGCCCTTCGGCTTGCGGCTGGTGGACCGGCTGAACGTCGGCGGGATTGCGGGCCTGACGCTGGCCACGGCGGGGTATTTCTGGGCCAACCGGCTGATCCCGGCAGAGGCGCCGGACCGGGCGGGGCTGGAGATCGCGGCCTTCTTCCTGCTCTGGGCCGCCGCGGCGCTGCACCCCTTCCTGCGCGGGCCGCAGCGGGCCTGGAGCGAACAGCTGGGGCTGGGGGCCGCCCTGCTGCTGGCGCTGCCGCTGCTGAATGCCGCCACCGGGCCGTCGAATCTGCTGCTGGCGCTGTGGCAGGGCAACATGGTGCTGGCCTCGGTGGACCTGGTGGCGCTGCTCTGCGGGATCGGCTGCGGCTATGCCGCCTGGAAGGCCCGCCCCGGCCGCCAGCCCGCGCCGAAGGCACCGCGGCGGGCCGCGGTCAGCCGCGTGCCGGGGGAATGACCATGCTGCCCTGGCTTTCGCTGGCGCTCTGCTACGCCGGTTTCGTCGCGCTGGCCCTCGCCATGCCGCGCCATCACGAGGAACTGCGGGGCCGCAAGCCCGATCCGGCACACCGCCGGCCGTGGCAGGCGGCGGGGGTGGGGCTGCTGGTGCTTTCGGTGTGGCCGGCGGCCCGGTGGTGGCCGAATGCCGCCATTGCGGTCTCGGCCTGGCTGGGCATCGCCACGGTGGCGGCCTTCGCCCTGGCGATGGTGCTGACCTGGGGCAGGCCGGGCAGCCGCGGCCGGCTTGCCGCCCTGCCGGCCGGAGCGGCGCTGCTCTGCGGCCTCCTCCTGGGATAGCCCCCGCGGATCGCGCGGGGGCGATGCCCGGTCACTTCCGCAGCGCTGCGGCCTCCTTTTCCAGCTCCAGCAGCAGCGGGGTCTTCACCCGCCATTCCGCATACCAGCTTTCCACCGCATCGCCGAAGACCTCGGGTCCCACGGTGACCACCGGCGCCCCGGACTCGACCAGTTTCGCCCGGTAGTCGGCGTCGATCGCCGGATAGGCGGCGCGGATCGCCGCGGTCTCGTCCCCGACCAGCCGGGAGATCAGGGCGCGGTCCTCCTCGGACAGCGCCTGCCACTTGCGGGCCGAGAACACCGCCACCATCGGGAAGATCATGTGCCGGCTGTCCAGCACCGCCGCCGAATAGTCGTGGAAGCGGTTGTTGAAGGTGCCTTCCAGATCGATCTGCATCCCGTCGATCTGGCCGTTGGTATAGGCGTCGAACAGTTCCGGCAGCGGCAGCGGCGTGGGCGCAGCGCCGGCGCGGGTCCAGAAGTCCAGCTCCTGCGCCAGCGGCACGGTGCGGATCTTGCGGCCCGCCACGGTGCCGCCCTCGGCCAGCGGCTGCGACAGGATGACGATCCGCATCCCGGCCATGCCGTAGCCCAGGCCCTTCAGCCCCAGGGCGCCCAGCTTCTCCTGCAGGGCGGCTGCGGTCGGCCCCTCCAGCAGCTTCGCCGCGGTTTCGGCGTCGGGCACCAGATAGGGCGCGACCAGGATGCCGAAATCGGCGTCGCGGTTGGCCAGTTCCCCGACCGTCAGGAAGGCCATGTCCAGCGCCCCGGCCTGCAACTGTTGCAGCATCTGCGCCTCGGACCCCAGCTGGCCCGAGGGGAAGACGTTCAACGTCAGCCGCCCGCCGCTTTCCTCGGCCAGCTTCCCGGCCAGGTCGTTGGCACCGATGGTCCAGCGGTGCGGCGGCGGCGTGATCAGGCCGATCCGCAAAGCCTCGGCCTGGGCCGTGCCGGACAGGGCCAGCACCGCCAGACCGGCGCAGGCCGCCGCGCGGCGCAGGGCCGCGGCGAAAGTGTTCCTCATCTCATCCTCCCATGGTTGCGCGCATGCCCTCGATCAGGGTCATGCCCGCCAGAACGGCGATCACCGCGGCGAAGAACGGCATCAGCAGGCGCGACAGCCGTCCCGCGCCCACCCCCGTCATCAGCGAGGCGGTGTAGAGCCCGGCGCCGACCGGAGGGGTCAGCAGACCGAGCGCGAGGTTCAGGCACAGGATCACGCCGAAGACCAGCGGGTCGATGCCGTAGACCCCCTCGGCCACCGGCAGCAGCACCGGCGCGGTCAGGATGATCGCCGGGATCGGCTCCAGCACCGTGCCGAGGGCCAGGAGCAGCAGGTTCAGCAGGATCAGGAACATCAGCGGCGACCCGGCCATGCCTTCGATCGCCTGCGCGACCTGCATGGGCAGGTTGCCGAAGGTCATCACCCAGCCCAGAAGCTGCGCCCCCGCCACCAGATAGAGCACCGCGCCCGAGGTCAGCGCCGTCCGCGCCAGCGCGGCGGGCAGGTCGGCCAGCGTCAGTTCGCGGTAGCAGAACCGCCCGACCAGGATCGCCGCCAAGGAGGCCATCGCCGCGGCCTCGGTCGGCGTGGCGATGCCGCCGAGGATGGTGCCCACGGCGACCAGCGGCACCAGCAGCGCGGGCAGGGCGTCGATCATGGCGGCAAGCCGCGCCTGCCGGTCCTGCCGGGCGACCACCGGCAGGTTGTGCCGCCAGCCCAGCCAGCCGATCACGCCGGCGAAGGCAAGCGTAAGCGCCAGCCCGGGCAGCACCGCGGCCTTGAAGATGTCGGCCACCGGCAGCTGCGCCACCGCGGCGAAGACGATCAGGTTCATCGACGGCGGCAGCACCGGCGCCAAGAGCCCGCCCGCCGCCGTCACCGCGGTGGAGAGGTCGCGGGGATAGCCGGCGCGCTCCATCTCCGGCACCGCCAGCCGCGACATCACCGTCAGCTGCGCCACGGTGGAGCCGAGGATCGAGGCCATCATCAGGTTGGCGGTCAGGTTGACATAGGCCAGCCCCGCCCGCACCGGCAGCATCACCGCCATGGCGAGGCCGAGAAGCCGCCGCCCGATGCCGCCCGCGCCCATCAGCTCTCCCAGCAGGATGAACAGCGGCAGCGCCAGCAGGCTGTAGCTCTCGATCCCGGCAAAAAGCTGCTGCGGCAGGCCCTGCAACAGCACGGTGTCGCCGCTTTCGACGATCAGGATCAGCGCGCAGGCGATCAGGATGAAGCTGATCGGCGCCCCCACCGCCAACAGGGTGCCGAAGGACAGGCCGGCGATCATGGCGCATCCCCCCGCAGGCGGGTCAGGTCCTCGGCGATGGCGGCCAGCGCATGGATCATGGCGGTCAGCAGGGTCACCGGCATCACCAGCCAGAACCAGATCTTGCGCAGGCCCAGCGTCAGAGTCGGGTCAGTGTAGATGAAGTTGAAGCTCTCCTGCGCCAGCGCCACGCCCGATCCGGCGCGGATCAGGCCGGGCAGGTCCAGCCAGCGCCAGACCACCGCCGCCATGGCGATCAGGAACAGCAGCACCAGGAGGTCGGTCCCGAGCGCCAGCCGGGCGGCGGCGCGGGGCGACAGGGTCTCGGGCAGCAGGCCCATGACCATGTGGCCCTTGACGGCGACTGCGGCCGAGCCGCCGATGAAGGCCAGCCAGACCATCAGATGCACCGCCAGCTCGTCGGTCCAGACCAGCGGCCGGCCGAAGCCGCGCGAAGCGGCATTGGCCAGCATCAACGCGAAGATCGCCGCGACCAACGCGGCGCCGACGGCGATTTCCACCCGCGCCAGCCCGCGGCTCAGCCGGGCGAGGCGGCCCTGCCCGGCGGGAAGCCGCAGCACCATGCCGTCCTGCATGGCTGCGGTCTCCGGGGCACCCTCAGCGCGCATCGGCGGTCTCCCCGTCGATCTGGATCATCAGGTCCCCGCGCGAGCCGCGCTCGACCCGGGCGTCGACGCCATAGACCTCGGCCAGCATCGCGGGGGTCAGCACCTCGGAAGGTGCGCCGAAGCTGTGCAGCCGCCGGCCGTGCAGCACGGCGATGCGGTCGGCCCAGCGGGCGGCCAGCGTCAGGTCGTGCAGCACCGCCAGCACCACCCGCCCCTCGGCCGCGATCCGCCGCAACTCGGCCAGCAGCCGGACCTGCCGGGCAAGGTCCAGCGCGCTGGTCGGCTCGTCCAGGAGCAGCAGCCGCGGGTCGCGGACGATGGCCTGCGCCAGCCCCACCATCTGCCGCTGCCCGCCCGATAGCTGGTCCAGCGGCTCCAGCGCCAGCGCGCCGATCCCCAGCCGCTCCAGCACGGCCATGGCGGTGGTCTCCACCCCGGAGGGGGAGGCCCCGCCGCCGGCGCGCAGGGCGGCGATCACGGTTTCCAGCACGATCAGCCCGGCCCCGCCCGGCAGGCTTTGCGGCATGAAGCCGACCAGCCGCGACCGTTGCGCCGCGCCGATGGCGGCCAGATCGGTGCCCCCCAGCCGGATCAGGCCGCAATAGGGCGCCAGCTGGGCGATGGCGCGCAGCAGGGTGGACTTGCCGGCGGCGTTCGGCCCGGCGATCACCGTCACCTCGCCGGGGGAAAGGTCGGGCAGGCTCAGCCCGGACAGCACCTGCCGCGCGCCGTAGGCGACCGTGACGGAGGCGACGGAAAGCCCGCTCATCCCCGCCGCCTTCCGCGCAGGATCAGCCAGAAGAACACCGGCAGCCCGATCAGCGAGGTGACAAGGCCCACCGGCAGCAGCACCCCCGGCACCAGGAGCTTGGAGGCGACCGAGGCCAGCGACATCAGCACCGCCCCCATCAGCAGGCTGGCGGGCAGGAAGAAGCGGTGCTCCTCGCCGACGACCATCCGCGCCATGTGCGGCCCGGCCAGCCCGACGAAGCCGATCACGCCAACCATCGACACCGCCGCCGCCGCCAGCAGGCTGACCCGCACCAGCGCCCAGCGGCGCAGCCGCTCGACATCGACGCCGAAGCTGCGCGCCTGTTCCTCGCCCAGCCGCAGCGCGGTCAGCCGCCAGGAGGCACGGAAGGCGAAGGGCGCCACCGCCGCCAGCACCAGCGCCATCATCAGAAGCCCGCCCCAGCGGACGGCGGCAAGGCTGCCCATGGTCCAGAACACCAGTTGCTGCAACGCATCGGCCGAGGCGATGAATTGCAGCAGCGAGACGAAGGCCCCCGCGGTGAAGTTCAGCGCGATGCCGAACAGGATCACCACCTCGGACCCGCCGCCGCGGAGGCCCGACATCAGCTGCAACAGGCCAAGCGCCCCCAGTGCGAAGGCGAAGGCATTGACCGAGACGCTCCATTCCGGCGGCAGGAAGGGCAGCTTCAGCCCCAGGATGATCGCGGTCGCCGCCCCCAGCGCGGCGGCGGCGGAGACGCCCAGGGTGAAGGGCTCGGCTAGCGGGTTTTCCAGCACGGTCTGCATCTCGGCCCCGGCCAGCGCCAGCGCCGCGCCGACCAGCAGCGCCATCAGCGCCACCGGCAGCCGCACCTCCCAGACGATGACCGCGGTCCCGCGCGCGACCTCGCCGCCCGCCAGCGCCCGCAGCGTCTCGGCCAGCGGCAGGCCCGAGGGGCCGGTGACCAGATCGACCAGCGCCGCCAGCAGCGCCGCCACGGCCAGCGCCGCGACCAGAAGGGCGCGGCGGCGGTTGCGGCTGCGATAGCGCGTCAGGGTGGCTTCGGCGGAGGTCATCGGCTCAGCGCTCTGCCCCGATCCACCAGGTTCCGGGCACCGGGACCGGCAGGAAGCGGCGGTCGATCTCGTCCAGCGTCGCCTGCGGGTCGAGGTCGGCGAAGAGGTCGGGGTGGAAGGTCTTCGCCAGATGCTCGATCAGCGCGATATGGGCCGGGGTGTCGTTGAAGAGATGCCAGACCCCGCCGGCCTGGCCGCTTTCCACCGCCCGCAGCGAGGCGAAGCCGGGGGCGGCGACCAGCGCGTCGAAGCTGGCCTGCGCCTCCTCGGGGCCGATGCCGGTGCCGAGGACCAGCCCGCCGCGCGCGGCCATGTGGCGGCCGCCGGTGGCGATGTAGAAATCGGGGTCGGCGGCGATCAGGAATTCCAGGCTGACGTTGCCCAGCACCGCATCCACCGCCTCGGCGCCGATGTTGGTGCCGCCCGCCGTCTCGATGAAATCGGCGAAGACGCCGCCGCCCACGGTGGAGCAGCAGCCGGTGGGGGCGGCATGGACGTGGAAGAACACCCGCGGCCGCGGGATCGCCGGATCGGCCAGCCGGTCGCGGATGCGCTGCAGCCGGGCGTCGTAGAAGGCGGCGAAGTCCTCGGCCCTGTCCCCGGTCCCGGTCAGCGCGCCGAGGAGGCGCAGGCTGGGGATCGAGTTCTCCAGCGGATGGGAGAAGAAATCGACATAGGCCACCGGAATCCCCGCCGCCTCGATCTGTTCCCGCGCGCGCTCCATCCCGGCGTCGCCGCGGTCCATCAGCGACAGCACCACCAGGTCGGGTTGCAAGGCGATCACGGTCTCGGCCGAGATGTCGCGGTTGCCGGCGCCCACCGGGGCGATGGCGTCGATGGCGGGGAAGCGGGCGCGCCAGGCTTCCAGCGTCGGCGGGTCCAGCGCCTTGTCCTGCCGCCAGCCCGCCACCAGCGCCACCGGATCGTCGGTCAGGAGGCCGAGCACCGCCATGTGCCGCGCCTCGCCCAGGATGATGCGCTGCGCCGGGGCCTCCAGCACCACCTCGCGGCCGGTGATGTCGGTCACCCGGATCTCGGCCTGCGCGGGCAGCGCCGGCAGGGCCAGCGCCAGCGCGAGGAGAAGGGAACGGAGGGGAAAGGACATGGCAGGGGCCTGCAAAGGGGGCAGGGGGCGGCAACCGCCCCCTGCGGCAGCGGATCAGTTGCCGGCGGCGGCGGGCGCGATCTTCCAGATGCGGTCGCCATCGGGATCGTCCTCGCCCCGCGACTTGTTCACCGCCCAGACATTGCCCTTGCCGTCGGCGCGCAGCTGGTTGGGCAGGCTGCCGGAGTCGAGGTTGGCGACGATCTTGCCCGAGGTGTCCACCACGGTGATGGTGCCCGAGCCGCGGTTGGCGACGAAGGCGGTGCGGCTGACCGGCTCGAAGGCCACGTTCAGCGCGCCGGCGCCGGTTTCCACGTCATGCAGCACGGTGCCGTCCTCGGCCTTGACGATCAGCAGGTTGTCGGTCGCCTGCGAGGTGACGAAGATCAGCCCCTCCACCGGGTCGTAGGCCACGCCCGAGGCCGCCCTGGCGCCCGGCAGCGGCACCACCTTGACCTCGCCGGTGGCAAGGTCGACCAGCGCCGCCTCGTCGGTGGCGATGCTGACGGTCACCAGCTTGCCGCCCTTGGGGTCGAGGTCCAGCGACATCGCCGAGAACTCGCCGCCGCGCTTGCCCGACTTGATCACGATCGGCTCAAGCTGCTCCAGCGTCTTGGTGTCGAAGACCTCGATGTTGCCGGTGCCGGTGGCGCTGGCATAGGCGCGGCCGTTGGCCTCGTCCACCACCACGTCGCGGGAATGCTGCACCGCGCCCGGCTCGAACTGCTTGACCAGCGCAAGGTCGGCCTGGGCATAGACCGCGATGGTGTTCTGCCGGGTGTTGGTCACCCAGACGTTGCCGTTCGTATCGTCCACCGCCACGCCATAGGCGGCGAAGACGCCGCCGTCCGAGCCGTCGTCGCGCGCCGGGGCGGCGGGCGGGTTGACCTGCGCCACCACCGCCAGCGTCGCCGGGTCGATCCTGGTCACCGTCGATTCCTTGACCGGCGGGCGGCCCACGGCAGAGGTGACGAAGACGGCGTCATTGGCCGGGCTGTAGATCACCTGGTAGAGGCCGCGCGTCACCTTCTCGCTGGTGATCGCATAGGTCTCGGCCCCCGACAGCGGCACCACCGGCGAGATCTTCAGCTCGGCCACCGTCGCCGCCGCCGGCTTCTCGCCGATCACCACGATGGGTTGCAGGCCGGTCAGCGCCTCGGCGTCGATCTCGACCTCGAAGCTGAACTTGCCCTCGGCGTCCACCACCAGCGGTCCCTCGGGATTCAGCACCGTGGTGCCGCGCATCAGGGTGATTTCCTGCCCGGGCACCAGACCCTCGCCCGAGACGACGGCCTTGCTGCCGGCCACGGCCGGGGTGCCCTGCGCGGCGGCGCTGGCGTCGACGGAGCCGACGAAACCGTCCGAGGTCGCGGTGAACAGCGTGTCCGCCGCCGCCGGAAGGGCAGCCAGCGCCCATGCGATTGCGGTCGCGCCGAGGATCGGGGAAAGACGGGAAGCTGCGTGATGGATCATGGTGATCTCCCAGAATGCGGTTTGTCTCGGGGCTTGGCCGGGCAATCCGGTCTGGCTTCAACCAGCCGAGGTCCTATAATGTTGACAGGATTTGTCAACCAATCAGCCTGCCGAATTTCGGCGGCGGGGAGCGGGACGGAATGACCGGAACCGGACGGGCGGGGTCCGACCATGCGCGCAGGGCGGCGACGCTGGCGATCTTCGACCATGCGCCGGCCAGCCATGAGCTGTCACAGAAAGTTGTGCCCGTCGGCCCCGGCCACCGGCTGTTCCTGGCCGTGCCGCGGGGAAAGCCGCCGGCCGGGGGATGGCCGATTCTCTATCTGCTCGACGGCAACGCCGCCTTCGACTTCCTGACGCCCGGGCATCTGGCGATGGTGCCGGGGCTGGTGCTGGCGGGCGTCGGCTACGACACCGACCGCCAGTTCGCGCGCGAGCGGCGGACGCTGGACTTCACCCCGCCCGATGGGCCCGGCGACGGCATCCGGCCCGATCCGGTGCATCCCGGCCGGATGGCGGGCGGGGCGGCGCAGTTCCTCGACCGGCTGACCGGGCCGCTGCGGGAAGCGGCGGAAGAAGGGATCGCGGTCGATCCGGCGCGGCGGACGCTCTGGGGCCATTCCTTCGGCGGGCTCTTCACGCTTTACACCGCGCTGGCGCGGCCCGGGGCCTTTGCCCGCCATGCCGCGATCAGCCCGTCGATCTGGTGGGACGAGCCGCTGATCCGCCGCGTCGCCGCCGCCGCGGCCCCGGTGCAGGACCCGCCGCCGCTGCTGGTGGCGCTTGGCGACCGCGAGAAACGCTCGGGGACCGGGGGGCCGCCGCCGGACGGGCCGGCGCCGGCGACGATGGACTTCGTCGCCGATCTGGCCCGCCATCCGGGGCTGCGGCCGCAGGTCCATGTCCTGCCCGGGCTGGTCCATATCGAGACGCTGGCCGGGTCTTTCCCGCTGGCGCTGCCCTTCGCCGCGGCCTGAGGCTCAGCCCATCCGCTGCGCCAGTATCGGCGCGATCAGCGCCACCGCGGCGGGCGAGGTCATCTGCGGGTGCAGGAAGGGCACCGAAAGCTCTTCCACCTTTTCGGCATGGGGCGCCCACATCGCCGCCGAAAGCGGCCGGCCGCCGTGGTCCAGCCCGGCGCGGACATGGGTCAGAGGGCCGGGATAGCGGCGGTGGACATGGCCGCGCACCAGCCGGTTGGTGTCGGTCACCACCCGCACCACTCCGTCCAGCAGCGCCTCGGGCAGCGCACCCATGGCGGTGTCGCCCGCGCGCAGGAAGGCCACCACCTTGGCCCGGGTGTCGAGGTCGCGGTGCGCCTCGGGGTCGTGGCCGGCGATGGCCAAGAGCGCCCGCAGCGCCGCCACCGGGTCGGGCTCGGGCTCGGCCCGCCAGGCCTCGGCGGGGTAGCTGTCCAGCAATGCGACCATGCCGGGCGGGCGCCCCGCCGCCGCCAGCTGCACCGCGACGGCCTGCGCGAGGATGCCGCCCACCGACCAGCCGGCCAGATGCACCCGTTCGGGCGCGATCCCGGCCACGCGGGCGGCATAGTCTTGCGCCAGCGCCTCCAGGCTGGCCGGCATCGGCGCGTCGGCGGCAAGGCCCGGATGTTGCAGGCCCCAGACCCGCCGCGCGCCGCCGAGCGCCCGCGCCAGCCCGCGGTAGCCCCAGGCCAGCCCGCCCGCCGGGTGGATCAGCACCAGCGGCGGCGCATCCGGGTCGCCCTCGGCCAGCAGGAGCAGCGGCCCGGCGCCGTTCGAGGGCGCGGCGCCGGCGGCCAGCCGTGCCGCCAGATGCTCCAGCACCGGCGTTTCGAAGATCGCGCCAAGGCCGGGGTCCTGCCCGGTCTCCTGCGCGATGCGCAGCCCCAGCCGCACCGCCGACAGGGAATCGCCGCCCAGGCCGAAGAAATCCGCCTCGGCCGGCGGCGGCGCATCCAGATGCAGCACCTCGGCATAGAGCCGGGCCAGCAGCTTCTCCCCGGCGCCGTCCGCCGGCCGTCCGCTGGCGCGGAACTCCGGCGCGGGCAGGGCCTTGCGGTCCAGCTTGCCGTTGGCCGTCACCGGCAGCGCCGGCAGCGCCACCTCGGCCGCCGGCACCATATAGGCCGGCAGCACCTTCGCCAGCCGGGCCGCCAGCGCACCGGGAACATGATCCCCCGCCGGCACCAGATAGGCCACCAGCCGCTTCTCGCCGGCATGGTCCTCGCGCGCCAGCACCACGCATTCGCGGGCGAGGCCGGTCGCCATGATCGCCGCCTCGATCTCGCCCAGTTCGATCCGCAAGCCCCGGATCTTCACCTGATGGTCCAGGCGGCCGAGGTAGACCACCGCCCCGTCCGGCCGCAGCCGCGCCAGGTCGCCGGTGTCGTAGAGCCTTTCGCCCGGCCGTGACGGATCGGCGACGAAGCGCGCCGCGGTCAGGTCGTCGCGGCCAAGGTAGCCGCGCGCCAGCTGCACGCCGCCGAGGAACAGCCGCCCCGGCAGGCCCGGGGGCACCGGCCGCATCCGGTCGTCCAGCACCTCCAGCCGGGTGTTCCACACCGGCCAGCCGATCGGCAGCGGGCTGGAGCGGTCGTCCGGCCCTGCCTCCCAGAAGCTGACATCCACCGCCGCCTCGGTCGGGCCGTAGAGGTTGTGCAGCCCGCCGCGGAGGCGGGCATGGAAGCGGTTGCGCTGGTCGGGCGTCAGCTCCTCGCCCGAGCAGAAGACATGGGGGATCGGCAGCCCTTTGGACTCGGGCGCGGCGAGGAAGGCCGACAGCATCGAGGGCACGAAATGCAGCACGGTGATGCCGTGGCGGCGGATCAGCCCGGCCAGCGCCGCCGGGTCGCGGTGCGCGCCGGGCGGCGCCATCACCAGCTCGGCGCCGGAGAGGAAGGGCAGGAAGAACTCCCAGACCGAGACGTCGAAGGTGGCGGGGGTCTTCTGCAGGATGCGGTCGCCGGGGCCGATGCGGTAATGGTCGCGCATCCACCACAGCCGGTTGACGATGGCGCGCTGCTCGATCACCACGCCCTTCGGCTCTCCGGTGGAGCCGGAGGTGTAGATGACATAGGCCATGTCGTCCGGGGCGGGTCCTGCGGGGGCCTCGCCGGCTGTGGGCCAGTCCTCGGGCAGGAAGGCGGGGGCATCGGCCGGGAAGCGGCCCCGCAGCTCGGCGGAGGTCAGCAGGACCACCGGCTGCGCCATGGCCAGGATGCGGGCCAGCCGCTCGGGCGGGTGGTCGGGGTCCAGCGGCAGATAGGCCGCGCCGACGCGCATCGCGGCCAGCAGGGCGACGGGCAGCTCCAGCCCGCGCTCCAGCGCAACGGCGACGATCCTGCCCGGCCCCGCCCCGCGTGCCGCCAGCGCCCCGGCCAGTGCGGCAGAGCGGCGGTCCACTTCGGCCCGGGTCAGCGTGGTTCCGCCATAGGTCAGCGCCGGGGCGTCGGGGTGGTCCGCCAGCTTTCCGGCGATCATCTCGACCAGCGTGGTCTCGGGCAGCGGATGCACTGTTGCCCGTGCCTGCGCCGCCTGCGCGGCGAGGTCGGCGGGCGAGGCGGTCGGCACCTCGGCCAGCCGTCCGGCCGCCAGCGCGGCGTCGAGGAAGGCGACCAGCCGGGCGGAATGCGCCGCCACGTCCTCGGCCGTATAGAGCGCAGGATTGGCGTCGGTCTCGAACAGCAGGCCCGCCTGCGGATCGCCGCGGAAGGTGAAGGTCAGGTCGTCCACCGCCCCGGCGCCCAGGATGTTGAGCCGCACCTCCAGCCCCGGGAAGACCGGCGGCCGGTCGAAGGGCTGCACGTTCACCAGCGGCCCGTAGAGCCGCCGGGTCCCCCCGACCAGCCCGAGGTCGCGGCGCAGCTGTTCCGAACGGTAAAGCCCGTGCCGCCGCGCCTCGCGCATCTTCGCCGCGGCCGCGCGCAGCCAGTCGGCCAGCGGGGCCTCCTCGTCGGGGTGCAGGTGCAGCGGCAAGACGTTCATCGCCATGCAGGGCAGCCGGGCGATCCGGCGGCCCATCCGGGCCATGAAGGGCATCCCGATCACCGTCTCGCCGCCCGACCAGCGCGCCAGCCAAGCCCCGGCCAGCCCGGTCAGCACCTCGGGCCAGGCGAGGCCATGCGCTTCGGAAAACGCCGCCAGCCGGGCGGCCAGCGCCTCGGGCAGCCAGAGGCTTTCGCGGTGGAAGGCGGCGGCGCTGATGGCGCGCTCACCGGCCAGCGTGCCGGGGCTTGCCACCTCGGGCAGGCCGGCCAGTTCGGCCTTCCACCAGGCGCCGTCCTCCGCCCGCCGGGGCGAGGCGCGCCAGGCGGCGTCCTCCTCGTCGGCGCGGGACAGCGGCGGGAAGGGCAGCGGTGCCGCGGATTGGCCGGTCAGGTGGCCGTAATGCGCGCCGATGCGGTCGGTCAGCAGCACCATGCCGTAGCCGTCGATGGCGAGGTGGTGGATGCGCTCGTAGACCAGCACCCGCCCGCCGGGCAGCAGGATCAGCGCGAAGCCCGCCACCGGCCCGGCGGCCAGATCGGCCGGGTGGGCGCTGTCCGCCTGCATCCAGCGCAGCGCCTCGGCTTCGGTCTGCGGGTGGCCGCGCAGGTCCAGTTCCGCCACCGGCGGCAATTCGCCCGACAGCCATTGCCGAGGCCCCTCCGCCGTGGCGGCGAAGCGCAGCCGCAGCGCCTCGGTCTCGGCCAGCGTCCGCGCCAGCGCCTCGCGCAGCGCGGGCAGGTCCACCGGGCCGGTGAGGTCCAGATATTGCCCGGTGTTCAGGATCGGGTTCGACGGGTCGAGCGCCTGGAAATACCACAGCCCCTCCTGCGCCTCGGTCAGCGGGCGCAGGGCGACGGCGGCATCGGCGCCCATCAGGCCCGGACCTGCGGCGCGACGATCTCGCGCCACCAGTCGCCCAGGGTGGAATATTCGGCCAGGACCCCGAAATCCACCGCCAGCCCGGCCTGTTCCCAGCCCATCGCCAACTGCATCAGCCGCATCGAATCCAGCCCCAGGTCGGCAAGATTGGCGTCGTCGGCCACCTCTTCCGGCTCCAGGTCGATCAGCCGGGCCACGTCGGCGCGCATCCGGTCGAGCGTCATCATGCGGGTTTTCCTTCGTTCAGATAGCGCGCGCGCAGGTCGGCGCGCAGCTGGTTGCGGCTGACCTTGCCGACGGCGGTGGTGGCGAATCCGGTCACGAAGACCACCTCGTCGGGCACCTTGAACTCGGCCAGCCCGCGGCTGCGGACGAAGGCGCAGCTGCGTTCGCCCAGGAACGGGTCGGGGATCGAGACCACGGCGGCGTCGAAAACCGCGGGATGCGCCAGCAGGTGGTCCTCGATCTCCTCGGCCGAGATCTTCTCGCCCGCCCGGTTGATGTGGTCGCCCGCCCGGCCCTGCACCGAGAGGTGGCCGCCGGGCAGAAGCCGCACGATGTCGCCGGTGCGGTAGAAGCCGTCCTCGGTGAAGCTGCGGGCATTGGCGGCGGGGTCGTCGTGATAGGCGCGGATGGTGTAGGGACCGCGGGTCAGCAGGTGGCCGGGCTCGCCCTCCGCCACCGGATTGCCGGCGTCGTCGAGGATCAGGATTTCGTCGTCCGGGCTGATCGGCCGGCCCTGGGTGGAGACGATGATCCCCTCCGGTTCGTCCAGGCGGGTGTAGTTCACCAGTCCCTCGGCCATGCCGAAGACCTGCTGCAGGGTGCAGCCCAGGGTCGGGCGCACCCGCGCCGCGGCCTCCGGGATGAACTTGGCGCCGCCGACCTGAAGGACCTTCAGGCTGGACAGGTCGTGCCGGGTCTTCGGCGCGGCCTGCATCCACAAGAGCGCCAGCGGCGGCACCACCCCGGTGATGGTGACGCCTTCCCGTGCGATCAGGGCGAAGGCGGTCTCGGGCGAGGGATTGGGGCACAGCACCACCCGCCCGCCGGCATGGAGGGTGCCGAAGACGCCCGGGGAACTCATGGTGAAGTTGTGCGCCACCGGCAGCGCCGCCAGGAACACCGACTCCGGCCCCAGCCCGCAGATTTCGGCGCTGGCGCGGCAGCTGTAGATGTAGTCGTCATGGGTGCGCGGGATCAGCTTCGGCAGGCCGGTGGAGCCGCCGGAGATCTGCAGGAAGGCCACCGACTGCGGATCGGGATCGGGCGGCAGGGCGGGGCCGGGGCGGAGGTCGCCGAAAGCCAGCATCCCCGGTCCGGGCTCGCCCACCACCACCAGATGCCGCAGCTCGGGTGCTTCGGCCTGCACCGCCAACGCCAGCGGGCGGTAGTCGAAGCCCTCGTGCCGGTCGGCCTGCACCAGCGCCTTCGCGCGCGCCTTGCGGGCAAGGTGGATCAGCTCGGACTGCCGGTGCGCGGGCAGGGCGAAGACCGGCAGCAGGCCGGCCAGGAACAGGCCGAAGACGGCGGGGAAGAAGGCGGCGATGTTGGGGAGTTGCAGGATCACCCGGTCGCCCGGTTGCAGGCCGAGCGACAGGAGGCCGCCCGCCGCCGCCTCCGCCCGGTCCAGCAGCTCGGCATAGGTCCAGCGGGTGTCGCCATCGACCACCGCCAGCCGGCTGCCATGGGCGGCAGCGCGGTCGCGCAGCATCCGGCCGAAGGTCTCGCCCTGCCAGTAGCCCTTTTCGCGGTAACGCGCGGCCAGCTCTTCGGGCCAGAGCTGGCGAGGCATGTCGTTGTTCTGCATGACGGAAATTCTCTGGTCGGCCCGGCGGGCGAAAGCGCCGGCCCTGCCCCTAGTATAGTATGGTAATTTAGTCAACTTTTCGCGCGCCGCACCTGCGGGTGGTTGGAACGCCGCTGCACCCCGGCTATCCCGCCCGGAACCGATTGCAGAAAACGGACCGGACGATGACTCGCACCCCCACCCCGCGCCTGCCGCTGTGCGACACGCCGCTGGCCTATGGCCTTGTCACCAGGGCGCTGCACTGGTCGATCGCGGCGCTGATCCTGTGGCAGTTCCTGGGCATGGGGCTGAAGCTGGCGCTCGGCCGCCAGCCCGTCGTCGGCTTCTTCGTCGGCAGCCACCAGCCGGTGGGGACGGTGCTGTTCGGGCTGATCGTGCTGCGGCTTCTCTGGGCGCTGGCCAACCGCAGGAACCGGCCTTCGCATGGCCGCGGCCCCCTCGGCCTTGCCGCGCGGGCCGGGCATCTGCTGCTCTACCTCGTCATGGCGGCGGTGCCGACGCTGGCGCTGCTGCGGGCCTGGGGCGGCGAGCGGCCCTTTGCCCCCTTCGGCATCCCGGTCTTCCCGGGCCGCGAGGCGCCCATGGCCTGGACGCAATCGCTGGCCGAAGCGCTGCATGGCGAGCTGGCCTGGCTGCTGGCCGTGATGATCCTCGGCCATGTCGTCATGGTCGGGGTGCACGAGGGGATGTGGCGCGACGGCACGCTGGCGCGGATGGCCGGGCGGCGGCGGGCCGCGGCTCTGGACCGGGGCGCCGCGAGCGAGTAACCCGGGCGGCAGGTGGGAGGCGCTTGCGATGGAAACCCTTTGCCGCGATCTGGCGCTGGCCCTGGTGGCCCGGCCCAGCGTGACCGGAACCCCGGACGAGGAAAGCTTCGGGCCCTGGCTGGCCGACCTGCTGCGGGCGCAGACCTGCTTCGGCCCCGCGCCCGAGGTCTGGACCTTTCCGGTGGCCCAGGGCGACCGGCGGCAGGTGGCGGCGCTGCTGCTGCGCGGCAAGGGCGCGCGGACGGTGGTGCTGACCGGCCATTACGACACGGTGACGGTCGCGGATTACGGCGATCTCGCGCCGCTGGCCTGCCAGCCCGAGGCCTTGCGCGAGGCGCTGCTGGCCCGGCTGCGCGGGGCGCAGGACCCGGCGTCGCAGCGGGCGCGGGCGGATATGGAGTCGGGCGAATTCCTGCCCGGGCGCGGGCTTCTGGACATGAAGGGCGGGCTGGCGGCGGGGCTGGCCGCGATGGCCAAGATCGCGGAAGCGCCGTTCGACGGCAACCTCCTGTTCCTGGCCGTTCCGGATGAGGAGAACGCCTCGGCCGGGGCGCGGGCGGCGGCGGCGCGACTGGGGGACCTGGCCGCGGCGCATGGGCTGGAGATCGCGGCGGCGATCAACCTGGACGCCATCGCCGACGACGGCGACGGCAGCGCCGGGCGGGTGCTGGCGACCGGGACGGTGGGCAAGGTGCTGCCCACGGCCTTCGTGGTCGGCCGGCCGGTCCACAGCGGCTTTGCCCTGCGCGGGCTGAACGCGGCGGCGCTGGCCGGGGCCATCGCCGCGCGGCTGGAATGGGCGCCCGAGCTGACCGACGACACCGGCGGCGCGGCGGGCACGGCGGCCAGCCTGCTGTCGATGAAGGACGGCAAGGGCGGCTATGACGTGACCACGCCGGGCACCGCCTTCCTGTTCTGGAACGTGCTGCTGCACCGGCGCGACCCTGCCGAGGTGCTGCCGGCGGTGGAGGCCCTGGTGCGCGAGGCGCTGCGCGACTGCCTTGCCGCGCTGGCCGGGCGGGCGGCGCAGTCGGGCCTTGCCGCCGACGCGGCGGGGCTGGAGGCGGAGGTGCCGGTGCTGACCTGGGGCGCGCTGCTGGCCGAGGTCTCGGCCCGCGACCCGGGCGTGGCGGCGCATCTGGAGCAGGTGGCGGCGGCAAGCGCCGGGGCCGATCTGCCGGAACGCTGCCGCCGGATGACCGCCGCGCTGTGGCAGCGTTCGGGCCGGATGGGGCCGGCGGTGGTGCTGGGCTTGGGGTCGATCCCCTATCTGGCGACCGAAGTCGGCGATCCGGCGCTGTTGCGCCTCCTGCGCGACTTCCTGGCCGAGGCGCCGGCGCGGCATGGCGCCGCCCTGACGGAGACGCCCTATTTCGCCGGCATCTCGGACATGAGCTTCTTCGGACAGGCCGACGACCGGGTGCTGGACGCGCTGGCGGCGGAAACCCCGGCCTGGGCGCAGGCGGTGCGGCTGGCGCCGGGGGCGCTGGCGCAGGTGCCGACGGTGAACCTCGGCCCCTGGGGCCGCGACTACCACAACCCGCTGGAACGCGCCCATGCCGGCTATCTGTTCCGCCAGCTGCCCGCGCTGCTGGAGGACTTGACCCGGCGGCTGCTGGCGGCCGGGCCGGCCTAGCGCCGGATCAGCGCCGCGCCCTTGCCGCGGAAGGTCAGGCTGGCCTCCTGCCCCACCGGCACCATGCTGTCGATGCCGTCGTCGGTGACGAAGAGCCGGCCGACCACGGTCTCGAATTCGTATTCGATGTGGTCGCCCAGATAGGCCGCGCTCAGCACCCGGGCGGCAAGGCCGGGACCCTGGCCGACGCTCAGCGCATTGGGACGCAGGGCCATGCGGGCGGGGCCGCGGGGCAGACCGCGGGCGGGCAGGGCGATCTGCAAGCCGCTCAGCGAGACGGTGGCGAGGCCGTCCTTCACCGCGGTGACGGTGCAATCCACCACATTCGCCTCGCCGATGAAGTCGGCGATGAATTCCGAGGCCGGGCTTTCGTAAAGGTCGCGCGGCGGACCGTCCTGGGCGATGCGGCCCTCCTTCATCACCACGATCCGGTCCGAGACCGCCAGCGCCTCGTCCTGGTCGTGGGTGACGTAGACGGCGGTAAAGCCGAGCCGCTGTTGCAATTCGCGGATTTCCGTGCGGACCCGGCGGCGCAGGCGGGCGTCGAGGTTCGACAGCGGCTCGTCCAGCAGCAGCACCTGCGGCTCCAGCACCAGCGCGCGGGCGACGGCGACGCGCTGCTGCTGGCCGCCGGACAGCTCCGAGGGCAGCCGGTCGCCCAGGCCGGACAGGCCCACCAGCTCCAGCCCGCGGCCCGCCGCCGCCTTGGCCTCGGCCGGCTTCATGCCCCCCGATTCCAGCCCGTAGGCGATGTTGCGGATCACCGACATATGCGGGAACAGCGCATAGCTCTGGAACACCATGGTCACGTCGCGGCGGTTGGGCGGCAGGCGGGTCACGTCCTCGCCGCCGATCAGGATGCTGCCGACGGTGGGGGTTTCCAGCCCCGCCAGCATCCGCAGCGTGGTGGTCTTGCCGCAGCCCGAGGGGCCGAGCAGCGTGACCAGCTGCCCCGGCTCTATCGACAGGTCCAGCTGCGGCACGGCGGTGAAGTTGCCATAATCCTTGCGCACGGCCCGGAATTCGACCGCGCCCCTGCGGGCCTGCATCATGCTGCTGCCTCCGATGGGCTGGGTGGGGCGGGCCTGCGGCGCAGGCGGCGCTCGCCCACCAGGACCTGGAACAAGCCGATCACGGCGATCATCACCACGATCAGCACCGAGGAATAGGCGATGGCCACGCCGTATTGCCCGTTCTCGACCAGCCCGACGATATAGGCCGTCGCCATGTTGTATTTGGCCGAGACCAGGAAGACCACGGCCGAGATCGAGGTGATCGCCCGCACGAAGCTGTAGACCAGCGCCGCGGTGATCGCCGGGCGCAAGAGCGGCAGGATCACCCGGCGCAGGGTGCGGCCGGAATCGGCGCCCAGCGTCAGCGAGGCCTCGTCCAGGCTGCCGTCCAGCTGCGACATCGCCGCCACCCCGCCGCGCACGCCGACTGGCATGTTGCGGAAGACGAAGCAGGCGATCAGGATCAGCGCGGTGCCGGTCATCTGGATCGGCGGCAGGTTGAAGGCCATGATGTAGCTGATGCCGATCACCGTGCCGGGGATGGCGAAGCTCATCATCAGCAGGAACTCGAACAGGCCCTTGCCGGGGAAGCGCTGCCGCGCGATCAGCCAGCCGGTCAGAAGGCCAACGGCGGCGGTCAGGGGGGCGGCGATCAGCGCGATCAGCATCGTGGTCCAGAAGCTGTTCCAGGCCACCCCGCTCCACCGCCAGCCATCGGAAAGGTCGATGCCGAAGGCGCGGATGTAGTGGTCCAGCGTCAGCGAATGGTCGAGACCCCAGAGCTTCACGAAGCCGCCGAAGACGATCATCAGGTAGACGACGACGGTGAAGCTGCCCCAAGCGACGACCACGCCCACCACCGGCCAGGACAGCCGCCGCGGCAGCAGCGCATGGGTGCCGCCGTCGCCCTTGCCGCCGACGGTGGCATAGCTGCGCCCCGACAGCCACAGCCGCTGTGCCAGGAAGGCCGACAGGGTGAAGCCGAGGAGGACCGTCGCCAGCACCGCCGCGCGCGAGGGGTCGTTCTGCGCGCCGACGACCGAGAAGAAGATCTCGGTCGACAGCACCCCGCCCGAGCCGCCCAGCACCAGCGGGTTGCCGAAATCCGCCATGCTTTCGATGAAGCCGATCAGGAAGGCATTGGCCAGCCCGGGCGCCATCAGCGGCAGCGAGACATGGCGGAAGGTGCGCCAGCGGTCGGCCCGCAGGGTCTGCGAGGCTTCCTCCATCGAGGGGCTGACGCCTTCGACCACGCCGATCAGGACCAGGAAGGCGATGGGAGTGAAGCTGAGAACCTGCGCCAGCCAGATGCCGGTCAGGCCGTAGAGCCAGCGGCCGAGTTCATAGCCGGTGGCGGCCTCGATCCATTGGGTAAGGGTGCCGCTGCGGCCCAGAAGCATGGTCAGCGCCAGCCCCACCACGAAGGGCGGGGTGATGATCGGCAGCACGGTCAGGAGCCGCAGCCCCTTCTTGAACGGAAACCCGGTGCGGGTGGCGACCAGCGCGAAGGCCAGGCCCAGCAGGGTGGAGGCGGTGGCGGTGCAGATCGCCAGGAAGAAGGTGCGCCAGGCGACGCCGCAATTGCCGCCGCCCAGGCAGGCCAGGCTCCAGATCTTCGGATCGACGATGTTGCGCAGCACCCCTTCGGCGGTGAAGGAGCCGTCGAAGTCCTGAAAGGCGCCGATGAAGATCGACAGGATCGGATAGAAGACGAAGACCCCGACCAGCAGGATCAGCACCGCGATCGATGTCAGCACGAAGGCATCGCCCTTCAGCGCCCCGCGCTCGGCCTTGCCGAAGGAGATCAGGCAGGTGAAGAACAGCCCGGCGACGATGGCCCCGGCGCCGAAGGCGGGCTGGCCGGCGACCTCGCCGAGGGTCCGTTCCAGCAGCGACCAGTTCCAGCCCCGCGTGCCGATGGACAGGCCCTGCGCCGCCATCCAGGCCAGCCCGGCGGCGCCCAGCCAGACCAGGGTCCGTCCCCGCCGGGGGCCGGAGGGGGTGCGCAGCCGCAGCCAGACCGCCGCCGCGATCAGCGCCAGCACCGGCCAGAACTGCCAGCGCCCGGCCGCCGCCTGCGCGAGGCCGGGCCAGAGGTCGGGCTTGCCGAAGACCTCGGCCAGCCAGTCCAGCCCGAAGAAGCCCGAGCGGACGCGATACCAGGGCAGCAACAGCAGGGCGAGCGCGACGGCGGCAAGAACCCGGTCCAGCCGCCGGTTGTCGGCGTTCATCGGGGCCGGCCGGTCCGCATCATTCCGACGCCGCGCCGCCGATCTCGGCATCCCAGCGGGCCAGCAGGTGCTTGCGCCGCTCGGCCGAGCCGTATTCGGCGAAATCGTAGTCGATCAGCTTGACGGCACTGGGGTCGATGGCGTGTTCCGAAGGCTTCGCCGCCTTGTTCGAGGCGATCTGGTAGGACCCGGCCTCGGGCATCAGGCTCTGCACCTCGGCGCCCAGCACCCAGTCGTAGAAGATCTTCGCCTCGTCCGGGTTGGCCGAGCCCTCGATCAGCGACATCGAGCCGATCTCGTAGCCGGTGCCCTCGCAGGGGGCGACGGGCTTGATCGGGAAGCCTTCCACCTGCTGCGTCACCGCGTCGTGCATGAAGACGATGCCGAGCCCGGCCTCGCCCCGCGCCGCCGCCTTCACCGGGGCCGAGCCCGACTTGGTGTATTGCGCCACGTTGGCGTGCAACTGCTTGAGATAGGCGAAGGCTTCGTCCTCGCCCATCAACTGCACCAGCGTGGCCAGCGCGGTATAGGCGGTGCCCGAGGAATTCGGGTCGGCGATCTGGATCTCGCCTTTCAGCGCGGGGTCCAGCAGGTCGGCCCAGCACAGCGGCTCCTTCAGGCCCTTGGCGGCGAAATGCTCGGTGTTGTAGCCCCAGCCGAGGACGCCCGAATAGACGCCGATGGTGCGGTTGCCCGAGACCCTGGCCTGTGACAGCGCCCAGTCGTGCAGTTCGGCCTGCATGGGGGATTCGTAGGGGGTGGTCAGTTCGTCCGCGGCGGCCTGCAGGTGCGGGTCGCCGGTGCCGCCCCACCAGATGTCGGTTTGCGGGTTGCGCGATTCGGCGCGGATCTTGGCATAGGCCTCGCCCGAGGACATCCGCACCATGTTGACGCTGATGTCGGGATGGGTCTTGCCGAATTCCTCGGTCAGCCGCTCGCAGATCACCACGTCGGCGGCGCAGATCAGGTTCAGCTCTGCGGCCTGCGCCGCGGCGGGCAGCGCCAGGGCGGCCCCGGCCAGGATGATGGCGGTTCTTCCGGTCATGTCTGTTCCTCCCTTGGCCGATGGCCCGGTGCATTCTTGCACTCCTGTGCAGATCGTGGGTGACGAGGGCTTCGCCTGTCAAGCCTTATCGCCCGTTGCGGCGGCGGGTCGGAATTGCCCGGCTGCCGCCGCCGCGCGGCAGGCCGGTCTGCCGCCTTGGCGGATTGGGCAGGCGTGCATCCGCCCGGCTGGCTGGACCCCGCGGCTGCGGCAAGTGCGGAAGGCGGCGCGCTGGAATCGCGGCGCCTTCCGGGATTTCCACTGCTTCTGCACTGCAGCATCGGGAGAAGGCGGCAAGCAGGAGCGATGCACGGCTGTGCGCAATCGGTTGACAGCCGCCATCGCTGCGGGAATCGTGGGCGGACGCGCCGGCTCTTGCCGAAGGATGACGCATGACACTCGACTCCCGGGCGATCGACCGCCGCGAAACCTTCTTGCGCGATCTGCTTCCGGGGGCCGCCCGGCTGGCCCTCGACGGCTTCGCCCTTCAGGCCGGCCGGCCCGCCAGCATGAAGGGGCCGCAGGACTACCTGACCGAGACCGACGGCCGGGTCGAGGCCCATATCCGCGCCCGTATCGAGGAGTCCTTCCCCGAGGACGGCTTCCTGGGCGAGGAGACCGGCGGCGCGCCCGGCCGGCAGGCCTGGGTGGTGGACCCGATCGACGGCACCGCCAACTTCGCCCGCTCGATCCCGCATTTCTGCATCTCCATCGCCTTCGTCGGCAATGGCGAGGTGCAACTGGGCGCCATCGTCAACCCGGTGCTGGACGAGACCCATTTCGCCCGGCTCGGCCACGGGGCGCAGATGAACGGCAAGCCAATGCGGGTGGCCGGGACCACCGACATCGCCGCGACCTCGTTCGAGATGGGCTGGTCGCGCCGCGAACCCACCGCCGACTACATCGAGGCGGTCCATGCCCTGTTCCGCGCCGGCAGCAACGTGCGGCGCGGGGCCTGCGGGGCGCTCGGCCTGGCCTATGTCGCCGACGGGCGCAGCGACGGCTATGCCGAGCTGCACATGAACTCCTGGGATTGTCTCGCCGGCCTGCTGATGGTGCGCGAGGCGGGCGGGGTGACCGGCCCCTTCCTGTCGCTGGGCGGGCTGACCGAGGGCGCGCCGGTGCTGGCCGCCGCGCCGGGCGTCGCCGGCATCCTGTCGCGGGCCACCGGCATCCCGCTGCTGTCCGGCCCCGACCGGCTGCCCGCCGCCGATGCCGCGCCTTGATCCGCATCGCCGTCATCGCCGACCCGCATGTGCATGACTGCGGCTGGCGGCCCGAAGGCTCGGGCCTTTCCGCCGCGATCCGCAGCTACGGCGACACCGTGGACTCCACCCGGGTGTTCAACGAAAGCCTCCCCGCCTTCCGCGCCGCGCTGGACCGGGTGGTGGCGGAGGGGGTGCGGATCGTCCTGCTGGTCGGCGACCTGACCGACGACGGCCAGGCCCCCAACATCGCCGCGGCGATGGCGCTGATCGGCGACTACCGCGACCGCCACGGGCTGCGGGTGCTGGCGACGCCGGGCAACCACGACCTCTTCGCGCTGGAGGGCCGGCCGCAGGTCAAGACCTTCCTGCGCGAAGACGGCACGCCGCTTGCCGTGGACAGTGCCGACAGCCCCGATGCCGCCACCTTGGGCACCGCCGAGGCGCTGAGGCGGATGCAGGCGCTTTACCGGCCGCAGGAAGGCGACCTGCATTGGGAAACCCCCTTCGGCGCCGATCCCGCCTGGTCCGCCCGCAGCTATCGGGTCCGCAGCCCCGACGGCCGCACCGCCTGCCGGATGATCGACGCCTCCTATCTGGTGGAGCCGGTGGAGGGGCTCTGGCTGCTGTCGCTCGACACCAACGTCTGCGTGCCGCGCGACGGTGCGCGGGACCTGTCCGACCCCGACAGTTTCCACGATCCCACCGATGGCTGCTGGCCCGCCGTGCTGCGCCACCGCGCCCATCTGCTGCCCTGGATGCGCGATGTCGCCGACCGGGCCAGGGCCGGCGGCAAGCATCTGGTCGCCTTCTCGCATTACCCGGCGCTGGACGTGCTGGCGGGGACGGGGGCCGAGGAACTGCGGATCTTCGGCACCAGCGGCCTCGCCCGCCGCATCCCGCCGCCCGAGGTCGCCGCGGCCTTCCTGGAGACCGGGGTGCCGCTGCATTTCTCGGGTCACCTGCATGTCAACGACACTGCGGTGCATGTGCAGGGGGAACGGGGCTTCTTCAACGTCGCGGTGCCCTCGCCGGTGGGCTTCTGCCCGGTGATGAAGCTGGTCGACCTGCACCCCGGCCGGGTGGAGATCCGCAGCCCGGTTCTGGCCGTGGTGCCCGGGCACGACGCCGCCTTCGCCGCCTATGCCCTCGAAGCCGCCGCCGCTGGCCGGCCCGTGCCGCCGGCAGCGCAGGCACCCGACCACGGCAGCTTCCTCGACCGCCATCTGGTCGAGCTGGTCCACCGCCGCTACATCCCGCGCGAATGGCCCGACGACATGGCCGGTTTCCTGCGGGGCAGGATGGCCGACCTGCTGCGCCTGCTGGAGCTGGACCTGCCCGATGCGCCCGACTTCCGCCTGACCCTGCTGGCCGAGGACTGGTATCGCCTGCGCAAGGGCGGCACGCTGGCCCGGCGCTACATCGCGCCCGAGCGGCTGGCCTTCTACGCCCGGCTGGTCCGGCAATTGGCGGTGCCGGAGGGCGCGGGCCTCGCCGCCCGCTTCACGGTCTTCCTGCGCATCCTGGTGGGCTATCTGGCCCGGCTGCCGAACGAGGACTTCACGTTGGACCTGCAGGAGTTCACGGTAAGCGGGAGATAGGGCGGGGCGGTGTCCGGGGGTGGGAAACCCGCGGCCTGGTCGGGCGGGAGAAGGCGAGGCACTGCCTCGCCCCCGCCCGTGCGTGACATGTCAACCGGAGACCTGCCAGCCCGAGACCGGGTGAGGCCAGCGCCCGACCCGGCGGGCGAGAAGCGCCCGCCGAGGGCGGGGCGGGCGCTGGCCGGGCCTTTGGGGCCCGGCCGGTCTAGGCTGAACCGTTGCGCTGTGGCGAAGGCACGCGCCTTCGCCACGGAGATCGCGGTAATGCCGTTTCCCCCTCTCAGGGCCGCACCGTCTTGCGCCAGATCACCTGCGCCGGGAAGCGGCGCTGCGGGGGCTGTGCCGAGTCCTCCTCGTCCACCAGCGTGGCGATGTGGTCGGCGATGGCGTCGATCGGCTGGCGGAAGGTGGTGAGGTCGTAGCCCAGCCAGCCCGCCGCCGGAATGTCGTCGAAGCCGATGAGGCACAGTTCCTCCGGCACCCGCATCCGGAACTCGATCCGCGCCACGTCGAGGAAGCCGAGCGCCAGCAGGTCGGTGACGCAGAACACCCCGTCCGGCCGGCCGGACCCCGCCAGCAGCTGCCGGGCGCTGTCGGCCCCGGCGGCATAGCCGGTGGGGCCGGCGCGGCTGACCGCCACCTCCATCCCCGCCGCCGCGCCCGCCGCGGCGAAGGCGGTCTCGCGCGCCACGATGCTGGGCGTCCCGGCGGTGGAGCTGACCACCGCCAGCCGCCGGCACCCCGCGCGGCGCAGCATGAAGCAAGCCTCTTCCGCCGCCGCCTCGTTGCCGACCATCACGCAATGCGGCCCGCCGGTCACGTCGTCGCGGTTGATCAGGATCACCCGCTGGCCGTTCTCGATGCAGGTTTCCACCAGCGACAGGGGCGGCGCGCCGGACACGACCACCGTCGCCTCGGCGCGGTAGTTCAGGGTCTGGCGCAGCGCGGCCTCGACATTGGCGGGCTGGCCGGCGGTGTTCAGCACCATCACCACCTTGCCCTTGGCCTGCAGCCGCCGGGTCGCCGCCTCGACCAGGGCCGCCTGGAACGGCGTCTGCATCTGGGCCACGATCAGGCAGACGATCCCCGAGCGGTGATGGATCAGCCCGCGCGCGAGATGGTTGACGTGGTAGCCCAGCCGGTCGGCGGCGGCGAGGACCTTGGCCCGGGTCTCGGCCGAGACGCTGGCGCCGTCGGTGAAGGTCCGCGACACCGCCGAGCGCGAGACGCCCGCCAGCTCCGCCACCTTGCTGGCGCTGACCGAGGGCTTCTTGGCCATGGGTTTCGACTTCGCCACCGCAGCCTTGCCTTTCCTGGAGCGCCCGGTCCTTGCAGCCCTCCGGCAGGAGATGCGCAGCATTCTTGCAGGGATTTCGGGCGGTTGGGATTCACGGCCCGCCCGGAAGCGGCCTGCACCGAAGGGCTGTGCAACATTCCTGCACCCCTGTGCAAGGCCTGTCAATCCGGCGGCGCGGGACCGGCCTTCCCGGGACGGTTCAGCGATAGCGGAAGATGTCGGCGTCGGGGTCCGGCTTGCCTGCGATGGCGGCGGCAACGATCTGCGCGGCGAGGACCGAGAAGGTGATGCCGTTGCCGCCGAAGCCCATCACCGCGAAGCAGCGGTCGTATCCCGGCACCCGGTCGATGATCGGCAGTCCGTCCGCGGTCACCCCGAAGGGCGCGGACCAGGCATAGGCGGGCCGGCCGACCCGGACGCCGGTCAGGTCCTGCAGCTTCCGCGCGATCACCTTCGCCTTCTCCGCCAGCTTTCCGGGGTCCGCATTGCTGTCCGCGGCATCCTCGTCCTCGCCGCCGGCGATGATGCGGCCGGTCTCGTCGGTGCGGAAATAGAGATAGGGGTCGGCGGCCTCCCAGACGATGGTGTCGCGCATCCACGGCGGCAGGCCGGCCAGCGGCCGCGAGGCCAGCGCCCAGGTCGAGGTGACGCGGTGGGATTTCGTCTCCATCTGCGGCAGGTATTCGTAGCCTGTGCAGAAGACGGCGTGCCCGGCCACCAGCGCCTCGCCCCGCCGGGTGGCCAGCGCGACGCCCGAAGGCAGTTCGGCCATGTCTGCGATCTCGACCGGCGAGGCGATCCGCGCCCCCCGCGCCAGCGCGGCGCGCAGCAGCCCCGCCGTCAACTGCGCCGGATTGGCCGAGGCCGAGGCGGGGGACAGGATCGCCGCCGTGCGGTCCAGCCCGAAACGGGCCAGCAGATCGGCCCGCTTCAGGTAATCGGCCTTGATGCCGATCCCCTCGCGCGCCGCGGCCTCGGCCGCCAGCGCCCGTGCGCCCATCTCCTCCCCCGCCAGATAGAGCGCGGGTTTCGGCCGCATTCCGCACGCGATGTCCAGCCGCTTCGCCAGCGCCACCAGATCCCCCACCGCCTGCACCGACCGCAGCCAGGCCCGGTCGGCGCGGTCCGGGCCGATCCGGCGGCGCAGCCGGGTCAGCGGCACGTCGATCTCGTGCTGGATCATCGCGGTCGAGGCCGGGGTGGAGCCGCGCACCGGCGGGCGGCGGTCGAGGATCAGCACCGACCGTCCCGCCCGCGTCAGTGCCTCGGCCACCAGCGCACCCGAGATGCCGGCGCCGACCACGATCACGTCGAAGCGGTCGCGGGGCAGGCGGGGCGTCGCCGGCACGGCGGAATGCGGCGTCTTCAGCCAGAACGGCATTCCGGTGCGCAGGTCTTCCTCGCGGGTCGCGGCGTCCTTGCCGGCCATCGCGGAAGCCGTCGCGGTCAGGCCAGGTCGCGCAGGGTCGCCTCGCGCGCCCAGTAGCGCCGCTTCGCCATCGCGGGCAGGCCGTCATAGGGCCCCACGCCCTCGTCCGGCGCGATCCCGGCGCGGTCGAGGATGACCTGCGATCCCTTGCAATGGCCGATGGCCTTGAGATGGGCGAAGGCATCCATGACGAAGCCGATGGCGGCGGAGTCCCTGGCCAGCTTCTCCGCCTGCTCGGGCATCAGGATCATGCCCACGGCGTCGAACAGCACCGAGGGCGACCCGGCCAGCTGCCCGTCGGCCTGCATCGTGCCGCCCTTCAGTTGCAGCGGCCCGACCTTGGGCGCGATGGTGAAGACGGTGCCGCCCTCGGCCTCGATCGCGGCGATCAGCCCGTCGATGGCGGCCTTGTCGGAGCCTTCGGCGAAGAGCAGGCCGACCTTGCGGCCCTTCAGCGTCTCCTGCCAGTTCTTCTGGATCGACAGCGCGTCCGAGGGCGGCAGGTCCACCGGCGGGCGGAAGGGCGGCGCGGCCTCGGGCAGGTCGATCCCCAGCCCCGTCGCCACCCGCTGCGCAAGCTCTTCCTCGATGTTGCGCAGATGGCTGACCAGCCGGATGCGCACGTGCGGCAGGGTGACCTTCGACAACTCGAACACGAAGGCCGAGGCGATATGCGCCTGTTCGTTCGCGGTCTGCGAGCGCCAGAACAGCCGCGGCTGGCTGTAATGGTCGCCGAAGCTTTCGGCCCGCTGCCGCAGCTTCTCGCCCTGCACCGCCTGCGGGGCGGTGATGAAGCCGGTGACGCTGGCCCGCGGGCCGGGGTCCTCGCCCGCCATGTCCAGCGAGTTCGGCTCGTAGTTCGCCCGGCCCTTCGGGATATGGGTCTGCATCATCCCGTCGCGCATCATGTTGGCGAAGGGGCATTTCGGCGCATTCACCGGGATCTGGTGGAAGTTCGTCGTCCCCAGCCGCGATTTCTGGGTGTCGAGGTAGCTGAACAGCCGCCCCTGCAGCAGCGGATCGTCGGTGAAGTCTACCCCCGGCACGATGTTCGAGGGCAGGAAGGCCGCCTGCTCGGTCTCGGCGAAGAAGTTGTCGGGGTTGCGGTTCAGCGTCAGCCGGCCGATCACCCGCAGCGGCACCACCTCTTCGGGGATGATCTTGGTGGCGTCCAGCACATCGTAGGGCAGGCCGTCGGCCAGCGCCTGGTCGAAGACCTGCACCCCGAGTTCCCATTGCGGGAAGTCGCCCGCCGCGATGGCTTCGTAAAGGTCGCGGCGGTGGTAGTCGTTGTCCGCCCCCTGCAGCTTGGCGCTTTCGTCCCAGACCAGCGATTGCAGTCCCAGCACCGGGCGCCAGTGGAACTTGACGAAGCGTTCCTCTCCGGCCGCGTTCACCAGCTTGAAGGTATGGACGCCGAAGCCCTGCATCATCCGGTAGCTGCGCGGGATGGCGCGGTCCGACATCGCCCAGATCACCGTATGCAGCGTTTCCGGCATCAGCGAGACGAAATCCCAGAAGGTGTCGTGCGCAGTGGCGGCCTGCGGATAGGCGCGGTCGGCCTCCATCTTCACCGAATGGACCAGGTCGGGGAACTTGATCGCGTCCTGGATGAAGAAGACCGGGATGTTGTTGCCGACCAGGTCCCAGTTGCCTTCCTCGGTGTAGAACTTCACCGCGAAGCCGCGCACGTCGCGGGGCGTGTCCACCGATCCGGCCCCGCCCGCGACGGTGGAGAAGCGCACGAAGACCGGGGTCTCCTTGCCCTTCTCGGCGAAGAGCGCGGCGCGGGTCAGGTCGGGGATCGGGTCGGTGCAGGTGAACACCCCATGCGCGGCAGAGCCGCGGGCATGGACGATCCGCTCGGGGATGCGCTCGTGGTCGAAGTGGAAGATCTTCTCGCGCAGCAGGAAGTCTTCCAGCAGCGTCGGGCCGCGGTCGCCGACGCGCAGGGAATTCTGGTTGTCCGAGAAGGGGATGCCGTGGTTGCTGGTCAGCACCTCGCCGCCGCGCTGCTGGGTTTCGCCGGCATTGCCGAGTCCGGTGTCGTGTGGGGTGCGTGCCATCTGTCCTGCCCTCGTTTCAGGTGGGTGCGGCCCGGTCCTGCCGGTCGTCGCCGCGGCTTTAGGGCAAACTCCGCGCAGGCACCGCGGTTCCACGCCCCGGGATCAGCTTTCCGCGGCCTGCCGGGCGCGGGCCAGGTCGGCGGTCAGTTCCCGCAGCACGGCCTGCCGCGCGGCGGGATCGGTCAGGCGCAGGACATGGGCCGGGTGCCAGGACAGCAGCACCGGCCCGCCGTGCAGCCCGGTCTCCATCCCGCCGCGCCGGGGCGCCAGCGGCGCGGCATTCCCCGTCAGCGCGAAGGCGGCCGAGGCGCCGAGCGCCAGCACCATGCGGGGCCGGACGAAGGCAAGCTCCAGCCCCAGCCACCAGCGGCAATGCTGGATCTCCTCGCGCCCCGGGGTCTGGTGCAGGCGGCGCTTGCCGCGGGGGACGAACTTGAAATGCTTCACCGCATTGGTCAGCCAGACCCGCGCCGGATCGACCCCGGCTTCGGCCATCGCCCCGCGCAGCAACTGGCCCGCGGGGCCGACGAAGGGCCGGCCCTCCAGGTCCTCCCTGTCGCCGGGCTGTTCGCCGACGATCATCAGGCCGGCCTCCGGCGCGCCTTCGCCCCAGACGGTCTGCGTCGCGGCCTCGCAGAGGGCGCAGCGGCGGCAGAGCAGCGCGGCCTGTCGCGCCTCGGCCAGCGTCTGCGGCAGGTCGGCCGCCTGCGGCATCGCGGCGCGGTAGCGGGTGGAGACTGCCGCCGCGCCCGGGCGGGGCGGGGTGGCGGCGGCCTGCCGCATCCGCTCCACCCGCGCCTCGGCGTCCTTCAGCATGTCGGGGATCAGCCGGGTCTCCGGCAGGTTCTTCCAGTATTTCTTGGGCATCTCGGCCCGCATCGCCTCCAGCTTGATGCGGCCGGGGTTGAAGATATTGGCGAAATAGGTGGCCCACAGTGTCTCGGAGGCATCCTCGGGCAGGTCGGGGCGCGGGCCGCCGGGGTGGAAGCTCAGCCGGCCGTCCTGGAACCGCGCGGTCAGGCGCGGGGTGGCGATGGTCCAGTCCATGTCGGCGAAGCGGCGGGCGAAGAAGCGGCTGCCGGGCTCCAGCGTGTCGTGCTCCGGCTCGAACCAGGCGGCGAAGCGGCGGCGGCCTGCCCCGGGCAATTCGCGGAAGCGGACGAAGGCGTGCATCTTGTGGATGTCGCGGCCGACCGCCCTGGCCATCAGGTTCAGCCGGCGTCCCAGCGGATCGGCCTGCGACAGCGGGTCGCCCTCCTGCCGGTCTATCCGCCACAGCGCCCGGTAGAGCAGCGCCGTCCGCTCCGGCGCCGAATGCCAGATCACCGAACGGGCCAGTTGCAGGAAGGCCGCCGGCACATGCGCCCGGTGCGGGCCGGGGCTGTCGGGCAGCGGATCGGCGGCGAACAGACCCTCGCCGCCGGTCCAGTCGATCTCCTCCGGCGGAATGCGGTGGCCGATCGCCCGCCGCGCGGCCTCGCGCCAGGCCTCGAACAGGCCGTGCCGGGGCAGGGCGACGGCATGGGTCACAGCAGGCGCAGCTGCTCGGGCGGCGGGGCGAAGCGGGCGCGCAGGCCGGCGCTGTCGGTCAGCGCGCCGGGGGACCAGCCGGGCAGGGCGACGAAGGGCCGGGCCGTCTTCATCGCCGCCCCCATTCGCGCCAGATCCTCGTAGCGCAGGCTGCGGCTGCGGCGGGCCTCGACGATGCGGTCCACCGTGCGGGTGCCGAAGCCCGGCACCCGCAGCAGCATCTCGCGCGGGGCGCGGTTCACCTCCAGCGGGAACAGGCCGCGGTGCTGCAACGCCCAGGCCAGCTTGGGGTCGATCTCCAGGTCCAGATGCCCGGCCTTGGTGCCGGTGGCGATCTCCTCGGCCGAGAAGCCGTAGAAGCGCAGCAGCCAGTCGGCCTGATACAGCCGATGCTCGCGCAAGAGCGGCGGCCGGACCAGCGGCAGCGCGGCCGAGGCGTCGGGGATCGGCGAGAAGGCGGAATAATAGACCCGCTTCAGCCGGTAGCCGGTGTAGAGCCGGGTCGCGCTTTGCAGGATCGCCATGTCGTCGGCGCCGTCCGCGCCGACGATCATCTGCGTCGATTGCCCGGCCGGGGCGAAGCGGGGCGGACGCTTGCCGGCGTGGCTTTCGTCCTGCGCCGCCTCGCCCTCCAGCCGCACCTGTGCCATGGCCGAGCGGATGGTCTCGGGCCGTTTCTCGGGGGCCAGCTGCCGCAGGCTGGCGTCCTGCGGCAGCTCGACATTGATCGACAGCCGGTCGGCCCAAAGCCCGGCCTCGCGGATCAGGTCCGGGCTGGCGTCGGGGATGGTCTTCAGGTGGATATAGCCGTTGAAGCCATGGTCCTGCCGCAGCGTCCGGGCGATGCGCACCATGTCGGCCATGGTCTGGTCGGGCGAGCGGATGATGCCCGAGGACAGGAACAGCCCCTCGATGTAGTTGCGCCGGTAGAACTCCAGCACCAGCGTCACCACCTCCTCGACCGAGAAGCGGGCGCGTTCGACGTTGGAGGAGACGCGGTTGACGCAATAGGCGCAGTCGAAGATGCAGAAGTTGGTCATCAGGATCTTCAGCAGGCTGATGCAGCGCCCGTCCGGCGCATAGGCGTGGCAGATGCCGCTGCCGCCCGAGGACCCCAGCCCGCCCTTGCGCGAATCGCGCCTCTCGCCCCCGCTGGAGGCGCAGGAGGCATCGTATTTCGCCGCATCCGAAAGGATGGCCAGCTTGTCCTGGAGAGTCGCCCTTGCCATGGGGTAGGGATATATGTTCACGAAATGTTCGTCAATTTGGGGTTGGAGGCGCAGGCGGAAATGTGAACGGCGGCCTCAGAGGGGCCGGTCGTCTTCCGCCCCGCTGCGGCGGAAGGCGGTCTCGCCCTCGATCACGAAGCGCAGCATCCGGTCGGCGGCGGCCACGGCGTCGCCGGCGCGGAAGGCGGCCAGCAGGTCGCGCTGGCCCTCGACGATCACCGCAAGGGTGCGGTCCTCGCGCATGGTGATCAGGCGGACGTTCTGCACCTGCACGAAATAGCGCCGGATCGACTGTTCCAGCGCCCGGTTCGGCACCACCGACAGCCAGGCGTTGCGGAAGAGTTCCGAGGCGGTGAACAGCACCGGCCCGTCATGGGCGGCGACGGCGGCGGCGCCGTCCTCCACCGCCCGTTCCATCGTTGCCAACGCGGCGTCGGTCATCGCCTGCGCCGCCAGCGCGGCGGCGCGGGGCTCCAGCAGCCGGCGCAACTCGAAGAAGTCCAGGATTTCGGCGGGCGTCAACCGCGGCAGCACGAAGCCGCGGGTGGTGGGCACCAGATAGCCCTCGGCCGCCAGCCGCATCAGCGCGTCGCGCGCCGGCATCCGCGAGACGCCAAGCTCGGCCGCCACGGTGACATCGACGTAGCGGTCGTCCCAGCCGAAGGCGCCGGAGCGGATGCTCTGGATCAGCCGGTCGTAGATGCGGTCGCGCAGGTTCTGTCGGGACATCTGGATTTGAATACAGTTTCTTGCCAAGATGGAAGCAGCCATTGCGCTGATTTGCAAGGGAAACCCTTGCATGACGGCAAAATCGGTATACTTCAGGTTCAAAATATCTCTTGAAATGTATTCTTTTTCTGGCAGTCTTTACCCTAGAAGCGAGTCCCCCGATTCCCGGGGAAGAGCCCGCCGTCATCCAGCAGGAGGTTGCACCCGATGAACTTCACCCGTCGCACCGCGCTTGGGCTTGCCGCCGCGCTTGCCTTCGCCGCCCCGGCCTTCGCGCAGGACCCGCTGCGCGTGGGCTCCTACCCCGCCAACCCGCCGTGGGAGAACAAGACCGAAGCGGGCACTTTCGAGGGGTTCGAGGTCGATATCGTCAACGAGATCGCCAAGCGGATGGGCACCACCGCCCAGATCGAAGGCATGGACTTCAAGGCGCTGTTCGTCGCCACGGCCTCGGGCCGGGTGGACATCGTGATCTCGTCCCTGACCATCACCGACGAGCGGCTGGAAAGCCAGTCCTTCACCCAGCCCTATTTCGAGGGCGCGCTGGGGATCGGCGTCAAGGAAGGCTCCGACATCGCCTCGGTTGAGGCGCTGAAGGGCAAGACCGTTGGCTCCGTCGCCACCTCCTTCCCCGAGAACTGGCTGAAGGAACGCGCGGAAGAGATCGGGTATGCCGACTACAAGAGCTATGACACCACCGCCAACATGCTGACCGACTTGCAGAACGGCCGGATCGACGCGGCGGTGAACGATGTGGTCGGGCTGCGCTATGCCGCCACCCAGATGAAAGGGCTGACCGTTTCTCACGAGATCGTCACCGGCGAGAAATTCGCCATGATGATGCCGAAGGGATCGGACAAGCTGGAGCAGGTGAACCAGATCATCTCGGACATGAAGGCCGACGGCACCATGGCCGCGATCTACGAGAAATGGCTGGGCGTGCCGCCGGCGGAGGGCAGCTTCGCGGTGACGCCGATGCCGGTCCCGACCTCGGCCGACTGACGCCCGCGACATGCAGCCCGCCCATCTTGCCTCGGTCCGGGTCGATGTGCCCGCCGGCTTCGCCTTCGCCCATCTGTCGGACGGGCGCAGGCTGGGGCGGTGGGCGCTGGGCTCGATGGACCTGACCCCGGGGGAAGAGCCCGGGGTCTGGCACGGCATCTCGCTCTTCGACGGCTCGGCGGCGGAGGTGGAGATCCGGCCCCATGCCGGGCTCGGCCTGATCGATTTCCACCTCGGCCCCGCCGGGGCGCGGGTGCCGCGGGTGTCGATCCGGGTGACGCCGGGGCCTGACTGGGGCCTGCCGGAAACGTGCTGCCTTGTCGCCATGACCACCTGGCGCGCCGGCTGGATGGACGAGGAGCGGTGGGACCGCACCCGCCGCACGCATGAGCTGGAAGTCCTGCTGTTCAAGGCGCAGATCGAGACCGACTGGAGCCGCAGATGACCCCGGCCGAGTGGCGCGCGCGGTTCCGGGCCGGCGAGGTGCGGCAGACCGCCGCGCTTTGCCACGGTTACGCGCAGGCCAACATGGCCTTCATCCCCGAGGTTTGGGCCGACGACTTCGAGTCCTTCCTGCGCGCCAACCCCGCCGCCTGCCCGCTGCTGGCGCGGGGGCGGCCGGGCGACCCGACGCTGCCCGGACTGGGGGAGTTCGACCTGCGCCGCGACCTGCCACTCTACCGGCTGTTCGTGGACGGCGCGGCCACCGAGCGGCTGCCCGACATCGCCGGCCACTGGCGCGACGATCTGGTGCCCTTCGCCATCGGCTGCTCGCTGACCTTCGAGGCCGATCTGGTCGCTGCCGGCGTTGCCCTGCGCTGCCATGCGCCGGGGGTCAGCTGTTCCGCTTTCGACACCACGATTCCGAACGCCGCCGCCGGACCCTTCGGCGGCACGCTGGTGGTGACGATGCGGGCGATGCCAGAAGCGCAGGTGCCGCTGGCCGTGGCCGTGACCGAGGCGCATCCGCAGGCCCATGGTGCCCCGGTCCATACCGGCGACCCTTCTGCCATCGGCGTCGACCTGTCGCGCCCGATCGACGGGCTGGGGCTGACCGACGTGCTTCCCGGCGAGATCCCGGTGTTCTGGGCCTGCGGCGTGACAATGGAGCGCGCCATCGCCGCCGCCCGGCTGCCCTTCGCCATCACCCATGCGCCCGGGCACATGCTGATCACCGACCGCCCCGCAGGAGGCCCCAGATGAACGCCATCGAGATCTTCTTCAATCTCGACGTGCTCCGCCGGGCCTTCCCGATGCTGCTGCAGGGGCTGGGGATGACGCTGGTGCTCGGCTTCTCCACCATCCTGTTCGGCACCCTGCTCGGCCTCGGCATCGCGCTGGTGCGGCTGTTCGCGGTGCGGCCGCTGCAACTGCTGGCGATCCTCTACACCGACCTGATGCGCGCCATGCCGGTGCTGGTGGTGCTGATCCTGATCTATTACGCGCTGCCCTTCGCCGGGATCGTGCTGTCTTCCTTCACCGCCGCGCTGATCGCGCTGTCGCTGGTCCTTGGCGCCTATACCGCCGAGGTGATGCGGGCGGGCATACAGGCCGTGCCGAAGGGTCAGTTCGAGGCGGCCTCGGCCCTTGGCCTGGGGTTCTGGCGCACGATGCAGAAGGTGATCCTGCCGCAGGCCACCCGGCTGGTGATCCCGCCCCATGCCTCCAACTGCGTCAGCATCATCAAGGACACCTCGCTGGCCTCGGTCGTCACCATGACCGACCTCCTGAAACAGGCGACCGACGCGCAGGCGCTGTTCGCCAACCCCACGCCCCTGCTCGGCGCCGCGCTGATCTATGTGGCGATCCTCTGGCCGCTGGTGCGGCTGACCGGCTGGCTGGAGCATCGCTTCCAGCGCGCCTACCAACGGTAAGACCCATGCAAGACGCCTATTTCCTGTATCATTCCATCGGCCAGTATCCCGGCAAGGAGGCCGACCTGGCCCGCGTCATGGCCGAATTCGCTGCCGTCTGGGGCGCCGCGAACGATGCGCAATGGGGCTGGGTGCTGGCCCGGCGCGCCGCCTTCGTCGACCGCTGGCGCGGCATCCTGAATGCGCCCGAGGGCAGCGTGACCACCGCCGAGAACGTGACGCAGGCGGTGCACATGCTGCTGACCGCGCTGCCGCCGGAGCGGCTGCGCGGCAAAAGGGTGCTGGTGGCCGCCGACTGCTTCCCCTCCAACCATTTCCTGCTGACGAAGCTGCAGGAACGGCTGGGCTTCACGCTGGACACCGTGGCGATGCGGCAGGGCAGTCCCTGGGTGGAGGACGAGGATTTCCTTGCCCAATGGGGGAGGGACGTGGCGCTGGCGATCCTGACCTGGGTCTCCTCCACCACCTCGCGGCGGATCGACCTGGCGCCGCTGGTGGCGCATGGCCGGGCCATGGGCAGCATCGTCGGGGTGGACATCACCCAAGGTGCGGGTCTTCTGCCCTTCGACGTGACGGCGCCGGAGGTGGATTTCGCCGTCTCCACCAGCCTGAAATGGATGTGCGGCACCCCCGGCGCCGGCATCCTGCATGTCGCGCCCCGGCTGATCCCCGACTGTGCGCCGGAACTGCGCGGCTGGTTCAGCCAGCCCGACCCGTTCAGCTGGGCGCTGGACCGCTTCTCCTATGCCCCCGACATCCGCCGCTTCGACAACGGCACCCCGGGCTGCGTCGCAGCACTTGCCTCGCTGCCGGCGATGGACTGGCACGCGGCGCAGGACCACGGCGCGCTTCTGGCGCAGAACCGCCGCCAGACCGCGCGGATCATCGCGGCGGCGCGGGAGATGGGGCTGGACCTGGTGACGCCCGAGCCGGAGGACCGGCGCGGCGGCTCGGTCATGCTGCGCCTGCCGGGCGAGGCGGCGGCGGTGGTGGATGCGCTGCGGGCCGAAGGCATCTCGACCGACGGCCGCGGCCGCATCCTGCGCGCCTCGCCGGGGATCGTCACCACCGACAGCGGCGTGGACCTGCTGATCGAGGGGCTGAAGCGCCACGCAAGGGGGTGACGCCTAGCGCCGGTCGATCCGGCGGGCCAGCCGGTCGCCCGCCCATTGCATCCCCGCCACCATGACGATCAGAATCGCCACCACCGCCAGCATCACCGCGGTCTCGAACCGCTGATAGCCGTAGCGGATGGCGATGTCGCCAAGGCCCCCCGCCCCCACCGCCCCGGCCATGGCCGAGGCGCCGATCAGGGTGACCAGCGTCACCGTGAAGCCCGAGACGATGCCGGGCAGCGCCTCGGGGATCAGCACCTCGCGCAGGATGGTCCAGCGGGTGGCGCCCATGGCGCGGGCGGCGTCGATCAGCGGCCGGTCCACCTCGCGCAGGGAAACCTCGGCCACCCGGGCGAAATAGGGCGCGGCGGCGATGGTCAGCGGCACGATGGCCGCGGCGATGCCGATGGCCGAGCCGGTGATCAGCCGCGTCAGCGGGATCACCGCCACCAGCAGGATGATGAAGGGGATCGAGCGCAGCGCGTTCACCACCAGCCCCAGCGAGCGGTTGACGGCAAGGTTCTGGAAGATGCCGCCGCGGTCGGTGGTGACGAGGATCAGGGCCAGCGGCAGGCCGATCGCGAAGGACAGCGCGCCGGAGACGCCGGTCATCACCACTGTCTCCCACAGGCCCTTCAAGAGCAGGTCAAACATCGCCCGGGACATGGCCCAACACCTCGATGGCTGTGGTTTCGGGTTGCAGCCGGGCGACCACTGCGGCCACCCGGTCGGGATCGGCGGTGCCGAGGGCGATGAACAGCCGCCCGTAGGGTTCGCCCTGCACGTCGTTCAGCCCGCCATGGACCAGCCGGGCCGGGCGGCCGGTGATCCCTTCGACGATGGCCAGCAGCGGCTGGCGCGCGGCGGCGCCGTAGACATCCACCCGGATCAGCGCCTGCTCGCCCTGCGGCGCGATCTGCGAGGCGATGTGCTGCGGCAGCACCGGCGACAGGCCGCGCAGCAGGCTGCGGGTGGTGTCCGTCCGCGGCGAGGCCAGGACGCGGGCGACCGGCCCTTCCTCGACGATGCGGCCGGCGTCCAGCACCAGCACCCGATGGGCGATCTGGCGCACCACCTCCATCTCGTGGGTGATCATCAGGATGGTCACGCCCAGCTGGCGGTTCACGTCCTGCAACAGCGCCAGGATCGCCTGCGTCGTCTCGGGGTCCAGCGCCGAGGTCGCCTCGTCCGACAAGAGCAGGATCGGGTCGCCCGCCAGCGCCCGGGCGATGCCGACGCGCTGCTTCTGCCCGCCGGACAGACGGGCGGGGTATGTGTCGGCCTTGTCGGCCAGCCCCACCATGTCCAGAAGCTCCATCACCCGCGCCCGGCGCTGCGCCGGGGGCTGGCCGGCGATCTTCAGCGGCAGGGCGACGTTCTCGGCCACGGTCTTGGCCGAGAGCAGGTTGAAATGCTGGAAGATCATCCCGATCCGGCGGCGGATCGGCTGCAATTCCTGTTCCGACAGGTGGGTGATGTCGGTGCCGTCGATCACCACCCGGCCCGCCTGCGGCCGGTCCAGCCCGTTCAGGCAGCGGATCAGCGTCGATTTCCCCGCGCCGGAGCGGCCGATCAGGCCGACGATCTCGCCGCGGTCCAAGGTCAGCGAGATGCCGTCCAATGCCGGCCGGTCGGAGAAGCGCCGCTCCACCGCCTCCAGCCGCACCACGGGGCCCGTGTTCCCGGTCATGCCGTCCATCCTTCAAAACAGGGACAGGCGCCCGTCATAGGGGCGCCTGCCGGAAGTGCAACGGGTTTGCGGCTCACCAGGCCGGAACGGCGGCCCCTTTATAGGCGGAAAGATAGGCCTCTTTCACCGGCGCGCTCTGGAACGCCTGTTGCAGCAGGGCGACCCAGGCGGCGTCCTTGTCCTCGCTGCGGATGGCGAGGAAGTTCATGTAGGGGTTGTTCTCGCCCGATTCCTCGGCGATGCGGGCGTCCAGCAGGCCGGCCTTGGCCGCCCAGTCGGTGTTGACCACCGCGGCGTCCAGATCGTCGATGGCGCGCCCCACCACGCCCGCGTCCAGCTCGCGCAGGTCGAAGCCGCGGGGGTTCTCGGCCACGTCGATCACGGTCGCTAGGATGCCCGCCTCGGGGTTCAGCTTGATCAGCCCCAGCTGCTCCAGCACCTTCAGCGCGCGGCCGCCGTTCGAGGGATCGTTCGGCACCCCGATCAGCGCGCCGTCGGGCAGCGCCTCCAGGCTGTCATATTTGCGGGAGTAAAGCCCGATCGGGAAGATCGCGGTGTCGAAGGCCGGTTCCAGCGCATAACCGTGGGCGGCGATCTGCGCCTCCAGATAGGGGCCGTGCTGGAAGGCGTTGGCGTCGATCTCCTTGTTGGCCAGCGCCTCGTTCGGCTGGGTGTAGTCGTTGAAGATCACCGTCTCGATGACCAGCCCCAGCGGCTTGGCCTGTTCGGCCACCGCGGCCCAGACGGTTTCGTCCTCGCCGCCCATGATGCCCACCTTCAGCGTGACGTCCTCGGCCCGGGCGGCGGGCGTCAGGGCAAGCGTGGCGGCCAGGGCAAGGGCTGCGCGGCGGGTGATGGAAGCGATGGGCGGCATGAGGATCCTCGTCTGATGTCCGTGCAGCCGGGGGAGGTCCGGGCTGCGCGGCGTTTATCCCCCTTGCGTCCGGCGAAGACAATCCGGGGGCGGGGAACGCCGTGCCGAAGTCCGGGGGCGGCGTGGAACGGCGTTTGTCTTCCGCTGCGGGAAAAGAGAACGCCGGCCCGGGGGCTGGAGTCCGCCCCCGCGACTCGGTGCGGGGCGGTGGAGACAGGACGGCCGGTCCGGCCCCTGTCCGGCCGCCCGGTCCCTGCCGGGCGGCGCCCTGTTCTCCTTCCCGTTTCCCGCTGTCATCCCCGCTTTCGGGGGATGACAGCGGGGAGGCTGGATGCCGTCTACCGCTACCGCTGCAACCGCAGCCTGCTCCGCAGCCGGCCCCAGCCCTTGAACAGCCCGCGCTTCGCGGTGGATTCGAAGATCTCGTCCGGGCCGTTCGGGTCGAGGATTTCGTTTTCGGCCAGCCAGCCGGCGAAGCCCGACAGCTCGGGGATCTCGTAGGGCACCAGGCTGCGCCCGTCGCCGCGCAAAGCCTCGACCGTGGCGGCCAGCGAGCCGGTCTCCGCCAGCTTCGCCGTCACCGCGGCCCGGGGCAGCCCCAGATGCTCGGCCAGCAGGTCGTCGCGCAGGGTGGCGATCTCGTCGCGCAGGTGGTCGTTGCCGGGCTCGTCCGCCGAAAGGATCACGTCGCATTCGGTGTCCAGCCGCATCGAGCGGTTGTTGAAGTTCGACGATCCCACCCGCAGCACCCGGTCGTCCACCACCATCGCCTTGGCATGGACATAGATCGGCGCGCCGCCCGCCGTCACCGGGTGATAGATGTGCAGCCTTCCGTGCCGGTCCACCTGCCGCAGCGCCTTGACCAGCTTGGCCCGGGCGCTGTCCATCGCCAGCGGCTCCAGCCAGCCCTCCGCCCCGCGGGGGGTGACGATGACGATCTCGGGCGGGTCCTCGCCGGCCAGCCGCCGGGCGATGGCATGGGCGATCCGGCGCGAGGCGAAATACTGGCTTTCGGCATAGATCATCCGCCGCGCCCCGGCGATCATGTCCAGCCAGGCCTCCTCGATCTCGTGCACCGGCTCCACCCCGTCCATCTTCGGGATGGTCCGCGCGATGCCGAGGCGCATCGCCGTGAAGGTCGGCGCCAGCCCCTCGGGCCAGCAGTCGTGGCACTCCTCGCAGGGCGGCAGACGCTGCCCGGTCGCCGCCAGCCAGCGCGCCCGTGCCAGATCGCCGAGCGCCCGCGCCGCGTCGCCGTCGAAGGCGCTGGTGGCGTCGTGCCAGGGGTCCGCGGGCTGCCCGCCCGGATAGGTGCGGCGGGGATCGCCGTCCAGATGCTCGCGGGTGTCCCACCGCCGCATCGTCATGTCGATGCCGCCGCAGAAGGCCATGCAATCGTCGATCACCACGATCTTCTGGTGGTGCGAGGCCGCCAGCGGATGTTTCGCGTCCAGCCGCAGGGTGATGCGCGGATGCGCCTTCCAGCGCAGGATGGTCAGCAGGGTGTTGCCGCGGAACAGCGCCTTGAAGGCGCCGGTGTCCCACCGCAGCAGGCGGATCTCCAGCGCCGGCGTCCGGTCGGCCAGCCAGAGGATGAAGTCCCCCAGCCGCTCGGGCCCGCCGTCATGGTTCTCGCCGAAGGTGATGCGGGCGTCGAAATCCCAGCCGATCAGCAGGATCGAGCGGCGCGCCTTCAGCATCGCCCGGCGCACGGCGACGAAATAATCCGCGCCGTCGACGATGAAGGAGAAGCGGTCCGCCGCCTCGACCCGCCAGCAGTTCCGTCCCGGCTGCAACATCCGGTCTTCCGCCATGCCCCACCCCGTCCCCGATGCCTTCCGGCAACGCAGTCCGCCGCTCCGGGTTCCCCGGCGGGAACCCGATCCGGTTGCGCGCGTTTCAGGTCAAGGCGCCGGCTGGCGTCGTGGACAGAAGGGAGAAGGACATGGACGAAACGAGCGTCGGCTGGATCGCAGCCATCATCATCGGCGGGCTTGCCGGCTGGATCGCCTCCAGCTTCATGAAATCCGACACCGGGCTGGTGCTGAACATCGTCCTCGGCATCATCGGCGCGGCGGTGGCGAGCTTCCTTTTCGGCCTTCTGGGCGTCTCCTTCGGCGGCTGGATCGGCTATCTGGTCGCCGGCATCGTCGGCGCCTGCATCCTGATCGGCGGCGCCCGCGCGATCCGGCGCTGATCCTCAAGCTGCTGGACTCGGCGCCCCCCGCCATGCGATGAGGGGCGCCTTTTCCGGTTTCTGGAGGATTCGCCATGCGTCCCGGCCGCAGCCCGTTCCCGACCCTGACCCGCCGCGCCCTCGGCGCGCGGCTGGCGGCGGCCGGTGCGGCGTTCGGGCTGAGGAGTGCTGCCGCGGCGGAAAGGGTGCCGGCCTTGGGCCCCGACCTCCGCGACGCGGCTCTGCGCGGCCTCGCGCTGGCGGGCCATCGCGGCGACCCGGTGGCGGCGGCCGCGGCCGAGGCCGCGCTGGCGCGGCTGGCGGAAACCGATCCCGAGGCCGCCATTCTCGGCCGGCTCTACCAGTTGCTGGACGTGCGTCCTGCGCTGGCATGGCGCGCGGACCTGCCCGCCGCCCCGGCTGTCGATCTTGCGACCCTGCACGCGGCGATCCGTGCCTGCCGGCCGGTGGCCTTCGGCTATACCGACCTGGACGGGAAGAAGACCCATCGCACCGTGCTGCCGCTGGTGCTGGTGCATCCGCCGCAGGGGGTGAAGCTGCTGGCCTGGTGCAAGGAGCGCGGGGATTTCCGCCAGTTCTTCGTGCGCGCCATGCAGGACCTTGCCCCGGGTTCGGGCGATTTTGCCAAGGATCGCCTGACCCTGCTGCAGGGGCTCCTGGACAAGGAAACCGGCAGGGCGTGATCCGCCCTACCGGCCGCGGCCCTGCACGATGCGGTCGATCACCATGGCGCAGGCCAGGATCGCCAGCCCGGCGAGGATGCCCTTGCCGACCGCGGCGTATTGCAGCGCCGACAGCACGTCCTCGCCCAGGCCCCGCGCGCCGATCAGCGAGGCGATGACCACCATCGACAGGCACATCAGCAGGGTCTGGTTGATCCCCGCCATGATCGAGGGCCGCGCCATCGGCAGGTCCACCCGGAACAGCAGGAACCGCCGGGTGGCGCCGAAGGCCGTCGCCGCCTCGCGGATGCTTTCCGGCACCGAAGCGATGCCGAGCGCGGTCAGACGGATCACCGGCGGCATCCCGAAGACCAGCGTGGCGATGATGCCGGGCGGCTTGCCGATGCCGAAGAAGGCGATCACCGGGATCAGGTAGACGAAGGCCGGCATGGTCTGCATCAGGTCCAGCACCGGACGCATCAGGTTCAGCACCCGCCGGTCGCGGCCGGCCCAGATGCCCAGGGGCAGGCCGATCACCACGCAGAGGAAGGCCGCGGTGCCCAGAAGCGCGACCGTCGCCATGCTCTTCTCCCAGAAGCCGAAAAGCGCCAGCCAGACCAGCGCCGCGGCCGAAAACACCGCCACCCGCCGTCCGGCGCATTGCCAGGCGATGGCGACGACCGAAACCATGACGATGGGCCAGGGCGTGGCGACCAGCGCGATCTCCAGCAGGCCCAGAAGCGCCTCGATGGCGGCGGAGATGCCGCGGAACAGGCCGCCCAGCTGGTCGGAGGCGGACTTGAACACCCGGTCCAGCCAGCGGGCGCTTTCGTTGTGGATCTCGGGCGAAGAGGGGAAGGCGGTCAGCCATTCCGGCGCCGTGGCGGTGGCGAAGCGCCAGGCGGCCACCAGATAGCTGCCGGCGACCAGCAGCGCGGCGAAGGCGGCGCGCGGCAGCGGCAGGCCGTGGGCCAGGCTGCGGTCGCCGCGCCAGCGGCGGAAGCGGCGGTTCAACAGCAGGTTGCCGCCGAACCCCACCGCCAGATGCACCGCCAGAAGGCCGAAGCCGCCTGCCAGCCCATAGCCCAGCGTGCGGGCCTGCGCTGCCTCGGCCTCGTCCCGCGCCTTGGCGGCGGCCTGGGCGATGCCCTCGGCGGAGCGTTTCATCCCCTCGCCCAGCGGGTCGCCCACGGCGATGGCGGCCTCGGCCGCGGCCAGCCGGTCGGCGGATTGCGCATCCAGCCGCACCGCGCGGGCGCGGGCATCGGCGCCGGGATCGCCGAGCAGCGCGATGGCCAGCAGCACGACGGAGGCCAGCGCCAGCAGGAAGGCCGGCCAGAACGCGCCCCAGAGCGCGCGGGCGCCCAGCCAGGCCGGGCCGGCCAGCGCCGCCGCCGGGTTGAAATGCGGCCGCGGGCGGGTCTGATCGGCCAGCCGGTCGAACTCGGCGCTGTAATAGGCGCCGCCGCGTCCGGCGAATTCGGCGACGAGCGGGTCGATGCGGGCGGTCATGCCGGACGCTCCCCGATGGCATTCAGCAGGGCCTGCGGATGGACGAGGCCGACGGGTTGCCCTTCGCGCGTCACCAGCGCCGGGCCGTCCTGCCCGGCCAGCACCCGGGCCAGCCGGGCCAGCGGCGCCTCGGCCTCCACCTGCGGCAGGGCGTCGGTCGGCCCCGCCAGCGGCTCCATGATGCTTTCCACCCGGATCACCTGCAACGGCGAGACGTGGCGGACGAATTCGGCGATGAAATCGCTGGCCGGGGCGGTGACGATGATCTCCGGCCGGCCGATCTGCAGGATCTCGCCGTCCTTCATGATCGCCACGCGCGAGCCGATGGCGATGGCCTCGTCCAGGTCATGGGTGATGAAGACCGCGGTCTTGCCCATCCCGTGGCAAAGCGCGCTGAACTCGGCCTGCAACTGCCGCCGGATCAGCGGGTCCAGCGCCGAGAAGGGTTCGTCCATCAGGAGAATCGGCGGATCGGCGGCCAGTGCCCGGGCCAGCCCGACCCGCTGCTGCATCCCGCCCGACAGGTTGGAGGGCATCCGGTCGCCCCAGCCGTCCAGCCCGACGCGCGACAGCGCCAGCTCGGCCCGGTCGAAGCGCTGGCGCGGCGTGGCGCCGAGGATTTCCAGCGGCAGGGCGACGTTCTCGCGCACGCTGCGGTGGGGCAGCAGGCCGAAGCTCTGGAACACCATGCCGATCTTGCGGCTGCGCAACTCCCGCAGCCGGGCGGGGGCGGCGCGGGTGATGTCCTCGCCGTCGATCAGCACCTCGCCCGCGGTCGGCTCGATCAGCCGGTTGATCAGCCGGATCAGGGTGGACTTGCCGGAACCGGACAGGCCCATGACGCAGAAGATCTCGCCCTTCTCGACCGAGAAGCCGGCGTCGCGCACGCCCACCACGGCGTCGTGGTCGGCCATCAGGTCGGATTTCCCCGCCCCGGCCCGGGCGGCCGCCAGCGCCTGCCCGGCGCGGGCGCCGAAGATCTTCCACACCCCGCGGAATTCGATGACTGGCTGGTTCAAGGATCGGGTCCGTTGCAGAATGGCGCAAGGCCGGGGATGCGGCGCGCATCTCCGGCCGGAAGGTCAGGGAACGGCCCGCCGGTCGCGGCGGGCCGTCGCGGTCATTGCGCCGCCCAGGCGGCAATCTCGGCGGCGTGCTCCTCCACCCAGGGCTTCACCGCCTCGGCCGGATCGGTGCCCTGGATGATCGCCAGCGACCAGACGTTCACGTCGTCGGCCGAAAGCTGGATGTTGCCCAGCAGGGTGTTCAGCGCCGGGTTGCGCTCGGCGATGTTGGCCGACCAGCTGATGTAGACGCGGGTGTCCGGCCAGGCCGAGGCCACCTTCGACTTCGCCTGCCAGTCCGGGTCGTCCTCGGGCTGCACCATCACGAAGGCCGCCGGGTCGTGCTTCGGCTCTTCCAGCAGCACCAGGTCGTAGAGGACGAAGTTCTGGTGCGGCCCGTAGCAATAGCCGATCCAGGGCCGGTCCGCCTTCACCGCGGCGTCGAGGCCCGCGGTCGCCACCGCCTCGTCGGTCGATTGCAGCTCGAAGAATTCGGCGAAGCCGTAGTCGCGGGCGCGGATGGTCTCGGTGTTGGTCGAGAGCCAGCCCTGCGGGCCGATCCAGATCTCGCCCTTGCCGTCGCCGTTGGTGTCGAACAGCGCCGCCACCTCGGGGTTGGACAGGTCGAAGACCGAACGGATGTTGTGCTTCTCGGCCGCGGCCCGCGGGACGCAATAGCCCTGCACCGCCTCGAAGGATTTCTCCGACAGGGTGACGGTCTTGTCCTCGTCGACGTATTTGGTCTTCGGTGCCTGCTGGTTCGGCAGCCAGGTCTCGGTCCAGATGTCCACCTCGCCGGTGCCGCGGGACATCGCCTCCCAGACCACCGGCACCGCGGTCAGCGGCACGGTTTCCACTTCAAGGCCGAGCGCCTCTTCGATGATCGCCTTGACGGCGAAGGCGGTGGCCCGGCCGGAGGCGTAGTTCGGGTCCGGGATCACCAGCTTTTCGGCCGAGGCGATGCCGGGAAGGGCAATGCCGGGGGCCGCGATCAGCAGGGCGGCGAGCAGTCTGGGCAAGAGCGACATTTTTCTGTTCCTGTCTGGGTCAAGGATCAACGGCGTTTCCATTCAATCCCTTGGGCGGGTTATCGCACCGGCGGGCCGCCCGGGACATTCCAAACCCCGGCGCGGGACAGCAGGACGCTTCCCCGCGACGGGCCTTCCGCGAAGGGTTTCATCCCTTCGCGCCTCATCCTTTCCGCGCCATGTCGAAGGCCCGGTCCAGCCCCTCGGCGACGGTCTCGACATCCTCCATCGAAAGGCAGAGCGGCGGCACCATCCGCAGGGTGGAGCGGTGCGGCCCGGATTTCGACAGGATCAGTCCGGCCTCGCGGCAGGCCTCGAACACGGCGCTGGTGGTCTCGGCATCGGGGGTCATCTTGGCGCGGTCCGACACCATCTCGATCGCCAGCATCAGCCCGCGGCCGCGCACGTCGCCGATGACGGGGTATTTCTGATACAGGTCCTGCAGCCGCTTCAGCAGCGCGCCGCCGACGTCTTTCGCATTCTCCTGCAGCCGGTCGCGCTTCAACACCTGTAGCACCGCCCGGCCCGCGGCGCAGGAGGTGGGGTTCGACCCGTAGGTGTGGAACATGAACTTCTCGGCCATCGGCTCGGCGATGTGGCGCCGCGCCACCACCGCGCCCAGCGGGAAGCCGTTGGAGATGCCCTTGGCCATCACCACGATGTCGGGGATCACGTCGTCGGATTCGAAGCCCCACATATGCCCGCCGGTGCGGCCGAAGCCCGATTGCACCTCGTCGGCGATGTAGAGCCCGCCCGCCGCCCGCACCCGCTCGGCCGCGCCGGACAGGTAGCCGGGGGGCATCTCGATGATGCCGCCATAGCCCTGCACGCTTTCGATCAGGATGCCGGCGATGCGCCCGGTGGTCGAGGAGTCGATCACCCGCTCGATCTCGTCCAGATAGGGCTGCGCGCCGGCGTTGCGGCCGAAGATGCCGCGATACTGGTTCGGCTCGGCCACGAAGGCGACGTTGCCGGGCATCCCCGGGTGCCGCCAGCCGGCGATGCCGGTCACCGATTGCGCCGCCGAGGTCGGCCCATGATAGGCCGTGCGCAGCGCCAGCAGGTCCAGGTTGCCGGTGTAGCCGCGCGCCATCGCCATGGCCAGGTCGATGGCCTCGGACCCGGAATTGGTGAAATGCACCACCCATTCGATGTCGCCCTTCGGCCCCTTCGGCATGGTCGCCGTCAGTTCCTCGGCGAAATGGGCCGGGACCGGGTGGTAGAACATCGTCGTGCAATGGGTCAGCTCCTGCGCCTGGTCCATCGCCGCCTTCACCACCTCGGGGTGGGAGTGGCCGACCGAGATGCAGACGTTCATCCCCAGAAGGTCGGTGTATTTCCGGCCCTTCTCGTCCCAGAGATATTGCATCTGCCCCTTGCGGAACACGATCGGGTCCTTGAAGGGCACGAACTTGCGCTGGCTGGCCGAGTAGTAGCGGTCGCGCCGTGCCGCGGTCTCTTCCAGGTTCCAGCTGGTTTCCAGGCTCATGCTTTCTCTCCGGTGATCTCGAATGTGCGGCGGGCGACGAAATCGTCCAGCGCCTCGCGTATGCCGATGTCCATTTCGGGGGCCTCGTAGTCGCGCAGGATCTGCTTGACCCGGGCCGAGGCGCGGTCGTGCTGCCAGAGGCCGCCCTCCGCCGTCCATTGCTCGTAGGTGCCGTTGTCGGACATGTCGCCCAGCCAGAAGGCGCTCTCGAAATTCTCGCGGGTATGGGTGGCGCCGAGGAAATGGCCGCCGGGGCCGACCTCGGCGAAGGCGTCCATCGCCTGCGCGGCCTCGGAGAAGTCGATGCCCTGCACGAAGCGCGCCAGCGCGGCGCAGCGGTCGGCGTCCATCACGATCTTCTCGTAGCCGGTGGTCAGAAGGCCCTCCAGGCAGCCGGTGGCGTGGATGATGAAGTTCACCCCCGCCATCACCGCCCCGGTCAGCTGCGCCTGGCTTTCATAGCCCGCCTGCGCGTCCGGCACCTTCGAGGCCGTCAGCGCGCCGACGGAATGGAACGGCAGGCCCAGCCGGTCGGCCAGGGTCTTGGCGCACATCTGGAACTGGGTGCCCTCCGGCGTGCCGAAGGTGGGGGCGCCGGTGCGAAGCGACAGCGGCGAGAAGAAGGTGCCGAAGACCGAAGGCGCTCCGGGGCGGATCAGCTGGATCAGCGCGACGGAGGCCATCACCTCGGCCAGCACCTGCGCCAGCGTGGCGGCCACGGTGACGGGGCTCATCGCGCCGCCGAGGACGAAGGGCGAGACCACGGTGCATTGCCCGGCCTTGGCATACTCCTTCAGCGCCCAGAGCATGGTTTCGTCCATCACCAGCGGCGCATTGGTGTTGACCACCGAATAGAGGACGCAGTTCTGGTCGACGAAATCCCGCCCCATCGCCAGCCGGCACATCTCGATGGTGTCGCGGGCGCGTTCGGGCGCGGTGACGGCGCCCATGAAGGGCTTGTCGGACAGCGTCAGGTGGGAATGCGCCATGTGCAGGTGGCGGACCGGGACCGGCAGGTCCACGGGTTCGACCACCACCCCGCCGGAGTGGTTCACCGCGTTCAGGCTGTAGTGCAGCTTGGTGATCTCGCGGAAGTCGTGGATGGTGGCGTAGCGGCGGCCCTTCTCCATGTCGTGCACGAAGGGCGGGCCGAAGCTGGGGCAGAAGAGCTGCGCATTGCCGCCGATCTGGACCGAGCGGGCGGAGTTGCGGGCGTGCTGGGTGAAGACCTTCGGCGCGGTCCTGATCCTGTCGCGGCACCAGCCGGGATCGAAGCGCACCCGCTCGCCGTCGACGCGGGCGCCGGCGGCGCGGAAGATTTCCAGCGTCTCGGCGTCGCCGCGGAAATCCATGCCGATCTCGTCCAGGATGCGGTCGGCGTTCCGTTCGATGGTGGCGACGGCTTCCTCGTCGATCAGGCTGACGATGCCGATGCGACGCAGCACATAGGGCGCCGAGACCCGGTTCTTCGCGCTGCGTTCCTGCATCCGGGCGCTGCGGCCCCGTCGCTCCTGCATCGGTCTTCCCCTCCGGTCGCCGCAAGCCGCGGCAGGGGGACGATAGAGGCCGCCGCGCCGGGCTGGACAGGACAAAGTTGCAGTATCGGAAATCCTAATGGGACGGATAAGTGATCTCGTGGTAGCTGACCTGGTGCGAGATCGCGGGGAAATGGTGGTCGAAGGCGCGTTTCAGGATCGCCTGGCTTTCCCTTGCGATCCGCGCGGGGATGGCGCCCAGGTCGTCGCGGCGGCAGACCAGATGCAGTGTGCGCTTCAGCGGCGCGAAGGGCAGCGGCTCGATCCGCAGCCGCATCCCCTCGGCCACCCCGTCGATCAGCAGCGTCGGCGACAGGATGGCGAAGCATTTGCCGGTAATCACCCCCGCCATCACCATCGAGGTGCGGTCGGCCTCGATGGCGCGGGGCAGGTCCAGCCGGCAGCGTTGCAGGTGCTGGTCGGTCCTGCGCCCCACCGGGGTGGAGGTGCCGAAGCGCGCCAGCGACAGCCGGCGGGCGATGTCGTGGATGTCGTCGGCGGGTCCGGTGTAACCCTCTGGAAGAACCAGATAAAACGGCTCCTCCAGGATCGGGATGAAGGTATATCCCGGGCCTTCCTGCAATTTCTCCGAGGTTACCGCCATATCGATCCGCCGGTCGTTCAGCGCCGCGAAATGGTCGGTGGCGAGGCCGGCCGACAGCATCAGCTCGGGCACCTTCATCTCCTTGCAGACCAGTTCGTAAAGCCCCGGCGTCAGCGTGGTGGCGATGGAGGCGAGGAGGCCGACCCGCAGCGCCGGCAGCGACGAGGCGCCCAGATGTTGCATGTCGCGCTTCAGGTCGTCGATCAGGTTCAGCAGGCGGAAGCCGTGGCGTTGCAGCGTCTCGCCGGCATAGGTCAGGGCGATGGGGCGGGTGGAGCGGTCGATCAGCGGCAGGCCGAAGATCGTCTCCAGGTTCTTCAGGTGCTGCGAGGCGGCCGACTGGGTGATCCGCAGCGCCGAGGCCGCGGCGGTGACCTGCCGCATCTCGGCCACGGCCATGAAGACCTCTATCGCCCGGAAAAGGTTGATATCCGGCTCGTCTTTATGGCGCTGGTTCATCGGGCGGGGCTTGGTCCGGGCTGCTGTTCTGATAAGAATTAGTATCCCTAATGATGCCTGTCCATCCTTGCGCGACGCCCTGCCTGCCTGTCTGACTTCGGGTGTCAGGACGGCAACGGCGGGACAGATGCGGAAGATCGTGATCATCGGCGGCGGGGCGGTGGGGCTGAGCCTCGCTTATCACCTGACGAAGGCCGGCCCCGCCTCGGTCACGCTCCTGGAGCGGAACACGCTGACCTCGGGCACCAGCTGGCACGCGGCGGGGATCGTCGGGCCTTTGCGGGCGACGCCGAATGCGACGAAGCTGGCGATGTATGCCGGGGAGCTGTTCCCGCGGCTGGAGGCCGAGACCGGGCTTTCCACCGGCTACCGCCGCACCGGCGGCTACTGGCTGGCGCGCGATCCGGCGCGGATGGACGAGTTGCACCGCATCGCCGCGCTCGGCCGCCACTTCGGGCTGCATCCCGCGATCACCGGGCCGGAGGGCGTGGCGGTGCCGGGGCTGGACCTGTCCGGTGTCGTGGGCGCGATGGCGGTGGAGGAGGATGCCAACGTCAACCCGGTCGATCTCTGCATGGCCTATGCCCGCGCGGCGAAGGCGCAAGGCGCGGTGATCCGCGAGAATGCAAGGGTGGCGCGGATCGTCACCGCGGGCAGCCGGGTGACGGGGGTGGAGATGGCCGACGGCGAGGTGATCCCCGCCGATCAGGTCGCGCTCTGCGCCGGGGCCTGGTCGAAGCGGCTGGCCGATCCGCTGGGCGTGGCGCTGCCGCTGCAGGCGGTGGAACACATGTATGTGGTGACCGAGCCGATGCCGGAGATGCCGCATCCCTTCCCGGTGCTGCGCGACCTGGACCGCGGCATCTATGTCAAGGGCGATGCCGGCAAGCTGGTGATCGGCGGCTTCGAGCCGGCGGCGAAATGCTGGGATGCCTACGGGCCGGAGGGCGACCGGCCCTTCCTGGAGATGCCCGAGGACTGGGACCAGTTCACCCCCTTCATGGAGGCGGCGCTGGCGCTGATCCCGGGGCTGGAGCGGGTGGGCATCCAGCATTTCATGAACGGGCCGGAAAGCTTCACCGTGGACAGCCGGATGCTGCTGGGGCAGGCGCCGGCGGTGGACGGGCTTTTCGTCGCCGCCGGGATGAACTCGACCGGGGTGATGTCCTCGGCCGGGGTCGGGCGGGTGCTGGCGGACTGGATGCTGGCCGGCCATGCGCCGATGGACCTGTGGGAGGTGGACGTGGCCCGGGCCGACCCGCTGGCGGCTGCGGCGGAGCATGTGCAGGCGCGGATGGAAGAGGCGGTGGCCGATGTCTTCGCGCTGCACTGGCCGTTCAAGCAGCCGAAGGCGGGGCGGGGGCTGCGGAAGTCGGTGCTGCACGACCTCTGGGCGGCGGAAGGCGCGCATTTCGGCCTGACCGCGGGGTGGGAGCGCGGGCTGTGGTATGCCCGCGACGCCGCGGAACGCGACCTGCCCTATTCCGTCGGCGCGCAGCCCTGGTTCCCCATCGCGCAGCGCGAGGCGGCGGTGATGGAGACAGGGACGGCGCTGCTGGACCTCTCACCCTTCGGCAAGTTCGACATCTCCGGCCCCGATGCGCTGCGCTTCGTGCAGCATGTCGCCACGGCGGATCTGGACGTGCCCCCGGGCCGGGCGGTCTATACCGTTCTGCTGAACGACCGCGGCGGGATCGAGGGCGATGTGACCATCCTGCGCCGCGCCGCGCAGGACTTCCGCCTGGTCTCCGGCGCCGCGACCCGCTGGCGCGACGGGGCCTGGCTGCGGCGCAATGCGGCGGGCTTCGATGTGCGGATCGAGGACGCGACCGAGGCCGAGGCGGTGATCGGCGTCATGGGCGCAGGCTCCCGGGCGCTGCTGGCCGGGCTGTCGCCCGACGACTGGCAGGACTTCCCCTTCTCCACCGCCCGCGCCGTCACCGTCGCCGGCCAGCCCTGCACCGCGCAGCGGGTCAGCTTCGTCGGCGAACTGGGGTGGGAGCTTTATGTCCCCGCCGCGTCCGCCGCCGCCGTCTTCCGCGCCCTCACCGGGGCGGGCGCGAGGCCGATGGGCCATTACGCGCTGGACGCCTGCCGGATCGAGAAGGGCTTCCGCCACATGGGCCACGACCTCGGCCCCGACATCTCGCCGCTGGAGGCCGGTCTCGGCTTCGCGGTGGACTGGGGGAAGGATTTCCTCGGCAAGCCGGCGCTTCAGGCGCAGCGGGGCGAGGGCATCGCCCGCAAGCTGGTGCTGTTCGACCTGCCCGGCCACCCCTTGGTGCTGCATGACGAGCCGATATGGGAGAACGGCCGCGTGGTCGGCCTGACCACCTCCGGCGCGAAGGGTGCGCGGACGGGCTGGACGCTGGCGCTCGGCCTGATCGGGATAACGAAGGGCGAGACCATGGCGCAGACCTGCGCGCGGGTCTTCACCGTGGAAATCGCGGGAACACACCATCAGGCACAGGCGCTGGCCCGCCCGCCCTACGACCCTGCGGGCGAAAGGATGAAGGCATGACGACGCAGGCGACCACCGAGGCGCAGGTCCTGATCATCGGCGGCGGCGCCATGGGCGTCTCGCTGATGTATCATCTGGTCAAGGCGGGCTGGACCGATGTGGTCCTGACCGAGAAGAACGACCTCACCCATGGCTCCACCTGGCACGCCGCCGGGCTGTGCACCCATTTCGCCCACAACCCGACGATCCAGGAGCTGCGCGCCACCTCGGTGCGGCTTTACCGCGACATCCTTCCGCAGGAGACGGGGGAAAGCTGCGGCTTCCACCGCTCCGGCGCGATGCGGATCACCTCCAACCCCGACCGGATGGACGAATTCGCCCATGTCGCCGGGCTGTCGAAGTTCACCGGCTACGAATTGCGTCTGCTGAAATCGCCCGAGGAGGTGGCGGCGCTGCACCCGCTGGCGCGGACCGAGGGCATCCTCGGCGGCATCTACGAGCCCGACGACGGCCATGTCGATCCGACGCTGGCGACCAACGCCATGGCGAAGGTGGCCCGGGCCGGAGGGGCGACGATCCTGCGCTGGAATCCGGTGCAGTCGATCCGCCGCGAGGGCGGGCACTGGCTGGTCGAGACGAAACAGGGACCGATCCGGGCGAAGCACATCGTCAATGCGGCGGGAACCTGGGGCTGGGAGATCGGGGCGATGATGGGGGCCAACGTGCCCTCGGTCCCGGTGCTGCACCAGTATCTGGTCACCGACACCGTGCCCGCGGTGGCCGAGCGCATCGCTGCCGGCCTGCCGGAACTGCCGATGATCCGTGACCCCGAGGAAAGCTGGTATGTCCGGCAGGAGCGCGATGCGCTGATTCTCGGCCCCTACGAGAAGGACGCGCAGGTCTGGTCGGTGGATGGTGTGCCGCCGGAGTTCGGGGCGGAGCTGATGGCCCCCGATCTGGACCGGGTGGAGCATATCCTGATGGCCGCCATGGCCCGCATCCCGGCGCTGGAGACCGGCGGGGTGAAGTCGGTGGTCAACGGCCCGATCACCTTCACCCCCGACGCCAATCCGCTGATCGGCCCGGCCTGGGGGCTTCCGAACGCCTGGCTGCTGACCGGGTCATCGATGGGGGTGATGGAGGGCGGCGGCTCGGGCTGGTTCCTGGCCCACTGGATGACCCACGGCGCGCCGCCGATGGATGCCCTCGCCGTGGACAGCCGCCGCTTCGGCCCTTGGGCCGACCGCGACTACCGGGTGCAGAAGGCGGTGGAATGCTTCGGCCTGCAGTTCGGCGTCCACTACCCCTATGAGGAACGCCCCGCGGCGCGCGGCAAGCGGCTGACCCCGCTCTACGACCTGATGAAGGCGCGCGGCGCGCAGATGGGCGCGGCCTATGGCTGGGAGCGGCCGAACTGGTTCGGCGACCCCGCGGGCCTGACCTTCCGCCGCCCCGGCTGGTCCGATGCGGTGGCGCGGGAATGCCATGTGGTGACCACCGCCGCAGGGCTGGCCGACATGTCGGTCTTCTCGAAGTTCGAGGCGAAGGGGCCGCAGGCGCGGGCCTTCGTCGATGCGCTCGGCGCCAACCGCGCGCCGCAGCCGGGGCGGGTGGGGCTGACCCATGCGCTGTCGCCGGCGGGCGGGACGGAATCGGAATTCACCGTCGCCTGCCTGGCCGAGGACCATTTCTACCTGACCTCGGCCGCCGCGGCCGAGATGCGCGACGACGACCTGCTGCGCGCCCGGGCGCAGGGCTTCGATGTCGAGGTGAAGCGGGTGACCGAGGACTGGGCGGTGATCGGGCTGATGGGGCCGGCTTCGCAGGCGATCCTCGAACGGTTGACCGATGATCCGCTGGGGCCGTGGATGTCGGTCCGGCAGATGACCGTCGCCGGCATCCCGGTGCGGGCGATGCGGCTCTCCTACGTTGGCGAACTCGGCTGGGAGTTGCATGTCCCCGCCCCGCGCGCGGCGGAGCTGTTCCTGGCGCTGGAAGCGGCGGGCAAGCCCGAGGGGATCGGCTGTTTCGGCGCCTATGCGATGAACGCGATGCGGCTGGAGAAGGGCTATCCCGCCTGGGGATCGGACTTCACCACCGAACGGACCCCGGCGGAGACCGGCATGGGTTTCCTGGTCAAGCCGGATCACGATTTCATCGGCAGGGAGGCGCTGCTGAAGCGGATGCAGGACCCGGCGCGGTGGGAGATGGTGTTGCTGGAGCTCGACCCGGGCGAGGCCGATCCCTATTACTCGCACGGCCTCTGGCAGGGCGACCGCTGCGTCGGCGTGATCACCTCGGCGGCCTATGGCCATCGCACCGGCAAGGTGCTGGCGCTGGCCTACCTGCGCGACCGCAGCGCGCGCGAGGGGCTGGAGGCCGAGGTTCTGGGCAAGCGCCGCGGCGCCCGCATCCTGGCGGAACCGCCGTTCGATCCGAAGGGCGCAAGGATGCGCGGGGGTGTGCCATGACCGAACGGCGCCGGGTGATCGTGACCGGGGGACTGTCCGGCATCGGCCATGCGGTGGCGCTGGACCTGGCCGGCAAGGGCCACCGGGTGGCGGTTGGCGCCCGCGACCTGGAAAGCCGGTCGCGGCGCGAGGCTTTCGGCGCGCTGACCGAGGCGGCACTGGCGGGCGGCGGCGAGGTGCGGGCCGATGCGCTGGACCTGACGGACCCGGCCTCCGTCACCGCCTTCTGCGCCCGCGCGACCGAACGCTTCGGCCCGGCCGACGTGCTGGTCAACGCCGCCGGGGTGACGGCGGAGCAGCCGGTGCAGGGCCATTCCGAGGCGCTGTGGCAGAAGGTGATCGAGACCAACCTGACCGGCGCCTTCCGCATGATCCGCGCCTGCCTGCCGGCGATGATCGCGCAGGGCTGGGGCCGGATCGTCAACATCGGCTCCACCGCCGCGACGGTGGGCTGGAAGGACAACCCGGCCTATTGCGCCTCGAAGGCGGGGCTGCTGGGGCTGACCCGCTGCGTGGCGCTGGAGGGCGCGGCGCATGGCGTGACCTGCGTCATGGTCAGCCCGACCTGGGTCGACACGCCGATGATGGAATCCGACCTGGCCCAGATCGTCGCGCGGGAAGGCAAGGGCCGCAGCGTGGCCGAGGCGCGGGCAGAGATCGCCGCGCAGAATCCGCAGGGGCGGATCATCCGGCCGGAGGAAGTGGCCGCGCTGATCGGTTTCCTGATCGGCGACGCGGCGAAGGGCATCACCATGGAGGAAGTGAAGATCACCGGCGGCGCGCTCTGGTAGGCGCCGGACGGGAAGACCGAAAACCGAAGACCAACAGACAGGGAGACAAGGAATGACAAGGAAGAGCATCAATGCCGCCGTGTCGGCTTTCGCGCTGGCCGCCATGGGCTTCGGCCCGGCCCATGCCGCCGATCCCGGCGCCACGGGCGACACCATCCGCATCGCCATGCTGGAATGGACCGGGGCGCAGATCACATCGCAGGTGGTGGGCCGGGTGCTGGAGAAGGCCGGCTACAAGGTCGAATACGTCACCGCCGGCAACTATCCGCATTTCCAGGGCCTCGCCGATGGCGAGATCGCCGTCTCGCCGGAGATCTGGCTGAACAACGTCGGCGACATCTATCCGAAGGCGCTGGAGGCCGGGCAGATCGAGGACCTCGGCACCCTGGGCCTGCAGACCAACGAGGGCTGGATCTATCCGAAGTTCATGGAGGAACTGTGCCCCGCGCTGCCTTCGTGGGAGGCGCTGAACGACCCGGACTGCGTGGCGCAGCTGGCGACGCCGGACACGCTGCCGAACGGGCGGTTCCTCGACTATCCCTCGGACTGGGGATCGCGCGCGGCGACGATCATCGCCGACAACAACCTGCCGCTGACGGCGGTGCCCTCGGGGTCCGAAGGGGCGATGCTGGCCGAACTGCGGGCGGCGGAGGCGGCGAAGACGCCCTTGGTGATGATGTTCTGGGCGCCGCATTTCATCCTGGCCGAGGTCGAGGTCGGCTGGATCGAGATGCCGCCCTGCGTCGACCAGTCGAACGAGCACTGCATCATGCCGCCGGACGTGAACAAGGTGGTCTGGTCCGGCTTCGCCGAGAAATGGCCCGCGGCCCATGAGGTGCTGAAGTCCTTCCGGCTGTCGACCGAGGACCAGCAGCAGATGATGCTGGCGATCGAGCAGGGCCAGTCGCTGGAGGCAGTGGCCGACGGCTGGATCGCCGCGAACGAGGCGGCCTGGCGTCCTTGGGTGGATGCGGCGCTGCAATAGCGCCCGTCCGGCACCCTTGCAGGAGGCCCCGTGATGGCGCAGGCGCCCGAGATCATGCTGAGTTGCCGCAACCTGTGGAAGGTGTTCGGGCCGCGGCCCGGATACTATTTCGACACCGCAGGCTACCGGATCGACCCCGACGCCCTTGCCGCCCGGCTGCGGCGCGAGGGGCATATCCCGGCGGTGGCCGATGCCAGCTTCGACGTGAAGAAGGGCGAGATCTTCGTCATCATGGGGCTGTCCGGCTCGGGCAAGTCCACCCTGGTCCGCTGCCTGTCGCGGCTTCTGGACATCGAACATGGCGCGATGGAGTTCGACGGCCGGGACCTCGGCCGCGTCGGCGGGCGCGAGCTGACCGAGATCCGCCGCCGCAAGATGGGCATGGTGTTCCAGAGCTTCGGCCTGATGCCGCACCTCACCGCGCTGGAGAACGTCGCCTTCCCGCTGAAGCTGCGCGGCATGGACCGGGCGGCGCGCGAGGCGCGGGCGCAGGAGATGCTGGACCTGGTGGAACTGGGCGGCCGGGCCGATGCCTTGCCCACGGAACTTTCGGGCGGCCAGCAGCAGCGGGTCGGCATCGCCCGCAGCCTGGCGCCGGACCCGGAGCTGTGGTTCCTGGACGAGCCGTTCTCTGCGCTGGACCCGCTGATCCGGCGGCAGATGCAGGACGAATTCCTGCGGCTGCAACGGCAGCTGAAGAAGACCATCGTCTTCATCACCCATGACATCATGGAAGCCTGCCGGCTGGCCGACCGCATCGCGCTGATGCGCGGCGGGCGGATCATCCAGATCGGCACCCCGGCCGAAATCCTGCTGTCCCCCGCCGACGACTACGTGGCGGCCTTCACCGCCGAGGTGGCCTTGGGCCGGGCGATCCGGCTGGGCGATCTGGCGCAGCCCGACGCCGCGCCGCCGGAGGGCGCGCCGCTGTCCGCCCGCGCCCCGATCGAGGTGCTGCTGCCCGCGCTGGCCGCGGGGCAGCGGCGCTTTGCGGTCGAGGGCGGCAGGGTGGTCGAGGCTGCCGCGGTGCTGGAGGTGCTGCACCGCGATGCCCGTCACGGCGGGACGGCGACATGACCCTGCCGCGCCTGACACGGGCCGAGATGCTCTGGGTCCTGCTGCTGGCGGCTTCGGTGCTGCTGGCGGCGCTGGCGCATGTCTTCCCCGTGCTGCGCGGTTTTCCGGCCGGGCTGACCCTGCCGCTGGCCGACTGGGCGAATGCCGTCCTCACCCCGCTGGTCGAGGCACTGCGGCCGCTGGGCCGGCTGGTCTCCGCCGCGGTGGAGGGGCCGCTGGAGGCGATCCGCGCCGCGCTGGCCTGGCTGCCCTGGCCGGCGACGGTGCTACTGGTCGCGGCGCTGGCGCTTCAGGCCGGGGGGCGGGGGCTGGCGGTCTTCGCCGCCGCCGCGCTGGGGCTGGTGGTGGCGATGGGCTACTGGCCCAAGGCGATGAACACGCTGGCGCTGGTCCTGATCTCGGTGCCGCTGGCGGTGGGGATCGGCTTCGCCCTGGGCGCGCTGGCGCACCGTTTCCCGAAGCTGCAGCCGGCGCTGGTCGTCCTGCTGGACGTGATGCAGACCTGGCCCGCCTTCGGCTACCTGATCCCGCTCTTGCTGCTGTTCGGCTTCGGCCCTACCGCGGGGCTGGCGGCCAGCGTGGTGTTCTCGATCCCGCCGATGGTGCGCAACACGCTGGTCGGCCTGCGCGGGGTGCCGCCCGCCATCGTCGAAAGCGCGCTGATGGCGGGGGCGACCCCGGCGCAGCTGTTCTGGCAGGCGCGGGTGCCTTCGGCCCTGCCGCAGCTGCTGGTGGGGGTGAACCAGACCACCATGGCCTCCTTGTCGATGGTGATCATCATCGCCATCATCGGCGGCTTCGACGACATCGGCTGGGAGGTGCTGTCGGCCATGCGCGCGGCCGAGTTGGGGCGCAGCCTCGGCGCCGGGCTGGTGATCGTGCTGATCGCGGTGCTGCTGGACCGGATCACCCGCGGTTTCGCCGCCCGCGGCCGGCGGACGGGCCGGCGGGTGCTGTGGATCGGGGCGGCGGCGGCGCTGGTGCTGGCCGTGGCGCTGGCGGGGCAGGACCTGCTGCCGGGCGACGCCGGGCAGCGCAGCCTGAGGCGGCTGGACGGCTGGCTCCTGGACTTCGTGGCCTGGAGCGCACCCTTCTTCGGCCTGCTGCGCAATGCCATCACCTATGGGGTGATGCTGCCGATGCGGCTGGGGTTTTCCGGCTCGGCCAGCCCGATGGTCTGGGGCTTCGCGCTGACGCCGGCCATCATCGCCGCCTATGCGCTGGCCAGCCTTGCGCTGGCGCTCTGGCTCGGCCGCCGCCGGCCGATGCGCGGCATCGCCTTCGGCTTCGCGGCGCTGCTGGTCTGGACCGGCCTGCCCGGCTTTCCCTGGCCCGGGGTCTTCGCGCTGGCCGGCGTGGCCTGCTGGCGCGCCGGCGGCCCGGGGCTTTGCGCGCTGGCGCTGGCAGGGCTGGCGCTGGCCGGCGTCTCCGGCCTCTGGGCGCCGATGATGCAGTCGATCTACCTCTGCGCCGTCGCGGTGCTGATCTCCTTCGCCCTCGGCGGCGCATTGGGTGTGCTGGCGGCCGAGAGCGACCGCTTCTCGGCCCTCCTCCGCCCCGTCAGCGACGCCTTGCAGACCATGCCGCAGTTCGTGTTCCTGATCCCGGCGCTGATGCTGTTTAAGGTGGGCGAGTTCACCGCCCTGATCGCCATCGTGCTTTACGCCGTGGTGCCGCCGATCCGCTATGTCGAGCACGGGCTGCGCAGCGTCCGCGCCGATCTGGTCGAGGCGGCGGTGCAGATGGGCGCCACGCCGCGGCAGATGCTGTGGCAGGTCAAGCTGCCGCTGGCCCGGCCCTCGGTCCGGCTGGGGCTGAACCAGACCATCATGGCGGCGCTGTCGATGCTGGTGATCGCGGCGCTGGTCGGCACGCGGGAACTGGGCCAGCAGGTCTATGTCGCGCTGTCCAAGGCCGATGCCGGGGCGGGGATGATCGCGGGCGGCATCATCGCCTGCATCGCGCTGGTCGCCGACCGGCTGTTGCGGACCCCGGGCGAGGCGCCGGGCAGAACCGATTGAGGAGGGGAATGCGGTGAACAGGATTTATGCGCTCTGGTCGCATCCGCGGTCGATGTCGACGGCGATGGAGCGGGTGATGCGCGAGCGGGGCGACCTCGACTGCGCGCATGAGCCGTTCATGTATGACTACTACGTCCATCGCCGCATCCGGGTGATGCCGCATTTCGACGTGCGGCCCGACCATCCGGTCAGCTACGCGGCGATCCGCGACCACCTGATCGCCCGGTCGGAAAAGGCTCCGGTCTTCTTCAAGGACATGAGCTATTACGTCATGCCCCACATCCTCGACGATGCCGTCTTCGCCGAACGGCTGGTCGATGCCTTCCTGATCCGCGATCCGGTGGCCTCCATCGCCTCCTACCACAAGCTGGACCCGGAGGTGACGCTGGACGAGATCGGGCTGGAGGCGCAGTGGAGGCATTACTCCGCGCTGAAGGCGGCGGGGCGCAGCCCGGTGGTGATCCGGGCCGAGTCTGTGCGGCAGGACACCCGCGGCGCGATGGCGCGGTTCTGGCAGGCGGTGGGGCTGCCGTTCTCGGAAGCCGCCTTCGACTGGCAGTCGGAAAAGCCGAAGGACTGGGAGCAGGTGGGCGGCTGGCACGGCGATGTCAGCGCCTCCAAGGGCATCCGTCCGCTGACCGAGGAGGAAATCCGGGCGCAGCGCGAGACCTTCGAGAAGATGGCGCAGGACCATCCGAACATGCGCGCCCATCTGGAACATCACCGGCCTTTCTACGACCTGCTGGCCGCCGAGGCGCTGGTCTGACCCCATCGACAAGGAGGACGACATGGGAAGAGCAGAGGGCAAGATCGCCCTGATCACCGGCGCTGGAATGGGCCTCGGCCTGGCCAGCGCCACGCTTCTGGCCCGCGAGGGCGCGGCGCTGATCCTGACCGACATCAGTCCGCCCGATCTGGAGAAGGCGGTGGCGACCCTGCGCGCCGCCGGCGCCACGGTGCGCGGGATCGTGCAGGACACCTCCTCGCCCGAGGACTGGGCGCGGGTGGAGGCCGATGTGCGCAGCACCGAGGGGCGGCTGGACGTGCTGGTCAACAACGCCGGCATCGCGCCCATCGGCACCATCGAAAGCTGCGACATGGAGCAATGGCGCCGCTGCATGGCGGTGAACGCGGACGGGGTGTTCCTGGGCTGCAAGACCGCGGTGGCGCTGATGAAGGGGCAGGGCGGGTCCATCGTCAACCTGTCCTCCATCGACGGCATCATCGGCGAGGCCGACCTTGCCGCCTATTGCGCCTCGAAGGGCGCGGTGCGGACGCTGACCAAGGCGGTGGCGGTGCATTGCGCCGAACAGGGCTACGGCATCCGCTGCAACTCGATCCACCCCGGCTATATCTGGACGCCGCAGACCGAGAATTACCTGGCCGGGCTGGGGCGGCTGGAGGCGGAGAAGGCCAAGGCCCTGTCCCGCCATCCCATCGGCCGGCTGGGGAAGCCCGAGGACATCGCCTATATGGTGCTATACCTCGCCAGCGACGAATCCAGCTTCGTCACCGGGGCGGAGATGGTGGTGGACGGCGGCTATCTGATGGTGTGACCGTAGCGGGTGCTGGTGGTCTCCACGGTCTGGCCGGGCGGGAGAAGGCGAGGCATTGCCTCGCCCCCGCCCGTGCGCGGCATGTCACCCGGAGACGCTGCAGCGCATAACCCGGAGAGGCCAGCGCCCGACCCGGCGGGCGAGAAGCGCCCGCCGAGGGCGGGGCGGGCGCTGGCCGGGCCTTTGAGGCCCGGCCGGAACAAGGTGATACGTCGGGACGTGGCGAAGGCGATGGCCTTCGCCATGGAAACGGGCGAAAGTCACACCCTTCCGCCGACCAATTGCCGGGCGGGTTCCGCGCGCAGCGCCTGCGCCATCCGGTCCCGGCCGAAATAGACGTGGTGGAAGGCATCCGCCCTTCCGCCGGCAAGCTGCACGTCCTCGCGCCGCCAGTCCCAGCCCTGCTCGGTCAGCCTTGCCTCGAAGGGCTCCGACACCTCGGCCGACCAGAAGGCGGCGATGCCGCCCGGGCGCAGGGCGGCGCGCACCGCCGCCAGCCCGCTGCGGGCGTAGAGCCGTTCGTTCTCGGCCCGCACGGTGAAGTCGGGGCCGTTGTCGGTGTCCATCAGGATCACGTCGAAGCCGGCCGGGCTGTCCTCCAGCAGGTCCATCACGTCCATGATCCGCAACTCCACCCGTGGGTCGCGCAGCGGATGCCCGGCCAGCGGGCCGAGCGGGCCGCGGTTCCAGCCGGCGATGGCCGGGATCAGCTCGCAGACCGTTACCCGGGCGCCCTCGTCCAGCAGGTCCAGCGCCGCGCGCAGGGTGAAGCCCATGCCGAGGCCGCCGATCAGCACCCGCGGCGCCTCGCCGCCATGGCGGCGCAGGCTGCGTTCGGCCAGCACCGCCTCGGACTGCCAGGTCAGGTTCGACATCAGCTCGATGCCGTTGAAGCGGATTTCGTGGATGGTCCCGCGTCGTCGCAGGAGGATTTCGTCGCCCGCCGCGGTGGCGGTGCGGGCCAGTTCTGTCCAGAGTGTCATGGCATGTTCCCAAGGCGCGCCGCTGGCAGCGCCGGTTCCGGTGATCGTCAGCGAAGGGTCTGGGGTTGCCCGGCGGTCAATGCCCGGACAACCCGGGGACATGACGTGCCCGGGTTCCGATCAGCAGCGGGAACAGCGCCGCGGCGCGGGAGATGTTCTCACGGATGCGCATGGCCCCATATGGCCCGGGAAGGGCGGCGGGGGCAACCCGTCCGCCCTTCCGGCGGTAACGATTGCGTTCCCCGGCCCCTTGCGCTTCCCGGCGTTCCGGTGATGATGCCGTGGACATGGCTGGCCAGAATCCCCTTCCTCTCGATCTTGCCCTTGACCTGCTGCCCCGGCGCTTCCCGGGGCCGGGCGGTGTCGCCGTGGTGTTGCGCGACGGCAAGGAGGTCGCCGCGCGGGCCTGGGGCTATGCCGGGCTGGAGAGCCACCGGCCGATGACGCGGCAGACCCGGCTGCCGATCTGCTCGATCTCGAAGCAATTCACCTGCGGCGCCCTGCTGGCCGAGGTGGGGGAGCCGGAGGCGCTGGACCCGCTGCTGCCGGGCTTCCTGCCGACGCTGGAGGGGCCGCTGCCCCCGGTGCGGCGGATGTGCCACAACCAGTCGGGCCTGCGCGACTACTGGGCGATGACGGTGGTCGAGGGCGCGAAGGCCGAGCAGACCTTCGGCTCCGGCGACGCGCTGCCGATGATCGCCGCCACCCGCAGCGGCCATTTCGCCCCGGGCATGGGCTATTCCTACTGCAACGCCAACTACCGCCTGCTGCCCGAGCTGATCCGCAAGGCCACCGGGCAGGAGCTGGAGGACCTTTACCGCCGGCATATCTGGGGTCCGGCGGGGATGCGGACGGCGGTGCTGACCGCCAACACCCGCCACCCCGAGGATGGCGTCACCGGCTATGAGGGCAACGAGGCCACCGGCTATTTCCCGGGCGACAACGGCATCTATTGGGTCGGCGACGCCGGGATTTCCGCCTCGCTGGACGATATGCTGGCCTACGAGGCCTGGATCGACGCCACCCGCGACGACCCGGCCGGGCTTTACCGCCGGCTGTCGGCGCCCGTGACCTTCGCCGACGGCACCCCGGCGCTGTATGGCTTCGGCCTGGCGCATGAGGTGGTGGGCGGCGTCGCCGTCACCGGCCACGGCGGCGCGCTGCGCGGCTTCCGGGCGCAGCGGATGCACGCAGCCGAGGCCCGGGTCTCGGTGGTGGTGATGTTCAACCACGAGGCCAGCGCCCATGACGCCGCCGCCTTCCTGATGCGCGCGGCGCTCGGCCAGCCCGAGCCTGCATGGCAGGCGCCGGAGCCGGGGTGGGAGGGGCAATGGCTTTGCCCCACGACGGGCCTGATCGCCCGGCTGGAGCCGGAGGCCGAGGGCGTGAAGCTGCATTTCGCCACCGGCCCCGAGGTGCTGTGCCAGCAGGAGCCGGGCGTCCTGGCCTCCGAGGAAACCCGGATCGAACGGCAGGGCGACGGCCTGCGGATGCGGCGGCGGCGGGACAACCTCGACACCCTGCTGCAGCCGCTGCCGGTGGTGGAAACCGCCGATGGCGGGGCCATCGCCGGGGAATATCGCTGCGGGGAGACCGGCGGCACCCTGCGGCTGGAGGCGCGCGACGGTGCGGTCTTCGCGCTGTTCACCGGCCGGCTGGGGCAGGGGCGGATGGAGCCGGTGCTTCCCGCCGGGCGGGATGTCTGGCTCTTGCGCACCCGCCGGTCGATGGACGCGCCGGCGCCGGGCGACTGGACGCTACGGCTCCGTCGCGATGCCCAAGGCGCGGTGACCGGCCTGATTCTCGGCTGCTGGCTGGCCCGCGGCCTCGACTTCACCCGCCTGGCCTGAGCCGGGCCGACAGGACTTCTCCATGCAGACCACCGAAGGCAAAGCCCCGTTCCGTGATTACGAGACCTGGTATCGGGTGACGGGCGACCTGACCTCCGGCCTGACGCCGCTGATCGTGGCCCACGGCGGGCCGGGCTGCACCCATGACTACGTGGACAGCTTCGCCGCGCTGGCCGGCGCGGGCCGGGCGGTGATCCATTACGACCAGATCGGCAACGGCCGCTCCACCCGGCTGCCGGAGAAGGGGGCGGCGTTCTGGACGGTCGGCCTGTTCATGGACGAGTTGCACAACCTGATCGCCCATCTGGGGCTGGCACGCTACTACCTGCTCGGCCAGTCCTGGGGCGGGATGCTGGGGGCGGAATTCGCCATCACCCGGCCCGCGGGGCTGAAGGCGCTGGTGCTGGCGGACAGTCCGGCCTCGATGCCGGTCTGGATCGAGGAGACCGGCCGCCTGCGCGACGCCTTGCCCGAGGAGGTGAAGGAGGTGCTGTCGCGGCACGAGGCCGCCGGCACCACCGACCACCCGGACTATGCCAAGGCCACCAAGGCTTTCAACGCCCGCCATGTCTGCCGGCTGGACCCGCTGCCCGATGCGGTGAAGCGCACCAATGCGGCGATGGAGGCGGATTCCCACGTCTACAACCTGATGATCGGCCCGAACGAATTCCACATCACCGGCACCCTGGCGGACTGGAGCGTGGTCGACCGGGTGCACCTGATCGAGGTGCCGACGCTGCTGATTTCCGGCGCGCATGACGAGGCGACGCCGGCGACGGTGCAGCCCTTCGCCGACGGCATCCCGGACGTGCGCTGGCACGTCTTTCCGAACTCCAGCCACATGCCGCATGTCGAGGAATTCGACGACTGCATGAAAGTGGTTGGAGAATTCCTGGCCCGGTGCGATGCAGGGCAGAACACCGCCTGATCCTTTTCCGCGCGCCCCCCGCCTGTTGTCCGGGGGGTGAAAACCGGCGGCCGCGCGACCGCCCCGACACCAGAAGGGAGACCAGTCATGAGTGAGATCAGATCCATCCGGGCGCGGCTGAAGGGCCGCTTCCTGGGCGGCGTCGCCGCGCTGGCCATCGGCGCGGCCTTCCCCGCGCTGGCGCAGGACGATGCGCATTACGGCGGCACGATGAAGCTGCTCGGCGTCTCGTCCGAGGGCACGCTGGACCCGCACATCAACTATACCGCGCGCTATTGGCCGCTGTTCATCTACACCCATGACGGGCTGATGGCCTTCAAGAAGGTGGGCGGCCCGGAAAGCGCCGAGGTGGTGCCCGACCTGGCCGAGGCGATGCCGGAGGTGTCGAACGACGGCAAGACCTATACCTTCAAGCTGCGCCAGGGGATCAAGTTCTCGAACGGCAAGGACCTGACCGTCGATGACGTGGTGGCCTCGTTCCAGCGCATCTTCAAGGTCTCCAGCCCGACCTCGGGCAGCTTCTATTCCGGCATCGTCGGCGCCGACAAATGCCTGGCCGAGGCCGAGACCTGCACGCTGGAAGGCGGCGTGACCGGCGATGCCGCGACCAACACGATCACCATCAACCTGGTGGCGCCGGACGCGGAATTCCTGTTCAAGCTGGCCGTTCCGCACGCGGTGATCATGCCGGCCGACACGGTGATGAAGGATGCCGGCAACCAGCCGATCCCCGGCACCGGCACCTACATGTTCGAAAGTTACGACCCGAACGCCTCGCTGATCATGGTGCGCAACCCGCACTTCCAGGAGTGGAGCAAGGAGGCCCAGCCGAAGGGCTATCCCGACCGGATCGAATACACCTTCGGCGGCACCGAGGAAGCGGCGGTCAACGCCATCCTGAACGGCCAGGCCGACTGGATGTATGAGCCCGTCCCCTCGGACCGTCTGGCCGAGCTGAGCGTGTCGAACGCCGACCAACTGCGCGTGGCGCCGCTGGTGGCCTGGTGGTATGCGCCGATGAACGTCAACATCCCGCCGTTCGACAGCCTGCAGGCGCGGCAGGCGCTGAACTTCGCCGTCGACCGCGGTGCGCTGGTCTCGGTCTTCGGCGGCCCGGCGCTGGCCGCTCCGGTCTGCACCATCCTGCCACCGGACATGCCCGGCCATGCCGACCGCTGCGACTACACCGCCGACCCCGGCGAGTTCTGGAGCGCGCCGGACATGGAGAAGGCGCTGGCGCTGGTCGAGGAATCGGGCACCAAGGGCCAGAAGGTCACCGTGGTGGCCGACGACACCTCGACCGGCCGCGCGGTGGGCACCTACCTGCAGACCGTGCTGACCGAGCTGGGCTACGACGCCACCGTGCAGTCGATCTCGGGCGACATCCAGTTCACCTATATCCAGAACACCAACAACAACGTGCAGATCTCGGTGACGCAGTGGTATCAGGACTACCCGGCGCCCTCGAACTTCCTGCATGTGCTGTTCGGCTGCGACAGCTTCACCCCGGGGTCCGATTCCTCGGTGAACATGTCGGGGATCTGCGACAAGGGGCTGGACGACCGGATGAAGGCGGCGATGGCGCTGGCGGCGACCGACCCGGAGGCCGCGCTGACCGAATGGGGCAACATCGACTACGACATGATGAAGCTGGCCCCGGCGGTCCCGCTGTTCACCCCGAAGGACGTGGACCTGATCTCCACCCGGCTGGGCAATTATGAATTCTCCAGCCAGTTCCACTGGCTTGTCGGGAATTCCTGGGTTCAGTGATGGGCGCCACACCCGAGCATGAGACCGCCCTTCCCCCGGCCGATCCTTCGGCCGGGGACAAGGGCTGGTCCCGCCGCGGTCCCTGGAGGCGTGTCCTCCAGGGTCTGCTGGCCAGCCCGACCGCGGTGATCTCCGCCGCGCTGCTGGCGCTGATCGTGGTCGCCACGCTGCTGGCGCCGGTCTATGCCAAGCAGGTCTCGGGCACCGATCCGTTCCGCTCCGGCCTGTCGGCCAAGATCAAGATCGACGGCAAGCCGGTCCCGGTGATGCAGCAATCGACCGAGGGCCTGGGCCTTGGCGTCACCCCGATCGGGCCGACCTGGGGGCCGCAATACCTGCTGGGCGCCGACGGCCAGGGCCGCGACGTGGCGGCGCGGCTGCTGTATGGCGGGCAAAACTCGCTGCTGATCGCCGGGGCCTCGACCGTGCTCTGCCTCTTGATCGCCGCCATCGTCGGCATCGCCGCCGGCTATCTGGGCGGCGCGGTCGATGGCGTGCTGTCCAACCTGATCGACATGATCTGGGCCTTCCCGGTCTATCTGCTGGCGATCTCGCTTTCCATCGTGATGATCGGCAAGAGCTATGCCTTCGGGCCGTTCGAGATATCCTCGGGCAGCCTGATCGTGCCGATCCTGATCATCGGCCTGGTCTATGTGCCCTATGTCGCCCGCCCTATCCGCGGCCGGGTGCTGGCGCTGAACCAGAGCGAATTCGTCATGGCCGCCCGCGGCCTGGGCATCCGGCCCGGGCGCATCCTGTGGCGGCACATCCTGCCCAATGTCTCGACCACGCTGATCGTCTTCGCGCCGATGCTGATGGCGCTGAACATCGTCACCGAAAGCTCGCTTTCCTTCCTGTCGGTGGGCGTGCAGCCGCCGAACGCCAGCTGGGGCACCATCCTGCAGGACGGCCAGACGCTGCTTTACTCGCGGCCGATGGTGTCCTTGGCGCCGGGCCTGGCGATCATGGTGACGGTGCTGCTGCTGAACCTGTTCGGCGACGTGCTGCGCGACGTGCTGGACCCGAAATCGGCACGGGGGCGCTGAGATGCTGGCAGCCGTCCTTTCGCGCCTGCTGCGCATGGTGGTGGTGATGTTCGGCATCTCCGTCATCACCTTCCTGATCTTCTTCGCCACTCCGTCCTCGGACCCCGCCGCCCGCATCGCCGGCAAGAACGCCGCGCAGGAAACCATCGAGGCGGTGCGCAAGGACTTCGGCCTCGACCGGCCGCTTTATGTCCAATACGGGCTGATGATGAAGCGCCTGTTCGTGACGCGCGACCTGACCTCCTTCGCCAACCGCGGCCAGCAGATCGTGCCGGCGGTGGCCGCCGCGGCGCCCGCCACGCTGTCGCTGGTCTCGGGCGCGGCGGTGCTGTGGATGCTGGGCGGCATCCTGACCGGCATCACCGCCGCCGCCTGGCGCGGGCGATGGCCGGACAAGCTGCTGATGGGCATATCCATGATGGCCGTCGCCATGCCGGTGTTCTGGGTGGGCGAGATGGTGAACCTGATCACCCAGAACCGGCTGCACGACACCTGGGCGTTTTCGTGGGTGCCCGCGCTCGGCTACACGCCGTTCTCCGAAGACCCGGGGCTGTGGTTCCGGTCCATGGTCTTCCCCTGGCTGACGCTGGCCTTCCTTTACATCGGCCTTTACGGTCGGATGCTGCGCACCGGCATCATCGAGACCTATCAGGAGGATTTCATCCGCACCGCCCGCGCCAAGGGCCTGACCGGGCGCAAGGTGCTGCTGAAACACGCCACCCGCAGCGCGATCATCCCCATCGTCATCATGTTCGGCATGGACTTCGGCGTGCTGGTTGGCGGGGCGGCGGTGCTGACCGAGGTGGTCTTCGGCATCAACGGCGTCGGGCGGCTGACCTATCAGGCGCTGAAAGTGCTGGACCTGCCGATGATCATGGCGACGGTGCTTTACGCTTCGTTCTTCGTGGTGATCGCCAACGCCGTGGTGGACCTCCTTTGCCTGCTGATCGATCCGCGGATGAGACGCGCATGACCGACCTTACACCCCTGACCCCCGCCGCCGCGGCCGGCACCAGGCCGATCCTGTCGATCCGCGACCTGTCGGTTTCCTTCCTCGGTGCCCGCAACAGCTGGACCCGGGTGATCGAGGGCCTGTCCTTCGACGTCGCCCCGGGCGAGACCGTGGCGCTGGTCGGCGAATCCGGCTCGGGGAAAAGCGTGACCTCGCTTTCCGTCCTGGGCCTCTTGGACCCGACCACCAGCCGGCTGGAGGGCTCGATCCTGCTGGACGGCCACGACGTGCTGAAGCTGGACGAGGCGGGGATGATCCGCCACATCCGCGGCCAGGCGGCGGCGATGATCTTCCAGGAACCGATGACCAGCCTGCACCCGATCTACCGGGTGGGCGACCAGATCATGGAGGCGCTGACCAGCCACCGCGACATGCCCAAGGCCGAGGCGCGGCGGCAGGCCATCGCTTTGCTGGAGCGGGTGCGCATTCCCAATGCCGCCCGGCGGATCGACGACTATCCCCATGCCTTCTCGGGCGGGATGCGGCAGCGGGTTATGATCGCCATGGCGCTGGCCTCGCGGCCGAAACTGCTGATCGCCGACGAGCCGACCACGGCGCTGGACGTGACGGTGCAGGGCGAGATCCTCGACCTGCTGAAGGACCTGCAGGCCGAATTCGGCATGGCGATGCTGTTCATCACCCATGACATGGGCGTGGTGGCCGAGATGGCCGACCGCACCGTGGTGATGCTGCGCGGCCGTTCGGTGGAGCAGGGGCCGACGGCGGCGATCTTCGCCGATCCGCAGCAGCCCTATACCCGGGCGCTCTTGGCCAGCGTGCCGGTCCTCGGCAGCATGAAGGGTGAGCCGGCGCCGCTGCGCTTTCCGGTGGTCGACATGAAGACCGGCGTCGCCGGCGGCGCCCTGCCGCTGCGCAGCAAGCCGGACCTGACGGCGCCGATCCTCGACGTGCGCGACCTGGTGACCCGCTTCGACCTGCGCGGCGGGCTTTTGAACCGCCGCGTCGCCCGGGTCCATGCGGTGGAGAACGTGTCCTTCCGCATCTTCCCCGGCGAGACCCTGTCGCTGGTGGGCGAATCCGGCTGCGGCAAGTCCACCACCGGCAAGTCGATCATCCGGCTGAACGACCGCTCCACCGGCAGCGTCCGCTTGGGCGACGACGATCTCTTCGGCCTCGGGGCCGAGGCGATGCGGCGCAAGCGGCGCGATATCCAGATGATCCCGCAGGACCCGCTGGCCAGCATGAACCCGCGGATGACCGTGGGCGACGCGCTGGTGGAGCCCTTTCTCGAACACCGGATGGGCACCGCCGCCGAGGGCCGGGTCAGGGCCGCGCGGCTGATGGACCAGGTCGGGTTGACCGCAGCCATGCTGGAGCGCTATCCGCACGAATTCTCGGGCGGGCAGCGGCAGCGGGTCTGCATCGCCCGGGCGCTGATGCTGGACCCCAAGCTGATCATCGCCGACGAATCGGTCTCGGCGCTGGACGTGTCGGTCAAGGCGCAGGTGGTGAACCTGCTCTTGGACATCCAGGACCGGATGGGCATCGCCTTCCTGTTCATCAGCCACGACATCGCCGTGGTGGAACGGATCAGCCACCGCATCGCGGTGATGTATATGGGCGAGATCGTCGAGATCGGGCCGCGGGCGGAAATCCTGGAACGGCCGCGCCACGCCTATACCCGCCAGCTGATCGGCGCGGTGACGGTGCCCGACCCGGCCCGCCGCCACCTGCGGCGCAACCTGGCAGTGACCGAGCTGCGCACCCCGATCCGTCCGCTGGACTATGCGCCGCCCGCACGGCGGTATGAGGAGGTGGCCCCCGGCCATCTGGTGATGGTCGAGGGGTGAAAGCACGGTCTTGACTGGCGAAGGCGCGTGCCTTCGCCACGGCGCACCATTGCAATCAGGACCGGCCGGGCCCCAAAGGCCCGGCCAGCGCCCGCCCCGCCCTCGGCGGGCGCTTCTCGCCCGCCGGGTCGGGCGCTGGCCTCTCGGGGTTCGCGTGACCAATGTCTCCGGGTGATATGTCACGCACGGGCGGGGGCGAGGCAGCGCCTCGCCTTTTCCCGCCCGGCCAACCGGAGGCATTCCGCTGCCGGCCACCGCCCCGCCCTTCCGCCTTACCCCGCGAAGCGCGCTGCCGCGCCCGAGGTGATCCATTCCTCCAAGAGCTGCACCCCGAAGCCGGCGCCGCCCGGCCGGGCGTGCAGCCGGTCCTCGTCGACGATCTCCTTGCCGGCGATGTCGAGGTGGACCCAGGGCCGCCCCTCGGTGAAGTTGCGCAGGAAGGCCGCGGCGAAGGCGCAGTCGCCGTCCTCCAGATCGCGGGCGTGCTGGCGCAGGTCGGCGATGGGGGACCGCAGACCCTCGTCATAGGCATGGTCCAAGGGGAGCCGCCAGAACCGCTCGCCCGTCGCCTCGCCCGCCGCCAAGAGGCCGTCGGCCAGCTCGTCATGGGTAGCGAACAGCCCGGCGAAGACATGGCCGAGGCCGCGCATCACCGAATAGGTCAGCGTCGCCAGGTCGACCATCGCCGCCGGCTCGAACCGTGTGGCGGCGTAGTGCAGGATATCGGCCAGCACCATCCGGCCCTCGCAATCGGTGTCGAAGACCTCGACCGTGCGGCCCGACATCGTGGTCACCACGTCGCCCGGCTTGTAGGAGGTGCCCGATAGCATGTTCTCGGCCACGCCGAGGACGCCGACGACATGGACCTTCGCCTTCTGCCGCGCCAGCGCCAGCATGGTGCCGATCACCGCCGCCGCGCCGCCCATGTCGCCCTTCATCAGGAACATCTGCGGCCCGGACTTGATGCACAGCCCGCCGGCATCGAAGCACATGCCCTTGCCGACCAGCGCCAGCGGCTTGCCCTCGGCGCCCTGGTAGCGGAGCACGATCACCCGCGGCGCCCGGGCCGAGCCCATGCCGACCGCCAGCACCGCGCCCATGCCCAGCCGTTCCAGATCGGCCTTCTCCAGCACCTCGATGCCGATCCCGGCCTCGGCCAGCGGGGTCAGGTGGTCGGCGAAATTGTCCGGGTTCAGGTGGCTGGCCGGCAGGTTGACCAGGGTGCGGGCCAGCGCCACCCCCTCGGCCAACGCGGTGCTGCGGGCCAGCACTGGGCCGTCGGCGGCGGCCAGCGTCAGCCGCAGGTCGGGCGCGGTTTCGGACTTCGCCATCATCGGGAAACGGTAGTTGCGCAGCCGCATCCCCAGCAGCAGGCGGGCGAGGATTTCCTCGCCGGGCAGGGCTGCCCCGGCCGGGGCCTCGAAGACCAGCGCCGCGGCGGTTTCCGCCTCGGCCTCCAGATGCCGGGCCAGCGCCGCGCCGGCGCGGGTCGCCTCCAGCGCGGTCAGCGCCGCGGCCTCGCCCAGGTCCAGCACCACCACCCGCCGCGCCTTCAGGCCGGCGGGGGCCAGCAGGTCGATGCACTCGCCCGCCTTGCCCTTGCAGCGCGGCACCCGCACCGCGCGCGAGACCGCGCCGCCGGCCTGCGCGTCCAGCGCCCGCGCCTCGGGTCCGAAGCCGGCCTGCCCGGCCTTGACCAGGACGATCACTTCCGCGGTTTCCGTGACGGCGCTGCCCGGCGGGGCCGGGTCGAGAATGATGGACATGACATGATCCTGTGATTGGCTACGGAAGTCATACCGCCCCCGGCCCCCGTTGCAAGGCCGGGCGGCCGGTTTTCCTGGGGCCGACGTTTGTGGGCAGGGGGGCGGGCCATTGCCCTTGCCACCCTACTGCACCACGAATTCCGCGTGCAGCGCGCCGGCGGCGTGGATGCTTTTCAGGATGTCGATCATGTCGTGCGGCGGCACGCCGAGGGCGTTCAGCCCCGCCACCACCTCGGACAGCGAGGTGCCGCCCGCCACCTCGGCCAGCCCGGTGCCGTCCTCGGCGATGGAAGCGGAGGTGCGCGGCACCACCACCGTCTCGCCGGGGGCGAAGGGGTTGGGCTGCACCACCACCGGCGACTCCTCCACCCGCAGCGTCAGGTTGCCCTGCGCCACCGCCACCCGGCTGATCCGCACGTCCGCGCCCATGACGATGGTGCCCGAGCGCTGGTCCACCACCACCCGGGCGCGGGTTTCCGGCTGCACCAATATCCCCTCGATCCGGCTGATCGCATGGGCGGGCGAGCGCATTCCGGCCTGCCCGAGGTCCAGCGCCACGGTGCCGGCGTCCAGCATGGTGGCGACGCGGCTGCCGAACTCGGCGTTGATCGCTGCCTCGATCCGCGCCGCGGTGGTGAAATCCGCCGATTTCAGCGCCAGCCGCAGCATCGAGACGGTGGAGAAGTCGAAGCCCACCTCGCGTTCGACCCGGCCGCCCGCCGGCAGGGTCCCCGCCGTCGGCACCCCCTGCACCACGCGGGAGGCATCGCCTTCGGCCGCCACGCCGCCGGCGATGATGGTGCCCTGCGCCACGGCATAGATTTCGCCGTCGGCGCCGTTCAGCGGCGTCATCACCAGCGTGCCGCCGAGCAGGCTTTTCGCGTCGCCGATGGCGCTGACGGTCACATCGATCCGGCTGCCCGCCCGGGCGAAGGGCGGCAGGGTGGCGGTGACGAAGACAGCGGCGACGTTCTTCGGCCGGTAATCCTCGCCGGTGACGTTCACGCCCAGCCGTTCCAGCAGGTTGGACATGATCTCCTCGGTATAGGGCGCGTTGCGGATGCCGTCGCCGGTGCCGTTCAGCCCGACCACCAGCCCGTAGCCGACCAGATCGTTGCCGCGCACGCCGTCGACCTCGACCAGATCCTTGATGCGGATCGCCTCGGCTGCCGCCATGGCCGGGAACAGCAGGAGAAGACAGAGCAGCCAGCGCATCACAGATACTCCGCCAGCGACAGCCGCGAGACCCGTGAGGTAACGAGGTAGAGCGATTCCAGCCGGGATTGCAGGTCCTCCAGCACAGTGGCGGTGTCGTAGGGATCGGCGGCGGTGATGCCGGCGCGGGCGATCTCCAGCGCCGATTTTTCCGCCGCGTTGCGGGTCTGCGCCGCGGCGACCTGCGCCTGCACCGTGCCGACCCGTGCCGTCAGCTGCGCCCGGGCCTCGCCGCCGGTCGCCAGATCGTCGCCGGCGGCCTTCATCAGTTGCGCCCGCGCCTCCGGCTGGCCGGCCAGCAGGCCGCGGTCCAGCAGCGCCGCGGTGGCCAGCGCGCGCAGCGTGTCCTTGATCGCCGGATCCAGCGCCGTCACCGGCAGGCTGGCGCTCTCTTCCGCCGCGATCGGCAGGGCGGTCCGCGCCGCGCCGCCGGCGTAAAGCGCGTCATAGCCGGCGGGGCTGGCGAACCAGCCGGCGACGGCGGTCTGGACATCGGCCGCCGTCGCGGCTCCGCCGATGGCGGTCTCCAGCGCGGAGAGGATCGCCTCCGCCCCCGGCAGCGGCGCGGTTCCGGCATTCATCCCGGAGAACAGCGCGCGTTCGGAAAAGCGGGTGTTCAGCGCGGCGACGGCGGTGGCGTAGGTGCGCCCGGCCTCCATCGCCACCGCATCGACGCTGGTCTCGCGGGCCGGCCCCACCGCCCGCAGGATGTTGGCACCAAGCTCGTCCGCGCCGTCCGAGATCACCCCGAGGGCCGCCTGCATCGCATCGGTGAACAGCGCCGCCTCGGCCGTGGCGGCGGCATGGCCCTTCAGCCGGGCCAGCGAGTGTTCCACCGCCGCCAGCGCCGAGAAGTCGCCGCCGACCGCCGCGCCCATGTCGCGGTGCAGGCCGGTGGTCAGTTCGGTGCTGCGCCGCTCGATCTCGGCGCGCAGGCTGGCCGACTGGCGCGACAGGAGCGTGGTCAGCGAGGCATCGCCATGTCCGACGCGGGAAACCATCTCACAACCCCAGCAGAGTGTTGATCATCTCGTCCACCGTCTGCAGGACCTTGGCATTGGCGGCATAGTTCTTCTCGATCACCAGCAGGGCCTGCAGCTCCTGGTCGGTGTCGACGCCGCCGGCCTTTTCCATCTCGTCCAGCGCGGCATGGCGGGCGGCGGTGAAGGCCTGTTCGGTATCGGCATTCAGCCGGTCGGAGGCGGTGAAGGACAAGAGGTCCGCCGCCAGCCCGGAGAGGCTGCGGCTGGCGGCGGGCAGGGCGGCGGAGGCGGTCGGCCGCGCCGCCGTCAGCGCCTCCGACAGCGCGACCAGCAGGGCGGCATTGCCGGTGGCCCCGGGCGCGGCGGCGCCCAGGCCGTCGCGCAGCCGCCAGACCTGCCCGCCCGCCTGCGGATCGGCGGCGGCGTTCAGGGCGATGCGGGCGGACAGGCCGGTCTCGTCGGCCGGGTCGAAGGCCGCGCCGTTGTCGGTGAAGAGACCCGCGGCGCCGGGGGCCAGCGTGGCATCCAGCCCGGCCGCGCCGAAGCGCTCCACCAGGTCGCGCGCCACCGCATCCAGCCGGGCCTGGCCCTGCACCGCCAGATCGTCCCGCACTGCGAAGAGCCCGGCCAGCGTGCCGCCGAGGACGAGGCTGGTCTCGCCCGAGGTCGCCATCGGCCTGCCGTTCAGCGTCAGCCCGGAAAGGCCGCCGGAGGCTTGCGTCATCTCGGGGACCAAGGTGTTGACGGGGGTGAAGCCGAAGACCGATTCCTTGCCGTCCAGCAGCACCGCGCCGCCGGTGGTCATCAGCGCGATCTGGCCGTGCTCGCGTTCGACCTCGCGGAGGGGGACGATTTCGGCGATGCCGTCGACGATCTGCTGGCGCTGGTCCAGAAGCGCCGAGACATCGCGGCCGGCGCCGGTGAAGCTGCGGATCTGGCTGTTCAGCTCGCGCACCTGGCGCAGGGCGGCGTTCAGGTCCTCGACCGCGGTGGCGATCTGGCCATCGGCGCGCAGCCGTTCGGCCTGCACCGCCTCGCTGGCCCGGTTCAGGGTCTGCGCCAGCTGGCGGGCGGCGTCGGCGGCGGCGGAGAGCCGGGCCTCGGATTCCGGGCGGCTGGCGGCTTCCATCAGCGCGGTGTCGAAGGCGGCGATCCTTGCCGAGAGCGATCCGGGATCGGTTGGGTCGCCGAGGGCCTTCTCCAGCCGGTTCAGGAAGGCCGCCCGCAGGTCGCGGTCGCCGGCGGCGGCCTGCGCGGCGCGGCGGTCGTCGATCAGGAAGCGGTCCACCTGCCGGGTGATGCCGCGGACCGCCACTCCCTGCCCGCTGCCGCCCAGGGACAGGGCGGTCAGCGAGACCTCGCGCCGGGCATAGCCCGGGGTGGTCGCATTGGCGACGTTGGACGACACCGCCTCGGCCTGCCGCGAGGTCGCGGTCAGCCCGGTCAGCGCGCTGGAAAGGGCCGAGGTGACGCTCATTCAGCCTATCGCTTGATGTTGGTGGTTTCCTGCAGCATCTCGTCCACGGTCTGGATGACCTTGGCGTTCGAGGAATAGGCCCGCTGGGTCTGGATCAGGCTCGTCAGTTCGGCTGCCACGTCGGTGGTGGAGCCTTCGCGCGCATAGCCCTCGATCGAGCCGGTGGGGCCGGAGCCGGCGTCCCAGAGGAAGAACGACCCAGACTCGGGCGAGACCTGGAAGGTCTGGTTGTTCTTCGACAGCAGGCCGTTGGGGTTGGGCACGTCCACCAGCGGGATCTGGTAGAGCCGCCGGGTGAAGCCGGTGTCGTAGGTGGCGGTGATATAGCCGTTCTGGTCCACCTCGACCGAGGTCAGGTTGCCGACCGGCGAGCCGTCCTTGGTGATCGAGACCGGGGCGAAGCCGTCCGACAGCTGGGTCAGGCCGTTCGGGTCGCCCAGCCGGCCGATGTTCACGTTCAGCGGCCCGCCCGCCACCGTCAGCGCCAGCTGGCCGGTGGCCGAATCGTAGGCCCCGCCCGAGACCACCGTCACCGAGGCCAGCGTGCCGCCGGCGGCGCGGCTGTCGTCGAAGGTCAGGGTGTATTCGCCGATGATGTTGCCGCCGCCGGCGCTGTCGCGGATCACCATCGTCCATTCGTTCGAGGTGCCGGTGGCCGGGACCGTGGGGGTGAAGGTGATGTCCAGCGATTCCGAGGTGCCGAGGTTGCCGAAATATTCCACCGACAGCGGGAAGGCGGTGCCGGTGGCGCCGGCCTCCGTCCCGGTGGCGGGCAGGTTGACGCCGAGGTTCATCTTGGTGGTCGGGTCGCCCGCGGTCTGGTTGGAGTTGATGACGATCGGCTCCAGCCCGCCCATGGTGTCGCGCGGGAAGACCGGGATGGTGCCGTCCGAGGCGGCAGGCCAGCCCAGCAGGACCAGCCCCGAGTCGGTCTTCAGGACGCCGTTGGAATCGGTGCGGAAGGCGCCGGTGGTGGTCATCATCAGCGGGATGTCGCCCGAGGCATTGCCCATCGACACCGCCGGGATCACCGGCAGGAAGCCGCGGCCGGCGACGGCGAGGTCCAGCGAATTGGCGGTGCCGACCAGCGCCCCCCGCTCCTCGATCAGGCGGAAGGAGGAGGCGCGGACGCCGCCGGCGGAATAGACGCCGGAGCCGCGGGCATTGGTGATCACCATGTTGGAGAAATCCGCCGCGGCGCGCTTGTAGCCGTAGGTGCCGGAGTTGGCGATGTTGTCGGCGATGGTGGCCAGCCGGGTGGCATTGGCGTTCAGGCCGGCCACCCCCGCGGCGAGGGACGACGAGATGGTCATCGGGGCACCTTTCTGCTGCTGCGATCCCGTATCCGCGCAAGCTGCACCAAGGGGCCCGAACAAACCCCTAACAGGCGCAATTTTAGCGATTGTCCTCCGGCGGCCCGGCCTAGCGGTCGCTGCGCAGCAGGATCACCTCCAGCCGGTTGTTGCGCACCGCCGCGCCGTCCGCCGTCACCGGCTTGCGGTCGGCGAAGCCCGAGACCCGCTCCATCCGCGCGGCGTCCAGCCCGGCGGCCTCCAGCAGGAGGCGCATCCGCTGCGCCCGTTCGGCCGAGAGTTCCCAGACCGGATTGGCGCGCAGCGTCACCGGATAGCTGCGCAGGTGGCCGTTCACTGCCACATCGTTCTTCGTCAGCGCCAGCACCTCGGCCAGAAGCCCGGCCAGCGCCAGCGTCACCGCGGTCGGCTCGGCGGTGTCGTTGCTGAACAGCGGCGCGTTTTCCAGGTCGTAGACCTCGATCACCAGACCCTCGTCGGTGACGCGGGTGACGACGTGGCGCAGAAGCTGCTCCATCGTCCGGCTTTCGCCGCCGCGGTCCAGCAGCTCCTTCTCGACCTGCCGCATCTCGGCCGCGCCCTCGTCGGCCAGCGAGTCCTTCTCGGCCCCCGAGGAGGCGCCGCTTTGGTCCGAGGTGCCGCCGGTGCCCGCCTTCGCCCGGGTCTCCTCGGAGAACATGGTCTCGCCGCCGAGCGCGCCGTCGCCGCCGCCCGAGACGCGGTTGACGGCGATGGTCGGGCTGAAATAGTCCGACAGCCCCTTGCGCTGCTTTTCCGTGGTCGCGTTCAGAAGCCACATCAAGAGGAAGAAGGCCATCATCGCCGTCACGAAGTCGGCGTAGGCGACCTTCCATGCGCCGCCGTGGTGCCCCCCACCGCCGACGACCTTTTTCCGCTTGATGATGACTGGCGCGGCATTCGGTTGCCCGGCCATCCCCATCACCCATGTTTCACACCCGGGACCAGCGATAGCAGGGCGCGGTGAACGGCGGCTTAAAGCCGGGCATCTTAGGCATTTCCCGCGGGCCGGTTGAAGCCTGCGCCCCGCCCGGGATAGTCTGGCCCGGACCCAGCCAGAGGCCCGGCGATGATCACCGAGATCGAGGATTTCTTCACCAGGGGCTGCGGGCGCTGCGACCGCTTCGCCACGCCCGACTGCTCCACCCGGCTCTGGGCCGAGGGGCTGGCGGCGCTGCGGAAGCTGTGCCTGCAGGCGGGGCTCACGGAGACGGTGAAATGGGGTCATCCCTGCTACATGCACGCGGGCCGCAACATCGCGATCATGGGGGCCTTCCGCGGCGATTTCCGGCTGACCTTCTTCGACGCCGCACTGATGAAGGACCCGGAGGGCGTGCTGGAGCGGCAGGGGCCGAACACCCGCCACCCCGACGCGATCCGCTTCACCGACAACGCGCAGGTGGAGGCGATGGCGCCGGTGATCCTGCGCTATCTGGCCGAGGCGAAGGGATATGCCGAGGCCGGGGTGAAGCCGCCGAAGGAGGAGACCGAGGTCGACCTGCCCGAGGAACTGGTGGAGGCGATGGACGCCGACCCGGAACTGGCCGAGGCCTTCCACCGCCTGACTCCGGGGCGGCAGAAAAGCCATGTGCTGCATGTGACCGGAACCAAGACCCCGGCGACGCGGATCAACCGGATCGCCAAGCTGCGGCCAAAGATTCTGGCGGGGAAGGGGGCGAACGAGTATTGACCGCCTTCGGCGCACCGCGGCCCGGAATGGCTTCCCGGCCGGGTCAACAGGCGCGGAACGCGCCCCCGGCCAGCGCCCGACCGCCCCCCGGGCGGGCGCTTCTGCGCCGCCGGTTCTCCGCTCGGGCCATGGGAGAGGCCGCACCATAAAGCGCCGGCCACGCGCCGTCGGAGGCGCCTACCCGCGGTCGGGCGCTGGCCTCCGTTGCGCGAAACCGCCACAGCCGCCTCAGATCATCCGTATCGTATCCTTCCCGACCGCCAGCATATATCCCCGCCGGGCGATGGTCTTCACCAGCAGCTCGCTGACCAGCTGGTTCCCCAGCGCATCCCGCAGCCGCTTCACCCGCGTCGCCCCGGCGGCCTCGTCGCAATCGGCCTCGGCGCGGCCGGAGATCACCGCCTCGATCTGGGCGCCGGACAGAACCTCGTCGTCCATCCGCGCCTCGGCCAGAACGCTCAGCGTCTCCAGCGCCGCCTCGGTCAGCTGGAACTCCAGGTCGTTGATGTAGACCGCCCGCGACTCGCGGCTGATCATCAGCGAAGCCACCTGTATCCCCGACCTCTGGATCGCCGAGATGCGGCGGTTCAGGGCGATGATGGTCACCAGGAACACCAGCGCCGCCACCAGCAGGGCGGTGGAGAACACCAAGAGCACGAAGATCACCGAGCGGTAGCTGGTCAGCACCTCGGAGAACGATGTCCCCGACTGCGCCAGGATCTCCAGCAGCTTGATCTCCGCCCCCGAGGTCAGGTTGTCGTTCTCGACGAACAGCCGCTCCACCCGGGCGTTGAAGGCATTGGCGTCGGGCAGGTTCAGGAACAGGAACAGCGCCGCGCCGAACAGGATCAGCACGATCGCCCCGATGCCGAGGGCCACCACCCGGTTGCCCGTCTTCAGGCTGTCAGTAACGGAGGAAATAGGCTCCGGCACTCGCTTTCCTTTCGGCAAGACCTTCGGGGCCGAAGGTAGAGAGAACGTTCAGCAGGGTCCAGCCGTCGGCCGCCAGCCGCGGCGCGAGTTCGCCTTCCGCCCCCCCGCGCGAGCAATTGGCGTCCGAGACCTGCGCCACGCCGTAATGCAGCTGCAGGGGGGAATCCTTCTTGGCCTTGTAATCGGCATAGCATTCCGCCCCCGCGGCCCCGGAAAGGGCCAGCGTCAGGGCGATGCCAAGCGCTGCGGTCTTCATGTTCTGGCTCCCTTCGAGGAGTCTGCCCGATGTCCCCGTCAGATTGGCCCTGCGCGGCCGGATATTCAATAACGCAAGGGCCGCGCGAGTGCTGTTATCGCATAACCGCGGCGGCGGGGCGGGGTGCTATCGCCTGACAGCGGGCCGATATTGCCTGTCCTGCCGGGGCTGGCCCAGCCTTTCCCCATCACCGGGCGCAACCGCCGCAAGGGCGGACCGCCAGAGCAGATGGAGGCTGGAATGACCATGACCTATCCGACGGAAACGATCCGTATCGCCCGCACCCCTGCGCCGGACCGGCGCCCCTCGGCCAGCCGGCTGGGCTGGTGGCTGGCCGCCGGCGCGGCGGCGGTGTCGCTGATGCTGGGGGCGGCGCTGCCCGCCCGCGCCGCCGACACCCTGCGCACCCAGCCCGCGACGATCTACGAGGCGGAAGGCTTCCGCCCGCAGCCGCAGGGCTGGGCCGATCCGGCCTGGCACAAGAAGCGCAAGCCCCATGCCAAGCGCATCCCCGCCGTCTGCGCCATGGAGTTCGACAGCGGCCGGCGCAGCGTCACCGTCTACCCCGAGCGCTGCCTGCGCCGCGAGGGCGTCGAGGCCCGGCTGCCCCGGCACTGCGCCACCGAGGCGCGGATCTGGGGCAAGCGCGACCGGGTCTATCCCGAACGCTGCCTGCTGGACGCCGGCTTCCGGCTGGAGGACCGCCACCGCCGCGGCCGGGGCTACTGAGGACAGCCGCGGGCCCGCCTGGGGCCTGGCGGGGCGCGGTCCGGCAGGGGCCGCGCCGCAGGGGGGCGAGGGGACGGGCAGCCCTCGCCCCCAACTTCGTTGCAGGGGCGGCTTACAAATTCAGCCCCTTCTATGTATAATCCCTTTCCGGCCCGGCGCCGGAAAGGAGACCCAGATGACCGGCTATCCCCTGAACCTGAACCTCCGCCCCGAGGTCGAGGCCTTCTTCGACCCGGCGACCAATACCATCAGCTATGTGGTCAAGGACCCCGGCTCCGCGGCCTGCGCGGTGGTCGACAGCGTGATGGACATCGACTACGCCGCCGGGCGCATCACCCACGATTCCGCCGACCGCATCATCGCCTTCATCCGAGATAATGGCCTGCGGCTGGAATGGATCATCGAGACCCATGTCCATGCCGACCACCTGTCCGCCGCGCCCTTCATCCAGGAGGCGCTCGGCGGCAAGGTCGGCATCGGCGAGAAGATCACCGTGGTGCAGGACACCTTCGGCAAGATCTTCAACGAGGGGACCGAGTTCCAGCGCGACGGCAGCCAGTTCGATGCGCTGTTCAAGGACGGCGACACCTATACGGTCGGCGGGATGGCCTGCTTCGCCCTCCACACCCCCGGCCATACGCCGGCCTGCATGACCCATGTGATGGGCGATGCCGCCTTCGTCGGCGACACGCTGTTCATGCCCGACGGCGGCTCGGCCCGCGCCGATTTCCCCGGCGGCGATGCCGGGGAGCTTTACGACAGCATCCAGAAGGTGCTGGCGCTGCCCGGCGGGATGCGGCTGTTCATGTGCCACGACTACGGCCCGAACGGCCGCGAGATCCGCTGGGAGACCACGGTGGCCGACGAGAAGGCGCACAACATCCATGTCGGCGGCGGCCGCACGCGCGAGGAGTTCGTGGCGATGCGGCAGGCGCGGGACGCCACCTTGTCGGTGCCGAAGCTGATCATCCCCTCCTTGCAGGTGAACATGCGGGCGGGGGAGGTGCCGAAGGATCCCGACGGCCGGCCGATGCTGAAGGTGCCGGTGAACGGGCTTTAATCGCTCATCGGTGCCTTCGGCCCTCTTCGCGGGCCCAGACGACAAGCCGAAGGCGCTGGAGGAGGTCAGCCGATCAGGCCGGGCAGTTCGGCGAAGTCCGAGAAGGACGCCCGGTGCGGCAGGGCCTCGACGGGGGATTTCCGGTAGCCTCGGGTGAAGAGGTAGAACGGCAGGCCCGCCGCCGCGGCGGTTTCCGCATCCACCTCGCTGTCGCCGACGAAGGCCGCCGCGCCGCCGCCGTGGGCTTCGACGCAGGCCAGCGCCGGGGCCGGGTCGGGCTTCCTGACCGGCAGGCTGTCGCCGCCGACCACCACCGGGAAATGCCGGGCAAGGCCGAGGTCGGCCAGGATCGCCCGCGCCGGGGCCTCGGGCTTGTTGGTGCAGACCGCCAGCCGGTGGCCCGCCGCTTCCAGCGCCGCCAGCGCCTGCGGAGCGCCCGGATAGGGCCGGGTCAGCGCCGAGGGTGCGGCGGCGTAGTGGTCCAGCGTGACCTGCGTCAGATCGCCATGCCGGCCCGGGTCGATGCCCCTCGCCGCCATCACCCGCTCCACCAGCTTCGGCATCCCGTTGCCGACGAAACCGATGATGGTCGGCAGGTCCATCGGCCCTTGCTCCAGCCCTGCCAGCATCCGGTTCACCGCCGCCCTGATGTCCGGGGCGGAATCGACCAGGGTGCCGTCGAGGTCGAAGACCAGGATCAAGGCGCGCTTTCCGCCGCCGCCCGGATCGCGCGGATGTTGGCGCCGTAGACCTGCGCGTTCTCCACCGACCCGCCCTTGAACACCGCCGAGCCCGCCACCAGCACATCCGCCCCCGCCGCCGCCATCAGCGGCGCGGTCACCGGGTCCATGCCGCCGTCGATCTCGATATGCACCGGACGGTCGCCGATCATCGCCCGCAGGCGGCGCACCTTCGCCGTCATGTCGATGTATCTCTGTCCGCCGAAGCCGGGGTTCACCGTCATCACGCAGATCAGGTCGACCAGGTCCAGCAGATGCTCCACCGCCTCGGCCGGAGTGCCCGGGTTCAACGCCACGCCGGCCTTCATCCCGGCGCCGCGGATCGCCTGCAGGGTGCGGTGGATATGCGGCCCGGCCTCGACATGCGCGGTCAGGATGTCGGCGCCCGCCTTGGCGAAGGCGTCGATATAGGGATCGACCGGGGCGATCATCAGGTGCACGTCCATCACCGTCTTCACATGCCGCCGGAACGCCGCCACCGCGGGCGGGCCGAAGGTCAGGTTCGGCACGAAATGCCCGTCCATCACGTCGACATGCACCCAGTCGGCGCCCTGCGCCTCGATCGCCTGGATTTCCCGGCCGAAATCGGCGAAATCGGCGGAAAGGATCGAGGGCGCGATCTTGATCTTGCGCGAGAATGTCATCCGGCAGCCTTCCTTCCGCGTGAGTCCCCTGCGCCGGTCGATACCCCTTGCAGCCCGGCAGGGCCAGAGGGAGAAATGCAGCCGGAGGAACGGCCGATGACGATGGAACCGGATTTCGGACAGGAAGAGGCGGCGCTGCAAGGCGGCGCCCTCTACGTCGTCGGCGTGGACGAGGTGGGCCGCGGGCCGCTGGCCGGGCCGGTGACGGCGGCGGCGGTGCGGCTGGAGCCGGGCCGCCTGCCGCAGGGCCTGCGCGATTCCAAGATGCTGACCGCCTTGGCGCGCGAGCGGCTGTTCGACTGGCTGATGGATCACGCCCAGGTCTCGGTCGCCCATGCCTCGGTCGAGGAGATCGACAGGCTGAACATCCTGCGCGCCAGCCACCTGGCGATGGAGCGGGCGGTGGCCGCGCTGCCCGCCGACCATGCGCTGGTGGACGGCCACCTGATCCCGAAGGGGCTGGCCTGCACCTCGCGCGCCATCGTTAGGGGCGACGCGCTTTGCCTGTCGATCGCCGCGGCCTCGGTGGTGGCCAAGGTGACGCGCGACCGGATCATGGTGGATTTGGCGCAACAGCACCCCGGCTACGGCTGGGACAGGAACGCGGGCTACCCGACCAGGGCCCATCTGCAGGCGCTTCTAGATTTTGGGGTCACCCCGTTTCATAGACGTTCCTTCGCCCCCGTCCACAATATATTGTGCCAAGCTATTTCTGTAAGTGACTGATTCAAAAAAGAATTTGACGGCGAATCGCCTCTGACTCATGATTCAGCCCAACATCGGCGCACAAGATGCCGGGGACAGAGGCAGAGACATGACGACCAGGAATACCACGGCGGAAGGAAACCTTCCGCTGAACCAGATCCTTGCGGGCGACTGCATCGAGGTGATGAACTCCCTGCCCGCAGGGTCCGTCGACCTGATCTTCGCCGACCCGCCCTACAACCTGCAACTGAAGGGCGAGCTGCACCGGCCGGACAATTCCAAGGTCGATGCGGTGGACGACCACTGGGACCAGTTCTCCTCCTTCGCCAGCTACGACGCCTTTACCCGGGACTGGCTGAAGGCCGCCAAGCGGCTCTTGAAGCCGAACGGGGCGATCTGGGTGATCGGCAGCTACCACAACGTCTTCCGGCTGGGGGCGGAGTTGCAGAACCAGGGTTACTGGCTTCTGAACGACGTGGTCTGGCGCAAGTCGAACCCGATGCCCAACTTCAAGGGTCGCCGGCTGACCAATGCCCATGAGACGCTGATCTGGGCCAGCCGCGACGAGGCGGCGAAATACACCTTCAACTACGAGGCGCTGAAGGCGCTGAACGAAGGCGTGCAGATGCGGTCGGACTGGGTGCTGCCGATCTGCACCGGGCACGAGCGGCTGAAGGACGAGGCCGGCGACAAGGCCCATCCGACGCAGAAGCCGGAAAGCCTGCTGCACCGGGTGCTGGTGGCGACCACCAACCCCGGCGACGTGGTGCTGGACCCGTTCTTCGGCACCGGCACCACCGGCGCGGTGGCGAAGATGCTGGGCCGCGAGTTCATCGGCATCGAGCGCGAGGAAGCCTATCGCAAGGCTGCGGCCGAGCGGCTGGCGCGGGTGCGCAAATACGACGCCTCGGCGCTGGAGGTCACCGGCTCGAAACGGGCCGAGCCGCGGGTGCCCTTCGGCCAGGTGGTCGAGCGCGGAATGCTGCGGCCGGGGGAGGAGCTGTTCTCCATCGGCAACCGCTTCAAGGCCAAGGTGCGCGCCGACGGCACGCTGATCGGCAATGACGTGAAGGGCTCGATCCACCAGGTCGGCGCGGCGCTGGAGGGCGCGCCCTCCTGCAACGGCTGGACCTACTGGCACTTCCGCCGCGACGGCAAGATGGTGCCGATCGACATCCTGCGCCAGCAGATCCGGGCGGAGATGGAATCGGACGGCCGCCGGCCGAACTGAAGGCCCAGAACTGAAGGCGGGGTGAACCCCGCCCTACCCCGACATTCAAGGTTACGCCTGCGCCCTGGTCCGCCTGGGGTGCACCTGCCCCGCCATGTCCGCATGGCGGGGTTTTTTCCGGCCTAGCTTTCGGCCTCGAACCGCAGGATGCCCACCACGCGGGAGCCGGTGGCGGCATCCGAGGGATGGAAAACGCCGTCCACCACCGGCACCTCGGGGAAGTCGAAGGGGCTGACGCCTTCGAGGCAGGCGACGTTCACCCCGAACTCGCGGGGGTTCGAGCGGCGCTGGTGATGGGTGTAGATGCCGCAGGTCTTGCAGAACCAGTGCTTCGCCGTCAGGGTGTTGAACTGGTAGAGCGTCAGGTTCTCCTCGCCGGCGATGAACGCGATGTCCCCCACCGCGGCGGAGACGGCAACCGCCCCGCGCATCCGGCAATAGGAGCAGGAGCAGCGCCGGGCGGTGCGGAACCCATCCGTCAGCCGCACCCGGAACCTGACCGCGCCGCAATGGCAGGCCGCCTCGTGCTGCTGGCTTTCGCTGGTCATGGCCCATCCTCCGCCGGTCCGGGGCAGGATAGCCGGCCCCGGCGGCGAGGGGAAGTTACGGCGCCCCGGCGGGCATCGGGTTCTGGCCCTTGTTGTAGGGCTGCCAGTCGGCGATGTCGGGGTAGAACTGCTTACGCCAGGCGCGCACCCGCGGATTCATCCGGCGGCGCCAGAGCGGCGGGATCAGGGCGACGAAGTTCATCATCGGATAGCCGAAGGGCAGTTGCGGCGCCTCGTCGGTGCCGTAGGTCTGCAACAGCGGAAAGCGGCGGTCGGGCTTGTAATGGTGGTCCGAATGCCGTTGCAGGTTGATCAGCAGCCAGTTGGTCGCCCGGTGCGAGGCGTTCCAGGAATGCCGCGGCAGGGCGTGTTCGTATTTGCCGTCGCCGAGATAGCGGCGGGTCAGGCCGTAATGCTCGACATAATTGGTCAGTTCCAGTTGCCAGATCGCCACGAAGGCCTGGATCAGGAAGAACACCAGCCCCATCCAGCCGCCGAGCGCCAGCGCGATCAGCATCATGGCGGCTTGCAGCCCCCAGTAGCGCCAGAACGGGTTCGAGGGGTGGAACCACGGCCGCCCCTTGCGGGCGAGCCAGGCCTTCTCGGTGCGGAAGGCGGACAGCCAGCTTTCCGGCAGCACCCGGGCGAAGAAGCGGTGGAAGTTCTCGTTGTAGCGCGCGGTCACCGCGTCGCGGGGGGTGCCGACATAAAGGTGGTGGACCTTCAGGTGCTCGGTGCGGAAATGCGAGTAGAGCACGGTCGCCAGCAGCAGGTCGCCCAGCCAACGCTCCAGCTTGGGCTTCTGATGCATCAGCTCGTGGCTGTAGTTGATGCCGATGGTGCCGGACATCACCCCCATGCCGATGAAGAGGAAGACCTTCTCCGCCATGTTCAGGTGCCCCGCCTGCGGCACGAACCACAGCATGAAGCACAGCGTCAGGAACTGGACCGGGAACCAGATCATCGTCAGCAGGCGGTAGAGGTAGAGCTGGTCCTCGGGCGTGTCGGTGTCGGGGTTGTCCTCGTTCAGCCCGGTCACGGCGTCGAGAAGCGAGAACAGCGCCCAGCAGTAAAGCGGCAGGGCCAGGACCCAGATCCCGCCGAGGCCCATGCCGAGGAAGGCCATGGGCACGGTGCCGAGCGACAGCCAGAACGGCAGGGCGCTGCGGGGGGAAGTCATGTCCGGTGTGGTCATGGAAGGTTCTTTCGGTGCAGGCGCGTCCGGGAGGACTCTATCCGCGGCAGGATGGCAGCTCAACGCGGCGAAATTGCGCCCCTGCGGGTCATCCCGTCTTCTCCGCCAGGTCGTAGGCCTTGCGCATCACCGTCGGCAGGCTGGCCGGGGCCAGCCGGACATAGCTGCCCCGGCTGGGGTTGGCGTCGGTCTCCGCCGCCAGCACACGCAGGATCAGGTGGAAATGGGTGAAGGTGTGGCGGACCTCGCCGATGTCGCGCCATGCGGCCTCCACCGGCTCCGCCCCGCCCGACCCGTCCCAGCCATCGCCGGGAAAGCCGGTCATGCCGCCGAGAAGGCCGCGGTCCGGCCGGGTCTCGACCAGCCACAGCGGGCCGTTGCGCACCAGCCAGAGCCTGCCCTGCCGGGTGGGCTTGGCGGGCTTGGCCAGTTTCCGCGGCAGCTCGGCCTGAATGCCGGCCGCTCGGGCGAGGCAGAGCGCGGTCAGCGGGCAGATGCCGCAGGCCGGCGACTTCGGGGTGCAGATGGTGGCGCCGAGGTCCATCACCGCCTGGGCATGGTCTCCCGGCCGGTCGCGCGGCGTCAGGCTTTCGGCCAGCGCCGTCAGGTCCGGCTTGGCGGTCGGCAGCGGGGTTTCCACCGCGAAGAGCCGGGCCATCACCCGCTCGACATTGCCGTCGACCACGGTGGCGGGCTCGTCATAAGCGATGGCGGCGACGGCGGCGGCGGTATAGGGGCCGATGCCGGGCAGGGCGAGCAGCCCCTCGCGCGTCTCGGGGAAGCCGCCCAGGTCGGCCACCGCCCGGGCGCATTTCAGGAGGTTGCGGGCGCGGGCGTAGTAGCCGAGGCCGGCCCATTCGGCCATCACCTCCTCGTCCTTCGCCGCGGCCAGCGCCTGCACCGTGGGCCAGCGGGCGGTGAAGCGGTGGAAGTAGTCGCGCACGGCGGCGACGGTGGTCTGCTGCAGCATCACCTCCGACAGCCAGACCCGGTAGGGATCGGGCCGATGCCCGGCCAGCCGGTCGCGCGGCCCCACGCGCCAGGGCATGGTGCGGGCGTGCCGGTCATACCAGTCCAGCAGCAGGGCTCCGGCTTGGCCCGGGTCGGGCCTGGCGTCACGCATTCTTTATGCCTTGTCACGGATGCGCCACTGGCGGGAGGGCGCGGTTCGGCTAAGATAGCCTTGCAGAAACGGTGAAGGCCAGATGCGACCTTTGAAACCCGGACCAGGCAAGGACCGCAGGATGCGGGGCTTCGAGCCCGCCTTCGGCCTGATGGCGCGCGAGGTGCGGGCGGCGGGCGAGGCCCGGGGGTTCGCGGTGGCGAAGCTGCTGACGCATTGGGAAGAGGTGGCGGGCAAGGACCTTGCCGCCGTCACCCGCCCGGTGAAAGTGGGCTACGGGCGCGAGGGCTTCGGCGCGACGTTGACGCTGCTGGTGCGCGGGGCCGCGGCGCCGGTGGTGGAGATGCAGAAAGAGGCGCTGCGGGCGCGGGTGAACGCGGTCTACGGCTACAACGCCATCGCCCGCATCCACCTGACCCAGACGGCGGCGACCGGCTTCGCCGAGGGGCAAGCGCAGTTCGCGCCCGCGCCCAGTGTGGAGCCGCAGCCGGACCCGGCGCTGGAGGCGCAGGCCAAGGCCGCCGCCGGGGGGGTCGGCGACGACGGGCTGCGGGCGGCGCTTGAACGCCTGGGGCAGAATATTCTAACACGGCGGAAGGCCGCAGAGGACAAGAGATGATGAAGATGAACCGCCGGGCGCTGATCGCCCTTGCCGCCGCCATGGCCGCCAGCCCCGTGCTGGGACAGGAGACCGAGGCGGAGACCGAAGCTCCGGCCGCGCCCGAGGTCAAGGATTTCAGCATCGGCAATCCCGACGCCCCGGTGAAGATCGTCGAATACGCCAGCTTCACCTGCCCACATTGCGCGCATTTCACCGAAGCCGTGTTCAAGCCGCTGAAGGCGGAATACATCGACACCGGCAAGGTGCATTTCACCCTGCGCGAGGTCTATTTCGACCGCTACGGCCTCTGGGCCGCGATGATGGCCCGCTGCGGCGGCGAGCTGAAGTATTTCCCGGTGGCCGACACCCTGTTCGCCACCCAGAACGAATGGGCCGGCACCGACGATCCCACCGCCGCGGTGGCGAACATCCGCAAGATCGGCCTGGCCTCGGGGATGACCGAAGAGCAGCTGAACCAGTGCATGAACGATGCGCCGATGGCGGATGCGATGGTCAAGCGCTTCGAGGAGAACATGAAGGCCGACCAGATCGAGGGCACGCCGACGCTGATGATCGACGGCGAGAAGCACGGCAACATGTCCTATGCCGACCTGAAGGCGATCATCGACGCCAAGCTGGCGGAATAGGACATGGCCGCACCGCTGGAAGGCATCCGCGTCATCGAGCTGGCGCGGATCCTGGCCGGGCCATGGGCCGGGCAGACGCTGGCCGACCTCGGCGCCGAGGTGATCAAGGTCGAGGCGCCCGAGGGCGACGACACCCGCCGCTGGGGGCCTCCGTTCATCGAAAGGGACGGGGACCGCTCGGCCGCCTATTTCCACAGCTGCAACCGCGGCAAGAAGGGCATCACCTGCGATTTCCGCACCGCCGAGGGGCAGGAGGTGGTGCGCCGCCTGGTCGCCGAGGCCGATGTGGTGATCGAGAACTTCAAGGTCGGTGGCCTGGCGAAATACGGGCTGGACTGGGAGTCCCTGCGCAAGGTGAACCCGCGGCTGATCTATTGCTCGATCACCGGCTTCGGGCAGGACGGGCCCTATGCGCATCGGGCGGGCTACGACTTCATCATCCAGGGCATGGCCGGGCTGATGTCGGTCACCGGAGAGCCGGAGGGCCAGCCGCAGAAGGTGGGCGTGGCGGTCACGGATGTGTTCACCGGGGTCTATGCCGCCACCGCGATCCTGGCGGCGCTGGTGCAGCGCGGGCGCACGGGCGAGGGCCAGCAGATCGACATGGCGCTGATGGACGTGGCGACCTCGATCATGGCGAACCAGGCGATGAACTACCTGGCGACCGGGGTCTCGCCGCGCAAGATGGGCAATGCGCATCCGAACCTGGCGCCCTATGCCGTGTTCGATTGCGCCGACGGCTGGATCATCCTGGCGACCGGGAACGACAGCCAGTATCGCAAGCTCTGTGCGATCCTCGGGCTCGGGGACATGGCCGAGGCGCCGGCGTTCCTGACCAACGCCGACCGCATCGCCAACCGGGCCGGGATGACGGAGCGGATCACCGCGGCGACGAAGGCGTGGAACATGGCCGACCTGCTGGCGGCCTGCGAGGCGCAGGGCGTGCCGGCCGGGCCGATCAACGACATGGAGGGCGTCTTCGCCGACCCGCAGGTGCAGGCCCGCGGGATGCGGATTTCTCCCGATGGCGTGCCGGGCGTGCGCAGCCCGATGACGTTTTCGGGCGCGGAGCTTGCGCTGGACCGCCCCTCGCCGAGGCTTGGCGAGCACCAGGACGAAGTGCTGGGGGAGCGACGGGATGGCGGGGTGAACCCCGCCCTACCGGGGACGTAGGGCGGGGTTCGCCCCGCCTTTATCCTTTGCCTTGGCGAAGGCGCGTGCCTTCGCCACAGTGCAACGTTTCCCCTTGTCCGGCCGGGCCCTCAAGGCCCGGCCAGCGCCCGCCCCGCCCTCGGCGGGCGCTTCTCGCCCACCGGGTCGGGCGCTGGCCTCTCCCAGTCTCATACCGCACCGTCTCCGGTTGACATGCTGTGCACGGGCGGGGGCGAGGCAGTGCCTCGCCTTTTCCCGCCCGACGCGAGGTGTGGAGGGATGAAGTAGCCCCCTACGGAGCCGCGTCTCGCTTCAACCGACTCACCCCAAAGCAAGAGGCGCGGGGGTTCCCCCGCGCCTCTCCCGTTCCCGCAAAAGCCTCAGAAGAAGCCCAGCTTGTTCGGGTTGTAGCTGACCAGCATGTTCTTGGTCTGCTGATAGTGGTCCAGCATCATCTTGTGCGTCTCGCGGCCGATGCCGGACTGCTTGTAGCCGCCGAAGGCCGCGTGGGCCGGATAGGCGTGGTAGTTGTTGACCCAGACCCGCCCCGCCTCGATCGCCCGGCCGAAGCGGTAGGCGCGGGTGCCGTCGCGGGTCCAGACCCCGGCGCCGAGGCCATACATGGTGTCGTTGGCGATGGCCAAGGCCTCGGCCTCGTCCTTGAAGGTGGTGACCGAGACGACAGGCCCGAAGATCTCCTCCTGGAAGACCCGCATCTTGTTGTGGCCCTTCAGGATGGTCGGCTGGATGTAGAAGCCTTCGGCGATCTCGCCGTTGAACCGCGCGGCATCGCCGCCGACCAGCACCTCGGCGCCTTCCTCGCGGCCGATCTTCAGGTAGGACATGATCTTGTCATGCTGCTGCTTCGACGCCTGCGCCCCCACCATCGTGTCGGCCTCGCGCGGGTCGCCCTGCTTGATCGCCTTCACCCTTGCGATGCAGCGTTCGATGAAGGCGTCGTAGATGTCCTCCTGGATCAGCGCGCGCGAGGGGCAGGTGCAGACCTCGCCCTGGTTGAAGGCGAAGAGGACGAAGCCCTCCACCGCCTTGTCGAGGAAGGCGTCGTCCTGCGCCATCACGTCCGAGAAGAAGATGTTGGGCGACTTGCCCCCCAGTTCCAGCGTGACCGGGATCAGGTTGACGGTGGCCGCCTCCATGATCTTGCGGCCCGTCGCCGTCGACCCGGTGAAGGCGATCTTGGCGATGCGGTTCGACCGCGCCAGCGCGTTGCCGGCCTCGGCCCCGAGGCCGTTGACGATGTTCAACACGCCGGGCGGCAGCAGGTCGCCGATCAGTTCCATCAGCACCATGATCGCCGCCGGAGTCTGCTCGGCCGGTTTCAGCACCACGCAGTTGCCGGCGGCCAGCGCCGGGGCCAGTTTCCAGGCCGCCATCAGGATCGAGAAGTTCCAGGGGATGATCTGGCCGACCACGCCCAGGGGTTCATGGAAGTGATAGGCCACGGTGTCGTTGTCGATCTCCGACATGGTGCCTTCCTGCCCGCGCAGGACACCGGCGAAATAGCGGAAATGGTCCACCGACAGCGGGATGTCGGCGTTCACCGTCTCGCGGATCGGCTTGCCGTTGTCCCAGGTCTCGGCGGTGGCGATCAGCTCCAGGTTCTGCTCGATCCGGTCGGCGATCTTCAGCAGGATGTTCGAGCGGTGCGCGGCCGAGGTCTTGCCCCAGGCCTCCTTGGCGGCATGGGCGGCGTCCAGCGCCAGGTCGATGTCGGCGGCGTCTGACCGGGCGACCTCGCAGACCACGCCGCCGGTGATCGGCGTTACGTTGTCCATGTAGCGCCCGCCGACCGGGGGCACGAACTTGCCGCTGATCCAGTTGTCGTAGCGGGATTTGAAGGGAGAGCCGGCCAGCCCGGCCTTCTGGGTCATCTCGTTCATGGTGTCCTCCTCCGAAGGCCGCCTCCTCGCGGCCCATGGCGGAAGGCTGCGACGGATTGGCGAGTCGATCACCCGGGAGAGGGGAGACCGCCCGGCGGATGTGTCGCAGAACTGCGACAGTCGGGCGGGCTAAGTGCGGTCCAGCTTGCGGTGCAGCGTCGCCCGGGACAGGCCGAGCGCCCGTGCGGCGGCCGAGACATTGCCGCCGGATCGCGCCAGCGCCCGCGACAGCACCGCGCGTTCGGCTTCGGCGAGGCTGTCGTGGCTCTCCAGTCCCAGCAGGTCGGCCACCGGCCGCGGCGCGGCGGCCAGGTCGCCGGTCAGGCCCAGGTGGCTGCGCGCGGCGCGGGTGGCGCCGATCACCAGGTCGTCGGCATCCACCGCCAGTAGCGCGCCGAGGCCGCGGTCCAGCCCGGGCACCAGCACCATGCGGGCGCGGGGGAAATGCCGGTGGAACAGGTCGGCCTCGACCTTGCGGGCGACCTCGGCCACCGTGGCGCCGATCAGCCCGGCCACGGCATCGGGCAGGTCGGCGCGGGCGGTGGAGACGTCGATCACCGCCATCAGCTGCCCCTCCGGCCCGTGGACCGGGGCCGAGGAACAGCTGAGCCCGATGTTGCGGGCCAGGAAATGCTGTTCGCGGTGGATGGTGACGGCGCGGCCCTCGGCCAGGCAGGTGCCGATGCCGTTGGTGCCGGCCTCGGCCTCGGACCAGGCGGTGCCGGTCCAGAGCCCGGCGGCGGAGAAATCGGCGTCGTCGCCGGGATTGCCGCGGCGGTCCACGGCGATGCCCTGGGCATCGGCCAGCACGATGCAGGCGCCAAGGCCGCCGACCGCCTGGAACAGCCGGTCCAGATGCGGCGCGGCGGCGGGCAGCAGCGCGCCGAGGCTGTCGCGGGCCTGCGCCAGTTCCTGCGCGGTGATGCGGTGGTCGCGCTGCCGTTCGGCCGGGTCCAGCCGGTAGAGCCGGGCCGACCGCGCCCAGGAGGCCGCCAGCGCCGAACGGGCCGCGAGGCCGCCGGAAATCGCGGCCTCGATCCGGGAGCTGTGCTGGGTGGTCGATGTCGGCATCGGTCCCCCTGCGGGTGGGTGGCGGGGCGGCGTCGGTTTCCGGGATATGCCGGTCGAGGATAGGACAGGGGAGGACCTGCGGCAAGCCGGCTCTGCGCGGCCGGCGCAGGCCTTCCCGGGTCGAGCGGCATGAAATTCTCGGACGATTGACATAAGTCAATCAAGATCCCCGCGGGCTGGGGCAGATTGGTCCTGCGGCAAGGGCAAGCCCGGTGGCCGTCAGCGGACCGACCCACATTCGGAGCCAGCTGCCACCGCTTGCCCCATCGCGGCAATCTCCTGTCGAGGCCCGCCCCTTCGTCCCGGGCGGGTCCCGACTCCAGACTGGCTGCGGCATTCCGGCAGAAGAGGGCCGGGCGCCGCAGCCGACTTTTTTCCGACAGCAGGAAGGAAGACCCGGCGGGCAAGCCGCCGGACCGGGGGATCAGGCGGCCTCGAACCGCGGGAACAGGATGTCGTTCTCCAGATGCATGTGGCGGACCACATCCTCGGTCAGCTTGGCGACGCCAGTGTAAAGCGCGGTCCAGGAGCCGCAGGCGCCCTCGGGCAGGGTCAGCCCGTGCGAGACATGCTCGATCCGGCGCAGGAGGGCGGTGGTGTCGTCATGTTCGTGTCGCATCACCGCGATCGGGTGGACGATCATCGGGTTGCCGCCCTGCTTCATCATCGGGAACAGCACCCGTTCCTCTTTCACCATATGGCTGTCCAGGTCCTCGGCCAGCGCGATCAGCGCCTCGGCCAGGCCGTGGGGGGCCTCTTCGCGGTCGCCGTGGACCATCTCGACCTTCTGGGCCAGCGGGATCAGCCATTCCAGCTCGGCCCGATGGGTGTCGTGGTAGCGGGTCAGAATATGGTCGATCAGGGCGCCGGTCTCCTGCGGCGCGTCATGGGCGGCGCCGTCGACCAGCGCCTGAAGGCTGGCGGTCAGGTCGGCCAGCGGGAAGCCGGAATTCGCCGCCGCCTCGGCGAGGCTGGCCTTGCCGCCGCAGCAGAAGCTGATGCCGTGGCGGCGGAAGACCTCGGCGGCGCCGGGCAGGGTGTTGGCGATCTCGGAAACGGTGGAATCGGGGGAAAGGGACAGGGACATGGCGCTTCCTTTCGGGCATGGGTCCATGCCTTGACCGAGTAGCGCAGGTGCGGCGGCCATCCCTTGATAAATGTCAATCTGAGATACCGAATGCGGCGCTATGCCCCGGCCGGGCGGCCTTGACCGCGGGCGGGATCGGCGTAGCCAAGGCGCAAACCGGAGGAAACGGCATGGCGGCGCGGATCGGATGGGCGGTTCTGTGGATTCTCGGGCTGCTGGCCCTTGCCGTGGCGCTGGCGACATGGCGCGGCGCGCTCTGGCCCTTCGACCTGCGGGCGAGCCTGCTGATGACGGCCAGCGGCCTGGCCGGGCTGGCGCGGCTGTGGTGGTGGCTCTGGCTGCTGCTGGCTTCGCTGGCCCTGCCCGGCCGGGCGCTGCCGCCGCTGTGGCTGGCCGGGCTGCTGGCGGCGGTTGCGCTGCATTGGACGCTCGGCCCGGCGCGGGGGCTGCAGCCCGTGGCGGAACTGGGGTTGGGGAACCTGCTGGCGCTTTATGCCGTTCCGGTGGCGCTGGCGGTGCGGATCGGGGTGCTGGCGGGGATTCCGCTGCGCTTGATGCAAGTCAAGACCTGAGTATTTGACTCGGGTATTATCCGCGCCGATGGACATGAGTCCCGGGCCAGCCGCCGCCAGCCCCGGGAAGAGACGGAGAGACCATATGGACAGGATTTCGCGGCGGCGGCTGATCGGGCTGGCGGCGGCGGGCGGGGCGGCGCTGGCGGCGCCCGGCATTCTGCGCGCGGCGCCGATGCTGGTGGAACTGCACCTCTACGGCCCGCCCGCCGGGCCTTCGATCACCCTGGCCCATGCGGTGGCCTCGGGCGCGCTGGACGGCATCGCCGGGACAGTCACCTTCGCGCCGTGGAAGGACCCGGACGAGCTGCGGGCGGGCCTGGCCTCCGGCACCATGGGGGCGGTGATCCTGCCGACGCTGGCGGCGGCGAACCTGTATACCCGCGGCCTGGGCGTGCGGCTGGCGAATGTGATGACCGACGGGCTGGTCTATGTGGTCAGCCCCGACGCCTCGCTGACCACCATCGCCGGCCTGAAGGGCAAGCGGCTGGCGCTGCCCTTCCGCAACGACACGCCCGACATCCTGATGCAGCGGCTGATGCTGGAGGCCGGGATGGCGGCGACGGATGTCGAAGTGGTGGCCGCCGCCAACCCGATCGAGGCGGTGCAGCTGCTGCTGACCGGCCGCGCCGATGCCGGGGTGCTGCCGGAACCCGCGGGCGCCATGGCCGAGATGCGGGCGGCGCAGGAGGGAAGGGCGATGCACCGGGTGATCGACCTGCAGGCGGAATGGGGCCGGATCACCGGCCTCGGCGCCTCGATCCCGCAGGCGGGGCTTGGCGTCACCGATGCATTCATCGCCTCCGCGCCCGAGGCTGCCGCGGCCTTGCAGGCGGCGATTGCCGCCACGGTGCCGCAGGTGCTGGCCGCGCCGGAGGCGGCTGCGGCCTCGGCGGCGGATGCCCTGGGGATGCCCGCGCCGGTGCTGGCGAAGTCGATCCCGCATTGCGCGCTGCTGGCCACGCCGGCCCGCGCCGCCCGTCCGGCGCTGGAGGCGATGTTCGCCGCGGTGGCCGATGCCGATGCCGCCATCATCGGCGGCAGGCTGCCGGACGACGGCTTCTATCTGCTGTAAGATGGACCAGATCCTGCACAGGCTGGGCCGGGCGGGCCGCTTCCTCTGGGGCGGCTGGGCGGGGCTGGCCGGACTGTGCCTGCTGGCCGCGCTCTGGCAGGCCGGGCACCAGGCCTGGGGCGATTTCATCCTGCCCGCCCCCTTGGCGGTGCTGGCGGCGGCGGTGGACCTGCTGCGCGACCCGGCGTCGTGGGAGATCATCGGGCGGACCATGGCCCGTTCGGCCGGCGGCTTCGTGCTGGCCGGGGCGGTCGGCGGGATGGCCGGGCTGGCGGCGGGCTATTCGCCGGCCACCATGCGGCTGGCCCGGCCGCTGCTGACGGTGATCCTGGGCGTTCCCCCCATCGCCTGGCTGGTGGTGGCGATGATCTGGTTCGGCGCCACCGACGGCATGGTGATGGCGACGATCCTTGTCGGCGTTGTCCCGCTGGTCTTCGCCGGCACTGCCGAGGGCGTGGCGGGCCGCGACCGCGGCCTCGACGCCATGGCGCAGGCGTTCGGCGCGGGACCCTGGCGGCGGTTCTGGTCGGTCGGGATGCGGCAGATGCTGGCGCATCTGTTCCCGGCGCTGGTGCTGGGGCTGGCGACCTCGGTCAAGGTCGCCGTGATGATCGAGGTGCTGACCTCGGTCGGCGGCATCGGCAATGAACTGGCGCGGGCGCGGCAATATATGGACGTGACCATGGCGCTGGCCTGGATCGTCATCGCCGTGGCCGGGCTGGTGGCGCTGGAATACGGCGTGCTGCACCCGCTGCGGGCCGAGACCGAACGCTGGCGCGAGGCCGCGCGGCCCTGGGGGGTGAAGCGATGACCGATCCGGTGCTGGACTTCGCCCCCGTTCTTGAACTGGCCCATGTCACCCATGCCTTCCTGGGCCGCGACGTGCTGCGCGACATCTCGCTGGCGGTGATGCCCGGCGAGGTGGTGGCGCTGATCGGCCCCTCGGGCTGCGGGAAGTCTACGCTGGTGCATCTGGCGGCGGGGCTTCTGGAGCAGAAGTCGGGGCGGATCGCCCGCCGCTTCGCCCGGCAGGCGATGGTGTTCCAAGAGCCGCGGCTGATGCCCTGGGCGACGGCCGAGGCGAACATCGCCTATGCTGCGCGGCTGGCCGGCATGGGCCGGCACGCGGCGCGGGACGCCGCCCGCACCGCCGCGGCGCGGGTGCATTTCGACGCCGCCGACCTGGGCAAATATCCGGTGGAGCTGTCGGGCGGGATGCGCCAGCGCGTCGCCATCGCCCGCGCGCTGGTGGTGGCGCCCGACTTCATCCTGTTCGACGAGCCCTTCACCGCGCTGGATGCGGCGCTGAAGCGGCGGATGCAGGATCTGGTGATCGCGCAGGTGGCGCAGGCCTCTTTCTCCGGCCTTTTCGTCACCCACGACCTGTCGGAAGCCGCGCGGATCGCCCACCGGGTGGCGGTGCTGCACCCGGAGGGGCGGGGGATCATGGGGGTGCGGCACCTGCCCGGCGCGCCCGGCAGCCGCGACGACGAGGCGGTTTTCGCCCTGACCCGGCGCTGGCAGCACGAGGACCCGCTGTTCCGCCATATCCATGACGTGGACGAAAGGCGGATCGCATGACCGCGCCGATCCCGAACCTGCGCGGCACTGCCTGTGTCCCGCCGGCCGAATTGCCGATCCCGCGGCCCGGGCTGGCTGCGGTGATCTCGGACGAGGGCTTTCGGCTGTTCTTCCCGCTGGCGGCTCTCCATGCCGCGCTCTGGCCCTTCCTCTGGGTCGCGGTGCAGGGCTACCGGCTGGTGGGGACGACCGCGATGACCCCCGGCGTCTGGCACATGCACGAGATGATCTGGGGCAGCTTCGGCGCCGCGCTGATCGGCTTCCTGACCAGCGCCTTCCCGGAATGGACCGACACGCCGAAGCTGCAGGGCCGGGCGCTGTGGCTGCTGGCCGGGCTGTGGGGCGTTGCGCGGGTGATCGGGCTGTTCGGCCTCGACCTGCTGACGCCGGTCGCCGCGCTGGCCGATCTGGGCTGGATCGCCGGGCTGGTGCTCTACGGCGCGCGGATCAGCTGGCAGAAGCGGACCGACAACCTGCTGGCCTTCCTGTGCTGGCTGGCCGCGTTCGGCGCGACCGAGGCGGTGGCGCGCTGGCACATGATCCGCGGCGATGCCTTCGAGGCGGGGGAGATGATGCGGCTCGGCGGGCTGGTGTTCCTGGGCCTCCTCGGTCTGGCGCTGGCGCGGATCGCGGTGGCGGTGACCAACCTCGTCCTCGACCCCAGCGAGCAGACCTCGCCGTTCCGGCCGCATCCCGGGCGGCTGAACCTTGCCCCCGGGCTGGTGGCGCTGGCGGTGGTGGCGCAGGCCATGGGCGCCAGCCCGGCCGTGGGCGGCTGGCTCCTGCTGGCGGCGGGGGCGGGCTTCATCGACCGCATGGCCGAGGGCTTCATCGGCCGCGCCGCGCTGCGGGCGGAGATCCTGGCGCTGTCGCTGCCCGCAGGGATGGCCGGGGCCGGGCTGATCTGGCTGGGCGCGGCGCGAATCGGCGCGCCCCTGGCCGAGGCCGGGGGCTGGCATCTGGCGCTGATGGGGGGCCTCGGGCTGGCGACGCTGGCCGTGCTGTCCATCGCCGGCCTGTTCCATGCCGGGCATTCGCTGCCCTTCGGCCGGCCGGTGAAGGCGGCGATGGCGGCGCTGCTGGCGGCCACCGCCTGCCGGATCTGGCCGGAGATCGCCGGCGGCGAGGCGCAGGCGCTGCACATCGCCTCGGCGGCGCTCTGGGCGCTGGCCTTCGGGCTGTGGCTGCGGGCCTACTGTCCGATCCTGTCCGACCCGGAGACCCTGGGCAATCACGAGGGCTGCTAGGGCAGGCCGAGGGTGGCGTTTTCCGCGCACAACCGCTAGGGTCGCCGCGCCCCGTCTGACAGGAACGCCGCCGATGAAGCCCGAACTCATCGCTCTTGCCAGAGCCTCGCTGCTGCTTGCCTCCGCCCCCGAGCCGGTCGCCCGCGCCGTGCTGGCCGAGGCGCATGTGCGCCATTTCGACCGCGGCGCGACGATCTTCCTGCAGGGCGAGCGGGCCCGGGCGATCTACATCGTCGCCGAGGGCTGGGTGAAGCTGTATCGCATCGCCCCGAACGGCACCGAGGCGGTGGTGGGCGCCTTCACCAAGGGCGCCTCCTTCGGCGAGGCGGTGGCCTTCCGCGACGACACCTATCCGGTGGCGGCCGAGGCGGTGACCGACTGCACCCTGATCCGCATCGAGGCCGACAGCTTCCTGCGCCAGATCCGCGACAACCCGGAGGTGGCGATCTCGATCCTGTCGGCTACCTTCGCCCATCTGCACGCCCTCGTCGGCCAGATCGAGGCGCTGAAAGCGCAGACCGGGGCGCAGCGGGTGGCGGAATTCCTGCTGGAACTGGCCGATTGCGAGGCCGGGGCCTGCGAGGTGACGCTGCCCTACGACAAGGTGCTGATCGCCGGGCGGCTGGGGATGAAGCCCGAAAGCCTGAGCCGCGCCTTCGCCCGGCTGAAGGAGCAGGGCGTGACGATCCGGCAGAACCTGGCGCAGATCGACGACGTGGCGGTGCTGCGGACCTATGTCGAGGAAGACCCGGCGCTGGCCTGGGCACGGTAGGGGGCGGGGATGGCCGATCTGACCCAGGCGATTGCGCTGATCGACGCCGCCAATGCCGCCGACCCGACGCTGGAAGAGGGCGTGCCCGCCGCGCTGCTCTACGGCCAGCGGATGACGGCGGAGCTGGAGCGGCTGTTCCCCGAGGCCTCCGCCGTCCTGCGGATCGCGGCGCGGGGGCAGCATGTCGAGCGCTGGCTGCTGCCGCGCAGCGCCTGGCCGGAAGGCAAGCCGGGCTATCTGGCCTGGCGGCGCGAGCAGGGGCGGCGCCATGCCGAGCGGGTGGCCGGGATCATGGCCGAGGCGGGGTTCGGCCCGGAGGACTGCGCCCGCGTCGGCGTGCTGCTGCGGAAAGAGGGGATCAAGCGCGATGCCGAGGTGCAGGCGCTGGAGGACGTGATCTGCTTCACCTTCCTGCGCTGGTATTTCGCGCCCTTCGCCGCCACCCGGCCGCAGGAGGAAATCCCCGGCATCGTCGAGAAGACTGCCCGCAAGATGTCGGCCGAAGCCCGCGCCCGGGTGCTGGCCGAGTTCGACCTGCCCGAGGACCTGGCGGCGGCCTTCCACGACTGAACCGCGTGGCGGCACGGCCCCGATTCCAGAGTCTTTTTGTCATCATTTGACTTTGGTCAAACCCTTCGCGGGCGGCATGGCGCACCGCTGTGCCGATGTCCTTCACCCAGCCTTTCGCCAGGAACCGGACGCTGCTTCCTGCGAAAGGACCTGGCCCATGCCCGCTTCCCGCCTCTCCCGTCCCGCCCTTGCCATGCTGCTGGCCGGGACCGTGCTGTCCGCCGCGCCGGTGCTGGCGCAATCGGTCTCTCCCGGCGCCACCATCGACCTCGGCACGATCTGGCTGGAGGCCGACAACCCGGTGAAGCTGCGCTTCGGCGTCACCCCGGGCGGGGTGACGCTGATCGACCGCAGCGCGGCGAAGGATACCGAGGTGGCGCCGCGGCTGACCGATGCGCTGCGGCTGAACCCGGGGATCGTCTTGCAGGAGTTCTTCGGCGGCAACGACCAGCCGCGCATCCAGATCCGAGGCTCGGGCCAGCAGCAGAACCCGGCGGAGCGCGGGCTGCTGGTGATGATCGACGGGATGCCGGTCAACCGCGCCGACGGGGCCTATGTGGTGGGCATCGCCAGCCCGGGCGGGGCGGAAACCATCGAGGTGTTCCGCGGCGCGGCGGCCAACCGGCTGGGCGCGGCGGTGATGGGCGGGGCGCTGAACTTCACCTCGCCCTCCGGCGCCTCGCAGCCCGGCTGGCGCGGGGCCTTGGGGGCGGGGAGCTTCGGCCGTCGCGACCTCGCGCTGAGCTACGGGATCGACGGCGAGACGGCGGACAGCTGGTTCCATCTGGAGCATTCCGAAAGCGACGGCTTCCGCGATTACAACAGTTCGGACCGCACCGTGGTCGGCGGCAACGTCACCTTCGCCATGGGCGAGGCCACCACGCGGCTGTTCTTCACCCATACCGACCTCTCCTTTGACGTGGCCGGGCCTCTGACCTGGGCCGCCTTGCAGGATGATCCGACCCAGGTCCATCGCGGGCCGGTGATGGTGGGCGGCGTGCCGACCAACCCCGGGCCGAACGTCGTCCGCGACAAGCCGCACCGCGAGACTGTGCAGACGCTGGCCGGCCTGCGCACCACATGGGAAGGCGCGGGCGGGCTGTTCGACGTGGGCCTGTCGGTCGGGCGGACCGACGACAGCTTCGCCTTCCCGGTCTCTGCCGGCTTCCGCGATACCGAGGGGACCGACGGCACCCTGACCGCCCGCTACACCATCCCGGGCGCCGGCGACCTGCCGCTGTTCGAGGCGGGCTTCAGCTGGTCGCTGGGCGAGGCCGACCGGGACTATTTCCACAACATCGGCGGCACCCGCGGCGCGGCCTTCGGCAGCAACAAGCTGAAATCGGAAACCCTGTCGATCCATGCCGGCGGCAATGTCGAGATCGGCGGTTTCACCCTGTCGCCGGCGCTGGCCTTCATCCATGCCAGCCGCAGGAACACCGACCTCTGGACCGGCGCGACCCGGCCGACCATCGCCTTCGGGCCGGGCGGTCCGACCCCCGGCACCGCGCCGGCGGTGTCCACCAGTTACGACCGCGACTATTCCGGCTTCGCGCCCTCGCTGGCGCTGTCGTGGAAACCGGCCGAGGGGCAATTCGCCTGGGTCTCGCTGGCGAAAAGCTTCGAGCCGCCGACCCATGACGACCTGATCGGCACCGTGGGCGGCACGCCGAACTCCGGCCCGGCGGGGGCGATGTTCGCCACGCCCGATCTGAAGGCGCAAACCGCGGTGACGCTGGAGGCCGGATGGCGCGGCGAGGCGGGGGCGCTGAGCTGGGACGTGACCGCCTATCATTCGCGGCTGAAGAACGAACTGCTGTCGCTGCGCGATACCAGCGGGGCGGCGCTGGCCTCGGTCAACGCCGACCGCACCGTGCACAGTGGGCTGGAGCTGGGGCTGGGGGCCGCGCTGAGCGATACGCTGGAGGCGCGGGTGGCCTGGACCTGGCAGGACTTCCGCTTCGACAACGACCCGCTGCGCGGCGACAACCGGCTGGCGGGCGCGCCCGAGCATGTGCTGACGCTGGCGCTGGACTGGCAGGCGACCGAAAAGCTGGCTCTGTCGGGCACGGTGCATTGGGTGCCGGGCAAGACGCCGGTGGACAACATGAACACGGTGTTCAACCAGCCCTACACGCTGGTGGACTTGGGGGCGTCCTGGTCGGTGGGCGAGAATGCGGTGATCGTGGCCGAGGTGACGAACCTCCTCGACGAACGCTATGCCTCCTCGACGCTGGTGGTGGACCAGGCCTCACCCACGCAGGCGGCCTTCATCCCGGGCGAGGGACGGGCCTTCTACCTGGGGGCAAAGCTGGCGTTCTAGACGCCCGGCCAGAGGCCGATCAACGGCTCGTGCAGGTGCCAGACGGCGGCCCATGTCAGCAGCAGGACCGCCGCTCTTGCCAGCGGCGGCAGGCCGCGGGGGCGCCAGCGGCCGCCCAGCAGGGCGGCGAAGGGGATCAGGCCGGTATGGGCGGTCAGGCGGCTCCACTCCGCCGCGCCGATCTCGCGCCGGCGGCGGCGTTCGACCATCGGCATCCCGGTCAATGCCAGGATCAGGAAGGGGCCGAACAGCAGCACATGGGCGAGGTCGCCGTTCGGCAAGAGATGCACGCCGGACCACAGCGCCAGCGACCACAGGAGCGGCTGGCGGGTCAGCCCGGCGATACCGGGGCGGGTTGGGTCGAAGCCAATGCGGCGGCCCTCGAAGGCGAAGGGGTTGGGGGCGGCCACGCCGAAGACCGCCAGCGCGATGGCCAGCGGCATCACGATGTTCGCCGCCCAGCGGTGCCAGGGCTGCTGGTCCCAGAGCGGAATGAACGGCGCCCGCCCGGCGGCGGAGATCAGCCACCACAACAGCAGCACCGAGGCCACCGAGAACAGCAGCCCATATCCGCGCGGGCCGAGCGCGGCCAGAAGCCGCCCCTTGACCCCGAGCGCCGCGGGAATGCGGTGGGAGGCCAGGAACAGCGCCATGGCCAGTGCGAGTTCGATCCATGCCATGCGGCGACTCTCGCCCTATCCGGCGGCGGCCGCAAGGGTCGCCAGCACCGCCATGAAGATCGCCAGCGCCAGCGCGAAGCCGCGGGCGATCGCGGGGGCCTGCGCGAGGCCGAGGTAGCGGTTCAGGATCAGCTGCGCCTTGCCCCAGGCCAGGGCCAGAACGGTCAGCGCCAGCACGGGGCCGGTCAGGCCGCTGACGGCGGCGAGGGTGGAGCCGGCAGACAATGCGACGAGAAGGGCCCAGGCAGAGGTGACGCTCATATCAGGTAGACCACCGGGAACAGGATCACCCAGACCAGATCGACCATGTGCCAGAAGGCGGCGCCCGCCTCCACCGCCCGGGGGGTGGCGAGGGTGGCGACAAGTGCCAGCAGGACGATGCCGGCCAGCACATGGGCGGCGTGGAAGCCGGTCAGCAGCATGTGGAAGGTGAAGAAGCCATGGGTCTCGAAGCTGATGCCCGCGGCCCAGAGGTCGGCGAATTCCTGCGCCTTCAGGGCCAGGAAGACGCAGCCGAGCAGCGAGGCCAGCGCCAGCAGCCCCCGCATCCGCGCGACCTGCCCCCGCTCCACCGCCTGCAAGGCGAGCGCCGCCAGCCAGCCGGAGGTGACCAGCACCATGGTGTTGATGCCGGCGCCGGTGCGGTGCAGGTGGGTCTGCGCCTCGGCGAAGCCGGCGGGATCGGTCAGGCGGACGGCAAGGAAGGCCGCCAGCCCGGCGCCGAAGACCGCCAGTTCCGAGACGATCAGCACCCACATCATCAGGTCGCCGGGCAATTGGCCGAACGGCTCGTCGGGCGTCTTCGACTTCTCCTCGCAGGGGGTCGGCGATGAGGCACGAAGTGTCCGAAGAGCGTCGGTCATCCCGTCACCAGTTGCCGGTAGATCTGCGGCAGCGCCTGGGTCAGCCGCTCCGCATCCGGGATCAGGGCGAAGGCGCCCTGTCCGAACAACCGCGGGAACCACGACTTGCCGTCGCGGTCCACGGTGATGCCGAAGACGGAATGGCCGGCGCGGCGCGCCTCCTGCACCGCCATGCGGCTGTCCTCGATGCCATGGCGGCCCTCGTAATGGTCGAGGTCGTTGGGCTTGCCGTCGGTGATCACCAGGAGCAGCCGGCGCTTGCGCCCTTCGCGCGCGAGGCCGGCCGAGACATGGCGGATGGCGGCGCCGAGGCGGGTGTAGTGCCCGGGGCGCAGGGCGGCGATCCGGGCCTCCACGCCCTCGGCCATCGGCTCGGCGAAGCTTTTCACCTCCTGCACGAAGACCCGGTCGCGGCGCAGCGAGGAAAAGGCGTGGATGGCGAAGCCGTCGCCGCAGGCGTCCAGCCCCCAGGCCAGGGCGGCCAGCGCCTCGCGCTCGATGTCGATCACCGCGCGGCCGTCGTGGCCGTGGCCGGGCAGGGCGCTTTCGGTCGACCGCGAGATGTCCAAGAGGATCGACACTGCCAGGTCGCGGCGTTCGGGGCGGGTCTGGCGCCAGACCCGGTCGGTGCCCTCGCCGCTGGCGAGCAGGTCGACCCGGGCACGGACGGCGCGTTCGGTGTCCAGCACGTCGCCGTCCGGGTGGCCGGGGGTGGAGACCAGCGCGGGCCGCAGCGCCTCGAACTGGCGGCGGACGGCGCGGATGCGGGCGTCGGCGCGCGGATCGGCGCGGAAGGGCGGCGTTTCGGTGCCAGCCTCGGCGCGGGAATGCAGCACGCGGGCATGGGCGGGCAGGTAGCTGCGGGTCCGGGCATCCCATTCGGGATAGGTGGTCACGCCGGACAGCGCCTGCCGGTCCACATCCTCGGGCGCGAGGTCGAGGTGCAGCTTCAGCCTGGTCGCCGGGGATTTCGACACCTGCGCCAGCCCGATCTCCTCCTGATCGTCGGCGGCCTTCTTCGCGGTATCCTCGTCGTCGTCCTCCACCCGGCGGTTGAGGTTCAGGAACTCGGTCATCGACAGGATCGCCTCGAACTTGTGGAGGATGAAGCTGTCGTTGCGGTCGGCCTGATCGGCCTTGCGGCGGCGGGCGCGGCGGGCGGTCCTTTCCTCGGACTGTTCCGGGGTGCCCTCGGTGGCGCGGGTCTCGACCGCGGTGGCCTCGGAGCGGGCCGCCACCCGCAGGTCGGGCCAGAGCGGCACCGGGCGGAAGGGGCGGTAGCCGCGGGGCGCGCGCGGCGGCAAGGGCGGCAGGGCGATGTCCTGGCCGAGGGCGGCGCGGACGCGGGCCTCCACCGCCGCCTCGGCGGCGGGAAGGGCGGCGGTGCGGCGGGTGGCCAGCACGGCGGCGCAGAGATCGGTGTGCAGGGCGCGGAAGCCGGGGGCCAAGTGCAGCGCGGCTTCGGTCATCGCGCGGGCGGTGTCGATGGCGGCCAGGTCGGCCAGCAGGGGATCGTTCTCCTCCACCGGCGGCATGTCGCGCAGGGCGGCCGCCGCGGCGGCGAGCCAGAGATACAGCGCGGCATTGGCCTCGGCTGCGGGAAAGACGGCCAGCGACTCCGGCAGGCGCAGGGTGGTGCCGTCGTAGCTGGCGCGGGGAACGGATTCGCGCCATGTCCCCAGGCCGCGCAGCAGGCCCAGCCGGTGGGGACTGGTCTCTTCCGCCACCGGCTTGATCTCGACGGAGGCATCGCCGCCGAGACCGCGGAACAGGACTGCCAGCCGCCCGCCCAGCTGTGACAGCGGGACACGGGCTCCATCGTGCGCGGGGTCAGCGTCCAGACGGCTGGCAAAGGCGTGCCACAGTTTCCCGACAGTCTCCTCGGGCTCCCATGGCTCGAACTCGATCCGTGACATCGCCGGCCTCACCCGAAAACGGCGGTCACAAGATCGCGGAGCCCGGCCTTCACATCCGGGTCGTCCGTCAGCGGCTCGATCATCGCGGCGCGAATGGCGCGTTCGACCGGCATCCCCCCGGCGACCAGCTGCGCGCAATAGACCACGAGGCGGGTGGAGATTCCCTCCTCCAGGTCCTGCCCCTTCATCGCCCGCAGCTTGCCCGCCAGCCGCACCAGCGGCTGCACCCGATCCTCGGCCAGCCCGCTTTCGCGCGCCACCACCGGGATTTCGTGCTCGGGCCGCGGGAAGCCGAATTCCAGCCCGACGAAGCGCTGCCGGGTCGAAGGCTTCAGCGTCTTCAGGATGTTCTGGTAGCCGGGGTTGTAGGAGGCGACCAGAAGGAAATCGGGATGCGCCTCCAGCTCCTCTCCCGTTCGGTCGATCGGCAGGATACGGCGGTCGTCGGTCAAGGGGTGCAGGACCACGGTCACGTCCTTGCGGGCCTCCACCACCTCGTCGAGGTAGCAGATCGCGCCCTCGCGCACCGCGCGGGTGAGGGGGCCGTCGGCCCAGACCGTCTCGCCGCCCTTCAAGAGCCAGCGGCCGATCAAGTCGGCAGCCGACAGGTCGTCGTGGCAGGCCACGGTATAGAGCGGCCGGCCGAGCCGCGCCGCCATATGGGCGACGAAGCGGGTCTTGCCGCAGCCGGTGGGGCCTTTCAGCAGCACCGGCAGGCGGCGGGCGGCGGCGGCCTCGAAGACCGAGACCTCGTCGCCCTGGGGCAGGTAGAAGGGGGCGTCAGCCGTCCCCTTCAGGATTCGGGAACCGTCCATCTTCATCACTCCGCCGCCATGTGGTCGGGATCGTGTTCGAGACGGTTCCGCTCAAGCGGGCCGGGCGTCACCACCTCGCGCCGGGGCACCAGCACGGCGTAGATGAACAGCACCGCCCCCAGCACCACCGCGACGCCCGAACCGAAGCGCATGGCGTAGAACAGCCAGAGCTGGTCCTGCACATCCATGTAGTATTCGCCGTTCACCCGCTGCAGGTGGGTCTGGATGGTGCCGGCGAAGGTCAGCGTGAAGGTCATGAACACCACGCCGCCCGACATCAGCCAGAACGAGACCATGTTCAGCACCTGATTGTAGGGGTCGCGGCCCCGCAGATGCGGCATGGCATAGGTGATGATTGCCAGGTTGAGGCAGACATAGGCGCCGTAGAAGGCCAGGTGGCCATGGGCGGCGGTGATCTGCGTACCGTGCGAGTAGTAGTTCACCCCGTGCAGCGTGTGCAGGAAGCCCCAGACGCCCGCGCCGAAGAAGGCCAGCGTGGCGCAGCCGAGGCTCCACAGCAGCGCGGCCTTGTTCGGGTGGTCGCGGCGGCCCTTCCAGACCATCACGAAGGCGAAGGACATCATCGCGAAGAAGGGCGCCACCTCGAAGCTGGAGAAGATCGAGCCGATCCATTGCCAGTAGCCCGGGGTGCCGATCCAGAAGTAGTGGTGGCCGGTGCCGAGGATGCCCGAGAACAGCGCCAGCGCGGCGATGACGTAGATCCATTTCTCGACGACCTCGCGGTCCACCCCCGTCAGCTTCAGCATCAGGAAGGCGAGGATCGAGGCCATCACCAGCTCCCACGTCCCCTCGACCCAGAGGTGGACGATGTACCACCAGTACATCTTGTCCAGCGCCAGGTTGTCGGGGTTGACGAAGGCGAAGAGGAACAGCAGCGCCAGGCCCCAGAGGCCGAGCAGAAGGATATTGGTGATCGCGGTCTTGCGGCCCGCCAGCACGGTCATGCTGACGTTGTAGAGGAAGATCAGCGCGGCGACGACGATGCCCACCTTGACCCAGCGGGGCTGCTCGATGAACTCGCGGCCCTCGTTGCCGAGAAGCCAGTTGCCCTCGAACAGGTTGAAGAGATAGGTCACCACCACCCCGGCGGTGCCGAGGACGAAGATCGCCAGCTGGAGCCAGGCCAGCTTGGTCGAGTGGATCTCGCGCTCCGCCTCTTCCGGGATCAGGTAGTAGGCGGCGCCGAAGAAGCCCAGCAGAAGCCAGACGATCAGGCTGTTGGTGTGCAGCATCCGGCCGATGTTGAAGGGCAGCACCTCGGACAGGAAGTTGGGCGAGACGTAGATCCAGCCCAGCAGAAGGCCCATCGAGACCTGCACCGCGAACAGCGCCATGGCCACGACGAAATAGGCCAGCGCGATCTTTTGCGATTGGTATTTCATGGCGTTCTCCTCAGCCCGCGTCGTTCGGGGGCCAGTCCTGCGCCCGGATCGTGTTGGTCCAGAGCAGGAAATCGGCAAGGTTGCGGTATTCCTCGTCGGTCAGGCCGAAGTTCGGCATCTGGCGGCGGCCCTCGATCCCGGAGGGCATGGCATCCATCCAGGTCTTCAGCGCCTCGAAGGCGCCTTCATGGTCGCCCGGCTCGACGCCCCAGCGGGTCATGACGTTGGCCAGTTCGGGGGCGAAATAGGCGCCCTCGCCCAGAATGGTGTGGCAGTTGATGCAGGATTTCTCTTCCCAGATCAGCTTGCCCGCCGCCACGCTGTCGGTCAGCGTCGCCTTGTCGGTCGAGGTGTTGGAGATGTAATAGTGTGAATGGGCCGTGAGGCCCAGGAAGATCAGGATGAAGAACAGTGACCCGCCGTAGAAGATGTTCCGGGCCATGCTCTTGGTCATGACTTCGCGCATGGCGAGGGGTCCTTCCCAAAGCTGTTGCAGTCACCTCCCTGTGATCGACCGGGCGCGGCCGGTCCTTAACAAAAGTCAACCCTGCGTCATCGGGTCAACTTTTGTCCTGCAAGCTCACTTCGGCGGCCGTCCCACCGGCGCGCGGGGCGCGCGCGGCTGCACCCAGACCTGCCAGAGACCGGCGGTGTAGAGCAGGAAGGCGGCGATCCACAGCGCCCCCGCCGCCAGCACGCCGGGGTAGTAGAGGTCCGGCAGCAGCGTGGCGATCCAGCGCGCCAGCAGCGCCAGCGGCAGCAGCGCATAGGCCACCGCCACGCCGCGCGGCGCGACCAGCGGGCGGCCGCTGTGGCCGAGGCTGGCGCGCGACATGACGGCCAGGGTCATCCCGCCGATGCCGCCGATGCCCAGGACATGCAGCGCGGCGATCTCGGTGCCGATGCCGAAGGCGGCCAGGCCGAGTGTGATCAGGCCGAGCGCGTTCAACCCGTAGGACAGGTGCATGGTCCAGAGAATCGGCTGGCGGCGGGTCCAGAACCCCTGCCAAAGCGCCACCCGGACCAGTGCGGCGGCTCCGGCGACCAGCGCGGCGGCGCCGGGCAGGGCCTCGGGCAGCGGCAGCAGGTAGCCCGCCACCGTGGCGATGGCGGCGGCGATGGAGACGGCGGCCAGCGGCTGGGGGTTGCGCGGCAGCCCCTGCTCGCGCCCAGCGGCGACCATGGCGTTGCGGGTGAAGCCGGGCGTCACCCGCCCGCCCATCACCACGATGGTGGCGGTCAGCACCAGCAACCCGGCGCGCAGGCCCTGCCACAGGGTATCGGCCAGCCCCATCCACTCCAGATGGCACAGCAGGTTCGCGGTCCAGAACAGCGCCAGCAGGCCGACGAAGATCATCTGCGGCGCGCGGGGGCGGGCGATCAGCTGCAGGGTCATCTGTGCGGCCAGCACCGGCACCAGCGACAGGTCGGCGACCGCCACCAGCCATGCCGGCAGGCAGGCGGCGAACAGCAGCGCCAGCCGCCCGGCCAGCCACAGCCCCCAGACCGCGGCGATGAAGCGGTGCGGCGCGCCCTTGCCGCCGGTCCAGTTCGGCACCGCGGTCAGGAAGAACCCGGCCAGCGCCGCGGCGCCGTAGCCGAAGACCATCTCATGCGCGTGCCAGTGCTGCGGGGCAGGGGTGTCGGGCAGGTCCAGCTCCATCCCCGCCGCCTGCGCCGCCAGCCAGAGCGTCCACAGACCGACCGAGGCCAGGGCGAACAGCCCGGCGGACAGGAAGAAGGCGCGGAATCCTTCGGAGAACAGGCGTTTCAGGGCAGTCATGGCGCAGCTCCTTCGCCGCCGCGAGCCCGCCGCTTCGGGGTGGGGCTGCAGGGGGCATCCTTCATGGCGTTTGGCTTGGAGGGTTCCATGCGCCATCGGCCCCCGGCGAGGGGGGCGCATTCGGCGGGTCGAGGCAAAGCGGGCGCATGGCGTTTCCGTCCGGTCGCCGGGACCCTGCCCCTGCGACACGTTTGTCACCTTAACAAAAGTCAAAGCGGCTTTCCCGGCGATCACGGAAACGTGCGCTCAGCCTCACCAGCTGAACGGAGAGATTGCCATGACCAGCCAAGCCCGCCGTGTCGGGACCTTGCTATGGGGCAGCGCTGCGCTGACCCTCGCGATGATGACGACACCGCTGTCCGCGCAGGAGGCGGCCGAAGCCCCCGCATCCTCGGTCGCCACCCTGGCCGACATCGGGGTGGAGATCCCCGGCAAGGGGCCGAACGATCCGGTGATGACCGACCAGGAGTTCGCGCAGGGCACCGAGATCTACTTCCAGCGCTGCGCCGGCTGCCACGGCGTGCTGCGCAAGGGCGCGACCGGCAAGGCGCTGACGCCCGACCTGACCCGCGAGAACGGCTACGACTACCTGCACAGCTTCATCACCTACGGCTCTCCGGCCGGGATGCCGAACTGGGGCACCTCGGGCGAGCTGACCGAGGCGGAGGTGGACCTGATGGCGCGCTACGTGCTGCTCGACCCGCCGCAGCCGCCCGAATGGGGGATGCCGGAGATGCAGGCGTCCTGGAAGGTCGTCGTCAAGCCGGAAGACCGTCCGAAGGAGAAGATGAACGACATCGACATCGAGAACATCATGTCGGTGACGCTGCGCGACGCCGGCCAGATCGCGCTGATCGACGGCGGCACCTACGAGATCAAGGCGGTGATCAACACCGGTTACGCCGTCCACATCAGCCGCATCTCGGCCTCGGGGCGCTATCTCTTCGTCATCGGCCGCGACGGGCTGGTCAACATGATCGACCTGTGGATGGAGCATCCCGAGACCGTGGCCTCGATCAAGATCGGCATCGAGGCGCGCTCGGTCGAGACCTCGAAGTTCGAGGGCTACGAGGACAAATACGCCATCGCCGGCAGCTACTGGCCGCCGCAATACGTGATCATGGACGGCGACACGCTGGAGCCGCTGAAGATCGTCTCGACCCGCGGCATGGTCTGGGACGAGCAGACCTACCACCCGGAACCCCGCGTGGCCTCGATCCTGTCGTCGCACTACAAGCCGGAGTTCATCGTCAACGTGAAGGAGACGGGGAAGATCCTCTTCGTCGACTACTCGGACCTGAAGAACCTGAAGTCCACCGAGATCGAGGCCGAGCGCTTCCTGCATGACGGCGGTTTCGACAGCACCCACCGCTACTTCCTGGTGGCCGCCAATGCCCGCAACAAGATTGCGGTGGTGGACACCAAGGACTCGAAGCTGACGGCGCTGATCGACACCGGCGGGCAGACGCCGCACCCGGGCCGGGGCGCGAACTTCACCCATCCGGTCTATGGTCCGGTCTGGGCGACCTCGCACCTGGGCGACGAGACGGTCTCGCTGGTCGGCACCGATCCCGAAGGCCATCCCGACCAGGCCTGGAAGATCGTCGACACCTTCTTTGCGCTCGGCGGCGGGTCGCTGTTCATCAAGACCCATCCGAACAGCCAGCACCTCTATGTCGATGCGGCGCTGAACCCGGATGCCGCGATCTCGGCCAGCGTGGCGGTGTTCGACATCGCGGCGATGGGCGGCGATCCCGAGGCGGACCCGGAATACACCACGCTGCCCATCGGCGAATGGGCGGGCATTCCCGACGGCCAGCCCCGGGTGGTGCAGCCCGAGTTCAACAAGGAAGGCACCGAGGTCTGGTTCAGCGTCTGGAACGCCAAGGACAAGGAAAGCGCCATCGTCATCGTCGATGACAAGACGCTGGAGCTGAAGCAGGTGATCAAGGACCCGCGGCTGATCACGCCGACCGGCAAGTTCAACGTGCTGAACACGCAGAAGGACATCTACTGATCCCGTTCCGGCCCCGCGGTTCTTGTGCGCCGCGGGGCCATCCCCGGGCGGGCCCTTTCCCGAGGGCCCGCCCATCGGATTTCCCGCCCCTCCCGAAAGGCCGCCCGATGCCCCGCACCATGCCCTCCGACGCGCTGGATGCCGCCGACCGCAGCCTGATCGAGCGGCTGCGCGACGGCATCGCCATCACCGAGGCGCCCTTCGCCGCGCTGTCCGCCACCCTGGGCCTGACCGAGGACGAGATCACCGCCCGGCTGGCGCGGCTGCGCGAGATCGGCGCGATCACCCGCTTCGGCCCCTTCCTCGACGCCGCCGCGATGGGCGGCGCCTGCTGCCTCTGCGCCATGGCGGTGCCGCCCGGGCGGCTGGAGGCGGTCGTGACTTTGGTCAATGCCCGGCCCGAGGTGGTGCACAATCATCACCGCAATCACCGGCTGAACCTGTGGTTCGTGCTGGCCTGCGAAAGGCCGGGCGACATCGCGGCGGCGGCTAGGGCGATCGGGGAGAAGACCGGGCTGGAGGTCCTGCTTTTCCCCAAGGAAGAGGATTTCTCGCGGGGGACCGGAGAGAGGCATGACCATTGACGCCACCGACCGGCGCATCCTTCAGGCCACGGCGAGCGGCCTGCCGCTGGCCGCCCGGCCCTTCGCCGAGGTGGCGCGCTGGCTGGGCCTGCCCGAGGCCGAGGTGATGGCGCGGCTGGCGCGGATGCAGGCCGAGGGCATCATCCGCCGCATCGCGCTTTGCCCCGACCGCCATGCGCTCGGCCAGGTCGCCAACGGCCTGGGCGTCTGGGACGTGGCGGACGAGGGCGTGCGCGACCTGGGCCGCGCAGTGGCGGCGCTGCCCTTCGTGCGCCAGTGCTCCTTGCGCCCGCGCCACCTGCCGGACTGGCCCTGGAACCTGTTCGTCAAGCTGCACGGCGAGACCCGGGAGGAGGTGGAGGACCAGTGCGCCGCCATCGCCGCGGTGTTGGGGCCGGCCTGCCGGGGGCATCAGATGCTGTTCTCGACCCGGGTGCTGAAAAGCACCGGGATGCGGCTGGCGGAAGGAGGGGCGGAATGACCCGCACCATCGACCCGCGCCGGCTGCGGCGGCTGCAGCTGTGGATCTGGCCCTTCGCCACCACGGCGGTGGCGATCAACCTGTTCCTGCTGGGGCTGATGGGCACCTGGCTCGGCCTGCCGGCGCTGCCGCCGGTCACGGCGCTGTGGATCTCGCTGCCCTTGGGGCTGCCCGCGACCTGGGCCGCCGCCCGCTGGATCGGCGGGTTGATCGCCGAGGCCGAGGCGGATGGTTAGGCCACCAGTCCCGGCGCGTCCGGGCCGTCGATCAGCGCATCGGGCGGCACGAAGGCCAGCAGCCGGTCCATGTCGGTGATGGTGACCATCTGGCCATGAACCTCGATCCCCACATCGTCCAGCGTCTTCAGCGCCCGCGACAGGTTCTCGGGCGTCATGCCGAGGTAGGAGGCGATCAGCCGCTTCTCGATCCCCAGCGTGAACCGCAGCGCGCCGCCCGCCAGCTGCGATTGCTTCAGCATGTAGGCCGCCACCCGCTCGCGCGAGTTGCGCAGCTTCAGGCTCTTGGCGTGGCGAACGACGGCGCGGTAGCAGCCCGCCAGCTCGGTGATGGTGGAGACGGCGAATTCCGCGTCGCGACGGAACACCGCCCGCAGGTCCGAGGCCGGCACGAGCAGAAGCCGCGACCGTTCCAGCGTGCGGGCCGACATCAAGTAGGGCACGTCCTTGATGCAGGCGGCCAGAATGAAGGTGCCGACCGGCTTCACCACCGCCATGGTGCAGCTGCGGTCCTGCCAGCCGGCGTGAAGCTCCACCGCGCCCTCCAGCACCACATGCAGGAAATCCGCCGGATCGCCCTGACGGATCAGCTCCAGTCCCTCGGGGAAGGCTTGGGCATAGGCGCCCTGCATCAGCGCATCGAAGTTCGCCTTCAGCATGTCGCGGAACAGCGGCAGGTGGCGGACTTCCGCCAGATCGTCCGGACGCATGAACCAGTTCCTCTACACAGGCCACAATCTGCAACCAAAAGCACCGAAGAAAGTCAATCGCGGATCGGAAATCGGCAAAGGATCGCACGGATCACTCAACCATTGATTTATATCAATTTCATATTTTCTCCCTACCGCTAACAATCGACCCATGAGCCGTGCCCTGACCCGATTCCTTTGCCTTTTGGCCCTGTTGGCGGTCGCGCTTTACGGCGCGGCGGCCGGTGCCATGGTGGCCAGGGGACCGGCGATGGAGATGGTCATCTGCTCCGAAGGCGGAATCGCCACTGTCCTGCTGGACGCCAAGGGCGATCCGGTCGATTCCTCGGACTGCTTCCACTGCCCGGACTGCCTTGTCCTGGCGTTCGGACTGCCCGCCGGCCCCGCAGCGGAGACGATCCCGCTGCGACCGGCGCGGATGCTGGCGCCGGCCGCCCCGGCCGTATTGCCCGCGCCCCGGACCCACCTTCGCCCCTTGTCCCGCGGCCCCCCGGCTGCGCAGGTCCAAGTGCTTGATCCCGGTCAATTCTGCGGCCCCTTGCCGCAGCCCCGGGCTTTCGCCGAACCTCTTGAGTTTGGTCAAGCCATCGGTCCCTGTGCGATGGCAGGCAGCGGGCAACGCCAACGGGTTGCCCTATGAATACGCTCGTCCGACTGATCCTTGTCGTCCTCGCCCTGCTGTGTCCGCTGCCCGCGCTGGCGCAAAGCGTGCTGCCCGAATGGCTGGGCAAGGTGCCCGCGGCCGAACTGGTCGAAGGCGCCGACGGCTACGGCCCGATCCGCGAGGACCTGCCGGTCGCCCCGGTGCTGAAGGGCGGCGAGACCATCGGCTGGGCCTTCGTCACCTCGGATTTCGTCGGCACCACCGGCTATTCCGGCAAGCCGATCCATACCCTTGTCGCGGTGGACCCGCAGGCGCGGATCATCGGCATGGATCTGGTCAAGCATTCCGAGCCGATCGTGCTGATCGGCATCCCCGAGGCCAAGATCAAGGCGCTGGTCGACAGCTACATCGGCCTCGACCTGGTGGCCGAGGCGAATTCGGGCGGCACCGCGCATGACGTGGACATCATCTCGGGCGCCACCGTCACGGTGATGGTGATCGACGATTCCATCGTGCGGTCCGGCCTGAAGGCGGCGCGGGCGCTTGGCCTCGGCGGCTTGCAGGCCGAGTCGGCGGCACAGGGGCCGGCCTTCGAGATCAATCCCGATGCCCCGGTTCCCGCCAGCTGGATGGAGATGGAGGGCGACGGCACCCTGCGCCGGCTGTCGCTGGACGTGGGCCAGGTCAACGCCGCCTTCGCCGCGCTGGACGACAAGCGCGCCGCCGAGCGCGCGCTGACCGAGGCGCCGGAAACCACCTTCATCGAGATGCAGGCGGCGCTGGTCTCGGTTCCCGCCATCGGCGAGGCCATGCTGGGCGAGGCCGAACAGGCCAACCTGCAGAACTGGCTGCAACCGGGCGAACATGCGCTGGTCGTCGTCGGCCGCGGGCTCTACAGCTTCAAGGGCTCGGGCTATGTCCGCGGCGGCATCTTCGACCGCATCGTGCTGATCCAGGACGACGTGTCGGTCCGCTTCCGCGACCGCCAGCACCGCCGGCTGGGCAGCATCGCCGCGGAGGGTCATCCCGAATTCACCGAGGCCGACCTGTTCAAGATCCCGGCCGACGTGGGCTTCGACCCGACCAAGCCGTTCCGCATCCAGCTGCTGGTGCAGCGCGAGGTCGGGCCGATCGAGAAGCTGTTCACCACCTTCGACCTGGGCTACCAGCTGCCGCCGCAATACCTGCGCGCCGTGGCGGCCACCGCCCCGGCGGAGGTGCCCGAAGTGGCCGCCGCCGTCGCCGACCGCGAGGAAGGCGCCGCGCAGGCCGAGTTGTGGAAGCGGATCTGGACCGACTCCAAGCTGAAGATCGCCGTCCTGGGCGCCATGCTGGCGGTGCTGACCGGGGTGTTCTTCTTCCAGAGCTTCGCGGTCAGGCACGAACGCCGGTTCTACTGGTTCCGCATGGCCTATCTGGCGGTCACGCTGGTCGTGCTGGGCTGGATGTTCAACGCCCAGCTTTCGGTGGTGAACCTGATGGCGCTGTTCGGCAGCCTGATGACCGGGTTCAGCTGGCAGGCGTTCCTTCTCGATCCGCTGACCTTCATCCTGTGGTTCTCGGTCGCCGCTGCGCTCTTGTTCTGGGGCCGCGGGGCCTATTGCGGCTGGCTCTGCCCCTTCGGCGCCTTGCAGGAGATCACCAACCACATCGCCCGAAAGCTGCGGGTGCCGCAATGGACGTTGCCCTGGGGCCTGCACGAAAGGCTCTGGCCGGTCAAATACATGATCTTCCTCGGCCTCTTCGGCGCGTCGCTGGTCAGCATCGAGCAGGCCGAGCATCTGGCCGAGGTGGAGCCGTTCAAGACCGCGATCATCCTGAAGTTCATGCGCGCCTGGCCCTTCGTGGCCTATGCCGCCGCGCTGCTGATCGCCGGGCTGTTCGTGGAACGGTTCTACTGCCGCTATCTCTGCCCGCTGGGCGCGGCGCTGGCGATCCCGGCGCGGCTGCGGATGTTCGACTGGCTGAAGCGCTACCACGAATGCGGCAACCCCTGCCAGACCTGCGCCCATGAATGCCCGGTCCAGTCGATCCACCCGACCGGAGAGATCAACCCGAACGAGTGCATCAACTGCCTGCATTGCCAGGTGCTGTATCAGTCCGAAACCAAATGCCCCGTCGTCATCAGAAAGCTGAAGCGGCGGGAGAAACTGGCGGAAAGCACTCCGCCGACTCTGGGGCGGCCGCCTGCCGGGCATCCCAACGCCGCCCGCACCGCCGTTTGACGAAATTCAACCGAAGGAGTTCGATCATGGAATCGAAGGATACGAAAGGTCTCAGCCGCCGCGGCCTGCTTGGCGCCGGCGCCGGCGGTGCCGCCCTGGGCGCGCTTGGCGGGCGCCTCGCGCTCGGCCCTGCGGCCCTGGGCCTGGGCGCCGTGGCCGGCCTGACCGCCGGCAGCTCGACCGCCGCGCTGGCGGCCGGCGCGGACGGCGGCATCGCGCCCGGCCAGCTGGACGACTACTACGGTTTCTGGTCCTCGGGCCAGACCGGCGAGATGCGCATCCTCGGCATCCCCTCGATGCGCGAGCTGATGCGGGTGCCGGTGTTCAACCGCTGCTCGGCCACCGGCTGGGGCCAGACCAACGAATCGATCCGCATCCACCAGCGGTCGATGACCGAGAAGACCAAGAAGCTGCTGGAAGCCAACGGCAAGAAGATCCACGACAACGGCGACCTGCACCACGTCCACATGTCCTACACCGAGGGCAAGTATGACGGGAAATACCTGTTCATGCAGGACAAGGCGAACACCCGCGTCGCCCGCGTCCGCTGCGACGTGATGAAGTGCGACGCCATCCTGGAGATCCCGAACGCCAAGGGCATCCACGGGATGCGGCCGCGGAAATTCCCCAGCTCCAACTACATCTTCTGCAACGGCGAGGACGAGGCGCCGCTGGTCAACGACGGCTCGACGATGACCGATGTCTCCACCTACGTGAACATCTTCACCGCCGTGGATACCGAAAGCTTCGACGTGGCCTGGCAGGTCATGGTCTCGGGCAACCTGGACAACACCGATGCCGACTACGAGGGCAAATGGGCCTTCTCCACCTCCTACAACTCGGAGATGGGGATGAACCTGGCCGACATGACCGCGGCGGAGATGGACCATGTGGTCATCTTCAACATCGCCGAGATCGAGAAGGCGGTGGCCGAGGGCCGGTTCGAGGAAGTGAACGGCGTCAAGGTGCTGGACGGGCGGAAGGACGCGAAAAGCCAGTTCACCCGCTACGTGCCGATCGCCAACAACCCGCACGGCTGCAACATGGCGCCGGACAGGAAGCACCTCTGCGTCGGCGGCAAGCTTTCGCCCACCGTCACCGTGCTGGACGTGACGAAGTTCGACACCCTGTTCGAGAAGCCCGAGGCCGAGGTCGACCTGCGCAGCGTCGTGGTGGCCGAGCCGGAACTGGGCCTCGGCCCGCTGCACACCGCCTTCGACGGGCGCGGCAATGCCTATACCTCGCTGTTCCTGGACAGCCAGGTGGTGAAGTGGAACATCGAGGACGCGATCAAGGCCTATGCCGGCGAGCAGATCGACCCGATCAAGGACAAGCTGGACGTGCATTACCAGCCCGGCCACCTGAAGACCGTGATGGGCGAGACGCTGGATGCGGCGAACGACTGGCTGGTCTGCCTGTGCAAGTTCTCGAAGGACCGCTTCCTGAACGTCGGCCCGCTGAAGGCCGAGAACGACCAGCTGATCGACATCTCGGGCGACAAGATGGTGCTGGTCCACGACGGCCCGACCTTCGCCGAGCCGCATGACGCGATCTCGGTCCACCCGTCGATCCTGTCGAACATCAAGTCGGTCTGGGACCGGCAGGACCCGATGTGGGCCGAGACCCGCAAGCAGGCCGAGGCGGACGGGGTGAACCTGGACGACTGGCAGGACACGGTGATCCGCGACAAGGACGACCCGAACAAGGTCCGCGTCTACATGTCCAGCCAGGCGCCGCAATTCGCGCTGGAAGAGTTCACCGTGAAGGAAGGCGACGAGGTGACGGTGGTCGTCACCAACCTCGACGACATCGACGACCTGACCCACGGCTTCACCATGGGCAACCATGGCGTGGCGATGGAGATCGGGCCGCAGATGACCTCCTCGGTCACCTTCGTGGCGGGGTCGGCGGGCGTCTACTGGTATTACTGCCAGTGGTTCTGCCATGCCCTGCACATGGAGATGCGCGGCCGGATGTTCGTGGAACCGAGGGACGCCTGACACCGATGCTGCGCGCCCTGATCCTTGCGCTGGCCTGCCTGGCCCCGCCCGCTTGGGCGCGGGACCTTCAGGTCGTGCCCGGGCCGGGCGCTCTGGCCGAGGCCGTCGCCGGGGCCTCCCCCGGCGATGTGCTGATCCTCTCCGACGGGGCCTATCCGGGCCCCGTCACCATCGACCGCAGCCTGACTGTGCGCGGCCCGCGCGGCGCCGTGGTGGACGGCGGCGGGCAGGGCACCGTGATCACCGTCACCGCGCCGGACGTGGTGCTGGAGGGCTTCACCGTCACCGGATCGGGCCATGTGAACGCCGACCTCGACGCCGGGGTGAAGATCCTGAAGGGTGCCGACCGGGTGCTGGTCACCGGGCTTTACCTGACCGACAACATGCATGGCGTCGACATCCACGGCGGCCGCGACGTGCGCGTCGCCGGCAACGTGATCGAGGGCCGGCAGAATCCGCGAATGAACGAACGCGGCAACGGCGTCTATGTCTGGAACAGCCCCGGCGCGCTGGTCGAGGGCAACGATATCCGCTGGGGCCGCGACGGCATCTTCTCCAACACCTCGAAGGACAGCACCTACCGCGGCAACCTGTTCCGCGACCTGCGCTTCGCGGTCCATTTCATGTATACCCACCGCACCGAGGTGATCGACAACATCTCGATCGGCAACCACCTCGGCTTCGCCATCATGAACTCGGACCGGGCGGTGGTGCGCGGCAACCTCAGCTTGGGCGACCGCGAGCATGGGGTGATGCTGAACTACACCAACAATTCCGACGTCACCGGCAACCTGGTCCGGGGCGGCACGAAGAAGTGCCTCTTCGTCTACAACGCCCACAAGAACCTGATCTTCGGCAACCGCTTCCAGGACTGCGGCATCGGCATCCATTTCACCGCCGGGTCGGAACGCAACGTGCTGACCGGCAATGCCTTCCTCGGCAACCAGGAGCAGGTGAAATATGTCGGCACCCGTTTCCTGGAGTGGAGCTTCGAGGGCCGCGGCAACTACTGGTCCGACCATCCGGCCTTCGACCTGAACGGCGACGGCATCGCCGACGGGGTGTTCCGCCCCAACGACCTGATGGACCATATCCTGTGGTCCCAGCCCGCGGCCAAGCTGCTGACCGGCGCGCCCTCGGTGCAGTTGATCCGCTGGTCGCAATCGAATTTCCCGGCCACGCTGCCCGGCGGCGTGGTGGACAGCCACCCGCTGATGGCGCCGCTCGCCATCCCCGTTCCAGAAGACATCGCCGCGATGGAGGCCCTGGTGGCCGGCCGTTGGGCGCAAGGCAATTTCGATGACATCGACGCTGAAAATCTCGGCACTCACTAAGCGCTTCGCCGAGGTGGCGGCGCTGACCGAGGTGTCGCTGACCGTCGCGGCCGGCGAGCGCGTGGCGCTTCTGGGCCACAACGGCGCAGGCAAGTCGACGATGATGAAGATCATCCTCGGCCTGATCCCCGCCACCGCCGGACAGGTGGAGGTCTGCGGCGCCGCCCCGGGCAGCGCCGGGGCGCGGCGGCAGGTGGCCTACCTGCCCGAGAACGCCGCCTTCCACCCCGCCCTGACCGGGCTGGAGCAGATGCGGCACTACCTGTCGCTGCGCGGCGAAAGCCCGGGCAAGGCGATGGACCTTCTGGAGCAGGTCGGCCTCGGCCCCGCCGCCCGCCGCCGCATCGGCACCTATTCCAAGGGGATGCGCCAGCGCGTCGGCCTGGCCCAGACCCTGATCGGCACGCCGCGACTGCTGGTTCTGGACGAGCCGACCTCGGGCCTCGATCCCGTCTCGCGGCGCGACTTCTACGCGCTCTTGGACGGGCTGGCGGCGCGGGGGGCCTCGATCCTGCTCAGCAGCCATGCGCTGACCGAGGTGGAGGCGCGGACCGACCGCATCCTGATCCTGTCCAAGGGCCGGATGGTGGCCGAGGGCAGTCTGGCCGACCTGCGCCGCCGCGCCGACCTGCCGGTGATGCTGCAGGTCACCCCGCGTCCGGGCGCGGGCGAGGCGGTCACCGCCGCGCTGCCGGGGGCGGAACCTCGGGCCGACGGGCTGGTTCTGTCCTGCGGGCAGGGCGAGAAGCTGGCGATGCTGGCGCGCATTGCCGCGCTTGGCGATCTGGTCGCCGATCTGGACGTGGCCCCGCCCAGTCTGGAGGACCTCTACAGCCATTTCAGCAAGAGGGACGGGCAATGAGCCGCATCCTCGCCACCGCCGGAACCGAATTCCGCATCGCGCTGCGCAACCGCTGGGTCGCCATCGCCATGGTGCTGATGGCGCTGTTCTCGCTGGTGCTGGCCGCCGCCGGTTCCGCCCCCACCGGGGGCCTCGGCGTGGACAGGCTGTCGGTCATCGTCGCCTCGCTGACCTCGCTGGCGGTCTATCTGGTGCCGCTGCTGGCGCTGCTGATGAGCTTCGACGCCATCGCCGGGGAACTGGAGCGCGGCACGCTGCCGCTGCTGCTGACCTATCCGGTTTCACGGGCCGAGGTGCTGGCGGGCAAGCTGATCGCCCATCTGGCGGTGCTGGCGCTGGCCTGCGCCGTGGGCTACGGGCTGGCCGCCGCCGCTGCCCTCTGGGCCGATCCCGCGGCCAGCGCCGGCCTGCCGGCGATGCTGCGGCTCTTGGCAACCTCGGTCCTGCTGGGGGCCACCTTCATCGGCATCGGTTACGCCCTTTCCGCCCTGTCCCGCCGCCCCTCCGGCGCCGCCGGGCTGGCGGTCGGGCTGTGGCTGGGGCTGGTGGTGCTTTACGACCTCGGCCTGCTTGCCGCCATCGTCGCCGACAACGGCGGTTGGTTCACCGTCCACGGCTTCCCCGTCGCCCTGCTGGCCAACCCGGCCGATGCCTTCCGGCTCTACAACCTGTCCGCCTCCGAGGCGACGGCGGCGGCGGCGGGCGTGGGCGGCGCGGCGGCCACGGTGCCGGCCTGGCAATCCCTGACCTCGATCCTGCTCTGGCCGGTGCTGGCGCTGGCGCTGGCCATCGCCGCCTTCCGAAAGGTGATCCCATGACCCTGAAACGCGCGCTGATCTTCGTGCTGGCGCTGGCGGCCTGCCGCGAGGAAGTGACCCAGAACACCGATCCGGTGGAACTTACCCCCGAGGCGGTGGGTTACTTCTGCCAGATGAACATGCTGGAACATCCCGGCCCGAAGGGGCAGGCGCATCTCGAAGGATTGCCCGGCACGCCGCTGTTCTTCAGCCAGATCCGCGACGTGGTTGCCTATGTGCGGATGCCCGAGCAGAGCCACCGCATCCTCGCCCTCTGGGTCAGCGACATGGGCGCCCCCGGCGCGACCTGGGACGACCCCGGAGCCGCGAACTGGATCGACGCCACGACCGCCTTCTACGTGGTCGGCGCCGCCATCGAGGGCGGCATGGGCGAGCAGGAATTCGTCCCCTTCGCCGACCGCGACAAGGCCCGTGCCTTCGCCGAGGCGAATGGTGGCAGCGTGATGCGGCTTGCCGAGATTCCCGACGCGCTGGTGATCCCGCCCGAACAGCCGGATACCGGCGAAGACCCGGATTACGAACGCCGCCTGCGCGACCTGTCCGACCAGACCGGAGGATGACCCGATGCTGAGCCGCCGCCGTTTCCTTGCCATCTCCGCCGCCTGCTGCCTGCCCGTGCCGGCGCTGGCGCAGGAACTGCATGTCGCCACCGGGCAGGCGCTCGGCGCCCGCGTCACCCTGCGGCTATCGCATCCCGACGCCCCCGCCATCGCCGCCCGCGCGCTGGCCGAGATTTCGCGGCTGGAGGAGGTGTTCAGCCTCTACCGCCCGGACTCGGCGCTGATGCGGCTGAATGCCTCCGGCACGCTGGAGGCGCCGCCCTTCGAGTTGCTGGAATGCCTGACGCTGGCCGGGGCGGTCCATGCCGCCAGCGGCGGGCTGTTCGACCCGACGGTGCAGCCGCTCTGGGCGCTCTACGCCGAAACCGCGGTGCAGGGCCGCCTGCCGACGGGGGACGAGCGCAAGGCCGCGCTGGCGCGGACCGGCTGGCAGAACCTGCGGATCGGCCCCGACCGGATCGGCATGGCGCCGGGCATGGCGCTGACGTTGAACGGCATCGCGCAGGGCTACATCGCCGACCGGGTGGCCGCGCTGCTGGAGGCGGAAGGACTGGCCGACATCCTGATCGACACCGGCGAGTTGCGCGCCCTCGGCGGCGACCCGCGCGGCGGCGACTGGCCGGTGCATCTGGCGCAGGGCGGGCAGGTCGGCCTGCGCGGCCGGGCGCTGGCGACCTCTTCCCCGCTCGGCACCACCTTCGATGCCGCGGGCCGGGTCGGCCATATCCTGGACCCGCGCACCGGCACCCCCGCCGTCCCGGTCTGGCGGGCCGTCAGCATCTCGGCCCCCTCCGCGGCGCTGGCGGATGCGCTGTCCACCGCCGCCTGCCTGATGGAAGTCAAGGCGGGCATCGAAAACCTATGCGAGAAATTCGCCGAAACCAGACCCGAATCCATAACGCCAGCCTGAAAGGACCAAACCATGATCCTCCGAGTCAGCACCACGACCCTTGCCTTCCTCGCTCTCGCCCTGCCGGCCCTTGCCCAGGGCGATGCCGAGAAAGGCGCCAAGGAATTCAACAAGTGCAAGTCCTGCCATGCCATCGTCGATCCCGAGGGCAACGCGGTCGTCAAGGGCGGCAAGACCGGCCCCAACCTCTGGGGTGTCGTCGGCCGTCAGGTGGCCTCGGACCCCGACTTCAAATACGGCGACTCCATCCTGTCGGTCGGCGCGGCCGGCAAGATCTGGGACGAGGCCTCGCTGGTCGAATACACCAAGGACCCCGCCGCCTGGCTGAAGGCCGAGACCGGCGACGACGCCGCCAAGTCGAAAATGACCTTCAAGCTGAACAAGGGCAACGAGGACGTGGCCGCCTACCTGGCCACCATGAAGTGACCCCGGTCCCCGCGCGCCCTTGGGGTGCGCGGGCCGCTTTCCGGCCTCCTGCCGGGACTGTTCCCTTGCGGCTTGAAAATGTTCCCTGTTTGTTCTATATCAGGGGGCCGATCAGCAAAGGGAGTTCCGCCATGGAAGACCCCGATTTCCCCCTGTCCCCCACGCCGCGGCAGATGGCCTATGCCCGCTCGCTCGCGCTGCGGAACCAGACGCTCCTGCCCTGGGAGGTGCAGCGCGACCGCCGCAGCCTCTCGGCCTGGATCGACGCGCAGGCGCGGCTGCGGCCGCTGTCGCCCACCGATCGGCTGCCCAGTTCCAAGCAGGTGGCCTTCGCCGAGCGGCTGGCCCGGATCAAGCGCCGCGCGGTGCCGGAGGAATGCTTCCGCGACAAGGGCCTGATGTCGAAATGGATCGACGGCAACCGTTAGGAGGCGGCCTTGCCGCGGCCTTCCGTCGCCCGGACCGCGGCGGATTTGATGGTGCCGCCCGCTTGGCCTATACCTTCCCGGCCAGCCAGCCTTGCACAGCCAGCGCTTGACCGTCCTGCCCCCGGGGCAGGCCATTCCAACCGGAAAGGACCGCAAGCGATGTATATCGCCATGAACCGCTTCACCGTCGCCGCCGAGAACGAGAAGGACTTCGAGGCGCTCTGGCTCGGCCGCGACAGCCAGTTGAACACCCTGCCGGGCTTCGTCGAATTCCACATGCTGAAGGGGCCGGAGGAGAACGGCCTGCGGCTCTATTCCTCGCATACCGTCTGGGCCAGCGAGGAGGATTTCCGCAACTGGACCCGGTCCGAGCAGTTCCGCGCCGCCCATGCCCGCGCCGGCGAGACCCGCAAGCTGCACGAGGGCGCGCAGAAGTTCGAGGGCTTCGAGGTGATCCAGCACGTCCTGCCCAAGGCCAGCGCGGCCTGAGATGCCGGCCGGAAGGCCCGGCCTGCCGCGCCGGGCCTGCTTCCTGGCGGCATAATCGCGCCGGATGATCCTCCGCTGCACCGGGGAATGAAGCGCCGGGCTGCGCAACGGCCGTGGGGCGGGCAGCTTCCCGGCCGGATTTCCCACCCATTGACCTTTGTCAATTACGCGCCCGCAGGGCCGGGCTACGCGGTCCCTGCGTCCCGCGCATCCAGCCCTCTGCCGGGCAACGCAGCTTTCGATTCCGTCGGCTGGAAGGACCCATGACATGGCCCCCTCCGGCACTTCCCTTCTCCGCGCGTTGCTGGTCGGCACCGCGCTTTCCTCCGCCTTCCCCGCCCTGGCCGAGACGGCGTATGTCGACCTCGGCACCATCACGCTGCTCGGCACCGGCCTGCCGACCGAGGTGCTGACCAACCCAGCCTCGATCACGGTGATCGAGGGCGACAGCCTGAAGCAGAAGGCCCCGGTCTCCATCGCCACGCTGCTGCGCGACGTGCCAGGGCTGCAGATCAGCGAGGAGGGGATCGAGCGGATCGTCATCCGCGGCGAAAACTCGCGCCGGGTCGCCATCCTGGTGGACGGGCAGAAGCTGACCGACCACACCGACTATGGCCAGCCGGTGCTGGTCGACCCCACCACCATCGAGCGGATCGAAGTGGTGCGCGGGTCCTCCTCGGTGGTCTCGGGCAGCCGGGCCATCGGCGGGGTGATCAACATCGTCACCAGGAAGGGCGCCGAGCAGCCCTTCGCGCTGGCCACCACCGCCGGCTGGCTGTCGGCCACCGACGGCTACCGGCTGTCGGCCACCGCCTCGGGCAGCTTCGAGGCGGGGGCGGGGGTGCTGGACTACCGGCTCAGCGCCGGGCGGATGGACCAGGGCGACCGCCGCACGCCCGAAGGGCGGCTGGTGCCCTCGGACACCCGCGACAGCAGCGTCTCGGCGCATCTGGGCTATCGGCTGGGCGACCATTACTTCGGGCTGCGGGCGCAGCGCTACGATGTGGCGGGCAATGTCTATGTCGAGGAATTCGATCCCGCGACCGGCACCTACGACCCCAACCCCGACTTCACCATCAGCCTGCCCAAGCGCGAGTTGAACAAGACCTCTGTCTTCTACGAGGGCACCGACCTGGCGCCCTGGCTGGAGCGGCTGAGCTTCGACCTCTACCGCCAGACCACGGACCGGCTGTTCGAGACGCGGGCGACGCTGGGGCCGCTGCCGCTGATGCGGCTGGTCTCGGATTCCGACGACCGGCAGCTGACCTTCGGCGCCAACCTGCGCGCCGAGATGCGGCTTTCCGCGGCAAGCCGCACGGTGCTCGGCCTGGAATACGAGGACGACCGGCTGACCGCCGACAAGTTCACCCTGAAGCCGATGAGCGCGGTGCCCGAGAACCGCCATGACGAGGCGAAGATCGTCACCCTCTCGGCCTTCGCGCAGCACGAGATCGACCTCGGCCACGATCTGACGCTGACCCTGGGCGGCCGCTGGTATGGGGTCGAGGCCGATCTGCTGGCCTCCACCACCAACGGGGCGGCCAACCCGTTACAGTCCAACGCGGACAGCAGGGCGCTGTTCTCGGCCGGGCTGGTCTGGATGCCCTCCGAGGACCTGGCCTTCCGGGCCAATATCTCGCAGGGCTATATCTACCCGACGCTTTCGCAGCTTTTCCTGGAAAGCTATGCCGACAGCGCAAATATCCTTCCCAACCCCGACCTGCGTCCCGAACGCTCGACCACCTTCGAGCTGGGCGCGCGGCTGGACCGCAGCGGCACGCTGATCGACGCGACGCTGTTCTACTCCGATGCAAAGGACTACATCGCCAAGATCGGCACCCCTACCCTCAAGACCTATCAGAACGTGGATACCGCCCGCACCTGGGGGCTGGAACTGGTTGCCGAACATTACATCGAGGATTGGGGACTGACGCCCTATGTCACCGGGGCGGTGATGCGGCGCGAATTGCAATACGCCAGCGGTTACACCACCTCCGACAGCGGCACGCCCCGGCTGTCTGGCCGGATCGGCCTTCGCAAGGACTGGGAGGCAGGCGGGCTTTCGGGCACCTTGGACCTGTTCATGCGCGCCGAAAGCGGCGCGGCCCTGCGCGAAGGCCCCGCCCTGACCGATCTGAAGGACAAGGTGGGCGGCTACGGCACGCTGAACCTGCGGGCCGATGTCAATTTCTCGGAGGACCTGGCGCTGACGGTGGAGCTGAACAACATCACCGACCGCAGCTACAAGCCCTACGACCAGATGCCGGGCGCCGAACGGTCGGTCAACCTGTTCCTGTCGAAGACGTTCTAACGGCCCGTCCCGCCACCGCTTCCCGTGCCGCCCCCGCTTGCGGGGGGCACCCGGGAGGACGGCCCCGCGGGCGCACACCTGTTCCCGCCCGGCTTTCCGCAAAGGAAAAGGCCGCCCCGGTTTCCCGCGGGCGGCCTTTCCATATCCGTCCTGCCGAAGGCAGGGCCCGGGGGATCACCCCTGGCGGGCCTTGTAGCGCTTCTGCGTCTTGTTGATCACATAGACGCGGCCCTTGCGGCGCACGACCTGGCAATCGCGGTGGCGCGTCTTCAGCGAGCGGAGCGAGTTGGCAACCTTCATGGTCGGCCCTCCATTCTACGCGGCGCATCCCGCGCCAGATTGAAACCCGTGCCCCCGTGAGGGGGCGGCGAATGGTGGGCGGTACTGGGATCGAACCAGTGGCCACTACGATGTCAACGTAGTGCTCTACCGCTGAGCTAACCGCCCACGCTGCCGTCCGATTCGCGCCATGCCCCTTCGATGAAACGAAAAGGACGCGGGGCGAACCGCGTCGGTCGCAGGGTCTATATCCAGCTTGCCCGCCGCCCGCAAGGGGTTTTGGCTTTCGCGCGAATGCCGTTATACCGGAGGGGCGGCAGCGCCGCATCCGAAAGCCGCATCAACCGGGGCCGCCGTGCCGGAGACGCAAACCGAGGTCTATTCCCTGCACCGGCCCGTGATCCAGCGGGCGCCGGTGATCTTCGCCTCGCCGCATTCAGGGGCGGAGTATTCCGCGGCTTTCCTGGCCGGAACCGCGCTGGACCGGCGGGCGATCCGGTCGTCGGAGGATGCCTTCGTCGACCGGCTCTACGATGCCGCCCCCGGCTGCGGCGCCCCCTTGCTGGCCGCCCGCGTCCCCCGCGCCTTCGTCGACCTGAACCGCGCCGCGGACGAACTGGACCCGGCGGTGATCGACGGCATCGGCCGGTCGGCCCACAATCCGCGCATCTCCTCGGGTCTGGGGGTGATTCCCCGCGTCGTCGCCGGCGGGCGCACGATCTATTCCGGCAAGCTGAGCGCGGCCGAGGCCGAACGCCGGCTGCGCCGCTATTGGCATCCCTATCACGACACGCTGCGCGGGTTGATCGAAGATACCCGCGACAGGTTCGGCGAGGCGGTGCTGATCGACTGCCACTCGATGCCGCACGAGGCGATCGAAAGCCACGCCCGCCCCGGCCAGCCGCGGCCCGAGGTGGTGCTGGGCGACCGCTTCGGCGCCGCCGCCGGGCGCGAGGTGGTGGACCGGATCGAGGCCGCCTTCGTCGCCGCCGGCCTGCGGGTGGCGCGCAACGCCCCCTTCGCCGGGGCCTATATCACCCAGGCCTACGGCCGCCCCTCGCGCCGGGTGCATGTGGTGCAGGTCGAGATCGACCGCGCACTCTACATGGACGAGCAGCGGGTGGAGCCCTCGGCCGCCTTCCCGGCCTTCCGCCGGCTGGTCGGCGGCGTGGTGGCCGACATCTGCGGCGCGCTGCGGCAGGAGATGCCGCTGGCGGCGGAATAGCCCCTGATCGCCTAGCGCAACGCCCGGCCGCGGATGATGGCATCCGTGCCGAATTTGGCGCGGATGCCGTCCGCCGCCCGCTCCACCGCCGCCCGCTTCGCGGCGTCCGGGTCCAGCAGATCGTCGGAACTGTCGGCCAGCTTGCCCTCGACCAGTTCGGAAATCCCGACGCCGATCAGCCGGAACGGCCCCTGCGTCCCGGCCAGATCGAACATCGCCCGCGCCGCGCGGTAGATGCGGTCGGTCAGCTGGGTCGGCCCCGGCAGGGACTGGCGGCGGGTGACCAGCTGGAAATCGCCGCGCTTCAGCTTCAGCGTGACGGTGCGGCCGGCGAGGTCCTTGGCCTTGGCCCGGTCGGCCACCTGTTCCGACAGCCGCCAGAGATGGCCGTCGAGAATGTCGGGGTCGGCGGTGTCCTCGAAGAAGGTGGTCTCCTTGCTGATCGACTTCGGCCTTTCGTCGCGGCTGACGCGGCGGCGGTCCTCGCCCCGGGCCAGGTGCCAGAGCCTGTCGCCCATATGGCCGAATCGCGCCGTCAGATCGGCGCGGTCCCATCGCAGCAGGTCGGCGATGGTGCGGATGCCCGCCTTCTCCAGCGCCGCCTGGGTGGCGGTGCCGACGCCCCAGATGATGCGGACCGGCTTGCCGCGCAGGAAATCGGCGGTCTCCGCCCGGCCGATGACGGAAAACCCGCGCGGCTTGTCCAGATCGCTGGCGATCTTGGCCAGGAACTTGTTGTGCGACAGGCCGATGGAGCCGGTGACCCCCAGCTCCTCTTCCATCCGTTTCGTCAGCCGGGCCAGCAGCAGCGCCGGCGGGGCGCCGTGCAGCCGGGCGGTGCCGGTGAGGTCGAGGAAGGCCTCGTCCAGGCTGAGCGGCTCGATGGCGGGGGTCAGCTCCTCCATCATCGCGCGGATCTGGCGGCTGACCGCGGCATAGACCCCCATCCGCGGCTTCACCACCTTCGCCTCGGGGCAGAGCCGCAGCGCCTGGAACATCGGCATGGCCGAACGCACGCCCTTGATCCGGGCGAGGTAGCAGCAGGTCGAGACCACGCCCCTCTGCCCGCCGCCGACGATCAGCGGCTGGTCGCGCAAGGAAGGATCGTCGCGCTGTTCCACCGAGGCGTAGAAGGCGTCGCAGTCCATGTGGGCGATGGAGAGGCTGTCCAGTTCCGCGTGCGCCAGCACTCGCGGCGACCGGCAGGCGGGGCAGCGTTTGCCTTCGTCGAAGGCGGTCAGGCAGTCGCGGCAGAGGGCGGACATGGTGGCGGCAGGATAGGGCCGGGCGGGGGCGGAGGCAAAGGGTTCCGGGGGTAACGGAATATGCGCCAGAAAGGCTTATATCACGGTATCTTTCGGCTCTGGAAAGGCTAGTGTGACGGGGCGAGTTCAGTACAAGTCAAAGCGAATCCCGTGCAGCCCCGCTCCCGCAAGCAACGTCTAATCATCCTCATTGCGATGGTGGTGGCCTTTCCGGTCGCTATCACCTACTGGATTTTCGACGCGGCGATCACCGATGAGGCCGTTACCGCTATCCCGCCCGGCGGCATCTGGGCCTGGCTGTTGGGCTTCGACCTGATTGCGGACCGATTCCGGGCATCCGAGGCATATCGTCCAGGACTGGGCATCGCCTATCTGAGAACCTGCGCTACCCTTTTCTGGCTGGTGGTGTTCCAGATACCCTTTCTGATCCTCCATCTGGCGACCCGCCGGTCCCGTTTGCTGACCCATCCGCTTGCAACAGCCGGTGGGGATGTTCGAGAGGAAGATCAGTCCATGCCACAGAAGCTGCTTGCGGGCCTTTTGGTTCTGGCACTTATCCTAGCGCATGAGATATTCGCCCCCTTGTCGGAAAGCGCAAGCTTGCGCCGCAGCTCGACCTTTCAAAAGAATTTTGGGTTCGGCCACTTCCTTATGGTGTCGATCACCCTGTTCTTCTTGATCAGCTTGGTTCATCTGTTGATCTTTCACCTGACCAGAACGCGCGAAGCGCGCACCGACGGTCTGTGACAGCAGCGAACAAGGCCGTCAGTTTTGCCAGGCCCCCGGCCCATCCTCCCACACCCCTTCCCCCCGCCCCCTTTCCCGTGTATGGCCCGCTGCAGGCCTGAGGACTCCGGGGCCGCGCCGACAGGGAGGGCGCGGCGGGGGGTGGTGGGCCTTCATGTGGCTTCATCGGCGGGGCAGGTCTCCGCGTCAGGACAGATAATGGATGATCTCGGCGTGCCGGGCCCGCTTCAGGCGGCGCTGGCGGACAAGGGCTATGACCGGCTGACCCCGGTGCAGGAGGCCGTGCTGGCCGAAGGGCTGGCGGGGCGCGACCTCCTGGTCAGCGCGCAGACCGGCAGCGGCAAGACGGTGGCCTTCGGGCTGGCCATCGCGCCGGAGGTGCTGGGGGGCGTCGATGCCCTGCTGCCGGCGGAGAAGCCGCTGGCGCTGGTGGTGGCGCCGACGCGCGAACTCGCCCAGCAGGTGGCGCGGGAATTCCAGTGGCTCTATGCTCCGGCCGGGGTGCAGCTGGCGACCTGCGTCGGCGGCATGGACTACCGCACCGAGCGCCGGGCGCTGGAGCGCGGCGCGCATGTCGTCGTCGGCACTCCGGGCCGGTTGCGCGACCATATCGAGCGCGGGTCGCTGGACCTCTCGGAAGCCCGCGCCGTGGTGCTGGACGAGGCGGACGAGATGCTGGACCTCGGCTTCGCCGAGGACCTGGAGTTCATCCTCGGCTCGGCGCCGGAGACCCGGCGGACGCTGATGTTCTCGGCCACCGTGCCGAAGGAGATCGAGAAATTGGCCGCCAGCTTCCAGAAGGATGCCGAGCGGGTGGTGGTGCAGGGCGAGGCGAAGCAGCATTCCGACATCGCCTATCAGGCGCTGTCGGTGCAGGCGCGCGACAAGGAGCACGCGATCTTCAACGTGCTGCGCTTCCACGAGGCGGCGACGGCCATCGTCTTCTGCAAGACCCGCGCCAATGTGAACCACCTGTTCGCCCGGATGGTGAACCGGGGCTTCCAGGTGGTGGCGCTGTCGGGGGAACTGTCGCAGTCCGAACGGATGCACGCCTTGCAGGCGCTGCGCGACGGCCGGGCGCGGGTCTGCATCGCCACCGACGTGGCCGCCCGCGGCATCGACCTGCCGGGGCTGGAGCTGGTGATCCACGCCGACCTGCCGTCGAATTCCGAGGTGCTGCTGCACCGCTCGGGCCGGACCGGCCGGGCGGGGCGCAAGGGCACCTCGGTGCTGGTGGTGCCGCCGGCCGAGATGCGCAAGGCGCAGCGGCTGTTGCAGGGCGCCAAGCTGGTCGCCGATTGGGGCAAGGCGCCGAGTGCCGAGGAGGTGCAGGCGCGCGAGGACCAACGCCTGCTGGAACACGAGGCGCTGGCTGCCGGGGCGGGGGAGGAGGCCGGGATGGCCGCCGACCTGTTGGACCGCTGGGGGCCGGAGGCCGTGGCTGCCGCCTTCGTGCGGCTGTGGCGGTCGGGCCGCAGCGCGCCGGAGGTGCTGTCGGACAGCCTGCCGCCGCCCGCGCCGCTGCCGCCGCGCGAACGCGGCGAGTTCGGGCCTTCGGTCTGGTATCGCATCCCGGTCGGCCATACAGGCCGGGCCGAGGCGCGCTGGCTGCTGCCGAAGATCTGCGACGCCGGTGGCATCGCCAAGGACGGCATCGGCGCGATCCGGGTGCAGCAGGACGTGACCTATGTCCAGCTGGCCGCGCCGCTGGCCGACCGCTTCGGCGATCGGGTGGAGCTGGACCGCGACCTGCCGATGGAGCGGATCGAGGGCGAGCCCGACCTCGGCCGCCCGGCGCCGCGCGTCGGCGCCCGGCCCGAGGGCCGGCCCGCGCCGCGCCGCGAGAAGGCGCCCTATCAGCCGAAGCCCTCGCGCTTCGTCGAAGAGGGCGAGGAGCCGCGGGAGGCGGCGCGGAAGTCCTGGCCCAAGCGCGACGAGGGCGAGGAACGCCGCCCCTATGCGCGGCGCGAGGAAGGCGAGGAACGGCCGCGCCCGGCGCGGGAAGCGGCGGAGCGCAAGCCCTACGCCCCGCGCGGAGATGGCGAGCGCAAGCCATGGGCGCCGCGCGGCGATGGGGAACGCAAGCCCTACGCCCCGCGAGAAGGTGCGGAGCGCAAGCCCTATGCGCCCCGTGACGGCGAGCGGAAACCCTACGCTCCGCGGGGGGATGCAGAGCGCAAGCCTTATGCGCCGCGCGGCGAGGGCGAGGCGGCGAAGAAACCGCGGTGGACGCCCGAGGAACGGGCGGCCAAGGGGGCCGCGCCCTCCAGCCGCGAGAAGAAGCCGCCGTTCAAATCGGCCGGTTTCAAGTCGCATGGCGGCGAGGGGCGGCCGGCGCGGGCGGCGGGCTACAAGAGCCATGCCGACGCGGGCGAGGGGCGCAAGCCCTGGGCGGCGAAGGGCGAGGAGGCCCGGCCCTATGCCCGCAAGGAAGGCGGGGCCAAGCCGGCAGGCAAGCCCGAGGGCCGCAGCTGGGGCGCGAAGTCCCATGGTGATGCGGGCGGCAAGCCTGCCTATGCCAAGGGCGACAAGCCCGGGCCGAAGAAGGCTCCGTTCAAGGTCGCGCCGAAAACCGACGCGCGGGACACCTCGAAGCGCTTCGTGCCGCCGAAGAAGAAGGGCTGAAGCGGTCGGCGGCGGCTATCGGGCCGCCGCCCGGCCTGCCCAGAGGCCGGTCGCCAGGCAGCCGGTCAGCAGGTAGCCGCCCGTCGGCGCCTCCCAGTCCAGCATCTCGCCGGCGGCGAAGACGCCGGGCAGGGCGCGCAGTTCCAGGTCGGGGGACAGCGCGGCGGCCGTGATGCCGCCGGCGACCGAGATCGCCTCGTCCAGCGGCCTGAGGCCGGCGTGGCGGACGGGCAGGCGCTTCACCACCGTCAGCGGGTGGCCCTTCGCCCATTCCATCACCAGCGCGGCGGCCACCGGCGCGAGGCCCAGCTTGCGCAGGCGGTTGGCGGCGGTCTCGCCGGGGCGCATCCGGTCCAGCCGGGCCTGCACCTCGGCCTCCGGCACGTCGGGCATCAGGTCCAGCTCCAGCCCCGCCCCTTCGCGCAGGGCGGGCGATAGCGGATAGAGGCCGCCGCCTTCCAGCCCGCGGGCGGAGATAACGAACTCGCCGCGATGTTCTGACTGGCCGGGCGTCAGGCGCAGGACCGCGCCCTTCACCGGCGCGCCGAAATGGCGGGCCATGTGCGGCGACCAGTCCACCCGCAGGCCGACGTTGGCGGGCTGCCAGGGGGCGATCTCCACCCCCCGTTCCGCCAGCCAGGGCACCCAGGCGCCGTCCGACCCCAGCCGCGACCAGCTTGCCCCGCCGAGCGCCAGCACCGTCACCCCGGGGCGCAGGATCTGCATCCCTTCCGGCGTGTCGAAGCGGAAGGCCGCGCCGTCGAAGCCGGTCCAGCGCCAGCGGCTGCGCAGCTGCACCCCCATCCCTTCCAGCCGCCGCAGCCAGGCGCGCAGCAGCGGCGAGCCCTTCATCGCCAGCGGGAATACCCGGCCGGAGGAGCCGGTGAAGACCTCCACCCCCAGCCCGCGTGCCCAGGCCATCGCCTGGTCCGGGCCGAAGGCGCGCAGCATCGGGGCCAGCCAGTCGGCGCTGTAGGCGGCAAGGAAGGCGGGCAGGGCCTCGTCCTTGGTCAGGTTCAGCCCGGATTTCCCGGCCATCAGGAACTTGCGCGCCGGGCTCGGCTTCGCCTCCGCCACCACCACGGCACGGCCCGCAGAAGCCAGCGCCTCGGCCGCCATCAGCCCCGCGGGGCCGGCGCCGATCACCAGCGCCTGCGGGGCCTCGCTCACCGGCCGGCCTTCGCCATGGGCAGCGGTGCGTCGGTCTTCAGATGCACCACCCGCTGCGGATAGGGCATCTCGATCCCGGCCTCCTTCAGGGTGTTCCAGACGCAGAACAGCACCTTCGAGCGGTAGTCGTCGGTCAGGTCCTCGATCCCGGCGACCCAGTATTCCACCTCGAAGTCGATGCCGCTCTCGCCGAAGCCGCACAGCTCGCAGGAGGGCGGGGCGGGCTCGGCCAGGACGAAGGGCAGCTTCGCCACCGCCGTCTCGATCAGTTCGGGCAGGCGGTTGATGTCGGTGTCGTAGCTGACGCTGAAGGCGGCGGAATAGCGGTGCTCCTTGCCGGCATCGGAAAAGTTCACCACCCGCGAGACGATGAAATTGTCGTTCGGCACCACGATCCAGCGGCCGTCGATGGTTTCCAGCACGCAGGCGCGGGCGGTCATCTTGACGATGGTGCCCTGCTCGCCGCCGTCCAGTTCCACGTAGTCGCCGACCGTGGTCTGCCCCTCCAGCAGCAGGATGATGCCCGAGACGAAGTTGGCCGCAATCTGCTGCAGGCCGAGACCGATGCCGACGCCGAGCGCGCCGCCGAGGACGGCGACGGCGGTCAGGTCGATGCCCATGATCGACATCAAGAGCAGGAAGGCCGCGCCGAAGATCGCCACCTCGGCGGTCTTGCGGGCCAGTTCGCGGGTGGCCGGGCGCAGCTCCTCCTGCGCGCGGATGTATTCGGCGGATTGCCGGTTGGACCAGCCGCCCAGCCAGAACAGCACCGCACCGGCGATGCCGCCGCGGATCAGGGCGAGGACGGAGAAGCGGATGTTGCCGAGGCTGACCTGCGCCTCGTCCAGCCAGGCGGTCACGTCGTCGAGGATGCCGAGCGCGTGCAGCGCCGCCACCGGCAGCAGCACATAGCGGCCGAGCAGGTTCAGGAACCGCTCGGTCAGCACGTCGCGCACCAGGGCGCGGGCGGCGAGGAACAGGAACACCCGCTTGCCGAAGGCGATCACCTCTCCGCTGCCGAAGGTGGCCCGCGTCAGCCCCTCGCCCGCCGCGGTCAGGCCGTAGGCCAGGAGCGGCAGGATCAGCGGCAGGAAGCGCAGGGAGAAGCGGCGGGCGGTGGCGACGGCGCCGGTCGCGCCGGGCTGCGGGCTCAGGACCGGCTCCACCATCGGGATCAGCCGGCGGGTCAGCAGCAGGGCGGCGACGTAGGCGGCGGCCAGCAGGGCGAATTGCGACCAGGCGGCCGGAGAGGACAGCCAGCCCATGGCCTGATCCCAGATCCAGTTCAGCCATTCCACCAGTTTTTCCGGGAAGGCGGGTTGCCCCTGCATCCTGATCCTCCTCCTTGCCGCGTTTTCGCCGCTTTGCGGAACCCCTCTGCCAAGGAATGTCCCGCGGCACAAGACAGAGCGACGGCCGGCCCTTGTTGTCGTGGGGGCGGGCGGGAACAGGCGAGGCACTGCCTCGCCCCGCCCGTGCGGGACATGTCGCCCGGAAACATTGGGCACGCGAAACCCCGAGAGGCCAGCGCCCGACCCGGCGGGCGAGAAGCGCCCGCCGAGGGCGGGGCGGGCGCTGGCCGGGCCATTGAGGCCCGGCCGGACAAGGAGAAGCGGTGCGCGGTGGCGAAGGCACGCGCCTTCGCCAAGGAGATCGGGCGGGAAAATACTGGATGCCGATGACCTACCCCGCGGCGCGGTCCGCGCCCCAGTTGGCGTCCTGCATCTCGCGCAGGCGGCTGACGGTGCGCTCGAACTCGAACGACCCGGTGCCTTCCAGATACAACCGCTCGGGCGCGTCGGCGGCGGAGCAGATCAGCCGGACCTTCGCCTCATAGAGTGCGTCGATCAGGGTGACGAAGCGCTTCGCCTCGTTGTAGTTGGCGGCCGAAAGCTGCGGGATGTCCTCCAGAATCAGCACCCGGCAGGCCTGGGCGATGGCGAGATAGTCGCCGGGGCCCAGAGGGCGGGCGCAGAGGTCCCAGAAGCTGGCGCGGCCAACGCCGCTGGCAAAGCGGGGCAGCTCGACCTCGCGGCCGTTCACCGGCAAGAGCAGGGGCTCCCCGGGGGCGCCGCCGGTCAGGTCGTCCCAGATCGCGGCGATGCGGCCGCGGGCGGTGCCGGCGGGGTGGAAATAGACCTGCGCCCCCTGCAGCCGGTGCCGGCGGTAGTCGGTGGGGCTTTCCAGCTCCACCACCTGCAGCCTTTCGCGCAAGAGGGCGATGAAGGGCAGGAACAGCGCCCGGTTCAGCCCGTTCAGATACAGGTCCTCGGGCGGGCGGTTCGAGGTGGTGACGACCACCACCCCCGCCGCGAACAGCTTTTCGAACAGCCGGCCGACGATCATCGCATCGGTGATGTCGGTGATCTGCATCTCGTCGAAGGCCAGCAGGCGGATGTCGCGGGTGATCCGCTCGGCCACCGGGGCCAGCGCGTCCTCCACCCCCTGCTTGCGGGCCTCGTGCATCCCGCGGTGGATCTCCTGCATGAAGGCGTGGAAATGCACCCGGCGCTTGGCGGCGATGGCGGTGGCCTCGGTGAACAGGTCCATCAGCATGGACTTGCCGCGTCCGACGCCGCCCCAGAGATAGAGCCCCGGCGGCGGCATCGGCGGTCGGGCGAAGAGGCCGGCGAAAAGGCCGACCTTGCGGGTGGCGTTCTGCTCCAGCCAGGCCCGCAGGCCCTCCAGCACCGGCAGCACCTGATGCTGCGCCGGATCGGCGCGCAGGCTGCCCTCGGCCACCCGGGCCTCGTATATCTCGGTCAGTGTCTTCCGCATACCGTTGCATACCGCGACTGCCGCCGCAGGGAAAGCCCGGGGGGAAGGGAAGGCGGGACGGCGGGCGGCACGGCGGCTCCTGTCGGCGGATGGCGCAGGAGACCACGGGCGCGCGCCGCCGCAAAGCCGGATGCGCCACGAAACCGCGGGAAATCCGACGGCGGCTAACGAAATCTCAAGCAATCGCCCGCAGGCTGCCCGGCGAAACCATTCCAGCCGAGGGTCCGATGCAACGCCTCCTTTCCCTGAGCCTCGCGGCAAAGCTCTCGCTGATGAGCCTTGCCCTCTTCGTCGCCGTCGGTGCGGTGGGCGTCATCGTGGCCGACCGGGCCATGCAGTCCATGCTGGACCGGGACCTGAAGGCGGCGATGCTGACCGCAGCCCGCGTCTCGGCGCATGACGTGGCAGCGGCCTTCCCGGAGATGAGCTTCACGGTGGACGCAAGCGGCGAGGTCGGCGAGGTCACCTGGGACGCCATCCCCGATTTCGCCGACCACGGCCTTGCCGACCGCGCCACGCTCCAGACCGGGGCCTATGTCTCGATCCTGCGCTGGGATGCGGCGCGGAACGATTTCGTCCGGGTGACCACCAGCCTGCAGGACGAAAACGGCAGGCGGCAGGTCGGCCTGCCCTTGGGCCTGGACCACCCCGCGCGCGAGTCGATCCTGGCCGGCCGGCCCTTCGTCGGCCGGGCCGAGATGTTCGGCACCCCGTTCTCGATGGACATGCGGCCGGTCAAGACCCGCGCCGGGCAGGTGGCGGGCATCCTGGGCACCTTCGTCCCCGAGGAGGTGCAGCGGCAGCAGCTGGTCACGGGGCGGACCATGATCGGCGTGGCACTGGCGATGGTGTCGCTGGCCGGGATGGTGCTGCTCGGCCTCGGCAACCGGATGCTGCTGAAGCCGCTGGGCGGGTTGCAGCAGGCGATGGACCGGGTGCGCGACGGCCGGCTGGAGGGCGAAATTCCCGCCACCGGCCGCCAGGACGAACTCGGCGGCTTTGCCCGCGGCATCGCGGCCTGGCGCGATTCGGTGCTGGAGACGCAGGCGCTGGCCGAACAGGACCGCCTGCGCGAGGAGGAACAGGATCGCGTGGTGGCTGAGCTGACCCGCGCGCTGGCCCGTCTGGCGGCGCTGGACCTGACGGTTGCCATCGACAGCCCGCCCGGCAACCCCTTCCCCGAGCGCTACCAGGAGCTGCGGCAGAACTTCAACGGGGTGGTGAAGACGCTGGCCGACACCATCGAGATGATCCGCCGCACCGCGCAATCCATCGACAGCGGCGCGACCGAGTTCAACACCATCGCCCAGGACATGTCGAACCGGACCGAGACCCAGGCGGCGACGCTGGAACAGACCGCGGCGGCGCTGGACGAGATGACGGCCTCGGTCCAGTCCACCGCCGCCAATGCCGCCGATGCCGACAAGGCGATGGGCGAAAGCGGCCGCCAGGCGCAGGAGGGCGGGCAGGTGGTGCGCCGGGCGATCTCGGCGATGGAGGCGATCGAGCAATCCTCGCGCCAGATCACCCGGATCACCGACGTGATCGACGACATCGCCTTCCAGACCAATCTGCTGGCGCTGAACGCGGGGGTGGAGGCCGCGCGGGCCGGCGATGCCGGCAAGGGCTTCGCCGTGGTCGCCTCGGAGGTGCGGTCGCTGGCGCAGCGGGCCTCGGAATCGGCCAAGGAGATCAAGCGGCTGATCAGCCAGTCGACCGATCAGGTCGAGACCGGCTCGGCGCTGGTCCATGCCACCGGGCAGGCGCTGGACGAGATGATCGCGCGGATCGGCAATGTGACCACGCTGATCGCCGACATCGCCAATTCGGCGCGCGAACAGTCGCTGGGGCTGAGCGAGATCAACAGCGGGGTGAAGCAGCTGGACGAGGTGACGCAGCGCAATGCGGCGGTGGTGGTGCAGTCCACCACCTCGGCCGAGGCGCTGCACGACGACGCGCAACGGCTGGCCGAGGGCCTGTCGCAGTTCCGGCTGGCGGCGGGGCAGGTGGTGCCGATGGCGGTGCGGGCAGCGGCGCCGGTGACGGCCGAGCCGGTGGCAATGCGGCGGACCGGCACCGACGGCGGCGCGCTGGCGCAATGGGAGGATTTCTGATTCTCCGCCGTGCGGGAGGGGGGGACAGGTTCATCCTTCTCCCGCGAAGCGAAATCCTTCAAGCTTGAAACTTCTCGCTTGCAAAGCGCGGCGGCGGCGGCAAGATGGCGGCATGGATCATCTTCTTGTCGAAGCGCAGGACGGCTGGGTGCGGCTGGTGCTGAACCGGCCCGAGGCGAAGAATGCGCTGAACACCGCGCTTCTGGGCGGGCTGGCGGCGGTGCTGGACCGGCTGGCCGCGGACGCGGGCTGCCGGGCGGTGCTGCTCTGCGGGGCCGAGGGCAATTTCGCCGCCGGCGCCGATATCGACGAGATCGAGCACAAGACCGCCGCCGAGGGCGCCGCCGACCCGCGCAAGGCGCATTGGGCGGCGATCCGCGCCTTCCCCAAGCCCCTGGTGGCGGCGGTGGACGGTTTCGCGCTCGGCGGCGGGCTGGAGCTGGCGCTGATGGCCGACCTCCTGTTGGCCGGGCCGACGGCGCGGATGGGCTTGCCGGAAACCAACCTGGGCCTGATCCCCGGCGCCGGCGGCGGCCAGCGGCTGATGGCGCGGATCGGCCCGGCCCGGGCGGCGCGGATGGTGCTGACCGGCGAGATCATCGACGCGCCCACCGCCTTCGGCTGGGGGCTGGCGAGCCATCTGGCGGAAGGCCCGGCGGCGGAAGAGGGCGCGGCGCTGGCGGCGAAGCTGGCCGCAAGGGCGCCGCTGGCGCTGGCCGCGGCCAAGCGCGCGCTGGTCGAAGGGGCCGAGGGCGCGCTGGCGCTGGCGACGGAGCGCGACGGCTTCGAGGCGCTGCTGGACAGCGCGGACAAGGCGGAAGGCATCCGCGCCTTCCGCGAGAAACGCCGGCCGGTCTACCGTGGGCGCTAAGGAGAGGCCCGGCCGCGCTTTCTGCTGTTCCGCGGGGCGAGGGGGCAAGCCATGGCGCTGTTCCGTGCGTCGGCCCCGGCTTCACGCTTTCTTCGCCTCGGCCCCGGGTCGAACCTTCCTGTCCCTTCCTCCCGATCGCATCGCGGGGATCACTTCTTCCCGGGCGTGTGCAGATCGACGGGCATCCTCGCCTCCCTCGCCGCCGCCGCTACCGCCGTTGCCGTCATTGCCGGGTGCGTGCAGATCGAAGCCCTGCCGGATGCCGCGCTATCCCGACGCGGGTCGGAAGGTCGGAATCGGGGGCTACCCCCGCCCCGCCCGCAATGTATCGCGGGGGCACAGCCCGTAGCGGCTGCGGTAGGCCTCGGCGAAGCGGCCGAAGTGGCTGAAGCCCCAGCGGAGGGCGATTTCGGTGACGCTGCCGCGGCCGGAGAGCAGGTCGTCATGGGCGCGGGTCAGGCGGCGGTCGCGCCAGAACGCCAAGGGCGTGGTGCCGCGGTGGTCGCGGAACGCCAGTTGCAGCGCGCGCGGGCTGACGCCGGCGGCGGCGGCCATGTCCTCGAGCGTCAGGGGCCGGTCGAGATGGGCCTCGACATAAGCCTCGGCCAGCCGCAGGTGGCGCGGGCGGGGGGCGTCCCGGTGGCGGCCGAGTTGCGCGGCGTGGTCGTGCGGTGCGGCTTCCAGCAGGCCCGACAGGATGGTGCTTTCGGCCTGCCGCGCCATCAGGCCGGCGCCGATGGGCGGGGCGCCGGCATCGGCCTCGCCCACCATCCACAGCACCAGCCGGCGCAGCGCGGCGCCCGGTCCGGCGGTCAGGTCCAGCGGCCCGGCGAAGGTCAGCGGCCGGTCGGAGGGGCCGCCGAGCTGCGCGGCCAGATGGTCCTGCATGGCGCGGCGGGAAATCTGGATCAGCACCTGCCGCGTGCCCTGCTCCCAGACCATGTCGGTCGGCAGATGCGGGTTCAGCACGGCGGCGCGGCCGGGGTCCGAGAGGTAGAGGCTGCGGCCGTTGCGGATCTCCGCCCCTCCCGACAGCGGGATCTGCACCAGGTAGAAATGCCCCAGTTCCCCCGGCGCGATCCGCGTCCGGGCGCCGTATTCGATGTAGTTCAGCGACAGCCGCTCTCCGGCCAGATGGTGGTGGCGGGCGTCGAAACCGGGGCTCAGCGCGTCGAGCCGGTGCGGGCAGAAGATGCGGGCCACGCGGTCGCGCGCCTCGTCCAGCGCGCGGGTCTGGAACAGGACATGCGCCCCGAGGGGGTGGATCGCGTGCGGCATCGGGTCCCTTGCCCTTGCTGGCTTGGCAAAAGCGTAACATCAAATGCAGCTTCGATGCGACGAAGCGTCACGATTTTTTCGTTTTGCGGATAGTCGCTGCGGCGGGCGGATAGCGCCGGCGGCCGAAAGGCGCAGGATTTCCTTCAAATTCAAAACGACAGGAGGGGTCATGCGGGGATTGTCCGGCAAGGTGGCGATCATGCCCGGAGGGGCGACGAAGATCGGCCAGGCGGTGGTGAAGGCGTTCCGGGAGGCCGGGACACGGGTGATGGTGGCCGATATCGACGAATCGGGGGAGGCGCTGGCCGGGGAGGGCGTGGCCTTCCGCCGCTGCGACATCACCGACGATGCGGCGGTGGCGGCTTTGGTGGCCGATACGGTGGCGGCGTTCGGCCGGGTCGACTTCCTGGTGAACGTCGCCTGCACCTATCTGGACAACGGCGCGGAGACGACCCGGGCCGACTGGCTGCGGGCGCTGGATGTGAACATCGTCGGCTCGGTCATGCTGATGCAGGCGGCGCGGGCGGAGCTGGCGAAGAACCGCGGCGCCATCGTCAACTTCGGCTCGATCTCGGCCCGCGTGGCGCAGACCGGGCGGTGGGTCTATCCGGTTTCCAAGGCGGCGATCCTGCAGCTGACGCGCAACCAGGCGATGGACCTGGCGGCGGAGGGCATCCGGGTCAACGCCGTCTCGCCCGGCTGGACCTGGAGCAACATCATGGACCAGCTGACCGGCGGCAACCGCGCCAAGACCGATGGCGTGGCGGCGCCGTTCCACCTGCTGGGCCGGGTCGGCAACCCCGAGGAAGTGGCCGCGGCGGTGCTGTTCCTGTGCTCGGACGAGGCCAGCTTCATAACCGGAACCGATATCCGGGTGGACGGCGGCTACACGGCGATGGGACCGGAACAGGCGGTTCCGGCGATCCCGAAACTGATGGAATGAGGGGATGGACATGCGGAAATTCACGATTATCGGCGGCGGGCAGTCGGGGCTGATGGTGGCCATCGGGCTGGTGAAGGCCGGCCACAGGGTGCGGGTGGTGCAGAACCGCACCGGCGAGGAGATCGCCAGCGGCAAGGTCCTGTCCAGCCAGTGCATGTTCTCGAACGCCGTGCAGCACGAGCGGGACCTGGGGATCGACTTCTGGTCGGACGAATGCCCGCCGGTGCAGGGGATCAATTTCATCGTGCCGAACCCGGATGGGTCGGGCACCAAGCTGATCGACTGGACCGGCAAGCTGGACCGCCATGCCTATGCGGTGGACCAGCGGGTGAAGATGCCGCGCTGGCTGGACGAATTCGTCAAGCTGGGGGGCGAGCTGGTGATCGCCGATGCCGGGGTGGAGGAGCTGGAGTCCTATGCGGCCGAGGACGATCTGGTCGTTGTCGCCTCCGGCAAGGGCGAGGTCGGGCGGCTGTTCGCGCGGGATGCGGAGAAATCGCCCTACGACAAGCCGCAAAGGGCGCTGGCGCTGACCTATGTGACGGGGATGACCCCGCGCCAGCCGCATTCGGCGGTGGAGTTCAACCTGATCCCGGGCGTCGGCGAATATTTCGTCTTCCCTTCGCTGACCACCACCGGGCCTTGCGAGATCATGGTTCTGGAGGGCATTCCCGGCGGGCCGATGGACTGCTGGGCCGAGGTGAAGTCGCCGGAGGAGCATCTGGAGAAATCGCTGTGGATCCTGAAGACCTTCCTGCCCTGGGAATATGAACGCTCTAAGGACTGCCAGCTGACCGATCCGAACGGCATCCTCGCCGGCCGTTTCGCGCCGACGGTGCGGCATCCGGTGGCCACGCTGCCCTCGGGGCGGCAGGTGCTGGGGCTGGGGGATGCGGTCTGCCTGAACGATCCGATCACCGGGCAGGGATCGAACAATGCCTCGAAGGCGGCGGCGGTCTATCTGAAGCGCATCCTGGACCACGGCGACCGGCCCTTCGACCGGGACTTCATGCAGGGCACCTTCGACGCCTATTGGGACTATGCCCAATGGGTGGTGCGCTGGACCAACATGATGCTGCAGCCGCCGCCGCCCTTCATCCTTGAAATCATGGGCACCGCCTGCGCCGAGCCGCGGCTGGCGCATCGGATGGCGAACGGCTTCGACGATCCGCGCGACTTCTTCCCCTGGTTCGCCGATCCGGGCGAGGCTTCGGCCTATCTGTCCAGCCTGAAGGCGGCCTGAGATGTCCTGCGTCGATGCGGCGGCCTTCCGCGCCGCCATGGCGCGGTTTCCCGGCGCGGTGACCATCGTCACCGCCCGGGACGGGGCCGAGCGGCGGGGCATCACCGCCACCGCCGTCTGTTCCGTCAGCGCCGAGCCGCCCAGCCTGCTGGTCTGTCTGAACCGCCGCACCGGCACCTGCGCGGCGGTTCAGACCGGCGGACGCTTCGCCGTCAACCTGCTGGCGGGCGATGGCGGTGCGCTGGCGCTGGCCTTCGCCGGGGCGACCGGCGCCAGCGGCGAGGCCAAGTTCGCCAGCGGCGACTGGGGCGCGGATGCCTTCGGCCTGCCGCTGCTGGCGGATGCGGCGGTCGGTTTCTCCTGCGAGGTGGCCGAGGTGATCGAGGCCGGCAGCCATTGCGTCTTCATCGGCCATATCCTGGCGATCCGGCAGGGTTCCGGCCCGGCGCTGGTCTACGAACAGTCACGGTTCCACCGGCTGGCGCCGCTGGCGTAGCGGTCAGGAAAAGCCGATCATCGCCCGCCACAGGTCCACCCCGCCCTCGGTGGCGTGGCGGTCGATGGCGGCCAGTTCCTCGGTGGTGAAGCCGGGGGTCTTCACCGCGTCGAGCGAGTCGTCCAGCTGCTCCACCGTGCGCGCGCCGATCAGCGCCGAGGTGACGCGGGGATCGCGCAGGACCCAGGCGATGGCCATCTGGGCGAGGCTCTGGCCGCGCTGCTGCGCCAGGTCGTTCAGGGCGCGGACGCGGGCGAGGTTCTCTTCGGTCAGAAGCCGCGGGTCGAAGGAGCCGCCCCTTGCCGCCCGGGCGGCATCGGGCACGCCTTTCAGGTATTTCCCGGTCAGCAGCCCCTGCGCCAGCGGCGAGAAGGCGATGCAGCCGGTGCCGAGGTCGCCGAGCGTGTCCAGCAGCCCGTCCTCCACCCAGCGGTTCAGCATGGAATAGGAGGGCTGGTGGATCAGGAGCGGCACCCCCTCGGCAGCCAGGAGGCGATGCGCCTCGCGCGTGCGTTCCGGCCCGTAGGAGGAGATGCCTACATAGAGCGCCTTGCCCTGCCGCACCATCTGCACCAGCGCAGACATGGTTTCCTCCAGCGGCACGTCGGGCGTGGGGCGGTGGGAGTAGAAGATGTCCACATAGTCCAGCTTCATCCGCCGCAGGCTCTGGTCCAGCGAGGCCAGCAGGTGCTTGCGCGACCCGCCCTGCCCGTAGGGGCCGGGCCACATGTCCCAGCCGGCCTTGGTGGAGATCACCAGCTCGTCGCGGTGGCTTTGAAAATCCTTTTCAAGGATAATGCCGAAATTCTCTTCGGCCGAGCCGTAGGGCGGGCCGTAGTTGTTGGCCAGGTCGAAATGGGTGACGCCGCGGTCGAAGGCGCGGCGGAGGACGGCGCGGAAGGTCTCGAACACATCCGTGCCGCCGAAGTTCTGCCAGAGGCCGAGCGAGACCGGCGGCAGTTTCAGCCCGTGGCGGCCGCAGGGGCGGTAGGTGATGCCATCGTAGCGGTCGGGGGCGGCGAGATACATTGGGGGTCTCCTTCCGGGTCAGCCGAGGTCGGCGAAGAGGCCGTAGAGCCGCAGCGCCAGGTCGCGGGGAAGCGCTGCGGAGCCGGCGGCGTGCAGGCAATGGCAAAGCAGGCGATAGCCCTCGGGCGTGCGCATCGCCTGCGCGGCGCGCCTGCGGTGCCAGTCGCAGGCGGCAAGATGCAGCGCCTCGATCCCCGGCAGGGTGCGCAGGGCGGCGGTTTCCCGCGCCAGCGCCTCCTGCCAGACCAGGATGGCGCGGTTCTCCTGGGTGTTGAAGTTGCGCTCCACCCAATAGGCCAGGTCCAGCGCCTTGCCCTGCCGGTTCGCCAGCCCGCGGGCGGTCTTGACCAGGAAACTTTCCGCCGAGCGCAGGGAGTAATGGTTCAGCTCCACCACCGTCCGCCCCGGAGTCAGGCCGGGCAGCGAGATCGTCTCGTCCTTGGCGGCGAAGCTCTCCGGCAGCGGCTGGCCGGCGCCGTCGGCCCAGAGCGGCGGCGGGGCCGAGGGCCTGCGTTTCGGCCGGTGGACGCCGGGCTTCTGGAAGGCTTCGGGGCGGTAGAGCGTCTTGAAATGCCGCCCGGCGATGGGGTGATACAGCGCGGGCGGGGCGGAGCGCAGGAACTGCGCCGTCACCGGCTGGTCGGCGAAACCGACGATGCCATTGGCGCCGAACAGCCGCCAGGGCAGGGCGATGGCGGCGGTGCCGGACGGCATGGCGGCGATGGCGTCGGGCAGGCGGTGCGCGCCGGCATGGACCATGGGGAATTCGTCCATGTCGCTGAACAGCACCCAGTCGGCGGCCTCGGTCATCCGCTCCTTAGCCAGCCGCTGCAACGCCTGCCATTGCACGCTTTTTTCGGGCCGGGCCTGATGCGGGATGTGGCGCAGCAGGCCATGGTCCTGCAACCGGGCCAGCATCGCGTCCGACCCGTCCTCGCAATCGTTGGAGAAGACCACGAAGTCGGTCACGCCGATCAGCCGGTGATAGGCGATCCATTCCAGCAGGAACGGGCCCTCGTTCTTCTGGCAGGTGGCGGAGAGGATCTTCATCGGGGGCGGCGTTCCGCTGGGGTCTTCGCCCGGACCCTAGCCGCTGCGCCGCCGCCCGTCCATGCCGCCCCTTCAGGCGGCGCTGCGGCCGTAGAAGCCGATCTGTTCCTTGGCCGTCATCGTCACCCCGGGCCGGTCGTAGAAGGAGAAGATCGTCACCAGCCGCTCCACCTTGCCCTGCACCTGCACCACCCGATGCAGGGTATCGACGCCGCGGAAGACGTTCAGCGCGCCTTCCTTCAGCCTGACCTTGCGCAGAAGCGGGTCCTCGCCGCGCAGCGCGGCGGCGACGCCGGCGTAGTTCGGGTCCTCGGCGGTGCGCAGGTCCTTGCGGTATTCCAGCTCTCCCCCGGCCTCGGGCGCCTGCAACAGGATGGTGGTGGTGAATTCCGATCGGTCGAAGTGCCAGTTCAACGCCTCGCCCGCCCGGCTGGCCTGGATGTTCACCCGGGCCATCGGATCGTCCATCCGGTAGAGCGCGGGCTTGCCCATGGTGGCGGCGAGGAAATCGGCGAAGGGCTGCCATTCATACAGCGCGATCACCGGGTTGCCCACCAGCTGGTCGGCGCAGAGGGTGTGGTTCACCGTCTCCACCTTGGTCATGGCGGGATGGTCGTCGGTCAGCCCCTCCACCGTGTCGCGGAAATAGACGTTGTGGCTGCGGGCGTGGCGGTGGCTTGCGGTCGCCATCGCCGGGGCGGCCATCTCGGCGGCCTTGCGGGTGGCCTCGGGGCGCAGGAAGCCGGGCAGCTCGAACATGCCTTCGGCCGCCAGCCTCTCGCGGCAGCGGGCGACGAGGGCGGCGTAGTCGGGGCTGTCCGGGCGGTCCAGCGGGTAGAGGCCGAGGTCGACGATCTGTTTCATGGCGCGCTCCATGGTTTGGTTGCGGCCATGGTTGCGCTCCGGTGGCAAAGGTGCAAGCGGGGCAAATCTTTCCCTGACTCAGTATGGCTTAGCCAGCACTGGCTTGCAGCGCTTCCACCAGCCCGGCCAGATGCCGCTTGCGGGCACGAGCCTGGGGCCAGACCAGCCCGTAGGCATGGCCGAGCGGCAGGGCGACATCGGACAGCGCCACCAGCCGCCCGGCCGCCAGATCGTCCTGCGCCAGCAGCGCCTGACCAAGCGCCACCCCCAGCCCCTCGCGCGCCATGTCCAGCACCAGCGCCGAACTGCCGCCCTGGAAGCCCTGCGCCGGCGGCGGCGGGGGCGGGCCGGCCTTGGCGAACCAGGCGGGCCAGCCGGGCAGGCTGCCGAAATCCGGGCCCCAGCTGGTGTGCAGCAGGTCCTCGGCCGCCACCTGGGCCATGCCCTGCGCGGCGGGATTTCGGGCCAGCCAGTCCGGGCTGCACAAGGGCAGCACCCGGTCCTGCGCCAGCACCGCCCGGGCATGGTCGGGGTATTGCCCGGGGTCGTAGGCCAGCCGCAGGTCGATGTCGTGGCGGGCGAAATCCACCGGATCGGCCTCTACCCGCAGCTCGAAGCGGAAGCCGGGATGGGCGCGGGCATAGCCCGCCAGCCGGGGCAGCAGCCAGCGCTCGGCCAGCGAGCCGATGCAGCTGACGACCAGCCGCGCCCGCGCCCGCCGCAGCACCTGCTGCTCGGTGGTGTCCGAGATCATCTGCAGGGCGGCGCCGACGCCTTCATACAGCGCCTGCCCGGCATCGGTCAGCACCACGCGGTTGTTCAGCCGGGTGAAGACCTTCTTGCCGAGGAAGTCCTCCAGCCGCCGGACCTGCTGGCTGACCGCCGCCGGGGAAATCCCCAGCTCGGCCGCCGCCGCGACATAGCCGCCTCCGCGGGCGGCCGCCTCGAAGGCGCGCAGGGCGTTCAGCGGGGGCAGGGTCAGCGGGATGGCGGCGCCCCCCGGCGGTGGGTGGCGGCGACGCGGGCGACCTCTTCGTAGATGCCGGACAGCAGGTTCAGCACCTGCCGCGCCTCCTTCAGCCGCCCGGCGAAGCCCGGCACTTGTTCCACCGCGGCGATCAGCAGGCGGCGGCGCAGGGCGCCGTAATCCTCGGTCACCCGGCGGCCTTCTTCCGTCACCTCATAGGTCACGCCGGAGCGGCCCGAGCCCTTGCGGATCACCAGTCCGGCGCCGATCAGCTTGCGCAGGGAATACTGGATGTTCGGCACGTCGTCGCGGTTGGTCAGCCGGGCCAGGTCCTTGATGGTCTTCGGCCGGTCGTTCATGCGGATGATGTGCAGCATGGCGTTTTCCGGCCCCGTCGCCGCCAGGTCGCAGACCGAGGCCAGGCATTCCGACTGCCAGCGGCCGAATCCCTCGAAGGCCCGCATCAGGGCGAATTCCAGCTCTGTGGTGTCCACCTCGTCGGGGCTTTGCGCCAGATGCCAGCGATAGTCCAAAGGTGCGTCTATCGCATCCCTTTGATCTTCCGGTGCTTTCCCTGCCATGCCGTTTCCTTTCCGGGCCTTGCAGACTGCCGCTGCAAATCCGTTGACGCAACGGGATTTTAAGATAGAATTTCAAACATAAAATACCATCAAAACTGCAACAGGGACGACACCATGATACAGAACCGGATGCTGTCCGGCGGCTTCAAGCTGGGCACCTTCTCGACCAACTGCTCCTCGGGCATGACGCCCACGCAGGCGCCGGAGCGCTGGGTGAACAGCTGGGACAACAACCTGAAGCTGGCGAAGATGCTGGATGCCGCCGGCATCGACTTCATGCTGCCGATCGCGCGCTGGATCGGTTACGGCGGGCCGACCGATTTCCACGGCGGCGTGCTGGAGACGATGACCTGGGCGGCGGGTCTGCTGGCCTCGACCGAGAAGCTGACGGTCTTCGCCACCATCCACACCACGGCGAACCATCCGGTGGTGGTGGCCAAGCAGGTCGCCACGCTGGACCAGATCGGCCATGGCCGCGCCGGGCTGAACATCGTCGCCGGCTGGAACAAGCCGGAATACGAGGCGCTCGGGCTTTCGCTGCCCGACGACCACGAGACCCGCTACGGCTATGCGCAGGAATGGATCGACCTGATCCGCAAGATCTGGTCCTCGGACAAGCATTTCGACTGGGACGAGACCTATTTCAAGAACATCAAGGGCTTGAAGGGCGACCCGGCCCCGGTCCGCGGCGCGGTCCCGATCCTGAACGCGGCCGGGTCCCCGCAGGGCCGCGAATTCGCCACCGACAACGCCAATTTCCTGTTCACCCCGGCCATCGACCTTGGCCGGTCGAAGGAGGAGATCGCGGCGCTGAAGGCGCAGGCTTCGGCCAAGGGCAAGCAGGTGGGCGTGCTGACCTTCTCCCATGTCGTCTGCCGCCCGACCGAGCAGGAGGCGCGCGACTATGTGCATTACATCGTCGACGAGAATGCCGACTGGGAGGCGACCGACAACCTGATCCGGCTGCAGCTGGCCCATGCGCTGTCCTTCCCGCACGACCTCTTGAAGCAGATCCGCTTCGGCATGGCGCTCGGCCATGGCGGCTTCCCGCTGATCGGCACGCCGGACCAGGTGGCGGCGGGGATCATCTCGCTGCACGAGGCGGGATTTGCCGGGACGACGCTTTCCTTCGTGGATTACGTGAAGGAATTCCCGTATTTCGCCGATGAGGTCCTGCCGCGCCTGGCCAAGGCCGGCATCCGCTGAAAGGGCAAGCCATGACCGATCCCTCCCCCGCCGACATTCCCGCCAAGGAATTCCGCGACGCCCTGCGCGCCTTCGTCGGCACCTGCAGCGTGATCACGGTGGGGGATGGCGAGGAGGCCTCGGGCCTTGTCGTCACCTCGGCGATCTCGCTCTCGGCCGAGCCGCCGCTGCTGCTGGCCTGCGTCAACCGCAACTCCTCCAGCCATCCGCTGCTGGAGAAATACGGCCGCTTCGGCTGGTCCTCGCTGGGGGCCGGGCATCAGGCGGTGGCGGAGCGCTTCTCCGGCTTCGGCGGGGCGAAGGCGGCGGCGCGCTACGAGGGGGCGGAGTGGGAGACGGCGGTCACCGGGGCGCGGCTGTTGAAGGGCGCGCCCACGGCCTTCGACTGCACGGTGGAAGAGATGATCCAGCGCGCCACCCATTCCATCCTGATCGGCCGGGTGCAGGCGATCCGCACCACACCCGGGCAGGGCGCGCTGATCTACTGGAACGGCGCCTATCGCGGCCTGCCGGCCTGATCTTTCAACCCATTGGAAACATGGAATTGCTGCGCAGCGAAAGCGCAGCAATTTCTGCGCAGCATCGGCCCTAGAGGAAGCTGCGGATCGTCTGCATCGCGCCGTCCAGCGCCTTGCCCTTCTCGTCCTGCAACGCCGCCTCGCGCAGCCGCCGCGCCCAGTCGGCGGCGTCCTCGCGCCCCGCGACAAGCGCGATCCCCTCCATCACCCGGTCGAACTTCGACAGGCCCCGGGCATGGGTGTCGGAATAGCCCTTGATCAGGCGGCGGCAGCGGATCACCTCCACCGCCAGCGCGTAGTCGCGGTCCAGATGTGACAGCGCGGCGGAAAGCCAGCGCTCCAGATGCGCCATCTCCTGCGCGTGGCGATACGATCCACGGCGGCGGCGCTTCATGCCGCCGAGGATGTAGAGCATCAGATAGCCGCGCAGGGAATCGGTGCGGATGCGGCGGCCCTTGTTGACCAGGGCATCCAGCCGCGCCTTCCACTTCTCGCTGGCCTCGATCCGCTCGCCCCACTTCCTCGGCAGCATCCCGGCGATTTCGGCGGCGCCGGGGTGCATGAACTCGGTCAGCTGCATCAGCCTTTCGCCCGCGCCCATCTCCTTGCGGATGCGGTCGAAGCGGGCGGCACGGGTCTTCAGGTCGGCCACCCGGATCGGGTCGTCATAGGCCATGGCATTGGCGATATACTTGGCGCCCTCGCGGGTCAGGTCGAAGGGCGCGCGGTCGCGGGCGGCCAGCGCCTCCAGCCGGTCGAGATATTCGCCGCCATAGGCAAGGTCCTGGAACTCCACCACCTTGCGCAGGCCCGCCACGGCCATCGCCGGGGCCTCGCCCGGCAGGCGGCTCGCCCGGTCGGTCAGCGCCTGCCATTCCGCCATGAGCTTCGCCGGGCCGGTGACGGCAGCGGCGGGCTGCGTCTCTGCCGCCTTGGGCTGCGCCGCATCGCCTTTTTCCGCCGCCTCGTAGCCGGCGGCGAAGGCGCGGAGCGAGGGCTCCACCCCCTTGCCGCCCGCCCGGATGGCATCCTCGAACGCCTCGCGCGGGAAGGGCAGCGCCTTCGACGCCGCCAAGGCGCCGAAGAGCGTGGCGGAGATGACGGAGCCGGATTGCACCGCCACCGCCTCGAAATCCGCCGCGATCAGCCGCTTTGCCGCCTGCAAGGCGACCTCGCGCACCGCCTCGGCATCCGCCAGCCCGTCGCCGGGCACCATCTTCTCCGACACCGCAAGGTTGCGGTGGGTGGAGGCGATCAGCGTGGTGCGGTCGGGGGTGACGAAGCCGCGGATAATGGCGCGGCCGGCCTCCATCCATTCGGCGGCGATCATCACGTCCACGTCGCCCGCGGCGGGCATCAGGCTGAACACCGGCGCGCCGCCGTTGGCGGGGGCCATTTCCAGATAATAGATCGTCGCGCCGGTGCGCTGGCTGACGCCGGCGACGCTGGTTGCCTGCGCGGCATAGCCTTGCGCGCGGGCCAGATCCTCGATCCAGCCGATCAGCACACCGCCGCCCTGGCCGCCGACGGCGTAGATCGCCAGCTTGATGATCTGTTGCAGCCTGGCATCGCCCTTGCGGGGCATCAGGGAATCATGAACGGTCATGCGGAAAACTCCAGCCTTCGGGCGCTGCGCCGACGGGCCAGCCAGCCGATCAGGCCGGCGCGGACCCCGGCCCACCATTTCTCGAACCCGCCGGGATTGTGCACCACATCGGCGCGGTAGAAGCTGGGGCACAGCACGGCGGCATCCGCCACCTCGCCGCAATTGCCGCAGCCGACGCAGGTCTGGTCGATATGCGCCACCGGATCGTCGCGCAAAGGATCGCCGGTGTGCTTCAGGCCCAGCGAGGGGCAGCCGGACAGCCTCATGCAGGCGTGGTCGCCGGTGCAGACGGCCTCGTCGACGCCGAAGCGGGGGGCCTCGACCCGGCGGCCCTCCTTGATCGCCTTGGCGCGCAAGGGTTTTTCCCGGCGCTGCTTGTTCAACATGCACTCCGATGAGGCGACGATGACCTTCGGTCCCGGCTCGGTGGTGGTCAGCGCCTCGCGGAGGGTGGCGCGCAGTTTCGGCACGTCATAGGTGCGGTCGATCTGGCGCACCCATTTGACGCCCACGCCCTTCACCGCATCGGCAATCGGGTGCTGGGTGGCCTTGGTTGCATTGTCGGCCCGGCTGGACATCACGTCCTGCCCACCCGTCGCGGCGGAGTAGTAGTTGTCCACCACCACCACCAGCCCGTCCGACTTGTTGTAGACCATGTTGCCGATCGAGGACGATAGTCCGTTGTGCCAGAACCCCCCGTCGCCGATGATGGAAATCGGGCGGGTCTTGCCGCCGCCGTCGAAGGCGCCGTTCGCTGCCGGGCCGAGGCCGTAACCCATGGTCGCCCCGCCGATCTCGAACGGCGGGAGAGAGCCGAACAGGTGGCAGCCGATGTCGGCGCTGATCTGGTGCTTGCCCAGTTCCTGCTCCACCAGCTTCAACGAGGCGAAGATCGGCCGCTCCGGGCAGCCGGTGCAGAAGCCCGGCGGGCGGATCGGCACCACCTTGGTCAGGTCCGGCAGATTCGGCTTGTCGTCGTTGGGCGCGCGGACGGTGGCGGGCAGCATCTCCGGTGCGGCCTCGCGCAGGAAGGCGGAAAGCGCATCCAGCATCACCTGCCCGGTGTATTCCCCGGCGATGGGGAAGACGCCCTTGCCGTGCAGCTTCACCCGGGACCCGGCGCGATAGAGGAAGGCGGCCAGCTGGTCCTCGATGAAGGCGGGCTGGCCTTCCTCGACCACCAGCACATGATCCTTGCCCTCGCAGAAGCTGAGGAACTCGGACTGGACAAGGGGATAGCAGACGTTCAGGCAATAGATCGGAATCTCGGTCTCGCCATGCAGGTCGGCGAGGCCCAGCCTTTGCAGCGCCCGGATCACGCCGTTATACATGCCGCCCTGACAGATGATGCCGGTGCGGCCTTCCTGCCCGAAGAATTCGTTCAGCTGCCGGTCGAGGATGAACCTCTCGGCATTCGGCCAGCGGTTCTCCACCTTGTCCAACTCGTGCCGGTAGGACATCGGTGGCAGCACCACGCGGGCGAAATCCGAACGCGGGTTCGACAAGGCTTCGCGCGGGGACAGCGCGGGCGGGCGGTTGTCGCGGCAGGTGAACTGGCCGGTGACATGGCAGGAGCGGATGCGGACCATCAGCATCACCGGCGTGTTCGAGACTTCCGACAGCTCGAACCCGTCGCCGACCGCCTTGACGATGGAGGGCAGGTTGGGCCGCGGGTCCAGGAGCCAGAACTGCGATTTCATCGCGAAGGCGTGGCTGCGTTCCTGCATAATCGAGGAGCCTTCGCCGTAATCCTCGCCCACGATCACCAGTGCGCCGCCGGTCACCCCGGAGGAGGCAAGGTTCGCCAAGGCATCCGAGGCCACGTTCACCCCGACCGGCCCCTTGAACGTCACCGCGCCGCGGATCGGGTAGTGGACCGAGGCCGCCAGCATCGCCGCCGCCGCCGCCTCGTTGGCATTGGCCTCGAAGCGGATGCCAAGCTCGGCCATCAGGTCCTCGGCATCGGCCAGAACGTCCATCAGGTGGGAAATCGGCGCGCCCTGGTAGCCGCCGACGTATCCCACGCCGTTTTCCAGAAGCGCCTTGGTCAGCGCCAGGATGCCCTCGCCGGTGAAGACCTCGCCCTCGCCCTTGCGAAGATGCTCGACCTCTGCCTTGAAGCTGCGTTCTGCCATTGTCTCAGATCTCGTGCTTGCGGATATTGGCCAGCATCTTCTGCAAGGTGCCGACGAAGGCCCGGCGTTCTTCCTCGGGGATGCCGCGGAACATCCGGGCCTGCGCCACCGCCATATGCGGCCAGAGCTGCTCGAAGGCCGCGCGGCCGGTTTCGGTGATGTAGACCCGGACGGCGCGGCTGTCGGCGCTGTCGGCTTCGCGCCGGATCATCCCGTCGGCCTGCAGCTGGTCCAGCGCCCGGCTCAGCGTGCTGGGGTCGGTGACGGTATAGACCGCCAGTTCGCGGATCAGCGGCGCCTCCACCACCGACAGCACCGCCAGCGCCCGCATCTTCGGCGTGGTCAGGCCGAGGCCCGCCACCTCCTCGCGCAGCGAGGCGTTGTAGCGGCCCATGATGCGGTTCATCAGATAGGGGGCGAAATTGGTCAGCCCGATCTCGCCCAGCCGTTGCGTCGGGGTAGGGGTCTCGTCGTTCATGCGCCCAGCCTTTTCGCCGCGTTGAAGCCCGAGCCGCCGCCGAGGCCCGGGCCGGGATGGGTGGAGGCGCCGATGTGGATCAACCCGCGGACCGGGCCTTCGCCATTGGTGGAATGGGCGAAGGGGCGCCAGAGGAAGAACTGGTCGACGCCGCAATGCCCGCCATAGGGATCGCCGCCGACGAGGTTGACGTTCATCCGCTCCAGGTCCCTGGGGCTATAGGCCTTGCGGGCGAGGACCAGCCTGTCGAAACCCTTGATATGGCGGGAGAGGATGGCTTGCAGCCGGTCGGCGAAGGTTTCGCGCACCTCGTCCCAGTCGGTGCCTGCGATCTCTCCGGCGGCATCGCCCTTGATCACGCGCGGCGCATCGGGGATCTGCAGCCACAGCACCGCCTTGCCCTCGGGGCAGCGGCTGGGGTCGAGGCGGGAGGGCTGGCCGACGCAGATCGTCGGGGTCACCGGCAACAGCCCGCGCTCGGCCTCGTTCGAGGATTTGGACACCGCGTCCAGCCCGTCGGTCAGGTGGATCAGCGCCACCTGGTCAAGGCCCGGCGTCAGCCATTCCGGCACCGTATCCAGCGCGAAATGAAGCTGGAAGTTGCCGCGGCCATGGCGGAAACGCCTTGCGGCGGCGCGGTCCTCGGGCAGGTTCACCCCGTCGAGAAGCCGGTCGTAAAGCTGCCCCGGCGCGACCGAGGCGAGGACGGATTTCGTGGCGATCTCCTCGCCATTCGCCAGCCGGACGCCGGTCACCCGGCCATTGTGAACGGTTATCCGGTCCACATCCGCACCGCAGCGGACCTCGCCGCCCTTTTCGGCGATCAGCGCCGCGAAGGCGCGGGCGGCATGGCCCGAGCCGCCCTTGACGATGGGCGCGCCGGCGGCTTCCAGCGCGAAGGCGACGACGCGGCCCATGGCGCCGGAATAGGCGTCGCTGACCGTCAGCCCGCAATGCAGCGCCCAGGGGGCGAACAGGGCCTTGGTGGTGTCGCTGTCGAAGCGGCTGTCCAGCCAGCCGCGCATCGGGTCCAGCTGCTGGCCGAACCAGCCGGCAAGGCCCCGCAGGCCCCGCTTGCGGACCTGCCCGAACAGCAGTTTCGCCATCGGCCAGGACCACAGCCTTTGCCCCAGCAGCGCGAACAGGAACGGCGCATCCGCCGCCACCCTGTCGGCATCCGCGGCGAAGGCATCGCCGTCGCCCGGGGCCAGCGCGTTCAGCGCCGCCAGATTGGCCGCCCGGTCCATCGCCAGCACCGCGGCCTCGCCGCCCGGCCGCAGCACGGCGGTCGGGTGCGGCGTATGGCAGTAGTCGAAGCCGTGACGGGCCAGGTGGGGGCCGAGCGTGGCCCCCGCCGGAGAGGTCATGAACAGCACGAAGGTGGCCGCCATCACGTCATGCAGGTAGCCGGGGGCCAGTTCCTCGGTCCTCATGCAGCCGCCGGGGACGCTTTCGCGTTCCAGCACCAGCACCCGGTCGCCCTTCAGCGCCAGCAGGCTGGCCGCGACCAGCCCGTTGATGCCCGACCCGATGACGACGTGATCGACGGCCACGGCCTTACCCCCGCGGAACCAGCGCCAGCGCCCGGATGGGCGAGCCGGTGCCGTTCTTGATCTTCAAGGGCGCCGCGATCAGGATCGCGCCCTTGGCCGGCAGCTTGCCGAGGTTGGCCAGCGAGGCCAGACCGTAGCGGTTGTTCTTGTGCAAGAGGTTGTGCGCCGGGAAGGGCGGGGTCATGCCGCCGGCCTGCCCCGCGTCGGTGCCGATGCACTGGCTGCCCCAACCGACGATGCCTTTTCCGATCAGGTATTCGATCACCTCGGCGGTCGGCCCCGGGGTATGCGGGCCGGTGGCGTCGGCGTTCAGGAACAGGTTCTCGTCATGGGCGCGGCTGTCCCAGTCGGAGCGCAGGACGACCCACTCGCCGGCCTTGATCTCGCCGTGCCTGGCCTCCCAGGCCTTCACATGGTCGATGGTCAGCAGGAAGTCGGGGTTTTCCGAACATTCCTTCGAGAAATCCAGCACGTTGACCGGCGCGATCAGCCGCTGCACCGGCAGGGTGTCGGTATAGCCGTCGGCATAGTCCTTGCCGGTGATCCAGTGGTGCGGCGCGTCGAAATGGGTGCCCGAATGCTCGCCCAGTTCCAGCCAGTTCCAGGCCCAGAACGGCCCGTCCTGATCGTATTCGCTGATGCGGTGAATCTTGATCGGCGGGGTGTCCTTCGCCAGCTCCGGCGGCAGCTTCAGGAGCGGCGTCTCCGGGCCGAGGATGCCCGTGCAATCCACCACCTCGATCCCGCCCGAGGCGATCATCCCGGCAAGCTCAGTCAGCACATTCGCTGAAGTCATCTCTCTCTCCCTCTGCGGCCTTCGGCCTTTCTGCGATGCAGCGTGACGACGGAAGGAAGGCGCGGGGAGACGGAAGGAAGATGGCTGGCCCCTGCGGCGATCCGGCTGTCGTCTGCCAGAATCATGCTAGACAGATTTAGATGCATTTGCAATTATCATAACGTCAAGCGGGCAAGCCAGGCAGGGGTGGGGATGGCCGAGACCTTCGATGCGGTGCTGATCGGGGCAGGCCACAACGCGCTTGCCGCCGCGCTGTATCTTGCCGCCAGGGGCTGGAAGGTCGGGGTCTTCGAGCAGGCCGCTGTGGCCGGCGGGGCGGTGAAGACTGGCGAATACACCTTGCCCGGATACCGCCACGACTGGGCGGCGATGAACCTGTCGCTTTTCGCCGGATCGGCGTTTTTCAAGGCTTATGGCGCGGAACTGGCGGCGAAGGGCTGCGATTTCGTGCCGGTGTCGCGCCCCTTCGCCTCGGCCTTTCCCGATGGCTCCTGGGTCGGGGTATCGACCGACCTGGCCGAGACCAGGGCCGCCATCGCCGCGCATTCGGCGCAGGATGCCGCGACATGGGTGTCGCTGCTGGCCGGCTTCCCGGCGCGGGCCGAATCGCTGTTCGGGCTTCTGGGCAGCCCGATGCGGTTTCGTGCAGTTGCATCTTTCATGTTCAAAACACTTCGCAGCCGCGGCATTTCGGGCAGCCTCGATCTGGCGCAGTTCCTGCTGCAGTCGCCGCGCCGTTTCCTGACCGGGACCTTCGAGTCGCCGAAGGTGCAGGCGATGCTGGGTGCCTGGGGGCTGCATCTGGACTTCGCGCCCGACATCGCCGGCGGCGGGCTGTTTCCCTATCTGGAGGGCATGGCGGGCCAAGCCTTCGGCATGGCGCTCGGCAAGGGCGGGGCGGATACCATCGTCAAGGCGCTGGTGGCGGCCATCGAGGCGCGCGGTGCCGTGGTGGAGATCGGGGTGGCCGTCACCCGCATCCTGCATGACGGCACCCGTGCCACCGGGATCGAGCTGGCGGACGGCCGGCAGGTGACGGCCGCGAGGGCGGTGATCGCCGGCGTCGCGCCCTCGGGCCTGTTGCGGTTGACCGGGGAGACCAAGCCTGCCTTCGATCAGGCGATGCGCGGCTACGTCCATGCGCCGGGGACGATGATGATCCATCTGGCGATGGAGGGCCTGCCGGACTGGACCGCCGGAGCGCAGTTGCAGCGCTATGCCTATGTCCATCTGGCCCCGAGCCTGGACCAGATGGCGAAGACCTACCAGCAGGCGGTGGCGGGGCTGTTGCCGGACGAGCCGGTTCTGGTCGTCGGCCAGCCGACCGGGCAGGACCCTTCCCGCGCGCCGGAGGGCAAGCACGTGCTGTGGGTGCAGGTGCGGATGGCGCCCGGCGCGATCAGGGGCGATGCCGCCGGGCAGATCGCCGCGACCGACTGGGCCGAAGCGGCGGAGCCCTTCGCGGAACGCGCGCTGGACATCCTGGAGCGCTATGCGCCCGGCACGCGGGCGAAGATTCTCGGCAAGCGGATCGTCTCGCCGGCGGAGCTGGAGGCCGACAACCCCAACCTCGTCGGCGGCGACCAGGTCTGCGGCAGCCATCACCTGAGCCAGAACTTCCTCTTCCGCCCGGCGCGGGGCCATGCCGACGGCTCCACCGCGCTGCAGAACCTGCACCTGACCGGGGCGGCCGTCTGGCCCGGGGCAGGCACCGGGGCCGGGCCGGGATGGATGCTGGCGCAAAGGCTCGCCGGCAAGTGAACAAAGACAAAAGAACCACCAACAGGGAAACGACCATGAACCTCAACCGCAGAACGATGCTGAAACTGTCAGTGGCCGGCACCGCGCTTGGCGCCTTCGGCCTGCCGGCGCTGGCGCAACAGATCGACGAGCTGGTGATCGCCTACAACGTCACCCTGCCCAGCTGGGACCCGACCGTCGGGCCGAGCGCGGTGAACCCGACGATCCAGGGCATCTACCAGTCGGTCTTCGACCAGTTCATCCTGCAGCAGCCCGACCTGAAGCCCGCCCCCGGCCTGCTGACCGAATGGGGCTGGAACGAGGATTACACCCAGGTCTGGATGACCGTCCGCGAGGGCGTGAAATGGCATGACGGATCGGACTTCACCGCTGAGGACGTGGCCTGGAACCTGGCCCGGGTGGCCAACCCGGAAACCGGCAGCCCGATCCAGTTCGTCTGGGGCACGCTGGCCAACCACCGGGTCGAGGGCAACAAGGTCATCGCCGATGTGGTGCAGTTCGACCCGACCATCTTCAAATGGATGTATTTCCTGACCGGCTACGTCCTGCCGAAGGCCTATTACGAGAAGGTCGGCGCCGAGGGCTTCGAGGCCGCTCCCATCGGCACCGGCCCCTATATGGTGGAGAAGTTCGAGCGCAACGCCTTCGTCCGGCTGAAGGCGAACGAGAATTACTGGGGCGGCGCGCCCGAGTTCAAGACGGTGACGATCAAGTTCGTCACCGACGCCGCGGCCCGGGTGGCCGAGGTGGAATCGGGCAACTCCCACGTCACGCTGGAGGTGCCGTATGAGGAATACGACCGGCTGAAGGCCACGCTGACCGGGGTGGCGGCGCCGGTCTCGGACATCGGCATGATCTTCCTGAACGACATCGAAGTGATGACCGATCCGAACGTGCGCAAGGCTGCGGCCCATGCCATCGACAAGCAGACCATCATCGACCGGCTGCTGTCGGGCTACGGGGTGAAGATCGACACGCTGGAGACGCCGGAATACGACGCCTACGACCCGTCGATCACGGTGGACTACAACCCCGAGAAGGCGGTGGAGCTGCTGGCGGCCTCGGGCTACTCGGTCGACAATCCGGTGAAGTTCAAGATCCAGACCACCAAGGGCTTCAAGCCCAAGGATTACGAGATGGTGCAGGCCATCGTCGGCCTGTGGCGCAAGGTCGGGATCGAGGCCGAAATCGAGGTCTACGAGATCGCCAAGCACTACGAGTTGCGCGCGGCCGACCAGCTGGCCCCGGCGGCCTTCTACAACTGGGGCAACTCGGTCGCCGATCCGACCACCTCGACCGGGTTTGCGATGTATGGGCCGTCGCCGCACTCGGTCTGGGACGGGCAGGAGCTGATCGACATGATCAACCCGCTCTGGGGCGAGAAGGACGAGGCCAAGCGGATCGAGGGCTGGAAGGCGGTCAGCAAGTATATCGCCGATGAGGCGCTGGTGATCCCGCTCTTGCAATACGTGCAGCCGATCCTGTCGGCGAAGGGCGTGGTGGTGACGCCCCATGCCTCGGGTGCGCTGTTGCCGCATCTGATGAAGCGGGCGTAAGGGTGGAAAGCGCCGGGGGGACTTCGCGTCCCCCCGGACCCCCCCTGCGGGATACTTGTGGACAGATGAAAGGCGGGGCCCTTGCCCTGTCCTGATGGGGCGTGATGCAGCTTTTGCGGGCGGTTCTTCTGCGGCTGGCGACCACGGCGGTGACGCTGCTGGGGGTGGCGGTCATCGTCTTCGTGGTGATCCGGGTGGTGCCCGGCAACCCGATCGCGATGATGCTGCCCCCCGGCGCGACCGAGGCCGATGTGGCGCGGCTGACGGCGCAATACGGGTTGGACAAGTCGCTGCCGGAGCAGTTCCTGATCTGGGCCGGCGGCGTCTTGCGCGGCGATTTCGGCCTGTCGATCACCGCGCGCCAGCCGGTGCTGGACCTGGTGCTGGGGCGGCTGCCCGCCACGCTGGAGCTGTCGGTGATGGCCTTGGTGATCGCCTGCCTGCTGGGCGGTTTCGCGGCGCTGACCGGCACGCGGGCGCGCGGCACCGGGGGCGAGGCCGCCATCGACGTGGCCAACGGCATGGCGCTGTCGATCCCGGATTTCCTGTGGGGCCTGATCCTGGTGCTGCTGTTCGGGGTGCTGTGGCCGCTGTTCCACATCTCCGGCCGGGTGACGCCCAGCCTGGAGCTGCCCTTCACCACCGATTTCTACCTGTTCGAAAGCGTGTTGCGGCTGCGCTTCGACCTTTGGGCCAACATCGTGTCCCACATGTTCCTGCCCGCGCTGGCGCTGGCGATTCCTCTGGCGGCGATCATCGGCCAGCTGTTGAAGCAGAGCCTGAAGGAAACCATGCACCTCGATTACGTCACGCTGGCCCGCACCAAGGGCTATGGCGAGAACCATGTCATCCTGCGCGAGGCCTTGCGCAACGCCATCCTGCCGACGCTGACGCTGGTGGGGGTGCAGTTCACCTTTCTGATCGGCGGCACGGTGATCATCGAGCGGCTGTTCAGCTACGAGGGGCTGGGCAACCTTGCCATCGACGCGGTGATCAACCGCGACCTGCCGCTGATCCAGGGCATCGTGATCCTGTTCGCGGTGATCTTCACCGCGGTGAACCTCTGCGTCGACCTGCTCTACGCCGTGCTGAACCCGAGGCTGCGCCATGGCTGACGCGCGGGGAATGGTAAAACGCAAGGCCGGGCTGAAGCTCTGGCTCTCCGGCGGCTGGCTGGCGCTGGTGGTGCTGGCGGCGCTGCTGGCCCCCTGGATCGCGCCACAGGACCCGCTGGCACAGGACCTGTTCCTGGGCCGGATGCCGCCGGCCTGGGTCTCGGGGGCGGAGCCGGGCTACTGGCTGGGCACCGATTCCCTAGGCCGCGATGTCCTCAGCCGCATCCTGCATGGCGCGCGGATCGCCCTGACCGTGGCGCTGGTGGCGGGTGGCATCACCTGCCTGATCGGCGCGGCGCTCGGCCTGCTGGCCGGGTTCCTGCGCGGCTGGGTCGACCTGGCGATCAGCCGCCTGATCGACATCTGGATGGCCTTCCCGCCGGTTCTGTTCTCGATCCTGCTGATCGCCGTCCTCGGCCCCGGGTTGAGTTCCATCGTCATCGCCATCGTCGTCATCGACTGGACCCGCTTTGCCCGCGTGGTCCGCGCCGAGGCGATGGCGCAGGGGGCGATGGATTACGTCGCCTCGGCGCAGGTGGCGGGGCGGGGACGGCTCTCGACCATGGTCACCGAGATTCTGCCCAACGTGCTGCCCACCATCGTGGTGCTGCTGACGCTGGAGATGGGCATCGCAGTGATCGTCGAGGCGATCCTTTCCTTCGTGAACCTGTCGATCTCCACCGACGATCCCACATGGGGCGGCATGATCGCCGAAGGGCGGACCTCGGTCCATCAGGCCTGGTGGGTGCTGGTCTTCCCGCTGGTCACCCTGTTCCTGACCGTCCTTGCCTTCTCGCAACTCGGCGAGGGGTTGAAGGACCGCTTCGACCCGGTGCTGAGATGAGCTTCCTTCGGGTCAACGGCCTTTCGGCGCGGTTGAAGGGGGCGGGGCATCCGATCCTGCGCGGGGTGTCGCTGTCGGTCGCGGCCGGAGAGGTGCGCGGGCTGGTCGGCGAAAGCGGCGCCGGCAAGTCGATGATCGGCAAGGCGGTGCTGGGCATCCTGCCGAAGGCGGTCGAGGTCTCGGGCGGGGAAATCCTGCTGGGCGGGGTGGACCTGCTGCGCCTGCCGCCGAAGGAGCGGCGTGCCCGGATCGGGGCGACTTGCGCGCTGATCCCGCAGGACCCGCTGACCGCGCTGAACCCTTCCCGCCGGATCGCGCCGCAGATCACCGACCGGCTGGTGGACATCCTCGGCTGGGACCGCGGCCGTGCCTTGGCTCGCGCCGAAGAACTGCTGGCCGAGGTGCATATCCCCGACCCGGCCCGGGTGCTGCGGGCCTATCCGCATGAGCTGTCGGGCGGGATGCGCCAGCGCATCCTGATCGCCAGCGCCTTCGCGGCGGAGCCGAAACTGATCGTCGCGGACGAGCCGACCACGGCGCTGGACGTGACGGTGCAGAAGCAGGTCTTGAAGCTGATCGCCGAGATGCAGGCCCGCCATGGCACCGCGCTTCTGTTCGTGACCCATGACCTTGGCGTGGTCAGCAAGGTCTGCGACAGCCTGACCGTGCTTTACGGCGGGCTGGTGGTCGAGGACACCGATGTGCGCAGCTTCTTCGCCGGCCCGGCCCATGCCTATTCCCGCGCGCTGCTGGCGGCCACGCCGAAATACACCGACCCGCAGGCCAGCCTGACCCCGGTGCCCGATGCGGTGATCCGCGACGTGCAGGCCGAGGTCGCCGCCGCCGACCGGAGGGCCCGCCATGGATGAGCTTTACCGGATCGAGGACCTGCACCTGTCGCTGCCCGACCTGAACCGCAAGCCGATCCTCGGCCCGGCGCCGCGGATCGAGATATTGAAGGGCATCTCTTTCACCCTTCGCCGGGGCGAGGTGCTGGGGATCGTCGGCGGCTCCGGCTCGGGCAAGTCCACGCTCGGCCGGGCGATGGTGCGGCTCCTGGAGCCGACCGGGGGCAGGGTGGTCTTCGACGGCGCCGACATCACCCATCTGGGCGAGGCCGGGCTGCGGCCGTTGCGCCGGCGGTTCCAGATGATCTTCCAGGACCCGATGAGCAGCCTGAACCCGCGCCACCGCGTCGGCCAGATCGTCGCCGCGCCCTTGCGGCTGCATGGGGTGGGCGACGTGCCGGCAAAGGTGGCCGAGGCGCTGGAGCATGTCGGCCTGCCGCAGCATTTCGCTGCCCGCTACCCGCACGAGCTGTCGGGCGGCCAGCGCCAGCGGGTCGGCATAGCCCGCGCCATCGCGCTGCGGCCGGATTTCATCCTGGCCGACGAGATCGTCTCGGGCCTCGACGTGTCGAGCCAGGCGCAGGTGCTGAACCTGCTGGAACGGCTGGTGGCCGACCTCGGCCTGACGCTGGCCTTCATCAGCCACGACCTTTCGGTGATCCGAAGGCTGTGCAGCCGGGTGCTGGTGCTGCATCACGGGCTGGTGGTGGAAGAGGCGGCGACTGACCGGCTCTTCGCCGATCCACAGGCCGCCTATACACGGGAGTTGCTGGACGCGATCCCGCTGCCCGATCCCGATCAGGTCTGGACCTGACCCGTCACCGATGCGGGTCCGGCACCGACGCCCGTTCCCAGCCCTCCGCGAATTCCACCCTCTCGCAGCCGGCGAAGCGGGCCAGCCGCTCCAGCTCGGCCTCCAGCCGGGCCTTGCGCTGCTTGCCCAACTTCTGCCCCGGCTCCGGCCAGTAGGCCGCCACCCGCAGCACCCCCGCATCGCGGAAGGCCTTGGCGTCGATCCGGCCGACGATCCTTGCGCCTTCCAGCACCGGGAAGACGTAATAGCCGAAGACCCGCTTCGGCTCGGGCACGAAGATCTCGATCCGGTAGCGGAAGCCGAACAGATGCTCGGCGCGCTTGCGGTCGCGCAGCGCCGGGTCGAAGGGCGACAGGATGCGCAGCCGCGACGGCGGCTCGGGCGGCACTTCGGCCAGCGTGTCCGGCCAGGCCAGCGCCTTGCGGAGGCTGCCGTCGGCGCCTTCCACGCCCACCTCCACCACGTCGCCCCGGGCCAGCGCCTGTTGCGTCCAGACCTTCGCCTCGATGGGAGAGATCGCCGCCCAATAGGCCGCCAGCTCTCCGCCGGTGGCGAAGCCCAGCCGGTCCAGCGCCGAGCGGCAGGCCCAGTCCACCGTCTCCTCGACCGTGGGCGAGAACGCCCGCGCCGCCGCCGGGATCACCCGTTCGGTCAGGTCATAGACCTTGCGGAAGTTGTCGCGGCGGCTGACCGACAGCTCGCCGACCCGCCACAGGTATTCCAGCGCCGCCTTCGACGGATGCCATTCCCACCAGCCGCCCTTCGACCGCGCCTCGTCCTCGCCGACATCGGCGCTGCTGACCGGGCCGCCGTCGGCGACCCGCTTCAGCACCTCGTCGAATTTCTCGTGGAAGCCGGGTTTCTGCCAGCCGGTCCAGCGTTCGACCAGCCGGTCCCGGTCGCGGGCGAAACGGTGCTTCCAGTGGCCGAAGGTCGCCATCGGCAACACGCTGGCGTCATGCGTCACATGCTCCCACAGCGCGCGGTCGCGGTCGTGCAGCCGGGCCAGCGCCTCGGGGCGGAAACTTCCGCGGCGCGACCACAGGATCATGTTGTGCGCGCGTTCGACGGTGGAGATGCTGTCCAGCTGGACGAAGCCGATGCGGTCGATCAACTCCGCCAGCGCTACGCCCTTCGCCGGCCCCACCGGAGGCCCGGCCAGCGCGTGGCGGTCCAGAAACAGGCGGCGGGCGGTGGCGTTGGGGATCAGCGGCAAGGTCATGCGAAAGTGTTAGCAGCGCGCCGCAAGGAAGAAAAACAAAATGTGAACTTCCTTTCGACCCAAATACTCCCGCCGGAGGCGCAGGCCGGCCAGAGGCGCGGCGGTCAGGCCGGAAGCCCCGCCTCGGCGGCGATCTCCGCCCGGCTTTTCCTTGCCCGTTCGGTGGCGGACTTCAACTGGCCGCAGGCGGCCATGATGTCCTCGCCGCGCGGGGTGCGGATCGGGCTGGCGTAGCCGGCCTTGTAGATGATGTCCGCGAAAGCCTCGATCCGCTCCCAGCTGGAGCGCTGGTAGGGCGACCCGGGCCATTCGTTGAAGGGGATCAGGTTGATCTTGGCCGGGATGCCGGCGATCAGCTTCACCAGCCGGCGGGCGTCGGCGTCGCTGTCGTTCACCCCGTCCAGCATGACGTATTCAAAGGTGATCCGTTCGGAGTTCGACAGTTTCGGATAGTCGCGCAGCGTGTCCAGCAGCGCCTTGATGTTCCAGCGCTTGTTGATCGGCACCAGCCGGTCGCGCACCTCGTCGGTGGTGGCATGGAAGCTGACGGCCAGCTGGCAGCCGATCTCCTCGGCGCAGCGGGCGATCTCCGGCACCACGCCCGAGGTGGACAGGGTGATCCGGCGGCGGCCGAGCGCGATGCCCTCGCCGTCCATCACCACCCGCATCGCGTCGCGCACGGCGTCGAAGTTGTAGAGCGGCTCGCCCATGCCCATCAGCACGATATTGGAGACCAGCCTTTCGCCGGTCGCCCCCTGCCCGGGCTGCGGCCATTCGCCCAGGTCGTCGCGGGCCAGCATCACCTGGCCGACGATCTCGCCGGCGGTCAGGTTGCGCACCAGCTTCTGGGTGCCGGTGTGGCAGAAGGAGCAGGTCAGGGTGCAGCCGACCTGCGACGACACGCACAGGGTGCCGCGGCCTTCCTCGGGGATGTAGACCACCTCGACCTCATGCCCGCCGGCGATGCGGACCAGATACTTGCGGGTGCCGTCGGCGCTGATCTGGCGCGACACCACCTCGGGCACCGCGATCTCGAACCGCTCGGCCAGCAGGGCGCGGTAGTCCTTGGCGAGGTTGGTCATCGCGTGGAAGTCGCGCACGCCCCAGCCGTAGATCCATTGCCAGACCTGCCCGAGCCGCATCTTCGCCTGCTTCTCCGGCGTTCCCGCTTCGATCAGCGCGGCGCGCAGCTGGTCGCGGGTCAGGCCGACGAGGTTGGCCTTGCCGCCTTCGGGCAGCTTGCGCGGAAGAGTGAGGACATCCTGCGTGATGGGCGCAGAGGCTTCGGTCATGGGGCAGATCTTTCGATAAGGGCCTTGTCACAGGCGATCTGGGATGGCGGGGATATAGGCGATTCCCCGGAAAAGCGAAAGCGCCCCGCGAGGGGGCGCCTGCATCAGGGTCCGGGCGGCTTACTTGCAGCGCTTCTCGGCGTCGGTCATCGCGGCGGTGAAGCCGCGCAGGCTGAAGGTGTCCTTGGTCTGGGTGCCCTTGCCCGACCGCGCCTGCACCACCGCCGAAGCGCCGGCCTTCATCGCCTTCAACAGCGCGGCATCGTCCGCGGCGCTGCCCGGCCAGGCCCATTCGCCATCGGTGAACAGCTTGAAGGTGTTGCCGTCCACCGTCACGTCGACGGTCGAGCCCTGGGCGAAGGGATAGCCGCCGGTGAAGCTGATCTCGCCCGGCTTGCCGGGGCGGAAGGTGACGAACATCAGGATATCGCCGCGGCGGACCGAGACGGGCTGGCCGTCGCGGGTGTTCACGGTTTCCTTCGGCTTCGACACACCCCAGCATTCCTTGGGGCTTTCCTCGGTGAAGACGTTCCAGTCCGTCATGGTGGCGACGCGGTTGGTCGATTCCTGCGCCAGCGCCGGCACGGCGACCAAGGCGATGGCGGCGGCGCCAAGGGCGCGGGAAAGGTGGGACATCATCTCTGACGCAGCCTCCAAGCTGTCTTTTGCCTCTGTCAGCCCGCCGCCCCGGCCTTTGGCCTTTTTCGTCTGGCGGGGGCGCTCTGAACCCGATACGCCAGCTTTACGCAAAAAAGCCCTTGTGCGAAAGCCCCCGGGGGAGGGGCCGGGCATAAAATCGCGGATCTGTGAGGGAGGACGGCATGGCAGAGGTGAATCGGGGGGCGGTTCCGGTGGCCGAGCTTTGGCGCGGCGGCGTGCTGGAAGGGGTGCATCTGGGCCACGCGGTGATCTGCGATGCGCAGGGCGTGGTGGAGGCCTGGGGCAACCCCGGGGCGGTGATCTTCCCGCGGTCGTCCTGCAAGATGATCCAGGCCCTGCCGCTGCTGGAGACCGGCGCGGCGGCGGCGCGGGGGCTGACGGACGCCCATCTGGCGCTGGCCTGCGCCAGCCACCAGGGAGCCGCGCTGCATGTGGACATGGCCGGCCGCTGGATCGCCGACCTCGGGCTGACCGAGGCCGACTTGCGCTGCGGCGCGCATGAGCCGATGGACCGCGAGGAACGCGACCGGCTGATCTGCTCGCACGAGAAGCCCTGCCAGCTGCACAACAACTGCTCGGGCAAGCATTCCGGTTTCCTGACGGTGACGCAGCACCTTCGGGCGGGGCCGGAATATGTGGAGATCGACCACCCGCTGCAGAAGGCGATCCGCGCCGCCACCGAGGAGGTGTGCGGCGAGAGCATCGCCGGCTGGGGCGTCGACGGCTGCTCGGCGCCGAATTTCGCGCTGACGCTGGAAGGGCTGGCCCGCGGCATGGCGAAATTCGCCGTGGCGCGGGAAGGCCACGGCGCGCGCGAGGATGCGATGCACCGGCTGGCCCGCGCGATGGGGGCCTACCCCGAGCTGGTGGCGGGCGAGGGCCGGGCCTGCACCGAGCTGATGCGGGCCATGGGCGGCCGCGTGGCGATCAAGACCGGGGCCGAGGCGGTGTTCGTGGCGATCCTGCCGGAAAAGGGCCTCGGCATCGCGCTGAAGGTGGTGGACGGCGCCACCCGCGCCTCGGAGGCGGCCATCGCCCATCTCTTGGTGCGGGCGGGTGTGCTGGAGGCCGGCCATCCGGCCACGGTGAAGCGGCTGAACCCGGTGCAGCGGAACTGGCGCGGGATCGAGACCGGGGTGCTGCGGATCGCGCCGGGGTTCGGCTGAGGCGGACCGGCTTTTCATTCCGGTGTCCACGGTTCATCTGGCGAAGGCGCGTGCCTTCGCCACGGCGCACCATCTCACCGGACAGGCCGGGCCTCCAAGGCCCGGCCTGCGCCCGCCCCGCCCTCGGCGGGCGCTTCTCGCCCGCCGGGTCGGGCGCTGGCCTCTCGGGGTCTCGTGCCGACAGGTCTCCGGTTGACATGTTGCGCACGGGCGGGGGCGAGGCAGTGCCTCGCCTTCTCCCGCCCGGTACAAACCTCTGCCCCGGACGCTGCCCCTCCCTCCTAACGCCCCGGAATCACGGCGCGCTTGATTTGCCGGGCCAAGTGCCGCAAGCTTCCGCCCATGAACATGGAAGCGCCCGTTCCCTTCCCTCTGGGAGAGCGTCAGCCCGAGCAGGTGGTCTTCGACCGGCGGGAGCTTTCGGTGATCCTGCGGCTCTACGGCCAGTTCGTCGCCGCCGGCGAATGGCGCGACTACGGCATGTCCTTCGGCCGCGAGGTGGCGGTCTTCGCCATCTACCGCCGCACCGCCGAAGTGCCGCTCTACCGGATCGAGAAGCGGCCGAAGCTGCGTGACAGGCAGGGAATCTATGCCGTCCTCGGCGCCGAGGGCCAGGTGCTGCGTCGCGGGCAAGAGCTGGAGGCGGTGCTGAAGGTGCTGGAGAAGAAGCTGATCCGTCCGGTGGATTGAGGCGTTGCAGCGGGGGCCAGCCCCCGCACCCCCGGGATATTTATGGCAAGATGAAATCAGGGGCGGCGGCGGGCAACGAGGCCGCCTTCGCCCTGCGCCTCGATCCTTGCCAAGGCCTCGGCCAATCCCTCATAGGCCACCGACATCGTGCCGCCGTTGGCGTGGATGATCCGGTCCGGCGCGGTCATCAGCGCGACATGGCCCTTCCAGAAGATCAGGTCGCCGCGGTGCAGGGGCGCGCCCTCAGGGATCGGTTGCCCGACCGCCTGCTGGAGGTCGCTGTCGCCGGGGCAGGGCAGGCCGGCGGCCAGCAGGGCGGCCTGCGCGAGGCCGGAACAGTCGATCCCCGCCGCGGAATTGCCGCCCCAGTAATAGGGCGTGTGCAGGAACATCTCGGCCACCGCCACCGGGTCCGTCGCATGGTCGCCGATGGGCGCAAGGTGCATCGCCGGGATGTATCCCTCCGGGGTCTGCGCCCATTTGCCCTCGATCCCGGTGACGACCACCCGCGCGCCGAGGTAGAGCGGCATCAGCGCCGGGCTTTGCGCCTTCGGCCCTTCGTAGAGATGCGTCGCCGGGGTCCTGACACGGTGGGTGGGCGCGAAGGCCGGGGCCAGCGCCGCCTCGGGCAGCCAGCCGCAATAGCCGTCCTTCGCCGCCATGACATGGGCATGGCCGTCCTGCCTGTCGATTACCGTGACCGCCTCGCCATGGATCACCTGCCGGTCCCGGGGTCCGTGCGGCCGCGCCAGCAGGTCGGCCAAGGCGGGCGCGACCGAGGCAGGTTCGCCCTCGGTCAAGGGCGCGTCGATCCGGCCCTTCAGCGAGACATGGGCGACGCGGCCGGAGAAGGGGGTGGTGCGGCGGTCCATCCTCACAGCTCCAGCATCGCCGGCAGCGCGCCGAGGATCGCCCGCGCGCCCTGTCCCGCGCCGCCCTTCGGCCGGGCCGGGGCCTCGTTCGGGGTGTGGCCGTAGATGTCGAAATGCATGTAGCGCGGGTGGTCGGCGAAGCGGCGCAGGAACAGCGCGGCGGTGATCGACCCGGCGAAGCCGTAGCCCGGGGCGTTGTCGAGGTCGGCGATGCCCGGCTCGATCACCGCGTCGTAGGGATCGTGGAAGGGCAGCCGCCAGACCGGATCGAAGCCCGCCCTTGCGCCCGCCTCCAGCGCCTGCGCCATGCCCTCGTCGTCGGTGTAATAGGGGGCGAGGTCGGGCCCGACCGCCACCCGCGCCGCGCCGGTCAGGGTGGCCATCGAGATCAGCGCGTCGCAGCCGTCCTCAACGGCCAGCGCCAGCGCGTCGGCCAGCACCAGCCGCCCCTCGGCATCGGTGTCGTTGACCTCGACGGTCAGGCCCTTGCGGCTGGTCAGGATGTCCTTCGGCTTCTGCGCATTGCCCGCGATCACGTTCTCCACCGCCGGGATCAGCACCCGCAGCCGCAGCGGCAGGCGCAGCGCCATGATCATCTGCGCCAGACCCAGCACGGTGGCCGCCCCGCCCATGTCCTTCTTCATCAGGCTCATGCCCGAGGAGGGCTTGATGTTCAGCCCGCCGGTGTCGAAGCAGACGCCCTTGCCGACCAGCGTCAGCCGGGGGCCGGTATCGCCCCAGCTCAGGTCGATCAGCCGCGTCGCGCGGGGGGAGGCGCGGCCGACGGCGTGGATCATCGGGAAGTTCTTCGCCAGCAGGTCGTCGCCGGCGGTGACTTTCACCGTGGCGCCATGGGCGGCAGCAAGGTCGCGGGCGGCCTGTTCCAGCTCCGCCGGCCCCATGTCCTGTGCGGGCGTGTTGATCAGGTCGCGGGTCAGGAACTCGCCCGCCGCCATCGCCTCGATCCGGGCGGCGTCCACCCCGGCCGGGGCCTTGATCCGCGGCCCGGGCTTCGCCGCCTTGCCGGGGCGGTAGCGGTCGAAGCGGTAAGAGGACAGCAGCGCCGCCAGCGCCGCCTCGTCGGCCTGTTCCGGGGTCAGCGGGCCGTCCAGATGCCAGTCGCCCGGCGGCAGGGCCGCAAAGGCGCGGGCGAGGCCGAAGCGGCTGCGGCGGCGGGCCTTGTCGGTGCCGAGGCCGGCGACGGCGCCAGAGAGGCCATCGGGGCCGGGCAGCAGGATCAACTCGCCCAAAGCCGCCTCGAACCCGGCGGCGCGCAGCCATCCGGCATGGGGGCTGGCGGCGAGGAAGGCATCCAGCCCCTCGGAACCGATGATGTGCAGCGGCAGCGAGGGCGCGTCGGGCGGGGCGAAAGCGGGGGTCATGCAGGCATCCGTTGATCTGGGGACGCCCGGACCCTAGAGCCTGTCCGACAAAAGTGGAATCCGGTTTTGTCGGAAAGACAGGCGACCACCATGAAGACAGCGCAGCGCCGCCGCCCGCGCCATGGGGTCGGATGCCCCCGTCACCCCGACAGGCCGGCGAAGTCCTTGTCGGTGGCCAGCGACCGCTCCGCCACCCGCAACAGCCGCGCCCAGACCGCGGTGAAGGCGGTGCCGTCGCAGCGGTCCAGGCAGATGCGGGCGTCCTGCGCCACCGCCGACAGGCTGATCATCCCCAGGTTCTCGGCCATCCTCTGCAGCTTCTTCAGCTGCCGCGGCAGGTCGGCCAGTTCCACCGCCTTCACCTGCGCGGCCAGTCCGGCCATGGCCAGCGCCAGTTCTCCCAAGGCCCGCGTCACCATCTGCTCGGCCGCCGCGGTGCCGAGATTGCGGTAGATCGCGGCGATCGCCTCGCCGTCCTGACGCACCCGCTCGCGCAGGGGCAGGGCCGTTACGTTTTCCATGGTCTTTCCCACACTTGCCGTCTTCACACCCGCCGCCATCATCTCCGCCCGTGCTTTATGCTTCCTTACGGGCCGCGGCCCGGCGGGCGATTTTGCCTCTCGAATTTTCTGCGAATGCGGCATAGATGACGGGCAACCGCGACGGAGGTCCCATGGAGTTCGCCCGCCCCCTTCCCACGTATCTGGTGCAGCGTTTCCACGGCTGGAAGGCCACCACCTATCAGGACAACCGCGCCTGGTTCCGCCGGCTGGCCGAAAGCGGCCAGCATCCGCGGGCGATGGTGATCTCCTGCTGCGATTCGCGGGTGCATGTCACCTCGATCTTCGGGGCCGACGAGGGCGAGTTCTTCATCCACCGCAACATCGCCAGCCTGGTGCCGCCCTATACCCCGGACGGCCAGAACCACGGCACCTCGGCCACGGTGGAATTCGCCGTCACCTCGCTGGGGGTGGCGCATATCGTGGTGCTGGGGCATTCCAACTGCGGCGGGGTCAAGGGCTGCCACGACATGTGCCGCGGCCTCGCGCCCGAGCTGGAGCAGAAGACCAGCTTCGTCGGCCGCTGGATGGACATCCTGCGCCCGGGGTTCGAGAAGGTGTCCTCGCTGCCCGACGACCAGATCCTGCAGGCGCTGGAGAAGCAGGCGGTGCTGACCAGCCTGGAGAACCTGATGACCTTCCCCTTCGTCAAGGCGGCGGTGGAGGGCGAGCGCCTGACGCTGCACGGCCTCTGGACCGACACCGGCGAGGGCGGGCTGGAGCAATACGACCCGGCGAAGGGCCGTTTCGTGCCGGTGTAGGGGCGGGGCCCGGAAGCCGCCCGACCAGCGCCCCGGACCGGCCGCAATCCTGCGGCAGGACTCGCGCAAAAGTTGCGAGTGTCGCATGACCCTGTTCCGCCTTCTTCCGCTGCTCCTGCTGCCCCTGTTCCTTTCCGCCTGCGACGAGCGGTGGGGCTGGCGGCAGAAGGTGACCGTCACCGTCGAGACGCCCGAGGGCGAGCGGGTCGGCGAAAGCGTGCTGGCGGGCAGCCTGCGCCATAGCGACAGCGCCATCCCCGAGGCACGCGGCGCCTTCTTCTACCTGCGCGGCGAGGCGGTGGTGGTCGAGGTCGCCCCCGGCAGATACCTCTTCGCCCTGCTGAACGGGATGCCGACGCCCTTCCCGGTGTTCTTCCCTGGCGAGGCCCCGGTCGAGATGGCCGGCCGGCTGGAGGACCTGCGCGAGAGCCGCGAGGTGCCGCCTGACCTCTACCCGCTGCTGGTGACCTTCGACGATGTGGCGGACCCGAAGACGGTGCGGCGGGTGGAGCCCTCGGACCTTGTGGCCAGCTTCGGGCCGGGGGTGGCGCTGACATCGGTGACGCTGGAGATCACCGACGAGGCGGTGACGGAGGGAAGGGTGGAGGAGGTGCTGGGATGGATTTCGGACAAGACCTATCGGACGAATCCCGTGTGGGCGTCACTTCCCAGCCTGCTGCAGGAAACGATATCGGGATTGGTGAAAGGTTGAGGGCATCGGAGGAAAGTCTCCAAGGAGTGGTCTCTTGCCACTTCCACGGCGCTTCCACCTCCCCCGCTAACACCACCCACCTTGCCGACAAGGTGCGGCGGGGTGAACCCCGCCCTACATCCACCCCGCCGTCATGTGCCGCTTGCGGGCGTAGCCGGGCAGGCGGGTGACGGTGAAGCCGGCCTCGGTGAGGGCGCGGCGGACGGCTCCGGCGGCGGTGTAGGTGGCGAAGCTGCCGCCCGGCGCGGTGTGGCGGGCGACCTCGGCCATCAGCCCGGGCGACCAGAGTTCGGGGTTCTTCGCCGGCGAGAAACCGTCGAGGAACCAGGCCTCGGCTTGCTCCTGCCAGCGCGGCAGGGTGTCGCGGGCGTCGCCGGGGATCACGGTCAGCCGTAGCCCGGGCAGGGCGATCTCCGCGGCCCCCGTGTCCCATTGCCGCAGCAGTTCGTCGGAGATCGCGGCGGTCTCCGGGAAGGCGGCATGGGCGCGGGCCATGTCCTCCGTCGTCATCGGAAAAGCCTCGAAACTGGTGAAGCGCAGGGTGCCCGGTGCGCCCATCCGCTGCCACAGCAGCGCGGTGGCCAAGAGGTTCAGCCCGGTGCCGAAGCCGAGTTCGGCGATGTGGAAGCCGTCGCGCAGCCGCTGCTCCAGCCGGTTGCCGGACAGGAAGACATGGCGGGTCTCCTCCAGCCCGCCGGCCAACGAGAAATAGGGGTCGTCGAAGGCGCGCGACACCGGGATACCGTCGCGCCAGTCGAGATCGGGTGCTTGCGGGGAAGGCGGCATGGGGCGTAGTCCTTTCGCCCGTGAATGGACGCGGGGGCGGCGGATGGCAAGGGTGGACGTGACAGTGCGCGGCGCGGGCGTGTTCGGCCTGTCGGTCGCCTGGGCCTGCGCCCGGCGCGGGGCGAAGATGCGGGTGATCGCGGCCGAGGGGCTGGGCACCGGCGCCTCCGCCGGGCTGGTCGGCGCTTTGGCTCCGCATGTGCCCGAGGCCTGGAATACGCTGAAGCAGTTCCAGCTGGACAGCCTGCTGATGGCGGAGGGCTGGTGGCAGGCGGTGCGGCAGGCGGGCGGGGTGGACCCGGGCTACCTGCGCTCGGGCCGGGTGCAGCCCTTGGCCGATGCGGCGGCGGTGGAGCTGGCGCGGGCGCGGGCGGCGGGGGCCGCGGCGCATTGGGGCAAGGCGGCGGAGTGGCGGGTGGAACCGGCCACCGGCGGGGAATGGGAGCCGGTCTCGCCGAGCGGCTGGCTGTTGCGCGACACGCTCACCGCCCGGCTGTCGCCCCGCGGTGCGGGCCGGGCGCTGACGGCAGCGCTGCGGGCAAGTGGCGCCGAGGTGGTGGAGGGCGAGGGGGCGGAGGAGGGCCTCGTTGTCCACGCCACCGGTTGGCAGGGCCTGCTGGCGCTGTCCGACTGGTTCGGGCGAAAACTGGGCGGCGGGGTGAAGGGGCAGGCAGCCTCCCTTCGTTTCGCCGCGCAGGACCTGCCGCAGATCTACGCCGGCGGCTTGCACATCGTCCCCCATGCCGACGGCACCGTGGCGGTCGGCTCGACCAGCGAGAGCGACTGGCAATCCGAAGCCCCCGACGGGCAGGTGGAGACGCTGATCGCCCGCGCCCGCGCGGTGCTGCCCTGTCTTGCGGCGGCCGAGGTGGTGGAGCGTTGGGCCGGCATCCGCCCCCGCGCCGCCAGCCGCCAGCCTTTGCTGGGCGCCTGGCCCGGCCGGCCCGGGCATTTCATCGCCAATGGCGGCTTCAAGATCGGCTTCGGCCTGGCCCCCGGGGTGGCGGAGGCGATGGCCGGGCTGCTGCTGGAGGGACGGGACGACCTGCCCGAGGCATTCCGGCCGGAAACCCTGCTCGGGTCCTGACGCCGGTCTCCCGGCGGATCGCGGCGGATGCCTCCGGCGGGGATATTTGCTGTCCAGAAAGAGGGCAAATACCACCCTCTCCTCTTTCTGGACTTAAATATCCTCAGGGGGTTTGGGGGCAGAATGCCCCCATCAGTCCGACAGCAGCTGTGGAGAGACTCCGCCAGCCGCAACGACAAGACCTGCCGCGGCAGCGGCGCCTTCGGTCCCCGCTTCGGGCTTGCGGGCGGGCAGGCGCGAAGGCTAGACCTTTCCCATGAGCATTCTCCCTTCCCCTCCCCGCTGGATCGCCGCCGACTGGGGCACCTCGAACCTGCGGGTGCGGGCGGTCGGCCCCGGAGGGCAGGTGCTGGCCGAGGCGGAGTCGGAGGAGGGCATGGGCAGCCTGGCGCCCGAAGCCTTCGAGCCGGCGCTGCTGCGGCTGGTCGGCCCCTGGCTCGGCCCCGGCGTCACGCCGGTGCTGGCGGCGGGGATGGTCGGCGCAAGGCAGGGCTGGGTCGAGGCGCCCTACCGCGCCGTCCCCTGCGCGCCGCTGGCCGCCGGCGGGCTGGTCCGGGCGCCCGCGCGCGACCCGCGGATCGCGGTCTTCATCGCCCCGGGGCTTTCCCAGGCGAAACCCGCCGATGTCATGCGCGGCGAAGAAACCCAGATCGCCGGGGCGCTGGCCCTGCACCCGGATTTCGATGGTGTTTTCTGCCTGCCAGGCACCCATTCCAAATGGGCCCGGGTCAGCGCGGGCGAGGTGGTCGGCTTCCAGACCTACATGACCGGCGAACTCTTCGCCCTGCTCTCGCGCCAGTCGGTGCTGCGCCACAGCCTGGGCGGCGAGGAGACCGACGAGGCCGCCTTCGACGAGGCGCTGTCCGATGCGCTGTCGCGGCCCGAACGGGGGGCGGCGAAGCTGTTCTCGATCCGCGCCGAAAGCCTGCTGACCGGACTGGCGCCCGCCGCGGCACGGGGCAGGCTGTCGGGTCTGCTGATCGGGATGGAACTGGCCGGCGCGCGGCCCTGGTGGCTGGGGCAGCGGGTGATGCTGATCGGCTCCCCCGGCCTTTGCGCCGCCTATGCCCGCGCGCTGGCGGCGCAGGGCAACCCGGCCGAAACCCTGCCCGCCGCCGCGTGCAGCCTTGCCGGCCTTGCCACCCTCCTGCCCGGGATAGAGCCATGACCCACCGACCGCTGATCGCCATCCTGCGCGGCCTGACCCCGGCCGAGGCCCTGCCGGTGGCCGGGGCGCTGGTGGAGGCCGGGATCACCCGGATCGAGGTGCCGCTGAACTCGCCGCAGCCCTTCGCCTCGATCGGGGCGATGGCGCGGGACTTCGGCGACCGGGCGCAGATCGGCGCCGGGACGGTGCTGACGCCGCAGGACGTGCGGGCGGTGGCCGAGGCCGGCGGGACGCTGGTGGTCTCGCCCGACGCCAACCCCGAGGTGATCGCCGAGACCCGGCGGCTGGGGATGGAAAGCTGGCCCGGGGTGATGACCCCGACCGAATGCTTCGCCGCGTTGCGGGCCGGGGCGACCGGGCTGAAGCTGTTCCCCGGTTCCCTGATCGGGCCGGAGGGGCTGAGGGCGATCCGGGCGGTGCTGCCGAAGGGGACACAGGTCTATGCCGTCGGCGGCGCGGGGCCGGCGAATTTCGCGCAGTGGATTGCCGCCGGGGCGGATGGCTTCGGCATCGGCACGGCGCTTTACAGCCCGGGCCTGCCGGCCGCGGAGATCGCCGTCCGCGCGAAGGAGATCGTCTCCGCCTGGGGGGCCGCCCGATGATCTTCGATCCCCGCCCCTGCGAGTTGGGAGAAGGGCCGTTCTGGCACCCGGAGCGCGGGCAATTGTTCTGGTTCGACATCCTGCACTGCCGGCTGCTGTCGCAGGGCCCGGCGGGGGGCGAGGAATGGGTCTTCCCCGAGATGGTCTCGGCCGCCGGCTGGATCTCGCGCGACGAATTGGTGATCGCGGGGGAGGGCGGGCTTTTCCGCTTCGACCTTGCCTCCGGGCGGCGCGAGCGGCTGGCAACGGTGGAGGCCGGGTTCGGCACCCGGTCGAACGACGGCCGCGCCGACCGGCAGGGCGGGTTCTGGTGGAGTACCATGGGCAAGCGCGGCGGCGAGGACCCCGGCAAGGGCGCGGTCTGGCGCTGGTATCGCGGCGAGGTCCGCTGCCTGTTTCCCGGGCTGACCATCCCGAATTCAATCTGCTTCACCCCGGACGGCCGCTTCGCGCATTTCTCCGACACCGCGGCGCAGCGGGTGATGCAGGTGGCGCTGGATGCCGAGGGCTGGCCGGCGGCGGAGCCGGAGCTGTTCCTGGACCTCTCGGTTGAGGATCTCAACCCCGACGGCGCGGTGATCGACGCCGAGGGGGCGATGTGGCAGGCGCAATGGGGCGCGGGCCGGGTGGCGGCCTACGGCCCTGACGGCCGTTTCCTGCGGGCGGTGGAGGTGGGGGCGCCGCATAGCTCCTGCCCGGCCTTCGGCGGCCCGGGGCTGGACCGGATGTTCGTCACCACCGCGCGGGAGGGGATGTCGCCGGCGGCGCTGGCGGCCTGCCCGGATGCCGGCAAGGTCTTCGCCCTGCCGGGCGTGTCTCGCGGGCTGCCGGAGCCGCGGGTTCTGGTCTGATCCAAATGGAGCGGCTGCCGCCGCAAGCCTTGTCGTGGCGGCTGGCGGAGTCTCCCTTGGCCGCTGTCGGCCGATGGGGGCATTCTGCCCCCAAACCCCCTGAGGATATTTGTGGCAGGTGAATTTCAAGAAGAGAGCCTCTTTCCATTCACCTGCCCCAAATATCCCCGCCGGAGGCGAAGGTCGGAGACGGGCGCTGCCGATGCAGGGGCGGGAGCCGGTCAGGCCCCCAGCCGCACCGTTCCGATCACCGGCAGGAAGGCCGCGGCATTGGGGCCGAGGTGGAGGGTGGGGCCGTCCAGATGGGCGGAAAGCGAGGGGCCTTCGGGCGGGGCCGCCCCTTCCACCGTCACCGCCGTTGCCGCCGGGGAGAGGTTGAACACGCAGAGCAGCGCCCCCGGCCCCTCGCCGCGCTGGAAGGCCAGAACCGGGCCGGGGCTGTCGAAAAACCGGGTCCGGCCGGATTTCAGCGCCTCGGAGCCTTGGCGGTATGCCAGCATCGCCCGATAGTGCTCCAGCACCGAACCCTGCCGTCCCTCCTGTCCCGCCACGTTCCGCGCCCGTTGCGGCGGCTTGACCGGCAGCCAGGGCTTGCCGGTGGTGAAGCCGCCCTGATCCGACCCGTCCCAGACCATCGGCGTCCGCGTCCCGTCCCGGCCCATCGGCGCGGGCCAGAAGGCGATGCCCTGCGGGTCGGTCAGCTCGCCGAAGGCGAGGTCGGTGTCGGTCTGGCCCAGTTCCTCGCCCTGCCAGAGGCAGATCGAGCCCTCGAAGGACAAGAGCAGCGCCGCCGCCTGCTTCGCCAGCGCCTCCGGGCTGGCGCCGTGCTTCGCCCAGCGTCCGGCGTGGCGCGGCACGTCGTGGTTGGAGAAGGCCCACATCGGCCAGCCCTGCGGCGCGCCGGCGAAGAAGCCCTCGATCCGGCTGCGGAAGAAGGCGGGGGAGAAGTCGTTGCCCAGCATCTCGAAGCTGTAGCATTGCTGCAGCCGGCCGGGGGCGGTGTAGTCGCCCATCATGCGGATGGCGTGGTGGGATTCGCCCATCTCGCCCACTGCCGCCGCGCCGTATTCGTCCAGCACGCCGCGGATGCGCTCCAGCCAGGCCAGGTTCTCGGGCCGGTTCTTGTCGAAGAGGTGGTATTGCATCCCGTAGGGATTGTCCTCGGGCTTGGTCTTCACCCGGTAGTCGGCCGGGTTGTCGCGGAAGAGCGGGTCGTGGAAGAAGTAGTTCACCGTGTCCAGCCGGAAGCCGTTCACCCCGCGGTCCAGCCAGAAGCGCAGGGTGGACAGCGCCCAGTCCTGCACCTCGGGGTTGTGGTAGTTGAAGTCGGGCTGGCTGCTCAGGAAGTTGTGCAGGTAGAACTGGTGGCGGCGGGCGTCCCAGGTCCAGGCCGGGCCGCCGAAGACGGAAAGCCAGTTGCTGGGCGGGGTGCCGTCGTGGCGCGGGTCGGCCCAGACATACCAGTCGGCCCTGGGTCCCGTCCGCGCGGCGCGGCTTTCGGCGAAGAAGGGGTGCCGGTCCGACGAATGGCTCAGCACCTGGTCGATGATCACCTTCAGGCCAAGGGCATGGGCCCGCGCCACCAGCGCGTCGAAATCGGCCAGGGTGCCGAAGACCGGGTCGACGTCGCAATAGTCGCTGACGTCGTAGCCCATGTCCTTCATCGGGCTGCGGAAGAAGGGCGACAGCCAGATGCAGTCCACCCCCAGCCCGGCCAGATAGGGCAGCCGCGCGGCGATGCCCTTCAGGTCGCCCACCCCGTCGCCGTCGCTGTCCTGGAACGACCGCGGATAGACCTGATAGGTCACCGCCCCCTTCCACCACTCCGCCATGCCTGCCCCCTTCGCGCCCTCCGCCCTTCCTAGCCGCCGCCTTGCGGGCCGCAAGGGGCAAGCGGGCGCGCGGGGCGGAACCGATGATTGTCTGCATCACAATTCTGCATTTGACCATTCCGGCGGGGGGCTGCACCTTCCGCCCCGCGCGACGGATTTTCGCCGAAAATCCGTATCCGGCGCCCGGCAGGAGATGTCCGATGCAGAGCAAGGCCCCGCTTTTCACCCCGGTGCTGATCGCCGGATCGGTGATCCTGATGCTGGGCTTCGCCATCCGCGCCAGCTTCGGCGTGTTCCAGATTCCCATCGCCGAGGGTTTCGGCTGGGCCCGGGCCGAGTTTAGCCTGGCCATCGCCATCCAGAACCTGGCCTGGGGCATCGGCCAGCCGCTGTTCGGCATGGTGGCCGAGCGTTTCGGCGACCGGAAGGCCATCGTGGCCGGGGCGCTGATGTATGCGGCGGGGCTGGTGCTGTCGTCCTTCGCGGTGACGCCGGGGCAGCATCAGCTGCTGGAGATCCTGGTCGGCTTCGGCATCGCCGGCACCGGCTTCGGGGTGATCCTGGCCATCGTCGGCCGTGCCGCAGCGCCCGAGCATCGCAGCATGGCCTTGGGCATCGGCACCGCCGCCGGCTCGGCCGGGCAGGTGATCGGCGCGCCTTTCGCCGAGCTGCTGCTGCAGCACATGCCATGGCAGTCGGTGTTCCTGGTCTTCGCCGCGATCATCCTGTGCAGTCTGTTCGCGCTGCCCTTCATCCGCTCGCCCAGGCTGGCCTCGCGGCAGGAGCTGGAGGAGAGCATGGGGCAGGTGCTGGTCAAGGCGATCCGCGACCCTTCCTATACGCTGATCTTCCTGGGCTTCTTCTCCTGCGGCTACCAGCTGGCCTTCATCACCGCCCATTTCCCCGCCTTCGTGACCGAGCTTTGCGGTCCGATCGACCCCGGCGGGATGCTGAGCATGATCGGCATCACCGCGACCTCGACGCTGGGCGCGGTCTCCATCGCGGTGATCGGGGTGTTCAACATTGTCGGCACGGTGCTCGCAGGCTGGCTGGGCAAGCGCTACACCAAGAAATACCTGCTGGCGGCGATCTACACCGGGCGGACGCTGGCGGCGGCGGTGTTCATCCTGTTGCCGATCACGCCGGCCTCGGTGCTGGTGTTCTCGGCGGTGATGGGGGCCTTGTGGCTGGCGACGGTGCCGCTGACCTCGGGCTTGGTCGCGCATATCTACGGCATCCGCTACATGGGCACGCTTTACGGCTTCGTCTTCCTGAGCCACCAGATCGGCGGCTTCCTGGGGGTCTGGCTGGGCGGCAAGCTCTACGACCTGAACGGGGATTACACGCTGGTCTGGTGGATCGGCGTCGGCGTGGGCGCCTTCTCGGCGCTGGTGCATCTGCCGGTGCGGGAGCGGCCGCTGATGGCGCAGGCGGCTTGAGGGGCGCCTCGTTCTTTCCCGCGCTTCTCTGGCGAAGGCCATCGCCTTCGCCACGGCGCAACGGTTCAACCATCCCGGCCGGGACCACAAGTCCCGGCCAGCGCCCGCCCCGCCCTCGGCGGGCGCTTCTCGCCCGCCGGGTCGGGCGCTGGCCTCTCGTAGTTTCGCGTGACCGATGTCTCCGGGTGCCGCTGCTGCGCACGGGCGGGGGCGAGGCAGTGCCTCGCCTGATCCCGCCCGGCCGGGTCGTGGCGAGTTCCGATCCCGCCTGAACGAGGTGTCGCTTTCCGGCAAGCATCCCGCCCGGGCGCCGCTAGCCTCACCCCATGGCACGCAAGAGAATCCGCACCCTCCGCGCAACCGATTACACCCATCTGGCCAACCCCTTCGCGCCGCAGCCGCTGTGGCCCGAGGAACGGGTGGCCCGGCTGCACGAGGCGGCGCTGGAGGTGCTGCGCGACCTCGGCCTGCGCATCCTTCTGCCCGAGGCGCGCGAGATCCTTGCCGCCGCCGGGGCGCGGGTGCAGGAGGACATGGTCTTCATCGGCCTCGAGATCGTCGCCGAGGCGCTGCGCACCGCGCCGCGCTCCTGGCGGCTGATGGCGGCCAACCCGGCCCGCGCCCGCGACTATGCCCCCGGGCAGGTGCTGTTCGGCCCCGGCTCCGGCTGTCCCAACGTGACCGACCGGCGGCGCGGCCGCCGCCCCGGAAGCCTGGAGGCGTTCCACGAGACGTTGATCCTCCAGCAGCATTTCGACGTGATCCATTTTCTCGGCTCCGCCGCCGAGCCGCAGGACATCCCGCCGCATCTGCGCCACTACGCGATGACCCGCGGCCAGATGGTCCATTCCGACAAGCCGATGTTCGTCTTCTCCCGCGGCCGCGGCCAGGTGGAGGACTGCTTCGAGATGATCCGCACCGGCCTTGACCTGTCCGAGGACGACTGGCGGGCGGGCAGCTGGTGTTACACGGTGATCAACTCCAACTCGCCGCGGATGCTCGACAAGCCGATGGCGCAGGGGGTGATCGACTTCGCCCGCGCCGGGCAGATGGCGGTGATCACGCCGTTCTGCCTTGCCGGCGCCATGGCCCCGGTCACCGTGGCCGGCGCGCTGGTGCTGCAACATGCCGAGGCGCTGGCGGGGATCGTGCTGTCGCAGATGGCGAAGCCGGGGGCGCCGGTCAGCTATGGCGGCTTCTCCTCCAACGTCGACCTGAAGTCGGGCGCCCCGGCCTTCGGCACGCCCGAGCATCTGAAGATGCAGCTGGGCAGCGGCCAGCTGGCCCGGCACATCGGGCTGCCCTGGCGCTCGGCCTCGGGCTCGGCCTCGAACACCGCCGACATGCAGGGCGCGCAGGAGACCGACCATGCCCTTTGGGGCGCGATGCTGGCGCAGGCGACCATGGTGCTGCACGCCGCCGGCTGGCTGGAGGGCGGGCTGACCTTCGGCTACGAGAAGTTCGTCAACGACATCGAGACGCTGCAGGTGCTGGCCGAGATGTGCCGCCCCACCGGCGCGGAAGAGCCGGACCTGGCGCTGGAGGCGCTGGCCGAGGTGGCCCCCGGCGGGCATTTCTTCGCCGCCGCCCATACGATGGAACGCTACGAGGGCGCCTTCTACGCGCCGCTGCTGGCCGACCTGACCAACCACGGCACCTGGGAGGCCGCAGGGGCGCAGGGGTCCGACCAGCGCGCCACCGCGGTCTGGCAGCACATCCTGGCCGAGGCGCAGCCCCCGGCCGGCGCGGCGGAGGCGGAGGAACGGCTCGCCCCTCTGATCGCCCGCCGCACCGCCGAGGGCGGCGCGCCGCCGCTGGACTAGGGTGCGGAGCCGGAGCCGCTTCTTTCGTGCGATGGAGACATCGGCACAAAAGCCTTTCGCCGCCATTGGGAATGGAGTGCCTGCGCGCAACGCCGGATTGAAGTCCCGGCCGGGTTAACAGCGGCGCCAGCCGCCCCGGCCAGCGCCCGACCGCCCACCGGGCGGGCGCTTCCGCGCCGTTGGTCTCCGCTCCACCCGGGGAGAGGCCGCACCATAAAGCGCTGTCCGCGCACCGTTGGCAGCGCCCACCCGCGGTCGGGCGCCGGCCTCCGTTGCGCGGATGGCCACATTCTCCGGGCGGGCCTTCCCGCCCCGCCCTAATCCCTGATCGGCACCACCACCAGCACCTGCAGGTCACGCTCCGGGGTGTAGTCGGTCTTCTCCACCACGAAGGTGGTCGGCCCGGTCTTCCTCACCCCCTCCGCGCAAAGCGAGATCACGTTCTCCGCCGCGCCCTTGTCCAGCGTCAGGCGGAACTTGCCGATGGGTCCGGCCCAGCTGTTCGCGGTGCGCAGGACGTAGGAGATGTTGAAGGCGGTGCCGTAGTTGCCGGACTCCGGGTCCGGCTGTTCCAGCGCCTTGAGGATGGCCTTCGAGGTGCCCTGGTCGATGCAATACATCTCGCGCAGGTAGTGCTGCCAGTCCTCGGGCGGCTCGGACCAGTAGAACAGCCCGCCCGGCGGCAGGTTCAGGTAGTCGTGGTGCACCCGCACCTCCTGCCCGGCCGGGAAGGTCTGGGTCCAGTGGTAGCGGGTGACGATGGACCAGGCGGCCCAGACCTCCGCGGGGAGGCCCGCGGCCGGATCGGCGGGAATGTATTCCGCCAGCCCGAGTGCGGAGACCTCGGCCTGCTGCTCGGGGCCAAGCGCCATCAGCGCCGCGCGCAGGGTCTCCACCTCCAGCGTCAGCGGCAGGCCCAGCCGGTCCAGATCGGCGGTCACCTCGCGGCCCGGGTTGTCGTATTGCGCCGAGGGCGGACGGTTCTCGTCCCAGGGCTCCTCCAGCACGGCGATGCGGTCGATCTTCACCGCCACCGGCAGGCCGTCCACCGTGGCGGTGAATTCCACCAGGTTGTCGCGGGTCAGGTCCTCGGGCAGGTTCATCATCCCCTCGTAGCCGGACCAGACCGGGACCGGGGGAAGGGGGAAGATCACCTCGCCGGTGATATCGGCATCGGTGGTGTTGCGGAAGAGGTAGTCGACCGAGACCTTCCCGGGGCTGATGAACAGGTCTTCCTCCAGCATCGCCACAGCATCGGTCCGGCCGAAGGTCAGCCCGGTGGCGGAGAGGCCGCCCCAGCCGTCGTTGGCCGCGGCAGGCAGGGACAGTGCGAAAAGCGCGGCGAGGGCGGGCAAGGGGCGCATGGAAACTCCTGTGGGGCAATGCCGCCGCATCTGAGGCCCTCGCCCGGATTCGCGCAAGGCCGGCAAAGCCTGCCCCGGACGCCCGCGATGGCCCCGGCCCCTTGCACCTGCCCGCCCGGCGGGCGACAAGGTCCGGCCGAACGGAGGTTTCCCATGCGCGCCGGCATCGCCACGCTGATCCTCAGCTATGTCCTCAGCCAGTTCTACCGCGCCTTCCTTGCGGTGCTGACGCCCTGGCTGGAGGCCGACCTCGGCGCAAGCAAGCAGGATCTCGCCTCGGCCTCGGGCTGGTGGTTCCTGGCCTTCGCGCTGACGCAGCTGCCGGTGGGGGCGGCCTTCGACCGGATCGGCCCGCGGCGGACCACCGCGGCCTGCCTGGCGGCGACGACGCTGGGCGCCGCGGTCTTCGCCACTGCCGCCGGGCCGGGTCAGATCAAGCTGGCGATGGCGCTGATCGGCCTGGGCTGCGCGCCGATCCTGATGGCCAGCTATTTCATCTATGCCCGCCAGTTCCCGGCGGCGCTGTTCGGTACGCTGGCCGGGATGACGGTGGGGATCGGCTCGCTGGGCGACATCCTCGGCTCCTTGCCGCTGGCGATGGCGGCCGAGGCCTTCGGCTGGCGCAATGCCATCTGGGCGGTGGCGGCGGTGACCGCGGCGGCGGCGGCCGGGGTCTTCCTGCTGGTGCGCGACCCCGAGCGGCTGGAGACCAAGGGCGCCGGATCGGTCTGGACCGTGCTCGCCACGCCGCAGATCTGGCCGGTGCTGGCGATGATGCTGGTCTGCTATGCCGCGCCCTCGGCGCTGCGGGGGCTGTGGCTCGGCCCCTATTTCCACGACGTCTGGGGCTTCGACCGGGCCGAGATCGGCTGGGTCGGCATGGCGATGGGGCTGGGGCTGGTGACGGGCAGCCTGCTGATCGGGCCGGTGGGCCGGTTGCTCGGCACGATCAAATGGGTGGTCTTCGGGTCCAACCTGATCATGCTGGCGGCGGTGGCGGCGCTGTGGCTGCTGCCCTTCGGCGGGGCGATGGCTCCGGCGGTGCTGTTCGTGCTGATCGGGGTGTTCGGATCGACCTTCCCGATGGTCACCGCCCATGCCCGCGGCTTCATCCCCGCCGCGGTGATGGGGCGCGGGGTGACCATGGTCAACCTCTGCGGCATGATCACCGTCGGGCTGGCGCAGCAGGTGACCGGCCGCCTGCACGCCGGGCTGGAGGGCGCGGCCGATCCCGCCACGCCCTTCCTTGCCGTCTTCGGCTATTTCGCCCTGACCACCGCCGCCGGGCTGGCGGTCTACCTGTTCTCGCGCGAGCGCCGGCCCTGACCAGGCCGCGCCGACAATTCCGCTTTCCCCCCCTTGGGCTTTAGGCTAACAGGCCCCGTCCCCGAAGGGCGGGGACGGATCAGGAGATACCCCGATGGGCTACAAGGTCGTCGTCGCGGGTGCCACGGGCAACGTGGGCCGCGAAATGCTGAACATCCTCGCCGAGCGCGAGTTTCCGGTGGACGAGATCGCCGTGCTGGCGTCGCGCAAGTCCCTCGGCACCGAAGTCAGCTTTGGCGACAAGACCCTGAAGACCAAGGACCTGGCCACCTTCGACTTCACCGGCTGGGACATCGCGCTCTTCGCCGTGGGCTCCGGCCCGACCAAGGAATATGCGCCCAAGGCCGCGGCGGCGGGTTGCATCGTGATCGACAACTCCTCGCTCTACCGCTACGACCCGGACATTCCGCTGATCGTGCCCGAGGTGAACGCCGAGGCGATCCACGGCTATGCCAAGCGCAACATCATCGCCAACCCCAACTGCTCGACCGCGCAGATGGTGGTGGCGCTGAAGCCGCTGCACGACCGGGCGAAGATCAAGCGGGTGGTGGTGTCGACCTACCAGTCGGTCTCGGGCGCCGGCAAGGAAGGCATGGACGAGCTGTGGGAGCAGACCAAGGCGGTCTACAACCCGGTGCAGGAGGTGCCCCCGGCGAAGTTCTCCAAGCAGATCGCCTTCAACGTGATCCCGCATATCGACGTGTTCCTGGACTCGGGCGAGACCAAGGAAGAATGGAAGATGGTGGCCGAGACCAAGAAGATCCTCGACCCCTCGATCAAGGTGACGGCCACCTGTGTGCGGGTGCCGGTCTTCGTCGGCCACAGCGAGTCGATCAACATCGAGACCGAGGATTACCTGGACTGGCAGGAGGCGCAGGACATCCTGCGCGAGGCGCCGGGGGTGATGCTGGTCGACAAGCGCGAGGCCGGGGGCTACGTCACGCCCATCGAATGCGTCGGCGAATACGCCACCTACATCAGCCGGGTGCGGCAGGACAGCACGGTGGAGAACGGGCTGAACCTGTGGTGCGTTTCCGACAACCTGCGCAAGGGCGCGGCGCTGAACGCGGTGCAGATCGCCGAGGTGCTGGGGCAAAGGGTGCTGAAGAAGGGTTAACCCTTCTTTCATCACGGCTTCGATAGGGTCTCGGCCATGGCCGAGACCCTTTTCCATTGCGACGATGCACTGTGGCACAGGTTCGCCACCCTGTGCCGGGCGCGGGACGAAACCCCCGGCGCGACCTCCCCCCTCCTCCCCCTCAACGACGGCCGCCAGATGCCGCAGCTCGGCTTCGGCCTCTGGCAGGTGCCTGCTGCCACGACAGCCGCCACCACCGCCACCGCCCTGCGCCTCGGCTACCGGCTGGTCGACGGCGCCGCCGCCTACCGGAACGAGGAGGGTCAGGGTGCAGGCCTCCGCGCCTCCGGCCTGCCGCGCGATGAGGTCTTCGTCACCACCAAGATCTGGAACAGCGATCAGGGCTTCGACAAGGCCCTGCGCGCCGCCGAGGCCAGCCTTGCCCGCCTCGGCCTCGACCATGTCGACCTCCTGCTGATCCACTGGCCCTGCCCCTCCCGCGACCTCTACACAGACACCTGGCGCGCGCTGATCCGCCTGCGCGACGAGGGCCGCGCCCGCTCCATCGGCGTGTCGAACTTCAACGAGCCGCATCTGCAGCGGATCATCGGCGAGACCGGGGTCGTGCCCGCGGTCAACCAGATCGAGATCAACCCCCGCCTGCAGCAACCCGCCCTGCGCGCCTTCCACCGCGCCCATGGCATCGTCACCCAGAGCTGGACACCGCTCGGCGGCGGCCACAGCTTCGCCGCCCCGCCGGTCATCGCCGCTGCCGCCCGCACCGGCCGCAGCCCGGCGCAGGTCATCCTGCGCTGGCATATCCAGATCGGCGCCTCGGTCATCCCCCGGTCCACCCGCGAGGCCGGGCTGGCCGAGAATTTGAACCTCTTCGACTTCACGCTGACGCCGGGGGAAATGGCCGCCATCGCCACGCTGGACGAAGCCAGCCGAACCGGCCCCGATCCGGCGGCCTTCGAGATGCAGTAACCCCCTGCAACGCATCCCGCGCGCCGGTCCTTGGGCCGGGTATCCCTGCCTTGCCGACCCGGGCGCAGGGGCCTAGCCTCGCCCCAGTCCCTTTCGCGAGGTTTCCCCATGCGCCGCCTTCTCGCCGCCCTTCTGGCCACCACCGCCTTTCCCGCGCTGGCCGATACCCTGACCGCCGAAAGCACCGTCACCGCGGTGACCGTCTATCCGCAGGGCGCCAAGGTCACGCGGCTGGTCACCGTCACCCTGCCCTCGGCCGGGTCGCACGAGCTGCTGGTCACAGACCTGCCCGCCGACACCCGCGCCGGGCTGATGCAGGTCGCCGCGCCCGAGGGGGTCAGCCACGGCGCCTTCAGCCTGCGCGCCGACCGCCTGCCGCCGCGGGAGGAGCCGCTGACCGCGGAGCAGCAGGCGGCCAGGGCCGAGGTCGAGCGGCTGGAGGCGGCGGAGCGCGAGGCCTTCGCCGCGCTGGAGCAGGTGCAGGCCCGGATCGACGCCGCCAATGCGCGGGCGGGCTTCCTGTCGTCCTTCACCGGCGGGCTGCCCGACAATGCCACGCCGGAAAGCCTGCAGGCGATGGCGGCGATGATCGGCGCCGAGACGCTGGCGGCGAAGGCGGAGGCCGCCGCCGCGCGCAAGGACCTCTGGCCGGCGCAGAAGGCGCTGGCGGAGGTGCAGGAGGCGCTGGTCAAGGCGCGGGACGCCTTGGCGGCGCTGCCCGCGCGCGACGGCGACTATACCGCGCTGGTCATGGCGCTGGAGGCCGAGGCCCCGGGCGAGGCGGTGCTGACCCTGACCCATTACATCGACGCCGCTGGCTGGCGGCCGTTCTACGAGGTCGACCTGACCCGCAAGGGCGAGGCCGCGCTGGCGCTGGACCGTTCGGTCCTGGTCACCCAATACACCGGCGAGGACTGGACCGGGGTGGACCTGGTGCTGTCGTCCTCGCGCCCTTCGGAACAGGCCTGGCCCTCCACGCTCTGGCCCGAGCTGCGCAGCATCGGGCCGGAGGAGCCGCCGGCCGCCTATGACAGCGCCCGCGCGGCCGGTGCGGCGCCGGAGATGGAGGCCGTCCCCGCCGCCCCGGTCACCGCCGAGGCGGCGATGGAGGGCGACACGGTGGTCTACATCTACCCGCGCAAGGTCGATGTCGCCTCGGGGGTAGAGGACCTGCGCCTGCCGCTGGACCGGGTGGACTTCGCCCCGGTGGTCGAGGCCCGCGCCGTGGCCCGCTGGGACGCCAGCGCCTTCGTCATGGCGCGCTTCGTCAACGGCGACGAGCCGGTGCTGCCCGGCGAGGCGCTGCTGTTCCGCGAGGGCGTGCTGGTCGGCGCCGCCTCGCTGCCGCTGATCGCGCCGGGGGCAGAGACGGAACTGGCCTTCGGTGCGCTGGACACCCTGCGGATCACCCGCGAGATGCCGCAGCGGAGCGGCGGCGAGACCGGCATCCTGACCACCTCCAACCGGCAGAGCGAGGAGGTGGTGATCAAGGTCGAGAACCTCGGGGCCGAGGCCTGGCCGGTGCGGCTGATGGACCAGGTGCCCTATTCGGAGCAGGACGACCTGGAGATCGAGACCACGGCCAAGCCTGTGCCCACGGAGACCGATGTCGACGGCCAGCGCGGCATCCTGGCCTGGGACTTCACCCTGCAGGCGGGCGAGCAGAAGACGGTGACGTTGGGCTATACCATGACCTGGCCGGAGGGGATGGTGCTGCGGTGAGCGCAGCATCTTCCCGGTAACGCCTGCCTTGGCGAAGGCGCGTGCCTTCGCCATAGCGCACCGTTTCAGCTGGACCGGCCGGGCCTCAATGGCCCGGCCAGCGCCCGACCCGCCCTCGGCGGGCGCTTCTCGCCCGCCGGGTCGGGCGCTGGCCTCTCGGGGTTCAGGGCTGCCGGTGTTTCCGGGTGCAACCGTCCCGCACGGGCGGGGGCGAGGCAATGCCTCGCCTGATCCCGCCCGGACCGGGCTTCGGGCACAGACGAAGGCCGTATCCTCACCCCCGCCGCGCCACCGCCACGGCCGCCTGCCCCAGGATCAGCGCACCCGTCCCGCCGATGATCCCTGCCGCCAGCCGGTTCAGCCGGGCCACCGCGGCGGGGCGTTTCATCATGCTGCGGGCGCGGGCGGCCAGCACCGCATAGGGCGTCAGCGTGGCGAAGAGGACGCAGACCGTCACCGCCGCCAGCAGCGCCCATTCGGCCGGGCCAACGCTGTGCAGGTCCAGCACCGTCGGCAGCAGGGCGAGGTAGAAGATGATCGTCTTGGGATTGCCCATGGTGACGGAGAACCCGCTGAGGAAGGCGCCGAGGCCGCTGCGCCTCTGCCCGTTCCCGGCCTCGGTCACCCCGGCGCGGCTGGTCCAGAGTTTCACCGCCAGGTAGATCAGGTAAAGCCCGCCGAGCAGCTTCACCGCCAGGAACACGCCGGAGAAGGTCTGGGCTATGGCGGACAGTCCCGCCACGGCGACGGTCAGGTAGATCACGTCGCCGAGCGCGATCCCGGCCAGCAGGAACAGCGCCGCCCGCAACCCGCCGCCCATGGATTGCCCGACCAGCGCGGCCACCCCCGGGCCGGGAATCGCCGCCGCGAGGCCGAGCGCGGCGGAATAGGCCAGAAGCGATGCCAGCATGTCCGGGTCCCCCTTCGGCGCGCACCATAACCGAAGGCCGCGGCGGTGCAATCCGCCTCCGCGGGCCGCCCTTCCGCCTGCCCCTGCGGCATGGTATCGGGCGGCATCATGTCGATCGTCGCCCCCGCCGCCTCGAAGAACCCGCGCCTCGGCATCCTGCTGATGGTCGCGGCCGTCGCCACCTTCGCGGCGCAGGACGGCTTCAGCCGCGGGCTGGCCGGGGAATACAACACCTTGATGGTGGTGATGATCCGCTACTGGGCCTTCGCCGGCTTCGTCGTCCTCCTGGCGCTGCGGCGGCCCGAGGGCGCGCGGGCGGCGGTCCGGTCCTCGCGGCTGCCGGCGCATGTGCTGCGCGGCGCGCTGCTGGTGGCGGAGATCTGTCTGATCGTCTGGGGCTATACCCTGATCGGCCTGATCGAGAGCCATGCGATCTTCGCCATCTGCCCGCTCGTGGTGGTGGCGCTGTCCGGGCCGGTGCTGGGCGAAAGGCTCAGCTGGCAGCGCTGGGCGGCGGTGGCGGCGGGGATGCTGGGCGTGCTGGTGATCCTGCGGCCGGGGATGGGCGTGTTCAGCTGGGCGGCGCTGCTGCCGATGGGCTCGGCCTTCCTCTTCGCGCTCTATTCGGTGCTGACCCGGATGACCACGCGGGCGGAGCCGACCTTCCCCTCGCTGTTCTGGCCCGGCGTGGTGGGCGCCGTGCTGATGACCGCCCTCGGCCTGCCGAACCTGGAGCCGGTGGCGGCGGAGCACATCCTGCCGCTGGCGGTCTACAGCGGGCTGTCGATCTTCTCCCACTGGCTTCTGCTGAAATGCTACGAGCAGGTGGAGGCGGCGCGGGTCCAGCCCTATGCCTATCTGCAGATCGTCTTCGTCACCCTGATCGGGCTGACGGTCTATGGCGAAAGGCTGTCGCTGCCGGTGGCGCTGGGCACCGGCATCATCGTCGCCGCGGGGCTGTTCGCGCTGGCGCAGGAAAGGCGGGGCAGATGAGGCAGGCGACGCCGCAGAACATGCGGGCGGGCATCTGGCTGATGATCTTCACCAGCCTGATCTTCGCCGCGCAGGACGGCATCTCGCGCCACCTGGCCGAGACCTACAATGTCTGGATGGTGGTGGCGATCCGCTTCTGGGCCTTCGCCGCCTTCGTCCTCGTGCTGGCGCTGCGGGCGCCGGGCGGCATAAGGGGCTCGGTGCGGACCGAGTTCCCGCTGCTGCAACTGGCGCGCGGGGTGATCCTGGTCTTCGAGATCTGCGTGATGGTCTTCGCTTTCACGAAGCTGGGCCTGATCGAGAGCCATGCGGTCTTCACCATCTATCCGCTGCTGGTCGCGGCGCTGTCCGGCCCGGTGCTGGGCGAGAATGTGGGCTGGCGGCGCTGGGCGGCCATAGGGGCCGGCTTCGTCGGTGTGCTGATCATCCTGCAGCCGGGGGCGGGGGTGCTGTCGGTCTGGGCGCTGGTGCCGCTGGCGGGGGCCTTGCTCTATGCGCTCTACAACCTGCTGACCCGCTATGTGGCGCGGGGCGACAGCGCGCTTGTAAGCTTCTTCTGGACCGGGGTGGTCTGCGCCGCGGCGATCACGCCCTTCGGGCTGATGCACTGGCAGCCGATGACCGGGCAGGACCAGATGCTGATGGCGGTGCTGTGCTGCACGGCGCTGCTGGGGCACTACACGCTGATCCGGGCCTATGCGCTGGCCGAGGCCTCGGCGATCCAGCCCTTCGCCTATATCCAGCTGGTCGGGGTGGCGGCGATCGGGCTTTTGGTCTTCGGCGAGGTGCTGCGGCTGAACGTGGTGATCGGCGCCGCGGTGGTGGTCGCGGCAGGGGTCTTCACGCTCTGGCGCCAGCGGGTGCGCGAGAAGGAGGCCGAGTGGCGGGCTGCCGGTCGGCCGTAGGGCGGGGTTCACCCCGCCGTTCCGCGGCTTCCATGGCGAAGGCGCGTGCCTTCGCCACGGCGCGCCGTTTCAACCGGGACCGGCCGGGCCTCAATGGCCCGGCCAGCGCCCGCCCCGCCCTCGGCGGGCGCTTCTCGCCCGCCGGGTCGGGCGCTGGCCTCTCGGGGTCTCGTGCCGCCACCGTCTCCGGTTGATGCGTTGTGCACGGGCGGGGGCGAGGCAGAGCCTCGCCTTCTCCCGCCCGGCCGGATGTCCTTTCCTGCCGACGAGCGCGAGGACGGATGCCGCAGGTTGCCGCCGCGGCGCGGGGGGCGTAAAACCCGGGCCGAGGCCGCCAAGGAGATGCCCATGCCCGCCCCGAGACCCGTCGTCCTGTGCATCCTCGACGGCTGGGGCATCGGCCCGGACCCGGCCGCCAGCGCCCCGGCGCAGGCGCGGGTCCCCACCTTCAACCGGCTCTGGGCGACCTGCCCGCATTCCACCCTGACCACCTTCGGCCCCGATGTCGGCCTGCCCACCGGCCAGATGGGCAATTCCGAGGTCGGCCATACCAACATCGGCGCCGGCCGGGTGGTGGCGATGGACCTCGGCCAGATCGACCTCGCCATCGAGGAGGGCTCCTTCGCCACTGTCCCCGCCCTGCGCGAGTTCATCGCGTCGCTCCAGGCCAGCCGCGGCACCGCGCATCTGGCCGGGCTGACCTCGCCCGGCGGGGTCCATGCCCATCAGGCGCATCTCTTGGAAGCCGCCCGCATCATCGCCGCCGAGGGCGTGCCGGTGGCGATCCACGCGATCACCGACGGCCGCGACGTCGCCCCCGCCTCCGCCGCCAGCCAGCTGGCCGAGGTGGAGGCCGCGCTCCCCCCCGGCGCCCGGATCGTCACCGTCACCGGCCGCTACTTCGCCATGGACCGCGACAACCGCTGGGAGCGGGTGGCGCTGGCCTATGCCGCCATGGTGCAGGGCCGGGGGCAGGCCCGCGCGGACAGCGCGCAGCAGGCCGTCGCGCAGTCCTATGCCAGGGAGATCACGGACGAATTCATCCCGGCCACGGTGATCGGCGATTATGCCGGGATGAAGGACGGCGACGGCCTGTTCTTCCTGAACTTCCGCGCCGACCGCGCGCGCGAGATCCTTGCCGCCATCGGCGACCCGGGCTTCGCCGCCTTCGCCACCAGCCCCCGCCCGCAGCTGGCGGCGCGGCTGGGGATGGTGGACTACTCCGCGGCGCACGATGCCTACATGACCACGATGTTCCCCAAGCAGGACATCGTGAACACGCTGGGCGAATGGGTGGCGAAGCAGGGGCTGCGGCAGTTCCGGCTGGCGGAGACCGAGAAATATCCCCATGTCACCTTCTTCCTGAACGGCGGCCGCGAGGCGCCCTTTCCGGGCGAGGACCGCTTCATGCCGCAATCTCCTAAGGTGGCGACCTACGACCTGCGACCGGAGATGTCGGCGCCGGAGGTCAGCGACCGTTTCGTGCAGGCCATCGAGGCGGGCTACGACCTGATCGTGGTGAACTACGCCAACCCCGACATGGTGGGCCACACCGGCAGCCTGCCCGCCGCCATCAAGGCGGTGGAGGCGGTGGATGCCGGGCTGGCCCGCGCCGTGGCGGCGCTGGAGAAGGCGGGCGGCGCGATGGTGATCTGCGCCGACCATGGGAATTGCGAGGTGATGGTGGACCCGGTGACGGGCGGCCCGCATACCGCCCATACGCTCAGCCCGGTGCCGGTGATCCTGGTCGGCGGGCCGGGGGGCGCGCGCTTGCGTGACGGCGGGCGGCTTTCCGACCTGGCGCCGACGCTGCTGGCGCTGATGGGTCTGCCCCAGCCGGCGGAGATGACCGGGAAAAGCCTGCTGGCATGATCCTGCGCGCCGCCCTCCTTGCGCTTCTGCTGACCGCCCCCGCCGCCCGGGCCGGGACGGTGGCCGACCAGGCCGCCGCGGCCTCGGCCTCGCTGGCCGAGGCGGTGCAGGCGCTGGAGACGGCGACCAAGGCCCGCGACCGGGTGGCCGCGCTGACCAAGACCATTCGCGCCTATGAGGAGGGTCTTGCCGCCCTGCGCGAGGCGCTGCGGCAGGCGGAACTGCGCGAGGCCACGCTGGAGCTGAGCTTCAACGCCAAGCGCGACCAGATCGGCCAGTTGCTCGGCGTGCTGGCGCGGATGGAAGCCGAGCCGGGGCCGCTTCTGCTCCTGCATCCCGACGGCCCGCTGGGCACGGCGCGATCGGGGATGATCCTGGCCGAGGTCACCCCGGCCCTGCAGGCCGAGGCCGACCAGCTGAAGGCGGAACTGACCGAACTGGCCGAGCTGCGCGCCCTGCAGACCGCGGCGGGCCAAACCCTGGCCGAGGGACTGAAGGCGGCGCAAGAGGCGCGGGCGGCGCTGAGCCAGGCGATCTCGGACCGCACCGACCTGCCGAAACGCTTCACCGAGGACCCGGAGGTGCTGAAGGGCCTCTTGGAATCCGCCGACACGCTGGAGGCCTTTGCTGCCGGCCTTGCCGTCACCGACGATCCCGACGCGGGTTCCAGCTTCGCCACCGCGAAGGCCACGCTGCCGCTGCCGGTCTTCGGCGCCATCCTGCGCCGCCCGGGCGAGGCCGATGCGGCCGGCGTCCGCCGCCCCGGCCTGACGCTGGCCACAAGGCCAAGGGCGCTTGTCACCGCGCCCTGGCCGGCGACGATCCGCTACCTCGGCCCGCTGCTCGACTACGGAAATGTGATCGTGCTGGAGCCGGGCGACGGCTATCTTCTCGTTCTCGCCGGGCTCGACAGCCTATATGGCGAGGTCGGAGAAGTGGTCGCCGCCGGGGCGCCGCTCGGCCTGATGGGCGGCGGCGTGCAGGACACGGGCGACGGCACGGAATTCACCACGGGCGGCCAGGATGGCTCTGGCGCGCAGGGGACGGAAACGCTTTACTTGGAACTGAGACAGGGCGCAGAGCCGGTGAACCCGATGCCGTGGTTCGCCGCCACCGCCGCGACAGGAGAGTGAGAGACGATGAAGAAGCTGATCCTTGCCGCGGCGGGCGGCACCCTGGCCGGGGCGCTGTTCACCACGCAGGTGGCCGGGCCGCTGATCGCGCAGAACGCCGCCCATGACAGCAGCGTCTACGAGCAGCTGGACCTGTTCGGCGATATCTTCGAGCGTATCCGCGCCCAGTATGTGGAACCCGTCGAGACCGACAAGCTGGTCGAGGCGGCGATCAACGGGATGCTCACCTCGCTCGACCCGCATTCCAGCTATCTGTCCGCCAAGGACTTCGAGGACATGCAGGTCCAGACCAAGGGCGAATTCGGCGGCCTGGGGATCGAGGTCACCCAGGAAGAGGGCTTCGTCAAGGTGATCTCGCCGATGGACGGCACCCCGGCGGCGGATGCGGGCATTCAGGCCGGAGACTATATCACCCATGTGAACGGCGAATCCATCTCGGGCCTGATGCTGGACCAGGCGGTGGACCTGATGCGCGGCCCGGTCGGGTCCGAGATCATCATTACCGTGGTCCGCAAGGGCACGGCCGAGCCCTTCGACGTGTCGATCATCCGCGACACCATCAAGCTGACGGCGGTCAAGGGCCGGGTGGTCGGCAAGGCGGTGGTGCTGCGCGTCACCACCTTCAACGACCAGACCACCCCCGGGCTGAAGGCCGAGCTGCAGAAGGGCATCGACGAACTGGGCGGGATCGAGAATCTGGAAGGCGTGGTCATCGACCTGCGCAACAACCCGGGCGGTCTTCTGAACGAGGCGATCTCGGTCTCCGACGCCTTCCTGGAGACCGGCGAGATCGTCTCGACCCGCGGCCGCAACCCGCAGGACGACGAGCGCTACAACGCCACCCCGGGCGACCTGATCGGCGGCAAGCCGGTGGTGGTGCTGATCAACGGCGGCTCGGCCTCCGCCTCCGAGATCGTGACGGGGGCCTTGCAGGACCACCGCCGGGCGATCGTGGTGGGGACCAAGAGCTTCGGCAAGGGCTCGGTCCAGCAGCTGATCCCGCTGAAGGGCGACGGGGCGATGCGGCTGACCACGGCGCGCTACTACACCCCCTCGGGCCGGTCGATCCAGGCGCTCGGCATCTCGCCCGACATCGTGGTGCAGCAGCCGTCGAAACCTGTGGATCCGGCGGCGGCCGATGCGGCGAAGGAGGAGCGCCGGCTCACCTCCGAGGCCGACCTGCGCGGCGCGATCACCAACGACTCGATGACCGAGGACGAGAAGAAGCTGTATCAGGAAGAGCAGACCAAGGCCGAGGACGCCGCCAAGCTGCGCGACGAGGATTACCAGCTGGCCTATGCCGTCGACATCCTGAAGGGCCTGTCGACCATCGCCATGGCGACGCCCTGAGCCGATGGCGGAGGGGAGGGATCCGAAGGGCCCCGGCGGCCTGCCTTACCGCCCCTGCGTGGGGGTGATGCTGGTCAACCGCGACGGCCTGGTCTTCGCCGGCCAGCGCAAGGACAGCCCGGTGCCGGCCTGGCAGATGCCCCAGGGCGGCATCGACGACGGCGAGAAGCCGCGCGAGGCCGCCTACCGCGAGCTGTGGGAGGAGACCGGCGTCACCCGCGACCTGGTGGACTTCGTCGGCAAGACCCACGGCTGGGTCACCTACGACCTGCCGCCCGAGCTTCTGGGCAAGGTCTGGGGCGGCAAATACGGCGGGCAAAGGCAGAAGTGGTTCCTGTTCCGCTTCACCGGAACCGACGATCAGATCCGCATCGACACCGATCATCCCGAATTCGAGAGCTGGCGCTGGATCGACGTGGACGAGATGATCGCCGCCATCGTCCCCTTCAAGCGCGCGGTCTACGAAGAGGTCGTCCGCAGCTTCCGCGCCTATCTCGCCTGAAGGAAATTGTGCGGCTTCGCCGCAAGCCTTTTGTCTCGCCTCTGCGCGCAAGCGCGCAACCGGCTCGGGGTTTTGCCTCCGGCGGGGATATTTGGGGGCAGGTGAAATGGAGAAGAGGTCTTCTTCAAATTCACCTGCTCCAAATATCCTCAGGGGGTTTGGGGGCAGAATGCCCCCATCAGTCGACAGCGGCCATAAGGAACTCCGCCAGCCGCAACGAAAGGAATGCGGCGGCAGCCGCGCAATCGGATGCCGGATCAGGCCAGCGTCACCCTGGTGCCGTGGACGGTCAGCAGGGCGGCCAGGTCGCCCTCCGGCGGCTGGTCGGTGACCAGTTGCGCGAAGCGGTCGGGCGGGGCGATGGCGATCGGGGCGGAGCGGCCGAATTTCGAGGCGTCGGCGGCGACGATGGTCTCCTCGGCCCGGTCGATGATCGCGCGGGAGAATTCGGCCTCGCGCAGGTCCTGCAACAGGAAGCCGGCGGGCGCGGCGATGGCGGCGACCGACAGCACGGCGTAGCTGACGCGGAACTGCTGCACGAAGGCCAGCGCCCCGGCCCCGAAGGCGCCGCCGTCATGGCTGCGCAGCTCGCCCCCCGCCATGAAGACCTGGTTGCCGTTCACCCCGGTCAGCGCCTGCGCCACCGCCAGCGAATTGGTCACCACCAGCAGCTCGCGCCGCACCCGCAGCGCCTGCGCCACATAGGCGGTGGTCGAGCCCACGTCGAGGAAGAGCGAGGCGCCGTCCGGCAGCATCCGTGCCACCGCCTCGGCGATGCGGCGCTTCGGCCCGGGGTTCTGCACCATCCTCTGCGCGAAGCTGGGCTCCGGCCCCCAGTCTTTCAGATGCACGCCGCCATGCACCCGGGTCACCATGCCTTGCGCCTGCAACCGCTTGACGTTCCTGCGGATGGTCTCGTCCGTCACCCCCAGCCGGGCGGCCAGCGCGTCGATCCGGGCCGAGCCGGTTTCCTGCAGCAACTGGAGGATGGCGGCTTCGCGCGGGCTGGACAGCATGGCGGACAGGGCCTCCGTTGATTTCGCAGGCATATAGCGTGGCAATCCACGGAAATCCAACAGGAACCCACAAAATCCCACAAATGTTTTGACAGGGCCGGGGATTCGGCCGCAGCCTTCGCGGCAAGGGGCACTGCCGGGCAACGGCGGGCCGATCACCCAACAGCAGAGGATTGCGGAATGAAGCATTTGTTCCTGACCACCGCGCTTGCCCTTGCCCTGGCCGCCCCGGCCCTGGCCCAGGTGGAAAGCGACGATCCGATCAAGCTGACCCTGCACGACTGGACCGGCCAGCTGATCACCACCAACCTGATGGCCGCCGTGCTGGAGGAAGCCGGCTACAACGTGGAACTGGTGCAGGCCGACTACCTGGCGCAGTTCGCGGGGCTGGAGACCGGCGACCTGCATGTCGCGATGGAGATGTGGGAGACCACCGGCCGAGATGCCATGGACGCCTCCATCGCCACCGGCAATGTGGTGAACCTGGGCGAGACCGGCATGAAGGCCATCGAGGAATGGTGGTATCCCTCCTACATGAAGGAGAAATGCCCCGGCCTGCCGGACTGGACCGCGCTGAACGATTGCGCCGAGCTGTTCGCCACCGCCGAGACCGCGCCGAAGGGCCGCTATCTGGGCGGGCCGGTCACCTGGGGCGGCTTCGACGAGGAGCGGATCGCCGCCCTTGACCTCAACTACGAGGTGATCCATGCCGGCACCGACGCCGCCATGTTCGCCGAGCTGGAGGCCGCCTACCAGCGCCAGGACCCGATCCTGCTGTGGATCTACGCCCCGCACTGGGCGCCGCAGAAGTTCCAGGGCGAATGGGTCGCCTTCCCGCCCTACGAGCCCGCCTGCTACACCGATCCGGCCTGGGGCTCGAACCCCGATGCCACCCATGACTGCGGCAAGCCGACCGGGCCGATCTGGAAGGTGGCCTGGAAGGGCTTCGGTGAGAAATGGCCGGGCGCGGCGGCGGCGGTGACGGCCTTCACCATCGACAACGACACCATGGGTGCGATGATCGCCAAGGTCGACCTGGACGGCGAGTCCATCGAGGACGTGGTCGACGAATGGATGGACGCGAACGAGGCCACCTGGTCCGCCTGGATCGCCCAGTAGGCCCCGGGGCGGGGCGCGGGCGGGAAAGCCCCCACGTCCTCCTGCGCCCCGCCGGACCCGATCACGGAAGATGCAGATGACGCCACCCGTCAAGCTGGCCTGCCGCCATGTGTGGAAGGTCTACGGCCCGCACCCCGAACGGCTGGCCGCCGCCGGAGCCGACCTCGACGCCATCCGCGCCTCCGGCCATGTCGGTGCGGTGCGCGACGTGTCGCTGGAGGTGGGCGAGGGGGAAATCTTCGTCATCATGGGCCTCTCCGGCTCCGGCAAGTCCACGCTGGTGCGCTGCCTGTCGCGGCTGGTGGAGCCGACATCAGGCGAAATCCTCTATGACGGCGAGGACCTGCTGAAGGCCAGCCCGGCCCGGATGATCGAGATCCGGCGGCACCGGATGGGGATGGTGTTCCAGAACTTCGCCCTCTTGCCGCACCTGACCGTGCTGGAGAACGTCGCCTTCCCGCTGGAGGTGCAGGGCCTTGCGCGCGAGGCCCGCGAGGCGCGGGCGCGCGAGGTGGTGGCGCTGGTCGGGTTGCAGGGGCGCGAGCGGCATTTCCCCCGCCAGCTGTCGGGCGGGCAGCAGCAGCGGGTGGGGATCGCGCGATCCCTGGCGGTGGAGCCGGACCTGTGGTTCCTGGACGAGCCGTTCTCGGCGCTGGACCCGCTGATCCGGCGCGAGATGCAGGACGAGTTCCTGCGCATCCAGCGCCAGCTGAAGAAGACCATCGTCTTCATCACCCATGACTTCGACGAGGCGATAAGGCTGGCCGACCGCATCGCCATCATGAAGGACGGCGCGCTGGTGCAGGTGGCCTCGCCCGAGGATCTGGTGCTGGCCCCCGCCGACGATTACGTCCGCGCCTTCACCGCCCATGTCGCCCGGGCCAAGGTGGTGACCTTGGGCCGGATCGCCGCGGCCGGGGTGCCGGAGGGGATCGCCGGAACCCTGCCCGCCGCCGCACGGGTGGAGGACGTGGCCGAGCAGGTGGTGGCCGCGAATGCTCCCTTCGCGGTGGAGCGCGACGGGCAGGCGGTAGGCCATGTCACGCCCGCTGCGGTGATCGCCGTGCTGGTAGGGCGGGGCGGATGATGCTCTGGCGCGGCATATGGGCGCTGCTGGCGGTTGCGGCGCTGGTGTTGGCGGTGCTGCTGCCGGAAGGCTGGATGTGGCCGGCGAAGGAGATGCAGCTGCCGATGGCGCGCTGGATCAGCGCCGGGATGAAGTGGCTAACCGACAGCGCCGCCATCGGCCCGGTCAGCTTCAAGGACCTGACCCGCGGCTTCGCCGCCGTGGTCGAGGCGCCCTACGAGGCGGCGCGGGTGCTGCTGGTCGACGGCATCACCGAGGGCAAGGGCCGCCGCGCGGCGACCATCGTGCCGCCGCTCAGCTGGGTGGCGGTGACGGTGGCGGCCGTCGCTTTGGGGCACTATGCCCGCGACCTGATGCTGGGCCTGCTGGCCGGGGCGCTGATGATCTATCTGGCGGTGTTCGGCCAGTGGGAAAGCGCCATGGTCACGCTGGCCTCCATCGTCATCGCGGTGCCGATGGGGGTGGCGGGCGGGCTGGCGCTCGGCATCGCCGGCTGGCGCTGGAAGCCGGTGGAGCGGGTGCTGATGCCGCTTCTCGACCTGATGCAGACCATTCCGACCTTCGCCTATCTGGTGCCGGTGCTGGTGCTGTTCGGCTTCGGCCCGGTGGCGGCGCTGCTGGCGACGGTGATCTATGCCATGCCGCCGATGGTTCGGGTGACGCTGGTGGCGCTGCGGGCGGTGCCGGCGGAGATCATGGATTTCGCCGCCATGGCCGGCTGCACCCCCGGGCAGCGGATGCGCAAGGTGATGCTGCCGGTGGCGCTGCCCGACCTGATGGTGGGGGTGAACCAGGTGATCATGCTGTCGCTCAACATGGTCATCATCGCCTCGATGATCGGTGCCGGCGGCCTCGGCGCCGATGTGCTGGAGTCCTTGCGGCGCCTGAACATCGGCGGCGGGATCGAGGCCGGGCTGGCGATCACCGCGCTGGCGGTGGTGCTGGACCGGTTGGGGCAGGCGCTGGCCGAACGGGCCGGGGGGCGGCAGGCGCTGCAGGGCCCGTGGTGGAGGCGGCATCCGCGGCTGGTGCTGGTGCTGGCGGTGGCGCTGGCGACGGGGCTCCTCGGCCTTGTCCTTCCGGCGGTGCAGGACTGGCCCAAGGGCTGGACCGTCACCACCAAGGGCTTCTGGTCGGGCCTGATGGAATGGATCAACGTCAATTACTTCGACCAGCTGGAGACCTTCCGGGTCTGGATGCTGGAGCACCTGATGCTGCCGGTGAAGCGCTTCTTCTTCGCCCTGCCCTGGCCCTTCGTGCTGGCCGTGCTGGCGCTGGCCGGGTGGAGGTTGGGCGGCTGGCGGCTCTCGGCGCTGGCCGCGGCGCTGTGCCTCTTCGTCGCCGTCACCGGGCTGTGGGAGCAGGCGATGATGACGCTTTACCTCTGCGGCATCTCGGTGCTGGTCGCGATGGCGATCGGGGTGCCGCTGGGGATCTGGGCGGCCTCCAGCCCCTCGGCGGGGCGGGGGATCGGCGGGGTGGTGGACACGCTGCAGACGCTGCCGAGCTTCGTCTACCTGATCCCGGTGGTGATGCTGTTCCGGGTCGGCGACTTCAGCGCCATGGTGGCGGTGGTGCTGTTCGCGCTGGTGCCGGCGGTGAAATACACCGCGCACGGGCTGCGGTCCGTGCCGGCCGAGCTGATCGAGGCGGGCGTGGTCTCCGGCGCGACCCGCGGGCAGATCCTGCGCAAGATACGGCTGCCGATGGCGGTGCCGATGATCCTGCTGGGGCTGAACCAGACCATCCTGCTGGCGCTGTCGATGCTGGTGATCACCGCGCTGGTCGGCACCCGCGACCTGGGGCAGGAGGTCTATATCGCGCTGACCAAGGCCGATGTCGGCCGCGGGCTGGTGGCGGGGCTGTCCATCGCCGCCATCGCCATCCTGGCGGACCGGCTGATCGGCGCGGCGGCGAAGGGGGCACGGGAAAGGCTGGAGGGCGCGGGATGACGCCGGAGGACAGGGTGCGGGCACTGGCCTGCTGGACCGGGCCGGTCTCGGTGGAGCCCCTGGGCGGCGGCATCACCAACCGCAACTTCGTGGTGCAGGACGGCGCCCGCCGGGCGGTGGTGCGGATCGGCGACGACATTCCGGTGCATCAGATCCTGCGCTTCAACGAGCTTGCGGCCTCGAAGGCCGCCCATGCCGCCGGGGTCTCGCCGCCCGTGCTGCACCACGAAGCCGGCGCGCTGGTGATCGGCTTCATCGACGGCCGGACGCTGGCCGCCGAGGACCTGCGCCAGCGGCCGATGCTGGAGCAGGCGCTGGCGCTGGTCGCCCGGGCGCATCGGGAGATCCCGCGCCACCTGCGCGGGCCGGTGCTGGCCTTCTGGGTCTTCCACATCTGCCGCGACTATGCCGCCACGCTGGCCGAGGGCCGCAGCCGCCACCTGCCGCTTCTCCCCGGCCTTCTGGCCGATGCCGCGCGGCTGGAAACGGCGGTCGGCCCCGTCGAACTGGTCTTCGGCCACAACGACCTGCTGCCGGCGAACTTCCTGCATGATGGCAAAAGGCTCTGGCTGGTCGACTGGGACTATGCCGGCTTCAATTCGCCGCTCTTCGACCTTGGGGGCCTTGCCGCCAACAACGGGCTGACGCCGGAGGACGAGGGCTGGATGCTTGCCCATTACCACGGCCGCGACCCCGACCCGGCGCTGTGGCGCGGCTACCGGGCGATGAAGGCGGCGGCGGCCCTGCGGGAGACGATGTGGTCGATGGTCTCGGAACTGCATTCCGACCTCGACTTCGACTTCGCGGCCTATACGGCCACCAATCTGGAAACCTACCGCGCGGCGCTGGCCGCCTTCGAGGACCGTCATGGCTGAGCTTCCCACCACCGCGAAGGCGGTCATTATCGGCGGCGGCATCGTCGGCTGCTCGGTGGCCTATCACCTGGGAAAACTCGGCTGGACCGATACCGTGCTGCTGGAGCGGAAGAAGCTGACCTCGGGCACCACCTTCCATGCGGCGGGGCTGGTGGGGCAGCTGCGGACCAGCGCCAACATCACCCAGCTTCTGGGCCATTCGGTAGCCTTGTATCGGACGCTGGAGCAGGAGACCGGGCTGCAGACCGGGTGGAAGATGAACGGCGGGCTGCGGCTGGCCTGCAACGCCGAGCGGTGGACCGAGGTGAAACGGCAGGCGACCACGGCGCATTCCTTCGGGCTGGAGATGCATCTGCTGACGCCGAAGGAGGCGCAGGAGCTGTGGCCGCTGATGACCATCGACGATCTGGTCGGCGCGGCCTATCTGCCGACCGATGGGCAGGCCAACCCGTCCGACATCACCCAGTCGCTGGCGAAGGGCGCCCGGATGGCGGGGGTGAGGATCTTCGAGGACACGCCGGTGACGCGGGTGATCGTCGAGGACGGCCGTATCCGCGGGGTGGAGACGCCCTTCGGCACCATCGAATGCGAGAAGGTGGTGTGCTGCGCCGGGCAATGGACCCGGGTGCTGGCCGGGACGGTGGGGGTGAACGTGCCCCTCGTCAGCGTCGAGCACCAATACATGATCACCGAGAGGATCGAGGGCGTCACTTCCGGCCTGCCGACTTTGCGCGACCCGGACCGGCTGACCTATTGGAAGGAAGAGGTCGGCGGGCTGGTCTGGGGCGGCTACGAGCCCAACCCGAAGCCCTGGGCGGTGGAGGGCATCCCCGAGGGCTTCCATTTCGAGACCCTGACCCCCGATTGGGAGCACTACGAGCAGTTCATGGAGAACGCCATCGCGCGGGTGCCGGCGCTGGCGACGGCGGGGGTGAAGCAGCTGCTGAACGGGCCGGAGAGCTTTACTCCCGACGGCAACTTCATCCTCGGCGAGGCGCCGGAGTTGCGGAATTTCTACGTCGGCGCCGGGTTCAACGCCTTCGGCATCGCTTCGGGCGGCGGGGCGGGGATGGCGCTGGCGGAATGGGTGGCGAAGGGGGAGCCGCCCTTCGACCTCTGGCCCGTCGACATCCGCCGCTTCGGCCGCGTCCACCGCGACACCGGCTGGGTGCGGCAGCGGACGATGGAAGCCTATGGCAAGCACTACACCATCGCCTGGCCGGCCGATGAGATGAAGTCCTGCCGCCCCACCCGCCGCTCGCCGCTCTATGCGCATCTGCAGGCGGCGGGGGCCTGCTTCGGCGAAAAGCTGGGGTGGGAGCGGCCGAACTGGTTCGCCGACCTGGCGGCGGGGGAGCAGCCGGTGGACCGCTATTCCTACGGCCGCCCGGGCTGGTTCGCGGCGGTTGGGCGAGAGCACAAGGCGGCGCGAGAGGCGGCGGTGCTGATCGACCAGACCTCCTTCGCCAAGTTCCGGCTGAAGGGGCCGGGGGCGCTGCGCGACCTGGACCGGATCGCCGCGGGCAATGTCGACCGGCCGGCGGGGGCGCTGGTCTATACCCAGATGCTGAACCGCAAGGGCGGCATCGAATGCGACCTGACCGTGGCCCGGCTGGCGGAGGACGAGTTCCACATCGTCACCGGCACCGGCTTCGCCACCCATGACTTCGACTGGATTTCCCGCAACCTGACCGGCGATTGCCAACTGTCGGACGTGACCTCGGGCTACGCCGTGCTGTCGCTGATGGGGCCGCAGGCGCGGACGATCCTGAGCGCCGTGTCGCCGGACGACCTGTCGAACGAGGGCTTCCGCTTCGGCACCGCGCGCTGGATCTCGGTGGCGCACTGCCCGGTGCTGGCGCTGCGGGTGACCTATGTCGGCGAGCTGGGGTGGGAACTGCACATGCCGGTCGAGGTGGCGGTGACGGTCTACGAGGCCTTGATGGCCGCGGGCGCCCCGCTGGGGCTGGTGAACGCCGGTTATCGCGCCATCGAGACGCTGCGGCTGGAAAAGGGCTACCGCGCCTGGGGCGCCGACATCGGGCCGGACCATACGCCGGTGGAGGCCGGGCTGGCCTGGGCCTGCAAGATGAGATCCAACGCGGATTTCATCGGCCGGGCGGCGGTGGAGGCGCAATTGTCCGGCGGGGTGAAGAAGCGGCTGGCCACCTTCACCGCGGCGCCGGAGGTGGTGCTGCTGGGGCGGGAGACGATCTACCGCGACGGGCAGCGGGTGGGCTGGCTGTCCTCGGGCGGGTTCGGGCATACGGTGGGCCGCGCCATCGGCCTGGGCTATGTGCGGCATCCCGAAGGGGTGACGGAAGGGTTCCTGCGCGAGGGCGTCTACGAGCTGGAAGTGGCCTCGGAGCGGGTGCCGGCGGAGCTGCATCTGGAGCCGCTCTACGATCCGAAAGGCGCGCGGGTGAAGGCGTAGGACCGGGGGTTCACACCCCCGGACCCCCGTGGGATACTTTCAGACAGAAAATGATCAGGGGCGTTCGGCTTCCTGGCGAAGCTGGCCCATCAGATCGTCCAACGCCTTCTGGTAGCGGGCGTCCTTCAGGCGGCCCGCTTCGTCGAAGGCGTTGGAACTGTCGGCCACCAGCACCTCGGGCCCGGTCAGCAGGCGGGGGCGGAAGGGTGTCAGCATCAGCCGCAGGGCAAATTGCGAACGGTCTCCGCCGCCGCGGCCTCCGGCGGCGGAGACGATGGCGACCGGCTTGTCCTTCCACGGGTTGCCCTTGACCCGGCTCACCCAGTCCAGCGCGTTCTTCACCACGCCGGGCGGGGCCTTGTTGTATTCCGGGCAGGCGATCACCACCGCATCCGCCGCCGCGATCTGGTCGACCAGCCGCTGCACCCCTGCCGGGATGCCCTCGGCCTCCTCCAGGTCGCCGTCGTAGAGCGGCAGGCGCAGGTCGGCCTCGTCCTGGCGGGCCTCGCCGAAGGAGAGCCGGGCCTGCGCCAGCAGCAGGCGGTTGGTCGAACCGGCGCGCAAGGCGCCGGGGATGCCGAGAAGGATGGGCATGGGAACCTCCGTTTGCCCGCAGGCTAGCGTCTGCCGGGGCTTGTGCAAGCGGCGATCCGGGGGCAGGGTCGCCGCGCGGCGAGGGAGGTGACGATGCGGCATGGCGGGCGGATCCTGGCGGATCATCTGGCGGCTTACGGGGTGGAACGGGTGTTCTCGGTCCCCGGCGAGAGTTTCCTGGCGGCGCTGGACGGGCTGTATGAACGCGGCATCCCGAACATCGTCTGCCGGCACGAGGGCGGGGCGGCGATGATGGCCGAGGCGACCGGCAAGCTGACCGGCCGGCCGGGGATCGCCTTCGTCACCCGCGGGCCGGGGGCGACCAATGCCGCGGCGGGCGTGCATGTGGCGAAGCAGGATTCGACGCCGATGATCCTGTTCGTCGGCCAGATCGCCCGGGCGCATCGCGACCGCGAGGCGTTCCAGGAGGTGGATTACCGCGCCACCTTCGGCCCCATCGCCAAATGGGCGGCCGAGGTGGACCAGGTGGAGCGGCTGCCGGAATACATCTCCCGCGCCTTCCACGTGGCGATGTCGGGCCGCCCCGGCCCGGTGGTGCTGGCGCTGCCGGAGGACATGCTGTCGTCGGAGGCCGATGTCCCGGACCTGCCGCCCCCTGCCGCCCCGGTGGGCGGCGTGACCGAGGCGCAGGTGACGGCGATGGCCGCGGCGATCCGGGGGGCGGAGAAGCCGCTGCTGGTGGTCGGCGGGCCGCATTGGTCGGCCGAGGCCGCCGAGGAACTGGAGGCTTTTGCCGAAGGCTGGGGCCTGCCGGTGGCGGTGACATTCCGGCGGCAGGACCGGCTGGACAATGTCTCGCGCGCCTATGCCGGCGACCTGGGGGTGGGGATGAACCCGAAGCTGGCGGCGCGGCTGAAGGCGGCGGACCTGCTGGTGGTGCTGGGGTCGCGCCTCGGCGACATCGCCACCGGGGGATATGAGATCCTGGACCCGGCAAGCCCGCCGCGGATCGTGCATGTCCATGCCGATGCCGGGGAACTCGGCCGGGTGTTCCGCCCCGAGGTCGCAGTCTGTGCCACCGCACCGGCGATGGTGAAGGCGCTGGCCGGGCTGACGCCGCCGAATGCGAAGGCATGGGACCAATGGGCGGCGGAGGCGCGGGCGGAGTATGAGGGCTGGCAGAAGCCGGTCGCCACCCCGGGCGCGGTGCGGATGGAGGAGGTGGTCGGCTGGCTGGCGGCCAACCTGCCCGAGGACGCGATCCTGACCAATGGCGCGGGGAACTACGCCGCCTTCCTGCACCGCTATTACCGTTTCCGCCGGCACGGGACGCAGCTGGCGCCGACTTCCGGCTCGATGGGCTACGGCTTCCCGGCCGCCATCGCGGCCAAGCTGGCGCGGCCGGAACAGGTGGTGGTCTGCATGGCGGGCGACGGCTGCTTCCAGATGACGCTGAACGAGATGTCCACCGCCATGCAGCACGGCGCGGCGGTGATCGTCATCGTGGCGAACAACGGCCGCTACGGCACGATCCGGATGCACCAGGAGCGGGAATATCCCGGCCGCGTCTCCGGCACCGATCTGGCCAACCCGGATTACGCCGCGCTGGCGCGGGCCTATGGCGGGCACGGCGAGACGGTCGAGCGGCAGGAGGACTTTCCGGCCGCCTTCGCCCGGGCGCAGGCGGCAGGCCGGCTGGCGGTGATCGAGCTGCGGCTGGACCCGGCGATGCTGTCTACCAGCATGACGGTGGAACAGATGCGGGCGGCCGGGCAGGCTAGAAAAGGCTGAGTATCCAGGGGGCGATCAGCGCGGTCAGGATGGCGTTCAGCGCCATGCCGAGGCCGGCGAAGGCCCCGGCGACCGGGTGGACCTGGAAGGCCCTTGCGGTGCCGATGCCGTGGCTGGCGGTGCCGGTGGCGAAGCCGCGGGCGCGCCAGTCGGTCAGCCGCAGCAGGTTCAAGAGCGGCGTGGCGATGACGGCGCCGGTGATGCCGGTCAGGATCACCAGCACCGCGGTCAGCGTCGGCGAGCCGCCGAGCGAGTCGGAGATGCCGATGGCGACCGGGGCGGTGGTGGACTTCGGCGCCAGCGTCGCCAGCAGGACCTGGTCCGCTCCGAAAGCCCGGGCGATGGCCAGCGCGGTGACGATGGCCGTCAGCGACCCGGCCAGCAGCGCCGCGATCACCGGCAAGAGCGCGCTTTTCAGCCGCGGCAGGTTCAGCGCCAGCGGCACCGCCAGCGCCACGGTGGCGGGACCGAGCAGGAAGTGGACGAACTGCGCCCCCTCGAAATAGTCCGCATAGGGGGTGCCGGTCGCCCAGAGCAGGGTGCCGAGCAGCGTGACGGCGATCAGCACCGGATTGACCAGCGGCATCCGGTTGGCGGCGCGGAAACAGGCGTCGCCGATGGCATAGGCGGCCAGGGTGGCGGTCAGCCACAACAGCGGCTCGCGGCTCAGGTAGCTCCAGATGTCGATGAAGTCAGTCATCGGCGGGCTCCGATCCCACGGCCTTGGCGACTGCGACGAAGATCAGCGCCCCCACGGCGATGGCGGCGGCGGTGGAGATCAGGATCGCCAGCGCCAGCCCCGGCCCCATGGCGCCAAGCGCGTGGAGATGGCCGATGACGCCCACTCCGGCGGGCACGAACAGCAGCGACAGATGCGCCAGCACCCCTTCGGCCAGCGGGCGCATCAGCGCCATCAGCCGGGGCGAGGCGGCAACGGCGACGGCCAGCCCGATCATGCCGAGGACGGGGCCGGGAACGGGCAGCGCCAGCGCGCGGACGAGGATTTCGCCGGCCAGCTGGAAGCCGAGGAGGATCGGAAGGGCTTGGATCATGCAAGGCAGGCCTTTGCGACAGGGGGAACCGAAGAGCATCGGACGGCGGATTCTCTCCGCTTGCAACCGGCGGCGGTTCGGGCCGCGGCAACAGGTTGAAACGGCGGGACATTCGGCAGGGCGGGGCCGCGCCGGGGGAAGCCGCGCCCGAGGTGCGGTGCGAATCGGGAAAGAGGCTGCCCGCAAGATGTTGGGGATAAGCTGCGAAGATTCGCCATGGGTTGGGGTGGGCCGGTTGACTCGGGGGGCGAAAGCGGGACGATTGGGCGATTGCGAGTCGTGAGGGGCAGGTGCGGTTCACCCGGCTGAGGCTGAACGGGTTCAAATCCTTCGTGGACCCGACGGATCTGGTGATCCATGACGGGCTGACGGGTGTCGTCGGCCCGAACGGCTGCGGCAAGTCCAACCTGCTGGAGGCGCTGCGCTGGGTGATGGGCGAGAACCGCCCCACGGCGATGCGCGGCGGCGGCATGGAGGACGTGATCTTCAACGGCGCTGCCACGAGGACGGCGCGGAACTTTGCCGAAGTCTCGCTGGTGATCGACAACCAGGACCGGCTGGCGCCTTCCGGGTTCAACGACGCCGACCAGATCGAGATCGTGCGGCGGATCACCCGGGATGCGGGGTCGGCCTACAAGGCGAACTCCAAGGACGTGCGGGCGCGCGACGTGCAGATGCTGTTCGCCGATGCCTCGACCGGGGCGCACAGCCCGGCGCTGGTGCGGCAGGGGCAGATTTCCGAACTGATCAACGCCAAGCCGAAGGCGCGCCGGCGGGTGCTGGAAGAGGCGGCGGGGATCAGCGGGCTTTATGCCCGGCGGCACGAGGCGGAGCTGAAGCTGGCGGGGACGGAGCAGAACCTGCTGCGAGTGGACGACGTGCTGGAACAGCTGGCGCAGCAGCTGTCGGTGTTGAACCGGCAGGCCAAGCAGGCGGCGCGCTACCGCGAGATCGGCGAGGAACTGCGACTGGCCGAGGGGATGCTGCTCTATCGCCGCTGGCGCGAGGCGGACGAGGCGCGCGGTGTCGCCGAAGCCAGCTTGCGCGAGCGGCTGCTGGCGGCGGCGCAGGCCGAGGGCGCGGCGCGGACCGCCGGAAAGGCGCGGGAGGCGGCGGAGGCGGTGCTGCCGTCGCGGCGCGAGGAAGAGGCGATTGCGGCGGCGGTGCTGCAACGGCTGGTGTTGCAGCGCGACGCGCTTGGCGACGAGGCGACGCGGGCGGCGCAGCGGATCGAGGCGCTGGTGGCGCGGATCGCCCAGCTGGGCGCGGACATCGAGCGCGAGGCCGGGCTGAACCGCGACGCGGGCGAGGTGATCGGCCGGCTGGAATGGGAGATCGAGCAGGTCGCCCGTGCCCATGAGGGCCATGAGGAGCGGCTGGCCGAGGCGGCGGAGGCGGCGCGCGAGGCGGGGGCGATCCTGTCGGACCGCGAGACCCTGCTCAGCGAGGCGACCGAGGATGCCGCACGGCTGGCGGCGCGGCACCAGTCGGCGGCGCGGATGGTGCAGGACACCGCGGTGACGCTGGAGCGCGCCGAGGGCGAGGCCGAGCGGGCCCGGGGCGCGGTGGAGGCGGCGGAGGATGCCCTGCGCGCGGCCGAGGAGGGCTTCGAGGCGGCGGGCGAGGCGCGGGAAGCGGCGGCAGAACTGGTGGAACGCACCGAGGAGGCGCTGGCAAGCGCCGAGGAGGCCCGGGCCGAGGCGCAGCTGCGCGAGGCCGAGGCGCGGGCGGTGCGGTCCGAGGCCGAGGGCGAGGCGAGCGCCCTGCGGGCCGAGGTGCAGGCGCTGGCCCGGCTGGTGGAGCGCGAGGCGCAGGCGGGGCATCAGCTCTTGGACCGGCTGGTGGTGGCGCCGGGCTACGAGAAGGCGCTCGGCGCGGCGCTGGCCGACGACCTGCGGGCGCCGGAGGTGGCGGCCGGGGTGCGCTCGGGCTGGGGGGTGCTGGAGCCCTATGCCGCGCCGCAGCCTCTGCCCGCGGGGGCGGGGCCCTTGGCGGCGCATGTCGAGGCCCCGGCGGTGCTGGCGCGGCGGCTGTCGCAGATCGGCCTCGTCAGCCGTGAAAAAGGTTTTCAGTTGCAGCCGGAGCTGCAGCCGGGGCAGCGGCTGGTCAGTCCGGAGGGCGATCTCTGGCGGTGGGACGGGTTCCGTGCGGGGGCGGAGGATGCGCCCTCTGCCGCGGCGCTGCGGTTGCAGCAATTGAACCGGCTTGTGCAGCTGAAGCGCGACCTGGAGGAGGTGGCGGCGACGGCGGACGGGGCGCGGCAGGCGCATGAAAGCCTGCAGGCGCGACTGGCCGATCTGGCCCGGGCCGACCAGCAGGCGCGCGAGGCGCGGCGCGCGGCCGACCAGCGGCTGGCCGAGGCCGACCGGGCGGCGGCGCGGGCCGAGGCCGACCGCTCCCTTGCCGGGGGCAAGCTGGAGGCGGCGCGGCTGGCGGTGGCGCGCTTCGAGGACGAGGCGATGGCGGCCCGGGGCCGGCTGCGCGAGGCCGAGGCGGCGGCGAAGGACCTGCCGGACCTGGATGTGGCGCGCGACCGGGTGGAGGCGGCGAAGGTGGCGGTCGAGGCGGCGCGGATCGCGATGCTGACCCGCCGGTCGGGCCATGACGAGGTGCGGCGCGAGGGCGAGGCCCGGGTGCGGCGGCGGCAGGAGGCGATGAAGGAGCTGTCGGGCTGGAAGCACCGGCTGGAGACGGCGGAGCGGCGCTCGGCCGAACTGGCGGAGCGACGGGCCGAGGCCGAGGAGGAGCTGGCCGAGGCGCGCGAGGCGCCGGAGGAGATCGCCGCCCGGCGCGAGGACCTGGTAGAGGCCATCGAGGCGGCGGAGGCGCGGCGTTCGGCTGCTGCCGAGGCCCTTGCGGTGGCGGAGGCCACTTCACGCGAGGCGGCGATGGCCGAGCGTGAGGCGGAGCGGCTGGCCGGGGAGACCCGCGAAGACAAGGCCCGGGCCGAGGCGCGGGTCGATGCGGCGCGCGAGGCGGTGGCGGCGGCGGCGGAGCGGATCGCCGAGGATGGCGACCGGACGCCGCAGGAATTGCTGGCCTCCCTGAAGGTGGACCCGGACCGGATGCCGGGCTCGGAGGCGCTGGACAGCGACGTGCAGAGGTTGAAGCGGCAGCGCGAGGCGCTCGGCGCCGTGAACCTGCGCGCCGAAGAGGACGCCAGGGCGGTGGATGCAGAGTATACCGCCCTGGCGTCCGAAAAATCCGACCTGGAAGAGGCGGTGAAGAAGCTGCGCGCCGGGATTGCGGGCCTGAACAAGGAGGGCCGCGAGCGGCTGCTGACCGCCTTCGAGCAGGTGAACGCCAACTTCGGCCAGCTGTTCACCCATCTGTTCGGCGGTGGCGAGGCCCGGCTGGTGCTGGTGGAATCCGACGATCCCTTGGAAGCGGGGCTGGAGATCATGTGCCAGCCGCCGGGCAAGCGGCTGGCCACCCTGTCGCTGCTGTCGGGCGGCGAGCAGACCCTGACCGCGCTGGCGCTGATCTTCGGGGTATTCCTGGCCAACCCGGCGCCGATCTGCGTGCTGGACGAGGTGGACGCGCCCCTGGACGACGCCAACGTGACCCGCTTCTGCGACATGATGGACGAGATGACCCGGCGCACCGAGACGCGGTTCCTGGTGATCACCCACCATGCGGTGACCATGGCGCGGATGGACCGGCTGTTCGGGGTGACCATGGCCGAGCAGGGGGTCAGCCAACTGGTCAGCGTGGACCTGAAGAAGGCCGAGGCGCTGGTGGCCTGAGGACCCTGTCTATTCTCCCGCAGCCCCCCGGACCAGTTGCGCCACCTTTTCCCGCAGGTGCAGGTCGGCCTCGATCAGCCGGCCCTCCTCGCGCAGCAGGGCGGCGAGGTCGGGGGACAGGCATTGGGTGCGGTCGTAGAAGAAGCCGATCTCCTCCGGCCCGGCTGCCGAAAGATGGGCCTGCATCCCGGCATGATACTGGTAGGCGCCGCGGGTCAGCCGGAAGGGCAGCGCCTTCAGCCAGTCCTCGCGGTCCTGCGCGTGGAAATGCAGCAGCGGCAGGCGGCGGTCGAAGGGCGGGCCGGGCAGGCGTTCGCCCTTCAGGAAGGCGCCGTGCAGCCGGGGCGACAGGTCGGGAATGCCGGTGCGGAAGAAGCTCTTGCCGTTGGTGTGCGACAGGTGGCCCTCGGGCAGGATCCCGGCATAGCTGCCGAGCACAGCGGGGCGCAGATGGGCGAAGCGTTGCTTCAGCGGGCCGCGGAAAGCCCGGGCGGTGAAGATGTCGTCGGGCAGCGCGGGGTCGTGCATCGCCTCGAACGGCTCCATCCGCAGGGTGGGCTGACCGGGCGGCAGCGAGGCGAGGATTTCGGCGACGGTGCGAGAAGGCCAGAGGAATTCGTCGACGTCGATATGACCCAGCCAAGGCAGCAGGCAGGCCTTGTAGGCGGCGCGGGCGTTCTTCGACTGGCGGTTCTGGTGGCGGTCGGGGCGGCCGCGCAGGCGCTCCCAATGCACGTCGTCGCAGCGGGTGGCGGTGACCTGCGGGATGCGCGACAGCGGCTCCACCGCCGGGTCGGCGGGATCGTCGAAGTAAAGCCAGATCCGCGCGGCGCCGAGCGACAGGTGATGCGCGACGAAGGCCGCCACCTTCTCGGGCGCGGCCCTGACCGTGGCGACCAGCCCCCAGTCCGGCAGCGCCGCCGCCATCAGAGCGCGTCCAGCAGCTCGGCCGTGGGCCAGGCGTCGGCGGGCAGGCCGAGCCGGCGCTGCTCCTTCTGCACCGCGTCGCGGGTGCCGGCGCCGAGGATGCCGTCGATCTTGCCGACGTCATGGCCGAGCGCCTGCAGCTTGCGCTGCAGTTCCTCCATCTGCTCGGGCGACAGCGCGGGATCGGGGTTGCCGGCGGCATAGGCGGCGGCGCCCTCGATCCGGGTGGCGAAATAGGCGGTGGTCAGGACATAGGTGAAGCTCTGGTTCCACTCGAACAGCACGCGGAAGTTCGGATAGGCCAGGAAGACCGGCCCCTTGCGGCCCTGCGGCGCGATCAGCGTGGCGGGCAGGCCCGCGGGCAAGGTGCCGCTGCGCGGCGCGACGCCGAGCGCGGCCCAGGATTCCACCGGCTGTTCGGTGTGCAGGCCGGACAGCGACCAGTCGAAACCCTCGGGCACGGCGACCTCGGTCAGCCAGGGCTCCTCCGCCCGCCAGCCGTGATGGCGCAAGAGCGCGGCGCCGGAGAGCAGCGCATCGGCGGCGGAGGATTTCAGCCGGACATGGCCGTCGCCGTCGCCATCCACCCCGCGGTCGAGGATGTCCCTCGGCAGCATCTGCACCATGCCGATCTCGCCCGCCCAGGCCCCGGTGGTGTCCAGCGGGAAATCGCCCGCGGCGTGCAGGGCGATGGCGGCCAGGACCTGCGGCTGGAACAGCTCCGGCCGGCGGCAGTCATGGGCCAGGGTCAACAACGCGTTGCGAGTGTTGAAGTCGCCTTGGAATTGGCCGAAATCGGTCTCGAAGGCCCAGAAGGCCAGCAGGATGCCGCGCGGGATGCCGTATTCGGCCTCGGCCCGGGCGAGGATGCCATCCAGCTCGGCGGATTTCGCCTTGGCGGTGGCAAGGCGGTTCTGCGAGATCAGCGCGCGCGAGAAATCGAGGAAGGTCTTGCGGAACACCCCTTGCGCGCGGTCGGAACGCAGCACCCGCTGGTCCTGCCTTGCGTCGGTGAAAAAGGTTTTCACGGCATCGGGCGGCAGGCCCTGCGCCAAGGCCTCGGCCGCCATCGCGTCGAGGAAGGCCGCGAAATCGCCGCCGCAGGGGGCGGCAGCGGCCGGCGTCGCGGCAAGGGCGAGGGTCAGAAGAGCGGCGCGCATGTCGGGCAGGTTAGGGCCAGAAGCAGCGTGAGGGCAAGCATCCCGCCCCAGGCCCGCCAGAGTGCGCGGCAGGCGGCGTCGATCTCGGCGGGGCCGGGGTCGCGGCGGCCCTCGGGCCAGACCCAGGGGAAATCCTGCATCCGGCCGCCATAGCTGCGCGGCCCGGCCAGCGAGATGTTCAGCACCGGCGCCAGGGCGGATTCCGGCCAGCCGGCGTTGGGGCTGCGGTGCTTCGGCGCGTCGCGCAGGACGGGGCGCGGGTCGATCCAGCCATGGGTCAGCGCGATCAGCAGCGCGGTCAGGCGGGCCGGGATCAGGTTCAAGAGGTCGTCCCAGCGGGCCGAGGCCCAGCCGAAGTCGCGGTGGCGGGGGGTCATGTGGCCGACCATGCTGTCGGCGGTATTGGCGAATTTGTAGACCAGCAGGCCGGGAAGGCCGCCGACCAGATACCAGAAGGCCGGGGCGATCACGCCGTCGGACAGGTTCTCGGCGGCGGATTCGATGGCGGCGCGGGCGACGTCGGGTTCCCGCATCGGCGCGGTGTCGCGGCCGACGATCAGGGCGACGGCGCGCTTGCCGTCGTCGAGCCCGCGGCGCAGGCCGGCGGCGACGGCGCGGACGTGATCGACCAGGCTGCGCTGCGCCAGCAGGACGGCGACGGTCAGGCATTCGAGGATGCCGTAATCCGGGATCAGGTGGATCAGCCAGCCCAGCATGGCGGCGAAGACCGCAAGGCCCGCGGCCATCACCGTGCCCGCCAGCCGGGCACCGGGCGGGCGGTTGAAGCGGCGGTCCAGCGCCGCGATCAGCCGGCCGATCAGCACCGCGGGATGCGGCAGGCGGCGCCAGAGCCAGTCCGGCTCGCCGAAGAGGGCGTCGAGAATCAAGGCGAGGGCGAGAATCGGGGAGGTCATGGCGGGAACTGGTTCGCCGCCGGAGCGTAGGAGTGCAAGCATCTTCGCTGCGCGGCGGTGTTCAGCCGGCGGGTGTGGGGCGCTGCGGCAAAACAGTCACGCCGGCTTCACATTTTCGCAACAGCCGAGGCGCATCAAGGGCTTGTCTTGATTTTGGCGGGTTCGGGCCGAGGATGGAACCCAAGGAGAGGATGCGGCGATGCTGGAATTTCTGCCGAAGGAAGTGCGCGAGGGGCTGGAGGCGGCGCGCAAGCGCGACCAGCGCCGGCGGTCGCGGCTGCATGTGCAGGTGGGCGGCGCGGTCTATCCGGTGCTGCGCTTCTGGCAGGACGGCTTCGCGCTGGACGGCGACCTTGCGCCGGGCCGGCTGCGCGGGCTGGTCGACCTTTACGACGGGCCGCGGCATGTGCTGCAATGCCTGATCGTCGCCTCTACCGCCGAGAACGGCGAACTGGTCTGCGACTTCAAGCGCGCCTCGCCGGTGTCGGAGACCGCGCCGCTGGACTTCTGGCGCGGCGAGAATGCGCCGGCGGGATATCTGCCGCGGGCGTGACGCCTGGGGAAACCGCCGGGGGCCAGCCCCCGGACCCCCGGAGTATTTGAGCCAAGATGAAATGCGGGTCCGCCTTCAGGGGCGGATTTCGACTTTCGTGCCGATAGGGGCGTGGTCCCAGATTTCCCGCATCTGCGCATTGGTCAGGGCGATGCAGCCGGCGGTCCAGTCGCCGGGGACCATGATCGGCTCGGGCACCGCATTGGGCTGGCCGTGGAGCATGATGTCGCCTCCCGGGGACTGCCCGGCGGCGCGGGCGCGGGCGATGTGGTCCGGCTGCGGGTAGTCGAGGCCGAGCGACAGGTGATAGGCGGAGCCGGCGTTGCGGCGGTCGATGGTGAAGCTGCCCTCGGGGGTGCGGCCGTCGCCCTCGCGCTGCTTGTCGCCTTCGGGCGCGAAGCCGAGCGCGATGGGCCAGATGCGGACCGGCTGGCCGCTCTGGAAAAGCGTGATCCGGCGGGCGGATTTCTCGATCAGGATGCGGTCGAGCGGGCCGGAGAGCGCGATCTCGGGGCCGGGCGGCGGCGCCGGCGGGCGCAGCCAGAGCATCGCCGCCCCGGCGATCAGGGCGGCGAGGGTCAGGGCGGAGAACAGGCGGGCAAGAACGCGCATCGCCCGGTTCTAGCGCGGCTATTGCAGGTCGGCGAAGGTATCTTGCAGCCGGGCCACCGCCTCAGCGACTTGTGATCGCGGCGCGGCGATGTTGAAGCGCAGGAAGTTCTCGCCGCCCTTGCCGAAGCTGTCGCCGTGGTTGGCGGCGATCCGCGCGCCCTTCTCCACCCGTGCGATGAACTCCGCCGGAGCCATGCCGATGCCGGAGAAATCCACCCAAGCCAGGTAGGTCGCCTCCAGCGGCATCGACTTCAGCCCCGGGATGGCGGCGATGCCTGCGTCGAACAGCCGCCGGTTGCCGTCGAGATAGGCCATCAGCGCATCCACCCACGCCGCGCCTTCGGTCGAATAGGCCGCGGTCACCATGTGCAGGCCGAAGGAATTGGGCGAGAGGCCGAGCGCGCCCATCCGCTCGGCAAAGCGCTTGCGCAGGGCGGGGTCGGCGATGATCACGTTGCCGGTGTGGGACCCGGCGATGTTGAAGGTCTTGGTGGCGGCGGTCATCATCACCAGCCGGTCCTCGATCCCCGCGATCTTGGTCATCACATGATGCTTCCGGCCGGGGTAGAGCAGGTCGTGGTGGATCTCGTCCGAGACCAGGATCAGGTCGTGGCGGCGGCAGAAGTCGGCGGTGGCCTGCAACTCGTCCCGCGTCCAGACCCGGCCGCCGGGGTTGTGCGGCGAGCAGAGGATCAGCATCTTCTCGCGCCCGGTCATCTGCGCGTCCCAGGCTTTGATGTCCATCTCGTAGCGGCCGTCGCGCAGGGCCAGCGGGCATTCCACCACCGCGCGCCCGGCGGCGCGGACCACCCGGGCGAAGGCGTGGTAGACCGGGGTCATCAGCACCACGCCATCGCCGGGGACGGTGAAGGCGTCGACGCAGAGGCCGGTGCCGTTGACCAGCCCGTGGGTGGTGAAGACATGCGACGGGTCGACGGTCCAGCCGTGGCGGATCTCCATCCACCAGCGGATGGCGTCCAGATAGGCGCGGTCGTCGCCGAAATAGCCGTAGATGCCGTGCGCGGTCATCTTCTCCAGCGCCTCCTGCACCGCGGCGGGGGGGCGGAATTCCATGTCGGCGACCCACATCGCCAGCCCGTCCTGCGGCGCGATGCCGTAAAGCGGCTGCATCATGTCCCATTTCACGCAATGGGTTCCGAGACGGTTCACGGGGGCGTCAAAGCTCATCGGGTCGCTCATGCTGGAGGGATGTTCCTGTTCTTGGGTGATACAAGGGAAGATGTGCCGGATCAATGTTATAATATGGAATTATGATCCGATAAGTCGGAATATATCAGAATATCATCCTGTTTGAGTCCCGCCCTTGCGCCAGGGCAGGTGCATCCCTTACATCCGGGCCATGATCCGCCCCATCCTGATCCATCCCGATCCGCGTCTCAAGAAGGCTTGCGAGCCGATTGCCGAGATCACCGACGAGGTGAGGCGGCTGGCCGCCGACATGCTGGAGACGATGTATGACGCGCCCGGCATCGGGCTGGCCGCGCCGCAGGTGGGGGTGACGAAGCGGCTGCTGGTGATGGACTGCATCAAGGATGGTCCGCCCGAGCCGATGGTGCTGATCAACCCGATGACGGTCTGGGCGTCGGAGGATGTCTCGGCCTATGAGGAGGGCTGCCTGTCGATCCCCGAGCAATATGCCGAGGTGCGCCGCCCCGCCGCGGTGACGGTGCGCTGGACGGATCTGGACGGGGCCGGGCAGGAGCGGACCTTCGAGGGGCTGTGGGCGACCTGCGTCCAGCACGAGATGGACCATCTGGATGGCAAGCTGTTCATCGACTATCTCGGTCCGCTGAAGCGGCAGATGATCACCCGCAAGATGGAAAAGCTGAAGCGCGAGCGCGCGCGGCTGGCCTGAACGGGCGTCCGGCGTCAGCCGATCGGGTCGGTGCCGCCGCCCATGCTTTTCAGCCGCTGGATCAGCGGGGCGATCTTCGGGCCTTCGCGGTCGCAGGTGCCGGGCTGGTCCAGCGCGGCGAAGGCCGGGCCGTAGTAATCCTCGTCATAGGCCGAGGTGCCGATCTGCAGCGCCCCCGCCACCCGGTCGGCGGTGCCGGTGACCAGCGCCCATTCGCCGTCGGACAGCGCATAGCCGGGGCAGTTCATCCCGGCGACGTTCGCCATCACCAGCGCCATCAGGAAATCGGGGCTGGCGGCGGCGGCGATCTGGCCGGGGTCGGGCAGCTTGACGGTGACGCCGCCGTCGGCCTGGGCGGGGAGGGTCAGGGCGGCAAGGCAGAGGGCGGGCAGGATGCGGCGCATGAGGACCTCGGGCGTGACTTCGCCCAGAGATAGCGCTAATCCGGCCGCCATGCACGAAAGGAATCCCGCATGATCCTGCCCATCCTGCGCTGGCCCGATCCGCGGCTGTCCTCCGCCTGCGCGCCCGCCGTGCTGTCAGGGGACCTGCGGGTGCTGGCGGCGGACATGCTGGAGACGATGTATGCCGCCCCGGGCCGCGGGCTGGCGGCGCCGCAGGTCGGGGCGATGGTCCGGCTGTTCGTGATGGACGTGGGCTGGAAGGAGGGCACCCCGACCCCGGTGGTGGCGGTGAACCCGCAGATCCTGTGGTCCTCCGACACCCGGCTGGTCGGGCCGGAGGGCTGCCTGTCGATCCCCGGCCCCACCACGCTGGTGGAGCGGGCCGAGGCGGTGCGGCTGCGCTGGATCGACCTCGACGGGCAGGTGCAGGAGGACCTGCTGACCGGCATGGCGGCGGTCTGCGCGCAGCATGAATACGACCATCTCGACGGCGTGCTGACGCTGGACCGGCTGTCGCCCGAGGCTCGCGCGCAGGCCGAAGCCGAGGTGGTCGCATGACCGCCCGCCCCTGCCTGCCCTGGCCGCATCCGCTGCTGCGGACCCCGGCCGCCGATGTGGCTGCGATCACCGACGAGGTGCGGGCGATCTGGCGCGACATGGTGGACACGATGGAGGCGATGCCCGGTTACGGCCTCGCCGCGGTGCAGATCGGGGTGCCGCTGCGGCTGGCGGTGGTGGATTGCTCCACCGCGCGCGGGCAGGCGGTGCTGATGGCCAACCCCGAGGTGCTGCACGCTTCCGTCAAGCTGCGCGAGCACGAGGAGGCTTCGCCCAACCTGCCCGGCGTCTCCGCCGTGGTCAGCCGGCCGCGGGCGGTGACGGTGCGGTTCCTGAATGCCGCCGACGAGGTGGAGGAGCGGGATTTCGTCGATCTCTGGGCGACCAGCGTCCAGCACCAGATCGACCATCTGGCGGGGCGGATGTATTTCGACCGGCTGAGCCGGTTGAAGCGGGACATGCTGTTGCGCAAGGCGAAGAAGATGGCGGGGTGAACCCCGCCCTACGGAGGTTTCATGCGGGTGATCTTCATGGGGACGCCGGAGTTCTCGGTGCCCGTCCTGCGGGCGCTGGCGGCGCGGCACGAGGTGGCTTGCGTCTATGCGCAGCCGCCGCGTCCGGCGGGCCGCGGCAAGGCGGAGCGGAAGTCGGCGGTGCAGGTTGCGGCCGAGGACCTCGGTCTGCCCGTGCGGCATCCCGTGTCGCTGAAAGGGGCGGCGGAGCAGGAGGCATTCGCGGCGCTGAAGGCCGATGTGGCGGTGGTGGTGGCCTATGGGCTGATCCTGCCGCAGCCGGTGCTGGACGCGCCGCGGCTGGGGTGCCTGAACATCCATGCCTCCCTCCTGCCGCGCTGGCGCGGGGCGGCGCCGATCCAGCGGGCGATCATGGCAGGCGACCGGGAGACCGGGGTCTGCATCATGCGGATGGAGGCCGGGCTGGACACCGGCCCGGTGCTGCTGCGGCAGGCGCTGGAGATCGGCGCCGAGGAGACCGCGGCGGAATTGCACGACCGGCTGTCCGTGCTTGGCGCCGGGCTGATCCTGCAGGTTCTGGACCGCCTGCCCTTGCCGGCCATTCCTCAGCCCGCCGAGGGCGTGACCTACGCCGCCAAGATCGACAAGGCCGAGGCGCGGGTGGATTTCTCCCGGCCGGCGGCCGAGGTCGACCGGCTGATCCGCGGCCTCTCGCCCTTCCCCGGCGCCTGGGTGGAGGTGGGCGGCGAGCGGGTGAAACTGCTGCGCTCTCGCCTGGCCGAGGGGCAGGGGGAACCGGGGCAGGTGCTGCACGGCTTCACCATCGCCTGCGGCACCGGCGCGGTGGAGGTGCTGGAGGCGCAGCGCGAGGGCAAGCGCCCGATGCCGGCGGCGGAGGTGCTGAAGGGGCTGAAGTTGCCGGATCGGCTGGGGTGAGGGCTCCGCGGAACGACGGTTTCGGGAAGTGCCGCGCAGGTGGCTGCCGGACATTGCGGTCATCCGTGCGCAACGGAGGCCGGCGCCCGACCGCGGGTGGGCGCTGCCAACGGTGCGCGGGCAGCGCTTTATGGTGCGGCTTCTCCCCCGGCTGGAGCGGCAAATGACGGCGCAGAAGCGCCCGCCCGGGGGGCGGTCGGGCGCTGGCCGGGGGCGGGTTCCGCGCCTGTTAACCCGGCCGGAGCTTCATCGGATAGGTGGCGCGAAGGTGCCCCATCCCGATGGCGGCTATGGGCTCATCAGCGTTCGTGCCCGGCCCCCGATGACCGCCGATTTCATCCACTCCTCTCTTCCGCGCCCTCTCCACGGCCCCCATATCCATCGCAGGACCAAGGAGAGATGCCGATGCCCTTCGTGATGTTGATGATCGTGGGCGCCGCCGCGGGTTTCCTCGCCACGCGGGTGATGCGGGTGAACACGGACGTGCCCTCGACCATCGCCCTCGGCGTCTTCGGGGCGCTGATCGGCGGGGTGGTGCTGCGGGTGCTGCTCCTGTCGCTCGGCGCGGCGGCGGGGTTCGTCGGCGCCTTCCTCGGCGCGCTGCTGCTGGTCTGGTTGTGGCAGCGCTACATGCGCTGACCGCCTAGCCCAGCCGTTTCGCCGCATCCTTCAGCCGGAAACCGTCGCCGCCCCACAGCGCCTGCCCCTGCCAGGCGGCGAAAAGGATCGCCGCCCCCTCGCGCGCCTTCTCGCCGCTGCCGCGCCGCAGGGCCAGCGCCGTCTCCACCATCCGCCGCCAGTCGGCGGCACGCGCACGGGCGGCCTCGCCGGTGGAGCCGGCCAGCAGCAGCCCCGCCTCGCCCGCCACCGCATCCAGCGCCTTCAACAGGCCCTGCGGCCCCTTGCCGGCGGCAGCGTCGATGGTGGCGGCAGTGGCCTCGGACAGGACCTGCCAGCCGTCCTGCATCGCCGCCGCGCGCATGGCCGCGACGCTGCCGTAGCGCTGCGCGAGCGTGGAGGGGGCAAGCCCGGTGGCCCGGCCGACGGTGCCGAAGCTGACGGCCTTGTCGCCGCCCGCCGCCAGCAACTGCCGCACGGAGCCAAGGACGGCGCTGTCGGGAAGGGTTCTCGGGCGGGCCATGCGGCGACTGTAGCCGGGCGCCCGGCCCGCCTCAAGGCCCGCGCTTGGGGCTTTCCGGGCGGGGCGGGCGGGCGCGGTAGACCGGCAGCCGCCAGCCGAAGGCCAGGCTTCCGGCCCGCAGCGTCAGCGTCACCGCGGCGCAGAGCGCCAGCACCGGCAGCGGCCCTAGCCCGGCGCGGGCGGCCAGCACGGCGGCAAGGGCGCCGGCGAAGGCGCAGGTGACGTAAAGCTCGCCCTGTTTCAGCACCAGCGGCACCTCGTTGCAGACCACGTCGCGCAGGAGACCGCCTAGGCAGCCGGTGATCGTGCCCATCACCAGCACGATCGGCCAGGCCTGCCCGGTTCCGGTGGCGGCGGCGACGCCGGCGGGCACGGCGACGGCCAGCGCGAAGGCGTCGATCCACAGAAGCGCGCGGTAGCGGCTTTCCAGCAGATGCGCGGCCAGGAAGACCGCCACCGCGGCTGCCGTGGCCACCGCCAGGATCACCGGGTCGGCGACCCAGAACACGGTGCGGTCCAGGATCACGTCGCGGGTGGTGCCGCCGCCGGTCGCGGTCAGGCAGGCGATGAAGATGAAGCCGACGATGTCCAGCTGGCTGCGCGAGGCCGCCAGCGCTCCCGTCACCGCGAAGACGGCGACCGAGGCGTAGTCCAGCATCTGCAGCAGGGTCGCGGGCGTCACGGCGCGGGGGCCTTCTTGTAGGGCGCCATCCCGGCCCGGGCCAGCGCGTCGGCGCGTTCGTTCTCGGCATGGCCGGCGTGGCCCTTGATCCAGCGCCAGGTCACCTGATGCCGGGCCTGCGCCGCGTCCAGCCGCTGCCAGAGATCGGCGTTCTTCACCGGCGGCCCGCCGGCGGTGCGCCAGCCCTTGCGCTTCCAGCCGTGGATCCATTCGGTGACGCCGTTCTTCACATAGGCGCTGTCGGTGACGATGGTGATGATGGAGGGCCGGGTCAGCCCCTCCAGCGCCGAGATCGCCGCCATCAGCTCCATGCGGTTGTTGGTGGTCTCCGCCTCGCCGCCGCTGAGTTCCCGCTCCTTGATCACCTGCGCGCCCTCGCGGGCGATCAGCAGCACGCCCCAGCCGCCGGGGCCGGGATTGCCGGAGCAGGCTCCGTCGGTATAGGCGAAGAGGTCGGGCATGGGCGTCCTTGCGGCTTGGGCCCCGGGGATAGGCCGGGCCGGGGCGGGGCGCAAGCCCGGGAAGGGCGGTCAGTCGCCTTCGAGGAAGCCCGCGGCCAGCCCGGCGGGGATGGCGCTGCGGATGGCGGACAGGACCACGGCGACGCGGGCGGCATCCTCGGGGGCGGGCTGCGCGGGCAGGGCGATTCCCGCGCCGTCGATCCGGACCCGGCCCCGGACCGAGCCGCCGCCGACCATGATCTCGTCGCTCTCGGGGGCAGGTGTCTCGATCAACCCGCTGGCGACGGCGGCCTCGCGGATCGCCTGCAGCCCGGCTGCGGCGGCCTTGCCGCGGCGCGTCGTGCAGGCCGGGCCTTCGGTCTCGTAGCCCGTGCAATGCGTCAGCGCGACCGCGCCGTCGGCGGCGATGGTCGCCGTCACGCTCCAGGCGTATTGCGGCGGCAGGCTGCCGGAATGGGCCCGATATTCCGCCAGCATCTCCTGCGCCAGCGCGGGCAAAGGCGCGGCGGAAAGGGCCAGGGCCAGGACCAGCCGGCGCATCAGGCGGGCTCCCGCAGGATGCGGGGAACCTTGAACTCGATGTCCTCGACCGCGGTCTCCACCCGTTCCAGCGTGACGTCGTAGCGGGCGCGGAAGGCGTCGATCACCTCGTTCACCAGCACCTCGGGGGCAGAGGCGCCGGCGGTGATGCCGATGGCGCGGGCGCCCTCCAGCGCGCGCCAGTCGATGTCGGTGGCGCGCTGGACCAGCATGGAATAGGCGCAACCCGCCGCACGTCCCACCTCGACCAGCCGCCGGGAGTTGGAGCTGTTCGGCGCCCCGATCACCAGAAGCGCGGCGATCTTCGGCGCCATCGCCTTCACCGCCGCCTGCCGGTTGGTGGTGGCGTAGCAGATGTCGTCATGCGCGGGCACCCGGATCGCCGGGAAGCGCGCCTTCAGCGCGGCGGCCACCGCGGCGGTGTCGTCCACCGAGAGAGTGGTCTGGGTGATCAGCGCCAGCCGCTCGGGGTCGCGGACCTGCAGGCGGGCGACATCCTCCACCGTCTCGACCAGCAGCACCTCGCCCGGCGGCAGCTGGCCCATGGTGCCGATGGTCTCGGGGTGACCCTCGTGGCCGATGTAGATCAGCTGGGTGCCGGCCTCATGGTGGCGGGCGGCCTCGTTGTGGACCTTGGTGACCAGCGGGCAGGTGGCGTCCACCGCGATCATCCGGCGATTGGCGGCCTCGGCCGGGACGGACTTCGGCACGCCATGGGCGGAAAAGACCACGGGCCGGTCGTCGGGGCATTCCGCCAGCTCCTCGACGAAGACGGCGCCCTTGGCGCGCAGGCCCTCGACCACGAAGCGGTTGTGGACGATCTCGTGCCGGACATAGACCGGGGCGCCCCATTTCTCGATCGCCATCTCGACGATCTTGATCGCCCGGTCCACGCCCGCGCAGAAGCCGCGCGGGGCGGCGAGGTAGAGGGTGAGGGGCGGGCGGCTGGGCATGGAGGGTCCTTCGGGGCTGGTGCCAGAGGTAGGGGCAAAGCGCGGCGGCGTCCAGTGCGGCGGCCGAGATCGGCGCGGGCCGGTTGCCGTGCTGCCCGTTCGGTGTCCTTGGCGAAGGCCATCGCCTTCGCCACAGCGCAACGGTGCCCCCTGTCCGGCCGGGCCCCAAAGGCCCGGCCAGCGCCCGCCCCGCCCTCGGCGGGCGCTTCTCGCCCGCCGGGTCGGGCGCTGGCCTCTCCGGGTCTCGTGCTGCCTCCGTCTCCGGGTGATAGGTCGCGCACGGGCGGGGCGAGGCAGTGCCTCGCCTGATCCCGCCCGGCCGGACCGGAGATCGTCCTTCAGTGCCGAGGCGGTGCCTCAGATCACCGCCGCCCCCGCCAGCGCCAGCACGGCGTAGCGGCCGGTCTTCGCCAGCGCCACCAGCAGCAGGAAGCGCCAGAGCGGCACCCGCATCAGCCCGGCCAGCGCCACCAGCGCGTCGCCGCCGGGCGCCCAGGACAGAAGCAGCGACCACAGGCCCCAGCGGGCCCACCAGCGCTGCGCACGCTCCAGCGCGGCGGGCGGCAGCGGAAACCAGCGCCGGTGCTTCAGGCGCTCCGCCGCCCGCCCGATGACATAGGTCACGCAGGAGCCGAGGATGTTGCCCACCGAGGCCACCAGCACCAGCGGCAGCAGTGCCCGGCCCGTGGCCATAAGGCCAAGGAACACGGGTTCCGATGGAACGGGAACGGGCGTGGCGGCAAGGAAGGCCGCCAGGAACAGCCCGGCGAGGCCGGTCACGCCGGCGCCCGGGACGGCCGCCACCTCTCCCCAGGAGGTGCGGCCCGGCCGGGGGCGGAAACCGCCCGCGGCCAGATCACTTGGCGCCGACCGCGGCCTCTTCCGTCGCGGGCCGCGGCTCGCGCGGCGGGCGGCCGATCACGTCGCGCAGCTCGTCCAGCTCGATGAAGTTGTCGGCCTGGCGGCGCAGCTCGTCGGCGATCATCGGCGGCTGGCTGCGGATGGTCGAGACCACCGAGACCCGCACCCCCTGCCGTTGCAGGCTTTCCACCAGCGGCCGGAAGTCGCCGTCGCCGGAGAACAGGACCACATGGTCCACCCGGGGCGCCAGCTCCATGGCATCGACCGTCAGCTCGATGTCCATGTTGCCCTTCACCTTCCGGCGGCCCTGGCTGTCGGTGTATTCCTTGGCCGGCTTGGTGCGCATGGTGAAGCCGTTGTAATGCAGCCAGTCCACCAGCGGGCGGATCGGCGAATACTCCTCGTTCTCCAGCAGCGCGGTATAGTAGAAGGCGCGCAACAGCTTGCCCCGGCGCATGAATTCCATCCGCAGAAGCTTGTAGTCGATGTCGAAGCCAAGCGCCTTTGCGGCGGCGTAGAGATTCGACCCGTCGATGAACAGCGCGAGCCGTTCGTCCTTGTAGAACATTGGTACTTTCCCCTCGACAAATACAATGCTCCGCCAAACGGACTTCCGCGAGTGGTCAATGTGGACTAGTGAAATCCATCGGGGAACCTGCCGTGGATAGCGTCGGCACGGCGGCACGGCAAGTCAACAATAGAACAGGTCAAGCTTGCGCGACATGATGTCTGTAGAGGCCCTGCTCGCCTTCGGCGCGAACCTGCCGTTCGCCGGCCGCAGCCCGCGGGAGACCCTGGCGGCGGCGGCTGAGGCGCTGGCGGAGGAAGGGCTGCATATCGGCAGGCTTAGCCGGATCTGGCGGACGCCCTGCTTTCCCGCCGGCGCCGGGCCGGATTACGCCAATGCGGCGGCGGCGGTGACCGGGCCGGTGCTGGCGAACCCGACGGAAACCCTTGCCGCGCTGCACCGGGTGGAGGCGCGCTTCGGCCGCGAGCGGCTGGAACGCTGGGGCGGGCGGACGCTGGACATCGACCTGCTGGCGATAGGCGATTCGGTGCGGCCGGATGCGGAGACGCAGGACAGGTGGCGCAACCTGCCGGCTGCGGAGCAGGCGCGGCAGGCGCCGGACCGGCTGATCCTGCCGCATCCGCGGCTGCAGGACCGCGCCTTCGTGCTGGTGCCGCTGGCCGAGGTCGCGCCGGACTGGCGGCATCCGCGGCTGGGGCTGACGGTGCGGCAGATGCTGGAGGCCCTGCCGCAGACGGCGCGGGACGAGGTGGTGCCTTTCTGACGGGCGGCTCGTCGCCTGGCTTCGCCGCTCCTCGCGACGACGAGCCGGAGGCGCGGGAGGATCCCCCGCCGGCACACGGCATTTTGTGCGATCTTCGCTTGTCAAGCGGCATCTTCCGGCATAGATAGGCCACTCCCCGCCCAGGCGACAGAGGTGACCCATGGCCCGCGTGACGGTCGAAGATTGCGTTGACAAGGTTCCGAACCGCTTCGAGCTGGTTCTGCTTTCGGCCCATCGTGCGCGCGAGATCGCCTCGGGCTCGCCGATCACCATCGACCGCGACAACGACAAGAACCCCGTCGTCGCCCTGCGCGAGATCGCCGACGAGACCCAGTCGGCCGATGTCCTGCGCGAGCGGATGATCGAATCGCACCAGACCCAGATCGAGGTGGACGAGCCGGAAGAGGACCAGATGGCCCTTCTGATGACCGGCGAGATCGACCGCCCGGTGGTGGACGACATGTCCGAGGAGAAGCTCCTCCGCGCGCTGATGGAAGCCCAGGGCGAGCATTAAGGCAAGGACTGGCGGGGCTGACGCCCCGCGGGCAGGGTGGCGATGATCGACGTCGAAGACCTCATCGCCCTGGTCCGCAACTACAACCCGCGCTGCAATGCCGAGCTGATCCGCAAGGCCTATGCCTACGGGCTGAAGATGCACGAGGGCCAGTTCCGCAAGTCGGGCGAGCCCTATTTCAGCCATCCCGTCGCCGTCGCCGCCATCCTGACCGAGCAGCGGCTGGACGACGCCACCATCGTCACCGCTCTTCTGCACGACACCATCGAGGACACCCGCTCCACCTACGGCGAGATCGCCGAGCTGTTCGGCGAGGACGTGGCCGAGCTGGTCGACGGCGTGACCAAGCTGACCAACCTGCAACTGTCCAACGCCGGCAGCCAGCAGGCCGAGAACTTCCGCAAGCTGTTCATGGCGATGTCCAAGGACTTGCGGGTGATTCTGGTCAAGCTGGGCGACCGGCTGCACAACATGCGCACCATCCGGTCGATGAAGCCGGAGAAGCAGGCCCAGAAGGCCCGCGAGACGATGGAGATCTTCGCCCCCCTCGCCGGCCGGATGGGGATGCAGTGGATGCGCGAGGAGTTGGAAGACCTCGCCTTCAAGGTGCTGAACCCCGAGGCCCGCAACTCGATCCTCCGCCGCTACCTGGTGCTGCAGAAGGAATCGGGCGATGTGGTCCACAAGATCACCGGCGACATCAGGCACGAGCTGGAGAAGGCCGGGATCGAGGCCGATGTCTACGGCCGCGCCAAGAAGCCCTATTCGATCTGGCGCAAGATGCAGGAAAAGGACCTGGCCTTCTCGCGCCTGTCCGACATCTACGGGTTCCGGGTCATCTGCGGCTCGGTGCAGGACTGCTACCGCATCCTCGGCGTGATCCACCAGCGCTGGCGGGCGGTGCCGGGGCGGTTCAAGGACTACATCAGCCAGCCGAAGTCGAACGGCTACCGTTCGATCCACACCACCGTCTCGGGACGCGACGGCAAGCGGGTGGAGGTGCAGATCCGCACCCGCGAGATGCACGAGGTGGCCGAAGCCGGGGTCGCCGCGCATTGGTCCTATCGCGAGGGCGTGCGGGCGCAGAATCCCTTCGCGGTCGATCCGGCCAAGTGGATCGCCAGCCTGACCGAAAGGCTGGACGAGGAGGATCACGACGAATTCCTGGAAAACGTCAAGCTGGAGATGTATTCCGACCAGGTCTTCTGCTTCTCGCCGAAGGGGGACGTGATCCAGCTGCCGCGCGGGGCGACGCCGCTGGATTTCGCCTATGCCATCCATACGCGGATCGGAAATTCCACCGTTTCCGCCAAGGTGGACGGCATCCGGGTGCCCTTGTGGACCCGGCTGAAGAACGGCCAGTCGGTCGAGATCATCACCGCCGAGGGCCAGCGCCCGCAGCCCAGCTGGATCGACATCGTCGCCACCGGCCGCGCCAAGGCGGCGATCCGCCGCAGCCTGCGGGCCGAGGACCGCGGCCGCTTCGTCCGGCTGGGGCACGAACTGGCCCGCGCCGCCTTCGACCATGTCGGCAAGAAGGCCACCGACAAGGCGCTGCGCACCGCGGCCAAGATGATGGGGCTTGCCGGCGAGGAGGACCTGCTGGCCCGCCTCGGCAGCGCCGAGATCGCCGCGCGCAAGGTGGTGGAGCTGCTCTACCCCGAACTGTCGATGGCCCAGGCCGAGGAGGTGGACGGCAAGCGCCCGGTCCTCGGCCTGGCCGCCGACCAGTCGCTGATCCGCGCGCCCTGCTGCCAGCCGCTGCCGGGCGAGCGGATCGTCGGCATCACCTATCGCGGCAAGGGCGTGGTGGCCCATGCCATCGACTGCCCGGCGCTGGAGGAGTTCGAAAGCCAGACCGGCCGCTGGGTCGACCTGCACTGGAAGACCGGCCGCCATCCCGCGGTGCATACGGTGTCCTTCGACCTGACCATCTCGAACGACGCCGGCGTGCTGGGGCGGATTTGCACGTTGATCGGAGAGCAGAAGGCCAATATCTCGGACCTGCGGTTCACGGACCGCAAACCGGATTTTTACCGGCTGATCGTTGACGTGGACCTGCGCGATGTCGAACATCTGCACAAGGTCATGACCGCGCTTGAAGCCGAGACGGACGTGGCCCAGATCAGTCGCCACCGGGATCTGTCGCGCAAGCCCTGACCGGGGCTGCGGGAAGGCCGGGCCGCGCTGGCCCGGAATGGAAGGAAGCTAGGTTTGGTCTTCAAGCGAAGGGATCCGATGGGCTGGGGCGCCTGGCTGCGCGAGCAGGTCTACCCCCGTTCCGGCTTCAAGCGCGCCACGCGCTATGTGATCTACCGGATGCGCCGGCTGCCGGACCAGCCGCACCGCATCGCCCGCGGGGTCTTCGCCGGGTCGCTGATCGGTTTCCTGCCGCTGCCGGGGCTGCAGTTCATCGCCGCCTGGGCCGCCAGCCGGGCGATCCGCGGCAACCTGCTGGCGGCGCTGCTGGCGACCTTCAACACCAATCCGGTGACGACGCCCTTCTTCGCCGTGCTGGCGATGACCCTGGGCCACTGGATCCTGGGGATCGAGAAGCCGCTCAGCTGGGACTACATCCGCACCGCGACCGAGATCGCGGGCAGCGACCTGTGGTTCAACATCAAGTCGATCTTCACCCACGACGTGGCGCGGTGGGACGGGCTGATCCGGTTCTGGCACGAGATCTACTGGCCCTATTTCATCGGCGCGCTCGGCCCCGGCATCGTGCTGTCGGTGATCGCCTATTACATCACCATCCCGCTGGTCGAGGCCTACCAGAAGGCCCGCGCCGCCAAGGCGAGCGAGCGGAAGGAGCGGCGCAGCCGGCTGAAGGAGGCGGTGGCCAAGGCCGCGCAGCGGCTGAAGCACCGCGGCGAGAACGGCGAGGCCGGGGAAGGCGAAGGCGACGACGGCCCGGGGGCGCCGTAGCTGCTGCCGTCTCCGTCGGCCTTGGCGAAGCCTATCGCCTTCGCCACCGCGCAACGGCTCACCTTGTCCCGGCCGGGCCATAGGTCCCGGCCAGCGCCCGCCGGGTCGGGCGCTGGCCTCCCGGGATTATGTGCCGCACCGTCTCCGGCTGAACCGCTGCGCGCGGGCGGGGGCGAGGCAGTCCTCGCCTGTTCTCGCCCGGCCCATGCGTCCCACCGCCCGCGGTTGCGGGGGCTGGCGATCCGCCCTAGTCTGCGGCCCGACTGGGGAACAGGGAAACGGAGCGGCGTCATGGCGGGCGGGCGGCTGAGACTGGGGGTCAACATCGACCATGTGGCGACGGTGCGGAATGCCCGCGGCTCGGCCTGGCCCGACCCGCTGCGCGCGGCGATCCTGGCCGAGACTGCGGGGGCAGACGGCATCACCGCCCATCTGCGCGAGGACCGCCGCCATATCCGCGACGCCGACATGGAGGCGCTGGCCGCCGGCATCGGCATCCCGCTGAACTTCGAATGCGCCGCCACCGAGGAGATGCAGGCGATCCTGCTGCGGCTGAAACCCCATGCCGCCTGCCTCGTCCCCGAACGGCGCGAGGAACGCACCACCGAGGGCGGCCTCGACGTGGCGGGGGATGAATCCCGGCTGGCCGCCTATATCGCGCCGCTGCGCGAGGCGGGCATCCGCGTCTCGATGTTCATCGGCCACGCGCCCGCGCAGATCGAGGCCAGCGCCCGCATCGGCGCGGCGGTGGTGGAACTGCACACCGGCCATTACTCCGACCTCCACGCCGAGGGCCGCCAGGACGAGGCCGAGGCGGAACTGGCCGCGCTGCGCAAGGGTGCGGCGCTGGCGCAGTCGCTGGGGCTGGAGGTCCATGCCGGCCATGGCCTGACCTACGACAACGTAGCCCCGGTCGCCGCCTTTCCCGAGGTGATGGAGTTGAACATCGGCCATTTCCTGATCGGCGAGGCGATCTACCGCGGCCTCGGCCCGGCGATCGAGGAGATGCGCCGGCGGATGGACGAAGCGCGGGGCATCCGATGAGCCGCCAAAATTCTTTGAAGAATTTTGGCAAATTCCTTCTAAGGAATTTGCGTCGCGCATGGGGCGGGCGGTGATCCTCGGCATCGGCACCGACCTTGCCAACATCGACCGGATCGAGGCCACGCTGGCCCGGTTCGGCGACCGTTTCCGCAATCGCGTCTTCACCGAAGCCGAGCAGCGGAAAGCGGAAAGCCGCCGCGAGGTGGCCGCGACCTATGCCAAACGCTGGGCGGCGAAGGAGGCCTGTTCCAAGGCGCTCGGCACCGGGCTGCGGATGGGGATCGGCTGGAAGGACATGGCGGTGACCAACCTGCGCTCGGGCCAGCCGGTGATGCATGTCACCGGCTGGGCGGCCGAGCGGCTGGCGCAGATGACGCCCGCCGGCCACGAGGCCGTGATCCATGTCACCTTGACCGACGACCACCCCTGGGCGCAGGCCTTCGTGGTGATCGAGGCGCGGCCGGTCGCAGGCCCCGCGACTTGACTCCCCACCCCCGCCGCGCAAGAAGCGGCCCGACAGGCAGATGAGGCAGCAGATGGCGAAGGCGAAATCCGAAGAGGGCGTGTGGGAACTGGTGAAGACCGTGTTCTGGGCGCTGATCATCGCGGGCGTCTTCCGCACGCTGTTCTTCCAGCCGTTCTGGATTCCGTCGTCCTCGATGAAGGACACGCTGCTGGTCGGCGACTTCCTCTTCGTCAACAAGATGGCCTACGGCTATTCCAAGTATTCCTGCCCCTTCGCCATGTGCCCCTTCTCGGGCCGACTGTTCGGCTCCGATCCCGAACGCGGCGACGTGGTGGTGTTCCGCCATCCGGTCAAGGGCGACGACCTGATCAAGCGGGTGGTCGGCCTGCCCGGCGACACCGTGCAGATGAAGGAGGGCGTCCTCTACCTGAACGGCGAGATGGTGCCGCAGGAGCCCGCCGGCATCTTCGAGGAAGTGATGGAGCCGCAGGGCCCGATGGCCAACCGCCCGCGCTGCGAGAATGCGCCGGTTGGCGACGGCGCGGTCTGCAAGAAATCGCGCTTCACCGAGACGCTTCCGGGCGGTCGCAGCCATGACGTGCTGAACATCGACGCCCGCGGCGCCGGCGACAACACCGGCATCTTCACCGTGCCCGCGGGGCATTACTTCGTGATGGGCGACAACCGCGACGATTCCGCCGACAGCCGCTTCGACCAGAAGGTGGGCGGCGTGGGCTTCGTCCCGGCCGAGAACCTGATCGGCCGCGCCGACCGGATCATCTTCTCCTCCGCCGGCCGCCGCATCCTGTATTTCTGGACCTGGCGGTCGGACCGCTACTTCGTGCCGGTGGAATAGGTGCGGCTCTCGGCGGACCTCCTGGCCTTCCAGGCCCGCATCGGGCACGAGTTCCGCCGTCCCGAACTGCTTTTGCGCGCCGTCACCCATGCCTCCATCGGCTCGGCCACCCGGCCCGACAACCAGCGGCTGGAATTCCTGGGCGACCGCGTGCTCGGCCTGACCATGGCCGAGGCACTGCTGGCCGCCGACAAGGCCGCGACCGAAGGCCAGCTGGCACCGCGCTTCAACGCGCTGGTGCGCAAGGAGACCTGCGCCGAGGTGGCGCGCGAGGTGGCCTTGGGCGATGTGCTGAAGCTGGGCCGGTCCGAGATGCTGTCCGGCGGTCGCCGGAAAGAGGCGCTTCTGGGCGACGCGATGGAGGCGGTGATCGCCGCCGTCCATCTGGATGCCGGCTTCGAGGCGGCGCGGGCGCTGGTGCTGCGGCTCTGGGGCGCGCGGATCGGCACGGTGGAGGCCGATGCCCGCGACCCGAAGACCGCGCTGCAGGAATGGGCGCAGGCCCGCGGGATGCCGCCCCCCGCCTATGCCGAGACCGGCCGCAAGGGCCCGGACCACCAGCCGGTCTTCACCGTGCTGGTCTCGCTGGCGAGCGGAGAGGCGGCCGAGGCCGCTGCGGGGTCGAAACGCGCGGCGGAACAGGCGGCGGCAAGGGCGCTGCTCGAACGAATGGAGGCCGGGGATGGCTGAAACGGAACCCACCCGCGCGGGCTTCGTCGCCCTGATCGGAGAGCCGAACGCCGGCAAGTCCACGCTGCTGAACCGCATGGTGGGCGCGAAGGTGTCGATCGTCACCCACAAGGTGCAGACCACCCGGGCGCGCATTCGCGGCGTCTGCATGGCGGGGCAGAGCCAGATCGTCTTCGTCGACACGCCGGGCATCTTCCGGCCGCGGCGGCGGCTGGACCGTTCCATGGTCAAGGCGGCCTGGGGCGGCGCGGCCGATGCCGACATTGTGGTGCTGCTGATCGAGGCGCATCGCGGGCTGACCGAGGGCACGCAGGCCATCATCGACCGCCTGCGCGACGAGATGCCCAGGGGCAAGCCGGTGGCGCTGGCGATCAACAAGATCGACCGGGTGAAGGCCGAGGTCCTGCTGGCGCTGGCGCAGAAGATGAACGAGGCCTTCCCCTTCGCCAAGACCTTCATGATCAGCGCCGAGCGCGGCCACGGGGTCGAGGACCTGAAGGACTGGCTGGCGGGCGAATTGCCCGAGGGCCCGTGGTATTACCCCGAGGACCAGCTGGCCGACCTGCCGGTGCGGATGATCGCCGCCGAGATGACGCGCGAGAAGCTGACCCTGCGGCTGCACGAGGAACTGCCCTACCAGCTGACCGTCGAGACCGAGAAATGGGAGGAGCGCGCCGACGGCTCGGCCCGGATCGACCAGGTGGTCTATGTCGCGCGCGAGGGGCACAAGGGGATCGTCCTTGGCCACAAGGGCGAGACGATCAAGGCCATCGGTGCGGCGGCGCGGGCGGAGATCTCGGAATTCCTCGGCCGGCCGGCGCATCTGTTCCTGACGGTGAAGGTGCGGCCGAACTGGCTGGACGAGGCCGAGCGCTATACCGAGATGGGCCTCGACTTCAAGGACGGCGATGGCTGAGCCGCGGCTGGCCTCCGGCCTCTGGGTCGCGGCCTATCTGGCGCGGCTGCGGCTGGCGGCGATCCCGGCCTATCTGGCGCGGCGCGGCGACGAGACCTCGGGCGCGGTGATCGTCAAGCTGGCGACGATGGACGGGCAGGCCCGGGCCTTCGTGCGGCGATGGGACTTCGCCAGCGACACCCGCCGCTGGCAGGTGCTGGCCGAAGGGGCGGAAACTCAGGTGGATGCGGCGCTGGCGCGCGAGGGCGGGCGGGACCCCGACCTCTGGGTGATCGAGGTCGAGGACCGGCAAGGCCGGACCCTGCTGGAGGAGGACGGGCTGGACGGCTGATCAGCCGCGCGCCGCCAGCCAGGCCCGCACCTGATCGACTCCGGCCTTGCCGCCGCGCGGGCCGTGCCGGGTGACCGAGCGCGAGGCCGCGGCGACCGCGAAGTCCAGCGCCGCGCCGAAGCCATGGCCCTGGCCGAGGCCCCAGGTCAGCGCCGCGCCGAAGGTGTCGCCGGCGCCGGTGACATCCACCACATTCACGCGGTGGCCCGGCACCCGCAGCGTCCGGCCGCGGTCCAGCGCCTCGGCGCCGTCCTCGGCCATGGTGCGGACCAGCCGGGCGATGCCATGGGCGCGGCGCCAGTCCTCGGCCCTGGCCAGGTCGTCATGGCCGAAGGTGGCGCGGAAGCCGACCTGGTTGAAGATCACCACCTCGGCCCCGTGCAGATAGGCCGCGTCCGCTTCCGCCGCGCCGCCGACGTCGAGGTCGAAGACGGTGCGGCGGCCATGGCGGCGCAGGTCCGTCAGCAGGGCGGCCCGGGCCAGCGTCCCCCCGGCCTCCTGCAGCCGGCGGGCGCGGTAGAGCGTGGTGTAGAGAAAGCCGGGCCGGCGCAGCGCCGCCATGGTTGCGGGCGGCAGCGGCATCGGCTGCTGCCCCATCCGCAGGGTCAGCACCACATGCTCGCCGCCGACCAGGAAGATCAGGTTGCGCGACTCCGGGATGCCGGGCTGGCGCAACATGTGGCGGGTCGAGACGCCGTTGGCCTGAAGATCGGCGACCAGCCGGTCGGAAAGCGCGCTGTCGTTCAGCAGCGAGATGAACTCGGTCCCGCCGCCGAGCGCGGCATGGACCACCGCCGCATTGGCGATGGAGCCGCCGCATTCCGCCGGCAGCTCGTCGACGAAATCCTTGTCGGCGAGGCCCGGCCAGCGCTCGGCGGTGAAATATTCGTCCAGCGCCACGTCGCCGATGAAGAAGGCGGTCATGCCGACACCCGGACCGGGCCGCCGGCCACCTCGACCCAGGGGTCGGGGCCGAGACCGCAGGTCGCCATCCAGTGATAGGGCGTGGGGCCGTCCAGCCCGCGGCAGGCGTCGTGCCAGACCCCGCGCTCCATCACCGCCACCTGCCCGGGCCGGATGACGAAGGCGCGCAGCGTTTCCGCCAGCGGTGCGGGCGCCGCGCTGCCGGGGGCGACGGCCAGCACGATGGGCGCGCCGGCGCAGAACAGCGCCTCCTCGGTGCGGGGATGGCGCTCCATCAGGCGGCAGTCCCAGGGGGCGGCGGGGCCCTGGGTCAGGCCCAGGTGGCCCGGCCCGTCGATCAGCGGGGCCAGGGTGTAGCTGTCGGTCCAGCCGTCGCCGGACATCGGCCGCACCCCATCGCCGGGCGCGCCGGTCAGGTCGAAGACGCGGCCGAAGGGGGCGAAGGCCTCGGCGGTCAGGGGCAGGGCGCGCAGGATCATGCCGCCTCCGCCCGCGCCCGGCGCACCGCGGCCATGAAGCGCGCGACATGCGCCGGCGCCACGCGGCCCTTGTCGACATGGCCTTCCTTCAGCCAGCTGCCGACGATGGCGCCGTCGGCCAGCGCCAGCTGTGCGGCGGCATTGGCCTCGGTCATGCCCGCCCCGACCAGAAGCGGCAGCCGCCCGCCGGTCGCGGCGCGGAAGCGGCGGATCTTGGCGGGATCGGTCTCCTGCCCGGTGGCGTCGGAGGTCACCACCAGCGCATCGCAGCGGGCGGCGCCGAGACGCAGGTCCTCGGCCTCGGACCGGCCGGACAGCACCGGCTGATACTTGAAGCGCACCCCGCCGAACAGCAGCGCGCCCGTGCCGGCGCGGTCGGCGGCCAGCGTCTCGGCGAAGGCGGCGTCCCGGTCGGGCGGCAGGTGGCCGCAGATGGAATCGATCTGCAGGAAGGCCACCGGATAGCGCCGGGCCAGCGCGAAGGCGCGGGCGTCGTCGTGCAGCACGTTGATGCCGATCCGGGGACCGAGGTCCAGCGCCAGCAGGCGCTCCAGCACCCGTTCCACATCCCCGGCATCGCCGAAGTAGTTCTCGACCACCAGCCCGTCGATGCCCTCGCCCGCCATGATCCGCGCCTCTTCCAGCGCCTGCGCCAGCCGGTCGGCGGGGGTGTCGCCGCCGAGGTGCAGCATCCCGAGGATGGGTTTCGGCACCGCGAAGGTGCCGCCGAGCGCGGTCATCTCAATTCTCCTCCGTCTGCGGGGCGGGGCCGGCGCCATGGCCCCAGCGGGTTGCGAACTTCATCTCGACCCGCGGCGAATAGATGATCGAGGTGCGCTCGACCCTCTCGCCCCCGGCGTCCAGCACGTCCGCGGTGGCGCAGAGATAGCCCGGCACTGCGGGCTCGGCGCCGAAGACCTCGATCAGCTGCGGGCTCGGCGGCACCACCGACAGCAGGATCTCGGACCGGGCCGGGGTGCGGCCGTAGTCGCGGCGCAGCACGGCGTAAAGCGACTGCGCCGCGAAGTCGTAGCGCTCGATCCCCGGATATTGCGCCAGCGGCAGCCAGGAGGTGTCGAGGTTCAGCCACTCCACCCCGCCGGCCCCGCCCAGGCCGCGGGCGCGCACCAGCAGCAGCACGCCGTCCTCGACCCGATGCTCCAGAACCCGCGTCACCGGGCGCTTGCCGTTGGCGCGGGCGAGGTCGGTGAAGCTGCCGAAGTTCCAGACGCTGTGGCTGACCGGCCGGTGCGAGACCATGGTGCCCTTGCCGCGCACCTGCGCCACCAGCCCCTCGCGCACCAGCAGCGCCATGGCGTGGCGCACGGTGGTCCGCGCGATGGCGAAGCGGTCGCGCATCTCGTTCTCGGAGGGGATGATCTCGCCCTCGCCCCAGGCGCCGGAGAGGATGGCGCTGCGCAGGCCGCGGTAGAGCTGGCGGTAGAGCTGCTCGCCGGAATAGGAATCGAGCGTCATGCCCGACAGCGGGTCGCCGCCCGCCTGCGTGCCGTTTTCGCCCGATCCCGTCATGTCCCGGCCCCCGCCTATTCCGTGGCGCCGTTGATCACGAATTCGTCCACCGCGCCAACACCCAGATGGTAGCGGTCGACGATTTCCTTGTAGGTGCCGTCGGCCATCATGCCGTTCAGCGCCGCCAGCACCGCATCGCGCAGGGCGGTGTTCGATTTCTCGAAGGCCATGCCGTAGGGGTTCGGATCGCCCGCCGCGCCGATCTGGTAGAAGGCGCCCGGCTCGTTGATCTCCAGATCCGCCAGTCCTTCCACGCCGATCACCGAAGCCTGCGCCCGGCCCTGGTTGATCTGCATGATATGCTCGGCCTGGGTGGGGATCTGGATCACGTTGTAGAGGTTGTCGGCCGGGCAGTTGGCCTTGCCCACCTCCTCGGCCCAGGTCACCCAGCTGGTGCCGGTGGCCACGGCAATGGTCTTGCCGCAAAGGTCCTTCTCGTCCTTGATCTCGTCCCTGTGCTCGGCGGTCGAGTAGAACACGTTGCCGGTGTTGAAGTAGTCGATGAAGTCCAGCTGCGCCTGCCGCTCCACCTTGTCGGAGAAGGCGCTGATGATCATCTCGGACCGGCCGGTCACCACCTGCGGAATCAGCTGCGGGAACTCGACATTGGCGAATTCCGGCTCCAGCCCCAGCCGGGCGGCGATCTCGCGCGCCAGGTCGATGTCGAAGCCCTTCAGCTCCTCGGAGCCGGCGTCGGTGTATTCCATCGGCGGATAGGCCAGCGAGACCACGACCAGCAGCTTGCCCGAGTCGCGGTTGGCCTCGGGCAGCAGGGCCTGGGCGGCGGTGTCCACCCCGGCCAGGGCGGGCAGGGCCAGCGCGGCGCTCATCAGGGCGGCAAGGAGGGGCCGCTTCAGCCGGGTCGGGGTCATCTCTTCATCCTCTCTGTTGTGTGTTTTCGGTGGTATTTTCAGATGGGCGCGCCAGCACGCGGCCCAGGAAGCTGCGCACGCGCGGGTCGGCGGGATCGGCCAGCACCTGCGCGGCAGGGCCGGATTCGCGGATTTCGCCGTCGATCATCACCACCACGCGGTCGGCCACCTCGCGGGCGAAGCCGATCTCGTGGGTGACGACGATCATGGTGGTGCCGCTGGCGGCGAGGCGGCGCATCACCTCCAGCACCTCGCCCACCAGTTCGGGGTCCAGCGCGCTGGTGGGCTCGTCGAACAGCATCACCCGCGGCTCCATCGCCAGCGCCCGGGCGATGGCGACGCGCTGCTTCTGCCCGCCCGACAGCTGCGAGGGCCAGGCCCCGGCCTTTTCGGCCATGCCCACCATGTCCAGCAGCTCCATCGCCCGCTTCACCGCCGCCTCGCGCGGCAGCCGGCGCACCACCATCGGGCCCTCGATCACGTTGCCGAGGACGGTGCGGTGGGCGAAGAGGTTGAAGTGCTGGAACACCATGCCCAGCTGGCTTTGCTGCGCCCGCAGCCGGCGGACGGGCAGTTCGTGCAGCCGGTCGCCCTGCAGGTCGTAGCCGATGATCTGCCCGTCGACCCAGGCATAGCCGCCGTCCGGCACCTCCAGGTGGTTGATGCAGCGCAGGAGCGTGGACTTGCCGCTGCCCGAGGGGCCGAGGATGCAAAGCACCTCGCCATGGCTGACCTCCAGGTCGATGCCCTTCAGCACCTCGTGGTCGCCGAAGCGCTTGCGGATGCCGACGGTGCGGACGGCGACGGTCATGCGCGGCCCCCGGCGCTGCGGCCGAAATGGCGCTCCAGGTAATACTGGCCGATCGACAGCACCGTGGTGCCGGCCAGATACCAGATGGCGCAGACGAACAGCAGCTCGATCACCGCGCCGTTGATGAAATAGATCCGCTGCGCGGCGTTCAGCATCTCGGTCATGGCGATGGTGGCGGCGAGGGAGGAGAACTTCAGCATCCCCACCGCGCTGTTGCCCAGGACCGGCAGGATCAGCCGCATGGTCTGCGGCAGCACGATCCGGCGCATGGTCTGGCCCGGCGTCATGCCCAGGGTGTTCGCCGCCTCGACCTGCCCGCGGTCGACCGAGCCGATGCCGCCGCGCACCACCTCGGTCAGGTAGGAGCCCTCGTTGACACCCAGCCCCAGCACGGCGGCGACGAAGGGCGTCACCGCCTCGACCATCTTCATGTCGACCAGGCCGGGGATGTAGAGTCGGGGGAAGATCAGGGCGATGTTGAACCAGATCAGCAGCTGCAGCAGCACCGGCGTGCCGCGGAAGACCCAGACGTAAAGCCAGGAGGCGAAGCGCAGCACCGGGTTGGCCGAGAGCCGCATCATGCCGAAGGCGAAGCCGAGCACGATCCCCAGCACCAGCGCGCAGAGCGTGATCAGCAGCGTCCAGCCGAAGCCCTTCAGGATCACCGGGGCGGTCAGGAATTCGCCGACGATGGGCCAGCGGATCTTGCCCACGGCGAAGGCCCAGAGCAGGAGCCCCAGCACCAGGACCACCAGCGCCCCGGCGATCCAGCGGCCCGGATGGCGCAGCCGCCGCACCGGCAGGTCGGGCGGCGGCAGGGCGGGGACGGGGGGCGTGCTGGTCATCCGGTCCGATCAGCTTGTAGTATTGTTCCTACAACTTTCTAGACCGGCCGCCCGAGGGCCGTCAATGACCCTGATCGGGGCGGCCCCAGATCTTCGGCGCGTCGCGGGCCAGCATCCGCGCCTCGGCCAGGTCCATCCGGCGGAAGAGAGCCTCGGCATCGCCGGCGCAGTCCTGCCGCAGCCGGCGCCACAGCCGCAGCGCCGAGCCGGGGCTCCAGGGCAGCGCGGCGCCGACCAGCCAGCGGCGCAGCTCGGGCGGCAGCCGGTCGTAGCGGTCCATCGCCCGCCCCCGGCTGCGGCGCTTCAGCGAGGTGGCGAGATTGCCCATCTCAGGCCACTTGCCGCCGGCCCCATTCCGGGAAGGGATCGGGCAGCCGGGTCCAGTCCTGCGGGGCGAAGGTCCCGGCCGCGACCAGCGCCGCGTCCAGCCGGGCGGTCAGCGCCGCCCTGTCCATCCCTGCGCCGATGAAGACCAGCTCCTGCCGCCGGTCCCCCCAAGGTTCCACCCAATGCTTCCGCATCTCGGCCAGCGCCTCCGGGTGGGCGGGCCAGCGCTCGCGCGGGATCGCCGCCCACCAATTGCCGAGCGGCGTGACCGAGGACATCGCCCCGGCGAGGCTGAACTCCACCGCCCAGTCGGGGCGCGAGGCGATCCAGAAATGGCCCTTGGCGCGGATCACCCCGGGCAGGTCGCCGTTCAGCAGGTCGTGAACCTTCTGCGGGTGGAACGGCCGGCGGGCGCGGTAGACGAAGGAGGAGATGCCGTATTCCTCGGTCTCCGGCACGTGGTCGGCGAAACCGTAAAGCTCTTTCGCCCACATCGGGTGCAGATGGGCCTTGTCGAAGTCGAAGAGGCCGGTGTCGAAGATCGCCTCCGGCGCCACCCGGCCGAAATCGGTCTCGACCAACCGCGCATCGGGATTCAGCGCCCGCACGATCTTGCGGGCCTGGTCCAGCCGCAGCGGCCCGGCCTCCGTCGCCTTGTTCAGCACGATGACATCGGCGAATTCCATCTGGTCGGTCAGCAGGTCGACCAGCGTGCGGTGGTCCTCTTCGCCCAGGGATTCGCCGCGGTCGGCGATGAAGTCGTGGCTGGAGAAGTCGCGGGTCAGGTTCACCGCATCGACCACCGTGACCATGGTGTCCAGCCGCGCCACGTCTGACAGGCTGTCGCCATCGGCATTGCGGAAGTCGAAGGTGGCGGCCACCGGCAGCGGCTCGGCGATGCCGGTGGATTCGATCAGCAGGTGGTCGAAGCGGCCCTCCGCCGCCAGCCGCCGCACCTCGACCAGCAGGTCGTCGCGCAGGGTGCAGCAGATGCAGCCGTTGGTCATCTCGACCAGCTTCTCTTCCGCCCGCGACAGTTCCGTGCCGCCGCGGATCAGGTCGGCGTCGATGTTCACCTCGGACATGTCGTTGACGATCACCGCGACGCGGCGGCCCTCGCGGTTGTTCAGGATGTGGTTCAAAAGCGTGGTCTTCCCGGCGCCGAGGAAGCCGGAAAGGACGGTGACGGGCAGGCGCTTGTCGCGGTGGGGCTGGCTGGGGGGCATGGCGTCCTCAGGTTATGTAATGATATAACATTACATAACTGTGCCGGAACCTGCAAGGCACCGCCTTCCGGCGGCGGACCGGCCCCTAGCGGAACAGCGCGGCCAGCCGGGCGGTGTCGATGGCGCGGCAGGTCAGGCCCTCGGGCTTTACCGTGGGCGCGTCCTCTCCGGCCACCAGCGCGTTGACGACGGCCTCCTCCACCGCCTCCACCGCGGCGAGGTAGAGCGGGTCGATCCGCTCGGGGTTCAGCTCCTGCCGCGACAGGACCGGGCCTGCGGCCTGCGGCATCGGCCCGTCGTTGGCGGTGGAGAAGGCCAGGAAGATGTCGCCCGAGTTGTTGCCGCCGGGGGTGCCGCCGCGGCCGATGCCGATGGCGGCGCGCTTCGCCAGATGCCGCAGCGACAGCGCCGACAGCGGCGCATCGGTAGCGAGGATCACGATGATCGAGCCGGTCTCGGCGGAATAGAACGCCCCCTCCGGCATCAGCTGCCCCACCGGGCGGCCGAGCACGGTCAGCCAGGGCCGGATGCCGTGGTTGGCCTGCACCAGCGCCGCCACGGTATAGGTCTCGCCGATCTCGACCCGGCGCGAGGAGGTGCCGGTGCCGCCCTTGAACTCGTAGGCGATCATGCCGTTGCCGCCGCCGGTGGAGCCCTCGGCCACCGGGCCGCCCGACAGCGCCTCCAGCGCCGCCAGCGCATGTTCGGGCTGGACATGCAGCGCGTTGATGTCGTTCAGCACCCCGTCGTAGGTCTCCGCCACCACCGGCATCGCCCAGGCGTGCCGGTCGCGGAAGAAGGCGGCGTAGCGGTCGATCATCCAGCGGGTCGCGCCCAGATGGACGGCGCCGACCCCGTGGGTGTTGGTGATCATCACCGGCCCGATGAAATAGCCGGCATCGTCGATCCAGTGCGTCCCCGTCATCTCGCCGTTGCCGTTCAGCGCGAAATGGCCGGCCCAGACCGGCCGCGGCTCGTTCCCCGGGCGGGGCAGGATGGCGGTCACCCCGGTCCGCATCTTCCGCGCCGGATCGGTCAGGGTGCAAAGGCCCACCGTCACCCACGGCACGTCGGTGATGGCGTTCAGGGGGCCGGGCGTGCCGGGGAAGGGCAGGCCCAGGTCGCGGGCCCGGGGCTTTTGTGCCGGCTTGGTCATCTCAGTCGGTCTTTCTGCTGCGCAGCCACAGGCCAGCCGCGGCGATCACCACCGAGGCGAGGATGATCAGGGTGGCGATGGCGTTGATCTCGGGCTTCACGCCGCGGCGGATCATGCCGAAGATGAAGACCGGCAGGGTGGTGTCGCCGGTGCCCGAGATGAAATAGGTGATCACCAGATCGTCCATCGAGATGACGAAGGCCAGCAGCGCCCCGCCAAGGATGCCGGGCGCCAGCTGCGGCAGCAGCACCTTGCGCAGCGTGACCCATTCGCTGGCGCCGAGGTCGGCCGATGCCTCCTCCAGCGCGGGGTCGATGCCGGCGATGCGGGCCTGCACGATGATGAAGACATAGGAGGTCAGGAAGGTGCAGTGGCCGATGACGATGGTCAGCATCGACAGCTGCATCCCCAGCGTGACGAAGAAGATCAAGAGGCCGATTCCCAGCACGATGTCGGGCATCATCATCGGCAGCATCAGGAAGCCGTTGTAGAACCCCCGCAGCCGGAAGCGGTAGCGCGCCAAGGCGATGGCGGTGGCGGTGCCCAGGACCGTGGCGATGGTGGTGGTGAAGGCCGCGACCGTCAGCGAAGTCTTCAGTGCCGCGATCATCTGGTCGGTGCTTTCGATATAGGCGGCGCGGCTGTTGGGGTCCATCACCCGCTCGGTCAGGCCGAAGAGGCCGGTATACCAGTCCAGCGTGAACCGCTCCCAGATCATCATGTTGACCGGGTTGGAGTTGAAGGAATAGCCGACGATCACGAACAAGGGCGCGTAGATGAAGACGAAGAAGAGCAGCGAGAAGCCGGTCAGCGCGGCCCATCCCCAGGGGTTACGCATGGCCGGCCCCCGTCTTCCTGGCCCGCGTCACCGCGACCAGCAGCACGGTCAGCACCACCGACATGATCACCATTGACAGCGCCGAGCCGAAGGGCCAGTTGCGGGCCGACAGGAACTGCTGCTCGACCAGGTTGCCGATCATCAGCCCCTTCGCGCCGCCCAGGATGTCGGGCACGATGAAGTTGCCGACCGAGGGGATGAAGACGATCACCGCGCCGCCCATGATGCCCGGCAGGGTCTGCGGCAGCACCACCTTCAGAAAGGTCTGCACCCGGTTGGCGCCGAGGTCCATCGAGGCCTCCACCTGCGCGCGGTCGAGGTTGTCCACCGCGGCATAGAGCGGCAGGAACATGAAGGGCACCATGACATAGACCATGCCGAGGACAACGGCGGTGGGGGTGTAGAGGATCTCCAGCGGCTGTGCGATCAGGCCGAGGCCCATAAGCGCGCTGTTCAGGAAGCCGGTCGGCTTCAGGATCAGGAGCCAGGCGTAGAGGCGGACGATCAGGCTGGAGAAGAAGGGCAGGGTGATCAGGAACAGGAAGAACAGGCGGCTGCGTTCCGGCAGGCGCGAGACCCAGAAGGCGACCGGATAGCACAGCAGCAGCGTCACCAGCACCGTCAGCGCCGCGAAGGACAGCGAGCGCCAGAGGATGCGCAGGTAGACCGGCTCGAACACCTCCATGATGCCGTCGGCCCAGCCGAAGATGCGGCCGTAGTTCCAGTGGTAGAAGCTCCACTCCACCCCGCCGTAAAGGCCGGGGGTCAGGAAGGAGAAAAGGGCGATGATGAGCAGCGGCAAGAGGAAGAACACGCCGAGGAACAGCGTGGCCGGCGCCAGCAGCAGCCCGAGGATCGCCGACTGGCGGCGGATCGCCATCAGCCGCCCTCCAGCACATGCACCCGTGCCGGGTCATGCGCCAAATGCACCGCAGCGCCGGTCTCGGCCGCCTGCCCGTCGCGGGCGGTGACGCGGATTTCCGGGCCGCCCGCGGCGGGGGCCACGAAAAGGTGCAGGTCGGAGCCGAGGTAGACCGCGCTGCGGACGGTGCCGGGGATGCCCTTGTCGGCCAGGGTGAAATCGGTCGGCCGCAGGATCGCCGTGATCGCCTCGCCCGGCTTGCGGCCGGCGGCGGGCAGCAGCAACTCCACCCCCTCGGCCGTGCGGGCCAGGGCGGTCGGGCCCTCCACCCGGTCCACGGTGACGGGGAAGAGGTTGGTCTCGCCGATGAACTCGGCGACGAAGCGGTTCCTCGGGCGGCGGTAGATGTCGCGCGGGGCGCCGATCTGCTCGATCCGTCCCGCGCGCATCACCACGATGCGGTCGGACATGGTCAGCGCCTCTTCCTGGTCGTGGGTGACGAAGACGAAGGCGATGCCCAGCCGGTCCTGCAGGGTCTTCAGCTCGATCTGCATCTGCTGGCGCAGGTTGCGGTCCAGCGCCGACAGCGGCTCGTCCAGCAAGAGGAGCCGCGGCTTCGCCACGATGGCCCGGGCCAGCGCCACCCGCTGCCGCTGGCCGCCCGACAATTGCCCCGGCCGCCGCGCGCCCATGCCGGACAGGCCCACCTTGTCCAGCGCCTCGGCCACCTCGGCCTCGCGCCGGCGCTTCGGCACGCCGGCCACCTCCAGCGCGTAGCCGACATTGCGGGCCACGGTCATGTGGCCGAACAGGGCGTAGGACTGGAACACCGTGTTCAGCGGCCTGCGGAAGGGCGGCAGCGCGGTCAGGTCGGCGCCGCCCAGCCGGATGGTGCCGCCGTCCAGCGCCTCGAAGCCCGAGATCGCCCGCAGGAGCGTGGTCTTGCCGCAGCCCGAGGGGCCGAGCAGGGTGACGAATTCCTTCGCGCCGACATCGAGGTCCACCCCGTCGAGGGCGGCGATGCGGTCGCCCTCCGGGGTGACGAATTCCCTCCGCGCGCCGCGGATTTCCAGCAGGGAGTCCATCTCGGCGTTACTGTGCCGTGCGGATGGTGTTCCAGGCGCGGTCGTAGATCTTCAGCGCGGCGCCGATGTCCTCGAAGATCTGCAGCCGCGCCATCGTCTCCGGCCCGACGTTGATGTTCGGGTTCGAGCGGATGAAGTCGGGCGTCAGCTCGTTCGCCGGGATGTTCGGGGTGCCGTTGAACTGCTGCGCCACGTTCAGCGCGGCGATTTCCGGGCGCAGGTAGAATTCCAGGAACTTCTGCGCGTTCTCCTTGTGCGGGGCCGAGGCCAGCACGCAGATGTTCTCCTGATACATCGTGCCGCCCTCGGCCGGGATGATGTATTTGATGTTCGGCATCTCGGTGAAGAAGACGTTGCCGCCGACGAAGAAATGCCCCGCCGCGATGTCGCCCGAGGTCAGCATCGCCGGAACCTCGTAGGTGAAGGCGGTGACCGCGGCCTTGTGCGACAGGATGTAATCCGCCGCCGCCTGCACCTCGGCCGGGTCGGCGCTGTTCACCGACTTGCCGGTCATGATCAGGCCCACGGCCAGCACCTCGCGCATGTCGTCGAGGATGGTGATCTTGGCCCCGGTCTTTTCCGGGATGGCGAAGAAATCGGCCCAGCCGGTGATCGGGCCGGTCACATCCTCGTTGTAGAAGATGCCCACCGTGCCCCAGGCATAGGGCAGGCAGTATTCGCCCGCCGGGTCTTCCTTGGCGCGCAGGAAGGCCGGGTCGATGTTCTTGAAGTCGGGATGGGCGTTGATGCCGGTCTTCTCCAGAAGCCCCAGCTTCAGCATGATGTCGTTCATGTGGACCGAGGGGAAGACGATGTCGTATCCCGTGGCGCCGGCCTGGATCTTGGCCAGCATCTCCTCGTTCGAGGAATAGGTGTCCAGGGTCACCGCGATCCCGGTTTCCTCGGTGAACTTCGTCAGCACCTCGGGGTTGATGTAGTCGCCCCAGTTGTAGAGCGAGAGCGTCTCCTGCGCCGCCGCCGCGCCCGCAGTCAGCGAAAGGGCCAAGGCGAGGCCCGCCATTTGCGTTTTCATCGTCTTCTCCCGGTTGCTGCCTTCGGGTTCGGGCGCGCGCAGGGCTTGCCTTTGCGGCCGCGACTCGGGCATGTTGTTTTATGACAGAAGGCTAACATTCACTTCCTTTGCTGTAAATCATGTCATGAGCAAACCCGCGCCGCAGACCCCGGATTCCCCGCTTGCCGCCCGCCTGCGCGCGGTGGAGGGCGGGCTGACCAAATCCGAGGCGATGATCGCCCAGTGGCTGATGCTGAACGAGGCCGGGCTGCCGCTGGAGACCGGCGCCTCGATCGCCGCCAAGACCGGGGTCAGCGAGATCACCGTCAGCCGCTTCCTGCGCCGGCTGGGGTTCCGCGGCATGACCGAGCTCAAGGCCGAGATCGGCTCGCCCGCCGCCCTGCACATCCATGCGACCGACCGCTACATCCGGCTGCTGGAGGGGGAACTGGGCACGCTGTTGAAACGGGACGCCGATGCCATCCTCGGCCTCGGCGCGCAGATCGCCCGGCCGGAATGGGCCGAGGCCATCGCCACCATCGACGCCGCGGACGAGGTCTTCGTCACCGGCTTCCAGACCGTCCGCGGCCTGGCCGAGGATTTCGCCCGGCGGCTGAGCATCGTGCGGGGATCGGTGCGCTACATCTCGGCGCATGACGCCGGGCTGGCGGAATGGGTGCCCTCGCAGCGGCGGGCGGGCGAGGCGCGGGCGCTGGTGCTGGTCGACATGGTGCCCTATGCCCGCGAGGCCGAGGTGATCGTCCGCACCGCGCGGCGGCTGGGGATCGGCGTGGTGGTGATCACCGACGAGCTGAACACCTGGGCGCAGGCGCATACGCCCTTCGTCTTCCATGCCGCGACCAAGGTCGGCGCCTTCCTCGAAAGCACCGGGCCGTTGGCGACTCTGTTGAACCTCGTCACCCATGCGGTGGCGGGCTGCGACCCCGACAAGGCGCGGCGGCGGATCTCGACCTGGCCCTCGGTGCTGCGCGACCTGGGGCTCTACTGACCGCCCTTGCGGGACGGCCGCGGCGGTGGAAGGATCGGCTGATGGACTGGCGGGACGAAGGCGCGGTCCTCTCCATGCGGCCGCATGGCGAAAGCGCCGCCATCATCGAGGTGTTCACCCGCGGCCACGGCCGCCATGCGGGGGTGGTGCGCGGCGGGGCCTCGCGCCGGATGGTGCCGCATCTGCAGCCCGGAACGCAGGTCGCCGTCGCCTGGTCGGCCCGGCTGTCCGAGCATCTGGGCGCCTTCACGGTGGAGCCGGTCCGCAGCCGGGCGCATCTGCTGGCCGACCGGCTGGCGCTGGCCGGGCTGGCCTCGGTCTGCGCGCTGCTGTCTGTGACCCTGCCCGAGCGCGATCCGCACGAGGCGCTGTGGCTGGCGACCGGCGCTTTACTGGACCGGCTGGGCGCGCCGGGCTGGCAGGCGGAGTATCTGCGGTGGGAGATGCTGCTGCTGGAGGAACTGGGCTTCGGCCTCGACCTCACCGCCTGCGCGGTGACCGGCACACGGCAGGGGCTGGCCTATGTCAGCCCGAAGACCGGCCGCGCCGTCAGCCGGGTCGGGGCGGGGGATTGGGCCGGAAAGCTGTTCCCGCTGCCCGAGGGCATGACCGGCGGCCCGATGACACCCGCTGCGCTGCTTCAGGGCCTTGCCATCACCAGCCATTTCCTCGCCCGCGACCTGGCCGAGGAGCACCATGGCCGCCCGCTGCCCGAGGCGCGCGGGCGCCTGCTGGACCTGCTGGCGCGGGCGGCGGAAGCGCCCTGAACGACGCCGCATGTCGGTGGCGCGACAGACGGCGCGGGCCGGGCCGGGGTGAATGGGCGGCATGGCCGTCCGTTACCTTCCGCTTGACCTCAAGCACGCCGCAACGCCGAAGATCGAGCATCTGGCCACCTTGGCCGGGCTGGAAGCCGCAGTGCGCGGCACCCTGATCGCGGTCTGGCCGCTTTACCTCTACGAGATGCTGGGCGATGCGCAGGCGGTCTCGGTGGCCTATCTGTTCGGCGGGGTGCTGTCGCTGGTCACCGGGCTGATGGTGCCCTGGCTGACCCGCTTCGTTCCACGCCGATGGGCCTATACCGCGGGCTGCCTGCTTTATGTGCTGGGGGCGGCGATGGCGGCGCTGGGGTCGAACCTGGGGGCGCATCTGGCGCTGCTGTTCAGCATGATGGCGACGGCGACGGTCTTCGTCTGCTTCAACGCCTATGTGCTGGACTATGTGGCGCGCGAGAACCTGGGCCGCAGCCAGTCGGTGCAGATGGCCTATGCCGCCGCGCCCTGGACGCTGGGGCCGCTGCTGGGGCCCTTCGTCTATACCCAGGTGGGAGCGGGGATCTTCGTGATCTCCGGCGGCTTCGCGCTGGTGCTGCTGGCGAGCTTCTGGGTGCTGCGGCTGGGCAACGGCAAGCAGATCCAGCGGGCGCGCGGGCCGGCGGTGAATCCGCTGGGCTTCCTCGGCCGGTTCTTCCGCCAGCCGCGGCTGATCGCAGGCTGGTTCTTCGCCGTCATGCGGTCCTGCGGCTGGTGGGTCTATGTCGTCTACCTGCCGATCTTCTGCATCGAGGCGGGTCTGGGCGACATGGTGGGCAGCACCGCGCTGGCGGTGTCGAACGCGATCCTGTTCCTGGCCCCGGCGATCAACCGCTGGGCGCGGCGGGCCGGGGTGCGGCGGTCGGTGCGCTTCGCCTTCCTCGGCTGCGCGGCGCTGATGGTCGCCGCTTCGCTGCTGGCCTTCCTGCCTTGGGCGGCGGTGGTGCTGATGTTCTGCTCCTCGGCCTTCCTGGTCACGCTGGACGTGGTGGGCGGCCTGCCGTTCCTGATGAGCGTGAAGCCGTCGGAACGGACCGAGATGAGCGCGGTCTATTCCAGCTTCCGCGACGTGTCGGGCATCCTGACGCCGGGGGCGGCCTGGCTGGTGCTGTTCGTGGTGCCGTTGCAGGGGATCTTCGCCGCATCGGGGCTGGGGCTGCTGCTGGCTTGGGGCATCGCCGGCCGGCTGCATCCGCGGCTGGGGGTGCAGCGGCCCTCGCGCGGCGGGCTGGCTGAGACGGGGTAGGTCAGGACCGGCGCTCCCGCGATGTTGCGCCTTTCCATTGGCGAAGGCCATCGCCTTCGCCACCGCGCAACGCTTCCCCTTGTCCGGCCGGACCCTCAAGGCCCGGCCAGCGCCCGCCCCGCCCTTGGGCCAGGCGCTTCTCGCCCGCCGGGTCGGGCGCTGGCCTCACTTGTTTCGTGCTGACAGGTCTCCGGGTGATATGTCCCGCACGGGCGGGGGCGAGGCAGTGCCTCGCCTGTTCCCGCCCGCGGCAATAAGCCCGGCCGATACTGCCGCAGCCTCACGGCGCCAGCGGCACGAATTCCATGGTGAAGCCTTTGGTGTCCGTCAGCCGCAGGTAGCCGATGCCCACGGCCATATGGGTGGCGCGGGCGAGGCCGGCGTAGAACTCCTGCTCGGCGGCGAGGTCGGGGCAGGCCATCTCGGTGGAGACCACGTCGCGGATGGCCCATTCGGGCGAGGGAGTGGTGACGATCCGCCCCGACCATGTGTTGCACGGGGCCTGGCCCGAGACGCGCTTGCCGCTTTCGTCCAGCGCGAAGGTGGCGGTGGCGGCGAAGGGCTTGCCGCCGATGGAGACCAGCTTCCAGGGATAGGGCCTTAACTCCGGCGTCTGGACACAGGCCAGCAGGGCAAGGGGCAGGGCGAGAAGGGCGCGGCGCATCGGGACCTCCGGGATATGCCGGAAGGGTGCCGCGCCGCGCCCTTCGCGTCAATCCAGCAGGCGGCGGGCGATGACCTGCGCCTGGATCTCCGCCGCGCCCTCGAAGATGTTCAGGATGCGGGCGTCGCAGAGGATGCGGCTGATGCGGTATTCCAGCGCGAAGCCGTTGCCGCCGTGGATCTGCAGCGCATTGTCCGCCGCCGCCCAGGCGACGCGGGCGCCAAGCAGCTTGGCCATCCCGGCCTCCAGGTCGCAGCGCTTGTCGTGGTCCTTCTGCCAGGCCGAGTGATAGGTCAACTGGCGGGCGATCATGATCTCCACCGCCATCATGGCGAGTTTCCAGGCGATGCGGGGGAAGTCGATCAGCGGCTTGCCGAACTGCCTGCGGTCTTCGGCATATTGCATCCCGGTCTCCAGTGCCGACTGCGCCACGCCGATGGCGCGGGCGCCGGTCTGGATGCGGGCCGACTCGAAGGTCTGCATCAGCTGCTTGAAGCCCTGGCCGGGGATGCCGCCCAGCAGGTTTTCCGCCTTCACCTTGAAGCCGTCGAAGGCCAGTTCGTATTCCTTCATGCCGCGGTAGCCGAGGACCTCGATCTCTCCCCCGGTCATGCCGGGGGTGGGGAAGGGGTCGGCATCGGTGCCGGGGGTCTTTTCGGCCAGGAACATGCTGAGGCCGCGCCAGTCGGTGGTGTCTGGGTCGGTGCGGGCGAGAAGCGTCATCACGTGGGTGCGCGCGGCATGGGTGATCCAGGTCTTGTTGCCGGTGATCTCCCATCCCTCCTCGGTCCGCACCGCGCGGGTGCGCAAGGAGCCGAGGTCCGACCCGGTGTTCGGCTCGGTGAAGACCGCGGTCGGCAGGATTTCCCCGGAGGCGAGCTTCGGCAGCCAGTGCGCCTTCTGCTCAGGCGTGCCGCCGCAGAGGATCAATTCCGCGGCGATCTCGGAGCGGGTGCCGAGGGAGCCGACGCCGATATAGCCGCGGCTGAGTTCCTCGGAGACCACCACCATGCTGGCCTTCGACAGGCCGAAGCCGCCGAAGTCCTCGGGGATGGTCAGGCCGAAGACGCCCATTTCCGCCAGTTCGCGGATGACCTCCATCGGGATCAACTCGTCCTTCAGGTGCCAGTCATGGGCGAAGGGGATGACCTTCTCGTCCGCATAGCGGCGGAACTGGTCGCGGATCATCTCCAGTTCCTCGTCCAGCCCGGTGGCGCCGAAGGTGGCGCGGCCGTGATTGTCGCGCATCAGCGCGACGAGGCGGGCGCGGGCGGCGGGGGCGTTGCCTTCGGCGATCAGGGTGACGGCGGGGCCTTCGGGCGTCCAGGCGGTGCCGAGGTCCGAGAGGCGGGCGATCTCGCCCTGGCTCATCGGGATGCCGCCGGCGATCTGGGCGAGGTATTCACTGACCCCGATCTGCAGGATCAGCGCCTCCATCTCGCCGAAGGCACCGGCCGCGTCCAGCCGCCCGGCCCAGGCGTCCAGCTGCCGCAGCGCCTCGACATAGGTCGCCAGCCACGAAAGGGCATGGGCGGCGGACTGGTGGGCCTCCATCGCCGCATTGGAGACCTTGCCGTCGCGGGTAACCCGGCCACGCAGGACCTTGCGGGCATTGGCGAAAAGAGCCTCCACCTGCGGCAGGGCGGCGGCGGTCAGGCCGCGCAGGTCGGGAAGCAGCGGGGCTGCGTCATGCGGGGCGGGCATCGGCTGGCCATCATGCGGCATGGTCTGGCTCCGGGAAGATTCTGCGGTTGCGAAGAAATAGGACCTTCGCAACCGCAGCGCAATATCCTTTCGTCGTCAATCCCGGATCGGACCGAAAATGTCCCGGCCGTCAGGAGGTGGCGCCGCAGGCGTCGACGATCTCCGGCACCGCCGCGGCGGGGACGACCTCGAATTCGACGCGGTAGAGCAGCGCCTCGCCGTCCCAGGCCTCGAAGGTCCAGAGGCCGGGGACCAGCTCGTCCGCGGTGTCGAAGCGGAAGAAGGACAGCGCGGCGCCGGCGTCGCTGATGCCGCTGGACCAGACCTCGGGCGCCAGCCCGCCGGGGCGGGTGACCCGGACCTCGGCCCGGTCGGTGGTGGCGAAGCCGGGGGCGCCGGTGGCGCGGACACCGAAGGCGAGGCCGAGCGCGGCCGGAACCACCTGGCGGTCCGGCCAGTGGAAGGTGATCTCGGTGGTGGGAACATGAATCCAGCCCGAGGCGGTGCCGGGCGCCGGCATCCGGTCCATCGCCTGCAGGGCGCAGAAGACGCCGACCTCCAGCCGCGCCACTTCGGCCGCGGCCTGCGGCTCGGCCGGGGCGGCGAAGACGGGGGCGGCGAGGGCGGGACAGGCCAGCAGCGTCAGGGCCAGGGCAAGGCGCATCGGGGTCCTCACGACATCAGGTTGCAGTCGGAGGAGATGCCCGGCAGCTTCTCGGCCGGCTGGACCTCGAATTCCACGCTGTAGAGCATGGTGTCGCCTTCCCAGGCCTCCATCCGCCAGGTGCCGAGGATGATCTCCTCGGGGTAGTCGAAGGCGAAGCCGCGCATCTGCGGGGTGTCGGCGAAGATGTCGTCATACCAGGTCTCGGCCCGGGCGGCGCCGGGCTTCCAGGTCTCGATCCGCACACCGGGGATGGGGCGGTCGGCCTCGATCACCACGCCGAAGGAGGTGCCGAGCCGCGCCGGGATGGTCTGCTGGCGGTAGATCATCTGCGGCACGCCGGGCAGGGTGTCGATATAGCCGAGCGAGGTTTCCGGCGCCGGGGTGGTGCCGACGGATTCGGTCTCGCAATAGATGCCGTAATCGACCAGCCGGATGCCCGGCGACAGTGCGGGGGCGGCCGGGTCGGCCAGCGCCGCCGGGGCGGCGAGGCAGAAGGCGAGGGCGAGGCGGAGGATAGGGGACATGGCACTCTGACCGGCTGGGAGCCGGAATGAAAGCGCGGCGCGCGGGCGGCGTCAACCGCGGGGGCTTTCACTTTTCCGGGCGGGCTGCCAGAACGGCGGCGGGGGAGGGCCCGGGATGGATGCGGTGATGGCGGGGCTGACGCCCCTCGCCTTCTGGACGGCGATGGCGGTGACGCTGCTGGCGGGCTTCGTCAAGGGCGCGGTGGGCTTCGCCATGCCGCTGATCCTGATCTCGGCCTTCTCGGCTTTCCTGCCGCCCGAACTGGCGCTGGTCGGGCTGATGCTGCCGGGTCTGGCCACCAACCTGTCGCAGTCCTTCCGGCAGGGCGGGGCCGAGGCGCTGCGGACGGTGGCGAAATACCGCCGCTTCCTGATCGGCATGGCGGTGTTCATCGTGGTCTCGGCGCAGGTCTTCGCGGATATCCCGCGGGTGGGCTACCTGCTGCTGCTGGGGGTGCCGGTGACTGCCTTTGCGGCGGTGCAGCTGGCCGGGGTGCCGCTGGCGCTGCCGCTGCGGCACCGCAACGGGGCGGAGTGGCTGCTGGGGGTGATCGGCGGGCTTTACGGTGGGGTCTCGGGCATCTGGGGGCCGCCGCTGCTGGTCTTCCTGCTGTCGACCGGGGTGGCGAAGACCGAGATGGTGCGGGCGCAGGGCGTGGTCTTCCTGATCGGCGCGGTGGCGCTGCTGGCGGCGCATCTGGGAACCGGGATCGCCAGCCCCGAGCGGCTGGCCTTCTCGGCCGCGCTGGTGCTGCCGGCGATGATCGGGATGCAGCTCGGCTACCGGGTGCAGGACCGGCTGGACCAGGCGCTGTTCCGGCGCTGGACGCAAGGCTTGCTGGTGCTGACCGGGCTGAACCTGCTGCGGCAGGCCTTCATGTGACCGGCTGCCGAATTGCGCGGCTGCCGCCGCATTCCTTATCGTTTTGGCTGGCGGAGTCGCTCGCGGCTGGCGTCGCCTGATGGGGGCATTCTGCCCCCAAACCCCCTGAGGATATTTGTGGCAGGTGAATTTGAAGAAGAGCGCTTCTTCCCTTTCACCTGCCCCTAAATATCCCCGCGCGGCGCGCACGTCCGAGCCGGTTGCGCCTGAAAGGCGCAGAGGCGAGACGAAAGACTTGCGCCCGGGCGGCCTTGGCCGTCCGGGCGCTCGATCTGGTCGCCGCGGGAAAAGGTCAGCCGATGGCGGCGGCCTTCACGTCCTCGTCGATGTAGGGGACATACTGGCCGAAGTTCTTCGAGAACATCTCGACAAGTTTCCGCGCCTGCGCGTCATAGGCGGCCTTGTCGGCCCAGGTCTCGCGCGGGTTCAGCAGTTTCGCGTCCACGCCGGCCAGCGCCACCGGCACCTCGAAGCCGAAGTTGGGGTCCTTGCGGAACTCCACCCCGTTCAGCGACCCGTCCAGCGCCGCGGTCAGCAGCGCGCGGGTGGCTTTGATCGGCATCCGCTTGCCGGTGCCGTAGGCGCCGCCGGTCCAGCCGGTGTTCACCAGCCAGCAGGAGGCGCCGTTCTTCAGGATCTTCTCCTGCAAGAGCTTGCCGTAGACCTCGGGCCGGCGCGGCATGAAGGGGGCGCCGAAGCAGGTGGAGAAGGTGGGCTGCGGCTCGGTGATGCCGCGTTCGGTGCCGGCGGCCTTGGAGGTGAAGCCCGACAGGAAGTGATACATCGCCTGCGCCGGCGACAGCCGCGCGATCGGCGGCAGCACCCCGAAGGCGTCGCAGGTCAGCATCACCACATGCTTCGGATGGCCGCCGAGCCCGGTGGCCGAGGCGTTGGAGATCGCCTCCAGCGGATAGGCGCAGCGGGTGTTCTCGGTCAGCGAGCGGTCGGCGAAATCCAGTTCCAGCGTCTCGGGGTCGAAGACCATGTTCTCGACCACGGTGCCGAAGCGGTGGGTGGTGGCGTAGATCTCGGGCTCCGCCTCGGGCGACAGGTCGATGGTCTTGGCGTAGCAGCCGCCCTCGAAGTTGAAGATGCCGCGGTCGGACCAGCCGTGTTCGTCATCGCCGATCAGGGTGCGGTCGGGCGAGGCGGAGAGCGTGGTCTTGCCGGTGCCGGAGAGGCCGAAGAACACCGCGGCATCGACCGGGTTGCCGATGGCGTGGTTGGCGCTGCAATGCATCGCCATCACGCCCTTGCCCGGCAGGACGTAGTTCAGGATGGTGAAGACCGATTTCTTGTTCTCGCCGGCATATTCGGTGTTGGCGATCAGCACCGTCTTCTCGTCGAAGTTCAGCGCGATCACCGTGTCGGTGCGGCAGCCGTGCCGGGCCGGATCGGCCTTGAAGGAGGGCACGTTGATGATCGTCCATTCCGGCTCGAAGGTGTCCAGTTCCGCCCGCGAGGGACGGCGCAGCAGGTGGCGGATGAAGAGGCCGTGCCAGGCCAGTTCCGTCACCATCCGCACGTCGACGCGGTGGACCGGGTCGGCGCCGGCGAACAGGTCCTGCACGAACAGCTCGCGGCCCTTGATATGCTCCAGCATGTCGGCCTTCAGCCGGGCGAAGGCCTCGGGCGCCATCGGGGCGTTGTTCTCCCACCAGATGGTGTTTTCCACCGAGGGGGTGCGGACGACGAACTTGTCCTTGGGCGAGCGGCCGGTGAACTGGCCGGTGGTGCAGAGGAAGGCGCCGCCGCGGCCGAGCCGGCCCTCGCCGCGCTTCACTGCCTCTTCGACCAGGGCGGGTTCGATCAGGTTGTAATGGACGGAACCCGCCCCGACGATGCCCTGGGCGTCCAAAGTCCGGTTGGGGTTCACGCGACCGATGTTCATCCTGCAAGCTCCCGAGTGCCGCGCCTGGGGCGGCGATTTCGTCGTGATGAAGGGACACCCGGGCCAATGGGTGCCGGGACCGGCCGGTTGGGCCTGTCCGTCACAGGGATATAACATGCGGAAATCCCTCGGGAACAGGAGGCAATCGCAGAGTTAGCGCAACCAAGCAGAGGTTAGCGCAACCAATTGCGGTCCTCCCGGAAAGGTGAGACAAATTAGCCATTGCTTCGGAAATTTCGGCTTTCCTGAAGGCGCCGGACCCCGGGGTGATTCGCTTTTATGTTGCTTCCCGGTCCCGAAATGCGGAGAATGGCGAAAAAACATAACCAGAGCAGGAAATAACGACATGTCGAGGATCGCCCTTGTGGACGACGACAGGAACATCCTGACGTCCGTCTCGATGACGCTCGAAGCCGAGGGCTTCGAGGTGGAAACCTACAACGACGGGCAATCCGCGCTCGATGCCTTCAACCGCCGCCTGCCCGACATGGCGGTCCTGGACATCAAGATGCCGCGGATGGACGGGATGGACCTGCTGCAGCGGCTGCGGCAGAAGACCACCATGCCGGTGATCTTCCTGACCTCGAAGGACGACGAGATCGACGAGGTCCTGGGCCTGCGCATGGGCGCCGACGACTATGTGAAGAAGCCCTTCTCGCAGCGGCTGCTGGTCGAACGCATCCGCGCGCTGCTGCGCCGGCAGGAGGCGATCGCCACCGGAGAGGTGCCGGTGGCCGAGGAAAACAAGATCATGGAGCGCGGCAGCCTGCGGATGGACCCGCTGCGCCATTCGGTCAGCTGGAAGGGCAAGGATGTCTCGCTGACCGTCACCGAATTCCTGCTGCTGCAGGCGCTGGCGCAGCGGCCGGGCTTCGTGAAGTCCCGGGACCAGCTGATGGACGTGGCCTATGACGATCAGGTCTATGTCGACGACCGCACCATCGACAGCCACATCAAGCGGCTGCGCAAGAAGATGCGCTCGGTCGACGACGATTTCGCCGCCATCGAGACGCTTTATGGCATCGGCTATCGCTACAACGAAGAGTGACGGCCGGGGTGTCCTGAATGGCAATAGTAGCGCCGCGCATCATGATGGATGACACGCGCCCCAGGAAGACCGGCGAGGTGCTTCTGGGCGAGGACTGGGTCTCGCCCGACAGCACGGCCGAGGAGTTGCGCGAGACGCGGTCGAAATCCGGCCTCGTCGCGCTGAACCGCAGTCCGCTGGCGCGCAAGATCATCATCTTCAACTTGATGGCGCTGGTGATCCTGGTCGCCGGGGTGCTGTTCCTGAACCCGTTCCGCGACAGCCTGGTCCTGCAGCGAGAGGCCGGGCTGATCCGAGAGGCGGAGCTGATCGCCGAGGTGTTCGAGGTGCAGCTGCATCCGGCCGCGCCCGGCTTCGACTATGCCGCGGCGTTGCAGGAGGTGAAGCTCGGCGCCGGGGTGGAGGTCTATGTCTTCGACCCGAACGGCGGGCTGCTGGCCAGCCGCACCGGCCCCGAGCCGACCCCCGGCGAGACGCCCGGCGGCGTGCGCTCCACCGTCATCACCGATTTCCTGAACGCGGTCTGGAACACCGTCTCCGGCGTGCTGTCCTTCGGCGCGCAGCCCGCCCAAGAGATCGACGGCATGGCGCTGGCGCGCGAGGTCTTCCCCGGCGCCCGTGCCGGCGCCACCGGGTCGCATACCGGCCAGGGGCAGGACGGCGGCACCCTGTTCGCCGTCGGCACCCCGGTGTGGTCGGCCGGCGAGGTGATGGGCGTGGTCGCCCTGACCTCGGCCGAGGGCGAGATCGACCGGCTGGTGCGCTACGAGCGCGAGCAGATCCTGCAGATGTTCGTGGTGGCGCTGCTGGTGTCGATCGGGCTTTCGCTGGTGCTGGCCTCGACCATCGCCAATCCGCTGTCGGACCTGGCGACGGCGGCCGAGATCGGCCGCGACCGCGACGCGCGCAAGGTGAACCCCGGTCGCGTCCGCATCCCCGACCTGGCGGCGCGGCCGGACGAGATCGGCCGGCTGTCGGTCGCCATGCGCGGCATGGTGGCGGCGCTTTACGACCGCATCGACGCCAACGAACAGTTCGCGGCCGATGTGGCGCATGAGATCAAGAACCCGCTGGCCAGCCTGCGCTCGGCGGTCGGCTCGCTGCGCTTCGTCAAGAAGGAGGAGCACCGCGAGAAGCTCCTGGACGTGATCGAGCATGACGTGCGGCGGCTGGACCGGCTGGTCAGCGACATCTCCAACGCCTCGCGGCTGGACAGCGAACTGGTCAAGGAAGAGGAAGAGGAATTCAACCTCATCAAGACCCTCTCCACCCTGGGCCAGCACCTGGGCAACCAGGCGGCGGAGAAGGGGGTGGACTTCATCACCGACCTGCCGGCCGAGCCGATCCTGATCCGCGGGCTGGAGGCGCGGCTGGCCCAGGTCTTCGTCAACCTGATCACCAATGCGATCTCCTTCTGCGAAGAGGGCGACGCGGTGCGGGTCTGGGCCCGGCGGCGCGACAACCGGGTGCTGGTGGTGGTGGAAGACACCGGCCCCGGCATCCCGGAACAGGCGCTGACCAAGGTGTTCAAGCGCTTCTACTCCGACCGCCCGCCCACCCATTTCGGCAACAACTCCGGCCTGGGCCTGTCGATCTCGAAGCAGATCGTCGAGGCGCATGGCGGGGTGATCTGGGCCGAGAACATCCGCCCCACCGCGGCCGACGTGACCAGCGAACCGCTGGGCGCCCGCTTCGTGGTGGGCTTGCCGATTTGAACGGGCCGGCCGCGGCTGGCCCCGGCGAAAGCCTGATCCTGCACGCCAGCTGCGTGGCTTTGAACGGCCGCGGGCTGCTGATCACCGGCCCTTCCGGCGCCGGCAAGTCGGCGCTGGCGCTGCAACTGATGGCGCTTGGCGCAAGGCTGGTATCGGACGACCGCACCGAAGTGGTGGCGGAGGCGGAGGGGCTGGCGGCCCGCTGCCCCTCGCCGGCGATCCGCGGGCTGATCGAGGCGCGGGGCGTGGGCCTCCTGCGGGCCGATCCGGTGGATCGGGCCCGGGTGGCGCTGGTGGCAGATCTGGCACAGGAGGAGGATCAGCGCTTGCCCCCCCGCCGCGGCATTACGATACTGGGATGCCGCCTGCCGCTTGTGCTGCGGGTGCAGAATGACCATTTCCCTGCCGCCCTGTTCCTCTATCTTCAGGGGGACAGGCAGGACTGACGCGCAGATGATCCCCGACCCGATGAAAGGCCCGATCCCCGACCCGATGCAGGAGCACCGACTGGTGCTGATCACCGGCCCCTCCGGCGCCGGGCGGTCGACGGCGATCCATGTGCTGGAGGACTTGGGCTACGAGGGCATCGACAACATCCCGCTGAGCCTGGTGCCGCGGCTGCTGGAGGGGCCGCCGCTCGGCCGCCCCATCGCCCTGGGGCTGGACGCCCGCAACCGGGATTTCAATGCGACGGCGCTGATCGAGCTGATCGACAGCTTGACCCGCGATCCGCGGGTGGCGCTGGAGGTGCTGTATCTGGACTGCGCGCCGGGCGAACTGATCCGCCGCTTCTCGGAAACCCGCCGCCGCCATCCGCTGGCCCCGGCCGAAACCCCGACCGAAGGCATCGGTCGCGAGATCGACCTGCTGGCGCCGATCCGGGTCAGGGCGGACCACCTGATCGACACCACCGACCTGTCGCCGCACGACCTGAAGGCGGAAATCGCCCGCTGGTTCGATGCCCATACCGATGGGCGGCTGGCGGTCTCGGTGCAGAGTTTCAGCTACAAGCGCGGGGTCCCGCGCGGCGTCGACATGATCTTCGACTGCCGCTTCCTGTCCAACCCGCATTGGGACCCTACCTTGCGCCCGCTGGACGGCCGCGACCCGGCGGTGGCGGCCTTCGTCCGCGCCGACCCGCGATTCGACGAATTCTTCCGCAGGTTGCGCGACCTGCTCTTGATGCTGCTTCCCGCGCATCTGGAGGAGGGCAAGGCGCATCTCTCGATCGGCTTCGGCTGCACCGGAGGGCAACACCGATCGGTTGCCGTAGCGGAAATGCTGGGGGCAGCCCTTGCGGAAGCGGGCTGGCCGGTGTCAAAACGGCATCGGGAACTGGAACGCAAGGGGGTGGCACACCCTCCAGCTGACAAGGTGTCTGCGGTTTGATCGGGATCGTCATCGTCGCCCATGGTGGCCTGGCGCGGGAATATCTTTCCGCGGTCGAACATGTCGTCGGCAAGCAGGACGGGGTGCGCGCCATCGCCATCGAGGACGACCACGACCGCGCCGCCAAGCAGGCCGAGATCATGGCCGCCGCCGCCTCGGTCGACCAGGGCCAGGGCGTGGTGGTGGTCACCGACATGTTCGGCGGCAGCCCGTCGAACCTGTCCTTGCCGGCCTGCGCCGCCTCGGGCCGGCGAATCCTCTACGGCGCCAACCTGCCGATGCTGATCAAGCTGGCGAAGTCGCGCGACATGGCGGTGCCGGATGCGGTCTCGGCCGCGCTGGACGCCGGGCGCAAGTATATCAACAGCCTCGATCTGGGCGGCGGGGCCTGAGGGGGCGCGATGACCAGCCGCAGCTTGCGCATCGTCAACGAGAAGGGCCTGCACGCCCGGGCCTCGGCCCGCTTCGTCGAGGTGGTGGAGGCGCATGACGCCCGCGCCATGGTGGCGAAGGACGGGATGGAGGTCTCGGGTGATTCGATCATGGGCCTCCTGATGCTGGGCGCCTCGCGCGGGACCTCGGTCGATGTCGTCACCAGCGGCCCGGAAGCGGAGAAACTCGCCGATGCGCTGGAGGCCCTTGTTGCGGCCCGCTTCGGAGAGGATTATTGAGCGGAGAAGCCCCGCGCCCCGCCGGGCCTGACGCCAGGGACCACCGCCGCGTGACCGACCAGAGCCAGATCGCCCCCGAGGCGGCAGAGCTGCCTCCCGCGCGGCCCGAGCGGCAATACGACATGCGGCGGCTGTCCTATGCCGGCACCTTCACGAATCCGTTCAAGGCCGGCACCATCCGCGCCATCGAATGGCTGACCGCCAAGGTGCAGCTGCTGCGGCTGATCCGCAGCTTCGAGAAGTCCGGCGCCCCCTTCGGCGCGCCGTTCTGGCCCAAGGCGATCCGCCACATGGGCATCCGCATCGACACGCCGGCCGAGGAAATCGCCCGCATCCCGAAGACCGGCGCGCTGGTGGTGGTGGCCAACCACCCTTCGGGCCTGGTGGACGGCATGGTGATGGCCGAGATGGTCAACCGCGTCCGGTCCGACTTCAAGATCCTGACCCGCAGCCTGCTGACCGGCATCCCCGAGGTCGAGGAATTCATGATCCCGGTGCCCTTCCCGCATGAGGAGAATGCCCGCGAGCTTGGCCTGAAGATGCGGGACGAGACGATGAAGCACCTGAAGGCGGGCGGGGCGATCATCGTCTTCCCGGCCGGCAAGGTGGCGATGAGCGAAACCTGGTTCGGCCCGGCGGTGGAGGCGGAATGGAACGTCTTCACGCACAAGATCGTCAAATCCTCGGGCGCGACGATCCTGCCGATCTTCTTCCCCGGCCAGAACAGCCGCGCCTTCCAGATCGCCAACCGGATTTCGGACACCCTGCGGCAGGGCCTGCTGCTCTACGAGATCAAGCGGTCGCTGTTCAAGCCGCAGCGCCCGGTGATCGGCCAGCCGATCCCGGCGGAGGAGTTGAAGAAATGGGACGGCAACCCGCGCGGGTTCCTGGCCTGGTTGCGGGACCATACGTTGTCGCTGGGGCGCTAGCGGCCCGATTTTTCGCCGAAAAATCGTAAAAACACGATCCTTCGGCGAAGGATCGTCAGCGGGTGGGAACCGGGGTTTCGCCGCGGTAGTCGTAGAAGCCCCGCTGGGTCTTGCGGCCCAGCCAGCCGGCCTCGACATATTTCGTCAAGAGCGGGCAGGGCCGGTATTTGGTATCCGCCAGTCCTTCGTGCAGCACGTTCATGATGGCGAGGCAGGTGTCCAGCCCGATGAAATCCGCCAGTTCCAGCGGCCCCATCGGATGGTTGGCCCCCAGCTTCAGCGATTCGTCGATGCTCTTGACCGACCCCACGCCCTCGTAAAGCGTATAGACCGCCTCGTTGATCATCGGCATCAGGATGCGGTTGACGATGAAGGCGGGGAAATCCTCGGCGCTGGCGGCGGTCTTGCCGAGCCGACGCACCACCTCGTGCAGGCTGTCCCAGGTCTCGTTGTCGGTGGCGATGCCGCGGATCAGTTCCACCAGCTGCATCACCGGCACCGGGTTCATGAAGTGGAAGCCCATGAACTTTTCCGGGCGGTCGGTGCGCGAGGCCAGCCGGGTGATCGAGATCGAGGAGGTGTTCGAGGTCAGGATCGTCGTCGGCTTCAGATGCGGCAGCAGGTCGTCGAAGATCGCCTGCTTCACCGTCTCGCGCTCGGTTGCGGCCTCGATGATCAGGTCGGTCGGGCCGAGGTCGGCAAGCTTCATCGTGGTGCGGATGCGCCCCAGGGCGGCGGCCTTCTCCTCGGCGGTGATCTTGCCGCGGCCGACCTGGCGGTCGAGGTTCTTCTCGATGGTGGCCATGGCCTTCTTCAGACCTTCGTCGCTGATGTCGTTCAGCAGCACGTCATAGCCCGCAAGCGCGAAGACATGGGCGATGCCGTTGCCCATCTGCCCCGCCCCGACGATCCCGACCGTCCGAATGTCCATGCCTGCCCCCTGATGTGTCGGGCCAGACCTTAAGGAAGCGGCAGGGGCAGGGCAAGGCCGGGGAATCTGCTTCGACTTGTCGGGAAAGGCCGCGGTTTAGTCCTTTGGAAAGCCTTGTCCCGCAGTCTGGAGGCGGGTGTGAGACGGAATGGGTGGCTGTGATGGCTTTCGTGCAACCGGGCGACGGGGCGCTCGACTATTTTCCATGTCATTACGGGGCGTCGCGGCTGGCGTTCCGCGGTCCGAGGCGGGACCTGACCGGCGAATACATCGCCATGCTGGGCGGGTCCGAGACCTATGGCCGCTTCGTCATCGCGCCCTTCCCGGCGCTGGTGGAAGAGGCTTTGGGGATTCCGGTCGCCAACCTCGGCTGCCAGAACGCCGGGCCGGATGTCTATCTGGCCGACCGCGCCGCGCTGGAGGTGGCGGCGGCGGCGCATCTGGCGGTGGTGCAGGTCACCGGGGCGCAGAACCTGACCAACCGCTATTACACGGTGCATCCGCGGCGGAACGACCGTTTCATCGCCGCGACGCCGCTCTTGCGTTCGCTCTACCGCGAGGTGGATTTCACCGAGATCCACTTCACCCGCCACCTGATCGCCGTGCTGGCCGGCAAGGGGGAGGAGCGTTTCGCTCCGATTGCCGCAGAGATGAAGGCGCTGTGGCTGCAGCGGATGCAGGCACTGCTGCAGCGGCTGCCGCGGCGGCGGGTGCTGCTGTGGATGGGCGGCGGATCGGAGGCCGGTCCCGGTCTGGTCGACCGCGGCATGGTGGAAGCGCTGAAGCCGCTGGCCTCGGCCTGCGTGGAGGTGGTGGCCAGCCCGGCGGCGCGGGCCGAGGGGGTGCGGGCGATGCGGTTCTGCCCGGCGGACGAGGCGGCGGCGCGCGACCTGCCGGGCGCCGCGGCGCATCGGGAGGCGGCAGAGGCGCTGCTGCCGGTGATCGAGGCGCTGCTCTGAAACGGCAACGGGCGCCCGAAGGGCGCCCGTTCCGGGCCTTTCGGCCTGCTTTTGCTTACAGCTTGGAGG
>NZ_JAAKGP010000038.1 GCF_011043545.1 Rhodobacter sp. SGA-6-6 | reverse complement strand
CAGGTCGCCGCGCTCGACCGCCTCAATGACCTCGGGCGCGGCCTGCTCGATGACCCGGCGGGCGGACTTCACCGACCGCTCGGATACGTTCAAAAGGTCGGCGGCTTGGGCGGAGGAGACCTCGGGCAAATTTGCCCGAGGTTCCAAGTCCGTCCTCGCGCCCTGCCGCATGTTCTCCAGCTTCCCGGCGACCACCGCCCGCTGGCTTTCCGTGAGGTGGCGGCGGTGGAGGTTGGCCGAGACCACGAAGGCGCACGGTCAAGCGCCGAGATGCTTGAGGCTCGCGACCTTGCCCGCGTTGCCTATGACGCCGCCAAGATCGCCAGCCGAATGGCGAAGGCCAAGCAAGCCCATGACAGCCTGATCGCCGATGTCCACCGGGCACAGGCCAATGCCCTCGCCATCCGGGCAAGGGCCGAGTTCCGCCTCGCCGAAGAATATGACGCGGCGCAGGATAGAGGCGACGTTCGGGCAGCAAATCAGGGGCGTAGCGCTTCCGCCTTGGAAGCGCCAAGCGCCCCCGACCTCGGCCTCTCGCACAAGGACATCCATAACTTCCGCAAGCGCCGGGACCGCGAGAAGGCCGATCCGGGTGCAACGCAACGGGCCTTGGACGACATGGTTGCGCGGGGCGAGGAGCCGACCCGCGCCGCCCTCAAACACGAGATGATCGCCCCCCCGGCGGCTACCGATCACGAGCGGCAAGTAAAAGCTCACTAAATCGCCGAGGACGAGTGTAGAATTCTTGCCTATGGACCGAATCGCTGGGAGCGTCAGATGGCTGATAAGAAGACCGTATTTGTTGCATTTGCGATTGAAGATGAGCGTTGCCGTGACTTCCTTAAGGCTCAGTCACTCATTACCCGCTCACCCTTTGAATACATCGATATGTCAGTAAAAGAACCGTATGATGAGGGTTGGAAGGATCGTGTGCGGACGCGCATTCGAAGATCAGATGGGGTTCTTGTTCTTGTCAGCAATAATTCCCTTACATCGAGCGGCCAGAAGTGGGAAATTAAATGCGCAAGGGAAGAGGGCAAACCTGTTCGCGGCATGTGGTGTTACAAAGATGATCGCACGAATATCGAAGGTCTGAAAACGATGGTTTGGACTTGGGATAATGTCGGCAACTGGATTGATATACTATAATGCGAAAAGCACTCATCATCGGCGTTGATTATTACGACAATGCACCCCCGCTATGCGGCTGCGTGAACGACTCATTTGCAGTTAAATCTATGCTTGACCGTCACGCGGACGGATCGGTGAATTTCGGCGTCAGGCACCTTACAGCAACTGGACCGAAGGATACGGTTACACGCGACGATCTGCGCGGAGCAATCGAGGAGCTTTTTGCTGGCGATGGTGAGGTATCATTGCTCTACTTCGCAGGGCACGGACATATCGAAGCAACAGGCGGATATCTTTGCTCTTCAGAAGTGAAGACAGGCAATGACGGCGTTTCTCTAGCTGACATCATGACAATGGCGAACCAATCGAAGATCGCCAATCGTGTAATAGTTCTCGATAGCTGTCACAGCGGCGTGGCCGGTGGACATCCGCTTCAACAGAAGGTCGCCGAGATCAGCGATGGAGTAACAATTCTGACGGCATCCACTGCTGAACAATATGCCAGTGAAGAAAATGGTGCCGGTGTCTTTACTTCGCTTCTTGTGGATGCCCTAGGTGGAGCCGCAGCAAATCTTGTCGGTGAGGTCACTCCGGGCGGTGTCTACGCGCATGTGGATCAATCGCTAGGCCCATGGGCGCAGCGCCCTGTCTTTAAGACCAATGTAAAACGATTTGTATCGTTGCGAAAAGTAAGTCCGGCTTTGGAACTCGCTGAACTTCGGCGGATTTCCGAGCTTTTCCCAACCGCTGGACATCAAATGCAGTTGGACCCAACCTTTGAACCGGAACGTCACGATTCTTGGTCTATCGACCCGCAGAGCATCCCTGCCCCCGACCCTGATCACAATGCTATTTTCGCTATTTTGCAGAAGTATAATCGAGTTGGTTTGCTAGTCCCTGAGGGTGCTCCTCATATGTGGCATGCGGCCATGGAGTCAAAGACAGTGCGATTGACCGCCCTTGGCGAACATTACAGGCGCTTGGCGGAGAAGGATTTAATATGAGTGTTTCATGCAACGAGAACATGTAATTGCGGCCCTAGAGGCCGCTGTAGAAGACTTGGCTGATATCGAGCATGAGCGCTGGTCCCACTGGCAAAGATATATGCATAGCAAGGGAACTCGGCAGTCTGATGGAAGCTTGCTCATTCCAGCCGAGCTTGTGCTGAAATGGGGAAGACAGATGGGAACGCCCTACGCCAAACTCTCCGAAAAGGAAAAGGAGAGCGACAGAGAGCAGGTGCGAAAATACCTCCCCACTATCATCGATGCATTGCAGACGGGTTCCGCTTGACGGTTTTGAGCAAGCGCCGGAAGGAAGCCTACGAGGCCCTGCACCCGGAGACGGTGCATGGTGGTGATCGGAAATCAAGTCGCCAAGTTGGCGACTTGATCAACCCCGACCGCTTCACCGCCGACACCGCCGCGAAGACCGGGCAGAGCGAGCGGTCAGTCCAGCGGGACGCGGGGCGCGGGGCGCGGGGCGAAGGTCACGCCCGGGACGATTTCGGCAGCCTAGTCGATCTCCACCGGCACCCGATCCCGGGCCAGCCCTTGTGAGATGATCGACAGGCCGCGATCCCGCAACGCATAGGCCGCCGGGCGCGAGACGCCCCGCCCCTCGATGGCCTTGCTGAACGGCCTGCGATACGCCTTGCAGGCGGCCCACAGCCCGACCATCCGGGCGCTTCCCTGCAACCCCGCACCCACCAGATAGATCGTCGGCCACGTCAGCGCCGCCTCGTGGCGGCTGACCTGCCGCGCGGAAAGCTGGACGCGCAGGGGCGGCGCGTCGGCGGGATCGTCGGCGCTTTCCCTGATGCCCCATCCCAATTCGAGGAACTCCTCGTCGGTCAGGGTGACGCCGGGCAGGCGCACCGTGGACATGCCGCG
>NZ_JAAKGP010000037.1 GCF_011043545.1 Rhodobacter sp. SGA-6-6 | reverse complement strand
GAGGCCGGTCGCTGCATCGGCGAAGGGAGTGCCTGTTTCGGCAGGCGGCAGGTCCTCGCCCATACCCTCGCTCTCGAAGCCGACGGGAATCTCGAAGGACTGCCCGGCTGCATCGGTCACGATGATCTCGGCGGCGAAATACATGCCGCTGGCCGCCAGCCCCTCGATCCGCCAGCGGCCCGGGAAGAGATCGGTCTCCCATGGGCCGGCGATGGCCTCCGGCATGGCCACGGCCTCGGGGGTCTCGGTGGAGGGGTCCAGCGGCGTGGCGCTCCAGGAGATCGGGTCGGTCTCATGCCCGGCCGGGGCGGCGATCCGCACCGGCAGCAGGTCCGCGGCCGGCCCGTCCGCCGCGGGCGCTTCCACCCCCACCGGCAGGGGCATGGCGAAGATGACGCGCCGGTCGGTGCTGCGGCCGAAGACGTAGCGCAATTCGTAGAGCCCCGGCTCGGCGGGAGCGGTCAGCGTGCCGGCCCCCTCGGGGCGGTCGCCCGGCTCGATGGTCTCGGCGACGTAGAACCAGGACAGGTCGCCCGAAGGGTCCGGGGTGCCCGGCGGCACGATGCCGACCCAGTCCTCGGCGCCCGCCGGGCCGAACCAGAGCACGGTGAACTCCTCGCCCGGCGCGACCGGGCCGGTCAGCGTCAGGCTGGCCGCCGCCTCGGCGCCGATGGCCACATAGGGCGAGATCAGCCCGACGACACCGGGCTTCATGCCCGAGACGAAACCGTCCGCGACCGGATAGACATTGGGCAGGAACTCGGTTCCCGGGCGGAAGGCGAAGCAGCGCGCATGATCGACGAAGAAGCTGCCCTTCGGCTCGTAGCGCCAGGAGCCGCAATCGCCGTCCGCCTCGCAGATCGCGCGGCAGTCCTCGGCGGTGCCTTCGGGGGGAAAGTCGAAGGCGGCGGGTTCGGGCAGGTCGGGGCCGAAGGCATAGCCGGTGGTGCCGATGGCGAAGCCTTCCATCCAGGGATCGCCGGGGAAGTGGCGGGTCTGCTCCTCGGGTTCCGGCTCGGGCGGCGGCTCGGGCGCGGGCATCGCGGCCCCGCCGACAGCCTGTTCCAGCGCCCCGGCCAGTTCCCCGGCATCCGAAGCCTCGATATAGCGGCCGCCGGTGTTCCCGGCGATGCAGGCGACCTCGGCCCCCTCGTCGCGGGTCAGGCCGAAGCCGATGACATGGGCGGTGAAATCGACACCCGAGGCTTCCAGCTCCGCTGCCAGTGCGCAGGGATCGGCCTCGCAGGTCTCGATCCCGTCGGTGACCAGCACCACGGTGGCCGGCTCCTCGGCGCTGCGCAGCGCCTCGGCGGCCTGGCGCACGGCCTCGGACAGCGGCGTCTTGCCCTGGAACCGCATGGCGTTGACGGCGTCGAGGATCGCCGCCCCGCTGCCGGCTGCCGGGGGCACCATCAACTCGATGTCCGCGCAATTGCCGCGCTCGCGGTGGCCGTAGGCCATCAGGCCCAGAACCCGGTCGGCGGGCATCCCTGCCAGCACGTCGGCCACCACTTCGCGCGCGATCTCCAGCTTGGTGCGCCCGTCGATCTGTCCCCACATCGAGCCGGAGCCGTCCATCACGATCATGGTCGTGGTCTCGGCCAGGACCGGAGGGGCGAGGCTGGCAGCCAGCAGCGCCGCAGACAGGCGGGGGGAGGGCGATGTCATCGAAATCTCCGCAACGGGACGGCCGGGCCGCATCCGGGCGATGATGCCGCGGCGGCTGCCCCTGCGTCTCGGGGCTGGCGGCACCGAATGCGGGTCAGGCGGAACCCGGGCCGTCCCGCAGCCGGCCGATGGCGAGGTTGCGGATACCGGTGGGCGTCCGGCCAAAGGCCTGCCGGAACCGCTGGTTGAACCACGACAGGTCGCCGAACCCCGTCTCGGCGGCGATGCGGCTGACCGGCACCCCGAACAGCGCCGGGTCCGACAGCCGGCCGTGCGCCAGCATCAGCCGCCGCCGCATCACATGGTCGGAGAAGGAGGTCCCCTCGTCGGCGAACAGGCCGCGCAGGTAGCGCGGCGAGATGCCGTGCCGCGCCGCGATCCAGCCGGGGGCGAGGTCCGGGCTGGTCAGGTTCCGCTCGATATCGGCGCGGATCGCCCGCAGCCGGGCCACCCGCGCGCCGCGGCCCCGGGCGATCTGCTCGGCATCGCGGTCCGCGCCGATGGCGAGCAGGACCAGATCCTGAAGATGCGCGCCGCACTGCTCCAGATCGGCGGCGGGCAGCAGGGCGGCCTCGGCATGGATGGCGCGGGCATAGCCCAGCATCAGCCGCCATTGCGGCGTCAGCGCGATCTGGCCGCGCAGGCCCAGCCTGTCGCCCGCCGGCCCCAGCAGCGCCCGCGGCAGCGACAGGTAGAAGGCATGGGCGCCCGCCCCCTCGAACCGGGCCACGCCCGGCTCTCCGGTCGGGTCGACATAGATCGAGCCCGCCCCGCAGGCCTGTTCGCTGCCGCCGCGCTGGCGGATGGTGAAGCCGCCGCTGAAGGGGATGTGCAGCAGAATGTTGTCGCCGGTGCCCGCCGCCAGCGCCATGGTCCGGCTGGTGACGCAAGCGGAATGGCGGGTGTTGGCGAAGACCGCCTGACCGATCAGCGCGATCTCGGTGCGCGAGGCGAAATCCTCGCCCGTCGGTGCGATCATCAGCTGGCAGACCTGGGCGCAGGCCGCCTCGAACTCGGCGACGCGGTGCTGCGGGTCGAGGGCGGTGGTGTCGAGCTTGAAATGGGGCATGGGGATATGCGGACAAGGGGGAATTCCCGAAGCCTTGCCGCCACGAAGGCGCCTGTCAACCTTGGAGAGAGAAAAGGGGGTAGTCGCCTATGAAGCCACGCCTAGGCGATATTCACCGGCACCCGATCCCGGGCCAGCCCCTGACTGATCAGCGACAACCCCTTGTCCCTCAACGCATAGGCTGCCGGGCGGCTGACGCCCCGCCCTGCGATAGCCTTGGAGAACGGTCGGCGATAGGCCCGGCAGGCGGCCCAGAGGCCGACCATGCGCGCCGAGCCTTGCAGGCCAGCGCCGACCAGATAGACGGCGGGCCATGTCAATGCGAATTCGTGGCGGCTGACCTGCCGGGCCGATAGCTGCACCCGCATCGGCGGCGCATCGGCGGGATCGTCGGCGCTCTCCCGGATGCCCCATCCCAATTCGAGGAACTGCTCATCGGTCAAGGCCACCCCCGGCAGGCGCATCCCGACCATGCCCGC
>NZ_JAAKGP010000036.1 GCF_011043545.1 Rhodobacter sp. SGA-6-6 | reverse complement strand
CCTGAGCAGCCCGGTCCTCCGCCCTGGAACGAGAAAGGCCGCCCTCATATTCCATGATAGCGGCCCTCTCCTCGAAGCTGTCGATGTCTGGAACTAGCGGCATGGCAGCCCCACCTTCTCGACGATCTCCCGCTTCTGATCATCGCTGATCCCGGCCGAGTAGATGCCATAGGTCATCCGGTTCTCAGAACGCGCCGACTGATGCCCAACGATCGAGGCGGTGAAGTGCTCCGGCACCCCTGCCCTCTCGCACTGGGTTACGAACCACTTCCGTGTCGAGTGGAACACCACCCCGGGGCGAGAGAGCCCCAGAGTGGCCCGCAGGCTAGCGAACCTCTTCGTGACGATTGAGACACTAAGGTCGGGGAAGAGCCGTCCCTCTCGTGGCAGGTTGGCCAGCAGCGGCGTCAGCGTCGAGTGCAACGGGATCAATCTCTCCGCTGCGTCCGTCTTCAGCGACCGGACCTCGTTGGGACGTATCCAGGCGAACCAGCCGAGATTGCCCTTCCAGACCAGATCATCCCGTACCAACCCTACCGCCTCACCAGCCCGCATCCCGGTCAGCAGGCAGAAGACCAGCACATCACCGATACGAGGATCGTTCAGCGCCAGAAGTCCGCCAACCTCACCATCCGTCAGGGCGGCATAGCTGCGGTTCCTGCCCTTCGCCTCGACCCGAACCGTGCTGAAGGGATTCACCGTCAACTCGCCCTCGTAGACCGCCCAGTCGAGGAAGTGCCCGACCTGACTGACCGTCCTCCGTTGAGTCCTTGCGCTGATCGTCCCGCCCCGGCTGGCTTCCACCAACCTGTCCAGGCCATAGTCCCGAGTCCGCCATGACTTGCCGGTATGCCGACCGAGCAGCGCCACCTTCCTGACGAAAGCCAGCGCCTCCTCCCGACTGATCGACCCAATTGCCCTAGAGCCATAGGCCGACACGAACAAGCCAACCGAGAACCGAACCGACTTGAACCCTCCGTGCTGCAACTCGTTGGACCGCCGGTTCAGGTAGAGACGGGCAAGCTCCTTGACCGTCCTGCGTCCCACGATCACCACCGGAGAGAACACCGGCGGGGTCACCACGACCGGGGACGACTTCTCCACCACCTGACCCGCCTTGGCCTTGGTGATCACCTCCTCATACTTGGCGTTGACTTCAGCGGCCCGCGCCCGGGCCACCCGCGCATCCCCGGTCTTCAGCGACTGCTTCATCGCCTGCCCCAACACCGCTTGAAGCTCCTTGGGATAGTTCCGCCGATACAGCCACGTCTGCTGCTTCAGGTAGGCATACTGAATACGCACCGACATGCGTCCTCCTTCTGGGGCCTTTGCCCCAGTTCTGATGATGTTGATGATTTCCTGATGAGGTTCAGCCGTTTAGAAGGATAACTACGATCCCAGCGGTCTCCCCGGGCCCTGCTGGCCCGAGGATCAAGTCAAGGGCAGGCTCGCCGTAGCTGCCCGCGAGAGGTCCGGTGAGCGCCACGCCCCCCACGCAGTCCTCATGCACCACGTCCACGCGGAACAGGTGCCGGGGAACCTCGTCGAAGGCCGCGATCCAGACGATGCTGCCGGGCAACATCACTGCCACATCATCAGCGCGCCGAGAAACAGCGAAGTGGCCGTCGAGGGGCTGAACTGACTCACCAGCCAGAGTATCCCCATCACCAGAACCTCCCGGGGTACCAGCACGGCACCCGTGGCCAACAGGCCGAGAACGGCAAGAACATTCATAAGCTAAACTCCTGTAGCTGCTTCTTTTATAGATGCAGGAGTTTTCTCGGTTTCGGGGCAGGGTGAGGGTCGGCAAGAGTAGTGGGCTTTCACCATCACGCCACCGGCCTGCCTGCGTCTACCGTGTATGACACTTGAGCTCGCGGTGAGAACGGCCGAGGGTGTGTGGAAACTACGTTGGGCGGCAGGTGGTGCGGGACAGCATTCTCTCATCGCAGGAATGGAGTGAAAATGTTCCGCTCGGCTCCGCGTGAAGCGACATCAGAGGGAAGTCGTTCTCGGAGATTTCATAGGTTCCGAGTTTCCACACAGCCTCGGCCCACTGCCGACGTCCGACGGAGGTGCAAATGCTGCGGTGCAGCCCGTTGAACCAGCCATTCGCCGCGACCGCGAAATTTATGCACGACTGGCGATATCAGGTTGCTTGGCCGAGCTTGGAGATGGTTCCCATCCACTAGATGGGCGTGTTATATACGCCGTACTTGTATGCAGGGATGATTCATGAGCGACCTTACTCAGCTTCAGGAAGATCTTGACGACCTGAAAAACGTCGATGACCAAGAGGAGGATGTCTCCACGACTGGCGAGTTGTTCTCAATCTCATCCTTCGGCGTGGATTACCCGGTGGAGACACTGGTATCCCGCATGGACAAGAAGCTTTTCTACATCCCGTCCTTCCAGCGGGCTTTTGTCTGGTCGCAAAATCAGTGCTCCCGCTTTATAGAATCCCTGTTGCTTGGGCTGCCTGTGCCGAGCATCTTCCTGTTCAAAGAAAGCGATACCGGCAAGCATCTGGTCATCGACGGCCAGCAGCGCTTGAAGTCCTTGCACCTCTTCTCCCAAGGCATCATCAACGGCAGAGAATTCGCCCTTACCGGGTTAGAAACCAAGTTTGCCAATCGTACCTACAAGACGCTGGACGATGCCGACCGTGCCCGCCTCGATGACGCGGTAATCCATGCCACGGTATTCCGTCAGGATTTGCCCGAAGGCGAAGTTAACAGCGTCTATGAGGTGTTCGAGCGTATTAACACGGGTGGCATCAAACTCTCCCCTCAGGAAATCCGCTCCTGTATCTGCCACGGCCCGTTCAACGACTACCTGCACTCCCTTAACGACAATGCCGAATGGCGGGCCATCTACGGACCGAAGAGCAAGCGTCTGAAGGACATAGAGTTGATCCTGCGCTTCATGGCCTTTTACGAGACGGGCCATGCCTACAAAGCGCCTATGAAGCACTTCCTTAATGACTTCATGAAGGAAAAGCGGAATATCTCGGACGCGGATATGAAGAAGCTCGGACAAATCTTCATTGATATGATCACTTATGTGACCAAGACACTGGGCAACCGGACGTTCCGTCCGGACCGTTCCCTCAACACGGCAGTGTTCGACTCTGTTGCGGTCGCCATCGCTAAGCGTCTTGCGGAAAAAGGTCCCCCTGACGAAGCAAAGGCAATAGACACCTACACAGCGCTTCTGAGTAACGAGCGGTTTACCGAGGGCTACATCCGGTCCACCGCCGACGAAGAGAACGTCAAAAAGCGTATGGGGGAGGCCTACGCAGCCTTTGCCAGTATATGAAGCGGCAGGAGTTGCAGGCAGAATTCGACCGCCTAAACGGCCAGATAGCGGTCATCAAGAAGAGCGTGGGCACCGAGCGCGACGAGCTTATCAACCTGTCGAGCCAGCAGCTTTGCGTCTCAATATGCGGTAGCTTGGAGCAGTCCCTCAAGCAGATATTCATCGAATACGCTAAGCGGCGATCCAACAGTCGCATCTATAGGCCTATCGAGAAAATCTGCGAGAGCTACCAGAACCCAAAGACAGCGAAAGTGCTCGACCTTATCGGCCTGTTCGATGCGGACTTCGAGACTGAGCTAAAGCGCCAGTGGGGTGCTGAGCGCGAGATCGAGAAGCAACACATCGACAACATGGTGGATGATAGGATCACCATCGCTCACCGCAAGAAGCACCACGTCAACGTATCCTCCTCCAAGTTGGAGGACTATTTCAAGGCATACAGTGGCCTGCTCGACCGCGTTTACACCCACTTCCTCGGAGCACCTTGAAGGGCACAGATGAAATGATTGGCGTTGATCCTATTGGTGATTCTGCAAAGTGCGAGGCATTCCAGCCCACGGCTGAGCCGGGCAGCGTTAAGTTTCTCCCAGTTTGGCCAGCATATGAACCGCTTGGCATTAGGCGCTCGCCGCTTCGACAACATCAACGGCAAAGTCTGTAGCGCGTCAGCTTTGGCTGATCTTGAAATTGAATGTTGAATGCAGACATACCCGATGTGGCCGAACCAGCCATTCGTCCCGGCCGCAGCGAATAACCGCTCCCCGCCCTCAGCAGCAACCCAGCCGTGATGCTTGCCGGGATCTCAGCAGAGTTCCCAAGTCATCCGCTCTTAGCGTACCCACCTCGCTCATGTCTAAGTCGTACCGCCCCACCCGTCGCCCCACCCCGCCAACGGTTGGCAGCATTCTGGTACCGACTCTTACCCATACCCG
>NZ_JAAKGP010000035.1 GCF_011043545.1 Rhodobacter sp. SGA-6-6 | reverse complement strand
ACACCGTGGCCACGCTGACCTCCGGCGACGTGCTGGGCGCGGTCTCGGCGCTGACCGACGGCCTGCTGGCCGGCATCCTCGGCGGCGAGGCCGGCACGGGCGGCGGCCCGGTCAGCGACGTGCTGACCGACGTGCTGGGCGGCCTGCTTGGCGACGGCGGGCTGCTGGGGGGCCTGCTGGGAGACGGCGGCCTGCTGGGAGGCCTGCTCGGCGGCGACGGCGGGCTGCTCGACCCGGTGCTCGGCGACGACGGCCTGCTGGGAGGCCTGCTCGGCGGCGACGGCGGCCTGCTCGACCCGGTGCTCGGCGACGACGGCCTGCTGGGGGGCCTGCTCGGCGGGGACGGTGGGCTGCTCGACCCGGTCCTCGGCGACGATGGCCTGCTGGGCGGCCTGCTTGGCGACGGCGGGCTGCTGGGGGGCCTGCTGGGAGACGGCGGCCTGCTGGGGGGCCTGCTCGGCGGCGACGGCGGGCTTCTCGACCCGGTCCTCGGCGACGACGGCGTGCTGGGAGGCCTCCTCGGCGGCGACGGCGGGCTGCTCGATCCGGTCCTCGGCGACGACGGCCTGCTGGGAGGTCTCCTCGGCGGCGACGGCGGGCTGCTCGATCCGGTCCTCGGCGATGATGGCCTGCTGGGCGGCAACGGCGGGCTGCTCGACCCGGTCCTTGGCGACGATGGCCTCCTCGGAGGTCTGCTCGGCGGCGAGAGTGGGCTGCTCGACCCGGTGCTCGGCGACGATGGCCTGCTGGGAGGTCTCCTCGGCGGCGACGGCGGGCTGCTCGATCCGGTCCTCGGCGATGACGGCCTCCTCGGAGGCCTGCTCGGCGGCGACGGCGGGTTGCTCGACCCGGTCCTCGGCGATGACGGCCTCCTCGGAGGCCTGCTCGAAGGCAACGGCGGGCTGCTCGACCCGGTCCTCGGCGACGATGGCCTCCTCGGAGGCCTGCTCGGAGGCAACGGCCTCTTCTCCTGAGCGCCCCCACGCTCACGGAGCGGAGATGCCCTCTCCCTCCAAACTGGGCTGCCGCCGAAAGCGGCAGCCCTTTTTCATGAGCCGATCACCAAATAGGATGAACCGCCGCACAGCCTGCGGACGAACAAACACCGGCGCCGACCGAGGTCCCCCATGCCCCTTTCCGCCCCGCTTCCCGACGAAAGCCTTGTCCTGAAGGCCGTCGCCGAAGGCATGTCCGGCCGCTCCGCCGAGTCCGACGCCCTCCCGCTGGCCGCGCCGGTCTGGCTGGCCTGGCGGCAGGACGGCCGGCGGATCGCGGCGGAATGGCACGCGGCGCCGACACTGGCCGAGGCCGTCGCCCGCTCGGCGGCGGACCTGGCCGGCCCGGCCGATGCGCTGGAGATCTGCCTGACCCGCGACTACCGGCCCGTGCCGCCGGAGCGGCTTGCCACGGCCTTCGCCAACAGCCAGCGCGGATTGCGCGGGATCGAGATCGCTCTGGACGGCCGGCTGACCCGCATCGCCCCGACCGCGACGATCGCCAGCAACCGCCCACCCTTCCGCGAGATCGAGCGCAAGGCGGCCGCCCTGGGCCTGACGCCCGAGCGCCTTGCCGCCCGGGCCCGCATCCGCAGCTTCGAGTCCGACCAGTTCCTCGTCCTGCCGGACCGCGGCCTCTGCCATGCGCTCTGGCGCGGCGGCCGGGTCGTTCCGCCCGAAAGCATCGGCCCCGGCCTGCTGCGGGACACGATCCGCGGCCTGTCCGGCTGGCTGCTGCGGAATGTGCATCCCGACGGACGCATGACCTACAAATACTGGCCGAGCCGCGGGGTGGAATCGCGCGCCGACAACACCATCCGCCAGTTCATGGCCACGGTGGCGCTTGGCCGCATCGCCCGCCGTGGCGGCGACGCCGGAGAGGCCGAGGCCGCCCGGCGCAACCTCGCCCACAACCTGCGGAAATTCTACGCCGAGGTCGACGGGCTCGGCACCATCCTCCACGACGGCAAGGCCAAGCTGGGGGCCATGGCGCTGGCCGCGCTGGCGATCCTGGAATTCCGGTCCTCCGGGCTGGTCGAGGCCACGGCGCATGAGGAGATCTTCGCCGGCCTCTGCCGCGGGGTCGCACATCTGTGGCAACCGGACGGCTCCTTCCGCACCTTCCTGGTGCCGGCCGGCCGCAACGACAACCAGAACTTCTACCCCGGCGAGGCGCTGCTGTTCTGGGCCGCGCTCCACCGGCAGACCCGCGACCCCGATCTGGCGCGGAAATGCCTTGCCAGCTTCCGCCACTACCGCGACTGGCACCTGGCGCAGCCGAATCCGGCCTTCGTTCCCTGGCACAGCCAGGCCTATGTCATGCTGCACGAGGATCTGGGCCTGCCGGAACTGGCCGCCTTCGTGCTGGACCGCAACGACTGGCTGCTGCCGATGCAGCAATGGGGCGGCAGGCTGGCGCCCGATTTCCAGGGCCGGTTCTTCGATCCGGAGCGGCCCGATTTCGGCCCGCCGCACGCCTCCTCGACCGGGGTCTATATGGAGGGGCTGGCCGAGGCCTGGCGCCTGGCCCGCCGTCTGGGCGAGACCGATCGCGCAGACCGCTATGCCCGGGTCCTGCGGCGGGGGCTGCGTGCGGTGCGCCAGCTGCAGTTCCGCGACCGCGAGATCGACGCCTTCTACATCTCGCGGCCGGAAGCGGTGATGGGCGGGCTGCGGACCGAGGTCTACAACAACGAGATCCGCGTCGACAACGTGCAGCATTGCCTGATGGCCCTGCTGAAACTGGAGGCAGAGCCCGATTTTCCCTGGGAGGCGGAGACGGAAGAGCCCGGTCCTGGCTCCTGACCCCGGTGCGCTTCGGAGCATACTTTAGTTTTGATAAATATTCTTAAGAGTGTATGCTGGCGCGCAAAGCTGCTGGATTCCTTTCCATGCCCACCGTCACCATCATCTGCCTGCTGGCCGCCGCAATTGCGTTTTTCAGCCGTCTGGTCGGCTGGGAAGAGGTATTGCTCGCGCTTGGCATCCTGGCGTCGGGCTATGTGCTGAGCATTTCGATCTCGCTCCTCTGGCCGAGACCGAAGCCGCCCGGGCAGAATGCGAAGCGCGCCGGCCTCGATCCGTCGCTGATCGCGGCCGGGATCCGGACGCCCGCTTCCGGCCCGGCCGCCACCGGACTCCGCTTCGGCGCCAGCCCCGATGCGCTGGAGCCGGCGTTGCTGGACAAGCTGCGCCTGATCGAATGGAGAACCGGCCGGGCGCGCACCCTGTCGGCGTGATCGGCCGAGGATGGTCCGGCCGGAGGTCGCGCCCGGCTGCCGCTTGACAATGCAGACAATTCGCAGACATGTAGAAAAAGGGCGTCGGGACCGGCGTCCCATGGCGGTCAACGGCGGATTGTGCAGCAGGATGACGAAGGACGGCTACGCGACCCCCGCGACCCTCCATGTGCTGATCGCAGATGATCACACGCTGATCCTCGAGATCATCGGAATGGTGCTGGAGAACACGCCGGACATCCAGCTGCGCACGGCGCTGTCGGTGGATGGCGCGGAGGAATTGCTGAACCGTTACGGCAGTTTCGACCTGATCCTGCTGGATCTGGACATGCCGGGGATGCGCGGGGTCGAAACCCTGATCCGGATGATCAGCCTGAACGGGGACAAGCCCGTCGGCATCATCACCGGCAACCCCACGCCGCGCCTGATCGACGAAATGATGAAGAACGGCGCCGCGGGGGTCATTCCCAAGACCAGCTCGATGAAGAGCCTCGTCAACGCCATCCGCTTCATGGCCGCCGGAGAACGTTATTTCCCGCTCGAACTGATGCAGGAACAGAACGTGATCCGCCAGGCGAACCCCTCTCCGCTGTCCGAGCGGGAGACCTCGGTGCTGGTCAAGCTGGCCGAGGGCCTGCCCAACCGGGAAATCGGGGACGCCCTGGGCCTGGCCGAGGCGACGGTGAAGATGCATGTGAAATCCATCTGCCGCAAGCTGGGCGTCCAGAACCGGACGCAGGCGGTCATCGCAGCCCGGAACCTGAAGCTGGTCTGAGAGCGCGGCGCAAGCGCCACAATCCTGCCACGATCCCCCCACATCCCTGCCATCATATACTTTAGTATCGGGTAAAGATGCTAACGTATTGGCGCGGGAGCGCGCCGCAGCAAGGAGATGAACTTATGTTCAGGTTCGGCCGCACTTCCAAGTCCGATGACGCCCGGACGAAAGCCGCGATGGTCCTGCGCGCCCCGGTGCAGGAGGAACCGCCGCAGGCCGACCCGCAGCCGGCGCCGCAAACGGCCGCCGGGACCGCCCCCGCCGGCGGCTGCAGCATCAAGCTCGGCCGGCTGGTCGATGCCCCGCTCTGCCCCAAGGGGGTGATCCTGATGTGCGGCACGGCCGGCGCGCTGTCACGCGACATCACCGACTGGGCCGACCAGATGCGCGCGGTGGTCATGGTGGTCTCGGACGGGAACATCTCGCTCGACTGGCTGCGGGAATACGCGCCGAAGCTGGATTTCCTGCTGGTCGATTCCGACTACCTCGGCGATACCGAGGCCACCATCGACTTCTGTCTTCGGGTCCGCCGCGCCACGCCCTCGCTGCCGCTGATCCTGGTTTCCAGCGAAGTCCGCTCGCATGATTTCACCTGCGAACGGATGATGGCCTGCGACGTCACCCTGAAGCCGCCGCTGATGCGCACCGCGCTGACCATGGGTGTGCAGGCGGCCTATCAGAACAACGAGCATTTCCTGAAAAGCATCGCCTGAGGTCCGGGCCGGGCCGGCCAAGCCGGGTATCGCGGCTGCCCTTGCCCTGTCCCGATACGCGGGACGGGGAGGACCCGCCACGACCACAGCGCCCGCCGCGCGACGCCGGGCCGTCGGTCCAGCGGTGTGGATGCCCCGGGGCACGCAGGAGTGTCGGAGGAAGCCCAACAGGGCGCCTGCGCCCGAAGGTGATCGCAACATGGGGTCTGGAGATACCTAGACCTAAGGATTGACGATCATCACATAGGATGCGATATACATTCATAAGTTTATAAACAGCGCGAAAGGCGAGAAGTGTCGATCCTCACGATCCTGTTCGCCCTTCATCCGCGCACGGTCCGTCGGAGTGCCGGGGGCCGGCCCCTTCCCGCGCCTTTTCCGCCGGACCGGCTGCGGTCTGGACGATCTTCGCACCACTGAAACCTGACACTTCGAGGACCAAGACCGATGGCAACGATCCGCATTCAAGCCGAGACCCCCTCGGATTTCCGCATCACC
>NZ_JAAKGP010000034.1 GCF_011043545.1 Rhodobacter sp. SGA-6-6 | reverse complement strand
AACTTGCCCGCCGCACCGGGCCCCGAGACTGGTCCGGTCAGCCGCACGAAAAGCGACCGGCCGGGGTTGTTCTGCAGGTCGCCCACGATCCAGTAGGATCCTTCCCGCCGTCCGGCGGGAAGGTAAGCGCGACAGACGCTCTCAGCATTCTCCGCCAGAGCGCGGATCACCTCTTCGGTTTCAGAATACATGGCTCAGGACCCTCCGCGCGCATGTATTCCTGTCACGGAACAACGTGCAAGCAGACGATCAAGCACTGCGATGCCGCTCGATTCTGCTGGGCAGAAGAGCCGCAGCTTCCAGGCGATGATCTCCGAGAAGAAGCCATCGGCCTTGAGCCGGTCCTTCGCCGCCTGCGTGAAACCGGAGAGTTCGATCCGGTTCACCCCCATGACGCGGGAGCGGTGCAACTCCATCCCTTCTGACAGGCGCACGAGTGTCTTTCCCTCCAGAACGAGGGCATGGACCTGCGCCGCCGAGAGCTTTGGCGCGTCGCTGGCCAGCGTGGTCGCCACCCAGGCGGGCGAGACGCGGCGGCCGATGATGCGTTGGCCGTCATCGGTCTGCAGCCGGTAGACGCGGGTTTCGTCCTGGGGCAATTGCTTCCAGATCGGCAGCAGAAGGCCCGCCACGATGTGCAGCGTGGCTTCCGAAAACTCCGGCACTTCAGCCAGTTCGGAATTCCATGCGGCGGAGAAGGCCGCGCGGTCGGCTTCCAGCCAGTGTGTGTCCTCCATGATCCTGGCCGGGACCGTGCTGGCCTCCGTTGGACGGATCAGCCGCAAGCGGGGCTCGATCGTACCATCATCCAGCATCAGGCTGGTGGCAGGCACCTGCACAACTGCCCGGCCCGAGCGGCTGTTGACCAGCAGGCGCGCCTTCGGATCGTCGAGCCAGTCGAGCGCATCGGCGAGCGAGGTCGGCGTGTTGCGGCGCTTTTCTGCGATGGTCAGGAGCTGGGTTTCCGCGCCGGAGCCGGGATGGGTGTAGATCACACGCGCATCCGTCACCTGAAAGCTCTCGGCGCGCAGCGTCTCGAGCCCGAGGTCGTAGACCCCGGCAGCGATAGCGCCCTCGATTCGCTGGTCGAGGAGTTCCTCGAAGACCGAGAACAGGACCGCCTGCATGTCGATCGTCATCGCCAGCAGGCGATTGAGGAAGGTCGTGATCGGGGGCAGGTCGTCCTTCAGACCTTTGTCATCGGTCAGGCTGAGACCGGTCGCATCCTCAAACGCCCCGAGCGAGCAGCCCGCAACATCATCGCGATAGAGGCGGCGGTAAAGCTGGCGCAGGGCATCGCGGGCATAGGGAGACTCCAGATTGTCCTCCGGCCGGAACAGACCCTGCCCGCCGGTCTGGCGCTGGCCGCGCGTTATCGCACCAAGCGTGTCGAGGCGACGCGCGATGGTCGAGAGGAACCGCTTTTCTGCTTTCACATCGGTAGCAACGGGCCGGAACAGCGGTGGTTGCGCCTGGTTGGTGCGGTTGGTGCGGCCCAGTCCCTGAATGGCCGCATCGGCCTTCCAGCCCGGTTCCAGGAGGTAGTGGACCCGCAGGCGCTGGTTCTTCGCCCCGAGATCGGCGTGATAGCTGCGCCCCGTGCCGCCGGCATCCGAGAAGATCAGGATGCGCTTCTGGTCATCCATGAAGGCGGCGGTTTCCGCGAGGTTGGCAGAGCCCGCCCGGCTTTCCACGACCAAGCGGGCGGCAGAGCCCTCGCCTTTGCGCACGATGCGGCGCGACCGGCCCGTCACTTCCGCCACCAGATCCGTGCCGAAGCGCTGGACGATCTGGTCAAGCGCCCCCGGCACCGGCGGCAGGCTGGCCAGATGCTCGATCAGCGCATCGCGCCGTCGCGCGGCCTCGCGGCATTCCACCGGCTGGCCGGCGCGCGTGACGGGCCGCGAGGAGAGGTTGCCTTCGCTGTCAGTGAAGGGCTCATAGAGCTGCACCGGGAAGGAATGGGCGAGGTAGTCCAGGCAAGCCTCTCTTGGCGTGATGTCCACCCGCACATCGTTCCACTCATCCGTAGGGATGTCTGACAGGCGCCGTTCCATCAGCGCCTCGCCTGTCGAGACGATCTGGATGACGGCCGCGTGGCCTGCGGCGAGATCGGCGTCGATGGCAGCGATCAGGGTCGGGGTTTTCATCGAGGTCAGCAGATGGCCGAAGAAGCGCTGCTTGGCAGACTCGAAAGCCGAGCGCGCGGCGGATTTGGCCTGCCGGTTCAGCGTGCCACTGTCGCCCGTGATGTTGGCGGCCTCCATCGCCGCCGCAAGGTTGTTGTGGATGATGGCGAAGGCACCGGCATAGGCATCATAGATCCCGCGCTGCTCCGGCGTCAGCGCATGCTCGAGCAGCTCGTATTCGACGCCGTCATAGGACAGCGACCGGGCGGTGTAGAGGCCAAGGGACCGCAGGTCGCGGGCGAGGACCTCCATTGCCGCGACACCGCCCGCCTCGATGGCCTGAACGAACTCGGCGCGCGTCGCGAAGGGGAAATCTTCCCCGCCCCAAAGTCCGAGCCTTTGCGCATAAGCGAGGTTGTGCACCGTCGTGGCCCCCGTGGCCGAGACATAGACCACGCGGGCATTGGGCAGCTTGTGCTGCAGGCGCAGGCCCGCCCTGCCCTGCTGCGAGGCTTCCGTGTCGCCACGCTCGCCCTTGGACCCTGCAGCATTCGCCAGGGCATGGCTTTCATCGAACAGGATCACCCCATCGAAATCCGAGCCCAGCCAGTCGACGATCTGGTCGACGCGGGATTTCTTGGTCCCGCGTTCTTCGGAGCGCAGCGTGGCGTAGGTAGTGAAGAGGATGCCTTCGGTCAGCGGGATGTCGCGGCCTTGGGCAAAGCGCGACAGGGGCGTGACGAGCAAGCGCTCCTGCCCGAGTGCAGACCAGTCGCGCTGAGCGTCCTCGAGCAGCTTGTCACTCTTCGAGATCCAGAGCGCCTTGCGGCGGCTTTGGGCCCAGTTGTCGAGCAGGATCCCGGCCGACTGGCGGCCTTTGCCCGCGCCGGTGCCATCGCCGAGGAAAAACCCGCGGCGGAAACGGACGGCATCGGGATCGTCGTCCTTGGCGGGCGAGACCATGTCGCCGGTTTCGTCGACGGTCCATGATCCCGCGAGATACGCGCCATGCGCTTCGCCCGCGTAGATGACCGTCTCCAGTTGGGCATCAGAGAGCAGGCCGTCGCGCAAGACGGCGGCGGGGAGTTTCGGGCGGTAGGAGGGTTTCGGGGGCGCAACGGACGCCATGGCCGCCGACTGCACGAGCTTGGTCGGATGCGGGGCCGCGCCGGGGATGTCGATCGCCTGCAGGCGGAAGGTCTCGTAGATCGCATCCGACAGGCGGGCAGAGCCGAGATCGTCCACCGTCTCGCGCAGTGTGTACCCGAGGTCTTCGGCATCTGGCGCGGAGACATGCACATCCATCTTGGCCGCTGCCGTCGACCGAAAGGGTCGAGCGGTGAGGCCGGAGGAACGGTCGGGAATTACCCGACAAGAGGAAATGGGCTGGGAGCATGCGCCCACACCCGCATCCAACTCGAGGCGTGGCGGGACCTCGGCGGTGATCCGGGCGAGGAGTTGCGCCACATCCGGCGAGATGGAGCGTGCCAGATCGGCGGTAATGCCACCCCGCTCGCCGCCACGGCACTTGTCGAAGACCGAGATCCGGGTCTCGAAGCTGGTGCCATGCTTTGCGAAGGCTGCCCCCGACACAGCGCCGGTGAAGACCAGATGGGCACTCTCGGTCAGGCGGCCGAAGGTCTCGGACCAGGCGGGGGCATCAGGTGCGAAGCTTGCGCCGGTGATCGCGACCAATCGCCCGCCGGGAGCAAGGCGCGCAAGCGCCGAGCGCAGATGCCGGGCCGTCGCCTCGGTCGTCCGGCCATCGACATTTGCCATCGCAGAGAACGGCGGGTTCATCAGGATGACGCTCGGGCGAACGCCGGCGTCCAGATGATCGTCGATTTGCGCGGCGTCGAAGATGGTGACGGGCCGCCCCGGGAAAAGGTGACGCAGAAGATCGGCGCGGGTCTCGGCGAGTTCGTTCAGCGCGAGACTGCCGCCCGCGATCTCGGCGAGGATCGCGAGAAGCCCGGTCCCGGCGGAAGGCTCGAGGACGAGGTCACGGGGCGTGATCTGCGCTGCCGCCATTGCAGCCAGTCCCATGGGCAGCGGCGTCGAGAATTGCTGGAAGCGCTCCATTTCCTCCGAGCGCCGGGTATGCGTCAGCAAGAGACCTGCCACCTTGGTGAGGATGGGCAAGAGTGTTGCGGGCGAGCCCGCCCGGGCCAGCAACGCGCGGCCGAACTTCCGCAGGAAGAGGACGAGCGCCACCTCGCCCGCCTCATAGGCGAGCTTCCAGTCCCAAGCGCCATCGGCATCGGAGCCGCCAAAGGCGCGCTCCATCTCGAGCCGCAGGCGCAGCGCGTCGATCTGGAACCCTTGCGCCAGATCGGGCTGCAGCGCTTCGGCGACGGCGAGGATCGCGGGCGCGGGTTCAGTGGACGGAACAGAAACGGGAGGCGCAACGGGCGCGAGATAGGTCATCGGGAAACTCCGGAATAAGGGACAGGTTCAGGCCCGGACACCCTCTCTCGGGCACCCTCAGGCCTGATCTTCCCCGACCCCCCTCTTCCTCTCGAGCCGACGCGCCCGGACGGTTGGCTTGATTTTGTTCCTGTTATGTTCTATCTTGGGGCCAAGCCAGCAAGGGAGTTTCCCGATGGACAGCACCACATACGACTTGCCCGCAACGCCCAAGCAAATTGCCTACGCGCGTTCCCTCGCCCTGCGTAACCAGACCCTCCTGCCCTGGGAAGTTCAGCAGGACCGCCGGTCCCTGAGCGCCTGGATTGAGGCGCAGGCCCAGCTGAAGCCTGTATCCGACATGGACCGGTTGCCGACCTCGAAGCAGGTGGCCTTCGCGGAGAAGCTCGCCCGCATCAAGCGCCGCGCCGTTCCGGACGAATGCTTCCGCGACAAGGGGTTGATGTCGAAGTGGATCGACGGGAACAAGTGAGCACGGCACCGGCTGGCTCCGGCCTTCCGGAGCTTCTGCCATACCGTGGCTTGGCAAACCGAGCGTAGTTGCCAACCCATAGGTTGGCAGATTAGCCCTTCGGGACATCAGCCTCGGTCAAACTCCTGTCCGAAGGGCCAAGGTCTGCTCCCGGCGGCACGCCGGGAGATACACCGCTGCGATCTTCGGCAACCACCGCAAGTCGTGGCCGTCGCTTAACCCAGCGTCTTCAGACTTTCCTCCACTTGGGCTAGTCCCTCAGTTCTTTGGAAATGTTGGCATTGGAG
>NZ_JAAKGP010000033.1:0-2500 GCF_011043545.1 Rhodobacter sp. SGA-6-6 | reverse complement strand
AACACCCGTTGAAAAGGGTCTGGATGACTTGTGGCTAGGGGTGAAAGGCTAATCAAACCTGGAGATAGCTGGTTCTCCGCGAAAGCTATTTAGGTAGCGCCTCGGACGAATACCATCGGGGGTAGAGCACTGCATGGGCAATGGGGTCCCACAGACTTACTGAGCCTAAGCAAACTCCGAATACCGATGAGTACTATCCGGGAGACACACGGCGGGTGCTAACGTCCGTCGTGAAGAGGGAAACAACCCTGACCTGCAGCTAAGGCCCCTAATTCATGGCTAAGTGGGAAAGCATGTGGGACGGCCAAAACAACCAGGATGTTGGCTTAGAAGCAGCCATCATTTAAAGATAGCGTAACAGCTCACTGGTCTAGACAAGCTGTCCTGCGGCGAAGATGTATCGGGGCTCAAGCCATGAGCCGAAGCTCGGGATGCACAGCGATGTGCGTGGTAGCGGAGCGTTCCGTGATATAGCTCATCATGTCTTGTCCGTCGTTCGCGGCGGCATGGACATGGAGAGCTTTCTGTGAAGCCGGGCCGTAAGGCATCCGGTGGAGAGATCGGAAGCGAGAATGTTGACATGAGTAGCGACAAACAGGGTGAGAAACCCTGTCGCCGAAAGTCCAAGGGTTCCTGCTTAAAGCTAATCTGAGCAGGGTAAGCCGGCCCCTAAGGCGAGGCCGAAAGGCGTAGTCGATGGGAACCAGGTTAATATTCCTGGGCCAGGAGGATGTGACGGATCTCGAAGGTTGTCTGCCCTTATCGGATTGGGTGGGCCGCTCAGAGGTTCCTGGAAATAGCCCTCCATCGGACCGTACCCGAAACCGACACAGGTGGACTGGTAGAGTATACCAAGGCGCTTGAGAGAACCACGTTTAAGGAACTCGGCAAAATGCTCCCGTAAGTTCGCGAGAAGGGAGCCCCGTCTGCAGGCAACTGCGGGCGGGGGGCACAATCCAGGGGGTGGCGACTGTTTACTTAAAACACAGGGCTGTGCGAAGCCGTAAGGCGACGTATACAGTCTGACGCCTGCCCGGTGCTGGAAGGTTAAAAGGAGGGGTGCAAGCTCCGAATTGAAGCCCCAGTAAACGGCGGCCGTAACTATAACGGTCCTAAGGTAGCGAAATTCCTTGTCGGGTAAGTTCCGACCTGCACGAATGGCGTAACGATCTCCCCGCTGTCTCAAACGTGGACTCAGCGAAATTGAACTGTGTGTCAAGATGCACACTACCCGCGGTTAGACGGAAAGACCCCATGAACCTTTACTCCAGCTTTGCACTGGCACCAGGAATGTGATGCGCAGGATAGGTGGTAGGCTTTGAAGCCGGGACTCTGGTCCCGGTGGAGCCTCCCTTGAGATACCACCCTTCGCCTTCTTGGTGTCTAACCGCGGTCCGTCATCCGGATCCGGGACCCTGCATGGTGGGGAGTTTGACTGGGGCGGTCGCCTCCCAAATCGTAACGGAGGCGCGCGAAGGTTGGCTCAGAGCGGTCGGAAATCGCTCGTTGAGTGCAATGGCAGAAGCCAGCCTGACTGCAAGACTGACAAGTCGAGCAGAGACGAAAGTCGGCCATAGTGATCCGGTGGTCCCAAGTGGGAGGGCCATCGCTCAACGGATAAAAGGTACTCTGGGGATAACAGGCTGATGATGCCCAAGAGTCCATATCGACGGCATCGTTTGGCACCTCGATGTCGGCTCATCTCATCCTGGGGCTGGAGCAGGTCCCAAGGGTACGGCTGTTCGCCGTTTAAAGAGGTACGTGAGCTGGGTTTAGAACGTCGTGAGACAGTTCGGTCCCTATCTGCCGTGGGTGCAGGAGACTTGAGAAGAGTTGACCCTAGTACGAGAGGACCGGGTTGAACGGACCACTGGTGGACCTGTTGTCGTGCCAACGGCAGTGCAGGGTAGCTATGTCCGGACAGGATAACCGCTGAAGGCATCTAAGCGGGAAGCCCCCTTCAAAACAAGGTCTCCCTTGAGAGCCGTGGAAGACGACCACGTCGATAGGCCGGAGGTGTAAGCGCAGCAATGCGTTCAGCTGACCGGTACTAATTGCTCGATTGGCTTGATCTGATCCAGAAACGGCAAGGCATCGGCATTCCCCAAGGGAAGTTGGCCGGAAACGTCCTTGCCCTCAGACAGCAGCACGATACCCGCTACACTTGGAACAACACTGATGAAGGGCCCCCTTCCGCAACGACGGGTGGCCCGGGTCTCTGATCCGGTTTGGTGGTCATAGCGACGGCTAAACACCCGATCCCATCCCGAACTCGGCCGTTAAGGGCCGTCACGCCAATGGTACTGCGTCTCAAGACGTGGGAGAGTAGGTCACCGCCAAACCTGACCAGAGACACATTCTCTCTCAAAACGATGCAAACACAACCCGGCAGCACCAACATCAGCCGCCGGCACGGTCGCGGGGTAGAGCAGCCCGGTAGCTTGTCAGGCTCATAACCTGAAGGTCGCAGGTTCAAATCCTGCCCCCGCAACCAAATCTA
>NZ_JAAKGP010000032.1 GCF_011043545.1 Rhodobacter sp. SGA-6-6 | reverse complement strand
CCCTGACCGCACGCGCAACCGCGGCAGGCATCGATGTGCAGGTGCTGTCGCCCCGGCGTGGCGACTTCAACGACGACTTGCAAGCCACCGGCCTTGACGACCTCCGCGCCGCTCTCCGGCCCCAACTCGACCCGCAGGACGCAAGAAGGATCAGGGAGGGGTGAACAGGCAGGAGGCCATGAAAGCGGAGCTGCGCGTCGGAACGTGCGAACCCTGTGTTTCCACAGAAACGGAGACACAGCCATGTTCGAAGAAATCTTCCTCCCACCGGCAGCAGCAAAGCACCGCAATGCGCCGCTTGCAGATCTCAGGGCAGGGTACCTTCTGCAACTGAAAGCAGGTGGGGCACAGCGCAGCACCCTGCGAAAGCATGCGAATGCCCATCTCAACCTTGTGCGGCTTCTGGACCTTCGCGATGGCGACAGGATCAGCCTGAATGACATTGAAACCGCTGCCAGGCTCTGGGCCAATCCTGAAGGTCGCAGATCCGACCGAGAGGCCACAAGCAAGGCCAAGCAGCGCTTCATCAGCCATTGCGCCGATCTGCTGCATCACCTTGGCTGGATCGAATCCGATGGTGCGATCCAGCCCTTCGCTACAGAACTGAACGTCTACGAAACCTGGTTGCGCAGGGAACGGGGCCTCTCCCCCGAGACGGTTCATGGTTACTGTCGCGCAGCAGACCACTTCCTGACCCGGATTGCGGTGCGCGGCGTCCTGATCAGCGCGCTCTCGATGGCTGACATTGAGGACATCATTGGCGATGAACATCGCCGCGGCGTCTGGAGTCGAAGGACGCTCCACGATCATGCGCAGCGCCTCAGAGCGTTCATCGCCTTTGCCGAAAAGCGCAGATGGTGTCGCCCGGGTTTGGCCGCAAGCATTGTCGCCCCGGGATACAGGGCTGACGAGGTCTTGCCGAAGGGGATCGATCGCAAGAACGTCGAGCGCCTTTTGTCTTCGGTCCGAGGGGGGCGCATTGTTGATCTGCGTGATCGGGCAATCCTCATGCTGTTCACATCATACGGTTTGCGTGTTGCCGAGGTGGCAGGCCTGAGTCTCGACGACTTCGACTGGGATGCCGGGTTGCTTCGGGTTCGTTGTCCAAAGCCGGGTCGGACCCAGCTCTGGCCGCTATCGCGGGAAGTGGGGCAAGCAATTCTGGACTACCTCCGGCATGGCAGGCCAACATGTTACGGACGCTCTGTATTCTTCACCTCCCGCGCGCCGATCCACCCCTTGGATCGCAAGGCATTGGGCAAGATCGTCCGCGACCGCCTAGCGGTCATCGGCGTCGTGACAGGGCGGCGGGGCCCACATGCACTCCGGCATTCGGCCGCCCAACACCTTCTGGATCGAGGCATGTCGATGAAGGTGATTGGGGACTTCCTCGGCCATCGAGATCCGTCTTCGACGGCGATTTATGCCAAGGTCGACCTGGCAGCACTGCGCGAAGTGGCCGCCTTTGATCTGGAGGCACTGCTGTGAAGCTGGGCGAGGCGATCGATGACTACGTCGCTTGGCGACAGGCGCAGGGTGCAAAGTTCACAACAGCCCGGAACCTCTTGCGGCAGTTTGTGCGCGATATCGGCGCGGAGGCGGATTGCGATGAGATATCGAGGGATCAAGTGCTCGCCTTCCTCGTTGGTCAGGGCCCAAGAACCCGCCATGGCGACAACAAGGCTTATGCGCTCGCAGGCTTCTGGAGATTTGCGATCAGTCGTGGCTTGGCCGAGGCATCACCGCTTCCTTCGAGCGAACGGCGTCCGCCCTTGTTGGCACCACCGCACATTTACAGTCGCGCGCAATTGCGGCGCCTGTTCGATCCGCGAAACGTCGAGATTGCGCTTATTGGCACAAAGCAGCTCGACCTGAACACGTTCCGCACGCTGCTCTTGTTGCTCTATGGCGCGGGGCTTCGGTTCAGTGAGGCCACCGGGCTCCTGCGCGACGAGTGCGATCTGAAGGCTTCTGTCCTGACGATCAGGGACACCAAGTTTTACAAGAGCCGGCTGGTGCCCATTGGAATGCCGCTTGGGATGGCGCTAGCAAGGCACTTGTCGCAGCCACCGGGACAGCGGTTTGCCCCGGATGGTGGCGGATACCTGCTGTCGAACAGGGACGGGACCCGGCTGGCAAGCAGCACCGTTCAGACTGCGTTCGACCGGCTCCGCCGCGCTGCAGATGTTCGCGGCAGCGCGGGTGGTCGTTCAGCGCCCCGCATGCATGACCTCCGTCACAGCTTCGCGGTTCACAGGCTGACGGCTTGGTATCGGGAAGGCGCGGATGTGCAGCGCTTGCTGCCGGTACTGTCCACGTATCTCGGCCATTCCGATCTGGAAGGCACCAAAGTCTACCTGACGATGACTCCCGAGCTCTTGAACCAAGCGTCGATGCTGTTTGCGCGTTTTGCTCATGGAGGTGCCGATGCCAGAGCATGAACTCCTTGGGCCTTGGCTTCGGCGCTTCCTGACCGAATACATCGTCACTGAGCGCAACCTCGCCCGAAACACCCGGTCCAGCTATCGCGATACGTTCAGACTGCTCCTACCATTCGCCAGCCAAAAGGTGCGCAGGCCCGTCGACCGTTTGATGGTGCGCGATCTGGCGTCATCGCTGGTTCTGAAGTTCCTCGCTCATGTCGAGGACGACCGCGGATGCTCGGTTCGGACCCGGAACCAGCGGCTCGCGGGTATCAAGGCCTTTGCGCGCTTTGTGGGTAGCAGGGACCCAGCACATGTCGAGTGGTGTGGGCATATCCGCGCCATCTCTTCTAAAAAGTCCATGCAGCCATCGGTTGGCTGGCTGACGCGGCAGGAAATGGAGGCGATGCTCGCGGTGCCTGACAGGAAGACGGACCGGGGACAGCACGAATACGCCCTCCTGCTCTTCCTCTACAACACCGGTGCGCGCGTGTCCGAGGCGACAGAGCTGAAGGTGCAGGATCTGTCGCTTGCGGCCCGGAGGGGCGGCCATGATCTTGCGACCCTTCATGGGAAGGGCGGCAAGATCCGAAAATGCCCGTTATGGCCCGAAACCGAGCGGGCTCTTGCGCACGAAATCCGGGATCGCGAAGTGGGCGCACCTGTGTTTGTCAGCAGGCTTGGGACAGGGTTTACGCGCTTCGGCGTCTATCGCCTGATCGAGCGCTGTGCTGCGCAAGTTCCAGAGCTCGCGGGCCGCACGGTCACGCCGCATGTGATCCGACACACGACGGCCTGTCACCTGGTCCTTGCAGGAGTGGACATCAACACCATCCGTGCCTGGCTTGGGCATGTGTCGATCAGCACGACCAACATTTATGCCGAGATCGACCTGACGATGAAGGCCAACGCCGTTGCGCTCTGCGAAGTCGGCCAAGCGAGGCCGGGACGCTCGTGGAAGGAGGACAAAGACCTGATGGCATTCTTGAAGTCCCTGTAGCGCAGAACCCTCGATGCGGATCTCCGCGTTGGGGGTTATCATTCGATAATGCATATGCAGAGCACCTACATTGATACTTGAAATATCATTACTGCTGTTCTACATAGGCATCACTCTGTTAAGAGGGGCACTTCATGATCACGGGCTCACAGATGCGCGCGGCGCGTGCGCTGCTGGGTATCGACCAGAAAGCTCTGGCCGAACTGGCAGGTCTTTCTGTGCCAACGATCCAGCGCATGGAGGCGAGCACCGGCAACGTGCGGGGCGTGGTGGACAGCCTGACCAAGGTCGTTGCGGCGCTTGAACTCGCCGGTGTGGAACTCATCGGCGAAGGCTCGATCAGCACAGCCGGCGGACGCGGTGTTCGCCTGAAGGTACCCCCACCCAGACATTGATCCCTCAACCCGCGACGGCGACCGCCGACAAGAAGCCGACGATGCCGCCGCAACCCTCAAAGGTGCGGCCGAAGATGAAAGACCAGACCACCAGACAGAGCGAGGCACCCAGCTTTGCCGAACTCTTCACCCCGAAACTCGTCACGGTCCTGCGCGAAGGCTATGGGCTGCCCCAGTTGCGGGCGGATGCCATTGCCGGTCTGACCGTTGCCATCGTCGCGTTGCCGCTGTCGATGGCGATCGCCATTGCTTCGGGCGCGACCCCCGCCCAAGGGCTCTACACGGCAATCATCGGTGGCTTCCTGGTCTCGCTCCTCGGCGGTTCGCGATTCCAGATCGGTGGCCCGGCTGGTGCCTTCATCGTCCTCGTTGCCAGCACCGTCGCCCTGCACGGGATGGACGGGCTTGTCCTCGCGACCTTCCTGTCGGGCTTGATGCTGGCCGCTGTCGGCTTCCTCAGGCTCGGCACCTTCATCAAGTTCATCCCCTTCCCCGTGACGGTCGGCTTTACGGCCGGGATCGCGGTGATCATCTTTGCCAGTCAGATCAAGGAACTCTTTGGCCTGTCGCTGGATCATGAACCTGGCGAGCTTCTTGAAAAACTGCCAGCGCTGTGGGCAGCCCGGGCCAGCATCACACCCACTGCCGTTCTGCTCTCTGCGGTAACAATCGGCATCATCCTTGGTCTGCGCCGGTGGCGTCCTCATTGGCCAGGCATGCTGATCGCGGTTGCAGTCGCCGCAGTCGTCGTCGCACTTCTGGGGCTGCCGGTGCAGACCATCGGCACCAAGTTTGGCGGGATCCCGTCCTCGCTGCCTGCCCCGTCGCTTCCGGACCTGTCGATGGACAAGATCATGGCGGTTCTGCCCGCAGCGATCTCGTTCACCTTGCTCGGCGCCATCGAGTCGCTTCTGTCAGCGGTGGTGGCGGACGGCATGACAGGTCGGCGTCACCGCTCGAACTGCGAGCTTGTTGCGCAGGGGGCGGCCAACATCGGATCTTCCCTCTTCGGCGGCTTTTGCGTCACAGGGACGATTGCCCGCACCGCGACAAACGTGCGGGCCGGCGCGCACGGGCCGGTCGCCGGGATGCTGCATGCGGTGTTCATCCTGCTCTTCATGCTCGTCGCCGCCCCCCTCGCGGCCTACATCCCGCTGGCTGCGCTCGCGGGTGTTCTGGCAGTCGTGGCCTGGAACATGATCGAGAAACCTGCCATCGCGATCTTGCTCCGATCGGGCTGGGGGGAGGCGACTGTGCTTGGCGCCACCTTCTTCCTGACCATCTTCCGCGATCTGACCGAGGCCATCGTTGTGGGCTTTGCACTCGGCTCGGTCCTGTTCATCCACCGCATGAGCCAGACGACTGGCGTCGCGACGAACAAGGCCTTCGTCGGGCGTGATGAAGCGGACACCAGCCGCCCGCGTGGAACCTATGACGAAGAAGCGGCATCCAATCCCGAGGTTGTGGTCTACCGCATCACCGGCGCGCTCTTCTTCGGCGCGACCGCCTCGATCGGGTCTGTGCTCGACCGCATTCAGGACAGCCACAAGGCGCTGATCGTAGACTTCACGGCGGTGCCGTTCCTCGACTCGACTGGCGCGAACATGATCGAGGGCCTTGCGCACAAGGCGCACAGGCGCGGCGTCGCGCTCTGGCTTTCCGGGGCGAGCCGTGACATCCAACGCGTGTTCGTGACGCACGGCCTGAAACGGCCCCTCGTACGCTATACCGCTTCGATCGAGGATGCGCTTGCAAGCATCCCTGACAAGACTGGCGACCACCAGGACGCCGCATGATGCTGAGAGCTGTGATTGAGCGCCGGCGGCGCAGGGAATCCTTCGGTCCCCAGGAGCGACGCGGCTATGTCTTGTCGGCGCTTGAGCGTCCACGCACCCAGGCCGAGCTGCGCGATGCCCTTGGCATGAGCAACAGCGGAATCCTGAACCTACTGCGTCGCCTCGAGCGGGACGGGCTGGTTCGTCCAGCCGAACGGGTGGCCTGGACGCGCGTCTGGGAAAAGACGCGACAAGGTGGCTGACGTGATCAGCGGTGCCGTGTCAAACGCCAAGCCAAACGGAAACGCGCCGCCGGCTGCATGGACGGCTCTCCTTGAATGCGCCGAGTCGGCAGCGGACGGGGAGCTTGATCTCGACGGCGGCGCACCACAGGTTGTGGCTCTCGCAGAACGCCTAGTTGATCTGGGTCTTTTGCGTGTCCCGCGCGCAGACCACTACGCTCTGACGGAGGCCGGAAAGGAGCTTCTCGGACAATCAAGGACACTTCCCGCTTCGGTCAGGCCGAGGCGGGGCTTCCCGCTACTCCTTCCTTTGTCAGTTGCAGCACTCGCAGTGACTTCTGTTTGGATCTGGCTGAACGGCTAGCGGAAAGCTGGTCCCTGAAGGAAATGACCAATCTCCTCGTTCACCCCTCCCTGATCCTTCTTGCGTCCTGCGGGTCGAGTTGGGGCCTGAGAGCGGCGCGGAGGTCGTCAAGGCCGGTGGCTTGCAAGTCGTCGTTGAAGTCACCGCCCCTAGGCAACAGAATCCGCACGGCAACGCCTGCCGCGGTTGCGCGTGCGGTCAGGT
>NZ_JAAKGP010000031.1 GCF_011043545.1 Rhodobacter sp. SGA-6-6 | reverse complement strand
CTGATCCAAAGCAGTGTCCGGAGAGATTTCCACACCTGGATTACGGCAGTGTAGGGAGCCTTCATGACATCAGCCGAACACAGCCCCCTGACACGCAAGCTCTCCGCCTTCGTCGCCCTGTCGGAGGTCGAGCTGGCCGTGCTTGAACGACTGCATGAGCGTCGTCGCTCATTCGTCGCGGGGCGTGACATGGTGCATCAGGGGCAGTCGGCTCAAGCCGCGCACATTCTGTCGTCGGGTTGGGTCTGTTCCTACAAGCTCCAGGCCGACGGGACGCGGCAGATCGTGGATTTCCAGGTGCCGGGGGGGGATTTTCTGGGATTGCGCAGCGTCCTGTTGCGCACGTCGGATCACAGCTTCGAACCCATCGTTGACATCGAGGCCGCCGAAGTGCTGGCGAGCGACCTTATCGATGCCTTCGCGCGGACGCCGCGCCTCGCGACCGCCATACTCTGGGCAGCGTCAAGGGACGAAGCGATGGTCGTGGAGCATCTGGTCGGGATCGGTCGGCGTGATGCGGACGCCCGAATGGCGCATTTCCTGCTCGAACTGGGATCGAGGCTTGCGCTGGTTGGAATAGGCAGCAAGGAAGGATTCGACTGCCCTCTGACGCAATACCATCTCGCCGATACGCTGGGGTTGAGCGCGGTCCATGTGAACCGCGTCCTGCGGCAGCTTCGCGAGAGTGGACTGGTCACCTTTCGGGACGGCCGCGTTACGTTTCACGACTATGGCGGGCTGGTGGAACTTGCCGAGTTCGATCCGGAATATCTGGACCAGACTGGGCCGCTACTGAAATGAGAGGGCCGCCCTCCCTTGCTCGGCAGGCGGCCCCAGTGTTCACGTCAGACGCCGGAGGTTACGCGAGGGCGTGGGTCGCCGCATCGAGTTCCTTGTTGGTCTCGGCGTCGTTCTTCGCGGTGTTGGCCTTCTCGGCTGCTTGGTAGTGCTTCAGCGCCGCATCCTTCTTCGGACCAGGGGGCGCCTTGTCCCATGCGGCCTTCACGGAGGTCATCTTTTCGGCGGTCTTGTTCTGTTCGGGAGTCATTGGGATTGTCCTTTCTGGACGCTCCGAGAATAAGAAGCGTGTCGACATGCCGTCCTTTTTGGGATCGGCACGCCCACACGCTTCTCGGGTACTCGGAAAAATGCACCACCGAATGTTCGGCGGCACGTCTCACCTAAACGGAGTCGGCGCCCCGCCGCACTGACGCAGGTTAGCCCCGACGTCTGCGGCAGGTCGATTACCTCTGCGCTTGTCAAGCCACCGAAGTTTGCTGGTGGGAAATCCTCAGCCATCTGTCGTCATCGTTGAGGTAGGTAGAGGCACAGAGGGCCTTGTAGATCGGCACATCGGGTTTTTCTGCCGAGACGCGATAGGTGAGAATGGCGATATCATGACACCGGGTGACGCGCCGCTCGGCCATCGAGACGGACCGCCAGCCGGTTCTCTGTTGAAGATGGGTCCAGATTTGGTCGCCCTGGAGGATCCCGGGCGGATAGGGGAAGACCATGACGGCGTTGGTCGCAGTCGTTGCCCGCGCGTTGTCGGCGCCACTGGTCCAGAAGTGTTCCTCCATGTGCCAGAGAACGCCCTGTTCGCGAGGCGATAGCGTGCCGGACTTGTGTGCCGCATGTGCCGGTCTGCCCATGGTTGCGGTTGAGACGGTCATTCGCCTGACCCCGACCCGCCAAGCATGAACATCTGAAACAGCACAAAGACGATCCCGAGCACCGCCCAGATCGCTCCGCTTGTGCCCGGCCGGCCGCCGGCCACCGTCGAGGCGGTTCGCTTCAGACTACCTGACGCCCGGTCTTCGGGGAGCAGCTGGCTCAGGTCTCGTGCGATCCTGCCGTGATCGCTGGCGAGCGCAGGAACGTCCCGAAATCGGGCAAGCAGCGTTCCCAATCGTGCCCGCGCGGCGTCGCGCCCGAGCGTGACCAGTTCAGCGGTTTCCTTCCATGGATCGAGGCCAAGCCGTGCGAGCGTGGAGAGGACAGTCACGACATAGCCGTTCCGGTCCTCGCCGACGGAGGCATGGAGAAACCGATCGAACTCGGGCGGGTGCGGGTTGAGAACATTGGGGTCGGCCATCGCCAATCCTTTCAAGGGTTGCAGGAATGCAGATCATCCCTGTTTCCCAAAGAATACGCGCAGGTCGGTCTCGCCGCCCTTACACAGGTCAGTACGGGCGACTGCCCTCAGGAAAGTCGCAGCCGTTTCGGTGCCCGGGACTAACATGCGTCAGCGCCAGGCGAACGATCCCGAGGTACAAGACACTCAATCGTTCGACTGGTCGGTCCCGCACTCCAAGGGGCCGTCAACAGTGGTGAGCGACGGATCTGCCAACATCGCGGAGACCAGAGATGAACATGCGGTCGACCAGATCGACGGTGACATTTTCGAACCCGTTCGCGTTGCCGGGATACCCAGGCAATTTGCCCCCGGGCGACTACGAGGTTCTTGTCGAAGAAGAACTTCTACAAGGGCTCAGCTTCGAGGCGTATCGCCGGACCGCGACCTACCTGACGGTGCGCGGAAGGGGCGGTCATGCGGGACGGACAGAGTTACGGGCGATTTCCGACAGCGACCTGAAAGAGGCGCTGAGCCGGGATCGGGCCGCGACTGAGAAGAACAATCACGGCGAGGCGGCGCCTTCTCCGCAGGAGGACTTGAAATGAATGCTCCCGAATGGCTCAAGCCCGGCATCTATGGTGCCGTGATCGGCGCAGCTCTTGTCGGCGTGGTCGGTTTTACCTGGGGCGGCTGGGTGACCGGCGGAACCGCGAATGACAGGGCAATGGCGATGTCCCAAGAGGATGTCGTCGCCTCCATGGTGCCGGTTTGCCTTGAGATGGCGCAGTCCGACCCAGCACGGGCCGAAAAGCTTGAAACGATCCGGGCGGCCTCGACCTATCAGCGGCGTGATGTCCTGATGGAGGCGGGCTGGGCGACGATGCCCGGAACAGATGCTCCGAACCGCGATATCGCGCAGGCCTGCCTCGCAGCCCTTGATGTTGACGCGTTGCCGGAGCTCCCGGAAAGCGCGGTCGATGAAGGATGAACCGTGCCATGCCGATAGCTTCCCCCGAGACTACCGAGCTCGAACGGCGTGTGCTGGCGCATGAACGGATCCTGCAAGCTCTGATTGCCTACATGGCCCGTACTGAGCCGCGTTTCGTGGACCACCTGCGAGAACGGTTCGTGGAGCCAATGAGTATGGCCCGGCACGAACACGACCACCGCGAAACCGACGATTATGCGGAAGAATTCATTCGCGCCGTGATGCTCCTCGGAGAAGCGCGCGTGCCAAAGGCGAAGGAGCCGGAAATGACCGACATGAAACCCGTGCCGCCGAAAAGCAGAGGAGCACAAGATTCTTCCATGAACCGGCCGACGCAGCGCAGTGGGGTTCAGGTGCGCGAACGAAACGGCATCTGGGAGGTGCAGGTCGACGGCAAGTTCCGCGGCGACTACCACCAGAAGGAACATGCTCTTGCCGCTGCAGCCTTGCACAAATTGTCGCCCCGATGACCAGCAGCACCCACCCGACACTCCCGCAGGACTTCGCGATCCAGGTGGCTGAGAACGAAGGCATGCCAACGAGACCGAATTCCAGAGCCTCCCCGCTACCGGCCGCGCCCACTCGACGGCTGACCGGAACGCTCACGCTTGGGCTATCGAGGACTCGCGCGGCAACCAACGGGCTCTGGTCCGCCAAGGAACAAGCTGCGATGAGACATCCCTTGGCGAGGCTGATCGCGCGGGCGGCAGCCATAGCCGGTGTGATCGCCTCTTTCGCCTTTCCCGTGCTTGCGCAGGATGGAACCGGCCCAATGCCGGAGAACGCCCAGCCGCGCAGCTATGGCGGCGGATGGGTCTGCGACATCGGTTACCGGGTAGAGGGCGCCGAATGCCTGCCTCTCGATATCCCCGAGCATGCCTATCCAACCGGGCGCTCCTACGGGACGGGATGGGAGTGCAACCGAGGGTACGAGGAGGTGGACGGGACGTCCTGCAATCCCATCCCGGTGCCCGCCAATGCCTTCCTCCGGTCTTCCGGTTACGATTGGCAATGCGAACGCGGGTTCCGGCAGGAGGACGAGGCATGCGTGCCCATTGTTCTGCCCGAGCGTGCCTACCTGACGGACGATGCCTCGGGGAGGGGATGGACCTGTGATCGTGGCTATGAGGCCGCTGCAGAGACATGTTCGCCGATTGCCGTGCCAGAGAACGCGTATCTGACCAACGCAGACTACGGCGCCGCCTGGGCTTGTGAGAGAGGCTTCGTCAGAATCGACGACCGATGCGACGCCGTTGTCGTGCCATCGAATGCTTATCTGGACGAGGCATCCTATGGACCGGGCTGGAGCTGCGAGCGCGGATACGAGGTGCTGAATGGCGCCTGCGTCGCCATCGATCTGCCGGAGAACGCCTATCTCGACCGATCCGGCAACCGGTGGAGCTGCAATCGAGGTTTCCAGCTTTCGGACGGGGCGTGCGTCCTTGGAAGATGAGGGTGACAGAACGATGCGCAGCCGCGTGTCCGGCATACGCGTCAGCATAGGGTGTCGTCTCCGATACAGCTTCCCTCAACCGACGCCGCTGATTGCGCTTCTGAACGTGCACTACTCGCGGTTCGGCGATCTGGAGCGTGCCGATTATCTCGTGACCTCGCCGAGCGTGCCCCTCGAAAGCTACCGGGATGGCTTCGGCAACTGGTGCACGCGCGTCTTGGCTCCGGCGGGCGACTTCTGCCTGTCGACGGATGGCGTCTTCCGCGACACGGGCCTGCCTGATCCCTCCATGCCCGGCGCGCGGCAGCACGAGGTTCAGGATCTTCCTTTCGAGACGCTCGTGTTTCTGCAGGGCAGCCGGTATTGCGACACCGACCTTCTGTCGGAGGAGGCGTGGCGCCTATTCGAGACCACGGACGCCGGATGGTCACGCGTCCAGGCGATCTGCGATTTCGTGCATGGACATGTCCGCTTCGACTATATGCAGGCAAAGGCGACGCGCACAGCGTCGCAGACCCTCGCCGAGGGGCAGGGTGTCTGCCGCGACTTTGCCCATCTCGCCATCGCCCTGTGCCGATGCATGAACATTCCGGCCCGCTACTGCACCGGATACCTGAGCGACATCGGGGAGCCTCTGCCTCATCCGCCTGGGGATTTTGCCGCGTGGATGGAGGTCTTTCTCGCTGGGGAATGGCACATGTTCGACCCGCGGAACAACAAGCCGAGGTATGCGAGAATTCTGATCGCGCGCGGTCGCGATGCTGCCGATGTCCCTCTGACCCAGACATTCGGCCAGAACACGTTGATGGAATTCAAGGTCTGGACGTATGAATTGGCCTGACTGACCTCGGCTTCCTTTTCGATGCACCATCGCAATTCGGGTCGCCAGCCCCTATATGTAAAGTACCGATGCGAGGTATCCCGGTCCGACATGGACGAGGAGCTGGCGTCGGAAAATCAAAGGATCGATGAAATGTCCTTCAAGGACCTGACCGCCAGGGCTGCGGCTGCGTTAAAGCCCAAGCCTGCGAAAACAGCGACGACCCCTGCCAAGGAGACCGAGCCCAAGGCTTCTGGCAAGGATGCAGCCGCGAAACCCAAGACATCTTGAGGGTGTACACCGGTTACGCGCCTCATTCCCGTGAGGGGCGCGGACCGCCCACAGCACCCATGGGAAAGGAGCGCGCCAATGGAAGATCTGAGAAGCAAGACCGTTGCGGTTTTTTCCCGACCCTTCACCGTTCCGGGCTTTGACGAGATTCTCCCGGCGGGAGAGTACGAGATCGATACGGAAGTGGCTTCGCCCCCTGATCAACGGGATCCCGCAGCCTGGAAAGCCTCCGTCCTTGTGAAGCTTCATCCCAGGATATCTCATCCTGGACTTGCACGGACTCTGACTGTTTCCCTTGCCGACCTCGACCAAGCAAGCGCCAGAGACAAGCTCACGGGCAGGGCCTTGTCCAACTTATTCCTTGAAGAAATGCTGTCTGACCCGATGGTACAGCTCGTGATGAAAGCCGACGGCGTCTCCGAGGCGCACCTGCGACATCTCTATTCCGGGTCTGGGACATCCGATCCGAACCTGGCTGCGCCGCTTTCGAAGACGACCGCCCGAGGAGCGCGGGACGAAGAGTCGATCCGAGCCGCCGAAAACGAAGGAATGCCTACGCGACCGGACTCGCCGCCGCCCTTGCGCACCCGTCTGGCTGCGGGAAAAACGTGATGGCGGACAAGGCCCTCGCCGAAGGTGACGTACCGGGCATCGCGACCCCAAGGACCGTGGGTGATGTTCCGCAAGAACGCCGATGCCTGCGATGCGAAACCTCGTTCTGGAGCGAGGGCTTCGGAGAACGGATTTGCCGACGCTGCAAGGGGTTGAATGCCTGGCGGAACGCCGCGCCCGTCAGCGCGGGCGCATCTCGCCGCCGCTGATCCCTGCAGCCGCGCGCCGTCTTCCTCAATCCGAACTGGAATATCATTTTGGCCTGCCTCGAGATCGCTCACACCACGACCTACAGATACCGTCAAAAGGTCCCTCTTGGGCCCCATCGGTTGATGCTACGTCCCCGAGAAACAAGGGAACTGCGACTACTTGCGCATGCCCTCTCCATTTCGCCGACGGCGACGGTGACTTGGGCGCACGACGTGGCCGGCAACGCTGTCGCCACCGCCATTTTTGACGGCGTGACGGATCATCTGGTGATCGAGAGCCGTGCCACAGTGGATCTCACCGCGCCTGCATGGCCGGTCTTTGCCATCGCCGCCTCGGCCGCGCAGTACCCCTTTGTCTACGCCGACGACGAATGGACCGATCTGGGCGCGTTGACGGTTCCGCAATACCCCGACCCCCACGGTCGGCTATCCCGATGGGTTGAGGGCTTTGTCATGGCGCGTCCAACCGACACCCTGTCCCTACTGAAGGACATCAGCAACGGTGTGTTCACCCAGATTTCCTACCAGAGCCGTGAAACGGAAGGCACCCAGCCACCGATCGAGACTCTTGACCGGCGATGGGGCTCGTGCCGTGATCTTGCGGTCCTGCTCGCCGAAGCCGCGCGCACGCTTGGCCTCGGTTCCCGCATCGTATCCGGCTATCTGTCAGATGCGGAAGAATGCCTTTTTGGGTCTGCGGGTTCCGGGTCCACCCATGCCTGGGTCGAGATATTTGTCCCCGGTGCCGGATGGATTGCCTTCGATCCCACGAACCGGAGCTTCGGGTCCTTCAATCTGGTACCACTCGCCGTGGCCCGAAACATCGAACAGGTCACCCCGGTGGCAGGCAACTTTGTCGGAACGAACGTCGATTTGA
>NZ_JAAKGP010000030.1 GCF_011043545.1 Rhodobacter sp. SGA-6-6 | reverse complement strand
CACCAAAGCGACCCAGCTGCGTAGCCGAAGCGAAAGGCCATGGAGGATGGTGCTTCGAAGGTAGTCGCGCAGGCGCGCCTCGTCCCTCGCCGCATTAAGAGCGCTCTGTAACAGCGTCCGGAAGGAATCAGAGGCGAGAGCTTCGGCGGTTCGCGCAACGCGCCGTTCAGTCAAGGTGGGATCTTGGCTGAGGACTTCGCTTCTCGTTCTCTCCAGGAGCGTCGCAAACTTAGCGGTGTCCCAGAACCTTAGAAGCTTCTTCAAGTCCTCTCGCAGCGCAGTTGCGCCAGCCGCCGCAACGATGAGATTAGCACCCCTACGAGCCTCAAAAGCATTGACACCCAAGGCACGGGCACCGGTCTCCACTAGGTAACGTGTGAATTGAGCAGTCCGCCACCTGCGCTCCCCCTCGTCTGTCGCCATGACATTCTCGATCTCCTCCACCTTTGTATCGAGGCGATCTAGCGCAATGTTGAATTGCAGCCCTTCGGTAGATACCTGATAACCATGAAGCAGTGGTGTGCCGCTTCGTGGTCCGACAAAGGTCTGCGATAGAGCCAGAGGCTCACTTTGCCTGTCGGAAAAGCGTACTTCACTGTCCGCGCCCCAAAACACCCGGGCGACCTCAAGCCCGGATGCCCGAGCGCGACTTAATCCCGACTTGTGCAGTTTCACCCCGCTTGCGATCGAAGAAATACACTGGCTTGGAAGGGACTCGGCTTTTTCCGGGTCGGCGGCGACCAGCAAGAACCCACGCAACTCACCACGGCTATCGTGCCCAACCCCGACGGAATCCGCCTGCATGGGACCAAATGCGCCAGGATCCCCAGCACGGTGTCCGACTTCCGGCGTCCAGTCTGCTCCCGCCATACGTCCGATGCGTTCGACCGTCACGTGGCGAGGTCGGCACAGTTGCGGTGCGAGGCCTTGAAGCCCTTCACGAACATCCAAAGGCAACTCGGCGAGGACAGCCTGTGATGTTGCGCGTAGCGGTACGGCCTCTGCCTCCCTGTAGTCATCGACTGCAAACCATGGGCTGCGGCCCGATGAGGGCGGCCGCCAATGCACGGCGCGCGCATCGAAACGACGGGAGGCATTTCCAGGAGCAAGCACATGCAGAATGTGCGACGCATCCTCATTACGGCTCAACTCAGCGCCAGAAGCGCGAACGGCAACACTTGGCAGATTAACAGTTTCAAAAAGCGCGTTTGGCACCCAATCAAGTGATTGCCTTAGCTTAGGAAGACTCGTGTAGCCAGCCAAGTCCTGGCTCTCCGTTGCAGCACGCCATAAATCAATGGGGCCGGCGATTTCCAGATGGTCCCAGATGTCGGCGCCAAGCACCGACTCTATGAATGTTCTTGTTTCCTCAATTGCACCATCATCAACGTCGCGCATTGTTCTAAATGTAAGCTCACGCTTACGTTGCATTCGAGCCAAAGCGTCGAGCATTGCGGCCACAGCATGACCCCGGCGGACGAAGGCGTTGTCGGGGTTTAGAGGAGCGTCAAAGGAATGAGGCGAGATCATCTTCTCGGGTCTTCGAAACCACCATGCATCGCGAGGCGAGTAGATAGAGAGTGTCACGCCCGTCGTCGGGCGGTCATCGGCGCCGCGGCCACCTCGCCCCTTGCGCTGTATGAAACTTGCAAAATTGAGCGGGGCGTAGTGCTGGTAAACCAGTGTGATGTCGGGGTCATCGTAGCCAACCTCGAGGGAAGAAGTGGCGAACACTACATCAGCATCCTTTACGATCTTTTCGACTACGCCTCGAGTGCCCGCGAAGATAGGCCGTTCGGCGACGCGAAGTGGCTGCCCCGGACGTCGGAGGCCCTGCGCACCCACCTGCCTGCGATCCCTTGATGCGAACCACCAGCACTCGCCATCGGCATGTCGGTCGCAACCCAAGGGCTCCCCGCAGCACTCCGTCTGTGCAGAGCCGGACGGATCATCGCCAAACAGCCGAGTGCGGAGACTTGCAAGTTCTTTGCCTTCTTCGGCATCGAGATAGGCTCCATGTAGTCGGCGCATTTTGTCGATTGAGTCGAAGAAGACGAGTGACCGGAAGCCGCCTTCAGTCCCAGTCCGCCTTCGCACCCCATGCGACAAGCACATGAGCGCCTGAATCGTGGTTGAAGCCCCGGCGATATCTGCACCGCGGGACTCGATTTCCGGTTGAAGAAAGTAGAACACTTCCCGTCCACGAGGGTTTCGGACCCGGTCCTCGGCCGAGGGCTCAATCACTTTGGCATTGTTGCGGCCGATCAGGCGACTCCATGCCAAAGCGGGGTCGCCGATGGTAGCACTCATGCCAATTGCGACTAACTCGCGGTCGTCTTGGTCATTCAAGCGCGTCCTTGCTGCCAACCTCTGTAGTGCCAGTCCAACCTGGGCACCGTGAACATGGGTATAGAGGTGAATTTCGTCAGCAAGCAGCGCCCGGGGAGGAGCCCAGTCGGGGTCATCCCCGAATAGACGACCTGCATTCGGATCATGCATCCACTGGTGCAGACTCTCGGTCGTCGGCAGGAACAAGCTTGGAGGTTGAGTTCGCAAGCCGGCCTTGGTTCCGACCCAACCATCGAAATGCCAACCACAATCAGCGCACCGCAAGGAGTCCGCACGGTCCCTGCCGGCGTTCGGCATGAGCGCTAATGGACCACCGCAAGGCGGGCAGGTAAAGAAAGGAAACGCAAAGCGATCTGGGCCGGCAGAAGGCCATATCTCGGCGAGTCTTTCAGGCAAGGATTCAAAGCTCTGCGGAACCTCTGCGACCTGCAGCCCAATTGTGAGTTGCGGCAACTCTTTATTGTTTGCAAGCGCCGCAAGGTACGACGCTAAACGCTGCGCCTGGTTGGCGGCTAGCCTGACCCGGGGATAGGCTAGGACGGCCCGAGTGCCGAACACTCCCTCCATCTTGTCCGCAAGGGCCGCAGCGATCAGAGGCAGCGCGGCGGCCTCGGTCTTTCCCGATCCAGTATCGGCAGCAATTGCGATGCATGATGAGCCGCCACCGTTCCAAGCGCCGAGAATTGCTTCGAGACCGTGAGCTTGGAACCTCGCGAGCTTCGCACCATCCCCCCATAGGTCGCGAAGGGAACTGGCGATATGGTCGAGAGCTTTGTTTTGGCTGTCGGTCGCCTGCGTACGGGCTGGGTCAAACGCCTCATCCAGCGGAAGATTTCGCTGAGGCTTCATCCGGTCTCTCAACTCGACCTTAAGGTTGCGGACGAGATATGGTCTCCGATGCGCATCATCCTCGCGGAAACGTTGCTTTAGGTGACGCAACTCTCGGGCAAGTTCCGCAGTGCGCGAACGCACCCGCCCTTCCTCCGCCAGCATCAGATGTCCCTGATCGGCGAGTCTTGAGAGAGCCAGAGTAACTTCCGCCAGCGGCATGGAAGTGAGGCCGGCGATTTCGACGCTAGAGGTCCAGGCGTCAAAAATACCAAAATTAATCCGGCGACATTCAAGTTCTTCTAGTTGATTGAGTAATTCAAAGTCCGCATCGCTCAGAATTGCCGCCGGAGGCAAGCCCTCATCCACCGGAGGATTAGACGGTCTCTGTATCTCGACCCAAGCATGTCCGTTGGTGGCTCCAAGTCGGACGACACCCTCCGCTTCTAGGCCTTCGAGCACCGGTCGAAGGACATCGCGCCTTTCAGAATCCATCCACTGGAAACGGTCTCGGACTTGGTCATAGAAGGCATGTCGACCCTGACGCGCTTCGCGAACCACAGATTCTATTCGCTGCCGCACTGTATCTTCGTCGGCCTCGTAGACGCGCCGGGGCGACGAGAATGGCCTCACCGTCCAAAAGTCACCATAGCGCCCAACTCGGCACTGAAGGGAGACCCACCCAGCCATGTGGAGGGCTGCAGACTCTATCCATGGTTCGTCCGCTAGCGCCATTCGTTTGCGTACGTCGGAGAGCTTCGCCGATCCATAGGGGCTCGCGGCTGCAAGGGCACGGATTATCTCGAGGATTCCCAAATGCCGAGGGCTGAGGTCGACGGTAGCAGGCTTCTGCTTCGGCGCGGCTGTAAGGTCGACGTCGGCCGCCCGCCCATCGAAGTTCCGGCCCCTTATCTCAACGTGCACGGGTTGCCCGCCTTGTCCTTCGAGATCAGTCGCTCCAATGGACTGACACGAGAAGACGAACTCACGTAGCAATTCGGCCTTGTCGAGCAACTCCTGCTCTGCCGGGACTGCCTCTAGGAGTCGACGGCTGATGAGTACGATCAGTTTGGTCCGGGCGCGCGTAATGGCAACGTTCAACCGTTCGGAAGAGAAAATGAATTCCCCCTCGGCGAGGGCGAACTCGGGATCGCTCACACAGTAGGACAGGACAACAGCATCGCGCTCTTTGCCTTGGATGCGGTCCACTGTTTCAACAAAAGCCCCGTCACGTATCGTTTCTGGCAATGCCGCACGGATTGCAGCATTCTGGGCCCGATGAGGGCTGATGATAGCTAGATGTTCTGACCAAAGAGCACTGGCATCCGTGACAGGCAGACGTTCAGCAAGTTCACCCGCCAAACGGGTCGCAAGACCAACTTCAAATGGGTTTACTGTCGAAGCTGTGCCTCCGTCGTGGAGCACCACCACCACAGGCCATTCCGGATCGAGAATAGCGCGAGAGAAGGGATCAAGGTCCGCTTGCCAACCGTCCTTCAATTGCAGCGCCCGATTGGCGCGCGAGACAAAGCGTCCTTGGTAGAAGGAGCGCTCCGGGAAACTGGTCAATGGCTCATTCAGACGGAACGTTTCATCGAGAGCGAACTCAGGCGCACCAACCGATTTAAGGAAAGTGTATAGTGAGCCACCAAGTTCGCGTTCCTCAATCCTTACAGGGCGTCCTGCGCGGATCGGCGGGAGTTGTCGGTCGTCGCCTGCTACAACTATGCGACCCGAGGGAGCGAGTCCTGCAAGCGCCATCAATCCGTGGCCGAGAACCAGTTGAGAGGCTTCGTCTATACAGACCAGATCAAAGAGAGGCGCGGTTCGGCCATCTCCTTCAGGAACACCGGCCTCCGAGAGAAAGCGATATAGCGACCAAACGGTCATGCCGACAGCACAATGGCCACTGTTCAGGCGCTCAATCAGTTTTTGCCCTTCGCGCCTGTTCAGTACCTCAACGTTCGGTGAAAGTCCGGCCTCTGGTGGATCCCCAAAAAAGAGAGGAGCGGCTCCATCTGGGTCATGTGCCGACTGCCGTGCAGCTGCTGCATCGATAACATTGCCAATGGCGTTGCGGGTAAATGCTGTCACCAGAACGCGAGCAGGCATCCCAACTCGACGCCGTGTCGCGATAAATCCCGCAATCATCCAAGACAGGAGGTGCGTCTTCCCAGTCCCTGGAGGACCGAGAACTAGACCTGCCCGCTTGTTAGCCAAGCCGCGCCAGGCCGCCTCCTGGGCCGGTCGCAAGCCATGCTCATCCGATGCTGAGACTGACGGGACTACGAAGCCTTCGAGTCCCTCGATCCACATGTCAGGTTCCGCAGCACCCTCTATGAAGTCATCTGGATCGCGGAGAAAGCGCAGAACTTCTGTACGGACACTCACGCCGCCTGTCCTCCAAGATAACGAAGGAAGCTTTCGGCCTTGACTGAGTTCACATCAAAAAAGGTTTGATCAAGCCACCAACCTGCCTCGGGCGTCGAACGCCGGAAAGCGAGAAAGACAGGGGACTCGTAGACGTCCTCTCGCATCCAAACTCGGACGATCGAGGAGTCCTCGTGTGGTCTCGGATCCAAAAGGAGGCAGTTCATCTGAGACCATCGACGCGGATCGAGTAGCGCCTCAGCGCCGCCATCGCTCAACACTAGGTCAAGACCGCCCCGCGGAAGTTCCGCCGTCTTTGCTTCAGGCGTGCGCCGGAAAGTCAGAGTAACGCCCCCTCTGGCTTTCGAAGCATTGACAAGACGCAGCGGCCCGAGAGCCATACCGCTGCTGACGCGGGCGCTGGCCGGTCGTGCTAGGCGGTTGAGGGCGTCAAGCATTCCGGCCCGGTTCTCGAGGAGTTCAAGAGCCGCGAGCACATCGAGGTCGTCCATGTCGATAGGGTCAAAGGTTGCTTGGAAGCGGAACGGCTTCTTGCTCAGGCGCAACATAGGTGATTGTCCTGCCGCGATACCGTCTGCGTGCTCACGCTCCAACCAACGCACGATCGAAAGCGAGGTTTGAAGGCGGTTACTGACATCGCGGCGAACTTCCTCAACCGATACCCGATCTGGGTGGGCTTCACGCATCGCACGACTTATCTCAATTGAGAGAAGTGCAGAAAATGGCCGCTCGAAGGCGGGCGCTGGTCGATAGGGCTTATCGATACGTCCAGCCATAGCCAGCGCATGCGAGACCTGCCGTAGGTCGTAGGACACTGTTGCCGGAAGTGCGAAGAGTTGCTCTACAACGCTCCTCAGCGCAGTGGCCGGCAAGTGGTCAATACCTCGAAACTCCGGTTCGGGGATGATGTCTTCTGGCGGAAAGAGACGCACCATATTTAGCAACCCTGCCCGCACACGCGGATCTGTTAGGTGGCGCTGGACTGCGCCTTGAAGTGCTCGAGCCTCAGCAGGCTCATAGAAGAAGATATGTGCAATAAGCGAGGCAGGGTCATCGGGTTCGAGCCTGGCGTTGTGCTCATCAACCGCCTGCAGATCCCCGATGACTTGGGTGAACACATGGACAAGTGCATCGGCCTCCAAGCGTCGACTGGACGTGTCCAACACCTTCACGGTTTCGGACAGGCCTTGAGGCGAAGAACGAAGGTAGCCTAGGGTTACGAGCCCGTCGTCGATCGGATCATGGTCAGCCAAAAGTACCAATGCGACGTCGGAGCGAGGCGGCATGAGAAAGGTCTGCTTCTCGACGCCCGGCAGAAGCGTGTTGCTCTCCAAGGCGGCGGCGCGAACTGTCAACTGTTCGGCGCGGCGCGCTAAAGTCCAGCCCGCCCCATCGAGCCGGCCCACGCCCTTTGCGTCATTGGCAAGTTTCGCCACGGAGTCGATTCCATTAGCTAGCAGCGTACGCTTTCCCTCGTGCGACAGGCCCGGAACGGCAGAAACATCGCGGCGATGTGCTGGAAGAGAAGTATCAATTGCCGACCGACAATGATCGAGATAGGAGCACTGCTCGCATTTGAAATAGATATGAAAGAAGGTCTCGTCACGCTTAGCCGACACTTCGCGAGCCGCGATGCCCGGCAGCGTGGTCCGGGCGAAGTTTTCGACCAGCCTAACATAAGGCCCTAGTTCGAACGACTCGACCGCGCACATATCGCCCTGCGCGTCACCGTCGGGCGGGATGAACCAAATCTCACCGCGCGAGGACACCTCCGCGCTAATTCCTCTTTCGGTCATCACCGATTTGAGGAGGAGAGCATAGAATGCCACCTGTGTCTTATGAAAGGCTCGTGGGCTGCGCGTAGCCTTGATGTCTATTACCGTAAAGCGAAGTCCGACCTCCGATTTTTCGCGTCGGATAAGGTCGGCGAAAGTCCGGCGAAGGACCATGTCCTTACTATTAAAGAGCGTATCATGACCAAATGGCCGCAGGTTAACCTGAGCCGCGTAATCTGCAGAGCCATTTCCCCTTAGGAAACTCGTGGTCAGAGTGTCACTGAGGGCGTCGTGTTGCGCGCTTGGCGTAAGAACCCGCCCGTCTCGCGACAGCCGCCGCACCACGCGTTTCTCAAAGTCAATCCCGAGAACAGCCCAAGACTTCTCGCGCCCATCATCGCTAATCGGTACAGCAGCCCGATCTTCAGGCATCATTAGTTCATAGCGCGTCTTTCGTTCGCATCTATATTGAAACCACGACTTAATTGTTGATCCACTAATGCCGAGCCTCACTAAGCCCACCCCTCTTCGATTGCGCAGAAGGAAATTCACGCGAAGAAATTTTCCTTCGGAGTAATCCTTTCTTAGGCAACACGAAACGGAAGCCTCGCGTACATATTTTGTGCGACTATGCCAAGCAAAGAGCACGACGGTGACCCTACCAGATGGATGCGGCAGCACAACATTCGAAGGTTGCGGCTGCCTATCTCGCTCGCTTTAGA
>NZ_JAAKGP010000003.1 GCF_011043545.1 Rhodobacter sp. SGA-6-6 | reverse complement strand
CTGGACACAAAAACAACAGAGCCGCCAATCTCTTGGCGCATCCTGCAGCCTTGCCTCCGGTAGTGTCTGCGAGAACTTCCGCCCCGCTTCCTCCGCCTCCGTTCCGCCTTCCAGCGTCCCGTCCGCTTCGGTGAGGGGGCTTTTACGTCTGCCCGCCGGGGCCCGCAAGAGGAAAATCGCGCGATGTGACGATTTTTTGTCGAGGCCCCGGAAAACAGCAGGAAAACGCTGTCTGCGCGGCCTTTGCCGGGTCTTCCTCCCCTGCCCCGCAGCAGCCGGAGCAGGGGAGCCTGTGGATAAGTTCAAGCGAATCCGGGCATTTGGTGGGTGATCCGGCCGCCGGCGACGGTCAGGGCGATTCCCGTCGCCCCGATTCCCTCGGGGGGAATCGACTCGATGTCGCCGTCGATCAGCACCAGGTCCGCCGCCAGCCCCGGCCGCAGGGTGCCGGTCAGCCGCTCCATATGCGCGGCCCAGGCCCCGCCGGCGGTATAGGCGTAGAGCGCCTCCATCAGCCCGACCCTTTCATCCTGGCAACCCTCGAAGGGCACCCGGGTCAGCGCCGCCTGCAAGCCGCGCATCACGCTGACATCGGTCACCGGCCAGTCGGAGGCGAAGGCCAGGGGGGCGCCATGGTCGGCGAGCGTCTTCCACAGATAGGCGTCGCGCCAGCGGTCGCGGTGGAACACCGTCTCCATCGTCGACATCGGGAAATCCATCGCCCCCGGCGGATGCGGCGGCTGCACGCTTGCCGTGATCCCCAGCGCGCCCAGCCGGGGCACATCCGCCCGGTCGATCAGCTCGATATGCTCGATCCGGTGGCGGCTGTCGCGCGAGCCGTTCCGGCGCTTCGCCGCCTCGTAGCCGTCGATGGTCTGCCGCACCGCGCCGTCGCCGATGGCATGAACGGCGATCTGCAGGCCGCGGCGGTCGATCTCGGTGCAGATGTCCTTGAAGCGCCCGGCCTCGAACAGCGGCTCGCCGCGTTCGGTGGTGCCGGGATAGTCGTGCAGCATATAGGCGGTGCGGCTGTCGACCACCCCGTCCATGAACATCTTGACGAAGCCCGAGGTGACCCATTCGCCGTCGAACTCGGCCGCCATGGCAGAGGCCCGCGACAGTTCGGGCAGGTCCATATGCGGCTTCATGTGGAAGGGCACCTTGACCCGGGCGGTCAGCCGGCCCTCCTCCTCCATCTCCTGCAAGAGAACGCAGGTATAGCGGTTGCCGTCCATGTTCACCATCGAGGTGATGCCCTGGGCCGCGCAATGCGCCAGCCCGGCCGCCACCTTGTCCTTGTCCTTCGCCCGCTGCTCGGCCGAGGGCCAGGGATCCGGCTCGCCGCCGGTGGCGATGCCGAGCTGCAGATGCAGGTCGCCCGACAGCGCCAGCACCGGGCTGAAGGCCTCGAACTCGCGCAACTCGCCGCTGGCGGTGCCGTCCGCGGCCATCACCACCACATGGCCGGGCGGCATTTCGGCGCCATGCAGCAGGCCCGCGGCTTCCAGCGCCTTGGTATTGGCCCAGACGGTATGGTGGTCGGGCGACATCATCGCCGCCGGCCGGTCCGGGATGATACGGTCGAGGTCCTGCCTCGTGACCGGCGCACCGAGGATCTCGTAGGAGGCCCCCTGCGCCATCACCAGCGGCAGGTCGGGGTTCTCCGCGGCATAGGCCCGGAAGGCGGCCTGCAACGGCTCGAACCCCTCCACACCGCCGAGTTGCAGCTGGGTCAGCTCATTGCCGCCCAGCACCAGATGAAGGTGGCTCTCGACGAAGCCGGGCAGAAGCGTCCGGCCGCCGGCGTCGATCACCCTGCACCCCGGCCGGGCCAGGGCTTCCACCTCGGTTCGCGCCCCCACGGCCAGAATGCGCCCGCCCGCCACGGCGACCGCTTCGGCCCGCGGCCGCTCCGGGTCCATGGTCAGGACCCGCGCATTGGTGACGATCAACTCTGCCTTGCTCATTTTCTGTCCTCAAATATCCTCCGGGGGTCCGGGAGTGGAAAACCCCCGGTCCCGCCCTCCGCCGCAAGCGCGGCCCTTACCGTGCCCGCACCACCGACTCCGCCATCGCGCAGAGCAGCTCGAACATCAGGCTCGCCCCCAGCCAGGCCGTGCCGCCCGATGGATCGAAGGGCGGCGAGACCTCGACCAGGTCGGCGCCGACGATGTCCAGCCCCCGCAGCCCCCGCGCCACTTCCAGCGCCTGCCAGGAATTCGGCCCGCCCACCTCGGGCGTCCCGGTCCCGGGCGCGAAGGTCGGGTCGACGAAGTCGATGTCATAGGTGACATAGGTCGGCCCCATGCCGGCAATCTCGCGCGCCTCGGCCATCACGTCGTCGACACCGCGGGCATGGAACTCGCCCACCGGGATGATGCGGATGCCGTTGGCTTCGGCGAAGTCCCAGTCCTCGCGGCCATAGGCGGTGCCGCGGATGCCGATCAGCACATAGCGCTTCGGGTCGATCAGCCCCTCTTCCATCGCCCGGCGGAACGGGGTGCCATGGGTGTAGCGGCCGGTGCCGAAATAGACGTCGTTGAGGTCGGTGTGGCTGTCGAACTGGATCAGGCCGACGGGGCGCTGCTTGGCCACCGCCCGCAGGATCGGCAGGGTGCAGAGATGGTCGCCGCCGCCGGTCAGCGGCCGGATGCCGGCCGCGACCACGGTGTCGTAGAAGGCCTCCATCCGCGCCATCGAATCCATCAGGTCGCCCGGATTGGGCGCCACGTCGCCCAGGTCGGCGCAGCGCACCGTCTCGAAGGGCGCGACCCAGGTCTCGCCGTTCACCGCCCGGATCATGGTGGAGAGGTCGCGCAACTGCCGCGGGCCATGGCGCGGGCCGGGGCGGTTGGTGGTGCCGCCGTCCCAGGGCGCGCCGATCAGCCCGACCTCCACCTCCGCGAAGCGCGGATGCCCCGGCGCGACATGCGGCAGCCGCATGAAGGTCGGCACCCCGGCGAATCGCGGCAGGTCCAGCCCGGACACCGGCGTGAAGAACCCGTCAGCCATTCCATCCTCCCTTTCCTGCGGGACCCCGCGCAAGCGCGGCCCGCGAGTCGCCCGCCATCCAACCATCCGCCCGCGCCGCTGTCAGGCCCCTTTCCGCACCGCGGGGCGGGAAATCCGCCTGCCGCCCGGCCGCGCTGCCCCCTGCCCCTTGACCCGCGGGCGGCGATTGCACCTTATCGGGGCAAGCCAGCCAGGATGGACCAGATGTTCTCGAAGACTTCCGACCCGACCTCCGCTCCCGCTCCGCGCGCGCCCGGCGGCGGCAATGCCGCCCGCTCGGTGCTGGCGGGCGACCTGAAGATCACCGGCGAGATCACCTCCTCGGGCGGGGTGGAAGTCTATGGCGAGATCGACGGCAACATCGCCGCCGACACCCTGACCATCGGGCCCGAGGGCCGCATCTCCGGCTCGGTCAAGGCCGCGACGGTCGAGGTGAAGGGCCATGTCGACGGCAAGATCTCCTGCGACAGCTTCACCATGCGCGCCACCGCCGAGGTGGCGGCGGATGTCACCTATGCAACGGTGATCATCGAGACCGGCGCCCGGATCGAGGGCCGCTTCTCGAAAGCCGGCTGACCCCGGCCCCCGCCGTCGCCCTATCGAGCGCCTTGCGGCGCATTCCTTTCGTCTCGCCTCTGCGCGCAAGCGCGCAACCGGCTCGGAGGTGCCTCCGGCGGGGATATTTATCGTCCAGAAAGAGCAAACCTGCTCCTCTTTCTGGATGATAAATATCCTCAGGGGGTTTGGGGGCAGAATGCCCCCATCCGCCGACAGCAGCCGCAGGCGACTCCGCCAGCCGCAACTATAAAGGAATGCGGCGGCAGCCGCGCAATCCGGCAGCCGGCTCAGCGCGGCGGGATGGAATAGGTCAGCCCGGCCCGCGCCACCGGCTCCGCCATCCCTTCCGAGAACACCAGCACATCCCCCACCGCCAGCCTGCGGCCCAGCTTCAGGAGCCGCGCCTCGGCCAGCAGGTCGCGGCCCGCCTCGGGCTTGCGCAGGAAGTCCACCGCGCAATTCGTCGTCACCGCCAGCGCCACCGGCCCGATCCGCGACAGGATCGCCAGGTAGATCGCCACATCGACCAGCGCGAAGATCGCCGGGCCGCTGACCGTGCCGCCCGGCCGCAGGTGCCGCTCCGCCACCTTCAGCCGCAGCGTGACGCCGGTGGCATCCGCCCGTTCCACCGCGAAATCCTCCGCCACCTGCCCGAAATCGCGCGCGAGGAAATCCTCCAGCGCCGCGCGGTCCATCGCCAGTTCCAATCGCTTCCCCTTTCGGCTGCCCGGCCCTACCCTGCCCCGGCAAGAAGGAGGCCGCAATGCCAGATGCCCTGATCCTGCGCGAGGACCGCGACGCCGTCGCCACCCTGACCCTGAACGCCCCCGCCAGCCTGAACGCGCTTTCCGTGCCGATGCTGCGGGCGATGGAGGCCGCCTTCGCCGCGCTGGCCAGCGACAGCTCGGTCAAGGTGGTCATCCTGAAGGGCGCCGGCCGCGTCTTCTCCGCCGGCCACGACCTCAAGGAGATGCAGGCCGCCCGCGCCGCGCCGGACCAGGGCGCGGCCTGGTTCAAGGACCTCTTCGACCTCGGTGCCCGCGTCATGCAGGCAATCCCCGCCCTGCCGCAGCCGGTCATCGCCCAGGTCCACGGCCTCGCCGCTGCCGCCGGCTGCCAGTTGGCCGCCAGTTGCGACCTGATCACCGCGGCCGGGGATGCCCGCTTCGGCGTCAACGGGGTGAACATCGGCCTGTTCTGTTCCACCCCGATGGTGGCGTTGACCCGCAAGCTGCCCCCCGCCGTCGCCTTCGAGATGCTGACCACCGGCGAGTTCCTGCCCGCGCCCCACGCCCATGCGCTCGGCATGGTCAACCGCATCGCGGCGCTGGAGGAGACCACCCGCACCCTCGCCGCCACCCTGGCCGGCAAGCTGGCCCCGGCGGTGAGGATCGGCAAGCCGGCCTTCTACGCCCAGGCGGGCCTGCCGCTGGACCGGGCCTATGCCCTTTGCGGCGCGGCGATGGTGGAGAACATGCTGCGCCCCGACACCGCCGAGGGCATCCAGGCCTTCCTGGAAAAGCGCAAGCCGGACTGGAATTGACCTACAACCCGTAGATCGCGCCGAACTTCGTCTCCAGATAGTCCAGAAGCGGCCCCTCCGACGGCTCCCCACCGATAGCCTGCGCGATCAACTCGCGCGGTTCGTAGAGCGCGCCGTGCCGATGCACCTTCTCGCGCAGCCAGCCGGTCGCCGACGACAGGTCGCCCTGCGCCAGATCGTCCTCCAGCCCCGGCAGGTCCTCGCGCATCGCCCTGTGCAGGCACCCCGCATAGAGGTTGCCCAGAGTATAGGTCGGGAAATAGCCGAAAAGACCCACCGACCAGTGCACGTCCTGCAACATGCCATGGCTCGGCCGGTCCACCGCCACGCCGAAATCGGTCAGGAAACGGTCGTTCCAGGCGGCCTCCAGGTCCGCCACCTCCAGCGCGCCCGAGATCAGCGCCCGCTCCAGGTCGAAGCGCAGCATGATGTGCAGGTTGTAATGCACCTCGTCGGCCTCGGTGCGGATGAAGCCGGGCTGCACCCGGTTGACGGTGGCGAAGAAATCCTCCGCCGTCCCCGCCCCGAACTCGCCGAAGCGGTCGCGCATCTCGCCATAAAGCCAGCCGGTGAAGGCGCGCGAGCGGCCCAGCTGGTTCTCGCAGATCCGGCTCTGGCTTTCGTGCACGCCCATCGAGGCGCCCCGGCCGATCGGCGTCAGCAGGTAGTCCGGGTCCACCCCCTGTTCATAGGCGGCGTGGCCGACCTCGTGGATGGTGGAATAGAAGCAGTTGAACGGGTCGGCCTCGTTCACGCGCGTGGTGATCCGCACATCGTTGCCCGAGCCCGAGGAGAACGGATGCACCGCGATGTCCATCCGCCCGCGCGACCAGTCGTAGCCGAAGACGGTGGCCAGCCGCCGCGCCAGCCGCAGCTGGGTGTCGGCGCCGAAGGACCCCTCCAGCGGCCGCGGCTGCCGTGCCGCGCCCAGGATGCGTTCCCGCAAGGTTACCAGCCGCGGCCGCATCGCCCCGAACATCGCGGCGATGTCCACACCCTTCAGCCCCGGCTCGTAATCGTCGGCCAGCGCGTCATAGGCATCGCCGCCCTGCGCAAGCGCCGCGCCCTCCTCGCGCTTCAGCCGCACCACCTCGGCCAAGGTCGGCAGGAAGGCGGCCACATCCTCGCGCGCCCGCGCCTCGGCCCAGATCCCCTGCGCCACCGAGGTCACCCGGGCGATTTCCTGCGCCAGCGGCCCCGGCACCTTCACCGCCCGGGCATGGGCGCGCGCCACCTCGCGCAGCTGCGCCGCCGCCGCCGGATCGGGCGCCACCGCTTCGGCCAGCAGCTCCCCCAGCCGCGGGTCGGACCGGCGGGCGTGCAGCACGCCTTCCAGCGCCGCCATCTCCTCGCCCCGCTGCTCGGCCGCGCCCTGGGGCATCTGGGTCTCCTGGTCCCAGCCGAGCCGCCCCATCACCTGCTCCAGCGCCACGGTCTGGCGGGCGATCGCCATCACTTCGGCAAAGGCATCCTTGGTCATCACTGGGTTCCTTCCCGGATCGACCCCGCGACGGGGTATTGCGACAGGTGGCGGGCGCGCAGGATCAGCACCCACAAGAGGATCGCGCCCAGCTGATGGGTGATCGCCACATGCATGTCCGCCGCCTGCAGCACGGTGAGGATGCCGAGCGCGACCTGCGCCAGCAGCATCAGCATCACCATGTGGAAGGCGAAGCGGGTGGTCGCATGGGCCGAGCGGCGGCCGCGCAGCCAGACCACGACGCCGAAGGCGAAGACCAGATAGCCGGCGATGCGGTGGACGAACTGCACCAGCCCGGGGTTCTCGACGAAGGCCCAATACCAGGCCAGGCTGCCGCCCTGCCCGTCCGGCACGTAGAAGGCGTCGGCGGGGAAGAAGCTTTCCCCCATCAAGGGCCAGGTGGGGAACGACCGCCCGGCGTCGATGCCGGCGACCAGCGCGCCCAGCAGGATCTGCAGGAAGGCGAAATGCATCAGCCCGGTCGACAGGCCGAACAGCTTCGCCTCGCGCCCGCGCCGCGCCTGCATCAGCTGCGCCTCGCTGCGCGCCAGCGCCATCGCATACCAGGCCAGCAGTCCCAGAATCGCGAAGGCGAGGCCCAGATGCGTCGCCAAGCGCCAGGAGACCACATCGACCCGCACCCCCTGCAGGCCCGAGGAGACCATCCACCAGCCCACCGCGCCCTGCAGCGCGCCGAGGCCGCCCAGCAGCACCAGCCGCCCGGTCCAGCCCGCGGGGATCTGCTTCCGCGCCCAGAACCACAGGAATCCGACCGCCCAGACCAGCCCGACCAGCCGGCCGAGCGCCCGGTGCCCCCATTCCCACCAATAAATCGGCTTGAACTCTTCCAACGTCATCAGCCGATTCTGCAGCTGGAACTCGGGGAAGTTTTTATACTTATCGAACTCCGCCAGCCAGGCCGCCTCGCTCAGCGGCGGCAGGGCGCCGGTGACGAGGTTCCATTCGGTGATCGACAGGCCGGAATCGGTCAGCCGGGTCAGCCCGCCGATCAGGATCATCGCGGCAACCATCAGGAACAGCAGGATCAGCCAGAGCCGGATCGCCCCGCGCGCGCCCTTCGGCCCGGCGTCGATCATCCCGCCCGCCGGGCGCGTCTTTGGCGCCCCCTGCTGCCCGACTTCCTCGAATATGCTGCGTTTGCCGGCCATCGCGCCCTGCCCCGTTGCTTCCGCCGCGGACAGTAGGCCGGCCCTCCGCCCCCTTCAAGGCCCCGCCACGCCGCAGGGCCAACCCTTCATCTTGGCCCAAATACTCTCGGGGGGTCCGGGGGGCGAAGCGCCCCCGGCGGGCGGCCGCTATCCCCGCAGCATCCGCAGCAGTTCCAGGCTCGGCACCCCGGTCGCCGCCAGCCCGCGGCTGGCCTGGAACCCCTCGATCGCCGTCTTCGACTTCGCCCCGATCACCCCGTCGCTGCCGCCGGTGTCGAAGCCCCGCGCGGTCAGCAGCCGCTGCAACTCCTGCCGGTCGGCCTTGGTCAGCCCGTTGGCATCCGGCCCGAAGGCGGCCTTCAAGGGCCCCGCCCCGGCCAGACGGTCGCTCAGGTGGCCGACGCCGAGCGCATAGTTCTCGGCATTGTTGTAGCGCAGGATCACGTTGAAGTTGCGGGTCAGCAGGAAGGCCGGCCCGCCGATCCCGCCCGGCGCGATGATCGACCCCGTGGCCAGCGCCCGGCCCGAGGCCGAGCGCACCCCCATCCCCCGCCATTCCTCCGCCGACTTGCCCTTGCCGCGGCCCAGGAGGCCGGGGGCGAAGCCCGAGGGCAGCACGACCTCCATCCCCCAGGGCACTCCCGCCGCCCAGCCCGACCGCGACAGATAGGCCGCGGTGGAGGCCAGCGCGTCGCTCGGGTCCTCGGCCCAGATGTCGGCGCGGCCGTCGCCGGTAAAGTCCACCGCGAATTCCAGGTAGGAGGTCGGGATGAACTGGGTATGCCCCATCGCCCCGGCCCAGCTGCCGACCATCCGGTCCGCCGTGGTGTCGCCCCGTTGCAGGATGCGCAGCGCGGCGGTCAGCTGGCTCTCGAAGAACGCGCCCCGCCGGCCCTCGTAAGCCAGCGTCGACAGCGCCGAGACCACCGGGACATTGCCGCGGCGGGTGCCGAAGAAGCTTTCCAGCCCCCAGACCGCGGCGATGATCTGCGCGTCCACGCCGTAGCGCGATTGCAGCGCGTTCAGGATGCCGGAATAGGCCGCATATTTCTGCCGGCCCAGCGAAACCCTTTCGTCCGAGGCGGCGATGTTCAGGTAATCCTCGGTCGAGCGCTTGAACTCGGTCTGGTTGCGGTCCTTCTCGATCACCTCGGGCAGGAAGCCGGCGCCGCGGAAGGCGGTGTCGATCACCCCCGGCGAGATGCCTCGCCCGGCGGCACGGGCCTTGTAGCCCTCGACCCAGGCGTCCCAGCCGGCGTTCGGCACCGGCCGCGGCGGCGGCGTCTCGCCCGAGGGCCCGCGCGGCGCACCGCCGCCCGAGGGGACGCAGGCCGAAGTCAGCGCCGCAAGCGACAGGAGGGTGACGGAGCGACGGGTGATCATGGGGGCCTGCCTTTTTTGGTTCTGCTCGGCCGCAGGGTAGCCGATCAAGGGCAAGCCGCAAAGGGGTCCGCCTGGGCCAAGCGGGAAATCCGCCCAAGCGATTTCAAGGGCTTGGCCGGCCCGGTTCCGCCATCTTTCAGGACCTGTCCTGCCGCTTCAGCTTGAAGGCGATCTGGCGCAGCATCCCGTGGAAGGTCTGCACCTCCGACCGGGTCAGCCCCAGCCTGCCCCACATGTTGCGCAGGTTGGCCTTCATCGCCGGGGCCTTCTCGGGCGGGTGGAAGAAGCCGGCATCCTCCAGCCGTTCCTCGTAATGATCGCCGAGCGCCTGCACCTCGGCCCGCGAGGCCATGTCCTTGCCCGCCAGTTCCAGCACCGAGGCCGGCATCTCCGACCCCTGCCGGCCCCATTCGTAGGACAGGAGCAGCACCGCCTGCGCCAGGTTCAGCGAGAAGAACCCGGGGTTCACCGGCACGGTGACGATGGCATTGGCATGGGCGATGTCGTCGTTCTCCAGCCCCGCCCGCTCCGGGCCGAACAGGATGCCGACCCGCTTGCCCGTCGTGGCCATCGCCCGGGCCATCGCCATGGCGCGCTCGGGGGTGACGATCTCCTTCACCAGCTCGCGCCCGCGGGCGGTGGTGGCGAAGACGAAGTCGCAGTCGGCGACGGCCGAGGCGACATCGGGGAAGCGCCCGGCCTGGTCCAGCACCCGCCCGGCGCCGGAGGCCATGGCGACGGCCTTCGGGTTCGGCCAGCCGTCGCGCGGATCGACCACCCGCATCCGGTCGAGCGAGAAGTTCAGCATGGCGCGGGCGGCGGCCCCGATGTTCTCGCCCATCTGCGGGCGGACGAGGATGAGTGCGGGCTGGATCACGGGGGCCTCGGCTGCGGGGATGGCGGGGGAATACGACAGCGGGCGGAGGGTGGCAACGGGGGGAACCCCGTCGGTTCCTTGGCGAAGGCCATCGCCTTCGCCACAGCGTAAGGTTTCCTCTTGTCCCGGCCGGGCCTCAATGGCCCGGCCAGCGCCCGCCCCGCCCTCGGCGGGCGCTTCTCGCCCGCCGGGTCGGGCGCTGGCCTCCCGGGGTCTTGGCTGCCACCGTCTCCGGGTGCAACCGCTGCGCACGGGCGGGGGCGAGGCAGTGCCTCGCCTCATCCCGCCCGGCCAGATCGGTGCCGGCGAGGGGTCGCCCCATAGCCAACCCCGACAAAGGCTGGTAATCGGGGCCGATCCGACGCCCCCCGGACGACCTGAGGAATGCCATGGCCGAAAACGACCGCCCGCAGATCACCCTGATCACGCCCCCCGCCTACGACTGGGAAAGCTTTCCCGACACGCTGGCGCGGGTGCTGGATGCGGTGGAGGTGGCCTGCCTGCGCCTGCCGCTGGCCGGCCAGGACGAGTTCGAACTGGCCCGGATGGCCGATGCCGCGCGGCAGGTCGCCCATGCCCGCGACGTGGCGGTGGTGATCGGCACCCATGTCGCGCTGGCGCAGAGGCTGGGGCTGGACGGGGTGCATCTGGCCCATGGCGCCCGCTCGATCCGCAAGGCCCGCAAGGAGCTTGGCGCCGACGCCATCGTCGGCGCCTTCTGCGGCGCCACCCGGCACGAGGGCATCTCGGCAGGCGAGGCCGGGGCGGATTACGTCGCCTTCGGCCCGGTCGGCGCGACCGGCCTCGGCGGCGAGCTGGCGGAGCACGACCTCTTCGCCTGGTGGTCCGAGATGATCGAGGTGCCGGTGATCGCCGAGGGCGGGCTGACTGTGGAGATCGTCGAACGTCTCGCCCCGGTGACCGATTTCTTCGGCATCGGCGCCGAGATCTGGCGCAGCGACGATCCGGCGGCGGCGCTGAAGGCGCTGGTGGCTCCGCTGGGCTGAGCCCGGAAATCAGGCCGCGGCGAGGCCCGGCAGGGCCCCGGCATGGGCGGCCAGCGCGGCCTGCCCCTTGGGCGACAGCGCATAGGTCCCGCGGGCCGGGCGGTCGAACCAGCCGTAATGATCGGCGCGCATCAGCGTGGCGGCGCGGGCGACGCCGGTCCGCCGCGCCACCTCGGCCGGGCGCGAGGGCCCCTGGGCGGCCAGATCGGCGGCACAGCGCAGCGCGTCCTGGCGATAGGCGGTCATCCGCGGCACGCCGGTGGTGCCGGCGGTGTTCGGATCGCCCACCCGCCGCTCGAACTCGCGCAGCAGGCGGGCGGCCTTGGTCGCGTTGCGGCGCGGGGTGTAGGGGCCGGGATCGAGATGGGCATCGACCCCGCCCTTGACCGGATCGACGGCAAGCAGGCCGAGCCCGAGGCGGCGGCAAAGCGCGAGGATGTCGCGGTAGCGCAGCGACCAGCCGCGCGGACCGGGGGCGGGCACGGCAAGGTAGACCGTCTCCACCAGCCCCTGCCGGGCGATGCCCTGCAACACCAGCTGCAGCGAGAAGCTGCGCTTCATCTCGACCACCACCGGCGGCTCGTCGCCGCGGCGGGCGAGGATGTCGCAGGCGCCGACCTCGGCCTTCACCTCGTAGCCCTGCGCCTGGAGATAGGCCTTCAGCGCCGGGTAGAGGTCGGCCTCGCGCATCAGCGCACCTTCAGCGTCGCCAGCCCCACCGCGGCCAGGATCAGGCTGATGATCCAGAAGCGGATGACGATCTGCGGCTCGGCCCAGCCCTTCTTCTCGAAATGGTGGTGGATCGGCGCCATCAGGAAGATGCGCTTCCTGGTGCGCTTGTAATAGGCGACCTGGACGATCACGCTCAGCGCCTCGACCACGAAGAGGCCGCCGACGATGGCCAGCACGATCTCGTGCTTGGTGCAGACGGCGATGGCGCCGAGCGCTCCGCCCAGGGCCAAGCTGCCGGTGTCGCCCATGAACACCGCCGCCGGCGGGGCGTTATACCACAGGAAGCCGAGGCCGCCGCCGAACAGCGCCGCGGCGAAGACCAGGAATTCCGAGGTGCCGGGCACCAGATGGACGCCCAGGTAATTGGCATAGACCGAGTTGCCGACCGCATAGGCGATCACGCCCAGCGTGGCCCCGGCGATCATCACCGGCATGATGGCAAGGCCGTCGAGGCCATCGGTCAGGTTCACCGCATTGGCCGCGCCGACGATCACCACCATGCCGAAGGGCACGAAGAAGACGCCCAGGTTGATCAGCGCGTCCTTGAAGAAGGGCAGCGCCAGCTGGTTGGTCAGCCCGTCGGGATGGAACATCGCCGCGGCATAGGCGGCCAGCCCGGCGATGACGAGGCCGAGAAGGAAGCGCAGCCGCGAGGACACGCCCTTGGTGTTCTGCTTGGTCACCTTGGCATAGTCGTCGGCAAAGCCGATCAGCCCGAAGGCCAGCGTCACCAGCAGCACGATCCAGACATAGGGAATGTCGAGCCGCGCCCACATCAGGGTGGAAACCAGCAGCGCCGACAGGATCAGCAGGCCCCCCATGGTGGGGGTGCCGGCCTTGGCGAAATGGGTCTGCGGGCCGTCGTCGCGGATCGGCTGGCCCTTGCCCTGCTTCCTGCGCAGAAGGTCGATCAGCGGGCGGCCGAACAGGAAGCCGAAGATCAGCGCGGTGACGAAGGCCCCGCCGGCGCGGAAGGTGATGTATCGGAAAAGGTTGAAGAAACCGCCGTCGTCACCGAAATCCGCAAGCCAGTATAGCATCACTCTGTCCCTTCTGCCGGGGCGGCCTTCTGGCCGAGTTTGCGCAATCCGTCAACGACAAGACTGACCTTCGACCCCTTGGAGCCCTTCACCAGCACGATGTCGCCCGCGTCGAACAGGCTGCGCGCGCGCGCGGCCAGTTCCGGCGCGGTCTCCACCCATTCGCCGCGCTGGCGGCGGGGCAGCGCCTCCCACAGCGCGCGCATCCGCGGGCCGACGCAATGGATGGTGGCGATGGCGGACAGGCCCTTGTGACGGGCGACGGCGCGGTGCATCTCGATCTCGTCGGGGCCGAGTTCCAGCATGTCGCCGAGCACGGCGATGCGGCGGCCGTCGCCGACCACGCCGATGCCATGGGTCGGCACCGCGGCGATCAGCACGTCCAGCGCGGCGGCCATCGACACCGGATTGGCGTTGAAGGCGTCGTCGATCAGGTCGAAGAAGGTCTCCTCCACCACGTCCAAGAGGATGCGCTCGCGGGTGCCGCGGCCCGAGGGCGGCGCCCAGCGGCCGATGTCATGGGCCGAGATCACCGGATCGGCGCCGAGCGCCGCGGCGGCGGCCAGCGCGCCCAGGGCGTTCAGCGCGAAATGGCGGCCGGGGGTGGCGACCTTGTAGAGCACCGGGCCGGCGGGGGTGGTGGCGCGGCAGACGGTGGTCTCGTCGTGGATCGTGGCGCTGTCCAGCCGCCAGTCCGCGGCGGGGGTGGCGCCGAAGGTGACCACCCCATGCGGGGCCGCGGCTCCGATCATCAGGGCCGAGGTGGACAGGTCGGCGTTGACCACGGCGATGCCGCCGGGCTCCAGCCCCTTGAAGATACTGGATTTTTCCCGGGCGATCCCCTCCAGCCCGTCGAAGGCGGCCAGATGGGCGGGGGCGATCGTGGTGATCATCGCCACATGCGGCCGGGCCAGGCGGGCCAGCGGCTCGATCTCGCCCGGATTGCTCATGCCGATCTCGATCACCGCGTAATCGGCGTCCTCCGGCAGGCGGGCCAGCGTCAGCGGCACGCCCCAGTGGTTGTTGTAGCTGGCTTCCGCCGCATGGACCTTGCCCTGCCCCGAGAGGATGGCCCGCAGCATCTCCTTGGTGGAGGTCTTGCCGACCGAGCCGGTGACACCGATCACCCTCGCGCGCGAACGGGCCCGGCCGGCGGCGCCGAGCCGTTCGAGCGCGCGCAGCACATCCTCCACCACCAGCAGCGGCGCGTCCGGCGGCACGCCCTCGGGGATGCGGCTGACCATCGCGGCGGCGGCGCCCTTCGCCAGCGCCTGCGCCACGAAGTCGTGGCCGTCGCGGACATCGGTCAAGGCGACGAACAGGTCGCCGGGCTGCAGGCTGCGGGTATCGATGGAGACCCCGGTCGCAGACCAGTCGGCGGTGGCGCGGCCTTCGGTGGCAGCGGCGGCGTCGGAGGCAGTCCAGAGCGGGCGCATCAGATCACCCCGTCCAGTGCGGCGACGGCGATGGAGGCCTGCTCCACATCGTCGAAGGGGAAGATGTCGCCCTTGATCACCTGTCCGGTCTCGTGGCCCTTGCCGGCGATCAGCAGGGCATCGCCGGGTTGCAGGGCGTCGACGGCGCGCAGGATGGCCTCGGCGCGGTCGCCCACCTCGTTGGCCTCCGGGCAGGCGGCCAGGATGGCGGCGCGGATGGCGGCGGGGTCCTCGCTGCGGGGGTTGTCGTCGGTGACGAACAGCACATCGGCATTGTCGCGCGCGGCGGCGCCCATCAGCGGGCGCTTGGTGCGGTCGCGGTCGCCGCCGGCGCCGAAGGCCACGACCAGCCGGCCCATCACATGCGGGCGCAGCGCGCGCAGCGCGGTTTCCAGCGCATCGGGGGTATGGGCGTAGTCGACGAAGACCGAGGCGCCGTTCTTCCGCGTGGCCGCCAGCTGCATCCGCCCGCGCACCCCGGTCAGCCGCGGCAGGGCGGCCAGCACGGCCTCGGGGTCGTCGCCCGCAGCGATGGCGAGACCGGCGGCGACGGCGACGTTCTCGGCCTGGAAGGCGCCGATCAGGTTCAGCCGGGTCTGGTGCGCCTGCCCCTGCCAGAGATAGCGCACCTCCTGCCCGGTGGCGTCGGGCCGGGTGGCGGCGATCTGCAGGTCGGCCCCCTGCCCCTTGCCCACGGTCAGCACCCGCAGCCCCCGGTCCAGCGCCAGTTCGGCGATGTCCGAGCCATGGGCGCCGTCGAGGTTGACCACCGCGACCCCATCCTCGGCCGGCAGCAGGCGGGTGAAGAGGCCCGCCTTGGCCTCCAGATAGGCCTCCATCGTGTGATGGTAGTCGAGATGGTCCTGCGTCAGGTTGGTGAAGCCGGCGGCCTTGAGCCGGACCCCTTCCAGCCGCCGCTGGTCCAGCCCGTGAGAGGACGCCTCCATCGCCGCATGGGTGACGCCATGAGCGGCGGCCTCGGCCAGCATCCGGTGCAGGGTGATCTGGTCGGGCGTGGTATGCGAGGAGGGCGCGGCCCAGGCCCCCTCCACCCCGGTGGTGCCGATGTTGATCGCCTCACGGCCGAGCGCGGCCCAGATCTGCCGGGTGAAGGTGGCGACCGACGTCTTGCCGTTGGTGCCGGTCACCGCGACCATCGTCGCGGGTTGCGCGCCGAACCACAGCGCCGCGGCATAGGCCAACGCCTCGCGCGGGTCGTCGGCCACCACCAGCGCGACGTCGGACAGGCCGATCGCCTCGGCCCCGATCACCGCGCCCATCGGGTCGGTCAGCACGGCGGCGGCGCCCTGCTCCAGGGCGGTGGCGATGAAATCGGCGCCGTGGCGGGCGGTTCCGGGCAGGGCCGCGAACAGCATCCCCGGCCGCACCGCGCGGCTGTCCAGCGTGATGCCGGACAGCTCCGGGTTGCGGCCTTCGCGCGCCTTCAGCCCCAGTTCGCTCAGCCGCTTGGTGACTGCCACGATGACCCCCGTTCAGTTGCCCGCGGCTGTTAGCGTGGTTTGGTCGGGGAGTTCAACCTTCGGCCGGATGCCCAGGATCGGCGCGGTGCGGCGGATGATCTCGGCCGCCACCGGAACCGAGGTCCAGCCCGCCGTCCGCTTCGGCTTCGGCCCGGTGGTGTCCACCGGCTCGTCCAGCGTCACCAGCACCACATAGCGCGGGTCCGAGGCCGGATAGACCGAGGCGAAGGTGTTGATCACCTTGTCCTTGTAATAGCCGCCGGTCCGCTTCGGCTTGTCGGCGGTGCCGGTCTTGCCCGCCACCTCGTAGCCCGGCACCTCGGCCAGGGATGCCGTGCCGCGGGTGACCACGCCGCGCATCATCTCGACCGAATCCTCCGCCACCTTCTCCGACAGCACCCGGGTGCCCTTGGCCGGGCCGGTCTGCTTCAGCAGCGTCGGCTTGACGTAGATGCCGCCGTTGCCGATGGCGGCATAGGCCGCGGCAAGGTGCATCGGGCTGGCCGACATGCCGTGGCCGTAGGAGGTGGTGATGGTCACGATGTCGGGCCATTTCTTCGGGATCAGCGGCTTCGCCCCCGGCGCCTCGACCAGTTCCAGCGGCGTCGGCTCGAAGAAGCCCATGGATTTCAGGAAGGCCTGCTGGCGCAAGCCTCCGATCATCAGCGCGATATGGGCGGTGCCGACGTTGGAGGACTTGGCGATCACGTCGCGCACGGCCAGGAGCGGGCCGTAGTTGTGGCCCTCGAATTCCTTGATCCGGTGCTTGCCCCAGATCATCGGCGCATTGGCGTCGACCATGGTGTCGGGGTTGACGAGGCCAAGCTCCATCGCCTGCGCCACCGCGAAGATCTTGAAGGTGGAGCCGAGTTCGTAGACCCCCTGCACCGCCCGGTTGAACAGCGGGCTGTCCGAAGGCTCGGCATCCTTCGACACCAGCGGCACCGGGCGGTCGTTGGGGTCGAAGGTCGGAGCCGAGGCCATGGCGAGGATCTCGCCGGTGTTCACGTCCATGATGATCGCCGCGCCGCCCTTGGCGTTCAGCGCGGAGATGCCGGCCTGCAGCACCTCTTCCACCGTGGCCTGCACGGTCAGGTCGATGGACAACTGCAGCGGCTCTCCCCCTTGCGCGGGGTCGCGCAGGCGGGCGTCCATCGCCTTCTCGATGCCCGCCGTGCCGATCACCTCCGCCGAATGCACCCCTTCGGCGCCGAAGGAATAGCCGCCGAGGACATGGGCCAACAGGGTGCCGTTCGGATAGAGCCGCATCTCGCGCGGGCCGAACAGCAGGCCGGGGTCGCCGATCTCGTGCACCTTCTGCATCTGCTCGGGCGACATCACCTTGCGGATCCAGACGAAGCGGCGGCCGTCGGTGAAGCGCCGCTCCAGCGCCGCGGCGTCGAGGTCGGGGAAGATCGCCGCCAGCGCCTGCGCCGTGCCCTTGGGGTCCACCATGTCGGCGGGATGGGCGTAAAGCGCATGGGTGGTCATGTTGGTCGCCAGGATGCGGCCGTTCCTGTCCACGATGTCGGCGCGCTGCGCCACGATCTCGGCCCCGGGGGCCGAGGCGACGGGCTCCACCGGCTCCGACGCCGCCAGATGGCCCATCCGCACCCCGATCAGCACGAAGAAGGCGGCGAAGCAGGCCGACATCAGCCCCAGCCGGGCGGCGGCGCGGGAATGCGTCCGCTCCTGCATCGCCTGATGGCGGTGGTTCAGGTTCTCGCGCTCGATCAGGTCGGGATTGGCGCCCTCGGCGCGGGCCTGGAGGATGCGGGCAAGCGGGCGGAGCGGCGTGCGCATGTCAGAGCCCCTCTTCGGCGGCAGAGGCGACGATGGCCTCGATCTGGTCGGCGAAGGTGTCCTCGACCGCGACGACGCCGCCCATGGTGTCGATGGGCCCGGTGATCGCGGGAATCTCCGGCACCGGGAAGACCACCTGCGCGGCGGTGCCGAATTGCCCGGGCTCCATCGGCAAGAGGCCGAGGCGGTCGAAGTTCAGCCCGGCGAGGTCGCGCAGCCGGTCGGGCCGGTTCAGATAGGCCCATTCGGCGCGCTGGACCGACAGCGCCTCGCGCAGGTTGGCGATCTCCTGCTGCAGCCCGCGCACCTCGCGCAGGGTGGCCTGCGTCGCGTAGTTCTCGCGGTAGGCCCAGAAGCCCAGCGCGATCAGGCCGAGGAAGGTGAGGACATAGAGCACGGGGCGCATCAGCGGCGTCCTTTGCGGCTGAACGTGGGCAGGCCGAGGTCGGCGGGCGGGATGGATTTGGCGGGGGCATCGGTGCGGATGCCGACGCGCAGCTTGGCGCTGCGGGCGCGCGGGTTGGCGGCGGTCTCGGCGTCGCCCGGACCGATGGCCTTGCGGGTGGCCATGGTGAAGCGGGCGGTCTCCGGCGCGGTGGCCGGGGCATAGCGGTTGGCGGCAGGCTCGTGGCCCGAGGCCAGCTGGAAGAACCGCTTGACGATGCGGTCCTCCAGCGAATGGAAGGTGACCACGGCCAGCTTGCCGCCGGGCTTCAGCGCCCGTTCGGCGGCGGCCAGCCCCTCGGCCAGTTCGGTGAACTCGGCGTTCACCGCGATGCGGATGGCCTGGAAGCTGCGGGTCGCCGGATGGCTTTGCCCGGGTTTCGGGCGAGGCAGTTGCCGCGCCACGATCTCGGCCAGCCGCAGCGTGGTGGCGATCGGCGCCTTCGCCCGTTCCGCCACGATGGCGCGGGCGATGCGGCGCGAGGCATGTTCCTCGCCGTAGTGATAAAGGATGTCGGCCAGTTCGGTTTCCGATGCGGTGGCGACCAGATCGGCGGCCGAGGGGCCGTCCTGGCTCATCCGCATGTCCAGCGGGCCGTCCTTCATGAAGGAGAACCCGCGCTCGGCCAGGTCCAGCTGCATCGACGACACCCCGAGGTCCAGCACCACCCCGTCCAGCGGCTCGCCCGCGAGGGTGTCGAGGTCGGAAAAGGTGCCGAGCTTCAGGGTGATCCGGGGTTCCGACTCCAGCCAGCCGGCGGCCATCTCATGCGCCAGCGGGTCGCGGTCGATGCCGATCACGCGCTCCGCCCCGGCGGCGACCAGGCCGCGGGCATAGCCCCCTGCCCCGAAGGTGCCGTCGACCCAGACCCCGGAGACCGGGGCGACCGCTTCCAGCAGCGGCTCCAGCAGGACGGGGATGTGGGGATCGGAGGCCATGGCAGCGGCGGACATCGCGTCACCCGCTGCGGGTCGCGCGGCCCACCAGGGTCAGCGGATCGGTGTCGTCGTCGTCCTCGTCGGCGAGTTCCGCCTCGTAGACTTCCTTGCGGTAAAGCTTGAAGCGGTTGGTCGAGCCGGCGAAGACCGCCTCGCCGCCCTCGGAGGCGAGGTCGGCGCCGAAGCCCATCTTCTCGCGCACCTTCTGCGGCAGGACGATGCGGCCGTCGCTGTCGATCTCCAGCATCACCGAGCGGGTGATCAGGTCGCGTTCGGCGCGGTCGCGTTCCGGGCTGCCGATCGGCATCGCCTCGATGCGGGCGGCCAGATCGTCGGCCCCGGCCTTGGAGTAGCATTCGACGAACCGCCGCGCCTTGCCGCCGAAGACCATGTAGAGCCGGGGTTCGCCCTTTTCGCCCTTCTGGGCGTCGTCGGCGTCCAGAATGCGGCGGAAGGCCGCCGGGATCGACACCCGGGCCTTCTTGTCTACCGTCTGGTAGAACTCGCCTCTGAACGCCTCAGCCATCTGTCCCGTGGCCTCTGCCAAAACTCGTTGCTGCCCTCGCGCGAATGAAAATGGGCGGATCGGACTGCTGCCACTGTCCGATCCGCCGCTGTCCCATCGCTGGGCGTCCAGCTACGCGCGCCACCTGGGGGAGATGTCTGCTCGCTCGCGCGCCGGATCTCTGTCGTCCGATGAAAGGGGCTGCCTGTATGAAGTTGCCTTTTCGCCTTGTTCGGGGTCTTTCGCTGCCCCTGCGTTTTTGTCTGCCCGTCTCATCTTCCGTGAGAGAAGGGATGACATGGGATTGCATGGGATAGCAAGGGAATTTTTGGGAGGAAGCACGCCAGATGTTGTTCCAGCAGGGGCCGGGAAGCAGCATCTTGTGCCGGAATTGCCGATCCCTTGCCTAATTCTAGGGATCACGCCGGAGTGAGCCGCTAGATATTGTGTCGTGATCGGAGACAAAAGATTTCCCGTGCGATCCCAAAAACTTCGGGAATTGCGGGCGGGTGTGGCTTTCAGGACCTAGGCGGGGGCGATTCAGCAGCGTTCGGAGCGGACGGGACGCTGCAGACCCGGCCGGGAAAGGGTCTTTTCCCGTGAAATCCCAGCCCTCATGATTCGTTTCCCATGGCATCCCGCGAAGCGCGGGGAGATATGCGCCGGCCTCGGCCCGGGCGGGAACAGGCGAGGCACGGCCTCGCCCCCGCCCGTGCGCGGCATATCAGCTGGAAACCTGTCAGCGAGAAACCCCGAGAGGCCAGCGCCCGACCGGGCGGGCGTGAAGCGCCCGCCAGGGGGCGGGCGGGCGCCGGCCGGGACTTGCGGTCCCGGCCGGTCCAGATGGAACCGTTGCGCTATGGCGAAGGCACGCGCCTTCGCCAAGACACGGGAGAATGGCGGGGTGAACCCCGCCCTACGGGAATTTTCCGGGACATCCGTGTAGGGCGGGGTTCACCCCGCCACCCCGTCCCTACCCGATCACGCCATTCCGCCCGCGATCAGCCGATGCGCCAGTCTCGCATAGGCCTCGGCCTGCGGGCCCTCGCCGGCGGCGATGGGTTTCCCCTCGTCGCCCGCGACGCGGACCTCCAGCGCCAGCGGCAGCTCGCCCAGGAACGGCAGGTCCAGCTTCCGCGCCTCCTCCGCCACGCCGCCATGGCCGAAGATATGCGCCTCGTGGCCGCAATTGGGACAGACGTAGGTGGACATGTTCTCGATCAGGCCAAGGACCGGCGTCTTCAGCTTGGCGAACATGTCGATGGCCTTGCGCGCATCCAGCAGCGCCACGTCCTGCGGGGTGGAGACCACCAGCGCGCCAGTGAGATGGGTGCGCTGGCACAGCGTCAGCTGCACATCGCCGGTGCCGGGCGGCAGGTCGACGATCAGCACGTCCAGCGTGCCCCAGTTCACCTGGCCCAGCAGCTGCTCCAGCGCGCCCATCAGCATCGGGCCGCGCCAGATCACCGCCTCGCCCTCCTTCAGCATCAGGCCCAGCGACATCATCTTCACGCCATGCGCCGTCGGCGGCTCGATGGTCTTGCCGTCGGGGCTGGCCGGGCGGGCGGTGACGCCCATCATCTTGGCCTGCGACGGGCCCAGGATGTCGGCGTCCAAGAGCCCGACCTTCCGCCCCTGCTTCGCCAGCGCCACGGCGAGGTTCGACGACACGGTGGATTTCCCCACCCCGCCCTTGCCCGAGGCCACCGCGATGATCCGCGCCACGCCCGAGATCCGTTGCGGCCCGCCCTGCTGCGGCGTCGGATGGCCGCCGATCTGCAGCTTCGGCGGCGCGGCGGACGGCGGCTCCTTCTTCGCCGGGCCATGCGCCGTCATCACCACGCCGACCTGCGCCACCCCGGGCAGCGCCTTCAGCGCCGCCTCGGCCTGCGCCTGCACCGGGGCCAGCGCGCGGGCCTCCTCGGGCGTCGCGGCCTCGATCACGAAGCGGATGATGGCGCCGGCGGGGCCGTCCTCGACGTTCAGCGCCCGAATCAGATCGCGCGAGACCAGGCTGCCCCCGCCGGGCAGGGAAAGCCCCCCGAGGACCCCGAGGATGCTGTCGCGGGTGACGGACATGGAAAGATTCCCCCTTGATTTGCCCCCAAGGTCCAGCGCTTTGCCGGAAAGGGCAAGGGTGCGTTGACCGGATGCTCAAAAATCCGGCAAAGGCATTAATAACAATGACATTTTTGTGACCAGGAGCCATGCGGATGCTGCATGGCAGCATTGCCAAGGCGGTCATTGTGCAAGCGCAGCAAAGGGTCCAAGTTAGCGTCAACAACAGGACAGAACGTCCGTATCCGAACCCTTCGAGGCTTGAGTATCATGGCTTACGTCACCACCGCTTCCTTCGCCCGTCCCAGCCGCGCCCGCCGGTCCTCCGGCCTGATCGGCGCGCTGAAGACCGCAATCGCCCGCCGCCGCCTCTATGCGGTGACCCTGGCGGAACTGAGCCAGCTGAACGACCGCGAACTGGCCGATCTGGGCATCTCGCGGCTCTCCATCGCCCAGGTGGCCCGCGAGGCCGCCTACGGCAAGTAAGTTTCTGCCCGGACCCCTCTCCTCCTCCCTCGGGGTCCATGGCGAAAGACGGCGCTGCCTCTCCTCCTCCCTCGGCAGCACCGTCACCCTACAGCTTCGGCGGCCCTCTCCTCCTCCCTTGGGCCGGTGAAGCAGGCGGCGGCGTCCCTCCTCCCTCGGGCGCTGCCGCAAAGGACAACGGATTTCGGCGGCCCTCTCCTCCTCCCTCGGGCCGACGGAACCAGCGGCGGTGCCTCTCCTCCTCCCTCGGCACCGCCGCGCCTTTTCCGGGCCCCTCGGCCCACAGGTCTTCGGCGGCCCTCTCCTCCTCCCATGGGCCGGCTGAACCGGCGGCGATGCCTCTCCTCCTCCCTCGGCATCGCCGCCTCTTTTCTTTCCCCCTTCCCCACCCGATAGTCCGCCCGGCTTGTGGCCGGAGGTTTCATGCGGGCATCCCTGATCTCGGCCGCCTTCGTGGCGGCGCTGGTGGGCTACGGCTCCACCATCGCGCTGGTGCTGGCCGCCGCCGCCGCCGTGGGTGCCAGCGAGGCGCAGACGGCAAGCTGGGTGCTGGCGGTGTGCCTGGCCAAGGCCATCGGCGCGGCGGTGCTGTCGACCTGGCACCGGGTGCCGGTGGTGCTGGCCTGGTCGACGCCGGGCACGGCGCTGGTGGCGGCGACCACCGGGCTGAGCATGGAAATGGCCGTGGGGGCCTTCGTGCTGACCGGCCTCCTGATCGCGCTGACCGGGCTGGTGCGGCCCCTCGGCCGGGCGGTGGCGCGGATCCCGGACGGGATCGCCGGCGGGATGCTGGCGGGGGTGCTGCTTCCCTTCGTGCTGAAGGGCGTGGAGGCGGCGGACAGCGCGCCGCTCCTGGTGCTGCCGATGCTGGCGGTCTTCGCGCTGGTGCGGCTGAAGAACCCGGCCGTCGCCGTGATCGCCGCTCTGGCCGCCGGGCTGGCGCTGGCCTTCGGCAGCGGGCAGGCGGACTGGCCCGCGCTGGCGCTGCCCCTGCCCCGACTGGTGCCGGTCCTGCCCGAGTTCGACCCGGGCACCGTGGTCGGGCTGGTGATCCCGCTCTACCTCGTCACCATGGCCAGCCAGAACCTGCCCGGTTTCGCCACCATGCGCGCCGCCGGGTTCGAGCCGCCGGTGCGCAGCGGCCTCGGGGTGACCGGGGTGCTGTCGGCGCTGTCGGCCTTCTTCGGCGCCCATACCATCAGCATGGCGGCGATCACCGCGGCGATCTGCATGGGCGACGACGTGCACCCCGACCGCAGCCAGCGCTGGAAGGTCGGGCTGGCCTACGCGGTGTTCTGGGCGCTGCTCGGCCTGTGCTCGCCGGCGATCCTGACGCTGTTGGCCGCGCTGCCGCCGCAGGTGATGCTGGCGCTGGTCGGGCTGGCGCTGCTGGGGGCGCTGACCGGCGCGCTGGCGACCGCGATGGCGGTGCCCGAGCAACGCTTCGCCGCGGTGCTGACACTGGGGATCACCGCGGCCGGGGTGCCGTTCCTCGGCGTCGGCGCGGCCTTCTGGGGGCTGGTGGCCGGGGTGGCGGTCTACCTGACCGAGCGCGCGGCGCGGCGGTAGGCGCCGAAATCCGAGGGATTTCTGGGCGGATCGGCATTCGGGCGTAGCGGTCCTTTTGTCTGGCGAAGGCCATCGCCTTCGCCACAGCGCAACGCTTCCCCTTGTCCGGCCGGGCCTCAAAGGCCCGGCCAGCGCCCGCCCGCCCCTCGGCGGGCGCTTCTCGCCCGCCCGGGCGGGCGCTGGCCTCTCGGGGTCTCGGGCTGGCAGGTCTCCGGTCGAACCCATCCGCACGGGCGGGGGCGAGGCAATGCCTCGCCTTGTCCCGCCCGACCTGGCCGGAGGCCGGTCTGCCCTAGAACGGAATCCCGTCCGCCATGTCGGCGGGCATCACGAAACGGGCGACGATCTTCTTCTCGCCGGCCTTGTCGAAGCGGATGTCCAGCTTGTCGCCCTCGATCCCGATGACCCTTCCATAGCCGAACTTGGTATGGAACACCCGGTCGCCGATGGAATAGGCGCTCTCCGCCGTCAGGTCGATGGTGACGTTCCGCGCCTCGCGCGGCTGCGCCACCGGGCGGATCGCCTGCCGCTCCTGCAGCCGCCGCCAGCCGGGGGAGTTGTAGACATCCACCCGCGTCGCCCGCTCCTCGATGGTCGAGCCGCCGAAGCCGCCCCCGAACCCCGGCGCCGCCGCGCCGTAGCCACCGCCCATCAGGCCGGGGGGCGTCAGCACCTCGACGTGATCGACGGGCAGTTCGTCGATGAACCGGCTGGGCAGCTGGCTTTGCCATTGGCCATAGACCCGGCGGTTGGAGGCGAAGGAGATCGTGCACAGCTCCTCGGCCCGGGTGATGCCGACATAGGCCAGCCGCCGTTCCTCCTCGATCCCCTTCAACCCGCTTTCGTCCATGCTGCGCTGGCTGGGGAACAGCCCGTCCTCCCAGCCCGGCAGGAAGACCACCGGGAACTCCAGCCCCTTCGCCGCGTGGAGGGTCATGATCGAGACCTTCTCGGCCGCATCCTCGGCGTCGTTGTCCATGATCAGCGCGACATGTTCGAGAAAGCCCTGCAGGCTGTCGAACTGCTCCAGCGCCTTGACCAGCTCCTTCAGGTTCTCCAGCCGCCCCTCGGCCTCGGGCGTCTTGTCGTTCTGCCACATCGAGACATAGCCCGATTCCTCCAGGATCACCTCGGCCAGCCGGACATGGCTCAGGTCGGTGGCGGGCGGCGTCTCGGGCAGCAGCGGCTCGATCACCGCATCCGCCGGCGTGGCGCGGGCGCCGGCGATGGCGGCGTGCCAGCGGTCCACCCCTTCGACGAAGACCCGCAACTGCGCCGCGCCGCGGGCCGGCAGGCCGCCCTGCGCCACCAGGCTGCGGGCGCCTTCCAAGAGGCTCATCCCCAGCCGCCGCGCCTCGATCTGAATCGACTGCACCGCCTTGTCGCCTAGGCCGCGCTTCGGCACGTTCACCACCCGCTCGAAGGCGAGGTCGTCGTCGGGGCTGACCGCCAGCCGGAAATAGGCCATGGCGTCGCGGATTTCCTGCCGCTCGTAGAAGCGCGGGCCGCCGATGACGCGATACGGCAGGCCAATGGTCAGGAAGCGATCCTCGAAGGCGCGCATCTGGTGGCTGGCGCGGACGAGGATGGCCTGCCTGTCGAGGCTGACCGGATCGCGGCCGCGGGTGCCGCGCTGGATCGCCTCGATCTCCTCGCCGATCCAGCGCGCCTCTTCCTCGCCGTCCCAATGGCCGATCAGGCGGACCTTCTCGCCTTCCTCGGCCTCGGTCCACAGCGTCTTGCCCAGCCGGCCGGCATTGGCGCTGATCACGCCCGAGGCGGCGGCGAGGATATGCGGGGTGGAGCGGTAGTTCTGCTCCAGCCTTATCACCTGCGCGCCGGGGAAGTCCTTCTCGAAGCGCAGGATGTTGCCGACCTCGGCCCCGCGCCAGCCGTAGATCGACTGGTCGTCGTCGCCGACGCAGCAGATGTTGCGATGCGCCTGCGCCAGCAGCCGCAGCCAGAGATACTGGGCGACGTTGGTGTCCTGGTATTCGTCGACCAGGATGTAGCGGAACCAGCGCTGGTATTGCGCCAGCACGTCCTCGTGCCTGCGGAAGATCTCGACGCAATGCAGCAGCAGGTCGCCGAAGTCGCAGGCGTTCAGGGCGCGCAGCCGCTCCTGGTATTCGGCGTAAAGCTCGGTCCCCAGGTTGTTGTAGGCCGCGCCGTCGGTCGAGGGCACTTTCTCCGGCGTCAGCGCGCGGTTCTTCCAGCCGTCGATCAGCCCGGCCAGCATCCTTGCGGGCCAGCGCTTGTCGTCGATGTTGCGCGCCGCGATCAGCTGCTTCAAGAGCCGCAGCTGGTCGTCGGTGTCGAGGATGGTGAAGCTGGGCTTCAGGCCCACAAGCTCGGCATGGCGGCGGAGGATCTTGACCGAGAGCGAGTGGAAGGTGCCCATCCAGGGCATCCCCTCGGCCACCTCGCCCAGCATCCGGTGGACGCGATCCTTCATCTCGCGCGCGGCCTTGTTGGTGAAGGTGACGGCGAGGATCTCGTTCGGCCGGGCCTTGTGCAGGGCCAGCAGGTGGACGATGCGGGCGGTCAGCGCCCGGGTCTTGCCGGTGCCGGCGCCGGCCAGCATCAGCACCGGACCGTCCAGCGCCTCCACCGCCGCGCGCTGCGCGGGGTTCAGCCCGTCGAGATAAGGCGCCGGCCGCACGGCCATGGCGCGCTGCGACAGCGGCGCGGCGGGGGGCACGGGGTTGTTCAGCGGATCGTCGTCCCAGGGGTCCATGCGGTCAGGATAGCCGGGCTTTGCGGCAAGGGAAAGCGCCGTTCTCGGATTGTTCGTGTCCGGCGGCGTCTTGCATCCGACGGCCGAGCCGGGCGGGAAAAGGCGAGGCGCCTGTCTCGCGCCCGCGCGAGCGCGGCGGTTGCACACGGAGACAGTGGCAGAAAGCGGCGTAGGCGATGGCCTTCGCCGGACGGGCCGGGCAAGGCCGAATGCGGACCCGTCCTAATCCTTCTCCACCGGCTCCGCCGCGTAGGTTTCGAACAGCCGGCCCTGGCTCAGGATGAACAGGAACAGCGCCGCGGTCAGGCCGAAGGTCTTGAAGTTGACCCAGGCCTCGGTCGACATCAGCCGCCAGACCGCCTCGTTCGCCACCGCCAGCGCGAAGAAGAAGGCCGTCATCCGCCGGGTCAGGATCATCCAGCCCTCGGCCGTCATCGGCACCACCTCCTCCATCACCGCGGAGAGATAGCTTTTCCCGCGCAGCAGGCCGAAGCCGAGGATCGCCCCGAAGGCGAGGTAGAGGAAGGTCGGCTTCATCTTGATGAAGCGCTCGTCGTTCAGCCAGACCGACAGGCCGCCCATCACCACCACCAGCACCAGCGTCATCAGCTGCATCCGCGACAGCCGCCCGGTCAGCCGCCACAGGATGCCGGTGGTGGCGATGATCAGAACCACGAAGACCGCGGTGGTGACGATGAAGCCGGAATATTCGCCGCCGGCGATGCGGAAGGTCTGGTCCTTCAGCCGGCCGAACAGGACGAAGAACAGGAGGATCGGCCCCAGTTCCAGCGCCAGTTTCAGAAACGGATTGATCTTCCTGCCCGCCATGTCCTGTCCCCTACCCGTCCAGCCCCACCAGCGCCCGGGCGAAATCCTCCGGGTCGAAGGGGGAAAGATCGTCGATCTGCTCGCCGACGCCGATGGCATGGATCGGCAGGCCGAAGCGGTCGGCCAGCGCCACCAGCACGCCGCCCTTGGCGGTGCCGTCCAGCTTGGTCATCACCAGGCCGGAGACATCGGCGATCTTGCGGAAGATCTCGACCTGGGTGATGGCGTTCTGGCCGGTGGTGGCATCCAGCACCAGCAACGTGTTGTGCGGCGCGCTGGCGTCGACCTTGCGGATGACGCGGACGATCTTGGCCAGCTCCTCCATCAGGTCAGCGCGGTTCTGCAACCGGCCGGCGGTGTCGATCATCAGCAGGTCGGCACCCTCGGCCCTCGCTTTGGTCAAGGCGTCGAAGGCCAGCGACGCGGGGTCCGACCCTTCCGGCGCGGTCAGCACCGGCACGCCGGCGCGTTCGCCCCAGACCTTCAGCTGATCCACCGCCGCGGCGCGGAAGGTGTCTCCGGCCGCGATCACCACCTTTTTGCCGGCGGCCTTGAACTGCGAGGCGAGCTTGCCGATGGTCGTGGTCTTGCCGGAGCCGTTGACGCCCACCACCAGCACCACCTGCGGCTTTTGCGGATAAAGCGGCAGCGGCCGCGCCACCGGCGCCATGATCCGCGCCACCTCGGCGGCCAGCGCGGCCTTCAATTCCCCGGTGGAGACCTTCTTGCCGAAGCGCCCTTCGGCGATGTTGGCGGTGACCCGCACCGCGGTCTCGGGGCCGAGGTCGGCCTGGATCAGCACCTCCTCCAGGCTTTCCAGCATGGCATCGTCCAGCACCCGGCGCGGTTCGTCGGCAGCGGCGCGGCCGAAGAGGCGGCCGAAGAGGCCGGGTTTGGGGGCGTCCTCGGACGGCGCGGAGCGGGGAGAGGCGGCGGATTCGGGTGCAGGCGTCGGCGCGGGCCGGGTCTCCGGCGCGGGAGCGGGGGGCGCAAACGCAGGTTCCGGCGCGACCCGCGCCTCGGGGTCCGGCCGAACCTTCGGGGCGGGGGCAGGAGCCGGGGCCTCGTGCGCAGCTTCGGCGGCCGGAGCCTGTTCCTCCGCCCCCTCGGCCACCAGCGCATCCAGCCCCTCGCCGATCTTCGACGAGGACCGGAACATCCGGTCCTTGAGCTTCGAGAAGAAAGACATCGGTGGCCCCCTTTGCCGGTTCCTTCCCACCTAATGCCTAAGGCCCGCGATGGAAAGGGCGTCAGCCCTTGGGAAGCCAGAACAGCAGCGCGCCCCAGCCGATCAGCGCCTGCCCGGCCCAATAGGCCGGCCAGAGCGCCCGCGACAGCGCCCTTTGCCGCGCCGGATCGGCCACCACGAACAGCCGCAGCGCCAGCAGCAGGTCCGAGGCCAGGAACAGCGCCGCCCCCAGCCGCAGGGCCGGCTGCCCCGGATGGGCAGGCAACAGCACCGCCGCAGCCCCCATCAGCCCGATCAGCAGCACATAGGCCCTGACCGGCCAGCGCAAGGCGCCGGTGCGCGGGGCCAGCCAGACCTCGGTCGAGGCGACCAGCGCCAGCAGCGCGGCCAGCGCCGTCCCTTCGGCAAGGGAAACCCCGTCCAGCCCCAGCTCCAGCGACCGCGCCAGCATTCCGCCGGCATAGGCCAGGTGGCCGGCGCCGAAGGCCGCCATCCCGGCCAGGAAAGCCGCCTCGCCCCGGCGCGCCAGGAACCAGTCGCCCGCCGCTCCCAGCGTCATGCCAAGGGCGATGGTCCAGAACAGCGGCAACCCGGCGAAGCGCCACAGCAGCAGCGCCAGCAGGCCGGTAGAGGCCGTCTTGACCGCGGCGCCCGCAAGCCCCGGATCGTCGCGGGTGCAATAGCGCAGCCCATAGACCGCCGCCGCCAGCAGCGCCGCCCCGGCCAGCCCGATGCCCGTCGCCTCCATCCCCGCCCCCTGCGGCAAGCCGTGGCCTTTCCAGCCCGGCGGTTTCGTGCTTCCCTCCTGACCATGCCCAAGACCAAGCGCCTGCGCCATCCCCTGCCTGTCGCCGCCTTCGCCGCGGCCGCGCTGGCGCCGCTGCCGCTGTTCGCGCTCGGCCTCTGGGGCGGCGGTCCTTTCGTCTGGGCCGGCTTCCTCTACATGTTCTGCCTTTCCGCCGTGCTGGACCGGCTGATCCCCCATGTCGCCGCCGACGCGACCGAGGGGCAGGAGTTTCCCGGCTCCGACGCCCTTCTGGTCGCGGTCGGCCTTTCCGCGCTGGCGCTCCTGCCGCTGGCGACCTGGGCGGTGGCGGGGCCGTCCGGCCTGTCCCCGCTCGGCCGCGGGCTGATCTTCCTCGGCGCCGGGCTCTGGCTCGGCCAGGTCGGCCATCCGGCGGCGCATGAGCTGATCCACCGCGGCAACCGCTGGCTGTTCCGCCTCGGCACCGGCTATTACGCCGCCATCCTGTTCGGCCAGCACGCCAGCGCCCACCGGCTGGTGCACCACCGCCATGTCGCCACGCCCGAGGACCCCAATTCCGCGCCCGAGGGGCAGGGCTTCTACCGCTTCGCCCTGCGGGCCTGGATCGGCAGCTACCGGGCCGGCCGGCGGGCCGAAACCGCGCTGCGCAAGCGCGGATCGGGGCCGCGGGGGCTGCATCCCTATCTCTGGCATCTGGCGGGGAGTCTGCTGGCGCTGGTCGTCGCCTATGTCATCGCCGGAGGCGGCGGGGTGGCGGCCTGGTGGGGGCTGGCGGCGCTGGCGCAGATGCAGATCCTGCTGTCCGATTACGTCCAGCACTACGGCCTGCGCCGCGCCGCCCTGGCCGACGGCAGGCCGGCGCCGGTGGGTCCGGCGCACAGCTGGAACTCCGGCCCCTGGTTCTCCTCGGCGCTGATGCTGAACGCGCCGCGGCATTCCGACCACCACAGCCACCCGACCCGCCCCTATCCCGTCCTGCGGCTGGGAGAGGCGGACGAGGCCCCCCGCCTGCCCTGGCCGCTGCCGCTGGCCTGCACCCTCGCGCTGGTGCCGCCGCTGTGGAAACGTGCCATCCGCCCGGCGCTGCGACGCTGGCAGGGGGCGCGGTAGCTACGACCACGGAAGCTCTGATCGGGCGGGAAAAGGCGAGGCACTGCCTCGCCCCCGCCCGTGTGCGGCGGCAGCACCCGGAAACCTGTCAGCTCTGAACCCCGAGAGGCCAGCGCTCGACCCGGCGGGCGAGAAGCGCCCGCCGAGGGCGGGGCGGGCGCTGGCCGGGCCTTGGAGGCCCGGCCGGTCCCGGTTGACATGGTGCGCCATGGCGAAGGCACGCGCCTTCGCCAAAATGGATGGATCGCCGAAGCAAAATCCGCACGCCCCACCGGCCGACCCCCGCCCAGGTCACGCAAGGCTGACTGGCCTTTCCCGCCGCGCTCTGGCAGGGTCCGCCCGAAAACCCGACCAGCGGAGACCGCCCATGCGCGCCCTCGCCCTTGCCACCATCGCCGCCCTCGTCCCCCTGACCGCCCTCGCCCAGGACCCGATGACGGCCGAGGAATTCGACGCCTATGCCACCGGCAAGACCCTGACCTATTCGCAATACGGCGAGATCTACGGCACCGAGGAATACCTGCCGAACCGCCGCGTCCGCTGGCAGGTCACCGGCGACATCTGCCAATACGGCCGCTGGTATGAAAAGGGCGGGCTGATCTGCTTCGCCTATGAATATTCCGACGGCGAACATTGCTGGTCGTTCTGGCAGGAGGACGGCGGGCTGAGGGCACTGTCGACCGAGGACCTGCCGGGCGACGAGCTTTCCGAGGTCAAGGATGCGACCCGGGGCCTCAGCTGCCCCGCCGACGTGGGGGTATAGCGATGACGATGCGCAAGGCCCTTCTGGCCGCCCTGCTGGCCCTGCCCCTGCCCGCGCTGGCCGAGGGCGGCAAGCCGCTGACCGCCGAGGAATTCGACACGCTGACCCGCGGCAAGGTGATGGACACCTGGTCCTTCGGCTCGATCTACGGGGTGGAGAAGTTCCTGCCCGGCGGCAGGTCGATCTGGGAGGACGAGCGCGGCTGCATGTATGGCACCTGGGAACAGGTGGGAGAGATGATCTGCTTCACCTACGAGGACGATCCCTCCACCCCCGACTGCTGGACCTACTTCGACACCGGCGACGGCGGGCTTTCGGCGCAGTTCAACGGCGACCCCTCGGTGGAGCCGATCTACCTGAAGCCCTCGAACCACGCGATGACCTGCAACGAATACCTCGGCGCCTGACCTCGCGCCGGAAACCTTGCCCCGGTCAGAACAGCGATCCCTGCCCGCCGTCGCCGCCCGGCTTCGGCTTCCTCGGCGCCGGCGCCGCGCCCTGCCCCAGCGGCAGCCGGCCGTCGCGGAACTCGGCCTCCAGCACCGCGGCCCTGGCGGCCTCCTCCCGGCTGGTGACGACATGGCCGTCGCCGCGGATCACCGCGAAGCCGCGCTTCAGGGTCTCGGCGTAGCCGAGCGTCTGCCGGGTGCGGTCCACCTGCTCCAGCCGCCGCGCCAGATCGGCCAGCCGCCGCCGCGGCGCCGCCTCCAGCCGCCCGGCCAGAACGGCCAGATCGGCGCGGCCCTTGCGCCCGGTCCGGTCGGCCTCGGCCAAGAGCCGCGCCAGCGCGGGGGCCAGCCGCGAGGCCCATTTGTCGAAGCCCAGGTGCCGCCGCTCCAGCGCCCGCCCGGCCCGGTCGGCCAGCCGCCCGCCGGCCGCAGCCAGCCCGTCCGCCCGCCGCGACAAGAGCCGCAGCAGCAGGTCCGGCCGCATCCCGCCGCCCGCCCGGTCGAAGGCGCCGCGCTTCCTCGCCACCATCAGGCCGAGCGCGCCGGACAGCCGCCCGGCCCAGAGGTCCAGCCGTTGCGCCGCCGCGCCGGTCAGCGCCTCGGGCCGCGGCAGGGCGCGCGACAGGTCGCGCAGCCGCTGGCCGCGGCGCTCCACCCCGGCCGCCACCGCCCGCCCCTGCCGCGCCGCGAGGTCCGCCACCGCCGCCAGCAGGTCCAGCCGCACCGGCACCGCCAGCTCCGCCGCCGCCGTGGGCGTGGGCGCGCGCAGGTCGGCCGCATGGTCGATCAGCGTGGTGTCGGTCTCGTGCCCCACCGCCGAGATCAGCGGGATCCGGCTCTCCGCCGCCGCCCGCACCACGATCTCCTCGTTGAAACCCCAGAGGTCCTCCAGCGACCCGCCGCCGCGGGCGACGATGATCACGTCCGGCCGCGGCACCGAACCGTCGCCGGGCAGGGCGTTGAAGCCGCGGATGGCGGCGGCCACCTCCGGCGCGCAGGCCTGCCCCTGCACCGCCACCGGCCAGATCAGCACCCGGCGGGGGAAGCGGTCGCGCAGCCGGTGCAGGATGTCGCGGATCACCGCGCCGGAGGGCGAGGTGACGACGCCGATCACCCCCGGCAGATAGGGGATCGGCTTCTTGCGGGCGGGGTCGAACAATCCCTCGGCCTGCAGGGCGGCGCGGCGCCTCTCCAGCATCGCCATCAACGCGCCGGCGCCGGCGGGGACCACGTCCTCGACGATCAGCTGGTATTTCGACTGGCCGGGGAAGGTGGTCATCCGCCCGGTGGCGACGATCTCCATCCCCTCCTCCGGCCGCACCTGCATCCGCGCCGCCTGTCCCTTCCAGGCGATCGCCGCCAGGCAGGCCCGGTCGTCCTTCAGGTCGAAATAGAGGTGCCCCGACGAGGGCCGCGACACCCGCCCCACCTCGCCCCGCACCCGGACGAGGCCGAATTCCCCCTCGATCACCCGCTTCACCGCCCCGGACAGTTCCGAGACGGTGTATTCCGGGCGGTTGCCCTGCGGGGCGAGGTCCTCGAAGATGTCCATGCGGCGCAGAATAGGCACCCCGCCGCCGGAGGAAAACCCCGGCCGGCGGAGTTTTCGCAAACTCCGCGCCGGAGCCTTCACAGGCTCCGGCCCGATTTCTGAGAAGAAATCGGCGCGGCGGCTTGCCTGCATCCCGGCCTCCCCCTATCAGGCGGGCGAAGGCAGCAGGGGGCGGCACATGAACATCCTGATCCTCGGCTCCGGCGGGCGCGAACATGCCCTCGCCTGGGCGGTGAAGCAGAACCCGAAATGCGACCGGCTGATCGTGGCGCCGGGCAATGCCGGGATCGCCGCAATCGCCGAATGCGCCACGCTGGACATCCTGGACGGCGCGGCGGTGGTGGCGTTCTGCGAGGAGAACGCCGTCGATTTCGTCATCGTCGGGCCGGAGGCGCCGCTGGCGGCCGGGGTGGCGGATGCAGCCCGCGCCGCGGGCCTGCTGACCTTCGGGCCGAGCGCGGAGGCGGCGCGGCTGGAGGCCTCGAAGGCCTTCACCAAGGAGATCTGCGACGCCTACGGCGCCCCGACCGCCGCCTGGGCCCGCTTCACCGAAGCCGCCCCGGCCCGCGACTACATCCGCAGGCAGGGCGCGCCCATCGTGGTCAAGGCCGACGGCCTCGCCGCCGGCAAGGGCGTGATCGTGGCGATGACGGTCGAGGAGGCGCTGGCCGCGGTGGACGACATGTTCGGCGGCGAATTCGGGCAAGCCGGGGCCGAGGTGGTGATCGAGGAGTTCATGGCGGGCGAGGAAGCCAGCTTCTTCATCCTCTCGGACGGCGAGACCGCCCTGCCCATCGGCACCGCGCAGGACCACAAGCGCGCGGGCGACGGCGACACCGGCCCCAACACCGGCGGCATGGGCGCCTATTCCCCGGCCCCCGTCCTGACCGAGGCGCTGCAACGCCAGGCGATGGAGGAGATCGTGCTGCCGACCATCCGCGAGATGGCGCGGCGCGGCACCCCCTACCGGGGCGTCCTCTACGCCGGCCTGATGATCGCGGACGGCCGCGCCCGGCTGGTCGAATACAACTGCCGCTTCGGCGACCCGGAGTGCCAGGTGCTGATGATGCGCCTCGGCGCGCAGGCGCTGGACCTGATGCTGGCCTGCGCCGAAGGGCGGCTGGAGGGCGCGCGGGTCAACTGGGCCGAGGACCACGCGCTGACCGTGGTGATGGCGGCGCGCGGCTATCCCGGCGCCTATGCCAAGGGCAGCGCGATCCGCGGGCTGGAGGCGCTGGCCGGAGACAGCCGGCACATGGTCTTCCATGCCGGCACCAGGCTGGAGGGGGGCGAGGTCACCGCCAACGGCGGAAGGGTGCTGAACGTCACCGCCCGGGCGGAAACCCTGGCAGCGGCCCGCGGCGAAGCCTATGCCATGGTCGACCGCATCGACTGGCCGGAAGGCTTCTGCCGCCGCGACATCGGCTGGCGCGCGCTCTGATCCAAAGGCGCGGCTGCCGCCGCATTCCTTTTCGTGGTGGCCGGCGGAGTCTCCTGCGGCTGCTGCCGGCGGATGGGGGCATTCTGCCCCCAAACCCCCTGAGGATATTTATAGACAGGTGAAAGGGAGAGGCGCGCTTCTTCCCTTTCACCTGCCCCCAAATATCCCCGCCGGAGGCAAACCCGAGCCGGTTGCGCGCTTGCGCGCAGAGGCGAGACAAAAGGCTTGCGGCGAAGCCGCGCGATCTGAAGCCGTCAGTCGACCGACAGCACCGCGGTCAGCGGCGCCAGCGCCACCGTCGCGGCGCGGCCCTCCACCGCCCATTCCAGCAGCGCCGCCACGGTTTCCGGCCGGGTGCGGCCGACCACCGTCACCCGCCCCTCCTGCGCCGCCTTGAAGGCCGCACGGTCGAGGTAGCGGCGGATCACCGGGGCGGATTCGCCGGCGCCGTCGAGGTCGCGGAAGGCCACCGCCGCCGGGATGTCCTCGCGCCGGGCCACCTGGTCGGCGGCGTTCAGCCCCTGGTCCCAGGTCAGGAGGCCGCGGCCGCCCGCCCCCACAGCCGGCACCACCAGCGTCGCCAGCGGCCGGTCGGCCTGGAAGGCGCGGGCGGGCAGGTCCATCACCGCCACCGCCTCGGGCAGCGCCGCGGCCATGACCGAAAGCGCCACCTCGATGTCGGCCGCCTGCGCGCCCTTGGGCAGCGCCGTCGCCAGCATCGCCACCTCCTGCCCGGCGCCGCGGTAGATCGCGGCGTGCTCGGCCACCAGAGGATCGGTCGGGTCCAGCGCGAAGGTCACCGGAAAGGGCAGCGCGGCCAGCGCGGCGCGGTCGGTGTCGGCCGCGCCTTCGTCGATCAGCACGATGGCGAAGGCGGGCTTGCCCTCGGGGTTGTCGAAGGGCCGGGCATGGGCCGCGATGGGGCGGGTATCCGTCGCGGCCGCTTCCGCCGGAGCCTCCTCCGCCGCATCGCCGATCCGCGGCAGGCGGCCGGTGGTGACGCCCTCGCCCTCGTCGGCCAGGGCGGGGGCCGGCGGCAGGGTGCTGCCCTCCTCCTCCGGGCGCAGCACCCGGTCGTCCTCGCGCTCGGTCAGCACCGGAGGCGGTTCCGGCGCGGCTTCGGGAGCGGCTTCGGCGGCGGGCTCGGGCGCCGTCTCGCCGGGCGGCAGGGCGGAGCCCGGGCCTTCGGCGGCAATCCGGGCCAGCATCTCCTCTTCCTCCGGCGTCAGCGGCGGCAGTCCCGGCGGCTCGGCCGGGGCCGGAGCGGCCTCGGCAACCGGGGCCTCCGGCTTCGCCGGGCCTCCGGCGGGCGGCGCGGCTTCGGTCACGGTCTCCGGCACCGGAATGGCGGCGGCACCGGCTTCGGGCGCGGCCGGGGCCTCGGGGGCCGCCGCGGCCTCCACCCCCGGGGCGGCGGCCGGGGTTTCCGCCGGGCCGGGGGCCGGATCGTCCGTCAGTTCGGCCGGGGCGGAAGGGGCCTCGGCCACCGCGGGCCCGGCCGCGTCGGAGGGAGTGTCGGGACCGCTCTCCTCGGCTGCGGCGACCGGGGGAGCCTCGGGCGCATCGGCAACCGCGGGGGCGGCGGCCTCTGCCGCGGGAGCCTCGGCCACAGGCTCTGCCGGAGCCTCCTCCGGCACCGGGCTTTCGGCCACCTCCGGTTCCGCCGGAGCCGTCTCGGGCGCCGGGTTTTCCGCCGCCGCAGGCTCCGCCGGCCCCGCCGGCGCAGGCTTCGGTCCCGGCGCCATCACCGAGACGATGGCCAGAAGGCCCGTGCCCACAAGGGCCCCCAGCCCCGCACCCAACAGGAACCTGCCGATCACCGAAACCTCCGTCCTCGCCCGCCTTGCCTCGCGCCGCGGGTTGCCCCCGCCTGTCCCGCCGCGGCCGCGGGGAGTTGATCTTGACCTCGCCGCCGCGACCTGACCATGTATAGCGCGACCCGCGTGGCGCTTCATCCCCTTTCCGGCGAGGCACGGCAATATGCTGCTTCTGATCGACAACTACGACAGCTTCACCTGGAATCTCGTCCATTACCTGGGCGAGCTGGGGGCCGAGGTGAAGGTCGTGCGGAACGATGCGCTGCAGGTGCAGGACGCGCTGGCGATGACACCGGAGGCCATCGTGCTGTCCCCCGGCCCCTGCGACCCGGCGCAGGCCGGCATCTGCCTGCCGCTGACCCGGGCGGCATCGGAGGCGGGGGTGCCGCTCCTTGGCGTCTGCCTCGGCCACCAGACCATCGGCGAGGCCTTCGGCGGCCGCGTCATCCGCTGCCACGAGATCGTCCACGGCAAGATGGGCACCATGCACCACGGCGGGAAGGGCGTCTTCGCCGGCCTGCCCTCGCCCTTCCAAGCCACCCGCTACCATTCGCTGGTGGTGGAGCGGGAGACGCTGCCCGACTGCCTGGAGGTCACCGCCTGGCTGGAGGACGGCACCATCATGGGCCTGCGCCACAAGGAAAAGCCGATCGAGGGCGTGCAGTTCCACCCCGAGAGCATCGCCTCCGAACACGGCCACCAGTTGCTGCGCAACTTCCTCGACTCCGCGAAGGTGAAGGTCCCGGCATGAGCGACGCGCTGCGCAATCTGATCGGCACCGCCGCCAGCCGCCCGCTGACCCGGGCCGAGGCCGAGACCGCCTTCACCGCGCTGTTCGAGGGCGAGGCCACCCCCGCCCAGATGGGCGGCTTCCTGATGGCGCTGCGCACGCGGGGCGAGACGGTGGACGAATATGCCGCCGCCGCCTCGGTGATGCGGTCGAAATGCAACGCCGTGCGGGCGCCGGAAGGGGCCATCGACATCGTCGGCACCGGCGGCGACGGCAAGGGCACACTGAACATCTCCACCGCCACCGCCTTCGTGGTGGCGGGCGCCGGAGTGCCGGTGGCCAAGCACGGCAACCGCAACCTCTCGTCGAAATCCGGCGCGGCGGATGCTTTGACCGAACTCGGGCTGAACGTCATGGTCGGGGCCGAGGTGGTGGAGCGCTGCCTCGCCGAGGCCGGGATCGGCTTCATGATGGCGCCGATGCACCACCCCGCCACCCGCCATGTCGGCCCGGTGCGGGCGGAGCTGGGGACGCGGACGATCTTCAACATCCTCGGGCCGCTGACCAACCCGGCCGGGGTGAAGCGCCAGCTGACCGGGGCCTTCTCGGCCGACCTGATCCGGCCGATGGCGGAGACCCTGCTGGCGCTCGGCTCCGAGAAGGCCTGGCTGGTGCATGGCGGCGACGGCACCGACGAGATCTCCATCGCCCTGCCGACGAAGGTCTCGGCGCTGGAAGGCGGCGCGGTGCGCGATTTCGAGATCGGGCCCGAGGATGCCGGCCTGCCCGTCCACCCGTTCGAGCATGTCCTCGGCGGCACCCCGGCCGAAAATGCGCAGGCCTTCCGGGCGCTGCTGGACGGCGCGCAGGGCGCCTACCGCGACGCGGTGCTGCTGAACGCTGCCGCCGCGCTGATGGTGGCCGACCGGGCCGCCAGCCTGAAGGAAGGGGTGGAGATCGCCCGCACCTCGCTCGACAGCGGCGCGGCCAAGGCCAAGGTGGCGACGCTGGCCCGCCTGACCCATGGCTGACCGGCCCGAGCCGCCGGCCAGCTGGGCCTCGCTGCCCTTCTTCACCGATGGCCGCTGGGACGCGCTCTGGCGCAAGCTGGAGACCATGCCCGACTGGCAGCCCGCACCGGAGGCGATCTTCCGCGCCCTTGCTTTGACCCCGCGGCCGCAGGTCCGCGTCATCATCCTCGGCCAGGACCCCTATCCCACGCCGGGCCGCGCCACCGGGCTCGCCTTCTCCTTCCCGCCCGGCCAGAAGCCGCGCGACAGCCTGAAGAACATCCTGGCCGAGGTCACCAGCGACACCGGCCAGGTGAAGCAGGACGGCGACCTGACCGGCTGGGCCACCCAGGGGGTGCTGCTGCTGAACCCGGTCCTGACCGTTCCTACCGGCCAGTCCCACGGCCACAAGGCGCTCGGCTGGCAGGGACTGACCACCGAGGTGCTGGCCGCCACCGCCGCCGACGGCCCGCGCGCCTTCCTGCTCTGGGGCGGGCCGGCGCAAAGGCTCTGCGCCCGGCTGCCGCGCGACGGCCATCTCTTCCTCGAAAGCGCGCATCCCTCGCCGCTCTCCGCCCACCGCGGTTTCTTCGGCTCCCGCCCTTTCGGCAAGGTGAACCAATGGCTTGCCGCCCGGGGCGAGAAGGAAATCGACTGGTCGCTCTAGACTTTCCCCGCCCGGGCCGCCACGCTAGGACCGCAACAAAGTCCGGCCCCTTCATCTGTCCATAAATATCCCACGGGGGTCCGGGGGTGTGAAACCCCCGGGGGGCGGGGCCGAAGGAGAAGCCATGACCACCATCCTCGACCGCATCAAGGCCTACAAGCTGGAGGAGGTCGCCGCCCGCAAGGCCGCCCGTCCGCTGACCGAGGTGGAAGAGGCCGCCCGCGCCGCCCCCGCCCCCCGCGGCTTCGCCCGCGCGCTGCAGGAGGCCGCCGTCACCGGCTACGGCCTGATCGCCGAGATCAAGAAGGCCAGCCCGTCCAAGGGCCTGATCCGCGCCGATTTCGACCCGCCCGCGCTGGCCCGCGCCTATGAGGCCGGCGGCGCCACCTGCCTGTCGGTGCTGACCGACGGCCCCTCCTTCCAGGGCGACGAGGTCTATCTGGCGCAGGCGCGCGAGGCCACCCGCCTGCCCTGCCTGCGCAAGGATTTCCTCTACGATCCCTGGCAGGTCGCCGAATCCCGCGCCCTGCAGGCCGATTGCATCCTCCTCATCATGGCCTCGCTTTCCGACGCCCAGGCGGCGGAGCTGGAGGCGGCGGCCTTCTCCTACGGCATGGACGTGCTGATCGAGGTGCACGATCAGGACGAACTCGACCGCGCCGCCCGGCTGAAATCGCCGCTGATCGGCATCAACAACCGCAACCTGCATACCTTCGAGGTGACGCTGGACACCACCCGCACGCTGGCCCGCCGGGTGCCGGAGGACCGGCTGATCGTCGCCGAATCCGGGCTCTTCACCCCCGACGACCTCGCCGACCTCGCCCGCTACGGCGCCCGCTGCTTCCTCATCGGCGAAAGCCTGATGCGGCAGGAGGACGTGGCCGAGGCAACCCGCGCCATCCTGGCGAAACCGCTGACTGCCCCGGGCCGGCTATGAGCGGCCTCAGCCATTTCGACGACAAGGGCGCGGCCCATATGGTCGATGTCTCCGGCAAGCCGGTGACGGCGCGGACCGCGGTGGCCGAGGGCTTCGTGGCGATGGAGCCCGCCACTCTGGCGCTGATCACCGAGGGCCGGGCCGAGAAGGGCGACGTGCTCTCGGTGGCCCGGCTGGCGGGGATCATGGCGGCCAAGCAGACCTCGGCATTGATCCCCCTTTGCCACCCGCTGCCGATCACCAAGGTGGCGGTCGACCTGACCCCCGATCCCGCCCGCAGCGCCATCCGCATCGAGGCCACGGTGAAGACCTCCGGCCAGACCGGGGTGGAGATGGAGGCGCTGACCGCGGTCTCCATCGCCTGCCTGACCGTCTACGACATGGTGAAGGCGGTAGAGAAGGGAATGCGGATCGAGGGCATCCGGCTTCTGTCGAAAGACGGCGGGAAATCAGGCCGATACGAGGCGAAGCGATGATTCCGGTCGAAGAAGCCCAGGCCCGTGTGCTGGCCATGGCAAGGCCGCTCGGGACCGAGGACCTGGCCCTGACCCGGGCCGTGGGCCGCTGGCTGGCACGCCCGGTCGCCGCCCGCGCCGACCAGCCGCCCTTCGACGCCTCGGCGATGGACGGCTACGCCCTGCAGGGCGACCCCGCCCCCGGCGACAGCTTCGCCGTCATCGGCGAATCCGGCGCCGGCCACGGCTTCGCCGGCGCTGTCGGACCCGGCCAGGCCGTCCGCATCTTCACCGGCGCCCCGGTCCCCGCCGGCGCCACCCGGGTGGTGATCCAGGAGAATGTCAGCCGCGACGGCGACCGCATCACCCTGACCGCTGCCGACCGCAACGACAACATCCGCCCGCGCGGGACCGATTTCCCCGCCGGCGCCACCCTCTCCCCCCGCCGCCTGCGCCCGGCCGACCTGTCGCTCTTGGCGGCGATGAATGTCGCCAGCGTCCCCTGCGCCCGCCGCCCGGTGGTCGCCCTGCTGATGACCGGGGACGAGCTGGTGATGCCCGGGGAAGACCCGCGCCCCGACCAGATCATCGCCTCCAACGGCTTCGCCCTGAAGGCGATGGCCGAGGCCGAGGGCGCCGAGGCCCGGCTCTTGCCCATCGCCCGCGACAGCGAGGCGGCGCTGCGCCAGGCCTTCGCACTGGCCGAAGGGGCGGACATCCTGGTCACCATCGGCGGCGCCTCGGTCGGCGACCACGACCTGGTCGGCAAGGTCGCCCGCGACCTCGGGATGGAGCCGGCGTTCTGGAAGATCGCCATGCGCCCGGGCAAGCCGCTGATGGCGGGCCGGATGGGCGGGGCGGCGATGCTGGGCCTGCCCGGCAACCCGGTCTCGGCCATCGTCACCGGCCACCTGTTCCTCCTGCCGCTGATCCGGGCGATGCAGGGCGACCCGGCGCCGCTGCCGCAGACCCGCACCGCCCGGCTGGCGCTGGACCTGCCCGCCACCGGGCCGCGCACCCATTACATGCGCGCCCGCCTCGACGGCGAGACCATCGCCCCCTTCGACCGCCAGGACAGCTCGCTCCTCACCATCCTGACCGAGGCCGACGCGCTGCTGATCCGCCCGGCCGGCGACGGCCCGCGGCAGGCGGGCGAGACGGTCCCCTACCTGCCGCTCTGATTTCATCTGTCCACAAATATCCTCTGGGGGTGCGGGGGCGAAGCGCCCCCGCCGCGACGCCGGCCACAAGCACCCCGCCAAAGCGCTTGACACAAACCGGGAACACGGGCAGAACATTGTGTCAACGACAGCCGCCCGGAGATCGCCGATGCTGACGCGCAAGCAACTGGAACTCTTGTCCTTCATCAAGCAGCGGACCGAGGCCGACGGGGTCCCCCCCTCCTTCGACGAGATGAAGGAGGCGCTGGACCTGCGCTCCAAATCCGGCATCCACCGGCTGATCACCGCGCTGGAGGAACGCGGCTTCATCCGCCGCCTCGCCCACCGCGCCCGCGCGCTGGAGATCATCAAGCTGCCCGAGGCGATGGAGAAGCCCGGCTTCAAGCCTGCCTTCGCGCCGAAGGTGATCCAGGGCGACCGCAGCGACCCGCCGCGCGGGGCGATCCCGGTCGAAGCCGTCCATGCGCTGGAGCTGCCGGTGATGGGCCGCATCGCCGCCGGCGTGCCGATCGAGGCGATCTCCGAAGTCTCGCAGCATGTCGCGGTGCCGGGCTCGATGCTCTCGGGCCGCGGCAACCACTATGCGCTGGAGGTCAAGGGCGATTCGATGATCGAGGCCGGGATCAACGACGGCGACATCGTGGTGATCCGCGAACAGACCACCGCCGAGAACGGCGACATCGTGGTGGCGCTGGTCGAGGATCACGAGGCGACGCTGAAACGCTTCCGCCGCAAGGGCAACATGATCGCGCTGGAAGCCGCCAACCCGGCCTACGAGACCCGGGTCTTCCCCGACCATCTGGTCAAGGTGCAGGGCCGCCTGGTCGGCCTGATCCGCAGCTACTGATCCGCAAAGCCCCGATTTTTCGTCGAAAAATCGCATCCGGCCCGGGCGGGAACCACGATCCTTCGTCGAAGGATCGCCGCTCACCGGAACACCGGCAGCGCCTCCGGCTCCATCGGCCTGCCAACCCAGACCCGCGCACGGGCGCGGGTGGCCGTGACCTCCACATCGCCGCCGACCACCCGGAGCGCCAAGGCCCCGGTCCGGCGCAGGCGGGTCTGGTCGATCACCTCGCAGCCCTCGGGCACAGCCTCCACCGTCGCCGCGATCACCACCAGGTCATGCGCGGCGCAGGCCGCCGGCAGCGCAGCCAGCGCGCCGCTTCCCTGCAGGGCCACGCCCTTCAGCCCGGCGAGGATGAATTCCCGCGCCTCCTTCGGGCCGGTGAAGCCCGGGCGGGCCGCGGCCTCCTCCTGGGTGGCGAGGTCGCCGTCGTTCTCCAGCCAGTTCTCCGCCGCGAAGCCGCCGCCGCGGGCAGTGGAGAGCGCCCGGCCCTCCGGCCCCAGCAGCCCGAGAAGCCGCCCGTCGGCGGAGATCAGCAGCTCCGGCCGCCCCGCCATCGGCCAGGCCAGCAACCCCGCCGCCACCAGTGCCGCCCCGGCCAGCCGCGCCCGCCCCGGCCAGGCCGCCAGCCAGAGCCCGCCGAGGGCGATCAGCGGCAGCGCCGCCGCGTGGGGTTCCGGGATCATCGTCACCGATCCCTCCAGCCCGGCCACCCAATGCGCGACGCCGAGGATCCAGCGCACGCCCCATTCCATCGCCCGCAGCGCCACCCAGGCCAGGCCGAAGGGCGCCAGCACCACAGCCATCGCGCCGGCCGGCATCACCACCGCGCCCATCACCGGCACGGTCAGCAGGTTGGCCAACAGGCCGAAATCGGCGAAGCGGTTGAAGGTGGCGGCGGCGAAGGGCGCGGTGGCGAAGCCGCCGATGGCCGAACTGGCGACCAGGGTGAAGACCGGCACCGTCCAGCGCGGCCAGCGCTCCAGCAGCACCTTTCGGTCCAGCACCCGGAAACCGGCGACCAGCGCCACGGTGGCGGCGAAGGACATCTGGAACCCCGGTTCCATCAGGCTTTCCGGCCGCAGCGCCAGGAGGATCATCGCCGCGATGGCGGCGCTGCGCAGGGTGATCGCCCGGCGGTCCAGCATCACCGCCCCCAGCACCACCGCCGCCATGACGAAGGCCCGCTCCGTCGCCACGTTGGAACCGGAGAGCAGCAGGTAATACAGCGCCACCGCCAGCGACAGCGCCGCCGAGACCTTCTTGGCGTTCACCCGCAGCGCCAGCGGCGGCACCAGCGCGATGCCGGTCCGCACCAGCCAGAACACGAAGCCGGTCAGGAAGGCCAGGTTCATGCCGGAGATCGCCAGCAGATGCGCCAGCGAGCTGTCGCGCAGCGCCCGCACCGTCTCCTGCGTGATGCCGGAGCGGTCGCCGGTCATCGCCCCGGCGGCGAAGGCGCCGGCATCGCCCGGGATCCGCGCCCGCATCGCCGCCGAGAGCCAGGCGCGCATCCTTGCGATCACCTCCTCGCCCGCCGCCGGCGGCTCCAGCAGCAGCGCCGGGCTGCGGGTATAGCCCACGGCGCCAAGGCCGTCGAACCAGGCCATGCGGCGGAAGTCGAAGCCCCCAGGCTCCACCGGCCCCTCCGGCGCCGCCAGATGCGCGGTCATCGCCAGCACCTCGCCCGGCTGCGGGTCGTGCAGCAGGTCGCCATGCAGCGAGACCCGCACCCGTCGCGGGGTGCGGGCGGGGGTCATTTCGCGCAGCACCACCCGGTCCAGCGTCACCCGCAGCGCGTCGGAGGTGGAACGGTCGATCTCCACCACCCGCCCCTCGACCGGGCCGTAGTAGCGGAACTCCAGCATCGGCGCGGCCACTCCTTGCGCCCGCAGCCCCGCCGCAAGGAAGCCGGCAGCCAGCATCGCCGCGAAACCCGCAAGGGGGCGCAGCGGCCAGGGCCCCCAGAGCCACAGCGCCGCCAGAGCCAGCCCGACGCCGCCCGCCGACAGGTAGTCCGCCGCGCCCGGCTCCCGCGGCCACACGAACCACAGGCCGATGCCGATCCCCATCGCCATGGCGGCGAAGGGCAGCAGATGCCCGCGCGCCTCCTCCAGCGCCAGCAGGGGGCGCATCGCAATGGCCCGCAATCCCGCCACCTTGCCCGCGCCCCCTTTCCCGTCTAAACCCGGCCCGTTCCCCGGCCAGCCTGCCCGAGGCCGGTTAGCGAAAGGTTAATTCCCGCCCATGTCCGCCGCTTCCGCGTCCCAGCCGGTCGTCACCCGTTTCGCGCCCTCGCCCACCGGCTACCTGCACATCGGCGGCGGCCGGACGGCGCTGTTCAACTGGCTCTTCGCCCGCGGCCGCGGCGGGAAATTCCTGCTGCGGATCGAGGACACCGACCGCGAACGCTCCACCCCCGAGGCGACGGCGGCGATCCTGAAGGGGCTGACCTGGCTCGGCCTCGACTGGGACGGCGATGTCGTCAGCCAGTTCGCGCGCAAGGACCGCCATGCCGAGGTGGCGCATGAGATGCTGGCCCGCGGCACCGCCTACAAATGCTTCTCGACCGCCGCCGAGATCGAGGCCTTCCGCGAGGCCGAGAAGGCGCGGGGCGTCTCCTATCCGGTGTTCCTGTCGCCCTGGCGCGACGCCGATCCGGCGGCCCATCCCGACGGCGCGCCTTACGTCATCCGCATGAAGGCCCCGCGGACCGGCGAGACGGTGATCGAGGACAAGGTGCAGGGCCGCGTGGTCATCCGCAACGAGACGCTGGACGACATGATCGTGCTGCGCTCCGACGGCACGCCGACCTACATGCTGGCGGTGGTGGTGGACGACCACGACATGGGCGTGACCCATGTCATCCGCGGCGACGACCACCTGAACAACGCCGCCCGCCAGCAGATGGTCTACGACGCCATGGGATGGGCGGTGCCGGTCTGGGCGCATATACCGCTTATTCACGGTCCCGACGGCAAGAAGCTGTCCAAGCGCCACGGCGCGACGGGAATCGAGGAATACCAGGCCATGGGCTACCCGGCGGCGGGGATGCGCAACTACCTGACCCGGCTCGGCTGGGCGCATGGCGACATGGAGATCTTCACCAGCGCGGAGGCGATGAAGGTCTTCTCGCTGGAGGGCATCGGCCGGGCGCCGGCGCGGCTGGACTTCAAGAAGCTGGAAAGCACCTGCGGCCATCACATCGCCATGAGCGAGGATGCCGCGCTGCTGCATGAACTGGAGGGTTATCTTGCAGCCGCGGCACGGCCGGCGCTGACCGCGCTGCAGCGCGAGCGGCTGCTGAAGGCGATGCCGGTGTTGAAGGAACGCGCGAAGACCTTCCCGGAACTTATTGAAAAAGGGGAGTTTGCACTGGCCTCCCGCCCCGTCGAGCCGGACGAGAAGGCCGCCGGGGCGCTGGATACGGTATCCCGTGGTATACTGAAATCGTTGACGCCGCGGCTGCAAAATGCTAGCTGGACGAAAGAAACGCTGGAGCCCATCCTGAACCAGATCGCCGCCGAGAACGGCATCGGATTCGGCAAGCTGGCGGCGCCCCTGCGGGCGGCCCTGGCAGGCAGAAGCGCGACACCTTCGGTCTTCGACATGATGCTGGTCATCGGTCGGGACGAGACGATTGCAAGGCTGACGGACGCAGCCGCCTGACGCGGCCCCCCGCCGGTCTTTCATGGGCCCCGACCGGGGCCGGAACTGGCCAATGGCCCGCCGCCCCTGCCCGCGGCCGGCCCGTAGGGGGACATTGAGAATGACGAACCGCAAAGCCACGCTGAGGCTGGACGACAAGGAATACGACCTGCCGGTCCTCCGCCCGACCATCGGGCCGGACGTGGTGGACATCCGCAAGCTCTACGGCGAGGCCGATGTCTTCACCTTCGACCCCGGCTTCACCTCCACCGCCGCCTGCGAAAGCGCAATCACCTATATCGACGGCGACAAGGGCGAACTGCTCTACCGCGGCTACCCGATCGAGCAGCTGGCCGAGAAGTCCACCCATCTGGAAGTCTGCTACCTGCTGCTTTACGGCAACCTGCCCACCGCCGACCAGCTGGCCGATTTCACCGCACGGGTGACCCGCCACACCATGGTGCACGAGCAGATGCACTACTTCTTCCGCGGCTTCCGCCGCGACAGCCACCCGATGGCGACGATGGTCGGCGTGGTGGGCGCGATGTCGTCCTTCTACCACGACAGCCTCGACATCAACGACCCCTGGCAGCGCGAGGTCGCGGCGATCCGCATGGTCGCCAAGCTGCCGACCATCGCCGCGATGGCCTACAAGTATTCGATGGGCCAGCCCTTCGTCTATCCGAAGAACTCGCTCTCCTATGCCGGCAACTTCCTGAACATGTGCTTTGCCGTCCCGGCCGAGGAATACGTGGTCTCGCCGATCCTGGAAAAGGCGATGGACCGCATCATGATGCTTCATGCGGACCACGAGCAGAACGCCTCCACCTCGACGGTGCGGCTGGCCGGGTCCTCGGGCGCCAACCCCTTCGCCTGCATCGCCGCCGGCATCGCCTGCCTCTGGGGCCCGGCCCATGGCGGCGCGAACCAGGCCTGCCTGGAGATGCTGAAGCAGATCGGCACCGTCGACCGCATCCCGGAATACATCGCCAAGGCCAAGGACAAGAATTCCGGCTTCCGGCTGATGGGCTTCGGCCACCGGGTCTACAAGAACTTCGACCCGCGGGCGAAGGTGATGAAGGAATCGGCCGACGAGGTGCTGGACCTGCTGGGCATCCACAACAACCCGACGCTGCAGGTGGCGAAGGAGCTGGAGCGGATCGCGCTGGAGGACGAGTATTTCATCTCGAAGAAGCTCTATCCCAACGTCGATTTCTACTCGGGCATCATCCTGGAGGCGATGGGGTTCCCCACCTCGATGTTCACCCCGATCTTCGCGATTTCCCGCACCGTCGGCTGGATCAGCCAGTGGAAGGAAATGATCGCCGAGAAGAACCAGAAGATCGGCCGTCCGCGGCAACTCTATATCGGCCCCGACCGCCGCGACTACGTCGACCTGCGCAACCGCTGAGACGGCGCGCGCCGCTTCGCTTGCCCGGCCGGGACCGCAAGGTCCCGGCCGGTGTTCGTCATTGACATGGCGAAGGCCATCGCCTTCGCCACAGCGCACCATTTCAGCCGGACCGGCCGGGCCTCAATGGCCCGGCCAGCGCCCGCCCGCCCCTCGACGGGCGCTTCTCGCCCGCCCGGTCGGGCGCTGGCCTCTCGGGGATATGTGCCGCAACGTCTCCGGTTGACAGGTCCCGCACGGGCGGGGGCGAGGCAGTGCCTCGCCTGTTCCCGCCCGGCCAAATGGCCCCGCCTACACCGCCCGGTCGATCTTCGTCGACAGATGGATCAGGCTCTCGCTGGACTTCACCCCGGTCATCGCGCCGATCTGGTCCAGCACCTGGTCCAGCACCTGGGTGTTCGGACAGGCCACCTGAAGCAGCAGGTCGAAGCGGCCGGAGGTGGTGAAGACCCGCTCCACCTCGCTGACCGCCTTCAGCCGGGTCAGGATCGCCGCCTGCGACCGCGGCTCCACCGTCAGCAGCACCGAGGCGCGCAGCCGCCCTTCCCGCGCGCCTTCGCCCAGCTTCAGCGTGTAGCCGGCGATCACTCCGCCGGTCTCCAGCCGCTCCAGCCGGGCCTGGATGGTGGAACGTGCCACCTTCAGCCGGCGCGACAGCGTGGCCACCGACATGCGGGCATCCGCCCCCAGCAGCCCGATGATGTTGCGATCCAGTTCGTCCATGCAATCTGTCCGGTATTTTCGTCATTATAACGAGATTTCGCGGCAGATATATAGTTTTCATCGGTGAAGATGTCACCCATATCGCGCATCCTGAGTGCAGGAAAAGGGCGGCTCATACGCACCTGGCCTGGTTGATGAAAACCACGCTGGTGCCCGGCCCCCCGCGCTGCACGGGGTCAAGGGCGATGCGTCTTGTTGGCAGAGAGGAAGCGCCGATGGGACTGTCGAAGACGATCTGGACGAACCCCACCGAAATGATCCGCAACGTCGCGCCGGAGAATCCGGTGCTGTTCTTCGCGCCCTCGGTGGTGCAGGCGATGGCGCGCCGCTTCATCGACGGCTTCCCCGGCATGGTCACCTATGCGGTGAAGTCCAACCCGGGCGAGGAGATGATCGAGAACCTCGCCGCCGCCGGCGTGCGCGGCTACGACTGCGCCTCCCCCTTCGAGATCGACCTGATCCGCCGGCTCGCCCCCGATGCGGCGATCCACTACAACAACCCGGTGCGCGCCCGGGCCGAGATCGCCCATGCGGTGGCGAAGGGCGTGAAGTCCTATTCCGTCGATTCGAAATCGGAACTCGCCAAGCTGATCGAGATGGTCCCGGCCGAGGGCACCGAGATCTCGGTCCGCTTCAAGCTGCCGGTGGCCGGCGCCGCCTACAACTTCGGCGCCAAGTTCGGCGCGACCTCCGATCTGGCGGTGGAACTGTTGAAGACGGTGGCGGCGGCGGGCTTCGTGCCCTCGATCACCTTCCACCCCGGCACCCAATGCACCGATCCCCACGCCTGGGAGGCCTATATCCGCGAGGCCGCGGTGATCGCGCGCAACGCCGGCGTCACCATCGCCCGGCTGAACGTCGGCGGCGGCTTCCCCAGCCACCGGCTGGAAGCCGTGGTGCCGCAGCTGGAGGCGACCTTCCAGCTGATCGACCGCGTGGCGACCGAGGCTTTCGGCGCCGACCGTCCGCTCTTGGTCTGCGAGCCGGGCCGGTCGATGTGCGGCGACGCCTTCACGCTGGCCGCCAAGGTCAAGGCGATCCGCGACGACGCCCATGTCTTCCTGAACGACGGCGTCTACGGCACCCTGACCGAGCTGCCGCTGATCGGCATCATCGACCGGATGCAGGTGATCAGCCCCGAAGGGGCGATCCGCAGCGCCAAGCCGGTGGACCGCATCGTCTTCGGCCCCACCTGCGATTCGGTGGACCGGCTGCCGGGCGAGATCCCGCTGCCGGGCGACATGGAGGAAGGCGACTACATCATCTGGCACGGCCTCGGCTCCTATTCGGTGGTGACGAACAGCCGCTTCAACGGCTTCGGCGACCTGACCATGGCGACGGTGCTGAACCTGAAGGTCTGAGCCTTCACACCCCCCCGACATCGCGCGGCCCGGCTGGACAATCCCGGCCGGGCCGCTAGCCTTTCGGTGTTAACCATTCCGTCACGCGACACGGGCATCCTGCCGCAGTGACTCCCCGCCCGAAGGAGGCCGCCACGTCCTTCATCGACCGCATCAAGCGCTGGCTGCGCCCGGTCCCGGTGTCGGAGACCGATGTCTCCCTGCCGCCCGGCAAGGGCGCGGCGCGGGGGCGGGTGGATCATGTGATCGTGCTGGACGGCACCTTCTCCTCGCTGCGCGACGGCGAAGTGTCGAACGCCGGCCTGACCTTCCAGCTTCTGGCCGAAGACGGGCCGCGGGCGCGGCGGACGCTCTACTACGAAGAGGGCATCCAGTGGCAGGGCTGGCGGCGGGGGATGGACGTGATCAACGGCGTCGGGCTGGAAGGCCAGATCCGCCGCGCCTACGGCCATCTCGCCAGCCACTACCGCGAGGGCGACCGGATCTATCTCTTCGGCTATTCCCGCGGCGCCTTCGCCGTGCGCTCGCTGGCGGGCGTGATCGACCGGGTGGGCCTTTTGCGCCACGACGCGGCGACCGAGCGGAACGTGACCCTGGCCTGGCGGCATTACCGCAACGGCCCCGGCACCCCGGCCGCTCAGGCCTTCGCCCGGGCAAACTGCCATCTGGAAGCACCGATCGAGATGCTGGGGGTCTGGGACACGGTCAAGGCGCTCGGCCTGCGGCTGCCGCTGATGTGGATGCTGACCGACGGCGAGCACGCCTTCCACAACCACCAGCTCGGCCCCTCGATCCGCCACGGCTTCCACGCGCTGGCGCTGGACGAGACCCGGGCGGTGTTCGAGCCGCTCTTGTGGGACTGTCCCCCGGGCTGGGAGGGCAATGTCGAGCAGGTCTGGTTCCGCGGCGCCCATGGCGATGTCGGCGGCCAGCTGGGCGCCTTCACCCCGGCGCGGCCCTTATCGAACATCCCGCTGGTCTGGATGCTGGGCCGGGCCGAGGCCTGCGGGCTGGAGCTGCCGCCCGGATGGCAAGCGCGCTTTCCCTGCGACCCGCGGGCGCCGATGGTCGGCACCTGGCGCAGCTGGGGCAAGGTCTTCCTCCTGCGCCGCCGCCGGGTGGTGGGCCGCGACCGCAGCGAGCGGCTGCACGAAAGCGTGCCGCAGGCGGAAAGGGCGCGCTGGCCGATGCTGGGACAGCCGGCGGAATAGGGCTTACGTCATTTTCTGTCTGGAAATATCCTCCGGGTGTCCGGGGGTGGAAAACCCCCGGCGCTGTCCCCAAGCCCCGGAGCCTGCCGATGCCGCGCACCGTCACCCTCGCCGCCACCCAGTTCGCCTGCTCCTGGGACCTGCCGAAAAACGCCGACTCCGCCGAACGCGCTATCCGGGCGGCGGCAGCGAAAGGCGCGCAGGTGATCCTCATCCAGGAGCTGTTCGAGGCGCCCTATTTCTGCATCGAGGAGCGGGCGGAATATTTCCGCCTCGCCCGCCCTGCCGAGGGCCATCCGCTGATCGCGCTGTTCCAGAGCCTGGCGAAGGAGCTGGGGGTGGTGCTGCCCTGCTCCTTCTTCGAGAAGGCGGGCCAGGCGCATTTCAACAGCGCCGCGATGATCGACGCCGACGGCCGCAACCTCGGGATCTACCGCAAGAGCCACATCCCGCAGGGGCCGGGCTACGAGGAGAAATACTACTTCTCCCCCGGCGACACCGGCTTCCGCGTCTGGGACACCGCCTTCGGCCGCATCGGTCTTGGCATCTGCTGGGACCAGTGGTTCCCCGAGGCGGCGCGGGCGATGGCATTGCAGGGGGCGGAGGTGCTGCTCTACCCCACCGCCATCGGCTCGGAACCGCCGGCGCCCGGCTACGACAGCCAGCCGCATTGGGAGATGGTGATGCGCGGCCATGCGGCGGCGAACATCCTGCCGGTGGTGGCCTCCAACCGCATCGGCCGCGAGGCGGCGCCGGGCGGCACCGAGGTGACCTTCTACGGATCGAGCTTCATTGCCGATCCCACCGGCCAGCTGCTGGCCAAGGCCGGGCGCGACGGCGAGGAGGTGCTGGCGGCAACGGTGGACCTTGCCGCCATCGCCGAGCTGCGCGCCAGCTGGGGCCTGTTCCGCGACCGCCGGGTCGATCTCTACCGCGCGGTCGGCTCGCTGGACGGGCGCGGCTAGAACGATTTTTCGTCGAAAAATCGGGCGCCTAGCGCATCGCCCAGAACCACAGGTTGAACGCCCCGATCAGCAACGGCTGGTGGATCAGGTAGATCGCCAGCGTATGCCGCCCCGGCCAGGCCAGCGCGCGGGCCGGCCGGGTGGGCGCAAGCACCAGCCGCGGCCAGAGGGCGAAGCGGGTCATCAGCCGCCCCGCCGCCACCCCGGCCAGCATCGGCGCGATCCAGGGGAACAGCGGCAGGAAATCCGCGGTGACGGGCGGCACGGTGCCGAGCCCGGTCCAGACCAGCGCGCCGTTGAACAGGGGGTCGCGGAACAGCAGCGGCAGGGCGAAGGCGCCTGCCGCCAGCGCCAGCGTCAGCGCCGCAGGCAGGCGCAGCACCGCCAGCGCCAGGATCGAGGAGACCGCGATGGAATGCAGGATGCCGTAGAACACCGTCAGCCCGGGCAGGGCGAAACGGGTGGCGACCGTCACCAGCGCCGCGGCGGCGGCGATCTTGGCAAGGCGCCGCCAGAACGCCGGCCAGCGGATGCCCGCCCCATGCGCCAGCCAGAGCGACAGGCCGGCGAGGAAGATGAAGCTGCCGGCGGTGGCCCTTGCGTGCCACCAGAAGAAGCCGGTGACGGCGGTGCCGCGGGGGATCAGGCCGAAGAGGTCGAGGTCGTAGGCGAAGTGATAGGCCACCATCGAGACCAGCGCGGCGGTCTTCACGATGTCCAATCCGATCAGCCTGTCGCCGCGCACCGCCGCCTCCCCGCCCTGCCCTGCGCTGTCCTGCCCGATCTGCGCCGGTTCAGGGCCTGGGTGCAAGGCGGGAAATGAACCGGGCGCGAAAGGCCGCCTCAGCCCCGCCGCAGCGAGAACAGGTCCAGGAAAGCCTGCCCCTCCGCCAGGTCGCCGGTGAAGCCCACGCTGTCCTCAGCGGTCTCGGTCAGCGGCCGCGGCCCGTAGACCGCCGCGGCCATGGCATTGGTGCCGCCCTCGAAGAGCATCGGCTCCCCCCCGCCGCCGCGCGCCACGCGATAGGCGCCGGGGCCGGTCTCCACCGTGAAGCGCTCGCCCGCCAGCACGAAGCCGGCGCGGTGCATCCCCGCCGCCTCGCGCCGGCAGGTCGCCCGCATGGACAGCATCAGCGCCGTCGGGCTGATGAACAGCCGCGGATCGTGCCCCGGCTGCGCCGCGCCCCAGAGGCACAGCGCCTTCAGCACCGGCCAGAGCCCGAAGCCCGCCGGCGTCAGCGCATAGGCGCGGCCCTCGCGCAAGACCAGCCCGGCAGCCTCCATCCCCTCCAGACGCTGGGTCAGCACATTGGCCGCGATCCCCGGCAGCCCGGCCCGCAGCTCCGAGAACCGCCGCCCGCCCAGCATCAGCTCGCGCGCGACCAGAAGCGCCCAGCGGTCGCCGATCAGGTCCAGCGCATGGGCGGCGATGCAGCCCTCGTCATAGCTTCGTCGGCGGGTTTCCATCGCTGCTCCGATTTTCAGTTGCTTTTTACAACTAAAGCCGCAAGCCTCTTCCGGCAAGCAACGAAGGAGCGGCAAGATGTCCTATATCGACGGTTTCCTGATTCCCGTCCGCACCGAGGACCGCGAGACATACCGCCAGCACGAGCTGAAATGGTGGCCCAGCTTCCGCGACGCCGGCGCGCTGAGCCTCTGGGTCGGCTGGGGCGACGACGTGCCGGCGGGCAAGCACACCGACTTCCTGCGCGCGGTCGACCTGAAGGAGGGCGAGACGGTGGTCTTCGCCTGGATGACCTGGCCCGACAAGGCCACCCGCGACGCCGCCTACAAGAAGATGATGGAGCAGTCGGAGACCGACCCCGAGATGAAGCCCGAGGCGATGCCCTTCGACGGCAAGCGCATGATCTACGGCGGTTTCACCCCCATCGTCACGGAAGGCTGAGCGATGTCCCACCACGGTGCGCCTTGCTGGTATGAGCTGTCGACCGCCGACAGCGCGGCCTCGCAGGCCTTCTATGGCCCGATCCTCGGCTGGTCCTTCCAGGATGCCGGGATGCCGGACTTCTCCTATACGCTGGCGGTCGCCGGCGGCGACATGGTGGCCGGGCTGATGGAGCCGGACAGCCCGATGCCGGAGTTCTGGCTGGTCTATTTCGCCGTGGACGATTGCGACGCGGCGGCGGAGAAGGCGAAGGCGCTCGGCGGCAGCCTCCACCGCGGGCCGGAGGACATTCCCGGCACCGGCCGCTTCGCCATCGCCACCGATCCGCAGGGCGTGGTCTTCGGCCTGCTGCAACCGCTGCCCGGCGGCGCGGGCGGGGCCTTCGACCAGAAGAAGACCGGCCACGGCAACTGGCACGAGCTGCACTCGACCGATCCGGAGGCGGGGCTGGCCTTCTATGCCGATCTGCTGGGCTGGAAGCCCACCACCGCCATGCCGATGGGCGAGATGGGCAATTACCAGCTGTTCGCGCACCAGGGCGCAGACATCGGCGGGATGATGCGGCTGATGGGGCCGCCGGGGGTGCCGCCGCACTGGCTGCCCTATTTCGGCGTGCCCGGCGCGGGGGCGGCGAAATCCGCCATCGAGGCGGCGGGCGGCAAGGTCCTGCATGGCCCGGTCGAGGTGCCCGGCGGCGCCTTCATCGTCATGGCGCAGGACCCGCGCGGCGCCGCCTTCGCCGTGGTCGGCCCGGCATGACCGACCCGCTGGTGTTGGTCACCTACGACTGGGTGCCCGAGATGCCCCGCGGCAATGTCCGCGACCTGCGGGTGCGCTGGCTCTGCGAAGAGATCGGCCGCCCCTACCGGGTGGAGACGGTGCCGCTGCGGGGCAAGACGCCGGAGCATTTCCGCCAGCAGCCCTTCGGCCAGGTCCCCTTCATCCGCGAGGGGGACCTGGTGCTGTTCGAAAGCGGCGCGATCCTGCTGCATCTGGCGAAGGGGACGCCGCTTCTGCCCGAAGGCGACGACGGTGCGCGGGTGCTGCAATGGGTGATCGCGGCGCTGAACTCGATCGAGACCTGGACGCTGCCCTGGCAGATCGCCAAGCTGTTCCGCAAGGACGAGGCGGAGGCCGAACAGGCGGCGAAGCTGGCCCTGCAGCGGCTGGAGCAGCTTCAGACCGCGCTGGACGGGCGCGACTGGATGGTGGCGGACCGCTTCACCGTGGCCGACCTGCTGCTGGCCGAGGTGCTGCGCATCCCTGCGGCGCATGGCCTGCTGGAGCACCTGCCCGCCCTGCGCGCCTATCACGACCGGGCGCTGGCGCGGCCGGCCTTCGGCAAGGCGCTGGCCGACCACATGGCGCATTGGCAGGCCGCCGGGCCGTAGCATGGGCAATTGCCGATCCCGCGGCCAAAGGCTAAACCCCGGGCCATAGCCCAAGGGGGAATGCCCGATGCCGATGGAAAAGACCTTCAACGCCGCGGAAGCCGAGGCCCGCATCTCGCAGCTCTGGCTGGACCGCAAGGCCTTTGCCGCCGGCGCCAATGCGAAACCCGGCGCGCCGGCCTTCTCCATCATGATCCCGCCGCCGAACGTCACCGGCAGCCTGCACATGGGCCATGCCTTCAACAACACCCTGCAGGACATCCTGATCCGCTGGCACCGGATGCGCGGCGACGACACGCTCTGGCAGCCCGGGACCGACCATGCCGGCATCGCCACCCAGATGGTGACCGAGCGCGAGATGGCCAAGGAAGGCAACGCCACCCGCCGCGAGATGGGGCGCGAGGCCTTCACGCTGAAGGTCTGGGAGCAGAAGCGGCGCTCGCGCGGCACCATCATCGGCCAGTTGCAGCGCCTCGGCGCCAGTTGCGACTGGGACCGCGAGGCCTTCACCATGTCCGGCGCGCCGGGGGCGCCGGCGGGCGAGGAGGGCAACTTCCACGACGCGGTGATCAAGGTCTTCGTCGATCTCTACCGCAAGGGCCTGATCTACCGCGGCAAGCGGCTGGTGAACTGGGACCCGCATTTCGAGACCGCGATCTCGGACCTTGAGGTCGAGAACATCGACACCCCCGGCCATATGTGGCACTTCAAATACCCGCTGGCGGGGGGCGAGAGCTACATCTACCGCGAGAAGGACGCCGACGGGAACGTCACCTTCGAGGAAGAGCGCGACTATATCTCCATCGCCACCACGCGGCCGGAAACCATGCTGGGCGACGGGGCGGTGGCAGTTCATCCATCGGATGAACGCTATGCGCCAATCATCGGGAAACTCTGCGAAATCCCGGTCGGCCCGAAGGAACACCGCCGGCTGATCCCGATCATCGCCGACGAATACCCGGACCCGACCTTCGGCTCCGGCGCGGTGAAGATCACCGGGGCGCACGACTTCAACGACTATGCGGTGGCCCGGCGCAACGGCATCCCCTGCTACCGGCTGATGGACAGCCGCGCGCAGATGCGGGACGACGGCCTGCCCTATGCCGAGGCCGCTGCAGTGGCGCAGGCCGCCTCCCGTGCCTGGCTGGTGGCGAAGGGCTATGCGACGCCCGGCATCGCCGAGCAGCCGCTGGCGCTGTCGGAAACCGAGGTGGACGCGCTGAACCTGGTGCCGGACGACCTGCGCGGGCTGGACCGCTACGAGGCCCGCAAGCGGGTGGTCGAGCAGATCAACGCCGAGGGGCTGGCCGTCACCACGCTGAAGAAGAGCATCGACAAGGAAACCGGCGCCGAACATCTGGAGCGGGTGCCTTACGTCGAGTCGAAGCCGATCATGCAGCCCTTCGGCGACCGCTCCAAGGTCGTCATCGAGCCGATGCTGACCGACCAGTGGTTCGTCGACACCGCGAAGATCGTGGAACCGGCGCTGGAGGCCGTGCGCTCGGGCGCGACGAAGATCATGCCGCCCTCCGGCGAGAAGACCTATTACCACTGGCTGGAGAACATCGAACCCTGGTGCATCAGCCGGCAACTCTGGTGGGGCCACCAGATCCCGGTCTGGTATGGTTTCGCCCTCGATGCCCCCGGCTTCACCGACGACGAGGGCGACGAGGCGCTGGACGAGGTGGAGATGCTGCGCATCCTCACCGACGCCGGCCATGTGAACGGCGAGACCCGGCACCATTGCGCCGCCGCCTTCGACGCCGTGGCCGACCGCTTCCGCGACGACCTCGCCGCCCTGCCGCATCCGCTGAACCACGCCCGGGTGGTCGAGGTCGCCGACCGCGCCGCGGCGGCCGCCCTGCTGGCGGACTCGCTGGCCGATTACACCGTCAATCAGGACCCGACCCGGCTGGTCTATCCGGTCTGGCGCGATCCCGATGTCCTCGACACCTGGTTCTCCTCCGGCCTCTGGCCCATCGGCACCCTCGGCTGGCCCGAGGATACCCCGGAACTGCAGCGCTATTTCCCCACCTCGGTCCTCGTCACCGGGCAGGACATCCTGTTCTTCTGGGTCGCCCGGATGATGATGATGCAGCTTGCCGTGGTGAACGAGGTGCCGTTCCGCACCGTCTACCTGCACGGCCTCGTCCGCGACGCCAGGGGCAAGAAGATGTCGAAGTCGCTGGGCAACGTCATCGACCCGCTGGAGATCATCGGCGAATACGGCGCCGATGCGCTGCGCTTCGCCAATGCCGCGATGGCCAGCCTCGGCGGCGTGCTGAAGCTGGATACGCAACGGATCGCCGGCTACCGCAACTTCGGCACCAAGCTGTGGAACGCCTGCCGCTTCGCCGAGATGAACGGGGTCTGGGAGGGCCACGCGACGCAAAGCGCGCCGCCCGCCCCCAGGGCCACAGCGAACAAGTGGATCATCGGCGAGACCACCAAGGCGCTGGCCGAGGTCAATGCAGCGCTTGAGGACTTCCGCTTCGATCAGGCCGCAGATGCGCTTTACAAGTTCGTCTGGGGCAAGGTCTGCGACTGGTATGTCGAATTCGCCAAGCCGCTGTTCGACGGCGAGGATGCCGCCGAGACCCGGGCCACCATGGCCTGGGTGCTGGACCAGTCGATGATCCTGCTGCACCCCTTCATGCCCTTCATCACCGAGGAACTGTGGGGCACGACCGGGAAGCGGGAGAAGCTGCTGGTCCACACCGACTGGCCCGAGCTGCCCGCCAGCCTGATCGACCGCGCCGCGGAGGCCGAGATGTCCTTCGTCACCGGGCTGATCGACGACATCCGCTCGGCCCGGGCACAGGTGCATGTGCCGGTGGGGCTGAAGGCCGATCTGGTGGCGACCGAGCTTTCCCCGACCGCCCGCGCGGCATGGGACAGGAACGAGGCGCTGATCCGTCGGATGGCGCGGATCGAGGGCTTCTCCGAAGGCCCGGCCCCGAAAGGCTCGATCGCCATCGCGGCGGAAGGCGCGGCCTTCGCCCTGCCGCTGGAAGGGCTGATCGACATCGCCGAAGAGAAGTCGCGGCTGCAGAAGGCGCTGGACAAGCTGGGGAAAGAGATCGGCGGGCTGAAAGGCCGGCTCGACAATCCCAACTTCGCCAAGTCCGCCCCCGAGGATGTGGTCGAGGAGGCGAAGTCCAACCTGGAGGCCCGCGAGGAAGAGGCCGCCAAGCTGCGGGCCGCCCTCGCCCGGCTGGCCGACCTGGGCTGAGGCAAACCCGACTTGCGCGGGGCGGCGGGCGGGACCAGACTCCCGGCGCCGCGCCCTGCGAAAGGACAGACCATGCGCCTGCTGCCCGCCGCCCTTGCCCTCGCCCTCGCCGCCCTGCCGCTGCCGCTTGCCGCCGAGGGGTCCACGGAGGACGGGCGCGTCCTTCTCCTGCCCGGCGACCGCGAGGTCTCCGACCCGACAACTGGCGTCACCTTCCGGCTAACCGCTGTGACGGACCAGCGCTGCCCGGCCGACGTCGCCTGCGTCTGGGAGGGGATGATACGGCTGGAGATCGAGGCGGTGCTGGCCCCGGATGACAGCCGCAGCGTCATCCTCTGCAACGCCTGCGACGACGGCGGCCGCACCGCCGATCTGCCGGGCATGATCCTGCGTTTCGAGGGGCTGGAACCTTCGACGGCGGAACTGGCCCGACGCGCACGCCTGCCGGTGCTGCAGGATTACACCGCGAGCATCGCGCTTTCCGCCCCCTGAGCCATCTTGCGGCGGCGGGCGGGCCGCGCCAATGATGCGGGGATGAGCCGCTTCCTGACGCCCCATGCCGCCGCCCTGCCCTCCACCGTGCCCTTCACCGGGCCGGAGACCTTGGAGCGGCGGCAGTGCAGCGCCTTCCGCGCCCGCCTCGGCGCCAACGAATCCCTGTTCGGCCCCTCGCCCGAGGCCATCGCCGCGATGGAGCGGGCGGCGGCGGAGGTGTGGAAATACGGCGACCCCGAGAACCACGACCTGAAACAGGCGCTGGCCCGCCACCACGGCTGCACGCCGGCGCATGTGGTGGTCGGCCCCGGCATCGACGGCCTTCTCGGCCTGATCTGCCGGCTGACGCTGGCCCCCGGCACCCCGGTGGTGACCAGCCTCGGCGCCTATCCGACCTTCGCCTTCCATGTCGCCGGCTACGGCGGCGCGCTGACCCGCGTCCCCTACCGCGGCGCGCATGAGGACGCCGAGGCGCTGCTGGCCGCCACCAAGGCGGAGGGGGCGCGGCTGCTCTACATTGCCAACCCCGACAACCCGATGGGCAGCCACCACCCGGCGGCGGTGATCGAGGATCTGGTGGCGAACCTGCCGGCGGACACGCTGCTGATTCTGGACGAGGCCTATGCCGACCTGGCGCCGGAGGATGCCATCCCGGCGATCCCGGCCGACCACCCGCAGGTGATCCGCTTCCGCACCTTCTCGAAGGGCTACGGCATGGCCGGCGCGCGGGTCGGCTATGCCATCGCCGAGCCCGGGCTGGCGCTGGCCTTCGACAAGGTGCGCGACCATTTCGGCATGGGCCGGACCAGCCAGATCGGCGCGCTGGCGGCGCTGGCGGATCAGGACTGGTTACGTCAGGTGAAGACGCAGATCGCCGCGGGGCGCGACAGGCTGGGGCGGATCGCCCGCGCCAACGGGCTGGAGCCGCTGCCCTCGGCCACCAATTTCGTCACCATCGACCTCGGCCGCGACGGCGACCATGCCCGCAAGGTGCTGGCCGAGGCGCAGGCCCGCGGGCTGTTCATCAGGATGCCCGGCGTCGCGCCCTTGGACCGCTGCCTGCGCATCAGCATCGGCCCGGACCCGGCGCTGGACGTGGTGGAGGAGGTGCTGCCGCTGGCGCTGAAGGCCGCCGGCTGATCACTCGGCCGCGAGGTCGGGCTTGGCCGGGCCGAGCGAGGGCGCAGGTCCCACCGGCGCCTCGGCCGCGCCGAGTCGCAGCGGCGGCAGCGGCGGTTCCACCTCCGGCGCGGCCAGAAGCGGGGCCGCGACGGGCACGTCGGCCAGCGTCAGCGAGGTCCCGGCCTCCAGCGCGCGGCGGAACACCAGCATGTTCTGGAAGGTGGTCTTCGATCCGGTCAGACCCACCCGCTCGTCGCAGGGCAGCGCATCGGCGCGGACATAGTCCCAGCCCTCGGCCCCCATCCGGTTCATCAGCCCGGTCAGCGCCAGCGCGAACCGCTCCTCGGTCGTCTTCACGCCGCGGGCCTTCTCGCCGCGCCGGGGGGCGGGGACGACCTTGTATTCGTAGCGCTGCATCGAAGCCTCCTGCCCGCCTTTGCGCGGGATATTAGCGGGATTCGCACCGCAACGGCAAATCCGCAAAAGGTTTTCCGCCGGGGCGCCAGCGCCTTCGCGCCACATCCCCCGCATCTGGTGGGCGGCTGGCCGCCGCCCCCAACGGATGGGGTCAGAGCCCCAGCTTCTTCACCACCAGATCGTTCACCGCCGCCGGATTGGCCTTGCCGCCGGTGGTCTTCATCACCTGTCCGACGAACCAGCCGACCAGCTTGGCGTTGACGCGGGCTTTCTCGACCTGCCCCGGATTCGCGGCGATGATCTCGTCCACCGCCGCCTCGATGGCGCCGGTGTCGGTGACCTGTTTCATGCCGCGGGCTTCAACGATGGCGGCCGGATCGCCGCCCTCGGTCCAGAGGATCTCGAACAACTCCTTGGCGATCTTGCCCGAGATGGTGCCGTCGGAAATCAGGTCCACCAGCCCGCCCAACTGTTTGGCCGAGACCGGGCTGCCGGCGATCTCCAGCCCTTCCTTCTTCAGCCGGCCGAACAGCTCGTTGATCACCCAGTTCGCCGCCAGCTTGCCGTCGCGGCCCTTGGCCACCTCGTCGAAGTAGCGCGCCGAATCCAGTTCCGCCGTCAGCACCGAGGCGTCGTAGTCGGTCAGGCCGAAGTCGGCCATGAACCGGGCCTTCTTGGCGTCCGGCAGTTCCGGCATCGTGGCGGCGATGCCGTCCACCCACTCCTGCTCGATCTCCAGCGGCAGCAGGTCGGGGTCGGGGAAGTAGCGGTAGTCGTGCGCCTCTTCCTTCGACCGCATCGAGCGGGTCTCGTTGCGGTCGGGGTCGTAGAGCCGGGTCTCCTGCGTGACCGTGCCGCCGTCTTCCAGGATGGCGATCTGGCGCCGCGCCTCGTAGTCGATGGCCGCCATGATGAAGCGCATCGAGTTCATGTTCTTGATCTCGCAGCGGGTGCCGAGGTGCGAGAAATCGCCGGTCGCCTGCCATTTCTCGTATTGGCCGGGCCGGCAGACCGAGACGTTCACGTCCGCCCGCAGGTTGCCGTTCTGCATGTTGCCGTCGCAGGTGCCGAGGTAGCGCAGGATCTGCCGCAGCTTGGTGACATAGGCCGCCGCCTCCTCCGGTCCCCGGATGTCGGGGCGGGAGACGATCTCCATCAGCGCGACGCCGGTGCGGTTGAAGTCCACGAAGCTGAGGTTCGGGTCGATGTCGTGGATCGACTTGCCGGCGTCCTGCTCCAGGTGGATGCGCTCGATCCTGACCCGGCGGGCGATGCCGGGGGAGAGTTCGACCAGCACTTCCCCTTCCCCGACGATGGGGTGGTAGAGCTGGCTGATCTGGTAGCCCTGCGGCAAGTCGGGGTAGAAATAGTTCTTGCGGTCGAAGGCCGAGGTCAGGTTGATCTGCGCCTTCAGCCCGAGGCCGGTGCGGACGGCCTGTTCGACGCAGAATTCGTTGATCACCGGCAGCATCCCCGGCATCGCGCAATCGACGAAGGCGACGTTGGAGTTCGGCTCGGCGCCGAAGGTGGTGGAGGCGCCGGAGAACAGCTTGGCGTTGGAGGCGACCTGGGCATGGATCTCCATCCCGATCACCAGTTCCCAGTCGTGTTTCGCGCCCTGGATCACCTTGGGCTGCGGCGGGGTGAAGGTCAGGTCGAGCATGGGCATCCCCTCTGGCGTTCGGCCCTAGGCTTTAGGCCGCAAGGCCCGGCGGGGCAAGGGGGGTGGGGCAACCCCGGAAGTGTCTACGCCTGTCCGGGCGGAAACAGGCGAGGCACTGCCTCGCCCCGCCCGTGCGCGGCATATCAACCGGAGACGACGGTAGCACGAGCCCGCGGGAGGCCAGCGCCCGACCCGGCGGGCGAGAAGCGCCCGCCGAGGGCGGGGCGGGCGCTGGCCGGGCCATTGAGGCCCGGCCGGGATAAAGGGGAACCGTTGCGATGTGGCGAAGGCAATAGCCTTCGCCAAGGAGGCCGGAGTGAGAAAGTCGTGCGACCTCCCTCACCCCGGCAGCCGCGTCACCAGTCCCTCCGGGCCGAGACAGACATGCTCCCCCCTCGCCAGGTCGCGGCCGAACACCTGCTCCAGCGCATAGGAGATGCCCGCCCCGCCGTTCTCCCAGGCCGAAAGGTGGAACTCGCGGACGGAGTTGCGCAGGTGGTCGTCCAGCGCCTCCTGCACCACCGCCCGGCGCTGCGGCGGGGCCTCGGTCAGGCCGTGATGCAATTCAGTCAGGGCGGCGGCAACGATATTGGCGCGATACTGGCAGCCGGTGGCGTGGAAATGATCCACCAGCCCGGCGACGAACAGCGCCAGATTCGCGCCGGGCGGCAGGTCCCCCAGCATCTCCGCCGCCGCCAGATGGAACAGCGCATAGGCCGAGGCGCCGGTGCAGGCCCGGGTGCGGCGCAGGGCGGCGCGGGCCTCGTCCTCGAACCCGGCCAGGGTGCCGAACCATTGCGGCAGCAGGTGGACGGCATGGGTCAGGTGCGGCTCGGGGTTGGTGGGGTCGAGGTCGGACCAGTCCTCATACCAGTCGCGGCAATGGGCATCGCCCTCCTCGATGCCGCGCACCAGCAGATAGCGGGTGCCGGCCAGCAGCGGCGAATCCTCCTCGACCGGGTCGAAGGAACCGAGCGCGGCCTCGGCCAGCGCGGTGTGGTGGAGGAAGTCCTGCCAGACCTCGCGCGGGACGCCCGGCCCGGGCTCGGCGCTGCGGCGCGCCCAGCCATAGTCGAGATGCGCCTGCGCCAGCAGATGCGCGGCCATCGGGTCGTCCTCATGCGCGGCCTGCACATCGGCGAGACGGTCGATCCCGGCCAGCGCGGCGGGCCAGTCGCGGCGGGCCAGCGCCTGCGCCAAAGGCATCCGGGCGCCCTCGCTGACCAGCGCGGCGAGGCGGCGGCCGCCCGGCGCGGCGGTGCGGGCATGGTCGGCGCGGCGCAGGACGGCGAAAAGCTCGGCCCACCGGCCCTCGGCGGCAAGGGCCGCGTGCTCCGCCCGCATCGCTGCCCAGAGGACGGATTCGGGGCTGGCCGCCAGCACCGGGGCGTGCAGCCGGCCGCCGAGGATCGCCCCCGGCACCGGCGGCGGCGCGGGCCGCCCGCGGCGCGGCGCGCGGGCCAGATGCCCCAGCCGCGTGGCAAGAAGCCGCGCAGGCGCGGCAAGGCGGGTGGCCAGGCCCGGGATCTGCGGTGTAGTGACCATTCCGTTCGCCCGTAGACAGCGTTTCCTCGGGCAAGACTGACGGCCGAAAGGGGCGGAAAGATGGTGCGGCAAAGGATTTCGCGTGATGGTTGCGCAGGCCGGAGGGCGCGGCAGGGCGCAATTGCGGCAGTCCTGATGATCGGCCTCTCCGGCTGCGTGGCCGAGGAGATGGGCGCCGGCCTGTCCTCCAGCCTGCCGGACGTGCCCACCCGCTGGGACCACCACCCCGAGGCCGACACCTGGACCGCCGCCGCCTTCGTCGCGGTGGCCGAGAAGGACGCGGTGCTGGCCGGGCGGGTGCCGGGCGACATCGCCGCCTGGTGCCCGGGCTATGCCGAGGCGCCGCTGAACGACCGCCGCGCCTTCTGGGTCGGGCTGATGAGCGCGGTCGCCAAGTCCGAGAGCAGCTTCAACCCGGCGGCGGCGGGCGGCGGCGGGCGCTATGTCGGGCTGATGCAGATCTCGCCGAAGACGGCGCAGGCGAACGGCTGCGACGCCACCTCGGCCGGGGCGCTGAAGGACGGCGGCGAGAACCTGGAATGCGCGGTCGAGGTGTTCTCGCGCGACGTGGCCCGCGACGGGGTGGTCGCCGGCAAGGGCAACCGCGGCGTCGGGCGGCAATGGATGCCGCTGCGCAAGGCCGGGAAACGCAGCGAGATGGCGGAATGGATCGCCAGCCAGCCCTATTGCGCCAAGGGCTGAAACGGGAGCGATCTTTCGCCGAAAAATCGGTCGGTCAGCCCAGCCTGAAAGCGCGGGAAATCTCTTCCAGCGCCTCCTTCTGCCGCAGCGTCAGCGCGCCGTCGCGGCCCGAGGCCGCCACGTCCTTCACCACCTCCATCAGCGGTTGCAGCGCCGCGGCCCCCTTCATCTTCACCAGCCGGCGCGAGAAGCGCTTCAGCGCCGCGTCCGGCCCGCCGCATTCGGCGACCAGCCAGCGGCCGAGGATCATCGCCTCTTCCGCCTTGGCGCGGTCATGCCCCAGCCGCGACTGCAGGCTGACCAGCAGCGCGTCCTGCTGTTCCGCCGTCGGCAGGCCGGCGAGGTCCAGGAAGGCCAGCCCCGCCCCGGCCACCGCCACGTCCGGGTCCCGCAGGCTGTCCACGGGATGCTCGTCGTAGCGGCGGCGGAAGCCGAAGCGGCGGGCGGCCGACATCACGTCCTGCGCCATCCCCGCCAGGTCCTGCGCCGCATGACCGGCGGCGCGCGCCCGGCTGATCCAGAAATACGCCGCCGCGACCAGTCCGAGCAGGGCGATGACATAGGGCATGACGGCAACCTCCTGAAAACACGCCTGCCGACCTTGGCTTGCGCCGCGGCAGCCGTCAACCGGCGGCCCCGCGCAGCCGCGAGGCCATCTCCGAAAGGTCGCGGCTCAGGCCGGGGGCGGCGAGGATGCGGTCCAGCTGCGCCTTGGCCCGCGCCTGCCGGGTAGCGTCGTAGCGGGCCCAGGTCTCGAAGGCGGTGGACATCCGCGCCGCGGTCTGCGGGTTCAGCGGGTCCAGCTTCAGCAGCCAGTCCGCCACCACCCGGTAGCCCGCGCCATCGGCCCGGTGGAAGCCGGCATGGTTGCCCGACAGCGCGCCGATGACGGACCGGAAACGGTTGGGGTTCTTCCAGTCGAAGCGGGGATGGGCGGTCAGCCGCTCGGTGGTCTCGGCAGCCTCGGCCGGGGCGGCGAAGGCGATCTGCAGGGCGAACCACTTGTCCATCACCAGCGGGTTGTCCTGCCATTGCGCCTCGAACGCGGCCAGTTCCGCCTGCCCCTTGCCGGAGTCGAGCAGCGCCGACAGCGCCGCGATCCGGTCGGTCATGTTGGTCGCCGCGGCGAAGGCGGCTTCCGCCGCCGCGCCGCCGTCGGTCCGCGTCAGCAGCATCAGCGCCGCGCCCTTCAGCGCCCGCCGCCCGGCCGCCGCGGCATCGGGCGAGAACGGCCCGCGGTCGGTCAGCGCCGCGATCAGCCCCGGCAGTTGCGGCGCCAGCCGCGTCGCCAGCGCCCGGCCGGCGGCGCGGCGGGCGGTGTGGATGGCGTCCGGGTCCGGCGTCACCCCGCGGTCGTGCAGGGTCTGCGCCAGTTCGTCCTCGCCCGGCAGCCGCAGGGCCAGCGCCCGGAACGCCGGGTCGAGGCTCTCGTCCAGCGCCAGTCCGGCCAGCGCCTCCAGCCACTGCGGCGAGGGCGCGGCGCCTTCGGTCACCATGGCGAGGATCTCGCCCCGGGCCAGTGCCCGCCCCGCCTCCCAGCGGTTGAACGGGTCGGTGTCATGGGCCAGCAGGAACGCCTGCTCCTGCGCCGGGACCTGCCGCTCCAGCACCACCGGGGCCGAGAAGCCGCGCAGGATCGAGGGGATCGGCCGGGTCGCCAGCCCCTCGAAGCGGAAGCTCTGCTCCGCTTCGGTCATCTCCAGCACCGTGGTCGGCACCACCTCGTCGCCGTTGGGGTTCAAGAGGCCCACGGCGATGGGGATCACCCGCGGGTCCTTCTGCGGCTGGCCGGGGGTGGGCGGGTTTTCCTGGCGGAAATGAAGGGTATAGCTGCCGTCCTTCCAGTCGTCCGAGACCTTCAGCCGCGGGGTGCCGGCCTGGGAATACCAGCGCTTGAACTGGCTCAGGTCGCGGCCGGTGGCATCCTCGAACACCTTCAGCCAGTCCTCGATGGTGGCGGCATCGCCGTCGTGGCGGTCGAAGTAGAGATCCAGCGCCCTGGCATAGCCCTCATCGCCGACCAGCCGCTTCAGCATCCCGATGACCTCGGCGCCCTTCTCGTAGACGGTGGCGGTGTAGAAGTTGTTGATCTCCACGAAGGAGTCGGGCCGCACCGGATGCGCCAGCGGCCCCTGATCCTCGCGGAACTGGCGGGCGCGCAGGGTGACGACATCCTCGATCCGCTTCACCGCATGGCTGCGCATGTCACCGGAGAACTGCTGGTCGCGGAAGACGGTCAGACCCTCCTTCAGGCACAGCTGGAACCAGTCACGGCAGGTGATGCGGTTGCCGGTCCAGTTGTGGAAATACTCATGCGCGATCACCGCCTCGATCCGGGCATAGTCGTCGTCGGTGGCGGTCTCGGGAGAGGCGAGGACGAGCTTGGAGTTGAAAATGTTCAAGCCCTTGTTCTCCATCGCGCCCATGTTGAAGTCATCGACGGCGACGATGTTGAAAATGTCCAGGTCGTATTCACGGCCGTAGACTTCCTCGTCCCATCTCATCGACCGGATCAGGCTGTCCATCGCATAGGCGCAACGGTCCTGGTCGCCGGGCCGGACCCAGACCGCCAGCCCGACCTTGCGGCCGGAGCGGGTGGTGAAGCTGTCGCGATGCGCCACCAGGTCGCCCGCCACCAGCGCGAACAGATAGGCGGGCTTCGGCCAGGGGTCGTGCCATTCCGCCCATCCCGCCCCCTGCCCTGCCGGGTTGCCGTTCGACAGCAGCACCGGCAGGTCGCTTTCGATCCGCACCTTGAACGGGGCCATCACGTCGGGGCGGTCGGGGTAGAAGGTGATCTTGCGGAAGCCCTCGGCCTCGCATTGGGTGCAATACATGCCTTTCGACATGTAAAGCCCCTCCAGCGCGGTGTTGGCGGCGGGGGCGATCTCCACCTCGGCCTCCCAGAGGAAGGGGCCGGAGGGGACGGCGCAGGTCAGGCCCTTGGCGGTGACGTCGGGCTGCACGGGCCGGCCGTCGATGGCGGCGGAGACCAGCCGCAGGTCCTCGCCCTGCAGGAAGAACTCCTGCGGCGGGGCCTCGGGGTTGGGGGCGAAGCGGATGCGGCTGGCGACGCGGGTGGCATCGGGCGACAGGCGGAAGGTCAGCGCCACCTCCTCGACGATCCAGCCGAAGGGGCGGTAATCGGCAAGATAGATGGTCTGCGGGGCGGCGTCTTCCATGGCTCTCTCCGGCTGTTCCGGCCGGAAGCCTAGGGGCGGCGGCGGGCGGCTTCAAGGGCCGCCCCCCGCTCGTCGCGTGCCTTCGGCGCTCCTCGCCGACGAGCGCATGAAATGCGACGAGGAGGCCCCGGTCATGCCCCGACGAAGCGCGCCAGCTTGCCCAGCGTCTGCAGGCCCAGTTCCACGGCGCCGAAGCCCTTGGCGTCGCGGAATTCCTCCGCCGTGTTGAACACCATGCCGAGCGTGACCTTGGTCGCGCCGTCCTGGTCCTCGAACCGGGCCCAGGCGTCGGCGTGCTTCGGCCCGTTCTCGCCCCAGTGCAGGGTGTAGTGCAGCCGGTCCTCGGGCAGGATTTCGCCATAGCGGTGGTGGTTGGGGAAGACCGTGCCGTCCGGGCCGATCATGTCGAAGACCCATTCGCCGCCCGCCCGCAGGTCGATGCGCTTGGTGCGGCAGGAGAACCCCTCCGGCCCCCACCATTGCGGCAGGCTGTCGTTGTTCAGCCAGGCGCCCCAGACCACCGGGCGGGGCGCCTTGATCACCCGCTCCAGCACCATGCACCGTTCCGCCACGCCGCGCAGGTTGTCGAGGCCGCCGGCGAAGCCCTGACGGTAGCCCTCTTCCATGTCCTCGGCCAGCGAGGACAGTTGCACCGTCACCGCGATCCGGCTGCCCTCGCCCTCGGCGGCGAAATCCGCCGTCACCAGCGCCGCCGACTGGATGATCCCTTCGGCGGAGATCACCTCGTAGTTCACGCTGCAGCGGCCGGGCTGCATCTCCAGCCAGCCGCCTTCGCAGCGGATCTCCGGCGGCTGCGGCCCGCGGCAGATCGAGACCTCGCGCCCGCCAACCTGCGGATCGGATTGCAGGATTTCCACCGTCACCTCGGGCGAGGGCGCCGACCAAACCGCCCGCGCGGCGGGGGCGGTCCAAGCCTGCCAGAGGGTGGAGACCGGCGCCTCGACCCTGCGGTCGAAGCTCAGGGTGGCGAAGCGGGTCATTTCAGCAGGCCCCTGGCATAATCCTCAAGCTGGGTGACCACCGTGCCCCAGCCGTCGAAGAAGCCCATCTGCTCGTGGCTTTCGCGGGTTTCCGGGCTGCGGTGGCGGGCGATGGCGGTATAGCTGGTGCCGCCGCCGGGCGCGTCCGCCAGGAGCAGGATCGCGGTCATGAACGGCTCGGGTGCCGGCTTCCAGCCTTCGGTATAGGCGTCGGTGAAGACCAGCTTCTCCTGCGGCACCACCTCCAGATAGACGCCCTGGTTGTCCATCACATTGCCTTCGACGTCGAAGGTGGTGTTGAACCGCCCGCCGACCCGCAGGTCGATGTCCACCGCCGTCACCCTGTGCGGCTTCGGAATGAAGAAATGCGGGATGTGTTCGGGCTTGGTCCAGCAGTCCCAGACCAGTTGCCGCGGCACCGCCAGGGTGCGGGTGAAGCTGAGGTCGGTCTTCGGGTCCAGTTCGGGGGCTTTGACAGTCATTTCGCGCGTTCCTTCATCAGTTTGGTCACATAGTCGTCCAGCCGGTCGAGCCGGGCCTCCCAGATCGCCCGCTGCTCGTCGAGCCAGCTCCGCACCGGGGCCAGCGCCTCCGGCACGATGGCGCAGGACCGCACGCGGCCATCCTTCGCCGTGGCGATCAGCCCCGCCTCCTCCAGCACCGAGAGGTGCCGCATCACCGTCGGCAGCCGCAGCCCGGTCGGGGCGGCAAGCGCGGTCACCGGCGCCGGCCCTTCGGCCAGCCGGGTCAGGATCGCCCGCCGGGTGGGATCGGAGAGCGCGTGGAAGAGAAGCGAGAGGTCGGCATCATGCTTAGCCATATCTCTAACTATCATCCGCCCGGCCCCGCGGCAAGAAAAACTTCGCCGGTCGGCTAAGTTTCGCTTTCAACGCATCCCGAAAGGTGCTTGTCGGCGATGGCGGATAATCCGCCGGCCTCGCACCTTGCCCCTGCCCCGGACCGGGGCGTAATGTGTGCCATGGTATGCGAAGGAGGCCGCGATGGCAGGACGGGTGACGAAATCCGGGCTTCAGGTCGACGGGCAGCTGGCCCGCTTCATCGAGGACCGGGCGCTGTCCGGCACCGGGGTCGCGCCGGAGGCGTTCTGGAGCGGGTTTGCCGCAATCCTCACCGACCTCGCGCCGAAGAACCGGGCGCTCTTGGCGAAACGGCAGGACCTGCAGGACAAGATCGACGCCTGGCATCGGGCCCGCAGGGGCCAGCCGCATGACCATGCCGCCTACAAGGCCTATCTGGCCGAGATCGGCTATCTCTTGCCCGAAGGCCCGGCCTTCCGCATCGAGACCGAGAACGTGGACCCCGAGATCGCCCGCGTCCCCGGCCCGCAGCTGGTGGTGCCGATCACCAATGCCCGCTATGCCTTGAACGCCGCCAATGCCCGTTGGGGCAGCCTTTACGACTGCCTCTACGGCACCGATGCCTTGGGCTCGGCCCCGCCGAAGGGCGGCTACGACAAGGGCCGCGGCGCCCGGGTGGTGGCCCGCGCAAGGGTGTTCCTGGACGAGGCCTTCCCGATCGACGGCGCCTCCCACGCCGATGTGCGGCGCTATCATGTCCGCGACGGCGCGCTGCTGGTGGACGAGATGCCGCTGGTCACGCCGTCGAAATTCGTCGGCTACAAGGGCAACCCGAAGGCCCCCGACGCCATCCTGCTGCGGAACAACGGGCTGCATGTCGAGCTGGTCTTCGACCGGGCGCATTTCATCGGCGCGCGCGACCAGGCCTGCCTGGCCGATGTGCAGCTGGAAAGCGCGATGTCGGCGATCATGGATTGCGAGGATTCGGTCGCCTGCGTCGATGCCGAGGACAAGGTGCTGGCCTATGGCAACTGGCTGGGGCTGATGAAGGGCGACCTTGCCGACAACTTCGAGAAGGGCGGCAAGCAGCTGACCCGCCGCCTGGCCGCCGACCGCAGCTATACCGCGCCGGACGGCAGCCCGCTGGTGCTGAAGGGCCGCGCCCTGATGTGGGTGCGCAATGTCGGCCATCTGATGACCAACCCGGCGATCCTGCTGCCGGACGGCTCCGAGGTCCCCGAGGGGATCATGGACGCCATGGTCACCACCGCCATCGCCATCCACGACCTGAAGAAGGCGGAAGGCGCGCGCAACTCGCTCCACGGCTCGGTCTATGTGGTCAAGCCGAAGATGCACGGGCCCGAGGAAGTGGCCTTCGCCGACGAGATCTTCACCCGGGTGGAGGACGTGCTCGGCCTGCCCCGCAACACCGTGAAGCTGGGCATCATGGACGAGGAGCGGCGGACCTCGGTCAACCTGAAGGAATGCATAAGGGCGGCGAAATCGCGGGTGGCCTTCATCAACACCGGCTTCCTCGACCGCACCGGCGACGAGATCCACACCTCGATGGAGGCCGGGCCGTTCAGCCGCAAGGACTTCATCAAGCGCAAGGGCTGGATCACCGCCTACGAGAACCTGAACGTCGACATCGGGCTGGAATGCGGGCTGTCGGGCAAGGCGCAGATCGGCAAGGGCATGTGGGCGATGCCGGACCTGATGGCGGCGATGCTGGACGAGAAGATCGCCCATCCGCGGGCAGGCGCGAACTGCGCCTGGGTGCCCTCGCCCACCGCGGCCACGCTGCACGCGCTGCACTACCACAAGGTCGACGTGCTGGCGGTGCAGGCGAAGCTGGCCAAGGGCGGGCGGCGCGCCCATGTCGACGGCATCCTGGAGATCCCGCTGGCCAGCTTCCGCCGCTGGTCGGCCGACCAGGTGCGCCGGGAGGTCGAGAACAACGCGCAGGGCATCCTCGGCTATGTCGTGCGCTGGATCGACCAGGGCGTCGGCTGCTCCAAGGTGCCCGACATCAACGACGTCGGGCTGATGGAAGACCGCGCGACCTGCCGCATCTCGGCCCAGCACATCGCCAACTGGCTGCACCAGGGCGTGGTCGGCCGCGACGAGGTGATGGAGGCGATGAAGAAGATGGCCGCCGTGGTGGACCGGCAGAACGCGGGCGATCCGCTCTATCGCCCGATGGCGCCGGGCTTTCAGGGCATCGCCTTCCAGGCGGCCTGCGATCTGGTGTTCAAGGGGCGCGAACAGCCCTCGGGCTATACCGAGCCGCTCTTGCACGCCTACCGGCTGAAGGCCAAGGCGGCAGGCTGACGGAGCGCCTGGCCCGGGCGGCGGAGCCTCCGGCGGGAGTATTTGAGCCAAGATGAAGCTGCATGCCCTTCATCTTGGCTCAAATACTCTCAGGGGGTTTGGGGGCAGAATGCCCCCAACGCCGAGGAGGAGGCGAAGGCCGACGACGAGACAAGAGGCTTGCGGCGGCAGCCGCGCGATTGCCTCAGCCGATGTCCAGCGCCAGCGCGTGGATTCGCGCCGTCAGGTCGCCGAGCGCGCGATGCACCGCCCGGTGCCGTTCCACCCGGCCCATCGGCGCGAAGGCGGCGGCGCGGATCGTCACCCGGAAATGGCTCTCGCCCGAGCCGTCGTCGCCGGCGTGCCCGGCATGGCGGTGGCTCTCGTTCTCCACCACCAGCTCGATCGGTGCGAAGGCCTCGGTCAGCCGGGCCTCGATCTCGTCCTTCACGCTCATTTTTCTTCCTCCCCCTTCAATCCGCCGGCAAAGGCCTTAAACTCCTCCCCCCGAGTCGGAAAGGCAGCAGCAGGCATCCGGAATATGGCGACCAAGCCCCCCTTTGACTTCGACCTGCGCGTCAGCGCCGACAAGAAGCGCAAGCAGGCCAGCCGCCGCGGCGGCCCCGCCGCGGCCGAGGCGACCGGCCGCGCCTGCGACCATCCCGGCTGCGACCGGCCCGGCGCCTATCGCGCGCCGAAGTCGCCCGACCTGCTGGACGAGTTCTTCTGGTTCTGCAAGGACCACATCCGCGAATACAACCTGAAGTGGAACTACTTCCACGGCACCACCGACGAGGAATTCCAGAAGATCGTCGACCAGGACCGCGTCTGGGGCCGCGAGACCAAGCCCTTCTCGCGCCAGGGCGACGGCAATGCCTGGGCGCGGATGGGCGTCAACGACCCGATGCAGATCCTGGGCGAGAAGGCCACCCGCAACCCCGGCGCCCTCCCGGCCTCGGGCGCGACCCGCAAGCTGCCGCCGACCGAGCGCAAGGCGATCGAGATCCTCGACGCCCGCGACACCATGTCGAAGACGGAGATCCGCAAGGTCTACAAGGGCCTGATCAAGGTGCTGCACCCCGACATGAACGGCGGCGACCGCGGCCACGAGGAGCAACTGCAGGAAGTGGTCTGGGCCTGGGACCAGATCAAGGACAGCCGCTACTTCCGGGATTGAGGGCCGGGATCACTCCCGCTCTGTCCGGGCGGGATGAGGCGAGGCACTGCCTCGCCCCCGCCCGTGCGCGGCGGCAGCACCCCGAGACGGCAGTCACGAGACCCCGAGAGGCCAGCGCCCGACCCGGCGGGCGAGAAGCGCCCGCCGAGGGCGGGGCGGGCGCTGGCCGGGCCTTGGGGGCCCGGCCGGTCCCGGCTGAAACGGTGCACAGTGGCGAAGGCACGCGCCTTCGCCAGGGATACCGGGCTCCGCGAGCAGGCACATTTCTGCCGCTTCCCCTTGCGGCTGCGCGGCGAATCCTCCACTACTCGGACCGATTGGCTCGCGCTCGCGGGCGCGAGAAGTCAGGACGTTCCCATGCTCGATACCATTGCGAAACCCACCGAGGAAATCTCCGTCCGCGAGACCTTCGGTATCGACACCGAGATGCGGGTCAAGGGCTTTGCCGACAAGACCGAGCGGGTGCCCGAGATCGACCCGACCTACAAGTTCGACCCCGACACCACGCTGGCGATCCTGGCGGGCTTCGCCTACAACCGCCGGGTGATGATCCAGGGCTATCACGGCACCGGCAAATCCACCCATATCGAGCAGGTGGCGGCGCGGCTGAACTGGCCCTGCGTGCGGGTGAACCTCGACAGCCACATCTCCCGCATCGACCTGATCGGCAAGGACGCGATCAAGCTGGAAGACGGCAAGCAGGTCACCAAGTTCCACGAGGGCATCCTGCCCTGGGCGCTGCGCAACCCGGTCGCCATCGTCTTCGACGAATACGACGCCGGCCGCGCCGACGTGATGTTCGTCATCCAGCGGGTGCTGGAGCATGACGGCAAGCTGACGCTGCTGGACCAGAACGAGATCATCACGCCCCACCCCAGCTTCCGCCTCTTCGCCACCGCGAATACGGTGGGCCTTGGCGATACCACCGGCCTTTACCACGGGGTCCAGCAGATCAACCAGGCGCAGATGGACCGTTGGTCGCTGGTGGCGACGCTGAACTACCTGAGCCACGATGCCGAGACCGCCATCGTCCTGGCCAAGAACCCGCATTACAACAACGAGAAGGGCCGCAAGACCATCAGCCAGATGGTGACGGTGGCCGACCTGACCCGCACCGCCTTCATGAACGGCGACCTCTCCACGGTGATGTCGCCGCGGACGGTGCTGAACTGGGCGCAGAACGCCGAGATCTTCCGCAACGTCGGCTATGCCTTCCGGCTGACCTTCCTGAACAAGTGCGACGAGTTGGAGCGGCAGACCGTGGCCGAGTTCTACCAGCGCTGCTTCAACGAGGAACTGCCGGAATCGGCGGCCAGCATGGCGATGAAATGAGCCGGGCGGTGGGGCAGGCCCCCACCCTGCCCGCCGCGGGTGAGATATGAGCAAACCCTCCGACAACCCCGCCGACCCGTTCAAGAAGGCCCTCGCCGAGGCGACCCGCACCATGGCGGACGACCCGGAGATGACCGTCTCCTATTCGGTCGATCCGCCGGGGATGAACAAGGAAGGCGTGCGCCTGCCGCAGGTCTCGCGCCGGATGACGCGGGACGAGGTGCTGCTGGCCCGCGGCACGGCGGATGCCTTCGCCCTGCGCCGCAAGTATCACGACGATGGCGTCGGCACCCGCTATGCCCCGGTCGGTCAATTGGCGCGCGACATTTACGACGCGATGGAGACCGCGCGCTGCGAGGCAATGGGGGCCCGCGACATGCCGGGCACCGCCGGCAACATCGATGCCAAGATCGGCCACGAGGCCGACCGCAAGGCCTATGCCCAGATCACCAACCCCCAGGACGCGCCGCTGCCGGTGGCCGCGGGCTATCTGGTGCGCAACTTGGCGACGGGCCGCGACCTGCCGCGCGGCGCGCAGAACGTGATGAACCTCTGGCGCGGCTTCATCGAGGAACAGGCGGGGGGGACGCTGGAGACCCTCGATCATGTGCTGGACGACCAGGCCGCCTTCGCCCGGCTGGCGCGCAAGGTGATCGCCGACCTCGGCTACGGCGACCAGCTGGGCGACGACCCGGACCGGCCGGAAGAAGACGAGGCCGGCGACGAGGCCGAGGAGGACCAGGACAGCCCCGATTCCGCCGGCGAGGAGGAGCAGGACTCCGAGGAGTCGGACGCCAGCCCCGAGCAGAACCAGGAGGAGCAGCAGGACCAGTCGCAGGCGCAGGTCACCATGGAGGACAGCGCCGACATGGAACAGGGCGACGAGGCGGAGCTGCCCGAGGGCGAGGCGCCGCTGGACCCGCCGCCCCCTGCCCCGCATTCCGACGCCGACCCGAACTACACCGTCTACACCACCGATTTCGACGAGGAGATCAAGGCCGAGGAACTGGCGGAACCGGCCGAGCTGGAACGTCTGCGCGCCTATCTCGACCAGCAGCTGGAGCCGCTGAAGGGCGCGGTCGGCCGGCTGGCGAACAAGCTGCAACGGCGGCTGCAGGCGCAGCAGAACCGCAGCTGGCTGTTCGACCTGGAGGAAGGCATCCTCGACGCCGGGCGGCTGGCCCGGGTGGTGGCGAACCCGACCACGCCGCTGTCGTTCAAATGGGAGAAGGACACCGAGTTCCGCGACACCGTGGTGACGCTGCTGCTGGACAACTCCGGCTCCATGCGCGGCCGCCCGATCTCCATCGCCGCGATCTGCGCCGACGTGCTGGCGCGGACGCTGGAGCGGTGCAGCGTGAAGGTGGAAATCCTCGGCTTCACCACCCGGGCCTGGAAGGGCGGACAGAGCCGCGAGCGCTGGCTGGCCCAGGGCCGCCCGCAGCAGCCGGGCCGGCTGAACGACCTGCGCCACATCATCTACAAGTCGGCCGACGCGCCCTGGCGGCGGGTCAGGCCGAACCTCGGGCTGATGATGAAGGAAGGGTTGCTGAAGGAGAACATCGACGGCGAGGCGCTGGAATGGGCGCACCGCCGGCTGGCCGGCCGGCCGGAGGCGCGGAAGATCCTGATGGTGATCTCCGACGGCGCGCCGGTGGACGATTCCACCCTCTCGGTCAACCCGGCGAACTATCTGGAAAAGCACCTGCGCGACGTGATCGCGATGGTCGAGCGGCTGCGACGGGTGGAGCTGATCGCCATCGGCATCGGCCATGACGTGACCCGCTACTACAACCGCGCGGTCACCATCACCGATGTCGAGCAGCTGGCCGGCGCGATGACCGAGCAGCTGGCGAGCCTGTTCGACAGCGACCCGCGGGCGCAGCGGCGCAGCACGATGCGGCGGACGGGGTAGCCTGTGGCCGGTGGCCCGGGGGGCCAGCCCCCCAGTCCATCGGTTTCTCGAACCGATGGCGAAACCGATAGACTACCCCCGGGATACTTGCAGACAGAAAATGAGGCTTTGACGTGTTCCAGACCTTCGACAGCCATGCCTCGCCCGAACAGGGTCCGCCGCGTCTGGCCGCCTTGCGCCGCGCGCTGGCGGCCGAGGGGCTGGCGGGTTTCATCGTGCCGCGGGCGGATGTGCATCAGGGCGAATATGTCGCCAGGCGGGACGAAAGGCTGCAATGGCTGACCGGCTTCACCGGCTCGGCCGGGTTCTGCATCGTGCTGCCGGATGTGGCCGGGATCTTCATCGACGGCCGCTACCGGACCCAGGTCAAGGCGCAGGTGGCGCTGTCGGATTTCACGCCCGTCCCCTGGCCCGAGGTGAAGCCGGGCGACTGGCTGCGCGAGCATCTGGCGGAAGGCGAGGTCGGCTTCGACCCCTGGCTGCACACGGCGGACGAGATCGCCCGCATCCGCGCCGCGCTGGAGGGCAGCGGCGTCACCCTGCGGCCGACGCGGAACTTCGTCGACGCCATCTGGCCCGACCAGCCCCCGGCGCCGGTGGGCCTGGCGTTCGTCCATCCCGAGGCGCTGGCCGGGGAATCGAGCGCGGCCAAGCGCGCCCGGCTGGCCGAGGACCTGCGCAAGGCCGGGCAGCGGGCGGCGGTGATCACCCTGCCGGATTCGCTCTGCTGGCTTTTGAACATCCGCGGGGCGGACGTGCCGCGCAACCCGATCCTGCACGGCTTTGCCGTCCTGCACGACGACGCGAAGGTGACGCTCTTCGCCGAGTCCGCCAAGATCGACGATGCGGTGCGCGCCCACCTCGGCCCGCAGGTGACGATCCGCCCGCCCTCGGCCTTCGTGCCCGCCCTGCACACCTTGCCGGGGCCGGTGCGGGTGGACCGCGGCACCGCGCCGCTGGCGGTGTCGCAGGAACTGGAGGAAGCCGGAATCGCGGTGGCCTGGGGCGACGACCCCTGCCGCCTGCCCAAGGCCCGCAAGACCGAGGCCGAGGTGCAGGGGATGCGCGAGGCGCATCTGCGCGACGGCGCGGCGATGGTCGAATTCCTGTGCTGGCTGGACGCGCAGCCGGAAGGCTCGCTGACCGAAATCTCGGTGGTCCGCGCGCTGGAGGGCTTCCGCCGCGCCACCAACGCCCTGCACGAGATCAGCTTCGACACCATCTGCGGCTCGGGCCCCCACGGGGCGATGATGCACTACCGGGTGACCGAGGAGACCAACCGCGCGGTCGGACGCAACGAACTGCTGTTGGTCGATTCCGGCGCGCAATACCTCGATGGCACCACCGACATCACCCGCACCATGGCCATCGGGAGCCCTGGCGAGGAGGCGCGGACCTGCTATACTCGCGTGTTGCAGGGCCTGATCGCCATCTCCCGCGTGCGCTGGCCGGTCGGGCTGGCGGGGCGCGACCTCGACCCGCTGGCGCGCTTTCCGCTCTGGGTGGAGGGGCAGGACTTCGACCACGGCACCGGCCATGGCGTCGGCGCGTTTCTTTCGGTGCACGAAGGGCCGCAGCGGCTGTCCCGCATCTCCGAGGTGCCGCTGGAACAGGGGATGATCCTGTCGAACGAGCCCGGCTATTACCGCGAGGGCGCCTTCGGCATCCGCATCGAGAACCTGATCGTGGTGCAGGAGGCGCCGCCGCTCGGCGACAACCGCCGGCAGCTCTGCTTCGAGACCCTGACCTTCGTCCCCTTCGACCGCCGCCTGATCCGCGCCGAGGCCCTGTCCCCGGCCGAACGCGCCTGGCTGAACGGCTACCACGCCGAGGTGCTGGAAAAGCTGAGGCCAAGGCTGTCGGCAGAGGCGCTGGAGTGGTGCCGGGCGGCCTGCGCGGCGATGTGAAGGGTAGAACCCTTGCGGGAAATCTGCCCTGCGCAGGCCATCCCGGAGGGGACGATCACTCCGGCAGGCACTCCCCCAACGGATCGCGCAGCGACAGGGATCGCAATGCGGCCGCCTCGGCATCCTCCCGCGGGACGAAGCCCTCCTCCGCCATGACCGACAGAATGTAGTTCCTTCTGTCGCGGACCCGGGCCGGATCCCTGCCCAAGGCGGCTGGATCGGCCACAAGGGCGGCAAGAAGCGCCGCCTCATGAAGGTCGAGCCGTGCGGCTTCCTTGCCGAAATAGGCCTGCGAGGCCCGTCCTGCACCGAAGCATCCTTGCCCGAGGAAGCTGCCATGGACGAACCAATCCAGAATCTCGTCCGGCGCAAGCGCCCGGGCGATGGCAATGGCGACGGGAAACGACTGCCGCCCGCCCGGTTCGGGATACCACGATGCGATGCTTGCGGTGATCGTGGATCGGGACGGGGCGCGCCGGCGAAAGGTCTTGTCTTCCGCGACCAGAAAGGCATGTTTCACGGACTCGGGAACGGTCGTCCAGCCAGCCCTGGCAGCCTCATAGGCCGACCTTATCGCACCGGGTTCCAGATCGGGGAACTCCTGTTGCGCGAGGGCGGGCCTTGCCATGCCCGAAATCGCCGGACCTGCAAGCAGGAGGAGAACGGGAAGCAGGGCCGTCCTCCGCCTCATCCCTCCGCCGCAACCTTGCGGATGCGCTCCACCATGGCGCGCAGACCGTTGGAGCGCTGCGAGGAGAGGTGTTCGTTCAGCCCCAGCCGGGCCAGTTCGGCGGCGGCGTCCACCTCGGCTACGCCCGCCAGCGGCAGGCCGGAATACAGCGCGTGCAGCACCGCGATCAACCCTCGGACGATCATGGCATCGCTGTCGCCCTGGAAGTCGAAGCGGCCGCCCTCGATCATCGGCCGCAGCCAGACCTGGCTGGCGCAGCCCTCCACCTTGTAGGCCGGGACCTTGAAGCTGTCGTCCAAGGGCACCATGGCGCGGCCCAGTTCGATCACATGGCGGTAGCGGTCCTCCCAGTCGTCCAGGAAGTCGAAGGTCTCGGCGATGTCCTCGAAGGCGGCGGTGGCCATGGTCTTTCTCCTGCCGCCCCGAGGTAGGCCCTGCGGGCGGCCGTGTCCAGTGGGTGGGGGATCGCGGCTTTTCAAAAGCCGCGCCATGCGCTAGCCAAGGGTCAGAAGCTGGAGACCCCGCATGATCCGCCCGACGCTGCGCCCTGCCCTCATCTGCCTCTGCCTGGTCCTTGCGGGCTGCGGCGGCTTCCGGGACAGCAAGATGAACCCGTTCAACTGGTTCGGCCGCTCGCAGGAGGTGGAGAAGGTCGCCCTGCCCGCCGCCCCGCAGGACCGCCGGGCGCTGGTACAGCAGGTGGTGACATTGCATGTCGAGGAAGTGCCGGGCGGCGCCATCGTCCGCGCCACCGGCCTGCCGCCGACCCAAGGCTACTGGGACGCCGAGCTGGTGCCGCAGCCGCTGGACGAAAGCGGCCGGCTGGTGCTGGACTTCCGCGTCTTCCCGCCCATCGAGGCGATGCGGGCGGGCACGCCGCCCTCGCGCGAGGTGGTGGTGGCGCTTTACCTCTCGAACTACAAGCTGGACTCGATCCGCGAGATCGTGGTGCAGGGCGAGATGAACGCCCGCGCCGCCCGCCGCTGATCCTGTATCCAAAGGCGCGGCTGCCGCCGCATTCCTTTTCGTGATGGCTGGCGGAGGCTCTTGCGGCTGCTGTCGGCTGATGGGGGCATTCTGCCCCCAAACCCCCTGAGGATATTTGTGGCAGGTGAATTTGGAAGAAGAGCGCTTCTTTCTTTCACCTGCCCCTAAATATCCCCGCCGGAGGCAGACCCGAGCCGGTTGCGCCTGAAAGGCGCAGAGGCGAGACAAAAGGCTTGCGGCGAAGCCGCGCAATACCGCGACGGCGGTCAGAGACGGACGACGCGGACCTCGGAACCCTTGGCCGACAGCGCCACCTCGCCCTTGCACAGCCGCAGCGCATCCTCGCCGAAGGCCTCGCGCCGCCAGCCGCGCAGCGCCTCGACCTCGCGGCTGCCCGAGGCGATGGCGTCCAGGTCGGCGGAGGAGGCGATCAGCCGGGGCGCGACGCCGAGGGATTCGGACTTCGCTTTCAGCAGCACCCGCAGCAGGTCGGCCAGCGCGCCGTTCACCTGCGGCTGGTCCTTGGCCGGGTCGACCTTGGGCATGTCCTCGGGCCGCATCTCCAGCCCGGCCTTGACCGCCGCCAGGATGCCCTCGGCGATCTCGGGCTTGCGGCCCTCGCGCAAGAGCAGCCGCGACCGCCCCAGTTCCTCCATCGAGGCGGGCCGGGTGGAGGCCAGTTCCAGCAGCGCATCGTCCTTCATCACCCGCGAGCGCGGCACGTTCTGCGCCTGCGCATAGGCTTCGCGGAACCGCGCCAGTTCCTTCACCACCGCCAGGAAGCGGCCCGAGGAGGTGCGGGTCTTGATCCTGAGCCAGGCCTCGTCGGGGTGGGTGGTATAGGTGGCCGGGTCGGTCAGGATCGCCAGCTCCTCCTCGACCCAGGGGCCGCGGCCGTTCTTCTTCAGCTGCGCGGCCAGCCATTCGTAGATCACCCGCAGGTGCGTCACGTCGGCCAGGGCATAGTCCTTCTGCGCCTCGCTGAGCGGCCGGCGCGACCAGTCGGTGAAGCGGCTGGTCTTGTCCAGCGACGCCTTGGCGATCCGCTTCACCAGCGTCTCGTAGCCCACCTGCTCGCCGAAGCCGCAGACCATGGCGGCGACCTGGGTGTCGAACAGCGGCTTCGGGAAGACGCCGCCTTCGACGAAGAAGATCTCCAGGTCCTGCCGGGCGGCATGGAAGACCTTCACCGTCGCCTCGTGGCCGAAGAGGTCGTAGAGCGGCTGCAGGCTCATGCCCTCGCCCTCGATCGGGTCGATCAGCACCGCCTCGCCGTCCTTGCCGGGCAGCGCCATCTGGATCAGGCAGAGCTTCGACCAGTAGGTCCGTTCGCGCAGGAATTCGGTGTCGATGGTGACGTAGGGCGCGGCCCGGGCGGCCTCGCAGAAGGTGGCGAGGTCCTCGGTCGTGGTGATCGTGCGCATGGGCCGTCCTGTGGCTGGGCGCGGGGTCGTCCCGCAAGCTGTTTTTCGCTATAAGCGCGCGGGGGAAAAAAGGAAAGCGCCGATGCCGCCTTGCGCCGGGCCGCCGGCTGTGGCTTCCATGCGGCCCGAACCCGATGGCGGAGGCGCCCTTGCGCTGGCTGTGGCAAAGCCTTGGTCTTCTGTTCCTGGCCCTCGGGCTGGTCGGCGTGCTCTTGCCGGTGGTGCCGACGACGCCCTTCCTGCTGGTCTCGGCCGCGGCCTTCGCCCGCTCCTCGCCGCGGCTGCACCGCTGGCTGCTGGAGCATCCGGTCTTCGGCCCGCCGATCCGCAACTGGGAGGAACACGGCGCCATCGCCCCCTGGGCGAAGCGGCTGGCGGTGGGGATGATGGCGGCGAGCTTCGTGCTGGCGGTGGCGCTCGGCCTGCCCTGGCAGGCGCTGCTGGGACAGGGGGTGCTGATGGGGGCGGGGGCGGCCTTCGTGCTGACCCGGCCGTCGGGGCCGAAGGGGTAGCCGGATTTTCGTCGAAAATCCGTGGCCTTACGGCAGCATGAGCGGCGTCCGGTCGCCCTGCGCGTAGCGGCGCAGCACCGCCGGGTAGAGCCGGTGTTCCATCGCCAGCACCCTTGCGGCGAGGGTTTCCTCGCTGTCCCCTTCCAGCACCGGCACCCGCGCCTGGCCCAGGATCGGGCCGGCGTCCAGGTCTGCCGTCACCTCGTGCACGCTGCAGCCGGCCTCGCTGTCGCCCGCCGCCAGCGCCCGGGCATGGGTGTGGAGGCCGGGGTATTTCGGCAGGAGCGACGGGTGGATGTTCAGCATCCGCCCCTCGAAGCGGCGCACGAAGCCGGGGGTCAGCACCCGCATGAAACCGGCGAGGCAGATTATATCGGGCTCCGCCGCGAGGATCGGCCGCAGCAACGCTGCCTCGAAGCCCTCGCGGTCGCGGCCGAAGGGGCGGTGGTCCACCGCCGCGGTGGGAATGCCCTTCGCCGCCGCCTTCGCCAGCCCGGCGGCGGCCGGGTCGTTCGAGGCCACAAGCACCGCACGGGCCGGATGGTCGCCCTCCATGCTCTCCAGCAGGCGCAGCATGTTGGAGCCGCCGCCGGAGATCAGGACGGCGACGCGCTTCACAGCAGCCGGCCCCGGTAGGCCACGCCCTCCCCCTGCACCACCCGGCCGAGCCGGGCGACGGTCTCGCCCTGCCCTTCCAGCAGCGCGGTCAGGTCGTCGGCGCGGTCGGCGGCGGTGATCAGCACCATGCCGATGCCGCAGTTGAAGGTCTTCAGCAGTTCCGCCTCGGCCATCCCGGCGGTGGCGGCCAGCCAGCGGAACACCGGCGGCAACTGCCAGGAGGACAGGTCGATCTCGCAGGCGAGGCCGTCGGGCAGCGCCCGCGGCGGGTTCTCGGTCAGCCCGCCGCCGGTGACATGGGCGAGGCCGTGGACGCCGCCCGCCCTTATCGCCGCCAGCGCGGGCTTGACGTAGAGCCGGGTCGGCGCCAGCAGCGCCTGCCCCAGGCTGCCCTCGCCGAAGGGCGACGGCGAGGACCACGACAGGCCCGACAGTTCCACCACCTTGCGGACGAAGGAATAGCCGTTGGAATGGACGCCGTTGGAGGCGAGGCCGAGCAGCACGTCGCCCTCGGCCACGCCCTGCGGCAGGTGGGTGCCGCGTTCCATCGCGCCGACGGCGAAGCCGGCCAGATCGAAGTCGCCGCCGTGATACATGCCCGGCATCTCGGCGGTTTCGCCGCCGATCAGGGCGCAGCCCGAGTCGACGCAGCCGCGGGCGATGCCTTCGACGATGCGGGCGGCGCGGTCGACCTCCAGCTTGCCGGTGGCGAAATAGTCCAGGAAGAACAAGGGCTCCGCCCCCTGGCAGACCAGATCGTTGACGCACATTGCCACCAGGTCGATGCCGATGGTGTCGACATTGCCGGTGTCGATGGCGATCTTCAGCTTGGTGCCGACGCCATCGGTGGCGGCGACCAGAACCGGGTCGGAATACCCCGCCGCCTTCAGGTCGAACAGCGCGCCGAAGCCGCCGAGGCCGCCCATGGTGCCGGGCCGGTCGGTGGCCCTGGCGGCGGGCTTGATCCGCTCGACCAGCGCATTGCCGGCGTCGATGTCGACCCCCGCCGCGGCATAGGTCAATCCGTTCTGGCCTTTGGTCATCTGGCTTCCCCCCGGGTGCGGAATCTGGCGCGGACTCTGGTGCCGCCCGCATAGACCAAAGGCCAGGGGGGCGCAACGCGGGCGCATCCGTCACGAATGCTTGACCCCCCGCCCGCATCTGCTACCCAAGGTCGCGGCAGGGGGCGTGTAGCTCAATGGTCAGAGCAGGGCGCTCATAACGCCTTGGTTGGGGGTTCGAGTCCCTCCGCGCCTACCACCCCTTTCCTGCAGACAGCCGTTTGAGCACCCCCTTTGGGACCGGGCGGGAGAAGGCGAGGCATTGCCTCGCCCCCGCCCGTGCGTGGCGGTTGCACCCGGAAACGTTGGCAGCACGAGACCCTGTGAGGCCAGCGCCCGACCGGGCGGGCGTGAAGCGCCCGCCAAGGGGCGGGCGGGCGCTGGCCGGGCCATTGAGGCCCGGCCGGGAAGATTTAACCGTTGCGCTTTGGCGAAGGCACGCGCCTTCGCCAAGTCAGGGTGGACAGAGAGAGACCGCCTCTCCCCTACACCCCCAGCCAGCGGTCGGCCATCTCGGGCGTAAGGTCCTCCAGCCCGCCGGTCCAGACCGTCTGGCCACGTTCCAGCACCACCGCGCTGTCGGCCACCGAGGCCAGCTCCTTCAGCGACTTGTCCACCACCAGGATCGACAGGCCCTCGGCCTTCAGCCGGCGCACGCCCTCCCAGATCTCCTGCCGCACCACCGGGGCCAGGCCCTCGGTGGCCTCGTCCAGCACCAGGAGCTTCGGGTTGGTCATCAGCGCCCGGCCGATGGCCAGCATCTGCTGCTCGCCGCCCGAAAGCGTGCGCGACACCTGCCCCATCCGCTCCCCCAGCCGCGGGAACAGCCGCACCACGCGGGGAATGTCCCAGGGGCCGGGGCGGGCGGCGACGGTCAGGTTCTCGGCCACGGTCAAGGGGGCAAAGCAGCGGCGGCCCTCCGGCACCAGCCCGATCCCCAGCCGCGCCACCCGGGGCGCGTTCAGCCCGGCCAGGTTGCTGCTGCGGAAGCGGATCGTGCCGCCCTTGTGCGGCAGAAGGCGGCTGATGCAGCGGATGGTGGTGGTCTTGCCCATGCCGTTGCGGCCCATCAGCGCCAGCACCCGCCCCTCGTCCAGCCGCAGCGAGACGCCGAACAGCGCCTGCACCGTGCCGTAGGAGGCGGTCACCCCGTCGAGTTCCAGAAACGCGCTCATGCCTCTTCCCCCAGATAGGACCGGCGCACCTCGGGGTTGGCGCGGATTTCGGCCACGCTGCCGGTGGCGATGATGCGGCCGTAGACCAGCACCGAGATGCGGTCGGCCAGCGCGAAGACCGCGTCCATGTCATGCTCCACCAGCAGGATCGGCGCCTCGCTGCGCAGGTCGGACAGGATCGCGGTCAGCTGCTTCGCCCCTTCCAGCCCCATCCCGGCCATCGGCTCGTCCAGCAGGAAGGCCCGCGGCCGCAGCGCCAGCGCCATGGCGATCTCCAGCTTGCGGCGCTCGCCGTGCGACAGGACCGAGGCCCTGGTGCCCTCGCGCCCCGACAGCCCGGCATGGGCGATGTGGAAGCGGGCGGGCTCGGTCAGGGTCCTGTCCGACAGCGCCGGGCGGTGGAAGCGGAAGACATGGCCGTCTGCCCCGGCCACCGCCAGCATGACGTTCTGCAAGACGGTGAAATCCGGGATCACCGACGACACCTGGAAGCTGCGCGCCAGCCCGAGGCGGGCGCGGGCGGCGGCGTCGAGGCGGTCGATCACCTGGCCTTCGAAGCGGATCGTGCCCTCGTTCGGCCTGATCTCGCCGACGATCTGCTTGATCAGGGTGGATTTCCCGGCGCCGTTGGGCCCGATCAGGGCGTGGATCTCGCCGGGGAACAGGTCCAGCGACACGTCGTCGGTGGCGGTCAGCGCGCCGAAGCTTTTCTTCAAGCCCCGGATGGACAGGATCGGGTCAGCCATGCTCGGTCCTCCGCAGCGCCTTGAGGGTCAGCCCGATCAGCCCGCCGGGGGCGAAGAGGACGATGGCCAGCAGCATCAGCCCCAGAAGCGCCTGCCAGTGGTCGGAGACCGGGCCGAGCAGGTGCTCCAGCAGGATGAACACCGCCGCGCCCGCCACCGGGCCGCAGAGCCGGCCGACGCCGCCGAGGATGACGAAGACCATGATCTCGCCCGACATGTGCCAGCTGAACATCGAGGGGCTGACGAAGCGGTTGAGGTCGGCGTAAAGCGCGCCGGCCAGCGCGGTGATCATCGCCGACAGCACGAAGGCGGTCAGCCGAACGGGCGTGGCGCGGATGCCGACGGCGGTGCTGCGCTGCTCGTTCTGCCGCGTGGCCTGCAGGGCAAGGCCGAAGCGGGACTGGGTGACGACCGCAGTGAACAGCAGCGCCAGCGCCAGCAGCCCGGCGCAGATGGCGAAATACTGGATTGGGTCGAAGGTGTTCAGCCCGGGAAAGCTGTTGCGGACGTAGAAGCTCAGCCCGTCCTCGCCGCCGTAGCGGGGCCAGGAGATGGCGAAGTAGTAGATCATCTGCGCGAAGGCCAGCGTCACCATGATGAAATAGACGCCCGAGGTCCGCAAGCTGAGCGCGCCGATCAGCAGCGCGGCCAGGGCGGCGGCCAGCATCGCCATCGGCCAGATCCCCAGCATCTCGTTCGAGCCCATCAGCGTGAAGGGCAGCGTCAGGATCGGGTCGCCGTTGGCGGCATGGCTGGCGAAGATGCCGGTGACATAGCCGCCGATGCCGAAGAAGGCGGCATGGCCGAAGGAGACCAGCCCGCCGTAGCCGAGCGCGAGGTTCAGCCCCACGCCGGCCAGGCCCAGGATGGCGGCCTTGGTGGCCAGGGTGACGGTGAAGCCCTGCCCGGCGACATGGGCGCCCAGGGCGACGGCCACCAGCAGGGCGAAGATGACGAGGTTGACGATCAGGTCGCGGTTCATCGCTCAGGCCCTCGCGCCGAACAGGCCCTGCGGGCGCACCAAGAGCACCGCGGCCATCAGGATGTAGATCAGCATCGAGGCGACGGCGGAGCCGGAGGTATTGGCATCGGAGGCCTCCATGAAGCGGGCGAAGAGGCCGGGGATGACGGCCTTGCCCAGGGTGTCGGTCATGCCGACCAGCAGCGCCCCCACCAGCGCGCCCTTGATCGAGCCGATGCCGCCGATGACGATGACGACGAAGGCAAGGATCAGGACGGGTTCGCCCATCCCCACCTGCACCGACTGGATCGAGCCGACCAGCGCACCGGCCAGCCCCGCCAGCGCCGCGCCGAGGGCGAAGACGATGGTGTAGAGCCGGGCGATGTCGACGCCGAGGGCACCGATCATCTCGCGGTCGGCCTCGCCGGCGCGGATGCGGATGCCGAGCCGGGTGCGGGTGATCAGCAGCCAGAGGCCGAGCGCCACCGCGGCGCCGACGGCGATGATCACCAGCCGGAAGAGGGGATATTGCAGGCCGCCCGGCAGGGTGACGGCGCCGGACAAGGCGGGCGGCAGCTTCAGGTAGAGCGGGAAGTCGCCGAAGATCCAGCGGGTGCCTTCCGAGAACACCAGGATCAGCGCGAAGGTCGCCAGCACCTGGTCGAGGTGGTCGCGGGGATAGAGGCGGCGGATCACCGCCATCTCGACCAGCGCCCCGGCCGCCGCGGCGGCGGCGAGGCTGGCCGCCAGCCCCAGCCAGAACGATCCGGTCCAGGCGGCGACGGTGGCGCAGGCGAAGGCCCCGATCATGTAGAGCGAGCCATGCGCCAGGTTGATCAGCCCCATCACCCCGAAGACCAGCGTCAGCCCGGCGGCCATGAGGAAAAGCATCATTCCGTATTGCAGTCCGTTCAGGACCTGCTCGGCCAGCAGCATCACGGCCTTCTCCTCCGCGTTTTCAGGGGCGCCTCAGGGGGCGGGCCGGGAACGATTTTTCGTCGAAAATCGGATACCCGGCCCGCCGGAGGGATCACATCTGGCACTGCTCGGCGTAGGCGTCGCCGCGGTCGGTCATGGCGGTGCCGATGATCTTGTTGGTCAGCTCGCCGTCGCGCTTTTCCACCTCCAGCACATAGATGTCCTGGATCGGGTGCTGGTTCGGACCGAAGCCGAACTTGCCGCGGACCGAGTCGAACTCGGCCGCCGCCAGCGCGGCGCGGAAGGCCTCGGGGTCCGAGGGGCTGGCCTTGGCCATCGCCGACAACAGCAGGTTGGCGGTGTCATAGGCCTGCGCCGCGTAGAGCGAGGGGAAGCGGCCGAAATCGGCGCGGAAGCCCTCGACGAAGGCCTTGTTGGCCGGGTTGTCGAGGTCGGTCGACCAGTGCGAGGTGTTCTTGATCCCGATCGCGGCATCGCCCACCGCCGGCAGGATGTCTTCCGACAGCGAGAAACCCGGGCCGATCAGCGGGATGTCCACGCCGGATTCGGCATATTGCTTCAGGAAGGCGATGCCCATGCCGCCGGGCTGGAAGAAGAACACCTCCTCGGCGCCGGAGGCGCGGATCTGCGCGATCTCGGCGGCGAAATCGGTCTGGCCGACCTGGGTATAGACCTCGGCCACCACCTCGCCGGTGTAGAAGCGCTTGAAGCCCGCCAGGCTGTCCTGCCCGGCCGGGTAGTTCGGCGCCATGATGAACATCTTCTTGACGCCCTTCTCCGAGGCATAGGCGCCCGCAGCCTCGTGCAGGTTGTCGTTCTGGTAGGAGACCGAGAAATACAGCGGATTGCAGCCCGAGCCCGCCAGCGCCGAGGGCGCGGCGTTCGAGGACAGGTAGAACTTGCCCTGCCCGGTGGCGGCCGGCACCACCGCCATGGCCAGGTTCGACCAGATGATGCCGGTCAGCACGTCGACATTGTCGGACTGGATCATCTTGTCGGCGATCTGCACCGCCACGTCGGGCTTCTGCTGGTCGTCTTCCAGCACAACCTCGACCTGCTTGCCGGCGTCGCCCGCGTTCTTCAGCGCCAGCATGAAGCCGTCGCGCACATCGGCGCCGATGCCGGCGCCGCCGCCCGAAAGCGTGGTGATCAGCCCGACCTTCACGCCATCGGCAATCGCCGGGGCCGCGGCCAGCGACAGCGCCGCCGCGGCCGAAAGGAGGAGGGTTTTCAATCTCATCTGCATTTCCTTTCCTGTTGGTCGTTCGTTTTTCGCAAGTCTGACCGGCTCAGCCCCGGCCTTCAAGCAGCTTGAAGCGCTGGATCTTGCCGCTTTCGGTCTTGGGCAGGGCGGGAGTGAAGATCACCCGGCGCGGATACTTGTAGGGCGCAATCACCGATTTCACATGGTCCTGCAACAGCTTGACCTCGGCCTCGCAGGGCTGGACGCCCGGGGCCAGCACCACATGCGCCTCGACGATCTGGCCGCGCTCGTTGTCCGGGGCGCCGACCACGGCGCATTCGGCCACGTCGGGATGCGCCAGCAGCGCCGCCTCCACCTCAGGTCCGGCGATGTTGTAGCCGGCCGAGAGGATGATGCCGTCGGTCCTTGCGGCGAAGTGGAAGCGGCCCTCCTCGTCCTGCCAGAAGCTGTCGCCGGTCAGGTTCCAGCCGTCCTTGACATAGTCGCGCTGCTTGTCGGGCGCCGAGAGGTAACGGCAACCGAGCGGCCCCTTCACCGCCAGCCGCCCGGTCTGCCCGCGCGGCATCTCCTGCCCGTCCGGCCCGATGATGCGGGCCTGATAGCCCGTCACCGGCCGCCCGGTGCAGCCCGGGTGGTGGTCGGAGAAGCGGTTGGTCAGGAAGATGTGCAGCATCTCGGTCGAGCCGATGCCGTCCAGCATCGGCTTGCCGGTCTTCTGCGCCCATTCGTCATAGACCGGGGCGGGAAGGGTTTCCCCCGCGCTGACGGCGGCGCGCAGCGAGGACAGGTCCGCCCCCTCCTCCATCGCCCGCAGCATGACGCGATAGGCGGTCGGCGCGGTGAAGCAGACGGTGGCGCGGTGCTTCTGGATGATCTCGATCATGTTCTGCGGCGAGGCGGTCTCCAAGAGCGCCGCCGCAGCGCCGAAGCGCAGCGGAAAGACCGCCAGCCCGCCCAGGCCGAAAGTGAAGGCCAGCGGCGGCGAGCCGATGAACACATCCGTCGGCTGCACGTCCAGCACTTCCCTGGCATAGGCATCCGCGATGATCAGGATGTCGCGGTGGAAATGCATCGTGGCCTTGGGTTCGCCGGTGGTGCCCGAGGTGAAGCCCAGCAGGGCCACATCGTCGCGGCCCGTCTTCACCGCCTCGAACCGCACCGATTTCGACAGCGCCACCCGGTCCAGTTCCGCATCGTGGTTGGCGGTGCCGTCGAAGCCCACCACCGTCTTCAGGAAGCGGCTGCCCTTGGATACCGTGACCAGTTCCTCCATCAGCCGCGTGTCGCACAGCGCATGGGTGATCTCGGCCTTGTCGACGATCTTCGACAGTTCTCCCGCCCGCAGCATCGGCATGGTGTTGACCACCACCGCGCCGGCCTTGGTCGCCGCCAGCCAGCAGGCCACCATCGCCGGGTTGTTGGCGGACCGGATCATCACCCGGTTTCCGGGCTTCACCTTGTAGTCCTCGACCAGCGCATGGGCGATGCGGTTGGTCCAGTCCGACAACTCCTTGTAGGTGCGGATGCGGCCGTTGCCGATCAGCGCGGTATGGTCGCCGAAGCCCTTCTCGACCATGCGGTCGGTCAGCTCCACCCCGGCGTTCAGCCATTCGGGATAGCTGAACGGGCCGAGGTCGATCTCGGGCCAAAGCTCCGCCGGGGGCAGGTTGTCCCGGGTGAACGTATCGAGATGGCCCGTCGGGCCCAAAGGCGCGTTGCCCTTCATTGCATTCCTCCCATCAAGCCGCCGAGGCCCCCTCTCCCGGGGGGCGCGGGCGGCGCCCCCTCAGTCGGGGATCACTGCGGTTGCCTCGATCTCCACCTTGGCGCGGTCCTCGACCAGCGCCACCACCTGCACCAGCGCCATCGCCGGGTAATGGCGGCCGATGATCTCCTTGTAGGCGCGGCCCAGGTCCTTGAGCGAGCCAAGGTATTCCGCCTTGCTGGTGACATACCAGGTCATGCGGACGATATGCTCGGGCTTCGCCCCGCCCTCGGCCAGCACGGCGACGATGTTGCGCAGCACCTGCGCCACCTGGCCGGCGAAATCGTCGGTCTCGAACTCGGCATCGGCGTTCCAGCCGATCAGGCCGCCGGTGAAGATCATGCGGCCCTTGGCGGCGACGCCGTTGGAATAGCCGATGGCCGGCTTCCAGTTGCTGGGGTGAAGGAATTCAAGGCTCATCGGGGGCCTCCATATGGGCGGTGATGCGGTCGCGCACAGCCTGCGGCCAGGGCTGCGGCCGGCCTTCGGCGGTGATGTAGACCTGGGTCAGATCGGCGGTCAGCCGGTGGATGCCGCCGCCATGCGCCTCGATCCGGTGGGCGATGGAGGTGGTGCCGAGCCGGGTGACCCGCAGCCGCCAGTCCAGCACCTCCTCCAGCCGGCTGGGGGCGTGGAAGTTCACCTCCATCCGCGCGGTGGGACAGCCCTCGCGGCGGGTCATCATGTCGGCATAGGACAGGCCCGCCACCTCGCGGAAGAAATTCTCGCAGACCGAGTTGGTCATCTCGAAATAGCGCGGATAGAAGACGATCCCCGCCGGGTCGCAATGGTTGAACTCGATGCGGATGGGCAGGCGGTAGAGCATCAGTCGTTGGCCTCGGGCGGCAGGAACTCCACGTCATGCGCGGCGCTGGCCTCGATGACGGCGGGGATGTCGGTCATGTCGTGCAGGGTGCGGAACAGATCCTCCAGCCGCCCGGCGGGCGACACCCAGAACAGCGCCCGCGCCGGCTTGTCGGACTTGTTGAAATAGCCGTGCGGGATGCCGCGCGGCATCCGCACCAGATCGCCGGCCCTGGCCACCGACCAGACGCCGTCCAGCTTCACATGCAACTCGCCCTCCTGCACCAGGATGAATTCGTCCTGATGCGGGTGGATGTGGACCGGGACGAACTGGCCCGGCTCCGAATTGGTCTCGAAGGAGAAGCTGCTGGCGCAGCTCGACTTCGGGAAATAGCGCTGGCCGAGGATGTTCCATTCCACGCCCTCGATGCCCTCGCCCTGCCGGGTGATGCCGCCGTCCAGTGGTCTGCCCATGGTTCCCTCCCTAGCCCAGGATGCTGCGGGCGATGACGACGCGCTGCACGTCGCTGGCCCCTTCGTAGATGCGCAAGGCGCGGATATCGCGGTAAAGCTCCTCGACCTTCACCCCATGCCGCACGCCGTCGCCGCCGTGCAACTGCACCGCGGCGTCGATCACCTCCTGCGCCGCCTCGGTGGCGTAGAGCTTCGCCATCGCCGCCTCGCGGCTGACCCGCGCGGCGCCCTGGTCCTTGGTCCAGGCGGCGCGGTAGACCAGCAGCGCGGCAGCGTCGATCTTCAGCGCCATGTCGGCCAGATGGCCCTGCACCAGTTGCAGGGAGGACAGCGGCTCGCCCTGGATCTTCCGGCTCTGCACCCGAGCCAGCGCCTCGTCCAGCGCCCGCCGCGCCATGCCGAGCGCAGCCGCCCCGACGGTGGAGCGGAACACGTCCAGCACCGACATCGCCAGCTTGAACCCCTCGCCGGCCTTGCCGATCAGCGCCGTCTCCGGCAGGACCACCCCGTCCAGCCTCAGCGTCGCCAAGGGGTGCGGCGCAATCACCTCGATCCGCTCGGTGACCGTGAGCCCCGCCGCATCGGCGGGCATCAGGAAGGCGGAGAGCCCGCGCGCGCCCGGCGCCTCGCCGGTGCGGGCGAAGATCACATAGATGTCGGCGATGCCGCCGTTGGAGATATAGGTCTTCTCGCCGGTCAGCCGGAATCCCCCCGGCACCCGCTCTGCCGTGGTCGCGGTATTCGCCACGTCCGAGCCCGACCCCGGCTCGGTCAGCGCGAAAGCCGAGATCGCCTTGCCCGCCCGGGTCTTCTCCAGCCATTGCCGCTGCTCGGGACTGCCGAACAGCGACACCGCCCCCATCCCCAGCCCCTGCATGGCGAAGGCGAAATCCGCCAGCGCATCGTGCCGCGCCAGCGTCTCGCGGATCAGGCAAAGGGTGCGCACATCCAGCCGCTCCCCCTCCCCCGCCCCGGAATGCCGCAGCCACCCCCCGGCCCCGAGCGAAGCGACCAGCCCCTTGCAGGCCGCGTCCACGTCGCCATGGTCCACCGGCAGGTTCGCCGCCGCCCATGCGTCCAGCGCCGCCGCCAGTTCGCGGTGGCGGGTCTCGAAGAAAGGCCAGGAAAGGAAGGTCTTGTCGCTCATCTCTTCATCTTGGTCCAAATACTCCGGGGGGTCCGGGGGGCTGGCCCCCCGGCCTTCGTTCAATCGCCCGCGAAGACCGGCTTCTCTTTCGCCACGAAGGCCCGATAGGCCCGGTCGAAGTCCCTGGTCTGCATACAGATCGCCTGGGCCTGCGCCTCGGCCTCGATGGCCTGTTCCAGCCCCATGTTCCATTCCTGGTTCAGCTGGGTCTTGGTGATGCCATGGGCGAAGGTCGGCCCCGCCGCCAGCCGCGCCGCCAGCTTCATCGCCTCGTCCTCCAGCGCCTCCGGGGCGTGCAAGGCATTCCAGAAGCCCCAGGCCGCGCCCTCCTCGGCCCCCATCACCCGGCCGGTATAGAGCAGCTCCGCGGCCCGCCCCTGCCCGATGATCCGGGGCAGCATGGCGCAGGCGCCCATGTCGCAGCCGGCAAGGCCGACCCGGGTGAACAGGAAGGCGCATTTCGCCGCCGGGGTCGCCAGCCGCAGGTCCGAGGCCATGGCGATGATCGCCCCGGCCCCCACCGCCACGCCGTCCACCGCCGCGATGATCGGCTTGCCGCAGGAAATCATCGCCTTGACCAGATCGCCGGTCATCCGGGTGAAGGCCAGCAGGTCCTTCATCGGCAGGCCGATCAGCGGGCCGATGATGTCGTGCACATCGCCGCCCGAGCAGAAGTTGCCGCCGTTGGAGGCGAAGACCACCACGTCCACATCCGAGGCATAGACCAGCGCCCGGAAGGTGTCGCGCAGTTCGGCATAGGAATCGAAGGTCAGCGGGTTCTTGCGGTCCGGCCGGTTCAGCCGGACCACGGCCACCCGGTCCTTCACCTCCCAGAGGAAATGCTGCGGGCGGAGCCCTGCCATCGTCGTCATCTTGCGTCCCTCTTGCCGAATTTGCGGAAGATCGCGGTCAGCGCCTCCAGATCCTCGTCGGACAGGTCCGAGAGCAGCCGGTCCACCTCCATCTCGTGCTGGTCCGCCATGCCCTCGAAGGCGCGCAGCCCCTCGTCGGTCAGGGCGACATAGACGGTGCGGCGGTCGGTCTCGCTGGGGCGGCGGCGGACGAAGCCGTCCTTCTCCAGCCGGTCCACCACCGCGGTGGCGTTGCCGTTCGAGACCAGCAGCATCCGCGACAGCTCGCTCATGGTCAGCCCGTCGCGGCGGCGCCAGAGCGCGGCCATCACGTCGAAGCGCGGCAGGGTGGTGTCGTGCTTCAGCCGCAGGAACTCGCGCAGCTCGGCCTCGACCGAGCGGGTGACGCCCAGCAGACGGATCCAGCTTTTCAGACGGCGCTTGGACAGTTCGCTCATACCTCGCCCCCCGCGATCGCCAGCGCCTGGCCGGTGATGCCTTCCGACCCTGGACCGCAGAGCCAGAGTGCGGCGGCCGCCACCTCCGCCGGCTGGATCAGCCGCTTCTGCGGGTTGGTGGCGGCCAGCGTCGCCCGCGCCGCCTCGGCCGTCATCCCGGTCTTCTCGACGATGTTCGCCACCGAACGGTCGGTCATCTCGGTGTCCAGGAAGCCCGGGCACAGCGCATTCACCGTCACCGGCTTCTTCGCCAGTTCCAGCGCGAGGCTCCGGCACAGCCCGACCACCCCGTGCTTCGCCGCCGCATAGGGCGCGACATAGGCATAGCCCTTGAGGCCGGCGGTGGAGGCGACCGCGATCAGCCGCCCCCAGCCGGGCAACTGCGCCAGCCCCTCGCGGAAGGTCAGGAAGGTGCCGGTCAGGTTGACCGCCAGCATGGCGTTCCATTGCTCCAGCGTGGTGCGGCCCAAGGGCGCGCTTTCCGCCGCCCCGGCATTGGCGACCACGATGTCGCAGGGCCCGGCCTCGGCGAACATCGCCTTCACCGAGGTCTCGTCGGTCACATCCGCCTGAACGCAACGGATCGCGGGGTGGCGGGCGGCGGTGGCGGCCAGCGCCTCGGCGCGGCGGCCCGAGATCACCACCTCGGCCCCCGCCCCGGCGAAGGCCAGCGCAAGGGCGGCCCCTGCGCCGGACCCGCCCCCCGTCACCAGTGCCCGTTTCCCCGCGAGGTCGGTCATACCCGGATCTGCGCCTCCTGCCGTTCGCGCAGGCGGAACATCAGGTCGCGGCCGCCCTTGTAGGGGGTGGGCCATTCGCTCGCCTGGTCGCCCTGCTCGACCGCAGCATGGAGCGTCCAGTAGGGGTCTGCCAAGTGCATCCGCGCCAGGCAGACCAGATCGGCCCGGCCCGCCATCAGGATGCCGTTCACCTGATCCCAGTCCGAGATGTTGCCGACCGCCATGGTCGGGATGTCGGCCTCGTTGCGGATGCGGTCCGAGAACGGGGTCTGGAACATCCTTCCGTAGATCGGCTTCTCGGCCGGGTCGGTCTGGCCCGAGGAGACGTCGATGATGTCGGCGCCCGCGGCGCGGAACATCCGCGCGATTTCCACCGCCTCCTCCGGCGTCACGCCGCCGTCGATCCAGTCGTGGGCGCTGATGCGGACGGACATCGGCTTCGCCTCCGGCCAGGCCGCACGCATCGCCGCGAAGACCTCCAGCGGCCAGCGCATCCGGTTCTCCAGCGACCCGCCATACTCGTCGCTGCGCCTGTTGGTGACCGGAGAGATGAACTCGCCCAGCAGGTAGCCATGGGCCGCGTGCATCTCGATCATGTCGGCGCCGGCGCGGTCGGCCATCTGCACCGAGGCGACGAACTGCGCCTTCACCGCGTCCATGTCGGCGCGGTCCATCGCCTTCGGCACGCCGTTGGCGGGCTTGTAGGCAATGGCCGAAGGCGCCAGCGTCTGCCAGTTGCCCGAGGCCAGCGGCGCGTCGATCCCGCCGCCTTCCCACGGAACGCAGGTGCTGCCCTTGCGGCCGGAATGGCCGATCTGGATGCAAAGCTTCGCCGTGGTCTCGGCATGGATGAAATCGGCCAGCCGCTTCCAGGCCGCCTCATGCTCCGGCGCATAGAGGCCGGGGCAGCCGGGGGTGATGCGGCCCTCGGGCGAGACGCAGGTCATCTCGGTGTAGATCAGCGCCGCGCCGCCCTTGGCGCGTTCGGCGTAGTGGACGAAATGCCAGTCGTTCGGGATACCGTCCTTGGCCTTGTATTGCGCCATCGGCGACAGCACGATGCGGTTCTTCAGCTCCATGTCCCGCAGCCGGAACGGCGCGAACATCGGGCGGCGGCCCTTCCGGCCCCCGGCCTGTTGCTGGAACCAGTCTTCCGCCGAGGCCAGCCATTCGGGATCGCGCAGGCGCAGGTTCTCGTGGCTGATGCGCTGGCTGCGGGTCAGCAGCGAATAGGCGAACTGGGTCGGGTGCATGTGCAGGTAGCGCTCCACCTGCTCGAACCACTCCAGGCTGTTGCGGGCGGCGGATTGCAGCCGCAGCACCTCGACCCGGCGCTCTTCCTGATAGCGCTCGAAGGCGGCCTGCATCGTCGGCTCGGAATGCAGGTATTCGGCCAGCGCGATGGCGCTGTCGAAGGCCAGCCGCGAACCGGAGCCGATGGAGAAGTGCCCCGTCGCCGCGGCGTCGCCCATCAGCACGACATTCTCGTGGAACCACTTGCCGCAGATCACCCGCGGGAACTGCATCCAGACCGCGGACCCGCGCAGATGGGCGGCGTTGGACATCAGGTCGTGCCCGCCCAGATGGCGCTCGAAGATCTTGCGGCAGGTCTCGACCGTCTCTTCCTTCGACATATGCTCGAAGCCCCAGCGGTCCCAGGTCTCGGGCAGGCATTCGACGATGAAGGTCGCGGTGGCGTCGTCGAACTGGTAGACATGCGCCCAGACCCAGCCGTGCTCGGTCTTCTCGAAGATGAAGGTGAAGGCGTCGTCGAACTTCTGGTGGGTGCCCAGCCAGACGAACTTGCACAGGCGGGTGTCGATGTCGGGCTGGAACACATCCTCGTATTCGCGCCGGACCAGAGAGTTGATCCCGTCCGCCCCGACCACCAGGTCGTAGTCCTTGCGATACTCTTCCGCCGACTTGAACTCGGTCTCGAACTTCATCTCGACGCCCAGCTCGCGCGCCCGGGCCTGCAACAGGATCAGCATCTGCTTGCGGCCGATGCCGGCGAAGCCATGCCCGCCCGAGACGGTGCGCACCCCGTCATGCACCACGGCGATGTCGTCCCAATAGGCGAAATGGCTGCGGATGGCGTCGGTCGAGACCGGATCGTTCTTCTGCATCCGGCCGAGAGCATCGTCCGACAGCACCACGCCCCAGCCGAAGGTATCGTTGGCGCGGTTGCGCTCCAGCACCGTGACCTGATGCGACGGATCGCGCAGCTTCATCGAAATGGCGAAGTAAAGCCCGGCCGGGCCGCCGCCGAGGCAAAGCACCTTCATACCCGAATCCTCCCATGGATCGTCTGCGCGTCCCGGAAAGGCTGGCACGGGAGGCGATTCATTTCAAGCTTAAATGTTTTAGTCTTGAAATATTTTCCGGGAGGGGTGAAAACAGGCTGGACAGCGGGACCCTGCGGCGCAGGATGGCGTTGTCACAGGGACAGAGGAGGGCCGCGATGGATCGTCCGGTGATCGGAGTGGTGGGTCTGGGCACCATGGGCCTCGGCATCGCGCAGGTCTATGCGCAGGCCGGCCATGCGGTGCTGGCGACCGATGCCCATGCCCCGGCCCGCGCCAATGCGCGCGAAAGGCTGGCGGCGGCGCTGGCCCCGCGCGTGAATGCGGGCAAGCTGGATGCGGCCGAGGCAGAGGCCATCGCCAGCAGGTTGCAGGTGGTGGACGGCCCCGAAGGGCTGGCCGACGCCGCGCTGGTGATCGAGGCGGTGGCCGAGGACCTTGCGGTGAAGCAGGACCTTTTCGCTGCGGTCGAACGGGCGGTGGCCGCCGATTGCGTCTTGGCGACCAACACCTCCTCGCTGTCGGTGCGGGCGATCCGCGACCCGCTGGCCCGGCCGATGCAGGTGATCGGGCTGCATTTCTTCAACCCCGCCCCGGTGATGAAGCTGGTGGAACTGGTGGTGCCGCAGGGGGCCGAGGAGGCCGGAAACCGCGCCCGCACCCTGACCGAGGCCGCCGGCAAAGTGGTGGTGGACGCCCCCGACAGCCCCGGCTTCATCGTCAACCGCTGCGCCCGGCCGTTCTACGGCGAGGCGCTGGCGCTGCTGGAGGAAGGCCGCGCGGCGGCAGAGATCGACGCCGCCATGGCGGCCGCCGGCTACCGCATGGGTCCCTTCGCCCTGATCGACCTGATCGGCGCCGACATCAACCTTGCCGCCACCAGATCGCTGAACGCCGCCATGGGCGGCCATCCGCGCTATCACGTCTTCGCCGCGCTGGAAGAAACCGTTGCCGCCGGCCGCCTCGGCCGCAAGTCCGGCGCGGGCTTCGTCACCCCGCCGGGCGAGGCCCCTGCCCCGCCCGCGGACGCCGAGTCCATCGCCGCCCGGATCGAGGCGCTGCTGGTGAACGAGGCCGCCTGGCTGGCGCAGGAATCCAGCACCTCCCGCGACGCCATCGACACCGCGCTGAAGCTGGGGCTGAACTTCCCGCGCGGCCCCTTCGGGATGCTCGACCGCCTCGGCGGCCCGGGGGCGGTCCTTCATATTCTTTCCGACCTGCGCGTCCGGGCTCCCGAGGCGCTGAAACCCCGCTACGATCCCTCGCCCTGGCTGGAGGCCCTTGCATGACCGAAGTCTTCCTCTGCCGCGGCAAGCGCAGCCCCGTCGGCCGCCACGGCGGCGCCCTCGCGCGCCTGCGCCCCGACGACATGGCGGCGCAGGTGATCGACGGCCTCCTCGGCGCCGACGACCTGCCGGTGGACGAGGTGATCCTCGGCTGCGCCAACCAGGCCGGCGAGGACAACCGCAACGTCGCCCGCATGGCGGTGCTGCTGTCGCGCCTGCCGGTCACGGTGCCGGGGCTGACCGTCAACCGCCTCTGCGCCAGCGGGCTGGACGCGGTGATCGCCGGCGCCCGCGCCATCGCCACGGGCGCGGCCGATCTGGTGATCGCGGGCGGCGTCGAGAGCATGTCGCGCGCGCCCTTCGTCATGCCCAAGGCCGAATCGGCCTACGACCGGAGGGCGGAAATCCACGACACCACCATCGGCTGGCGCTTCGTCAACAAGCGCATCGCCGCCGAATACGGCATCGACTCGATGCCGGAAACCGCCGAGAACCTGGCCGCCGAGCGCAACGTCTCGCGCGAGGACCAGGACGCCTACGCGCTCCGCAGCCAGTCGCGCTACGATGCCGCCTGGCACGCCGCCGACATCCTGCCGGTCGCCGTCCCCGGCCCGAAGGGCACCACCACCACGGTCGAGACCGACGAACACCCCCGCGCCACCAGCCTGGAGAAACTGGCCGCCCTGCCCGCCCCCTTCCGCAAGGGCGGCACGGTGACGGCGGGCAATGCGGCCGGCGTCAACGACGGCGCCTGCGCCCTGCTCCTGGCCTCGGAAGCCGCGGTGAAGCGCCACGGCCTGACGCCGCTGGCCCGCCTCGGCGCCGCCGCCAGCGCCGGCGTTCCGCCGCGGATCATGGGCATCGGCCCGGTCGCGGCGGTGGAGCGGTTGCAGGCCCGCACCGGCCTGGCCGCCGGCGGTTACGACGTGATCGAGCTGAACGAGGCCTTCGCCGCGCAGGTGCTGTCCTGCACCCGCGCCTGGGGTCTGGCCGACGACGACCCGCGGGTGAACGCGCAAAGCGGCGGCATCGCCATCGGCCACCCGCTCGGCATGTCCGGCGCCCGCATCGCCTGGGCCGCCGCCCGCCGCTTGCAGGACACCGGCGGCAGCACCGCGCTGGCCACCCTTTGCGTCGGCGTCGGCCATGGCGTCGCGCTGGCGCTGCACCGGGTCTGACGATCCCAGGCTGCTGGCGAAGGCGACTGCCTTCGCCACGGCGCAACTCGTGCCACCACCGTCTCCGGGTCTACCGCCGCGCACGGGCGGGGGCGAGGCAGCGCCTCGCCTTCTCCCGCCCGGCCAGACCGTCGGAATCCAACCTCTCCCCGGCCTCAAGGATTTTCGATAATTCCTGTTGTAATCGACAAAGCCCTGTTGCATTCTCGGATGCGACAGAGGCTTGGCATCGGAGGAGGCCGTCCATGGCGAAGGCACGCGAGAACCATCGGGAAGACGTGGCGGGCCGCGCCAATGTCGAGGACACCCCGGAACTTCTGGCCTATTACGACGAGCTGGAGCGTTTCAGCGCCGGCGCGCTCTGGACCGTGGCCAACAAGATCGAGCCCTGGGAGCCGAAGTCGCAATCCGTCCCGGTGCTGTGGCGCTACAAGGACCTGCGCGACCACGTGATCCGCTCGGTCGATCTGGTCACGCCGGAAAAGGCCGGCCGCCGGGTGATCTACCTCAACAACCCCGGCCGCAGCGACGTGGCCGCCGCCGTGGGCTGGATCTACGCCGGCCTGCAGGTGATGAACCCCGGCGAGGTGGCGGGCGCGCACCGCCATTCGGCCAGCGCGATCCGCTTCATCATGGAAGGATCGGGCGCCTATACCGTGGTCGACGGCCACAAGATGACGCTGGGCGCCAACGACTTCGTGCTGACGCCGAACGGCACCTGGCACGAACACGGCGTCTCGGCCGACGGCGCCACCTGCCTCTGGCAGGACGGCCTCGACATCCCCTTCGTCAACGCGATGGAGGCGAATTTCTACGAGGTCCACCCCGACATGAACCAGGCCGTGGGCTACGAGGTCAACGACATGACCCGCACCTGGGGCAACCCGGGGCTGACGCCCTATGGCGAGTCGTGGAAACACGGCTACAGCCCGATGTTCAAATACGAATGGGCCCCCACCTACGACGCCCTGACCAAATACGCCGGCTGCACCGAGGGCAGCCCCTTCGACGGCGTGATGATGGAATACGTCAACCCGGTCACCAACGGCCCGGTGATGCGCACCCTCGGCGCCTCGATGCAGATGCTGCGGCCGGGCGAGCATACCAAGGCGCACCGCCATACCGGCAGCTACCTCTACCACGTCGCCAAGGGCCGCGGGCATTCGATCATCGACGGCAAGCGCTTCGACTGGCAGGAGCGCGACATCTTCTGCGTGCCCTCCTGGGCCTGGCACGAGCATGTCAACGCATCGGACCGCGACGACGCCTGCCTGTTCTGCCTGAACGACCTGCCGGTGATGCGGGCGCTCGGCCTCTACCGCGAGCAGGCCTTCGGCGAAAACGGCGGCTTCCAGCCCATCCTCTGAAGGAAAACGGAATGAAACTGGTGACTTACCGTGCCTCAGTCGAGGCCGGGGCGCGTCTCGGCGTGATCGACGGCGATCTGGTGGTGGATGTCGAGGCCCTTGGCGCCTCGCAGGGCGAAGACCTGCCCGACTCGATGCTGGGCCTGATCGACATGGGCCGCCCGGGGCTGGACGCCCTGCGCGACTGCCTGGAAGAGGCGGAGGGCCGCCACGCCCCCGGCACCGCCACCGCGCTGGCGAACGTCAAGCTGCTGGCCCCGATCCCGCGGCCGCGCAAGAACATCTTCGGCATCGGGCTGAACTATGTCGAGCACGTCGCCGAAAGCGCGGCCTCGCTGGACACTTCGAAGGACCTGCCGAAACAGCCGGTGGTGTTCTCCAAGCCGCCGACCACCGTCATCGGCCCCGGCGAGGGGATCGAGCACAACGCGAAGATGACCAAGCAGCTGGACTGGGAGGTGGAGCTGGCGGTGATCATCGGCACCACCGCCCGCCGCGTCCGCAAGGCCGACGCCCTGGCCCATGTCTTCGGCTATTCGGTGATGATCGACATCTCCGCCCGCGACAACCGCCGCGCCGGCCAGTGGATCTTCTCCAAGGGCATGGACACCTACGCCCCCTTCGGCCCCTGCATCATCACCGCCGACGAAATCCCCGACCCGCAGACCCTGGACCTGTGGCTCACCGTCAACGGGGTGGAGAAGCAGCGGTCGAACACCCGGCACATGCTGTTCAAGGTCGACGACCTGATCGCCGACATCTCCACCGGCATCACGCTGGAGCCCGGCGACATCATCGCCTCCGGCACGCCCGAGGGCGTCGGCGCCGGCCGCACCCCGCAGGAATGGCTGAAACCGGGCGACGTGGTGATCGCCACCGTCGAAGGCATCGGCACCATCCGCCACCCGGTCGTCGACGCCACGCCGGAGGATTGACGGAACGGCCCCTGCCCTTTCATCTGTCCCCAAATATCCTCTGGGGGTCCGGGGGGCGAAGCGCCCCCGGGGCTTCCGCAAAGCGCCGAGGTCTGCCATGTCCGCCCCCTTCACCGCCGCCGTCGTCCAGATCGCCTCGATCCCCGCCGACCCGCTCGCCACCGCCGAGAAGGCCGCCGCGCAGCTGCGCGAGGCCGCGGCCAAGGGCGCCAGGCTGGTGGTCTTCCCCGAGGCGCTGATCGGCGGCTATCCCAAGGGGGCCTCCTTCGGCGCGCCGATCGGGATGCGCAAGCCCGAGGGCCGCGAGGCCTTCGCCCGCTACCACGCCGCCGCCATCGACCTCGACGGCCCCGAGGTGGCGCTGCTCGAAGAAGCCACCGCCGAGACCGGCGCCTTCGCCGTGGTCGGGGTGATCGAACGCGACGGCGGCACGCTCTACTGCACCGCGCTCTACTTCGACGGCGACAAGGGGCTGGTCGGCAAACACCGCAAGCTGATGCCCACGGCGGGCGAACGGCTGATCTGGGGCTTCGGCGACGGCTCGACGATGCCGGTCTTCAAGACCGAGATGGGCACCATCGGCGCGGTGATCTGCTGGGAGAACTACATGCCCGCGCTGCGGATGCACATGTATCACCAGGGCGTCAGCCTCTACTGCGCCCCCACCGCCGACGACCGCGACACCTGGCTGCCGACCATGCAGCACATCGCGCTGGAGGGCCGCACCTTCGTGCTGACCGCCTGCCAGCACATCACCCGCGCCGCCTATCCCGCCGATCACGAAAGCCAGCTCGGCGACGACCCCGACCTGGTGATGATGCGCGGCGGCTCGGCCATCGTCTCGCCCTTGGGCCGCGTCCTCGCCGGCCCGGATTTCGGCGGCGAGACCATCCTCTACGCCCGGATCGACCCGGCGGAGGTGATGCGGGCCAAATACGATTTCGACGCGACCGGCCATTACGCAAGGCCGGACGTGTTCAGCCTGACCGTGGACACCCGGGCGAAGCCCGCGGTGCGGACGGAGTGACGGACCGGCATCCCCCAAAAGAAACGTTGCGGATGCAACGAAATCGGATAAAGAATTCCATATCTCAGATGGATTTATTTTACCGGCCAGTTAAGATACCGCCCGACTGACGACCCGCAGCCCCGGAAGGGCGCGGCCAATGACGGGGAGACCGGCGCGAAGACCGGCCCCCGGGGACCCGACAAGGAGAGGGACATGAACGAAATCAAGGCTACTCCGACGAACCAGCTTCGTCGAAACTCGCTGGGGCTGATCGCCGTCACCTTCATGGTGATCTCGGCCGCAGCGCCCCTGACCGGCGTCGCCGGCGCCATGCCGCTGGCCTTCCTTCTGGGCAACGGCACCGGCATCCCGCTGACCTTCCTGCTGCTGACGCTGGTCATGCTGGCCTTCGCCGCCGGCTACGTGGCGATGAGCCGCCACGTCACCAATGCCGGCGCCTTCTACGCCTATGCCGCCCGCGGCCTCGGCGGCCACATGGGCGGCGCGGTGGCGATCACCGCCATGGTCTCCTACAACGCCATGCAGTTCGGCCTGATCGGCCTTCTCGGCGGCATCTCGGCCGGGGTGTTCGGCCAGTTCGGGCTGACGCTGGACTGGTGGGTCTACAGCCTGATCGCCATTCTGCTGGTCGGCATCCTCGGCTACCGGCAGGTCGATCTCTCGGCCAAGGTGCTGATCGTGCTGGTGGCGCTGGAATACATCGTCGTCTTCATCGTCGACTTCGCCATCCTCTTCGCCGGCGGCGACCAGGGCACCGGCCTTGCCGTCAACATCTTCGACTGGCAGGCGCTGAACTCCGGCTCGCTGACCGCCGCGATCCTGTTCTGCCTCGGCTCCTTCATCGGCATCGAGGCGACCACGATCTACGGCGAGGAAGCCCGCGACCCGGAAAGGACCATCCCGCGCGCGACCTATCTTGCCGTGCTGATGATCGGCCTGTTCTTCGTCTTCACCACCTGGCTGATGATCGCCGGCACCGGCGCCGCCAACCTGCTGCCGATGCTGGGCGGCCTGGAAGACCCGACCGCGCATTTCTTCATCCTGGCCGAGCAATATACCAGCCCGACCATCTCGATGATCGCCGGCCTTCTGCTGGTCTCCAGCCTCTTCGCCGCGCTTTCGGCCTTCCACAACTACATCGCCCGCTATTCCTACGTCGCCGGGCGCGAGGGGCTGCTGCCGGCCGTCTTCGGCCAGACCCATATCGCCCATGAAAGCCCGCACATCGGCTCGGTGGTGCAGACCATCGGCGCGCTGGTGATCCTGGCGGTCTTCGCCGGGCTCGGCCTCGACCCGATCCTGCACATGTTCACGTGGATCAGCCAGATCGGCACCCTTGGCGTGATCGGGATGATGTGCGTGACCTCGATCTCGGTCATCGTCTTCTTCCGCAAGGCCGGCGTGGCGGCCTCGCCGATCTCGACCATCCTGCTGCCGATCGTGGCGGCGGCGGTGATGGCGGCCCTGTTCGTCTACATCTTCGCCAACTACGGCGACCTGACCGGCACCACCGGCGGCTCGCTGGGCTGGATCCTGCCCTCGCTGATCCCGCTGGCGGCCGTGATCGGCCTCCTGCTGGCGGCGCGGCTGAAATCGGCCGAGCCGGCGCGCTTCGCCCGGATGGGCGAGAACCAGCGCTGAACGCGACCACCTGAAAGAACCGGACCCCGGGGGCACGTTCCCCGGGGTCTTTCCGTTGCGGGTCGGGAATCCCGGACCGGCCTTTCCCCCGCCGCCCGCGCAGAATATGTCCCCATCTGGGCCGCGGAGGAGGCCGGTCATGCATGTCGAGATCGCCGGAACCGGGCGGGCCCTGCCCGCCGCCATGGTCCCCTCCGCCGCGTTCGACCGCCGCCTCGGCCTGCCGGAGGGGCGGGTGGAGGCGCTGACCGGCGTCGCCACCCGCGCCGTCTGCGGGACGGAAAGCCAGATCGACCTCGCGGTTGCCGCCGCCCGCGCAGCGCTTGACGATGCCGGGCTGGCGCCTCGGGACATCTCCCTCGTCATCGGTGCCAGCGCCGTGCCCTACCAGCCGATCCCCGCCACCGCGCCGCTGGTGATGGCCCGCCTCGGCATCGCCGACGGCGAGGCCGCCGCCTTCGATGTGAACAGCACCTGCCTGTCGTTCCTGACCGGGCTGGAGACCGCCGCGCGGATGCTGAAGGACCAGCCGGCGCTGGTCTTCTCGTCCGAACTCGCCTCCCGCGCGCTGCCTTGGGACACCGCGCCCGAGATCGCCGGCCTCTTCGGCGACGGCGCCGCCGCGGCGGTGCTGCGGCCCTCGGCAGGGTCCACGGCCCGCATCGCCGCCAGCCTGATGCGCAGCTATCCTTCCGCCTACGGGGCCTGCGGCATCGGCGCCGGCGGCACCCGCTTCGACTTCGCCGCCGAGCCGAAGGCCTTCCGCGCCCACGCTCTCTTCGCCATGGACGGCAAGGAGCTGTTCCGCCTCGCCTCCCGCCATTTCGGCACCTTCGTCGCCGACCTTCTGGCCCGCGCCGGCTGGACGCATGGTCAGGTGGACCTGGTGATCCCGCATCAGGCCAGCCCCGCCGCGCTGGCCCACATGATCCGCCAGACCGGCTTCCCGCCCGATCGAGTGGTGCAGATCGCCGCCACCTGCGGCAACCAGATCGCCGCCTCGATCCCCTTCGCGCTGGACCTCGCCCGGCGCGAGGGCCGGGTGCGCCCGGGAATGCGCGTCCTGTTCCTCGGCACCTCGGCCGGCGTCTCCTTCGGCGGCCTGGCGCTGGAGGTCTAGATGGCCGGGCGCATCCTGATCACCGGCGCGACCGGCTTCCTGGGCGGCACGCTGCTGCGGCTGCTGGAGGACCGGCAGGTGCTGGCGCAGGGCCGCGACCCGGCGCGGCTGGCGGCCCTGAACGTCCCCACGCTGCGATGGGACCTGACCCAGGCCCCGCCCCATACGCCCGAACTGGCCGAAGTCACCGCCGTGGTCCATTGCGCCGCCCTCTCCGCCCCTTTCGGCCGGCTGGCCGACTTCCAGGCCGCCAACGTGCAGGGCACCGCCGCGGTCCTCGCCCTCGCCCGCCGGCTGAATGTCCGCCGCTTCGTCCACATCTCCTCGCCCTCGGTCCTCTTCGCCCCGCGCGACCAGCTGGACCTGACCGAGGATACCCCGCTGCCGCCGCCCTTCACCCCCTACGCCCGCACCAAGGCCGAGGCCGAGGCGCTGGTCCTCGCCGCCGCCGATCTCTCGCCGGTGATCCTCCGCCCCCGCGGCCTCTACGGCCGGGGCGACACCGCCCTGCTGCCGCGCCTGTTGCAGGCCGCAAGCCGCAGCCCGCTGCCGCTGTTCCGCGGCGGCCGCGCCAGCATCGACCTGACCCATGTCGAGGACGCCGCCGCCGCGGTGGTCGCCGCCCTCGACGCCGGGCCGCAGGCCGCGGGCCAGGTCTTCCACGTCTCCGGCGGCGAGCCCCTGCCGGTGACCGAGATCGCCGCCCGCGCCTGCGCCCGCGCCGGCATCCCCTTGCGCTGGCGCAAGGCCCCGCTGGCCCCCGCCCTGCTGGCGGCCGCCGCGATGGAACGCCTTGCGCTCCTGACCGGCGCCAAGGAGCCCGCCGTCACCCGCCACGGCCTCGCCCTCTTCGCCTACCTGCAGAGCCTCGACATCTCCAAGGCCCGCCGCCTGCTCGGCTGGTCCCCCCGCATCTCCTTCGCGGAAGGGCTGGACCGCACCTTCGGCCCCCCGCCATGACCCCGGTCTTCTGCAACAGCGCCCATGTCCCGGCCCCCGAGGCCCTGCTGCTGAAAGGCGGCCGCCTCCGCCAGCTGCGGCTGCGGGTGCGCTACGGGCTGCTGATGCACCCGTCGGGGCCCACGCTGATCGACACCGGCTATACCGCCCATGCCACGGCCGCCCCCGGCCGCTCCGCCGGCCTGCGGCTCTACCGCCACCTCCTGCGGCCCGACCTGATCCCGCAAGGCCAGCCCGAGCCCTTCCTCGCCCGCCACGGCCTGCGCCCGGAGGACATCGCCCGGGTCATCGTCACGCACTACCACGTCGACCACATCTCCGGCCTGAGCCTCTTCCCCAACGCCCGCTTCACTGCCAGCCGCGCCGCCTTCCAGCGCCTGCTGACCCGCAGCCGCTGGCAGAACCTGCACCGCGCCACCTTCCCCGAACTTCTGCCGCCCGGTTTCGCCGAAAGGCTGGACGCCATCGAGGACAGGCCCGGGGGCGACCTCTTCGGCGACGGCAGCGTGATCGCCCTCGACCTGCCCGGCCATGCCGACGGCCACATCGGCCTGCTGTTCCCCGCCGCCCGGCTGCTCTACGGCACCGATGCGCAATGGCTGCTGGCAGCGCTGGAGTCCGGCCGCCGCCCCCGCGGGCCGATGCGGCTTTTCGCCGAGGACCCCGCCGCGCTGGCCGCCTCGACCGATCTCCTCCACCGCTTCCGGGCCGCGGGCGGCACCGTCATGCTCTGCCACGACCCGGCCCCTGCCGCCTTCGACGAGGCGCCATGATCCCCCTCGCCGAAGCCATGACCTCCTTCGTCCGCATGCGGCACCTCTCGCGCCCCGGCCTGTCGCGAGCGGCCTTCGAGGCCGCGCAGGCCAAGGCCCTGACCCGCTGGCTGACCCGAGACCTGCCCCGCGTCGCCGCCTACGCCGGGGCACCGCCGCGCTTGCAGGACCTGCCCGTCACCGACAAGGCCACGCTGATGGCCGGCTTCCACCGCTACAACCGCCCCGGCCTTACCGCCGAGGCCGCATGGCAAGCCCTCGCCACCGGCGCCATGCCGCGGGGCCTGACCGTCGGCTGCTCCACCGGCACCTCCGGCAACCACGGCCTCTTCGTCATCTCCGAGGCCGAGCGCTTCCGCTGGCTCGGCGCCATCCTTGCCAAGACCATCCCCGACCTGCTGGCCCGCCCGCAGCGCGTCGCCGTGGTGCTGCCGCGCGACACAAGGCTCTACCATTCCGCCCGCCGCCTGCCCTGGCTTTCCCTGCGCTTCTTCGACGTGACCGAGGGGCCCGAGATCTGGCGCGCCGAGCTGGAAACCTACGCCCCCACCGTCCTGCTCGCCCCGCCGCGCCTCCTGCGCCATTTCGCCGAGGAAGGCTTCCGCCTGTCGCCGGTCCGCATCTTCGCCGCCGCCGAGACGCTGGACCCGCCCGACCGGCCGGTGATCGAGGGCCATTTCGGCCTGCGCCTCGACCAGATCTACATGGCGACCGAGGGCCTTTTCGCCGTCACCTGCCGCTACGGCGGGTTGCATCTGGCCGAGGACTCGGTGGTCTTCGAGTATGAACCGGCGGGCAATGGCCTCGTTGCGCCCCTTGTCACCTGCTTCCGGCGCGAGACCCAGATCATGGCGCGCTACCGGATGAACGATCTCTTGCGACTGGCGGACAGCCCCTGCCCCTGCGGATCGCCGCTGCGGCATGTGGCCGAGATCGTCGGCCGGATGGACGACTGCTTCCGCCTGCCCGGCGGCCGGCTGATCACTCCGGACGTGCTGCGCAACGCCGTCCTGAACGCCAGCCGCGCGATCACCGACTTCCGCCTGATCCAGCTTTCCCCGACCGAGGCGGAGCTGATCCTGCCGCCCGCCCTGCCCGACCGCGATGCCGAGGCCGCGGCCCGCGCCGTGGAAACGCTGCTGCCGCTGCGCCTCACCCTCACCCGCGCGCCGCTGCCGCTGGACCCGGGGCGCAAGCTGCGGCGGGTGGAATGCCGCCTGATCAGGCCGCCGCCAGCGCCGCCCGGACCCTGACCTTGCGGCCCTCCTGCAGGCGGGCCACCAGGAACAGCACCCCGATCCCCGCCGCGATCATCGCGGTGTCCAGCAGGAAGGACGGCCCCGCCAGCACCTTCGCCACCTGCGCGGCATAGGCCATCAGTGTGCCGGCGGCGAAGACCGGCAGCGAATGCCGCCCCAGCATCGCCAGCCCCGCCCCGCCCGGCCCGGCGGCCAGCCGCTTCAGCCCGGGCAGCACGCTCAGCACATAGGCCAGCGCCAGGATGTGCAGCAGCCGCGGCAGGAACAGGAAGCTCTTGTCGAAGGAGATCATGATCGAGGGCAGTCCGAGATATTCGCCCAGAAGCCAGAGCCCGTGCCCGCCCGCCGCCGCCACCGCGGGCACCTGCACCCAGACCGCGGCGAGGAGGACGAAGCCCCAGGCCAGCGCCAGCGCCCAGCGGCGAACCGGCAGCAGCCGCCGCCCCTGCCGCAGGGCAAGGCCGGTCAGGATGCCGGCGACGAACAGCACCTGCCAGGAGAAGGGGTTGAAGAACCAGCCGTGATCCTGCGGCCAGGTCGGGAACTTCAGCCGGAACAGCCCCGCCAGGAACCACAGCGCCAGCGATCCCGCCATCAGCGCCTTCGGCCAGCGCACCGCCAGCGCCAGCAGGCCCGGCGCCGCCAGCAGCAGCACGATATAGAGGGGCAGGATGTCGGCATAGGCGAACTGGTGGCTCAGCGCCGCCAACGCCGGCAGGAAGGGCCAGGGCTCGGCCAGCACCGGCGCGATGTTGCGGGCCGTGGCCATCTTCGCCACCCCCGGATCGGCCAGCGTCAGCGCGAACAGCGCCAGCACCGCCAGGCAGACCGGCACATGCACCGCCCAGAGCACCAGCGCCCGCCGCCAGGGCCGCAGCCGCTGCGCCCAGGGACCCGCCGCCAGGAACGCCGGCCCGAAGGCCAGGCCCGAGGCGATGCCCGACATCAGCACGAAGCCCTCGGCCGCGTCGGAGAAGCCGAAGTTGCGCGAGGTGAAATTCTCCCAGACCGTGCCGGGGACGTGGTTGACGAAGATCATCACCAGCGCCAGTCCGCGCAGGAAGTCGATCCGGTGGTCGCGCTGCTTGCGGGGTTCAGGCAACCTCCACCTCGCTTTCCGGGGCGGCCCAAGCGGCCAGAACGGCATCGTGCCGGGTCAGCACCGGCGGCATCGCGGCATCCTCGGGCACCGGGAAGACCCCGGCCCCGGCGGTGCGCGAGGTCCACCAGATCAGCACCGGCGCGACCAGCATCGGCAGCGTCACCGGCAGCAGCCAGTAGAGCAGCACCGGCGCCAGCAGATGCGTCGCCGCCATCCCCGCCAGGCCCCAGAGGCTGATCCAGCGCCCCGCCGCCCAGGCCTCGGCGAACGACAGCCCGCCGTCGCCGCGGTTGTTCGGCGGCCAGCCGCCATCGCGGCCGAGCAGCACCTGCAGGACCGAGCGGCTCTGGAACGCCAGCAGCACCGGCGCGATCACCGAGGACAAGAGCAGCTCCCACAGCACCGAGCGCAGGGCGCCCCCCGCGCCGCCGAAACAGCGCGCCCGGCCGGTGGCGATGGCGTCCAGCGCCACCAGCAGTTTCGGCATCACCAGAAGGCCGAAGACCCCGACCGCCAGCCCCACCGCCTTGGCGGTCTGGTCGTCGGGGAAGACCGGGAAGGGCCAGTTCTCGTAGGGGAAGTAGTCCGGCTCGGGCGTCCAGTAGACCGCGGCGATCGAGGCGGCGATGAAGGCCAGCCAGATCAGCGGCGCGATATAGGCGAAGATGCCCTGCACGAAGACGAAGCGGCTCCAGGGTTTCAGGCCGGGAGCGTCCAGCAGTTTCGCGTGCTGCAGGTTGCCCTGGCACCAGCGCCGGTCGCGCTTGGCATGGTCGACGATGTTCTCGGGGCCCTCCTCGTAGGAGCCCTGCAAGTCGTCGTCCAGCCGCACCGTCCAGCCGCCGCGGGCCAGCAGGGCGGCCTCGACATAGTCGTGGCTGAGGATATGGCCGCCGAAGGGCGGCGGGCCCGGCAGCTCCGGCAGGCCGCAGCATTCCGCCCAGGCCCGCAGCCGGACGATGGCGTTGTGGCCCCAGAACGGCCCGGTGCGGCCCTGCATCGCCGCCAGACCGCGGGCGAAGACCGGCGAGTGGAAGCCGGCCGCGAACTGCATCGCCCGGCCGAAGATCGAGCGGGCGCGGATGACCTTGGGCAGGGTCTGCAACAGGCCGAGCCGGGGATCGGCCTCGATCCGGCGGATCATCTCGTGGAGGGTAGCGCCCTCCATCAGGCTGTCGGCATCCAGGATCACCGCGTAATCCCAGGCGGCGCCGGACGCGGCGACGAATTCCTCGATGTTGCCGGCCTTGCGCCCGGTGTTCCGCTCGCGCCGGCGGTAGAAGATCCGCCCCTCGCCGTGCTGGCGGGCTAGAAGGCGGGCGAACCAGCGCTGCTCGGCCGTGGCGATGCGGTCGTCGCGGGTGTCGGAAAGGATGGCGAACTCCACCGGGATCGAGGGATCGGCGGCGCGCAGCGAGTCGTCCATCGCGGCGACGCGGGCGAAGGTGACGCGGGGGTCCTCGTTGTAGACCGGCACGATCACCACGGTGCGGCCGCACACCGCGCCCGGCGCCCGGGCCACGGCGGGCCGCTGGCGCGAGGTCAGGCCCAGAAGCGCGGTCGCAGCACCCCAGGCCAGCCACCAGGTCGACAGGAAGATCAGCCCGGCGCGCAGCACGTCCAGCGGGTCCACCCCGTCGGCGGCGCCGTAGATGTAGAACACCATGCCCGCCGCCGCGGCGGCAAGGACCGAGGCCGCCACGGCCAGCGCGCGGGTGCCGCCGGCGCGCTCCCCCCGGCTTTCCGCCCTGCCCGCCATGGTCAGCCCGGTCTGTGGCGGCCCGGGGGCAGCGCCGCGATCAGCCGCGCCAGCCCGCGCCGCAGCGCGCGCCACAGAGCACGGGGCGCCGGGGTGAGGACCTGTTTCGGCATGTGCAGCGGAGCCGCGGGCGGGGCGAAGGCCGCAGGCGGGGCAAAGCTTGGGGCCTTCGGCCGGTCCACGGGTTTGCGCGGAACGATCGGCAGATGCGCGGTCATGCAGTCACCCATTGATAGACCCAGGTCTCGGTCAGCTTGCGGCCGAAGCCCGCCACATGGGCGACGAATTCGACGGTGGCGCCGTCTTGCGGCAGGATGTCCAACACCAGCCGCCAGGTGTCGGTTCCCTCGATCTTCGACAGCGTCTGCACGGCGACCTCGCCGCCCTTGACGGTCACCACCGGCTCCAGCACCGCGTTGGCGGGCAGGTCGGCCAGCATCCCGCCGGCGAAATCCACCACGAACTTGCGGGTCCCGGCGGTGTTCTCCACCCCCGAGACGCCGCCGGTGCCGGCGCGGGTTTCCTTGACATGGGCAAGGTCGCCGTCCTGCTCGGCCAGCGCGCCCCAGACCAGCCGATAGGCGAATTCCGCCATCCGGCCGGGCATCGGCTTCGCCTCGGGCACCCAGAAGGCGACGATGTTGTCGTTGACTTCCAGGTCGGTCGGGATCTCCACCAGCCGCACCGCGCCCTTGCCCCAGTCGCCCAGCGGTTCGACAAGGACCGAGGGGCGGCGTTCGTAATGCGCCGCGGCGTCCTGGTAGCTCTCGAAGTTGCGGTCCCGCTGCATCAGGCCGAAGGCCAGCGGGCTGTCCTCGACCAGCCAGCTTTCGGTCAGGCGGACGGGGTTGTTCAGCGGCCGCCAGATCCGGTCGCCGTCGCGGCGCAGGATCGCCAGCCCGTCGCTGTCATGCACCGCCGGGCGGTAGTCGTCGAAACTGGCGCGGTTCTTCTCGGAAAACAGGAACATCGAGGTCAGCGGCGCGATGCCGACCTGCCCGACCTCGATGCGGAAGAACAGCCGCGCGGTCACCTCCACCTCGGTGTTCTCGCCGGGGCGGATCACGAAGCGGTAGGCGCCGGTGCAGCTTTCGCTTTCCAGGCTGGCGAAGACCGTCACCTCGCGGGCGAAGGGGCCGGGCCGTTCCAGCCAGAACCGCGAGAAGCGGGGGAATTCCTCGGGCTGGCCCATGCCGGTGTTGATGGCCAGGCCGCGGGCCGACAGGCCGTAGGCATTGCCGCGGCCGAGCGCGCGGAAGTAGCTGGCGCCGAGGAAGGCCACCACCTCGTCGAACATGTCGGCGCGGTTCAGCGGCGCGTTCAGCCGGAAGCCCGCCACGCCGGGCAGCGGCTCGTGCAGCGGCACCCGGGCCTTCACCCGGTCGTAGTAGAGGAAATCGTCGGTGGTGAAGGCGATGGGGCGGGCGACGCCCTCGGCCACCTCGAACATCTGCACCGGCTCGGCGAAGAGCCAGCCGAGGTGGAAGGCATGGACATGAAAGCCCGCCTCCGGCCCGGCCCAGCGGGCGCGCTTGGGGTCGAACTGGATCGCCTGGTAGTCGTCGTAGGTGAAGCCGGTAAAGAAGCCCTCCATCTTGGCCGGGGCCTCGTGCGGCAGGGCGGCGAGGCTGCGCATCGCCTCGGTCAGCCGGTCGAAGTCGAAGGGCTCGCCCGCCGTCTCGGCCGGGCCGGCGGGTTGCGCGGGCTGGACGCCCTCGGCAAGGACGGTGGTGCCGCGCAGCATGGCGGCGGTGCCCATCAGGGCGAGGACGGCGCGGCGGGAGACCTGTGCTGGCAGATCCGGGCGGGCGGGCATGGAGACTCCTGCTTCCCGATTCGGGAAAACTCAACAAGGCTGGCGGCTTATAGCGCATCGCGCCCTCGCCCGGGATATGCAGCCGATGCAAGTCTGCCCTGCAACGGATGCAACCCGGGCGCGAGAGACGGCACGCCACATGCTGCGCCTGCGAAATGCGCGAGGACGGCCGCGGCGTCAATTCACCGGCGCGGCGGTCGGCATCACTTTGCCGTGCCATGGGCAGGAAAGCGCCTATCTTTCCGGCAGCTTGGCGGGAATTGCGGCGGTTGCGGGCAAAGCCTCCCCCGGACCGAAGGTGGCCCGCGGCTCCGTCGGGCGGGATAAGGCGAGGCACTGCCTCGCCCCCGCCCGTGCGCGGCGGCTGCCCCCGGAGACGGCGGTGGCATCAAACCCGAGAGGCCAGCGCCCGACCCGGCGGGCGAGAAGCGACCGCCGAGGGCGGGGCGGGCGCTGGCCGGGCCTTTGGGGCCCGGCCGGTCCTAGTCGAACCGTTGCGCGGTGGCGAAGGCGATGGCCTTCGCCAATGAAAGAGTCAGGACGGATGCCCTATTCCCTTCCCGCCAGCCGCCGCACCCGATCCCACAGCTCCGCCGGAAGGGTCAGCCGGTCGGCCGGGGCGTGCAACGCGCCGGGCAGGCGCAGGCCGGCATCGGCGAAGAAGCCGGCGAGGGTGGCGATCCGCCCGGCGAACCCTTCGCCGAAACGGGACGGGTCCAGCGCCAGCACGAACTGTCCAAGCCGCGGCGGGCCGCCCGAGGCATCGCCCAGGCTGCTGGCCTCGGGGCTGAGATGCGCCCCGGCCAGCGCCGCCGACAGCACCTCGACCAGAAGCGCCATGTTCGCCCCCTTCTGCCCGCCCGCCGGCAACAGCGACCCGGCCAGCGCCTCCGCCGCGTCCAGCGTCGGCTTGCCGGCCGCATCCTGCGCCCAGCCGGGCTCCAGCGCCTGCCCGGACGCTTCGCGCATCATCACCGCGGTCTTGGTCACCGCGCTGAGGCTCTGGTCCACCACGATCGGCGGCGCGCCTTCGCGCGGGACGGCCCAGGCCAGGGGGTTGGTGCCGAAGAGCCGCCTCGCCGCCCCCGGCGGCGCGACCGAGGCCGGGGCGTTCGACATCGCCAGCGCCACCAGCCCGCGCCCGGCCAGCGGCCGGACGAAATGGCCCATGGCCAGCGCATTGCCGGAATTGCCGATGCTCATCGCCGCCAGCCCCTGCGCCGCCACCGCCTGCAGCAGCGCGGGCAGCCCGGCCTCAAAGGCGGGATGGGCAAAGCCGGTCCGGGCATCCACCCGCACCACCGCACCCTCGGTCGCGACCGCCGGCACCGCCTTGCCGTCGATCTTGCCCGCAGCCAGCTGGGCGCAGAAATGCGGCAGGTAGAAAAGCCCGCAGACCGGGTTGCCCTCGGCCTCGGCCAGGACCATCGCCCTTGCCGTGGGGCGGGCGTTCTCCGCCGTTGCGCCATGGGCCAGCAGCGCGGCCTCCGCCAAAGCCTCTGCCTCGTCCCGAGAAACCGTCACCTCTGCCATCGCCGCCTCCCCTTTCCGGCCAGCCTTCCCCGCGCCCTCGCCCGCCGCTGTGCGCCCTACGGCATATTCCATGCGCCATGGCGCAAAGTCGCCGCCGCCGGGCGGGCCGATACTACCCCGGAATCCCCCCGTCGTCCCCAAGGACAGAGGAGCCCGCCATGACCCGCCTCATGCTGACAGACCGTCCGCTTCACCCGCTGGCCGAGCCGACCGCCGCCGCCTTCAAGGCCGGCCGGCTGAACCGGCGCGAGTTCTTCGCCTCGATGGCCGCGCTCGGCGTCTCCACCGCCGGCAGCCTTGCCCTCGGCGGCATCGCGCTGCCCGCAAGGGCGCAGGAGGGCACGCCGCAGAAGGGCGGCACCCTGCGGCTGGCGATGAACGTCAAGGCCTTCCGCGACCCGCGGATCTTCGACGGCCACCAGATCGCGCAGGTCGCCCGGCAGGTGAACGAATACCTCGTCCGCTGGACCAGCGACTTCACCTTCGACCCCTGGCTGCTGGAGGGCTGGGAAGCCTCGGACGACGCCAAATCGCTGACCCTGAAGCTGCGGCAGGGGGTGCAATGGTCGAACGGCGACGCCTTCGCCGCCGAGGACGTGATCCACAACATCACCCGCTGGTGCGACGCCAATATCGAGGGCAACTCTATGGCCTCGCGCTTCGGGGTGCTGGTGGACCCAACCACCAAGACCATCCTCTCCGACGCGCTGGAGAAGGTGGACGACCACACCGTCCGCATCCACATGCCGCGCGCCGACATCACCCTGGTCGCCGGCCTGACCGACTATCCGGCGCTGGTGATGCACCGCAGCTACGACGGCAACGAGGACCCGATGCAGGCGCTGGCCATCTCCACCGGCCCCTGCGAGCTGGTCAGCTGGGAGCCCTCGGTCGGCGCCGAGGTCCGCCGCAAGGAGGCGCCCTGGTGGAAGGGCGAGTTCTGGCTGGACGGGGTGAAGTTCATCGACCTCGGGCTGGACCCGTCCAACGCGGTCGCGGCGATGGAGGCCGGCGAGATCGACGCCACCGACGAGAGCCCCGCCGACAGCCTGGCCCGGTTCGAGGCGGCGGGCGCCATCACCAGCGAGATCGCCACCGGATCGACCATCGTCTGCCGCTTCAACGTCGAGCAGGAGCCCTATACCGACGTGCGCATCCGCCGCGCCGCCGCGCTGGCGGTGGACAACAGCGTGGTGCTGGAGCTTGGCGTCAACGGCGCCGGCACCCGGGCCGAGAACTGCCACGTCGGCCCGATGCACGAGGAATTCTTCGACATCGGCCCCGCCACCCACGACCCGGAGCAGGCGCTGGCCCTGCTGGCCGAGGCCGGCGCCAGCGACCACGAATACGAGCTGGTGTCGCTGGACGACGAATGGCAGTCGAACACCTGCGATGCGGTGGCGGGGCAGATGCGCGACTCCGGGCTGAAGGTGAAGCGCACGATCATGCCGGGCACCACCTTCTGGAACAACTGGACCAAGTATCCCTTCTCGGGCACCGAATGGAACGGCCGCCCGCTGGGGGTGCAGGTGCTGGCGCTGGCCTACCGCAGCGGCGAGGCCTGGAACGAAAGCGCCTTCGCCGACGCCCGCTTCGACGAGGTGCTGAACCAGGCGCTGGCCACCCCGGACGTGGAGGCGCGGCGCGCGCTGATGCAGGAGGTGGAGACGATCCTCCGCGACTCCGGCGTGATCATCCAGCCCTACTGGCGCTCGGTCTACCGCTCCTTCCGCGAGGGGGTGAACGGCCTTCGGATGCAGCAGGCCTTCGAGGCGCATCTGGACAGCGTATGGCTTTCGGCGTGAACTTGCCCCGCCCTCCGGTCCCGGCGGGCGGGGTCCTTTCCCAAGGGTAGCCATGAACATCACATCCTTCCGCGTCACCTCGCTGCGCCTGCCGCTGAAAACCCCCTACATCTGGTCGCAGGGCGTGGAAGAGGCCTTCCACGTCAACCTGATCGAGATGGAGGCCGAGGACGGCAGCATCGGCTATGGCGAGACCACCACCGCCCCCGACGCCACCGCACAGGCGCGGGTGCTGGAAAAGATCGGCCGCAGGCTGGTCGGCACCTCGGTCTTCGACATCGCCGCCAGCTGGGCCGACGCCTATCGCGCGCTGTTCCTGACCTTCGGCGGCAACATGCCCCGCTACGCCAACCAGCTGCAAAGCGGCATCGAGATGGCGGCGCTGGACCTGCAGGGCAAGCTGCTCGGCCGGCCGGTCTGGGACCTCTTGGGCGGGCAGCGGCGCAGGGAGGTGGGCTATTTCTACTTCCTTCAGGGCGAAAGCCCCGAGGAGATTGCCGCCGACGCCGCCCATGCCGCCAGCATCGGCGAGCCGGTGATCTACCTGAAGGTCGGCGTCGGCACGGACCACGACCGGCAGGCGGTGCGGCTTGTCCGCGAGGCCATCGGCGACGCCCGCCTGCGGCTGGACGCCAACGAGGCCTGGGATGTCTCCACCGCCATCCGCCGGATGACGGAATTCGCCCCCTACGGCATCGAATACATCGAGCAGCCGACCACCAGCCGCTCCTTGGAAGCCCTGCGCCGTGTCACCGAACGCGCCCCCATCGCCATCGGCGCCGACCAGGCGGTGTTCACGCTGGACGAGGTGTATCGCGCCTGCGCCACCGGCGCGGCGGACATGATCGCGGTCGGCCCGCGCGAGATCGGCGGGTTGCGCGGCACCATGAAGGCCGCCGCCATCTGCGAAGGGGCGGGGCTGAACCTCTGCATCCATTCCTCGATGACCACCGGCATCACCACCTGCGCCGAGCATCACGTCGGCCGCTCCATCCCGAACCTTGACGACGGCAACCAGATCATGTGGCAATTGCTGCGCGAAGACATCGTCGAGGACCCCGGCCTGACCCCGGTGAAGGGCAGGCTGTCGCTGCCGGCCAGGCCGGGCCTCGGCTTCACGCTCAACAGGGATGCGGTGGCCCGCGCGGCCGAGCTGTTCCGCAAGCACGACGGGATGTGATGACGGCCCCCGAGACGGTTCAACAGACGGTCCCCGACTGGATCGACGGCGACCCGGCGGAACTGCGCCGCTGGCGCAGCGCCCGGCCGGAGGTGGCGGACCCCGCCCTGCCCGCCGACGTGGCGATCTCCGCCCTGCCGCCGGAAGGGGACTGCCCCGGCGGGCTGTCCTTCACCCCCGTGGAAGCCACCGGCACCCCGGTGGTCTATTTCCACGGCGGCGGCTTCGTCGTCGGCTCGCCCGAGACCCACCGCATCGTCACCGCCTGGATCGCGCATCTGACCCGCGCCGCCGCGGTGTCGATCCGCTACCGGCTGGCGCCCGAACATCCCCTGCCGGCGCAGGCGCAGGACGCCGTGGCCGCCATCCGCCGCCAGCTGGCGCTGCATCCCCGGCTGCGGCTGATGGGCGACAGCGCCGGGGCGATGGTGGCGCTCTGGGGCCATGCGGCGCTGACGCCGGAGGAGCGGCTGCGGATCGAGGAGGCGGTGCTGTTCTATCCCGGCGGGCTGCCGACCGGCCCCGCGCCTTCCACCCTGGACGAGACCGACGGCCTCGGCCCCCGTTCGCTGGCCTCCTACCACCGCCGGCTGGACCCGGCGAACCTGTCGCCCGGCAATCCGGCCTATGACCCGATGGCCCCCGGCTTCCCGCTGCCCCGCGCCGTCTCCGTCCTCGGCGCCGGGGCGGACCCGGTGCTGAACCAGTCCGAGGCGCTGGCCCGGCTGCCCGGCGTCCGCCTGACGGTGGCGGAGGAGCAGGCGCACGGCTTCCTTTCCGCCCTGCCCGCCGAAGCCGCCGCCGCGCCGCTGCGCGCCGCCCTGGGGCTGGCGCCGTGATCCGCCCGCCGCCCGGCCCGCATATCCCGCCCTCCGGCCCGGTCTCCCGCGATGCCGCGCCCCTGCGCCACGCGATCCTGGTCTTCCCCGGCTTCCCGCTGATGGCCTTCTCCGCGGTGATGGAGCCGCTGCGCGCCGCCAACCTGCTGTCCGGCAAGCGGCTTTACGACTGGTGCGTGGTGGCCGAGGAGCCCGCGCCCCTGCGCGCCTCCAACGGGCTGCGGATCGAGCCCGACCACGGCGCCGCCACCGCGCCGGATGCCGACCGCATCGTCACCTGCTCCGGCGGCGATGCCGAGCAGCTGGTGGCCGACCGGGCGCTGTCGTGGATCCGGCGGCAGCTGCGCGGCGGCGCGCAGCTCGGCGCGGTGGCGGACGGGGCCTTCTTCCTGGCCCGCGCCGGGCTGCTGGACGGCCATGCCTGCACGCTGCACTGGACCAGCCAGCCCGCCTTCCGCGAGACCTTCCCCGAGATCGACATGCGGCAGGACCTGTTCGTGCTGGACCGCAGCCGCTTCACCGCCTCGGGCGGGGTGGGGGCGCTGGACATGATGCTGGCGCTGATCGCCGCCGATTTCGGGGCCGAGCTTTCGGCCGCCGTCGCCGAATGGTTCGTCCACGATCCGCTGCGGCAGGACGCCGACCGCCAGCACATCGACCTGCGCATCCGCACCGGCATCCGCGACCCGATGGTGCTGGCCGCCGTCGCGGCGATGGAGCGGGGGCTGGACGAGCCCTTGGAAATCCCGCGCCTCGCCGCCGGCCTGAACGCCTCCTCCGACCGGCTGGAGCGGGCGTTCCGCCGCGAGACCGGGCTTGCCCCCGCCGCCTATCTGCGCCGCCTGCGCCTGCGCCATGCCGCCGACCTGCTGCTGCATTCGCGCAGCCAGATCGACGCGGTGGCGCTGTCCTGCGGCTTCCTCAACCCCTCCAGCTTCGCCCGCGCCTTCCGGCTGGAGTTCGGCTGCACCCCGCGCGAGATGCGGCGCGACCGCGACCGCCACGCCCGCAGCCACGGCCTTACGGACCCGGAAAGATGCACCAGACACTGACCCTGCCGCCGGGCCGCGCCGGCCTCCTGCTGATCGACATGCAGGAGGAACACCGCAGCGATACCCGCTACCTCGTCCCCGATTACGACGCCGTGGCCGCCAATTGCGCCCGGCTGCTGGCGGCGGCGCGGGCGGCGGGGATGCCGGTGCTGCATTCGATCTACCTGGTGGAAACCGCGGCCCGCCCCTTCCACCCCACCGGCGCCGACGGCCGCTCGGCCTTTTCCGATGCCGGCGCGCCGGGGTCGGAGATTTCGCCCGAGGTCACGCCGCGCCCGGGCGAGGAGGTGATCGTCAAGCAGGACGCCAGCGTCTTCACCGCCCCGGCGCTGGCCGCGGCCATCGACCGGCTGGGGCTGGACTGGCTGATCGTCGCCGGCTGCTGGTCCGAGGCCTGCGTCGCCGCCACCGTCAAGGACGGGGTAGAGCGCGGGGTGCACATGCTGCTGGTCAAGGACGCCTGCGGCTCGGGCAGCGAGGCGATGCATCAGACCGCGGTGCTGAACATGGCCAACCGGCTTTACGGCGGGGCGGTGGCGGATAGCGCACGCGCCTGCGCCCTGATCGGCGGCGGCGCGGCGCGGGTCTGGACCACCGACCTGCCGGTGCCGGTCAAGTTCACCTGGGACAGCGCCGCGGCGGATTACGCGGCGCTGTAGAACGCCCCGCAAGCCCTCGGGTTCTCTACGAAAACCCCTTATCCTTCCGCTTTTTCGGGAACCCGTCCGGTTCCCTCGCGTTGTCTTGCGGTATCCCGGACAACGACCGGAGGGAGCGACATGATCCTGCACAGCACCGCGCTTGCCATCGCCTCGACCCTGACCGCAGGGGCCCTGGCGGTTTCCACCCTCGCCCTGCCCGACCGCGCGGCGGAAGAGGACCAGGTGCCGCTGGAAGAGATCGAGGTCCATGCCGCCATGCCCTCGGCGCGGGGACAGCCGCTGTCGGTCTACGACGCGCTCGGCCATGAGCAGATCTCGCCGGCGCAGACCTATTGCGACCGGCACGAGGTGGTGGCCGACGGCCTGACTCACGACTTCGCCGAAACGCTGCAGGCCGAGAAGGTCAGCCGCGACGGGCTGAAGATCGAACTCTGGACCTCGGACCTGATGGGCACCTGGACCGCGCTGCATCACGGCGAGGACGGTATCTCCTGCATCGTCGCCTCCGGCGTCGACTGGACCCCGGCGGTCAGCCCGGACGACCTGATCCAGCTGGCGATGCAGGAAGTGGTCTACGGGTGGTAGGGTAGGCGATCCGCCGCGCGGCTCTTCGTTTCGAAGACCACGAAGCTGCCGGGCCAATCCCCGCCAGCCAGCAGCGCGTCCCGTTCACCGCCCGGACTTCAACTCCTCGGCGGCTTGGAATCGTCGCCGAAAGGGGCCCGGCTGCGCCCTGGCGAAGACACCGGGACAGCAGGCTCACCCTACGCCCCCGTCCCCCCTGCCCCGGGATATTCCCGCCGCATCCCTTCGGAATAGCGGGCGAAGAGGCGGGCGAAGGTTTCGATGTCCTCCACGCTCCAGTCGGCGAAGATGCGGGCGTTGCGCTGCCATTTCGCCGCCAGGAAGGCCTGCATCAGCGCCATCCCCCGCTCGGTCGGATTCAGGATCGACCGGCGGCCGTCCTCCTGGCTGACCGCCCGCGCCACCAGCCCGCGCTCCACCAGGTCCGCCGCGATCCGGCTGGCGCGCGAGGGGTCGAGACACAATTCCTCGGCCAGCAGCCCCACCGTCGGCTCCTGCGGCGCGGGCCGGCCATAGCCGCCGCGGATGCGCAGGATCGCCGAAAGCGCGTGGAACTGCGACGCCTCCAGCCCGGTGCCGAGCTCGGCCATCAGCGTCTGCGGCATGTCGCCCTTCATCACCCGGCGGACGAAGAGGAAATGCTCGGCGTCGAAATCCAGCATCGCCGCAATGGCCGCGGGCGCGAAGCCCGCCGCGGCCAGCTGCCCGCCCACCTGCGCGCGATAGGAGGGGGAGCCCTTGCCGGGCGGAGGAGGAGTGTCGGTCGGGTCCATGCGGTCGGGATGGGGCAAGACTTTGCCTATGTCAACAGGATGCCATGGGCATTTATATGCCATTGACACATATCTTCCCGCAAGGCATCTAATGCCGCACCCCTGATTCCGCATTTGCGACGGTTCCTTCCCATGTCCCCTTCTCCCTCTGCCCCCGCGGGCCAGCCCCCGGCCGGCGCCTCCTCCGTCCGCGTCGTGATCGGCTCGGTCGCGGTGCTGCTGCTTCTGGCCGCGTTGGACCAGACCATCGTCTCCACCGCGCTGCCGACCATCGTCGCCGACCTCGGCGGGCTGGAGCACCTCAGCTGGGTGGTGACCGCCTATATCCTGGCCTCCACCGTGGTCGCGCCGCTCTACGGCAAGCTGGGCGATCTTTACGGCCGCCGCAGGATGGTGATCGTCTCGGTCACCATCTTCCTTCTCGGCTCCATCCTCTGCGGCATGGCGCAGTCGATGGCCTTCCTGATCGCCTCCCGCGCGCTGCAGGGCCTGGGCGGCGGCGGGCTGTTCGTGCTGGCGCTGTCGATCATCGCCGACGTGCTGCCGCCGCGCGACCGCGGCAAGGTGCAGGGCGTCTTCGCCGGGGTCTTCGGCGTCTCCTCGGTCCTCGGCCCGCTGATCGGCGGCTGGTTCGTCGAGGTCGCCAGCTGGCACTGGATCTTCTACGTCAACCTGCCCTTCGGGCTTGCCGCCCTTGCCGGCTTCATCTGGGGCTTCCATGCGCCCTCCGAGCGGGTGGAGCACAGGGTCGACTACGCAGGCGCGGCGCTGCTGACGCTGGCGCTCGGGTCGCTGATCCTCGTCACCTCGCTGGGCGGGCGCAGCTTCGCCTGGGACAGTCCGCAGGCCATCGGGCTGATCGCGCTGGTGGTGCTGTCGCTGATCGGCTTCCTCTGGGTCGAATCGCGGGCGGCCGAGCCGGTGCTGCCGCTGAGCCTGTTCCGCGGCAATGTCTTCAACGTCACCTCGGCCATCGGCTTCGTAGCGGGCGCGATGATGTTCGGCACCGTCACCTTCATCCCGGTCTGGCTGCAGATGGCCCGCGGCGCCAGCCCCACCCAGTCGGGCTGGGAGATGATCCCGCTGACCTTGGGCATCCTGATCAGCTCCAACGTCGCCGGGCGCTACATGGGACGGACCGGGCGTTACCGGCTGCTGCCGCAGGTGGGGCTGGCCATCGCCGCCCTGGGCATGGCGGTGCTGACGCAGATCGGGCCGGAGATGCCGGACATGCTGCTCTGGGCGGCGCTGCTGGCCGTCGGCGCGGGGATGGGCACGATCTTCCCGGTGGTCACCACCGCGGTGCAGAACACCGTGCCGCGCCAGCAGATCGGCACCGCCACCGCGGCCGGGCTGATGTTCCGGCAGGTCGGCGGCTCGGTCGCGGTGGCCGCCTATGGCGCGATCTTCGCCGCCGGGATGGCGGCCGCGCTCGGCGCGGCGGGATCGGGCGCGGTGCATGTGGCCGAACTCGGCCCGCAGATGATGGCGACGCTCGGCGAGGCCGACCGGGCGCTGGTGGGCCGGGCGGTCTCGGACAGCCTGCATCCGGTGTTCTGGATCAGCCTCGTCCTCGTCGGCATCGGCTTCGCGCTGACCTTCGTGCTGAAGGAAGTGCCGCTGGTGAACCGCATGGTGCCGCGGGGAGAGTGAGCCCCGTGTTGCCGGCCGCCGGGGGCGCTTCGCCCCCCGGACCCCCAGAGGATATTTTCCTCCAGAAAGAGGAGAACCCCTGCCCTCTTTCTGGACTTAAATATCCCACGGAGGTCCGGGGGTGTGAAACCCCCGGCCCCGGCTTCGGCGGGGAGCGCCGTTCGGCCATGGCGCAAAACCCGCGGAATTTGTCGCTGGACACACTTGCGCTGCACCGCAGCACCCCTAGAGTGACCCGCCAGAAACGCCACTCGGGGGGCCGCTGCCGATGTCCGACTTCCGCAAGATCCTAGTCGCAAACCGGGGCGAGATCGCCATCCGGGTGATGCGGGCCGCCAACGAGATGGGCAAGAAGACGGTCGCCGTCTATGCCGAGGAGGACAAGCTCTCGCTCCACCGCTTCAAGGCGGACGAGGCCTATCTGATCGGCGAGGGTCTGTCGCCGGTGGGGGCCTATCTGTCGATCCCCGAGATCATCCGGGTGGCGCGGATGGCCGGGGCGGATGCGATCCACCCGGGCTATGGCCTCTTGTCCGAGAACCCCGATTTCGTCGAGGCCTGCGACGCCGCCGGCATCACCTTCATCGGCCCGCAGGCGGAAACGATGCGGGCGCTCGGCGACAAGGCTTCGGCGCGCAAGGTCGCCGTCGCGGCCGGCGTCCCGGTGATCCCGGCGACCGAGGTCCTGGGCGAGGACATGGCCGCGATCAAGCGCGAGGCCGCAGAGATCGGCTATCCCTTGATGCTGAAGGCCAGCTGGGGCGGCGGCGGCCGCGGGATGCGGCCGATCCTCTCCGAGGACGAGCTGGAGACCAAGGTCCGCGAGGGCCGGCGCGAGGCCGAGGCCGCCTTCGGCAACGGCGAGGGCTATCTGGAAAAGATGATCCAGCGCGCCCGGCATGTGGAGGTGCAGATCCTCGGCGACAAGCAGGGCAATGTCTGGCACCTGTGGGAGCGCGACTGCACCGTGCAGCGCCGCAACCAGAAGGTGGTCGAACGCGCCCCCGCCCCCTACCTGACGCAGGCGCAGCGGGAAGAGGTCTGCGAGATGGCCCGGCGCATCTGCGCCCACGTCAATTACGAATGCGCCGGCACCGTCGAATTCCTGATGGATATGGACGAGGGGAAATTCTACTTCATCGAGGTGAACCCCCGGGTGCAGGTCGAACATACCGTCACCGAGGAGGTGACCGGAATCGACATCGTCCAGGCCCAGATCCTGATCGAGGAGGGCAAGACCCTGCCCGAGGCCACCGGCGTCGCCTCGCAATCCGAGGTGAAGCTGAACGGCCACGCCCTGCAATGCCGGGTGACGACCGAGGACCCGCTGAACAACTTCATCCCCGACTACGGCCGGCTGACCGCCTACCGCTCCGCCACCGGGAACGGCATCCGGCTGGACGGCGGCACCGCCTATGCCGGCGGCGTGATCACCCGCTATTACGATTCTCTGCTGGTGAAGGTCACCGCCCACGCCCAGACGCCGGAGAAGGCCATCGCCCGGATGGACCGGGCCCTGCGCGAGTTCCGCATCCGAGGCGTGGCGACGAACATCGAATTCGTCATCAACCTGCTGAAGCACCCGACCTTCCTGGACTACAGCTATACCACCAAGTTCATCGACACCACGCCGGCGCTGTTCCAGTTCAAGAAGCGGCGCGACCGGGCGACCAAGCTGTTGATCTACATCGCCGACATCACCGTGAACGGCCACCCCGAGACCGCCGGAAGGGTGAAGCCCCCGGCCGAGGTGCGGGCGCCGAAACCGCCGGCGCCGAAGGGCGAACCCGCCATGGGCACGCGGAACCTGCTGGAGCAGAAGGGCCCGCAGGCGGTGGCGGACTGGATGCGGGCGCAGCAGAAGGTGCTGATCACCGACACCACGATGCGCGACGGGCACCAGTCGCTGCTGGCCACAAGGATGCGGTCGATCGACATGATCAAGGTCGCGCCCGCCTATGCCGCCAACCTGCCGCAGTTGTTCAGCGTGGAATGCTGGGGCGGCGCCACCTTCGACGTGGCCTACCGCTTCCTGCAGGAATGCCCCTGGCAGCGCCTGCGCGACCTGCGCGCCGCCATGCCCAACCTGATGACGCAGATGCTGCTCAGGGCCTCGAACGGCGTCGGCTATACCAACTATCCGGACAACGTTGTTCGATCCTTCGTAGTTCAGGCGGCGAAAACCGGCGTGGATGTGTTCCGCGTGTTCGATTCCCTCAACTGGGTCGAGAACATGCGCGTCGCCATGGATGCGGTGATCGAGGCCGGCAAGCTGTGCGAAGGAACGATCTGCTACACCGGCGACATGCTGAACCCGGAGCGGGCGAAGTATGACCTGAAATACTACGTCGACCGCGCGCAGGAGCTGAAGGCCGCCGGCGCCCATGTGCTGGGGCTGAAGGACATGGCGGGCCTGTTGAAGCCCGCCGCCGCCCGGGTGCTGGTCAAGGCGCTGAAGCAGGAGGTCGGGTTGCCGATCCACTTCCACACCCACGACACCTCCGGCGCGGCGGCGGCCACGGTGCTGGCGGCCTGCGATGCGGGCGTGGATGCGGTGGATGCGGCGATGGACGCCTTCTCCGGCGGCACCTCGCAGCCCTGCCTCGGCTCCATCGTCGAGGCCCTGCGCCACACCGACCGCGACACCGGGCTGGACATCGAGGCGATCCGCCGCATCTCCAACTATTGGGAAGGCGTCCGCGCCCAATACGCCGCCTTCGAATCCGGCCTGCCCGCGCCCGCGTCCGAGGTCTACCTGCACGAGATGCCGGGGGGCCAGTTCACCAACCTGAAGGCGCAGGCGCGCAGCCTGGGGCTGGAGGAGCGCTGGCACGAGGTGGCGCAGGCCTATGCCGACGCCAACGCCATGTTCGGCGACATCGTCAAGGTCACGCCCTCGTCCAAGGTGGTGGGCGACATGGCGCTGATGATGGTGGCGCAGGGGCTGACCCGGGCGCAGGTCGAGGACCCCAAGGTCGACGTGGCCTTCCCCGACTCGGTGGTGGACATGCTGAAAGGGAACCTCGGCCAGCCCCACGGCGGCTGGCCGCAGGGCATCCTGAAGAAGGTGCTGAAGGGCGAGAAGCCCCTGACCGAGCGGCCCGGCAAGTCGATGCCCGCCGTCGATCTGGAAGCGGTGCGCAAGCAGGTCTCGGCCGAGTTGAAGGGGCTGAAGGTCGATGACGAGGACCTGAACGGCTACCTGATGTATCCCAAGGTCTTCCTCGACTACATGGGCCGGCACCGGATGTATGGCCCTGTCCGCACCCTGCCGACCCGGACCTTCTTCTACGGGATGCAGCCGGGCGACGAGATCACCGCCGAGATCGACCCCGGCAAGACGCTGGAAATCCGCCTGCAGGCGGTGGGGGAAACCTCCGAGGACGGCGAGGCCAAGGTCTTCTTCGAGCTGAACGGCCAGCCCCGGGTGATCCGGGTGCCGAACCGCGCGGTGAAGGCCAAGACTGCGGCCCGGCCCAAGGCGGCCGAGGGCAATCCGCTGCACATCGGCGCGCCGATGCCGGGCGCGGTGGCCTCGGTCGCGGTGGCGGTGGGACAGGCGGTGCGGCCGGGCGACCTGCTGCTGACCATCGAGGCGATGAAGATGGAGACCGGCCTCCACGCCGACCGTGCCGCCACGGTGAAGGCGCTGCACGTCCACCCCGGCGCGCAGATCGAGGCCAAGGACCTGCTGGTGGAGCTGGAATGAGGCGGGCGCTGCTGCGCGCCGCGCTGGCGGCGGGGCTGGCACTGGCCGCCCCTGCCCTGGCGCAGGACGAGGTGATGGAGTTCGGGCAGGACGATGCGGCGATGGAAGCCGCCATCGCCGAGGCCCGGGCCACGCTGCCGCTGTTCCTGGCCCATGTGCTGGATGCCGGGGGGTCTTCGGCCGAGGGCGCGATGGTGAAGGTCGGCTTCCCGGCGCAGGGGGCCAGCGACCTGTCGGTCGAGCACATCTGGGTCGCCCCCTTCGCCCGCCAGCCGGACGGCGGCTTCGTCAGCCTCCTGGCCAATGCGCCGGTGGACCTGGGCCCCCTGCGCGAGGGCGACCGGGTGGAATTCGGCGAGGAGATGATCAGCGACTGGCATCTCTTCACCCCCGCCGGCACCGCCTGGGGCAGCTATACGTCGCGGGTGATGCACCGGCAGGGCGCCTTCGGCGACACGCCCTTCGAGCAGGTGTTCGAGGCCGATCCCCTGCCGGCCGACTGGCGCTGACCGGCGACCGCCACGCGGACTCCGCGCCCGGAAATCGCGCGATTTCCGGCGCCTCGGGGAAAGCGGCGGAAAAATCCGCCGCCCGCGTTTTTCCCCCTTGCGTCCCGCCCCGCGCCTGACTAGATCACCGCCTGTCCAGACGGTGCGGGCGTAGCTCAGGGGTAGAGCATAACCTTGCCAAGGTTAGGGTCGTGAGTTCGAATCTCATCGCCCGCTCCAGTTCGGACAGCGTTTTGCAAGAGCACAAATGGCGCCCTCCGGGGCGCCATTTGCTTAGGTGGCGGCACTCAGCCTGGCGAAGCTCCAGGCCGGATCGTTCGGCCGCATTTCCTTTCTGCCCGGCCGCTCGTTCCCGGAGCCCGACGTGTTCCCGGTGCCTTACGCCCCCGGAACGATGCGTCGCGTCGCGCGTTATCCCGGACCTCGAACGGCGAGAGGCTGGCAATGCGGCGCCCCGCGCGTGGGCGGGCGTTGGAAGGGAAAGGACCGGAGGATGCCTTTGAAGCTGGTTCTGTTCGTCGTTCCGGTCGTTCTTTGCGGCTGGATCATCGGCTGGACGAACCTTCCCGGGCCTTGGTATGAGGCCCTCGCCAAGCCGTCGTTCAACCCGCCGAACTGGGTCTTCGGCCCGGTCTGGACCCTCCTCTATGTGATCATCGGCATCGTGGGCTGGCGGGTGTGGGAAAGGTCGCGGGACCAGGGCCTGCGCGTGCTGTGGATCGTGCAGCTGCTGCTGAACTACGCATGGTCGCCGGTTTTCTTCGGGATGCAGAACGTGGCGCTGGCGCTGGTTGTCATCGGCTTTCTTCTGGCAGCCATCGTCGCCTTCACCATCCGCGCCCGGCGCAGGGAGCCGCTTTCGGCGGCGATGTTCCTGCCCTATCTCGCCTGGGTTTCCTTCGCGACCCTGCTCAATGCGGCGATCTGGCGGCTGAACTGACGCGGCCGCGCCGCCGCGCGCCGAAAAGATGGAACCAAAACAGAGGTCTTGGTGTTCCCCTCCCGATGCGGCACCCGACACCCCGCCGCATCGGCAATTATCCGGAACTGCCTGAACAGGCACTTGGGAGGGACCTTCATGCACAGCATCATCTATCTGGTCGGCCTTGTGGTCGTGGTTCTCGCCATCCTGTCGTTTCTCGGTCTGCGCTGAGGAGGGGCCGACATGGAACGCACGGAAGCCATGACCGCCGCCGCCGCGCCACGCCGCGAGGTCCCGGGCGGCTATATCGACTGGGCCGCGGTTCTGGGGGGCGCGGTGGTCGCCGCCGCCATCGCGGGGCTTTTCACCGCCTTCGGCGCCGCGCTCGGCCTTTCGACGATCTCGGCCGAGCCGGGCGAGGGGTCGCTCAACCTCTGGCTGGTCGTCACCGCGCTTTGGCTGGTGATCTCGCTGGTCGTCAGCTATCTCGCCGGCGGCTATGTCGCGGGCCGGATGCGGCGGCGGATCGATGACGCCTCTGCCGACGAGGTAGCGGCGCGCGACGGGATCAACGGCCTGGTCGTCTGGGGCCTGGGGATGCTGGTCACCGCCTGGATGGCGGCCGGCGCGATCAGCGGCGCGGCCACGGCGGTCGGCACCGCGGCCACGGCCGCCGGCTCGGCGGTCGGCGGCCTGGTCCAAGGCGCCGGCGCCGCGGTCGGCGGGGCGGCGCAGGGCGTGGCCCAGGCCGTGGGCGCTGCGGTCCCGGAGGATTCGGAAGGTCTGCTCGACTACCTGAACAGCACCATGATGCGGCCGGCCGTCGATGGCATCAGCCAGGGCGTCCAGCAGCCGGACGGCACCACCTCTCCGGGAACGCCGTCGATGGACGACGCCGAACTTGCACGGCAAAGCGGCGTCGTTCTCGGCAACGTGCTGCGCACCGGCGAAATCTCCGAGGAGGACCGCGCCTTCCTGATCGCGGCCGTCGCACGCCGCACCGGGCAGACCGGGGCGGAGGTCGAGGCCCGGGTGGACGAGGCCGTGGCCGCCGTGCAGGAGGCCCGCGCCACGGCGGAAGCCGCGGTCGCCGAGGCGCAGGCCGAGGCCGAGCGTCTGGCGCAGGAGGCCGAAGAGGCCGCCATCGCCGCTGCCGAGACCGCCCGCAAGAGCGCGATCCTGACCGCCTTCATCCTGACCGCCGCCGCGCTGGTCGCCGGGGCCGCCGCGGTCTCGGGCGGGGTGCGCGGCGGCCGCCACCGCGACGAGGGCCGCCTCTGGGGCGGATTCAGCTACCGCTTCTGATCGCGGCATGACACCAATGCGGGGCGCGCGCGATGACGGCGCGCCCCGTATCGTGCCTTCCTCCACCCCGGAAAGGCGGGACAGATGGCCGGCAGACCCTTCGAGATCGCCCCCGGCAGCGCGCGGCATCCCGCATGACCCCGCGGGCGGAGGAGATCGTCTATCCCACCGAGGCCGGGCTCTACTGCGCGCCGGGGGATTTCCACATCGACCCGCTCCGCCCGGTTGCCCGCGCGCTGGTCACCCATGGCCATTCCGACCACGCCCGCCCCGGCCATGGCGCGGTGATGGCCACGCGCCAGACGCTCGACATCATGGCGATCCGCCTTGGCGAGTCCTTCGCCGCCAGCCGCCAGATCGCCGATGGCCCGACACGGATCGGCGACGTGACCGTCAGCTTCCACCCCGCAGGCCATGTGCTGGGATCGGCGCAGATCCTGATCACCCCGGATCGCGGCCCGCGCATCCTGGTCTCGGGCGACTACTGCCGGACCCCGAACCCGGTCTGCCTGCCCTGGGAGCCGGTGGCCTGCGACGTCTTCATCACCGAGGCGACCTTCGGCCTGCCGGTCTTCCGCCATCCCGACCCGAGGACCGAGGCCGGGCGCCTGGTCGCCAGCATGGCGGAGTTCCCCGACCGCCCGCATCTGGTGGGGGTCTATCCGCTCGGCAAGGCGCAGCGGGTGATCGCCCTGGCGCGCGCCGCCGGACATGATGCGCCGATCGCCATCCACGGCGCGCTGAAGCGCCTGTGCGACTACCACGCGGAACAGGGAATCGACCTCGGCCCGCTGGTCCCGGCCACCGATCCCGGCGAGGCGCAGCTGGTGCTGGCGCCGCCCTCGGCCTTCGCCAGCCCCTGGGTGCAGCGGTTCCGCGATCCGGTGCTGTCCTATGCCTCGGGCTGGATGACGGTGCGCGCCCGCGCCCGCCAGCGCGGCGTCGAACTGCCGCTGGTCATCAGCGATCACGTCGACTGGCCGCAGCTGACCGCGACCATCCGCGACCTCGGGCCACAGGAGGTATGGATCACCCACGGCACCGAGGACGGGCTGATGCGCTGGTGCGAGATCGAGGGAATTCCGTCGCGCCCGCTGCGCCTGGTCGGCTACGAGGACGAGCCGGAATGAAAGCCTTCGCCCGCCTGCTGGAGCGTCTGGCCTTCACGCCGGGCCGCAATGCGAAGCTGACCATCCTGTCGCATTACTTCCGCGACACGCCCGACCCGGACCGCGGCTATGCGCTGGCGGTGCTGACCGGAACGCTGGACCTGCGGCAGGTCTCGCCCTCGCTGTTGAAGCGGCTGGCCTCGGAACGGGTGGACGAGCAGCTTTTCCGGCTGTCCTACGATTTCGTCGGCGACCTGGCCGAAACCATCGCCCTGATCTGGCCGGACGAGGCCGAAGCGGATGCCGGGGTTTCGGTGGCGCAGGCGGTGACGCTGCTGCGCGGGACCGGCAAGATTGCGCTGCCCGGGGTGATCGCGGACCTTCTCGACCGGCTGACGCCGCCCGAGCGGCTGGCGCTGCTGAAACTCGCCACCGGCAATCTGCGCGTCGGCGTCTCGGCCCGGTTGGCGCGGATGGCGCTGGCGATGGACACCCCGCGCAGCGCGGACGAGATCGGCGAGATCTGGCACGGGCTGGAGCCGCCCTTCCTGCCGCTGTTCGCCTGGATCGCCGGCGGCCCGCGGCCGGATGCGGCCGAGGCGCCGTTCCGCCCGGTGATGCTGTCGACCCCGGTCACGCCCGAGGACCTCGCCCCGCTTTCGCCCGGGGACTATCTCGCGGAATGGAAATGGGACGGGATCCGGGTCCAGGCGGTCGCCGAGGGGGGCTTGCGCAAGCTCTATTCCCGCACCGGCGAGGAGATCGGCGCGGCCTTCCCCGACATCATCGAAGACATGACCTGGCAGGGCGCGGTGGATGGCGAACTCCTGATCCGGCGCGACGACGCGGTGGCGCCCTTCGCCGATCTGCAAAAACGGCTGGGGCGCAAGCAGGTCGGCCGCGCGATGCTGCAAAGCCATCCGGCGGCGCTGCGGCTTTACGACATCCTGACATGGGAGGGCGAGGATCTGCGCGCCCTTCCCCTGCAGGAGCGGCGCGAGAGGCTGGAGGCGGCCCGGTTCGACAGCCCCCGGATCGACCTTTCGCCGCTTCTGCCCTTCGCCAGCTGGGACGACCTGGCGGCCCTGCGCGCGGCCCCCCATGCGCCGGTGATCGAAGGCGTGATGATCAAGCGCCGGGACGCGCCCTATATCGCCGGCCGCCCGCGCGGTCCCTGGTTCAAGTGGAAGCGCGACCCGATGGTGGTGGACGCGGTGCTGCTCTACGCCCAGTCGGGGCACGGCAAACGCTCGGGCTTCTACAGCGATTTCACCTTCGGCCTCTGGGACGGCGAGGATCTGGTCCCCGTGGGCAAGGCCTATTTCGGCTTCACCGACGAGGAATTGCGCGAGCTGGACAGGTTCGTCCGCCGAAACACCGTCCAGCGTTTCGGCCCCGTGCGCCAGCTGGCCCCCAGCCTGGTGGTCGAGGTGGCCTTCGAGGGGCTGAACGCCTCGCCGCGCCACCGCTCGGGCCTGGCGATGCGGTTTCCGCGCATTTCGCGCATCCGCTGGGACAAGCCGGCCGGCGAGGCCGACCATCTGGCAACGCTCAAAGCCATGCTGTGAGGGCGTTCCCGCCTCTCTGACACCTTCGCGCGAATGGGCCGGACCGCGTTGCGCGCCTGCGACCGGCCTTTCCGAAGCAGGCAGAGAATTGCGGTCCGGTGCAGCCGTTTCGACAATTGGTGCTTGACTAATTTCCGAATCGGAAAAACGATCACCAATCGGATGCGGAAACGGAACGCCCTATGTCGCAGCGCTACATCATCGACGACCTCGACCGGCAGATCATCGGCTACCTGACCGAGGACGGGCGCCTTTCCGCGGCCGAGATCGCCGGGCGGATCGGCACGGTTTCGGAACGCACGATCCGCAACCGCATCGCCGGGCTGTTGCAGGCCAAGATGATCGTGATCGGCGCCATACCCGACCCCTCGATGCTGGGCCGCGACGTGCAGGTGGAACTGATCATCGAGGTGGAGCCGGGGCGGCTGGACGAGGTGGCGATCGTCCTCGCCGAATATGACGAGATCGGCTACCTCGCCGCGATCAGCGGCAATTCCGCCCTCAGCGCCTCGCTTTTCGTCGAGGACCATGCGGCGGTGCTGGAATTCGTCAACCAGGAACTGGGGCGGCTGCCCGGCGTCCTGCGCGTCAGCAGCTCGGTCGTGCTGCGGCTCTACAAGGTTTTCGGCACGAGGACGACCGCGCTCAGCCGCGGGACGGACCTCGGCGGCAAGAAGAAGGGATAGCGGATGCTGCGCATCGGCGTTGATGTGGGCGGGACCAATACCGATGCCGCGCTTCTGCGCGGGACCGAGGTGCTGGCGACGGTGAAGTCCTCGACCACGGCGGATGTCACCTCGGGCGTCGGCGCGGCGATCCGCGCGGTGCTGGAGGCGGCGGGCGAGCAGGCCGCGGCGGTGGACGGGGTGATGATCGGCACCACGCATTTCCTGAACGCCGCGGTCGAGGGGCGGCATCTGGAGAAGGTCGGCACGCTGCGGCTCTGCGGCGCGGCCACCCGGTCGCTGCCGCCGATGATCGACTGGCCCGAAAGGCTGCGCGCCATCGTCGACGGCGGCGCGGCGCTGGTCGGCGGCGGGGTGAACTACGACGGGTCCGAGATCGCGCCGCTAGACGCCGGGGCGATCCGCGCCGCCTGCCGCGGCTGGCGCGACCGCGGCGTCGGCAGCGTCGCCATCTGCTCGGTCTTCGCCCTGGTCGATCCGCGGATGGAGAACGAGGCCGCCGCCATCGTGGCCGAGGAGATGCCGGACGCCGCGATCAGCCTGTCGCACCGGGTCGGCCGCACCGGCCTTCTGCCGCGCGAGAACGCCACCATCCTGAACGCCAGCCTGCACCGGCTGGGCCGCGAGACGGTGGATGCCTTCCGCGCCGCCTTCGCCGCGCTCGGGCTGCGCTGCCCGCTTTACCTGACGCAGAACGACGGCACCCTGATGACCGCCGATTTCGCCGAGCGCTATCCGGTCTTCACCATGGCCTCGGGTCCCACCAACTCGATGCGGGGGGCGGCCTTCCTGACCGGGCTGACCGATGCGGCGGTGATCGACATCGGCGGCACGACGACCGATGTCGGGATGCTGGTCGGCGGCTTCCCCCGCACCCGCAGCGAGGGCGCCACCATCGGCGGCGTGCTGACCAACTTCCGGGTGCCGGATGTCTATTCCTTCGGCCTCGGCGGCGGCAGCATCGTGCGGCCGGGCGACGGCCTGGCCATCGGGCCGGACTCGGTGGGCTTCCGCCTGCCGGAAAAGGCGCTGTGCTTCGGCGGCGACACCCTGACCGCGACCGACATCGCCGTGGCCGCCGGGCTGGTCGACCTGGGCGACCGCGGCCGGCTGGCGCAGGTCTCGCCCGAGCTGGCCCGCGCCGCGCTGGCGCAGATGAAGGCCAGCATCGAGACGGTGCTGGACCGCATGAAGCCGAGCGCCGACCCCATCCCCGCCATCCTGGTCGGCGGCGGCTCGGTGCTGGTCGAGGGGCTGCTGGAGGGCACTTCCGCCTCGCTGAAGCCCGACCATTTCGGCTCGGCCAATGCCATCGGCGCGGCCATCGCCCAGGTCTCGGGCGAGGTGGACAGCGTGGTCTCGCTGGAAGGCACCAGCCGCGAGAAGGCGCTGGAGGGCGTGGTGGCCGAGGCCCGGGCGCGGGCGGTGGAGGCCGGGGCGGACGAAGCCAGCATCACCCTGGCCGAGGTGGAGGAAACGCCGCTGGCCTATCTGCCGGGCAACGCGATCCGCATCGCGGCGAAAGTCATCGGGGAGCTGCGGGCATGAAATACTGGACCCTGACCGAGGAAGACATCGACCGCATCGCCATCGGCTGCGGCATCCTCGGCACCGGCGGCGGCGGCAGCACCTATCACGGCTCGCTGCGGGCCAAGGCGCTGCTGCGCGAGGGCAGGCGCATCCGCATGGTGCGCCCCGGCGACATGGCCCCAGACGCCCGCATCCTGGGCATCGGCGGCATCGGCGCCCCCACCGTGGGCATCGAGAAGATCGCCGAGGGCGGCGAGGGTGTGCGGCTGCTGAAGGCGGTGGAGCAGCACCTGGGGCGCAAGGTCGATGCCCTGCTGGGCGACGAAGTCGGCGGCGGTAACGGCATCGCGCCGATGCTGACCGCGGCGATGGCCGACCTGCCGGTGGTCGATGCCGACGGCATGGGCCGCGCCTTCCCCGAGGTGCAGATGACCTCGTTCTTCATCCATGGTCAGGAGGTGAAGCCCGCCGCACTGGCCGATGCCGACGGCAACGTGCTGATCGTGACCGAGGCGACCTCGCCGAAGATGCTGGAAAAGCTGCTGCGCGCCGGCACCATCGCCATGGGCTGCACCGCGCTGATGACCACCGCGCCGATGACCGGCGATTTCGTCCGCCGCTTCGGCATCCCCCACACCACCAGCCAGGCCTGGACCCTGGGCAATGCGGTGCTGGAGGCGCGGGCGGCCAAGGCCGATCCGGTCGAGGCGATCCTGAACACCTCGGGCGGCATCCGGCTGCTGCGCGGCAAGGTCACCGACATCGGCCGCCGGGTCATGGCCGGCTTCACCCGCGGCCGGCTGACCGTGGCCGGGCTGGACGCCGACCAGGGAAGGGTGCTGACGGTGGACATCCAGAACGAATACCTGATCGCGCGCGAGGACGAGACCCCGCTGACCATGGTGCCCGACCTGATCTGCATCGTCGATTCCGAGACCGGCCGCGCCATCGGCACCGAGGAACTGCGCTACGGCCTGCGCATCGACATCCTGTCGGTCCCCGCGCCGGTGCTGCTGCGCAGCGAGATCGCGCTGGCCTCGGTCGGGCCCCGCGCCTTCGGTTACGATTTTGACTTCGTTCCCACCGGCATCTCGGCCGATGCGCCGGCGGTGCCGCACTACCAAGAAGCAGGCTGACGCCACCGATTCACGCCACACCGCAGGGAGATTGCCATGAAACGCCGCGACTTTCTGAAGACCTCAGCGCTGACCGCGCTGGCTACCGCCGCCGCCTCGCGCTGGAACCTCGCCCTGGCGCAGGGCAGCGGCATCTTCACCCTGGCCTATCCGACCAGCTTCCCCGATCTCGACCCCGCCACCTCGTTCTCGAACGACGGCGCGGTGCTGGCCAATGTCTACGAGGGGCTGACCCGCTACATCCCCGGCACCGAGACCGAGGAGGCCCGGATCGAGCCGCTGCTGGCCGAAAGCTGGGACGTGTCGGAGGACGGGCTGACCTGGACCTTCGCCCTGCGCGACGGGGTGAAGTTCCACGACGGCAGCCCGCTGACCTCGGAGGCGGTCAAGGGCTCGATCGAGCGGACGAAGAAGATCGGCGGCGGCGCCTCGTTCATCTGGGCGCCGGTCGCCTCGATCGAGACGCCCGAACCGTTGAAGGTGGTCTTCGTCCTGTCCGAGCCGCAGCCCCTGGACCTGATCGCCTCGGCCGGCTTCGCCGCCTGGATCCAGGCACCGGCCTCGCTGGAGCAGGACAACGCCTGGTTCAACGCCGGCAACGACGCCGGCACCGGCCCCTTCCGCATCTCGCGCTACGAACCCGGCCAGCGCGCCGTGCTGGAGCGGGTGGCCGACTACTGGGGCCCGGTGCCCGAGGGCGCCTTCCAGACCGTGCTGTTCGAGATCGTCGAGGACACCACGCTGATCCAGAACATGATCGAAGGCGGCCAGGCCGACTGGACCTATTCGGTGCCGTTCGAGAACCTGGAGCAGCTGCAGGCCAACCCCGACCTGCGGGTGGTGGTGAACCCCTCGTTCGAGACGCTGTTCGGCCTTTACAACACCCGCCGCGCGCCGCTGGACCGGCCCAAGGTGCGGCAGGCGCTGTCGATGGCCTTCCCCTATGACGACGTGATCATGGCCGGCACCGCCAACCTGGGCACCCGCGCCAAGGGCGTGGTGCCCGCGGGCATCTGGGGCCACGACGCCGAGGCGCCGATCCCGCAGACCGACCTGGAAGCCGCCGCCGCCCTGCTGGCCGAGGAAGGCGTCGAGGGGCTGGAGCTGGTGATGACCTATTCCACCTCGCAATCACTGTCGGCCATCGCCGGCGAGCTGTGGAAGGCCAACCTGGAGGCGATCGGCGTCACCCTGACCCTGCAGCCGATGGCCTGGGAGGCGCAGTGGCAGTTGGCGAAGTCCGACCCGGCGACGGCGCAGGACATCTTCGTCTTCTTCTGGTGGCCCACCTACGTCACCCCCTACGACTATCTCTTCAACTGCTTCCACAGCGAGGACCAGCCGCTGTTCAACCTGGCCTACTATGCCAACCCCGAATTCGATGCGATGATCGACGAGGCGGCGCGGCTTTCGGGGGTGGACCGCCCCCGCGCCGAGCAGATGTTCATCGAGGCGCAGCGGATCCTTATCGACGAGGCGGTGGCGGTCTTCATGCTGGACCGGCCGAACGTCCACATCATCCGGTCCGACATCAAGGGCTATGCCGACAACCCCGCCTACGGCCATGTCACCTTCGTCAACGACATGAGCCGCTAGCGCCGCCCGGGACAAGGGGGAGGAAGGGGAAGGGATGGACATCATCCGCTACATCCTGCGCCGCATGGTGCTTTCCGCCTTCGTGGTGGTGGGCGTGACCTTTCTGGTCTTCATCGTGGCGCAGGTCGTTCCCTCCGATCCCGCCGCGCTTTACGCCGGCCCCCGCCCCACCGCCGAGCAGATCGAGAAGGCGCGTCAGGAGTTGAACCTCGACGCGCCGCTGCCCGCCCGTTTCGCGACCTTCGCCACGGCGATGGCCGCGGGCGATTTCGGCATCTCCTACAAGTCGCGGCGGCTGATCGCCGAGGACCTGAAGGCCTATCTGCCCGCCACGCTGGAGCTTGCGGTCTTCTCCACCGGCATGGCGCTGCTGTTCGGGGTGCCGCTCGGGGTGATGGCCGCGGCGCGGCAGGGCCGATGGCCCGACCGGCTGGGCAGCCTTGGCGCCATCGCCTCGGTCGCCATGCCGACCTTCTTCCTGGCCATGCTGCTGCAACTGGTCTTCGCGCAATGGCTGGGGATCATGCCGCTGTCGGGCCGCATCTCGCGCGAGATCGCCATCTCGGCCCCGGTGCCGCAGGCCACCGGCTTCCTGCTGCTGGACAGCCTGCTGGCCTGGCGGCCGGATGCCTTCGCCGATGCGGCGCGGCATCTGGTGCTGCCGGCGCTGACGCTGGCCTCCTATCCCGCCGGGGTGGCGATGCGGCTGACCCGCTCGGCGATGATCGAGATCCTCGAACGCCGCCACATCGCCGCTGCCCGGGCGCTCGGCCTGCCTTCGGGGCGCATCCTCTTCGGCCATGCGTTGCCGAACGCCATGGGCCCGGCGCTGACGGTGATCGGCCTCTCTTTCGCCTATGCGCTGACCGGCGCGGTGCTGGTCGAGATCATCTTCGCCTGGCCCGGCCTCGGCCGCTACGTCTCCGAGGCGATCCTGGCCAAGGACTTCCCGGTCATCGCCGCCGTCACCATGGTGGTGACTGTCTGCTATGTGGCGATGAACCTGATCATCGACATCGCCCAGGCGCTGGTCGACCCGCGGGTGGCGCTGACATGAGCCGGCTGGTCCACCGCCTCGGCTGGCCCGGAACGCTGGCGCTCTTCTGCGTGCTGGGTTTCGTCGCCGTCGGCATCCTCGCCCCCTGGATCGCGCCCTGGCCGGCGCAGGGGGCCGGGGCGCCGAACGTGGCGGCCAAGCTGACGCCGCCCTCGGCCGACTACTGGCTGGGGACCGACCACCTGGGCCGCGACATGCTCAGCCGGCTGATCTATGCCACCCGCATCTCGCTGTCGAACGGGATGCTGATCGTCGCCTTCTCGCTGCTGATCGGCCTGCCGGTGGGGCTGGCCGCGGGCTATTTCGGCGGCTGGGTGGACGAGGCGCTGATGCGGGTGACCGATGTCTTCCTGGCCTTCCCGGCGCTGCTGCTGGCGGTGCTGATGGCCGCCGCCCTGGGGCCGGGCTTCCTGAACAGCGTCATCGCCGTCTCGGTGACCTGGTGGCCCTGGTATGCCCGGCTGGCGCGGGCCGAGGGGCTGGTGCTGCGCGGCCAGCCCTATGTCGAGGCGGCGCGGCTGGCGGGCGTCTCGCATCCGCGGATCATCCTGCGCCACATCCTGCCCGCCACCGCCCGGCCGCTGACGGTGCAGGCGGCGCTGGACGTGGGACCGGCGCTCTTGACCGCGGCGGCGCTGTCCTTCCTCGGCCTCGGCGTGCTACCCCCCACCGCCGACTGGGGCCAGATGGTCGATGCCGGGCGCAAGTTCTTTCCCGACCGCTGGTGGTATTCGGCGATGCCGGGCGTCACCATCTTCATCGTCGCACTGTCCTTCAGCGTCCTCGGCGACGCGCTGCGCGACCGCAGGAAGGGGGCCGCCCGTGCCTCTGTCTGACACCACGCCCCTGCTCGAAATCCGCGGCCTGTCGGTCACCATCCCCACGCCCGAGGGCGATGTCCATGCCGTCCGCGCCGTCGATCTTGAGATCGGCCGCGGCGACATCCACGGCCTGATCGGCGAATCCGGCTCGGGCAAGACCATGACCGGCATGGCGATGCTGGGGCTGGTGCCCAAGGGCAGCCGCATCGGCGCCGGGCGGTTCCATTTCGACGGGCAGGACCTGCGGCAGCAGGCCGGCCGCCTGCGCGGGCGGCGGATCGGCATGATCTCGCAGGACCCGGCGGCGGCGCTGAACCCGGTGCTCAGCATCCGGCGGCAGATCGACGACGTGCTGCGCACCCACCGCGACCTGCCCCGCGCCGCCCGCCGGGCCGAGGCGCTGGCGCTCCTGGCAGCGACCGGCCTGCCCGACCCGGAAAAGGTGCTGCGCAGCTATCCGCACCAGCTGTCGGGCGGGATGCAGCAGCGCGTGGTGATCGCCCAGGCGCTGGCGACCGGCGCCGATTTCCTGATCGCCGACGAGCCGACCACCGCACTGGACGTCTCGGTCGCCATGCAGGTGCTGGCGCTGCTGCGCCGGCTGGTGGCCGAGCGGAACCTGACCGTGCTGATGATCACCCACGACATGGATGTCATCGCCGAGGCCTGCGACCGGGTGACCGTCCTTTACGCCGGCCGCTCGGTCGAGACCGGGCCGGTGGAGGAGGTGCTGAACCGCCCGGCCCATCGCTATACCCGCGCGCTTCTGGGGGCGCTGCCCGACGCGGTGCCGCGCGGCGCCCGGCTGGCGGTGGTCGAGGGCAGCTTCGACGATCCCGACCCGGAGGGCGCGGCATGACCGGGTCGCCGCTGCTGGAGGTGACGGACCTGCTGATCCGCTACCGCGCCGGCCTGTTCGCGCCGCGCCCGAAGCCCGCCGTCAACGGCGCCAGCTTCCGGCTGGAGCGCGGCACCACGCTGGGGATCGTCGGCGAAAGCGGCTCGGGCAAGACCAGCCTGCTGCGGGCGATCCTGCGGCTCCTGCCGGTGGAAAGCGGCGCGATCCGGCTGGAGGGGCGGGACTGGCTGGCCCTGCACGGCCGAGCGCTGCGGCGGGCGCGGCAGGGCATCGGCGTGGTGTCGCAGAACCCGTTCCTGTCGCTCAGCCCGCGGCTGACTGTCGCCGAGATCCTGGCCGAGCCGATGCTGGCCGCCGGCCATCGCCCCGGCCCGCAGATTCGCGACCGCATCGCCGCGCTGCTGTCGGACTGCGGCCTGCCCGCGGCCTTCCTGGACCGCCGCGCGCGGGAACTGTCGGGCGGGCAGGCACAGCGCGTCGCCATCGCCCGGGCGCTGGCGCTGGAGCCGCGGCTGCTGGTGCTGGACGAGCCGACCTCGGCGCTGGATGTCTCGGTGCAGGCGCAGATCCTGAACCTGCTGTCGGACCTGAGGGAACGGCACGAACTGTCGATGCTGTTCGTCACCCACAACCTGAAGGTCGTCGCCCATGTTGCCGACAGCCTCCTGGTGATGCGCCGCGGCGATGTCGTCGAATTCGGCCCCACCGAGCAGGTCGTCCACGCCCCGGCGCAGCCCTACACCCGAGAGCTGCTGTCCTTCGGCGTCCATTCCCGCACTGCAAGGAAGGAACCCTCCTGATGCCCAAGATCCGCATCCTGTCGGCCACCACCGGCACCACCGAGCCCGCCGCGATGAAGGACCTGCGCGGCGGCGGCCTGGAGCTGAGCTTCGACCGCATCCGCCGCGGCCCGGCCTCGATCGAGAGCCTCTGGGAAGAGGTGGCCTGCGTCGAGGAACTGGTGCGCTGCGGCCTGGTCGCCCAGGCGGAGGGCATCGAGGGGCTGGTGGTCAACTGCATGGGCGATCCCGGCGTCGACGTGATGCGGGAAATCCTGACCATCCCGGTCTTCGGCCCGGCGCAGACCGCCATGGGCGTGGCGGCGATGCTGGGGCGCAAGTTCTGCGTGCTGACGGTGCTGGACCGCTCCCGCCCGCTGGTGGACGACCAGGTGCGCAAGTTCGGGCTGGAATCGCGCTATGCCGGCTGCGAGGTGATCGAGATCCCGGTCCTCGATTTCGGCAACGACCCGGACGAGACCCTGCGCCACCTGACCGACGCCGCGCGCACCGCGGTGGAGGTCCGCAAGGCCGACGTGCTGGTCCTGGGCTGCACCGGCTGGACCGGGCTGGGGGAAAGGATCGGGGCCTTCCTGGCCGGGCTCGGCCACGATGTTCCGGTGATCGACCCGCTGCCGGTCACGGTCCGCACCCTCGGCGCGCTGCTGGACTCCGGCCTGGCGCATTCCAAGGCCGCCTATCCTTTCCCGAAGTCGATCCCCGGGGTCTGACGGGAAGGAACGGCAGAAGCGCCTTCTCGCAGGCTGGTCTGCCCCCACCCTTCGACGCTCAGGACTGGCGTTCCGACCGCCACGGGCCATCCCCGCTTCGGGCAAGCCGCCAGGTCCGCGCCGTCACCGGCGTGCCCTTTGCCGTGCGGTAATCGGGGACGGCAAGCCGGATGCCGCCGCCCTCGGCCTGCCATTCCGCGATGACAGTGACGCCGTCGCCGAATTCGACCAGGCATCCCGGCCCGGCCGTCCCGTCGTTTTCGACCGTGACGCGCCCGCCCCGAAAGGCATGGCTGTGAGGGAAGGTGAAACGCATCCTTCGGCCCCCGCTCTGATCATCCGCGACAAGATTTTGCTTCGCGCCTGTCGCCGCCCTCCGCTGCGGATACTATGTCAGGTGTTGCCGGCTTCGGTCCATGACGACATGCCATAGCTGAAGGAAGACCCAGATGCAGACGATCCTCGGCGCCTCCGGGCAGATCGGACAGGAACTGGCCATCCATCTCAAGCGCGATTTCACCGGCGACATCCGTCTGGTGAGCCGAAATCCGAAGAAGGTGAACGCCGGCGACCGGCTTCACAAGGCGGACCTGCTGGACGCCGGGGAGACGCTGCGGGCCGTCGAGGGATCGGAGATCGTCTACCTGACCGCCGGGCTGCCGATGGACACGCGGCTGTGGGTCGCGCAATGGCCGGTGATCATGAAGAACGTGATCGACGCCTGCGCCGCCCATGGCGCACGGCTGGTTTTCTTCGACAACACCTACATGTATTCGCAGACCGATGCGCCGCAGACGGAAGACACCCCGTTCCGGCCTCATGGCGAGAAGGGGCGCGTCCGTGCCGCCATCGCCCGGGACCTGCTCGAAGCGATGGAGCGGCAGCGCCTGGCCGCGATGATCTGCCGGGCGCCCGAGTTCTACGGCCCCGGCAAGACCCAGAGCATCACCAACAGCGCCATCCTCGAACCGCTGCTGAACGGCAAGGCCGCACGGGTCTTCCTGCGCGACGATACCCTGCGCAGCCTGATCTACACGCCGGATGCCAGCCGGGCGATGGCGCTTCTGGGCAACGCGCCCGACGCCTGGGGCCAGACCTGGCACCTGCCCTGCGACGACGGCCGCCTGACCTATCGGGCGTTCATCGGCCTTGCCGCCGAAGAATTCGGCGTTGCCCCCCGTTACCGGGTGCTGAAGCGCTGGCAACTGCAACTGGCGGGGCTGTTCAGCCCCAACCTCCGCGACGCCGCCGAACTGCTGCCCCGCTACGCGGTGGACAACATCTTCGTCTCCGACAAGTTCAAGGCCCGGTTTCCGGACTTCCGGGTCACCAGCTTCCGCGAGGGCCTCGCCGCCATCCGGGACGGGCATCGAGGCGCGCAGGACGGTCCAGCCGGCGGGTGACGGGCGGAGGACAGGCGGCCGCGTTCGCCTCAGTCCAGTGTCTGCCGGAACCGCAGCAGCGCGAGCAGCGTCAGCGTGGCGGCAAAGACCGCCAGCGCGGCGAGGGGCTGCGCCACGGCCTCGGGACCTGCGCCCTTCAGCATGACCGCCCGGATGAAGCGCAGGAAATGCGTGAGCGGAAAGATCTCGCCCAGGGCCTGCGCCCAGCCGGGCATACCGCGGAAGGGGAACATGAAGCCCGACAGCATCAGCGAGGGCAGGAAGAAGAAGAACGTCAGCTGCATCGCCTGCATCTGCGTGCGCGCCACGGTCGAGATCAGGTAGCCAAGCACCAGAAGCGCCATCACGAAGATCAGGATGCCGCCGAGAAGCAGGGCCAGCGAGCCGACGAAGGGCACATGGAACAGCGCCCTGGCGGCGACGAGGACGACCAGGACCTGCACCGCGCTGACGCCGAGATAGGGCAGCATCTTGCCCAGCATGATCTCCAGCGGCGTGGCGGGCATCGACAGCAGGTTCTCCATCGTGCCGCGCTCGATCTCGCGGGTCAGCGCCATGGCCGTCATCATCACCATCGTCAGCTGCAGGATGACGCCCAGAAGCCCCGGCACGATGTTGTAGGCGGTGATCCCCTCGGGGTTGTAGCGGCGGTGCACCAGCACCTGCAGCTGGGTGTCGCGGGCGGCGCCCGCCTGCGCCTCGGTGCCCAACTCGCGCTGCAGGGCCTCGGACGCGACGGTGCCCAGGGTCGAGACGGCGCCCGAGGCGACGGATGGGTCGGTCGCATCGGCCTCGATCAGCATCACCGGACGGTCGCCGCGCAGCACCCGCCGGCCGAAATCCGACGGCAGGGTGACGACGAAGGCGACCTCGCCGCGGGCCAGCAGACGCTCGGCCTCGGCTGCGGACACGCCGGGGGAGGTGAAGCGGTAGTAGTCGGTCAGCTCCAGCGCGGTGACGATGGCGCGGCTGAATCGGTCCTGCGTCGGCGCGACAAGGGCGGCGGGCAGCTGCTTCGGGTCCGAGTTGATCGCATAGCCGAAAAGCATCAGCTGCATCAGCGGCACCCCCAGCATCATCGCGAAGGTGATCCGGTCGCGCCGCAGCTGGATCACCTCTTTCCGCAACAGCGCGAACAGCCGCGTCAGCGAGAACCAGCGGCTCATTGCAAGGTGTCCTCCGAGGCGGCCATCAGCTGGATGAACACATCCTCCAGCATGGTCTCGGCGGGGTGCATGGTGGTGCCGGTCTCCCGCGCCACCGCCTCGGCCGATTGCCGCAGCGCCGCCGCGTCGCGGCCGACGACATGCAGCGTGGTGCCGAAGGAGGCGACCTGCTCCACCCCCGGCCTGCCCTTCAGGCGGCGCGCGGCCTCGGCGGTGTTGCGGCCCTCCAGCACCACCGTGGACAGTCCCGCACCCGCCACCACATCGGCCACCGTGCCCGCGGCGATCAGCCGGCCCCAGGCGATGTAGTTGATCCGGTGGCAGCGCTCGGCCTCGTCCATGTAATGGGTCGAGACCAGCACCGTCAGCCCTTCGGCGGCGCGGGCGTGGATTTCGTCCCAGAACAGCCGCCGCGCCAGCGGGTCGACCCCCGCCGTGGGCTCGTCCAGCATCAGGAGCTTCGGGCGGTGCATGATGCAGGCGGCCAGCGCCAGCCGCTGCTTCCACCCGCCGGACAGCGACCCGGCCAGCTGCTGGCGGCGGCCGGAGAGGCCCAGGTCCTCCAGCGTGTCGCGCACGATCCGCCGCGCCGGGGTCAGGCCGTAGAGACCGGCGACGAAGGCCAGGTTCTCCTCGATGGTCAGGTCCTCGTAGAAGGAAAAGCGCTGCGTCATGTAGCCGACCTCGCGCTTGATCTGCCGTCCCTGCCGGCGGATGTCGAAGCCCAGCACCTGCCCCTCGCCCGCATCGGGGGTCAGCAGGCCGCACATCATGCGGATGGTCGTGGTCTTGCCGCTGCCGTTCGGCCCGAGGAACCCCGCGATCTCGCCCCGCTCCACCGTCAGCGACACGCCGTCCACCACGCGGCGGCCGGCGAAGGTCTTCACCAGTCCGGTGACGGCGATGGCGGGCTCCCCGGTCATTCCGCCGCCCCGGGCAGCAGGACATCGACGATCTGGCCGGGCTTGAGGCTTCGGCTGTCGCCGGCGGGGCGGGCTTCGACCAGATAGACGAGCTTCTGCCGGTTCTCGAGCGAGTAGATCACCGGCGGGGTGAATTCCGGGGCATCGGCGACATAGGTGACGGTCGCCGCCAGGCCCTCCGGGCAGCCGTCGCAGCGCACGGCCAGGGTCGAGCCGGCCGCAATCACCGCAGCATTCTCGGCCGGCATGTAGAGCCGCAGCTTCACCGCGCCGTCCGGCAGGAAGGACAGCACCGGCTGCGCCGGGCCGGCGATCTCGCCCGCCGTGCGGATGATGTCGGAGACGGTTCCCGCGGCGGGCGCCGTCAGGCTGCGCTTCGACAGCGCCCAGGCGGCCCGGTCGCGCTCCGCCCTGGCCGCCGCGCGCTGCGCCTCGGCGGCGGCGATGGCGTGGGGACGGGCCGGCAGCTGCGCCACCGCCAGGTCGGCCTCGATCTCGGCCACGCGCGCCGCGGCGATTTCGGCGGCGGTCGCGGCATCCTCGGTCTGCGTCTCGGTCGCGCTGCCCCGGTCGGCAAGGCTGGCAAGCCGGTCGGCGGTCCGCCGGGCCTCGGCGGCCTGCGCCCGGGCCGAGGCCAGCGCGGCCTCGATCACCGCGATCTCCTCGGGCCGCTTGCCGAGGTGCAGGTCGGCGAGTTCCGCCTCGGCGCGGGCCAGCGTCGCCTCGGCGGCCGCAAGGGCGATCTCCGCGGTCGTCCGGTCCATCTCCGCCAGCGGGGCACCCGCATCCAGATGGTCCCCCCGGGCGACACGCAGCGCGGCGATCTCGACCGTCTCGACCGGGGCGACCAGGACATATTCCCCCTCGACATAACCGGTGGCAAAGGGCAGCGGCGGCGCGCAGGAGGCAAACAGCGCCGACAGCAGCGGGACCGAACAGATCAGGCTCATCGCCGTTCTCCCTGTGTCAGAAGGCGGACGTTCTCGGCGATCAGATCGCCGATCCGGCCCGCTTCCTCGGGGCCGATGGTCGTCCATCCCATCTTGCGCGTGACGATCTCGCGGCCGAGACGGAAGTAGAGGACCTGGCCGATCATGGCGAAGACCGAAAGCTTCACCTCGTCGCCGTCGGCATCCTTGCCGCTTGCAATCGCCCAGAGTTGCGAGAGTTCGGCGTGCTTCGGCCCGATGAAACAGTCGTAGATCAGGTCCGTCACCGCTCCGCCGCGGGCGAGTTCCGTCAGGGCGAAATTCACGATCGGCCCGGCCTCGGGCGCGCTGCCGATGAAGGCGGCAACCCCGCGCAGGGTGGCCTGCAGGCGCCGGAGGGCCGCGGCGGGGGGCAGTCCTTCCGGGGATTGCGGCGCCCCTGCAACCGTCATCAACCGCCGGGCCACCTCGCCCACGACGGCGCGGCGCAGGCCGTCCTTGCCGCCGAAATGATAGGCGATCAGCGCCAGGTTCACCCCGGCCTTCGCCGCCAATTCGCGCGTGGAGGTGGCGTCGAACCCCTTCTGGCCGAAGAGCAGCAGACCTGCCTCGATCAGCGCCTTCCGCGCCCCTTCGGGCGGCTTGTCCGGAATCTCGATCATGGCCGATTATAATCAATCGTTTGATTAAATTCAACCGCGCTGGCCGGACCGGCGGAAACGGCGCCTTCGCGGGCGTCGCGCGCCCTGCGTCGAAAGCTCCGCTTCCCCCTTGCACCCGCCCTGCCCTTCGGCTATTCCCCCGGCCACGGAGTGCGGGCGTAGCTCAGGGGTAGAGCATAACCTTGCCAAGGTTAGGGTCGTGAGTTCGAATCTCATCGCCCGCTCCAGTCGAAAAAGGGCGCCCCAGCGGGCGCCCTTTCGCATTGGCGGGACTTGCCCGGCCCGCCCCGAGGGTTTACCAGCCGCAGGGAACCAGCCGGAGGCAAGCGATGCGCAGGGCCGAGATCAGCCGCAAGACCGCCGAGACCGCGATCACCGTTGCGGTGAACCTGGACGGCACCGGGGCCTACGACAACCAGACCGGCGTCGGCTTCTTCGACCACATGCTGGACCAGCTGGCGCGGCACAGCCTGATCGACTTGACGGTGCGGGCGGAGGGCGACCTGCACATCGACGACCACCACACGGTGGAAGACGTGGGCATCGCGCTCGGCCAGGCGCTGGCCAAGGCGCTCGGCGACAAGGCGGGCATCCGCCGCTACGGCCATTTCCGGCTGGCGATGGACGATGCCCAGGTGGCTTGCGCGCTGGACCTCTCGGCCCGGCCCTTCCTGGTCTGGACCCTGCCCTTCCCGACCGCGAAGATAGGCCACTTCGACACCGAGCTGGTGCGCGAGTTCTTCCAGGCCCTCGCCAACCATGGCGGCATCACCCTGCACGTCGACCTGATCCACGGGCTGAACAGCCACCACATCGCCGAGGCCGCCTTCAAGGCGGTGGCGCGCGCCCTGCGTGAGGCGGTGGAGCCCGATCCGCGGATGGCCGGCGCGCTGCCCAGCACCAAGGGCGCGCTGTGAGGACCCGGATTTTCGCCGAAAATCCGTGCGCCCGGAGGCCCGCGCGATGCCGCTGACGGTTCTGGTCGACTACGATTCCGGCAACCTGCATTCGGCCGAGAAGGCCTTCCAGCGCATGGCCCAGGAGGTGGGCGCAGGGGAAATCCTCGTCACCTCGCGCCCCGAGGACGTGGCCCGGGCCGACCGCATCGTCCTGCCGGGCGACGGCGCCTTCCCGGCCTGTCGGCGGGCGCTCGGGGCCCATGGCGGCTTGTTCGAGGCCATCGACGAGGCGGTGCGGGTCAAGGCCCGGCCCTTCCTCGGCATCTGCGTCGGCATGCAGATGCTGGCCAGCTGGGGGCGGGAATACCAGGACACCGCAGGCTTCGGCTGGATTCCCGGCGAGGTGGTGCGGATCGCCCCCGCCGACCCGGCGCTGAAGGTGCCGCACATGGGCTGGAACGACCTGGCGATCGACCGGCCGCACCCGGTGCTGGACGGGCTGGCGACCGGCGACCACGCCTATTTCGTCCATTCCTACCACTTCCTGGTGGCGGACCCGGCGCATCTGCTGGCCCATGCCGATTATGCCGGGCCGATCACCGCGATCATCGGCCGCGACACCATCGTCGGCACCCAGTTCCACCCCGAGAAGAGCCAGGCCCTCGGCCTGCGGCTGATCGCCAATTTCCTGCAATGGCGGCCCTGAGAGGCGGCGGAAAGTCCACGGCATGGCCGGGCGGGATCAGGCGAGGCACTGCCTCGCCCCGCCCGTGCGCGGCATGTCAAACGGAGACGGTGGTAGCACATAACCCCGGGAGGCCAGCGCCCGACCCGGCGGGCGAGAAGCGCCCGCCGAGGGCGGGGCGGGCGCTGGCCGGGCCTTGAGGGCCCGGCCGGGAGGGTTGAAAACGGTGCGCGATGGCGAAGGCACACGCCTTCGCCAAGGAGATGGCGAGCGGCCCCCGCCCTACCGCCGCCAGAACCCCGGCAGCAGCAGCACCAGCACCGCCATCAGCCCCAGCCGGCCCATGATCATCGCCAGCGTCATGATCAGGATCGCCGGCTCGGGGTAGTCGATGAAGCTGCCGGTCGGCTCCACCAGCGGGCCGAAGCCGTAGCCGACATTGCCCAACGCCTGCCACACCCCCATCAGCGCGCTTTCGATGTCCACCCCGGTCAGCGTCATCGCCACGGTCAGCACGCCGAGGATCAGGATGAAGCCCGAGATGAACATGATCAGCGCCGAGATCACGTCCTCGTCCACGGTGCGGCCGTCGTATTTCACCGGGTCGATGGCCGAGGGGTTGGTGATCTGCCGCACCTGCCGCCGCAGCACCGCCATGGCGATCTGCACCCGGAACACCGACAGGCCCGAGGCGGAAGAGCCCGAGCAGGCCCCCACCACGCCCAGGATGAAGGCCACCACCAGCATCACGCCGCCCCAGCCGGTGAAGCCCTCGGTGAAGAAGCCGGTCGAGGACATGATCGAGGTCAGGTTCAGGAGGCTCTCGCGGAAGGCGGTCTCCACCGGGGTGCCGGCCGACCAGACCTGCCAGCCGGCGACGAAGACCACCGACGTCAGCAGCCAGCGCAGATAGGCCCGGGCCTGGGCGTCGCGCCACAGCGGCCCCGGCTGGCCGTTCATCAGCTGGACATAGCGGATATAGGGCAGCGAGGCGAGGATCATGAAGACCGAGGCCGCGTAGTGGATCGCCGGAGAATAGTCGGTGAAGCTCATGTCCCGGGTCGAGAAGCCGCCGGTGGAGATGGTGGACATGCCATGCACCACCGCATCCAGCGCCGGCATCCCGAGCGACGAGTAGACCGCGGTGAACACCGCCGTCAGCCCCAGATACAGCACCAAGAGCTGCCGGGCGATGTCGGTCGCCCGCGGCAGCGCCTTGCCGAAGGTGTCGAAGCCCTCGGTGCGGAAGAACTGCATCCCGCCGACCCGCATGATCGGCAGGAAGATCATGGCGATGAAGGCGATGCCGAGCCCGCCCACCCAATGCATCATCCCCCGCCAGAGGTTCAGCCCCTGCGGCATCCCCTCCAGCCCGGTGATCACCGAGGCGCCGGTGGTGGTGATGCCCGAAACCGCCTCGAAATAGGCATAGACCGCCGGCAGCCCGGGCGCCCCCAGCCAGAGCGGCAGGGCGCCGAAGGCCGGCGTCAGGGTCCAGATGCCCACCGTCAGCAGATAGGCCTGCCGCACGTCGAGCGAGGCCGACAGCCCGTTCGCGGTGGCCAGGGCCAGCGCCATGCCCGTGGTGCCGGTGATGATCGCCGATTGGGCGAAGGCCGCGGCATTGGCATCGCCCGCCCGCCAGTCGATGATCGCGGGCGCCACCATCAGGATGGCCAGGACGACGAGGATTCGTCCGATCACATAGGCGACGGGGCGCAGGTCGATCATGGCCGCAAGGCTTAGGGCCTCTCCCGGGTCCCGTCAAACGGCGCGGCTGCCGTCGCAGCCTGGGGGCATTCTGCCCCCAAACCCCCTGAGGATATTTGTGGACAGAAAATGGGAAAGAGCTTCCTCATTTTCTGTCCACAAATATCCCCGCCGGAGGCATCCGCCGGGCGGGGCCGGGAGACCGGCCCGCCGCCTGTCCCCGCGAGGAGCGGCGAAGCCGGACGACGAGCGCTACCCCTGCAGCGCCTTCAGCCGGGCCAGAACCTCCGGCCCCGGCCGGAAATGCCCGGTCAGCGGGTGGTCGAACAGCCGGTCCTCCACCCGCGTGCCGGCGCCGATGTTGTGGACCACCATCGGCGCCTCCACCCCCGGCCGGTCGGTCACGATCATCACATGCGGCAGGTTGCCCGGCAGCAGCGAGGTCACGATGTCGCCGGGCAGGAAGGCCGCCGGGTCCGAGGAAAGCGGCAGCTCCGCCCCCATCCGCTGCAGCAGCCGGGCGAGGTTGGGCACCCGGCGGTGGTCGATGTTGCGGTCGGGCCGGGTCAGGCCCCAGTTGGCGGGATAGGCGGCGAAATCCGCCTTCATGTCGGCGTTGACCGCCAGTTGCAGGTCGATCCCATGCGCCACCCGGAAGGCGCGGACCAGCACGTCGGTGCAGACCCCGCGCTCGGGCGGCACGTCGCCGCCCGGGAAGTCCAGCGCGACATAGGCCGGATCGTAGGTCGTGGTGACGCCCACCTGCCCCTCGGCGGCGCGGATCAGCGCCTCCGCCTCGGGCGCGGCGGCAAGCCGCGGCGTATCGGCGACCGAGGGAGACACGACGGCGCCGGACAGCCCCTGCCACAGGCTCCGCGCCTGATGCGGAAAGGCCAGCACCGCCCCCGCCAGACCCGCCGCCACCACGACCCCGCGCAGCATGGACACCTCCGTTTTGCCGCCACCCTGCCCCGGATCGGCGGAAGGGGCAAAGCACGGCCGTGTGTTCCGGCGGGTTTCCGACGCTCTGGCCGGTTCGGACAAACTCGGAATGCCGCGCCAATGAGGCCGCGGAACGGCGGGGTGAACCCCGCCCTACGCGGACCGCCCAGGCCGGATCGGCGGCGGGACATCGGCCGTAGGGCGGGGTTCACCCCGCCACTACCCTACCCCACATGGAACAGGCTCTGGAACAGCCGCGGGTCCAGGCTTTCGGCCGCGAAGGTCGGACCCTCGGTCAGGAGGCTGACCGCATCGTGGCTGTGCAGCGATTCCTGATGGCTCGCCAGCACCCGGAAGTCGCCCACCCGCGGGTCGGCCTTCAGCGCCCGGGCGAAGCTGCGGGCGGCATCCTCGACGAAGATCGGGTTGGCGGCGTTCAGCTCGGCGAAGGCCTGTTCGTCCTCGCGCTTCACCATCACCTGGGTCTCGGTCGGCACGCCCTCGCGGGCCAACTCGATCAGGTCCTCGAACCACAGGCATTTCGGCCCCACCAGTTCCACCGACAGCCGCGCCACCGAGCGCTGCGAATGCGGCGTCGCCAGCTGGCCGCGGGTCATCCGGGCGTGCTCCGACAGCTCCAGCGAGCAGGGGCAGGTCGAGGAATAGACGTAGTCCAGGTGCATGAAATGCTTGCGCACCCCCGCCACATCCACCAGTTCCAGCGCGATGTCGTAATACTGCCAGCCCGACAGGCCCGAGCGCAGCGAACCGATCCGCACCGGGAAGGAGAAGCGCATCATGATCCGCGCATCGAAGGACCCGAGGTCGCGCTTGTAGTCCTCCAGCGCATGTTCGACCACCGCGAAGGAGAAGTCCTTCTCGGCATGGGCATAGAAGGACCGCATGATGCGGCTCATGTTGATGCCCTTCTTCTCGGCCTCCAGGCTGACGGTGCCGGTGACGCTGGTCTCCAGCGTGATCTCGCCGGCATCGCGGCTGCGGTAGCGGATCGGCAGGCGGAAGTTGGAGATGCCGACATGCTGGATCAGCTGCCTGGCGCCGCGGATCAGGCTGGCCGGGCCGTTCTGCAGGTCGGGCAGCGTGGCGCGATAGGCCGGGTCGGCGATGAAATCCTCGGGGTAGGCCCGCGACAGCGCCGGATACGACTGGTCGGACGTCAGCGTGCCGACGGCCGGGTCCAGCGCGGCGATCTCCGCGTCCGAGGCGCGGCCGGCCCATTGGCGCAGGACCGCCAGCGCGGCCTCGGCCTCCTCGCGCGAGGGGGCATCGTCCAGAGCGGGAGTATGGATGTTCATCAGGTGATCCTTTCGGTTCGGGCGGACCCATGCCGCCGTCAATATCCGGGATTGGTGAAGCCAGTTCGACAGGGGTGGCCCGCGCCCGGATCACCCTGGTCCGCGCGCGAAGACTCATGAGATAGTCATTTCCGGCCCGAAAGCAAGCGCCGTTCCCGACAGGGCGGCGGCCGAAAGCGCCGCCCCGCCCGGGTCTCAGGCCGCGTCCAGCGCCCCGGTCAGGTCGGCGATCAGGTCGGCGGCATCCTCCAGCCCGACCGAGAAGCGGATCAGGCCGGGGGTGATCCCCAGCGCGTCCTTCTGCTCCTGCGGCAGGCGCTGGTGGGTGGTGGTGGCCGGATGGGTGGCGATCGACTTGGCGTCGCCCAGGTTGTTGGAGATGCAGGCGATCTCCAGCGCGTCCATGAAGCGGAAGGCCGCCTCCTTGCCGCCCTTCACCTCGAAGGTCACCAGCGTGCCGCCCGATCCCATCTGCGCCATCGCCAGCGCGTGCTGCGGATGGCTTTCCAGCCCCGGATAGATCACCTTGGCGATCTTCGGATGGCTTTCCAGCGCCCGGGCGATCTTCAGCGCGCTCTCCGCCATCGCCCGGCAGCGCAGGTCCAGCGTGGCGAGGCCGTGCAGGTGCATCCAGGCGGTCAGCGGGCTCATCGCCGCGCCGGTGTGCTTCATGTAGGGCTCCACGGTCTTGCGGATGAACTCCTGCGTGCCGCAGATCACCCCGCCGAGCGCCCGGCCGTGGCCGTCGACATGCTTGGTGGTGGAATAGACCACCACATCCGCCCCCTGCTCCACCGCGCGCGAGAAGACCGGGGTGGCGAAGACATTGTCCACCACCACCACCGCGCCGGCGGCATGGGCGATCCTCGTCACGCCCTCGATGTCCACCAGTTCCAGCGTCGGGTTCGACATCGACTCGAAGAACACCATCCTGGTGCCCGGAACCACGGCCTTCTTCCACTGGTCGAGGTCGGCGCCGTCGACGAAGGTGACCTTCACCCCGAAGCGGGTCAGCACCTCTTCCAGGATGTAGAGGCAGGACCCGAACAGCGCCCGGGCCGAGACCACATGGTCCCCCGCCCGCAGCCCCGAGACCAGCGCCCCGTTCACCGCCGCCATGCCGGAGGCGGTGGCGAAGGCGTCCTCGGCCCCTTCCAGCGCCGCGATCCGCTCCTCGAACATCCTCGTGGTGGGGTTGCCGTAGCGGGCATAGATGAACTCGTCCTCGCCCGCCTTGACGAAGCGCGCCTCGGCGGCCTCGGCGCTCGGGTAATCGAAGCCCTGGGTCAGGAAGATCGCCTCGGCCATCTCGCCATACTGGCTACGGCGGACGCCCTGATGGACGAGCTTGGTGCGGGTTTTCCAGTTCCTGGTCATCGCGGCCCTCCGGCCATAGAAAAGCCCCGGCAAACCAGAGGTGCCGGGGCCGATGCCCGAACCTCTTTAGCGGCTTGTTTAACGTGGCCCGCAATCCGGTAACAAAGCGCCACGGCAAGCGGCATACGCCCATGATCCGGCAGGGTCAACCGCGGATCGGAAGGATATTGCGCGTCGGCTGGCGGAGTCTCTTGCGGCTGCTGTCGCCTGATGGGGGCATTCTGCCCCCAAACCCCCTGAGGATATTTATCGACAGGCGAAATCAGAGAGATTTTCTTCGCCCTTTCACCTGTTCGATAAATATCCCCGCCGGAGGCATCCGCCGCTCCGTCCCGGAAGACCGGCCCGCCGGACTTGATTTTCCCGAGGCCCTGCCTAAGGCTGCGCGGCGTAGTTCCAGGGACCCGCCATGGCCTTCGCAGCTTTCCGCCCCCTCGCCCTCTGCCTGACCCTTCTGGCCGCGCCGGCGCTGGCCGCGCCCACCTGCGAGGACCGCGGCAAGGATTACGAGGCACGGATCGCCCTTTGCGACAGCGCCTATGCCCAGGCGGGCGATCCCGACGATGCCGCCACCGCGCTCGGCTACAAGGCCGAGGCGCAGCGGATGCTCGGCCGGCTGGACGAGGCGGCGGAGACCTTGCGGGCGGCGCTGCGGCTCGCGCCGCAGAACCCGTGGTATTGGGTGGAACTGGGCCATGTCCGCTTCGACGCCGGCGATCCGGCCGGGGCGGTGGCGCATTACTCCGCCGCCATCGAGCTGGACCCGCAGGACGGCTATGCCAGGCTGAACCGGGCCGAGGGCTGGTGGCGGCTGAACGCCCCCGACCGCTGCCTGGCAGACAGCGGGCCGGCGCTGGACGGCGCACCCGACGACCCCTGGGCCAATCTGGTGCAGGGGCGCTGCCTGACCGGGCTCGGCCGCGCCGAGGAGGGGCTGGCGCATCTGGACCGGGCGCTCGCCGCCGATCCGGCCTGGGCGGCGGTGCGGATCGCCCGGGTCTCGGCGCTGCTGGCGCTCGGCCGGGCGGAGGAGGCGCTGGCGGCGGCCGACGAGGGGCTGGCCGCCCTGCCCGCCGACGACGGTTCGGCGCAGGAGGCGCTGCGCAGCCTGCGGCTGCAGGCGCTGGCGCGCAGCCGGCCGGTGGAGGAGGTGCTGGCCGAGGCCGCGGCGCTGGCGGCGGACTATCCCGACAGCCTGACCGGCCCGGCGGTGAAGGTCTGGACCCTGACCCGCGCCGGCCGGCTGGACGAGGCGGAAGCCGAGGCCGCGCCGCTGCGGGCGGCGGAAACCGCGGGGGCGCCGATGCAGGGCAGCTTCCACGACGCCCTGGCCCAGCTGGCGCTGGCGCAGGGCGACCTGGCCGGCGCGGCGCGGCAGTTCACCCTGGCGATGGCGCTGGACCCGGCGCTGGCCCGCATCTACGCCCGCGGCCTCTCCACGCTCGGCTTCCTGCCGCTCTCGGCCGCCCGTTACAACGTCGCCCTCGCCCTGCAGCGCTGCCTGGAGGCGAAGGGGGCGGAGTGCCGGATCGGGAGCTAGGGGTCGCGGCGCTTCAGCCCAAGGCCTCGCCGTCATCCCCGTGGATCAGCGTCAGGATCAGCGCCGACAGCGCCACATGGGACAGCACCGGCAGCACCGCCCAGAACAGCAGCCAGTGCGAGGGGTCCAGGCTGCGGATCATCGTCTCGTTCAGCAGCAGGAAGGCCAGGTTGAACAGCACCATGATCCGCGTCATCGCCGGCAGGTGCGGCGCCATCTCCGGCCAGGGCCAGAACCGCGCGGCCATGTCATGGCGGCCCGCCAGCATGTCCGAGACGAACATCGCGCCGAGGATGATGTAATAGGCGCTCTGGCTGCGCTGGCACCACAGCGGATCGTCGACCGAGGCCAGCAGGAACAGGGGGCCCATGCCGACCAGAAGGGCGATCAGCACCGTCTCGCGGCGGCTGAACTGGTCGAGGAGTTTCGTCACCATCCCCTCGAACCGCACCGCGATCCGCACCGCCAGCGCCAGCAGGAAGGCGGTGACGAAGGCCTGCCCGCCCTCGCCGGGGCCGAGCAGCACCGAGAGCAGCGGATAGGCCGCCACCAGCACCGCGCCGGGCAGGAAGATCCGGCGCGGCATCGGCGGCACGTCCCGGAACAGCTCCAGGACCAGACGGAGGGAGTCGAGCGTTTGGCGCAGCATGAGCAGGCATCCTCGGGCAGCTTCCTCTCCCCTGCGCCGGGAATCGGGCGGGGATGTGGCGCCGCCGGGCCTTTCGCGCGGCGCGGCGGGGCCCCGGCGAGAGAGGGGCCGCGATCAGGCGGGCGGGATGAGGCGAGGCACTGCCTCGCCCCCGCCCGTGCGCGGTGGATCAACCGGAGACATTGGCAACACGAGACCCCCGGAAGGCCAGCGCCCGACCCGGCGGGCGAGAAGCGCCCGCCGGGGGCGGGGCGGGCGCTGGCCGGGCCTTTGGAGGCCCGGCCGGTCCCGGTTCAACCGTTGCGCTGTGGCGAAGGCACGCGCCTTCGCCAAGGGAGGCGGATGGCGCGGCAGGGTGAACCTCGCTCTACAAGCCGGGATTTCGATGTAGGGCGAGGGGTCTCCCCGCCACTGCTCGCCGGAAGCCTCACCCCGCCCGTTCCGCCTCCACCGGCCGCTCGAACGCCAGCGCCAGCGCCTGCTCCAGCCCCACCGCCACCGCATCGGCCCCGGTCCGGGCCTCGGGCACCTCGGTCTCGCCGGTCAGCGGCCAGAGCGCCAGCACCACCCGCAACCCGGGGAAGCGCCGCCGCAGCTGGCGCAGCTGCATCGCCGCCCGCGGGCCGGCGGCGCCGTCCAGCGCGGCGATCAGCACCGTCCCGGCGCCGAAATCGCGCAAGCCCGGCCCCGGCAGCGCGCGGTGCGGCAGCACCAGCGTCTCGGCCCCCCTGGCCCGCAGCGCCTGCGCCAGCAGCTCGGCCGCAGCATCGTCCAGCAAGGTCCGCGCGCCCACCACCGCGACCCGCCGCCCCTCGCCCGGCAGCGCCGCGTCCTCGGCCTTCTCCTCCTCGATCAACGGCTCCATCCGCTCGGTCAGGTCGAAGACGGCATGGGCGATGTGCTGCGCCTGCCGGTCGGTCAAAAGCCCCGCGTCGTGGTCCGCCTGCGCCATTGCCAGCACCGGGATCGCCTGGCGGTCGTAATAGGCGGCGATCTCGTCCGCCGGACGCTCGCCGCCTTCGGCCAGCGCGGCGGCCTCGTCGAAGGCGAAGGCATGGCCGGTCAGCAGCCGGTCGTAGAGCCGGGCGGTCTCCTCCAGCACCGGGTTGTCGCCGAGCAGGATCGAGAACACCCGCAGCCCGGGCACATGGTGGCCGATCACCACCAGGCAGACGGTCAGCGGCGTGGCGATGATCAGCCCCATCGGCCCCCAGAGCCAGGTCCAGAACATCGCCGAGACGATCACCGCCAGCGGGCTGACCCCGGTGCGGCGGCCGTAGAAGAACGGCTCGATCACGTTGGAGGTGAGGAATTCCACCGCCAGGAACAGCGCCGCCGTCCACAGCACCATCGACCAGCCGGGCGAGACGGCGAAGGCCATCACCAGCGGCAGGATCGCCGAGATCGCGGTGCCGAGATAGGGCACGAAGCGCAGGATCAGGGTGACGAGGCCGAAGAACATCGCGTTCGGCACCCCGATCAGCCAGAGGCCCAGCCAGATCGGCACCGCATAGATCACGTTCACCACCAGCTGCGCCACCAGATAGGTGGAGACCCGCGCCCCGGCCTCGGCCAGCAGCCGCGAGGTGGCGAGGATGTTGCTGCCGCCGATCAGCAGCACCAGCCGGTCGCGCAGCGCCGCCCGCTCCAGAAGGGCGAAGACCACCACCACGGCGACCAGGCCGAACACCACCACCGGGCTCAGCGCGGGCAGGATCACCGCGCTCAGCCAGTCGGTCAGGCTGGTCTGGTCCACCACCTCGACCCGCATCGCACCGGGGTCGGCCGCCGCGCCCTCCTGCGGCTGCAGCCTTGCGCCGATGTCGGCCACCATCTCCTGCAGATGGGCGACGACGCGGCTGTCCTTGCCCATGTCGAGGATGGCGTCGATCTTCGAGATCACGTTGCCCTGGTATTGCGGCAGGTTGGCGCCGATCTGGCTGAGCTGGTAGGCGAGGACGAGGACGAAGGACCCCACCAGCAGCGCCGCCGCGATCACCGTCAGCACCACCGCCGTCTTGTCGCCCAGGCCGAGGCGGCGCAGGGCGTTGACCACCGGCGTCAGGATGAAAGCGAACAGCATCCCGAGCGCGAGCGGCAGGAACAGCTCCCGCCCCACGGCAAGGATGATGCAGACCGCGGTGATCACCGCCAGCGCGGTCAGCGAGACGATGGAATGGCCGGCCCGCTCCGGCAGGTGAAGCCCGTTGCCGCCCCACCCTCCGGCCGTGCGGCCGCTTGCCGGGACGTTCCGCCGCTCGGGCCGCCCCTCTGGCTGTTCGGGCGCCTGCATGATCCCTGTCCCCCCCAGCGCCCCTTCCCCGGGGCGTTGCGCAGGGGGTAACGGCGGAGGATGTGGCCGGGTTCCCTGCCGGCCGGGAACCTTTGCCCGCAGCGCGCGTTTTCCCGTCACTCGGACCCCAGCCAGAGGGACAAGACGATGCCCGACACCACCGGACCGGCCCGCCTTCCCGTCACCCTGATCAACGCCGCCGCCCTGCGCCGGATGCCCGTGCCGGCCTCCGGGGGCATCCTGCTGGTCGCCGGCAGCGGCATCGTCGACATGACCCTGGCCGAACTGGCCCTGCCCGGGGCCGAGATGATCTGGACCGATTTCCGCCAGAGCAGCGCGCTCGGTCGGCTGCACCAGCGCATCGACGCGCTCGGCGGCCTGGACCGGCTGGTGCTTTCGGCCGACGGCGAAAGGGCCGAGGCGGTGTTCTCGGTGATGTGCGCGATCCTCAGCCTGCTGCCGGCGCTGCGCCGCCCCGGCCGGGCGCAGGTCACGCTGCTGCTGGACGACGGGCCGGCGGTGGCCTCGCTGCAGGAGTTCCTCCAGCGGCTGGCGCCCCGGCTGCGCGGCGACGGCATCTCGGTCGGGCTGGAGGTGGTGCTGCCGCCGGCGGTTCCGGCGGGCTGAGCCTTTCCTTTTCCCACATCCCGACAATCGGCGATCTCCGCACGGAGATCGCGGCGGATTTCGCGCGAAATCCGTTCCGGCCGGAAAAAAGGGCTGCGCCGAAAGACGCAGCCCAGTCCAGGGACAGGAGGGAAAACGAAGCGGGTCCGGGCCTGCTACGGGGCCCGCACCCCTTCGGCGGGCATCAGCCGCGCCGCAGGACGCGGCCGATCAGGGACAGAACGAAGAGCACCAGGAAAATGAAGAACAGAATCTGCGCGATCCCCGCCGAGGTGCCGGCGATGCCGCTGAAGCCCAGGACACCGGCGATGATGGCGATGACCAGGAAGGTGACTGCCCAACCAAGCATTGGAACGCTCCTTTCAATCGGGGCGGCACCCGGGGTGCCGATGATCGGAAGGACAACCCGCGGCGGGGACCGGGGTTCCCTGAGCGGAAAGAAAAATCACGGGTGGGGAAGGTCAGATCGGGGTGCGCGGGAAGGTCAGCTCGACGACCGAGCGGTCGCCCTCGATCCGGGTCACCACCCGGCCGCGCAGCTGGGTGGCGAACTGCATCAGGATCCGCCGCGGCAGCGCGGCCAGGCCCTGCGTGGTCTCGGGCCGGAACTCGGGCACGTCGGGGCCCTCGACCTTCAGGCAGATGTCCTCGCCCGAGCCGAGGAGCGAGACCTCGATGCCCCGGGCCATGCGCTCTTTCGCGGCGAAGTGGCAGCTGACCGTCTCGGCCAGTGCCAGCGCCAGCGGAATGGCGGTCTGGGCCGGCAGCAGGATCGGCTCGAACCGCTTGCGGGCGGAGCCGATGGCGATGCCGTGGATCGCCTTCAGCCGCAGGATGACCGCGTTCAGCACCTCGTCCATCGGCACGTCGTGGCGGCCCTCCAGCCCGTAGAGGCTGGTATGGGTGGAAGAGAGCGCGATCACCCGGTTGATCAGCCCGTCCAGCACCCCGCGCATCCCCGGATCGCCGCTTTCGCGCCGATACATCCGCATGATCGAGGCGATGATCTGCAGGCTGTTGCCGCTGCGGTGATGCACCTCGTGCAGAAGGCGGTCCTTGTCGACCAGCAGGTTCTCCAGCTCGGCCTCGTCCTGGGCGATGGCGTCGATCAGCTCCTCGTAGACGCCGTGCAGCTTCTGGATCTCGGCCGGGGCGCCGGCGATGCCGGGGACGGCGGTGCGGCGGCGGCTGGCCATGTAGGAGGTCATCGACCGCGACAGCGCCCGCACATGCCGCACCACCAGCCGCTGCGAGGCGATGGAGGCCGCCAGCAGCGCCGCGGCCCAGGTCAGCGCCGGCAGGAGGAAGGGCGCGAGGCCGGTGCTCCACCCGGCCACGGCATCGTGCTGCCACAGCGCCAGCAGGTAAAGGTCGTCGGCGACCCGGGTGACCGAGACGATCTGCCGCTTGCCCTCCGCCCCGCGGTGATAGAAGGGCTGGCCCACCTGCCCCTCCAGCCGGTCGGTGGCAAGATCGGACGGCAGCAGCCCGGCAACATCCGGCGGGTCCCGGTCGGCCGCCAGCATCCGGCCGTCGCCGGTGAAGGTGGCCATCAGCGCCGGCTGCCACAGGCCGTAATCGCTCTGATACGGCCGCGGGGTGACGGCCTGATGGGTCAGCAGGATGCCGATGGCGCCCTGCTGCACCCCCTGCCGGTCCACCACCGGCGCGCCGACCACGATCACCGGCAGGCCCGTGACCGGCCCGCGCGGGTTGTAGCGCAGCGAGGGCTCGGGCCGGGTCGGCAGTTCGGCAATGAAGGCATCGGCCGCCAGGTCCGCCTTCGCCTCGTCCGAGGCGCAGGTGATCGGCCCCTCGGCGGGGACATAGGCCACGATTGTGGCCTGCGGAATGGCTGCGGCCACCGCCGCCAGCCGGGCGCTGCAACTGGCGCCGGTGGTGATGCCGGGCGCCAGCATCGCCGCCACCGTGCGCGCCGCGGCCTGGGCGTCGCGGATCAGGTCGATCTGCGGCCGCACCGCCTCGCGCGAGGCGCCGCCGATGCCGTCCAGCGTGGTCTTCTCCATCTGGTCCAGCGAGACCCAGGTCTGCACCACCGACAGGATGCCGAGCGGCAGCAGCGCCAGCACCAGGGTGGAGCCCAGGCGGAATCCGAGGCTGCTGGCCGAGAACCCCTGCCTGCGGCCGGGGGCCTTCACCGCGCCGCCGTCGATGCCCGCAGCACGACCGCCTGTGTCGCACCGTCGGTGCCGGAGAACATGTCCTCGCCATCGGCGAGATGCAGAAGCTCGGTCAGGCGGCGGCGGGCGCGGCTGGCGCGGCTTTTCACCGTGCCGACGGCGACGCCCATCATCCCCGCCGCCTCTTCGCAGGAGAAGCCGGAGGCGCCGATCAGGATCAGCACCTCGCGATGCTCGGGGGAAAGCTGGTCGAAGGCGCGCTGGAAGTCCTTCAGCGCCAGCCGGCTGTCATGGGCCGGGCGCTCGGACAGGGTGGCGGCGAAGGCGCCGTCGCTGTCCTGCACCTCGCGCCGGGTCTTGCGCAGGCCGGAGTAGAAGGTGTTGCGCAGGATGGTGAAGAGCCAGGCATCCAGGTTGCTGCCCGGGTCGAACTTGTCCATGTTCGACCAGGCCTTCAGGATAGTGTCTTGCACCAGGTCGTCCGCATGGGTCACGTCGCGCGTCAGGCTGATGGCGAAGGCGCGCAGCCGCGGGATCGCCGCGGGCAGCCTGTCGCGCGGGTCTTCGGGGGCAACGGCGGCGGCGGTCAAGAGTCGCCTCCCTTGATCGCCGCATCCCGCGCCTTCAGTTGCGCCAGAAGGTCCTTAAACCTGTCGGGCAACTCTTCGGCCGCTGCAAGGGCATAGACACGCTTGAGATTCTCGTCGATCTGTGCGTGGATCGCCTGCCTGCGCGGAGTGTTCTCGTCCTGCTCGCCTGCCATTTCCCGATATTCCCACATTTTTCCTTGGAACCAAACACCTGCCTGCGCGTTCGGTTCCCGGTGAGTTGGAAAAATATCGGAGCCGACCAGATGATCGCACAGGAAGCCAGTGACCTGACCTCCCGCGTGGCCCGCCACCTGCCCTATCTGCGCCGGTATGCCCGCGCGCTGACCGGGAACCAGGCCAGCGGGGATGCCTATGCCGTGGCCGTGCTGGAATCGGTGGTCGCCGATCCCGCGCTGGTTTCGGACCATCCCGACACGCGGCTGGCGCTGTTCGCGGTGTTCCATACCATCTGGTCCAGCTCCGGCGCGCCGGTGGCCGAGCCGGACACCGGCATCTCGGGCCGGGCGCAGGCGCATCTGGCCGGGCTGACCCACAATTCGCGCGAGGCGCTGCTGCTGCACACCATCGAGGGCTTCGACCACGACCAGATCGCCGCGATCATGGGCATCGGCGCCGACGAGGCCGCGCATCTGGTCGACGTGGCCCGGCGCGAGATGGAGGCCTCGGTCCGCGGCGCGGTGCTGGTGATCGAGGACGAGGCGATCATCGCCATGGACATCGCCGACATCGTGGAGGCCATGGGCCACCGCGTCACCGGCAATGCCCGCACCCATGCCGAGGCGGTGGCGCTGGCCGCGGCCGACCGGCCCGACCTGATCCTGGCCGACATCCAGCTGGCCGACAATTCCTCGGGCATCGACGCGGTGAACGAGATCCTGTCGCAGTTCGGCGACCTGCCGGTGATCTTCATCACCGCCTTCCCAGAACGGCTGCTGACCGGCGAGCGGCCCGAGCCGGCCTTCCTGATCAACAAGCCCTATACCGAGGAACAGATCCGCTCCGCCGTCAGCCAGGCGATGTTCTTCGCCTCGACCGAGACGCTGGTGGCGTGAGACGGGGCAGGCTCCGCCCTGCCCCCGGACGACGACATGCCGGCCCTGTCCTCCCCGCTCGCGTTGGGAGGGCAGCTGCACGCGGGTGGAGGCGGGTTATCCCGTCGATCTGCACAGGGATGGTAGGGCGGGGTTCACCCCGCCGTTCCTTCGGTTTCCGCGGGCGGGAACAGGCGAGGCATTGCCTCGCCCCGCCCGTGCGCGGCACGTCAGCCGGAGACGCTGGCAGCCCTAGACCGGGAGAGGCCAGCACCCGACCCGGCGGGCGAGAAGCGCCTGGCCAAAGGGCGGGGCGGGCGCTGGCCGGGCCGTGAGGGCCTGGCCGGTCCGGTTGAACCGTTGCGCTGTGGCGAAGGCACACGCCTTCGCCAAGGCAGAGGGCGATGGAACCCTCGGGGGCCCCGATGGAGCCGGCGTTCACCCCGCCGTTTCTCCGTCTCTGACCATCATCCCCCGCCGCCGGCGCCTTTCCCGGGACCCTGCCCCTTCGTCCTTCGGCTTCATCGCCGGGTTCAGCGGGAAGCGCAGAGTGATCCGTAGCCCCTCCCCGGTGAAGCTGCGCTCTATGGTCCCGGACAATTCGCCCTTCAGGCTGGCCTCGATCAGGCGCGAGCCGAAGCCCTTGCCCGCCGCCGGCGTCGCCTCTGCGGTCTCGAACCGTTCCACCCAGTCGATCACCACCTCGGGCGGGCTGCTCTCCTCGATCCGCCAGCCGACCCTCAGGCCGCCGCCGCCCTCGGACAGGCCGCCGTATTTCATCGCATTGGTCACCAGTTCATGCGCCACCAGCGCCAGGGCGTGGGCCTGCCTTTCGTCCAGGATAACCGGCGGGCCGTCGAGCAGATGCTCCACCTCCTCGGTGTCGAGGCATTGCTGCAGCTCCTTGCGCAGGATCTCGCGCAGGCCCGCCTGCGCCATGGCGGTGCCGGCCAGGATTTCCTGCACCGCCGCCATCGCCTGCAACCGGGCGTCGAAGGCCGCGGTGAAGGTGGCGACATCCTCCGCCCCGCGCGCGCTCTGCCGGGCGATGGACTGGATGCGGGCGATGTGGTTCTTGATCCGGTGCTTCATCTCCTGCAGCAGCAGCCCGCGGTATTCAGCCTCGCGCGCGGCGGCGGCCATCACCTCGCGCGCCTGCGCCTCCTCGTGCCGGCGGGCGGCGACGGCAAGGCCGGTCGCGGCGGCGAAGAAGACCGAGATCAGCCCGACCAGCAGGGTGCCGAGATGCCGGTGCCAGGCCCGGCCGCCGGTCTGCCAGACGTCGATCCGCCAGCTGCGCCCCATCACCTCCACCTCGCGCACCTGCCGCAGCGCCGTGCCCTCCGCCGGGATGTCGCCGCGGTAGAGCGGCCGCTCGGGCGCCGCCTTGTCGACGATCTCCAGCGCCACCGGCAGGTCGGGCGCCTCGGCCAGCGCGGCGCGGATCAGGTCGGCGCCGCGGAAGGGGGCGTAGACGAAGCCCTCCGCCGGCGGCCCGCCGGCGGTGTCCGCCGCCTCCAGCAGGTCCGGCCGGCCGCCATAGGCGAGGTAGATCAGGAAGCCCATCTGCTTCTCGCCGTCGATCTCCTGCACCAGAACGGCGGGGCCGCTCATCTCGGGCTCGTCGCTGGCGATGGCGCGCAGCATTGCGGCGCGGCGGACCGGATCGGAATACATGTCGTAGCCGAGCGCGGCCAGGTTGCGCTCGTCCGCCGGCTCCAGCAGCACGATGGGCGCGCGCCAGGGCTGGTCGGTGGCGGGACGGACCGGGATCTGCTGGCGGTAATGGGCCAGAAGCTCGGCCTCGGGCCCCGCCGTCTGCGCCGCGGGAACCAGCGGCGCGAAGCCGACGCCGCGGACGCCGCTCAGGTCGCTGGCGATTCCCACCTCGACGATGAAGCGCAGGAATTCGTTGCGGGCGACCAGACCGTCCTGCGCCGCGAACAGGCCCTTGGCCGCGCGCAGCACCACGACATGCTGGTGCAGCCGGGTGGTGATCAGGTCCACCGCCAGATCGGCGGTGCGGGCGAATTCCGCCGTGGCCCGCCGGGTTTCGGCCAGATGCACGGCGAAGGTCATCGCCAGCCCCATCAGCAGCGCGCCCGCCAGCGCAGCCCAAGGCATGAGCCGGCCGAGAAGACGCCTCACCTCCCGCCTCCGGGCAGGGTCCGCCCGCAGGCAGGCCGGCGTGACGCAGGAGCGGGAAAGCCGGCCATGGGATTTCCGTGCGACCTTTCTTGCGAAGCAGGCTGAGACCGCGCCCACATTCCGCAAAGCCGGGCCGCAGGTCAACGGTCCCGCTGAGCGGTCGAGCCGAATTTTCCCCTTGACGTTAGGGCCGAGGGGAAAAGCAAAAGGGCCGCCCCCGAAGGGACGGCCCCGAAACGTCGGCCGGAAGGGATTACTTCAGCCGCGACACCACGCCCTCGGCGAAGGTGTCCACCAGCTTGCGATAGGTCTCGTCGGTGTCGGTGGTGCTCAGCCGCAGCACCTCGCCCTCGGCCAGGATGACATGGGCGTTCTCCAGCGAGACGCTCAGTTCGTAGGCGTCGTAGTTGCTGTTGTCGGTCTGGTCGTTGACGTTGACCTGACCCACCAGCACCGCATCGCCCAGGTTCAGCTCGCGCTCGAAGGCATTGGCCAGTTCCACCTCGCGGATGTCGACCAGGATTTCGGCGCCGTCCTCGGCCATCAGGTCGCCGACCCGGGCGCCGATCGCGGCTTCGAGGTCCTTTTCGAGGTTGCCCCAATAGGCCACGGCCTTCTCGTCCTGGATCGCGGTCAGGTCCGCGCTCACGTCGACCTTGGAAATCTTGTCCACCTCGGCGAAGGCCATGGTGCCCAGGGCGGTCGCGGTCAGGGCGGCGGCAAGCGTCTTGATGCAAGGCATGGGATCTCTCCATTCCGTTGATGCCATCGCTGGCGATTACGGCAGGACAACGCGACGGCGGCCGGATCGGTTCCAGCGCGGCCCGGCGGCGGGGCCGGGAACCGTCCCGTCGCGGCCGGCGTTGCCCTGCCATACCGCATCCCTGACACCAGAAAGGAACCCGCGATGAACTGGGACCAGATCGAAGGCAAATGGAAAGAGCTGAAGGGCTAGGCCAAGGTCAAATGGGGCAAGCTGACCGACGACGAGCTGGACATGGCCGAGGGCCAGCGCGACCAGCTGGTCGGCAAGCTGCAGCAGAAATACGGCATCGCCAAGGAAGAGGCCGAGCGCCAGCTGGACGACTGGTCGCGCGGGCTCTGACCGCGACAGAGAGAGGCCGGGCCGCAACGCCCGGCCTTTTTCTGCGGTGCAGAGGGAACCGGGCCGCAGTTGCAGCGTTGTTCCCGCATCCCGACCCCAGCGGAGCCCGCAATGTCCGACCCGCGTTCCCAAAGCCTCTGGCCTCTCCTGCGCTTCGCGCTGTCGGCGCGGCAATCGCTGCGGCTGCGGCTGGCGCTGATGAAGGCCGAGACGCGCGAGCGCGGGCGCTTCGCCGGGCAGGGATTGGTGCTGGCGGTGCTGGGGGCGATCCTCGCCGTTGCCGCCATCGGCCTCGGCCTTGCCGCCGTGGTCGCCGCGCTTTGCGCCGCGGGCTGGTCGGTGCCGGCCGCGCTCGGCCTGACCGCGGGCGGGTCGGCGGTGGTCGGCCTGATCCTTCTGCTCCTCGGCCGGCAGGCGCTGGCCCGGGCGTTTTCGTCGCGGCGCTGATCCCCGCCGCGTCCCTCGTTCCCCCGACCGCCGGGCTGTCCCGGCGCATTCAAGGAGAGTTCCATGTTCTTTTCCTCCGACACCCGCCGGCTGAAATCCGCGATCGACGCGGAGGACGTGAATCTCGGCCAGACCCTGGCCGAACTGGCCGCCGCCATCGGCCTCGGCAAGGCCGGGGTCCGCGCCGCCGGCATCGCCCGCGCCCATCCGGTGCCGGTGGCGCTGGCCGGGGCGGGGATCGCGGGCGCGGGGCTGGCGCTGATGATGCTGCGCCCCGCCACCCGCGAGACCGCCGCCGAGGCCGCCGGGCAGGCGGCCGACGACTGGATGGCCGCCGCGCGCTCGGCCCGCGACGCCGCCCGCGACCGGCTGCTGGAGCTTTACGAACAGGGCCGCGCCACCGCCGAGGCCCGCGCCGCCGTGGCGGCCGAGCAGGCCGAGGCGGTCGCCGCCGCGATGCGCCAGGGCCTCGGCCATCTGGGCGAGGAAGCCGCCGACATGGCGCTGGAAGCCCGCCGCAAGGCCTGGGACGCGATGGAAGAGGGCGGACGGATGGCCGGGCGCATGGCCGGACGCGGGCTGGACGAAGGCCGGCGGATGGCGCAGGAGCACCCAATCGCCGCCTCGGTCACCGGGCTGGCGGTGGGGGCGGGGCTGGTCGCCCTGCTCCTGCGCAGCCGCGGGGTGCTGAAGACGCTGGCCCCGGTGGCGCTGGTCGCCGCCGTGACCGAGATGACGCTGCGCCTGCGCCGGAACGGCGGGGTGGAAGAGGTGGCGGAGGACCTGAAGGAGGCCGCCGACGACACCATCCGCAGCGCCGGCAAGGCCGTCCGCCGCGCCAGCCGCAAGGCCGAAGCCGCGGGCGAGAAGGCGACCCGGGCCGCGGCCGAGACCGCGAAGACCGCCACCCGCCGGACGAAATCGGCGGCGAAGGCGGGGGTGAGAAAGGCCGAGAAGGCGGTCCAGAAGTCGGTGGAGCAGGCCGCCGACGCGGCCGAGGCCACGCTGAACGGGGCTTCGACGACGCATTGAGGCGAAGGCTCCTGCGCTTTCCCCTCTGTCTTGGCGAAGGCGCGTGCCTTCGCCACGGCGGCAACGCTTCCCCTTGTCCCGGCCGGGACCATAAGTTCCGGCCAGCGCCCGCCCGCCCCTCGGCGGGCGCTTCTCGCCCGCCCGGGCGGGCGCTGGCCTCTCGGGGTTTAGAACTGCCACCGTCTCCGGTTGACATGCCGCGCACGGGCGGGGGCGAGGCAGTGCCTCGCCTGATCCCGCCCGGCCAGACGTGGGGCGCCCCGCCTTGCCCTCTCCCCCCAACAGCGTTAAAAGAACAAATCAGGAACATTCAGGTATGATTCCGTGCGCCATGCCGCGGACAGAGGCTCATTCGACAACCGCGCCGCCCTTCCGCCGCCCGCGGCTGGTCCCGGCGGGCGCGACGCTCTCCGAGGTCTTCGCCCCTTCCGGGGCCGAAGCCGCGGCGGCGGGCTTCGTGCTGGCGCGGCTGCCGCGCGGCACCGCGCCGATCCTCTGGCTGCAGGACCATCCGGCGGCGCGCGAGAGCGGGCGGCCCTACCTGCCCGGCCTCGGCCCCCGCAGCCTGCTGCTGATGCAGCTGTCGCGCCCCGCCGACGTGCTGGCCGCGGCGGAGGAGGGGCTGCGCTGCGCCGCCCTGGCCGGGGTGGTGGCCGAACTGCGGGGCAATCCGCCCGCCGTCTCCTTCACCGCGTTGAAGCGGCTGGCCTTGCGGGCGGAAGCCTCCGGCCTGCCCTGCTGGCTGATCCGGCAGGCCGCGGCCGAGGACCTCAGCGCCGCGCGCGACCGCTGGCGGATCGCGCCCCTGCCCTCGGCCGCCAACCCGGACGACCCCCGCGCCCCCGGCGCCCCGCGCTGGCGGGTGGAGCTGTTCCGGTCCCGCAGCGGACGGCCCGGCGAATGGGTGGCCAGCCATGACCGGACGTCGGATCGTCTCGATCTGGTTGCCGCAGTTCCCGATGGAGCGCTGGATGCGGCAGGCCGCGCGGCGGGGCGAGGCACCCTGCGATGATGCCCCCATGGCGCTGGCCGCGGAAGGCCCGCACGGGCCGGTGATCCATGCCGCCAACCGCGCCGCCCGGGCCGCCGGCGTGACCCTGGGCGCCCGGCTGGCCGACATGCGGGCGCTGGTGCCCACGCTGCGGGTGGATCATGCCGACCCGCAGGGCGACCGGGCGGCGCTGCGGCAGCTGGCCCTCTGGGCGCGGCGCTGGTGCCCCTGGACCGCCGCCGACGCGCCGGAGGACAGCCCGGCCGAGACCCACGGCCTGATCCTCGACACCACCGGCTCTGCCCATCTTCACGGCGGCGAACCGGCGATGCTGGAGGGGATGGAGGCCGGGCTCTCCACCCTGGGCTTCACCGCCCGCCCGGCGCTGGCGCCGACCTGGGGCGCGGCCTGGGCGCTGGCCCGCTTCGGCCCGGTGCGGGCGATCCAGGCGGCGGCCGAGGACCTGGACCCGCTGCCCGCCGCCGCGCTGCGGCTGGACGGCGAGACGCTGCTGCTCCTGAACCGGCTGGGGCTGCGGACCATCGGCACGCTGGCCGCCCTGCCCCGGCTGTCGCTGGCCCGCCGCTTCGCCCGCGCGGCCCCGCCGCAGAACCCGCTGATCCGGCTGGACCAGCTGACCGGCAAGCTGCCGGAGCCGGTGTCGCCGCCCGGCATCCCCGAGCCCTTCCGCGCCGATGCCCGGCTGGCCGAGCCGATCTTCGACCCGACCCATCATCTGCCCGGCCTCTTCGCCGATCTCTGCGGCCAGTTGGACCGTGCCCATCGCGGCGCCCGGCGGCTGGCGCTGACCGTCTACCGCACCGATGGCGAGACCCGGCGGATCGAGGCCGCCTGCGCCTCGGCCAGCCGCGACGCCGCCCATCTGGCCTTCCTGTTCCGCGACCGGCTGGAGCGGATCGACCCCGGCTTCGGCTTCGACCTGATCTCGCTGGAGGCGCCGCTGACCGAGCCGCTGGCGCCCCGCCAGCCCGACCTGGCCGGCGGCACCGATGCGGCGGTGGAGCTGGCGCAACTGGCCGACCGGCTGGCCGCCCGTTTCGGCAAGGCCGCGCTGTCGCGGCTGGCCGCGGTGGAAAGCCATATCCCCGAACGGGCCGAGACCCGCCTGCCGCCGCTGGCCGCGCCGAAGGTGGAGCCCGCCGACACCGAACGCCCGCAGCGCCTGCTGTCCCCGGCCGAGGAGGTGCTGGTGCTCTACGCCGTGCCCGAAGGCCCGCCGGCGCAGTTCCGCTGGCGGCGGCGCACCCATCGCGTCGCCCGCTACCAGGGCCCGGAACGCATCGCGCCGGAATGGTGGCAGGATCGCCCCGGCACCCGCCTGCGCGACTATTTCAAGGTCGAGGACGAGGCCGGCCACCGCTACTGGCTTTACCGCGAGGGGGTGCAGGGCGACGGCCGCGGCGGCGCCCCGCGCTGGTTCCTGCACGGGATCTTCGCCTGATGCCCGACAACGACCGCCATTTCCGCAAGACCCTGAGCGGGCACTTCCCGCCCAATCCGCGCGCGGCTTACGTGGAACTGGCGGTGACCACGCCCTATTCCTTCCTGCGCGGCGCCTCGGAGGCCCCGGACCTGGCCGCCACCGCCCATGCCCTCGGCTACGACGCGCTCGGCGTGGCCGATCTCAACACCATGGCCGGCGTGGTCCGTATCCATGCCGAGGCGCGGAAGGCCGGCCTCCGCCCCGTCATCGGCTGCCGGCTGAAGCTGCTGACGGGCGAGGAATTCCTGGCTTATCCGCGCGACCGGGCGGCCTGGGGCCGGCTCTGCACCCTGCTGACCAAGGGCAAGCGGCACGATCCTTCCGGGGCATGGCAGGCCAAGGGCGTCTGCGATCTCACGCTTGCCGACCTGGAGGCCCATGCCGAGGGGGTGCAGCTGATCGTCATTCCCGACGAAAGCCTGCCGCAGCGGCTGGCCGGGCTGGTCCGCCGCCTGCCCGGGCTGCGCCACATCGCCGTCCGCCATCTCTACCGCGGTGACGACCGGGCGCGGATCAACCGGCTGGACCGGCTGGCCAAGGCGCACGGGATCGGCATCCTCGCCACCAACGACGTGCATTACCATGTGCCGGACCGCCGCCCGCTGCAGGACGTGATGACCTGCATCCGCGAGAAGGTCACCCTTCCCCAGGCGGGATTCCTGCTGGAGGCCAATGCCGAGCGGCACCTGAAATCCCCCGCCGAGATGTGCCAGCTCTTCGCCGACTGGCCCCACGCCATCCGCGCCACGCGCGAGGTGGCGGATGCCTGCGGTTTCGGGCTGGAGGAACTGGCCTATCACTATCCGCAGGAGACCGTCCCCGAGGGCGAGACCGCGCAGAGCCAGCTGGAGAAGCTGACCTGGCAGGGCGCGGAAGGCCGCTACCCCGACGGCGTGCCACAGAAGGTGCGCGGCCTGCTCGAGAAGGAACTGGAGATCATCGGCCGCAAGAACATCGCCCAGTATTTCCTGACCGTGCAGGAGATCGTGGTCTTCGCCCGGGGCGAAGGCATCCTCTGCCAGGGCCGCGGCTCGGCCGCCAATTCGGCGGTCTGCTACGTGCTGGGGATCACTTCGGTCGATCCGGCCGAGCAGGAGCTTCTGTTCGAGCGTTTCATCAGCCTGGACCGCGACGAGCCGCCCGACATCGACGTGGATTTCGAGCATGAGCGGCGCGAGGAGGTGATCCAGCACATCTACGACAGATACGGGCGCCACCGCGCCGGCCTCTGCGCCACCGTCATCCATTACCGCCCGCGCAGCGCCATCCGCGAGGTCGGCAAGGCCATGGGCCTGTCCGAGGACGTGACCACCGCGCTGGCCAAGACCGTCTGGGGCAACTGGGGCACCTCGATGGACGGCGCCAACGCAAGCGAGGCGGGGGTGGACCTGACCGATCCGCTGCTGGCCCGCACCCTGCGGCTGGCCGAGCAGATGATCGGGATGCCCCGCCACCTGAGCCAGCATGTCGGCGGCTTCATCCTGACCGAGGGGCCGCTGCACGAGACCGTTCCCATCGGCAATGCCGCCATGCCCGACCGCAGCTTCATCGAATGGGACAAGGACGACATCGACGAACTGGGCATCCTCAAGGTCGATGTGCTGGCGCTCGGGATGCTGACCTGCATCCGCAAGTGCTTCGACCTGCTGAGAGGTCATTACGGGGAGGACCACGACCTCGCCTCGATCCCGCAGGGAAAGAAGGAGGTCTACGAGATGCTGTGCAAGGGCGATGCCATCGGCGTGTTCCAGGTGGAAAGCCGGGCGCAGATGAACATGCTGCCGCGGCTGCGGCCGCGCGAGTTCTACGACCTGGTGATCGAGGTCGCCATCGTCCGCCCCGGCCCGATCCAGGGCGACATGGTGCATCCCTACCTGCGGCGGCGGAACGGCGAGGAAGCGGTGGTCTACCCCTCGCCCGCCCGCCCGCATCCGCCGGAGGAGCTGAAGAACATCCTGAAGCGCACCCTCGGCGTGCCGATCTTCCAGGAACAGGCGATGAAGATCGCCATGGATGCGGCCAGGTTCACCTCGGAAGAGGCCAACGAGTTGCGCCGCGCCATGGCCACCTTCCGCTCGCGCGGCACCATCGCGGATCTGGAGGAGCGGATGGTCGGCAAGATGATCGACCGCGGCTACGACCCGGATTTCGCCCGGCGCTGCTTCGACCAGATCAAGGGCTTCGGCGACTACGGCTTCCCGGAAAGCCATGCGGTCAGCTTCGCGCTGCTGGTCTATGTCTCGGCCTGGCTGAAATGCTTTTACCCGGCGGCCTTCGCCTGCGCGCTGCTCAACAGCCAGCCGATGGGCTTCTACGCCCCGGCGCAAATCGTCCGCGATGCGCGCGATCACAAGGTGGAGGTGCGGGAGGTGGACGTGAACTTCTCCGACTGGGACAATACGCTGGAACCCGCCGCGCCGGGGCAGTTCGCCCTGCGGCTGGGGTTCCGGCAGATCGAAGGGCTGGGGCAGGACGCGGCCGAGCGGCTGATGAAAGCCCGGGACGCGCCCTTCTCCGGCCTTCCCGACCTCGCCGCCCGCAGCCGCCTGCCCGCGCGGGCGATCCGGGCGCTGGCGGCGGCGGATGCCTTCCGCTCCACCGGGCTCGACCGCCGCGCCGCGCTGTGGGAGGCGAAGGCGCTGAAGGAGGCGCCCGACCTGCCGCTGTTCCGCCGCGGCGAGGACGAAGGCGACGAGCCCCCCGTCCCCCTGCCCGCGATGCCGCGCTGCGAACAGGTGGTCGCCGACTACCAGACCCTGCGACTGTCGCTGAAGGCCCATCCGATGGTCTTCCTGCGCGCCAGCATGACCCGCCAGGGTTTCGTCCGCGCCGAGGATCTGGCGGAATTGCCCAGCGGCCGCCGGGTGCGGCTGGCCGGGCTGGTGCTGATCCGCCAGCGCCCCGGCAGCGCCAAGGGCGTCTGCTTCATCACGCTGGAGGACGAGACCGGCGCCGCCAACCTGGTGGTCTGGCCCAAGGTGATGGCGGCCTTCCGCAAGGTGGTGATGACCGCCCGGCTGATGCAGGTGACCGGCCGCCTGCAGCGCGACCCCGGCTCCGGCGTGACCCATGTCGTGGCCGAGATCCTGCAGGACCGCAGCGACGCCCTGCTGCGCCTGGCCGACCGCAGCCTGCCGCCTTCGCCGGCGCATCCTTCGCTTCCCGCCCCCGTCCTCGGCCATCCGCGGAACGCGCGGATCATGCCGAATTCGCGGGATTTCCATTGAGGACGGGCGCTTCGTTCTGACGGAAGGCTGCAGCGGCCCGGCACCGCTGGCGGATCGGGCAGTTCCGGCACTCCGCGCAGTCGGCGTGGCAGATGGTCTGGCCGAGGCGCTTCATCAGGACATGCAGTTCCGCAAGATCGGCGGCGCTCCAGCCGGGCACCGCCGCCATCGTCCAGTCGTAGGCGGTCCGCGTGTCGGCCTTGCACCGGACGAAGCCGAACCGGCGCAGGATCCTCAGGATATGGGTGTCCACCACGAAGGCCGGCATGTGCAGGGTGCTGAAGTTGAGGGTGGAGGCCGAGACCTTCCGGCCGACGCCGGGCAGACGCTCCAGCCATGCAAGCGCCCGCGCCACGCCCAGGCTGCCAAGAAAGGTCAGGTCGAAATCCGGGCGGGACGAGGCTATGTCGGCCAAGGCGGTGCAAAGATGCTGCGCCTTCACGTCAGGGAAGGTCACATCGCCGATGACGGCCTCGATATCGGCCGCCGGCGCAAGGGCGAGGCCGGACCAGTCGGGATAAGCCGCCACGAGCCGCAGATAGGCGCCCAGAGAGACTTCGTCCCGTGTGCGCCCGCTGATCATGGATTTCACCAGCTGGCCGATGGGCGGGCGGACATGGATCGGCCCGGCGGGGCCGAAGCCGGACCTCAGCCGGTCCCGCACCCACGCCATGTCCTCGGCAGCCCCAAAGCTGAATGCCATCTGCATGACTCACCTTGTGAACAAAAAGAGAACGATGCAAGGCGGGCAGATCGTGCAAGCGATCAACATCCTGTCATGTGCCATGGAAAGGCGCCCCTACGGGCTGCGCCCCCGCCGTTCAGCCGCGCGTTGCCGCCTGCAATCGCCGGCAACCGGGAACCCCGGCGAGGGCTGCGGGATTGGAGAAGGACGTGCAATGCCGCACGTCAAACACCCGGAGCGGCTGCCGATGCTGTCCATCCCGACCGGCCCGACGCGGGGCACAAGACCATGACCTCGCGCCGGGGCGACATCCGCATCGGCGTGTCGGGCTGGCGCTATCCGCCGTGGCGCGGGCATTTCTATCCCAAGGGTCTGGTGCAGCACCGAGAACTCGCATTCGCGGCAAGCCGGTTTTCCGCGCTGGAAATCAACGGCACGTTCTACGGGCTGCAACGCCCCGAGGTCTTCGCGCGCTGGGCCGAGGCGGTGCCGGAGGATTTCCTCTTCGCCGTCAAGGCCCCGCGCTTCATCACCCATGAGATCCGCCTGCGCGATGCCGAGACCCCGCTGGCGAATTTCCTGGCGTCGGGACTGCTCTGCCTCGGCCCCAGGCTGGGACCGCTGCTCTGGCAATTGCCGCCCAGCTTCCGCTTCGACGCCGCGCTGATCGGCGAGTTCCTCGGGTTGCTGCCGAAGGATACCCGGGCCGCGGCAGAGCTTGCGCGCCGGCACGACCGGCAGGTCGAAGGACGCGCCGCGACCGCGACCGACGCGCGCCGCCCGCTGCGCCATGCCATCGAGATCCGGCACGAAAGCTTCCGCACCCCGGCCTTCGTGGACCTCTTGCGCGAGCATGATGTCGCGCTGGTCTGCGCCGATACGGTGGACTGGCCGCGCCTGATGGATCTGACCTCGGACTTCGTCTATTGCCGCCTGCACGGCTCGGCCGAACTCTACCGCTCGCGCTATGACGACGAGGACCTGGCCCGATGGGCCGGCCGCATACGCGCCTGGTCCGAGGGACGCCCGATGCACGACGGCGATTTCGCCGGCGGGGAAAACCCGGCCGACGCGGCCCGCGACGTTTTCGTCTTCTTCGACAACACCGACAAGCTCCATGCCCCGGACGATGCGCGGCGGCTGATGGAGATGCTGGCCCAGGGGCCGGATCGGGGCGACGTCCGCGGATGACGGATCGCCGACAACAAGCCGGGTCGGGCGGGCCGAGGCGCTGCTTTCCGGGGAGCCGATCGGGAAGCCGAAGTCAGTGCAGGCCGAACTCGGCCATCAGGCGGCGGCGCATCGCCACGAAGTCCGGTTCGCTGCGGTCGCGGGGTCTTGGCAGGCGGATATCGATCAGGCGGGGCTGGCTGCCCCGCTCGTTCGGCAGCATCAACACCCGGTCGGCGAGAAAGATCGCCTCTTCCAGATCGTGGGTGACGAGGATCATCGTGACCTTTTCCTCGCGCCAGATGCGGGCCAGCTCCTCTTGCATGGTCAGCTTGGTCATGGCGTCCAGCGCGCCAAGCGGCTCGTCCAAAAGCAGAATTCCGGGCTGCACGGTCAGCGCGCGGGCGATTCCCACGCGCTGCGCCATGCCGCCCGACAACTGGCGGGGATAGGCCTTCTCGAACGCAGCCAGGCCAACCAGCCGGATGTAATGCCGGGCCCGCGCCTCGGCCCGGTCGGCGGGCAGACCACGAACGGTCAGGCCAAAGGCCACGTTGCCGAGCACGGTCAGCCAAGGCAGCAGGCGCGGCTCCTGGAAGATGATCGCCCGTTCGGTGCCCACGCCCTGCACGGGATGGCCGTCGATCAGGATCTCGCCCCGATCCGGCTGTTCCAGCCCCGCCAGCACACGCAGAAGCGTGGTCTTGCCGCAGCCCGAAGGGCCGACGATGGCCAGCGCCTCGCCGCCCCGCACTTCCAGCTGCAGATCGCGCAACACATCGAGACGCTGGCCGTTCAGCGCGAAGGATTTGGAGAGGTCACGCACGGTGACCTCTCCGCGGCGGCTGTGTTCGACCACGCTCATCTGCCTGCCTCAGTTGGTGACCGGGCTGTCGCCCGTGGTGTAAAGGATGTCCCTGGCGACCAGCTTGCCTTTCGGCACGGCGCCTTCGCGTTCCAGAACGTCGATCCAGAACTGGATGTCGCGATCGATGGCCAGCCCGCCTTCGCGCACGCCGTAGCCCGCGAAATATTGCGCAACATCGGGGTTCTCGCCGCGTTCGGCCAGGACGCGGGCAAAGATGGCCCTGGTCTCTTCAGGATGTTCGCGGGCATAATCCAGCGCCTTGACCGACCCCTGGACAAAGATCTTCGCCTCTTCGGGGTGCGCCTCGATCCAGTCGCGGCGCAGCACGATGAAGCCACCGGCGATTTCACCCAGAACGTCGGTGTCGTCGAAGATCGCGCGCAGCCCGCCGTTCTTCAGCGCCGCGCCGGTGAAGGTGGTCTGCCAGTAGCCGAAGGCCGAGACATCGACCTGGCCCGAGCGCAGCACCTGTTCCAGTTGCGGACCGGGCACCACGATCAGGTTGGCGCTGTCGGCGGGCAGGCCCTTCTGATGCAGCCCCTCGCGCACGGTATAGTCGAGATGTGCCCCCAGCGTGTTCACTGCGATGGTCTTGCCGACGATGTCCCCGATGCTTTTGATGGGGCTGCCTTCCAGCACATAGAAGATCGACTGCACCTCGTCGTCGATGCCGTTCGAGGGGAAGGCCGCGACGAAATCATTGCCGGCGGCGATGGAGTTCAGCACGGCGGCCGTGGCGGCAGAGCCAAGCTCGACGCTGCCTCCGGCCAGCGCCACCAGCGAGGCGGGTCCCCCCTGCGCATAGCCCACGTTTTCCAGCGTGATGCCGGTGCCGTCGAAATAGCCCAGTTCGGCGGCCAGTTCATGGGCGGAAAGGCCGCCCTGGCTGGCAAGGTAGCGGATGGTCACGTCGGCCCATGCGGGGGTCAGCGACAGGCCAAGCGCGGTGGACAGCACGAGCGTGCGAAGCGGGAGGGTCATGATCTTTTTCCTTGGTTGAGAGAATTCAGCGGGACGAAAGCTCGGCCCAGCGGCAGAGACGGCGCTGCAGGGCGACAAGGGCGGCATTCGCGGTCAGGCCAAGCAGGGCCAGAAGCAGGATGGCGGCGAACATCTGCGGGATCTGGAAGTTGTATTGCGCATTCATCACCTGAAACCCCAGCCCCTTGTTCGCGCCGATCATCTCGGCCGCGATCAGCAGAAGAAGGGCGGTGGTGGCCGACAGGCGCAGGCCGACGAAGATCGAGGGCACCGAGGCGGGCAGCACGACCCGGCGGAAGATGGTGGCACGCCCGGCGCCGAAGGTGGCTGCCATTTCGATCAGCTTGCGGTCCACCTCCTTCACCCCCCCGATGGTGGCCAGCAGGATGGGGAACAGCGTGGCCCAGAAGATGACGAAGACCTTCGATGCCTCGCCCAGACCCAGCAGCAGGATGAAGACCGGATACAGCGCCAGCGCCGAAGTCTGGCGGAAGAACTGCAGGATCGGGTCCAGCGCCTGTTCCACCGCGCGGATCTGGCCCATGAACAGGCCCAGCGGGATGCCGATGGCCACCGCCGCCGCGAAGGCAAGGCCGGACCGCTGCAGGCTGATGGCGATGTCGTCGATCAGCGCCCCGCCCGACAGGCCCTGCAACAGCGCGGCCAGGATCGCGTCCAGCGGCGGAAAGACGGTGGGGTTGATCCAGCCTCCGGTGGCGCCGATCTGCCAGGCGGCCAGAAAGCCCGCCAACAGGCCATAGCGGCGCAGGGCCGCGCCGGCGCGCACCGCCCCCCGGCGCAGGATCGCGGCACCCGGGGCGACGTTGACCGGCACGGGGACGGAGGAGTCGAGGCCCTGGTAGGTCATGGCGTCACTCCGCGGCAAGGGCCGAGCGGCGGACGGCGGACCAGCGGTTTTCCGGGAAAGGCAGCCCGAGGTTCTCGCGCAGGGTCCGGCCTTCATAGGCGGTGCGGAACAGGCCACGGCGCTGCAGTTCGGGGATGACGAGATCGACGAAATCGGTCAGGCCGGTCGGCAGCCAGGGCGGCAGGATGTTGAACCCGTCGGCGCCGTCGTTGTGGAACCAGTCCTCGAGAATATCGGCGATCTGGACGGGCGTGCCGACCACGGTGAAATGCCCGCGCGCGCTGGCGACATGCTGGTAGAGCTGGCGGATGGTAAAGCCGTTCTCATCCGCGATCTGCCGGATCAGCGCCTGGCGCGACTTCATTCCCTCGGTCGGCTCCACCGGCGGCAGCGGGCCGTCGAGATCCACTCCGGTCAGGTCCAGCGTGCCCCCGGTCAGACCCTTGATCAGGGCGATGCCGTCCTCTTCGAGGATGAGGCCGGTCAAGCGGTCGTATTTCTCGCGCGCTTCCGCCTCGGTTTTCCCGACAAAGGGCGAGACGCCGGGCATGATCAGGATATGGTCGGGGTTGCGGCCCAGACCCTGGGCACGGGCCTTGATGTCGCGGTAGAATTCCTGCGCAGTGTCCAGCCTTTGATGTGCGGTGAAGATCACCTCGGCCGTCGCCGCCGCCAGACCCCGGCCATCGTCGGACTGGCCCGCCTGCACGATCACCGGATGGCCCTGGGCCGAACGGCTGACGTTCAGCGGCCCGCGCACCTTGAAATGGTCGCCGCTGTGGTTGGCGGGATGCACCTTGGCGGGGTCGAAGAACTGGCCGCTGTCCTTGTCGCGCAGGAAGGCGTCATCCTCGAAACTGTCCCAAAGCTTCCTGACCACCTCGACATGTTCCGCCGCGCGGCGGTAGCGGAAAGCATGGGGGTGCTGGTGGTCGAGGTTGAAGTTGTGCGCCGCGGCCTCGGTCGCGGTGGTCACCACGTTCCAGCCCGCGCGCCCGCCCGAGATCAGGTCCAGCGAGGCGAACTTGCGGGCGGTGTTGTAGGGTTCCTCATAGGTGGTCGAGGCGGTGGCGATGAAGCCAAGGTGCTTCGTCAGCGGCGCGAGGGCCGAAAACAGGGTCACCGGCTCGAACCCGGCCACCTTGGCATTGCCGCCCTCGACTCCGCCGCCAAAGGCGATGGCGAGGCCGTCGGCAAGGAAATAGGCGTCGAACAGGCCGCGTTCGGCCTCCTGCGCAAGCTTCACATGGAAGTCGAAGCTGGTCGCGCCATCGGCGGGACTGTCGGGATGACGCCAGGCGGCAATGTGCTGGCCGCCACCGGGCAGGAAGGCGCCAAGACGGATCTTGCGGGCGGGTTCGGGAAGGTTGGACATGGTCGTTCCTTTCAGGCAAGCCGGGGCCGGCCCCGAAAGAGGACGGGGGACGGTGTTCCGGCAGGGGGGGCGGATCAGGCGGCTGTCGCGGCGGATCGCGGCGCAACGGTTTCGGGAAGCTGGCCCACCGCGCGGTCTATGCGGGCCAACAGGGCGGGGCCTTTCGGCAGGCCATCGGCAAAATCGGCGCCCGACGCATAGATGCCGATCGGCTGGGTCGCGGCCTCGAAGAAGCCGAACAGCGGGCGCAGCTGGTGTTCGATCACCAGCGCATGTTTCTCTCCTCCTCCGGTTGCGGTCAGCAGCACCGGCTTTCCGGCAAGCGCAGCGGGGTCGAACAGGTCGAAGAGATGCTTGAAAAGGCCGGTGTAGCTGCCCTTGTAGACCGGCGTGCCGACGACCAGGACCTCCGCGGCCAGAAGGGTGTTGACGATTGCGCGCGGTTGCGGGGGCAGATCGTCCAGCGTTGCGGCGGCGCCAAGGGCAGGCTGAAGGTCGGCCAGGTCATAGGTGGCGGCGGGGATGGCAAGGCGGGCCGCCACCCGCGCCGCGACCAGATCGACAAGGGCGCGGGTCTTCGACGGGCGGTTCAGGCTTCCGGCTATTCCGACGACATGAGCGGACATGGGCGGCTCCAAAGGCGATTTCTCTTGTCGTATATCCTGCCGTTCGCGGCCCTCTCCGGCCATTCCAAAGATCGACGCCGAGGAGGAAGGAAGCTGCTTCGGGACTGACGCGCAGGAGAGGTTTTCATCCGCCTGTGCCCCGGATGCCCGGCATCGGAACCTTCGGCGACTTCCAGCCTCCTCGGGCACCCATTTGCCCCGCGACCGCGCCGGAACAGGCCCATGTGCTCCGCTGAATGCTTGCACTTTCCGCCGAAGGGATCGATTAGTTTCGGCAGCAGCGAACTTTGGCGGGATGCAGCGGATATGGTCAGGACAACGGCAAGGCAGGCGGACTCCGCCCCCGGCGAAGCCGAGGCCGCCCCGAAGCGCGATCAGCTCAACTTCGGCGGGGTGTTGCGCGAGCGGCGGCGCGCGCTCAACCTGACCCTGCACGATGTGTCCGAGAAGACCGGGCTGACCAAGGGCTTTCTCAGCGACATCGAGCGGGACAAGACCTCGCCCTCGGTCGCTTCCCTGGTCAGCCTGTGCGACGCCTTGAACCTGCCGGTCGGCGATCTTTTCGCCACCACGCGCAACGTGCTTGTCCGGGCCGCCGAGCGCCAGCCGATCAAGTTCGGCGGCATCGGCGTGTCGGATCACCTGCTGACGCCCAGCCACGGGGTCAGGATGCAGGCGATCTGGTCCGAGATCGCACCGGGCGGCACCGGCGGCGAGCAGCTCTATTCCCTGCGTTCGGAGGAGGAGCTGGTGCTGGTGATCAGCGGCGACCTGGCGCTGAACATCGAAGGCGAGGAGACGGTCCTCCATGTCGGCGATTCCATCACCTTCGACCCCCGCCGCCCCCACAGTTTCCGCAACCCCTCGCAGGAGGTGGGCACCACGGCGGTCTTCATCATGACACCGCCGCCCGCCTGAGGATTTCTGGTATTAGATTAAAAAGTTCGTAAATAGCGAAATTTCGATTGACGAACCTGCCGCACCGCTCCACGCTCCGGGAAAACCAGAACAGGGAGTCTCCAGATGACAACTCGCCTTGCCCTCGGAACCGCCGCCGCCGCGCTTCTTGCCGGCGTCGCCTCGCAGGCCCCGGCCCAGACGGCCCCTGACTTCGCCGCCGACGGTTTCTCGGTCTGCGTCGACCCGACCTTCCCGCCGATGGAATTCATGGCCGACGCCGCCGACAAGGAGCCGAGCGGTGTGGACATCGACGTCGCCCGCGCCCTTGCCGCGCTCTGGGGCGTCGAGGTCAGCTTCGTCAGCATGGATTTCGCCGGCCTCCTGCCCAGCCTGGAGGCCGGGCGCTGCGATGCGGTCATCTCGGGCACCGTCCTGCGCGAGGACCGGCTGAGGACCTTCAACGCCGTGCCTTATCTCGATACCTCGTCGGTGCTGATCGCGCCGAAAGGCTCTGCCCCGATCGCGGACATCGCCGAGCTTGCCGGGAAGACGGTCGCGGTCCAGTCGGGCACCAGCTATCCCGGCCGGATGGAAGAGCTGAATGTCCAGCTTGAAGCCGGGGGACATGCCCCGACGAAGATCCAGCAATATCCGAAGCAGAGCGATGCGATCCAGCAACTGCTGGTCGGGCGGGCGCATTACGTGGTGACCCAGGACACCGAGATCGCCTTCCGCGAATACGAGGACCCCGGCAAGTTCGACGTGGTGTTCACCATGCCGGCCGCCGCTTTCGAGCCCTTCTCGGTCTATCTGCGCAAGGATGAGGCCGAAACCGCGAAAGTCGCCGAGGCGGTGAAGGCGCTGGTCGCCGACGGCAGCCTGATGGGCATCGTGGAGAAGTGGAACCTTTCGCCCGAACAGCTGAACGGCATCGGCGAATAGGACCACCGGACGGGCCATGAACTTCGATCCTTCGACCTTCTGGGAGGCGCTGTTTTCATGGCCCTTCCTGCGCGGCGCCCTGCTGACCCTCGGGCTGACGGTCGCCGCGCATATGGCCGCGATCCTGATCGCGGTGCCGCTGGCGGTGGTGCTGAACGGGCCGCCCTCGGCCCTGCGCAAGCTGATCACCGCCTATGTCGGCTTCTTCCGCGCGGTGCCGACGCTGTTGCAGCTGCTGTTCGTCTGGAACGCGCTGCCGCAGATCTTCCCGATCTTCCGCGAGGAATGGTTCACGCCCTTCCTTGCCGCCTGGATCGCGCTGTCGCTGAACGAATCCGCCTATCAGGTCGAGATCAACCGCGCCGCGCTGTCCTCGGTCGACGGCGGGCAGATGGCGGCGGGACAGGCCATCGGGCTGAAGAAATCGCATATCTACCGCTATATCCTGCTGCCGCAGGCCCTGCGGGTGGCGCTGCCGCCGACGATGAACGAATTCATCACGCTGCTGAAGCTGACCTCGCTGGCCTCGATCATTTCCTTGCAGGAACTGATGACCGTCACCCAGATCAACGTGGCCCGCACCTTCCAGTTCTCGGAATACTATGCCGTGGCGCTGACCTGGTATCTGGTCATGGTCTACAGCCTGATGGGCCTGCAGAAGCTGGTCGAGCGCCGCTTCCGCTGGGCAAGCCGGACCGAGGCCGCCGCCTTGGCCGAAAGCCGCCGCGGCAGGGGGTGGTAGGCCATGATCAGCCTGAGAAACGTCGACAAGAACTATGGCAGCTTCCACGTGCTGAAGGACATCAGCCTGGATGTGGCCCAGGGCGAGAAGGTCGTGGTCTGCGGCCCCTCGGGATCGGGGAAATCGACCCTGATCCGCTGCATCAACCATCTGGAACCGCATGACCGCGGCGAGATCCTCCTCGACGGGCTGACCGTCGGCGCGGCGCGCGACGTGCTGGCGGTGCGCCGCACCGCCGGGATGGTGTTCCAGAACTTCAACCTGTTTCCGCATCTCACGGTGATCGAGAACTGCACCCTCGCCCCGAAGCTGGCGCATGGCATTCCCGACAGGGAGGCGCGGCGGATGGCCGAGGAATATCTGGCGCGGGTGCATATCCTGGACCAGGCCTGGAAATATCCGATCCAGCTTTCGGGCGGCCAGCAGCAGCGCGTCGCCATCGCCCGGGCGCTGTGCATGAAGCCGAAGGTGATGCTGTTCGACGAGCCGACCTCGGCGCTCGACCCGGAAATGGTGGGCGAGGTGCTGGACGTGATGGGCGAGCTGGCCGCCGAAGGGATGACCATGATCTGCGTCACCCATGAGATGGCCTTCGCCCGCCGCGTGGCCGACCGGGTGGTCTTCATGGATGCGGGCCGCATCGTCGAGGTTGCCCCGCCGGAACAGTTCTTCGCCGCGCCGCAATCGGAACGCGCGCGCGCCTTCCTGTCCCAGATCTCTCACTGACCGGGGCCGGTCCCGCACCAGACATCCAAGGAGAAAGACATGGCTGATTTCGACATCGAACAGGCAAGGAAAGAGGTCGGCCGCTGGTATTGGCACGGCATCCCCACCTTCTTCCGCTGCGACTGGAACGAGGATCCGGCGGCTGCGGACATCGCGCTGATCGGGGTGCCGCACAGCTCCGGCAACGGCTCGACCGAGCGCGACCAGCATCTGGGTCCGCGGGCGGTCAGGAACATCTCGGCGCTTTACCGGCGCAGCCACGGACGCTTCGGCATCACGCCCTGGGATCTGGTGCGGATCAACGACGCCGGCGACACGCCGCTGCCCGAGGCGATGAACAACGATGTCTCGGTCGGGCATATCGAGGCCTATGCCGCGCAGTTCCAGAAGGCGGGCACCCGGGTCGTGGCCATGGGCGGCGACCATGCGATCACCGGCCCGCTGGTCAAGGCCTGCGCCGGGGCGCATTCCGGCCTGACCGGCGGGCAGAAGGTGGCGCTGGTGCATTTCGACAGCCACACCGACACGCTGATGCACCTGCCGCACTGGCTGGGCAACAAGCGGTCGGCGGCGCATTGGGGCGCCTATCTGGTGGAAGAGGGGCATGTCGATGCCGCCCGCTCCACCCAGATCGGCATCCGTCCCAATGTCGGCACCGCCGGGTCGCTGAACACCTCGGACCAGCTCGGCTATCGCGTCGTCGGCATGGACGAGGTGGAGGAGATCGGCTGGAAGGGCGTGGTGGACATCCTGCGCGAGCGGATCGGCGACGCGCCGGTCTATGTCACCTTCGACCTCGACAGCCTCGATCCCTGCGACGCCCCCGGCGCCTCGAACCTGGAGCCGGGCTACCCCGGCATCCGCATCGGCGATGCGGTGCGGATGCTTCAGGGGCTGCGCGGGTTGAACGTGGTCGGCGGCGATGTGGTCTGCCTGATCCCGACCAAGGATAATCCGAACAAGATCACCGCGCAGAACGCTATGGTGGTCATGTTCGAGATTCTCTCGCTGATGGCCGACTATATCCACACCAACCGCTGAGGCTCCTTTCATGTCCATTCCCCAGACCGCCGAAGCCGTGATCATCGGCGGCGGTGTCGCCGGTTGTTCCATCGCCTATCACCTGACCAAGATCGGCATCACCGACGTGGTGCTGCTGGAGCGCAAGCAACTGACCTGCGGCACCACCTGGCACGCGGCGGGGCTGGTGACGCAGTTGCGCGCCACGCAGCGGATGACCGAGCTTGCGCAATACACCGGCGAGCTTTTCGGCAGGCTGGAGGAAGAGACCGGCCAGGCCACCGGCTTCAGGCGCAACGGTTCGCTGCGGCTGGCGAAGACCCCGGCGCGCTACGAGGAACTGGCGCGCGGGGCCTCGATGGGGCGCAACTTCGGCCTGCCGGTCGAGGCGCTGACGCCCGGCCAGATCAAGGAGCGGTGGTCGCCGATCAGCACCGAGGGGCTGATGGGCGGCTTCTGGTTCCCCGACGACGGCCAGGTCAACCCGGCCGACGTGACCATGGCCTATGCCAAGGGCGCGCGGATGGGCGGGGCGAAGGTGCTGGAGGGCGTCGCCGTCACCAGGATCCTGACCGCGAACGGCCGCGTGACCGGGGTGATGACCGATCAGGGCGAAATCGCCGCGAAGAAGGTGGTGATCTGCGGCGGCATGTGGTCGCGCGACCTGGCCGCCGACATCGGCGTCACCCTGCCCCTGCACGCGGCCGAGCATTTCTACGTGGTGACCGAGGCCATCCCCGACCTGCCGCGCGACCTGCCGGTGATGTTCACGGCCGACGAATGGGCCTATTACAAGGAAGACGCCGGCAAGCTGCTGGTCGGCTTCTTCGAGCCGGGCGCCAAGCCCTGGGGGCAGAACGGGATTTCCGAAAGCTTCTGCTTCGATTCCCTCCCCGAGGACATCGACCACATCGGCCCCTATCTGGAGATGGCGATGAAGCGGGTGCCGGTGCTGGAACGCACCGGGATCCAGCTTTTCTTCAACGGCCCCGAGAGTTTCACCCCCGACAACCGCTATCACCTGGGCGAGACCGCCGAGGTCCGCGGTCTCTTCTCGGCCACCGGCTTCAACTCGATCGGCATCCTGTCCTCGGGCGGGGTGGGCAAGTCGATGGCGTTGTGGATCGCCGAGGGCCATCCGCCGGTGGAACTGATCGATGTCGATGTCCGCCGCACCCAGGCGTTCCAGCGCAACCGCAAATACCTGCAGGACCGCTCGGTCGAGACCATCGGCACGCTGTTCGACATGCACTGGCCGGGGCTGCAATTCGCCACCGCCCGCGGCGTCCGCCGCTCGCCCTTCCATGACCGGATGCTGGAGGCGGGCGCCTTCATGACCGAACTGGCGGGCTGGGAGCGGCCGGGTTTCTTCGGCACGCCCGAGGAAGTGGCGCATGTCGAATATTCCTACCACCGGCCCAGCTGGTTCGGGAACGTCGCCGCCGAATGCCGGAATACCGCCGAGAACGTCTCGGTCTTCGACTACAGCTGCTTCGTCAAATACCGGGTCGAGGGGCCGGATGCGCTGGCGGCGCTGAACCACATCTGCGCCGGGGAATGCGACGTGCCGGTGGGCCGGATCGTCTATACCCAATGGCTGAACCCGCGCGGCGGGATCGAGGCCGATGTGACGGTGATCCGGCTGGCGCAAGACGCTTTCCTTGTGGTGACGGTGGCGCTGTCGCAGCGCCGCGACCTTGCCTGGTTCCGCCGCAACATCCCCGCAGGGCTGAACGTCCATATCGCCGACGTGACTTCCGGCACGGCGATGCTGGCGGTGATGGGGCCGAAGGCCCGCGAGCTGATGGCCCGCGTCTCGCCCGACGATGTCTCGAACGAGGGCTTCCCTTTCGGCACCTCGCGCGAGATCGACCTCGGCTATGCGCGCGTCCGCGCCAGCCGGCTGACCTTCGTCGGCGAGCTTGGCTTCGAGCTGATGATCGAGACCGAATTCGCCGCCCATGTCTGGGAGGTTCTGGCGGAGGCGGGCCGCGATCTGGGACTGAAACCGGCGGGCTATTTCGCGCTGAACGCGCTGCGGATGGAGAAGGGCTACCGCCACTGGGGCCATGACATCGGCGAGGAGGACACCCCCTTCAACGCAGGTCTCGGCTTCGCGGTGGCGATGGACAAGCCGGATTTCATCGGCAAGGCCGCCCTGCTGGCGCAAAAGGCCGAAGGGCCGGTCCGCCGCCGGCTGGTGCAGGTCATGCTGACCGGCGGCGCGGAGGCGCCGATGCTCTACCATCACGAGCCGCTCTGGCGCGACGGTAAGCTGGTGGGCTCGGTGATGTCGGGTGCTTATGGTCACAGGGTGGGCGCCTCGCTCGGCCTCGGCTATGTCTCGCATCCAGAGGGGGTGGCGAAGAACTGGCTGGAAACCGGCACATGGGAGGTCGAGGTCGCGATGAAACGCCATCCCATCCGGGTGCAGTTCGGTCCCTGGTATGATCCCAAGGGCGAGCGGATCCGCGCCTGACAACGGCCGGTTCCTGCCCGGCACAGACCGCCCGCAAGGGGCCGCACCGCATCAGCCGCGGAAGTGCAGCGCTCCATCCGAGAGTTCCTCGCGCCGCACGGGGATGTCGTAGAGAGTCGAGAGCTTCGTATCAGTCATCACCTCGGCAATCTTGCCGCTGGCCAGAACCCGCCCTCTCCCGACCAGAAGGGCGCATTCGCCCAGGGCTGCGGCCTGGTCGGGGTCGTGGGTCGAGAGGATCACCGCGGTGCCCCGATCCGCCATCGACCGGATCGCCTGGCCCACCCGGATGCGGTTGGCGAAGTCCAGGCTGGCGGTCGGCTCGTCCATCACCACCGTCCGCGCGCCCTGCGCCAGCGCGCGGGCGATCAGGATCATCTGGCGCTGGCCGCCGGAAAGCCGGGTGATCTCCTCGCCGGCCAGTCCGGCGATGCCGAGGGCTCCCATTGCCGCCATCGCCCGCGCGATCTCGGCCCGGCCGGGGCGGGCGAAGGGGCCGAGGTGGGCGGAGGCGCCCATCAGCACCAGTTCGAGGGCGCGGAAGGCGAAGGGGGTGGACAGGCTCTGCGGCACATGGGCCAGCGCCCGGGCGACCTCGGTCCGCGGCATCGGGGCCAGGGGGCGGCCCTCCAGCAGGATTTCGCCTGACAGAGGTGGAAGCAGGCCGAGGAGCGTGCGGAAGAGCGTCGTCTTGCCGGCGCCGTTGGGGCCGAGGAGGCAGAGGACCTGCCCGGGTTCCAGTGTCAGGTCGATGCCGGACAGCACCGGCCTGTTGCCATGGCCGACCGTCAGGCCGCGGGCCTGCAAGAGCGGTGTCATTCCGCCCATCCCCGGCTGCCCCGCGCCAGCAGCCAGACGAAGACCGGCGCGCCGAGGACGGCGGTCAGGATGCCCAGAGGCACTTCCATCTGGGCGATGGAACGGGCGGCGGTGTCGACCAGCACCATGAACCCGGCGCCGATCAGGGTGGCGGCGGGCAGCAGCCGGTCGAAGCGCGGGCCGGTCAGCAGCCGGGCCATATGCGGCACCATCAGGCCGATCCAGCCGACCACGCCGGCCATCGACACCGCGGCGGAGGTCATCAGCGTGGCGCAGGCGATGATCAGCAGCCGCAGGCGCGTGGCCTCCACCCCCAAAGTCTTCGCCTCGTCGTTGCCGAGCGCAAGCAAGCCGATCCGCCAGCGCAGCAACACCAGCGGCATGAGGCCGGCGACGATGGCGGGCAGGGCGGCGGCGACATCGGTGCGTTTGGCCCCGGCGAGGCTGCCCATCAGCCAGAAGGTGATGGCGGGCAGTTGCTGCTCGGGGTCGGCCAGCAGCTTCACCAGCGAAATCCCGGCCCCGGCCAGCGCCCCCACCGCGATGCCGCACAGCACCATGACCAGCACCTGCCCGCCGCCGCGCAGCGAGAAGGACAGCACAAGCACCAGCGCCACGGTGGCCAGCCCGGTGGCGAAGCCGGTCAGCTGGATCGCCAGCACCGGCAGGCCGAGGAGGATGCCGAGCACCGCCCCGAACCCCGCCCCGGCCGAGACGCCCAGGATGTCGGGCGAGACCAGCGGGTTGCGGAAGGCGGTCTGGTAGGCGGTGCCGGCGGCGGCCAGCGCGGCCCCCACCAAAGCCGCGGCGAAGACCCGCGGCAGGCGGATGTTCCACAGCACGGTGGCGGATTGGGCATCGCCGCCGCCTGCCAGCACCTCGGCGATCCGGCGCAGCGACAGCGGGAAGGGACCGATGGCGATCCCCGCCAGCAGCGCAAGGGCGAGGCCGGCCAGCAGCAGCGGGGCAAGGCTGCGCTCAGTCACCCAGCAGCGCCGAAAGGGCGGCATCGTCGGGCGTCACGCCGTAGAAGAGGCCGTAGAACGCCGCCACATCGGCCCGCAGGTCGCCCTCGGCGTGGTCGGGGTAGAACTTGTGCGCCAGCCATTTCAGCCCGATCAGCCGGTTGACCGAAGGGGGCCGGTCGATGAAGCCGAAGGGCGCGGCGGGGGCCAGGTAGACCCGGCCGTTCGCCACCGCCGGGATGCCCTGCCATTCCGGCATGGTGCCGACCTTGGCGGCGAAATCGCGGTCGATGGTGATGATCACCTCGGGCGCCCAGGCCTGCACCTGTTCGGGCGAGACGGTGGCGAGGTTGCCGGTGCCCTCTTCCGCCACGTTGCGGCCGCCGACCCGCTCGATGATCTCGGCGTTGATCGAGCCCTTGGTGGCGGTCTCCAGCCCCTCCGGCCCGCGGGCGAGGTAGACCGAGGGCCGCTCCTCGGGGATTTCCGCCAGCAGCGCGTCGGTCTCGGCCAGCACCGTCTCGGCATAGGTCGCCAGTTCCTCGGCCCGTTCGGGCACCGCCAGCACCTCGCCCATCTGCCGGATCGACTGCGGCAGCGCCGCGAAGGAACCGTCGATCAGGACGTAGGGCACGCCCGACTGCTCCTGCACCCGGGCAGCGAGGTCCTTGTAAGTGGCGTTGACCGAGCCGTAGTCGACGATCAGCTCGGGCGTCGCGGTCAGCAGCACCTCCAGGTTCAGCGTATCGCCCTTGCCGGTCAGCTGGCCGAGTTCCGGCAGCGCCGCCGCCCCGGGCCGCAGGAAGGGCAGGTCGTCCGGCTTCGGCGCGCGGACCCAGCCGACCATGCTGTCCGGCTTCAGCACGTAGAGCAGGGTCGAGGCCGGCGGGCCGGCGGCGAAGACCCGGGCGGGGTTCTCCGGCACCAGCACATCGCGGCCGGTGGCATCGGTAAAGGAGCGGCCGTCAAAGGCCAGCGCCGGCAGGGCCACCAGCGCGGCAAGGGCCGCGGCTTTCAGCGCGGTTGCGGGGAAGTATCGCACCAGAGGGCTCCGAATTCGGGTTTGAGGTCGATCAGCGGGGTCCCGTCCACGCAGTCAAGACCGCGGACGGTCAGCACCTTGCCCTCGACGCCAAGAAGCCGCACCACCGAGGAGGCGACGGGGTTCGGCCGCAGCGGCGAGCGGATGGCGAAGGTGCCGATGGAACTGTCGGTAAAGGCCGGGTTCTGCCGCACCGCATCGCGGCGCGACAGGTGCATCCAGTAGAGCACCTGCAGGTTCAGGTGCTTGCCGATCCCGTCCAGCGCGGCGGCCCAGCGGTCGTCCACCTCGATCCGGCAGGGCGGGCCGGTCTCGATGTCGCCGCGCTTCGGGCAGTCGCTGCGCTGCGCCCAAGGGGTGCGGATGCGGCCGATGAACCAGAGCCCGGCGTCGAAGGCCTCGGGCAGGGCGACGGCTTCCTCATGCGGGCGCAGCGGATCGGCCAGGGCCTCAGTCATCGACCCCGACCATCACGTCCGAGGCCTTGATCACCGCGGCGGCGGGCTTGCCGACCGCCAGCCCCAGTTCCTGCACCGCCGCATTGGTGATCGAGGCGGTGACGATGGTGCCGCCGATGTCGATCCGGACATGGCTGGTCACCGCGCCGGTGACGATCTCCACCACCTTGCCGCGCAGGACGTTCCGGGCGCTGAGTTTCATCGGTCTTCTCCCCTTCGGACAGGTCAGGCGGCCCGGGCGCGGCAGGCGGCGCGCAGCCAGTCCATCACCCGGTCGGCATCGGCCTCCAGCGGCAGCGCGGTGCCGCCGGCGAAGGCGAGAAAGGCCGAACGCCATTCCGGCGAGACGCCGACCAGCACCGGCTGCCCGGCGGCGCAGGCGCGGCCGATGGCCTCGACCAGCCCGCGGCCCGCGGCCTCCTGCTTGCCGAACTTGTTCACCACCAGCGCCTGCGCCATCGGCAGACGGTCGTGCACCACGATCACCGCCTCTTCCAGCGCGCCGGCGTCCAGCCGGCAGCCGGTGGCGCCGGGGCCGAGGTCCATGCTGACGTTGTGGATCGGGCCGTCGGGCAGCAGGTTCAGCACGATCTCGCATTTCTGCTGCGGCATGTCGGGACCGACGGGCTGCACCGTCCCGGCCAGCCGGATGCCTTCGCGCCCCGCGCGTTCGGCCACTTCGGACAGGATGCGGTTGGTCTGCCGGTCCTGATCGGAACTGACGTATCGGATGTCCATCTCGGCCCCTCGCGAGTCGGGCCCCTATCACCGGGGCACGATATGTATGATGAAACATATCATCCCCGGCTTGCAAGCCGGAAGCGGCCGGACCGCCGCCGATGCAGCGATGCCACAGTGGTGTTGCCGCCGCGAAGGCGGGGGTCTTGCCGGGCGGATTGGATATGTTTCTGTAAACATAACAATTCGGCAGACCTTCCCCGAAGCTGCGCCCGAGGAGGAGGAGGAACCCCGCCGATGAGACTGCCCAAAAGCCTGCTGCACCGCCTGATCCTTGCCGGGGCCGCGATCCCCGGCTGGCGCTCTACACCCACACCGACCTGGGCGGCAGCTATGTGAAGACGCGGGTCTACTACAACACCTTCGACAACACCCTGTCGGCCTGGGACGACCCGGATCACGACACCCAGACCGTGGGACGCGCCTTCGACAGCGTCTACGACGACCATTCCCTGGGGGCGAGCGCCGAATACGGCCTGACCCTCGGCGCGCACGAGTTGAAGTTCGCCCTGCATTTCCGCCGCGACGTGCACAAGGAGACCAACTATCCGACCAACGGCACGCCGCCCGACCACCAGCCCGGGCCGCCCGAAAGTGGAGACCGAGGCGCTGGACGGACAGCTGGCCGCGATCTGGACGCCGGACGCGGGCGGCGCCTTCCATGCCAGCATCTCGTCCCGCACCAGCTTCCCGACGCTGTTCCACCGCTACAGCACCCGCTTCGGCACCTTCGAGCCGAACCCCGACCTGAAGGCCGAACGCGCCACCAACGTGGAACTCGGCTACAGCGGCGACCTCGGGCCGGTCACTCTGGAAGGCGCGGTCTTCTACAGCCGGGTGGAGGATCTGATCCAGTCGGTCGTCTACGACAACAGCGACCCGGCCAACGTGATCTCGCAGCAGCAGAACGTCGGCAGGGGCACCTTCAAGGGCCTGGAACTGGCGGCCGGCTGGGAGGTGAACGACCGTCTCGGCCTGACGGCGAACTACACCTGGATCGATGCCGACATCGAGGACCCGCTGATCGCCGGGCTGCGGATCACCGACATCCCCGCCCACAAGCTCTACCTGGCGCTGGACTGGCAGGCGACAGATACCCTGACCCTGACCCCCTCGGTCGAGGTCTACGGCCCGCGCTGGTCCGACCCCGCCGCCGGCCAGCCGCGCGGCACCAGCCCGAGCTATGTCTACAGCCGGATGGGCGGCTTCGGCCTCGCCAACCTTTCCGCCAGCTGGAAGGTAAACGAGAACGCCGCGGTGGACTTCGGCATCCGCAGCCTGTTCGACCGCAACGTCCAGGTGGTGGAGGGCTACCCCGAACCCGGCCGGAGCTTCTTCCTGACCTCACAGATCAGGTTCTGACGGGGCGGGGGCGGGCCCGCCGCTAAGGGAAGGAAATCGGCGGGAATCGGCGCTCCCGGTTTTATACCTAAGTGGCGGAGGAGGTGGGATTCGAACCCACGGTGGGCTTGCGCCCACGTCGGTTTTCAAGACCGGTGCGATAGACCACTCCGCCACTCCTCCGACCGGCACGGGCTTACGCAGGCGGGGGTGATTCTGAAAGAGCACGGTTGCGGTGAAATCCGCTGATCGTGAAGCCGGCAGGGCCGCTCGGGCCTTTCCAGCGCGGGGCGGCGCCGGTATGATGCCCGCCGGAACCGGCCCGGGCGCGCCCGCGGCAGGGCAATCAGCGCGGCGGCAAGACCGCGCATGCGAGAGGGCATGATGGCAAGGGCATCCTACAGGCTGATCCTTCTGGTTTCCGCCGCCGCACTGGCGCTTGGCGGCTGCGTGGAGGGGGCGGGGGGCGGCACCAAATCCGCGGCGGGCGGCGAAGCCCCTGCGAAGACACAGAAATCCACCCGGCTGGTCGACCGCGACGTCGAGGCGCCCAACGTCTTCCAGGTCACCGAGGATGCGCTCTGGGACGGCCGGCCCTCCTTGGGCGGCGTCTGGGTCGCCTCGCCCGACGCCAAGGACCCCGAGCGGGTGATCATGCGCAACCCGGCCAACGGCAAGTTCGTCATCGGCGCGCTGTTCCGGCGCGAGCGCGACAATCCCGGGCCGAAGCTGCAGATCTCCTCGGACGCCGCCGCCGCCCTGGGGATGCTGGCGGGGGCGCCGGCGAAACTCTCGGTGACGGCGCTGCGGCGCGAGGAGGCGCCGGCCGCGGCCCCGACCTCGCCGATCCTCGACAGCGCCGAGACGGTGGCCTCTGCGCCGGCCGCCGGGGCCAAGCCGGGGGCGATCGACGGCGGCGGGGTGGCGACGCAGCCGCTGGACGCGCCGCAGCCCGCGGCTCCGGCCAAGAAGGGCCCGGCGGCCACCGCCGCCACGGCCGCCGCGGCCATCGACGCCGCCGCGCCGGCACCGGCCCCGGCGGCCTCGGGCGGAAGGCCGATCCAGATCGGCATCTTCTCGGTCGAGGCCAATGCCAAGCGCGCGGTCGACACCCTCGCCAAGGCCGGCGTCCCGGCCGAGGTCCGCAGTGAGAACGCCAAGGGCAAGTCCTTCTGGTCGGTGATCGCCCGCGGCGATGCCGCTACGCTGAAGAAGATCAAGTCGGCGGGCTTCGCCGACGCCTATCTGCTGAAATGACAGGAGCCCCCATGCTGCACCGCCTGCGCCTGGCCCTCATCCTGCTGATCGCCGCAACCCTGCCGGCGCGCGCCTTCGAGACCCAGGCCACCGCCGCCTGGGTCTACGACGTCACCACGCATACGGTGCTGATGGACAAGAACGCCGACGAGCCGGTGCCCCCCGCCAGCATGTCGAAGCTGATGACGATCAACATGCTGTTCGAGGCGCTGCGCGACGGCCGGGTGCAGCTGGACACCAGCTTCGCCGTCTCCTCCCGCGCCAAGGCCATGGGCGGGTCGACCATGTTCCTGCAGGAAAGCGACCGCCCCACGGTGGAGGAGCTGATCCACGGCATGATCGTCAACTCGGGCAACGACGCCTGCGTCGTGGTCGCCGAGGGGCTGGCGGGCACCGAGGAGGCCTTCGCCGCGCAGATGACCGAACGGGGCAAGGCGCTCGGCCTGACGGCATCGACCTTCGCCAATGCCTCCGGCTGGCCGGACCCGCGGCAGCGGATGTCGATGCGCGACCTCGGCATCATCGCCCGGCGGCTGATCGAGGAATTCCCGGAATACTACCCGGTCTTCGCCGAGACCGAGTTCAACTACAAGGACCGCGCGCCCGACAACCGCTTCAACCGCAATCCCCTGCTGAAGCTGGGGATCGGGGCGGACGGGCTGAAGACCGGCCATACCTCCGAGGCGGGCTATGGTCTCGTCGGGTCGGCCAAGCAGGGCGACCGCCGGATCATCTTCGCCATCACCGGCCTGCCCTCGGAGACCGCCCGGGCCGAGGAGGCCGAGCGGATCGTCGCCTGGGCCTTCCGCCAGTTCGCCGAGAAGACGGTGGCCAAGGCCGGGGTCCGGGTGGCCGAGGCCGAGGTCTTCCTGGGCGAGGCCGCCACCGTGGGCCTGGTTCCGGCCGAGGACCTGCGCCTCTTGGTCCCCGCGCTGGTGCAGGACAAGGTGGAGGCCGAGGTGATCTACAAGGGCCCGCTGATGGCCCCGGTCGAAGCCGGCGTGCCGGTGGCCGAGCTGGTGATCCACGTCCCCGGCCTGCCCGACCATCAGGTCCAGCTGGTGGCCGAGGCGCCGGTGGCCAAGGCGGGCTTCCTGGGCCGGCTGACCACCGCGGCGGGCGCGCTTTACGACCGCTACCTGGGCGCCGGCGCTCCCGCATCCTGAATGGCGGGGCTGTTCCTCTCTCTCGAAGGCATCGACGGCTCCGGCAAGTCGACGCAGGGGCGACTCCTGCATCAGGCGCTGCTGGCGCGCGGCCATGACACGGTGCTGACGCGCGAGCCCGGCGGCAGCCCGGGGGCCGAGGAAATCCGCCGGCTGGTGCTGGAAGGCGACCCCGACCGCTGGTCGGCCGAGACCGAGATCCTGCTCTTCACCGCCGCCCGCCGCGACCATCTGGAAAAGACCATAAGGCCCGCGCTGGCCCGCGGCGCGGTGGTGATCTGCGACCGCTTCGCCGACAGCACCCGCATCTTCCAGGGCATCACCCGCGGCGACCTGACGGCCACGGTGGACCGGCTGCACGAGCTGATGATCGGGGTGGAGCCCGACCTGACGCTGCTCTTCGACATCGACCCCGGGGTCGGCCTGTCCCGCGCGCAGGCGCGCAAGGGCCACGAGATGCGGTTCGAGGACATGGGCCTGGCCTTCCAGACCCGCGCCCGCGCCGGGTTTCTCGCACTCGCGGACCGCTTCCCCCGCTACCGCGTGATCGACGGCGCCCGCCCGGCGGAGACGGTGGCCGAGGAGGTTCTGGCACTGGTGCTGCCGCATCTCACCCCGTAGGGCCGGGTTCACCCCGCCTCCCCTTGCCGGACCGGGGACGGCGGGGTGAACCCCGCCCTACATCCGTGGAGGCCGCGGCGGGAGGAAGGCCGGCATCGCCAGGCCCCCCTTCCCCCCATCCGCCCGCTGGTGCAATGTCCCGCCATGGCCGATCCCGCTTCGCTTCCCGAACCCGACCGCATCGAGGGCGCCCCCCATCCGCGCGAGACCCGCGCGATCTTCGGCCATGCCGCGGCGCAGGCGGGCTTCCTCGACGCCTACCGCTCCGGCCGGCTGCACCATGCCTGGCTGATCGCCGGGCCGCGGGGCATCGGCAAGGCCACCCTTGCTTGGCACCTCGCCCGCTTCCTGCTGGCAACCCCGGAAGACGGCGGCATGTTCGCCCCGCCGCCGCCCGAAACGCTCGACATCCCCGACGACCACCCCGTCGCCCGCCGGATGCGGGCGCTGGCGGAGCCGCGGCTCTTCCTCCTCCGCCGCGGGCCGAACGACAAGGGCACGGCGCTGAGCCAGGTCATCGCGGTGGACGAGGTGCGCAAGCTGAAGTCCTTCTTCACCCTCTCCGCCGCCGACGGCGGCCGCCGCGCCGCCATCGTCGATGCGGCGGACGAGATGAACCCCTCGGCCGCAAATGCGCTGCTGAAGCTCTTGGAGGAGCCGCCGCCCGGCGCATTCTTCTTCCTTGTCGCACACCAGCCCAACCGCCTGCTGCCCACCATCCGCTCCCGCTGCCGCGAGTTGCGCCTGCATCCCCTGCCTCCGCCGGAACTGTCCGACGCGCTGGTGCAGGCCGGCGACGAGATCGCGCCCGAGGACCGCCAGCCGCTGGCCGAACTCGCCGCCGGATCGGTGGGCGAGGCGTTCCGGCTGACCAATGCCGGCGGGCTGGAGACCTATGGCGCGCTGCTGCGCCTGCTGTCCGACCTGCCCCGGCTGGACCGCACCCGCGCCCTGCAACTGGCCGAGACCGCCGCCGGCAAGCAGGGCGCCGACCGTTTCGAGCTGATCGTGACGCTGCTGGAGACCTTCCTGTCCCGCCTCGCCCGCGCCGGTGCCACCGGCCAGGCCCCGCCCGAGGCCGCGGCGGGCGAGGCCGCGCTGATCGCCCGCCTCGCCCCCACGCCCGCCGCCGCGCTGGCCTGGGCCGACCTCGGCCACGACCTTGCCGCCCGGGCGCGGCGCGGCAAGGCGGTCAACCTTGACCCTGCCGCGCTTCTCATGGATATCCTGCTGAAGATCGACGAGACGGCGGGTCGCCTCGCCTCCTGACAGCGAGCCCCCGATGACCGCGCCGCCCGAACTGCCCCCGGACCTGCCCCCGGAATTGGTCGACAGCCACTGTCACCTCGACTTCCCCGATTTCGACGGCGAGCTGGAGCAGATCGTCGCCCGCGCCCGCGCCGCCGGCGTCACCCGCATGGTGCATATCTGCACGAAACCCGACCGCCTGCCCCGCGCCATCGAGATCGCCGAGGGCCATGACGGCATCTTCTTCGCCTACGGCATCCACCCGATGAGCGCGGGCGAAGTGCCGCCCTTGTCGGTGGCCGATCTGGTGGAGGCGGCGAAGCATCCGAAGATGGTGGGGATCGGCGAAAGCGGGCTGGACTTCCACTACACGCCCGACTCCGCCCCCGCCCAGCGGGACTCCCTGCGCATCCATATCCAGGCCGCGCAGGAAACCGGGCTGCCGCTGATCATCCACGCCCGCGCGGCGGACGAGGAGATGGAGGCGATCCTTTCCGAAGGCATGGCCCGCGCCCCCTATCCTTGCGTGATGCACTGCTTCTCCTCCGGCCCGCGGCTGGCGGAGGCGGCGCTGGAGATGGGCTTCTACCTGTCGATGTCCGGCATCGCCGCCTTCCCGAAAAGCGGCGACCTGCGGGACATCTTCGCGCGCGCGCCGCTGGACCGCATCCTGGTGGAAACCGACAGCCCCTATCTTGCCCCCCCGCCCCACCGCGGCCACCGCAACGAGCCCGCCTATACCGCCTTCACCGCGAAGGTCGGCGCACAGGTCTTCGGCGTGACCGAGGCCGAATTCGCCGCCGCCACCAGCGCCAACTTCGACCGGCTGTTCGCCAGGGCGGCCGCCTTCCCGCGGGCCGCCTGATGGCCACGCTGCGCTTCACCATCCTCGGCTGCGGCTCCTCGGGCGGCGTCCCGCGGATCGGCGGCGACTGGGGCGACTGCGATCCCGCGAACCCGAAGAACCGCCGCCGCCGCTGCTCGCTCTTGGTGGAGCGCATCGCGGCCGAGGGCACCACCACCGTGCTGATCGACACCTCGCCCGACATGCGCGACCAGCTGCTGGACGCCGGGGTGCAGGGGATGGACGGCGTGGTCTACACCCATTCCCATGCCGACCACATGAACGGCATCGACGACCTGCGCCAACTGACCTACCGCCAGCGCCGCCGCATCCCGGTCTGGGCCGACGGCCCGACGCAGGAGGCGCTGCTCGGCCGCTTCGGCTATGCCTTCGTGCAGCCGCCGGGCAGCCCCTATCCGCCGATCCTCGACCTCAACACCATCGACGGCCCCTTCGCCGTCGCCGGCCCGGGCGGCGAAATCGCCTTCACCCCGTTCCGCGCCGACCACGGCTCCACCGATGCGCTCGGCTTCCGCATCGGCCCCTTGGCCTACCTGCCCGACGCGGTGGAGATCCCCGAGGAAAGCTGGCCCATCCTCCAGGGCCTCGACTGCTGGATCGTCGACGCGCTGCGGCGGAAGCCGCACCCGACCCATGCCCATCTGTCCCTGACGCTGGACTGGATCGCCCGGGCGAGGCCGCACCGCGCGGTGATCACCGACATGCACATCGACCTCGACCACGACACGCTCTGCGCCGAATTGCCGCCCCATATCCGCCCCGCCTTCGACGGCATGGTGATCGCCTACGACAACCTGCCCTGATCCCCTTCATCTTGGCCCAAATACTCCACGGGGGTCCGGGGGTGTGAAACCCCCGGCTCCGCCGCCAGCCGGAAGCGCCCGATGTCCGCCCTGATCGAAGTCATCCTTCCCGTCTTCCTGCTGATCGGCTTCGGCTATGCCGCCGCCCGCGCCGGGCTGTTCGCGGATGCGGCGGTGGACGGGCTGATGCGCTTCGCCCAGACCTTCGCGCTGCCCTGCCTGCTGTTCCGCTCCATCGCGCGGCTGGACCTGTCGGCAGCCTACGACCTGCGGCTGCTGACCAGCTTCTACCTCGGCGCCTTGGCCGCCGGCGCGCTCGGCTTTCTCGGCGCGATGCGGCTGTTCCGCCGGCCGCTGCCCGACGCCATCGCCATCGGCTTCGCCTGCAGTTTCTCGAACTCGCTGCTCTTGGGCGTGCCGATCACCGAGCGCGCCTACGGGCCGGAGGCGCTGGCCGGCAACTACGCCATCATCTCGATCCACGCGCCGCTGCTTTATGCCCTCGGCATCGGGCTGATGGAATGGGGGCGCAGCCGCGGGCACGGGCTGGCGCTGCCGCGGCTGGCGGGCAAGATCGCCCGGGCGGTGCTGCTGCAGCCCCTGGTGATCGGCATCCTCGCCGGCTTCGTGGTCAACCTCATGGGCAATCCGCTGCCGGTGCCGGTCTGGGACGCGGTGGAGATGATGGTGCAAGCCTCGCTGCCCGCAGCGCTGTTCGGCCTCGGCGGCGTGCTGCTGCGCTACCGGCCCGAGGGCGACAAGGCGACCATCGCCATGATCTGCGTCGCCTCGCTGCTGGTGCATCCGGCGGTGACCTGGGGGCTGGGGCGGCTGGTCTTCGGGCTGGACCAGGCCGGGCTGCGCTCGGCGGTGATGACCGGGGCGATGGCGCCGGGGGTCAACGCCTATCTCTTCGCCCATATGTATGGGGTGGCGAAGCGGGTGAATGCCTCGGCGGTGCTGTTCGCCACCGCGGCCTCGATCGGGACGACCTGGGCCTGGCTGCACATCCTGCCGTAGCGGCCCGCCGCGACGACAAGCCGAAGGCGCGGGAGGAGCTTACCGCCCCGTCACGCCCCTCAGCCGGTCCGACCGCCGCCGCAGCAGCTCGACCGAGGCCAGCAGCGCGATGGAGATCACCACCAGGATCGTCGCCACCGCCAGGATCGCCGGGCTGATCTGCTCGCGGATGCCGTTCCACATCTGCCGCGGGATGGTCTGCTGGTCCGGCGCGGCGATGAACAGCACCGCCACCACCTCGTCGAAGGAGGTGACGAAGGCGAAGAGCGCGCCCGAGATGATGCCGGGCAGGATCAGCGGCATCACCACCTTGAAGAAGGTGGTGCGCGGATTGGCCCCCAGGCTGGCGGCGGCGCGGATCAGCGACTGGTCGAAGCCCGACAGCGTGGCCGTCACCGTGATGATGACGAAGGGAATCCCCAGCGTGGCATGGGCCAGCACGATGCCGGTATAGGTCGAGGTCAGCTTGCCGCAGCTGGTGGCGAGGATGCTGCAGGGGTTGGAGTAGAAGAAGAACAGCCCGGTGGCGATGATGATGATCGGCACGATCATCGGCGAGATCAGCACCGCCATGATCACCCGCCGGTAGGGCATCTCGGGCCGCGACAGGCCGAGCGCGGCCAGCGTCCCCAGCACGGTGGCGAGGATGGTCGCCCAGAAGCCGACGATCAGCGAGTTCTTCGCCGCCCGGACCCAGGTGGAGTTGCGCCACATGTCGGCCCACCAGCCGGTTTCCGCATCCGGCGCCTGCATCCCGACCGAGACCAGCGCATCATACCAGCGCAGGGAATAGCCTTCGGGGTCGAAGGTCAGCATCTTCTCGGTGAAGGTGAAATAGGGCTCGGCGTTGAACGAGAGCGGGATGATCACCAGGATCGGCGCGATCAGGAACAGGAAGATCAGGCCGCAGATCAGCAGGTAGGCATAGTGCCAGGCGCGCTCCAGCGGGTCGGCATAGGTCGGAAGGGCCATGGTCTTCTCCTCCTCAGCCGAGCTTCAGCTTGTCGATGCCGACCAGCCGGTCGTAAAGCCAGTAGAGCAGCAGCACCCCCACCAGCAGCAGCGCCGACAGCGCCGCGGCCAGCGACCAGTTCGACTTGTCCATGTGGAAGTCGATCAGGTTCGAGATCAGCTGCCCGTCCGCGCCGCCGACCAGCGCGGGGGTGATGTAGTAGCCGACCGCCAGGATGAAGACCAGCAGCGCCCCGGCGCCGATCCCCGGCAGGGTCTGCGGCAGGTAGATGCGGCGGAAGGTGGTCCATGAGGTGGCCCCCAGCGAGCGGGCGGCGCGGGCATAGCTGGGCGGGATCACCCGCATCACCGAATAGAGCGGCAGCACCATGAAGGGCAGCAGGATATGCGTCATCACGATGATGGTGCCGGTCTGGTTGTAGATCAGGTTCAGCCGGTTGCCGTCGCCGACCAGGCCGAGGGCGACGAAGGTCTCGTTCACCACGCCCTTCTGCTGCAAAAGCACGATCCAGCTGGTCGTCCGCACGAGGAGCGAGGTCCAGAACGGCAGCAGCACCAGGATCATCAGCAGGTTGGCCTTGGCCATCGGCAGCGTCGCCAGCAGATGCGCGATGGGGAACGCGAGCAGTAGGCAGATCACCGTGATCAGCGCGGACAGGATGAAGGTCTTGATGAACAGCTTGACGTAGATCCGCTGCTTGTCCGGCACCTTCTGCACCGTGCCGTCGGCGGCGCGCTCGAAATCCGCCGCGATCAGGTAGAAGTCCGAGGTATAGGCGGTGGAAGAGGAACGCATCGCCTGCCAGACCGCCGGATCGGCCCATTTCTTGTCGATGGCGAGGAAGGCCTCCTTGTAGGGCGGCGCCAGGTCGCCCGCGTTGCGCGCGGTCTTGGTGATCAGCGAGCGGGTTTCCGGCAGGGTGTAGTTGACCCGCGTCGCGGCCTCGCCCGCGGTCTTGGCGGCCTGCATGGCGCGGAAATCCTCGGCCAGGGCGGCATAGGCGGCCTCGTCCGGCTCGGTCCCCACCGGGTTCCCGGCGAACCAGGCGGCGACGTTGGGCGCATTGCGCGAGAAATAGGGGTTGTAGAACGACTGGTGCAGCATCTGGCCGATCGGGATCACGAAGGTGATCATCACGAAGATGAGTAACGGCAGCACCAGGAACAGCGCCCGGCGCCGCGCCCGCGCCCCGGCCGCCGCGAGCGCGGCCTTCAGCGGCCGTCCGTCGGTGGTGGTCAGGGGGGCGGTGGCGTCGGTCATCGCTTGCATCGTCCTGAAGGAAAGGGGCGGCGCAGGGGTCCCCCGCGCCGCCGGTCGGCATCAGTTGGCGGCGAGCCAGGCGTTGTAGCGCTCACCCAGTTCGGTGTCGCGGTCGGCCCAGAAGTCCAGCGACGAGGCCAGCGCGTTGGTCAGGTTCTCGGTCGCGGTCGGCAGGTTCGGCGACATCGGCTGGTCGGTGCCCTGGATGTTGCCGACGAGGCTGGCCGAGGACTTGCGCGGCGGGCCGTAGCTGATGAACTCGGCGGCCTTGGCGGCGGGCTCGGAGGAGGTGGCGAACTTCACGAACTCCAGCGCGGCGGCCTCGTTCGGGGCGCCTTTCGGGATCGACATGCCTTCCCATTCGTAGACCTGGCCGTCCCAGACGATGTCGAAGGGCTTGCCCTCCTGCTGGGCGGCGTTGAAGATCCGGCCGTTGTAGGCCATGGTCATCACCACCTCGCCATCGGCCAGCAGCTGCGGCGGCTGCGCGCCGGCCTCCCAGAACACCGCGTCCGCCTTGATCGTGTCCAGCTTGGCAAAGGCGCGGTCCAGCCCCTCGGGGGTTTCCAGCATGGCATAGACCTCGCCCGCCGGCACGCCATCGGCCATCAGCGCCATTTCCAGCGTGACCTTGGGCGACTTGCGGATGCCGCGCTTGCCGGGGAACTTCTCGGTGTCGAAGAAGTCGGCAATGGTCTTCGGCCCCTCGCCCTCGGCATATTTCGAGGCGTCGTAGGCGATGATGGTCGAGAAGATGTCGGTCGGCACCATGCATTCGGTCAGCGTGCCGGGCAGGAAGTCGTCGGCGGCGGCGGTGCCGTCCACGCCCGCGGGCAGCGAGGCCGGGTCGATCGGGATGATCACGCCCTCGTCGCACAGGCGCACAGCATCGGCGATTTCCAGGATCGCCACGTCGACGGTGACGTTGTTGGCCTCGACCTGCGCCTTGATCGGCGTCGCCGGGTTGTCGCTGTCGACCGAGACCACGGTGGTGCCGGTCGCCGCGGTGAAAGGCTTGTGATAGGCCTCGATCTGGCTGGCCGTATAGGCGCCGCCCCAGCCCATCACGGTGATCTCGTCGGCCGTGGCGGGCAGGGCAAGCGCCCCGAAGGCGGTGGTCAGGATCAGCAGTCTTTTCATCTGGTCGCTCCCGTGTTGATGGTTCAGTCCCGGGCTTTTTCGCCGGCCCGGTTGTCGTGGCCGCGCGGGGACGTCAGATCACGTCCAGCGCGCGGGCGTCCTGCGGATGCCAGCCGACCTTGATCCGGTCGCCGGCGGAAAGTCTGGTCTGGCCCAGGGTGTTGCGCATCTTCATCACGAAGCCGTCGCTGCCCGCCACCCGCAGCACGGCGCGCAGGATGTCGCCCATGTAGATGACCTCGATCACCTCGGCGTCCAGCGTATGCGCGCCCTCGGGCATCATGCCGGGCTTGAACTCCACCCGCTCCGGCCGGATCGAGACCAGGGTCTGCTGGCCCTTCTCGCGGATGTTGACCGGGGTGGCGTCGATCACCTCTCCGGTCGCCAGCCGCACCAGGGCCTTGTCGCCCGACAGCTCCTCGATCGTGCCGGGCAGCTTGTTGTTCTCGCCGATGAAGCCGGCGACGAAGCTGTTCTCGGGGCGCTCGTAAAGGTCGGCAGGCGAGGCCAGCTGCTGGATGCGGCCATCGTTGAAGACGGCGATCCGGTCGGACATCGTCAGCGCCTCGCCCTGGTCGTGGGTGACGTAGACCACGGTGATGCCAAGGCTTTCGTGCAGGTGCTTGATCTCGAACTGCATGTGCTCGCGCAGCTGCTTGTCCAGCGCGCCCAAGGGTTCGTCCATCAGCACCAGCGCCGGATCGAACACCAGCGCCCGGGCCAAGGCGATGCGCTGCTGCTGGCCGCCCGAGAGCTGCGCCGGCCGGCGCGCGGCGAAGGCGCCCATCTGCACCATGTCCAGCGCCCGCTTGATCCGGGTTTCGCGCTCGTCCTTGCCCATGCCGCGGACTTCCAGCGGGAAGGACAGGTTCTCGCCGACGGTCATGTGCGGGAACAGCGCGTAGTTCTGGAACACCATGCCGATGCCGCGCTTGTGCGGCGGCACCATGTTGATGTTGCGGCCGTCCAGCAGGATCTCGCCATGGGTGGCGGTCTCGAACCCCGCCAGCATCATCAGGCAGGTGGTCTTGCCGGAGCCGGAGGGGCCCAGCATGGTCAGGAACTCGCCCTTGGCAATGTCCAGGTTAAGGTCCTTCACGACGAGCGAGACGCCGTCATAGCTTTTCTGGACATGCTTGAATGCGACGTATGCGTCACCCTGGGGTGCTGCGGCCAAGCTTGGTCTCCCTGTCGTCCCGGCCGTTGTTCCGGCCTTGTCGGAGTGCGACGTAAGCAAATGCCGCGGCGTAATGCAACGCAGAATCAGGGCCGCGGAAGCCGCCGGTGCAAATGCGGGAAAACCGTGCAGCCGGACCGGACTGCGGCGGAAATATGACCTGTCGCGGAAGGGTCGGCAGGGCGCGGCGGGCGGCCCGGCGAATCGCGGCCCGGGGGAAAGCAAACGGCCCGGGAGCAGGACTGCCCCGGGCCGGTGGTGCGGATGAAAAGACTCGAACTTTCACTCCGGTTAAGGAACAGCGACCTCAACGCTGCGCGTCTACCAATTCCGCCACATCCGCACGGCACCGGCTTCCGGGTGGCCGCTGTCTAGCCGCAGTCGGGCCGGATTGGAAGGGACAATTTGGCGGGCAAAGGGGGCCGGACGATGCCCTGCCCCCTTCCCGCATGGTCAGTGCGCCGCCATCGCCATGAAGGGCGCGGTCAGCGCGGCGCGGGCAAACTCCGCTCCCGTCCGCAGCGCATCGGCGCCGGGGCCCTCGACCCGCATCGCCACCGGCTCGCCCGGGGCCGCAGGCAGCGGCGCGGGCTCGGCCTCCGGTTCCGCCGCGGGGGCCACCACGAAGCTGGGCAGCGCCGGTTCGGTCGCCGGGCCATGGCCGTTCAGCGCATAGGCCGCGTCCAGCAGCATGTCGGTGCGGCCGGCATCGCCCGCGGCGAAGACCGGATCGCCCGCGCCGGCGGCCAGCTCATACCAGCCCTCGGCCAGATCGGGACGCGCCTCCGCCCCCTGCCCGCGGGCCAGATGGAAGCCCAGAAGCTCGGCATAGCCCGCCTCGCCCATCGCGGTCAGCAGCAGCGCCGAGCCGATGGCGACCGAGGCATTGTCGGCCTTGTAGCCGACGCCGAGGCAAACCTGCGCCGTGCCCGTCAGCTGCTCGGGCGACATGCCGGAGGCCAGCGCGAAGCCCTCGACCCCCTCCAGCACCTCTTCCGCCGGCCTGGTCGACAGGGCGGCGACGTGCTCCTTCAGCACCGGAGCCAGCGCGTCGCATTGCTGGGCGATCTGCTCGGGCGTGAAGCCCTGCACCTGCGCGGCCAGATGGTCGCCGGCGGCGACGGCCTCGGCCCGGGCCAGGCAGAACTGTTCGTCCAGCGCGAGCCCGGCATTCTCGACCGTCACTTCCGACACCGGCGCGCCGTTGACCGCGGTCTGCATCGCCACCGCATTGCAGGCGGCGGTCAGCGTGTCCTTGCCGCCGGCGCCGAGGAAGGTGGGCAGGCCGGGGCCGGTGGCCTCGGCCGTCGCGGTCTCCTCGGGTTCTGCGGGCTCGACGGCGGCCTCTTCCACCACCGGCGCCGAGGGCTCCGGCTCCGGCGCGGCGGCCACGGGGGCGGCGGGCAGCGGGATCGGCGCGGGCTTGCCGGCCTCGGGCGCGACCACCGGGGCGGTGACCGGCGTCACCACCGGGGCCACGGGCAGCACGGGGTCGACCGCAGCCGGGGCCGAGGGCGCGATCGGCGCGGCGGGGCCGGCGACGGTGCCCTCCTCGGGCAGCAGCGAGGGGATCGCGGCGGCGGCGGCCGCGGCCACCTCGCCCGGCTTCACCGCCGGCTCCGCGACGATGGCGCCGGCGGTCCCCCCGGTCGCGCCGCCCGCGGCGGCCATGGTGCCGCCCGGCGCCATCTCCTGCGCCTGGGCGATCAGCACGCCGCGCAGGCCGTAGACCGAGCCGGAGACGATTTCCGAGATCGCCGAGCCGCCCGCCTCGGCGCGGTGGAAGGCGGTGACCAGAACGCTGCGCTCATGCTCGGTCAGCTCGCCGGTGACGGGGAAACCCATGAAGGCCTGGTATTCCTTGACCGCCGCCTTCGACTTCGGGCCGAGCGCGCCGTCCGCGGTGCCGACCGTCCAGCCGAAATGGTTCAGCGCCTGCTGCACCTCGACATTCGCGGCCTTCTGCTCGGCCGAGATCGCGGGGGCCTTGGCCTTCGACTTCGAGGATTTCGACTTGGCCTTGGATTTCTTCTTGCCCTTCTCGCTGGCGACGGCGCCGCCGATGATGGCGCCGACGATCAGCCCGGCCACCACGTCGCCGCTGTCGGCGCGGGCGGGCTGGGGCATCGGCGAAAGCGGGGAAATGGACAGGGCGACAATGGCTGCGCCGCTTGCAAGATACTTGATCTTCATTGCATCACTCCGAAATCCGGGGGAGAGGTCTGGAAACTGCGGCCATGTTAGCATGGATGCGAAGGACCGGAAGACCGGAAATCCCGATGCGGGGTGACAAGCGCCGTCATCCCGCCTGCCCCGAAGGACGCCCTGCGAATGGTGGAATGGACCCATATCCCCGGCCTCGCGCCCTATCAGGAGACGCTGGCCGCGATGGAGGCCCGCGCCGAGGCCATCGCCCGCGGCGAGGCCGATGAGGCGATCTGGCTCCTGGAGCATCCGCCGCTCTACACCGCCGGCACCTCGGCCCGGGCCGAGGATCTGGTGCAGCCCGGCCGCTTTCCGGTCCATCCGGTGGGGCGCGGCGGGCAATACACCTATCACGGGCCGGGCCAGCGGGTGATCTATACGATGCTGGACGTGAAGGCGCGCGGGGCGGACGTGCGCTGCTTCGTCCGGGCGCTGGAGAATTGGGTGATCGCCACCCTGGCCGAGTTCAACGTGAAGGGCGAGGTGCGTCCGGGCCGCGTCGGCGTCTGGGTGGTGCGGCCGGATCGCCCGCCGGGGCCGGACGGCAGCCCGGCCGAGGACAAGATCGCCGCCATCGGCATCAAGCTGCGCCGGTGGATCAGCTTCCACGGCATCTCGATCAACGTCGAGCCGGACCTGTCGCATTTCGCCGGCATCGTTCCCTGCGGCATCCGCGACCATGGCGTGACCAGCCTCGTCGACCTGGGCCTGCCGGTGACGATGGCCGACCTCGACGCCGCGCTGATGCGGACCTTCGAGCCGAGCTTCGCCGAGGGACCCGCCTGCCGGAGGGAACAGGCGTAGCGCCGCCCCATGCTCCGCTTTCTTCGGGCGGGACAGTTTCTTCGGGCGAGACCGGGCGCGGCCCCTCGCCCCCTGCGGCCCCCTCTGCGACCGTGGTTGCTATTGCATATCAGCACCCCCCTCCCCCATGTAGCAGCCGAGGCGCACGACTCGGCGCCCCGTCTATCCATGAGGACATCATGACCAAGCTGACCTTCCTTGCCGCCTTCGCCGCGCTCGCCGCGGCGGGCCCCGCGCTTGCCGGCGATCCGGCCGCGGGCGAGGCGGACTTCAAGAAGTGCAAGGCGTGCCATTCGATCACCGCCCCCGACGGAACCGACATCCAGAAGGGCGGCAAGACCGGGCCGAACCTCTACGGGATCATCGGCCGTCAGGTGGCCTCGGACCCCGATTTCAAATACGGCGACGCGATCAAGGCCGTCGGCGCGACCGGCGCGGTCTGGGACGAAGCCTCGCTGGCCGCCTATGTCGCCGACCCGGGCAGCTGGCTGAAGACCACGCTGGGCGACGACTCGGCCAAGACCAAGATGACCTTCAAGCTGGCCAAGGGCGGCGAGGACATGGCGGCCTACCTGGCCTCGGTCGCGCAGTAACACCCGCTCCGCAAGGCGGCAAAGGGCATCGGGACCGCTCCCGGTGCCCTTTTCCATGGCCGCCCGCCGCCTGCGACATCCTGCCCCGCCCGGCTGCGACGATTCGCCTGCGCCCGGCGATCATTTCTTGATCTGCGTCAAAGTCACCGATTGCGGACGCCCCCCAGCGGGGCTAAACCGATACCCGGACGCAAAATGTCCCCGGGGGCAACCGGCGGGACAGATACGGAATCGAAGCGGGAGTAGCCAAATGGCCGATGCAGCCATCCACGGCCATGACCACGGACAGAAGAACTTCTTCGTCCGCTGGTTCATGTCGACGAACCACAAGGACATCGGGATCCTTTACCTGTTCACCGGGGGCCTTGTCGGGCTGATCTCGGTCATCTTCACCGTCTACATGCGGATGGAGCTGATGCACCCCGGCGTGCAATACATGTGCGAGGAGGGGATGCGCCTCACCGCCGCCGCCTCCATCGCCGAATGCACCCCGAACGGGCATCTGTGGAACGTCACCGTCACCGCGCACGGCATCCTGATGATGTTCTTCGTGGTGATCCCGGCGCTGTTCGGCGGCTTCGGCAACTACTTCATGCCGCTGCAGATCGGCGCGCCGGACATGGCCTTCCCGCGGATGAACAACCTGAGCTACTGGCTCTATGTCGCCGGCACCTCGCTGGCGGTCGCGTCCCTGTTCGCGCCGGGCGGCGGCACCTGGGCCGACGGCTCGGTCGCCGGCGGCTCGGGCGTGGGCTGGGTGCTGTATCCGCCGCTCTCGGTCAAGGAATCCGGCTTCTCGATGGACCTGGCGCTCTTCGCCGTCCACCTGTCCGGCGCCTCGTCGATCCTGGGCGCGATCAACATGATCACCACCTTCCTGAACATGCGCGCGCCGGGGATGACCATCCACAAGGTGCCGCTGTTCGGCTGGTCGATCTTCGTCACCGCCTGGATGATCCTGCTGGCGCTGCCGGTGCTGGCCGGCGCCATCACCATGCTGATCACCGACCGCAGCTTCGGCACCACCTTCTTCGACCCCTCGGGCGGCGGCGACCCGATCCTCTACCAGCACATCCTGTGGTTCTTCGGCCACCCCGAGGTCTACATCATCGTGCTGCCGGCCTTCGGCATCATCAGCCAGGTCATCGCCACCTTCTCCAGGAAGCCGATCTTCGGCTACCTGCCGATGGTCTATGCCATGGTCGGCATCGGGGTGCTGGGCTTCATCGTCTGGGCGCACCACATGTATACGGTCGGCATGTCGCTGACCCAGCAAAGCTATTTCATGATGGCGACCATGGTCATCGCGGTGCCGACCGGCATCAAGGTGTTCAGCTGGATCGCCACGATGTGGGGCGGCTCGATCGAGTTCAAGACGCCGATGCTCTGGGCCTTCGGCTTCCTGTTCCTGTTCACCGTCGGCGGCGTGACCGGCATCGTGGTCAGCCAGGCGCCGCTGGACCGGGTCTACCACGACGGCTACTACGTGGTGGCGCACTTCCACTACGTGATGTCGCTGGGCGCGGTCTTCGGAATCTTCGCCGGGATGTATTTCTGGTTCGGCAAGATGTCGGGCCGGCAATACCCGGAATGGGCGGGCAAGCTGCACTTCTGGATGATGTTCATCGGCTCGAACCTGACCTTCTTCCCGCAGCACTTCCTCGGCCGCCAGGGGATGCCGCGCCGCTACATCGAATATCCCGAGGCCTTCGCCTACTGGAACTGGTGGTCCTCGATGGGCGCCTTCCTGTCCTTCGCCTCGTTCCTGCTGTTCATCGGCATCGTGGTCTACACCCTGCTCTGGGGCCGCCGCGTGACCGAGAACAACTACTGGAACGAATACGCCGACACGCTGGAATGGACCCTGCCCTCGCCGCCGCCGGAGCACACCTTCGAGCAGCTGCCGAAGCGCGAAGACTGGGACAAGGGCCACGCCCACTGAGGCAAGGCCGAACGGAACGGAAAAGGCCCCGGGAAACCGGGGCCTTTTGCTTTTCGGGTCGCTTGTCCCCCACGGTATCTTCGGGCGGGAAAAGGCGAGGCACTGCCTCGCCCCCGCCCGTGCGCGGCGGCTGCACCCGGAGACGGCAGTCACTCTAAACCCCGAGAGGCCAGCGCCCGACCCGGCGGGCGAGAAGCGCCCGCCGAGGGCGGGGCGGGCGCTGGCCGGGCCTTGAGGGCCCGGCCGGTTCAGATGACGTCCGGGGCGCATGGCGAAGGCACCCGCCTTCGCCAAGGCAAGCGCAACTGTCATCCCCGCGCAAGCAGGGACCCAGAAGGCTGCCGTCGGAGACGGGTCCCCGCTTGCGCGGGGATGACAGGGGTAGGAAGGACCATCGGACAGCGCAATCTCGGCAAGGCACGGGACCGGCGCTTCCCCCGCCCTTGCACTCCCCTTCCCCGCCGGGCCATATCGGGACAACCGACCCGCACGTCCAATCCGATGCCCTACCAATGGCTTCCCCCTTCCGGCGACACCCGGCGGCTGCATCTCTGGCCGCACCGCTCGCTCACGCAGCCGGGCTTCGTCTGGTTCGTCGGCACCACCGCCGCGCTGATCGCCGTGCCGCTGCTGGCCGTGCTCGGCAACCCGGTGCTCTGGGGGCTGCTGCCCTTCCTCGTCGCCGCGATCTGGGCGATCTGGTTCGCGCTGAGAAAGAACGGTCGCGACCGCGACATCCTGGAGGAACTGGTGCTCTCCCGGGACAAGATCACCCTCACCCGCCACGGCCCGAAGGGCCAGCGGCAGGACTGGCGGGCCAACCCGCATTGGGTGAGGGTCGAGTCCCACAGGACCGGCGGCCCGGTGCCGCACTACCTGACCCTGAAAGGCGGCCCGCGCGAGGTGGAGATCGGCGCCTTCCTGTCGGAGGAGGAGCGGATCAGCCTGCAAGGAGAACTGACGGAAGCGCTGGCTGCCTTCCGCTGAGACCCGATCTTTCGCCGAAAAATCGCCTCCGGCCTCAGCCGAAGCGCGCCTTGACCAGCGCGCCGACGGCGCCGAAGTCCATCTGGCCGGCGTATTTCGCCTTCAGCACCGCCATCACCTTGCCCACGTCGCGGATCGAGGCCGCGCCGGTTTCGGCCATCGCCGCCTCCACCGCCTCGGCCACTTCGGCCTCGGTCATCTGCCGGGGCAGGTATTCCTGGATCACCCCGATCTCGGCCAGTTCCTTCTCGGCCAGTTCCAGCCGCCCGCCCTCCTCGTAGGCGCGGGCCGATTCCTGGCGCTGCTTGACCATCTTGCCCATGATCGCGGTAATCTCGGCATCCGAGACCATCTCCGGCCCGCCTTCCCCGCGCGAGGCGATGTCGCGGTCCTTGATCGCCGCATTGATCAGCCGCAGCGTCGACAGCCGGTCCGCCGCCTTCGCCTTCATCGCTTCCTTCAGCGCCGCCTGCAGGCGATCACGCAATGACATCTCGGGCTGCTCCCTGGATTGCAGATTGCCCAATATAGCCGAAAGCCCCAAGGCCCGCAACTCCGCCGCGCCGCGGCAAGATATTGATTTCAATATAAAAACCATTTCCCTGCCGGGCTTGACCCCGCTCGCCCCGACCTTTAGGTTCCGGCCAATTCGCCCGCACCGGAGACTCGCCCCATGCCTGCGCCGCAGAATGCTACCGCCTGCCTCGCTCTTGCCGACGGGACGCTGTTCTACGGCCAGGGCTTCGGCGCCACCGGCGAGACGGTGGCCGAGCTGGTCTTCAACACCGCGATGACCGGCTATCAGGAGATCATGACCGATCCCTCCTACGCCGGCCAGGTCGTCACCTTCACCTTCCCGCATATCGGCAACACCGGCGTCACCGCCGAGGACGACGAGACCGGAACCCCGGCCGCCGCCGGCATGGTGGTGAAATGGGACCCGACCGAGCCGTCGAACTGGCGCGCCACCGGCGAACTGCGCGGCTGGCTGGCGAAGATCGGCCGCATCGGCATCGGCGGCATCGACACCCGCCGGCTGACCCGGGCGATCCGCCAGCAGGGCGCGCCGCATGTGGCGCTGGCGCATGACCCCTCGGGCAAGTTCGACATCGAGGCGCTGGTGGCGAAGGCGCGCGGCTGGAAGGGCCTGGTCGGCCTCGACCTCGCCAAGGACGTGACCTGCGCCCAGAGCTATACCTGGAACGAGAAACGCTGGGCCTGGCCCGAGGGCTATGCCCCGCGGACCGCGCCCGGCTTCAAGGTCGTCGCGGTGGACTACGGCGCCAAGCGCAACATCCTGCGCTGCCTCGCCTCCGCCGGCTGCGACGTGACCGTGCTGCCCGCCACCGCCACCGCCGAGGATGTGCTGGCGCTGAACCCCGAGGGCGTGTTCCTGTCGAACGGCCCCGGCGACCCGGCCGCCACCGGCGAATATGCCGTGCCGATGATCAAGGGCGTGCTGGAGCGCGACCTGCCGCTCTTCGGCATCTGCCTCGGCCATCAGATGCTGGCGCTGGCCCTTGGTGCGCAGACCCGCAAGATGAGCCACGGCCACCACGGCGCCAACCATCCGGTGAAGGACCTGACCACCGGCAAGGTCGAGATCACCTCGATGAACCACGGCTTCACTGTCGACGCCGACACCCTGCCGAAGGGCGTCAGCGAAACCCATGTCAGCCTGTTCGACGGCACCAATTGCGGCATCGCGGTCGATGGCAGGCCGGTGTTCTCGGTGCAATACCACCCAGAGGCCAGCCCCGGCCCGCAGGACAGCTATTACCTGTTCGAGCGGTTCTCGGCGGCGATGAAGGCCCGCCGCGCCGCCTGATCGGGGTCGGGTTAACCGTCCGTTAACCCTGCGCACCGATGCTGCCCCGGGAAAGGGGCGGCGATGGCGACGGCGCGACGTCTGGAAAATCCGGCATATACGCCCCGCCCCGCCAGAGGCGAGGACGGGCTTGCCGCCGCGCTGCTGCGCGAAGGACTGGTCCGGCCCGAGGATCTGGTCCAGTCGCTCTCCGCCCTGCCCCGGCGGCGGGGGCGGCTTCTCGACCTGCTGATCGCCCGCGGCCGCGGCAGCGAGGCGGCGCTGCTGCAGGCCGCCGCCCGGCATTTCGGCACCTCCTGCGTCGATCCCGCCGCGCCGCTGCCCGACCCCCGGCTGATCGACGTGATCGGCGCGGCGGAGTGCCTGCGCCTCGGCCTCGTCCCCTGGCGGCGGGCGGGCGGCACGACGGTGGTCGCCACTTCGCGGCCCGAGGATTTCGCCCGCCTGCGTCCCCGGCTGGAGCGCGACCTCGGCCCGGTGCTGATGGCGGTGGCCTCCGCCGCGGGGGTAGAGGCGGCGGTCCACGCCCGCCGCGGCCCGCGCCTCGCGCTGGCCGCCGAGAACCGGGTGGCCGAGGCCGAAAGCGCCCGCGGCTGGGGCCGGCCCGAGGCGCTGGCGGCGCCGGTCTTCGCCGGGCTGCTGGCGCTGACGCTGGCCTGGCTGGCGCCGCTCGGTTTCGCCCGGGCGCTCTTGGGGCTGGCGCTGATCTCGCTGGCGCTGTCGATGGCCCTGAAACTCGCCGCCGGCCTCGCCGCGCTGCGCCCCGCGCCGGAGGAGCCGCCGCCGCTGCCGATGGCCCGGCTGCCGCAGGTCTCGCTGATCGTGGCGCTCTACCGCGAAAGCGACATCGCCCCGCGGCTGATCCGGCGGCTGTCGCGGCTGGACTATCCGCGCGAACTGCTGGACGTGGTGCTGGCGGTGGAGGCCGAGGATCGGACGACGCGCGAGGCGCTGGATGCCGCCGCCCTGCCGCCCTGGATGCGCGTCATCACCGTGCCGCCGGGCCGGGTCAAGACCAAGCCGCGGGCACTGAACCTGGCGCTGGACCATTGCCGCGGCGCCATCATCGGCATCTACGACGCCGAGGACGCGCCCGAGCCGGGGCAGATCCGCAAGGTGGTGCAGCGCTTCCACGCCCGCGGGCCCGAGGTGGCCTGCCTGCAAGGCGTGCTGGACTATTACAACCCGCGCACCAACTGGCTGAGCCGCTGCTTCACCATCGAGTATGCCGGCTGGTTCCGGCTGATGCTGCCCGGCATCGCCCGGCTCGGCCTTGCCGTGCCGCTTGGCGGGACGACGCTGTTCTTCCGCCGCGCGGTGCTGGAGGAACTGGGCGGCTGGGACGCCCACAACGTGACCGAGGATGCCGACCTCGGCATCCGCCTCGCCCGCCACGGCTACCGGACCGAACTGGTGGAGACCGTGACCGGGGAAGAGGCAAACTGCCGGGTGATCCCCTGGATCAAGCAGCGCTCGCGCTGGATCAAGGGCTACATGATGACCTGGGCGGTGCACATGCGCCGGCCGGTGCTGTTGTGGCGGCAACTCGGCCCGCGGCGGTTCCTCGGCTTCCAGGTGATGTTCCTCGGCTCGATCCTGCAATCGCTGCTGGCGCCGCTGCTGTGGAGCTTCTGGGTCCTGCCCCTCGGCCTCTGGCATCCGCTGGCGGCGGCGATGACGCAGGGGGAACTGGCGCTGATGATCGGGCTGTTCCTGCTGTCCGAGGCGGTGAACGTCACCTTGGGCGTGGTGGCGCTGAAGCGCAGCGGCCACCGCATCTCGGCGCTCTGGGTGCCGACCCTGCAGCTCTATTTCCCGCTGGCGGCGCTGGCGGCCTACAAGGGCCTGTGGGAGATGATCGCCCGGCCCTATTACTGGGACAAGACCAACCACGGCCTCTACGACTTGCCCGGCCCGCGGGCGTGATCCGGCGTCGCCGGCGGAGGTTCTTGCGGCTGCCGTCGGACCGGGGGCGCTTCGCCCCCCGGACCCCCAGAGGATATTTAAGTCCAGAAAGAGGAGGGACCTTTGTCCTCTTTCTGGACGAAAATATCCCCGCCGGAGGCACGCCCGAGCCGGTTGCGCGCTTGCGCGCAGAGGCGAGACGAAAGGCTTGCGCCGCAAGGCGCGCAATATGGCAACCGGAGTTACCGGGTGCGGATTTCTCCGGCCTCGACCCGCAGCCTGGTCTCGAAGGCGCGGCTGATGTGGGTCTTCAGCGCCTGGTAGGCGGCCTCGCCGTCGCGGGCGGCGATGGCGGCGACGATCTCGTCATGCTCGGCCAGCGCCACCTCGTCGCGGCCCTCGGCCGCGAAGGAGGTGTTGGCCATCAGCGCCATCGAGCGGTGCACCAGGTCCAGCTGCTGCACCAGGAAGCGGTTGTGGCTGGCCAGGTGGATCTGCTTGTGGAAGCGCTTGTTGGCCCGGCTGAGCTCGCGCGGATCGCCGCCCAGCAGCGCCCGGTCCTCGGCCACCATGCTTTGCAGCACCCGGATCTCTTCCTCGGTGGCGTGGCGGGCGGCCAGCCGGGCGGCCAGCCCTTCCAGTTCCGTCCGCACCGCATACAGCTCGGCCAGCTGGTTGTGGTCGAGGCTGGCGACGATCAGGCTGCGGCCGTCGCGGGTCAGCATCGCCTGGGTCTCCAGCCGCTGCAGCGCCTCGCGCACGGGCGTGCGCGACACCCCCAGCCGTTCGGCCAGCTCGCTTTCCACCAGCCGGTCGCCGGGCTTGTAGGTCCCGCCCTCGATCTGTTCGAGGATCAGCGTATAGGCATCCTTCTGCACCGCTCTCCCGGCCCTTCCGTCACAATTCCGTCATGCGCCGCGCACCCTAGCCCCCGCCCGCCCCCCGATCAAGCAGGACCGTCCGCGGCAGATCGGCCTTTCCAACCCCGCCGCCGCGGCCTATGACGGGGACATGCCCCGCCATGATTTCCGCCATGTGAAGACCTGGGTCTTCGATCTCGACAACACGCTCTACCCGCCCTCGGCGCGGCTGTTCGACCAGATCGAGGCCAAGATGACCGACTGGGTGATGGCACGCCTGCAGGTCGGCCGGGAGCACGCCGACCAGTTGCGCCGGCATTACTGGGCGCTTTACGGCACCACGCTGGCCGGGCTGATGGCCGAGCACGACATCGCCCCGGGCGACTATCTGGCGGCGGTGCACGACATCGACTTCTCGCCCCTGCTGCCCGATCCGGTGCTGGCGGCGCGGCTGGCGGCGCTGCCCGGGCGGCGGATCGTCCATACCAATGCCGATGCCGCCTATGCCCGCCGGGTGCTGAAGGCCCGCGGCCTGCACGACCTGTTCGACGCCATCTACGGGGTGGAGGAGACGCTGTTCCGCCCCAAGCCCGCCCGCGAAGCCTTCGACGCGGTGCTGGCCGCCGACGGGCTGGACCCCGGCGCCGCGGCGATGTTCGAGGACGACCCGCGCAACCTCGCCGTGCCGCACGCCTTGGGGATGCGGACCGTCCATATCGCGCCGCAGCGGCTGGAGGCGCCGCATATCCACCACCATGCCGAGGACCTGTCGGAGTTCCTGGCCCGGCTGGTCGAAAGCTGAATTCGGGATGCGTCATTCGGTCCGATGGGCCGGCCGCCGCAATCCTGTATTTTCGGGGCAGCATTGATGGAGCCCCCGATGACCCCCCGCAACACCCCTTCCTCCGCACCGCGCGTGCTTCTCGCCATCGCCGCCGCGCTGGTGCTGCTGGTGCTGGCGGCGCTGCAATGGGGGGCGGTGGTCTTCACCCTGGCCGCGCTGGTCATGGTGCCGCTGGTGTTCTGGTTCTTCGTCGCCATCGCCTGGCCCGGCAAGTCGAATTCCTGACCCGCCGGGGCGCTTTGCCGCCTGTTCCCTGCCGCCGCCGCGGCCTATAAGGCAGGCGACATGCGTGAAACCACCGACATCCTGGTCTCCGGCGGCGGCATCGCCGGGCTGACCGCAGCGGCGGCCTTCGGGGCGGCCGGCTTCCGGGTGATCTGCGTCGACCCCGACCCGCCGGTGACGCAGGAAGACGCCAGCGGATCGGACCTGCGCTCCACCGCCTTCCTGCAGCCCTCCATCGCCGTCCTGCAGGCCGCCGGCCTGTGGGAGCGGCTCCTGCCCTTCGCCGCCCCCCTTCAGGTCATGCGGATCGTCGATGCCGGCGGGCCGGTGGCCGAGCCGCGCATCGTCAAGGACTTCGACGCCGCCGAGATTTCCGACCAGCCCTTCGGCTGGAACCTGCCCAACTGGCTGCTGCGCCGGGAAATCTCCGCCCGGCTGGCCGGGATGCCCAACGTCTCCTTCCGCCCCGGCACCGCCGCGACCGGCCTCTTGACCCGCGAGGCCGAGGCGCTGGTGAGCCTCGGCGACGGCACCACCGTCGCCGCCCGCCTGGTCGCCGCCGCCGACGGCCGCAATTCGACGATGCGGCAGGCGCTCGGCATCCCGGTGAAGACCCTGCGCTACGGCCAGAAGGCGCTGGCCTTCGCCGTCACCCACTCGATCCCGCACGGCAATGTCTCGACCGAGATCCACCGCTCCGGCGGCCCCTTCACGCTGGTGCCGCTGCCCGACCGCGGCGGCAAGCCCGCCTCGGCCGTGGTCTGGATGGAGCGCGGGCCGGAGGTCGCCCGGCTGGCCGCCCTGCCGCCAGAGGACTTCGCGGCGGCGCTGAACGCCCGCTCCTGCGGCATCCTCGGCCCGCTGACGGTGGTGTCGCGGCTGACGCAATGGCCGATCATCGCCCAGGTCGCCGAGAGGATGGCGGGCGAGCGCACCGCCCTTCTGGCCGAGGCCGCCCATGTCGTGCCCCCCATCGGCGCGCAGGGGCTGAACATGAGCCTCGCCGACCTGCGCTGCCTGCTGGACCTCGCCGCCGCCGATCCGGCCGGGCTGGGGTCGGCGCGGATGCTGGACGCCTACCACCGCGCCCGCCATGCCGAGGTGAAGCTGCGGGTCGCCGGGGTCGATGCGCTGAACCGCGCCTCGATGCTGGGCGCGCAGGGCCTGCGGGACCTGCGGGCGGGGGCGCTGGACATGCTCTACTCCCTCGCGCCCCTGCGCCGGACGATGATGCGCGCGGGCCTCGGACTGCGCTGACCCTTTCCGCCGCATGCGCCCGATTGCCGGTTTCGCGGTGAGGCGATTGCTGCTAGACTGGCGGAAACACAAAACGTCTCGAGCAGTTCAGAAGACGGCATGGCAACGCTAACCATCATCTCCGTCGGGGGTGTGACCGTCACCGACATGGCCGGCGGTGCGCCGCGCAACGGCCATCCGGTCGAGAAGGCGCTCAACGGCGATGCCTTCAGCTGGGAAAATCCCAACGATCTGAGGCTGACCTTCGACTTCTCGAACACGGCCACCCTGAATTTCGCCGACAGCAACGGCATCCTGTCGGACGATCCCTACAGCGGCTCCACCGTGGTGGACCAGCAGCTGACGCAGGCCGTCACCATCGGCGGGCGGACCTGGACGCCCTCGGCCTCCACCGTCCGCTGGCAGTCGCCGCCGCCGGTGACGGTCGAGGACGAATATCACGTCACCCTGTTCGACGATCAGGGCAACGCCTATGAGCTGGTGGGGGTGTCGATCACCTCGGGCTACGACACCCAGGTGGTGGGCATCGCCTTCCTGGGCGAGGCGCCGCCGGTGGGGACGGCGCTCTATTACATCCAGGGCCAGTCGACCTACACCGGATCGACCTCATCGCCGATTCCGGGGCTGACCGTCGATCCCTCCACCGCGCCCTGCTTCCTGCGCGGCAGCCTGATCGAGACGCCGCAGGGCCCGCGCCCGGTGGAGGACCTTGTGGCGGGCGACCTGGTGATGACGCTGGACCACGGGCCGCAGCCGCTCCGCTGGGCGGGGTCCTCCCGGGTGCCGGGCACCGGCAAGCTGGCCCCGGTGCGTATCAGCGCCGGCCATCTGGGCAACAGCCGCGACCTCTGCCTGTCGCCGAACCACCGGGTGCTGGTCAGCGGGCCGATGGCGGAACTGCTGTTCGGCGAGGCCGAGGTGCTGGTCGCGGTGCGCCACCTGGTCGACGGCCGCTGGGTGCGGGTGGAGCCGCGGGCAGAGGTGGAGTATTTCCACCTGTTGCTGGACGGCCACGAGATCCTGCTGGCCGAGGGCGCGCCGGTGGAAAGCCTCTACCTCGGCCGGCAGGCGCTGGTGGCGCTGGACGCCGAGGCCCGGGCCGAGATCGACGCGGTCTTCCCCGACAGCCCCTGGACGCAGGCCCTGATCCGGCCCGAGATCGCCGGGCGGGAGGGGCGGCTGTTGCGGGTGGCGTGAGGTTTTCCCGAAACCCGATCTTGCGTAGCCGGGCGGGAGAAGGCGAGGCACTGCCTCGCCCCCGCCCGTGCGCATCGCATCAACCGGAGACGCTGGCAGCCCAAGACCCCGAGAGGCCAGCGCCCGCCCATGGCGGGCGAGTAGCGCCCGCCATGGGCGGGGCGGGCGCTGGCCGGGCCTTTGGGCCCCGGCCGGTCCATGGGGAACGGTTGCGCCGTGGCGAAGGCGATGGCCTTCGCCATTGCACCGGCGGAGCGGCGGGGTGAACCCCGCCCTACGGGACCATCCCGACCGGGCCGGCGGGTGGGGCCCGGCGTAGGGCGGGGTTCACCCCGCCGTCCCTCCCCCGATGGCCTACAGCACCCCCTCCGCCGCCCGTTCCAGCCGGGCCACCGTGCCCTCCACGTCCTTCAGCTTGTCCAGCCCGAACAGGCCCAGCCGGAAGGTGCGGAACTCGGCCCCCTCGCCCACCTGCAAGGGCACGCCCGCAGCGATCTGCACGCCCTTCTCGCGGAACTTGGCGCCGCTCTGCACGCCCGGGTCCTCGGTGAAGCTGACCACCACGCCCGGGGCCTGGAAGCCCTCGGCCGCGACCGACTTCACGCCCCGCGCGGCCAGCATCCCCCGCACCGCCCGGCCGAGCGCCCATTGCGCCGCGCGCGCGGCCTCGAACCCCATCGCCTTGGTCTCCGCCATGGCGTCGCGCAGGCCGAGGATCGCATCGGTCGGCATGGTGGCGTGATAGGCGTGGCCGCCGTCTTCGTAGGCCTTCATGATCGCCCGCCACTTCTTCAGGTCCAGCGCGAAGGAATTGGAAGCCGTCTCCTCCAGCCGCGTCTCCGCCGCCGGCGACAGCACCACGATCCCGGCCGAGGGCGAGGCCGACCACCCCTTCTGCGGCGCCGAGATCAGCACGTCCACGCCGGTCGCCGCCATGTCCACCCAGATGCAGCCCGAGGCGATGCAGTCCAGCACCATCAGCGCCCCCACCTCATGCGCCGCAGTTGCCAGCTTCGCCACATAATCGTCGGGCAGGATGATGCCGCTGGAGGTTTCCACATGCGGGGCAAAGACGGCATCGGGGCGCAATTCATGGATCTTCGCCACCACCTCCTCGACAGGCGGCGGGGCATAGGCCGATTGCGGCGCGTTGCCCGACGCCCGCGCCATCGCCACATGGGTTTCGGCCGCGAAGCCGCCGGCCTCGAAGATCTGGGTCCAGCGATAGCTGAACCAGCCGTTCCGCACGATCAGCGCCTTGCCCTTGCCGAACTGCCGCGCCACCGCCTCCATCGCATAGGTGCCGCCGCCGGGCACCAGCGCCGTGGCGCTGCCCTTGTAGACCTCCTTCAGCATCGCCGAGACATCGCGCATCACGGTCTGGAAGCGGGCGGACATGTGGTTCAGGCTGCGGTCGGTGAAGACCACCGAGAATTCCTCAAGCCCCTCGGGGTCGATATTCGGGTGCAGTCCGGGCATGGGTTCCTCCTTCTGTCGCGGCGAGTGTCGGCGGTCGCGCCGGGAACCGCAAGGGGGAGCGGGAACTTGGCAGGCCACATCCGGCCGGGCGGGATGAGGCGCGGCACTGCCTCGCCCCCGCCCGTGCGCGAGGGTTCAACCGGAGACCTGTCAGCCCGAGACCACATAGACCAGCGCCCGACCCGGCGGGCGAGAAGCGCCCGCCGAGGGCGGGGCGGGCGCTGGCCGGGTGCGTTGGGCACCCGGCCGGTCCATGGGGATATGTTCCGCTATGGCGAAGGCGATGGCCTTCGCCATGGAAGCGGAGGGAACGGCGGGGTGAACCCCGCCCTACAGCGTGGGCTCGTCAGGTCAGCGTAGGGCGGGGTTCACCCCGCCGCTACCGCTCGCTCACCCTGTGCCGCGCGGCCGCCAGCCACTCCGGGTTCACCTCCACCCCCCATCCGGGCGCGTCGGTCACCGTGGCGTGGCCGTCCTCGATCCGGTAGGGATCGCCGAGGAACAGCCCCTCCTGCCAGGGGTAGTAGTCCGGCCCCTCGATGGAGAACTCCAGGTATTTCCCGGCGTTCGGGATCGCCCGCAGCAGGTGCATGGTGCACAGCGTCACCAGCCCCAGGTTGGCCGCATGGGGCGTTACGGCCAAGCCGGCGGCATGGCCCATCCGGCAGACCTCAAGCGTGCGGCAGATGCCGCCCATATACATTATGTCGGGCTGCAGGATGTCCACCGCGCCATGTTCGATCGCCAGCTGCCAGGCGGTCAGCTCGCAATCCTGCTCACCCCCGGCCACGTCGATCTTCAACGCCCGCCGCACCTCGGCGGTCTGATCCACTTCCCAATAGGGACAGGGCTCCTCGAAATGACCGATGCCGTGGTCCTCCAGCATCCGGCCGACCTCGATGGCCTTCGCCGGGGAGTAGCAGGAATTGCCGTCCACCAGCTTGTCCACCCCGTCGCCGAGCGCCTTCGACACCACCGGGATCACCGCCTCGGTCCGCCCCGGCCATTCGTCGCGGTCGCGGCCGCATTCGGCGCCGACCCGCCACTTGAAGGCGGTGAAGCCATGGGCGTCGCGCAGCCGCAGGAACCGCGCCGCCTCGTCCTCGGGCGTGATGTCGCGCTTCATCGACGAGGCATAGGCCCGCACCCGCCCCGCCGAGCCGCCCAGCAGTTCCGCCACCGGCTTGCCCTGCACCCGGCCCATCAGGTCCCAGACCGCGGTGTCCAGCCCCGCCTGCGCCCGGCGCAGGTAGCTGCCGGGGAACTTGTGCTCGCGCTCGTAGATCAGTCGCAGCGTGTCCTCCAGATCCTCTACCCGCGTCCCCAGGGCATGGGGCGCCACCTGCCGGTGGAAGACCTCGGCGGTGATGTCGGCCATGTAGGTGGAGCACTGGCCCCAGCCGGTCTCGCCGGTATCCGCCGTCACCCGCACGAAACAGACGTCCGCCGTGCCGAAGGTCTCCAGCTTCGCAATCTTCATTCCACCCATCCGGCTTCATCTGTCCATAAATATCCCGGGGGTCGCCAGTGGTGCGCCATCGGTTCGAGAACCACTGGCGACGGGGCTGGCCCCCGCTCCCTAGGCCAGCCCCAAGGGACCCGGCCGCCGCTCCTCGGTCAAGAGCACATTGGCCTCGACGTTGCCCACCCCCGGCAGGGTCATGATCCGCCGCCGCAGCACCCGTTCGAAATCCGCCAGGTCGCGGGCCACCACCCGCAGGCGGTAGTCGAACAGGCCGAGCACGTGCTGCACCACCTGCACCTCGGGGATCGCCGTCACCGCGCGCTCGAAATCCTCCAGCGAGACCCGGCCCTTGGTGGCCAGCTTCACCCCCAGGAAGACGGTGACGCCGAAGCCCAGCCGCTCGCGGTCCACCTCGATCCGCCGCCCGGCCAGCACGCCGGCCTCCTCCATCCGCCGCACCCGCCGCCAGGCCGCCGGCTGCGACAGGCCGAAGCGGCGGCCGAGTTCGCCGGCCGACAGCGTGCCGTCCAGCGCCAGGGCCCGCAGCAGCGCCCGGTCGGTATCGTCGAGGTCGATCACGGAAGAAGTCACAGCGGCAGCCCCGCGCTGTCCTTGATGGTGGAGACCAGCATCAGCGCCTCCACCTCGGCGATATGCGGCAGCGGCAGGATGCGGGTCCGGTAGACCTCGGTCCAGTGGCCCATGTCGCGGGCGATCACGTTCAGCCGCAGGTCGACGCGGCCGAGGAAGGTCTCGATCCCGATCACCTCGGGCACCTCGCGGGCGGCGAGGATGAACTGGTCGAAGGCGCGCGGGTCGGTCTTGTCCAGGGTGAAGCGCAAGGAGACCTCCACCGCATAGCCGAGCGCACGCCAGTCGATCACCGCCTGCCGGCTGCGGATCACCCCCGCCTCGGTCAGCTTCTCCAGCCGCCGCCAGCAGGTCGCGGTGGTGACGCCGGCCCGCCCCGCCAGCTCGGCGGTGGAGAGCGCAGGTTCGGCCAGCAGATGGCGCAGGAGGCGGCGGTCGGTGTCGTCTAGCATGAATTTTGCAAGTAATTGCACCATTGCGAATGATCAATCGAAAAGAGAGGCCCGGTGTTTAAACTTTGCAGCCATCCTCACACCCCGATCCCTAGATTGCCGCTCCAGACATCACTGGAAAGGACGCCCCGATGCGCGTTTACTACGACCGCGACTGCGACGTGAACCTGATCAAGAACCTCAAGGTCGCCATCCTCGGCTACGGCAGCCAGGGCCATGCCCATGCGCTGAACCTGCGCGACTCGGGCGCCAAGAACGTGGTCGTCGCCCTGCGCGAGGGCTCGCCTTCCGCCAAGAAGGCCGAAGGCGAGGGCCTGAAGGTCATGGGGATCGCCGAAGCCGCCGCCTGGTGCGACCTGATCATGTTCACCATGCCCGACGAGTTGCAGGCGGAAACCTACAGGAAATACGTCCACGACAACCTGCGCGAAGGCGCCGCCATCGCCTTCGCCCACGGCCTGAACGTGCATTTCGGCCTGATCGAGCCGAAGAAGGGCGTCGACGTGATCATGATGGCGCCGAAGGGCCCGGGCCATACCGTGCGCGGCGAATACACCAAGGGCGGCGGTGTGCCCTGCCTGGTGGCCGTCCATAACGACGCCACCGGCAAGGCGCTGGAAATCGGCCTCAGCTACTGCTCCGCCATCGGCGGCGGCCGCTCGGGCATCATCGAGACCAACTTCCGCCAGGAATGCGAGACCGACCTCTTCGGCGAGCAGGCCGTGCTCTGCGGCGGCCTGGTGGAGCTGATCCGCATGGGCTTCGAGACGCTGGTGGAAGCCGGCTACGAGCCGGAAATGGCCTATTTCGAATGCCTCCATGAAGTGAAGCTGATCGTGGACCTGATCTACGAAGGCGGCATCGCCAACATGAACTACTCGATCTCGAACACCGCGGAATACGGCGAATATGTCTCCGGCCCGCGCATCCTGCCCTATGACGAGACCAAGGCCCGGATGAAGGCGGTGCTGCGCGACATCCAGACCGGCAAGTTCGTGCGCGACTTCATGCAGGAGAACGCGGTCGGCCAGCCCTTCTTCAAGGCCACCCGCCGGCTGAACGACGAACACCAGATCGAACAGGTCGGCGAGAAACTGCGCGCGATGATGCCCTGGATCTCCAAGGGCAAGATGGTGGACAAGACGCGGAACTGATCGAAGTATTCGATTTTTCGCCGAAAAATCGGGGCCGGGGGAAACCTCCGGCCCCTTTCGCTTCTCAATCCTCTTCCGCCAGCTTCGCCAGCGCGCCCTCGGGCCAGAGCACGCGGTCGGCGGGGAACAGCCGCAGCGCGCCGTCGGCGTCGTTGCGCCACCAGGCGAAGACCTCGCGGCGGGCGGCGTCCAGCCAGAGGCCGGCGAAATCGGTCTCGCAGACCAGCTTGATGCAGGCGCGGCCGGCATAGTCCGCCCCCTCCAGCCCGCCGGAGCCGAGGCCCGAAATCCGTTCCTCATAAGCAGGGAAATCCGGCCCGAGCCCGGCTTCCAGCGCCCGGTAGACCGGCTCCAGCCGCAGGGCATCGGCGGGGTGGGCATCGGCCAGCTCCGGCAGCGCCTCCCATCCGCGGCCCGCATCCGGGGCGAAGGGGGTCGAGGGGCCGGCGACGATGCCGCCCGCGGGGGTCCAGATCCAGCTTTCGCTCATCTCGCCCGGCACCGGCTCGCTGTCCCAGGTGATGCTGTCCGGGCCGACTTGGGCTTCAAGGGTGGTGCAGGTGTCGACCGGCCCGTCCAGCCGCGCCGCGCCGCCCTCGGGCAGCCAGAGGACGAAGGGTGCGGCGTCGCAGGCATTGCCGCCCGGGCCGGAGACGCCCCAGACCGCCGCCCCGCCCGGCATCGGCCCGGCGCCGTCCGTCAGCAGCAGCCAGTCCTCCAGCACCACCGCGCCATCGGCCGACAGCCGCGAACCGCCGTCGGCCACGTCCTCCAGCGTGACGCTGTGTCCGGCCAGCTGCCAGTCCTCGGCCGCGGCAATCCCCGGCAGCAGCGCCGCCAGCAGGGTCAGGGTGACGGGTTTCATGCGACCTCCCGCAGATGTTGCGTTCCAAGGCTACCCGCCCCTGCCGCGGCAAGGCCAGAGCGGGAATGCCGGACCCGGGCCGGAAAGGCGGGCATCGGCCGAAACGGCCTCAGACCGCCGCCTGCACCGCGCCGACGATCTCGTCCACCACGGCCTCCAGCAGCCCCGGGTCCTCGCATTCCGCCATCACCCGGATCAGCGGCTCGGTCCCCGACTTGCGGATCAGGATGCGGCCCTTGCCCTTGATGCGGGCGGCGTTGGATTCGATCACCTGCTTGACGCTGGCCTCTTCCAGGGGCCGCGCCCCCTCGGCGAAGCGCACGTTCTTCAGCATCTGCGGCACGGTCTCGAACTGGCGGACCAGCGCGCTGGCCTTCTGCCCCGTCCGCACCATCTCGGCCAGGAACTGCAGCCCGGCGATCAGCCCGTCGCCGGTGGTGGCGTAGTCGGTCATCACGATATGGCCCGACTGCTCGCCGCCGAGGTTGAAGCCGCCCGCCCGCATCGCCTCGACCACGTAGCGGTCGCCGACCGCGGTGCGTTCCAGCCGCAGCCCGCGGGCATCGAGGAAGCGTTCCAGCCCCAGGTTGGACATCACCGTCGCCACCAGGGTGCCGCCCTTCAGCCGCCCGTCCTCGGCCCAGCGGGCGGCGAGAAGCGCCATGATCTGGTCGCCGTCGGCGACATGGCCGTTCTCGTCCAGGATCATCACCCGGTCGGCGTCGCCGTCCAGCGCGATGCCGACATGGGCGCCGTGGGCGACCACCGCCTCGGCCGCGGTCTCGGTATGGGTGCTGCCGCAGCGGTCGTTGATGTTGGTGCCGTTCGGGGAGACACCGACGGGGATCACCTCGGCCCCCAACTCCCACAAAACCTCGGGCGCGGCGCGGTAGGCGGCGCCGTTGGCGCAATCGACCACCACCTTCAGCCCGTCCAGCCGCAAGCCGGCCGGGAAGCTGGTCTTGACGAATTCCTGATAGCGGCCGCGGCCGTCCTCGATCCGCTTCGCCCGGCCGATGTTGCCAGCCTGCGCCAGCTGGATCTCGCCCGCCAGGATCGCCTCGATCTCGGCCTCGGCCGCGTCGGACAGCTTGAACCCGTCCGGGCCGAAGAACTTGATGCCATTGTCCTGATGCGGGTTGTGGCTGGCGCTGATCATCACGCCCAGGTCGGCGCGCATCGAGCGGGTCAGGAAGCCCACGCCCGGCGTCGGCACTGGGCCGAGCAGCAGCACGTTCATGCCGGTGGAGGTCAGCCCCGCGGTCAGCGCGTTCTCCAGCATGTAGCCGGAAAGCCTGGTGTCCTTGCCGATCACCACCCGATGCGCGGCCGATCCCTCGCGGCGGAAATACCGCCCCGCGGCGGCGCCGAGGCGCAGGGCCACCTCGGCCGTCATCGGGAAGCTGTTGGCCTGCCCGCGCACCCCGTCGGTGCCGAAGAGTTTCCGGCTCATGCCTGTCCTCCGTTCACGGCCTGCCACAGAAGCAGCGCCTGTCGCGTCTCGGGCACGTCATGCACCCGGATCATCTGCACCCCCTGCGCCACGCCCGCCAGCGCCACCGCGACCGAGCCGGGCATCCGCGCCTGCGCCTCCGCCCCGCCGCCGATGCTGCCGATGAAGCGCTTGCGGCTGGCGCCCAGAAGGATCGGGCAGCCGAGACCGTGGAACAGCGACAGCCCGCGCAGCAGCGCGAGGTTGTGCTGGACGGTCTTGCCGAAGCCGATGCCCGGGTCGAGCGCGATCCTCTCGCGCGGGATGCCCGCAGCCTGCGCCGCCGCCAGCCGTTCGGCCAGCCAGTCGTAGACATCCAGCAGAACATCGTCATAGCGCGGGTCGGCCTGCATGGTTTCCGGCGTGCCCTGATGGTGCATCAGGATCACCGGAGCGCCCCTTGCGGCGGCCAGCGGGCCGAGTGCTGCGTCGAAGGTCAGCGCCGCCACGTCGTTCACCACCTGCGCCCCGGCGTCCAGCGCCGCGGCGGCGACGGCAGCCTTGCGGGTGTCGATGGAGACCGGCGTCTGCAACCCGCCCGCGCGCAGGGCGGCGATCACCGGGGCGGTGCGGGCGATTTCCTCGGCGACCGGCACCGGCGCCGCGCCCGGCCGGGTGCTTTCGCCGCCGATGTCCAGAATGTCGGCGCCTTCGGCCATCGCCCGGGCCTGCGCCAGGGCATCCCCGGCCGCAAGGAACAGCCCGCCGTCCGAGAAACTGTCGGGGGTCACGTTCAGGATGCCCATGATCCGCGGCGCGGCCATCGACAGCCCGGCGAAATCCGCGCGGGGGGCGGCCAGCGGCTCCAGCGCCGCGCCGGCCTCGGCGGCGGGGACCACTTCGCCCGCCCTGCCCCGCTCCAGCCGCTCGACGTGGGAGAACCACAGCCCGCCGCCCGCCAGCGGCACCGCGCCTTTCGGCCGGGCCGCGCCGGATTGCACGAGGGGACGCCAGTAGATCATGCGCCCGGGGATGCCGGAGGACGCGGAGGTTGGCAAGGGGGAAGGATCAGCCGCGCTCGACCTGGACGCGGCTTCCCGCCGGCAATGAAACAGGGCCGTGAACCAGCAGGCTTTCGGCGGCCAGTTCCTCGGCCAGCCACAGCGCCAGCGCCACCGGATCGGTGGCCTTCGGCCCGTCCACCGCATCCAGCACGATCTTCGACGGCGCCCAGACCACGGACCGGCCCCGCTTCACCGCCCAGTCGATTTCCGTCCGGCTGGCCACCACCACGCAGCGCGGATCGCGGGCGGCCAGCGCCCAGGCGTTCTGCTCGATCGCCAGCAGGTCGATGCGGCGCTGCGTCGGCTTGTGGCCGGTGACGGGGCGGGGGAAATCCGGCAGGCCGACGCAGAAGACCACCGGCACGCCGCGCGACAGCAGGACATCCAGGCGCGCGGCCAGGTCGGGGGCCTGGGCGGTGGCATTGTCGAAATAGACCACCAGCGGATGCACCGCCTCGCCCTCCGCCCGCAGCGGCACCTCGGCGCGGGAGCGCACAATCTCCACCCCGAGCGCATAAGGGCCGACATCCAGCTTCTCGATGCGGATGAAGGCGCGCATCGCCTGCGGCTCGGCCAGGATGCGCTCGGCCAGCCGCTCGGCCAGCGTCTCCAGCAGGTTCAGCCGCTCCTCGGCCAGTTCGGCGGCGATGGCCTCGGTGATCCGGTCGTAGGAGAGGATGCGGTCGACGTCGTCGTCCAGCGGCGCCGGCGCAGGCCGCACTTCGACCACCACGTTGAAGCGCAGCCGCTGCTTGTGGCCGCGCTCCTTCTGGAAGGCGCCGATGTCGGCCTCGACCACATGGTCGCGCAGGGAGATGCGGTCGCGCGGATCGCCGCCGGCCGAGGCTTCGGCCCGCTCCTCGGGATGGGCGAAGGCAAGCTTCGTATCGGTGGTCATCGCGGCCCCTCCCGGCGCGTCGGGCGACTGCCCTGCCCTTGCCCCAATGCGGGCGGCAAGGCAAGCGCCCTCAGACGTCAGGCGTCAGGCGCCGGGCTGGCGGTAGAACACATGCGCGCCGATGGTGGCGGTGTGGCGGAACTTGCGTGCCCAGCCGGGCCGCACCGCGCGGGTGTGGAAATGCGTCGCGCCCTCGGTCAGGAGCCGCGGCGCCCCGTCCAGCATCAGGCGGGCGATGCGGCCGGCGCGGTCGCGGCTGGCGCGGTCGCGCATGGTGTCGGAATGGCCGTCGCAGACATATGAAAACGCGCAGGCCCCGCTGCCGCGCTGGTTCACGACACCGCAGACCGAGCGCGGGTAAAGCCCCGAATCGACCCGGTTCAGGATCACCTCGGCCACCGCGAACTGGCCCTTGATGCTTTCGCCGCGGGCCTCGAAGTAAAGCGCCTCGGTCAGGCATTGCCAGTCCTGCCCGCCTTCCGGCGCCGGCAGCGCCGCCAGCCAGGCGGCGTCGTAGCGGACACCGGGCTCCAGCTTGGGCTGGATCTTCTTCAGCTTCACCTTGGGCGTTGCGGCGGGCGCAGGCTTCGCCGGCCCGCTGGCGATGGCGCCGAGCGCGCCGTCGGGCAGCCGTTGCAGCCCCTTGCGCTCCAGCCCCAAAAGGTCGCCCAGTTCCAGGCCGATCTGGCCGGTGGGCGAGTTCTTCGTGCTGACCGAGATGTCGGCCGCTGCTTGGTTGGCGGCTGCCCCCAGGGTCATCGAGATGACCACAAGGGCGGGTGCCGCGTGCCTGACCAGGCGGTTCATGGCAAGGTTCCGTATATTGCCCCCAGCGTGACGCAGCACCGTCACGCAACAGAGGCGGGGCTTACGGGCATCGGGCCGGGGCGGTCCACGGGATGATGCAGAAATGCCACGGAATTCCGCATCCGCTCGGCAGGAATTCGCCGACAAAGCTAATGTTTCGGATTAAGAAACAATCACAATCACATGATATTGTGGACGATTACGAGTTATCCACACGATCTTTCAGCGCCAGATGCGCCGCCGCCAGCCGGGCCATCGGCACCCGGTAGGGGCTGCAGGAGACGTAGTCGAAGCCGGCGCGGCGGCAGAAGTCGATTGATTCGGGGTTGCCGCCATGCTCGCCGCAGACGCTCAGCGTCAGCTCCGGCCGGGTAAGGCGGCCGCGTTCCGCCCCCATCAGCAGCAGTTCCCCCACCCCGTCCACGTCCAGGATGTGGAAAGGATCCTCGGGATAAACCCCCTGCTGGACGTAGGTGTTCATGAACCGCCCGGCATCGTCGCGCGACAGGCCATAGGTCATCTGGGTCAGGTCGTTGGTGCCGAAGGACAGGAAGCCGGCGTGCTGCGCGATCTCGCCCGCCCGCAGCGCCGCGCGCGGGGTTTCCACCATCACGCCCAGCTTGTAGTCGAACTCGGCCTTGGCCTTGGTGCGCACCCGGGCGGCCACGGCGTCGATGCGGGTCTTCACCATCTCGACCTCGCGCCGGGCGCTGACCAGCGGGATCATCACCTCGGGCACCACCGGGGCGCCGCGGCGGGCGCTTTCGATCGTCGCCTCGAAGATCGCCTGCGCCTGCATGTCGTAGATTTCCGGCAGCACCACCCCCAGCCGCACCCCGCGCATCCCCAGCATCGGGTTCACTTCGCGCAGCGCATCGGCCCGGCGGGTGACTTCGGACAGCGGCCGGTCCAGCGCCTCGGCCAGCCCGCGCAGCCCCTCGCGGTCATGCGGCAGGAATTCGTGCAACGGCGGGTCGAACAAGCGGATGCAGACCGGCAAACCTTGCATGATCTCGAACAGCTGCACGAAATCCTCGCGCTGCATCGGCAGCAGCCGCGCCAGGGCGGCGGCCCGGTCCGATGGCGTGTCGGCGAAGATCATCTCGCGCATCACCACCAGCCGGTCTTCCTCGAAGAACATGTGCTCGGTGCGGCACAGGCCGATGCCCTGCGCCTCGAACCGCCTGGCGGTGGCGGCGTCCGAGGGGGTGTCGGCATTGGCCCGGATGCCGATGTCGCGGAACTGGTCGGCCCAGTTGAGCAGCAGCTTGAAGGACTCGTCCAGCGCCGGCGGCAGCATCGCCGCGACACCGGCCAGCGCCTCGCCCTTCGAGCCGTCCAGCGTCACCACGTCGCCTTCGCGGAAGATGCGGCCGTCCGAGGCGGTCAGCTTGCGGTCGCGGGTATCCAGCCGCATGTCGGAGGCGCCGACCACGCAGGGCAGCCCGAGGCCGCGGGCGATCACCGCCGCGTGGCTGGTCATGCCGCCGCGTTCGGTCAGCACGGCGGCGGCCGAATGCATCCCGCGGATGTCCTCGGGCGCGGTCTCGCGGCGGACCAGGATGCAGGCCTCGCCCCGCGCGGCGCTGGCCTGCGCGGCATCCGAGGTGAAGACCAGCTTGCCGGTCGCCGCCCCCGGCGAGGCGGCGATGCCGCGGGCGATCACGTCGCGCGGCCCTCGCGGATCGACCTGGTGGTGCAACAGTTCCGACAGCGCCCGCGGTTCCACCCGCAGCACCGCCTCTTCCTTGGGGATGATGCCGTCCTCGGCCAGCGCCACCGCGATGCGCAGCCCCGCCCGGGCGCTGCGCGGCACCTTCACCGCATCCAGCACCGCCAGCCGGCCGTCCTCGATGGTGAACTCGATCTGCATCTCCTCGCGCAGCCGCTCGCGGCAGATCGCGCCGAAGCCCTGCAACTCGGCGAACAGCGTGGGCGCGGCATCCTCCAGCGAGGGGCCGCGCTTGTCGCGGGTCAGGAACAGCGCCTCCTGCACCTTCAGCGCGTCGCGGCCCTGGCTTTGGCCGAGGTAGCGGCCGGTCACCTGAGGCAGGCCGGTGACCGGATCGACGAACTGGATCACGCCCGAACCGGAGATGCCCTGGCCGATGCCCTGCGCCATCTCCTGCACCACCAGGCCGAGCGCGGCCTCCGGCGGGGCGCCCTTGGCCTGGCGCAGCAGGCGGGCGGATGTGCCCTCCCAGGCCCGGGCCATCGAGCGCAGCACTTCCGACAGTTGCCGGGCCGGGTCCTGCGGGAAGGGTTCGTCGGTCTCGATCTCGTAAAGCCGCAGCACCTCGCGCAGGGCGCCCGGTTCCGGCTTGATCTCCTCGAACACATCGGGGTCCAACCGGGCGACGTGGATGGCGTAGGCTTGCACGAAACGAACATAAAGCGCATCGGCCGCGGAATCGCCATGGGTCTCGGCCAGCCGGGCATGGCGCTTGGCGTTCAGTCCGATGTTCAGGATTGTCGCCGGCCCGCCCCAATCCGGGTTGGCGGGCGAGGGGCGCACCGAGACCAGCGGCCCGTCGCCGAAGAGGTCGAGGATGCCCGCCGCATCCACCCCGTGCCCCGCGGCGATGGAGCGCACGGTGGCCGCCGGCAGCGCCACCGATTTCGGCACCGGCAGGTCGAGCCGGATCAGCCGCTGCAGGCATTTGGCACGCCAGCCATGCTCCCCCGTCCCGATGCGGGTCGAGGGGGTGATCTCGGCATATTCCAGAATCGGGTCGTGTTTCTGCACTGCGGCACCTTTCGCGCCCGCAGCATACGCCGCCTGCGCCTTGGCGCAAGCGTAACATATTTGCGCTGTTTCAGCCCTCGATGCGCGAAAGATCGGCGACGCCGGAACAGACGGCGCGGATGCGGTGCAGCAGGTTCAGCCGGTTCCTGCGCACGGTGGCGTTGTCGGTGTTGATCTGCACCGCTGTGAAGAAGGCGTCGATGGGCGCGCGGAGCGCCGCCATCGCGGCCATGGCGGCGGGGAAGTCCTCGGCCTGCATCGCCGGGCCGATCCTCGCCTCCGCCTCGTCAAGCGCGCGGAAGAGCGCGCGTTCCTCGGGGCCTTCGGCATAGGTCGGATCGGCGCCGAAGGAGTATTCGACGCCATCCTTCTGCTCGGCCTGGGTCAGGATGTTGTTGGCCCGCTTGAAGCCCTGGATCAGGTTGGCGCCGTCCTCGGTCTTGAGGGTGTCCGAAAGCGCGGTGGCCCGCTTCACTAGCAGGGTCAGGTCGTCGGCGCCGGGCAGGGACAAGCAGGCATCTATGACATCGTGCCGGACGCCCTGGTCGCGGAGATAGACTTTCAGACGATCATAGAAGAAGGAAACCAGATCCGCGATGACGGCATTCCGGCGAGTGATCCACTCCATGTCAATCGGCTCTGGAGGGGGAACTTTTCCAGCCTTCAGGCTGGCGTTGCCCGCAGCGATCTTCGCCCAAAAGCCCGGAATCGTGTGCGCATTCCAGCCGATAGCAAAGGTATGATACAGTTCAAGCCCTCGCACCCCATTCCCCAGCACCAGCCGGATCACCCCCAGGGCCGCCCGCCGCAGCGCGAACGGGTCCTTAGACCCCGTGGGCTTCTCGTCGATGGCCCAGAACCCGGTCAGCGTGTCCAGTTTGTCGGCCAGCGCCACCGCCACCGATACCGGCTCGGTCGGCACCGCGTCCGAAGGCCCCAGCGGCGAGTAGTGGTCGCGGGCGGCGTCGGCGATCGGGTTTCCGCCGCGCCCCGGGCTTGACCCGGGGCCTCCTTCCGCCTCGCCGAGGCCCCGGGTCAAGCCCGGGGCGGGCTCGCTCGGGGGCCGGGGCGGGTCGGACTTCAACGCCTCCAGCGCATAGTAGCGGCCCATCGTGCCCTGCAATTCGGGGAACTCGCCGACCATCGAGGACCGCAGGTCCAGCTTGGCGATCCGCGCGGCGCGTTCGGCATCCCCGGCATCCGCCCCCACCAAGGGCGCGATCTCGCGCGCCAGCGCCGCGATGCGCTCCACCCGGTCGGCCTGCGACCCCAGCTTGTTGTGGAAGGTGACGGATTTCAGCCCCTCGGCCCACTCGCCCATTCCGGCCCGCGCCACCCGCAGGTCGTTCTCCCAAAAGAAGCGCGCGTCGGATAGCCGGGCGGCCAGCACCTTCTGGTTGCCCTTCAGGATCGTCGCGCCATGGTCCGGGGTCTCGATGTTCGCCACCGTCACAAACCCTTCGATCCGGCCGGTCTTCGGGTTCTTCACCGAGAAGAACTTCTGGTGTTCCTTCATCGAGGTCTGCAGCACCTCGGGCGGCAGGCCCAGGAAATCCTCGCCGATGCGGCCCATCAGGGGCACCGGCCATTCCACCAGCCCGGCGACCTCGGCCAGCAGGCCCTTGTCCTCGACCACCTCCAGCCCCTGCGCGAAGGCCAGGTTCTGCGCCTGTGACCAGATCGCCGCCTCGCGCTCGCCTTGGTCCAGCATCACCCTGGCCCGGCGCAGCCTGGCCGCGTAATCCTCGAAGGAACTCACGGCAAAGCGCCCCGGCGCCATGAACCTATGCCCCTCGGTGCTGTTGCCTGCGGCGATGCCCTCGACCGTCAGCGGCACCACCGAGGCGCCGCCCTCGTCCGACAGGATGCAGAGGATGGAATGCAGCGGCCGCACCCAACGCAAGGACCCCGCGCCCCACCGCATCGACTTCGGCCAGGGGAAATTGCGGATCGTGGCTTCCAGAACCTCGGCGACGATCTCCGCCGCGGTGCGGCCCGGGCGTTCGATCACCGCGAACCAGACCTCGCCCTTCTTGTCCGCCCGCTTCTCCAGTTGATCGACGGTCAGCCCGGTGGAGCGCAGGAAGCCCTCCAGCGCCGCCGCGGGGGCGGAGGTGTTCGGACCTTTCCGTTCCTCGCGCACCGGCCGCGACTCCGCGGTCAGTTCCTCCACCGCCAGCACCAGCCGCCGCGGGGTGGAGAAGGCCCCGGCCGAGGCATAGGTCAGCCCGGCCTCCACCAGACCGTCCGTCACCCGCTTGCGCAACTCGTCGCGCGCCATGCCCTGCATCCGCGCGGGGATTTCCTCGGAGAAGAGTTCGATCAGCAGGTCGGGCATCAGTTGCTCCGTTCGGGGGGCTGCGGGCAGCCGGCCGGCAGGTCGCGGCCGTCGTAGAACGCCTTGCCGCATTCGTTGATCTGGTGCCAGGCGAAGGCCCGGCCGTCGGGGAAGACCGCGACCACGCGGTCCATGCCGTAATGCGGCAGGTGTTCGGACAGGAAGGCCAGCGCCTCGCCCGCCTCCAGCGCTTCGCCGATGGCCTGCGCGTCGTAGCAGTCGAACCAGCCGGGGCCGATGGTGGGCTCGGGCACCTCGTAGAGGCGGTAGGTCTCGGTCAGCATCGCCTGGCTCATCGGCGTGGTGAAGCAGGCGCGGAAGCGCAGGGGCGAGCTGTCGGCGTCGATCCCCTTCACGTCGTCGGCGATGATCGCCTCGGGCATATCGCCCGCGACCGGCATCAGCCGGATCTCGTTGCCCGGCTCGAACACCACCTCGTCGTAGAAGGCGTAGACCTGCAGCCACCACATGGCGATGCCGGCCACAAGCGCCGTCACCACGATCCCCCCCGCCGCCAGCTTGCCCGCATTCACGCCCCCGCCTCCGCAAGGGGCGCATCGGCCCCGGCCTCGGTCAGCCGGAAAGCATCGGCGCATTTCTTCGCCAGCGCGCGGACCCGGCCGATATAGGCCTGCCGCTCGGTGACCGAGATCACGCCGCGGGCGTCCAGTAGGTTGAAGATATGGCTGGCCTTGATGCACTGGTCATAGGCCGGATGGGCCATGACGATATGCTTGCCGGTCTTCGGGTCCTCGGCCGGGAAGTCCAGCAGGCGTTGGCATTCGGCCTCGGCATCCTCGAAATGCCGGAACAGCATCTCGGTGGTGGCGCCGTCGAAGTTGTGGCGGGAATATTCCTCCTCGGTCTGGCGGAAGATGTCGCCATAGGTCAGGGGAATGGGTGCGGAAGGATCGTTGAAGGGCATGTCCATGACATGATCCACTCCCATGACATACATCGCCAGCCGCTCCAGCCCGTAGGTCAACTCGCCCGAGACGGGGCGGCAGTCATGCCCGCCGACCTGCTGGAAATAGGTGAACTGGCTGACCTCCATCCCGTCGCACCAGACCTCCCAGCCCAGGCCCCAGGCGCCCAGGGTGGGGCTTTCCCAGTCGTCCTCGACGAAGCGGATGTCGTGGACCGAAAGGTCGATGCCGATCGCGGCCAGCGACCCTAGATACAGCGCCTGCAGGTCGGGCGGCGAGGGTTTGATGATGACCTGATACTGGTAGTAGTGCTGCAGCCGGTTGGGGTTCTCGCCATAGCGGCCGTCGGTCGGGCGGCGCGAGGGCTGGACATAGGCCGCCGCCCAGGGCTTCGTCCCCAGGCTGCGCAAGGTGGTCGCCGGGTGGAAGGTGCCGGCGCCGACCTCCATGTCGTAGGGTTGCAGCACAGCGCAGCCCTGCGCGGCCCAATAGGCCTGAAGCCGCAGGATGATCTCCTGGAAACTGCGCGGCGCGGCACTCGTTTCGGCCATCGTCCCTGCCCCCGTGATGATGCGCGCCCTCCCTACCCCCCGGGCCGGACATGGTCAATTCCCCGAAAGCCGCGGCCTTTGGCCTTGCCCTCGCGGGGGCCACGGTTAATGTGCCGCACCGATGATCGAACCGGGCAAGGCCTTGGCCCAAGCCCCGCCCCATGGGACTTTGTGACGATGCCAGCTGCCTTGCGCGCCCTTCTGTTTCTTGCCGCCGCCCTGCTTTCCGCCCTTGCCCCCGCCCATGCGCAGGACCGGGTCTGGCTCCAGATCGAGGCGCAGCCGACGCTGGCCGAGGCCCGCGACCGGGCCGAGGCCTATTCCGCCGTCTTCCCGGAGACCAACGGCTTCCACCTGCGCTCGGGCTGGTATGCCATCGCGCTCGGCCCCTACGGGGTGGCCGAAGGGGCGGCGCGGCTGAACGCGCTGAAGCGCGAGAACCTGATCCCGCGCGACAGTTTCATTGCCGACGGCCGGGAATTCACCGAGCAGTTCTGGCCCGCGTCGGGACTTGCGCCCGAGCCCGAGGCCACGCCGCTGGACGCCCCGGAAACCATCCTGGAGCAGGCGCTGCCCGAGGCCGAGGCCATCGCCGATCCCGGGCTCCTGGCCGAGCCGGCGCCGGTGGCGGAGCCCGAGGAAACCACGCAGCAGGCCCGCGCCAGCGAGGCGGAACTGTCGGCCGAGGACCGCAAGCTGTTGCAGGTCGCCCTGCAATGGTTCGGCTTCTACGAAGGCGGCATCGACGGCGCCTTCGGCCGCGGCACCCGCGCCTCGATGGCCGCCTGGCAGGAGGCGATGGGGCTGGAGCCAACCGGCATCCTGACCAGCCGCCAGCGCGCCACCCTGGTCGCCAACTACCAGGCCGAGGTCGCCGAATTCGGTTTCGCCGAAGTGGTCGAGGAAGAGGCCGGCATCCAGGCCACCCTGCCGCTGGCGCTGGTCGAGTTCGACCATTACGAGCCGCCCTTCGTGCATTTCCGCGAGAAGGACGGCTCCGGCCTGACGCTGGTGCTGATCTCGCAGCCCGGCGACGCGGCGGCGCTGTCCGGCCTCTACGACGTCTTGCAGACGCTGGAGGCGATGCCCGCCACCGGCGAACGGGCGAAGACCGACAAGGACTTCCGCATCCACGGCACCTCCGCCACCCGCGACAGCCACGCCTGGGCGCAGCTGGTCAGCGGCACGGTGAAGGGCTTCATGCTGATCTCCGCCCCCGGCAACGAGGAACGGGATGCCCGCATCCTGCAGGTGCTGGAATCCAGCTTCAAATCCACCGGCGCCACCGCGCTGGACCCCGGCATGGTGCCGATGGAGGAAAGCGCCCGCCGCGGCCTGCTGGCGGGGCTTGAGGTCAGGAAGCCGAAGTTCAGCCGCTCGGGCTTCTTCGTCGACGAGGCCGGATCGGTGGTCACCACCGCCGAGGCGATCTCGGGCTGCAGCCGCATCACGCTGGAGCGCGAGGTCGAGGCCACGGTGCAGGCCGGGGGCCAGGGCCTTGCCCTGCTGGTCCCCTCGGCCCCGCTGGCCCCCGCTGCGGTGGCCGAGTTCCAGCTTTCCCCCGACCGCATCGGCGCCGAAGTCTCGGTCGCCGGCTATTCCTACGAGGACCGCCTGCCCGCCCCGGTGCTGACCTTCGGCACGCTGGAAGAAAGCACCGGCCTGAACGGCGAGGACGGGGTGAAGCGGCTGGCGCTGTCCGCCCTGCCCGGCGATGCCGGCGGCCCGGTGGTCGATGCCGCGGGCGGGGTGATGGGGATGCTGCTGCCGCCCGATGCCGCTGCCGACCCGGCGCGGGAGCTGCCGCCCGGGGTGTCCTTCGCCGCCTCCTCGGCCGCGGTCGCCGCCTTCCTGAAGGGCGCGGGCATCGCGGTGAAGGAAGCCGCGCTGACCGAGCGCCTGCCGCCGGCGCAGTTGACGAAGCGCGCCACGGGCATGACGGTGCTGGTCTCCTGCTGGGAATGACGGCGGCTAGAACCAGCCGCCGATGAAGCCCCAGGCCCCGGCCAGATGGGCGGCGAAGCAGGCCAGATAGGCCGCCAGCGCCCATCCCCATTGCCGCCAGTCCATCGCCCGCTGCGCCCGGGCCAGCCCGTCGGCCTGGATCGCGCTGGTCGCGCCCAGAAGCGCGAAGATCACCAGCAGGGTGGACATCGACAACAGCCCCCAGACCCCGAGCGCCGCCGACATGGCGAAGGTCAGCTGCCGCGCCAGCTCGGGGTGGATGCGGTAGGCCAGGATGCGCAGCAGCCTGCCGCCGTCCAGCGGCCAGAACGGCATCAGGTTGAACAGGTTGAGCACCGCCATCACGATGCCGAGGACGTAGAGGAAGTCCGACACCCCCTCGGACAGGTCCCAGGTCAGCGCCGACAACGCATAGGCCAGCCCCATCGGCGCCACCGAGATGCCCGGGCCGAGCAGCACGATGAAGAAGTCCTGCGCCTGGGTGGCCGGCAGCCGGTCCGAGATGGTGACGCCCCCCATCAGCGGCACCAGCCGGAAGCGGGCATCGACATGGCCCATCACCCGATGCGCGGCGACATGGCCGAATTCGTGGACGACCACGGCGACGATCAGCGCCGCCCCGAACAGCGGCCCCCACAGCCAGCCCGCCGCAAGGACCGCCAGCGCGCCGAGGCCCAGCGACTGCGGGTCGAAGCCGGTGACGGTGGCGCCGCGCAACCCGCCGCGCAGGGCATGGAGCGTCAGCCCGGTCAGCGCCGCCAGCGCGGCGGCATAGGCGAATTCGGTCAGGCCGGACATACTGGCGCCTTCTTCGGTCCGGCCCGTGATGGGCGGCAATCCGGGCAGGACTATGGTGCAGGCCGGGCAACGGGCGCAAGCGGGCGGATTGTCCGGGGGATGCCGGGGCGGTCAGTCCCAGATCCGCGGCTCGGCGAATTCCAACGAATTGCCGGCCGGGTCGCGGAAGTAGAGCGAGCGGCCGCCGCCGGGCCAGTCGAACTCCGCCTCGATCTCCACGCCCGCCCCGGTCAGCCGGTCGCGCCAGCGATCGATCTCCTCGCGGCTGGCGGCAAGGCAAAGGTGTCCCGGGCCGCGGGCGCCATGGGGCGGGACCGGCAGCCTGGCGTCCGGTGTGGGCACTTCGGTGGCGGCCGGATTGAAGATCAGCAGGACGCCGGGTCCGACCCGGAAGAACACATGCCGCCCCTCGGCCCGGACGATCACCGGCAGGCCGAGGGTGCCGCTGTAGAACGCCTCGGCGGCGGCGAGGTCGTCGGCATAGAGCGCGGCTTCGAGGATGGCAGAGGGGCGCATGGGCCAAGGCTGCGCCGATGCGGGCGGGGCGTCAAGCGCCGGGTCGGCGGAGGGGAACGATGCGGCGGGAAACCGTGGAACGGCCCGGCTTTCCTGCCCGCTGATCCGGGCGGGAGAAGGCGAGGCACTGCCTCGCCCCCGCCTGTGCGCGGCGGATCAACCGGAGACGGTGGCAGCACCTACCCGAGAGGCCAGCGCCCGACCCGGCGGGCGAGAAGCGCCCGCCGAGGGCGGGGCGGGCGCTGGCCGGGCCTTGAGGGCCCGGCCGGTCAGGTTGACATGGTGCACCGTGGCGAAGGCGACGGCCTTCGCCACAGCAGCGGGGGGAGGACCACCTTCACGAGCCGGGCTCACCCCGCAGCCCCTCCCCCGCCGCAGCGCTTGCAGGCGCGGAAGCCCGCCGCCTCCGCCTCGGCCCGACTGTCGAACACCCGCGTGTTCTTCCGCAGCGGCCGGGCCGGGCAACCGTCGCGGCAATGGATGCCGGTGGTGACCACCGCCCAGACAAGGCCGGTGGCCGCCCCCGCCTCATGCGCCGCCCATTCCGCATCCTCCGGCGCCCGTCCTGCTGTCCTCATGGCCTCGCCCTCCTCCGCATCAGCCGCCCGTCCATCGCCAGCAGCCCCGCCGCGATCAGCGCGAAACCGAGGAGGTGCCGCGGCAGCAGCACCTCGCCCAGGAAGGCCATGCCCAGCAGGGCGGCGCTGGCCGGGATCAGGAAAGTGACCAGCGACAGGTTGGTCGCCCCGGCGCTGGCCAGCAGGCGGAAATAGATCAGATAGGCCAGCGCGGTGGACAGCGCCGCCATCGCCAAGACGGCCAGCAGCGGCCCCGCCGCCGGCGCCGGCATCGCCCAGGGCCGGTCCAGCGCCAGCCAGAGCGGCGCCAGCAGCAGCGTCGCCCCGGCGGTCTGGCCGAAGGCGGTCGCCAGCGGCGAGACCCCCATCCGCCGGAACCTGCGCCCCCAGACCGCCGCCAGCCCGTAGGACAGCGCCGCGGCCAGGCAGGCGAGGATGGCCAGCGCCTCGCCCCCGCCGGCCCGGCCCGTCATTGCGGCAACTCCGGCGAAACCGAAGCCGAGGCCCGCGGCCTTGGCCGGGGTGATCCGCTCGTCCGCCGTGCAAAGATGCGCCACGACCACCGTCCAGAGCGGGGTGGTGGCGTTGACGATGGCCGCCAGCGCCCCGTCGATCCGCCCCTGCGCCAGCGCGAAGAGGGTGAAGGGAACGGCGTTGTTCAGGAACCCCATCACCAGCGCCGCGCCCCAGGCCCGCCGCGGCAGCGCGGAAGTGACCGATTTTTCGCCGAAAAATCGTCCTCCCCACAGCACGAGGCCCAGGATCAGCGCCGCCACCCCCACCCGGCCGATGACGATGGTCAGGGGCGGCAGGCCGCGCAGCGCCAGTTCGACGAACAGGAAAGACCCGCCCCAGAGCAGGGACAGGGTCAGCAGCAGGCTCCAGTCGCGGCGGGTCATCGGGCACTCCTTTGCGCCCTCATGCCCGCGAAACGACCCCCCGGGCGACCCGGAAGCTGCGGTTACTTCACCCGGGTCCAGGTGCCGCCGTCGCGGCAGATGCCCAGGACGCAGCCCTTCACCGTCAGGCTGTTGCCGCTGAGCTGCATCTCGGAATTGTAGGTCTTGTCGCGGTCGGGCGAATAGACCTTGCCGTCGTCGTAGCGGCCGTCGCCATAGGCCACCATGTCCCAGACGATCTTGCGGCCGACGTTCGGGCTTTCGATCTCCTTGCCCGACCCGTCGAAGGCCTTGACCAGCGTGCCGCAGAAGGCCGGCCCGCAGGGCTTGATCTGGACATGGCCGAAATTGCCGTTGTCGTCGGGCTTGGTCTTCCAGGTGCCCTCCACCGGGTCGGCGAAGGCGGCGGCGCCAAGCATGGCAAGGGCAGCGGCGAGTGCGAATGTCTTCATCGGGTCCTCCTCCCTGATCTGCGGAATCCTTTGCGCCGCCCGTCCCGCCGATCAAGCGTGACGTTGGGTCCCTTCCCTTCGCGCCCGGTCCGTGGCATGGGGCGCGGGCAACCGGAGGCCGCCATGATCCTGTATCCCGCCATCGACCTGAAGGACGGCAAATGCGTCCGCCTGCTGCGCGGCGAGATGTCGGCCGCCACCGTCTTCGGCGACGACCCGGCGGCGCAGGCGGCGAAGTTCCAGGCCGCCGGCTGCGACTGGCTGCATCTGGTCGACCTGAACGGCGCCTTCGCCGGCCAGCCGGTGAACGCCGCGGCGGTGGAGGCGATCCTGGCCCGCGTCACCGTGCCGGCGCAACTGGGCGGCGGCATCCGCGACATGGCGACGATCTCGATGTGGCTGGAGAAGGGCCTGTCCCGGGTGATCCTCGGCACCGTGGCGGTGGAGAACCCGGCGCTGGTGCGCGAAGCCGCCCGCGCCTTCCCCGGCAAGGTCGCGGTGGGGATCGACGCCCGCAAGGGCTTCGTCGCCACCAAGGGATGGGCCGAGGAGACCACGGTGCAGGCCACCGACCTCGCCCGGTCGTTCGAGGACGCGGGCGTGGCCGCGATCATCTACACCGACATCGACCGCGACGGCGCGATGCAGGGCCCGAACATCGAGGCGACCGAGGCGCTGGCCCGGGCGGTGACGATCCCGGTCATCGCCTCGGGCGGGGTGTCGCGGATGGAGGACCTGATCACGCTCCGTGACACCGGCGTCATCGCCGGCGCGATCTCGGGCCGCGCGCTCTACGACGGGGCGATCGACCTTGCGGCGGCGCTGACGGCGCTGAAGGGGTGAGCGATGGCTGAGCGTTTTTTCAGATGGCATATCATGGTGCCGCTGATCCTGCTCATCATCGGACTCCTGCCGCTGTTTTCGGCGCTGTTGACAGCCACCGTGGCCGATGTCTTCAACTGCCGGGCGGACGAGGGAGGCGCTTATCCCTGTATCGTCGCAGGAATAGATATCGGGGGACTGCTCTCCTCCGGCGGGATGATGGCCTGGCTGGCCGTGTTCAGTTTGCCGTTCGTGGCGCTCACGGCCTTCCTCTGGCTGATGTTCGCAGTGATCTGGACCTTCGTGCCGCCCAAATGATTGCGCGAACCCGCGCCGGCCCTGCCCGGACAGTTGCGCCGCCCGGCCTGAACCCCTAAACCGGCGCCATGCTGAAGACCCGCATCATCCCCTGCCTCGACGTGGCCGACGGCCGCGTGGTCAAGGGCGTGAACTTCGTCGATCTGGTGGATGCCGGCGATCCGGTGGAGGCCGCCAAGGCCTATGACGCGGCGGGGGCGGACGAGCTGTGCTTCCTCGACATCCATGCCACGCACGAGAACCGCGGCACCATGTTCGATCTGGTCACCCGGACGGCCGAGCAATGCTTCATGCCGCTGACGGTGGGCGGCGGGGTGCGGACGGTGGCGGATGTGCGGGCGCTGCTGCTGGCGGGGGCGGACAAGGTGTCGTTCAATTCGGCCGCGGTGGCCAACCCGGACGTGGTGGCCGAGGCGGCGGATCATTTCGGCAGCCAGTGCATCGTGGTCGCCATCGACGCCAAGACCGTGGCGCCCGGGCGGTGGGAGATATTCACCCATGGCGGGCGGCGCCCGACCGGCATCGACGCGGTGGAATTCGCGCGGACCGTGGCGGCGAAGGGGGCGGGGGAAATCCTGCTGACCTCGATGGACCGCGACGGGACGAAGGCGGGCTTCAACCTGCCGCTGACCCGGGCGGTGGCCGATGCGGTGCCGGTTCCGGTGATCGCCTCGGGCGGCGTCGGCACGCTGGACCATCTGGTCGAAGGGGTGACCGAGGGCCATGCGAGCGCCGTGCTGGCCGCCTCGATCTTCCATTTCGGCACCTATACCATCGGCCAGGCCAAGGCCCATATGGCCGCGGCCGGCATCCCGATGAGGCTGACATGAGCGCGCTGGAACGGCTGGCCGCCACCATCGCCGCCCGCAAGGGTGCGGACCCCGACAGCAGCTGGACCGCCAAGCTGCTGGCGAAGGGCCCGGAGAAATGCGCCGAGAAATTCGGCGAGGAGGCGGTGGAGGCGATCATCGAGGCGGTGAAGGGCGACCGCGCCCGGCTGACCTCGGAAGCCGCCGACGTGCTCTACCACCTGCTGGTGATGCTGGCCGCCCGCGACGTGACGCTGGAGGAGGTGCTGGCGGAACTGGCCCGCCGCGAGGGCACCTCCGGTCTGGCCGAGAAGGCCGCCCGTTCGGGGTGATCCGGCGGCGCGGCTGCCGCCGCATTGCTTGTCGTGGCGGCCGGCGGAGTCTCATGGGGCTGCTGTCGGCTGATGGGGGCATTCTGCCCCCAAACCCCCTGAGGATATTCAAGTCAAGAAAGAGGATAAGACCTTCCCCTCTTTCTGGATGATAAATATCCCCGCCGGAGGCACGCCCGAGCCGGTTGCGCCTGAAAGGCGCAGAGGCGAGACAAAAGGCTTGCGCCGCAAGGCGCTCATCATCGCAACCGCGGGGATCAGAGGCCCAGCCGGGGAATCTCGATCGCCGGGCAGCGGTTCTGCACCGCCCTCAGCCCGGCCGCCCGGGCGCGGGCCATGGCCGCATCGTCGGTCACCCCGAGTTGCAGCCAGACCGCCTTCGCCCCGATGGCGATGGCCTCGTCCACCACGGCGCCGGCCTCCTCGCTGCGGCGGAACACGTCCACCATGTCGACCGGGCCGTCCTTCTCCACCACCTCGGCCAGCGAGGCGCGGACGGTGGCCCCAAGGGCCTCCTGGCCCGCCTGGCCGGGGTTGACCGGAATCACCCGGTAGCCGCGGCGGGCAAGGAAGGCGGCGACGCCGTGGCTGGCGCGGTCGGGCTTCGGCGACCAGCCCACCACGGCGATGGTGCGGGCATCGGTCAGGATGTCGCGGATGGTGTCGTCTTCGCTCATGTCGTCACCCAAGCAGAAAAAAGCGCCCGGGCCAAGCGGACCGGGCGCGGAAGTTGCGGAACGAGGGACAGTGAAATCAAGGTGCGGGGGTTCCGGTCCCGCGCCTCATCACCATGATTTAGAACCATGAAGCCCGGGTTAAAGCCCGCATCGCGCAAGCGTGATCACCGCGTGGCCGCGGCATAGAGCGCCACCGCCGCCGCGTTCGACACGTTCAGGCTGCCGAATCCCCCGGCGAAGGGAATGCGGGCGATCAGGTCGCAGGTCTCGCGGGTCTTGTCGCGCAGCCCCGGCCCCTCGGCGCCGAGGACAAGGCCGATGGCCCGCGTCCCCGCCTGCTCCAGCGCCTGGCCCAGCGTCAGCCCGGCCCCGCCGTCCAGCCCGATCAGCAGGTAGCCGGCCGATTTCAGCTCTTCCATCGCCTCGGAAAGGTTGGTCACCCGCAGGTAGGGCTGCCGCTCCAGCGCCCCGGAGGCGGTCTTGGCCAGCGCCCCGGTCTCCGGCGCCGAATGGTGGCGCGGCGCGATCACCGCGCGGGCGCCGAACACCTCGGCCGAGCGCAGAACGGCGCCGGCGTTGTGCGGATCGGTCACCCGGTCCAGAAGCACCACCAGCGGCGCGCCCTCGCCCGAGACCGCCACATCGGCCAGCCTGCCCCAGTTCAGCGGCCTGACCTCCAGCGCCGCGCCCTGGTGGACCGAGCCTTCGTCGATGGGCGCGGTGAACTTGCGCGGATCGGCGATCTCCGGCTCGATCCCGGCCTCGGCCACCGCATCGGCCAGACGGTCCAGCGCGTTCTTGGTCACCACCAGCCGCAGCTTCTCGCGCCGCGGGTTGACCAGGGCGTCGCGCACGGCATGGAGGCCGAACAGCCAGACGGTCTCCTTCGCCTCGGCCTTCGCCTTGCGTTCCTTGTCCACCACCCAGGTGGGTTTCTTCGACCCCGGCTTCATCTGGCTCTCCGATTTGCACCGCCTTCCTATAGCGGGCGAACGGGTCCCGATCCACCCTTGACGCCCCCCCGGCGCCCGGCTAAACCCCGCCTCCATCGGGTGACGAGCTGCAAGGTGCGGCAGCGGACTGTAACTCCGCCGGGGCGACCCACGCCTGGTTCGATTCCAGGGTCACCCACCATCCTTCCCAGGGATCGTGGACCGATGCGCCCCCCGTTGCAGGGGCGGCCCTGCCCGTGGCAGGGTGGCGGCACCTCCAGGAGAGACCGCATGTCCGACCGTTCCTACCGCTTCACCCATGCCGTGACCCGGCGCCCCTCTGCCAGCATCATCCGCGGCCTGCGGGCGGTGGACACCGGCAACCCGGACCTGGCGCTGATGCAGCGCCACCATGCCGACTACATCGCCGCGCTGAAGGCCGCCGGGGCCGAGGTGATCGAACTGGAGGCGCTGGACGCCTATCCGGATTCGGTCTTCGTCGAGGATACCGCTTTGTGCCTGCCGCAGGGGGCGGTGATCATGCGCCCCGGCGCGCCCTCGCGGCTGGGAGAGGCGGCCGAGATGGCGCCGGTGCTGGAGCGGCTTTATTCCACCGTCCGGCGGATCGAGGGCGAGGACAGCTTCATCGAGGGCGGCGACATCCTGGTGACGGAGCGGGAGATCCTCGTCGGCCGCTCGGCCCGCACCAATGCCGAAGGGGTGGCGGAACTGGCGCGGCTGGTGGCCGACTGGGGCCACAAGGTGCGCGAACTGCACACCCCGCCGGGCGTGCTGCATTTCAAGACCGATTGCAGCCTGATGGATGCCGAGACGGTGCTGTCGACCGACCGGCTGGCGGCCTCGGGCTGTTTCAGGGACTACCGGGTGATCCCGGTGGCGGCGGGCGAGGAAGCCTCGGCCAATGCGATCCGCTTCAACGACTCGCTGCTGTTCCCCGCCGGCTTCCCGCGCACCCGCGACCGGCTGGTCGATGCGGGCTACGCGGTGACCGAGATCGGCAACAGCGAATGCGCCAAGATCGACGGCGGCATGTCCTGCCTGTCGCTGCGCTTCACGCCGTCCTGAGGGGGCGGATCGGCATCCGGCAACAATGCCGCCCGACCTGACTGGCGAAGGCCATCGCCTTCGCCACATCGCACCATGTCAACCGGGACCGGCCGGATGGCGGGACGATGTGCTTCACCCTACCGCAGCCACAGCCCCGCGCGTTTCAGCGTGTTGCGGATCGCCTGCTCCCGGTGCGGCAGGTCCTCGCGGTCGAACAGCGCCCGCGCCTTGCGGCCCTTGTTCTGGTAGATCATCTGCTTCGCCTGCGGCCAGTCGCGCAGGAGCCGGCGGTTCTCCTTCTCCGCCGCCACCTGTTCCAGCACCTCCACCGCCCGGTCGCCTTCGCGCGCGTAAAGCAGCGGCAGGGTGCGGTAGTGGCAGGTCACATCGCCGTCCAGCCCCGCCAGCCCCGGCCCCGGCCTGCCGCCGCCGAAGGACTGCACCACCAGCGGCAGGGCGATCTGGTCGAGCCAGGGATAGATTTCCTGGCAGACCAGCTCCGGCGGCCGGTTGTCGCGGATTTCCCTTGCGTAGGACAGGAAGCGGGCGCCGAAGCGGTGGGCGCTTTCGTGGAAGAACCAGCCGGCGTTGAAGTAGAGATGGCGCTGCCAGTATTCCTCCGGCTGGCCCAGGTCCAGCGAGGCGGCGAAATCCAGCCCGAAACGGTCGTAGAGCGCCTTCCAGGTGGCGGCATAGCCCGGCCCGTAAAGCTCGATCACCGGCCAGGTGCCCTCGCGCCGCATCGAGGCCGAGGGGCGGGCGAAGTCGATTTCCAGCGTGGCGAGGTTGCCGGTCACCAGCGTGTCGGTGTCGAGGAAGAGGAAGGGCCCGTCCGGCAGCGCGGCCAGCCCCTCGATCTTGTTGCCGTGCGGATAGGCGGAGCCGAAGACGCGGCTCTCGAAGGGGAGGATCTCGGCCCCCAGCTCCTGCAACCGCTCGCGCAGGGCGGGGTCGGTCAGCCGCGGGTCCGCGGTCCATTTCGGCCCGGGCTGCGGCTCCATCAGGCAGAGGCGGCCGGCGAAGCCGGGGTTGGTGGCGCGCAGCGAGGCGGCCAGCAGCAGCGCCTCGTATCCCAGCCGCCCGCCCTGCACCACAGCGGCGATGGTATAGGGGACCTGCGCCCCCTTGGTTTCCTGCGGCCTCGCCGTCACCTGCCTGTCTCCCGACCCCTTTACCGATACCGGACGCGGACTTGTCCGCCGCCGCCCGGGGCCGCACTATAGGGGCCGCCCCCCGCGGGCGAAAGGTTCGACAGCACGAGGTTTTTCCATGTCCCGTCCCCTGTGCCTGACCGCCCTGCTCCTGGCATTGCCGCTGCCTGCCCCTGCCCAGGACTTCACCACCGCCGCCGAAGTGAAGCCGATCCTGACCGCGACGAAGGACCAATGGGTCGCCATCCGCGAATACGACGGCAAGGACCTGATCTATTTCACCAATCTCCTGGCCTGGCGCTGCGGGCTGACGCAGGTGGCCTGGGGCATCAACGGCGGCGCGGCGGAAACCGCGATGCCGATGGAGCCCTGCCACGAGGGCGAGGCGCAGCCGAACGCGCTGAAGATGGAAGAGATGCTGCCCTATGCCGAGGCGCCGCTGGGCAGCATCGCCAGCCTTACCGTCGCCGTCACCTTCGACGACGGCTCGGTGGAGACCGCCAGCTACGAGCGCAAGGCGGTGCTGATGCCCTGAGGGGCGGTGCCGCCGAATCGCGGCCGTCCGAACGGATCGGCAGTCGGCTCTGGAAAGCCACCGTTCGGCCGGGCGGGAACAGGCGAGGCACTGCCTCGCCCCGCCCGTGCGCAGCATGTCAACCGGAGACTGTCAGCCCGAGACCCCGAGAGGCCAGCGCCGACCGGGCGGCGAGAAGCGCCCGCCGAGGGGCGGGCGGGCGCTGGCCGGGTGCTTGGGGCACCCGGCCGGTCCCGATTGAAACGGTGCGCTGTGGCGAAGGCGATGGCCTTCGCCAGCGAGACGTGGAACCCGCCCTCACATCTCCATCGTCACCACTGGCCAGAGCGAGGCGATCAGCAGCACCGCCATGGTCCAGTTGAAGGCGCGCAGCCGGGCCGGGTCCTCCAGCCAGCGCCGCAGCCCCTGCCCCGCCGCTGCCCAGATCATCACCGAGGGGAAGTTCACCACCATGAAGATCACCGCGACCAGCAGATAGGCCGCCGCCGAGGGTGTGGCGACATAGGCCGTCACCGCGCCGAGCGCCATCGCCCAGGCCTTCGGGTTGACCCATTGGAAGGCGGCGGCCTGAAGGAAGCTCAGCGGCTCGGCCCGCGCCTTGCCCTCGCCCGGGGCGCCGGAGTTGGCGATCTTCCAGGCCAGCCACAGCATGTAGCAGACCGAGCCGGTCTTCAGCACCGTCAGCGCCGGAGGCCAGGCGCGGAACATCCCGGCGATCCCCAGCCCGACCAGGAAGACCATCAGCGCATGGCCGAGGCTGATCCCCAGCATGTGCGGCACCGTCCGCCGCAGGCCGAAATTCACCCCGCTGGCCAGAAGCATCATGTTGTTCGGCCCCGGCGTGACCGAGGTCACGATGCCGAAGCCGAGAAGGGCGAGGAACAGCTCGTATGTCATGGCGCAATCATTGCCGAGGAATCGCCATCAAGGATTGCAATCTCTTGCGCCGGAACGCAATATTCGCAACGAATGACGAAGATAGACGATATGAACCGCCGGATATTGCGCGAGATGACGCGCGACGGCCGCCAGACCAACCTGCAGCTGGCCGAGCGGGTGGGCCTGTCCCCCTCCGCCTGCCTGCGCCGGGTGCAGGAGATGGAACGGGCCGGCGTCATCCGCGGCTACCGCGCCGTGCTCGACCCCGACAAGCTGGGGATCGGCTTCACCGCCTATGTCACCGTCGGCCTGAACAGCCATACCAAGGCGGCGCAGGAGGCTTTCGAGCGCGCCGTCGCCCGCGCGCCGCAGGTCCGCGAATGCCACAACGTCACCGGCACGGTGGAATACCTGCTGCGGGTCGAGACCGCCGACCTGCCCGCCTACAAGCACTGGCACACCGAGGTCCTGGGCGTGCTGCCGCAGGTGCAGGCGGTCACCACCTTCGTCGTCATGGGCAGCCCCAAGGACGACAGGGCGTAGACGATCCTTCGGCGAAGGATCGTTCTCCGGCTCCGGCCCGGAAGGAACGATCTTCATCATCGGCATGAGAAATCCGCATCGCGGCGGCCATTGCCGCGGGACGGCCGCTCCCCTAACCTCGCGGCAAAGGACAGCGGAGGATGACATGACAGACAGACCGATGGGTTTCGACACCCTGGCGATCCATGCCGGGACGGCCCCCGACCCGGCCACCGGCGCACGGCAGATCCCGATCTACCAATCGACCGCCTTCGTCTTCAAGGACGCCGACCATGCGGCCCGGCTGTTCAACCTGGAAGAGGTCGGCTGGATCTACTCGCGCCTGACCAACCCTACCGTGGCGGCGCTGGCGAACCGGGTGGTGGCGCTGGAGGGCGGCGCGGGCGGCATCGGCTGTTCCTCGGGCCATGCGGCGCAGATCATGGCGCTGTTCCCGCTAATGGGGCCGGGCAGGAACGTGGTGGCCTCGACCCGGCTCTACGGCGGCACGATGACCCAGTTCAGCCAGACCATCAAGCGCTTCGGCTGGTCGGCGAAATTCGTCGACACCGACGACCTGGGCGCGGTGTCGCGGGCAGTGGACAAGAACACCCGGGCGATCTTCTGCGAGACCATCGCCAACCCCGGCGGCTATGTCACCGACATCCCGGCGCTGGCGAAGATCGCCGACCGCAAGGGCGTGCCGCTGATCGTCGACAACACCACCGCGACGCCCTGGCTGTGCCGGCCGATCGAGATGGGGGCGACGCTGGTCGTGCATTCCGCCACCAAGTATCTGACCGGCAACGGCACCGTCACCGGCGGCATCCTGGTGGATTCGGGCAAGTTCGACTGGTCCGCTTCGGACAAGTTCCCCAGCCTCAGCCAGCCCGAGCCCGCCTATCATGGCCTGACCTTCCACCCCGCGCTCGGGGCGATGGCCTATACCTTCCACTCCATCGCCGTCGGGCTGCGCGACCTCGGCATGACCATGAACCCGCAGGGGGCGCATTACACGCTGATGGGGATCGAGACGCTGGGCCTGCGGATGCAGCGCCATGTCGAGAACGCCCGCAAGGTGGCGGAATGGCTGGAGAAGGACCCGCGGGTGGAATCGGTCACCTATGCCGGGCTGAAGTCCAGCCCCTATTACAAGCGGGCGAAGAAGATCGTTCCGAAGGGGGCCGGGGCGCTGTTCACCTTCGCGCTGAAGTCGGGCTACGACGGCTGCGTCGACCTGATCAACCGGGTGAAGCTGTTCAGCCATGTGGCGAACCTCGGCGACACCCGCAGCCTGATCATCCACCCGGCCTCGACCACCCACCGCCAGCTGGAGCCCGAGCAACTGATCGCCGCCGGGGCGCCGCCGGACATGGTGCGGCTGTCGATCGGGATCGAGGATGTCGAGGACATCATCGCCGATCTGGATCAGGCGATGGGGTGAGTCGCCGCCGTTTCGGGTGATTGTCCGTCCCATCCACGGGATCGGCGAAAAACATCAGGAATGCGCGGCTCGACCGGGCGGGAGAAGGCGAGGCATTGCCTCGCCCCCGCCCGTGCGAACTGGATCAACCGGAGACGGTGGTGGCACGAGACCCCGGGAGGCCAGCGCCCGACCCGGCGGGCGCTGGCCGGGCCTTTGGGGCCCGGCCGGTCCAGACTGAACCGTTGCGCTGTGGCGAAGGCACACGCCTTCGCCAAGAACACCGTTGAGCGGCGGGGTGAACCCCGCCCTACGGCAGTTCCCGGTCGCCCGGCGGATGGGGGCCGGCGTAGGGCGGGGTTCACCCCGCCATTTCCCTTGGGGTGCCGCGGGAAATGGCTCCCCGTTCGCAAGGAGATGACAGCTTTCGCGTCTCGACGGTTTCGCCGGACAGGACCATCCACCCGGCCAGACGCCTGGAGCATCAACCGACCGCCCTACTCCGCCAGATCCCAGACCACCGTCACCGTGGCCTGCATCGACAGCTGGCCCGACTCGACCGGCACCGGGGCGGCGGACATCGCGGCCTCCTTGAACATCGGCGCAGGACCGCCGCCGTAGCCGCTGTTCTCGGTGATCACGGCGATGCGGCCCAGCTTCACCCCTGCGGCCTCGGCGTAAAGCGCGGCCTTGGCCTTGGCGTCCTCGATCGCGGCCTGGCGGGCGGTGTCCATCGCCGGGCGCGGGTCCTGCAGCCCGAAGGTCAGCCCGTTCAGCGTGTTGGCGCCGTCCTGCACCGCGGCATCCAGCACCGCACCAAGGGTGTCCAGCTTGCGCACCTTCACCGTGACGATGTTCATCGCCGTGTAGCCGCTGATCTGCGGCCCCGAGGAACTGCTTTCATAGCCGGTCCAGTTCGGCGTGACCGACAGGCTGGAGGTCTGCAGGTCGCGCCCCTCCACCCCCGCCTCGCGCAGCCGGGCCAGCACCGCCTCCAGCGCGGCGGAATTCGCCGCCAGCGCCTCGGCCGCGGTGGCGCCGGTGGTGGTGACGCCCACCTGCAATGTCGCCAGGTCGGGGGCGATCTCGGTCGCGCCCTCGCCGGTGACCGTCAGTTGCGCGGGGGCGCGGTCGGCCAGCGCGGCGGGCGCGGTCAGCGGCAGGGCCAGGAGAAGGCCGAGGCCAAGAGCTGCGGCGGGGGCGGGCATCAGACGGTTCAGCATGGGGTCCTCCTTGAACTGAACGGACATTTCACGACCTGTAACGCAGCGCGCAAGGCCATCCTTGGTCAGGTAACGGCCCTTTTTCTTTCTTTCGGCAAAAAGCTGCTGTAGGAAGACCGCAGCCGTCCGGGGCGCGTTTCCGCGTCCGGTTTCCCTGTGTTAGACCCGTGCAATGAAACCGAGTTTTGCCCTCAGCTTCACCGAAGACGCGATCCAGCTCCTGCACCGCGCAGGCAAGGGCTGGGTGGTCGTGGGTGAAACCCCCTTCGCCGCCCCCGATCTGGACGAGGCGCTGGACTACATGCGCCGCACCGCGCTCGGGCTGGAGCCTGCGGGCTTCGCCACCAAGCTGGTGATCCCCAATTCGCAGATCCGCTACATGGAGATGGACGCCCCCGGCCCCTCGGACGAGGAGCGGCGGGCGCAGATCCGGGCGGGGCTGGAGGGCAAGACGCCCTATCCGGTGGACGACCTGGTGTTCGACTGGTCCGGCAGGGGCAAGCTGGTGCGCGTCGCCGTCCTTGCGCGCGAGACGCTGGACGAGGCCGAGGCCTTCGCGGCCAGCCACAGGTTCAACCCGATCTCCTTCGTCGCCATCCCCGACTACGGCGATTTCAACGGCGAGCCCTGGTTCGGCAAGACCGGCGCCGCGGCGGGCCTGCTGCCGCCGGGCGAGGAAGTGGAACGCGACCGCGGCGCGATCCGCATCCTGACCCGCGGGCCGCGGGGCGAAACGGCGCCCGCGCCGGCAGCCGAGCCTCCGGCGGCGGAGACGCCGGCCGCCGAGCCGCCCGTGGCGCCGCAGCCCGAACTGGATCTTTCGGGTGCGGCGGAAACGCCCGCCGAGCCGCCTGCGGCGGAGCCGCCCCTGCCCGAGCCGGTCGCGGCCGAGCCTGCCGTGGAGGAGCCCGCCCCGGCCCCCGAACCCGAACCCGTCGCGGCGGAGCCCCCTGCGCCGGAACCTTCCGCAGCCGAGGCCCCTGCCCCGGAAACCTCCCCTGAAGCCCCGGCGCCGGAGCCGGCAGAGCGGATCGTGCCGGCTGCGCCGGCCGCAGCCTGGCCCGAGGAGGAAGAGGAAAAAGCCGCCGAGGCCCTTCCTCCCCCGCCCCCCTCCGTTCCCGAGACCGCCGCCGAGCCTGCGCCTCCCGCGCCGTTCGAGCCGCCCGAGCCGGTCGTGGAAGAGGCGCCCTTCGCCTTCGTCCATGACGAGACCGCCTTCCCCGAAGAGGACGACGACCTGCGCGCCGCCGATCCGGCGCCGCTGCCGAAACCGGCGAAGCCTGCCGATCCGGTCGCCGACCCGCTGGCCGGGGACGACCTGCCCCCTGCTCCCTCGCAGGCGGCGATGGTGGCCTTCGCCAGCCGCCGCAACGCCGAGGATCAGGGCCGCGCCCCCGCGCTCGGCGCCGCTTCGCGGCCGGATGCCGCGGCGCTGGCCCGCGCCGCCCGCGGCAAGCCAGTCGAGGACCTGCCGCCGATGCCGCGTCCGCCGCAGGCCGGCGCCCGGCCCGCAGCCCCCGCCGTGGGCGGGGTGCGCAGCGGCAAGGGGATCGGCGGGCTGGTCGGGGCGCAGGGCCTGGGCGCGGGCCGCAAGGCCGCCAAGGTCAAGCCGCTGCCCCAGCCCTCGGCCCCCGCCCGCACCGCCGCGGCGGTCGCCGCCTCTTCCGATGCCGCCAAGTCGCTGACCCGCCCGGGCGGCACCTTCGGCAACCGCCCGCCGCCGAAACCGCGCTCGCGCGCGGCGCTGTTCCTGTCGCTGGTGGCGATCCTGCTCTTGTGCATGGCGCTGGTTGCGGCCTGGTCGACCTTCTACCTGGCCTCGGGCCAGGACGAGCCGGAGGCGGTGCAGATCGCCGGGGACGATCTTCCCGGCATCGAGGACGAGATGCTGGCCGACGGCGAGGAAGAGTTGATCGGCATGGAGACCGCCGCCGCCGGCGAGACCGCCGAACCGCTCGACACCGCCGCCGCCGAGGAAACCGCCGTGCCCGCCGCCGAAGCCGCGCCGGGCACCGCCGTCTCCTCGGACAGCCCGCCGGCGCAGGTGCTGGCCGAGGACCAGGACGAGATCTTCCTCGCCACCTCGGACACCCCGCCCCCGGCGCTGGATGCGCTGGCGCTGCCCACCCCGGCCGCGGCCGAGGACACGCTGCCCGCCGGCCAGATGCCGCCGCCGCCCTTCGGCACCGTCTATGCCTTCGACGACCAGGGGCTGCTGATCCCCACGCCGGAAGGCATCGTCAATCCCGACGGGGTGATGCTGATCGCCGGCAAGCCGCCGAAGCTGCCGCCCTCGCGCAGCGAGGCCGCCGAGGCCGCCGCCCTTGCCGCCGCGGCCGAAGCTGCTGCCGCCGTGCCGCCCGCCCCGGATGCCTCCGCCGCCGGGCTGGTCGAGGCGGTGCCCTTCGGCGAGACTCCCGCCGCCTCGGCCGAAGGCGCCGTCGAGGCCGTCGCCGCGGAGCAGCCGGTCGGGCCGGAGGCGCAGCCGAACCCCGACCTCGCCGACCGCCGCCCGAAGGAACGCCCCGCCGGCCTGGCGCCCAATCCCGACGAGGCCGCGCTGACCGCCGAGCCGGAGGTGCGACAGGCCAGCCTGCGGCCGCGCGAACGCCCGCGCACCGTGCTTGCGGCCGCCGAGGCCGCCCGGCAGCAGACCGAGACCGCCTCGCTGGCCCTGGCCCCCACCGCCGAGGAGGCCGCGCAGGCCGAGGCCGACCTGGCCGCCGCCGCCGCGGCCGAGGCCGCCAACCCCTCGGTGGTAGCGATCTCGCGCCGGCCGGCGGCGCGGCCCAAGGACTTCAGCCGCGCGGTCGAGGCCGCGGTCGCCGCCGCCATCCGCACGCCCGAGCCGGAGCCCGAGCCCGAGGCGCCGAAGAAGACCGCGGCGAAGAAGAAGGCCGAGGACCTCAAGCCCGAGGAGCAGGAGGACGAGCCGGAAGTCGTCGCCAGCGCCGCGCCGAAGATCCCCAGCAGCGCCAGCGTCGCCAAGCAGGCCACCTTCAAGAACGCGCTGAACCTGTCGAAGGTGAACCTGATCGGCGTCTACGGCACACCGTCGAAGCGCTATGCGCTGGTCCGGCAGGCCAACGGCAAATACAAGAAGGTGCAGGTCGGCGACCGCATCGACGGCGGCCGGATCGAGGCGATCACCCAGAACGAGGTCCGCTACCAGAAGGGCGGCCGGCTGATCGCACTGAAGATGCCGCAGGGCTAAGCCCCGATTTTTCGGCGAAAAATCGTATTCCGATCCTTCGCCGAAGGATCGTTCACCCCGCCTTCAACACCCCGCGGGCCACTTGGTCGGCCTCGATCGATTCGAACAGCGCCTTGAAGTTGCCCTCGCCGAAGCCGTCGTCGCCCTTCCTCTGGATGAACTCGAAGAAGATCGGCCCGATCACCGTCTTCGAGAACACCTGCAACAGGATGCGGGTCTCGCCGCCGTCGACCACGCCCTCGCCGTCGATCAGGATGCCGTGCTTCGCCAGCCGCTCCACCGGCTCGTCATGGCCCTTCACCCGCTCGAAGCTCTGCTCGTAATAGGACATCGGCGGCTTCGGCATGAACTTCAGTCCGCGCTCGGCGATGGCATCGGTGGCGGCATAGATGTCGTCGGTGCCGATGGCGATGTGCTGGATGCCCTCGCCCTTGTAGCGCTTGAGGTATTCGACGATCTGCCCGGTCTCGCCCCGGTCCTCGTTGATCGGGATGCGGATGCGGCCGCAGGGGCTGGTCAGCGCCCGGCTGTGCAGGCCGGAATACTTGCCCTCGATGTCGAAGAACCGGATCTGGCGGAAGTTGAACAGCTTTCCGTAGAAGTCGAACCAGGTGTCCATGTTGCCCTTGTGGACATTGTGGGTCAGGTGGTCGAGGTAGCCGAACCCCACGCCTTCCGGCTTGGGCTTCGACAGCCACTCGAACTCCGGCCCCCAGGGGTCCGCGCCCGGGCCGTATTGGTCGGTGAAGTAGATCAGGCTGCCGCCGATGCCGACGATGGCCGGCCAGTCCAGCGTCTTCGCGCCGGTGAAGGGCTGCGCGCCCTGCGCCACGGCATGATCGAAGGCGTGCTGCGCATCGACCACCCGCCAGCCCATCGAGGGCGCGCAGGGACCATGCTCTTCGACGAAGCGGCGGGCGTGGCTGTCCGGCTCGTCGGTCAGCACATAGGTGATGTCGCCCTGCTGCCACAACTCGATGGCGCGGGTCCGGTGGCGGGCGGTCAGCGCAAAGCCCATCCGGGCGAAGAGGGCGCGCAGTTCCTCCGGCTCGGGATGGGCGAATTCGACGAATTCGAAGCCGTCGGTGCCGGCGGGGTTCTCCGGGCCGATCTTGGCCTTCGGGGCGTCATGCGGGAAGGGACCCATGGCGAAACTCCATATCCTGTCTGCATGAATTCTAGCGCAGGGCTTGCGCGACATGCGCGCATTCTTCAGGATGATCGCCAAGACATGCGCGAATTTCTCGCACCCATGGGCCAGATCATGCAACAGACCGACTCCCTGGACGCCACCGATTCCCGCCTGCTCTCGGCGCTGCAGCGCGACGCCACGCTGACGGCGCAGGACCTGGGCGAGCGGCTGAACCTTTCCCCCAGCCAGGCGGCGCGGCGGCGGCAGCGGCTGGAACAGGCCGGCGTGATCACCGGCTACCGCGCCACCGTCGCCCCCGACCGCATCGGCCTGGGGGTGGAGGCCTTCATCCATGTGGTGATGGCCGCCCATTCCGAGGAGAATGCCCGCGACTTCCGCCGCCTCTGCTACACGCGGGCCGAGATCGTCGCCGCCTGGACCCTGACCGGCGAGGCGGATTTCCTGCTGCGGGTCTGGTGCGCCGACCTTTCCGCGCTCAGCCGCCTGGTGCAGCAGGCGCTCTTGCCGCATCCGGCGGTGGCGCGGGTGCAAAGCCAGATCGTGCTGGACCGGGTGAAACCCGACGCGCCGCTGCCCCTGGCTGCGGGCTGAGCCGCCCTTCACGCAAAAACCCGCATCCGGGGCAGATCATTGCAGCATGTGTCAAGGTTGTGACCCGCAACCCCTGCAAAACCCGTGGAATTCCTGCCCCCGGCTTTCTAGAGTTTTCCCTGCCCCAGCCCGGACTTTTCCATGGAGAACTTCCTTTTCCAGGCCAGCATCTACCTCGGCGTCGCGGTGATGCTGGTGCCGCTGGCGGTGCGGCTCGGCCTGGGATCGGTGCTGGGATACCTCGCGGCGGGCATCCTCCTGGGGCCGGTCTTCGGGCTGGCCGGGGCCGAGACGACCGAGCTTCACCACATCTCGGAATTCGGGGTGGTGATGATGATGTTCCTGATCGGGCTGGAGCTGGAGCCGCAGGCGCTGTGGGACATGCGTCACCGGCTTCTCGGCCTCGGCGGGGCGCAGATCGTGCTGACCATCGCGGTGATCGGCCTGACCGCCTGGATGGCGGGGCAGAACTGGCGCAGCGCCATCGTGATCGGGATGATGCTGGCGATGTCCTCCACCGCCATCGTGCTGCAGACGCTGACCGAGAAGGGGCTGATGCGCAGCCCCGGCGGACGGGCCAGCTTTGCGGTGCTGCTGTCTCAGGACATGGCGGTGGTGCCGATGCTGTCGGTGGTGCCGCTCCTGACCCTGCCGGGCTTCGCCGGGCCGACGGCCGGGATGTTCGGCGTCACCGACGCGCTGGACGGCGAGGTGGGCGCGGCGGTCGCCGATGCGCCGATCGCGCCCTTGCTGGACATCGTCTCCGCCCTGCCCGGCTGGGCCGAGACCCTGCTGACGCTGGCCATCGTCGGGCTGATCGTGCTGGCGGGGCGCTTCCTCTCCACCCCGGTCTTCCGCTTCGTCCATGCCTCGCGCTTGCCCGAGATGTCGACCTTCATCTCGCTGCTGATCGTGCTGGCCATCGCCTTCCTGATGGTTCTGGTCGGGCTGTCCCCCGCGCTCGGCACCTTCGTCGCCGGGGTGGTGCTGGCCAACTCGGAATTCCGCCACCAGATCGAGGCCGACATCAAGCCGTTCAAGGGCCTGCTCCTCGGCCTGTTCTTCATGACGGTGGGGATCGGCATCGACTTCCATGTGCTGGCCCGCGCGCCCGGCACCATCGTCGGGCTGACCGTGGCGGTGATCGCGGTCAAGGCGGCGATCCTTTACGGCATCGCCATCCTTGCGGGCCTGCGCGGCAGGGACCGTTTCCTCTTCACCCTCGGGCTGGCGCAGGCGGGGGAGTTCGGCTTCCTGCTGATCTCCTTCGCCCGGGACGAAGGCGCGCTTGCCGTCGGCGCCGCGGACAAGGCGCTGCTGATCATCTCGCTCTCCATGCTGGTGACGCCGCTTCTCTTCGTGCTCTACGACCGGCTGGCGGGGTTCCTGCCGCACGGGCAGGACGCGCGGGAGCCGGATGCCATCGACGAGAAGGGCCGGGTGATCATCGCCGGCGTCGGCCGCTTCGGCCAGACGGTCAACCGGCTGCTGCGCTCGGCCCGGATCTCGACCGTGGTGCTGGACAGCGACGTGGCGATGATCGAGACGCTGCGCCGCTTCGGCATCAAGGGCTTCTTCGGCGACCCCTCGCGCCCCGAACTGCTGGAGGCCGCCGGCCTGTCGCAGGCCGAGGTGCTGGTGGTGGCGGTGGACGGCCGCGAGAACGCGCTGCGGATCGTCCGCCACGCCCGGCGGGTGCGGCCGGACCTGCACATCGTCGCCCGCGCCCGCGACCGGGTGCATGTCTACGAACTGTATCAGGCCGGCGCCGACGACATCGTGCGGGAGACCTTCGACAGCTCGGTCCGGGCCGGGCGCTACGTGCTGGAGAACGCGGGCTTCTCCGATTACGAGGCCGCGCAGTTGACCAAGGCGTTCTGGCGCATCGACCGCGCCGCGATGCGTGACATGGCCGAGCTGTGGGTGCCCGGCCAGCCGCTGGACCAGAACCCCGATTACATCGCCCGCGCGCGGGAGCTGGAGCGGGAACTGGAATCGGCGCTGCTGGACGAGTTGGGACTGGCTCGGCCGGCGACCACGGCGGCCGAATAGCCGGACTTCGCGCGAAGTCCGGCCCGATTTCCGCGCGGAAATCGGTATCAGCCGCCGCTGACCCCGGCCTCGGCGAAGGTCGCCATGCCGTTGTGGCAGGCCACCGCGCCGCGGATCACGTTCAGCGTCAGCGCCGCGCCCGAGCCTTCGCCGAGCCGCATCCCCAGGGACAACAGCGGCTCCTTGCCGATGGCGGCGAGCAGGCGGCCGTGCGCGCCCTCGGCGCTGAGGTGGCCGGCGAGGCAATGGTCCAGCGCCGCGGGGTTGGCTTTGTGCAGCACCGCCGCCGCGGCGCAGCTGATGAAGCCGTCCAGCACCACCGGCACCCGATGCATCCGCGCGGCCAGATAGGCCCCCGCCATCGCCGCGATCTCGCGCCCGCCGAGGCGGCGCAGCACCTCCAGCGGGTCATCCAGATGGCCGGCATGGGCGGCCAGCCCCGCCGCCACCGCCGCCTCCTTGCGGGCCAGCCCGGCGTCATCGACGCCGGTGCCGCGCCCGGCCCAGCCCGAACTGCCAAGCGTGCCGCCGAAAAGGGCTGCCGCAATGGCCGCGGCGCTGGTGGTGTTGGCGATGCCCATCTCGCCGGCGACGAACAGGTCGGCCTGCGGGTCCACCGCCTGCCATCCGGTGCGCAGGGCTTCCAGCAGCTCCGCCTCGGTCATCGCCGCGTCTTCGGTGAAATCCGCCGTCGGCCGGTCCAGCGCCAGCGGATGCACCGACATCGCTGCGCCGGCCAGCTGCGACAGCTGGTTGACCGCCGCCCCGCCGGCCTGGAAATTGGCGACCATCTGCACCGTCACCTCGGCCGGGAAGGCCGAGACGCCGCGGGCGGCGATGCCGTGGTTGCCGGCGAAGATCGCCACCTGCAGACGGTCGGCCGCCACCCGGCCCTTCCACCCGGCCAGCCATTCCGCCAGCTGTTCCAGCCGCCCCAGCGACCCCGGCGGCTTGGTCAGCACCGCGTCGCGGGCGCGGGCGGCGGCGATGGCCGCGGCATCCGGGGCCGGAAGCGCCTGCACCGCTTGGCGGAAGTCGTTCAGGGTGGCGATGCCGGTCATGCTGTCCTCCGCGATTGAACCCGTCGCGGGATGCAGCTACCCCAAGGCAGGACGGGGGGCCAGACAGGAAAGGACGGTTCGGCGATGGAGAGCGACGGGCTGATGCGGCTGCGCGATCATCTGCTGTCGGCGCTGGCGCTGCTGACTCGGCTGCCGGTGCCCCGCCACAGCCCAGCCGGGGCCGACTCCGCCTGGGCCTGGCCGCTGGTCGGCGGGCTGCTCGGGGTCCTGGCGGCGCTGCTGGCCTGGGTCCTGCTCGCCCTCGCCATTCCGTCCGGGCCGGTGGCGGCGGCGGCGCTGGTCCTGCTGGCGCTGCTGACCGGGGCACTGCATGAGGACGGGCTGTCCGACACCGCCGACGGGCTGCTCGGCGGGCGCGACCGCGCGCGCCGGCTGGAGATCATGAAGGACAGCCGGATCGGCAGTTTTGGCGCGCTGGCGCTGGTGCTGGTGATGCTGGCCGCCTGGTCGGCGCTGGAGGCGCTGATCGCCGAGGGCCGGCTCTGGGGTCCGCTGATCGCCGCCGCCGCGCTGTCGCGGGCGCCGATGGCGGTGGTGATGGCCGCCCTGCCCCCGGCCCGGCCCGGCGGGCTGTCGGCCTCGACGGGGCGCCCTTCGTCCGCTGCCGCCGGGGGGGCGGTGCTGGCGGCGCTGGTGCTGGCGCTGCTGGTGCTGGGATCGGCCGCGCTGGCCCCGGTGCTGGCCGCCGCCCTGCTGCCCGCCCTGCTGGCGCTGGCGGCGCAACGGATGATCGGCGGCCAGACCGGCGACATCCTCGGCGCCTGCCAGCAACTGGCCTTCGCCGCGGCGCTGGCGGTGCTGGCCTGAGCGCACAGAGCCTCTGCGCATCCTGCCTCTGGCCTTTGGCCGCGACCCGCGCTATCCCGCTGCGGACACCCCCCTCCGCGAAGGCCGCCCGCATGTCCGAACGCACCGACTTTTCCGACGCCATCTCCTCGCCCGAGGAGATCATCGAGGACGCCCGCAACGGCCGCATGTTCATCCTGGTCGACCACGAGGACCGCGAGAACGAGGGCGACCTGGTGATCCCGGCGCAGATGTGCACGCCGTCGGCCATCAACTTCATGGCCACCCACGGCCGCGGGCTGATCTGCCTGGCGATGCCCGGCACGCGCATCGACGCGCTCGGCCTGCCGCTGATGAGCCCGAAGAACTCCTCCCGCCACGAAACCGCCTTCACCCTGTCGATCGAGGCGCGCGAGGGGGTGACCACCGGCATCTCCGCCGCCGACCGGGCGCGCACCGTCTCGGTCGCCATCGACCCGACCAAGGGCGCGGCCGACATCGCCACTCCCGGACACATCTTCCCGCTGCGCGCCCGCGACGGCGGCGTGCTGGTCCGCGCCGGCCATACCGAGGCCGCGGTGGACGTGGCGCGGCTGGCGGGGCTGAACCCTTCCGGCGTGATCTGCGAGATCATGAACGACGACGGCACCATGGCGCGGCTGCCCGACCTGATCGGCTTCGCGCAGCGACACGGGCTGAAGATCGGCACCATCTCGGACCTGATCGCCTACCGCCGCCGCCACGACAACCTGATCAACGAAAAGGCGGTGCGGCCGGTCCATTCCATCCATGGCGGCGACTGGCTGATGCGGGTCTATTCCGACGACACCCAGGGCGCCGATCATGTGGTGCTGACCAAGGGCGACCTGTCCACCGACGAGCCGGTGCTGGTCCGCGTCCATGCGCTGAACCCGCTGGAGGACGTGCTGGGAATCGGCGCCGCCGGCAGCCTGCCCGCGGCGATGCGGCTGATCGCGGCCGAGGGGCGCGGCGCGGTGGTGCTTCTGCGCGACACCTCGATGAAGATGGTGGAGGCCGGGGAGCATTCGCCGCAGACTCTGCGGCAATACGGGCTGGGGGCGCAGATCCTGGCCTCTCTCGGGCTGTCGAAGATCATTCTCGTCACCAATTCCAGGGCGCCGAAGGTGGTGGGGCTGGACGCCTGGGGCCTGACCATCGCCGGCACCCATCCGATTGCGGAGTAAGCCATGGCTGCCTCGATCACCCATTACACCCTGCCGCTGCCGGCTTTCGACAAGCCGGTGAAACTGCTGATCGTCGTCGCGCCCTATTACAAGGAGATCGCCGACAACCTGGTCGCCGGGGCCCGGGCCATGGCTGCCGCCGTGGGCGCCGAGGCCGATCTGGTCGAGGTGCCGGGGGCGCTGGAGATCCCCTCCGCCATCGCCATGGCCGAGCGGCTGGCGAAATACGACGGCTATGTCGCGCTCGGCTGCGTGGTGCGGGGCGAGACCACCCATTACGACACCGTCTGCAACGACAGCTCGCGCGGGCTGACGCTCTTGGGGCTGCAGGGCGCCTGCATCGGCAACGGCATCCTGACGGTGGAGAATATCGAGCAGGCCGAGGTGCGTGCCGATCCCGCCGGACAGGACAAGGGCGGCGGCGCAGCGGCGGCGGCGCTGCACCTGATCGCGCTGGCGCGGGGTTGGGCCGGCGCCTCCAAGGGCATCGGGTTCCGCGCATGAGCCCCCCCGACAAGACCGCAGACAAGACCGCCGAGAAGCGCCGGATGAAATCGGCGGCGCGGCTTTACGCGGTGCAGGCGCTGTTCCAGATGGAAAGCTCGGGCCAGACCGTGGCCCAGGTCTGCCGCGAGTTCGAGAGCCACCGCTTCGGCGCCACCTACGAGGAAGGCGAATTCGCCGAGGGCAATGTCGACCACTTCCGCGCGGTGGTGGAGAAGGCGGTCGACTGGCAGGCCGCCATCGACCAGCTGACCGACCGGGCGCTGGTGGCGAAATGGCCGATCGACCGCATCGACCCGGTGCTGCGGGCGCTGTTCCGCGCCGCGGGGGCGGAGATCACCCAGATGGACACGCCGCCGAAGGTGGCGATCACCGAATATGTCGATGTCGCCAAGGCCTTCTTCCCGGAGGGGAAGGAGCCGAAGTTCGTCAATGCCGTCCTCGACCACATGGCGCGTGAGGCCAAGCCTTCGGCCTTCTGATGCGTCACAGGGACAGGACGATCCTAAAAGGACCTGACATGACCCGCCTGCTTCCCGCCCTGACGCTTGCCCTCGCCGCCGCCTGCACCCCTGCCCTCGCCACCGCGATCGGCGGCGAATGGACGCTGGTCGGTATCGACGGCAGCCGCGCCGCCGCCGGCACGACCATCGTCTTCACCGCCGACGGCAAGGTTTCCGGCAAGGCGCCCTGCAACCGCTATTTCGGCAGCTACGGCGGCGAATTGCCGGAGATCGCGCTGTCGGCCCTTGGCGCGACCAGGATGGCCTGCGCGGCGCTGGAGGCGGAAGCGGCCTATTTCGAGGCGCTGCAGGCGACGACCCATGCCGAGGTGGCCGAGGAGCACCTGTTCCTGATCGGGCCGGAGGGGCGGGTGCTGGAGTTCGCCCGCGACCCGGACGACGAGACCTGCATCACCTGCGGCGACTGATCGGGTTTTCACCGAAAACCCGTAAGGCACGAATTTTCGACGAAAATTCGTTCAGCGGCTGGCGTCGAACAACCCTGCCGAAGCGTCGAAGAACCGGGCGCGGATGGCCGGGCCCTCCATCATGATCTCGTGCTCCGCCCCGGGGTAGAGGTCCAGCCGGCCCTTCGGCCAGCTTTGCATCCGCAGGTGGATCGGCGCCGGGTCCACCACCTTCTCGGCGGTGCCGAGCACGCAGAGCGCCGGCAGGTCCGGCGCCGGCCGCGCCATCAGCGCGGCGCATTCGCTCAGCGCGGCGCGCAGCCAGCCCATCGAGGGGCCGCCGAGGCCGAGGGCGGGCTCGGCCAGAACCTGCGCCTTCATGTAGTCCCACATCTCGCGGTCGGTGGTCAGCACGTTGCCGGCGAATTCCGCCTCGGCGACATAGGACACCGCCGCGGTCCCCGGCGCGTAGCGATGCGCCTGGCCGAAAGGCCCGGCCAGCGCCGAGACCACCTGCGCCAGCGGGCGCAGCCAGGCCGCCATCATGATCCCCCACATCGGCGCCGAGAACACCGCCGCGCGGAAGCCCAAGCCCCGGTGCAGCGCCCGCAGCGCGATGCAGCCGCCCATCGAATGACCCATCAGCATCAGCGGCCCCGGCAGCCCCTGCTCGGCCACCAGCGCCAGCAGGGCATCCAGATCGCGCTGATAGTCGTCGAAATCCCGCACATGGCCGGACATCGGGTCGGGCAGCAGCCGGTCGGCCAGCCCCTGCCCGCGCCAGTCCAAAGTGGCGACCGACCAGCCGCGCGCCACAAGGTCGGCGGCGGCGCGGCCGTATTTCTCGACATATTCCGTGCGGCCGGGCAGCAGGACCACGGTGCCCTTCGACCCGCCGCCCCACAGCCCCGCCCGTATCCGCACCCCGTCCGCCGCGCGCAGCCAATAGGCCCGCCCGCCCGGCGGGCCATCGGCCAGCGCGGCGTGGAAGGGGGCAGGCTGCGGGGCGAAGGGAGCGTTCACGACAGCACGGACCCCAGCTTCATCGCCAGACCCATCGAGCCGTCGACCGACAGCTTGCCGGTCATGAAGGCCATGGTCGGGTTCATCTCGCCGTCGAGGATGGCCTTGAACACCTCGGCGCTGGCGGTCAGGGTGACATCCGCCTCCTCGTCGCCCGCCCGCACGCCCGTGCCGTCCAGCATGATCGCTCCCTCGCCCTGAATGACGAATTTCGCAACACCGTCGAAGCCGCCCGACACCTTCTCCGACAGCTGCTCCACAGCCTTATCGATCACCGTGCTCATCCCCAAGTCTCCCTTTCGTGACCCATCCGCCTCTGGCATTCCCCTGCCGTTCGGCTACCATCTCCATATGAGAGCCAGCCCGGGGTTACACAATCGTATCGTTGCGGCACTTCTGCCGGTCTTTCTCGCCTGCGCCCCCGCGCTGGCGCAGGAGGCGCCCGAGGACGTGCCCGCCATCGAGGTTCCCGCGCCGCCGCCGCTGACCGGGCAGGCCAAGCTGGACGACCTCTATACCCGGCTGGCGCAGGCCGAGGATGCCGCAGAGGCCGGGCGGATCGAGGCGGAGATCCGCATCGAATGGTCGAAGTCCGGCTCGCCGGCGATGGACCTGCTGTTGCAGCGGGGCGCGGACGCGCTGTCGGCCGGCAACATCCCGGCGGCGATCGAGCATCTGACCGCGCTGGTCGACCATGCCCCCGATTTCGCCGAAGGCTACCACGCCCGGGCGGCGGCCTATTACGCCGCCGGCGAGATCGGCCCGGCGCTGGCCGATCTGGCGCATGTGCTGGAGGCCGATCCGCGCAACTTCGACGCGCTGGCGACGCTGGGGATGCTCTTGGAGGAAAGCGACAGGCCGGAGAAGGCGCTGGAGGTCTATCGGGCGGTGCAGGCTATACATCCGCACCTCGCCGACGTAAACGACGCCATCGACCGGCTGGCGAAGACCCTCGAGGGGCAGGAGCTGTAATCCCGATGCTATCCGCGGGGCGGGTGACGGCGGTCCTCGGGCCGACGAACACCGGCAAGACCCATCACGCGATCGAGCGGATGCTGACCCATCGCACCGGCGTCATGGGCCTGCCGCTGCGTCTTCTGGCGCGCGAGGTCTACGACCGCATCGTCGCCCGCATCGGCCCCTCCACCGTGGCGCTGGTGACGGGGGAGGAGCGGATCGTCCCCGACCGCACCCAATACTGGGTCTGCACCACCGAGGCGATGCCGCAGGAGATCGGCGCCGATTTCGTCTGCGTCGACGAGATCCAGCTCTGCGCCGACCCGGAGCGGGGGCATGTCTTCACCGACCGGCTGCTGCACGCCCGCGGGCTGGTGGAGACGCTGTTCCTTGGCGCCGACACCATGCGGGGCGCCATCTCGGGCCTCGTCCACCAGCATTCCTATGTGAAGCGCGACCGCTTCTCGACGCTGAGCTATGCCGGATCGAAGAAGATCAGCCGGATGCCGCCGCGGTCGGCCATCGTCGGGTTTTCCGTCGAAAACGTCTATGCCATCGCCGAACTGATCCGGCGGCAGAAGGGCGGTTGCGCGGTGGTGATGGGGGCGCTGTCCCCCCGCACCCGGAACGCGCAGGTCGCGCTCTACCAGTCGGGCGAGGTGGATTACCTGGTCGCCACCGATGCTATCGGCATGGGGCTGAATCTCGACATCAAGCATGTCGCCTTCTCCTCCACCTCGAAATTCGACGGGCGGCGGATGCGGCCGCTGACCGCGCAGGAGATCGGCCAGATCGCCGGCCGCGCCGGGCGGCATACCGAGGACGGCACCTTCGGCGTCACCGGCGAGGCCCGGCCCTTCGATGAAGACCTGGTGGAGGCCATCGAGAGCCACCGCTTCGCCCCGGTGAAGAAGCTGATGTGGCGCAACGCCGATCTCGACTTCGGCTCCTCCGAACGGCTGATCCGCAGCCTGGAGGCGCCGACCTCGAACGACTGGCTCAGCCGCGCCCGGGATGCCGACGACGTGCTGGCGCTGAAGGCGCTGTCGGCGATGCCCGAGGTCACGGCCCGGGTGACCGATGCGAAACGGGTGCGGCTCCTCTGGGATGTCTGCCGCATCCCGGATTTCCGCAACGGCGCGGAGTCCGACCATTTCGCCCTTCTCGCCCGCATCTTCGACTTCCTCTGCGGCCGCGGGATCGGCGGCGGCCGCATCCCCTCGGACTGGCTGGCCAAGGCCATCGAGCGGATCGACAAGACCACCGGCGACATCGACACATTGTCGCGCCGGTTGGCGCATATCCGCACATGGACCTACGTCACCCAGCGGCGGAACTGGGTGGATGACGAATCGCATTGGCGCGAGGAGACCCGCGCTGTAGAAGACCGGCTGTCGGATGCGCTCCATGCCGCGCTGACGCAACGATTTGTCGACCGGCGCACATCCGTGCTGCTGCGGCGGTTGAAGCAGAAGGAGGACCTCGTGGCCGAGGTGAACGACAAGGGCGAGAACCGGGGCGAAGTGACCGTGGAGGGGCAGTTCGTCGGGCGGCTGGAAGGCTTCCGCTTCCAGCAGGATTCCACCGTCTCCGCCGACGAGGGCAAGACCCTGCGCCAGGCCGCCATCGCCGCCTTGCGGCCGGAGTTCTCGCTGCGCGCCGACCGTTTCTACAACGCGCCGGACACCGAGATGGACTTCACCGAACAGGGCGGCCTGATGTGGGGCTCTTCCGCGGTGGGCAAGCTGGTGAAGGGCGCCGATCCGCTGAAACCCTCGGTCGAGCCTTTCGTGGACGAGGAAGCGGGCGAGGAGGTGGCCGAGAAGGTCCGCCGCCGCCTGCAGCATTTCATCGACCGCAAGGTGGCCGCACAGTATGAGCCGCTGCTGGCCCTTGGCCGGGACGAGGCGCTGCAGGGCCTGGCCCGCGGCTTCGCCTTCCGCCTGACGGAATCGCTCGGCGTGCTGCCGCGCGAGGCGGTGGCGCAGGAGGTGAAGGAGCTGGACCAGGAGGCCCGGGCCTCCCTGCGCAAGCATGGCGTGCGCTTCGGCCAGTATACCGTCTTCCTGCCGGCGCTGCTGAAGCCCGCGCCGACGCGGCTGCGGCTGGTGCTGTGGTCGCTGTGGAACGGTCTGGCCGAGTTCCCCGAAAGCCCGCCCCCGGGGCTGGTGACCATCCCCAACATCGCCGAGGTGCCGAAGCAGCACTACACCCTGTCGGGCTACCACCCCGCCGGGACGCGGGCGATCCGCATCGACATGCTGGAGCGTCTGGCCGACATCCTGCGGCAGAAGGACAGCCGGGCGGGCTTCGAGGCGACGCCGGACATGCTGTCGATCACCGGCATGACGCTGGAGCAGTTCGCCGACCTGATGGCCGGCCTCGGCTACAAGGGCGAGAAGGGCGAGCGACCGAAGGTGAAGGTGGCCGAACCCGTCGTTCCGCCCGCCGCCATCGACGAGGCCATCGAGGCCGCCGCCGCCGCAGGCCAGCCGATCCCGGAAGAGGTCTCGCTGCTGGCGCCGGTGCCGGACGAGCCCGAGGCGCCGCCCGCCGAGGCCGGCGAGGAGGCTGCACCGGCCGAGATGGAGGTGTTCTTCACCTTCACCTGGGCGCCCCGCCCCCGCTTCCAGCGCCCCGAACGCGGGCCGCGCCCCGAAGGCCAGCCCCGCCGGGAACGACCTCAGGGAGACAGGCCGCAGGGAGACAGGCCCCGGGGCGACAAGCCGCAGGGCGACCGCCCGCGCGGCGAGCGGAAAGAGGGCGAGGGCCGCAAGGACTTCCACGGCAAGGGCGGCAAGCCCGGGCCCAAGGGCAAGCGCGACGGCGCCAAGGACGCCCCTCGCGAACGCAAGTTCGAGGCCCGTCCCCCGCGCGCCGAAAAGCCCATCGACCCCGACAACCCCTTCGCCGCCCTGCTGGCGCTGAAGGGCAAGGTCTGACGCTTGGCCGGGCCGGGCAGCAGGGACACGGGCGGCCAACCCGCCCCTGCCCCCCGCCTGCGGATCGACAAGTGGCTCTGGCAGGCGCGGTTCTTCAAGACCCGCAGCCTGGCGGCGGCGGTGGTGGAAGAGGGCCATGTCCGGGTGAACGGCCAGCCGGTCGCCCGCCCCTCGCGCGAGGTCGGCCCCAGCGACGTGCTGACCTTCCCGCAGGGAAGAAATATCCGGCTTATAAGAATTCTCGGAACGGGCGTCCGCCGCGGCCCGGCCTCGGAGGCGACGACGCTCTTTATTGACCTCGACGCGCCCGCTGCGGCACCGGGGCCGCTTGAATGATCCGCAGGGCTGGACTAGCTAGACCCTGAGCACCCGCCAAGCCAATCGGCTCACGCCATCCGCGCCGGAACCCGACCATGACCTATGTCGTCACCGACAACTGCATCGCCTGCAAATACACCGACTGCGTCGAGGTCTGCCCGGTCGACTGTTTCTACGAAGGCGAGAACACCCTGGTCATCCACCCGGACGAATGCATCGACTGCGGCGTCTGCGAACCGGAATGCCCCGCCGACGCCATCCGTCCCGACACCGAGCCGGACATGGAGGAATGGGTGGAGTTCAACCGCAAATATGCCCAGGTCTGGCCGGTGATCACCCAGAAGAAGGACCCGCTGCCGGGCTACGAGGAACGCGACGGCGAACCGAACAAGTTGCAGAAGTATTTCTCCGAGGCGCCCGGCACCGGCGACTGAGCCCGCCCCGCAGGGGGTGAGTCGCTGAACCTGTTCACGATTCGCAAACGCGGCGTCCGTTTTTCGTGACATTGGCGGATTTCCCTTGCGGATCAGGCGCCCCTGCGCCTTGCCTCGCCGCGCGTGCCCGTTGGAATCGGGCCGATTCTGTGTTATATGATCTTCACAGAAATCCACTGGAGACTTCCGCCTGCCTCAGAGCTGCTCGCCTGGGACAGGAAATTTCGTGACATGGCCGCCATCTGGCCGAAGGCATCGTCTTCGGCAGGGCGGCAGTTGTCGCGGTTGGCTCCGCCCCGAGGAAGAGACTGAATGACCAAGTCGAAGAAGCCCGAGTTCCGTCCCAACGAGTTCGTCGTCTATCCCGCCCATGGCGTCGGCAAGATCCTGTCCATCGAGGAACAGGAAATCGCCGGCTTCCGGCTGGAGTTGTTCGTCATCCATTTCGAGAAGGACAAGATGACCCTGCGGGTGCCCACCCACAAGGCGACCGAGATCGGGATGCGCCCGCTCTCGGCCCCCGACGTGGTGTCGAAGGCGCTGGACACGCTGAAGGGCAAGGCCAAGGTCAAGCGGCTGATGTGGTCGCGCCGGGCGCAGGAATACGAACAGAAGATCAACTCGGGCGACCTGATGGCCATCGCCGAGGTGGTCCGCGACCTGCACCGCACCGACGACCAGCGCGAGCAGTCCTATTCCGAGCGCCAGCTCTACGAGGCGGCGCTGGAACGGCTGACCCGCGAAGTGGCCGCCGTTGCCGGGCTGGAACCGCCCGCCGCGCAGAAGAAGGTGGACGACGTGCTGCTGAGCCGCGCCGCCTGAGGCTTGCGGATCAGGAATGCGGAAACGGCGGCCCTTCGGAGCCGCCGTTTTCGTTCCGGCAGGGCTCGTCCGGCGGCTTCGCCTTGTCCTCGCTGTCCTCGCTGTCCGCCCGCCCGCGACGAGCGCATGAAATGCGACGAGGAGCCGCCTATCCCCAGTCCCGCAGCCGCGCCACATAGCGGGCCATGGTGTCCACCTCCAGGTTGACCGCATCGCCCACGGCCACCTCGCCCCAGGTCGTCACCGCCTGGGTATGCGGGATCAGGTTGACGCCGAAGTCGCGGCCCTCGACCTCGTTCACCGTCAGCGAGGTGCCGTTCAGCGCCACCGAGCCCTTGGGCGCGATGAAACGGGCCAGGTCTTCCGGCGCGCGGAAGGTGACGCGCAGGGAGTCGCCCTCGCTGCGCAGCGCCACCACCTCGGCCACGCCGTCGACATGGCCGCTGACGATATGGCCGCCGAGTTCGTCCCCGACCTTCAGCGCGCGCTCCAGATTCAGCCGCCGCCCGGGCGCCCAGGAGTTGCGGCCGATGTTGGTCTTCTCCACCGTCTCGGCACTGATCTGCACGTCGAACCAGCCCTGCCCCGCCGCGGTGCCGCGGTCCACCACCGTCAGGCAGATGCCCTCGCAGGCGATGGAGGCGCCGATGTCGATGCCGCCCGGGTCGTAGGCGGTGCCGATCCGCACCCGCAGGTCGCCCTCCTGCCGCAGATCCAGAACCCGCCCCACGTCGGTCACGATACCGGTGAACATGGCCGCCTCTCCCGTCTTGTCCGGCTGAGACCTAAGCCTGTGGCAAGCGGCAAGGCAAGCCCTTGGGGCGACCAGCTTCCCTCAGGACCACCGCGTCGGGCGGGAACAGGCGAGGCATTGCCTCGCCCCGCCCGTGCGAAACTTATCACCCGGAAACGCTGACAGCCCGAGACCCCGAGAGGCCAGCGCCCGACCCGGCGGGCGAGAAGCGCCCGCCGAGGGCGGGGCGGGCGCTGGCCGGGCCTTGAGGGCCCGGCCGGTCCTGGTTGAAATGGCGCACTGTGGCGAAGGCACGCGCCTTCGCCAACACGGTCGGGGAAGACCCCGAGGGTATAGGCCACCCCATCGCCCCATTTCCGCCCTTCTCCGCAGTTAGGGATGTCGCACCCGCGAGGTTCCCCCTTCACAGAAGCGCGATCCGGGCCTATGGGCGGGGCAAGGGTGCGGTAACGATGCGGCTATCAGGCCAGGGCAGGACATTCCTCTTTCTCCAGGGCCCGCACGGCCCCTGGTTCGCGCGCCTTGCCGCCATGCTGCGGCGGTCGGGTGCCACCTGCTGGCGCGTCGGCTTCAACCGCGGCGACCGGGCGTTCTGGCCGGACGGCAGGTCCTACATCCCCTTCCGCGGCACGGCGCAGGACTGGCCCGCCACCTTCGCCGCCCTGCTGGACGAGAAATCCGTCACCGACCTGGTGCTCTACGGCGACACCCGCCCGATCCACGCCCGCGCGGTGGAGATCGCCCGCGCCCGCAACATCATCGTGCATGTGTTCGAGGAAGGTTATCTCCGCCCCTACTGGATCACCTACGAACGCGGCGGGGCGAACGGCCATTCCCGGCTGATGGACCTGACCGTCGCCGACATGCGCCGGGCGCTGGAGAAGGCCGACATGGACCTGCCCGACGCCCCCGCCCGCTGGGGCGACATGCGCCAGCATGTGTTCTGGGGCGCGCTCTACCACTGGTTCGTGATGACCGGCTTCTGGGACTACCGCAACTTCCGCCCCCACCGCGCCCTGACCGTGCGGCAGGAGTTCCGGCTCTACCTCAAGCGGCTGGCGCTGATGCCCTTCCACGCGCTGGAACGCCGGCTCGCCACCTGGCGCATCCGCTTCGGCGGCTTCCCTTACCACCTGGTCATCCTGCAACTGGCGCATGACGCCAGCTTCCGCGACCATTCCCCCTTCACCACCATGACCGAGTTCCTGACGCTGGTCACCGAGGGCTTCGCCAAGGGCGCGGCGCCGCATCACCACCTGGTGTTCAAGGCCCACCCGCTGGAAGACGGCCGCGTGGCGATGAAGCGCGAGATCTACCGGCTGGCCCGAGAACATGGCGTGGCCGAGCGGGTGCATTTCGTCCGCGGCGGCAAGCTAGCCGGTCTCTTGAACCAGGCGCGCAGCGCCGTCACGGTGAATTCCACCGCCGGGCAGCAGGTGCTGTGGCGGTCGCTGCCGCTGAAGGCCTTCGGCCGGGCGGTCTATTCCAAGCCGGAATTCGTCTCGCCGCAGCCGATCGAGCAGTTTTTCGCCCAAGCCACACGCCCCGACACCCGCGCCTACCGCGATTACCGCCACTACCTCTTGGAAACCAGCCAGGTGCCCGGCGGCTTCTACTCTTCGCGGGGGCGGCGCGAATTGCTACGACAGGTGGTAGACATGATGCTCTCCGCGCAGGACCCCTACGACGCGCTGGAAAGCGGCAACGCGGCACCTCGGCAACAGTTGCGCGTGGTGAACTGAGGCCGCAAAAACGCCGCGCTTTCATTTTCCCCGCGGATTCCCTATGCTTGCGGGCAAAACTTGAGGCAAATCCGAGAAGGAGCCCGAGCAGTGGACATCAGGATGACCCGGAGGGCCTCGGTCCTCGGCGCGCTTGCGTGCCTTACGACGGCCGCAGGCTGCGGTCTGCCGCGCCCCGGTCCGAACAAGAAGGAAATCTTCGCAGGCTCGGTGCTGAACGGCGGCGATGCCTTCGTCGTCACCGTAAACCCTCGCGTCACCCGGGCCACCGCGGTGCTGCCCTCCTTCGGCTTCTCCTCGGCCTTCAAGGGGGCCGGCGTCGTCGGCTCGGACACGCTGTCGCCCGGCGACACGCTGGCGATCACCATCTTCGAGAACGTCAAGGACGACCCGCTTCTCGGCAACACCGGCCAGCGCGTCAGCGCCCTGACCGAGGTGCAGGTCGACGGGCAGGGCTATATCTTCATCCCCTATGCCGGCAGGATCAGGGCGGCGGGCCAGACGCCCGACGGGCTGCGGCAGGCGATCACCCGCAAGCTGGACGCCCAGACCCCCGACCCGCAGGTCACCGTCAGCCGCCTGGCTGGCGACGGCTCCTCGGTCACCATCTCCGGCTCGGTCATGGCGCCCGGCGTCTACCCCATCGAGCGGCCGACGCGGACGCTCGCCGCCATGCTGGCCAAGGCCGGCGGCGTGGCGATCGAGCCCGCCGTCGCCATCGTCCGCGTCACCCGCGCCGGCAAGACCGGCAAGGTCTGGCTCAAGGACCTGTGGTCCAGCCCGGCGCTGGACATCGCGCTGCGCCCCGGCGACCAGATCGTGATCGAGCAGGACGAACGCCGCTTCACCGCACTCGGCGCCACCGGCAGCCAGGCGCTGGTGCCCTTCGAGTCGGAAACCCTCTCGGCCATCGAGGCCATCGCCACCGTGGGGGGCCTGCAGACCATGGCCGCCGACCCGACCGGCGTCTTCGTCTTCCGCAACGAGCCGGCGGAGATCGCCAATATCGTGCTCGGGCGCAACGACCTGCGCGGCGACCAGCGCATGGTCTATGTGCTGGACCTGACCCGGCCCAACGGCATGTTCGAGGCGCGCGACTTCCTGATCCGCGACGGCGACACCGTCTATGTGACCGAGGCGCCCTATGTCCAGTGGAACAAGACGCTCTCGGCGCTGACCGGGGCGACCGGGGCCACGGCCAACATCGCCTCCACCGCCGACACGCTGAACGGCAGCGGCAGCTGAGGCCCCCGTGGCCGTCGAACGCGATCCGAAGCCCGAGGCCGCCGTGGCGATCCCGCGGCGGCTTTTCCACCAGAACCTGTCCTTCCTGCGCGACCGCCGGCTGCGGCGCATCCTGGCGCTGATGGGCCACGAGCTGCGCTTCGGCCTTCCGGGGGCGGGCGACGGCGTGGCGGTCTGGGGTGCCAGCCCAACCGCCTGGCGGGGGGAGCGGCTGGCCGCCCGCCGCAGCCTGCCGCTGGTGCGGATCGAGGATGCCTTCCTGCGCAGCCTGCGCCTCGGGCGGGCAGGCGATCCGCCGCTCGGCCTGCTGGTCGACCCGCGCGGGGTGCATTTCGACCCCGCGGCGCCCTCGGCGCTGGAGCATATCCTCGCCACGGATCTGTTGGACAATTCCAATCTCCTTGCCCGCGCGAGGGAGGGATATGAGCGTATCCGTCAGCTGGACCTGTCCAAATACAACATCCACGCCCCGGAGTTGCCGCCCCCGCCGCCCGGATACGTGCTGGTGGTGGACCAGACCGCCGGCGATGCCTCGGTCCGCGCCTCGGGCGCGACGCAGGCCAGCTTCGACGAGATGCTGGCCCATGCGCGCGAGGCCCATCCCCATGCGCCGGTGGTGATCAAGACCCACCCCGAGACCGCGACCGGCCTGCGCCCCGGCCATCACGGCCCCCGCCATGCCGGGCCGGGCATCACCCTGCTGGCCGATCCCGTCTCCCCCTGGGCGCTGCTGGACGGGGCCATTGCGGTCTACACCATCTCCTCGCAACTGGGGTTCGAGGCGATCCTGGCCGGCCACCGCCCCCATGTCTGGGGCCAGCCCTTCTATGCCGGCTGGGGCCTGACCCATGACCGCACGCCGCCGCCGCGCCGCGGCCGGACCCTGACCCGCAACCAGCTTTTCGCCGCGGCGATGATCCTGGCGCCGGTCTGGTATGATCCCTGCCGCGACCGGCTGTGCAGCTTCGAGGAGGCGCTGGACCAGCTGGAGGCCGAGACCCGCGCCTTCCGGCAGGACCGCCGCGGCCATGTCGCCGCCGGGATGCGGGCCTGGAAGCGCAGCCGGTTGCAGGCGGTATTCGGGCACGAGAAGCCGCTGATCTTCAAAGACGACCCTGCCGCCGCCGCTGCCACCGCCGCGCGGTTGGACCGCCCCCTGCTGATCTGGGCCGGCAAGGAACCGGAGGGCTTCGCCGCCCCCTGCCTGCGGGTGGAGGACGGCTTCCTGCGCTCCCGCGGACTTGGCGCGGAACTGGTGCCGCCGCTGTCGCTGGTGACCGACGACCTCGGCATCTACTACGATCCCAGCCGCCCCTCGCGGCTGGAGAAACTGCTGCTCTCTCCCCTTCCCCCCGGCGGCCGCGCCCGGGCCGAGCGGCTGCTGGAAGCGCTCCGCGCCGCGCAGTTGACCAAATACAACCTCGGCGGCGGCGCCCCCGCCCTGCCGGAGGGCCGCCGCATCCTCGTCCCCGGCCAGGTGGAGGACGACGCCTCGATCCTGAAGGGCGGCGGCGAGGTGCGCACGAACCTGGGCCTGCTGCGCGCAGCCTGGGAGGCCAACCCGGAGGCGGTGATCCTCTACAAGCCGCATCCCGATGTGGAGGCCGGCCTGCGCCCCGGCGCGATCCCGGAGGCGGAGGCGCTGGACTATGCCGACATGATCCTTCCCCGCACCGACATCGCCGCGTTGCTGCCGCAGGTGGACGAGGTCTGGACCATGACCTCGCTCACCGGCTTCGAGGCGCTGCTCCGCGGCAAGAAGGTGACGACCCTCGGCGCGCCCTTCTATGCCGGCTGGGGGCTGACCACCGACCTCGGCCCGGTCCCCCGCCGCCGGCTGCGGCGCGAGGACGGCAGCCTGCAGCCGCGGCCCGACCTGCTCCACCTGGTCCATGCCGCGCTGATCGCCTATCCGCGCTACTGGGACCCGGTGAGCCGCCGCCCCTGCCCGCCCGAAGTGGCGCTGGAGCGGCTGGCGACGGGCGACATCCCCCATTCGGGCGCGTGGAACCGGCTGGTCGCCAAGCTGCAGGGCCGTTTCGCCAGCCATGCAAACCTCTGGCGCTGACCCCCGTTTCATCTGTCCATAAATATCCCGGGGTCCGGGGCAGCGCCCCGGGGGCCGGCCACAGGCGCAACGGCTACCCCTTCGGGGCCAGCGCCCAGAACCGCAGCATCAGGCTGGCCCCCGCCGCGATCAGCCCGATCACCAGCCCCAGCCAGAGCCCGACGCCGCCATGGCCCAGCGGGAAGGCCAGCACATAGCTGGCCGGCACACCGATCATCCAGTAGCTGACCGCCGCCAGCGCCATCGGCACCTTGGTGTCCTGCAACCCGCGCAGCAGGCCGAGCGCCATCACCTGCATCGCATCGGCCAGCTGGAACAGCGCCGCCAGCGCCAGCAGCGTCACTCCGAAGGCCAGGATCGCGCCGCTTTCCGGCTTGGTTTCGTCGAGGAAGAGGCCGATGATGAACTCGGGCCAGCTCAGGAACAGGCCGATCACCACGACCGCGACCGCCACCGACAGCACGACCGACACCGCCGCCGCCCGCCGCAGAGCCCGCACCTCGCCGGTGCCGAGGAAGCTGGCGACCCGGATCGTCGCCGCGCTGGACAAGCCGACATGCAGCATGAAGGCCAGCGCCGCGGCCTCCAGCGCGATGCCATGCGCCGCCAGCTCGGCGGTGCCGACCCAGCCCATCATCAGGGCGCTGGCGTGGAAGAGGCCGCCCTCGGCCACCGAGGTCAGCCCGATCGGCCAGCCCAGCCGCTGCACCTGGCCGAAGGCCGCCCAGTCCGGCCGCCAGAAGCGCTGGAACAGGTGGAATCGGCGCAGCGCCGGCAACCAGGCGGCATAGGCCCAGAGCGCCAGCAGCGAGGCCACCTGCACGGTCAGCGAGGCCAGCGCCGCACCGCGCGCGCCCAGTTCCGGCGCGCCCCAGTTGCCGAAGATCAGCGCCCAGGCCAGCGCCGCGTTCAGCCCCACCGCCGCCAGCGTGACCCACATCACCGCCTGGGTCCGGCCCAGCGCCGCCAGATAGCTTTGCAGCACCGCGACGCAAAGCGCCGGCACCATGCCGAGGCCGGCGATGCGCAGGAAGCCCTCGGCGATCTCCACCACCTCCGGCCTTTGCCCCAGCGCGTCCAGGATCGGGCCGGACCACCAGAACAGCGGATAGACCGCCAGCCCGTAGAGGATCGACAGCCAGAGCCCCATCCGCGTGTCGCGCCGCACCTGGGTCTCGTCGCCCCGCGCCAGCGCGCCGGCAACCATCGGCATCACCGCCTTGGAGAAGCCCGCGCCCAGCACCCAGACGATGAAGAAGCTGGCCGAGCCCAGCACCACCGCCGCCAGCGGCACCATGCCATACCAGCCCATCATCACCGTATCGACCACATGCAGCGCCATCTGCGCCAGATGCGAGCCGATCAGCGGCAGCCCCAGCACGAGCGTGGCCCGTGCATGGGCGGAATAGGTCAGGTTGCGGGTCATCGCGCCGGTATGCCGGGGCATTTTTGCCGGGGCAAGGGGCGAAATCCGCCGCAGCGCAGCGTGTGGCAGCGGCTCAGAGTGCGCGGCCCGCCAGCACCAGCCCGGCCGCCAGGATCACCGCGCCGAACAGCGCCTCGGCCAGCGGCAGGGCGCGGGCCAGCGCGCCGCCGGAGAGGCGCCGGACCGCGCCTTCCCGCGCCCAGGCCGCCAGTGCGGCCACCGCCATGGTGACCAGCGCCACGCCCAGGCCCATGGCGAAGGCCCCGGCCACGCCGGCGGCGCCGATGCCCAGCTGCCAGGTCAGGATCAGCAGGAACAGCGCGCCGGAACAGGGGCGCAGCGCGATCCCGGCCACCAGCAGCGCGGCATCGCGCCAGCCGGTCAGCCGCTCCACCTGTTCGACGGTCGGCCCGTGGGCATGGCCGCAGCCGCAGTCGGGGCCATGGTCGTGGTGGGGATGATGGTGGTCATAGTCGCGCTCCTGCGCCTGCCGCCGCAGCAGTCCGGCAAGGCCGCGCGCCAGCAGCCAGAGGCCAAGGCCGGCGATCATCAGGTTGCCGATCAGGGGCACCATCCCCTCGGCCAGTCCGGTCGCCGCCTGCCGGGTCAGGCCCAGAAGGGCCACCAAACCGTAGACCAGCGCCACCGCCACCGCCGCCTGCGCCAGCGAGGAGACCAGCGCCAGCGCCGACAGCCGCAGCACCGGCACCCGCCGCGCCAGCCCGTAGGCGCCGATCAGCGCCTTGCCGTGGCCCGGCCCCACCGCATGGAGAACGCCATAGCCGAAGCTGACGGCCAGAAGCCCCGCCACCGCCCCCGGCTCGCCGGAGCGGATCGCCCGCACCGCGCCGGCCAGCGCATCCTGCGTCTCGCGCTGCGCCGCCGCCGCGGCCCGCAGGATGCCGTCGAAGCCGCCCGCCAGCCAGAGAAGGCCCAGCAGGACGGCCACCGGCAGGCCGGCGAGGATCAGGGCGCGGCGCATGTCACCCGCACCTCCTCGGCGAAATTCTTGCCCACGGCGGGGAAATCCGCCTCCAGGTCCTGGTCCGGCGCATATTCCAGCAGCGCATCCTTCAGCGCCTGGTCCGCGGCATCGGGGTCTGGCCCCCAGACCTCGGCCCGGCAGGCGCCGGTGCCGCCGGTGATCACCGGGTCGAAGGGGATGAAATAGGCGGTGTAATAGCCCGGGTCGTAGACCTGCACGATGAATGTATCGGGGCCGATCTCCACCGGCGCCAGCAGGTGGCGCAAGTGGGTGGTGCGGATGTTCCTGCCGTCCCAATCCGCCGTCGGCTCCTCCGGCGGGCCGAGCGTCAGCTCGCGGCCCTCGATCAGCGCGTAGCTGTCGCCGGGGTAGCCCTCCATCCACTCCATGTCGAAGCCCTTCAGCCCCGCCGCTTCTTCCGGCGACAGGGCGCCGTCGGCGTCGGTGTCCAGCTCGCGGTCGGCGATGACCATCAGCGAGAACAGCTCGTCATAGACCCAGCCGATCCTGACCGCCGTCACCCGGTCCTGGTCGTCGAGGAGGATTTCGACCGAGGTGTCGATAAAGACATGCGGATGCGCGAGGGCCGGGCCGCCCGCCCCCGCCACGACCGCCCAGACCAGTGCCGCCCCTGCCCGCATGACCGCTCCCTTTCGCGGCGGCAGGCTAGAGCGGATCGGCGGTCCCCGCAACCGAGGGCGAGGTCACCCCGGGCTCCGCCGTCCTCCCCGGGCGGAGAAAGGCGAGGCATTGCCTCGCCCCCGCCCGTGCGCATCGCATCAACCGGAGACCTGTCGGCACGAGACCCGGAGAGGCCAGCGCCCGCCCGGGCGGGCGAGAAGCGCCCGCCGAGGGGCGGGCGGGCGCTGGCCGGGACTTATGGTCCCGGCCGGTCCCGGTTGAACCGTTCCGCCGTGGCGAAGGCGATGGCCTTCGCCAAGGAAGCCGGTCAACTCCCCTTCACCGAAGGATGCCGCGCCGCCTCCAGGATATGGCCGTTGCCGCCCAGCACCTGGCTGGCCCGGCCGACGATCAGCGGGTCCGGCGCGCCGACCACCGCGTGGTCCTTGTTGGGATAGTCCAGCGAGGCCAGGAAATGCCGCATGCAGTTCAGCCGCGCCCGTTTCTTGTCGTTCGACTTGACGATGGTCCAGGGCGCGTCGGCGGTATCGGTGTAGAAGAACATCGCCTCCTTCGCCTCGGTATAGTCGTCCCACTTGTCCAAGGACGCCTTGTCGATCGGCGACAGCTTCCACATCTTCAGCGGATCGGTCTCGCGGGCGAGGAAGCGGCGGCGCTGCTCCTCGCGGGTGACCGAGAACCAGTATTTGTAAAGCCGGATGCCGGAGCGGACCAGCATCCGCTCGAACTCCGGCGCCTGGCGCATGAATTCCAGGTATTCCGCCGGGGTGCAGAAGCCCATCACCCGCTCCACCCCGGCGCGGTTATACCAGCTGCGGTCGAAGAAGACGATCTCGCCCGCCGTGGGCAGATGGGCGATGTAGCGCTGGAAGAACCATTGCCCCTTCTCCACCTCCGAGGGCTTGGTCAGCGCGCAGACCCGGGCGTAGCGGGGGTTCAGATGCTCCATGAAGCGCTTGATGGTGCCGCCCTTGCCGGCGGCGTCGCGGCCCTCCATCAGCACGACGAACTTCTGCCCGGTCTCCTGCGCCCAGATCTGCACCTTCAGGAGTTCCGCCTGCAGCCGGGCCTTCTCGGCCTCGTAGGGGGCGCGGCCCATCGGGCGGGCATAGGGATAGCGGCCGGATTCGAAGACCTCGCGGATGGCGTCGCTGTCGACGGCGGGGAATCGCTGCGGCCCGGTCAGCCCCTCGCCGGCGCCGCCGGAGGAATCGGCCGGGGCCGCGGGCGCCCGGCGGCGGCGGACAGGTGCGGCGGGCGCGGCGATGGCTGCGGCGGTTTCGGGCAGGACGGTTCCCTGCGGCGACTGATCTTCCATGCGGACTCTCCCCTGTCGGACTGGACAGGGGAAATCCTATATCCCCGGCGGCTGAATTGCATTGATCCCGGTCAAGATTCCCGCCGATTCCGCGGGTCTTCCGGTGGCCTGGCGGAGAATGAGGCGCGGGACGGCAGCTGGTCTAAGGCTGCCGTCCCGCCAAGGGGAAAAGGTTCCGTTCCAAAAGGCTGCGTCGCAAATGCCACCACGACTGAGGCTTTCTTAACCGCCCCGCGCCGCCCGCGCATACCCCGTTTGCGGTAAGGCGGCAAAGAAAGTGACCTTGGGTAAGGAATCCCTGCCGGGGATGTGGGATGGGGCGGGCGGGAACAGGCGAGGCACTGCCTCGCCCCGCCCGTGCGCGGCGGCTGTCCCGGGAGACAGTGGTGGCACGAAACCCGAGAGGCCAGCGCCCGACCCGGCGGGCGAGAAGCGCCCGCCGGGGGCGGGGCGGGCGCTGGCCGGGCCATTGAGGCCCGGCCGGTCCAGGCTGAACCGTTGCGTGATGGCGAAGGCACGCGCCTTCGCCAAGCCGAAGGCTGGCGGAAGCGTCCCTACCCCAGCCGCGCCGCCATCGCCTCCACCTCGTCCAGCACCAGCGGCCATTCCTTGAAGAACAGCATCTGCCCGGTCTCCGGAACGAAGCGCACTTCCAGATGCGGGAAATCCTCCATCAGCTCGCGGATCGACTGCGCCGGCGTCTGCGGGTCCTGGTCGCCCTGCAGCAGCAGGACCGGCACCTTGCACTCCCGCACCACCGCCGACCAGTCCTTCTCCGAGCCGATGCATTCCCGGGTGAAGGCCTCGTGCGCGCTCCACTGCCGGGTCAGGCAGACGTCCGAGCCGGTGAGGATCGCCTCGCGCACCTCGGGCCGGGCGAAGGCTTCCATGTCCGCCGGGCTGCCGCCGTTGACCTGGGCGAAGAACATGTCCTTTCCCAGCCGCCGCGCCAGCGAGAAGCCTGCCTGCACCAGGAAAGGCAGCACCTTCGGCGCATAGCGGGCATTGGCGAGGATGAAGCGCTGCCACTTGTCCATCCGCTCGTATTGCGCCGCGGTCCGCAGGGGCAGCTGGCAGGCGGCGCCGACGATCCCGGCCACCAGGTCGGGCCGCCGGTTCGCCAGGTTCATCGCAAAGCGCAGGTCGGCCCCCAGCGGCAGCGCGATGGCGTCCTGCACCGCCAGATGGTCCAGCACCGCGATGTAGTCCTGGGTCACGGCGCCCAGATGGTCCGCCGCCCGCAGATGCAGGTCGGTGGTGCCATAGCCCGCGCGGATCGGCACGATCACCCGCAGCTTGCGCGCCGCCGCGTGCCGCTCGGCCGAGGCCGGCCAGCGGATCAGCCCGTAATCCAGGTGCATGTAGACCACCGGCTGGCCCTTGGGATCGCCGAACTCGATCCAGGTCAGCCGCCGCCCGTCGGCCAGCCACAGCTCGCGCACCTCGCGCGGCTCCAGCGCGCCGCCGATCGGGACCGAGCGGCCGGTGCCGCCGGCCGGGATCAGCGCCAGGTCCATCAGCCCGATCACCACCCGCACCAGCTCGCTCTGGCTGTGGGTCTCGGTCTTCTGCAGGATCGAGCGCAGCTGGGTCCGCACCGTCTCGGCCGACCGCCCCCGCGCCTCGGCGATGTCCTTGACCGGCAGGCCGAGCGTGATGCCGCGCACGATCTCCACCTCGGCGGGGGTCAGGCCGAAGGCCTCCTGCACCGTGGTTTCGAAGCCCTCGGGCCAGACCAGTTCCGTCGACAGCACCAGGGCCAGCGGCGGCTGGCCCGGGTCCGATTCCACCCGGCCGACCCGCACGATCACCGGACTGCCGGTGACGGTGGACCGGATGCGCAAAGTCACCACCTTCTCGGCCCGGCCGCCCGCCACCTTGCGGATGACGCCCGCCAGCAGGCTGCGATCCTCGGCCTCGAAGGGCAGCGCGGCGAAGGGGCCGCCGGCGCGGATGCCGAAGGCCACCGCCGCCGGCCGGTTGCAATCGGCGATCAGCGCGCCGCCGTCCGACAGGAAGGCGGCCGAGCGCGGGATGTCCTCCAGCACCGAGCGATAGGCGTTGTCGGGGATGGCGTCGTAGCGGCCCAGGAACACCGTGGCGCGCTGCATGTGCGCCTCGATCTCCGGGTCCTCCAGCGGGATCGCCCGGCCCTGCCGCAGCGGCGCGGCGCGGCCCTCCCAGACCTCCAGCAGATGCTCCAGCTTGATCGGGTCCAGCGCCACGTCGTAAAGCCGGTCGACGATCTCGGCCCTCTGGTCCCGATCGGCAAGCGAGGCTGTCTGCGGCGGGCGGGGATCGCTGGTCATGGGGCATATTACCGCACCCCCCCGGGGGGGCGGCAAGCGGATTTGCCGCATCGGCCATGGACCTTTCCCCGCACTTGCGCGAAAGCTGCGCTGCTGGCTGCATCTGCGGAGAAAACCGATGCTCACCCTCTACGGCGTCTACCGTTCGCGCGCCTCGCGCCCGCTCTGGCTTCTGGCCGAATGCGGCGCGCCCTTCGCCCATGTCCCGGTGATCCAGGCCTACCGGCTGAAGGACGACGGCGCCCGGGCCGGGGTGCTGAACACCGCCTCGGCCGAATTCCTGGCGATCAACCCGATGGGCCAGATCCCGGCGCTGACCGACGACGGCCTGCTGCTGACCGAATCGCTGGCGATCACCTCCCACATCGCCCGCCGCTACGGCGGCGACCTCGGCCCGCAGGACCCCGCCAAGCAGGCGCTGATGGAGCAGTGGTCGCTCTTCGCCGCAACGGGGATCGAGACCCCGGCGCTGGAGATCATGGCGGCGCTGCAATCGGGCGGCATGGACTCGCCCGAGGGGCAGGCGGCGCTGGCGGTCTCGGCCGAGAAGCTGCGCCGGCCGCTGCGGCGGATGCAGGGCCATCTGGAGACCCACGACTGGCTGGTCGGCGACCGCTTCACCGTGGCCGACATCAACACCGCCGAATGCCTGCGCTATGCCCAGGGCCATCCCACGCTGCTGGAGGAATTCCCGCAGGTGAAGGGCTGGCTCGCCCGCTGCCAGTCCCGCCCCGCCTTCCAGGAGATGTGGGCGGCGCGGATGGCCGAGCCCGAATAGGGCCTCGGCCAGAGCACAGTCGCTGTGCGCGGCGGCGCCCTGCCGCGCACTGGCGCAACGGCCGCCTTCGCCCTACTTCCCCGTCAACGCGAATTGATCCGGGAAAGGCCCCGCCATGAAGAAGATCGGTTTCCTCTCCTTCGGCCATTGGTCCGACGAGCGCGGCTCCGCCGTCCGCTCGGCCGCCGATGTGCTGACCCAATCCATCGAACTGGCCGAGGCGGCCGAGGAACTGGGGGCCGACGGCGCCTATTTCCGCGTCCACCATTTCGCCCGCCAGCTGGCCTCGCCCTTTCCGCTGCTGGCCGCCGTCGGCGCGCGGACGAAGCGGATCGAGATCGGCACCGGCGTCATCGACATGCGCTACGAGAACCCGTTCTACATGATCGAGGATGCCGGGTCGGCCGACCTGATCGCCGGCGGACGGCTGCAACTCGGCATCTCGCGCGGCTCGCCCGAGCAGGTGATCGACGGCTGGCGCCACTTCGGCTATGCGCCCGCGGAGGGCGAGACCGATCAGGACATGGCCCGCGACCATGCGCTGACCTTCCTGCGCCTGCTGGAGGGCAAGGGCTTCGCCCAGCCCAACCCACGGCCGATGTTCCCCAATCCGCCGGGCCTGCTGCGGCTGGAGCCGCATTCACCGGGCTTGCGCAGCCGCATCTGGTGGGGCGCGGCCTCCGACGCCACCGCGGAATGGGCCGGCACTTTGGGGATGCACCTGCAGACCTCGACCCTGAAATGGGACGAGAGCGGCGAACCGCTGCACCTGCAACAGGCCCGCCAGATCCGCAAGTTCCGCGAGGCCTGGAAGGCCGCCGGGCATGAAGGCACGCCGCGCGCCTCGGTCAGCCGGTCGATCTTCGCCCTGACCAGCGACCTCGACCGCCGGTATTTCGGCGGCGGCCGGCCGGAGCAGGACCAGATCGGCGTGATCGACGACACCCGCGCCGTCTTCGGCCGCAGCTACGCCGCCGAGCCCGACCGGCTGATCGAGGAGTTGCGCAAGGACGAGGCCATCGCCGAGGCCGACACCCTGCTCCTGACGGTGCCGAACATGCTGGGCGTCGACTACAACGCCCATGTGATCGAAAGCATCCTGAAGCACGTCGCCCCGGCGCTCGGCTGGCGCTGACTTTCGGCCGGCACACCTCGGGCCGGCCGCGACCTCCGGCGGGAGTATTTCCGTCAAGAGGAAGATCATGCCGCTTCCTCTTGATCCAAATACTCCCGCCGGAGGCTTCTCCGCTAGCCCAAGGGCGCGACACCCCACATCTTGCGCCCCTCCCCCCGGAAATGGTCTAATGGCTGCAAGCACCAAAGCAGAGCAGCGCATGTCCCCCACAGATTCCGGCGACCTCCTCGCCTCGGCCGTCTCCACCTATGACGCCTCGTCCATCGAGGTGCTGGAACCGCTGGAGGCGGTGCGCCTGCGCCCCGGCATGTATATCGGCGGCATCGACGAACGCGCCTACCACCACCTGGCCGCCGAGATCCTCGACAACGCCATGGACGAGGCCGTCGCCGGCCACGCCAACCGCATCGAGGTGGAGCTTCACGCCGACGGCAGCCTGACCATCCGCGACAACGGCCGCGGCATTCCGGTCGATCCGCATCCGAAATTCCCCGACAAGTCGGCGCTGGAGGTGATCCTCTGCACCCTGCACTCCGGCGGCAAGTTCAACGGCAAGGCCTACGAGACCAGCGGAGGGTTGCACGGCGTCGGCTCCTCGGTGGTCAACGCGCTGTCCGACCACCTGCGGGTCGAGGTGGCGAAGAACCGCGAGTTGTTCGCGCAGGAGTTCTCGCGCGGCAAACCGCTGGGCGGGTTGCAGAAACTGGGCGCCACCGCCAACCGCCGCGGCACCTTCGTCACCTTCCATCCCGATCCGCAGATCTTCGGCCAGCAGGCGTTCAAGCCGCACCGGCTGCTGAAGATGGCGCGGTCGAAGGCCTATATCTTCTCGGGCGTGGAAATCCGCTGGAAATCCGCCATCCCCGACGGCGACACGCCGATGGAGGCCACCTTCCACTTCCCCGGCGGGTTGTCGGACTACCTCTCCGACCAGCTGGAGAAGGTGACGACCTACGCCGACCGCCCCTTCGCCGGCAAGGTCTCCTTCCAGGAGAAGTTCGGCGTCCCCGGCTCGGTCGAATGGGCGATCAACTGGACGCCGGCCCGCGACGGCTTCATCTCCAGCTACACCAACACCGTGCCGACGCCCGAGGGCGGCACCCATGAGACCGGGTTCTGGGCCGCGATCCTGAAGGGCATCCGCGCCTATGGCGAGCGGGTGAAGAACCGCAAGGCCGAAGCCATCACCCGCGAGGACATGCTGACCGGGGGCTGCGCGCTGATCTCCGTCTTCATCCGCGAGCCGCAGTTCGTCGGCCAGACCAAGGACCGGCTGGCGACGGAAGAGGCGGCGAAATGGGTCGAGAACGCCGTCCGCGACCATTTCGACACCTGGCTGGCCGCCGACCCGAAATCCGCCGGCGCCATCCTCGACTTCCTGGTGCTGCGGGCCGAGGAACGCCTGCGCCGCCGGCAGGAGAAGGAGACGCAAAGGAAGACCGCCACCAAGAAGCTGCGCCTGCCCGGCAAGCTGGTGGATTGCTCGGCCACCGACCGTTCGGGCACCGAGATCTTCATCGTCGAAGGCGATTCCGCCGGCGGCAGCGCCAAGGGCGCGCGGGACCGGACCTACCAGGCGTTGCTGCCCTTGAAGGGCAAGATCCTCAACGTCCTCGGCGCCGCCTCGTCGAAGCTGAACGACAACTCCGAGATCCGCGACATCTGCGAGGCCTTGGGCGTCGGCATGGGCACGAAGTTCCGGCTGGACGACCTGCGCTACGACAAGATCATCATCATGACCGACGCCGACGTGGACGGCGCCCATATCGCCAGCCTGCTGATGACCTTCTTCTTCACCCAGATGCGGCCGCTGATCGACAAGGGCCACCTCTACCTGGCCTGCCCGCCTCTGTATCGCCTGACCCAGGGCCCGAAGCGGATGTATGTCGCCGACGACGCCGAGAAGGAGGAATGGCTGGCCAAGGGGTTGGGCGGCAAGGGCAAGATCGACGTGCAGCGCTTCAAGGGCCTGGGCGAGATGGACGCCAAGGACCTGAAGGACACCACGATGAACCCCGAGACCCGCAAGCTGATCCGGGTCAGCATCGACGACGAGGAAGGCGGCGAGACCGGCGACCTGGTGGAACGCCTGATGGGCAAGAAGCCGGAACTGCGGTTCCAGTATATCCAGGAGAATGCTAGGTTCGTGGAGGAGCTGGATGTGTGAGCAAGATTTTCGTGCTACTCGTTGACTGTATTCGGTAACGCACCATTCTTTGTTTGAACTTGGCAACGGGATGAAGATGCTATGAACAGAGATCGATTTCTTTCGCCGCTGGCGTTGTTCGCAGTCTTTGCACTTTCCGGTCCTGCAAGCGCGGGTGTTTGTGACTATCGGCTAAGCGACTTGGTGCGCTCTGGCTCGTCAGCGACTGACAAGTCGATTGCTGCGGCAGAGGGCGCGGTCGTGGCCGCCGGGGCGGCAGGTTTGGCATTCAAAGCTGCGGGTCTCTATACGATAGTAAATCCAATGACAGGGGCTATAATGATTGGCTCGACAGCTGCGGGGGGGTCCGCAGCCGGAACGGTAGGCATCATAGCTGGCACTTCTGGCGTATTGGGCACGATCGGAGCAATTGTTACAGCTCCAGCAACGATCACTGCGGCTGCGGTGACTGCGGTCGCCGGGGTAGCATTCGAAGGCGGCTGCTACTTTATGGACGACCGCATCACAGACCGGAGCGAGGTCTTCGCCATTCTCAAGGACGTCGAGAAGCATCAAGATCCGCAATACTTCAAACTCGGAGCAGTCACGGTTGACCCATCTTGGTATGAACCTTGGGCGAGTCCCGCTTACTCAACTGCTCTTTATCTCTGGAACCCCGCAGATCAACAAATGGACACTTTTCTGCTCGATGACCTATATATAGTGAACGGTATGCTGATGCATAGAGATTTTGGCCTGAATACCGAACTCGGGGAGATCACAGCGACGAAGTTTCAATAGGCAAGTTGCTGAGCGGCTGCAGGCTTGAGAAGTGGCCTCCTCTTCACTTTGGCGCAAATATCCTGCGAGAATGTAGAGGCGCAAAGCCCCCACCAACGCCCCTACCTCTGCACCCTCTCCACATATTCCGCCAGCTGCACCAGCCGCAGCGGTGTCGGGCTCTCGATCCCGTCCCCGGCGTCGTAGGGGACCAGCGGGCTGTCCAAGAGCGGGCCGAAGTTCGGCATCACCGCCTCGCCGTCCTTGCCTCCCGTATAGCCCCAGATCTTCGCCATCACCCGCAGCTTGGGGAAGTCGCCGCCATTGCGGCGCGACAGGCGGGTCAGGTCGGCGGGCTTGTGGGCCAGCTCGGCGGCCATCGGGCCGTCTCCCTTCGCTCCGGCCCCGTGGCAGCCGGAGCAGAAGGCGGCGAAGTCCTCGGCGCCGGTGGGGGTCTTCTCCTCGACGCAGGCCGCGAGCAAGGGGAGGATCAGGAGAAGCTTGGCGCGCATGGGGTTCCTCGTGGCTGTGATGGCTGCGGTTCACCCACAGCTATCAGACCACGCGGCCCTGATCCAGCCGCACCACCCGGTCCATCCGCGCCGCCAGCTCCATGTTGTGGGTGGCGATCAGCGCCGCCATGCCGGTCGACCGCACCAGCTCCATCAGCGCCCCGAAGACCTGGTCCGAGGTCGCGGGGTCGAGGTTGCCGGTGGGTTCGTCCGCCAGCAGCAGCCGCGGCGCGTTGGCCAGCGCGCGGCAGAAGGCCACCCGCTGCTGCTCGCCGCCCGACATCGCCGCCGGGCGGTGGCCGGCGCGGGCGGCGACGCCGACGCGGGACAGAAGGTCCATCGCCCGGGCCTCGGCCGCCGCCTTCTCCACCCCGTTGGCCAGCTGCGGGATCACCACGTTCTCCAGCGCGGTGAACTCGGGCAGCAGGTGGTGGAACTGGTAGATGAAGCCGACCTCGCCGCGCCGCGCCTCGGTGCGGGCGCGGTCGGACAGGTCGCCCATCTCGCGGCCCCCCAGCACCACCCGGCCGGCATCCGGCGTGTCCAGCAGGCCGGCGATGTGCAGCAGCGTCGATTTCCCCGCGCCGGAAGGGGCGACCAGCGCCACCACCTCACCCACCGCCACGGTCAGCGAGGCGCCGCGCAGCACCTGCACCTCGGAGGGCTTTCCGTGGTTGTAACCCTTCTCCAGCCCGTCCAGAACCAGCGCCTCATTCATAACGCAGCGCCTCCACCGGGTTCATCCTTGCCGCCCGGCGGGCCGGGAAGATCGTCACCACGAAGGACAGCACCAGCGACAACAGCCCCGCCGTCACCACGTCGCCCGGCTGCAGCTTGGCCGAGAGGTGGTAGATCGGCCGCACCTCCGGGTCCCAGAGCCCGCCGCCGGCGACCCAGTTGATGAAGTCGAAGATCGGGGTGAAGTAGTGGGCGAACAGGCTGCCGAGGGCGATCCCGGCCACCGTCCCCACCAGCCCGGTCAGCGCGCCGCAGAGGAAGAACACCCGCAGCACCGACCCCTCGGTCAGCCCCATGGTGCGCAGGATGCCGATGTCGCGGCCCTTGTTCTTCACCAGCATCACCAGCCCGGAGATGATGTTGAGCGAGGCGATCAGCACCAGGATCGACATCAGGATGAACATCATGTTGTCCTCGACCGTCAGCGCCCGCAGGTAGTTGCCGGCGCTCTGCTGCCAGGTCCAGGCCATCGCATCGGTGCCCCCGGCGGCCAGCAGCGCGGGGACGTAGGTGTCGATGGCCTCGGGACTGGCGACCATCACCTCGAACTCGTCGGCCACGCCCTCGGCGTTGAAATATTCCTGCGCCTCGGCCAGCGGCAGATAGGCGCGGGTGCGGTCGATCTCGGGGCTGCCGGAGGTGAAGATGTAGACCACCTCATAGGCCATCACCCGCAAGCTGGTGCCCATGGCGGTCTTCGCCCCGTCGGGCGAGATCAGCCGCAGCCGGTCGCCGACCTGAAGTCCCAGGTCGCGGGCGATGCCGGAGCCGAGGGCGATCCCCTCGGACAGCCGCGAGATGTCGCCGAAATCGTCGCCGCCGCCGGTCAGCGAGGGGATGGCCTCCACATCCGCGGGCGCCATGCCGAAGACCTCCACCCCCGAGGACCCGCCGACCGAGGAGACCATCGCCTGCCCGCGCACCATCGGGGCGACGCGGGTCACCCCGGGCACCTCTGCCAGCCGCGCCTGCACCTCCTGCCAGTCGGGGAAGCCGCGCAGCCGCCGGCCCTGGTCGTCCAGCCGCCAGTTGTAGACGGTGACGTGGCCGTTGGCGCCGAGCAGCGTGTCGACGAATTCCTCGCGGAAGCCCGCCCGCACCGCCATCACCGCCACCAGCGCGAAGACCGACAGGGTGATGCCGATGACCGAGATCCAGGTCATCACCGAGACCCCGCCCTCGGCCCGGCGGGCCCGCAGGTAGCGCCAGGCGATCATCCATTCGAAGGCCGAAAAGGGTGCGGTTCTGCCTGCCATCTGCCTCGATCCGGTGCCGCCCCTTCGCCGCGGCTGCGGCGGGGCCTTGATTGCCGGCGAAACTGGCGGTTCCGGGCGGAAAGGTCAAGGAAGGCCCGCCGCCCCCGGCAGAGGGCCGCCCCCTGCCCCTTGGGCAAGAACCAGCCTGTGGGCAATCGCGCGGATGGACATTCGGCTCACGAAAGCGTGTTCTCCGTCCCGGCGTGAAACGCGCGCCGATACGAAGTTCCACATGGAGTAACCCCTTTGCGTATCCTTCCCGTCCTGGCCGTCGTCTCGGCCGTCGCCTTCCTCTCCGCCTGCAAGGAAGAGGCCGCCTGCACCCAGGCCGACGCCGAGAAGAAAGCCACCGAGCTGACCACCAAGATCACCGAACTGGCCTCGTCCGACCCGGCCAAGCTGGCCGAGCTGGCGCCGAAGGTGCAGGAACTGGCGGCCAAGGCTTCGGCCAACGGCAGCGCCGAGGACCTGAACGCCACCTGCAAGGCGCTGGACGAGATGATGGCGGAACTGTCCAAGTAAGGACGGCTTGCCGGGGGGCGGCGTCCGCGCCGCCCCTTCAGGCCAGCGCCACCGCGATGGCGGCGAAATGCAGCCCCGCGGCGACGGCCACGAACAGATGCCAGATCGCGGTCTGGAACCGCAGCCGCTCCCACAGGTAGAAGGCGACGCCGGCGACATAGGTCAGCCCGCCCGCCACCAGCAGCCACAGCGAGGCCAGCGGCAACGCCGCGGCGACCGGCCCGAAGGCGACGACGCCGACCCAGCCGAGCGCGACATAGGCCAGGATCGACAGCCGGTCGTAGCGCCCGGGCAGCGCCACCTTGACCACGATCCCCAGGGCCGCCCCGGCCCAGACCACCACGCCCAGCGACCAGGCCCAGCCGGGATGGTCGAGATGCGGGATCACGGCGGTATAGGTGCCGGCGATCATCACGTAGATCATCGAATGGTCGAACCGCCGCAGCAGCCATTTCAGCGCGCTTGGCGGGGTCATGTTGTAGGCCAGCGAGAAGCCCCACATCAGGAAGAACCCGGCGGCATAGACCGCCAGCCCGGCGAAGGTGCCAAGGCCCGCGGTGACCAGCGCGTGGTAGAGCAGGATCGGAAAGGCCACCAGCCCGGCCAGCAGCGCCAGCGCATGGACGATACCATCGGCCAGCACCTCGCCCAGCGAGGGCGCGCGCCCCGCGAGGGGGCCATGTCTGTCGGTCGTCATCATGGCGGCAACCTGCCTGCGGAAGCTGTCGGAAAGATGACAGCCCCGGGGCGGCGCATCAATCGCCCGGCGGCGCGGGTGACGTTCGGTCATGCGGTTGTGATGGCGGATTGGCGGGAGTCAGATGTGCGTCGTCGACCGGGGGCGGGGAACGGAATTTCCGGTCAGGTGCGGTTTCTCCGGCCGCCGGCTCATCCCCGCGTCCGCGGGGAACAGGCCGCGCTCTTCGCGGTCTCGCCCTTCGTCCCCGGCTCATCCTCGCGCCCGTGGGGAACAGTCTTCCATCAACGACTGGAAGGGTTGAAGCAGAGGTCAGCCCCGCGCCCGGCGGCGGAATGGCCAGAGCAGCAGCGAGAGCAGGCCGGACAGCGCCATGCCGCCGCCGAGGAAGCCGATCCCGGCCGCCGCCAGCCCCTCCATCGTCACCGGCACCGCCGGGCGGAAATCGCCCCAGGTGGCGGCCAAGGTCTCGGCATCGCCCAGCCGCTGCGGCATCAGGATGCGGGCCAGCGGCGTGACCTCGCGCAGGGCGACCAGGTTGTCCGACAGCCGGGCGTGGCGCAGGAAGGTGCGGCGCAGGTCCTGCTGGCGGTCGTCCAGGAAGGCGGTGCCCCGCATCTCGGCCAGGGCCTCCTCGCGCGTCAGCCCGTTCTTCTGCGCCGAGGCGTCGAAGTCCCGCACCACCACCGTCAGCGCATCCACCTGCCCGGCCAGCCGCTGCAGGTATTGCTGCGAGAATTCGGGGAACTGCGACAGGCCGGCCCCGCCGGCCAGCGCGCCCAGCAGGAAGACGGCCTTGCCGATCATCGCCCCGCGCCCTCAGCGATGCGGCGCGTAGATCTGTGCGATCCGGTCCACGGCGGCCTCGGGGGCCATCTCCTCGGACTCGCCGGTGCGGCGCGAGGTCAACTCGACCACGCCCTTCTCCAGCCCGCGCGGCCCGACGGTGATCCGCCAGGGCAGGCCGATCAGGTCCATGGTGGCGAATTTCGCCCCCGCCCTTTCGTCGCGGTCGTCGTAGAGCGGCTCCAGCCCCTTGGCCAGCAGCGCCTTCTCCAGCCCGGCGCAGGCCGCATCCGCCGCCGCATCGCCCTGTTTCAGGTTGACGATGCCGACCGGGAAGGGCGTCACCCCCTCGGGCCAGATGATGCCCTTGTCGTCGTGGCTGGCCTCGATGATCGCGCCCAGCAGGCGCGAGACCCCGATCCCATGCGACCCCATCTCGACCGGCACCCGGTTGCCCTCCTTGGTGACGACGGTCGCCCCCATGGCCTCGGAATATTTGGTGCCGAAGTAGAAGATCTGCCCGACCTCGATGCCGCGGCCGACCTTGCGGTGCGCCTCGGGGATCTGCTCGAACAGGCCCTCGTCGTGGGTCTCATCGGTGCGGGCGTAAAGCGTGGTGAACTCCTTGCAGATGCCCTCGACCTCGGCCCGGTCGTCGTAATCGACCTGGCGGTCGCCCAGTTTCAGCGCCGTCACCCGGTCGTCGTAGAACACTTCCGACTCGCCGGTGTTCGCCAGCACCAGGAATTCATGGGTGTTGTCGCCGCCGATCGGCCCCGAGGCTGCGCGCATCGGGATCGCGGTCAGGCCCATGCGCTCGTAGGTGCGCAGGTAGCTGACCATGTGGCGGTTGTAGGCGTGCAGCGCCGAGTCCCTGTCCACGTCGAAGTTGTAGCCGTCCTTCATGTAGAACTCGCGGCCCCGCATCACCCCGAACCGCGGCCGCATCTCGTCGCGGAACTTCCACTGGATGTGATAGAGCGTCAGCGGCAGGTCCTTGTAGCTGCTGACATGGGCGCGGAAGATGTCGGTGATCATCTCCTCGTTGGTCGGGCCATACAGCATGTCGCGGTCCTGCCGGTCCTTGATCCGCAGCATCTCCTGCCCGTAGTCGTCGTAGCGGCCGGATTCGCGCCAGAGGTCGGCGGGCTGAAGGGTGGGCATCAGCAGCGGGATATGGCCGGCACGGATCTGCTCCTCGTGCACGATCTGCTCGATCCGCTTCAGCACCCGGTAGCCGAGCGGCAGCCAGGAATAGATGCCGGCGGCCTGCTGCTTGATCATGCCGGCGCGCAGCATGTAGCGGTGCGAGACGATCTGCGCCTCGGCGGGATTTTCCTTGAGGACGGGCAGGAAGTAGCGGCTAAGACGCATCGGGGCCTCGCTGGGGAAGGGTCGAAGGTTTCCTAGCCGCTCGGGCGCTGGCAGGCAAGGCGGGAGGGTGGGCCGGGCGGGAGAAGGCGAGGCACTGCCTCGCCCCCGCCCGTGCGCGACGGATCACCCAGAAACGGCAGTCACGAGAACCCCGAGAGGCCAGCGCCCGACCCGGCGGGCGAGAAGCGCCCGCCGAGGGCGGGGCGGGCGCTGGCCGGGCCTTGAAGGCCCGGCCGGTCGGGTTGCAACCGTTGCGCTGTGGCGAAGGCACGCGCCTTCGCCAGTCAAACCGGGCAATTGCCCTCAGCCGATCAGCACCGCCCGGAAATCGTTGACATTGGTCAGCGTCGGCCCGGTCACCACCTGCCCGCCGATCCTGCCGAAGAAGCCATGCGCATCGTTGGCCGCCAGCGCCGCCGCCGGGTCCAGCCCCTTGGCCCGGGCCAGCGCCAGCGTGTCGGGCGTCACCACCGCCCCCGCCACCTCGGCCGCGCCGTCCACCCCGTCGGTGTCGCAGGCCAGCGCATGGATGCCCGCCGCGCCCTCCAGCGCCAGCGCCAGGGCCAGGCAGAACTCGGCGTTCGGCCCGCCCACGCCGTCGCCGCGGCGGGTCACGGTCAGCTCCCCGCCCGACAGCAGCAGCACCGGCGCATCGCCGGGCCTGCGGGCCGCGGCGATCTCCAGCGCCATCCTTGCCTGCGCCGCGGCCACCTCGCGCGCCTCGCCCTCCAGCGCATCGCCCAAGCTGCGCACCTCCACCCCCTCGGCCCGGGCGATTTCTGCCGCAGCCTCCAGCGATTGCGCCGGGGCGGCGAAGATGCGGTTCTCCACCCGCGCCAGCCGAGGATCGCTGGGCGCCACTACGCCCGAGCGGCCAAGCGCCGCGCGGACATGGGCCGGCACGCCGATCTGCCAGCGGTCGAGGATGGCCTCGGCCTCCGCCGGGGTGGTCGCATCGCCCACGGTGGGGCCGGAGCCGATGAAGGCCGGATCGTCGCCCGGCACGTCGGAGATGATCAGCGCCAGCATCTTCGCCGGCCAGGCGGCGGCGGCCAGTTGCCCGCCCTTCACCCGGCTGAGATGCTTGCGCAGGGTATTCATCGCCGAGATCGGCGCGCCCGAGGCCAGAAGGGCGGCATTCACCGCCTGTTTCTCGGCCAGGCTCACTCCCTCGGCCGGCGCGCACAGCAGCGCCGAGGCGCCGCCGGAGACCAGCGCCAGCACGAAATCGCCCTCGCCGAGGCCGGAAACCAGCTCCAGCATCCGCGCCGTCGCCTCGGCCCCCGCCGCATCCGGCACCGGATGGGCGGCCAGCGCGATCTCTACCCCTCGGGTCGGCCGGCCATAGCCGTAGCGGGTGATCACCAGCCCCTCGCAGGGCCCCCAGGCGGATTCCACCGCCTCGGCCATCCGCGCGCTGGCCTTGCCGGCGCCGATCACCACCACCCGGCCCGGCGGCTTCTCCGGCAGATGCGCGGCCAGCGACCGCATCGGATCGGCCACTTCCACCGCCCGGTCGAACAGGCGGCGCAGGAAGGCGGGGCGGTCAAAGGGTCGAGGCACGGGCGATCAGCTCCACGGCGGACGAGGTTACCGGCGCAGGTCTAACACCCTCTTCCAGCCAGGCCAGCACCGTTCCCGCCATCTGCTGTCCGAAACCGGCAATATGGCTGCGGATCGAGGTCAGCGTCGGGTAGACCTGCGCGCATTCCTCGATGTCGTCGAAGCCCACCACCTTCAGGTCCGGCCCGACCCTGCGGCCGATCTCGGCGCAGCCCGACAACAGGCCGAGCGCCACCAGGTCGTTGAAGCACAGCACCCCGTCGACCTCGGGGTGGTCGGCTGCCAGCCGGGCGGCGGCCTCGCGGCCGAAGGCGCGCACCGGACGGCCCTCCAGCACCAGCGGCGGCAGGCCGGCCTCCGCCAGCGCCTCCAGATGGCCCGCCAGCCGCGCCTCGGTCACCGACCGGCCCGGCAGCCCGCCGACGAAGGCGATCCGCTTCGCGCCGCGCTCCAGCAGGTGCTCGGTCGCCAGCCGGCCGCCACGGGGGCCGTCCGGGGCGGCGAAGGGAAAGCGGTCGGTGTCGGGATGCGCCCGGCGCAGCACCTGCAGCGCGGGGATGCCGGCGCGGGCGATCTGGTCGAATGTCGGCGCCACCTCGCCATAGGCCGAGGACAGGATCAGCGCCGAGACGCCGTGCTCGATCATCGCCCCCACCACCTGCGCCTGCAGGGCGGGGTCCTCGTCGGTGTTCGCCATCACCGTGGCATAGCCGCGGGCCGACAGCGCCATCTGCACCGAGGTGGCGAATTCGGTGAAGAACGGGTTGCGCAGGTCGTTGATCACCAGCCCGATCAGCCCGGCATTGGCCGACCGCAGCGTGGCGGCGGCGCGGTTGTAGACATAGCCGATCTCGGCCATCGCCCGGCGGACATCGGCCCGGGTCTCGGCCCGCACCAGCGGCGAGTTCTGCAAGACCAGCGAGACGGTCGATTTCGACACCCCCGCGGCCCTTGCGACATCGACGATGGTGGGGCGGCGTTCCATCGCCTAGCCCTGGTCGATGCCGTAGAGGTGCAGGAGGCTCCGCATCCGCGCCTCGGCCAGATCGGGGCGGATCAGCACCCCGGCGGCATCGGCCAGCCGGTAGACCTGCGCGTAATGGACGATCCCGCGCGAGGACTGGAAACCGGCGGGCATCACGAAGCCGGGTTGCAACCCGTTGAGCCAGGAAAGGAAGGCGATGCCGGCCTTGTAGAACCGGGTCGGCGCGCGGAAGATCTCGCGGCTCAGCGGCACGGTAGGGGCCAGCAGGCGGTGATAGGCGTCCCGGTCGCCCTGCGCCAGCGCCTCCAGCGCCTGCGCCGCTGCGGGGGCGATGGCGGCGAAGGCGCCCAGCAAGGCGTGGGAATGGTGCGTCCCGTCGCCCTCGATCAGCGCGGCATAGTTGAAGTCGTCGCCGGTATAGAGGCGGACGCCTGCGGGCAGGCGGGCGCGGAAGGCCTCCTCATGCGCCTGATCCAGCAGGGAAATCTTGATGCCGTCCACCCTGGCCGGGTTCTCGGCGATCAGCGACAGCACGAAATCCGAGGCTTCGGCGACATCGGCGGTCCCCCAGTAGCCCGCCAGCGCCGGGTCGAACATCTCGCCCAGCCAGTGCAGGATCACCGGCTGCGCCGCGCCGTCGATCAGGCGGCGGTAGACCTGCCGGTAGACCTCGGGCGTGGCGCCGATGGCCGGCAGCGCCCGGGTCGCCATCAGGATCAACTGGCCGCCTGCGGCCTCGATCGCCTCGGCCTGCGTCTCGTAGGCGGCGATGATCGCCTCCACGGTGGTCAACTCGGCCAGCGCCTTGTGGTCCGTCCCCGCCCCGGCGCAGACCCGGGGCCGCAGCGGATGCGCCTTGGCCTCGTCCATGGTGCGCTGCACCAGCTCCAGCGCCGTCTCCCAGTCCACCCCCATGCCGCGCTGCGCGGTGTCCATCGCCTCGGCCAGCTCGAGGCCCTGATCCCAGAGCCAGTGGCGGAAGGAGAGCGTCCCCTCCCAGTCCACCGCCGGGCGGCCATCCCAGGGGCTGCGCTCGCGCAGGGCATCGCTGACCACATGGGCGGCGGCGAAGGCAGTGCGGGTCAGCGCGATCCGGGGCGCACGGGGGACAAGCGGCGTGCCGGTCAGGCGGTAAGGTTCCAGTCGGAAATCTTCGGTGGGCAGGATCAGCATGGCGGGCCCTCAGCAGGCAAGGTCGAAGACGAGGATACCGTCGATCCCGCCCTCGGCGGCGGCGACGAGGGCGGCACCGACACGGCGGTGGTCGGGATGGTCCTGATAGGCGGCCAGCGCCGCCCAGTCGGTGAAATCGACGGTGAAGCCGTGCATATAGCCGCGCTCGATCCGCTCGGGGCTCTCGCTGCGGCCGGCGCGGATGTCGATCACCCCGGGCAGCCTGGCCCTGATCGCAGCGAGGTCGGCGAAGATGGCGGCGATCTCCGCTTCGCTTACCTCGGGGCGGAAGCGGACAAGGACGATATGGCGGATCATGCCCGGCCTCCATGAGCAGCCTTGATCATGTCGGCGGCCTTCTCGGCGATCATGATCGTGGTGGCGTTGGTATTGGCCGAGACCACCCGCGGCATCACCGAGGCATCGACGACGCGCAGGCCGGACAGCCCGTTCAACCGCAGCTCCGGGTCCAGCACCGCCTGAGGGTCGCTGCCCATCCGGCAGGTGCCGGCGGGGTGATGGTCGGTCTTGGAATGCTTGCAGGCATAGTCGAAATAGTCCTGATCGGTCCGCACCTCCGGCCCCGGCAGCCGCTCGGCCAGCACGAAGGGCTTCAGCGCCTCCTGCGCCATCATCTCGCGGGCCAGCTTCAGCCCGCGGATCGACATCTCGCGGTCATGCGGGTCCTCCCAGTAGTTCGGGTCGATCAGCGGCGGCGCCAGCGGGTCGGCGCTGGCCAGCCGCACCGTCCCGCGCGACCGCGGCCGCAGATAGGCCGAGTTCAGCGTGACGCCCCCCTGCGGCATCGCCGCCACCCCGGCCTCGATCCCCGAGCCGAGGCCGAGGTGGAACTGGATGTCGGGGCTGCGCGCGTCCGGGTCGGCATACCAGAACCCCCCGGTCTCGAAGAGGCTGGAAGCCACCGGCCCCCGCCGCGTCAGCAGGTATTGCAGTCCGGCCAGCGCCGACCAGTGCAGTTTCGCGTAACGGTCATAGGTATGCGGGCCGGTGCATTCGGCGATGACGAACAGGTCCAGATGGTCCTGAAGGTTCGCCCCCACCTGCGGCTGGTCCAGCACCACCGGGATGCCCAAGCCGCGCAGGTTGTCGGCCGGGCCGATGCCCGACAGTTGCAGCAGCCGCGGGCTGCCGATAGCGCCGGAGGACAGGATCACCTCCGCCGAAGCCCGCAGGATGCCCTCCGGCGTCTCCACCCCGACCGCCCTGCCCTTCTCGACCACGATCCGCAGCACCTGCACCCCGGTGCGCACTTCCAGGTTCGCCCGCCCGCGCGCGGGGCGCAGATAGGCGATGGATGCCGAGGACCGGCGGTAGTTCCTTTGCGTCAGCTGGTAGTAGCCGACGCCCTCCTGCACCTCGCCCGCCATGTCCCTGTTGCGGGGGATGCCCATCTGGGCGGCGGCGGCAAACCAGGCCTCGCAGATCGGCAGCGGCGCACGGGGCTGGGACACGCCCAAAGGCCCGCCCTTGCCGTGGAAGCGGTTGTCGAAGGTGTCGTTGTCCTCCGCCTTGCGGAAATACGGCAGCACGTCCTCGTAGGACCAGCCGGGGCAGCCGAGTTGCCTCCATTCGTCGTAGTCCAGCGCATTGCCGCGGGTGTAGATCTGCGCATTGATCGAGGAGCCGCCGCCGATCACCCTGGCTTGCGTATAGCGGATCACCATGCCGTTCATGTGGCGCTGCGGCACGGTCTGCCAGCCCCAGGAGCCGATGCCCTTGGTCATCTTCGCGAAACCGGCGGGCAGGTGATAGAACGGGTGGCTGTCGCGGCCCCCGGCCTCCAGCAGCAGGACGCGGGCGGAAGGGTCCTCGGACAGCCGCGCGGCAAGGACGGCGCCGGCGGAGCCGCCGCCGATGATGATGAAATCGTAGCCTTTTTCCATATCCTACAGCCTTGCGATGGAAAGTCCGCCGTCGAGCGGCACCACCATGCCGGTGGCGAAAGCCATCCGTCCGGTGGCCAGCGGCACCACGGCGCGGCCGATGTCCTCCGCCTCGCCCCAGCGGTGGGCGGGGACGAGGCCGGCCTCGATCCGGGCGGTGTATTTGTCGCGCACCCCGGCAGTCATCTCGGTGGCGATGATGCCGGGGCGCAGCTCGAAGACGCCGATGTTCAGCGGCGCCAGCCGCAGCGCGAACAGCTTCACCACCATCGAGGCGCCGGATTTCGACACGCAATATTCGCCGCGCTCCACGCTGGCCATCTCGGCCGAGACCGAGGTGACGAAACTCAGCGAGCGGTAATGCGGCGATTGCCGGCGGACCATGCGGCAGGCCACCTCCTGCGCCAGGAAGAAGGCACCGCGCAGGTTGACGGCCAGCACATGGTCCCAGGACTCGGGCGTCAGGTCGAGGAGGTCGCCGCGCACCTTGGCCGGGACCCCGGCGTTGGAGACGAAGCAGGCGACGGGGCCGAGGTCGGCCTCCACCCGCTCCAGCAGCCCCGGCGCGGCACCGGCATCGGCCACATCGTGGGGGTAGTAGCTGGCGTCCTGCAACCGCGACATCCCCTCGCGCACCGCGGGGGCCTCGGCGGGCGGCAAGGAGGCCACGGCGATGCGGAAGCCTGCGCCTTGCAGGGCCAGGGCGATGGCAAGGCCGATGCCCTGCTGGCCGCCGGTGATCAGGGCGACGGGGGCGCTCATTGCAGCCCGCCGATATGCGCGCCGGCCCGCAGCGCCAAGGCGGCGATGGTCAGCGAGGGGTTCACCGCGGCCGAGGTCGGCAGCACCGAGGCATCGACGATATAGAGGTTGTCGAGGTCATGCGCCTTCAGGTTCGCATCCACCACCGAGGTCTCCGGGTCCGCCCCCATCCGCGCGGTGCCGCATTGGTGGCTGGGCTTCGACTTCGGGAAGCCCCGCGCCATCACGACGGGCCAGCCCGCCCGCTTCATCGCCCGCTTCAGCCGCGCGACCAGCAGGTCATGCGCGCGGGTGTTGGTGCGGCGTCCGTCCAGCACCACGCCGTCGCGCCAGAGGACGCGGGAGTCGGGGTCGGGCAGGTCCTCGGACATCGCCATGATGTGGATGGAATGGTCGGCGATGTGGCGCGCCAGCCAGAGCGGCAGCCCGGCCTCGCCGGCCAGGATCGGCCCGGTGATCCGGCCCAGCATCTGGATATTGCCCAAGGGCTCGCCCTCCGGTCCGCCGGTCAGATACCAGTCGTTGACCTGGATGGTCTTCTCGTAGACCGTGCGGTTCCGCCGGAACGGGTTCCAGGCCACCATCCCGGTGAGGTTGTGGTTCATGAAGTTGCGGCCGACCTGATCCGAGCCGTTCGCCAGTCCGTTCGGATGCTCGGCATTGGCCGAGGCCAGCAGCAGCGCCGAGGACATCACCGCCCCGGCCGACAGGCAGACCAGCGGCGCGGTCATCACCTCGCGCGTCCCGTTCCGTTCGACCTCCACCCCGGTCACCTTGCGGCCCTCGGCCAGCAGGCGGGTGACCTTCGCCCCGGTCAGCAGGGTGACGTTGGGGTGCTTCAAGGCCTCGGCCAGGCCGCAGCTTTCGGCGTCGGACTTGGCGCCGGTGGTGCAGGGGAAGGCATCCCAGGTGGTGGGCGCGCGTTTCAGCCAGGCGTCGATGTCCAGCCCGATCGGCAGCGGCACGGGGTGCAGGCCCTGCGCCGCGAAGGCCGCGCGCAGGGCGGCGATGTCGGGCTCGTCGGGGATCGGCGCAAACGGATAGGGCGCGGAATGCGGCGGCTCGGTCGGGTCGCCCGACCCGGCATCGCCGCGGACGCGATACAGGGTTTCGGCCCGCGAGTAATACGGCTCCAGCGCCTCGTAGGGGATCGGCCAGCCCGGGGTGGTGCCCTCGATATGACGCAGGGGACGGAAATCCTCGGCCCGGTAGCGCAGCAGGACCGCACCGTAGAACTTGGTGTTGCCGCCGACGAAGGCGTAGTTGCCCGGCTCGAAGCTGCGGCCTTGGGCATCCTTCCACACCTCCTTCGGCTTGAAGAAGGCGCGGCGGAAGATGGCGGCCGGGTCGCGCGCCTCGGGGCAGTCCTGCAAGCGCTCGCCGCGTTCCAGGATCACGATCCGGCGGCCCGAGGGCGCCAGCGATGCCGCCAGGGTGGCCCCGCCCATGCCGGAACCGATGATCAGGATGTCGGGCTGCATCAGGGGGCGATCCGTTCCTCGGTGGCCGGGTCGAAGGCCACCGCCTTCTCCATGTTCACCGCGAAGTCGAAGCGCTGGCCGGGATGCACCGCCGCATCGGCCCGCATCCGGGCGATCACGTCGCGCCCCGATAGCGACATGGTGACGAAAGTGTCCGCCCCCGCCGGCTCGGTGACGGTGACCAGGTTCGACAGGCTGCGGATGGCGTGGGAGTTGCGGTCGGCGCCCTCGGGATCGGTGATCGCCTCCGGCCGGATGCCGAGGAGGATGTCGCGCCCCTCCCATCCCGCCAGATTGCCCTGCTCCAGCGCCAGCAGGATCGGCCGGCCCTCGGCATCGGTCACCTGCGCCTGCGGCCGGCCGCCTTCCATCACTACCTTGGCGGGCACGATGTTCATCGCCGGGCTGCCCATGAAGGTAGCGACGAAGAGGTTCGCAGGGCTGTCGTAGATTTCCTTCGGCTTGCCCAGTTGCTGGACATGGCCCTTGTTCATCACCGCGATGCGGGTGGACAGCGTCATCGCCTCGATCTGGTCGTGGGTGACATAGACGATGGTGGTGCGCAGCTTCTGGTGCAGCTTCTTGATTTCGGTCCGCATGTCGACGCGCAGCTTGGCGTCCAGGTTAGACAGCGGCTCGTCGAACAGGAACACGTCGGGGTCGCGCACCAGCGCCCGGCCCATGGCGACGCGCTGGCGCTGGCCGCCCGACAATTGCCCCGGCTTGCGGTCCAGGAGGTGGTCGATCTGCAAGAGCTTCGCCACCTCGGCCAGCGCCTTGTCGCGCTCGGGCTTCGGGACGCCGTGCATCTCCAGCCCGAAGGTCATGTTCTGGCCGACGGTCATGTTGGGGTAAAGCGCGTAGGACTGGAACACCATGGCGATGTTGCGCTTCGACGGATGGACGCCGTTGACGACGCGGCCCTTGATCGAAATCTCGCCGCCGGTGATGCCCTCAAGCCCGGCGATCATGTTCAGCAGCGTGGACTTGCCGCAGCCCGAGGGGCCGACAAGGACGAGGAACTCGCCCTCCTCGACCGAGATGTCGACGCGGTGCAGCACCTCGACCGAGCCGTAGGATTTGGTGACGTTGGAGATGTCGAGAAAGCCCATGGATCAGCCTTTCACAGAGCCAGCCATCAGCCCGCGCACGAAATAGCGGCCGGCGACGATATAGACGAAGAGGGTGGGCAGCGCGGCCAGGATCGCGCCGGCGAAATGGACGTTGTATTCCTTCACCCCGGTCGAGGACTGCACCAGGTTGTTCAGCGCCGCCGTCACCGGCTGCGAGGTGCCGCCGAAGGAGACGCCGAACAGGAAGTCGTTCCAGATGTTGGTGAACTGCCAGATCACGCTGACCACGGCGATGGGGCCGGAGACCGGCAGCAGGATGCGCCAGAAGATGCGGAAGAAGCCGGCGCCGTCGATCTGCGCCGCCCGGATCAGCTCGGTCGGGAAGGCGGCGTAGTAGTTGCGGAAGTAAAGCGTGGTGAAGCCGATGCCGTAGACCACATGCACCAGGATCAGCCCCGGGACCGACCCGGCCAGCCCCAGCAGCCCCAGCACGCGCGCCATCGGGATCAGCACGATCTGGAACGGGATGAAGCAGGAGAACAGCATCAGCCCGAAGACCCAGGTGTCGCCGCGGAAGCGCCATTTGGTCAGGATGTAGCCGTTCAGCGCACCGACCACGGTGGAGATCGCCACTGCCGGCACCACCATCAGGATCGAGTTCAGGAAATAGGGCTTCAGCCCGGTGGGCGAGACGCCGATCTGCGCCGTGGACCAGGCCGCCCCCCAGGGCTCCAGCGTCCAGTCCCTCGGCAGCGCCATCATGTTGCCGCCGGTGATCTCGGCCAGCGGCTTCACCGAGTTCACCGCCATGACGTAAAGCGGCAGCAGGTAGAACAGTGCGAAGAGGATCAGCACCAGATAGATGAAGACGCGGGTGACGTTGCCGGTGGAGACGGCGCTGTCCTGGGTCGCGCCCGAAACTGAAGAGGCCATCACTTCTTCTCCTTCAGTTCGGCATAGAGGTAGGGCACCATGATCGCGGCGATGGTCATCAGCATGATCACCGCCGAGGAGGCGCCCACCCCCATCTCGTTGCGGGTGAAGGTGTAGGAATACATGAAGGTCGCCGGCATCGCCGTCGCCCGCCCCGGCCCGCCGTTGGTCAGCGCGATCACCAGGTCGTAGGACTTGATCGCCAGGTGGCTGAGGATGACGAAGGCCGACAGGAAGGCCGGCCGCAGAAGCGGGATGACGATCCGCCGATACAGCTGCCAGTTCGACGCGCCGTCGATCTGCGCGGCCTTGAGGATTTCATTGTCGATGCCGCGCAGCCCGGCCAGAAACATCGCCATCACGAAGCCCGATGTCTGCCAGACCGCGGCGATGACGATGGTGTAGATCGCCATGGTGTTCGACTTGATCCAGGTGAACTGGAAGCTCTCCCACCCCCATTGGTGCATGACGTTCTGAAGCCCGATGCCGGGATCGAGAAACCATTTCCAGGCGGTGCCGGTGACGATGAAGCTCAGCGCCATCGGATACAGATAGATCGGCCGCAGCGCGCCCTCGCCCCGGATCTTCTGATCCAGGAAGATCGCCAGCATCAGCCCGATCAGGGTGCAGATCACGATGTAGAGGCTGGCGAAGATGGCGATGTTGACCAGGGCGATCTTCCACTCCGGCAGGCTGAACAGCCTCTGATAGTTGGCCAGCCCCACCCAGGCATCGAACTTCGGCAGCATCTTCGAGCCGGTGAACGAGAGCACGATGGTGAAGAGGATGAAGCCGTAGACGAACAAGAGCGTCACCGCGAAGGACGGCGCCAGCACGATCTTCGGCAGCCAGTCCTGGAGTCGCGTGCGGAAATCGGCCTGTGCCGGCTCAGCCATGGCTGGTCCTCCCCTTCCCTGCGGGTGGCGGAAAAATCTTCGAGGATTTTTCGCAAATTCCTTCCAGGGAATTTGCAGCCCCGGGGGCGAAGGTCCCGCCCCCGGGGAGGTCGGCTTATTGCGCCGCAGCCACGGCTTCGGCCAGCGCGGTGGCCGCCGAGGCGCCGTCGCTGTATTCGCCGTTCACCACCGCGGTGATCACGTCATAGGTGGCGTTCTTCACCGCCGCCGGGGCGCCATGGCCATGCGCCATCGACCCGAACAGGGTGCCGGCGGTATTGGCCTCGGCCAGGTCCTTCATGCCCTTCTTGCCGCAATCGTCGAAGTCGGTGTCCGGCACGTCCGTCCGCGCCGGGACCGAGCCCTTGACCACGTTGAAGGCCGACTGGAAGGCCGGGCTCTCGATGGCCGAGGCCATGGCGGCCTGCGCCGCCTGCTTGCCCTCGCCCTGCACGTTGAACATGGCGAACTGGTCGGAGTTGAAGGTCACCGCCCCCTGGGTGCCCGGGAAGCGGATGCAGACGAAATCGGTGCCCGGCACCTTGCCGGCCTTCAGGAACTCGCCCTTGGCCCAGTCGCCCATGAACTGCATCCCGGCCTCGCCGTTGATCACCATGGCCGAGGCCAGGTTCCAGTCGCGGCCCGAGAAGTTGTCGTCGAAGTAGCTGCGCAGCTTGATCAGCTTGTCGAAGGCCGCGGCCATCTTCTCGCCGCCCAAGGCGGCCGGGTCGAGGTCGACGAAGGCGGCCTTGTAGAAGTCGGTCCCCTCCGCCAGCACCAGCGCGTCGAAGATCGTCGCGTCCTGCCAGGCCTGGCCGCCATGGGCGATCGGGGTGATCCCGGCTTCCTTCATCTTGTCCAGCACCGCGACCAGCTCGTCGAAGTTGGTCGGCTCGCCCAGGCCGGTGGCGTCCAGCGCGGCCTTGTTGATCCAGACCCAGTTGGTGGAATGGACGTTGACCGGCGCCGCGATCCAGTGGCCGTCGTATTTCGAGAAGGCCTGCAGCGCCGCCGGGATCACCGCATCCCAGCCCTCGGCCTGGGCCACGGCGTCGAGGTTGCCGAGCGCGCCTTCCTTGGCCCAGTCCTGGATGTCGAAGCCCAGCATCTGCACCGCGGTCGGCGGGTCGCCGGCGGTGACGCGGGCGCGCAGCGCGGTCATCGCCGCCTCGCCGCCGCCGCCCGCCACCGGCATGTCGACCCAGCCGATGCCCTTCCCGGCCAGATCCTCCTTCAGCACGTTCAGCGCCGCGGCCTCGCCGCCGCTGGTCCACCAGTGCAGGACTTCCACGTCCTCGGCCGCCGCCATCCCGGCCGTCGAGGCCAGCAGCGCCGCCGCAACCGTCATCTTCGCCTTGAAGTAACCACGCATCCGGTTTTCCTCCCATCGTTGCGTCGTCGTTTTTGCCTATCCCCTCGCGGGGTCAGGTCGCTTTCACCCAAGGCGCGCGGGTGCGGCCGATCCGCATCACCAGCGACTTCACCTCGAGGAATTCCTCCATCCCGTAGCGGCCGATCTCGCGGCCCAGGCCCGATTGCTTCATGCCCCCGAAGGTGACCTCGGGGAATCCGTCCATCCAGGTGTTGGTCCAGACCGTGCCGGCCTGCGCCCGCCGCGCGAATTCCAGGCAGGTGTGGACGTTCTCGCTCCATACCCCGGCCGAAAGACCGTAGGACGCATCGTTCGCCAAGGCCAGCGCTTCGTCAAGCGTGCGGAAGGTCAGGACCGAGAGCACCGGGCCGAAGACTTCCTCCCGCGCGATGGCCATGGCGGGGGTGACGTTGGCGACGATGGTGGGCTGGTAGAACTCGCCCTTCAAGCCGGGAATGGTGAGCGCGCCGCCGCCGAGGGCGACGGTGGCGCCTTCGGCCTGCGCGGCCTGCACATAGCTGTCGATCTTCTGCTGATGCGCGGGGGTGACGATGGCGCCGACCTGCGTGCGCGGGTCCAGCGGGTCGCCGAAGGCCACCTTGCGCGACAGCTCCACCACCCGGGCGGTGAAGGCGTCTGCAATGTCCTCGTGCACGATGATCCGGCTGCCGGAGTTGCAGCATTGGCCGACGTTGAAATAGACCCCGAAGGTGACGGCATCGGCGGCGCTGTCGAGGTCGGCGTCGGGGAAGATCACCTGCGGGTTCTTGCCCCCCAGTTCCAGCGCCACCTTCTTCAAGGTGCCGGAGGCCGCCGCCGCGATGCCGCGGCCGACGCCGGTCGATCCGGTGAAGGTCACCATGTCCACCTGCGGATGCGCGGCCATCAGCGCCCCGACCGGCTGACCGAGGCCGAGGACGATGTTCACCACGCCCGCCGGCAGCCCGGCCTCTTGCAGCAGTTCCCCCAGCATGACCGTGGTCGAAGGGGTCATCTCGGACGGCTTCACCACGCAGGTGCAGCCGGCGGCCAGCGCGAAGGGCAATTTCTGGGCAAGAATCCAGAACGGAAAATTCCACGGCGTGATGATGGAGACGACGCCGATCGGCTCTTTCAGCACCACCGCCAGCATGTCCTCGCCCAAGCTGTTGTGGCTGTCGCCGTGCGAGGTGCGGGCCAGCGCCGCGGCATAGCGCCAGAGGTCGGCGGCCCCGCCGCATTCGCCGCGCGACTGGCTGATCGGCTTGCCGGATTCCAGCGTCTCCAGCAGCGCCATCCGCTCGACATTGGCCTCGATCAGATCGGCCACCTTCAAGAGCACCGCCGCCCGCGCCTTGGCCGGTATCCGGCTCCAGCACCCGTCGTCGAAGGCCGCCCGGGCCGCGGCGATGGCGGCCTCGGCATCTTCCGCCGTGCCGCGGGCCGAGCGGCTGACGACGGCGCCGTGGGAAGGTGAGAGCCGTTCAGTCCAGTCGTCCCCGTCCCGGGCCTGACCCGGGACCTCGTCACCAGCAGAGGTCCCGGGTCGAGCCCGGGACGCGGTGAACTCGCCGCCGATCCAGTGCCGATTCACCCGGACCTCGGGAAGCGTGGCGTCGGTGGCGGGGATCAGGGTCAGGTCGGTCATCGTCAGGTTCCCGGAAATTCTGGCGCGCGCTTTGCGCGGAAGGCGGCGACGCCCTCGTCGCGGTCGGCCGAGGCGGCGATGGCGGCGGAGCCGAGCGCCTCGACCATGGCCGCCGCATCCTCGCCGCGGGCGGCGTGGATCATCGCCTTGTCGATCTCGACGGCACGGGGCGACAAGGCGGTCAGGTTCCCGGCAATGGCGAAGGCCGCGGCGCGGGCATCCTCGGCCACCTCGGCGACGAAGCCGCAGGCATGGGCGCGGTCGGCGCCGATCCGGCGGCCGAACAGCGCCATTTCCTTCAGCATCGGCTCGGGGATCAGTCGGGCCAGCCTTTGCGTCCCCGACCAGCCCGGCACGATGCCGACCCCGGCCTCGGGCAAGGCGATGGTGGCCTTCGGCGCCATCACCCGCAGGTCGCAGGCCGCCGCCAGCTCAAGGCCCCCGCCGAAGGCGTGGCCGTTCAGCGCCGCGATGGTGGGTTTCGCCAGCCGCGCCAGCCGGTCGAAGATGCGATGGCCGCCGCGCACCCAATTGCGGGCGAATTCCGCCGGGGTCAGGTCGCCCCAGGCGTTGATGTCGGCGCCGGTGCAGAAGGCGCGCTCGCCCTCCGCCGTCAGCACCATGGCGCGGAGTTCCGGGCGGCCCTCCACCACCTCCAGATGCTGGGCCAGCTGGCCCAGCATCTCGACAGTGAAGCAGTTCAGCTTGGCCGGGTTGTCCAGCCGCAGCTCGGCCACCGGCCCCTGGATGTGCAGCCTGACCCCGCTCATGGCGCCCATCCCATCGGCCCTTCGGCCAGCAGGGCCAGCGGCATGGTCACGGCATTCTCCGCCACCGCCACCCGGCCCTCCGAGGCTGCCACGATGTCCCGCGCCGGGTCGATACCGGGCATGATCTCGGTCGCCACAAGCCCCCTGTCGGAGAGGCGCATCACGCAGCGCTCGGAGATATACAACACCTCCTGCCCCTGTTCCCGCGCGCGCTGCCCGGAAAAGGTGACATGTTCGACTTGTGCAACCATCTTGGTGAATTTCCCCGGTTGACGCACCGAAATGCCGGATTCCGTCAAATCGATCTGCGCTCCGGCCTCGAACCAGCCCGAGAAGACGATCTTCTTCGCGTGCGCGGTGATGTCAACGAAGCCGCCGCAGCCCGCGGTCAGATAGGGCTTCTTGCCCAGTTTCGAGACGTTGACGTTCCCCTCCACATCCACCTCCAGGAAGGACAGGAAGGACATGTCGAAGCCCGCGCCCTGGAAGTAGATGAACTGCTGCGGCGAGGGCACATAGGCATCGGCGTTGGAGGCGCAGCCGAAGGCGAAGCCTGTCAGCGGCATTCCCCCGACAGCGCCCTGCTCGATGGCCCAGGTCACGGCCTGCGGATGGCCCTCCTCCAGCAGCACCCGGGGCACCATGGCGGAAATCCCGAAGCCCAGGTTGGCGGTCATCCCGGCGCGCAGTTCCATCGCCGCGCGGCGGGCGATTACCTTTTCGATGCCGTGCTCGGCCAGCGTGAAGCTGCCCCACGGCCGGATCACTTCGCCCGAGATCGCCGGGTCATGCGGCGTCTCGGTGGTCTGCTTCTGGTCGGGGTCCAGCACGATCAGGTCGACCAGATGCCCCGGCACCCGCACGTCATGCGGCCGCAGCGACCCGCGCGCCGTCAGCCGCTTGACCTGCGCGATCACCAGCCCGCCGTTGGTGCGGGTGGCGATGGCTTGCTCCAGCCCGCCCAGATAGGCGCCCTCGTGTTCGTAGGTCAGGTTGCCCCATTCGTCCGCCGTGGTCGCCCGCAGGATGCAGACATCGGGCTGGATATTGGGAAAGTGCAGCCAGGTCTCGCCGCCGAACTCCACGCGGGAGACGATGGGCTGCTCTGCGGCCTTCGCGTTCATCGCGCAGCCCTCGCGGACCGGGTCGACGAAGGTCTGCAACCCGACGCGGGTCAGCACCCCGGGCCGTTTCGCCGCCGCCTCGCGGTGCATGTCGAACATGATGCCGGAGGGGACGTTGTAAGCGGCCACCCGGTCCTCGACGATCATCTTCCAGATTTCCGGCATCGGTAGGTTGGAACTGCCGGAGGGATAGGACCCCGCCAGCACCCGCGACAGCAGCCCGTCCTGTGCAATCCAGTCGATGCCCTTGACGCCATACATGTCGCCCGCCGCGATCGGGTGCAGCGTGGTCAGCCCGCGCGGATGGCCCTCGTCGCGGAAGCGCTGCCCCAGCGCCTTCAGCACCAGATCGGGGCAGCCCAGCGCCGAGGAGGACGAGACCGTGACCACGGCGCCGTCGGCAATGCGCGCAACCGCCTCGGCGGGGGAAACCAGCTTGCTCATGCCCTGCCCTCGATCCTCACCGCCTGCCTTTCGCCGGTCCGGGCCGCCTCGCGCACCGCCAGCGCCACGGTCAGCGAGGCCACGCCGTCCCAACCGTCGGCCGCCGGGCGGCCGCGGCCGGCGACGGCCTCGGAGAAGTCCCGCACGCCTTGGGCGTAGAGGTTGTGGTCCGGGAACGGCACCGCCTCGCGCCCCTTCGCCGTCACCAGCTCGATCTCGCCCAACGGCAACTGCGTCATCACCCCCCGCGCGAAGATCGAGCCCTCGGTGCCATGCACCTCCAGCCCCGAGCCGGCGAAGGGATGGGTGAAGCTTTCATGGGCGAAGACCATGGCGCCGGAGGGCATGGTCCAGACCGACATCGCCGAATCCTCGACCCCCTGCCCCATGCCCGAGGCGGTCATCTGCGCCACCACGCTTGCCGGGTCCTCGCCCAGCAGGAACCGCGCTACATCTGCGTTGTGGACGGTGATGTCGGGGATCACCCCGCCGCCCGCATCGGGGTTGTCGATCCGCCAGCCCTGAAGATGCGGCGGCAGGTGGACGGCGTGGAAGATGCGGAGGGACAGCACCCGGCCGATCCGGCCTTCGGCGATCAGCGCCCGCACCGCCCGGTGGCTGCCGGAACAGCGCAGGTGGTGGTTGGTGGCGAAGGTCACCCCCGCGGCCTGCGCCGCGCGGACCATCTCCGCAGCCTCGGCGACCGTCATCGCCAGCGGCTTCTCGCAGAGCACATGCTTGCCGGCGGCGATGGCCGCCAGCGCCTGCGCCCGGTGCTTTTCATTGGTCGAGGAGATGTAGACCGCATCCGTCTCCGGGTCGGCCAGCGCGGCGGCCAGATCGCTGCCATGCTTCGGGATGCCATGCTCGGCGGCGAATTCCGCCGCCCGCGCCGGGGTGGTGGAGACCACATGCGCCACCGTATCGCCATTGCCCCGAAAGGCCCCGATCATGTGCTGGGCCGCAATCGTGCTGGCCCCGGCCAATATCCAGCGCATTCACCCTCCCGATGGCGGCAGCCCATTTGGACCGTTCCAAACGCGGAATATTGGAACGGTCCAAACCCGTCAAGCGATTCTTGCGGCAAGCTCTATGCGGGATCGACCGGCAGCCCCTGCCCCAGCAGGTCCTCGACGAAGAAAGCGGCGAACTGGGCACGGCCCGAGACACCGGCCTTGGCGTAGATCCGCGTCAGTTGCGCCCGCACCGTGCCCTGCGCCGCCTCGCGCAGCGCCGCGATCCCGGCCACGTCCAGCCCCTTCAAGGCAAGGAACCCCACGTCCCGCTCGGCCGGGGGCAGGCCCCAGGCCGCGAATTGCGCGCCGATCACCTCGGCCAGTGCGCCCGAGGCCACGGCCAGCGCCGTCTGCTGGGCCTGCATCTGCTCGACCGTTCGCCGCAGCGCCACCGCGCCGAAGACCACCCCCATCACCAGCACCAGCGTCACCAGCGCCTCGGTGATGAAATGGGTCGAGCCGGGATCGGCAATCAGGTCGCCGATCACGTCGCCGACGAAGAACACCGCAGCCAGCGACTGGACCACCAGAAACGCCACCAATGCATTGCTCAGCCTGCGGGTGACGCCGGTCTTCGCCTTTGCGACGGGTTCGGTCATTCGCGGGGTCCGAAAAGCATGGGCAGGACGAGGTTGCGGCGCAATGCACGGGATTCGGCAACGACGCCGACGAGGTGCAGGAGAACAAGAAACAGGATCAGGTTGCCAGCCACTTCGTGCACCTCCTCGACGGCATCGCCAAGGGCCTTGTCGTCATCGCGCCGGTCTTCGGCAACCATGACCGACCAGTCGCCCGCCGCAACCGCGGCGCGCTGTGCATCCAGCTGCATCGGCGACTTGCCACCCGTCATCCAGATCCCGCTCGCCATCAGCACCGCCAGCGTGGCCCAGAGCGCATAGGCCATCGCCGCCCCCGCGGGGTTGTGGCCGGGATATTCCTCCACCCGTCCCCGCGCCAGCCGCACCAGATGGCGCAGCGCCGCCGCCGGATTGGGAGGAAAGGCCGAGAAGCGCGCCTCTGCGGTGCCGACGAGACCCCAGACCAGCCGCAAAAGCAGAAGCGCGAGCCCCGCCCAGCCGGCCCAGACATGGATCCGGCTGCCCCCTTCGGTCAGCACGGCATTCGCCAGCACCATCAGCGCGATCCCCCAATGCGTCAGCCGGATCACCGGGTCCCACAGCCGCACCGGCTGAATCGCGCCGGCCTCGTCAGCCTGCGTTCTGAAAGGGGCAGCCATCGCGATCAGTCCTCCAGCTTGACTTCGGCCACGGCGCCGGTCTTCGGGTCGATATAGACCTCGACCGGCTTGCCGGTGGCGGTGTCGGTGCATTTGGCCTCGATCTTGCCGTCCTCGGGCTCGAACGCCTTCACCTCGCAGCCCTTCTCCTTCAGCGCGGCAGTCGCCGCCTCGGGCGTGGTGCCGACGATGTCGCCGACCGCGGGCAGCGCCATCGCGGCGAAGGGAGCGGCGGCAAGCGCCATGGAAAGCAGGAATGCACGGGTCATCTGTCGTCCTTTCGGGTCATGCCCACCGGGCGGCCTGCCCGGGGTGCGGCGCCGGTCTGCCAGCCGTCGCGCCCTGCCGTCGATGCACCTCCGGTTTAGGACCACCCCGGTAAGCGCATGCTGACGGCGGCCCTCCGCCCGGCCCCCGGCCTTGCCGCACTTGCCAGCGCGCCGGTCCTCTGCCATCTGGAGGCAAAGGAGAGGCCATGGCACTTCCGGTAAGCCAGCAGCTGAAATACTGGGGCATCGCATTCGTGGTGTTCCTGCTGCTCCTGTGGCTGATGGGCCATGTGCTGCTGCCCTTCCTCGTCGGCGGCGCCATCGCCTATTTCCTCGATCCCGTCGCCGACCGGCTGCAACGCGCAGGGCTTTCCCGCACCGCCGCCACCGCGCTGATCTCGATTCTCGCGCTGCTCTTGGTGGTGCTGCTGGTGCTGGCGATCATCCCGACGCTGGTCAGCCAGCTGGCCGCGCTGGTCAACGCCGCGCCCGACATCTCGCGCCGGTTGCAGGGCTTCCTGCTGGATCACTTCCCGTCGCTGGCCGATTCCACCTCGACCATGCGGCAGACGCTGGCCGACATCGGCGCGGCGATCCAGTCGCGCGGCGGAGAACTGGTGGCCGGGCTGGTCAATTCGGCGCTCGGCGTGGTCTCGGTGGTGGTCTTCATTCTGGTGGTGCCGGTGGTGGCCTTCTATCTGCTGCTGGACTGGGACCACATGATCGCCCGCGTCGACAGCCTGCTGCCGCGCGACCATGCCCCCACGGTCCGGCGGCTGGCGCGCGAGATCGACGCGGTGCTGGCGGGATTCGTGCGCGGGCAGGTCTCGGTCTGCCTGCTGCTGGGGGGGTATTACTCCATCGCGCTGATGCTGGCCGGGCTGCAGTTCGGGCTGATCGTCGGCGCCATCGCCGGGACGATCACCTTCATTCCCTATGTCGGCGCGCTGGTCGGCGGGGTGCTGGCCATCGGCCTTGCCCTGTTCCAGTTCTGGGGCGACTGGGTGTCCATCGGTGTCGTCGCCGCGATCTTCGCCGCCGGCCAGTTCATCGAGGGCAACATCCTGACGCCGAAGCTGGTGGGCAAGTCGGTCGGGCTGCATCCGGTCTGGCTCCTGCTGGCGCTGTCGGCCTTCGGCACCGTCTTCGGCTTCGTCGGGATGCTGGTCGCGGTGCCGGTCGCCGCCTCCATCGGCGTGCTGACCCGCTTCGGGGTGGAGCAGTATCAGGCCAGCCTGCTGTATCGCGGGCAGGAGGGCCGGACGCCAGCCGAGGCCGAGAAGCCGCGGCGCAGGTCCGGCAAAGGGACGGGCGCTTGAGCCGCCAGCTGGTCTTCGACCTGCCCGCCAAGGACGGCATGACGCGGGCGGAGTTCTTCGTCTCGCCCGCCAATGCGCTGGCGCTGGCGGCACTGGACGGCTGGAAAGGCTGGCCGGGGGGCAAGATGCTGCTGCTTGGCCCCACGGGGGCGGGCAAGACCCATCTGGCGCAGATCTGGGCGACGGAGACCGGCGCCACGGTGGTGGCTGCCGCGGACCTGGCCGCGCTCGACCTCCCCGCGCTGGCCGCCGCCGGGCGGGTGGCGGTGGAGGATGCCGCCGCCGTTGCCGGGGACGCGCAGGCCGAGGCGGCGCTGTTCCACCTGCACAACCTGCTGGCCGAGGCGCGGGGCGCGCTGCTCCTGACCGCCGCCGCGCCGCCGCGCGACTGGGGGCTCACGCTGCCCGACCTGTTGTCGCGGATGCAGGCCGCCCCGGTGACGCGGCTGGAGGCGCCCGACGACGCGCTGCTTTCCGCCGTGCTGGTGAAGCTGTTCGCCGACCGCCAGCTGGCGGTGGCGCCGAACCTGATCCCCTATCTGCTCGCCCGGATGCCCCGCTCCATCGGCGCCGCCAGGGCGCTGGTCGCGGCGCTGGACGCCGCCGCGCTGGCCGAGGGCCGCCCCGTCACCCGCGCGCTGGCCGCCGGGCTGCTGCCGCCGGAGGAGTAGGCCCCATCGGGCCGGCTGCGCCATGGCGAAGGCGAGGACCTTCGCCATTTCAAGGGCCGGCACCTCGCGGAAATCCCCACCGCCCCTTTCCCGCGGCGCCGCTGGACAGCCGCAGCGGCGAGTGAAAGACTGACACCAAACCGCCATGTCGGCGGGGTATTCCGGATGCCATGACCACCGCCGATTTCCTGAAATCCCCCTTCCCCGATCCCGTCGCCCTGCCCGAGGCCGAGATCGCCGGACCCCGCCGGTTCTTCAACCGCGAGCTCAGCTGGCTGGCCTTCAACTGGCGGGTGCTGGAGGAGGCCACCAACCCCGCCGTCCCGCTGCTGGAGCGGCTGCGCTTCCTGTCGATCTCGGCCACCAACCTGGACGAATTCTTCACCGTCCGGGTGGCCGGCCTGCGGGCGCTGGTCCGCGCCGGCAACCGCATCCTGTCCGAGGACGGCCGCTCCCCCGCCGAGCAGCTGGCGCTGATCCATGCCGAGGCGCGGGCGCTGCTGCAGACCCAGCAGACCACCTTCAAGACCCTGCGGCGCGAGATGGAGGCTGCGGGCATCGACCTCGTCAGCCGCTCCAAGCTGACCGTGCGCGACCAGAAATTCCTGGAACAGCACTTCCTGACCAATGTCTTCCCGGTGCTCTCGCCGCTGGCCATCGACCCGGCGCACCCCTTCCCCTTCATCCCCAACACCGGCTTCTCGCTGGCGCTGGAGCTGGAGCGGATGGCCGACAAGCGCAGCCTGAAGGCGCTGCTGCCGATCCCGCAGCAGATCGCCCGCTTCGTCCGCCTGCCGGGGAAGGACGGCGAGAACCGCTTCCTGCCGCTGGAGGAACTGCTGCTCCTCCACCTCGACATGCTGTTCCCGGGCTATGCCAACCGCGGCCATTGCCTGTTCCGCGTGCTGCGCGACAGCGACCTGGAGGTCGAGGACGAGGCCGAAGACCTGGTGCGCGAATTCGAGGTGGCGCTGAAACGCCGCCGCCGGGGCGAGGTGATCCGGCTGAAGATGTCCGCCGGCGCCCCGGAAGACCTGCGCAGCCTGATCATGGAGGAACTCCACGTCACCGAATCCGAGGTGGTGGAGGTGCGCGGCCTTCTCGGCATCGCCGACCTGAAGGAACTGGTGCTGTCCTCGCGCCCCGATCTGCTGTGGCCGATCTTCACCCCGCGGGTGCCGGAGCGGGTGCAGGACCACGAGGGCGACATGTTCGCCGCGATCAAGCAGAAGGACATGCTGCTGCACCACCCCTACGAGACCTTCGACCTGGTGATCCGCTTCCTGGAACAGGCGGCGCGCGACCCCAACGTGCTGGCGATCAAGCAGACGCTCTACCGCACCTCCTGGGACAGCCCTGTCGTCACCGCGCTTTGCGAGGCCGCCGAGGCCGGGAAATCCGTCACCGCCCTGGTGGAACTGAAGGCCCGCTTCGACGAGGCGGCGAACATCCGGCAGTCGCGCCGGCTGGAACGGGCCGGCGCCCATGTCGTCTACGGCTTCATGCACCTGAAGACCCATGCGAAGATCTCCACCGTGGTGCGGCGCGAGGGCGACCAGCTGGTGACCTACACCCATTACGGAACCGGCAACTACCACCCGATCACGGCGCGGATCTATACGGACCTGTCCTTCTTCACCTGCGACGCTGCGCTCGGCCGCGATGCGACCAAGGTGTTCAACTACCTCTCCGGCTACGTCCAGCCGCAGGGGCTGGAGAACCTGGCGATCAGCCCGATCAGCCTGAAGACCCGGCTGCTGGACCTGATCTCGCGCGAGGCCGAGAATGCCCGCGAGGGCAGGCCGGCGGCGATCTGGGCCAAGATGAACAGCCTGATCGAGCCCGAGGTGATCGACGCGCTCTACGCCGCCTCCAACGCCGGGGTGAAGATCACGCTGGTAGTGCGCGGCATCTGCGGGGTGCGGCCGGGGGTGAAGGGACTCAGCGAGAACATCCGGGTGAAGTCCATCGTCGGGCGCTTCCTGGAACACAGCCGCATCGTCTGCTTCGGCAATGGCCATGCCCTGCCCTCGCGCAACGCGCGGGTGTTCTTTTCGTCCGCCGACTGGATGGGCCGCAACCTCAGCCGAAGGGTGGAAACCCTGGTCGAGGCGCATAACCCCACGGTGAAAAGCCAGATCATGGGCCAGATCATGGCCGCCAACCTGGCCGACGAGGCGCAGAGCTGGGTGCTGTCGGCCGACGGCAGCTACCGCCGCGACCTGACCGACAACGGGCAGAACGGCGGGCGCGAGCTGTTCTCCTGCCACCGCTTCTTCATGGAGAACCCCTCGCTGTCCGGCCGCGGCACGGCGGGCGCCAAGGACGTGCCCCGCATCGCTGCGGCGCCGGAGGATGCGCCGCCACCGGCGGCGTAGGGCGGGTTCACCTCCGCCTCTTTTCCGCTCTCCTCGGGCGGGATGAGGCGAGGCACTGCCTCGCCCCGCCCGTGCGTAAGGGTTACACCCGGAAACGCTGGCAGCCCTTAACCCCGAGAGGCCAGCGCCCGACCCGGCGGGCGAGAAGCGCCCGCCGAGGGCGGGGCGGGCGCTGGCCGGGCCTTTGAGGCCCGGCCGGGACAAGGGGAAGCGTTGTTGTGTGGCGAAGGCGATGGCCTTCGCCATGGCAAGGCCACGGCGGCGGGGTAAACCCGCCCTACGGCCCTCGCGGAGATGACAGTTCCATGACGGCGCGATGACACCTTCTTGTCCCTCGCCCCCGCTATTCCACAAATGGTTGACCAGCCTCCGCCCGGCTGACATCTAGGACCTGCACTAAGGGGGAATCCCTGCCATGGATGCAGACAGCACAGCACCCGCCCTCGACGATGACGACGGGGAGGCCGGCGACTGGGGCCCCTTCGGCCGACCGCTCTTCGACGACCCTTCGGCCCGGGCGCTGTCGCGCGTTGGCGTGGTGGACGTGGGCTCCAACTCGGTCCGCATGGTGGTCTTCGACGGCGCCGCCCGCAGCCCGGCCTATTTCTTCAACGAAAAGATCATGTGCGGCCTCGGCAAGGGCCTGGCCCAGACCGGCAGGCTGCACCCCGAGGGCAAGGCCCGCGCGCTTTCCGCGCTGAAACGCTTCTCGCTGCTGGCCAAGGGGATGCAGGTCTCGCCCTTCACCGTGGTCGCCACCGCCGCCGTGCGCGAGGCCGAGGACGGCGCCGCGTTCCAGGAACAGGTCCTGCGCGAGACCGGCCTGAAGCTGCATGTCATCGACGGCGCCGAGGAGGCGCGGCTGTCCGCGCAGGGCGTGCTACTCGGCTGGCCCGAGGCCAAGGGCATCGTCTGCGACATCGGCGGCAACTCGATGGAACTCGCCCGCATCGCCGAGGGCCGGGTCGGCAAGCGCGTCTCCACCCCGCTCGGCCCGTTCCGGCTGCAGCAGATCGAGGGCGGGCCGAAGAAGCGCAAGGCGCATATCGACGCCGTGCTCTCCGCCGCCGCCCGCGCGATCCGCCCCGAAGGCGACCGCATCTACCTGGTCGGCGGCAGCTGGCGGGTGATCGCCCGGCTGGACATGGAACGCCGCAGCTACCCGCTGACCGTGCTGCACGAATACCGGATGACGCCCGAGGGGCTGATGGACACGCTGGACTGGCTGGCCACCGCCGACCTTGCCGCCCTGCGCGGCCGCACCGGCACCAGCGCCGAGCGGATGGAACTGGTCCCCCTGGCCTGCGAGGTGCTGCGCGAGATCGTCCGGGTGCTGAAGCCCTCCTCCATCGACGTCTCCTCCTACGGCATCCGCGAGGGCCTGCTCTACGAACAGATGCCCGCCCGCCTGCGCGCCCGCGACCCGCTGATCGAGGCGGCGCGGATGACCGAGCTGACCCAGGCCCGCATCCCCGGCTTCGGCAAGAAGCTGTTCCTCTTCCTCGAACCGCTGTTCAAGGGCGTGACCGAAGACCGGCTGCGGCTGATCAAGGCCGCCTGCCTGCTGCACGACACCACCTGGCGCGCCCATCCCGACTACCGGGCCGAGGCCTGTTTCGACAACGCCACCCGCGCCAACCTCGGCGGGCTGGACCATCCCGGCCGGGTCTTCCTCGGCCTCGCGCTGCTGCACCGCTACAAGAACAGCCGCGCCGGCAGCCGGATGGAGCCCTTGTTCCGCCTGCTGCCCGAGGAAGACATCGCCCAGGCCGAGGTCCTGGGCAAGGCGATGCGCTTCGGCGCCATGTTCGCCGTGGGCGACCCGGCCGAGGCGGGCGAATTGCGCTGGCAGCCGAAGAAGCGCCAGCTGGTGCTGTCGCTGACCGAACAGGGGGTGGGCCTGTTCGGCGAGGTGGCGCAGACCCGCTTCGCCTCGCTGGCCCAGGCGATGAAGGCCGAGGCGAAGGTCGCGCTTCGGGCCGAGGAATGATCCGCCCCGCCTGTGCGGAAGACGCGCCCGCCATCGCCGCGCTGATGAACCACTGGATCGAGAACACCGCCGTCACCTTCTCGCCCGTGCCGAAATCGCCCGAGGAGATTTCCGCCACCATCGCCGCCAAGGCGCAGCTCGGCCATGCCTTCCTTGTCGCGGTGGAGGGCGGCCGGGTGATCGGCCAGGCCAGCTATGGCCAGTTCCGCGGCGGCAAGGGCTATGCCACCTGCATGGAGCATTCGATCTCGCTGCTGCCCGGCCTGTCGGGCCACGGCACCGGCCGCCGCCTGCTGGAGGCCGTCGAGGACCACGCCCGCGCCGCCGGCGCCCACCAGATGATCGCCGCCGTCTCCGGCGAGAATCCCGCCGGCCGCGCCTTCCACGAACGCATGGGCTATCGCCTCACCGCCACCATCCCCGAGGCCGGGTTCAAGTTCGGCCGCTTCATCGACCTGTTGCTGCTGGCGAAATTCCTTTGACATTCCCGTGCGCCGCCGCCCGGCCGCTTGCCCGGGCACGACCCGGACTCTAAGGTCGCGCCATCATGTCGATCTGGACCCGCATCGCCGACGCTCTTTCCGCCCTCGCCAAGGGCGAACCGCTGTCCGTGGTCTTCGACCGCCTGCGCGGCGCGCCGGCACCGGAACAGTCGGTCGGCTTCACCATCGCCGTCCTCGCCCTCGGCGCCAAGATGGCCAAGGCCGACGGCGCCGTCAGCCGGGCCGAGGTCACCGCCTTCCGCCGCATCTTCCAGTTCCCGCCGGGCGAAGAGGCCCATGCCGCCCATGTCTTCGACCTGGCCCGGCAGGACGTGGCCGGCTTCGACGCCTATGCCCGCAAGATCGCCCGGCTGTTCAACCCGGACGGGCACCGCATCTGCGCCGACGACCACCACATCCTGGTCGACATCCTGGAGGCGCTGTTCCAGATCGCTCTGGCCGACGGCAGCTACCATTGCGGCGAGGATGCCTTCCTCGCCCATGTCGCCGAGGAATTCGGCCTGGACGAGCCCTGCTTCCGCACCGTCCGCGCCCGGCTGGTCGAGGGCGCGCCGCGCGATCCCTACGACGTGCTCGGCCTGCCGCGCGATGCGTCGAAGGACCAGGCCCGGCAGGCCTGGAAGCTGCTGGTCCGCGACACCCACCCCGATGTGATGCAGGCCCGCGGCGTGCCGCCCGAGGCGATGAAGCTGGCCGAGCGGCGGCTGCAGGTCATCAACGAGGCCTGGAAGCAGATCGCCGAGAAGGAGGCCGCGTGACCGAGGCCCCCGCCCGCCGCCCGCTGCGCCTTGCCAGCTACAATGTCGAATGGTTCAACGCCCTCTTCGACGACCGCGGCCGGCTTCACGAGGACGCCGAGCCCTCGGCCCGCTACGGCATCAGCCGGGGCGAGCAGGCCGGCGCGCTCGGCATCGTGTTCTCGGCGATGGATGCCGACGGGGTGATGATCATCGAGGGGCCGGACACCAATTCCCGCCGCTCCACCGTCACCGCGCTGGAAAGCTTCGCCCGCCATTTCGGCCTGCGGGCGCGCCGCGCGCTGCTGGGGTTCGCCTCGGAGACCGAGCAGGAGATCTGCTTCCTCTACGACCCCGACGTGATCACCCCGCGGCACGACCCGAAGGGCGCGCCGGTGGGCAAGAAGGGCAGCCGTTCCGCCCCGCGCTTCGACGGCACCTTCCGCTACGACCTCGACACCGACACCGCGCCGGAACTGATCCGCTTCTCCAAGCCGCCCTTGGAGATCGCGCTGACCGGCCGCGGGCTGTCGCTGCGGCTGATCGGCGTCCATGCCAAGTCCAAGGCCCCGCACGGCGCCGAGACCCGCGAAGAGATCATGCGGCTGTCGATCCAGAACCGCCGCAAGCAGCTGGCGCAATGCATCTGGCTGCGCGCCCGGGTCGAAGAGCATCTGGCCCGCGGCGACCGGCTGCTGGTGATGGGCGATTTCAACGACGGCCCCGGGCTGGACGAATTCGAGAAGCTGTTCGGCCGCTCGGGGGTGGAGATCGTGATGGGCTGCGACAAGTCCTCGCCCTTCCGCCTGCGCGAGCCCCATGCCGAGCTGGCGCTGCAATCCAAGGTCGGCATCTCGCCCACCACCGCGCGCTTCTACCTGAAGCCGCAGCACCGCTATTTCGAGGCGCTGCTGGATTTCATCATGGTCTCGCCCAACCTGGCGGCGCGGATGCCGGACTGGCGGATCTGGCACCCGTTCAACGATCCCGCGGTGATGGCGGTGCCCGAACTGCGCGAGGCACTGTTGCAGGCGTCGGACCATTTCCCGGTGACGATCGACATCCCGGCCTGACGCCCGGCAGGCCACCGCCCATCGGCCACATGTGATTTGCGCCTGCAGGCCCCGGCGCCCATATAGGGGCAGGTTCCGTCGAAAGGCTGCCGCCGATGAAACGCCTGATCCTTGCGCTTGCCCTGTGCGCACCGCTTGCCGCCGCCGCGGAAGAGCCCCCGAAACCCGGACAGCCCCAGGACAGCGGCACCTCGCTGATGGAGGAGGGCGCCAGGCTGCTCCTGCGCGGGCTGATGACCGAGATGGAGCCGGCGCTGGACGGCATGGCCAAGGCGCTGGAGGAGGCGAAGCCCTGGCTGGAGGACCTCGGCCCGCAGCTGACCGAGCTGGTGCGGCTGATGGGCGACATCCGCAACTACGAGATGCCGGTGATGCTGCCGAACGGCGACATCCTGATCCGCCGCCGCCTCGACGCCCCGCCGCTGACCCCCGAGGGGCCGCAGCTGCCGGGACCGAACGGAGAGATCGAGCTGTGACCCCGGCGGCGGGGTGAACCCCGCCCTACCCCCCTTCAACCCGTCCCGGGCTTGACCCGGGACCTCGCCCCCAAACCGCGGGACGCCGGAAAGAGAGGTCCCGGGTCAAGCCCGGGACGGGTGTTCACCCGCACCACCCCGCAGCGCGGGGTTCACCCGCCGATGCCGGCCCTACCCCTTCGCCGCCCGGATCAGATCGAGGATGTCCTTCGCCGCCGCCGGGATATTGGTGCCCGGGCCGAAGATCGCCTTCACCCCGGCCGCCTTCAGGAAGTCGTAATCCTGCTGCGGGATCACGCCGCCGCAGATGACCAGGATATCCCCCGCCCCCTGCGCCCGCAGCGCCTCGATCAGCTTCGGCGCCAGCGTCTTGTGGCCGGCCGCCTGCGAGGAGATGCCGATCACATGCACGTCGTTGTCGATGGCGTCCTGCGCCGCCTCTTCCGGCGTCTGGAACAGCGGCCCCACGTCCACGTCGAAGCCGATGTCGGCGAAGGCTGTCGCGATCACCTTCGCCCCGCGGTCGTGGCCGTCCTGGCCCATCTTCACCACCAGCATCCGCGGCCGCCGGCCCTCGGCCTCGGCAAAAGCCTCCACATCCTTCTGGATCTGGGCGAAGCCCTCGTCGCCCTCGTAGGCCGAGCCGTAGACCCCGGCCAAAGTCTTCACCTCGGCCCGATGCCGCCCGAACGTGCCTTCCATCGCCAGAGAAATCTCCCCCACCGTGGCCCGGGCGCGGGCGCATTCCACCGCCGCCTCGAGCAGGTTGCCGCCTTCCGCGCAGCGCCGCCCCAGTTCCAGAAGCGCCGCATCGCATTTCGCCTGGTCCCGCGCCGCCCGGATCCGCTCCAGCCGGGCGATCTGGGCGTCGCGCACTTTCACATTGTCGATGTCGAGGATGTCGATCGGGTCCTGCTTCTGCAGACGATACTTGTTCACCCCGACGATCACCTCCTCGCCGCGGTCGATCATCGCCTGCCGCCGCGCCGCCGTCTCCTCGATCCGCAGCTTCGGCATCCCCGAGGCGACGGCCTTGGTCATGCCCCCCATCGCCTCGACCTCCTCGATCAGCTTCCAGGCCTCCTCGGCCAGCTGATGGGTCAGGCTTTCGACGTAATAGGACCCGGCCAGAGGGTCGATCACATGGGTGATCCCGGTCTCCTCCTGCAGGATCAGCTGGGTGTTCCGCGCGATCCTTGCGCTGAACTCCGTCGGCAGCGCGATGGCCTCGTCCAGCGCATTCGTGTGCAAGGACTGCGTGCCCCCCAGAGCCGCCGCCATCGCCTCATAGGCGGTGCGGATGACGTTGTTGTAGGGGTCCTGCTCCTGCAGGCTGACTCCGCTGGTCTGGCAATGCGTCCGCAGCATCAGGCTGGAGGTCTTCTTCGGCTGGAACTCGGACATGATCCGGTGCCACAGCATCCGCGCCGCCCGCAGCTTCGCCGCCTCCATGAAGAAATTCATCCCGATGGCGAAGAAGAAGCTGAGCCGCCCGGCGAAATCGTCGACGTTCATCCCCCGCGCCAGTGCCGCCCGCACATATTCCCGGCCGTCGGCCAGGGTATAGGCCAGCTCCTGCACCAGGTTCGCGCCGGCCTCCTGCATGTGGTAGCCGGAGATCGAGATCGAGTTGAACTTGGGCATCTCGGCCGAGGTGTATTCGATGATGTCGGCGATGATCCGCATCGAGGGCTCGGGCGGATAGACATAGGTGTTCCGCACCATGAACTCTTTCAGGATGTCGTTCTGGATCGTGCCCGACAGCAGGCTGCGGTCCACGCCCTGTTCCTCGCCGGTGACGATGAAATTCGCCAGGATCGGGATCACCGCGCCGTTCATCGTCATGGAAACGCTGATCTTTTCCAGCGGGATGCCGTCGAAGAGGATCTTCATGTCCTCGACCGAGTCGATGGCGACCCCCGCCTTGCCCACGTCCCCCACCACCCGCGGATGGTCGCTGTCATAGCCGCGGTGGGTGGCCAGGTCGAAGGCGACCGACACCCCCTGCTGCCCGGCGGCCAGCGCCTTGCGGTAGAAGGCATTGCTCTCTTCCGCCGTCGAGAAGCCGGCATATTGCCGGATCGTCCAGGGCCGGCCGGCATACATCGTCGCCCGCACGCCGCGGGTGAAGGGCGCCACCCCGGGCAGTTCGCCCATCTGCGGCAGGCCCGCCACGTCCGCGGCGGTGTAGAGCGGCTTCACCGTGATGCCTTCCAGCGTCTGCCAGTTCAGGCTGTCGGGGGCCGCCCCTTTCAGCTCTTTCGAGGCCAGCGCCTCCCATGCCTTCAGGTCCGTCATCTCTCTCTCCGTCATGGGCTCCGCAGGGGGTTGCGGAGCCGCTTGGGGTTTTCCGCGCCCTGCCCTATATCTGGGGCATGAAGCACCCGAACCGCCGTCTCTTCCTGGCCCTGGCCGCCATCGCCCCCCTGGCCGCAAGGGCCGAAGGGACCGCCGCCTTCGCCCCGGTCCCGGCCACCGAGGTGGTCGAGCCCGATCTTCTGTTCCTCCGCCGCCCGGTCGTCGTCTTCGCCGACAGCCCGAACGACCCTGCCTTCGTCCGGCAGATGGAGCTTCTGGCGCGCTACCATGCCGAGCTGGAGGCGCGCGACGTGATCCTGATCACCGACACCGACCCCGCCGCCCGGTCCGAGCTGCGCCAGAGGCTGCGCCCGCGCGGCTTCGCGCTGGTGCTGATGGACAAGGACTGGGGATCGGCGATCCGCAAGCCGCTGCCCTGGGACGGGCGCGAGGTGGTAAACGCCATCGACAAGATGCCGATCGCGCGATCGGAATCGCTGGAGAAGAACCCGGCCGGGCGGTAATCTTCTGATTTTCGACGAAAATCAGGGGCCCGGGCCATCACTCGAACTCCATGATCACGTCGTCCACCTTCAGGCTGGCGCCGGCGGCGGCCTTGATCTTCTTCACCACGCCCTTCTTCTCGGCCTTGAGGATGTTCTCCATCTTCATCGCCTCGACGGTGGCAAGGGCCTGGCCCTCCTGCACCTCCTGCCCCTCCTCGACGCTGATCTTCACCACCAACCCGGGCATCGGGCAAAGGAGGAAGCGCGAGGTATCCGGGGGCGCCTTCTCCAGCATCAGCCCGGCCAGTTCCTTCTGCCGCGGGGTCTGGACATGGACCTTCAGGTCCGCGCCGCGCAGCCTCATGCGGAAGCCCATCGGGATCTTGCCGACCTTGATCACCAAGGGCCGGCCGTCCACCGTCAGCCGCGCCAGCGGCTGGCCCGGGGTCCAGTCCGACTCCACCCGCAGGGAAGGGCCGCCGTCGATGCTGACGGTGGAGCCTTCGGGATCGGCGGCGATCTTCACCGCGAAAGCGCGGCCCTGCAGCGTGACGACCCAGTCGTCGCCCACCCGGCGGGTGTGGTTGTCCATGGTGCCGGAAATCCGGGTGCGGCGGATTTCGGCGACCCGGTTCATCGCCGCTGCCGCGGCGGCCACGCGCTGCAAGGTGGCCTCTTCCAGCGTCGCCCCCTGGAAGCCGTCGGGATATTCCTCGGCGATGAAGGCGGTGGTGATGTCGCCTTTCACGAAGCGGGGATGGTCCATCACCGCGCCGACGAAGGGCAGGTTGTGGCCGATGCCTTCCACCTCGAAAGTGTCCAGCGCCAGCCGCATCTCCTCGATGGCCTCGGCCCGCGTGGGTGCCCAGGTGCAGAGCTTGGCGATCATCGGGTCGTAGAACATGCTGATCTCGCCGCCCTCGTAGACGCCGGTGTCGTTGCGGACGATGCCGCCCGCAGTCCGCCCCTCGGCCGGGGGCCGGTAGCGGGTCAGCCGGCCGATGGAGGGCAGGAAGTTGCGGTAGGGGTCCTCGGCGTAGAGCCGGCTTTCCATCGCCCAGCCGTTTATCTTCAGGTCTTCCTGCGTGAACGGCAGCGGCTCGCCGGCGGCGACGCGGATCATCTGCTCCACCAGGTCGATGCCGGTGATCAGTTCGGTGACCGGGTGTTCGACCTGCAGCCGGGTGTTCATCTCCAGGAAGTAGAAGTTGCGGCTGCCGTCGACGATGAATTCCACCGTTCCGGCCGAGGTATAGCCCACCGCCTTCGCCAGCGCGCAGGCCTGTTCCCCCATCGCCTTGCGGGTGGCTTCATCGAGGAAGGGCGAGGGCGCCTCCTCGATCACCTTCTGGTTCCGGCGCTGGATGCTGCACTCGCGTTCGTGCAGATAGACGCAGTTGCCGTGCTTGTCGGCCAGCACCTGGATCTCGATGTGGCGCGGCTGCGTGACGAATTTCTCGATGAAGATGCGGTCGTCGCCGAAGCTGGCGGCCGCCTCGTTCTTCGAGGACTGGAAGCCCTCGGCCGCCTCCTGGTCGTTCCAGGCGATCCGCATCCCCTTGCCGCCGCCGCCGGCGCTGGCCTTGATCATCACCGGATAGCCGATCTCGCGGCTGATCTTCACCGCTTCCTCGGCATCGGCGATCAGGCCCATGTAGCCGGGAACGGTGGAGACCCCGGCACCTTGGGCGATCTTCTTCGAGGTGATCTTGTCCCCCATCGCCTCGATCGCCGGGGACGGCGGGCCGACGAAGACCACGCCCTCGGCCTCCAGCGCGGCGGCGAAGTCCATCCGTTCGGACAGGAAACCGTAGCCCGGGTGGACCGCCTCGGCCCCGGTGCGGCGGATGGCCTCCATGATCCGGTCGATGACGATATAGCTCTGCGCGGCCGGAGGCGGGCCGATGTGGATGGCCTCGTCCGCCATCTGGACGTGCAGCGCGTTGCGGTCGGCGTCGGAATAGACCGCCACCGTGGCGATGCCCATCTTGCGCGCGGTCTTGATGACGCGGCAGGCGATCTCGCCCCGGTTGGCGATCAGGATCTTCTTGAACATGGCTCCCCCTCAGACGGCCCGGGCCAACGGGCGCAAGGCAAAAGAAAAGGGGCCGGCCGGGCAATTGGCCCGGGCGACCCCGTGGTTCAGGATGTGCCGCCCTTCGGCGGCGGTCAGATCAGTAGCGCGGCTGGCAGGGCGGCAGGCCCAGTTCGATGCCGCAGGTGGCCGCACCGGCCAGCGCGCCGAGCGCGGCGCCGGCGACCATGTTTTCGTCCAGCGCATCGGCGACCAGCGCACCGGCGGCCGCGCCGGCGACGCCGCGCGAGGCCGGGTCCTGCATACAGGCCGACAGCGGAAGGGTGAGAAGGGCAAAGGCGATAAGGGATCTGCGCATATTCGACTGCCTCGTGTTGTGGTTGTTATTGGATGCGAATCTACCGCAAACCACGCGGATTCAAAGGGGAATCTGGCGCGGTTCACGGGATCGGCATCAGGCCGCCGACAGGAAAAAGGGTGCGATCCGGCCAGGGACGGGCCGGATCGCAGGGAAGGGGAAGGGTAACAAGTGTGACTATGCGGGCGCTGCCAGGGCAGACAGGAGCCCGCACCGCCAGACTGCCGGGGCGCTCGAGTCGGTGCAAACCCGATCTGCCGCGCCTGCGGGGCGTGCGCGGAGAAATGCCGGAAGGACAAGGGGTTGGGCGGAAACATGCCTAATCCTCGCCCTCGTCCCAGTCGAACCCGGCGGCATCCGCACCGGGGGCGAAGACCTCGGGGAAGGAGGCCTCGGCCCGCTTCACGTCGATGCGCAACAGCGCTTCGTAGGAGGCCGGATCGAACGGGTCCTCGGCCGGCACCACCTCGCGCCCGATGAGCCAGGACAGGCGGCCGGAGTCGAGGTTGCCGCGCTCGAACGGCTCTTCGCCGAAATACTGCCAGAGCGCGGCCATGAAGGCCTGGTCGGCCAGCCGGTCGACATGCTTGCGGTCCTTGAACCGCTCGCGCCGGACGATCTTCGTCGCGCCTTCCTTGACGTTGGCGCGGCGGATGGTGAATTGCAGGTCGGTGCCGGACAGCCGGCTGGGAAAGCCGCGGTGCTTCAGCATGGGGCGGCCCCCCGGGTCAGGGGCCGCAAGGCCGCATATGTCTGGAAAGGCTGCGCAATCGGGCCCGCGCGCCACAGGGCCTTCCCGCCAAGGGCAGGGTCGGCAGGGCCGGCGGCAGGTGCCGGCCGGCCCTGACGGAAGATCTTACTTGTATTTGCCGGTATAGGTCGGTTCGACCGAGACCGGCTCGTCCACGTAGACGACTTCTTCTTCAGCCTTCTGCGCGCAGGCAGCCACAAAGCCGACAAGGGCCAGGGCCATGACGATACGCATGCTCTTCTGCATCCTCTACTCCATAGTTCTTGGGGGGTTGAGAGGGGCATCATGCCCGACTGCCCCCATTGCGAGGTAAAGGCCGCTTGGGTTCGGCCTTCCGTCACCTTAGCCGAGAACCGCCGCGAAAGACACGGCAGCCGTCCCAAGTTGTTCGGCTGTGACTCCGTTACATCAGCGGCGGCAGGAACGCCACTGGCGATATCAAGATGTAGTGTCCGCATCAGAACATCTCCCAGATGCAGGAACCGTCCTGCAGGGAATAGGCCTCGAAGAACTGCACCGCATCGGGCGCCGGCTCGCCGAAGGGCAAGGCGCGGTCGGCGAAGGTGATGACGATCTGCTGCGGCGCGGGCACCATGCCCTCGGTCCGGGGCAGCGCGTAGCTGTCGCAGATCGCCTGCATATCGGCGCTGGCGTCCTCCTCCGGCAGCAGCCCCGGCACCACGAAGCGGAACCGCGCGGTGGCCCCCTGCGGGCCGGCGAGGTCGGTGATCACGTCCAGCGCCTGCACCACCCGGCCCGAGGGCACCGCGATCGCATCGCCCGCGGGCGGCGCCTCCTCCTCGCAGGCGCCCGCGGCCAGCAGCAGGCTGGCGGCAAGGGCGGCGGAGAGGCGGGAGACGGCGGCCATGGGTCAGAGCGGGATGTTGTCGTGTTTCTTCCAGGGGTTCGACAGCTTCTTGCCGCGCAGGCTGGCGAAGGCGCGCGCCACCCGCTTGCGGGTCGAATGCGGCTGGATCACCTCGTCGATGAAGCCGCGCTCGGCGGCAACGAAGGGATTGGCGAAGCGGTCCTCGTAATCCTTGGTGCGGGCGGCGATCTTCTCCGGCTCGCCCAACTCGCTGCGATAGAGGATCTCGGTCGCACCCTTGGCCCCCATCACCGCGATCTCGGCCGTGGGCCAGGCATAGTTGAAATCGCCGCGCAGGTGTTTCGACGCCATCACGTCATAGGCGCCGCCGTAGGCTTTCCGCGTGATCACGGTGACCTTGGGCACCGTCGCCTCGCCATAGGCGAACAGCAGCTTCGCGCCGTGCTTGATCACACCGCCGTATTCCTGCGCGGTGCCGGGCAGGAAGCCGGGCACGTCGACGAAGGTCAGGATCGGGATCTCGAAGGCGTCGCAGAAGCGGACGAAGCGCGCGGCCTTGCGGCTGGCGTCGATGTCGAGGCAGCCCGCCAGCACCATCGGCTGGTTCGCCACCACGCCGGTGGTCTGGCCCTCGATGCGGATGAAGCCGGTGATGATGTTGCCGGCGAAATCCTTCTGGATCTCGTAGAAATCGCCCTCGTCCGCGACCTTGCCGATCAGCTCCTTCATGTCGTAGGGCTGGTTCGGGTTGTCGGGGATCAGGGTGTCGAGGCTGTTCTCCAGCCGGGCCGGATCGTCGAAGAACGGCCGCACCGGCGCCTTCTCGCGGTTGGACAGCGGCAGGAAGTCGAACAGCCTGCGTATCTCGGCCAGCGCCTCGACATCGTTCTCGAAGGCGCCGTCGGCGACCGAGGATTTGCGGGTATGGGTGGAGGCCCCGCCCAGTTCCTCGGCCGTCACCACCTCGTTCGTGACCGTCTTCACCACATCGGGGCCGGTGACGAACATGTAGGACGAGTCCTTCACCATGAAGATGAAGTCGGTCATCGCCGGGGAATAGACCGCGCCGCCGGCACAGGGCCCCATGATGACGGAAATCTGCGGCACCACGCCCGAGGCCATGATGTTGCGCTGGAACACCTCGGCATAGCCGGCCAGCGAGGCCACGCCCTCCTGGATCCGCGCGCCGCCGGAATCGTTCAGCCCGATCACCGGCGCGCCGTTCTGCATCGCCATGTCCATGATCTTGCAGATCTTCTGGGCATGGGTCTCGGACAACGACCCGCCGAAGACGGTGAAGTCCTGGGAAAAGACATAGACCATGCGGCCGTTGATCGTGCCCCAGCCGGTGACCACGCCATCGCCCGCCGGGCGGTCCTGCTCCATCCCGAAGTCGGTGCAGCGGTGGCGGACGAACATGTCGAATTCCTCGAACGAGCCTTCGTCCAGCAGCAGATCGATCCGCTCGCGCGCCGTCAGCTTGCCCTTGGCGTGCTGCGCCTCGACGCGGCGGGCGCCGCCGCCCGCGCGCGCGATGTCGCGCCGGGCCTCAAGCTCGGTCAGGATGTCTTTCATGGGCTTCTCCCCCCAAGGATTCCCGCAGGATTTCGCGGGACCATATAGGCGATGCCGCAATGCGGAAAGCGGAATCGGGAAAATTTGCAAAGCATTGGCAGACTGATACAAGCTAATTGCATATCCGCAAAGAATTGCCGGCCGCCCTGCCCCGCTGTATGCCGCGGGAAACGCGCAAGGGGGCAAGGATGCCGCAGATTCCCGTTCCGGCGATGACGATCGGCCTTCTCTTGGCCTCGAACGTCTTCATGACCTTCGCCTGGTATGGCCACCTGAAATACAAGGCCGCGCCGCTGGCGGTGGTGATCCTGGTCAGCTGGGGCATCGCCTTCTTCGAATATGTGCTGATGGTGCCGGCCAATAGGATCGGCCACGGCCATTTCAACGCGGCGCAGTTGAAGACGATCCAGGAGGTGATCACGCTCAGCGTCTTCGTCCTGTTCTCCTGGCTCTACCTGAAGGAGCCGGTGACGCTGAAGACCATGGTCGGCTTCGGCTTCATCGGCATCGGCGCCTGGTTCATCTTCACCAAATAGCCCCCATGGACTTCGCGCCCGCCCGCGGCTAGCCAAGGGGCATGACGCGCGCCCGTTTCCTCGACCGCCGCACCCCGCCGGTGCTGGCCACGCTTGTGCTGGTGGCCGGGCTTTCGGCGCTGGCGATGAACATCTTCCTGCCCTCGCTGCCCGGGATGGCGGAGTGGTTCGGCGTCTCCTACGGGATGATGCAGCAATCGGTGCCGCTCTACCTGGCGCTGTCGGCCGTGCTGCAGGTGGTCATCGGCCCGCTGTCCGACCGCTACGGCCGCCGCAAGGTCCTGCTGTGGTCGCTGGCAGCCTTCCTGGTCGCCACGGTGGGGACGCTGGCCGCGCCCACCGCCACGGTCTTCCTGATCTGCCGCATGGCGCAGGCGGTGATCGCCGCCGGCATGGTGCTGTCCCGCGCCATCGTCCGCGACATCACCTCCGAAGCCGAGGCCGCCAGCATGATCGGCTATGTCACCATGGGGATGAGCCTGGTGCCGATGGTCGGCCCGGTCATCGGCGGCTGGCTGGACGATCTGTTCGCCTGGCAGGCCAGTTTCGCGCTGCTGCTGATCCTGGGGCTGGCGGTCACCGCGCTGGTCTGGGCCGACCTGGGCGAGACGGCAGAACTGCGCGAGGTCTCGATCCGGCAGCAGTTGCGGGAATATCCGCGCCTGCTGACCTCGCCGCGGTTCTGGGGCTACACCGGGGCGGCGGCCTTCTCCTCGGGCTGTTTCTACGCCTATCTCGGCGGCGCGCCCTTCGTCGGGACCGAGATATACCACCTGTCCTCGTCCCGCGTCGGCGCGCTGTTCGCGCTGACCGCCGTGGGTTACGGGGCAGGAAACTTCCTGGCCGGGCGGTTCTCGGTCCGCATCGGGCTGAACCGGATGGTGCTGGCGGGCTGCACCGTCACCACGCTGGGGCTGCTGGCGCTGGCGCTGCTGACCTGGGCGCGGCTGTCGGGGCCGGTGGTCTTCTTCGGGCTGACCATCTTCATGGGGCTGGGGAACGGCATCGCCCTGCCCAACGCCAATGCCGGCATCCTGTCGGTGCGGCCGGAACTGGCGGGCGCGGCCTCGGGCCTGGGCGGGGCGCTGATGATCGGCGGCGGCGCGGCGCTGGCCTCGGTCGCGGGGGCGCTGCTGCAGCCCGGATCGACCGAGATGCCGCTGGTGCTGCTGATGCTGGGGTCGTCCGTCGCCTCGGTGCTGGCGATCCTGCTGGTGATCCGGCGGGCGCGGCGGATCGGGCTGGGTTGACGGCGGCTTTGCAAAGCCCATAAGGCTTTTGCAAAGAGGAGCGAGCCGATGCCAGCCCAGAAGCTCTATGCCGGGGTCAAGCTGCGCGAGATCCGCGCCCGGCTGGGGCTGACGCAGAAGGCCTTTGCCGACAAGCTGGGCGTCAGCCTGCCCTATCTGAACCAGATGGAGAACAACCACCGCCCGGTTTCCGCCGCGGTGGTGCTGGCGCTGGCGCAGGAGTTCGGGCTGGACGTGACCGAGCTGACCGTGGGCGAAAGCGAGCGCCTGGTCAGCGACATGCGCGAGGCTTTGGCCGATCCGGTCTTCACCGCCGCCGCGCCGCCGCTGGCGGACCTGAGGCTGGCGGCTTCCAACGCGCCGGCGCTGGCGCGGGCCTTCCTCGACCTGCACCGCGCCTACCGGCAAAGCCACGAAAGGCTGGCCTCGCTGGACGAGGCGCTCGGGCGCGAGGATGCGGCGCTGCGGCCCTCGCCCTGGGAGGAGGTCCGCGACTTCTTCCACTATTGCGACAATTACATCGATGCGGTGGACCGGGCGGCGGAGCATTTCGCAACGCCCGCAGGCCCCCGGAAAGACATCGCAATCCTTGCCGAAGAGTGGCTTCGGCGGCAGGGCGTTACCCTGCACTATTCCGATAATGCCGAGATGCGCCGCTACGACCCGGCGGCGAAAAGGCTGGAGATCAGCGCCCGGGTGCAGGGGGCGACGCGGAGGTTCCAGCTGCTCTATCAGGTGGCGCTGATCACCCAGAACGACCTGCTGGAGGCGACGCTGGACCTCGCCCGCTTCTCCACCCCCGAGGCGCGAGACATCGCCAAGATCGGGCTGGCCAACTATTTCGCCGGCGCCGCCCTGCTGCCCTACCGCGCCTTCCAGGAGGCGGCCAGGGAGGTGCGCTACGATCTGGAGCGGCTGGCCGACCTGTTCGGTGCCAGCGTCGAGCAGGTGGCGCACCGGCTGTCCACCCTGCAACGGCCGGGGGCGAAGGGCATCCCGTTCTTCTTCGTTCGCGTCGACCAGGCCGGCACCATCACCAAGCGCCATTCGGCCACCCGGCTGCAATTCGCCCGCTTCGGCGGCGCCTGCCCGCTGTGGAACGTCCACGCCGCCTTCGAGACGCCGGGCAAGTTCCTGCGCCAGCTGGCGGAAACCCCGGACGGGGTGCGCTATCTCTGCCTCGCCCGCGACGTGTCGAAACCCGCCGGCGCCTTCCTCGCCCCGGTCCGCCGCTATGCGATCTGCCTGGGCTGCGAGGTGCGCCATGCGCATGAACTGGTCTATTCCGACGGGCTGGACCTGAAAGGGCGGTTCGAGCCGATCGGCATCTCCTGCCGGATATGCGAACGGCGGGACTGCCATCAAAGGTCGGTCCCGCCGCTGGAGCGCCGGCTGAGGGTGGACCCCGACCGGCGCGGGCTTCTGCCCTATGAGATCGCCGGCTAGGCCGCGCGCAGCATCCGCGCGATCTCGTCCTTCAGGCGCGAGCGCTGGCGGCGCAGGCCCTCTTCCTCCTCCTCGGTGATCAGGTCCAGCCGGGTCTCGGCCCGGTGCACCTTGTCGTTCACCTCGTCATAGTCCTCCAGCAGCTTGGCGAAACGGGCATTCCCGGTCTTCAGCGCGGTCAGCTTCTCGGCCTCGCCGGGGAATTCCTCCTGGAGGGTGTGCGGGGTATTGGACATGGCTATCTCCTTCTTTCTTCACCGATTCTAGGCGGGGAAAGGAAAGCTGCCTTTGATACCGATCAATTACCGCTGCGCCGTCCGCCAGTTCGGGTTGATCCAGGGCTCCACGTTCAGCGCCGGCAGCGGCGTGCGGCCGAGGATATGGTCCGCCGCCTTCTCGCCGGTCATGATCGAGGGGCCGTTGAGGTTGCCGTTGGTCACCTGCGGGAAGATCGAGCTGTCGGCGACCCGCAGCCCCTCCACCCCGATCACGCGGGTCTCGGGGTCCACCACCGCCATCGGGTCCGAGGCGCGGCCCATCCGGCAGGTGCCGCAGGGGTGGTAGGCGCTTTCGACATGCTCGCGCAGGAAATCGTCCAGTTGGGCGTCGGTCTCGTATCCCGGGCCGGGCTGGATTTCCGCTTTCACGAAGGGCTTCATCGCCTCCTGCCCGAAGATTTCCCGGGTCAGGCGGATGCAGGCGCGAAAATCCTCCCAGTCCTCGGGCGTGGACATGTAGTTGAAGCGGATCACCGGCGCGTCCTCGGGCTTGCCCGAGCGCAGGGTGACCGAGCCGCGCGACTTCGACCGCATCGGCCCGACATGGGCCTGGAAGCCGTGGCCGCCCGCCGCCGCCTTGCCGTCGTAGCGCACGGCGATCGGCAGGAAGTGATACTGGATGTCGGGATAGTCCACCCCCGCCTTCGAGCGGATGAAGGCGCAGGCCTCGAACTGGTTCGAGGCGCCGACGCCGCCCCCGGTCAGCAGCCATTGCGCCCCGACCCAGGCCTTGCCGAACAGGTTCCAGTATTTATACAGCGTCACCGGCTGGGCGGCGGCGAATTGCATGTAGATTTCAAGGTGGTCCTGGAGGTTGGCCCCCACCCCGGGGCGGTCGGCCACCACCTCGATCCCATGCTCGCGCAGATGGTCGGCGGGGCCGATGCCGGACAGCATCAAGAGCTTCGGCGAGTTGATCGAGGAGGCGGCGAGGATCACCTCGCGCCCGGCGCGGATCACCTTGCGCCCCGCGCTGGTGTCGACCTCCACCCCGACCGCGCGCTTGCCCTCCATCACCACGCGGCGGGCGAAACCGCGCGTGACCTGCACGTTGCCGCCCTTCAGCGCCGGCTTCAGATAGGCATTGGCGGCGGACCAGCGGCGGCCCTTCCAGATCGTCGCCTCCATCGGGCCGAAGCCCTCCTGCTGCTGGCCGTTGTAGTCGGCGGTCACCGGATAGCCCGCCTGGCGGCCGCTCTCGATGAAGGCATCGAACAGCGGGTTCGACCGGGGTCCGCGGGTGATGTGCAAGGGGCCGTCGGAGCCCCGCCAGTCCGGCCCCTGGCCGCCGTGGCTGTGCTCCATCCGCTTGAAATAGGGCAGCACGTCGGCATAGCGCCAGCCGTCCGCCCCCATCTCGGCCCAGGTGTCGTAGTCGCGGGCATGGCCGCGGACATAGACCATGCCGTTGATGCTGGAGGACCCGCCGATCACCTTGCCGCGCGGGGTGGCAAGGCGGCGGCCGCCGAGATGGGGCTCGGGCTCGGACTGGAAGCCCCAGTCGTAGATGCCCATGTTCATCGGGTAGGACAGCGCGCCCGGCATCTGGATGAACGGCCCGGCGTCGCTGCCGCCGTGTTCGATCACCACCACCCGCCGCCCGGCCTCGGCCAGCCGGTAGGCCATGGCGCAGCCCGCCGATCCGGCGCCCACGATGACATAATCGGCGTTCATTCCCGCAGTCCCCTTGCTTCCCCGACGATTTCCGCAAACCGGGCGAAGGGGATGTTGCCCCCGCTCGCCATCACCAGCACCGTCTTGCCCGCCACCGGCACCTTGCCCGCCAGAACGGCGGCCAGCGCCACCGCGCCGGAAGGTTCCAGCACCAGCTTCAATTCCTCGAAGGCCACCCTCATGGCATGGGCGGTTTCGGCATCGGTCACCGCCACGCCCTGAACGCCCGCCGTCAGGCAGGCGGCGAAGGGCGCCTCGCCCGGCATCGTGGCCTGCAGCGCGTCGCAGATGGTGGCGCCGCCCGAGACCTTGCGACGTTCGCCCACGGCCAGCGACTGTCCCATGCCGTCATAGCCCACCGGCTCCGCCGCCCGGATCGCCGCCTGCGGGTTGGCCGCCCGCACCGCCAGCGCGGTGCCGCCCATCAGCCCGCCGCCGCCGACCGGCGAGACCGCCACATCCGGCACGGCCCCCATCTGCGCCATCGCCTCCAGCGCGGCCCCGCCCTGCCCCGCCACGATGCGCGGGTCGTCGAACGGGTGCAGCAGCACCAACCCCTGCTCCGCCGCGATCCGGCGGGCGAGGTCGGAGGCCGCCTCTTCCCGCGGCCGGTCGCCGTGCTGCGACAGCTCCACCTTCGCGCCGAAGCCCTCGGTCGCCTGCCGCTTCATCTCCGGTGCGTCCGCGGGCATGACGATGGTCACCGGCACCCCCATCTCGCGCCCGGCCAGCGCCAGCCCTTGGGCGAAATTGCCCGAGGAATAGGCCACCACGCCGCGCGCCCGCTCCTCGCCGGTCAGACCGCAGAGCCGCCAATACGCCCCCCGCAGCTTGAACGACCCGGCCCGCTGCAGGCTTTCCGCCTTCACGCAGAGCCGCGCCGCGCCCGTGGCCCGGGTCAGCGACTCGCTTTCCAGCAGCGGCGTCTCGCGCGCCACCGCCTTCGCCGCGGCATGGTCGGCGGCCAGATCTGCGGCAGTCGGGATCATCACGCCCCGCCCTTCGGCGCCATCTCCGCCAGCGCCGCATCCAGATAGGCCAGCGCCATGGCGACCGCAGTCTTGCCGTCGGGCGCGCCGGTCTTCAGCACCTCGCGCAGGTAAAGCCCGTCGATCAGCGCCCCCAGCCCGTCGGCCAGCGCCGGCGCACGGTCGCCCGCCAGCGGCCGCAGCGCCGAGGCGAGGTTCGACCGGAGCCGCCCCTGATAGACCGCCAGCAGACGCCGCGCCTCGGGCACCGACTGCGCCAGCACCCAGAAGTTCAGCCAGGCTCCCACCGCCTCGCGCCGGAAGTTGCCGGGGCTGAAGCTGGCCCGCAGGATCGCCCGGATGCGGCCCATGTCGCCCTCGGCCGCGGCCAGCGCGCCGCGCACCTCGGCGCCGTAGAGCGTCAGGATATGGCGCATCGCCGCCAGGAACATCTCTTCCTTGGAGCCGAAATAGTGATGCGCCAGCGCCGGCGACATCCCCGCCCGCCGGGCGATCTGGCTGACCGTCACGTCGAGAGAGCCGGTGCGCCCGATCTCGACAATCGTGGCTTTCACCAGGGCTTCCTTGCGGATAGGCTCCATTCCAAGCTTCGGCATCGCGGCGGCCCGACAAAAACTCTTGCCAAACCGACGAAGCACGAAGTTTATTGACTCGTCAATCAACAAAAACGCCGGGGAGCAACCATGACCATCCGCACCACGCTTCTGACCACCGCCGTGACCTTCGCCCTGGCCGGATCGGCCTTCGGCGCGGGCTGCGACAAGATCGTCTTCTCGGATGTCGGCTGGACCGACATCACCGCCACCACCGCCGCCACCACGCTGGTGCTGGAGGCGCTCGGCTACGAGACCGAGACCAGCGTCCTGTCGGTGCCCGTCACCTATGCCGGGCTGGCCAACGGCGACATCGACGTCTTCCTGGGCAACTGGATGCCGACGATGGAAGGCGACATCGCCAGCTACCGGGAGGCCGGCACGGTCGACACCGTGCGCACCAACCTGGAAGGCGCGAAATACACCCTGGCCACCAACGAACATGGCGCCGCGCTCGGCATCAGCGACTTCGGCAACATCAAGGACCATGCCGAGGCGCTGGAATCGAAGATCTACGGCATCGAGGCCGGCAATGACGGCAACCGGCTGATCCTCGACATGATCGCCGCCGACCAGTTCGGCCTCTCCAGCTTCGAGCTGGTGGAAAGCAGCGAGCAGGGGATGCTGGCCGAGGTGGACCGCAAGACCGGCGCCGGCCAGCCCATCGTCTTCCTGGGCTGGGAGCCGCATCCGATGAACGCCAACTTCAAGCTGACCTACCTGGCCGGCGGCGACGAGGTGTTCGGCCCGGACTTCGGCGGCGCCGTGGTCAACACCAACACCCGCAAGGGCTATGTCGAGGAATGCCCGAATCAGGGCAAGTTCCTGCAGAACCTGGTGTTCTCGCTGCCGATGGAGAACGAGATCATGGGCGCGATCCTGAACGACGGCACCGACCCGCGCGAGGCCGCCAAGGCCTGGCTGGCCGCCAACCCCGCGGCATGGGAGCCCTGGCTGGACGGCGTGACCGCCAAGGACGGCAGCGACGCCAAGGCCGCCGTGGCCGCCGCGCTGCAGTGACCGGGGCGGGCGGGGATGCGGAGGAGCGCATCCCCGCCGCCTGACAGCCAGCACGGGGGATAGGTTTGGACTGGTTGGATATTCCGAAGATTCCGGTCGGATGGGCGGCGAAGCAGGTCGTCGACTGGCTGAAGGCCAATGCGCGCCCGCTGTTCGACGGCATCAGCGACGCCTTCGGCTGGCTGATCGATGCCACGCTGGCGGTGATCCAGTGGCCGCATCCGCTGGTGGTGGTGGCGCTGTTCGTGGCGCTGACCTGGGTATTGCAGCGATCGTGGAAGATCTGCCTCTTGGTGCTGCTCGGCTTCCTGTTCATCCTGAACCAGGGTTACTGGAAGGCGACCACCGAAAGCCTGGTGCTGCTGTTCTACTCCTGCCTGCTGTGCATGGCGATCGGGGTGCCGGTCGGCATCGCCGCCGCGCACAGGCCCCGGCTCTATGCCGCGATGTCGCCGGTCCTGGACCTGATGCAGACCCTGCCGACCTTCGTCTACCTGATCCCGGCGGTGGTGTTCTTCGGCCTCGGCATGGTTCCCGGCCTGCTGGCGACGGTGATCTTCGTCGTCCCGGCGCCGATCCGGCTGACCTACCTCGGCATCTCGGCCACGCCGCAGGCGCTGGTCGAGGCCGCCACCGCCTTCGGCGCCACCCCGCGGCAGAAGCTGTGGAAGGTGGAACTGCCCTATGCCCTGCCGCAGATCATGACCGGGCTGAACCAGACCATCATGCTGTCGCTGTCGATGGTGGTGATCGCCGCCATGGTCGGCGCCAACGGCCTGGGCATCCCGGTGGTGCGGGCGCTCGGCCAGAACAACTCGGCACTCGGCTTCGAATCGGGGATGGTGATCGTGGTGGTGGCGATCATGCTGGATCGCATGTTGAGGGTGGTCCGCAAATGACCAATGCCGTCGAATTCGACCGGGTGAGCATCGTCTTCGGCGAGGCGCCCGACCGCGCCCTGCCGCTGATGGACGCCGGGCAAAGCCGGGCCGAGGTGCAGGCGGCGACCGGGCAGATCCTCGGCGTCCACGATTGCTCGCTGACCGTGGCCGAAGGGGAAATCCTCGTCCTCATGGGCCTTTCGGGCAGCGGCAAGTCCACGCTTTTGCGCGGGGTGAACGCGCTGAACCCGGTGGTGCGGGGCGAGGTGCGGGTGCTGGACGGCGACCGCATGGTCTCGGTCACCAGGGCCGATGCCGCCACCCTGCGCCGGCTGCGCGCCACCCGCATCGCCATGGTTTTCCAGCAGTTCGGCCTGCTGCCCTGGCGGACGGTGCGCGAGAACGTCGGGCTGGGGCTGGAGCTGGCGGGGATTTCCCCGACCGAGCGGATGCCGCGGGTGGACCGGCAGCTGGCGCTGGTGAACCTGTCGCAATGGGCCGACCGCAAGGTCGGAGAGCTGTCGGGCGGGATGCAGCAGCGCGTCGGCCTCGCCCGCGCCTTCGTGACCGAGGCGCCTATCCTGTTGATGGACGAGCCCTTCTCGGCGCTCGACCCGCTGATCCGGGCCAAGCTGCAGGACGAGTTGCTGGAGCTTCAGTCCCGGCTGAAGCGCACCATCATCTTCGTCTCCCACGATCTGGACGAGGCCTTCAAGATCGGCAACCGCATCGCCCTGATGGAGGGCGGGCGCATCGTCCAATGCGGCACCGCGCGCGAGATCATCGCCAATCCGGTCTCGGATTACGTCGCCGATTTCGTCGCCCACATGAACCCTCTGGGGGTGCTGACCGCCCGCGACGTGATGGCCCCGGGCGAAGGCGGCAGCCGCGAGGTCGGGCCGGAGACGCCGGTGAAGCAGGTGATGGAGGCTTTGCGCAGCGGGGCGGAATCGCTGGCGGTGGTGGACGGCGGGCAAAGGCTGGGGGTGATCCGCTCGGCCGATGTGATGGGCAAGCTCTTGGACCCGCGGGGATAGCCGAAGGCGGCGGGGGGCCTTCTGCCCCCCGCACCCCCCGAGAGTATTTGGATCAAGAGGAAGATCAGGCCGTCTTTGCGGTCTTCTTGGCAGGGGCTTTCTTCGCCGCAGGCTTTGCCGCCGCCTTCTTCGCCGGGGCCTTGCGCGCGGCGGTCTTCTTGCCCTTGCCGCCCTTCGCCGCCTTCTCGGCGATCAGTTCCAGCGCCTGCTCCAGCGTCACCTCTTCCGGCGCGAGGTCCTTCGGCAGGGTGGCGTTCACCTTCTCCCACTTGACGTAGGGCCCGTAGCGGCCCGGCATCACCTGCACCTCGCCGCCGTCGGGATGCGCGCCCAGCACCTTCAGCGGGCCCGCGGGGGCAGAGCCGCGGCCGCCGCGCGCGGCCTTCTGCGCCAGAACCTCCATCGCGCGGTTCATGCCGATGGAGAAGACCTCCTCGACATCGGAGATATTGGCATAGACCGGCCCGTGCTTGACGTAAGGCCCGAAGCGGCCGATCCCGGCCTCGACCGGGGCGCCGTCCTCGGGGTGCGGGCCGATCAGCCGCGGCAGCGCCAGCAGGTCCAGCGCCCGCTCCAGCGTGAGGCTGTCGGGCGACCAGCCCTTCGGCAGGCTGGCGCGGTCGGGCTTCGGCTGCGCCTCCGTCGCCTCGCCGCGCTGGACGTAGGGGCCGAAGCGGCCGGCCCGCAGGCTGATCTCGTTGCCCGCCGCATCCTGCCCGAGGATGCGCCCGTCCGAAGCCACCGCTTCCGCATCCCCGGCCAGCGGCCTTGTGTAGCGGCATTCGGGATAGTTGCCGCAGCCGATGAAGGCCCCGCCGGAACGCGCGGTCTTCAGGTGCAGCCGGCCGGTGCCGCAGGTCGGGCAGGCGCGCGGGTCGCCGCCATCGGCCCGGGGCGGGTAGAGATGGGGGCTGAGGAAATCGTCGATTTTCTCCAGGACCTCGCCGATGCGCAGGTCGGCGGTTTCCGCCACCGCCGCGCTGAAATCGCGCCAGAAGCGGGAGAGGACTTCCTTGTAGTCCCGTTCCCCGGCCGACACGTCGTCCAGTTCCGTCTCCAGATCGGCGGTGAAGTCGTATTCCACATAGCGGCGGAAGAAGTTGGCCAGGAAGGCGGTGACCAGCCGGCCCTTGTCCTCGGGGAACAGCCGGTTCTTCTCTTTCCGCACATATTCGCGGTCGACGATGGTGGTCAGGATCGAGGCATAGGTCGACGGGCGGCCGATCCCCAGTTCCTCCATCCGCTTGACCAGCGTCGCCTCGGTATAGCGCGGCGGGGCCTGGGTGAAATGCTGGTCGGGGGTGATCGCACCCTTCTCGACCGCCTCGCCCTGCATCACCTGCGGCAGGCGGCCCTCGTCGTCTTCCTCGCCGTCCTGCCGGTCGTCGCGGCCCTGGTCGTAGACCTTCAGGTAGCCGTCGAACAGCACCACCTGCCCGTTAGCGCGCAGGCCGACCTGCCCGTCCGGGCTGGTGACGTCGACCGTGGTGCGCTCCAGTCGCGCCGCGGCCATCTGGCTGGCGATGGTGCGCTTCCAGATCAGGTCGTAGAGCCGGCGCTGGTCTTCCTCGACCCGGATCTTCTCCGGCCCGAGACCCATGTCGGTCGGCCGGATGCATTCATGCGCTTCCTGCGCGTTCTTGGCCTTGTTCTTATACATCCGCGGCGAGTCGGGCACATAGGGCTTGCCGAAGCGCTGTTCGATCTCGGCCCGCGTCGCCATCACCGCCTCGGGCGCCATGTCGATGCCGTCGGTCCGCATATAGGTGATGTAGCCCGCCTCGTAGAGACGTTGCGCCGCGTTCATGCACTGCTTGGCGCCCATGCCGTATTTACGGCTGGCCTCCTGCTGCAGAGTGGAGGTCATGAAGGGCGGCCAGGGATTGCGGGTGGCGGGCTTCGATTCCACGCCCGAGACGGCGAAGGTGCGGGAAGTGACAGCCTGCACCGCCAGCTCCGCCGCGGTGGCGGTCGGGATGTCGAACTTCTGCAGTTTCTTGCCGCCGAGGGTGACGAGCCCGGCCTCGAACTCCTGCCCGCGCGGGGTGCGCAGCACCGCCTTCACGGTCCAGTATTCCTGGGCCTTGAACGCCTCGATCTCCATCTCGCGTTCCACGATCAGCCGCAGGCAAACCGATTGCACCCGCCCGGCCGACCGCGCCCCGGGCAGCTTGCGCCACAGCACCGGCGACAGGGTGAAGCCGACCAGATAGTCCAGCGCCCGGCGGGCGAGATAGGCCTCGACCAGCGCCTGGTCGACCTCGCGCGGCTCCTTCATCGCCCGGGTCACCGCGTCCTTGGTGATGGCGTTGAAGGTGACGCGGGCGACCGTCTTGCCCTTCTTCAGGCTGCTTTGCAGGGCTTCCTTCAGGTGCCAGGAGATCGCCTCGCCCTCGCGGTCGGGGTCGGTGGCGAGGATGAGGGTATCGTCGGTCTTCAGCGCTTCGGCGATGGCCCGCACATGCTTCTTGCTTTCCGGCGCGACCTCCCAGGTCATGCCGAAATCATGCTCGGGATCGACCGAGCCGTCCTTGGCCGGCAGGTCGCGGACATGGCCGTAGGAAGCCAGCACGGTGAAGTCCGGGCCGAGATATTTGTTGATCGTCTTGGCCTTGGCCGGAGATTCGACGACGACGACTGGCATGGAATCCCCTTTTGCTCCGACGGCACGCAGGCGGGGCTAGATGTGGGCCAAAGGGGGGGGTTGTCAACCGCGGCGGTCGCGACCCCGCAGTCCGGCGGTGCGAAACCGGCCTCAGTTGCGGCTGAGCAGCCCGCCCGGCTGGCGCAGGATCCGCCCCTCCAGCTCCAGCGCCAGCAGCGCCGGGGCCAGATGCGCCGGCGGCAGGGCGAGGTCGCGGATCAGCTGGTCCTCGGCCAGCGGACTGGGGCCAAGGCGCGAGAGGATGCGGCTATGCAGTTCCGCCATTTCCGCAAGCGGGCGCGGTGCGGGCACCGGGCCGGGCAGCGGCGGCTCCTCGGCCAGCGCGGCATCGGCGACCGCATCGGCGGAGCGGCGGGCGGGTTCGCCAAGCGCCTCCAGCACATCGGCCGGGCCGCGGACCAGGGTGGCGCCATCGCGGATCAGCATGTTGCAGCCCGAGGCGCGGGCGTCGAAGGGATGGCCGGGCACCGCCATCACCTCGCGCCCCTGGTCGGCGGCGTTGCGGGCGGTGATCAGGCTGCCGGAACGCGCCGCCGCCTCGACCACGATCACCGCGCGCGACAGCCCGGCGATCAGCCGGTTGCGCAGCGGGAAATGCCTTGTCTGCGGGGTGGTCCCCATCGGCTGTTCGGAAAGCCGCAGGCCGCGCTGGCGGATGTCCTCGGCCAGGGCCGCATTCTCCTCGGGGTAGATGGTGTCCACTCCGCCCGCCTGCACCGCAACCGTGCCGGTGGCCAGCGCCGCCAGATGCGCGGCGCGGTCGATGCCGCGGGCAAGACCGGAGACCACGGCAAAGCCCGCCTGCCCCAGCCCCTCGGCCAGCCGCGTCGCCATCCGCAGCCCGAGGGAGGAGGCATTCCGTGCGCCCACCATCGCCACCATCGGCCGGTCCAAGAGCGCCAGGTCGCCCTGCGCCCAGAGCACCGGCGGGGCGTCGTTCAGGTCCATCAATGCCGCAGGATACTGTTTTTCGCCGAAAAACAGGGCCACCGCCCCCGCAACCCGCGCCTCGGCCAGTTCGGCGCGCACGACCTCCGGCGGACAGGCGCGATAATCCTGCACGCCGGCGGCCCGGGCCACCCCGGGCAGCGCCTCCAGCGCCGCGGCGGCGGAACCGTGTTCGGCCAGCAGCCGGTGGAAGGTGACCGCGCCGACCCGGCGGGAACGGATGAGGCGAAGCCAGTCCAGGCGCTCGTCCTCCGATCGGGGTGGTGTGGGGTGTGTGGGGTTCGAAAAGAAGCCGTCCGCCATTCCCATCCTCGCCTCATCCGCGAGTCGCAGCATGGACCGGCGAGGGTTAACGAATGCTGAATCGGGACCGGAATTCCGCAATCGCCGGGCTGGCCCGATCCAAGGCCCCGATCTGGCGCTATCTCCTCGATTGATAGGCGGGGGGAAACTTGATCAAATAGCGCCAGATCGGGGCAGGCCCGCCCCAAGGGAGCAATGCCATGAAGAACGCAGATGTCGCCAAGCGCCGGGACGAGGCCATTTCCCGCGGCGTGGGGATGCAGACCCAGATCTATGCCGACCGCGCCCTGAACGCCGAGGTCTGGGACATCGAGGGCAACCGCTACATCGACTTCGCCGCCGGGATCGCGGTGGTGAACACCGGCCACCGCCACCCCAAGGTGATGGCCGCGGTGCAGGCGCAGCTGGAGAAGTTCACCCACACCTGCCACCAGGTCATGCCCTACGAGCCCTATATCGCGCTGGCCGAGCGGCTGAACGCCGCCGTGCCGGGCAACTTCGCCAAGAAGACGATCTTCGTCACCACCGGGGCCGAGGCCTGCGAGAATGCGGTGAAGATCGCCCGCATCGCCACCGGGCGCGATGCCGTCATCGCCTTCGGCGGCGGCTTCCACGGCCGCACCTTCATGGGCATGGCGCTGACCGGCAAGGTGGAACCCTACAAGAAAGGCTTCGGCAGCATGATGCCGGGCGTCTTCCACGTGCCCTTCCCGATGGGGCCGCAGGGGATTTCCACCAAGGACGCCATCGCCGGCCTCGAAAAGCTGTTCAAGGCCGATGTCGACCCCGCCCGCGTCGCCGCCATCATCTTCGAGCCGGTGCAGGGCGAGGGCGGCTTCAACCCGGCGCCGACCGATCTGGTCAAGGCGATCCGCGCCCTTTGCGACCAGCACGGCATCGTGATGATCGCCGACGAGGTGCAGACCGGCTTCGCCCGCACCGGGCACCTCTTCGCCATGGAGGCGCACGGCGTCGCCGCCGACCTGACCACCATGGCCAAGGGCCTTGCCGGCGGCCTGCCGCTGGCCGCCGTCACCGGCCGGGCCGAACTGATGGACGCCGCCAACCCCGGCGGCCTGGGCGGCACCTATGCGGGCAACCCGCTGGGGATCGCCGCGGCGCACGCCGTGCTGGACGTGATCGAGGAAGAGCAGCTCTGCGCCCGGGCCAACGAACTCGGCTCGCGCCTGAAGCAGAAGCTGGAGGAGATCCGCGCCAGCACGCCCGAGATCGTGGACATCCGAGGCCCGGGCTTCATGGTCGCGGCGGAATTCGCCAACCCCTCGACGAAAGAGCCCGACGCCGGCTTCACCAACCGGGTGCGGCTGGAGGCGCAGAAGCGCGGGCTGATCCTGCTGACCTGCGGCGTCTACGGCAACGTGGTGCGCTTCCTCGCCCCGATCACCATCCCCGAGGCGCATTTCACCGAGGCGCTCGGCATCCTCGAAGCCTCGGTCGCCGCCGCGCGCGCGGGCTGATCGGCGGTTTTCCACCATCCTGCGGCGGGCCTGTCCCGCCGCAGGGAACCGATCCGCCGCTGGCGGGTATCCCCTTGCGTCAAGACTCGCACACCGAAGGGGATAGAGATGAAAATTCACCTGTTCATGCCGATCGCTGCCCTTGCCCTGGCGGCCTGCGTCGCCTCGCCCGAACAGAACACCGCCGTCGGCGCGCTGTCCGGCGCAGCCATCGGGGCAGCCGTCTCCGGCGGCGACGACAAGGTCCAGGGCGCGCTGACCGGCGCCGCCGTGGGCGCCATCGCCGGCACCATGATCGGCCAGACCAACCAGCCCGGCAAATGCTATTACCGCGACGCGAACGGCAACCGCTTCATCGCCAATTGCTGATCGCGGCCTGAGACGGGGGGCGGGATGACCCGCCCCCTTTTGCATTGCCACCCCATCGGACGGCAGGTATCACCCCGGCCGAAGACGGGGGCGGCATGGGCGGGATCACCCTTCAGGACGCAGGCTATTCCGCGGGCGGGAAGGTCATCCTCTCCGGCCTTTCGCTGCATCTGGAAGAGCCCCGCATCGGCATCGTCGGCCGCAACGGCAGCGGCAAGACCACGCTTCTGCGGCTGATCGCCGGGCTGGTGGCGCCCTCCGCCGGCACCGTCCGGGTCGACGGGATAAACCCTTTCGCCGACCGGAAAGGGGCGTTGTCCCGCCTCGGCATCCTGTTCCAGAACCCCGAGCACCAGATCCTCTTCCCCACCGTCGAGGAGGAACTGGCCTTCGGCCTGCGCCAGCAGGGGATGCCGCAGCGACAGGCGCTGGAGGCCGCCCGGGCGGCGCTTGCCGCCGAGGGCCGGGGGCATTGGGCGAAAGCCCCGGTCTCCACCCTCTCCGGCGGGCAGAAGCATTGGCTCTGCCTGCAGGCGGTGCTGCTGATGGCCCCCGCGACGATCCTGCTGGACGAGCCCTTCGCCGGCCTCGACCTGCCCAGCATCGCCCGGGTCTCGCGCCGGCTGGCCGCGCTGCCGCAGCGGCTGGTGACGATCTCGCACGACACCGCCGCCGTGGCCGGGGCCGACCGGGTGATCTGGCTGGAGGCCGGGCGCATCCGCACCGACGGTCCCCCGGCCGAGGTGCTGCCCGGGTTCACGGCCGAGATGGCACGGATCGGAGAGGCCGATGCTGACGCTGACCTCGCCGGTTGAGACGCCGCTGCACCGCCTGCCCGCCGGGGCGAAACTGGCGGCGCTGGCGGTCTTCACGCTTGTGCTGTTCCGCCTGTCTTCGCCGCTGCCGCTGGCCGGGGCGGCGGCGCTGGTGGCGGCGCTGCACCTGCCCTGGGGCCGGACCTTCGCCCTGCACGCCCTGCGGATGCTGCGCCCGCTCTGGCCCTTCGTGGCCGTGGTCGCGCTCTGGCACCTCTGGACGCGGGACCTGCACGGCGGCGCGGTGATCCTGCTGCGGATGGTCGCCGCCGTCGCCGCCGCCAATCTCGTCACCATGACCACAAGGCTGTCCGACATGCTGGCGGTGTTCGAGACCCTGGCCCGCCCGCTGTCGCCGATCCTGCCGCCGCGTCGGCTGGCGCTGGCCTTCGCGCTGGTGATCCGCTTCATCCCCACCCTCTCCGACCGGATGGCGCTGCTGGCGCAGGCCTCCCGCGCCCGCAGCCCGCGCCGCCCCGGCTGGCGGCTGGCCGTCCCCGCCACGCTGGCGGCGCTGGACGGGGCCGATCAGGCCGCGGAGGCCTTGCGCGCCCGGGGCGGAAGCGACTAGACCTTGCCCGGCAGCCGGAGCCGGGGCCACGGCACAGTCCAAAGACAAGGAAGACCGATGGAACGCGACCTGACCCATATCGCCCTTTTCGCCGCGCTGGTGGCGATCCTCGGCCTGGTGCCGCAGATCACGCTGGCCGGCGGGGTGCCGATCACCGCACAATCGCTGGGGATCATGCTCTGCGGCACCGTCCTCGGGGCGAAACGCGGGGCGCTGGCGGTGCTGTTGTTCCTGGCGCTGGTCGCGGCGGGCCTGCCGCTGCTGTCGGGCGGCCGCGGCGGCATCGGCGTCTTCGCCGGGCCCTCGGTCGGCTATCTGGTCGGCTTCCCCGTCGCCGCCTTCGTGGCGGGCTGGATCATGGAGCGGACCACCCTGCCCGCCGGCCTTGCCGCCGGCGCGGCCTCGGTCATCGGCGGCATCGCGGTGCTGTATCTCTTCGGCATCCCCGGCATGGCCATCGTGCTGGACAAAACCCTGCCCGAGGCCGCGATGCTGGGCATGGCCTTCCTGCCCGGCGACATCCTGAAGGCGGTGCTGGCGGGCTTCGTGACCCAAGGCATCGCCCGGATGCGCCCGGGGTCGCTGCTGTCGCGGGCCTGACCGCTCCTCGCTCGCCTTCGGCCGCTCCTCGCGACGACAAGCCGAAGGCGAAGGAGGAGCTACCCCGCCGCCAGCACCATCGCCGCGCCGATCCCGCCGGCCGAGGCGATGGCGGCCAGTCCATGTCCGGCGGACAGGTCGTGGAACAGCCGCACCGCGAGGATGGCGCCCGAGGCGCCGATCGGATGCCCCCGCGCCAGCCCGCCGCCCTTCGGGTTGACGATCCCCGGCTCCAGCCCCGCCCCGCGGATGCAGGCCAGCGCCTGCACCGCATAGGCCTCCATCACCTCGGTCTGGCGCAGGTCGGCCGGGCCGATCCCCGCCTGTGCCAGCGCCGCCGCGATGGCCGGGATGGGTGCCAAGCCGGGTTGCTCCGGGTCCGCGCCGAGCGTCGCGGAGGCGGCGATCCGCAGCCCCCTGCCCCGCGCGGTCTCCTCCGCCGCGACGACCACGAAAGCGGCCGCATCCGCCGCCACCGCCGCATTGGCCGCCGTTACCGGACCCGCCAGCACCTTCGCCCGCGCCGCCAGCGCCGGAGTCAGCGCCCGGGTGAAGGCGTCACGCTGCAGTCCGGCGAGGGGCACGATTTCCGCACGGAAATCGGCGCCCAGGGCGCGGCGATGGCTCTCCACCGCATAGGCGTCGGCCTCCGCCCGGGTGATCCCCAAGGACACCGCCAGAGCCGCCGCCGCCTGCGCCATCTCGGGATCGCGGTCCGGCCAAGGCGTGAACGGCGCCTGCTCATAAGCCACCGGAGGCCCGCCCTCCGGGTCCGGCATCGCCCGCAGCGGCCGCAGCGAGTGGCTCTCCGCGCCCCCGGCAACAACCACCCGCGCCTGTCCCGAGGCCACCAGCGCCGCCGCCAGCGCAATCGCGTCCAGGCCCCCGGCGCATTGCCGGTCCAGCGTCAGCCCCGCCACCCGCTCCGGCAGGCCGGCAGCCAGAACCACCCGCCGGCCCGGATTGCCGCCGGCGCCGAGCGCGTTGGAACAGACCAGTTCATCCACCTCGCCGGGCGTCAGCCCCGCATCCGCCAGCACCGCCTGCACCACCGGCGCGGCCAGATCCTCGATCCGCAGGTGCCGGAACGCCCCGCCCCGCGGCGCCACCGCGGTGCGGCGGGCGGCGATGATCCGGGCGCTCATTCCCCGCGCTCCAGCGCGGAAAGGTCGGTCTTGCCCGAGGCCGTCACCGGCCAGTCGGCCCGCCAGCGGATCGACCGCGGCGCCTTCATCGGGCCGAGCGCCGCCCGCAGCGCCGCCATCACCGCCGCCTCCGCCGTCGGGTCCCCCATCGCCACGGCATGAAGCACATGCCCCCGCGCGGCATCGGGACGGGCCAGCACCGCGGCCCGCTCCACCCCCGGCAGGCTTTCCATCAGCGCCTCGATCTCTTCGGGAAAGACGTTCTGATCGGCCACCGTCACCATCCGTCCCTTGCGGCCGTGCAGGTGGAGATACCCGCCCTCCAGCCGCCCCATCTCGCCCACCGTCAGCCAGCCGTCCCGCCAGCGGGCGGAGCCGGGATCGGAAGCGTAGCCCTCGAACAGATAGGGGCTTCTCACCCAGACCTCGCCGTCACGGATCTCCAGCTCCACCCCGGGATAGGGCCTGCCGACTGAGGCCGCCGGGGTATCGGAATCCGCCAGGGTGATGAAACTCGCCTCCGCCGCGCCGTAGAACTCCCGCAACTCCGCCGCCGGGGCCAACTCCGCCAACCGCTCCCGCAGCGCAAGGTCCAGCTTCGACCCGCCCACCAGCACCGCCCGCAGCCCGGGCATCGGCCGGCTCAACCCGCGCAGTTGTGCCGGGGTGACGTAGAGCACCTCCACCCGCCGGGCAGCCAGCGCCGCCGCCTGCCGGTCGGGCCGCAGCCCGGCCAGCAGATGCACCTCGGCCCCGAGATGCGCCCCCTCCAGCGCGCCATAGAGCGCCAGCGAATGCTCCAGCGCACCGAGGACGGCGACCCGCGCGCCCGGCCCGATGCCGAACAGCCCGGCATTCACCGCGAAGGAGGCCGTCCAGCTGGCGACCGACCGCCTGATCCGCCGCGGCGTCCCGGTGGAACCGGAGGTCAGCGTCTCGAACCCCTCCGGCGCGGGCGCAGGAGCCTCCGGCAGGCCGATGCGGAACCCGGCGCCTTTCGCCAGCGCTTCGCGCAGGTCAGGCGCGGCGGCCTCGGCCCCGTCCGGGCCGATCAGCCGCGCGGCGGGATGCAGCCGGAAACGGTCGTCAGCCATCGCCCCGGCCGAAGCCGCGCGCCAGCCCGACCGCCGCCCCGCGCAGCAGCGCCATATCGACGCCGACCGCGGTGAAGCCGGTCCCCAGTTCCATGCAGCGCCGGGCAAAGCCCTGATCCAGCGTCAGGATTCCCGAGGGCACCCCCACGGCCTTCAGCCGCAGGATCGCCTCCTCGACCTTCGCCACCACCTCCGGGTGGCCGGCATTCCCCGGATGCCCGAGGCTGGCGGCAAGGTCCGATGGCCCGATGAAGACCGCATCCACCCCGTCCACGGTGGCGATCTCCTCGATCCGCGCCACCGCCTCGCCGGTCTCGACCTGCACGATCAGGCAGAGTTCCTCCTCGGCGCGCTTCACATAGTCCTTCACCGCGCCGAAGCGGCTGGCCCGGGTCATGCCCGAGACGCCGCGGATGCCGCGCGGGGCGTAGCGCATGGCGCGGACGGCGGCCTCGGCCTCTGCCCGCGTCTGCACGTAGGGCAGCAGCAGCGTCTGCGCACCGAGGTCCAGCGCCCGCTTGATCAGCACGGTGTCGTTGGCCTGCGGACGCACCACCGGCGCCACCGGATAGGGCGCCACCGCCTGCAGCATCCCCATCAGGTCGGGGATGTCGGTCAGCGAATGTTCGGTATCCAGAACCATCCAGTCGAAGCCCGCCCCCGCCAGCAACTCGGCCACCACCGGGCCGGGGATGGTGTTCCAGATGCCGATCTGCTGCCGGCCCTCATGAAGGGCGCGCTTGAAGGTATTGACAGGCAAGCTCATTTCTTCACCAGCGTCGCCATGCGCCGCAGCGCCAGAAGATAGCCCTCGGTGCCGAAGCCGCAGATCACCCCCTCGGCCCGCGCGGAGACGTAGGAGTGATGCCGGAAGGCCTCGCGCTTGTGGATGTTGGAAATGTGCACTTCCAGCACCGGGCCGTCGAAGGCCATCAGCGCATCGAGAATCGCCACCGAGGTATGCGAATAGGCCCCGGGGTTGATGACGATCCCGGCGGCATTGTCGCGGGCGGCGTGGATGTAGTCGACCATCGCGCCTTCGTGGTTGGACTGTTTCGCCACCACCTTCAGCCCCAGCTCCGCCCCAAGGGCGGTGCAGGCGGCAACCACGTCGGCCAGCGTCTCGCGCCCGTAGATCTCGGGCTGGCGCAGGCCCAGCAGGTTCAGGTTGGGGCCGTTCAACAGCAGGATCTGCGTCATCAGCGGGGCTTTCCTTGCGGCACGGACACGACCTTAGAGCCTGTCCGACAAAAGTGGAATCCGGTTTTGTCGAAAAGACAGGCGGTTCCTCTGAAGCCGGAACTCTTCCGATGCTTCTATCAGCATCGGAAGATGCTCTGGCGGATCGCCTCCGCGGGGCAAGGGCGGCGGCGGCAAAAAAAGACGGCCCTCCGCCGGGGCGAAAGGGCCGTTCAGGGAGACAGGATAGATCCCCGAAGCCTTGAGGTCAGGCGACTTTCTCCAGCGCCACCGGCGGCTGGATGCCAAGCGCGCGCACCACCTCGCGCGTCATCTGCGGGCGGTTGAGGGTGTAGAAATGCAAGTCCTCGACTCCGCCCTCGATCAGCCGGTCGCACAGCTGGGTGGCATGGGCCAGCGCATAAAGCTCTTCCCGGCCGTCGGCGATGGCGCGGGTGAAGGCCTCGTCCAGCTTCTTCGGCACCGTGGTGCCGCAGCGCAGGGCGAACTTCCGCGCGCCGTCCCAGCTGACGATCGGCAGGATGCCGGGGATGATCGGCGCCGAAATCCCCGCCGCCGCGCAGGCATCGCGGAAGCGGAAGAAGGTGTCGGCCTCGAAGAAGAACTGGGTGATCGCGCTGGAGGCCCCGGCGTCGATCTTGCGCTTCAGCCAGTCGATGTTGGCGGCGGCATCGGGGTGGCGTTCGGGATAGGCGCCGACACGGATGTTGAACCGCCCGGTGCGCGCCAGCGTGTCCACCAGCTCGACCGAGGAGGCGAAGCCCTGGGGATGCGGCTCCCACCGGGCGGCGCCCTTCGGCGCGTCGCCGCGCAGGGCCACGATCTCGGTCACGCCGGCGGCCAGGTAGGCGCTGGCAATTTCAAGGGTTTCCAGCTTGGTCGCGTCGACGCAGGTCAGGTGCGCGGCGACGTTCAGCCCGTAGTGGCGATGGATCGTCTCCACCGCGTCATGGGTCAGCTTGCGGGTGGTGCCGCCGGCGCCATAGGTGACCGAGACGAATTCCGGCTGCATCGGTGCCAGCGCCTGCACGGTTTCCCACAGCCGGAACGACGCATCCAGCGTCTGCGGCGGGAAGAACTCGAAACTGATGCGGGGCGTCCGGGTCATGGTCTGGCTCCTTCGATGCCCCCTTGTCGCAGATTCGGGAATGTGAGACCAATTCATAGTTTTCAGCATCATTATGAGGTTCACCGCATGTATATCGAGTTGCGGCACCTGCGGACGATCCGGGCGATCCATCAGGCCGGCGGGCTGGCCAAGGCGGCGGCGCTGCTGAACATGACCCAGTCGGCGCTGAGCCATCAGGTCGCGGGGCTGGAGGACCAGGCCGGGATGGAGCTGTTCGTGCGGCGGTCGAAGCCGATGCGGCTGTCGGCGGCGGGGCAGCGGATGCTGCGGGCGGCGGACCGCATCCTGCCCGAGATCGACGCGATGGAAGAGGAATTCCGCGCGCTCCGCGCCGGCAAGACCGGGCGGCTGCACATCGCCATCGAATGCCACGCCTGTTTCGACTGGCTGTTCCCCTGCCTCGAACTGTTCCGCCACGCCTGGCCCGAGGTGGACGTGGACATCCGCGCCGGCTTCGCCTTCGATGCCTTCCCGGCGCTGCACCGCGAGGAGGTGGACCTGGTGATCGCCTCGGAAGCCGGGCCGATGCCGGGCGTGGCCTTCAATCCGCTGTTCGACTATCACCCGACCTTCGTCGCCTCGGCGCAGAACCCCTTGGCGGAGAAGGATTTCATCACCGCCGAGGATTTCCGCGACCAGGTGCTGATCACCTATCCGGTCGGCCGCAACAAGCTGGACGTGTTCAGCGAGGTGCTGACGCCGGCCCGGGTGGAGCCGCGGGCGCAGCGGACGGCGGAACTGACGGCGGTGATCCTGATGCTGGTCGGCTCGGGCCGCGGGGTGGCGGTGCTGCCGGACTGGGTGATGCGCGAGGTGAAGGCGAATGCCGATTACGTCACCCGCCCGCTGGGGCCGCAGCCGGTGACCAAGCGGATGTATGGCGCCACCCGCGAGGAGGACGCGGTGAAGCCCTATGTCGCGCATTTCCTGCGGCTGGCCCGCAGCGAGCCGGTGAAGCTGCAGCGGGGGCTGTAGCGCGGCATCCGATCCACGGTTCGGTCGGGCGGGAGACGGCGAGGCACTGCCTCGCCCCCGCCCGTGCGCGACGATTGCACCCGGAAACGATGGCAACCTGAAACCCGAGAGGCCAGCGCCCGACCCGGCGGGCGAGAAGCGCTTGGCCCGAGGGCGGGGCGGGCGCTGGCCGGGCCTTTAAGGCCCGGCCGGGACAAGGGGAAGCGTTGCGCCGTGGCGAAGGCGATGGCCTTCGCCACTGAGCCGATAGCCGGACGGGTTCCGGTCCCTACCCAACGGCAATGCCGCCCCGGGCTTTTCAAGCCGCGATTTTGCCGCTAGAGGCCGGGGCTCCATCCGAGGAGTCCGCCGATGCAAGGCAGCGCCAACCTGAACCTGATGATCAAGGCCGCCCGCCGCGCCGCGCGCAGCCTGGTGAAGGACTTTCGCGAGGTCGAGAACCTCCAGGTCTCGGCCAAGGGTCCGGGCGACTTCGTCACCAAGGCCGACCGGGAAGCGGAGCGGATCATCAAGGAAGAGCTGATGGGCGGCCGGCCGACCTATGGCTGGCTGGGCGAGGAGACCGGCGAGACCGCCGGGCAGGACCCGACCCGGCGCTGGATCGTCGACCCGCTGGACGGCACCACCAACTTCCTGCACGGGATGCCGCATTGGGCGATCTCGATCGCGCTGGAGCACAAGGGCGAGATCGTCTCGGCCGTGGTCTACGACCCGGCCAAGGACGAGATGTTCTGGGCCGAGAAGGGCGCCGGCTGCTGGCTGAACGACAACCGCCGGTTGCGCGTCTCGGCCCGGCGGCAGATGCACGAGGCGGTCTTCGCCACCGGCGTGCCCTTCGGCGCCAAGAAGACCCTGCCCGCAATGCTGAAGGACCTGGCGGCGCTGATGCCCGCCTGCGCCGGCCTGCGCCGCTGGGGCGCGGCCTCGCTGGACATGGCCTATGTCGCCGCCGGGCGTTACGAGGGCTTCTGGGAACGCGAACTCGGCCCTTGGGACATGGCGGCGGGCCTGCTGCTGGTGAAGGAGGCCGGCGGCATGGTCTCGGGCATCCGCGAGGGGCAGGACCCGATGGACTCGGGTTCGGTGATCCTTGGCAACGAGGCGCTGTTCGAGCCCTTCCGCAAGGTGATCCGCGGCTGAAACGATCCTTCGGCGAAGGATCGTTTCACGATTTTTCGGCGAAAAATCGGACTTCTAGCGCCGGGGCACGCGCGGGATGCGGCTCGGGCTCAGCGGGTATTTCGCCTCCGGGTGCGGCGGTTCGCCATGGGTGCGCCGCCAGTAGCCGCGCCCGCCGCGGCGAAGCCAGACCGGCAGCACCAGCACCAGCCCGGCCAGGAAGCCGCCGATATGCGCCCAATAGGCCACGCCGCCGCCTTCGGTCGGGGTCGAGACGCCCGAGACCAGTTGCAGCCCGAACCAGAGGCCGAGGACGATCCAGGCCCGCAGCGCGAAGACCCGGAAGAAGATGACGAAGAACAGCAGCACGTCGACCCGGGCCTTGGGGTAGAGCAGCAGATAGCCCCCCATCACCCCGGCCACCGCGCCCGAGGCCCCGACCATCGGCGCCCCCGATCCGGGATCGGCGGCGATCTGCAAGGCCGCGGCGGCCAGCCCGCTGCCGAGGTAGAACAGCAGGAAGCCGATGCGGCCCATCTCCTCTTCCAGGTTGTCGCCGAAGATCCACAGGAACAGCATGTTGCCGATCAGGTGCATCCAGCCGCCGTGCAGGAACATATGGGTCAGCAGGGTCCCGTAGCCCTGCCCCTGCGCCAGCCGCGCCGGCACCAGCCCCCATTCCATGAAGAACCGCATCAGCGGCCAGCCCTCCAGCGTGGTGTAATAGCCGAGGAAGACCAGCACGTTGACGGCGATCAGCGCCAGCGTGACGAAAGGCGTGCCGCCCGAGGGGTTGTGGTCGCGGATCGGAAACATGCGCGAGCCTTCCCTATCCTTGCCGGGCGGTCAATCCCCGGCCGGCGACCGGGGGCCAGCCCCCGGGCCCCCGGAGTATTTCGGCCAAGATGAAGACATGCCGCTTCCTCTTGATCCAAATACTCTCAGGGGGTTTGGGGGCAGAATGCCCCCATCAGTCGACAGCAGCCGCAAGGAGACTCCCCAGCCGCAGAGACAAAGGCTTGCGGCGGCAGCCGCTCCTTGTGACGGCGGCTCAGTCCTCGGACACCGCGGCCAGCAGGCGGGCGTTGCCGCCCGAGGCGGTGGTGTCGATGCAGATGTGGCGCTCGTGCGCGACATGGGCGCGGTCGGGCAGGCCGCCGATCAGCGGCAGGATCGGCCCCTCGCGCCCGGCCAGCGCCTGCACATAGGCCCGCGCCGGATCGGCCGCCCCCCACCACAGCGCGCCGGAGAAGCCTTGCAGCCGGGCCAGCGCGTCGGGCCGCAGGTCCGGGGCCTCGACCGCCCGGCCGCCGAGGCGGCGGACGGCATCGGCCTGCGCCAGCGCCGCCTCCGCCCCCGGGCCGAGGCACAGGAGCGGCGCCCGCGGCTCGAAGCGCAGGCGGTTCGATTCGCCGGTGGGGCCGGGCAGGTCCAGCGGCTCCACCGGCTGCGCGGCCGCGGGGGTGGCGAGGCGCTGCGCGACCTCGGCCTCCTCCGCCGGGGCGCCGGAGCGGCCCGCGCCCGGCGCTTCGGCGCGGGTGAAGCGGTGCAGGTAGTCCGGGCCGCCGGCCTTGGGGCCGGTGCCGGACATGCCTTCGCCGCCGAAGGGCTGGCTGCCGACCACCGCGCCGATCTGGTTGCGGTTGACATAGGCATTGCCGACCGCCAGCCGCGCGGTCATCTCCTGCACCCGGTCGTCGATGCGGGTGTGCAGGCCGAAGGTCAGCCCGTAGCCGGTGGCGTTGATGCGGTCGACCAGTTGCCCGACCTCCTCGGCCTTGAACGTGGCGAGGTGCAGGACCGGGCCGAAGATTTCGCGCTGCATCGCCTCGATCCCGGGGACCGAGATCACCGCGGGCGGCAGGAAATGGCCGCCTTCAGGCGCGGGCAGCTGCTTCAGCAGGCGGCCCTCGGCGCGGGCCTGGTCCACATAGGCGCGGATCGCCGCCTGCGCCTGCGCGTCGATCAGCGGGCCGACGTCGGTCGACAGGTCCCAGGGATCGCCGAGCGCCAGTTCCTCCATCGCGCCGGACAGCATCTCGGAGATGGTCTCCGCCACGTCTTCCTGCACGTAGAGGCAGCGCAGGGCCGAGCAGCGCTGGCCGGCCGACTGGAAGGCGGAGGCGATGATGTCGCGCACCGCCTGTTCCGGCAGCGCGGTGGAATCGACCACCATCGCGTTCAGACCCCCGGTCTCGGCGATCAGCGGCGCGGTGGGGGACAGGTTCTCGGCCATGGCGCGGCGGATCTTCTGCGCAGTGGCGGTGGAGCCGGTGAAGCAGACGCCATCGACCCGCGGGTCCGAGGTCAGCATCGCCCCCACCTCGCCGCCGCCGGGCAGCAGTTGCAGCGCGGTCTCTGGCACCCCGGCCCGGTGCATCAGCTTCACCCCAAGCGCGGCGATCAGCGGAGTCTGCGGCGCGGGCTTGGCAAGCACGGCATTGCCGGCGGCCAGCGCCGCGGCGATCTGGCCGGTGAAGATGGCCAGCGGGAAGTTCCACGGGCTGATGCAGGTGAAGGTGCCGAGTGGCGGATGCGCCAGCCCCTTGATGCCGGAGGCGTAGTAGCGCAGGAAATCCACCGCCTCGCGCAGTTCGGCCAGAGCGTCGGAAAGGGTCTTGCCGGCCTCGCGCGACAAGAGGGCGAAGATCTCGCCGATGTTCTGCTCGTAAAGGTCGGCGGCGCGGTTCAGCACCTCGGCGCGTTCGGCCGGCCCGGCGGCCCAGGGTTCGGCCAGCCGCAGCGCGGTGTCGGTATCGGCGGCGCTGGCGGCCAGCACATGGCCGACCAGCGCGCCGGTGGCGGGGTTCAGGACCTCGGTCCGCTCGCCGCCCGCCGGGCGGCCGGCGATGAGAGGCGAAGCCTCGGACAGCGCGTCGCGGAACGGCGCGCGGGCGGCCTCCACCGCCTCCAGATCGGCGGCGGAGGTCAGGTCCAGCCCCTTCGAGTTGCGGCGGCCGGGGAACAGCACCGGCGGCGGGGTGACCGCGGCGGAGGGGATCGCCGCCATTTCCTCGATCCGGGTCAGCGGGCAGGCGGCGACGCGCTCGGCCGGCACGTCCTCGTCGACGATCTGGTTGACGAAGCTGGAGTTGGCGCCGTTCTCCAGCAGCCGCCGGACCAGATAGGCCAAGAGGTCGCGGTGCGCGCCCACCGGCGCATAGATCCGGCAGCGGGTGCCGCGGTCGGTGTGGACGATGTCGTGCAGCCGTTCGCCCATGCCGTGCAGGCGCTGGAATTCGTAGGACAGCGCCCCGCCGGGCAGGCCCTCGGCCATGTGCAGGATGGCGGCGACGGTATGGGCGTTGTGGGTGGCGAATTGCGGGTAGATGCGGTCGGTCATCGCCAGCAGCTTGCGAGCATTGGCGATGTAGGACACATCGGTCGCCTGCTTGCGGGTGAAGACCGGGAAACTTTCCAGCCCCAGCACCTGCGCCCGCTTCACCTCGGCGTCCCAATAGGCGCCCTTCACCAGCCGCACCATGATCCGGCGGTCCAGCCGCTGCGCCAGCGCATAAAGCCAGTCGATCACCGCGCCGCAGCGGCGGCCATAGGCCTGCACCACCACGCCGAACCCGTCCCAGCCCTTCAGCGCCGGGTCGGCCAGAACCGCCTCGATCACCTTCAGGGACAGCGCCAGCCGGTCGGCCTCTTCCGCGTCGATGTTGAAGCCCAGGCCGGCGGCCCGGGCCAGCCCCGCCAGCGCCCGCACCCGCGGCACCAGTTCCTCCATCACCCGTGCTTCCTTGGCCACCTCGTAGCGGGGATGCAGCGCCGACAGCTTCACCGAGATGCCGGGGTTGGCGCGGATGTCGCTGCCCTTTGCCGCCGCGGCGATGGCGGTGATTGCCCGGGAATAGGCCAGGTGATAGCGGCGGGCGTCCGCTTCGGTCCGCGCCGCCTCGCCCAGCATGTCGTAGCTGTAGGTGTAGCCCTTGGCCTCCATCTCTCGCGCCCGGGCCATGGCCTTGTCGATGGTCTCGCCGAGGACGAACTGGCGGCCCATCTCCTTCATCGCCCGGGACACGGCGGAGCGGATCACCGGCTCGCCCAGCCGCTTCACCGCGGCGCGCAGGTGGCCCGCCACGCCGGGCTCGCGGTCGTCCAGCACCTTGCCGGTCAGCATCAGCGCCCAGGTGGAAGCGTTGACCAGCGACGAGGCGGAGCGGCCGAGATGGCGGCCCCAGTCGGAGGGGGCGATCTTGTCCTCGATCAGCGCGTCCATCGTCTCGGCATCCGGCACCCGCAAGAGCGCCTCGGCCAGGCACATCAGCGCGATGCCTTCGTCGGTGGAGAGGCCGTATTCGGCCAGGAAGACTTCCATCAGCCCCGGCTTGGTCGCGCCCCGGATGCGGCGGACCAGATCGGCCCCGGCCGCGGCGATGGCGGCGCGGTCGTCCGGGCCGAGCGCGGCCTGATCCAGCAAGCGGCGGACCAGCGCCTCCTCATCGGTCAGGGACCCTTTGGCGATGATGTCCCAGGGGGTAAGGTCGGTCATGGCGCTCTCCTCGGCTCGCGGCGGCAGGATAGCGCCGAACGGGCAGGCGATTTGCCCGTTCTTTGCGATATCTCCAGCTCTATGGCCTGATAATACGAGGAAGCCAGGCCGATCCGGCCTACAAAGCCAAGACCCGCAGCGCCGGTGGGGCGCCGCGGGTCAGGGCCGGACCGGCCGGAGTCGCGGAAAGGCTCAGGCGCTTTCGCCCACCGGCGCCGCGCGCCGCGGCAGCAGGCCGTTCAGGCCGGGGATCAGCATCGGCACCCGCCGGGCATAACCGGCATATTCCGGGAAGGTCTCGGCCAGCACCTTTTCCTCCAGCCGCGCCCGGGCGATCTGGAACGCCAGGCAGGACAGGCCGAGCGCATAGGCAGCGGCCGAGCCGTTCGACATCGTCACCCCCAGCACCGCCACCAGTTCGGCGGCATAGAGCGGATGGCGCACGATGCGATAGGGGCCGGCGGTGACCAGCGCCCGCGCCGAGGCCACGACCGAGAACGACCGGCCGAGCCGCGTCAGGCACAGGATCGACAGCACGGTGCCGAGGACGACCAGCACCGTCGAGACCACGCGCTGCACCGGGCCGACCTCGACCGGCGCGGCGACGGCGACCAGCATCATCACGAAGGTGCCGGCAATGGCCACCAGCCGCGGCATCAGCCCGGTGGCGGCGTTGCGGGCGGGCAGGCGGGTGGCGGTGAACCACACGATCATGCCCAGGAAGACCAGGTTCGAGACGCGCGAGAGCAGGATCAGCTCCCACATCGGCACCGTGTCATGCGCGGCGACGAGGGCCGCCATCCCTTTCAGGGACCTGACCAGCAGCCAGCCGAACACGATCAGCAGCAGGCCCATTCCGAGGCGGTCTTCAAGCGTTCTGTTCATGGGTCGCACCTTTCGTGTTTGTCTGCTTGCGGCGCGCCTTCAGCAGGGCCGCAAAGGGATAGAGAAGCTGGAGGGGGTAGGACCGGGGCACCGGGTCGGAGACGCCATAGCGCTCGGGCCGGTGCCGCGGCAGGAACATGGTGCCCGCCACCACGTCGATCAGCGACAGCTGGGCGGCGAAGTTGCGGTTGTAGGCCTCGCGCTGGTCGGCATGGTGCCAGTGATGGTATTCGGGCGAGGCGATCAGCCATTTCAGCGGCCCGAAGGTGATGCGCAGGTTGGAATGCAGCAGCAGCGCCTGGACGTGGTAGATCAAGCTGAAGATCGCCACCGCCGGGGCCGAGAAGCCCAGGAAATAGACCGGCAGCAGCGACAGCGCATTGGTCCAGATCTGGTCGAAGGGATGGACGCGGTGCGAGGCCAGCCAGTCCATCTCCTCGATGCTGTGGTGCACGGAGTGGAACTTCCACAGGAAGGGAATGCCGTGCGACAACCGATGCGCGGTGTAATAGCCGATGTCGGCCACGACGATCACGCCGATCACCTGCGCCCAGAGCGGCAGGCCCCGCGTCCAGGCGGTCGCCTCCGCCGGCACCCAGTGGGTCCAGCTGGCCATCACCCCGCCCAGAACCAGGATCGACCCGGCCCGCACCAGGAAACCGTTGAAAAGCAGGTAGATCAGGTCGTTCGCCCAGTCGCGCCGCAGGATCGGCTGGTCGTGGTGCAGGGGCAGCAGGCGCTCCAGCGGGATGAAGATGCACGCCAGAATCAGGATCGCGGTATAGTCCATGCCTGTCTCTTCCCCTGCCTGTCGTCCCGCGGTCTGTGCCGGCCGCCGCGGGCCTGTCTGTCAGCGGAATGTGGCGAAACTGGGCGGGGGTCGGGGCATTTCCGGGCGATTGCCGCGGCTTTGCCGGACAATCCCGCCGCTTGCAGCCGCCGCCCCGCCCTTCCACAATGGCGCAGGCGTCGGCGGGAGGGCGGGATGCGACCGGGCAAGGAGGAGCTGGACCGTTTCGACCGGGCGATCCTTGCGGTGCTGTCCGCCGAGGGGCGGATCAGCGCCACCGAACTGGCCCGCCGCATCGGCCTGTCGAAAAGCCCGACCCAGGCGCGGATGAAGCGGCTGGAGGAGGCGGGGGTGATCGCAGGCTACCGGGTGATCCTCGATCCGGTGCGGATGGGGCAGGCCCATGTCGCCTTCGTCGAGGTGCGGCTCAGCGACACCCGCGAGGCGGCGTTGCGGGCGTTCAACAAGGCGGTGCTGGCGGTGCCCGAGATCGAGCAATGCCACATGATCGCCAGCCGCTTCGACTATCTGCTGAAGGTGCGCACCGCCGACATCGCCGACTACCGCCGCGTGCTGGCCGAGCGGATCAGCGCCCTGCCCCATGTCGCCTCCACCTCGACCTATGTGGCGATGGAGGCGGTGAAGGAGACGCTGTAGCCGACGTGCGCCCCGGCTAGCGGGCCTGCAGCAGCTGCTCCTGCGCGTCGGCCTGATGGTCGATCCTGCCGCGGCAGTCCCGCGCCGGGTTGTGGGCGATGCCGGAGCGGCGGATGGCGGTGGGCGGCGGATCGGGATCGGGCGGCGGCGGAACCGGGTCCGTCGGCGGTTTGGGATGCTGGATCATGGGGGCCTCCCTCGGCTTCGCCCCGACAACAGCGAAGGCCGGAGGATGTTCCCGCCCCGCGCCGCAAAACCGGCAAGCTGGTGCCCGCGGCCGGACTCGAACCGGCACGGCCTTGCGGCCCAGGGAGTTTAAGTCCCATGTGTCTACCATTCCACCACGCGGGCGGGCGCGGCGCACCATAGCGAAGCTGCGGGCCGGGGGAAGCCCTTCCCGGGCCTGCTGTCGTTTTCCGCTTCCCGGATGCCGCGGCGCGGCAATTGACAAGCCCGCGCATGGCCCTCTTTATGGGGCCAGGAGTTTGCGGGGGATATCCATGAACAAGGTCTATCCGAGCGCCGGGGCGGCGCTTGAGGGGCTTCTCGGCGACGGAATGCTGATCGCGGCCGGGGGCTTCGGCCTCTGCGGCATCCCGGAGCTGCTGATCGCGGCGATCCGCGACTCCGGCGTCAAGGAGCTGACGGTGGCCTCGAACAACGCCGGCGTCGACGGCTTCGGGCTCGGGGTGCTGCTGGAGACACGGCAGATCCGCAAGATGATCTCCTCCTACGTCGGCGAGAACGCGGAATTCATGCGCCAGTATCTGAGCGGCGAGCTGGAGCTGGAATTCAACCCGCAGGGCACGCTGGCCGAGCGGATGCGGGCGGGCGGCGCCGGCATCCCCGGCTTCTACACCGCCACCGGCGTCGGCACGGTGATCGCCGAGGGCAAGGAACACCACGACTTCGACGGCCGCACCTATATCCTGGAGCGCGGCATCGTCGCCGACCTGTCGATCGTGAAGGCCTGGAAGGCCGATCCCTCGGGCAACCTGGTCTTCCGCAAGACCGCGCGGAACTTCAACGTGCCGGCGGCGACCTGCGGGCGCACCTGCGTGGTGGAGGTGGAGGAGATCGTGCCGCTCGGGTCGCTGGATCCCGATGCGATCCACCTGCCGGGGATCTATGTCCACCGCATCGTCGCCGGAAAACACGAGAAACGGATCGAACAGCGCACGGTGCGCAAGCGGGAGGCGGTGTGATGTCGGAAGCGAAGGGCTGGGACCGCAACGGCATTGCGGCGCGGGCGGCGCAGGAGCTGCAGGACGGCTGGTATGTCAACCTCGGCATCGGCATCCCGACGCTGGTGGCCAACTACATTCCGCAAGGGGTGAACGTCACCCTGCAGTCGGAGAACGGGATGCTGGGGATGGGACCGTTTCCCTATGAGGGCGAGGAAGACCCCGACCTGATCAACGCCGGCAAGCAGACCATCACCGAACTGCCGCAGACCGCCTATTTCGATTCGGCGACCTCCTTCGCCATGATCCGCGGCGGCAAGATCGCCATGGCGATCCTCGGCGCGATGGAAGTGGCCGAGAACGGCGACCTGGCGAACTGGATGATCCCGGGCAAGCTGGTCAAGGGGATGGGCGGGGCGATGGACCTGGTGGCGGGCGTCGGCCGGGTGGTGGTGGTGATGGACCACACCTCCAAGCACGGCGAGTCGAAGGTGCTGAAGCAATGCACCCTGCCGCTGACCGGCAAGGCGGTGGTGAACCGGATCATCACCAACCTCGGCGTCCTCGACGTGGTGCCGGGGGGGCTGAAGCTGGTGGAACTGGCGCCGGGCGTGACCGAGGCCGAACTGCGGGCCGCGACGGAGGCGACCCTTGTCTGAGGCTCATCAGGTCGGCCGCGAACACGGGGAGAGCCGCGGTCGCTTCGTCATCCGCCGCGGCGGCGAGGAGGCGGAGCTGACCTATTCCGTCACCACCCCCGCGCTGGTCATCGCCGACCACACCGGCGTGCCCGACAGCTTCCGCGGCACCGGCGCCGGGCTGGCGCTGGTGCAGGCCCTGGTGGCGGCAGCACGGGCGGAGGGGTTCAAGATCGTGCCGCTCTGCCCCTTCGTGAAGGCGCAGAGCCTGAAGCATCCCGAATGGGCGGACGTGTTCGCCGGTTGACAGGTCGCAGGGGGCGCTGCCCCCTCGCCCGTTCCGGGCTCACCCCCGGGATATTTTCATCCAGAAAGAGGGGCCGTTAAGACCCCCTTAACCCCGGCTGCCGCAGTCTGCCCCTGCGGTGCAGGCTGGGAAGCCGATGACCGCTCCAGGAAGAGGCGCGCCCCGCGGCTGGAGCAATCCCCCGTCGGGGCGCGTCCGCCTTCTGCTCTTTCTGGAGAAAAATATCCCGGGGGTGAGGCCGCAGGCCGAGGGGGCGGCGCCCCCTGACTTTTCGCAGAAAAGTCGTGCCTCAGCCGCCGGCGAGGAGGATCTTGAACACGCAAGGGTCGCCGACCAGTTCCGGCGGGGTCTGGCACAGGCCCTGCGCCACCTGCCAGGCGGCCAGCACCTTTGGCACGTAGTCGCGGGTCTCGGCATAGGGCGGCACGCCCTGGTTGGCGCGCACCGCGCCCTCGCCGGCGTTGTAGGCGGCCAGCACCATCAGCGGGTCGCCGTTGAATTCGCCCATCAGCCAGTCGAGATAGGCGACGCCGCCCTTGATGTTCTGCACCGGGTCGGTGCTGTCCGAGACGCCGAAGCGCTCGGCGGTGGCGGGCATCAGCTGCATAAGCCCGGTCGCCCCGGCGCTGCTGACCGCATCCTTGCGGCCGGCGCTTTCGATCCCCATCACCGCCAGCACCAGCGCGGGCGAGACCCGGGTGCCGACCGTCGCGCCGAGGATGTCCTTGCCGTAGATCTCGGCCAGGGTCTGCATCGACTGCATCCGCGGCGCGGCCACCTGCGCCCTGCCCGGCCCCTGGCTCAGCGCGGCCATGGCAGCGGGATAGCGGCCGGAGACCTCGGCGATGCCCGGGGGGATCATTTCCCAGAACCAGGCGTAGTTCGACTTCGGCGCCGGCGCGGGGGTGCCGTCGGCGCCCGGGGGCGCGGGCTCCTCGGATTTCAGCGCCGGGTCCTTCCAGGCGGTGGCGGCCAGCCGGCGGGCCTGTTCCTCGGGGTCGATCTGCACGGTGATCAGCTTGCCCGAGACCCGGTCGCTGGCCTTGATGCGGCGGAAGGTGAAATCCTCCTGCGCCGCGGCCGGGATCGCCGGCACGGCCAGGGACAGAATCGCCAGGAACGCGCCTGTCGTGATCCGCATCTGCGGGCTGCCTGCTCTTGTTCTTCTTTTGCCGGGAAGGTTGCAGAGAATCTCCCGTCCGCAAAGGGGAATCGCCGCCGGAAAATGGCATTTCCGCCAGATTTGACCGAAAAACCACGGGGATGGGAGCAGCGGCAGAGACGGTTCCTAAAAATGAATCTTTAATATTCAATGAGTTATGAATTCTGCCGGAAGAATCTCTCGATTGCGTGAAAAGGCCCCGATCGCAGCAAAAGCCCGCCACGATTGGGGGGCCATATGGGGACATCCCAAGCGGGACCGGCGCGGAACAGAGGCCGGACCGGACAGACCGCCACGGATGAGTGAAAACCTGAGCACCTTGGAAAGGGACACCGAAATGAAAGCTCTGAACCTGCTGAAGCGTTTCCAGAAAGACGAAGACGGCGCCGTGACCGTGGACTGGGTCGTGCTGACCGCCGCCATCGTCGGCCTGGGCCTGATCGTCATGGCCGCCATCAAGCCGGCGATCTCGAACCTCTCGACCTCGATCGCCACCGAGATCGGCAAGGCCGACGACAGCTTCGGCACCACCCCGTAATCGGGAACGCCTGGCCCAAGGGCCAAGCCGGAACGGGCCGCGCTTCCGAAAGGAAGGCGCGGCCCTCGTCTGTTCAAAGGGGCGAACCGCCTGCCGTCCGCCCGCCCGAAGGGCAGGAGCTGCCCGCGGAACGCGGAAACGATCAAATCCCACCGTTTCGCAGAAACCCCAAAGATTCCCCATTTCCGCCGCAAACCCCGGGATTCCTTCCCAACTGCCGCCACGATTGGGGGGCCATATGGGGACATCCCAAGCGGGACCGGCGCGGAACAGAGGCCAGACCGGACAGACCGCCACGGATGAGTGAAAACCTGAGCACCTTGGAAAGGGACACCGAAATGAAAGCTCTGAACCTGCTGAAGCGTTTCCAGAAAGACGAAGACGGCGCCGTGACCGTGGACTGGGTCGTGCTGACCGCCGCCATCGTCGGCCTGGGCCTGATCGTCATGGCCGCCATCAAGCCGGCGATCTCGAACCTCTCGACCTCGATCGCCACCGAGATCGGCAAGGCCGACGACAGCTTCGGCACCACCCCGTAATCGGGGACGCCTGGCCCAAGGGCCAAGCCGGAACGGGCCGCGCTTCCGAAAGGAAGGCGCGGCCCTCGTCTTGCAGGAGCGATAGGCCCGATCCGGCGAAAACGCCGCGAAAAGCCCGCCGGGCCTGCAAAATTTCGCCGCAATCACTGCGCAGAAAACTGGTTTGAGGCGGGACGCACGACCCCGCGCAACGGGACGGAGAGAGAGATGCGGAACCTCGTCAGGGCCTTCGCCAGGTCGGAAGACGGTGCGATCACGGTGGACTGGGTGGTGCTGACGGCGCTGATCGTCGGCATCCAGGTCATCCTGCTGCTGACGCCCATGCGCAATGCCCTTGTCGGGGTCTCGGAAAGCATCGGCGTCAAGGTTTCGGAATACGGCCAGTTCATCGAGTAGCGAGGGACCGGCGGACGCGGCGGCCGACGGGCGACGGCGCGGAAGTGAAGGACAAGGCGCGGCAATCCCGCACGCGCCGGATGGGTAGCACCGGAAAGCGGCAGGGCCGCGCTTCGGGGATGTATAGGGGTAACGGGAATGCGAGCAGTCTTTGCACTCGTGCTGGTGGTCGGCATGGCGCTTGCGGGCGTCGCCGTCTACATGGCGCAAAGCTACGTGGGCCAGTCCCAGGCCGCGGTGGCCCGGGCCCAGGCCCTGCAGCGTGAGACGGGCCGGCTGGTGCAGGTCTACGCGATCAACAAGCCGATGAAGTTCGGCGATCCGCTGACCAAGGACGATGTCGAGGTGCTTTACGTGCAGGAGAGGTTCCTGCCCGCCGGCGCCTATGTCGTCCCGCGCGAGGGCGAGACCGTGGAATACAAGCCCGCCGTCCCGGCCCAGGAAGGCGAGGTCGTGGTGCAGACGCCGACCGGCCCCTTGTTCCCCGAGACCGTCGACAAGCCGCGCTACATCATGCGCTCGATGGAGCCGCACGAAATTCTGCTGGCCAGCCGCGTGACCGAGCCGGGCCAGGTGGCCGGGCTGACCGGCAAGCTGGAAAAGGGGATGCGGGCCTTCCAGATCAAGGTCAGTTCCTCCTCCGGCGTGGCGGATTTCGTAATGCCGGAGAATTATATCGACATCTACTGGACCGGGGTCGGCGGCGGCAGCGTCAACGGCGAGGTCACGCGGCTGATCGAAAGCGCGATCCGGGTGATCGCGGTGGACCAAGCCTCGGGCGAGGGCCAGTCGCTGGGCGGCACCGCCAATACCGTGACCGTGGCGGCGACGCCCGAGCAGGTGGCGCGGCTGGCGCAGGCGCAGGCGACGGGGCAGCTGTCGATGTCGCTGGTGGCCGATTCCGCCGATCAGGTGGCCGGCTTGGTCGAGGTCGACGGCGACAAGCTCCTGGGTATCGAGAGACAGGAAGTGGTGCAGGTCGAGGCCGAGGAGCAATGCACCATCAAGACCCGCAAGGGCGCCGACGTGGTGGAAATCCCGATCCCCTGCACCAACTGATCAAGGCCGAAGGCCGGGCGCGGACCACATCATCTGGGGCCTGCGCCCGATCCGCTTCACCAAGCTTTGCGGGCTGTTGCCGGTTATCCACATAAAGAACGGCCCCCAAACACTTGATTCTTGCAAAAAAACACCGCTTCCGGCAAATTGGGGCGGAATTTGGGCGACAAGACCCATCCCGAGGCGTGATCGAAAGGGCAGATCACCATGAGCATGAAGACAATCCTTGCAGCCGGCGCATTGGGCGCGGCCCTGGCCACGGCGGCGCTGACGCCGGCGGGTGCAGAGGTCCTTCGGGTCGCCACGGGTCAGGCCTCCTCGGCGCTGAACGTGCCGATGAACCGCGCGGTTGTGGTCGAGAGTGACGTGCCCTTCGCCGAGCTTTCCATCGCCAACCCTGGGATCGCCGACATCTCCACCCTCTCGGACCGCTCGATCTACGTCCTCGGCAAGGCGCCGGGGCGGACGACGCTGACGCTGTTGTCGCCGGACGGCAAGCTGATCTCCAACGTGGATGTCCACGTCACCCCCGACATCGCCGAGTTCAAGGAACGCCTGCAGCAGATCCTGCCGGGCGAGAAGATCGAGGTGCGCACCGCCAACGACGGCATCGTGCTGTCGGGCGTGGTCTCCTCCACCGCCAAGCTGGACCGGGCGCTGGACCTGGCCAACCGCTACGCGCCGGACCGGGTGTCGAACCTGATGGTGGTCGGCGGCACCCAGCAGGTGATGCTGAAGGTCCGCTTTGCCGAGATGCAGCGGTCGGTGTCGAAGAACCTGTCCTCCTCGCTGGCGATCAACTCGAACAGCGGCACGGTCGGCGGCGGGGTGGAGACCGGCACCTGGCTGGAGCCCGGCAACGCCCTCGGCACCACCCCGATCACCACCCGCGATTCCGCCAACAGCGCCATGCTCCTGGGCTTCACCGCCGGCGCCTTCGAATTCGGCGTCCTGCTGGAGGCGCTGGAATCGAAGGGCATGGTCCGCACCCTGGCCGAGCCGAACCTGACTGCGCTGTCGGGACAGGAGGCCAAGTTCCTTGCGGGCGGCGAATACCCGATCCCGGTCGCGGCCGGCGAAGGCCAGATCGGCATCGAATACAAGCCCTTCGGGGTGGAGCTGAACTTCACCCCGGTGGTGGTGGACGGCGACATCATCAACCTGACGATCAACGCCGCCGTCAGCTCGATCGACTCGACCACCTCGCTGGAGGCGAACGGCTTCGCCATCAACGCCTTCAAGCGGCGCGAGACCTCGACCACGGTGGAGATGCGCGACGGCGAGAGCTTTGCCATCGCCGGCCTGTTGCAGGACGACTTCCGCGACCTGAACGGCCAGGTGCCATGGCTGGGCGACGTGCCGATCATCGGCGCCCTCTTCCGCAGCGCCGAATACCAGCGCGCGCAGTCCGAGCTGGTGATCATCGTCACCCCGCATCTGGTGACCCCGGTCAACGGCGAGGCGCTGGCCCTGCCGACCGACCGCGTCCGCATCCCGACCGAGCGCGAGCTGTTCCTGTTCGGCGATGTGGCCAAGACCCCGAAGGGCGCGGCGGGCGAAGTGGCGAAGCAGGACTTCTCCACCTCCTACGGCTATGTGATGGAGTGAGCCGATGAGCCGCAAGCTTCCGATCCTTCTGGCCTCCGTCCCGCTTCTGGCGCTGGCCGCCTGCGGCGACACGTCCACCAGCTTCGACCAGGAGCTGGGGGCCGAGGTCGACAAGGGCCAGTTCGGCAATGCCACCATGCACAACACGCTGCTGCAGTCCGGGCAGATGGAATACACCATCGCCCTGGCGCAGCGCTTCGCCAACGAGGTGCCGGACACGGTGAACTTCGCCTTCAACCGCGCCGACCTCTCGCCCGAGGCGATGAGGATTCTCGACGCGCAGGCCAATTTCATCAAGCAGTTCCCCGAGGTGCGGTTCAAGGTCTTCGGCCATACCGATCTGGTGGGCAGCCAGGGCTACAACTACAACCTCGGCCTGCGGCGGGCGAAGGCGGTGGTCAACTATCTGGTCGGCAAGGGCATTTCCCGGTCGCGGCTGGAGGCGGTGGTCAGCTACGGCAAGACCCGGCCGCTGATCCAGACCAACCAGCCGGAAGTGCGCAACCGCCGCACGGTGACCGAGGTCTCGGGCTTCGTCTCCAGCCACCCGCTGGTGCTGAACGGCAAATATGCCGCGATCATCTGGCGGACCTATACCACCGAACTGGCCGAGCGGCCGCATCCCGGCAACACCACCATCGTGACCGAGACCAAGCCCGACGGCTGATCCGCGCCACGGGCCGGGAATCGACAGCAAGGCCGGGCGCAGGCAGCGCCCGGCCTTCGTCGTTCGGCCGCATCCCCGGCGCGCAAATTTCAAGGATTGACGCCATTCCGGCCCCAATCTCGCCGTTATCCGCAGACACTTTGGGAGCAATGGAAACGGCCGCGGCGGGAATCTGCCGCGCGGCATCCGGGGCATTGCACGAGTTTCGCCACAATCCTGTGGCAGGCCGATGCCTTGCGAGGCCGTCTTGAAAGGACGTGAGGCTGATGACGAGCGTGGCAACCCTGCAACCCGACCCGGCGCCCATCGTCGCGTGCACCGTATCGCGCGACGTGCAGAACTTCGAGATCCTGATCGACGACATGGAGGCCGAACTGGGCGAAGCCTGGGGCGACCTGGGCTTCGAGGACGCGATCCTGTTCCTGGACCAGCCGGATGCGGCGACGCTGGAATTCATCGCCATCGCCGTCGATGCCGACGACGAGGGCGACCTGACCCGCGTCGGCGACGTGATCCGCAAGGCCAAGGCCGGCAAGGTCAAGGTGATCCTGGTGGCGAACGAGGTCAGCCCGATGGCGCTGCATCAGCTGATGCGCCTCGGGGCCGACGATTTCGTGCCTTATCCCCTGCCCGAAGGCGCCCTGCACGACGCGGTGGAACGCATCCGCCGCCCCGACCCCGAACCCGCGCCGGTCGCGGCCCCGGCCGAAGAGCCGGCCCCCGCCCCCAGCTTCAAGGCCAAGGGCGACCGGCAGGGCGTTCTGCTGCCGGTGCACGGCATGGCGGGGGGCTGCGGCACCTCGACCTTCGCGGTGAACCTGGCTTGGGAACTGGCGACGGTGGAGAAGGACGCCCCGCGCGTCTGCCTGATGGACCTGAACTTCCAGTATGGCTCTGCCGCGACCTATCTGGACCTGCCGCGCAAGGAGGCGATCTTCGAGGTCCTGACCGACCCGACCGCCGCCGATGCCGACAGCCTGATCAAGACCATGCAGACCTACAACGACCGGCTGCATGTCTTCACCGCGCCCTCGGACATGCTGCCGCTCGACATCATCTCGGGCGAGGATCTGGGGCGGCTGGTCGATCTGGCGCTGGCGAATTTCGATTTCGTCATCATCGACATGCCCACGACCGTGGTGCAATGGACCGAGGCCGTGCTGACCCGGGCGCATGTCTATTTCGCCATGCTGGAGCTGGACCTGCGCTCGGCCCAGAACATCCTGCGCTTCGTCCGCGCGCTGAAGGCCGAGGGCCTGCCGCACGAGAAGCTGCGCTACGTGCTGAACCGCGCGCCGAAGTTCACCGACCTGTCGGCGAAAAGCCGGGTCAAGCGGATGGCGGAAAGCCTGGACATCGACATCGAGGTGCAGCTGCCCGACGGCGGCGCGCAGGTGACGCAGGCCAACGACCACGGTCTGCCGCTGGCGACCAGCGCCGCCAAGAACCCGCTCCGCAAGGAGCTGCAGAAACTCGCCAAGTCGCTGCACGACCTGAACAAGGCGGCCGAGACCGGCAGGGGCAAGTGATCCGGGCCATGTGACCCAAGGGGTTTGATAAAGATGTTCAGCCGTTTCAAGAAAGACAACCTTCCCGCCCGGCCCGCCGCACCCGCGGCCGCCGGGCCCGCCCCTTCGGCCCCGAAGCCCTCGGCCGCGCCGGTCACCGCCATGCGCGCGGTGCCCTCCGCCGCGGCCCGCAGCCCCGCCGAGGCGGTGGCCGCCGACAAGGAGGCCAAGCGCAAGACCCGGCTGATGGAGCTGAAGCTGGAGCTGCACAAGCGGCTTCTGGAGACGCTGAACCTTTCCGCGCTGGAACATGCCAGCGAGCAGAGCCTGAAGTCGGAAATCTCCGCCCTCGCCTCCGAGGCGCTGGACGAGATGTCGGTCGCGCTGAACAAGGACGACCGCAGCACCCTGGTGCAAGAGCTTTACGACGAGGTGATGGGCCTCGGCCCGCTGGAGCCGCTGTTGAAGGACGAGACGGTCAACGACATCCTGGTCAACGGGCCGAACCGGGTCTTCGTGGAACGCGCGGGCAAGCTGCAACTGACCGACGTGACCTTCCGCGACGAACGCCACCTGTTGCGGATCATCGACAAGATCGTCTCGGCCGTGGGCCGGCGGGTCGACGAATCCAACCCCTATTGCGACGCCCGCCTTGCCGACGGGTCGCGCTTCAACTGCATGGTGCCGCCGGTGGCGGTGGACGGGTCGCTGGTCTCGATCCGAAAGTTCAAGAAGGAAAAGCTGAAGATCGAGGACCTGGTCCGCTTCGGCGCCTTCACCGAGGAGATGGCGGCCTATCTTCAGGCCGCGGTCAGCTGCCGGCTGAACATCATCGTCTCGGGCGGCACCGGGTCGGGCAAGACCACCACGCTGAACGCGCTGTCGTCCTTCATCGACAACGCCGAACGGGTGCTGACCATCGAAGACACCGCGGAACTTCAGCTGCAGCAGGTCCATGTCGGCCGGATGGAAAGCCGCCCGGCCAACGTCGAGGGCAAGGGCGCGGTGACGCAGCGCGACTGCTTGCGCAACGCGCTGCGGATGCGCCCCGACCGGATCATCGTCGGCGAAACCCGTGGCGAGGAAGTGATCGACATGCTGCAGGCGATGAACACCGGCCATGACGGGTCGATGACCACGATCCACGCCAACAACCCGCGCGACGGCATTTCCCGTCTGGAAAACATGGTCGCCATGGCCGGGATCGAGATGCCGCTGAAGGCGGTCCGCAGCCAGATCGCCAGCGCCGTCAACCTGATCGTGCAGGCCAGCCGCCTGCAGGACGGGTCGCGCCGCATGGTCTCGATCACCGAGATCACCGGGATGGAGGGCGAGGTGATCTCGATGCAGGAAGTGTTCCGCTACGAACGGCTGGGGATCGAGCCTTCGGGCAAGATCATCGGCCGCTTCAACGCCACCGGCATCCGTTCCGCCTATTCCGACCGCTTCCGGCAGTGGGGCTTCGACCTGCCGCCGTCGATCTACGAACCCATCGTGTAAGGCAAAGCCATGCAGATCAGCGCTGCCCCCCTCATCTACATCATGATCTTCGTGGCGGTGGTGGTCCTCGTCGAGGGCCTCTACCTGACCGTCTTCGGCAAGTCGATCAGCCTGAACAACCGCATCTCGCGGCGGCTGACGCTGCTGGAGAAGAACGGCAACCGCGAACAGGTGCTGGAACAGCTCCGCAAGGAGATGAGCCAGCACCTGAACTCGAAGTCGATCCCGCTCTATTCCATCCTGGCCAAGAAGGCGCAGCGGGCGAACATCGCCTTCTCGCCCAGGGCGCTGGTCGGCATCATGGCGGGGCTGTCGGCCTTCGCCTTCCTGGCGATGACGGTCGGCACCTCGGCCGAAGTGGCGGTGCGGGCCATCGTCTCCATCGGCATGGGCGTCGGCGGGGTCTATTTCTGGGTCAACAACAAGGCCAAGAAGCGGATGTCGCTACTGGAGGAACAGCTTCCCGACGCGGTGGAGCTGATGGTGCGTTCCTTGCGCGTCGGCCACCCGTTCAGCAGCGCCATCGGCATCGTGGCGAAGGAAATCCCCGATCCGCTGGGTAGCGAATTCGGCGTCATCGCCGACGAGGCCGCCTATGGCCGCGACGTGGCCGAAAGCCTGAAAGCCTTCGCCGAGCGGATGGACAGCCAGGACCTGCGCTTCCTTGCGGTGGCGGTGTCGATCCAGCAGACCTCGGGCGGCAACCTGGCCGAGATCCTGGAAGGGCTGGCCAAGGTGATCCGCGCGCGGTTCAAACTGTTCCGCCGGGTCCGCGCCATCACCGCCGAGGCGAAATGGTCAGGCATGTTCCTGTCGGCCTTCCCGATCCTGGCGCTGGTGATGATCAACGTCATCCAGCCCGACTATTACGACGAGGTGCGCGAGACCGCCGCCTTCGTTCCGGCGGCCCTGGTCGTCTTCGCCTTCCTGATCATCAACGTGATCTTCATGAAGGTCATGGTCAACATCAAGGTCTGAGGTCCCGCCATGTTCACATCCCTCCAGGAGATGCTGGTCTCCGCGCTCGGCCCGCTCGGCCCGCTGATCGCCGTGGGCTTCCTCGGCCTGGTGCTGATCCTGATCGCCCTGCCGACCATGATGAAGAAGCAGCGCGACCGCTTCTCGGAATTGAAGATCGAGGCGCGGTCCGGCAAGGCCGACGACCGGGCCCTGCGCCGCGGCACCGGCGGCACGGCCGAGAAGCTGGAGAAATTCGCCCATTTCCTCGAACCGCAGAAGGCCGAGGAGATGTCGGCCATCCGGCTGAAGCTGCTGCGCGCGGGCTACCCGGACAAGAGCGCGGTTCACATGTTCCACGCCGCCAAGCTGGTGCTCGGCATCGGCCTGCTGGCGCTGGGGCTGATCTACGCCATGCTGAAATCGGCCAATGAGGAGGTCTCGACCCAGTCGATGATCCTCTACACGCTGATGCCCGGCGCGCTTGGCTATTACCTGCCGCAATACTGGGTCAACAAGCGGATGACCAAGCGCCAGACCGAGATCACCCAGGGCTTCCCCGATGCGCTGGACCTGATGCTGGTCTGCGTCGAGGCCGGCCAGTCGCTGGACCAGGCGATCATCCGGGTGGGGAAGGAAAGCCGCGCCGGCTATCCCGCCCTGGCCGACGAATTCGATATGGTCAGCCACGAGGTCAAGGCCGGCAAGGAACGGGTGACGGTGCTGAAGGACATGTCCGAACGCGTCGGCATCCCCGACGTGGCCTCCTTCGTGACCACGCTGGTGCAGTCCGCCACCTTCGGCACCTCGATCGCCGAGGCGCTGCGTGTCTATTCTGCCGACATGCGGGACAAACGGGTGATGCGGGCCGAAGAGAAGGCGAACATGTTGCCGACCAAGCTGACTCTTGGCACAATGATGTTCACCGTGCCGCCGCTGATGATCATCCTGATCGGGCCGTCGGTCTATGGCATCGCCACCATGCTGGGGCAGATGAACACGAATTAAGGGCTGTCGTGACGAGAGCAGGTCTCGCGCTTCTGACTGTGGTCCTGCTGGCCGCCTGCGGAAACGCGGGCGGCCTTGGCGCATCGCGGAACACTCCCTACGGCGTCAATCCGCGCGGCGAGGCGGTCGACCCGCTGATCGTCGGCCACCGGCTGATGGCGGCGGGCGAATACGAACTGGCGCTGAAGGCCTATTACGGCGCGGCGGCCGAGCATGGCGTCAATGTCGACACGCTGTCCGCCGTGGGCTCGGCCAACCTCAAGCTGGGCCGTCTCGGCCAGGCCGAGAAGATTCTGCGCCGGGCGCTGGAGCAGGACCCGACCTTCGTGCCCGCCCTGAACAACCTGGGCGTGGTGCTGATGGAGCAGGGCAAGACCGGCGAGGCCAGGGTGATCTTCCAGGAAGCCTATGCGCTGGACAGTGGCCAATCGGACTCGATCCGGCAGAATCTGATGCGCGCTATCGCCGCGACCGAGGCGAATGTGTATGATGCCCCCCAAGAAGAAGAAGGCGAGTTCCAGTTGGTCCGGCGCGAGAAGGGCAGGTATGTCCTGCTGACGCAGCTCTGACCGGGGCTCCGGGCAGTCAACGAAAAGGACGCAAAATGCGCCACACGGTTTTCTTCGCGCTGTGCCTGGGCAGCACCGCGCTTCTGGCGGGGTGCAACGGCGGCGGCTCCGACGCCCAGGTCCAGCGCGCGCTGAAAGACGTGAACGTCATCGACGAATCCAACCTCAACGACATCATGCTGACGGTCGGCGACCCGAACGAGGCGGTGGCCTATTTCCGCGGCGCCCTGCAGAAGGACCCGGGGCGGGTGGATCTGATGCGCGGCCTGGCCAAGTCGCTGGCCCGCGCCGGCAAGCCGACCGAAGCGGCGCAGGTCTGGGAGAAGATCACCACCTCGGCCGAGGGCACGATGGACGACCGGGTGATGCTGGCTGACGCCCATATCCGCGCCAACCAGTGGGACAAGGCCAAGCAGGTGCTGAACTCGATCCCGCCCACGCACGAGACCTACGACCGCTACCGGCTGGAGGCGATGGTCGCCGACAGCGAGAAGAACTGGGCCAAGGCCGACAGCTTCTACGAGATCGCCGCCGGGCTGACCGCGAAACCGGCGGGGGTGCTGAACAACTGGGGCTTCTCCAAGCTGACCCGCGGCGACAATGCCGGGGCCGAGAAGCTGTTCGTCGAGGCGCTGAAATACGACCCCACCGTCTTCACCGCCAAGAACAACCTGGTGCTGGCCCGCGCGGCGCAGCGCAAGTATGATCTGCCGGTGGTCGACATGACCCAGACCGAACGGGCGGAGCTGCTGTATACGATGGCCCTGGCCGCGATCAAGCAGGGCGACGTCTCGGTCGGCAAGGGCCTGTTGCAGCAGGCCATCGACACCCATCCGCAGCATTTCGAGGCCGCCACCCGCAGCCTTGCCGCGCTCGACGCCAACGTCCGCACCTAGGGCTTCCCCATGGATTTCACCTACCCGCCGGTCCGCGAGGCCCTGGTCTTCCTGCCCTTCGTCCTGCCCATCGCGCTCTGGGTCGCCTGGAGCGACATGGCGCGGATGAAGATCCCCAACAAGGCGGTGCTGGCGATGGCCGCGCTCTGGCCGCTTCTGGGCTGGCTGGTGTTCCCCTGGCAGCTGTGGCTGATGGGCTTCGCCATCATGGCCGTGGTGCTGGTGGCGGGCTTCGTCGGCAATGCCGCGGGTCTTTTCGGCGCGGGCGACGCGAAATTCGCCGCCGCGATGTCGGGCCTCTTCACCGCCGGCGATCCGATGTTCATCGCCGCGCTCTATGCCGTCTGCTCCATCGGCGCCTTCGTCGTCCACCGCGCCCTGCGCGCCGTTCCCGCCGTGCGGAACCTGACGCCGGAGTGGAAAAGCTGGACCCACAACAAGTTCCCGATGGGCCTGGCGCTGGCCGCGATGGCGGTTCTCTATCTTCTTGCCGCCTTCCTGCCCCAAGGCTGACACCTTTTCCGGCTAGACCCGCTTCGGAGCAGTCCGCCCGCGGCGGAGCAGACAAGAGGGGCAGTCGATGAACGTGCAGGTCAATCCGGCGGCGCAGGGCGTGCAATCGGGCGTGCAGCCGCCGCCCTCTCCGCGCACCCTGGCCGATGTCGGCATCAACACGGTGATGATGCGCGACATCCTGCTGAAGACGATGTTCCGCACCAACCTGTCGCTGGTGTCCGAGATCGCGCGGGCAATCTCGCTGCCGGTGCCGCTGACCCAGGACCTGGTCGACATGGCCCGCGGCCAGCGGATGATCGAGGCGACCGGGACGCTGCACGCCACCTCCGGCAACGAGATGGGCTACCAGCTGACCGACGGCGGCAAGGCCCGGGCGCTGGATGCGCTGTCGCAGTCGGAATACTACGGCGCGGTGCCGGTGCCGCTGGACCAGTATCGCGAGCAGATCAAGCGCCAGTCGGTGCGCAACATCAAGCTGACGCGCGACCAGCTGCTCAGCGGCATGGGCCACCTGATCCTGCCGCCCGACCTGATCGGCAACCTCGGCCCGGCGGTGACCTCGGGCCGGTCGATCCTGATGTATGGCCCGCCGGGCAACGGCAAGTCCTCGATCTCGCACGGCATCCGCGCCGCCTTGGGCGACAAGGTCTACGTCCCCCGCGCCATCGAATATTCCGGCCAGGTGATCTCGGTCTACGACCCGATCGTGCATTCTGCCGCGGAAACCGTGGTGGACGATCCGAACAGCCTGCGCCGCACCTCGAACCGCTTCGACCAGCGCTATGTCTATTGCGAGCGGCCTTCGGTGATCACCGGGGGCGAACTGTCGCTGGACATGCTGGACCTCGCCTACAACCCCACCGCGCGGACCTACCAGGCGCCTTTGCAGTTGAAGGCGACCGGGGGCATCTTCATCATCGACGACCTCGGCCGCCAGGCCGAGCCGCCGCAGAAGATCGTCAACCGCTGGATCGTGCCCCTGGAGGAAAGCCGCGACATCCTCGCCCTTCAATCGGGCGAGAAGTTCACCGTGCCCTTCGACACGCTGGTGATCTTCTCGACCAACTTCCACCCCAACGAGATCTTCGACGGCGCGGCGCTGCGGCGGATCTTCTTCAAGATCAAGATCGACGGGCCGGACCAGCAGAATTTCCTCAAGATCTTCGCCATGGTGGCGAAGAAGAAGAAGATGCCGCTGGACGAGAAGGCGCTGATGTATCTCCTGAAGGTCAAGTTCCCGACCATCGGCAACAATTACGCCAACTACATGCCGGTCTTCCTGATCGACCAGATGATCTCGGTCTGCGAATTCGAGGGCATCCCCTACCAGATGACCCCCGAGCTGATCGACCGCGCCTGGGGCAACATGTTCGTCCGGCAGGAGGCGATTGCGCACTGAGGCCGGAACGGGCCTTGCCCGACCCTGGCGAAGGCCATCGCCTTCGCCACAGCGCACCGTTTCAACTGGACCGGCCGGGCCCCAAAGGCCCGGCCAGCGCCCGCCCCGCCCCCGGCGGGCGCTTCTCGCCCGCCGGGTCGGGCGCTGGCCTCCCGAGGTCTCGTGCTGACAAGTTTCCGGCTGATGCGTCGCGCACGGGCGGGGGCGAGGCAGTGCCTCGCCTTGTCCCGCCCGGCCGCACCGCAGCGAAGCGCCGAGGGCGAAGCCCCGCCCTACTCCATCGCCACCACTTCCTGCGCCCGCATCGCCTCGCCTTCGCGCACCTCGCTGCGCAGGGTCAGCAACGAAGGCAGGTGCAGCCATTTGGTGATCTCGCCCAGGTCCTTGCCGGCCTCGCGGTTCCTGACCACCATCTTCAGCGCCTGCACCTTGCAGCCCGCCACTTCGATCTCTTCCATCCCCAGGATCTCCAGGTCGGTGGTGAAGGGCCGCGGCGGCAGGAAGCCCGGCGTGGTCAGCATCGCCTCCTCGTGGAACGTCGCCCCCGGCACCAGCTCCGCCAGCGCCGGCAGGCCGGTGGTCCAGTCGAACACCGCGCCCTCGCCGTCGCGCAGGGCGCTGACGGTGAAGATGCCGGCATGGACCGTCATCTCCACCTGCTTGCCGGTCTCGACGATGGTCTGGCGATAGCGCAGCGCCTCGCCCTCCCGCCCCAGCACCTCGACCACGGCGCCGGAATCGTAGGTCAGTTTCGCGGGCAGCGCGCCCTCCGGCAGGCAGTCGGCCAAGGCGGGCGAGGTGAGGCAGAGGGCAAGGGCGAAGGGGCGGATCATCGGCAACTCCTGGTCGGGGCGGATCGGCCCGCCCTGCCCAGCATTACCCCGACACGGAGGCCTTGCGGGTGAATAATTCCGTCATCCGCCGCTTTCGCCCCCGCCGTGGATGACCCTTGGCGTCCAACCTTTGCCGGGGGGCGGCCGGTCCTCGCCGGAGGAACCGCCCTGCCCCATCCCGCGCAACTCGATCTCCTGGAACATCCCGGCCAGTTCGATCCTGAGCCGCATCTTTCCTCCGGAAACCGCGATCAGGAGGACCGGCCCGAAATCCGCAAAGGCGGCCCGCAGCCCGTGGGTCGGGAAGGAGGAGGCCAGGACCACCGGGATCGGCAGGCCGAGGTCCTGCAGGTCGCGGCAGAACGCCCGGCAGGGGCCGAGCCCGAGGCCGGGCACGTCCAGGATGATCGCCTCGAAGAAATCCTCGTTCTCGACGATCCAGTCTATGGCCGTCAGCGTGTCGGCGAGGGTGATCGCGTGCCGTTGCAGCTCCTGCAACCCTTCCTGCAGTTTCCGGGCCTCCTCGGCAGAGGCGCTGACGACAAGCACGGATTTCTGCGGAGGACCGATGCCCGGCCGGCCCGCCGCCTCGCGGAAAAGGCGGTCGGCCAGCGCCCCGTCCACCGGCGCACCGATCCAGGCCCTGTCCCGCGCGTCCCTGTGCGGAGACCTGCGGGCGAGCCCGACGATGACCAGAAGGCTTACGCAGAGGAGCAGTGCCCACCCCGCCAGGACACCCGCGGGCACCGCCCCCAGCAGAAAGGCCGCGATCCCGCCGCAGGTGAGCGCGATGCCGGCGACAAGCAGGGCGATGGCGCCGCCCCCCGCGACATCACGTCCGTCACTATGGGTTCCCTTGTTGCCATAGTGGCTCGAAGCGCGACCGGCGCCGTAACTAACAGCAAAACGGGGCTACCTTAAGTTGAATCCGCACCGGAATGACGACCGCAACAAGGGAACCCTTGTTGTCAAGGCAGTCCCGTCCCTCCGCCGCCGCTGGCAAGGGCCGCTGCGGCCCCGGCTCGGGCAAGCGTTCGGCCGCAGGATTGGCAAGAGATGGCAGGAACGACCCATGAGAATTGGCTACGCCCGAGTATCGACCGAGGATCAGAAGCTCGATCTGCAGACGGCGGCCCTGCAAAGGGCCCAATGCGACAGGATCTTCACCGACCTAGGCCTCTCCGGCCAGTCGATGGTCCGCCCCGGCCTGACCGCGGCCCTGCGGGCGCTGCGCAACGGCGATACCCTCGTCGTCTGGCGGCTGGACCGGCTGGGCCGGTCGCTGGTGAACCTTGTCCAGGTGGTGGAGGACCTGGGCCATCGCGGCATCGACTTCATGTCGCTGACCGAGGCGGCGACACCACCAGCCCGGGCGGGCGGCTGGTCTTCCACATGATGGCCGCGCTGGCGGAGTTCGAGCGCAACCTGATCAGCGAAAGGACGCGGGCCGGCATGAGCGCGGCGCGGGACAAGGGCCGGCATCTCGGCCGGCCGCCGGCGCTGTCGGCCAAGGACATCCTGTCGGCGCGGATTTCCGTCTGCCAGCGCGGCGAGGATCTGAACGCCGTCGCCGCCCGCTTCCGGGTGTCGCCGCGGACGATGCGGAAATGGCTGGCCGCGGGTCAGCCCGGCGGAAAAGGCGGGGCGGTCGCGAAGCGGGTCTGAAGGGCGCCGGCTATTCCAGCGCCTCCAGCGCGTAGGACCAGGTCTTGCCGGTCGCCAGCTCCACCGACTCGGTGCGGAAGGCGATCATCGCCGCGGGGGCGTAGAGCATCACGCCCTCGGACATCTTCCGGCCCTCCCTGTGCATGGTCTTGCGGAATTCCACCGCCTCGTAGCGGCAATCCTCCCAGTCCACCGTCCTTGTCCCGATCACCTCGATCTCGACCGCCACCGGCAGCGCCGCCTTCTTGGTCTCGGTCACCCGCCCTTCGGCCCGGGCCTTGCCTCCGGCCGCGATCACCTCCGCCAGATCCGGCAGCGGCGTGTCCCATTGGTATTGCTTCAGGTAACCCTCGCCCCGATGCTCCAGCGGCCAGAGCCCGGCCTGCATCCGCGACACCACCTCCCCCGAGCGGTATGTCAGCACCTCGCCCTCGCGGTCCAGATACTCCAGCGCCGAGCCGTCGTCGTAGACCGCCCGCACCGGCATCCCGTCCTCGGCGAAACAGCCTGCCCGGGCCGGGGCAGCGGCGGCGGAGAGAAGCGCCAGGAGGGCCGCCAGCCGCATCAGCCGAACTCCCGCACCCCTTCTTCGGTCACCACCGCGTCGAGCTGCTGGTCGAAGGCGTCGATCGGCACCTCGTCCACCTCCTGCGCGGCATAGGCGAAGCCCACGGCCAGGGTCGGGCGCTTCGCCCGCAGCAGTTCCAGCGTGCGGTCGTAGAAGCCGCCGCCGTAGCCCAGCCGGTAGCCGCGGGCATCGAAGGCCAGCATCGGCACGATCAGCACCGCCGGCTCCACCCAGGCGCCCTCGGCCGGGATCGGCGCGCCGAACTCGCCCGCCACCAGCACGCAGCCCGGGCTCCATTCGCGGAACTTCAGCGGCATCGCCGGCCCCGGGATCACCGGCACGCCGACCACGCCGCGATGCGCGGCCATGGCGGGCAAGGGGTCGATCTCGCTGCGCATCGGCATGTAGCCCGACAGCACCGCCCCCGCCTGCGCCGCCAGGTAGTCCGCCAGGATCTCCGCCGCCTGCCCCTGCCCGCAGGCATGGGCCTCCTTCCGCGCGGCAAAGGCCGCCTTGCGCGCCAGCGCCTTCACATCCGTCATAGCAGCATCACCGTCGCCAGCCCCAGAAAGGCGAAAAATCCGACCACATCCGTCACCGTCATCACGAAGGTCCCCGAGGCCAGCGCCGGGTCGAACCCCAGCCGCTCCATCGCCAGCGGCACCAGGATGCCGGCCAGCGCCGCGACACAGAGGTTGATGATCATCGCCAGCGCCAGCACCACGCCCAGCATCGGCATCCCGAGCGCCAGCCACCCCGCCAGCCCCATCACCAGCGCGAAGCTGAGCCCGTTGATCACCCCGACCGCCGCCTCGCGCCGCACCACGCGCATGGCGTTCGACACCGTCAGGTCGCGCGTCGCCAGCGCCCGCACCGCGATGGTCAGGCTTTGCGTCCCGGCGATCCCGCCCATCGAGGCGATGATCGGCATCAGCGCGGCAAGGATGACGATCTGGCCGATGGTGCCGGCGAACTGGCCGATCACCAGCGCCGAGATATTGGCGGTGACCAGGTTGACGAACAGCCAGGGGATGCGGCCCTTGATCGTCTCCCACACTCCGTCCGAGACCGAGCTTTCGCCGCCGACGCCGGCCATCCGCAGCATGTCCTCCTCGTGCTCCTCGTCCAGCACGTTCATGGCGTCGTCGATGGTGATGACGCCGACCAGCCGCCCGTCGGCATCCACCACCGGGCAGGAGATCAGGTGATACTGGTTGAAGATATAGGCGACGTCGGCCTCTTCCTCGGTCGCCCGGACGGTGCGGAAGCTTTCTTCGCTGATCTCGCGCAGCGGGGTCGCCCGGGCTGCCGACAGCACCCGCCCCAGGGTGACATAGCCGGTGGGCTTCATCCGCGGGTCGGTCAGGATGACGTGGTAGAACTGGTCCGGCAGCACCTCGGCGCCGCGCAGCCAGTCGATGGCCTCGCCCACGGTCCAGTGTTCCGGGGCCACCACCACCTCGCGCTGCATCAGGCGGCCGGCGGAGTGCTCGGGGTAGGACAGCGCCTGTTCCACCGCCAGCCGGTCGGCATCCTCCAGCGCGTCGAGGATGCGTTCCTGCGCCGGGGCCTCCAGGTCTTCGAGGATGTCGACCACGTCGTCGGTGTCGAGTTCGCGAACCGCCTCGGCCACCACCTCTTCGGGCAGGGATTCGATCACCTCCTCGCGGATCGATTCGTCGATCTCGGACAGGATCTCGCCGTCGATGCCGCCATGCCACAAGGCCAGCAGCGCCTGCCGTTCCGAGGGGCCGATCTGTTCCAGGATATCGGCGATGTCGGCGGCATGCAGCGGCTCCAGCAGCGCCGACAGCGCCCCGGCGTCGCCCGCCTCCACGGCGGCGAGGACGGAGTCCAGCCGGTCGGCGGCCTCCGCCTCCTCGTCGCGTTCTGCCCGGTCTTCCGCCATCCCGCCCCCTGTCCCGATTGCCCCGACCTTACCGGAAGCAGTTTCAGGGAAACAGGGGCAAGCCGCAGATTCCCTTTCGCGCGCGAGGTCCTATTCTGTCCGGGTTCCGACACAGGCAGGTGTCATGGGAGGTGTCATGGCCGATCTTCTTCTGGGGCAGGTGCTGTCCTTCGCCGCCGATCCCTTCGCCGAGGGGCCGGCGGCCGCCCGCCACATCGCCGAGGGCGCGGTGCTGGTGGAGGGCGGCCGCATCGCCGCGGTGGGCGAGGCCGCGGCGCTGAAAGCCGCCCATCCGCAGGCGACCCGGCACGACCATGGGCGCGCGCTGATCTCGGCGGGTTTCGTCGATGCCCATGTGCACTATCCGCAGACCGCGATCATCGCCTCCTGGGGCAAGCGGCTGATCGACTGGCTGAACGGCTACACCTTCCCCGAGGAGATGCGCTTCGCCGATCCCGCCTATGCGGCGGAGGTGGCGGGCCGCTACCTCGACCTGACCCTGGCGCATGGCACCACCACCGTCTGCAGCTATGCGACGATCCACCCTGCCTCGGTGGATGCCATCTTCGAGGCTGCGCAGGCCCGCGGCCAGCGGCTCTACGCCGGCAAGACCTGCATGGACAGGAACGCTCCCGAAGGGCTGCGCGACACGGTGCAGTCGGCCTATGACGACAGCAAGGCGCTGCTGCGGAAGTGGCACGGGGTGGACCGGCTGTCCTATGTGATCACCCCCCGCTTCTCGCCCACCTCGACGCCCGAGCAGCTGGCGGCGCTCGGCCAGCTGTGGAAGGAACATCCCGACTGCCTGATGCAGACCCATCTGTCGGAGCAGACCGACGAGATCGCCTGGGTGAAGGAGCTATTCCCGCAGTCCCGCGACTATCTCGACACCTACGAGGCGCAGGGGCTGTTGCGGGAAGGCGCGCTCTACGGCCACGCCATCCACCTGACCGAGCGCGAGAAGGCGCGGCTGATCGAGGCCGGGGCCAGCCTGATCCATTGCCCGACCTCGAACACCTTCATCGGCTCGGGCCTGTTCGACATGGGACTGGCCCGCCAGCTGCGGGTCGGGCTGGCGACCGACACCGGCGGCGGGTCGTCCTTTTCGATGCTGCACACCATGGCCGCGGCCTACGAGATCGGCCAGCTGCGCGGCCAGGCGCTGCACCCGTCGCAGCTGTGGTGGCTGGCGACCCAGGGCTCGGCCCGGGCGCTGCACGCCGACCACCAGATCGGCAACATCGCCGCGGGGATGGAGGCCGACCTGGTGGTGGTCGACCTCGCCTCCACTCCCGCCATCGAACAGGCGACGCGGCGGGCCGGGGACATCTGGCAGCAGATCTTCCCGACCATCATGATGGGCGACGACCGCGCCATCCGCGAGGTCTGGGTGGGCGGACGGAAGCGGGGAAGCTAGGCGGCGCTGCCGTCGGATCGGGCGGGACAAGGCGAGGCATTGCCTCGCCCCGCCCGTGCACGGCGGTTGCACCCGGAGACGGTGGCAGCACGAGACCACAGAGGCCAGCGCCTGCCCGGGCGGGCGAGAAGCGCCCGCCGAGGGGCGGGCGGGCGCTGGCCGGGTGCTTTGGGCACCCGGCCGGTCCAGGTTGCAGCGGCGCGATGTGACGAAGGCACGCGCCTTCGTCAAGGAAGCAGCAGATCGGCAGGGTTCACCCCGCCGATCCCTCCCCCACCGTCAGCACGATCTTCCCCGTCGCCTTGCGGCTGCGGATCGCCTCCAGCCCCTCGGGCAGGCGGTCGAAGGGCAGCGCGGCAGAGACATGCGGGCGCAGCTTCCCCTCGGCATACCAGCGCAGCAGCACCTCCAGCGAGCCGGTCAGCTCCTGCGGCGCAAAGGACAGGTAGCCGCCCCACCAGAAGCCGATCACGCTGACGTTGCGCACCAGCAGTTGGTTCAGCGGCACCTTCGGCACCTCGCCGCCGGCGAAGCCGATGACCAGCATCCGCCCGCCCGGCCGGGTGGCGCGCAAGCTCGCCTCGAAGCCCGGGCCGCCCACGGTGTCGTAGACCACATCCACCCCGCCCAGATCGCGCAGCGCCGCCTTCAGGTCGGGGTGGCCGGCGTCGATCACCTCCTCCGCCCCGGCCGCCCGGGCCAGCGCCGCCTTCTCCGCCCCGCGGACCTGGGTGATGACCCGCGCACCTAGCAAATGCCCGATCTCCACCGCCGTCAGCCCGACGCCCCCGGCCGCGCCGGTGACGAACAGCGTCTCGCCCGGCCGCAGCCCGGCCTTGCCGGCCAGCGCCAGATGCGAGGTGCCATAGGCGATCTGGAACCCGGCGGCATGGTCGAAGGGCATCGCCTCGGGCAGCGCCAGCAGCCGGTCGGCCGGCACCACCGCCCATTCGGCGAAGGCGCCGCAGCGGACATGCGCCGCCACCCGCGCGCCGGGGGCGAAGGCAGCACCGGGTCCCGCATCCTCCACCACCCCCGCCAGTTCCATGCCGGGGATGAAGGGCAGACCCGGCCGGTCCTGGTATTTTCCCTCGGCCATCAGCAGGTCGGCGAAGTTCAGCCCCGCCGCGGCGACCCGCAGCAGCACCTCGCCCGGCCCCGGCACCGGACGCGGCAACTCGGCCAGCCGGGGCGGCTGACCCAGGGTCTCGACAAGCCAGGCCTTCATCTCGCTCTCCCTCTTGCGGTGCCGGCAGGCTAGCCTGCGGCCGCAGCCGGAGCCAGAGGCCAGCTTCATTGCATTTCGCAATCATATGTGCATAATGAAACTGCACAACGGAAAACCCGCGGAAGGCGAGTCCCGAAGGCCCTTGGCGCGCCAGAGTGTTGTCCACAGACCGGCCGCAAGTTGTTATACACACGTGGAATTGCCACTGTCCAAATGGACAGGTTTTGACAGGCATTTGCTTCATCTCCGATTCTTTTCAGAAAATGCGGATTTTGGCACGATTTATGCTTATCTGAAGGTGGGGACCCCGCGCCGGGAAGGCGCCTTACGGAGTAAAGAATGAAGCACCCGGTTGACGCCCATGTGGGCAAGCGTATCCGCCATCGCCGCTGGATGGTGGGAATGACCCAGCAACAGCTTGCCGACAAGGTGGGCATCAAGTTCCAGCAGATCCAGAAATACGAAACCGGGATGAACCGGGTCAGCGCCTCGCGGCTCTGGGACATCGCCGATGCGCTCGGTGTGCAGATCGCCTTCTTCTTCGAGGGCCTGTCCGGGGACGAGCCGGCCGCTGCCACCGGCCATGGCGACATCCTCGCCGACAAGGAGGCGCTGGACCTCGTCCGCTCCTATTACGCCATTCCCGAGGCGCAGCGCCGCCGGCTGTTCGATCTGGCGCGCGTCCTGTCCGAAGCGGCCTGACCGCCGCCCGATCAGCGCCCGATCGCCGCTTGACCCCCGCCCCGGCGCTGACTACGCCGGGGCATCGGGTTTCAGGGGGATGCGATGCGGGTTTCCGGGGAAGAGGCGGCGGAACTGGTGGCGACGGCCCATGCGCTGGCCGATGCGGCGCGCGAGGCGACGCTGCAGCATTTCCGCCGGGCCGGACTGTCGGCCGAGACCAAGGAGACCCACCGCTTCGACCCCGTCACCGTGGCCGACCGGCTGAGCGAGGAGCGGATGCGCGCCATCCTCGCCGCCCGCCGGCCGCAGGACGCCATCCTGGGCGAGGAATTCGGGCCGAAGCCCGGCACATCGGGCCTGACCTGGGTGCTGGACCCGATCGACGGCACCCGAGGCTACCTGTCGGGCACGCCGACCTGGGGCGTGCTGGTCGCGGTCTCGGATGTCGAAGGCCCGCTCTTCGGCATCATCGACCAGCCCTATATCCGCGAACGCTTCGAGGGCGGCCTCGGCCGGGCCGAGGTCAACGGCCCGATGGGCCGCGCCGCGCTGGCCGTGCGGCCGCCGCGCACCCTGTCCGAGGCGATCCTGTTCACCACCTTTCCCGAGGTCGGCACGGCGCAGGAAGGCGCCGCCTTCGCCCGCGTCGCCGGGCAGGCGCGGCTGGTCCGCTACGGCATGGACTGCTACGCCTATGCGCTGCTGGCCGCGGGCCAGATCGACCTGGTGATCGAGGCCGGGCTGCAGGCCTATGACGTGCAGGCCCCCATCGCGGTGATCGAGGCCGCCGGCGGCATCGTCACCGATTGGTCCGGCGGGCCGGTGCACCATGGCGGCCAGGTCCTCGCCGCCTCCTGCCCGGCGCTGCACGCCCGGGCGCTGGAGCTGCTGAACGCCCGGTGAGGCAATTGCGCCGCTGCCGCGGCAAGCCCTGTCGTTGTGGCCAGCGGAGCCTCTTGTGTCTTCTGTCGCCTGATGGGGGCATTCTGCCCCCCATGCCATCGGTTTCTCGAACCGATGGCGAAACCGCTGGCATACCCCTGAGGATATTTTTCTCCAGAAAGAGGAGAGGGGCTTGGGGAAGAATTGAGCCCCTTGCGGGTTTCGGCTAATCTCGCCGCCGCGTGCCCGAGTCCTTCCCCCTTCTGTCGGCCCGCCGCATCGTTCCACCGAAGGGGATGGAGGGAACGATGCCGGACATCCTGATCCGCAATGCCGCCGCCGTGGTGACGATGAACGCCGCCCGCGAGGAACTCGCCGGGGGCGATGTGCTGATCCGCGGGGGCGTGATCGCCGCCGTCGGCCAGCGACTGGCCGCCGAGAAAGCCGAGGTGGTGGAGGCCGCGGGCTGCGTGGTCACGCCGGGGCTGGTGAACACCCATCACCACCTCTACCAGACCCTGACCCGCGCCGTGCCCGGCGGGCAGGACGCGCTGCTGTTCGGCTGGCTGAAGACGCTGTATCCGATCTGGCAGCGCTTCGGGCCGGAGGAAATCTTCGCCTCGGCCCAGGTCGGGCTGGCGGAACTGGCGCTCTCGGGCTGCGCGCTGACCTCGGACCACCTCTACCTCTACCCGAACGGCGCCCGTTTGGAGGACACCATCCATGCCGCCGCCGAGGTGGGCCTGCGCTTCCATCCCACCCGCGGCGCCATGAGCATCGGCGAAAGCGCGGGCGGCTTGCCGCCGGATTCGCTGGTGGAAGCCGAGGCGGCGATCCTGAAGGACATGGAACGGGTGGTGGACGCCTTCCACGACTCCGCCGAGGGGTCGATGTGCCGGGTCGGGCTGGCGCCCTGCTCGCCCTTCTCGGTCAGCCGCGACCTGATGCGCGAGGCGGCGGTGCTGGCGCGCGACAAGGGGGTGATGCTGCACACCCATCTGGCCGAGAACGGCGAGGACGTGGCCTGGTCGCTGGAGAAGTTCGGCTGCCGCCCGGGGCAATATGCCGAGGACCTCGGCTGGACCGGGCCGGATGTCTGGCACGCCCATTGCGTGAAGCTGGATGGTTCGGAAATCGCATTGTTTGCCCGGTCGCTGACCGGCGTCGCCCATTGTCCATGTTCGAATTGTCGCCTCGGCTCCGGCATCGCGCCGGTGCGGGCGATGCGGGACGCCGGGGTGAAGGTCGGGCTGGGGGTGGACGGCTCGGCCTCGAACGACGCCGGCAACCTGGCAGCGGAGATGCGGATGGCGATGCTGCTGCAACGCGTCGCCCGCGGGGCGGATGCGATGGCGGCGCGCGAGGCGCTGGAGATCGCCACCCTGGGCGGGGTGCGGGTGCTGGGGCGCAGCGACTGCGGCAGCCTGGAGCCCGGCAAGCGGGCCGACATCGCGCTGTGGGACCTGCGCGGGATCGAGGCCGCGGGGGCCTGGGACCCGGTGGCGGCGCTGGTCCTCTGCGGCCCGCAACGGGTGCGCGACCTCTGGGTCGAGGGGCGGCAGGTGGTGCGCGACGGGGTGCTGGCGACGCTGGACCTGGGGCTTGCGGTGGAGCGGCAGAACCGGCTGGCGGCGCGGCTGGCGGGGTAGGACCTCAGGCGCTCTGCGCCGCGACCAGCAGCATCATCGGCCGTTCCCTCTCTTCGGCCAGTTCCGGCATCGCCGCGACCTGTTCCGGCGTCGGCGCGAATTCCTCGATCCGCCGCAGCCGGAAGCCCGCGCCCAGCAGGGTGTTGACCGTGGTCACCAGGGTGCGGTGGTATTTCAGCACCCCCTTGGCGAACCAGTCGGTGCGGCGCTCTCCCTCGATGGAATAGCCGTTGACGGGCCAGGTCTGGCGGCCGTCCTCGTCCCGCAGCCAGTGCGGATGCGCGGCGGCCATGAAGATCGGGTGTTCGATGGTGAAGACCAGATCGCCGCCCGGAACCAGCGCCGCGTGGATGCTGCGGATCAGCCGCGCGAAGTCCTGAACATAGTGGAAGGCCAGCGCGCTGTAGACCAGGTCGAAGGCCGCCCCGGGCAGGTCCAGTTGCTCCAGATCGGCGATGCGGTAGTCGATGGCGGCATCATCGGTGTCGGCCCGGGCCCGGTCGATCATCTTCCGCGACAGGTCCAGACCCAGGACGGAAGCCGCCCCCTGCCGGCGGAACCAGCGCGCGGCCCAGCCGAAACCGCAGCCGAGATCGGCGACGCGCCTGCCGGCCACATCCGGCAGCAGGGCCCGGATCGCAGGCCATTCCGGCGCACCGTCCAGTCCCTGCACCTGCCGCGGCAACCGGCTGTAGCCGGCGAAGAAATCGGGATTGTCGTAGATGTTCTGGGCCATGCTGTCGGGCGGCTTACGGCGCCGCCCATTCCCCCTCGGCATTCCGTTTCAGCAGGGCGACGAAGGTGCCGGCCTGCGCGCCCTCCAGCGAGACCCCGACGATGCAGGCCCAGGCCCCGCCCCCGGCGCTGCTGCAATAGCCCTGCGGCGCGATGCGGGCGTCCCGCGCCACGGCGTCCTCCTCCGGCGAGGCGGCGGCGGCGATCATGCCCTCGCGGGCGACCCGGACGATCTCGGCCTTGCTCGGCCCGCCGAACAGGACGCTGGGGCCGAGGAAGACATAGCCCGCCCCGGCGGCGGCGATCAGCAGCAGGGCGGCGATGGTGAGGAACCGGCGCGAGGCCATGGCAGATTCCTAGCGGCGCGAGGGGAAGCCGATCAGCGCCGCCAGCAGCAGCACCGCGCCGCCGCCCGCCCAGGCCATCGCGCCGGTCCCCGCCACCTCGGGCAGCTTGCGGGCGAAATCGCCCAGGGTATCGGCGGAGGGCAGCGGCAGGCCGAGCGCCGTGGCCTGGTCGCGCAGCCGCAGCAGGGCGTAGGCCATCATCGCCACCGCGCCGCCGCCGGCCAGGAAGGCCAGCGCCCGCGACGGGGCGCCGAGGATCGCCAGCAGCAGGAACAGCCCGGCCAGCACGAAGGTGGCAAGGAAGGCCAGCAGTTCGGGCGCATCGGAGGCGAGCTTCTGCAAGGTCTCGACGCTGGGGTCCAGCTCCTTGACCAGGTCCCAGGGCACGAAGCGCACGAGCCCCGGGTTCAGCCAGGGCAGGAACAGGCCCGCGACCATGGCGATGGCGGCAAGGATGGCGATGGCGCGCATGGGCGGGCTCCTTTCGGCTCTGGCCGGGACTTTGCGGCCCCGCCTGCCGCGCCGCAAGGGGAATTGGCGCGGGGCCGGTCGGGATTTCCCCCTTTGCCGCCGCCCCGCCGACGGATTATCCCGTCAGGCGGTCGGACAAGGAGAACGGCGATGCGGGGCATTTCGGGGGCGATGGCGGGGCTGGCGCTTGTGGCGATGGCTCAGGCCGCAGCGGCCGAGCCGCGGGCCGAGGCGACGGGCAACTGGGCCGGGGCCGCCGGCGGCGGCTTCCATTTCCGCGCCACGCTGGACGGGGTGGCGGACAGCGTGACGCTGGTCATCCGCAACGGCATGGACGGCGTGCCCTCCGCCGCGGCGGAGCCGGAGCTGGTGGTGCCGGAGTTCGCGCTGTCGGCCTTCGCCACCAACCGGCTGGAGGTGGTGGAGGGGCCGGAGGGCAGCACCCTGCAGGTGGTGACCGATTTCGCCGACGAGACCGGCGAGGGGCGCGAGGTGGTCTCGCTGCGGTTCATCGACTTCCAGTTCACCGTGACCGGCTATGCCTTCCGGCTGGCCGAGTATACCGACGGCGGAACCCGGGACTACGGCTGCGAGGTCGACCTGCTGGCGGGAAAAGTGACTGAGGACGGCCGGACCCGCGACCTGCCGGCGATGGACCTCGCGGCGCTGAACGCCAGCAGCTGGCGCCACGACGCGGCCTTCACCCGCGGCTGGTGCAGCGCCGGCGGTTGAGGGCGGGCAGCGGAGGGCGTATGACGGGGCCATGAGCCACAATTACGCCGCCCAGAGACGCGAGACCTTCGACACCTTCCGCCAGTCGAAAGGCGTCAAGCTGCCCGAAAGGGCGGTGATCGACTACGCCTTCTTCGTCGAGGAGGAGGAGGCCGACTGGGCCGGCTTCGAGCGGGCGCTGAAGGCGAAGGGCTTCCGGGTCAAGCGGCTGAAGGACGGCGAGACGGTGATCGCCTCGATCGGCCCGGTGGCGGTGACCGGCGAGGAGGTCTGGCACTGGGAGGAACTGGCGACGCGGATCGCGCTGGCCTTCGACTTCTACCCGGACGGGTGGGAACTGGATCTGTAGGGGAATTTCAACGGCTCGTCCGGGCGAGAACAGGCGAGGCATTGCCTCGCCCCCGCCCGTGCGGACGGTTTCGCCCGGAGACGGTGGTGGCACATGACCCCGAGAGGCCAGCGCCCGCCCGGGCGGGCGAGAAGCGCCCGCCCGGGCGGGCGGGCGGGCGCTGGCCGGGCCTTGAAGGCCCGGCCGGACAAGGGGAAGCGTTGCGCGGTGGCGAAGGCACGCGCCTTCGCCATGGTTACGGCAGCCCTCGCGCGCTCTCACCCGCCATAGGCGCAGCGCAGTTCCGACAGCAGCAGTTCCATCACCTCGTCCCGCCGGCGCTGGTTGCGGTAGAGGCCGATCTTCATCTCGCCCAGTTTCGGCAGGGCGTTGTCGCCGGGGATCGGCGCGCAGCCGGCGGGAATGCCGCCCTCCAGCCGCACCGAGACGGCAAGGTCCGCGGCCACCGTCGCCTCCACCGCCTGCTCGCTCTCGCCGCCGGTGGCGAGTTCCCAGGGGATGCCGGCCTCGTCCAGCGCGGCTTGGGTGCGGGGGCGGAAGATGCAGCTGTCCTTGAACCCCAGCCGCAGCGGCCGGCGCTGCCAAGCGGTGCCGCCCGGCGCGCCGATCCAGACCAGCGGCCGCGCCCCCAGCACCTCGGCCCCCGGGTCGGGCGCCATCTCGGTGGTCACGATCACGTCGAACTCGCCGCGGGCGAAATCCTCCTTCATCGGCAGGGTGAAGGAGGACATCAGGTTCACCCGCACCCGCGGATAGGCCTGCGCCAGCCGCTTCAGGATGCCCGGGATCGCCGGATAGACGATGTCGCAGGGCACGCCGAGCCGCATCTCGCCCTCGAAGGCGCCGGTGGCGAAGCGCGACAGCACCTCGTCGTTCAGCGCCAGCATCCGGCGGCCGTAGGACAAGAGCTGCTCGCCCTCGGGCGAGAGCACCAGCTTCTTCGCCGCCCGCAGGAACAGCAGCTGGCCGAGGCTCTCCTCCAGCCGCTTGATCTGCATCGAGACGGCGGATTGCGTGAGGTTCAGGAAGCCCGCGGCGCGGGTCACTCCGCCCACCTCGGCCACGGTGACGAAAGAGCGCAGGGCGGCAAGGTCGAGGTTGCGCGGCATATCACGGTTCCTGATTCATGGCGTCACGATCATTCATTTCCATAATGAAGCACGAGAGCGCATCTTCATCAACAGGAATGATCCCCCGGATGAATATCACGTTTGATGATGGAGAGAACGATGACCTCCCCTGCCCGCACCCTGCCCTTCCGCCCGCTGCCGCTGCGCCGCCGCGGCCTTCTCGCCCGTCTGCTGGGCATGGCCTCGCTGCGCCGCCAGCGCGCCCGGCTGGCGGCTCTGGACGACCGGATGCTGCGCGACATCGGCCTCAACCGGCCGGAAGCCGAGGCCGAAGCCGCCCGCCCGGCCTGGGACGCGCCGCAGCACTGGCGGAAATGACGGCAAACCCCGGGCGGAAATGACGATTTCCGGCCCGGTTATTCTTGAAATCCTGCGCCATCGCCCCGATATTCGGGCCATGTGGCCGCGCCGGCCAAATCGGCGTTGCCCTCAGGGACAACATCGGAGGCTTGAATGGCTCAATTTGACACGGTCCGCAGCGTCGGCGTAGGCGCCCGCGCCCAGATCGACGAGGGGCTTCGCGCCCATATGAACAAGGTCTACGGGCTGATGTCCGTGGCAATGCTGATCACCGCCGGCGCCGCCTGGGCGCTGGCCGGCCTGTCGGTCAGCAGCACCCCGACCGAATACCAGATCAGCGCGACGCAATGGCTGACCGACTTCGGCTACGCGCTCTACGTCTCGCCGCTGAAATGGGTGATCATGTTCCTGCCGCTGGTGATGGTCTTCGCCTTCGGCGCGCTGATCAACCGCATCTCGGCCGCCGGGGCGCAGGTGTTCTTCTACGTCTACGCGGCGCTGATGGGGCTGTCGCTGTCGTCGATCTTCCTGGTCTTCACCTCGACCTCGATCGCGCAGACCTTCCTGATCACCGCGATCGCCTTCGCCGGCCTGTCGCTCTACGGCTACACCACCAAGCGCGACCTGTCGGCCATGGGCGCCTTCCTGGTGATGGGCCTGATCGGCCTGATCGTGGCGATGGTGGTCAACATCTTCATCGGCTCCTCGGCGCTGGCCTTCGCCATCTCGGTGATCGGCGTGCTGATCTTCGCCGGCCTGACCGCCTGGGACACCCAGAACATCAAGAACACCTATATCCAGCACGCGGCCGCGATGGACCAGGAGTGGCTGGGCAAGGCCGCCATCATGGGCGCGCTGAACCTCTACCTCGACTTCATCAACCTGTTCATGTTCCTGCTGCAGTTCCTCGGCAACCGCGAGTGACCTGCTGCCAGGGCGGATGCGAAGGGCCGGGGGAAACCCCGGCCTTTTTCCGTTGCGGCGGCAACCCTGAGACGGCCTCAGACCTTGCAGATCGAATTGCCGCCATCCGCCAGCATCGCCGTGCCGGTCACGAAACTCGCCATATCCGAGGCGAGGAACAGCGCCGCTTTCGCAATTTCTTCCGGCCGGGCAATGCGCTTCAACGCATGAAGACCGGCGATGAAGGTTGCCGCATCCGGGTTCGTCGCCGCGTCTCCGGCCATGGCGGTCATCGTTCCCCCGGGCAAGAGCGCGTTGGCCCGGACACCCTGCGCGCCGTATTCGACGGCAATCGCCTGCACCAACCCCACCAGCCCGGCCTTCGACGCCGCATAGCAGCCCATCCCGGGCAGGGTTGCGGTATGGCCGATGAAGGAGCCGGTGAAGATCAGCGACCCGCCCCCGCGCGCCACCAGAGCCGGAAGCTGCGCCCGCGCGGTAAGACAGGCCGAGGTCAGGTTCGTCGCCAGCACCTCCGCCCATTCCTCGGGCGGGGTTTCCGCAACCATGCGTCCGCTGCCCAACCGCCCCGCATTGTTGAAGGCACCATCCAGCCCGCCGAACTCGGACTGTGCCCGGGCCACCAGCGCCTCGGCATAGCCCGCCTCCGTCACGTCGCCGGGCAGCGGCACCGCCCTTCCGCCGCTTGCAACGATCCGGTCGGCGACGGTGGCAAGCTCCCGCTCCCGCCGCGCGCCCAGGACGACCGCCGCACCGTTCCTGGCGAACAGGTCGGCCGCCGCCGCGCCGATCCCGCTCGAAGCGCCCGTGATGATGAAGACCTTGTCTTTCAGAAGCATCGCAATTCCTTTCGCTGTCGATGCGAAGGACCTAGGCCGCCGCGGCCGATGCCTCGACCCGGAAGCTGCGCATCCGCGGCCCGGAACCTGCGCCTGCAGCACCGCCCGGCAAAGCAAAAGGCCGCCCCAACGGGCGGCCCTATCGCGTCACAGGTCCGGCGATCCTACTTGATCTTGCCTTCCTTGTATTCGACATGCTCCCGCTTCACGGGGTCGTATTTCTTCACCACCATCTTCTCGGTCATGGTGCGGGCGTTCTTCTTGGTCACGTAGAAGTGCCCGGTGCCCGCCGTCGAGTTCAGACGGATCTTGATCGTCGTCGGCTTCGCCATAGTCGTCTCTCCTGCCTCGGAGAAACGGCGTTTCCCCGGAAATCCTTGAAGCCCGCCTTTTAGCCGCGCGCCCGGCGGAGTCAACAGCGAAACGGGGCGGGCGGGAAGGATTCTGCGCCGCCCCCCGCAGCAGGCGCCGCAGCGGGGGCCGGCCCCCCGCACCCCCGGAGTATTTGGATCAAGAGGAAGGGGAAGGGCGATCTCCCTCCTCTTTCTGGACACAAATATCCCGGGGGGCCCGGGGGGCTGGCCCCCCGGCCTCGGCCGGAAAACGCGCGGATGGCCTGTAAGCCGGATTCTGTCCCGGCGGTTGCCCGCCATGGATGACCATTCCTCTAGCCCCCGCCTTGCGGAGGGGGTCCAGCTGCCAACCCGGGCCTCTCGGGCTGAAGCATCCCTGCGGCGGTATCCCTTTCAGGACCAGCCCCGCGCGAGGCCCCTATTCGGCATTGCTCCGGGTGGGGCTTGCCGTGCCGGTCCGGTTGCCCGTCCCGCGGTGGGCTCTTGCCCCACCGTTTCACCATCACCCCGGCGAACCGGGGCTGTCTCTTCTCTGTGGCGCTTTCCCTGGGGTCGCCCCCGCCGGGCGTTACCCGGCACCCTTGCCTCATGGAGTCCGGACTTTCCTCGCCCCCGGATCAAGTCCGGGGCCGCGGTCATCCGGCCATCCGCGCGAGGGGGGACTTAGGCGCCCGCCCGGCCCGCGTCAACCGGGAAGCGCGCCGCAAGGTCGGCGGCCAGCGCCGCATCCTCCGGCGACAGCGGCCCTTCGGCCCACGGGCGGAAGCGTCGGCGGAAGGCGGCCAGCAGCAGGTCGTCCGCCACCGGCGGATAGCCGAAGCGCGAGGCATCGGCGCGAAAATCCCCGGGCGCACGGGGCGAGGGCCAGACCGACAGGCCCCGCAGCGCCAGCCTGCGCCAGTCGAAGCGCGGGCCCGGGTCGGCCTTCCGTCCCGGGGCCATGTCGGAATGCGCGATCACCCCCTGCGGCGGGATCGACCAGCGCGCCAGGATGCCCGCCAGCAGCGCCTCCAGCGCCCGCATCTGCGGCTCGGGGAAGGGATGGTCGCCGCGGTTGGCCAGCTCGATGCCGATGGAGCGGCTGTTCACATCCGTCCGCCCGCCCCATTCCCCCGCCCCGGCGTGCCAGGCGCGGGCCGCCTCGGGCACCAGCGCCTCCGCCGCGCCGGTCTCGGACAGCAGCCAATGCGCCGAGACCTCGGCCGCCGGGTCGCAGAGCCTTTCGCGCGCCTCGGCGCAGCTGGCCATGGCGGTGTAATGGATCACCACCAGCGAAGGGCGCAGGCCGTCCCGCCGTTCACCGAAATTCGGCGAGGGGAAGGTCACTGCAGGGCGGTGCGGAAGGGGCGCGGGTCCCAGGAGCAGGCGAAGCCGTCGCCGTCGGGGTCGAGGCCCTGCCGGTCCTTGTCCGGCCCGCCCTTGGCCAGAAATTCCTGCTGCGCCAGATCGGGCGAGGCGAACTTGGCACAGGCGATCATCGGGTCGCGCTTGATCAGGCCCGAGCGGCTGTAGAGCGGCGTCCCCGGGTCGTTGGTGGTCTTCAGCGCGTAGTCGACGATGTTCGGTCCCAGTTCGCCCGGCCGCACCGGCAGGTCCTTGGGCTGGACCACGACATATTGCGCCCGGTTGCGCTCGATCCGTTCCTTGTCGCTCTCGATGGTCTCGCGCGAGGCGACGGCGGAGAAATCCTGCTCGTCGGAAATCCCGGCATGGCCGAGATTGGCAACCTCGCCGGATTCGGACTTGATGCCGGCGGGGGCGTCGCCGCGCGGCCGGTTCGGGTCCAGCGTGCCGAGCGGGGCATCGGCCACCGGGGCGGGAGCCGCCGCGGGCGCGGGCGTCACGCCCGAGGCGCGGTCGATCGCGGCCGAGGCGGCGGCGGGGTCGAAACCGGCCGCCGGGGCGGGCGCGGCCGGGGAGGCCGGCGGCGTGGAAGTGTTGCGGATATAGCTGTTGTAATCTTGGAACCCGACCCCGGCGCCGGAATCCGGCACCTGCGGCTGGCAGGCGGCCAGCAGGGGTGCAGCCAGAAGGACCATGGCGGAACGGCGGATCATCACTGCCTCATGCGGAATGCGGGAACGGCTTTTCGCCGCCCCCTACCACCATTTTGCCGGTTTGGAAACAAATCCGGCCGCACGCTCCAGCACATGGGCGTGATTGAGCAGCCCGGCCTCGTCCCAGGGCCGCCCGATCAGCTGCAGGCCCAGCGGCAGCCCCTGCGCGTCCAAGCCCACCGGGACCGAGACGCCGGGCAGGCCGGCCAGGTTCACCGTCACGGTGAAGACGTCGTTCAGATACATCTCCACCGGCGAGGCATTGGCCATCTCGCCCAGGCCGAAGGCCGAAGACGGCGTGGCCGGGGTCAGGATCGCGTCGACGCCTTCGGCGAAGACGGTCTCGAAGTCGCGCTTGATCAGGGCGCGGACCTTGCGGGCGCGGTTGTAATAGGCGTCGTAGAAGCCCGCCGACAGCACATAGGTGCCGACCAGGATGCGGCGCTGCACCTCGGCGCCGAAGCCCTCGGCCCGGGTCTTCTCATACATCTCGGTGATGCCGTCGCCCTGCGCCAGCCTGGCCCGGTGGCCGTATTTCACCCCGTCGTAGCGGGCGAGGTTCGAGGACGCCTCGGCCGGCGCGATGACGTAATAGGCGGGCAGCGCGTATTTCGTATGCGGCAAGCTGATGTCGCGGATCTCGGCCCCGGCGTCGCGCATCATGGCGATGCCCTTCTGCCACAGCGCCTCGATCTCGGCCGGCATCCCGTCCATGCGGTATTCCCTGGGGATGCCGATCACCTTGCCGCGGATGTCGCCGGTCAGCGCCGCCTCGAAATCCGGGACGGACAGGTCGGCGCTGGTCGAATCCTTCGGGTCGTGGCCCGCCATCGCCCCCAGCATGATCGCCGCGTCGCGCACCGATTTGGTCATCGGCCCCGCCTGATCCAGCGAGGAGGCGAAGGCCACCACCCCCCAGCGGGAGACGCGGCCATAGGTCGGCTTGATCCCGACGATGCCGGTGAAGGCCGCCGGCTGGCGGATCGAGCCGCCGGTGTCCGTCCCGGTCGCCGCCAGGCAAAGGTCCGCCGCCACCGCCGCCGCCGAGCCGCCCGAGGACCCGCCGGGCGTCAGCGCGGCATCGTCGTTGCCGCGCCGCCAGGGGTTCACCGCATTGCCGTAGCAGGAGGTCTCGTTGGACGAGCCCATGGCGAATTCGTCCATGTTCAGCTTGCCCAGCATCACCGACCCGGCCTCGAACAGGCGCGTGGTCACGGTGGATTCGTATTCCGGCCGGAAGCCCTTGAGGATGTTCGACGCCGCCTGCGAGGGCACGCCCCTGGTGCAGAACAGGTCCTTGATGCCGAGGGGGATGCCGCACATGGCGGGCGCATCGCCCGCGGCCAGCCGGGCATCCGCCGCCCGCGCCTGATCCAGCGCGATCTCGGGGGTCTTGTAGACGAAGGCGTTCAGCGCATCGCCCGCATCCATCGCCGTCAGGCAGGACATGGTCAGGTCGACAGCGGAGAGCTCCCCCTTGCGCAGCGCATCCCGCGCCGCGGCGATCGTCAGGCTGTTCGCGTTCATTCCACCACCTTCGGCACGGCAAAGAACCCCTCGCGCGCCTCCGGCGCGTTCTTCAGGACCTGGGCCTGAATATTGCCGTCAGTCACCACATCCGCCCGCCGCTTCAGCCGCATCGGCGTGACGCTGACCATCGGCTCCACGCCCTCCACATCCACCTCGTTCAGCTGTTCCATGAAGGTCAGGATGCCGGACAGCTGCTCGGCCAGCTTCGGCAGCGCCGCCTCCTCGACCCGGATCCGGGCCAGCTTGGCGACCTTGCGCGCGGTTTCGATGTCGATCGACATGGGGACCCTCGGGGTTCGGGCGGATGACCGGCCCCGTTTAGCCGCCCCCGCCCGGCCCTGCAAGCACCGCTCCGCTTCGGGGTTGCATGGCCGGACGGGGACGCTAACCTTGCGCGCCTCGCAGACAACCAGCGGAGACGACCCCATGCAGATCACCTGGCTTGGCCATTCCGGCTTTCGCATTACCATCGAAGAGGCCGTGCTGCTGGTCGATCCCTGGCTGACCGGCAACCCGATGTTCCCCGCCGCCCGCCGCGCCGAGGCGCTGGAGGGCGCGACCCATGTCCTTCTGACCCATGCCCATGGCGACCACGCCTCGGACGCCGCCGCCATCGCCGCGGAGAAGGGCATCCCGGTCGCTTGCATCCATGAGCTGTCCGAATGGCTGAACGGCCAGGGCGCGCAGGCCATCGGCTTCGGCAAGGGCGGCACCATCGACTGCGGCGGGGCGAAGGTGACCATGGTCAACGCCACCCATTCCGCCTCGATCGACTTCGGCGGGAAGGGGCTGCTGCCGGCCGGGTCGGAGGCGGGCTTCATGATCGCGGGCGAGGGCCATACGATCTATGTCTCGGGCGACACCGACATCATGGCCGACATGGGCTGGATGGGCGAATACCACCGCCCCGACATCGGCATCCTCGCCTGCGGCGGCCATTACACCATGGACATGCAGCGCGCGGCTTGGGCGGCACGGAAATACTTCAACTTCCGCTGGGTGATCCCCTGCCATTACAAGACCTTCCCGCTGCTGGCGCAGGACGCCGCCGCCCTGCGCGCCGGCCTGCCGCCCGGCACCGAGGTGATCGAGCACGAGGTGCTGGACCCGATCCGGTTCTAGCGCCTACTCCCGCCGCCCGGCGAAGAAGCCCTTCAGCAGCGCCTCGGCCTCGGCCGCGGCGATGCCGTCGTAGACCTCGGGCCGGTGGTGGCATTGCGGGTGGCTGAACACCCGGGCGCCGAAGGCCACCCCGCCCGACTTCGGGTCCGCCGCCCCGTAGTAGAGCCGCGCCACCCGGGCGAAGGAGATCGCGGCGGCGCACATCGGGCAGGGCTCCAGCGTGACGTAAAGGTCATGGCCCGGCAGCCGCTCGGACCCCGCCGCCGCACAGGCGGCGCGGATCGCCAGCAGCTCGGCGTGCGCCGTAGGGTCCGCCAGTTCCCGCGTGCGGTTGCCCGCCCGGGCGACCACCTGCCCGGAAGGCGCGACCACGACCGCGCCCACCGGCACCTCGCCCCGCGCGCCCGCTGCCCGCGCCTCTTCCAGCGCGATCTCCATGAAGGACCGGAACCCCGATTGCGTCTTCATCTTGGCCCAAATACTCTCCGGGGGTTCCGGGGGTGGAAAACCCCCGGGGTCAACCGCCCCGCGCAAAGGTTTCCGTTCATGGCCGACAAAGCAACCCCTGAAGGCGAGCGCATCGCCAAGGTCCTGTCGCGCCGCGGCATCGCCTCGCGCCGCGAGGCCGAGCGGCTGATCGAGGCCGGCGAGGTCACGGTCAACGGCAAGGTCATCGCCTCGCCGGCGCTGAACGTGACGGAGAAGGACCGCATCACCGTCTCGGGCAAGCCGCTGCCGGAGGAGGAACCCGCCCGGCTCTGGCTCTACTACAAGCCCGAGGGGCTGGTGACCTCGGCCGCCGACGAGAAGGGCCGCGACACCGTCTTCGACCACCTGCCCGGGGACATGCCGCGGGTGATGTCCGTCGGCCGGCTGGACCTGAACTCCGAGGGGCTGCTGCTGCTGACCAACGACGGCGAACTGAAGCGGCGGCTCGAGCTGCCCTCCACCGGCTGGCTGCGCAAGTATCGGGTGCGGGTCAACGGCAACCCGACCGACGACCAGCTGGAGCCTTTGCGCAAGGGCATCACCATCGAGGGGGAAAGGTTCCAGCCGATGCAGGTCACGCTGGACCGCATCCAGGGGGCCAACGCCTGGCTGACGGTGGGCCTGCGCGAGGGCCGGAACCGCGAGATCAGGCGGGCGATGAACGCCATCGACCTTTACGTCAACCGGCTGATCCGGGTCTCCTACGGCCCGTTCCGGTTGAACGACATGCGGCCGGGCGAGGTGGAGGAGGTGCGTCCCAAGGTGCTGCGCGAACAGCTGGGAGCGATGGCAGGCGACGATGCGGCCCCCGCCAGGCCCGCCCGCAAACCGGCCTCGCAGGCAGCGAAACCGGCGGGAAAGGCAGGGGCGAAACCCGCGCGGGCCACGGCCGGAAAAACCGCCCTGCCCCGCACCGCCAGGTCCGGCGACGGGGTGAAGGCGCTGGCCCGGGCCTGGAAGGAGGCGGTCACGCCCGATCCGGGCGGCAAGCCCACCCGCCCGGCGACCGGGAAAGCCGGGGCGAAACCGGCCCCGAAACCAACCGCCAAGCCCGCCGCCCGCGGCGAGGCCAAACCTCCGCCGAAGCGCTCCGCCGCACCCTCGGGCCGCAGCGGTCCGGCCAAGCCCCGCGGCCCGGGCCGTGACGCGCCAAGGCCCCGGCGCGGAACATAGGCGGGCAACGACGATCATCTCAACGGACCGACCGGGCGGGAAAAAGGCGAGGCACTGCCTCGCCCCCGCCCGTGCGCGGCGCAGCACCCGGAGACGGTGGTGGCCCTAAACCCGAGAGGCCAGCGCCTGGCCCGGCGGGCGAGAAGCGCTTGGCCCAAGGGCGGGGCGGGCGCTGGCCGGGTGCTTGGGCACCCGGCCGGACAGAGGGAAATGTTGCGGCGTGGCGAAGGCACGCGCCTTCGCCAAGACACGGGGAAGCAAGGGCCGGACCGTGCCCCCCCTCTCCCGCCCCCGGGGAATAAACCCGCGCATTCCCCTGCCTGCCCGCTGGCATGGGCGGCGCCTCTCGGCTAGGATCGCGGCCGTGATGCCCTGGAACGCGCTGCATGTCTGACTCCGGCCTGAAAACCCTTTCGCTGGCGCTTCTGGTGGCGCTGGTCTTCTATGTCGCCGGATCGGGGGGCATGTGATGGCGCAACGCTACGGCGGCAAATACAGCCCGCAGCCCCGGCAGGACGGCGAAGGCCGCCCGCTTCCGGCAGAGCCGGCGGTGCGCGTGCCGGGCCGCTGGCGGACCACGATCCTGTTCCTCTCGGCCTTCGCCTTCCTGTTCCCGGCCTTCGGCGACGCGCCCGGGGCGATGCTGACCGGCCTTTGCGCCGGCGGCCTGCTGATCCTCTCCGCCGGGCTGACGCGCGAGGGGATGCGCGCCCGCGCCGAATGGCAGGCCCGCCGCACCGCCCGCCGCCCGGCCTTCCCGCGCATCCTGTTCGGCGCTTTCGCCACCGGGGTGGCCCTCGCCTTGGGCGGCATCATCGCCCATGGCGTCTCGATCTTCCCCGCGCTCTACGCCCTCGCCGGGGCCGCGCTGCACCTCGGCGCCTTCGGCATGGACCCGATGCGCGACAAGGGGATGGAGGGGATCGACCCCTTCCAGACCGAGCGGGTGGCCCGCGCGGTGACCGAGGCCGAGACCACCTTGGCCCAGATGAAGGACGCCATCCTGCGCGCGAACGACCGCCGGGCCGAGGCCCGGGTCGAGCAATTCGCCACCCGCGCCCGGGCGCTGTTCCGGCGGATCGAGGAAGACCCGCGCGACCTGACCGCCGCGCGCAAGTATCTGACCGTCTACCTGACCGGCGCCCGCGACGCGACCGTCAAGTTCGCCGACCACTGGGCGCGCACCCGCGACGATGGCGCCCGCGCCGATTGGGAGGCGCTGCTGACCGATCTGGAGACCACCTTCGCCGACCGCTCCACCGCCCTCCTGGCCAACGACCGCACCGACCTCGACATCGAGATCTCGGTGCTGCGCGACCGGCTGAAGATGGAAAACCGCTGACCCTCCCGTCCCCCATCCAAGGAAGAGTTGCCCCATGTCCCCCTCCACCACCCCCGACAGCACCCTTGCGACCGAGGTCGAGAAGGTATCCGCCGTAATCCTTGCCGAACCCATGGCCGAGGTCGTGCCGCTGGAGGCCGCGCCGGCCGACAAGGCCGCCGCGATCCGCAAGCGGATGGACGAGCTGGACATCTCCAACACCCAGTCGATCATCTCCTTCGGATCGGCGGCGCAGGCCGAGCTGCAGGTCATCAGCCAGGAGATGCTGCAGGACGTGAAGAACAAGGACGTGGGGCCGGCGGGCGACAGCTTGCAGAACATCGTCACCGCGATCCGGGGCTTTTCCGTCTCCGAGCTGGACCTGCGGCGCAAGGCCAGCTGGTGGGAACGCCTGCTCGGCCGCACCGCGCCCTTCGCCAAGTTCGTCGCCCGCTACGAGGACGTGCAGGGCCAGATCGACCGGATCACCGAGGACCTGCTGGGCCATGAGCACAAGCTCCTGAAGGACATCAAGTCGCTGGATGTCCTTTACGGCAAGACGCTGGATTTCTACGACGAACTGGCGCTCTACATCGCCGCGGGCGAGGCCAAGCTGGCCGAACTGGACGCCACCGTGATCCCGGCGAAGGAAGCCGAGATCGCCGCCGCGGCCGAGAACGACAAGGTGATCAAGGCGCAGGAACTGCGCGACCTGCGCGCCGCCCGCGACGACCTGGAGCGCCGGGTGCACGACCTGAAGCTGACCCGGCAGGTGACGATGCAAAGTCTGCCCTCGATCCGGCTGGTGCAGGAGAACGACAAGTCGCTGGTGACCAAGATCAACTCGACGCTCGTCAACACCGTGCCGCTGTGGGAGACCCAGCTGGCGCAGGCGGTGACCATCCAGCGCTCGCAAGAGGCTGCCGTGGCGGTGAAACGCGCCTCCGACCTGACCAACGAACTGCTGGAGGCGAACGCCAAGAACCTGCAGGAGACCAACCGCGTGGTCCGGCAGGAGATGGAACGCGGCGTCTTCGACATCGAGACGGTGAAGCGCGCCAACCAGACGCTGATCGACACCATCAACGAAAGCCTGGCCATCGCCGACGAGGGCAAGGCCAAGCGCGCCGCCGCCGAGGCCGATCTGGTCAAGATGGAGGCCGAGCTGCGCGACACCCTGGCCTCGGCCCGCGCCCGGGCCTCCGCCCCCGCCGCCGCAGCCGCAGCCCGGGCCTGAGGTGAGCAAACTGCGCCGTTCCTTCCCCCTGAAGCCTTTCGCCGCCGCCGCCCTGGCGGCGGTGACCGCCTGCGTGCCGGCCGAGGCGCCGACGCGCCCCGGCACCGCGCCGCAGCCCCGCCCCGCCTCTCCCGCCCCGGTGGCGGAGACGGCGAAAAGCGCCGCCGCGCGGGCCTATTTCGCCCAGGTGCAGCAGGCGCTCTTGTCGCAGGGGCTGTTGCGCACCGACGGCGGCGGGCAGGACACGCCCTTCACCGACCGGATGCTGGCCGAGAACTTCCTGAAGATCGCGCTCTTCGACGAATACAGCCGCGGCCCCGGCGGTTTCGTGCAGTCCGAGGCGCCGTCGATCCTGCGCAAATGGACCGGGCCGGTGCGGGTGGGTCTGCGCTTCGGTCCCTCGGTGCCGCTGGACCGGCAGGCGACCGACCGCGCGCGCGTTTCCTCCTACCTCGCCCGGCTGAGCCAGCTCACCGGCCATCCGATCTCGCTCTCCGATTCCGCGCCCAACTTCTGGATCCATGTGGTGTCCGAGGATGAACGCGAGGCGCTCGGCCCCACGCTGCAGGCGGCATTGCCCGGGCTATCCGCCTCGGACATCGCCGACGTGACGCAGATGCCGCGGTCGACCTATTGCCTGGTCTATGCCCTGTCCGAGGGCAATTCCGGCACCTACAGCCGCGCGGTGGCGGTGATCCGGGCCGAGCACCCGGACCTCTTGCGGCAATCCTGCTTCCACGAGGAGATCGCGCAGGGGCTGGGGCTGGCGAACGACAGCCCGCGGGCGCGGCCGTCGATCTTCAACGACGACGAGGAATTCGCCCTGCTGACCCGGATGGACGAGATGATGCTGCGCATCCTCTACAGCCCGGCGCTGCGGCCGGGAATGCGGATCGAGGAGGCCCGGCCGATCGTGCAGAAGCTGGCCGAGGGGATGCTGGGCGGGTCCAGCTGACGGCCGCGCAGGCGGCGCAATTCCCCCCATTCCCCTCTTCAAACCGCCGCCGCCTGGGGTATGGTGGGCTACGCGGCGGGCAGCCTGCCCGCAGGCCCGCCCCCGGGCCGCAACGGACAGGAGGCACCTTCCATGGTCTTCGACTTCCTCAAGGGCGAGTTCATCGACGTCATTTCCTGGCTCGACGATACCCGCGACACGATGGTCTGGCGCTTCGACCGCCGCGGCCAGGCGATCAAGATGGGCGCCAAGCTGACGGTGCGCGAAGGCCAGGCCGCCGTCTTCATCCACGAAGGGCAGCTGGCGGATGTGTTCGGCCCCGGTCTCTACATGCTGGAGACCAACAACATGCCGATCATGACGACGCTGCAGCACTGGGACCACGGCTTCCAGTCGCCGTTCAAATCCGAGGTCTATTTCGTCAACACCACCCGGTTCAACGACCAGAAATGGGGCACGAAGAACCCGATCATGGCGCGCGACCCGGAATTCGGCGCCGTGCGGCTGCGGGCTTTCGGCACCTATTCGATGCGGGTGACCGACCCCGGAAAGTTCATGACCGAGATCGTCGGCACCGACGGCGAGTTCACCACCGACGAGGTGTCGAACCAGATCCGCAACCAGATCGTGCAGGCGGCCTCGCAGGCGCTGGCCGGCTCGGGCATCCCCGTGCTGGACATGGCGGCGAACCTCGAAGACCTGGGCAAGATCATCACCACCGCCATCGCGCCGAAGGTGGCGGAATACGGCCTTTCCATCCCCGAGTTCTACATCGAGAACATCAGCCTGCCCGAAGAGGTCGAGAAGGTGATGGACAAGCGCACCTCGATGGGCGTGGCCGGCGACCTGAACAAATACATGCAGTTCAACGCCGCCGAGGCGCTGGCCAACCCGGCCTCCGGCGCGGGCGGGATGATGGGCGCGGGCATGGCGGCCGGGATGGGCCTCGGCATGGCGCAGAACGTCGGGCCCTGGGGCGCGGCGCCGGGTGCCGCCCCCGCCGCCCCGCCGCCGCCCCCTGCGGCCGCCAAGGCCTGGCATCTGGCCGAGAACGGCGCGACCAGGGGGCCGTTCTCCGAATCCGACCTTGCCGCCATGGCGGCCTCGGGCGCGCTGACCGGCGCCAGCATGGTCTGGACCGCCGGCCAGGACGGCTGGAAACCAGCGGCGGAGACCGAACTTTCGCGGCTCCTCTCGCAGGTCCCGCCGCCGCCGCCCGCGGGCTGATCCTTCCCACGGCGGAGGCGCCGCAGCCTCCGCCGCCCTTCTTTTTCTGACAGCATTTCCGATGACCGAACCCGCCGAATACCGCTATCCCTGCGACCAGTGCGGCGCGCAGCTGCGCTTTGCGCCGGGGCAGACCACGCTGGTCTGCGACCATTGCGGCCATGTGCAGCAGATCCCGCAGGCGGGCGAACGCCGCCGTGCCCGCGCGCTGATGGAACACGACCTCCACGCCGGCCTGCGCGACGACCTGCCCGAATCCGCCTCGGTCGAGGTCCGCACCGTCCATTGCACCAATTGCGGCGCGGTGATCGAGCTGACGGGCGCCAGCCACGCCGCCGAATGCCCGTTCTGCGCCTCGCCGGTGGTGCTGGACACCGGCGCGCAAAGGCTGATCAAGCCGCAGGCGCTGGTGCCCTTCCAGCTGACCGAGGGGCAGGCCCGCAAGGCGATGACCGCCTGGCTGGGCAGCCTGTGGTTCGCGCCCAACACCCTGCTGGAATACGCCCGCAAGGGCCGGGCAATGAACGGCGTCTACGTCCCGTTCTGGACCTTCGACGCCTCCACCCGCTCGGCCTACACCGGCCAGCGCGGCGAGGCCTATTACGAGACCCGCCGGGTCAGCGTGACCGTGAACGGCAAGCGCGAGACCCGCGAGGAACGGGTGCGCAAGATCCGCTGGTATCCCGCCTCGGGCCGGGTGGCGCGGGATTTCGACGACGTGCTGGTGATGGGCTCGGCCAGCCTGCCGCAACGGCTGGGCAACGAGCTGACGCCCTGGGACCTGTCCGCGCTGGAGCCCTACAGCCCCGATTTCCTTGCCGGCTTCCAGGCCGAGGGCTACACCGTGCCGCTGGCCGACGCCGACCGCGAGGCCAAGGGCAAGATGGCCTGGGTGATCGAGCAGGACGTGCGCCGCGACATCGGCGGCGACGAGCAGCGGGTCAGTTCCATCGACACCGACTACGCGGCCGAGACCTTCAAGCACATCCTGCTGCCGGTCTGGATGGCGGCCTACAAATACAACGGCAAGAGCTATCGCTTCCTGGTCAACGGCCAGACCGGCGAGGTGCAGGGCGAGAGGCCCTGGTCGGTCTGGAAGATCGGCTTCGCGGTGCTGGCCGCGCTGGTGGCAGCGGCGGTGGCGGCCTATCTCTACGACCCGCAGATCTTCGGCGGCTCGGCCCCGGACTGGCTGGATTGAGGCTCCCGGCAGTTCTCCCGACATGGGGCGCCTTGGCGCAGCCTTCCCGATGAGGCTCCGGCCGGGTTAACAGGCGCGGAACGCGCCCCCGGCCAGCGCCCGACCGTCCCCCGGGCGGGCGCTTCTGCGCCGTCGGTTCTCCGCTCGGCCCATGGGAGAGACCGCACCATAAAGCGCTCCCCGCGCACCGTCGGAGGCGCCCACCCGCGGTCGGGCGCTGGCCTCTGTTACCCCTCCGCAAACCGTGCTGCTCATCCGTCTTGCGCAGCGGTCCCCTTCCCGCCAGACTCCTGCCCATCGCTTCCCCGAGGTCGCCCGCCATGATCCTCCGCTCCGAACGCCCCGCCGATGCCGGCGCCATCCGCGCCCTGACCAAGGCCGCCTTCGCCGGCGCGCCCCATGCCTCGGGGACCGAGGCCGCCATCGTCGACGCCCTGCGCAGCGACGGGGCGCTTACCCTGTCGCTGGTGGCCGAAGACGCGCAGGGGATCGTCGCGCATCTGTGCTTCTCGCCCGTCCGCATCGGTGGGCGGGACTGCGGCTGGTTCGGCCTCGGCCCGGTCTCGGTGGCGCCGCATCGGCAGGGCGAGGGCATCGGCAGCCGGCTGATCCGCGACGGGCTGTCCCGGCTGCGCAACATGGCGGCAAACGGCTGCGTCGTCCTCGGCGATCCCGGCTTCTACGCCCGCTTCGGCTTCGCCCCCGCCCCCGGCCTGACCTTCGACGGCGCCCCGCCGGAGTATTTCCTGCAAGGCACCTTCAGCGGCCCCACGCCCTCCGGTCTGGTCACCTACCATCCGGCGTTCTACGAGAACTGAGCGCCGCTTGACTCGTCCCCTGCCCCGGTCCATTCCGGCGCCATCCCGACCGGAGGCCCCGATGCCGCTCGACCTGACCCGCGTCCTGCCCCATGCCCGCATCCCGGAACTGCCGAAACCCTATTTCGGCAAGGTCCGCGACTGCTACGACCTGCCGCCCACGGCGGAGGTGCCGGAGGGGCGGCGGCTGCTGGTGTCGTCCGACCGCATCTCGGCCTTCGACCGAATCCTGGCGGCGATCCCCTGGAAGGGGCAGGTGCTGACCCAGACCGCCCGCTTCTGGTTCGACGCCACCGAAGACCTCTGTCCCAACCACGTCCTGGCCTACCCGGACCCCAACGTAGTGCTCGGCCGGCGGCTGGACATCCTGCCGGTGGAGGTGGTGGTGCGGGGATATCTGGCGGGGACCACCTCGACCTCGATCCTGACGCAATACAAGGCCGGGGCGCGGACCATGTATGGCCACACCCTGCCGGACGGCCTGCGCGACAACCAGGCGCTGCCGCAGGCGATCATCACCCCGACCTCCAAGGCCTTCGACGGCGGCCATGACGAGCCGCTGACGCCGGCGCAGATCGTGGAGCAGGGCCTGTTGACGCAGGCGCAATGGGACGAGGTCTCCGCCCGCGCACTGGCCCTCTTCGCCCGCGGCCAGAAGATGGCGGCGGAGCGCGGGCTGATCCTGGTGGACACCAAATACGAATTCGGCACCGACGCGACGGGCCGCATCCTGCTGGCCGACGAGATCCACACGCCCGATTCCAGCCGCTACTGGATCGCCGAGGGCTACGAGGCGGCGCTGCGGGACGGCACCCGCCCGCCCAGCTTCGACAAGGACGTGATCCGGGCCTGGGTGGTCGCCCGCTGCGACCCCTACAAGGATCCGATCCCGGAGATTCCGGCCGAGATGATCGCCCGCACCGCGCAGGTCTATGTCGATGCCTACGAGGCGATCACCGGCCGCCGCTTCGCCCCCGACACCTCCGGCCCCACCCCGCTGGACCGGGTGCGCGCGAACCTCTCGCCCTGGTTCGCCTGAATGTTTGCGCTAACACCCGCGTTTCCGCTACTGTCGCGCAAAACCGGGGGAGGACGCGGATGATTCTCAGCTGTGGCGAGGCGCTGATCGACATGCTGCCCCGCACCTCGACCGGGGGCGAGCCCTGCTTCGCCCCCTATGCCGGCGGCGCGGTCTTCAACACCGCCATCGCGCTCGGCCGTCTCGGCGCCCCTTCGGCCTTCTTCTCCGGCGTCTCCACCGACATGCTGGGCGAAATCCTCGCCGATACCCTGACCGCCTCGCAGGTGGACACCCGCTACCTTTCCCGCTCCGACCGGCCGACCACGGTGGCCTTCGTCAAGCTGGTGAACGGCCAGGCCACCTACGCCTTCTACGACGAAGGCACGGCGGGGCGGATGCTGTCGCCCGCCGACCTGCCGGTGCTGGGGACCGAGGTCTCGACCCTGTTCCTCGGCGGGATTTCCCTGGTCAACGACCCCGCCGCCGGCACCTACGAGGCGCTGCAGGCGCGCGAGGCGGCATCCCGGGTGACGATGCTGGACCCCAACATCCGCCCGGGCTTCATCGCCGGCAAGGAAACCGCCTATCGGGCGCGGATCGAGCGGATGATCGCGCTGGCCGATCTGGTGAAGCTGTCGGACGAGGACCTGCACTGGCTGGAAGGCCCGGGCGACCCCGGCGCACTGGCCCGCGGCATCCTTGCGCGCGGGCCCAGGGCGGTCTTCGTCACCGAAGGGGCGAGGGGCGCCCGCGCCGTCACCGCCACGCAGGACCGCTTCGTCGCCGCCACCCCGGTCACCGTGGCCGACACCGTGGGCGCGGGCGACACCTTCAACGCCGGCGTCCTTGCCGCGCTGCACCGGGCCGGGGCGCTGACCAAGGCCCGGGTCGCCGCGCTGACGGCCGAGGAGCTGGACGCCGCCCTCACCCTCGGCACCCGCGCCGCCGCCGTCACCGTCAGCCGCGCCGGCGCCAATCCCCCTTGGGCGGCCGAGCTGTGAGGGCCGTCCTCCAGCGCGTCAGCCGGGCGCAGGTCTCGGTCGAGGGCGAGGTCGTCGGCCGCTGCGGGCCGGGGCTGATGATCCTGGTCTGCGCCATGCAGGGCGACGGCGACGATGCCCCCGCAAGGCTGGCCGCCAAGGTGGCGAAGATGCGGATCTTCCGCGACGATCAGGGCAAGATGAACCTCTCCGTTCGCGACATCGGCGGCTCGGCGCTGGTGGTCAGCCAGTTCACCCTCGCCGCCGACCTGCGCGGCAACCGCCCCGGCTTCTCCACCGCCGCAGCACCGGAGGAGGGCAAGCGGCTCTACGAGGCCTTCGCCGCCGCGCTGGCCGCCGAAGGGGTGCCGGTGGAGACCGGCGTCTTCGGGGCCGAGATGGCGGTGGAGCTGGTCAACGACGGGCCGGTGACGATCTGGATCGACAGCGCGGCGGGGTGACCCCTCAGTTGAACGGGTTCGACGGCTTCTGCTCCTGGGTGATCACGTTGCCGCATTCGATCAGCGCGTCGATCGAGGCGCGGCTGCCCGAAAGCGAATAATCCTGCACCGCGCCGCCGTCCTTGGTGCGCAGGAAAAGCCGGTTGCCCTTGGCCACTTCGACGATGAACTCCACCCCGGCATCGCTGTCGGGCAGGGTGAACAGCACCGAGTTGCGGTAAAGCTCGGCATTGGTCAGGTTCCATTGCGGCTTGCGGTCGACCTGCACCTGAAGATCGGCGCTGTCGCCCTCGCCGAAATCCCAGGCCTTGGAATAGAACTGCATCTGCACGGTGGAATCCTGGAAGGTCCAGAGCGAGAAGCTCTCGCTCTCGTTCCCCACCGTCGCCTGACAGCCCAATACGCCATCGTCCCAGGCCACCAGCTCGACCCGCCAGTGCTTGTGCTGGAACAGCACCTCCGACTGCTGCGCGGCGGCGGGCAACGCCAGGACGACGACGGCAGCAGCGGCCAGAATGGATTTGCGGAAAATCATTTTTCTTGCCTTCCCAATCTTCCTTCCCCTGCCGCAGTCTGGCGCAGGAACGGCCGGTCTTGCAAATGAAACTTCCTGTCATGCAGCGGGCCGGCCGGTCTCCCGGCTCCACCCGGCGGAAGCCTCCGGCGGGGATATTTATGGTCCAGAAAGAGGAGGAAGGGCCTCCCCTCTTTCTGGACCATAAATATCCTCAGGGGGTTTGGGGGCAGAATGCCCCCATCGGCCGACAGCGGCCGCAGGAGACTCCGTCAGCCGCAACGATAAGGAATGCGGCGGCAGCCGCTCGACTGGATCACGGCTGCCATTCCCAGGGGCCGGTGAAGCTGCCGAGCACCGCCGTCACCGCCGCATCCTCCACCGCGCCGTCGCGGGCCAGCCGGGCGACGAGGCCGCGCTTCTTGTCCTCGACCACCTCGGCGACATGGGCGGGCACGCCGGCCGCCTTCAGCGCGGCGTCGTAGATCCGGGTGATCGCCATCCGCCGCAGGTCGGGCTTGAACACCTTGCCGACCGCGGTCTTCGGCAGTTCCGGCAGGATCTCGACATGCTTGGGCAGGGCGGCGCGTTCGGTGATATGCTTCTCGGCGAAGGCCATCAGCTCGGCCCCGGTCGCCTGCGCGTCCTTCACCAGCTCGACATAGGCGCAGGGCAGTTCGCCGGAATGGGCGTCGGGCTGGCCGATGGCGCCGACCATGGCGACGGCGGGATGGGCCATCAGCGCCTCCTCGATCACCGCCGGGTCGATGTTGTGGCCGCCGCGGATGATCAGGTCCTTCGCCCGCCCGGTGATGTAGAGATAGCCGTCGGCGTCGATCCGGCCCAGATCGCCGGTGCGCAGGAAGCGGCCCTCGGCGAAGAGGTCCTTGTTCTTGTCCACCTCGGTATAGGTCGACCCCTCGAACACGCCGGGGTTGGCCACGCAGATCTCGCCCACCTCGTCCACCGCGCATTCGCGGAAGCCGATGGCGCCTTCGCGGGTCAGGATGCGGACATGGGTATAGGGGAAGGGCAGGCCGACCGAGCCGATCTTCTTGGTCCCGCCCGGCGGGTTCACCGCCACCAGGCAGGTGCATTCGGTCAGGCCGTAGCCTTCCACCGTCTCCACCCCGGTCTCCTTCTTGAAGCGGTTGTAAAGCTCCACCGGCAGCGGGGCCGAGCCGGAGAAGGCATTCTTCAGGCTGGAGATGTCGGCGTTGACCGGCCGCTGCATCAGCGCCGCCAGCGCCGTGGGCACGGTGATCAGATAGGTGCAGCGCCAGCGCTCGATCAGCTTCCACAGGTTGTCGAACACGCCCTCGCCGCGATAGCCGGCGGGGGTGGGGAAGACCACATGCGCGCCGGAGGCGATCATCGACATCAGGATCGGATAGGCCGCGAAGACGTGGAACAGCGGCAGCGGGCACATCACCACATCGTCGGGCTTGAACAGCAGCCGCTGCCCCAGCCAGCCGTTGTAGACCATGCCCGAGACCTTGTGCTGCGCTACCTTGGGCATCCCGGTGGTGCCGCCGGTGTGGAAATAGGCGGCGACGCGGTCCTCCTTCGGGTCGTCGAAGGTCAGGCGGTCGGCGGGCTGGCGGGCGACCTCGGCATGGAAGTTCTTCACCACCGCATGGTGGGAGGCGGGGTTCTTCGGCCGGATCAGCGGCACGATCAGCTTCTTCAGCCCGGTCAGGTAGGTCAGCAGGTCGACCTCCAGCACCGTCTTCACCGCCGGGGCGAAGCGCACCGCCTCGGCCACCTTCTGCGCCAGGTCGGTCTTCGGGAAGGGCCGCAGCGTCACCACCACCTTGGCGCCGGTCTCGCGCAGGATGGCGCTGATCTGCTCGGGCTCCAGCAGCGGGTTGATCGGGTTGACGATGCCGGCCACCGCGCCGCCCAGCAGGGTGACGGCGGTCTCCATGCAGTTCGGCAGCACATAGGCCACGACGTCCTTCGGCCCGATGCCGAGGCTGCGGAACAGGTTGGCGGCGCGGGTGGTCTCGCCATGCAGCCCGGCCCAGGTCAGGGTGCGGGCGGGGGCGTCGGGGGCGGAGAGAAGCTGGTAGCTGATCGCGGGGCGGTCGCCATGGGCCGCCTTGGCCCGCGTCAGGAACTCGTGCATCGTCCGGGCGACATCCAGATCGGCCCAGGCCGCCTCGGCCTCGATGGCCTTCACATCCGCCAGCGTCGCAAATTCCGCCATTGTCCTCTCCCCCTTGCCGCCCCTCTTCTCCTCCGGGGACGTCCTTCAGCGAAGATGGGCAGGATGGCCGGTTTTGCCAACCGTTTTCGCAGCCTGCGGACGCAACGTCCTTTGCGCGGACCGCCGAGGGGCGGTCAGCCCGCGCCTTCGGTGAACTGCAGCTTCGCCAGCCGGGCGTAGAGTCCGCCCTCGGCCACCAGGTCGTCGTGGCGGCCCTGCGCCACGATCTTCCCGCCGTCGAAGACCACGATCCGGTCGGCGCGCTTCACCGTCGCCAGCCGATGCGCCACCACCAGCGTGGTGCGGCCCTCGGCCATCGCTTCCACCGCCGCCTGCACCGCGCGTTCGGATTCGGCATCCAGCGCCGAAGTGGCCTCGTCCAGAAGCAGCACCGGCGCATCGCGCAGGATCGCCCGGGCGATGGCCACCCGCTGGCGCTGGCCGCCCGACAGCATCACCCCGCGCTCGCCGAGGGGTGTGTCGTAGCCCTCCGGCAGCGCCGACAGGAAGTCGTGCGCGGCGGCGGCGCGGGCGGCGGCCTCCACCTCGGCATCGCTCGCCTCCGGGCGACCGAAACGGATGTTGTCGCGGGCGGAAGCGGCGAAGATCACCGGGTCCTGCGGCACCAGCGCCAAGGCGCGGCGGAAGTCGTCGCGGGCCATGTCGCGCAGGTCGATGCCGTCCAGCGTGACCTGCCCCTGCTGCGGGTCGTAGTGGCGCAGCAGCAGTTGCAGGATCGTGGTCTTGCCCGCACCCGAGGGGCCGACCAGCGCCACGGTCTCGCCGGGCTGCACCACCAGCGACACCCCGTTCAGAGCCGAGACGCCGGGTCGGGCCGGGTAGTGGAAGGTCACGTCGCGGAAGGCGATCTCGCCCCGCACCGGCCGCGGCAGCGCCTTGGGCGCCGCAGGGTCCCGCACCGTGTCTTCGGTGTGCAGCAGCTCCACCAGACGCTCGGTCGCACCGGCCGCCCGCATCAGCTCGCCCCAGATTTCCGACAGTGCGCCCACCGACCCCGCCACCATCACCGCATAGATGACGAACTGGATCAGCTCGCCCACGCTCATCGCCCCGGTCCGCACGTCGCGGGCGCCGATCCACAACACGCCGACGATGCCGGCGAAGACCAGAAAGATCACGATCACCGTCATCACCGCCCGGGTGGAGATGCGGCGATTGGCCGAGGAAAGGCTGCGCTCGGTGACCTCGGCGAAGGCGGCGCGGGTCTGCGGCTCGTGCGTGAAGGCCTGCACCGCCTGCACCGCCGTCAGCGCCTCGGAAGCCGAGCCGGAGGAGGCGGCGATCCAGTCCTGGTTCTCGCGGCTGAGGTTCCTCAGCCGCCGGCCGAGGATGACGATGGGCACCACCACCGCCGGCACGATCAGCAGCACCAGCCCCGACAGCTTGGCCGAGGTCAGCACCAGCAGGACCATGCCGCCGACCAGCATCAGCAGGTTGCGTAGCGCGACCGAGACCGAGGAGCCGATCACCGACAGGATCAGCGTGGTGTCGGTGGTGATCCGGCTGAGGATCTCGCCGGTCATGATCTTCTCGAAGAAGGCCGGGCTCATGCCCATCACCTTGTCGAAAACCGCCCGGCGGATGTCGGCCACGACATATTCGCCGAGGCGTGTGACCAACCAGTAGCGCAGCCCGGTGCCCAGGGCCAGCAGCGCGGCGATGGCCAGGAAGGCCGCGAAATAATCGTCCAGCAGGCCGACATCGGCGCTCTGGAATCCGTCCACCACCCGGCGCACGGCAAGGGGCAGGATCAGGCTGACGGTGGCGGTCAGCGTCAGCGCCAGCCCCGCGCCGATGGTCATCGCCCGGTAGGGTCGCAGGAAGGGGGCAAGGCCGCGCAGCGCGCCCACGCTGCGGGAGGCGGGGCGATCCTCGGTCGTCACGGGCTTGCGGGCCATGGGCTTGCCTTGTCCTGTTGCGCCGGGCGGGTTTACGGCCCAAGCCGCCCCCGGGCAAGCGCCGCCTTTGTCGCGGGCGGAAATCGCGGCCCGGGCGGTTGCCTTCCGCCGCCCGCCCGTGCAGCATCCGGCGGCAGATCAAGGGGGGCAATCATGCAGGGCGCAAGCCATTTCACCGCGCCCGACGGGGCGCGGCTGGCCTATCGCGACGAAGGCGAAGGGGTGCCGGTGCTGTGCCTTTGCGGCCTGACCCGGACCATGGCGGATTTCGACTATGCCCTGCCCGCGCTGGCGGGGCGCCGGGTGATCCGCATGGACTACCGCGGCCGCGGCGACAGCGACCGCACCGGCGCCGCCACCTATACCGTGCCGGTGGAGGCGAAGGATGCACTGGCGCTGCTGGACCATCTGGGGGTGCGGCAGGCCGCCATCCTCGGCACCTCGCGCGGCGGGCTGATCGGGATGTTCCTCGCCGCGGTGGCGAAGGACCGGCTGCTGGGGCTGTGCCTGAACGATGTCGGCCCGGTGATCCACCGCCCGGGGCTGGAGCGGATCAAGGATTACGTCGGCCGCAGCCCGGCCGCGAAGACGCTGGCCGAGATGGCGGCGAAGATGCCGAAGTCGATGGCGGGGTTTACGGGCGTGCCCGCAAGCCGCTGGCTGGAGGAGGTGACGCATTTCTACGAGGAAACGCCGGAGGGCCTGCGGCTGCGCTACGACCCCGCCCTGCGCGAGGCCTTCCACGCCGCCTTCGAGGGGCCTCCGGTGGACCTCTGGCCGATGTTCGATGCCTGCGCCGGGCTTCCCCTGGCGCTGATCCGCGGCGCCAACTCGGACCTGCTGTCATCGGAGGTGGCGGCGGAGATGCAGGCCCGCCGCCCCGACATGGTCTTTGCTTCGGTGCCCGGCCGCGGCCATGTCCCCTTCCTTGACGAACCCGAAGCGGCGGACGCGATCCGCCGCTGGCTGGAGACGATGCGATGACCACCCTTGCCGCGATCAAGGCCGCCGCCGCCCGGATGGAAGGCCATGTCCGCAGGACGCCGCTGCTGTACGCGCCGCTCCTCGACCGGCTGGCCGGGCGGCGGGTGCTGGTGAAGGCGGAGTGCCTGCAGGTGACCGGCAGCTTCAAGGCCCGCGGCGGATGGGCCGCGGTCTCCGCCCTGCCGCCGGGGGCGGGGGTGCTGGCGATGTCCTCCGGCAACCATGCGCAGGGCGTGGCCTTCGCGGCCGCGGCGCATGGGGTGCCGGCGGTGATCCTGATGCCCTCGGACGCCCCCGCGGTGAAGATCGCCAATACCCGCGCCTATGGCGCCGAAGTGGTGCTCTACGACCGCGCCACCGAGGACCGCGACGCGCTGGCCGCCCGGCTGTCCGAGAAGCGCGGGCTCACGCTGGTGCCGCCCTTCGACCACCCGGAGGTGATCGCCGGGCAGGGCACGGTCGGGCTGGAGATCGCGGATCAGGCCGGGGTGGACCGCGCCGATGTGCTGGTCCCCTGCGGTGGCGGCGGGCTGTCCACCGGGGTCGCGGTGGCGCTGGCGGCGAAGGCTCCCGGGCTGCGGGTGCGGACGGTGGAGCCGGTCGGCTTCGACGACATGGCCCGCTCGCTGGCCGCCGGCGAGGCGCTGCGGAACCCGGCCACCACCGGCTCGGTCTGCGACGCGATCCTGACGCCTTCCCCGGGCAAGCTGACCCTGCCGGTGCTGCAGGGGCTGGCCGGTCCGGGGCTGGCGGTGACCGACGAACAGGCGCTGCAAGCGGTGGCACTGGCCTTCACCCATCTGCGCGTGGTGGCGGAGCCCGGCGGCGCGGTGGCGCTGGCGGCAGCCCTTTTCGCCCCCGATCTGGGCGATACCGTGATCTGCGTTCTCTCCGGCGGCAATGTCGATCCCGGCCTTTTCGCCGAGACGCTGGCCCGCTTCGGTTGAAGGAAACGAACATTCCGGGCCGAAATCCCCACTTCTGCCCGGACCTCGCTTACAGGTTTCGCACATGCCCCCCGTCTTCCTGCCCGACCTGCGCCTGAACGCCCTTCTGGAAGGCCCGCCCGGCGCGCCGGCGCTGGTGCTGGTCCACGCCCTCGGCACCTCGCTGTCGCTCTGGAACGGCGTGGCCGCCCGCCTGCCCCGCCACCGCATCCTGCGGCTGGACCTGCGCGGCCATGGGCAAAGCGACGTCCCTCCCGCCCCCTATGCCATGGGCGCGCTGGTCCGCGATGTCGAACGGCTGATCGAGCATTTCGGCCTGACCGAAACCGTGGTCGCCGGCGTCTCGCTCGGCGGCATGATCGCGCAGGGGCTGGCGGTGAAGCGGCTGGACCTGGTGCGCGGGCTGGTGCTGTCGAACACCGCCGCCCGCATCGGAACCGCCGCGCAATGGCAGGACCGCATCGCCCTGGTCCGCGAACAGGGGCTGGAGCCGCTGGCCGATGCCACCATGGAGCGCTGGCTCGGCCGCAGCTGGCGCGACAACCCGGCGCTGCCCGCGCTGCGGCAAGGGTTCCTGGACACCGACCCGCAGGGCTGGATCGGCTGCGCCGCCGCCATCGCCGGCACGGACTTCTACGAGACCACCGCCACCCTGCGCCTGCCGACACTGGCGATCGCCGGGGCCAACGACGGTTCCACCCCGCCCGACCTGGTGCGCGAGACCGCCGACCTGATCCCCGGCGCCCGCTTCCATCTGATCCGCGGCGCCGGCCACCTGCCGATGGCGGAGAAACCCGCGGAATACGCCGAAATCCTCGCGGGCTTCCTGCAGGACATCGGCCATGGCTGAGGTGCTGCTGGTCCACGGCTCCTGCCACGGCGCCTGGTGCTGGCACCGGGTTCTGCCGGAACTGGAGGCGCTCGGCATCGCGGCCCGCGCCATCGACCTGCCCGGCCACGGGTCGAACCCCGCCGCCGCACCCGCGCTGCAGGACTATGCCGAGGCCATCCTCGCCGTCCTCACCGGCCCCACCCTTCTGGTCGGCCATTCCGCCGGCGGCTACGCCATCACTGCCGCGGCCGAGGCGGACCCGTCGCGCCTCAGGGGCCTGGCCTACCTCTGCGCCTATGCTCCGGCCTCCGGCAAATCGCTGGCCGAGATGCGCCGCGCCGGCCCCAGCCAGCCGCTGGCCCCGGCGATCCGCCTCTCGCCCGGCCGCAGCCATTTCACCATCGCCTCCGAACACGCCGAGGACCTGCTCTACCACGACTGCCCGGCGGAGGACCGCGCTGTCGCCGCCCGCCTGCTGTGCCCCGAGCCGGTCGCGCCGCAGGAAACCCCGCTGACGCTGACGCGGAACTCGCAGGACTTGCCCCGCTTCTACATCGCCTGCACCGAGGACCGCACCATCCCGCCCTCCTATCAGGCGCAGATGGCGCTCTCCGTCCCGCGGGAGAACCGCTTCGCCCTGCCGACCTCGCATTCCCCCTTCTTCGCCGCACCGCAAGACACCGCCCGCCTGATCGCCGAAATCCTGTCCCGCCTGCCGGCATAGGCCGTTTGCGGCGCTTCCCCGTCGCAAACCGCCCTGCCCCGCTTTCCCTCCGGCCCTAGCCTCTTTCTGGATGCAAATATCCTGCGGGGGTCCGGGGGTGCAAAACCCCCGGCCGCGGCCAGCCAAGGAGAGCGCGGCATGAAACTCAAGGACCTCGAAATCTTCGTCGTCGCCCCGCCGGCCCCGGGCTGGGGCGGGCGCTACTGGATCTTCCCGAAGATCACCACCGACGACGGCATCGTGGGCTACGGCGAATGCTACGCCTCCACCGTCGGGCCGGAGGCGATGAAGGCGGTCATCGAGGACGTGTTCCAGCGCCACATGCAGGGCGAGAGCCCGGAAAACATCGAGCTGATGTATCGCCGGGTCTATTCCTCGGGCTTCACCCAAAGGCCCGACCTGACGGTGATGGGCGCCTTCGCGGGGCTGGAGATCGCCTGCTGGGACATTCTCGGCAAGGCACGCAACCGCCCGGTCTGGGCGCTGATCGGCGGGCGGATGAACGACGGCCTGCGCAGCTACACTTACCTCTACCCCGAGGAGGGGCAGGACCATGCCGAGTTCTGGGTCAATCCCGACTGGCAGGCCGAGGCCGCGGTCAAGGCGGTGGCGCAGGGCTTCACCGCGGTGAAGTTCGATCCCGCCGGCCCCTATACCATCCGCGGCGGGCACGAGCCGGCCTTGTCCGACATCTCCCGCTCGGTCGCCTTCTGCAAGACGATCCGCGCGGCCGTGGGCGACCGCGCCGACCTCCTCTTCGGCACCCACGGCCAGTTCTCCACCCCCGGCGCGATCCGGCTGGGGCGCGAGTTGGAGCCCTACAACCCGCTCTGGTATGAGGAGCCGATCCCGCCGGACAACCTGCTGGAATTCGCCGAGGTGGCGCGGCATGTCCGCATCCCGCTCGCCACTGGCGAAAGGCTGACCACCAAGACCGAATTCGGGATGCTGCTGCGCGCGGGCGGGGTGAAGATCCTGCAACCGGCGCTCGGCCGGCTCGGCGGCATCATGGAGGGGCGCAAGCTTGCCGCCATCGCCGAGATCTTCAACGCCGAGATGGCGCCGCATCTCTACGCCGGGCCGGTGGAATGGGCGGCGAACATCCACCTCGGCGTGTCGATCCCGAACCTGCTGATCGTCGAGACCATCCAGACCGGCGGCGCCTTCCACCTGAAGCTGATCCGCAACACGATCACGTGGGAGGATGGCCATGTCCTGCCGCCGGAAGGCCCCGGCCTCGGCATTGACTTCGACGAGGACCTCGCCCGCGCGCATCCCTATACCGGCAGCGGCCTGCACCTGCAGATGCAGGAGGCGCCCTGCGACTACCGCCACGGCAACCGCTTCGAGGGCGGCGCCCCGGCCGGGAAGGACTGACGCCTCCGCCGTCCGCGGCAGCGCCGGCCGAGGGGGCTCGATGCCCCCGAGGGCGGCTCCCCGTCCGCCGCAATCCGCTTGACCGGGCTGCGGCAGGCGATACCAGTGGACCGGGGCCGGCCGGCCCCGGCGGGGCGCGGGACGATGGGCAATTCCTCCACACAGCAGACCTTGGTGCCGCGCGGGGCGGCGCATTTCCCGCTGGCCGCACCCGGGCCGACCCGGCGCTATGCCTTCCTCTTGGTGCCGGGCTTCACCATCCTGGCCTTCAGCTCGGCCATCGACACCCTGCGCATCGCCAACCAGTTGTCGCAGCAGCCGCTTTACCAATGGACGGTCTGGTCCGCCGACGGCGGCCCGGTCGCCAGTTCCAGCGGCGTCTGCGTCGTCGTCGACGCCGCGCTGGAGGAGGTCGGCCGCGACGTGGCGCTGTTCGTCTGCGCCGGCAACGACATCGACGCCCCCTGCGCCGCCGGAGTGGTCGCCGCCGTCAGCCGCCACCACCGATTCGGCGGCATGGTCGGCGGGCTCTGCACCGGGGCGCTGGCGCTGGCGCGGGCGGGGCTGCTGACCTCGGGCCGCTTCACCCTGCATTGGGAGAACCAGCCCGCCTTCGTCGAGCGCTTCCCCGACCTGCAACCCACCCCGCACCAGTTCGAGGTCGACGACCGGGTGATCACCTGCGGCGGCGGCGCGGCGGCCACCGACATGATCCTGTCGATGATCGCCCGCGACCACGGCGCCGCCTTCGCCACCGCGGTGTCGGAGATGTGCCTGCGCCATGTGATGATCGGCACCGAAAGGTCGCAGCGCAGTTCCATCGGCGCGGTGGCCTACAGCCGCAACCCGGCGCTGATCGCCATCGTCCGGCTGATGACCGACCATCTGGAGGACACCCTGTCGATGGACGAGCTGGCCACCGCCGCCGGCTATTCCCGCCGCCATATCGAGCGGCTCTTCGTCCACAGCCTGGGGATGAGCCCGGCCGCCTATTACCGCAAGCTGCGGCTGGACCAGGCGCGCAACCTGCTCAGCACCACCGAGATGGGCCTGCCCGAGATCGCCGTGGCGACCGGCTTCGGCACCGTCTCGCACCTGTCCAAGGCCTTCCGTGCCCGCTTCGGCTGCCCGCCCAGCCAGATCGGCCACCGCCGGCGGCGGGGGAAGGCGGGAGTGTAAGGTGGCGATCCCGGGAGGATTCGAACCCCCGACCCGCCGCTTAGAAGGCGGCTGCTCTATCCGACTGAGCTACGGGACCGTGCGGTCTTTCTAGACCAGCGCCCTGGTCATGAAAACCGAATTCGGATCGGGGCCGTAGCCCGGGATCGGGCCGCATTCGGCGAAACCGGCGCGGGCATAAAGCGCCCTTGCGGCGACGAAAGTGGGCTGGATGCCGGTTTCCAGCGACAGGCGGGACAGGCCGTCGCGGGCCGCCTCGGCGACCAGATGGTCCAGCATCCGGCGCGACAGCCCGCGACCGCGGGCCTCGGCCAGCACATGCATCGACTTGATCTCGGCATGGTCCGGCCCGATCCGCTTGAAGGCGCCCATGGCCAGCGGCTGCCCGCCGTCGCGCAGCACGAAGAAGCGGATGCCGGGGGCGGCCAGCGCGCCGCGGTCCATCATGTGGATCGACCCGGGCGGGGTGTCGGCGTGCATGTCGGCAGTGTGGCGCTCGAACAGCAGCAGCAGATCCGCGCCCAGCGGGCTTTCCTCGGCGATGACCGGGGCCATCAGTGGGTCCAGGCGCCCTTGCGGTCGGTGGCGAAGTTCTCGCCATAGCCGCGGGGGCGGATGTTGGGGCGGCGGGGCTTCGGCTCGGTCACGATGGCGTCGATGCCATGCGCCCCGGCATAGGCCAGCGCCTCCTCGCGGCTGGCGAAGCGCAGCTTCACCTGGGCCTGGGTGTCGCCCGAGGAGGTCCAGCCCATCAGCGGATCGACCTCGCGCGGGGCGGCGGGGGCATATTCCAGCACCCAGTCGTGGGTCTTGGCAGTGCCGGACTGCATGGCGGTGCGGGCGGGCTGATAGATGCGAGCGCGCATGGAAACCTCCGTCTTTCAACGGGCTTTCTGGCCGATAAGGGGCGAAAGCGCAAGCAGCAGCTTGGCCGCAGGGCCGGGGAAAAGGCTGCCGGCCGGCCAGGGAAGTGTGGGTGGGGTGTGTGGGGGCCGGCCGGCAGCTTCAGTCGTGCTGCTTGCCGGACCAGCCTGCCCCAAGCCATTCCGGAATGCAACCTTAAGATGCAAAGGCCGGAAAATCTCTCCTGAATTTGAATTGCCGCGCCGCCCCTGCGCAAGGCAGCCCGCCCTGCCCCGGCGGTTTCCGGTCTTTCCGGCGATCCGGTGCTTGAACCGGAACAAAAACAGATCAAATCTGGGGAGCCGTCAGGGAATCGCCCGCGAGGTCAGAATGCCCCACAACAACTCCAACGCCCTCGATCCCCGCCCCGAGGTGCTGACCCGTCCCAAGCTGGAGGGCGGGCGGCGCTTCGTCATGCAGACGCCGTTCCAGCCGGCGGGCGACCAGCCCACGGCGATTGCCGAACTGACGGCGGGGGTGCTGGCCGGCGACCGCGACCAGGTGCTCTTGGGCGCCACCGGCACCGGCAAGACCTTCACCATGGCCAAGGTGATCGAGGAGACCCAGCGCCCGGCCATCATCCTCGCCCCGAACAAGACGCTGGCGGCGCAACTCTATGGGGAATTCAAGGGCTTCTTCCCCGACAACTCGGTCGAATACTTCGTCAGCTACTACGACTACTACCAGCCCGAAGCCTATGTCGCCCGCACCGACACCTATATCGAGAAGGAATCCCAGATCAACGAGCAGATCGACCGGATGCGCCACTCGGCCACCCGGGCGCTCCTGGAGCGGGACGATGTGATCATCGTCGCCTCGGTCTCCTGCATCTACGGCATCGGCTCGGTCGAGACCTATTCGGCGATGACGCAGGACCTGGTCGTCGGCGGGCTTTACGACCAGCGCAAGGTGATCGCCGAACTGGTGGCGCAGCAATACCGGCGGCTGGAAGGGTCGTTCCAGCGCGGGTCGTTCCGGGTCCGGGGCGATTCCCTCGAAGTCTGGCCCGCCCACCTCGAAGACCGCGCCTGGCGGTTCAGCTTCTTCGGCGAGGAACTGGAGTCCATCGTGGAATTCGATCCGCTGACCGGGGCGAAGACCGACACCTTCCGCCAGATCCGCATCTATGCGAATTCCCACTATGTCACCCCGCGCCCGACGCTGCAGCAGGCGATCAAGGGCATCAAGGACGAGTTGTTCCACCGGCTGAAGCAGCTGACCGGCGAGGGCAAGCTCTTGGAGGCGCAGCGGCTGGAGCAACGCACCAACTTCGACCTGGAGATGCTGGAGGCCACCGGCTCCTGCGCCGGGATCGAGAACTATTCCCGGTGGCTCACGGGGCGCGCGCCGGGCGAGCCGCCGCCGACGCTGTTCGAGTTCATCCCCGACAATGCCATCGTCTTCGCCGACGAAAGCCATGTCACCGTGCCGCAGATCGGCGGCATGTATCGCGGCGACTTCCGGCGCAAGTTCACCCTGGCCGAGCACGGCTTCCGCCTGCCCTCCTGCATGGACAACCGGCCGCTGAAGTTCGAGGAATGGGACGCGATGCGGCCGCAGTCGGTCTTCGTCTCCGCCACCCCGGCGGCCTGGGAGTTGGAGCAGACCGGGGGCGTCTTCACCGAGCAGGTGATCCGCCCGACCGGCCTGATCGACCCCGAGGTGGAAATCCGGCCGGTGGAGATGCAGGTGGACGACCTGCTGGACGAGGTGCGGCGGGTTGCCGCCAAGGGGCTGCGGACGCTGGTCACCACTCTGACCAAGCGCATGGCCGAGGACCTGACCGAATACCTGCACGAACAGGGCATCCGGGTGCGCTACATGCACTCCGACATCGACACCATAGAACGCATTGAAATCCTTCGCGATCTTCGGCTCGGCGCCTTCGACGTTCTAGTGGGGATCAACCTGCTGCGCGAAGGGCTGGACATCCCGGAATGCGGGCTGGTCGCCATTCTGGATGCCGACAAGGAGGGTTTCCTGCGCTCCGAAACCTCGCTGATCCAGACCATCGGCCGGGCGGCACGCAACGCCGACGGCCGGGTGATCATGTATGCCGACCGCATCACCGGCAGCATGGAGCGCGCCATGGCGGAAACCGACCGCCGGCGCGAGAAGCAGAAGGCCTACAACAAGGCCCATGGCATCACCCCGCAGACGGTGAAGAAGAACGTCGAGGACGTGCTGGCCGGCCTCTGGCAGGGCGACACCGACCAGAGCCGGGTGACGGCGAAGGTGGAGAAGGCGGCGGTGGGGCAGAACCTCGCCGCCCATCTGGACGCGCTGCGGACGGCGATGCGCAAGGCCGCCGAGAACCTGGAGTTCGAGGAGGCCGCCCGCCTGCGCGACGAGATCAAGCGGCTGGAGGCGGTGGAGCTTGCGGTGGCCGACGATCCGCTGGCGCGGCAATCGGCGGTGGAGGAGGCGGCCGAGGCGGCGGTGAAGGCCTCGGGCCGGTCGACGGCAGGGCGGCCGGGGCAAAGGGGTGGAGTGAAGCGGCGCGGGCGGCGGTAGGCGCGGCGGCGACTGTTCCTCGCCCGCCGAGGGCGGGGCGGGCGCTGGCCGGGCCTTTGGGGCCCGGCCGGACAAGGGGAACCGTTGCGCCGTGGCGAAGGCGATGGCCTTCGCCAATGCGACGGGGCTGCCCCCTCAGGCCCGCTTCACCACCTTCAGCAGCGCCAGCAGGATCACCGCGCCGATGGTGGCGTGGATGATCGCGGCCAGCCAGCCGCCGCCGAGGCTCAGCCCGATCCGCGGCAGGATCAGCCCGGCGATGAAGGCGCCGACGATGCCGACGGCGATGTTGCCGATCAGCCCGAAGCCGTAGCCCGAGACGATCTGCCCCGCCAGCCAGCCCGCCACCGCGCCGACGATGATCAGGATGATGATGCTTTCGATACCCATTCCGGTCTCCCTAGGATGCGGGCGCATGGCCCCCGTGGATGGTCTAGTAGCTGGCGATGATCTCATACATCACCGGCTCGAACCCCTTGCACAAAGTATTGATGTGGCGGTTGCGGTCGCGCATCTCGGCGCTGCGCAGCATGGCCTGGTAATCCTCGCGCTTTTCCCATTGCGAATAGTTGCACACCCGGGTGCGGGCGTCGTTGATGTGCAGCCCCGCGGCGATGAAGCCGGGCTGTTTCGAGATGCATTCGTCATAGGCCGTCTGCAAGGCGTCCATCAGGTCGAAGGCCAGCGCGGGCGTGGTCTCGAAGGTGGTGATGACGGTTTGGCCATGGAATTCCTTGGCGATCTTTGGCATAGCTGGGTCCTCCTTTTCCCAGCCTGCCACGGGACGCCGCCGAAATCATGCCCCTTGTCGATCCCGAACATCCTTTCTTCGCAAAGACCTGGGTCCGCTGGTTCTGGACGCTCTTGACGCTGGGCATGGCGGTGGTGGAATTCGCCATGGGCGCGCCGGGCTGGGGGCTGTTGTTCCTGGCGGCCGGGGGCTACCTGGGCTGGGTCCTGCTCATCCGCAGGTGAGCCGCCCCCGCATCTCGCCGCTGTCGCCCTGCAGGGTGGTCTCGCGCAAGGCGCAGCCGGTGACTTCGGGGATCAGCGCGATCATGGCCGCGCGGATTTCGGCATGTTCGCCGGTCCTGGCGTAGCCGAGCCGGATCACCTCCACCCGGTCGCCCTTGCGGAAGACCACGTAGTCGCGGCCGTCGCGGGTGACCTCGGTCCTTTCGGCGCCGAAGAATTCGGGCGCAGGAGAGGCGCCACAGGCGCACAACAGAAGCAATGGAGCCAAGCGTATCATGGCCAAACAATGTTCTGTTCAAAGTTAAGATTTGGTTAACAAAAATGGAGTGCACCAGCAGCGCACCCCATTTTCTGAAACTCATCCGCAAGTTTGAGGCGCACCTTTGGCGACAATCTCTTGCCAGTCCGCTCCCAGAACTTCGCGGGCAGACAGGGCATTGCGCGCTTCGGCAGATTTTGCAGGAATCATCTTGACGACAATGCCCTGTGCATAATTCGTGTCGAACCCGGAGAAGAAATCTCCCTGCATACCCATGTCGCTATGATCGCCAATGATAACAAACTTATCGCCGCCCTTTCGGATAACTTCAATCGCAGCCGTCTTAAAGGCAACGTTGCGGGCTCCCGTGGGTCCGCACGCAGGCGCCGCATGGGTTTGAACTTTGAACGTATCCTTGGACATTGGCTGGATATCCGTCGTCGCACAAGCGGCAAGCGACAACAACGAGGCAAGGGTGATTCCGAGTAGCTTCATTTTGTCCCTCTAAAAAGCTCTGGCAGCTTACCGAATATCAAACCCGGAAAATTTTCCAATCAGAATAATAGCAGCAAACGAGACGATCTTGAATTGTCATGCGAGCTTCTATCATCAAGGAGAGTCCGCTCCCTCCTGCAACCGCCGGCAGAACCCTGCCGGTTTCCCCCTCCCCCGCCGGAGGAAAGCCGCGCAGGACGGCGCCGGCGCAAGACGCCCCCGTGCGCCCGGAGACAGGGCCGTCCAGACTGGTCTTCGACAACCTTTGCGGGAGACACAGAGATGAAACTGAAACCGATCGCCTTCCTCTTCGCCACCTTCGCCCTGTCGGCCTGCCTGCAGACCGACACCGAACGCGGCCTTGCCGGCGCCGCCGGCGGCGCGGTCATCGCCGACGCGACCGGCGGCAGCGCCGTCACCGGCGCCCTTGTCGGCGGCGCGGCCGGCGTGTTCTGCGACGACCTGGGGGTGTGCAGGTAGCCTCCTCGGGGGGCAATGCCCGGGCAAGGGGTGGGCCGAGGTCCGCCCCTTTCGCATTCCCCGCAAGGCGGCGCGGGCGGGAACCTCACCCCGGCAGGGGTGTTGAACCCGTGAGGTTGAAAGAAGGAGCCCGCCGATGACCCGTTGGATTGCGCTTGTCGCCCTGCTGACCCTCGCAGCCTGCGAAACCATGGAAGGCGTCGGCCGCGACCTCGAAAGCACCGGCGAAGCGATCACCGAGGAAGCCCAGGACGCCCAGTCCGGCATGTGACCGGCGACACGGAAAGGATGCCCAGATGCAGACCCCGGCCCTTCGGGCCCTCGCGGCCCTGATGACACTTCTCTGCCTCGCCTCCTGCGGCCCGATCATCGGTGCCGGGGCCGCCGTGGCGGTCGATGAAGCCCAGGAACGCGAAAAAGGGGGCGACGGGCTGTTCTGACAGGTGTCAGGAGGATGCGCTCAAGCACACCCTGCCGTCAGCTGTCCATCTTCAACGCATTGATGAACGCCTCCTGCGGGATTTCCACCTTCCCGAACTGGCGCATCTTCTTCTTGCCCTCTTTCTGCTTGTCCAAGAGCTTGCGCTTCCGCGTCGCGTCGCCGCCGTAGCACTTGGCCGTCACGTCCTTGCGCATGGCCGAGATGGTTTCGCGGGCGATCACCCGGCCGCCGATGGCCGCCTGCACCGGGATCTTGAACATGTGGCGGGGGATCAGTTCCTTCAGCTTCTCCACCATCACCCGGCCGCGGGTCTCGGCGCGGTCGCGGTGGACCATCATCGACAGCGCATCCACCGGTTCGTCGTTCACCAGGATCGACATCTTGACCAGATTGTCCTCGCGATACTCGGAAATCTGGTAGTCGAACGAGGCATAGCCCTTGGTCACCGATTTCAGCCGGTCGTAGAAGTCGAACACCACCTCGGCCAGCGGCAGGTCGTATTCCACCATCGCCCGGTTGCCGGCATAGGTCAGGTTCAGCTGGATGCCGCGGCGGTCCTGGCACAGCTTCAGGATGTCGCCGAGGTATTCGTCGGGCACCATGATCGTGGCCTTGATCCGCGGCTCCTCGATATGGTCGACGTAAGTGAGGTCGGGCATGTCGGCGGGGTTGTGCAGGTCGCGCACCTCGCCGTCCTTCATGTAGAGCTTGAACACCACCGAAGGCGCGGTGGTGATCAGGTCGAGGTCGTATTCCCGCTCCAGCCGGTCGCGCACCACTTCCAGGTGCAAAAGGCCGAGGAAGCCCATGCGGAAGCCGAAGCCCAGGGCGGCAGAGGTCTCCATCTCGAAGGTGAAGCTGGCGTCGTTCAGCGCCAGCTTCTCGATGGCGTCACGCAGGGCCTCGAAATCGGCCGCATCCACCGGGAAGAGGCCGCAGAACACCACCGGGACCGAAGGCTTGAAGCCCGGCAGCGCCTCGGCGCAGGGCTTGCGCTCGTGGGTGATGGTGTCGCCGACGCGGGTGTCGCGGACCTGCTTGATCGAGGCGGTGAAGACGCCGATCTCGCCCGGCCCCAGTTCGGCGATGTCCTGCATCTGCGGCTTCAGCACCGCCAGCTTGTCGATGCCATAGGTGGCGCCGGTGGCGATCATGCGGATGCGGTCGCCCTTCCTCACCACGCCGTCGATGATGCGGATCATCACCACGACGCCGAGGTAGGCGTCATACCAGCTGTCCACCAGCATCGCCTTCAGCGGGGCGTCGCGGTCGCCCTTCGGCGCGGGCAGGCGGGTGACGATGGCCTCCAGCACGTCGGGGATGCCGAGGCCGGTCTTGGCGCTGATCGGGATGGCGTCGGAGGCGTCGAGACCGATCACGTCCTCGATGTTCTCCTTCACCCGGTCGGGGTCGGCCGCCGGCAGGTCGATCTTGTTCAGGACCGGCACGATCTCGTGCCCCGCGTCCAGCGCCTGGTAGACATTGGCCAGCGTCTGCGCCTCCACCCCCTGCGAGGCATCGACGACCAGCAGCGAGCCTTCGACCGCCCGCATCGACCGCGACACCTCATAGGCGAAGTCGACGTGGCCGGGGGTGTCGATCAGGTTCAGGACATAGGTCTTGCCGTCCTTCGCCGGATATTCGATCCGCACCGTGTTGGCCTTGATGGTGATGCCGCGTTCCCGCTCGATATCCATCGAGTCCAGGAGCTGCGCCTTCATGTCGCGCTCGGCCACCGTCCCGGTCATCTGGATGAGCCGGTCGGCCAGGGTGGATTTGCCGTGGTCGATATGCGCCACGATGGAGAAGTTGCGGATCAGCGAAAGCTCGGTCATGGGCGGGGGATATAGCCGGAAGCCGAAGGGCCGGGAAGGGGCCATGAAGGGCCGGCCGGGCCGATCCGGGTCGGGGTTCCGCCCCACCGCCGCTCTGCCCGGCGACGCCCCGCGAATCAGCCGCCGCTGGGGCCCCGCCCTTCGGCGACAACCGCGGGGGATCGCCCTCCGCCCGAGAAGCCGCGCCTTGCGCGGAAAACCGCCCGGAACGCAGCATCTGGTGGCCGGTTCCCCCTGCCGCGCCAAGACATGGGAATATTCGGCGGACCGCTGCCTATCTGCGCTGCAGCATTGAAAGAATCGCTGCATTTTGCCAGAATTGTTCCCAGAAAAACGATCGCTGGCGGAGGGAGACCCCGTCACCGGCAATGAGGCAGATGATGATGAAACCTGTGCAGCGGGCCGGCCTTGCCGCCCTTGTCGTCCCCCTTGTGCTTCCCCTCCTCTCTTCCGCCGCTCTGGCAGGCCCGATCGAATCCGCCTGCCTGCGCTCGGGCCGGGACAGCGCCAGCCGGCCGCTCTGCGGCTGCATCCAGCAGGTCGCCGACATGGTGCTGACCCGCAACGACCAGCGCCGCGCGGCGAAGTTCTTCAAGGACCCCGACGCCGCCCATGCGGTCTGGATTTCGCAGCGCCCGGCCGACGACGCCTTCTGGGACCGCTACAAGGAATTCGGCTCCATGGCCGAGGCCTATTGCGCCGGCTGAGACCTCAGGTCCCCCGTGGCTTCGCCCGCAGCGTCGGCTCGGCGACGGTCGGGTCCTCGGGCCAGGGGTGGCGGGGATATTGCCCGCGCATGTCCTTGCGCACATCGGCGTAGGATGTCGCCCAGAAGCCCGGCAGGTCCAGCGTGACCTGCACCGGGCGCTGCGCCGGCGACAGCAGCGTCACCCTGAGCGGCAGGCGATGTGCGCCGACCTTCGGATGCTCGGTCACCCCGAACATCTCCTGCAACCGCACCTCGATGCCCGGATGGTCGCCGTCGTAGTCGATGGGCACCATGCGCCCCAGCGGCGTGGCGAAGCCGGCCGGGGCCAGCCGCTCCAGCGCCGCCTGCTGCTCCCAGGACAGCATCCCTTTCAGCGCCGGCGTCAGGTCCAGCGCCCGCAGGTCGGCCTCGCCCCTCGCCTTGGCCAGATAGGGCAGCAGCCAGTCCTCCGCCGTCTCCAGCAGCGCGGCGTCCGAGACCTCCGGCCAGCCCTCGCCCCGTGCCAGCGCCATCCGGGCGCGGAAGCGGCGGGCGGCGGGCAGCCAGGGCAGGCCGATCTGCCGCAGCCCTTCCAGCGCCGCGCGGGCCAGCGCCTCCTCCGGCGCCTGCGGCCAGGGTCGGTCGTCCAGCACCAGCGCGCCGAAGACCTCCTGCCGCCGCGCCGCCACCCGGCCCTCGCGCCGGTTCCATTCCACGCTGTCGCGCCAATGGATGTGGTCGGCGAACAGCGCCCGGAACTCCGCCTCTGGCAACGCGACCGCCTGCCGCACCGCCGCCTCGCGCGGATCGCCGTCGAGGTCGGTCGCCACGATCAGACGTGCCGCGGCCAGCGCCGAGCCTGCCGGCAGCGCCGCCCCCTTGCCGCCCGACAGCAGGTAGCGCGGCGCATCGCCTTTGCGCCGCAGCCCGATCCGGTCGGGATAGGCCAGCGCCGCCCGCTGCGCCGGGGAAAGGTCCGGCCGCTCCCCCTTCGGCACCGCCCGGGCCAGCCGCTTCGCCTCGGCCCGAATCCGCTCGATGGTCGGCCGATGCGCCTCGGCGGGCGGGCGGTCGATGGCCTTCAGCCGCAGCAGCAGGTCCGGCGGCGCGCCCCGCAGCGGATCGCGCTCCTCCAGCAACGCGGCCAGCACCGCCGCCTCCGGCCCGGCCACCGCCAGCATATGGGCGATCCGCGGATGCAGCGGCAGCGCCGCCAACGCGCGGCCGTGGGCGGTGATCCGGCCGCTCTCGTCCAGCGCCCCCAGCCCGGCCAGCAGCGCCCTCGCCTCGGCCAGAGGGCCGGGCGCGGGCGAGGTCAGGAAGGGCAGGTCCTCCGATCCCCATTGCGCCAGTTCCAGCGCCAGCGGCGCGAGGTCGGCGGCGGCGATCTCCGGCGGCGGGAAGGCGGCCAACCCGCCCTCCTCGCCGCGGGTCCAGAGCCGGTAGCAGATCCCTTCCGCCACCCGTCCCGCCCGGCCGCGGCGCTGCTCGGCCTCGGCCCGCGTCACCCGTTCGGTGACCAGCCGCGACATGCCGGAGGCCGGATCGAACCGCGCCCGCCGCGCCTTGCCGCCGTCGACCACCACGCGGATGTCCGGCAGCGTCAGCGAGGTCTCGGCGATCGAGGTCGCCAGCACGATCTTGCGCCCCTCTGCCGGCGCCAGCGCCGCCCTTTGCGCCGCGAAGTCCATGGCGCCGAACAGCGGCCGCACCGCGCAGCCCGGCAGGTCCCGCAGCATCGCCTCCACCCGCCGGATCTCGCCCTCCCCGGGCAGAAAGGCGAGGAGGCCGCCCTCGGCCGTCTCCTCCACCGCCTGCCGGATCAGCCCCGCCATCGCCGCCTCGAACCGCAGGCTGGCATCCGGCGGCCGCGGCAGCCAGCGCGTCTCCACCGGAAAGGCCCGGCCCTCGGCGGTGATCATCGGCGCATCGCCCATCAGCGCCGCCACCGGCGCCGCATCCAGCGTGGCCGACATCACCAGAAGCGCGAGGTCCGGCCGGATCGCGCCGCGCACCTCCAGCGCCAGCGCCAGGCCGAGGTCGGCCTGCAGGGACCGCTCGTGGAACTCGTCGAAGATGACGCAGGAGACGCCAGGCAGTTCGGCATCCGACTGGATCATCCGGGTCAGGATACCCTCGGTCACCACCTCCACCCGCGTCGCCGCCGAGACCTTCGCCTCGCCGCGAATGCGGTAGCCGACCCTCTGGCCGACCGCCTCGCCCAGGGTCTCCGCCATCCGCTCGGCCGCCGCCCGCGCCGCCAGCCGCCGCGGCTCCAGCATCACGATCCGGCCGGGGAAGAGGCCCGAGTCCAGCAGGTCCAAGGGCACCAGCGTGGTCTTCCCCGCCCCGGGCGGCGCCTGCAACACCGCCATGCCCCGCTGCCGCAGGGCGGCCCGCAAGGCGGGCAGGACTTGGGTGACGGGCAGATCGGCCATGCCGCCTTATCGCAAGCCGCAGCGCCCGATGCCAGCCGTCGACGCATTGCGCGGCTTCGCCGCAAGCCTTTCGTCTCGCCTCTGCGCGTTCCGCGCAACCGGCTCGGACGTGCCTCCGGCGGGGATATTTGGGGGCGGGTGAAATCGGGAAGACCTCTTCTTTCCTTTCACCTGCTCCAAATATCCCCGCGCGGCGCGCATCCGCCGCGTGTCCCCGGGAGATCGGCCGCAAGGAATCCCCTTCCCTTGCGGCAAGGCTTGCGCTAAGGGGCGGGGATGACCAGCGCTTGCCATATCGCCGCTATCCGACGCCGATAATCGGCTGGTCCGGCTTGCGCGGCCGCTTCTTGCGCGTTTCCCAGAGATTGACAGCTGCAATCGCCCGGCCTTACGGCTAGGGCTTCCGTTCCAAGGGGTTTCTCGATGATCGCTCCCGTCCTGCCGACCTACAACCGTGCGCCGCTCGCCTTCCAGACCGGGCAGGGCTGCTGGCTGACCGCGACGGACGGGCGACGCTTCCTCGACCTCGGCTCCGGCATCGCGGTCAACGCGCTCGGCCACGCCCCGCGGGAACTGGTGCAGGTGCTGACGGAGCAGGCCAGCAGGCTTTGGCACGTCTCCAACGTCTACACCATCCCCGAGCAGGAACGGCTGGCGGCGCTTCTGGTCGAGAAGACCTTTGCCGACACCGTCTTCTTCACCAATTCCGGCACCGAGGCGGCGGAACTGGCGATCAAGATGGCGCGCCGCTTCCATTACGAGAACGGCCAGCCCGGACGGACCGCCATCCTCGCCTTCGAGGGCGCCTTCCACGGCCGCTCCACCGGCGCCATCGCCGCCTCGGGGGCGGAGAAGATGGTCAAGGGCTTCGGCCCGCTGATGCCCGGGTTCAGCCAGTTGCCTTGGGGCGACGAGGCGGCCCTCCGCGCTGCGATCACCGCGGAGACCTGCGCGGTGATGATCGAGCCGGTGCAGGGCGAAGGCGGCATCCGCCCGGCGAGCGACGCTTTCCTGAAGCTGTTGCGCCAGCTCTGCGACGAGACCGGCACCCTCTTGATCTTCGACGAGGTGCAATGCGGCATGGGCCGCACCGGCCGGTTGTTCGCCTGCGAATGGTCGGGGGTCTCGCCGGACATCATGATGGTGGCCAAGGGCATCGGCGGCGGCTTCCCGCTGGGGGCGGTGCTGGCGACCGAGCGGGCGGCGAAGGGGATGACCGTGGGCAGCCACGGCTCCACCTACGGCGGCAATCCGCTCGGCTGCGCGGTGGGGGCGAAGGTGGTGGAGATCGTTTCCGACCCCGCCTTCCTGGCCGAGGTCTCGCGCAAGGCCGCGCTCTTCCGCCAGGGGCTGGAGGCGCTGGTCGCCGCCCATCCTTCGGTGCTGGAGGAGGTGCGGGGCGAGGGGCTGCTTCTCGGCCTGAAATGCCGGGCGGCGAACACCGATTTCGTCGCCGCGGGCTACGGTGCCGGCATCCTGACCGTCGCCGCCGCCGACAACGTGGTGCGGCTGCTGCCCGCGCTCAACATCCCCGACGAGGACATCGCCGAGGCGCTGGCGCGTCTGGACCGAACCGCGAAGACCCTTGAACAGGCCCAATGACTTCCTCTTGACCGAAATACTCCACGGGGGTCCGGGGGTGTGAAACCCCCGGCCGCCGCCACAAAAAGCAAAGCGACATGAAACACTTCCTCGACATCCACAAGACCGACGCCGCCGACCTGAGGGGCATGATCGACGCCGCCCGCAGCATGAAGACCGCCCGCAACGGCCGCCCGCGGGGGGCGCCCGACGACGAGCAGCCGCTGAAGGGCCGCATGGTCGCGCTGATCTTCGAGAAGCCCTCGACCCGCACCCGTGTCAGCTTCGACGTCGGCGTGCGGCAGATGGGCGGCGAGACCATGGTGCTGTCGGGCAAGGAGATGCAGCTCGGCCATGGCGAGACCATCGCCGACACGGCGCGGGTGCTGAGCCGCTATGTCGACCTGATCATGATCCGCACCTTCGAGGAGGCGACGCTGCTGGAGATGGCCGAGCACGCCACCGTGCCGGTGATCAACGGGCTGACCAACCGCACCCACCCCTGCCAGATCATGGCCGACGTGATGACCTACGAGGAACACCGCGGCCCGATCGGGGGCCGCAAGGTGGTGTGGTGCGGCGACGGCAACAACGTCGCGGCCAGCTTCCTGCACGCCGCCGGGCAGTTCGGCTTCGACTTCACCTTCACCGGGCCGGAGACGCTGGACCCCGAGGACAAGTTCGTCGCCTTCGCGCGGGAGAAGGGGTCGAAGGTGACGATCCAGCGCGACCCCTTCACTGCGGTCGAAGGGGCGGACCTGGTGGTGACGGACACCTGGGTTTCCATGCACGACCCCGAGTCGGCCAAGGAACGCCGCCACAACCAGCTGCGGCCCTATCAGGTCAACGAGGCGCTAATGAGCCGGGCGAAGCCCGATGCCCTCTTCATGCATTGCCTGCCGGCGCATCGCAACGACGAGGCGACCAGCGCGGTGATGGACGGCCCGCATTCGGTGATCTTCGACGAGGCCGAGAACCGGCTGCACGCGCAGAAGGCGGTGATGCGCTGGTGTCTGGGCGTGTGAGGCAGGGCGGGATGGCGGGGTAGGCTCCGCCCATCCGCCCGTAGGGCGGGGTTCACCGCCGCGCCGCCCTCTCCATGGCGAAGGCCATCGCCTTCGCCACAGCGCAACGGTTCGACCAAGACCGGCCGGGCCTCAATGGCCCGGCCAGCGCCCGCCCGCCCCCCGGCGGGCGCTTCTCGCCCGCCCGGGCGGGCGCTGGCCTCTCCGGTTTAGTGTGACCAATGTCTCCGGTTGAACCCGTTCGCACGGGCGGGGGCGAGGCAGTGCCTCGCCTCATCCCGCCCGGCTGGCTGGATCGCCGGTCCCGCCCCTCCGCCGTTTCGCCCTTGCGCCCGGCGGCCGATCCGGCACCATGCCGGCGCGAACAGACACCGGAGCCTGCCATGATGTATTCCCTCGCCGTCCTGACCTTCGACCGCTTCCTTGCCGCGCTCTCCGGCCTCCTCACCCGGGCCGAGGCGCATTGCGAGTCGAAGAAGATCACCCCGGACGCGATCCTGCAGTTCCGGCTCTTCCCCGACATGTTCCCCTTTACCGTGCAGGTGCAGCTGGCCTGCGACTTCGCCGCCCGCGGCAGCGCCCGGCTGGCGGGGGTGCCGCCCCGGTCCTTCCCCGACAGCGAAGCCACCTTCGCCGAGCTGCAGGCCCGCATCCAGGCCGCCCGCGACTACATCGCCGGCTTCGAGCCCGCGGCCTACGAGGGCGCCGACGAACGCATCGTCACCTTCCCGGCCGGCGGGCGCGAGATGCAGATGGCGGGGCGCGACTACCTGACGCTCTACGCCATGCCGCAGTTCTTCTTCCACATGACCACCGCCTACAACATCCTGCGCCACAACGGCGTGGAGCTTGGCAAGGCGGATTTCATGGGCGTCGCGGCGTAGGGCTTCAGGCCTCGACCCGCCGCAGTTCATCCGCCATGGCGGTGCGCGAGGCATTGGCGGCGACGATCAGCAGCAGCCCCGACAGCGCGGCATAGGTCGGGCGGTAGCCGATATGCTCGGCCACCCAGCCGATGGAGGAGGGCGCGATCAGGATGCCGGCATAGCCGACCATGGTGACGGTGGAGATCGCGGTGCCCGAGGCATGGCCGGGGTAGTTGCCGGCGGCCGAGAACATGATCGGCACCATGTTGGCGACGCCGAGGCCGGCCAGGACGAAGCCCGCCAGCGCGACATAGGGATGCGGCGCGGCGGCGGCGATCATCAGCCCGGCGGCGCCCAGCAGTCCCGAGATGCGCAGGGTCCGCGCGGCGCCGAAACGGTTCCGCACCCCGTCGCCCAGGAAGCGCATCGCCGCCATCGCGCCGGAGAAGAAGGCGAAGCCGAGCCCGGCGACGAAGGGGCCGGCCATCAGTTCCTTGCCGAGGAACAGCGCCGCCCAGTCCAGCACCGCGCCCTCCGGCACCATGCAGAACAGCGCCAGCGCCCCGAGGAGCCACAGCCCCGCATCGCGCGGAATCACGGATCCACGGCGAGAGGCGTCGGACTGCACCGGATGCGGCGGCTCGCCCCGCAGCCAGGGCAGGGCGGCCAGCACCAACAGGGCGACGGCGAGGACGACGGCGAAGGCCTGGGTCTCGGGGCCGAACCGGGCGATCAGCCAGCTGCCCGCGGTGCCGCCGGCGAAGCCGCCCAGGCTCCAGAACCCGTGCGAGGAGGACATGATGGCGCGGCCGAGGCGGCGTTCCACCTCCACCGCATTGGCGTTCATCGCCACGTCCATGCTGCCCGCCAGCGCCCCGAAGGCCGCCATGGCCGGCGTCAGCGTCCAGAGCGAGGGCGCCAGCACGATCAGCGGCAGCACCGGCAGGACGGCCAGGACGAAGACGCGCAGCACCGGGACCGAGCCGTGCCTTGCGATCAGCCGTCCGGCGAAGAGCATGGCCGAGATGGCGCCGAGACCGAGGGCAAGGATCAGGAGGCCGAGCACCGTCTCGCCGATGCCGTGGCGCGGCAGCAGAAGCGGGATCTGCGGCGCCCAGGCCCCCATCAGCGCGCCGTTGGCGGCGAACATGGCGGCAAGCGCAAAGCGCGCCTTGCGGGCTTCGGTGCGGGTCATCGGAGGCTCCTGTTTGCGCAAACAGCCATATCCGCGCCGCATGGGAAGCGGAAGGGCGACGGGATCACGCATTGTTGCAGAGGCTGTGTCAGCCCCAGCGGAACCGCGTCAGGTAGTCCGGCACCGCCAGCCCGGGGGCAAGGCCGGCGGCGGGGACGGGCGCGCCGGTCGCGGTGGCCATCGGCAGGTGGCCGGCCCAGACCGGCCAGGCCGGGTCTTCGGGCGGGTCCTCCGGCTCCGGCCCGCCGATCTTGGCCGAGGCTTCGTCCAAGGGCAGCGACAGCACCGCGGTCGCCTTCAGCTCCTGCGCCGTCATCGGGCGCAGGCTTTCCCACCGGCCGGGAAACAGCCGCTCCATCATCTGCCGCAGCGCCTCGGCCTTCGCCTCGGGATCGGTCAGCATCGTTGCCCGGCCGAAGACCATCGCCGAGCGGAAGGCCACCGAATGCTCCAGCCCCGAGCGCGCCAGCACCATCCCGTCCACGCAGGAGACGGTGACGCAGACCTCGGCCGCCAGCGCCGCTTTCACCATCCGGCTGGCCGAGGAGCCGTGCCAGTAGATCCGGTCCCCGGTCCGCCATTGCAGCGTGGGGGTGACGACCGGCGCGCCGTCGACCAGATGGCCCACATGCGCCAGCGGCATGGCGTCGAGAATGGCGTGCAGCGTCCCGCGGTCGCAGGCGGCCTTCTCGTGCATCCGGCGCAGGCGGGTGCGGGGGGCGGGCGGTTTCGACATGGCTCCTCCTGCCGGGGCGGCGGTCGCAGGCTAGAGCCGATCGGCTGCCGCGTCGATCCCCCGGCGCCGCGCCGCGTTCCACGCGCGCAAGCGAAAGGCCCCGCCGGGTCGCGTCCGGCGGGGCCTTGCGATGCGCTGCGGAAAGGATCAGGCCGCGGCCTGGGCCTTCTCGATCTCGCGCTTGATCTTCAGGGCGTTGGCCGACAGCTCGTCGTCCTTCGACTTCGCCAGGAAGGCGTCCAGGCCGCCGCGGTGGTCGACGGTGCGCAGCGCGGCCGCCGAGATGCGCAGCTGGAACGACTTGCCCAGCGTGTCCGAGATCAGCGTGACCTCGTTCAGGTTGGGCAGGAAGCGGCGACGGCTCTTGTTGTTGGCGTGGCTGACCGTGTTGCCGGACATCGGGCCCTTGCCCGTCAGTTCGCAGACGCGCGACATTCTGGTGTTCCTTCGATTCGTCAAAACGGAAGAGAGGCGGGGAATCCCGGCCCTCGAATGCGATTGCGGGCGTGTAAGGGGAATCCGGGGGGCCGTCAAGCGGGAAGGGGCCCACGCGCTGCTGCGTCCGCCGCCGCTTCAGCCGGGAAGGCCAGCGCGAAGCCGCGCCGCCCCTCGGGTGTGACCAGCAGCGCCCGGCTGCCGGCCGAGCGGCGCAGCCAGCCCCGCGCCTCCATCCGCGCCAGCAGCAGCCGGCCGAGGCGGCCGCCGAGGTGGCTCTGCCGCTCGCTCCAGTCCAGGCAGTCGCGGCAGAGGGGGGCGCGGCCGGGGGCAAGATCCTCCGCCGCCAGCCCGAAGTCCAGCGCGAAGGCCCGGCCCTCGGTCGTCAGCGACAGCCCGTCCCCGTCGAGGCCGAGGAAGCCGCGGGAAGACAGGCTGCGGTAGAGCTGCACCCCCATGGCGCCGGCCAGATGGTTGTAGCAGAGCCGCGCCTGCCGCAGCGCCGGATCGCGCGGGCCGGTCTGCGGGGCCTTCGCCCCGCCCATCCCGGCCGCCGCCGCCATCAGCACCTCCACCAGTTGCGCCACATGCGGCCCGGCCAGGCAGAGATATTTGTGCCGCCCCTGCCGCCGTGCCGCCAGCAGCCCGGCCTCCTGCAACCGTGTCGCCTGCGCCGATGCCCCGGCCTTGCCGAGGCCCGCCGCCTGCGCCAGTTCCGACACGGTCAGCGCCCGGCCGCCCATCAGCGCCAGCAGCATCCGGGCGCGGGCCGGGTCGGCCAGCTGGGCGGCAAGGGCGGCGATGTTGGGGCTTTCCTCCATGGTTCGATACTGCGCGAACCATGACGGCGGTGCAAGCGGCTATGCAGCCCCTTGCGGCGGCTTCCGCGCCGTGGAAGGAACCCGTGCCCAAGGAGAGCGCATGACCGTCCCGATCCACGAACTGGCCGCGCTGGCCACCGCGACCTGCTGGGCCACCACCGGGCTGATCGCCGCCGATGCGGTGCGGGCGCTCGGCGCCTTCCACTTCAACCTCTGGCGGCAGGGCTTCGTGACGCTGGTGCTGCTGGCGGTGGTGGCGGCGACCGGGGCCTGGGCGGGGCTGGACCCTTGGACGCTGGCGGTGCTGGCGCTGTCGGGGGTGATCGGCATCCTGCTGGGCGACACCTTCAACTTCGCCGCCGTCGGGCGGCTGGGGCCGCGGCGGGCGGGGGCGATCTTCGCCCTGAACGCGCCGATGGCGGCGGTGCTGGGCTGGGCGCTCCTGGGCGAGGCGCTGAGCCTGCAGGCGGCGACGGGCATCGCGCTGACGGCGGCGGGGGTGGCGGTGGCGATCCTCGGCCGGCCGCGGGCCAATGCCCACCGGCTGGAAAGCCTGACCGGCACGCTGCTGCCGGGGCTGGCCTGCGGGCTGCTGGCGGCGCTCGGCCAGGCGGCGGGGTCGCTGATCGCGCGGCCGGTGATGGAGGCGGGGCTGGACCCCTGGCTGGCCTCGCTGGTGCGGGTGGGGGCCAGCGGGCTGGCGATGGGGATGGTGGCGGCCACGCCCTGGGCGCCGCGGCGGCCGGCGCAGGTCTCCGGGCTGGTGGTGGCGCTGACCGCGGCGACGGCGCTGATCGGCCTGTTCCTGGGGATGACGCTGTTCCTGTTCGCGCTGCAGGGATCGGAGACCGGGATCATCGCCACGCTGTCGGCGACCTCGCCGGTGATCATCCTGCCGCTCTTGTGGCTGCGCACCGGGCAAAGACCGACCGCCACCAGTTGGCTGGGCGCGGCGATGGCGGTGGCCGGGCTGGCGCTGATCTTTACCCGCTAGCGGCGATTTTTCTCCGAAAAATCAGGCGCTAGCTGCGGCCGAGCAGGCCCAGCATCTCTGCCGCCGCGGCCTCGGGCGTGCGTTCTCCGGCGGCGACGGCGGCGGCCAGCCGCTCCATGATGCCGCGGGCGGGCTCGCGGTCGAGGACAGCGAGAAGCCCCTGCCGCACCTCCTCGCCGAAGGCCTCGGCCGCCTGTTCGGCGCGACGGGCGTCCCAATGGCCGTGCTCGCGCCGCCATTGTGCCAGCGCCCGCATCTCCGCCCAGGCCTTGTCGAGCCCGAGCCCGGTGGCGGCCGAGACGCAGAGCGCCTTGGGGAAGCCCTGCGGGTCCTGCGGCCGGCGGCGCAGCAGGCGCAGCGCGCCGGCATAATCGGCCTGGGTGCGGGTGGCCGTCGCCAGCAGCTCGCCATCGGCCTTGTTGACCAGGATCATGTCGGCCATCTCCATGATGCCGCGCTTGACGCCCTGCAACTCGTCGCCCCCGGCCGGGGCCATCAGCAGGAGGAACAGGTCGCAGAGGCCCGCGACCATGGTCTCGGACTGGCCGACGCCCACCGTCTCGATCAGGATCACGTCGAAGCCCGCGGCCTCGCAGAGGCTGACCGCCTCGCGGGTGCGGCGGGCGACGCCGCCCATCTGCGCCCGGCTGGGCGAGGGACGGATGAAGGCGGCAGGGTGGCGGCTCAGCCGCTCCATCCGGGTCTTGTCGCCGAGGATGGAGCCGCCGGAGCGGGCCGAGGAGGGGTCGACGGCAAGGACGGCGACGCGCAGGCCGGACTCGACCAGCATCATGCCGAAGGCCTCGATGAAGGTGGACTTGCCGACGCCGGGGGTGCCGGACAGCCCGATCCGCAGCGCCTGCCGGTCGCGGCCGAGGGCGGACAGCAGGTCCAGCGCCTGCGCCCGGTGATCGGGGCGCTGGCTTTCGATCAGGGTGATGGCGCGGGCCAGCGCCCGGCGGTCTCCGGCGCGGATCGCCGCGATGCTGTCTTGGGATGCCGTGTCCATGCGTCCTTCCTGCCCGACCCGGGAGGAAAGCGCCAGAGGGCGGATGCGGGGGCTGCCGTCGGATTGGGAGCGCTTCGCCCCCCAAACCCCCCGAGGATATTTGCAGCAGGTGAATGGAGAAGAGGTTTTCTTCAAATTCACCTGCCCCTAAATATCCTCAGGGGGTTTGGGGGCAGAATGCCCCCATCAGCCGACGCCAGCCCCACGCGACTCCGCCAGCCCCAACGATAAAGGCTTGCGGCGGCAGCCGCGCCTTTGCCTCACCTGCCGGCGCAGATCTCCGACAGCATGGCGATCACCGGCGGATACCAGGCGCTGTCGTAGCCGTCCTCGTCCTGCAGCACCGACAGGAAGCAGGCCACCCGGCCGGTTTCGGGATCGGCCACCAGATACTGGCCGCCATAGCCGCCGTGGCCCAGCCAGTTGCCGTCGGTGTTGGTCTGGTTGGAATAGCGCAGATGGGCGCGCGGGGCGGGCATCGGCACGCCGCCCTCCAGCGTGCGGGCGATGAAGGCGGCGGAGCCGAAGGGCCGGCCGTCCACCCCCTGCCCCTTCCGGGCGAAGACCGCGCCATAGCGGCAGAGGTCGCGCGCGGTCAGGCAGATGCCGCCGTTGAACACCGGAAAGCCGCTGCGGTCGCAGGCCATGTGCAGCATCCCCTCCACCCCCGCCGCGTCGGCGAGATCGGCGAGCCAGGCCGGCAGCGGGCGGCCGCCGACAGCCTCGGCCACCGCCGCCAGCACGTCGGTGTTGGCGCTCTTGTAAAGGCAGGTCGGGCCGGGGTTCGCCGTGTCCGCGGCCCCGGGGGCCAGGCCGATGCCGGCGAGGAAGCCCTTGTTGGTCGGCTCCTCCGCCTCGGCCAGCCGCATCCCCATCGCCGCCTCGTGCAGAAAGGCGGTGGTGTCGGGGTTGTGGTAATCCTCGTCATAGCCGTTGTGGACGTTCATGTTCAGCACGTCCTGCAGGCGGGCGCCGTGGTAGCCCGGGCCGATCCAGGGCAGCACCTCGCCCACCGTCGCCGACAGGTCCAGCCGCCCCTCCTCCCACGGCCGGCCGAGGATCAGGTTCATCGCCATCTTCGAGACCGACATGATCGAATGCGGCCGGTCGGGGCCGAAGTCCGGGGCATAGGCCTCGAACAGCAGCCGGTTGCCCTCGGTCACCGCCATGGCCGAGAACCAGGGGCTGGCGGTCAGCCGCCGCACGTCCTCGCGCGCCGGGATCGACAGGTCGGCCGACAGCCGCAGGTCCAGCACCCGGCCGGCGCGGAAGCCCTGCACATAGCGCGCCAGCCGGTGCAGATTGTGGAACCCGTGCCGCCGCCCGGGGGCCGAGTTCCAGCGCGGGCGGCGATCCGCGCCCACGGCGAGGTCGGGGTTGGGGCTGGTCTTCGGCGGGGTCATCGCGGGCCTCCCATCGGCTGCGGCGATGCTAGGGCGACGCACCGTCTTCCCGCAAGAGCCGCCCTTGCGGCCCCCCGGCGCAAAGGGATAGAATGCCCGGGATTTCAGACAGGCGGAGAGACAGATGTCCTGGACGGACGAGCGCGTCGAGACGCTCAAGCGCATGTGGGCCGAGGGCCAGTCGGCCAGCCAGATCGCCAAGGAACTGGGTGGGGTCACCCGCAATGCGGTGATCGGTAAGGTCCATCGCCTCGGCCTGTCGAACCGCGTCGGCGGCAAGGACGAGGAGGAGGCCGCGCCGGCCGCCCCCGCCGCCGCGCCGCGGGCGGAACCGGCCCCCGCTGCCGCCGCCCGGCCGGAGCCGGCCGCGCCGAAGGCCGAGGCCCCGCGCCCGGCGGCCGAACGCCCCGCCGCGGCGCCCGCCGCCGCCCCGGCGACCAATGTCACCCCGCTGCCGGTGCGCAAGGCCATCGTCCCCGCCGGCCAGCCGCTGCCGCCGCAGCCCAGCCTGAACGAGATCAGCCCCGAGGCGCTGGCCTCGGTGCGCGAGGTGGAGAAGCGCGCCCGCAAGCTGACGCTGATGGAACTGACCGAGCGCACCTGCAAATGGCCGATCGGCGACCCGGCGACCGAGGATTTCTGGTTCTGCGGCCTGCCCAGCCTGCCCGGCAAGCCCTATTGCGAGGCCCATGTCGGCGTTGCCTTCCAGCCGATGAGCGCGCGGCGCGACCGCCGCCGCTGAAAGCGGCACGGCCACCCTCCACGACAACAGATCGCCGCCTCAGGGCGGTGATTTTCTTTTTCGGTCCCGCCGAAGGCAGGATGCATTATTATCCTTTCGGATCAGTATCTTGGCAAATCCCACCCCTTCCATCAAAGATGCATCGCCGGCCCTTGATTTAGAATTGATCTAAATCATGGCCCGCGCCTGCCGCATCTGCTTTTGTCCCTTCGCGCGGACAAGGAAGAAAAGACAGGAGAGCCAGATGCGCCTTATCACGACCCTTGCGCTGGTCACGACAGCCCTTGCCGGTGCCGCCGGCGCGGAGCCGTTGCGCGACCTTGCGCTTGAAACCTTCAAGCCCCTCCCCTCCACCGTTCCGGCCGTCAAGGACAACCCGGTGACCCCGGCGAAGATCGACCTTGGCAAGGCCCTGTTCTTCGACCCGCGGCTGTCGGCCTCGGGCGTGTTCAGCTGCTACAGCTGCCACAACCTGACCACCGGCGGCGACGACAACATGGAAACCTCGGTCGGCCACGGCTGGCAGAAGGGCCCCCGCAACGCGCCGACCGCGCTGAACTCGGTGCTGAACGAGGCGCAGTTCTGGGACGGCCGCGCCGAAGACCTGGCCGCCCAGGCCAAGGGCCCGATCCAGGCCGGCGTCGAGATGGCGAACACCCCGGCGCAGGTGGAGGCCACGCTGGCCTCGATGCCGCAATATGTGGACTGGTTCACCGCCGCCTTCCCGGGCGAGGAGAACCCGGTCAACTTCGACAACATGGCCAAGGCGATCGAGGCCTTCGAGGCCACGCTGATCACCCCGGCCCCGTTCGACGCTTGGCTGAACGGCGACGACAACGCGCTTACGGCCGAGGCCAAGGCCGGGCTGCAGCTGTTCATGGACAAGGGCTGCTCCTCCTGCCACTCGGGCGTGAACGTGGGCGGCCATGGCTACTATCCCTTCGGCCTGATCGAGAAGCCCGGCTCCGAGATCCTGCCCGAGGGCGACAAGGGCCGCTTCGCGGTGACCGATACGGCGGACGACGAATACGTGTTCCGCGCCGCGCCGCTGCGCAACATCGCCCTGACCGCGCCCTATTTCCACTCGGGCAAGGTCTGGGACCTGAACGTGGCGGTCGAGATCATGGCCGAAAGCCAGCTGGGCGAAGAGCTGAAGCCGGAAGAGACCGCGCAACTGGTCGCCTTCCTGGAAAGCCTGACCGGCACGCTGCCGGCGGTGACGCTGCCGGTGCTGCCGGCCGAAACCGGCACCACGCCGCGCCCGACCTCGGTCGTGCAATAAGCGGAAGGCCCTGCGAGATGCAGAACGGAAGGGGCGGCCGCAAGGCCGCCCCTTTTCTCTTGCGCGCTTCCGCTTCTGGGGCGGATCGGCATCAGACGCAGACTGACTGGCCGTTTGCCGGGATGGCCCGGGCGGATCGCCCTTCCCAATCTCCATGGCGAAGGCGCGTGCCTTCGCCACGGCGCCACGCTTCTCCTTGTCCGGCCGGGCCCCCAAGGCCCGGCCAGCGCCCGCCCCGCCCTCGGCGGGCGCTGGCCTCTCGGGACTCGTGCTGCCACCGTCTCCGGGTGCACCCGCTGCGCACGGGCGGGGGCGAGGCAATGCCTCGCCTTCTCCCGCCCGGGGAGTGCGATAGGCCTTACCGACCCAGGCTCAATTCCCGCCCAGAATCCCCTCCAGCAGCCTGCGCGCCTCGGCGTCCAGCGCCTCCTGCGCGCGGCGCTTCGCGGCCTCCTCCAGGCTTTCGCCCTCGACCGCCTCGACGCCGAGTTCCTCCTTCAGCTTCGCCTCCAGCTCGGCCTTGGCCTTCGCCTCCGCCGCCGCGGCCTCGGCCTTCAGCCGCTCCTCGGCCGCCCTCGCCTCGGCCTCCATCTTCTCGCGGGCGATGGTTTCCAGGTCCAGCTTGAAGCTGGGCTTCGACCACGGCCCGGTGATCAGCAGCGGCACCATCACCCCGCCCGAGCCATCCTCGCCCGCCAGCGCCGTCGGCCGCAGCCGGTAGTTCAGCGTCCGCGTCCCCAGCCCGACCTCTCCCGCGCCGGTGGCGGTGACATAGGGCGCGACCAGTTTCAGGTCGCTGTTGGTCAGCACGCCGCCGACGATGGAGAAGCTGGCGGCGACGCCGTCGAAGATGGTCTTCTGGCCCTCACCGACATAGCCCGCGTCCAGCGTCCGCAGCATCCCGCCGATGTCGAGGCCCTTCAGCTCGCCCTTGCCGAGGCTCAGGCTGCCGTCGCCCTTCAGCCCGCGCATGATCTCGTCGACGGAATTGCCGACGCCCAGGAAGTTCAGCGTCAGGTTGCCCTGCGCGATCAGCCGGTCCCAGCCGGACACGTCGACCAACAGCGGCTGCATCTGCAGCCCCGCCAGCGCCAGCTTGCCGCCGACCGACAGGCCGCCGCGACCGTTCACCACGAATTCGCCGGTGACCGCGCCGCCATAGGCCGCCAGCTTGCGGATGTCGAACACCGCCCGCGCCCGGTCCAGCGCCATGATCACCCTTGTCTCGCCGAACTTCACCAGCCCGAGGTCCACCGAGCCGGCGACCAGCGCCACCTCGGCGTCGATCAGGCCCAGGGCCGAGACGTCGATCCGGTCGGTCGGCCAGCCCGCGGCCTCCATGCCGCCGCCGGCCCCGCCGCCCTGCCCGCCAGAAATCCCCGGCAGCGCCAGCGCCCCGGCGGAAAGATTCGCAGTCAGCTTCGGCCGGTCCTTGCCGGGCTTCAGGTCCATCTCGCCGGTGATGGTGTTGCCGTCGGCCCGGATCGTGGCCTGACGCAGATAGGCCGCGCCGCTGCCGTCCAGCGTCAGCAGCCCCGCCACCGACAGGCTTTGCGCCCCCAGTCCCTGCGGCAGGTCCGGCGCCGTGCCGCCGGCCAGCGCGGCCAGGCCGGACAGGTCGGAGAGTTCCGCCTTCAGCGCGCCCTCGGCCGCCAGCGGCTGCCAGCCGCCGCGGCCCTCGAAGGAGACCGTCGCCCCGCCGACTCCGGCGGTCAGCGACAGCGGCACGATCCGGCCCTCGGTGAAGGCCGAGAACACCCCGGCCTCGGCCGCCAGGCTGACCGGCTGGCCCTGCACCAGCGCCTCGGCCGACAGGGTGAAGGGGCCGGAGAAATCCGGGATCGCCAGCCGCGCCCCGACATCGTCCAGCGCGATGTCCTGCCCGGTGCCGTGGTCGATGAAGCGCAGGGTGCCGCCGCGGATCAGCCCCTCTTCCAGCGTATAGGCCCGGCCGACGCCCGGGGTCTCGGTGCTCACCTCGCCCGCCGCGCCGCCGCCGCCGAAGACCCAGTTCTCGCGCCCGTCCTTGGCCCGCTCCAGCAGAATCTGCGGCCGTTCGGCGCGCAGGCCGAGGATGCGGATCTCGCCGCCCAGAAGGGCCGAGGCGTTGATCTCGACCGTCAGGCTTTCGGCGCGGAACATCGGCCCCTCGTCGGACCAGTCGGCATTGGCCACCGTGACCGGGCCGGTGGTGACGCCGAGGACGGGCCAGAACCGCGGCGAGACATCGCCCTCGATCTGCAGGGCCCGGCCGGTCAGCCGCTCGAACTGCTGCGCCGCGGCCTGGGCGATCCGGTCCGAAGGGACAAGGGCCAGCAGGCCAAGCGCCAGAAGCCCCAGGACCAGCAGGGCCCCGACCGCCCGCAACAGCCACCGCATCGACGCCCCCTTCCACGTTTATGATTTGGAAACAAAGCCTAGGGCCACCCCCGCCCCACGGCAAGAACCCGCCGCCCCCTGCGGCATCAAATGGCCGAGATCGCGGGAATCGCTTGCATGTCGGGGAAAGAATATCCGCGGGCAGGAGAAACGGAGCGGGAGCGCCTCCGCCTTCCCCTGCCCGCATGGGCCGGCCCCGGCGTGGCTCAGCCGAAGACGGTCTCGTAAAGCCGCAGCCAGTTGCCGCCCATGATCTTGCCGACATCTTCTTCCGAGAAGCCGACTTGCCGCAGCGCGGGGATCAGGTCGCGCAGTTGTTCCGGGCCTTGCAGCCAGTCGGGATCGTCCACCTCGCCCGGGTTGGCGGCCGAGCCGGCGCCATACTGGACCGAGCAGGTCCAGCGGCCCTTGCGCATCCAGTCGCGGAACTTGTCGTCGGAATGATAGCTGAAATCGGTGCCGATCCCGACATGGTCCACCCCGGCGATCTCGACCGTGCGGGCGACCATCTCGGCAAAGCCGAGCGCGCTGGCGCAGGCGCTTTCCGGGGTGATGTTGCGATAGGCGGCGCAGCCGATCACGCCGCCGGTCTGCGCCAGCGCCCACAGCACCTCGTCGCTGCGGTTGCGGCGGTGCGGGAAGAGCAAGGCGGCATTGGCATGGGTGACGAACGCGCCCAGCGGGTCCTGCGCGATCAGCTGGATGCGCGGGCGGCGGGCGGTGCGCTCTTTCTCGGGCAGGCGGGTCCAGGGCTGGCCGAACAGGGTGATCTCGCCCTCGTCCGTTCCCCGCGCGCCAGGTCGAAGGACACGTCCAGCACCGCCCCCACCCGCGACCCGTCGGGCAGGCTTTAGCTCTTGTGCAGCCCGCGCGCCGACAGCGCCGGGGCATCGCCTTCGGACCGCACCCGCGACGACCGGAAGGCCGATCCGGGCGGCAGGTCCACCGACGAGAGCCGCGCGCCGACCGGCGCCCGGCTGGGCATGGCGGCGATCAGCATCCGGGTGTAGCTGTGGGCCGGGTCCTCCAGCACCTGCGCCGTCGGCCCCTGCTCCACCGCCCGGCCCTCGTTCATCACCACGACATGGTCGGCCACGGTCGAGACCACCGCCAGATCGTGGCTGACGAAGAGAAGCCCCATGCCCGCCTGCTTCAGCTCCTGCAGCAGGTCGATGATCCGGGCCTGGATGTTCACGTCCAGCGCGGTGGTCGGCTCGTCGGCGATCAGAAGCTGCGGCGAGGCGACGATGGCCGAGGCGATCAGCGCCCGCTGGCGCAGGCCAGCCGCCGGGACTGGCGCAGACGGGCGGCGCGGCTTACCTTCCCCTCCGATCCCGATCCCGGAGTGACCATGCCCGCGCCGAACCAAGCCGCCTTCGATTTCCTCGCCGCCCGCCGCTCGCGCCCGGCGAAGCTGTTCACCGCCCCGGTGCCCGACCGGGACGCGCTGATGCGCATCCTGACCGCCGCCCTGCGCGTCCCCGACCATGGCAAGCTGGAGCCTTGGCGGCTGGTGGTGATCGAAAAGCCCGCCTTCGCCCGGCTGGCCGGCCTGGCCGAGGCCCGGGCGAAGGAGCTGGGGGGCGACGAGGAGAAGATCGCCAAGGGCCGCGGACAGTTCGACAAGGGCCAGCTGGCGGTGGCGGTGATCGCCTCGCCGAAAGCCTCGGACAAGATTCCGGCGGTGGAGCAGCTGCTGTCGGCCGGCGCGCTGTGCCTGAACATCGTCAACGCCGCCACCGCGGCGGGCTGGGGCGCCTGCTGGCTGACCGGCTGGCCGGCGCATGACCCGGAATTCCGCGCCCGCGCCTTCGGCTGCGAAGGCGGGGAGACCGTCGCCGGCATCGTCCATATCGGCACCCCGCCCGAGGACGGGCCGGACCGCCCGCGGCCCGACCCGGCCCGGCTGGTCAGCTGGGCCGAGGCGTGATCCTCGGCGATTTCCTGAAGGCGCTCGGCCAGATCGGCGACGGGCGCTTCCTGCGGGTGATCCTGCTGGGCGTCGCGCTGGCGCTGGCGCTGCTGTTCGGGCTTTACGCGCTGTTCCTGATGGCGATCCAGGCACTGACCCCGGATGCGGTGACCCTGCCCTGGCTCGGCACCGTCGAGGGGGTGCACCAGTTCCTCGGCTGGGCCTCGCTGGCCTTCATGCTGGTCCTGTCGATCTTCCTGATGGTGCCGGTGGCGGGGGCCTTCTCGGGACTTTTCATCGACGACGTGGCCGCCGCGGTCGAGGCCCGGCACTACCCCTACCTGCCCCCCGCCACGCCCGACGCCCGCTCGGCCCTGGTCGAGACGCTGAACCTCCTGGGCCTGATCCTGGTCGTCAACGTCATCGGCCTGGTGGTGCTGCTGCCGCTGACCGGACCGTTCTACACCCTGGCCTTCTGGGGGCTGAACGGGCTGCTGCTGGGGCGCGAGTATTTCATGACCGTCGCCCTGCGCCGGCTGCCGCGCGCGGAGGCGAAGGCGATGCGCAAGCGCAACTTCGGCGCGGTCTGGCTGGCGGGCACGCTGATGTCGATCCCGCTGTCGGTGCCTCTGGTGAACCTGATCGTGCCGGTGCTGGGGGCCGCGACCTTCACCCATCTCTACCACCGGCTGGCGGCGGCGGGACGGTAGCCCTCAGTCGACCTTGTGGAAGCCGAGCTGGTTGAACAGGTCGATGTCTTCCAGCGTGATCCAGCCCGACAGGATGATGCCCGCCACCGCCGCCCAGATCACGGTGGCGTAAAGCGTGGCGATCCTGGCGCTGCGGCCGACATCCTCCACCGCCGGGGCGCCCGGGGGGGTGCCGGGCACGATCTCCTCGCCCGATTCGGCCTGGGTGCGGGTGCGGACCTGCAGCACGATGTAGAAGGTCAGGAACCAGAGCACCGCATAGAGGACGACTGCGCCGGTGATGGTCATGCCTGTTCCAGCTCCACCAGGCAGCCGTTGAAGTCCTTCGGATGCAGGAACAGCACCGGCTTGCCATGGGCGCCGATCTTCGGCTCGCCATTGCCGAGCACGCGCGCGCCCTGCGCCTTCAGCCGGTCGCGGGCGGCGAGGATGTCGTCCACCTCGTAGCAGATGTGGTGGATGCCGCCGGCGGGGTTCTTCTCCAGGAAGCCGGCGATGGGGGAATTCTCGCCCAGCGGATAGAGGAGTTCGATCTTGGTGTTCGGCAGGTCGATGAAGACCACGGTCACGCCATGGGCGGGCTCGTCCTGCGGCGCGCCGACCCTGGCGCCCAGGGTGTCGCGGTATTGCGCCGAGGCCGCGGCGAGGTCGGGCACGGCGATGGCCACATGGTTCAGGCGTCCGATCATCTGGGGCTCCCAAAGGCAAGGCTTTGCCGCCTTATGGGCGGGGCGGGGGCGGGGGGCAAGGGGCCTGCGCGCCGCAGGCCGGAAATGCGCGCGCGTTTACCCGGCCTTCACCCTTTGCCGCGCAGGCTGGACCGGAAAGGAGGGACCGCCATGCCCGCCATCCCCGATCCCGTCATCCTGCCGCCGCCGCTGCCGCGCGGGACCGGCCTGCCGCTGCAGGGCGTCACGCTGCTGGCGGTGGAGGACAGCCGCCTCGCCTGCGACGCGCTGCGGCTGTTCTGCCAGCGCTCCGGCGCGCGACTGCGGCGGGCGGCGACGCTGGAGGAGGCCGATGCCCATCTGCGGGTCTACCGCCCGGATGCGGTGCTGGTAGACCTCGGCCTGCCCGACGGGCGCGGCGAGGGGCTGATCCGCACCCTTGCCGCCGGCCCCGGCCGCCCGGGGCTGCTGGCAATGAGCGGCGACCCCGACGGCCGCGCCGCGGCGCTGGCGGCCGGGGCGGATGCCTTCCTGGAAAAGCCGCTCCCGGGCCTGGCGGTGTTCCAGAGGACGATCCTGCCGCTGCTGCCCGGCCGGCCCGCCGTTGGCTTGCCGGAAGACGGCACGGTCTCGGCCGATCCCGCCGCCCTGCACGACGACCTCGCCCGCGCGGCGCAGGCGGTGCAGGCCGGCCCGGAGGCAGAGGAGCGGCGCTACCTGGCCGGCTTCCTGACCGGCCTCGCCCGCCAGACCCGCGACGCAGCGCTTTCCGAGGCGACGGCGGCGCTGCGCACTCCGGGCGAGGGGCTGCACCGACTCGCCCGGCTGCTGGACGAGCGGCTGACGGACAGCGCCCCGTTCCGACCGGGAGCCCCGTGAAGACGGGATTCAACGGAGCGGCTGCCGCCGCATTCCTTTTGGTGGTGGCTAACGGAGGCTCCTGCGGCTGCTGTCGGCTGATGGGGGCATTCTGCCCCCAAACCCCCTGAGGATATTTGCAGCAGGTGAATGCAGCAGAAGAACATCTCCTTTCACCTGCCCCTAAATATCCCCGCCGGAGGCAATCCCGAGCCGGTTGCGCCTGAAAAAGGCGCAGAGGCGAGACAAAAGGCTTGCGGCGAAGCCGCGCATCATCGCAACGGCAGGGGTCACTCCAGCCGGAACAGCTTGTCCCGCGAGGTTGCCCCGCGCACCAGCACCAGCCGCGTCTTCGCCACCCCGAGCGCCCGCGCCAGCATCTCCTGCGCCGCCGCCGTCGCCCGGCCGCCCTCGGGCACCTCCGTCACCGCGATGCGGATCGGCTCCCCCGCCGTCAGCCCCGCCTGCCGGGCATTCGGCGTCACCCGCACGGCGAATTCGGCGCCGGGGAGGGCAAGGGCGGAGAGGTCGGGCAAGGAGGGGCGGGCCATGGCCTCCTTTGACCTCCGTCCCGCCCCGTGTCAAACCCGGGGAGCGCAAAGGGAGGCAACGATGACCACCGCATTCTTCTGGGACGAGCGCTGCTTCTGGCACGGCGGTGGCAATTACGCGCTGACTCTGCCGGTCGGCGGCTTCGTCCAGCCGCTGCCCGCCGGCCTGCCGGAGAACCCGGAAACCAAGCGGCGGCTGAAGAACCTGGCCGAGGTCTCGGGCCTCTGGCGCGAGATGCGCCCGCTCTCCGCCGCCCCCGCGACCCATGAGGACCTCGCCCGCGTCCACCCGGAAAGCTATCTTTCGGCCTTCAAGGCCGCGTCCGACGCCGGCGGCGGGGAACTCGGCCTGCGCACCCCCTTCGGCCCCGGCGGCTACGAGATCGCCGCTCTTTCCGCCGGGCTGGCGGTGGAGGCGCTGCGGTCGGTTTTGAAGGGAGAGGCCGCCAACGCCTATGCCTTGTCGCGCCCGCCCGGCCACCATTGCCTGCCCGACTGGCCGAACGGCTTCTGCCTGCTGGCGAACATCGCCATCGCCATCCGGGCCGCCCGGGCCGAAGGCCGCGCCGCCCGCTTCGCCGTGGTCGACTGGGACGTGCACCATGGCAACGGCACCGAGGCGATCTTCCTGAACGATCCCGAGGTGCTGACGATCAGCCTGCACCAGGAGGCGAACTACCCGCTCGACACCGGGGCTGCCGATGTGCGCGGGGCGGAGGGGTCGAACCTCAACATCCCGCTGCCGCCGGGGATGGGCCACAGGGGCTATCTCGCCGCCTTCGACCGCATCGTGCTGCCGGCGCTGCACCGCTTCCGCCCCGATGCCATCTTGGTCGCCTGCGGCTACGACGCCTCGGCCTTCGACCCGCTCGGCCGGATGCTGGCCACGGCCGAGACCTTCCGGCAGATGACCGCTAGGGTGAAACAGGCGGCGGCGGAGCTGTGCGGCGGCCGGCTGGTGCTGGTGCACGAAGGCGGCTATTCCGAGGTCCATGTCCCGTTCTGCGGCCATGCGGTGCTGGAGGAACTGGCCGGCAGCGCGATCCGCGCCCCCGACCCGATGGCCGCCACGCTGGAGAAGCGCCAGCCCAACCCCCGTTTCGACGCCTTTGCGGAAGGGTGGATCGACGACCTGGCGCGGTTCTTCGGCACCTGAGGCAGGAGCCGCCTCGGGGAGCATCGAGCCCCCGCTCGGCGGCGCTGCCGCGGAAGGATTCTGCAAGGGTATGAGGGTTGAAGTGGCGGATGCCTCCGGCGGGGATATTTATGAGACAGAAAATGGGAGGGGCTCTTTCCTCTATTTTCTGCCCTCAAGTATCCTCGGGGGGTCTGGGGGGCGAAGCGCCCCCCAGCAAACAACGCCCGCCAAGGGCATTCCGCCAGTCGCAACGATAAGCCTTGCGGCGGCAGCCGCTCCGCTGATCCCTTCGCCGCCCTTCCTGCGGCCGCGGGCTTGCGCTATATGCCGCTTCCATGTCGCAGAACCCGCCGATCCTCCGCCCCGACCTTGCCCGCGCCCATGTCCCCGACATCCGGCGCGAGGGCCAGCCGACCATCGGCATGGTCAGCCTCGGCTGCCCCAAGGCGCTGGTGGACAGCGAGCGCATCCTGACGCGCCTGCGCGCCGAGGGCTATGCGATCAGCCCGGACTACCGCGGCGCCGATGCCGTCATCGTCAACACCTGCGGCTTCCTCGATTCCGCCCGGGCCGAGAGCCTGGAGGCCATCGGCGAGGCGCTGGCCGAGAACGGCCGCGTCATCGTCACCGGCTGCCTTGGTGCCGAGCCCGATTACATCACCGGCGCGCATCCGAAGGTGCTGGCCGTCACCGGACCGCATCAATACGAATCCGTGCTGGATGCGGTGCATTCGGCCGTGCCGCCGGCGCCGGACCCGTTCATCGACCTGCTGCCCGCCTCCGGCGTCAGCCTGACCCCGCGGCACTACAGCTATCTGAAGATCTCGGAAGGCTGCGACCACAGGTGCCGCTTCTGCATCATCCCCGACATGCGGGGGCGGCTGGCCAGCCGCCCGGCCAGGGCCGTGCTGCGCGAGGCGGAAAAACTGGTGCAGGCCGGGGTGAAGGAGTTGCTGGTCATCTCCCAGGACACCTCCGCCTACGGCACCGACTGGAAGGGGCGGGAGGAGAAGTTCCCGATCCTGCCGCTGGCCCGCGACCTCGGTTCGCTCGGCGCCTGGGTGCGGCTGCACTACGTCTACCCCTACCCGCATGTGCGCGAGCTGATCCCGGCGATGGCCGAGGGGCTGGTGCTGCCCTATCTCGACATCCCGTTCCAGCACGCCCATCCCGACACCCTGCGCCGGATGGCCCGCCCGGCCGCCGCCGCCCGCACCCTGGACGAGATCGCCGCCTGGCGCCGCGACTGCCCGGAGATCGTGCTGCGCTCGACCTTCATCGTCGGTTATCCCGGCGAGACCGAGGCCGAGTTCCAGTGCCTGCTCGACTGGCTGGACGAGGCGCAGCTGGATCGCGTCGGCGCGTTCCGATACGAGAACGTCAAGGGCGCGCGGTCGAACGACCTGCCGGACCATGTGCCGGAAGAGGTGAAGGAAGAGCGCTACGCCCGCTTCATGGAAAAGGCGCAGGCGATTTCAGAGGCCAAGCTGGCGGCCAAGGTCGGACGGCGGCTGGAGGTGATCGTGGACGAGGTGGACGGCGAAGGCGCCACCTGCCGGACCAAGGCGGATGCTCCGGAGATCGACGGCAACCTCTTCATCGACGAGGGGTTCGAGGGGTTGGCGCCGGGCGATATCGTCATGGTCGAGGTGGACGAGGCCGGGGAATACGACCTCTGGGGGCGGGTGGCCTGACTGCGGTTGACCGCTTCCCGGCTCCGGCCCATCCTGCGGGCATGAGCCAGCAGGAGCCAGCCATGACCGAAATCCCTCACATCGCCCAGAAGGCGCCTATCCGATGGAGGTGGAGGCCGGGAAGACCTATTTCTGGTGCGCCTGCGGGCTGTCGCAGAAGCAACCCTATTGCGACGGCAGCCACAAGGCGACCGGCTTCACCCCGCTGAAGTTCACCGCCGAGGCGACGAAGAAGGTCTGGCTCTGCGGCTGCAAGCAGAGCGCGAGGAAGCCCTTCTGCGACGGGTCGCACAAGGAGGTGTAGGGCGGAGAGGGCCGCGGCCCGAGGGACGGATCACCCCCGCACCCCTACCCCGCCAACACCACCACCCAGGCCACCCCGCCCGCAAGCGCCGCCAGCGCCACGCCGGCGCTGCCGCAGTCCTTGGCCTTCCTGGCCAGCGGATGCTGCTCGGTCGAGATGTAGTTCACCGCCTCCTCGATCGCGGTGTTCAGGAGTTCCGCCGCCAGCACCAGGAGCCCGAGCGCCAGGATCAGCGCCCGCTCTCCCGGCGTCATCTCCAGCGAAAACGCCAGCGCGGCCGAGGCGGCGTTGACCAGCGTCCATTGCCGCAGCGTCTTCTCGCTGGCCCAGGCGGCGCGCCAGCCGTCCCGGCTCCAGACCACGGTGTTCCAGAAGCGGCGCGCTTCCGATTGCAGGAATTCCATTCCGGCCCTCCCCTTCCCCCGGGGAGGAGCCTAGCCGCCCGCCCGCCGCACGTCGAGAAGCGCGCGCACGCAGGTCACGACATGGGCGAAGCGGTCGCCGCCGAGATGCACCCCGCCATACCAGCGGGTGACCACAACGACGAAATCGGCCAGCCCCTCGCGCTCCAGCATCCGCAGGATCACCGCGCCGGCGCCGCTTTCGCCATCGTCGTTCTTCAGCGGGCCTTCGGCCGAAGAGATCATCGCCCAGCTGTTGTGGGTGGCCTTGGCGAAGCGCTTCTCGCGCTTCAGCGCGGCGACGAAGGCCTCGGCCCCGGCGCGGCCCCCCGGACTTTCGCCCACGGGACCGCCCGAGACGGCATAGCGCGAGCCGCGGTCGCGCAGGACATCGTCGATGCGGATCATGCCGCCTTGTCGCCGCGGAGGGCGGCGCGGTCAACCGGCCTCAGTTCGGCGCCAGCGCCTCCAGCCCCGGCTTGTTGGGGCAGAAGCCGGGTAGGCCATGGGCATCGCCCGACTGCGCCAGCCAGCTGTCGCAGCGGCCGTGGCAGGTGCATTTCTCGCAGCGCATCACCAGCGCGGCCAGTTCCTCGCGGGACAGCCAGCCGTCCACCACCGCCTGCGGCAGGTTCACGCCGACCAGCCGCGCCATGCCGCGGGTCAGCCACCAGGCGCGCGGGGCTTCGGGATATCCAAGCATCGGCCTCTCCTTCCGGGGTCGCGCCCCCGGGCTTCGGTCCGGCACAGGGTGCCAGCGGCCGGGGCCGGGGGCCTTGATGCAGATCAAGCCGGCTCAGCTGCCGGTCAGGCGGCGGACGGTCTCGGCCACCACCTGCTTGCGCATCGCGTTCGGCGGATGGGTGTTGAGGAAGCCCTGGCCCGGATCGGGCAGCCGGTCGAAGAACCGGGCGCCGGCGACCGGATCGAATCCCGCCCGCAGCGCGATCTCGGCGCCCAGGGCATCGGCCTCCAGCTCGAAGTCCTGCGAATAGCGCTGCGCGCCGATGCTGGCGCCGATGCCCTGCGCCTGCCGCACCTCCTCGGTGGACAGGCCCGAGGCGGCGGCCAGCATCCCGGCGAGGATCGCGCCGGTGCGGGCGCTTTCCTCGCGCCGGGGGATGTGGCCGGCGACGTGATGCGCCGCCTCGTGGCCCATGACGAAGGCCAGCTCGTCGGCGCTCTGCGCCAGTTCGATCAGCGAGAGGGTGAAGACGACATAGGGCCGTCCGCTGCCGTCCAATGTCTGGAAGGCGTTCGGCTGCTGGCCGGGCCGGTCGTCGACCGCGATCTGGATGTCGCAGTTGGCCGGCCCGCGGCGCAGCGACCGGCAGAGCGCCTCGGCCACCGGCTCGACCCGGGCGGAGACGGCGACGAAGCGCTCCGCCGCGCCGCCGGGAACCGGGGCGGTCGGGGTCAGCGGCGGGGCGGGGGCGACGCAGGCGGAAAGCGCAAGCGCGGCCAGCAGGGCGGCAAGGGGACGAGGGATCATCGACAGGTTCCGGTTGGTCGCGCCGACCCTATCAGCCCCGGCCGGGCGGGCGGAAGCCCCGCTCACGCAGGCGTCAGCGGGACGAATCCGTTGAACGCCCCCGCCATGGCGGCTAGGCTGCCCGCATGTTCACCATCGAGCACGAATTCGACGCCACCGTCATCACCCTGGTCGACGAGGGCGGCGACCTGCCGCTGCAGGGCGATATCACCATCTCGGCCTTCGAGGATTGCGTGACGGTCGAGCAGTTCGACCCCGACAGCGGCGACAGCCAGCAGATCACCCTGTCGCTGGCACAACTGGCCGACCTCGCCGCCGCGCTGGACCTGCCCGAGGGCAGCTACCGGCTGGACCGCCGGCCGAAACCCTGATCCGCGGAGGTCCTTGCGGCGACTGTCGGAACCGGGGGCGCTTCGCCCCCACCGCGACCATTGGTTGCTCGAACCAATGGCGCAACCATGGTCGCACCCCCCGAGGATATTTGAGGCAGGTGAAATGGAGAGGCGCGCTTCTTCCCTTTCACCTGCCCCCAAATATCCCCGCCGGAGGCACGCCCGAGCCGGTTGCGCGCTTGCGCGCAGAGGCGAGACGAAAGGCTCGCGCCGCAAGGCGCTCGATTCGGCAACCGCAGGGGTCAGAGCGCCGGGTCGGCGGCGTAGCGGGTCAGCCGGGTCAGGTCGGACAGGCGTTCCTTCTGGCGGCCCGCGGAGTCGAAGTTCTCCGGCGCCAGCCAGGCGCGGAAGGCTTCCGACAGCGCCGGCCAGTCCTCGCAGGTCACCGCGAACCAGGCGGTGTCGCGGTTGCGGCCCTTCACCACCAGATGGTTGCGGAACACCCCCTCGTAGCTGAACCCCAACCGCTGCGCCGCCCGCCGCGAGGCCAGGTTCAGCGCGTTGCACTTCCATTCGTAGCGGCGGTAGCCGGCGCGGAAGGCCCAGTCCATCATCAGTCCCATCGCCTCGGTCGCGGCGAGGCCCTTCTGCATCTCCGGCGCGATGCAGATATGGCCGACCTCGATCGACCCCGCCTCCGGCGCGATCCGCAGGTAGCTGGCGATGCCGCCGCAATGCCCCGTGGCCCGGTCGCGCAGCACGAAGAAGCGCGGGTCCTCGGCCGCCTCGCGCTCCTTCGCCCAGCGGTGATAGGCCCCGGCCGAGACGAAGGGGCCGTAGGCCATGTAGTCCCAGAGCGAGTCGTGCCCGGCGAAGGCGCGGTGCAGGTCGGCGGCATGGGCGTCGGCGTTCAGCGGCTCCAGCCGGACCGCGCGGCCCTCCATCGGGTCATGCCCCGGCCGCGGCGGCGGCACCCAGTCCTTCACCTCGCGGCCCAGTCTCGCCTCGTCGCCCACGTCCCGTCCTCCCGGCCTTTGGCGCAGGCTATGCGGGCGGGACGGGGGCCGCAAGTCCCGGTTCAGAAGCGGAAATCCTTCGGGTAGGAATGGATGCCGTCGAAATCCTCCTTGCCGAGCGGCACTCCGGCCGCCCGCAGCGCGGCATAGCCCATGGTCATGTGGAAGAAGAAGTTCGGCAGGCCGAAGAGGTGGAGGAACTGCTCGCCGGTCTGGTCGACATCGGCGAACCCGGCGCGATGGCTGATGAGTCGCGTCTCCGCCCCCTCGAACTCCGCCGGCTTCATCGAGCCCAGGGTCGCGCGGGCCACCGCCAGCCGCGGGCCGAGGCCCTCGGGCAGGTCGGGCACCTCGCGGCCGATCAGCAGGCAGGTCACGCTGAGCGACAGGCCGGCGGCGATGGCGAACTGGCTGCGGGCGGGGAAGGCGTCGGCGATCTGCGCGTCCAGCGCATCCGGCCCCGCCACCGCCACGATGTCGCTGATGCGCGACAGGTAGTGGCGGAAGACGGGGACCGAAGCCTGATACATCAGCTTTCCTTCGGCACCACCCGCAGGTTCAGCTCGCGCAGCTGTTGCAGGGTCGGCTCCGAAGGGGCGTTCATCAGCAGGTCCTCGGCGCGCTGGTTCATCGGGAACATGATGACCTCGCGGATGTTCGTCGTGTCCGCCAGCAGCATCACCAGCCGGTCGATCCCCGCCGCGCAGCCGCCGTGCGGGGGGGCGCCGTATTTGAACGCCTTGACCATGCCGCCGAAGCGCTTGTCGACCTCTTCGTTCGGGTATCCGGCGAGTTCAAAGGCCCGATACATGATCTCGGGCTTGTGGTTGCGGATGCCGCCCGAGATGACCTCATAGCCGTTGCAGGCCAGGTCATACTGGTAGGCGTAGACCTGCAGCGGATCGCCCTCCAGCGCCTGCATCCCGCCCTGCGGCATCGAGAACGGGTTGTGGGAGAAGTCGATCTTGCCCTCGTCGGTCTTCTCATACATCGGGAAATCGACGATCCAGGCGAAGCGGAAGCTGTCCTTCTCGGTCAGGCCCAGCTCGTTGCCGATCTCGTTGCGGGCCTTGCCGGCGACCGCCTCGAAGGCCTCCGGCTTGCCGGCCAGGAAGAAGACGGCATCGCCTTCCTTCAGCCCCAGCTCCACGCGCAGAGCCTCGGTCCGCTCCGCCCCGATGGCCTTGGCGATGGGGCCGGCCGCTTCGGTGCTGCCGTCTTCGGCCTTGCGCCAGAAGATGTAGCCCATGCCCGGCAGGCCTTCCTTCTGCGCGAAGGCGTTCATCCGGTCGGCGAACTTGCGGCTGCCGCCGGTGGGCGCCGGGATGGCGCGGACCTCGGTGCCTTCGTTCTGCAGCAGGTTGGCGAAGATGGCGAAGCCGGAGCCGCGGAAATGTTCGCTCACATCCTGCATCTTGATCGGGTTGCGCAGGTCGGGCTTGTCGGAGCCATACCATTTCAGCGCGTCGCGGTAGGCGATGCGCGGCCAGTCGGCATGGACCTTGCGACCGTTGCCGAAGGTCTCGAACAGGCCTTGCAGCACCGGCTGCACGGCGGCGAAGACATCCTCCTGCTCGACGAAGGACATCTCGATGTCCAACTGGTAGAAATCGGTCGGGCTGCGGTCCGCCCGCGGGTCCTCGTCGCGGAAGCAGGGGGCGATCTGGAAGTAGCGGTCGAAGCCCGCCACCATGATCAGCTGCTTGAACTGCTGCGGCGCCTGCGGCAGGGCGTAGAACTTGCCGGGGTGCAGGCGGGACGGCACCAGGAAGTCGCGGGCGCCCTCCGGCGACGAGGCGGTGATGATCGGGGTCTGGAATTCGTTGAAGCCCTGATCCCACATCTTGTTCCGCAGCCAGCGCACGACATTGGACCGCAGCATCATGTTCTGATGCATGGTCTCGCGCCGCAGGTCGAGGAAGCGGTAGGTCAGCCGGGTCTCCTCGGGGTAGTCCAGCTCGCCGAAGACCGGCAGCGGCAGTTCCTCGGCCTGGCCCAGGACTTCCAGCCCGGTGACATAGACCTCGATCTCTCCGGTGGGGATCTTGGCGTTCACGAGAGAGGCGTCGCGGGCCTTCACCCGCCCGTCGATGCGGATCACCCATTCGGCCCGCACCTTCTCCATCGCCTTGAAGGCGTCGGAATCGCCGTCGCAGAGCACCTGGGTGATGCCGTAATGGTCGCGCAGGTCGATGAACAGCACCCCGCCATGGTCGCGCACCCGGTGGACCCAGCCGGAAAGCCGCACGGTTTCGCCCACATGGGCCTTGTTCAGCGCCGCACAGGTATGGCTGCGGTAGACATGCATCGTCAGTCCCCTTCCGAGGGCAGAAATTCCATCGCGCCGATAGACCCCCGCGTCCGCGCGAAGTCAAGCCCGCCTCCTCGTCGGTCTTCGACCGCTCGTCGGATTGCCCCGGCGAGGAGCGCATGGAATGCGACGACAAGCGCGCTCAGCCGACCCAGACCGCCGGGATCAGTCCGCGCAGGGCATTGCCGACCCAGAGCCGCACCTTCGGCAGGTCTTCCGGCCTCAGCACCTCTTCGGGACAGGCCAGCTCCGCCCGCAGCACCCCGGGCAGGAGGCCGCAGGACAAGGGCGGCGTCCGCATCCCCTGCCCGCGGTCGAAGAAGAGGTTGGTGATGGTGCCCTCGGTCGCCTCGCCGCGCTCGTTAAGGAAGACCACCTCGTCCAGCCCCTCGGGCAGGGCCGCCCGGGCGCGGTCATAGGTGCCGCGCCGGGTGGATTTCACCGAAAGCCAGGGATCGCCGGAAAACACCCGCTCGCCCGCCAGTCCGAGGCGCCATTCCGCCTTTGCAGCCGGCAGCGGATGCACCTCCCAGACCGCATCGCCAGCGCGCCCCAGCGTCAGCCGCAGCCGCGCCGGGTGGTCCGGCCCCGCGGGCGCCACCTCCGGGCGTTTCCACCCCAGCAGGGCCGCAGACCGCCGCAGCCGCGCCAGATGCAGCGGCCAACGCGGAGCCGCCGCGCCATCCCACAGCATCGTCTCGATCAACCTCAGCCCCGGCGCACCGCCGCCTTCACGAAGCGCGCTTTCCACAGCGCCTCCTCCCATTCGCCCGCGACGGTCGAGCCATGCGTCAGCCCGCCGCCCACGTTCATCACGATCCGGTCGCCCGTCACCGACAGCGTGCGGATCGCCACCGAGAAATCCGCCGCCCCTTCGGGCGACATCCACCCCACCGCGCCGCAATAGACGCCGCGGGGGTGGCGCTCGACCTGCCGGATGATCTCCATCGCCCGGATCTTCGGCGCGCCGGTGACCGAGCCGCAGGGGAACAGCGCCTGCATCAGCCCGGGCAGGGTGGCGGGCGTCGCCAGCACCCCCTCCACCGTCGAGGTCATCTGGTGGACCGTGGCATAGGTCTCGATGGCGTAGAGCGCAGGCACCTTCACCGTCCCCACCTGCGCCAGCCGCGAGATGTCGTTGCGCAGCAGATCGACGATCATCAGGTTCTCGGCCCGGTCCTTCACCGAAGCCGCCAGATCGGCGACCAGCGCCGCATCTTCCACCGCATCCGCCCCACGCGGGCGGGTGCCCTTCATCGGCCGCGTCTCGATCCGGCCCCCGGCTTCGGTGCGGAAGAACAACTCCGGGCTGCGCGACACCACCACCGGCCCCTGCCCAAGGTCGACATAGGCCCCGTGCCCCACCGCCCCGGTGCGCCGGAAGGCGCCGTAAAGGCCCAGGGGAGTGCCCGACACCAGCCGCGCCGCCATCGGGAAGGTCAGGTTGACCTGATAGCAATCGCCCGCGGCGATATAGTCGAAGACCCGCCGCGCGGCGGTGCCATAGGCGCGGCGGCCGACCAGCGGCTCGGGCGCGGTCATCGCGGTCGCCCGGCCCTCCGCCGCCGCCCGCTCCAGCGCCGGCCCCGCGGCCTGCGGCCCGTCGAAGACCCCCAGCAGCACCAGCGGCCCCGCCCGCCGCCGCGGCATCAGCGGCCGCAGGCGCGGCTCCAGCGCATAGCCCGCCTCGTAGGCGATATAGCCGGCGACCCAGGCGCCCCCCGCCCGCGCCGCCTCGGTCCGGGCCAGCGCGCGCGCCACCTGCCCCGGCGCATGGGCGGCAACGATCTCGCGCGGCGCTGCGAACAGCGCCGGCCGGCCCGTCGGTCCATGTTCCAGAAGGATCACTGCGCGCCCCCTTGTCTCGTCCCCGCATTACGCCGCCCAAGCCCCCCGCACCAGAGCCTTTCCCGACCGACGCGACCCGGATTGCGACGGCCCTGCCCCTTCATCTTGGCGCAAATACTCTCTGGGGGTCCGGGGGGCGAAGCGCCCCCGGCGGCTGCCGGAAAGCCCGCCCGTTTGCCCCTTGCGCCTCCGCCCCTTCGGTCTATAACCCCGCCAATTTGCCCGCCGCCCGCTTGCCCGATGGAGAATCCGATGCCGAAGAGAACCGACATCCAGTCGATCATGATCATCGGAGCCGGTCCCATCGTCATCGGCCAGGCCTGCGAGTTCGACTACTCCGGCGCCCAGGCCTGCAAGGCGCTGCGGGAAGAGGGCTACCGGGTGATCCTGGTCAACTCCAACCCCGCCACCATCATGACCGACCCGGGGCTGGCCGACGCCACCTATATCGAGCCGATCACCCCCGAGGTGGTGGCCAAGATCATCGAGAAGGAACGCCCCGACGCGCTGCTGCCCACCATGGGCGGGCAGACCGGCCTCAACACCGCGCTGGCGCTGGCCGACATGGGCGTGTTGGAAAAGTTCAACGTCGAGCTGATCGGCGCCAAGCGCGACGCCATCGAAATGGCAGAAGACCGCAAATTGTTCCGCGAGGCGATGGACCGGATCGGGCTGGAAAACCCCAAGGCCACCATCGTCGCCGCGCCGAAACTGCCCTCCGGCAAGTATGACATCGCCGCCGGCGTGGCGCAGGCAATGAAGGACCTCGAACACATCGGCCTGCCGGCGATCATCCGCCCCGCCTTCACCCTGGGCGGCACCGGCGGCGGCGTCGCCTACAACCGCGACGATTACGAGGCCATCGTGAAGTCCGGGCTGGAGGCTAGCCCCGTCGCGCAGGTGCTGGTCGACGAAAGCCTGCTCGGCTGGAAGGAATACGAGATGGAGGTCGTCCGCGACAAGGCGGACAACGCGATCATCGTCTGTTCCATCGAGAACGTCGATCCGATGGGCGTCCACACCGGCGATTCCATCACCGTCGCCCCGGCGCTGACGCTGACCGACAAGGAATACCAGATCATGCGCAACGGCAGCATCGCCGTGCTGCGCGAGATCGGGGTGGAGACCGGCGGCTCCAACGTGCAATGGGCGATCAACCCGGCCGACGGCCGCATGGTGGTGATCGAGATGAACCCGCGCGTCAGCCGCTCCTCGGCGCTGGCGTCCAAGGCCACCGGCTTCCCCATCGCCAAGATCGCCGCCAAGCTGGCGGTCGGCTATACGCTGGACGAGCTGGACAACGACATCACGAAAGTGACACCCGCCTCCTTCGAGCCTACCATAGATTATGTGGTGACGAAGATCCCGAGGTTCGCTTTTGAAAAGTTCCCGGGGTCCGAGCCCCATCTCACCACCGCGATGAAATCGGTCGGCGAGGCGATGGCCATCGGCCGCACCATCCATGAATCGCTGCAGAAGGCGCTGGCCTCGCTGGAGACCGGCCTGACCGGCTTCGACGAGATCGTGATCCCGGGCGTCCCCGGAACACCCGTCCCGGGCTTGACCCGGGACCCCGACCCGGAAACCCGCGCCGCCATCTCGAAGAAACTGAGCGAAGCCACGCCCGACCGGCTGCGGGTGATCGCCCAGGCCATGCGCCACGGGCTGAGCGACGACGAGATCCAGCAGGTCACCGCCTTCGACCCCTGGTTCCTCGCCCGCATCCGGGAAATCGTTGATACCGAAGAGAAAATCCGCAAGGAGGGCCTGCCCGTCACCGCCGAGGGCCTGCGGGCGCTGAAGATGATGGGCTTCACCGATGCCCGGCTGGCGAAGCTGACCGGCCGCGACGAGGCCCAGGTGCGGCGCGCCCGCAAGAACCTCGGCGTCACCGCGGTGTTCAAGCGCATCGACACCTGCGCCGCCGAATTCGAGGCGCAGACCCCCTACATGTATTCCACCTACGAGGCCCCGGCGATGGGGGACGTGGAATGCGAAAGCCGCCCCACCGCGGCGAAGAAGGTGGTCATCCTCGGCGGCGGCCCCAACCGCATCGGCCAGGGGATCGAGTTCGACTATTGCTGCTGCCATGCCTGCTTCGCGCTGACCGCGGCGGGTTACGAGACCATCATGGTCAACTGCAATCCGGAGACGGTCAGCACCGACTACGACACCTCCGACCGACTCTATTTCGAGCCGCTGACGCTGGAGCATGTGCTGGAAATCCTGCGGGTGGAGCAGGAGAACGGCACGCTCCACGGCGTCATCGTCCAGTTCGGCGGCCAGACACCGCTGAAACTCGCCAACGCCCTGCATGAGGAAGGCATCCCGATCCTCGGCACCACGCCCGACGCCATCGACCTCGCCGAAGACCGCGAACGCTTCCAGAAACTCCTCCACGACCTCGGCCTGAAGCAACCGCACAACGGCACCGCCCGCAGCCGCGACGAGGCCTTCGCGGTGGCCAAGGACGTCGGCTACCCGCTGGTGATCCGCCCGTCCTTCGTCCTCGGCGGCCGGGCGATGGAGATCGTCCGCTCGGACGAGCACCTCGAGCGCTACATCTCCACCGCCGTGCAGGTTTCCGGCGACAGCCCCGTGCTGCTGGACAGCTACCTCTCCGGCGCGGTCGAGGTGGATGTGGATGCGCTGTCGGACGGCAAGAACGTTCATGTCGCCGGGATCATGGAGCATATCGAGGAAGCCGGCGTCCATTCCGGCGATTCCGCCTGCTGCCTGCCGCCGCACCACCTGTCCGCCGAGACGGTGGAGGAACTGAAACGGCAGACCGTGCAGATGGCCCGGGCGCTGAACGTGGTCGGCCTGATGAACGTGCAATTCGCCATCAAGGAAGGGGTGATCTACGTCCTGGAGGTGAACCCGCGCGCGTCCCGCACCGTGCCCTTCGTGGCCAAGGCCACCGACAGCGCCATCGCCTCCATCGCCGCAAGGCTGATGGCGGGCGAGCCCCTATCCAACTTCCCGATGCGCGCGCCCTATCCCGAGGGCGTCGGCCCCGACACCGCCCTGCCGCTGGCCGACCCGCTGACTTTGGCCGACCCGCAGACGCCGTGGTTCTCGGTCAAGGAGGCCGTGCTGCCCTTCGCCCGCTTCCCCGGCGTCGACCCGCTGCTCGGCCCGGAGATGCGTTCGACCGGCGAGGTGATGGGCTGGGACCGCACCTTCCCGCTGGCCTTCCTCAAGGCGCAGATGGGCGCCGGCATGACCCTGCCGGAGACGGGCCGGGTGTTCCTGTCGGTCAAGGACAGCGACAAGACCGAGGACCTGGCCGCCGCCGCCCGCGACCTGGCCGCCATGGGCTTCGAGATCGTCTCGACCAAGGGCACCGCCGCCTGGCTGCAGGCGCAGGGGGTGAAGGCGACGCTGGTCGGCAAGGTCTACGAGGGCCGCCCGAACATCGTCGACCGGCTGAAGAACGGCGACATCGCGCTGGTGATGAACACCACCGAGGGCACCCAGTCGATCAGCGACTCCCGCGACATCCGCCGGGTGGCGCTGATGGACAAGATCCCCTACTTCACCACCGCCGCGGCATCGGTGGCCGCGGTGGCGGCAATGAAGGCACGGGGCGAGGGGTATGGGGTGAGGACGTTGCAGGGGTGAGGTAAGGCCCCCCGGCCTTGCCGGGGCGAAAACGCTCCGGTGGAGCGTTTTCAGTGCCGGACGGAACGAGGGAACGAGGGCCGGCCGCAACGCGAGGGCGATCCCCTCACTCCGGTCGGCTTTCCAGAAAGGCAATCGCGTGCTCGGGATCGCCGTTCTTGCCCCGCTCGGCAAAGAACTCCGCGGCCCCACTCGACCCGACCTTCTCGGCCAGAGCTTGCGCGATATATCGGCTCACCGGCACACCGTCCTTTGCCGCGAAATCCTCAGCGGCCCGCTTCAAGGACGGTGACAGCCGGAGAGTGATGCGGGCGCGGGGTTTCATGTCGTCACCCTACACCGCCTTTGCATTGCCGCAACCCGCCACGCATCCCCCGCTTGACATCCCTGCCCCCATCCCCCACATCCCGCCAGTCCGAAGCCCGTGCCGCGTGAGCATCCAGAAGGCCCGGACAAAGGTTCCCACCATCACGCAGGGGCGCCGACGGCGCGCACGGCTACCGGAATTCTCCGGGAGCGAGGGCGCACGTCCCTTTGATGAACGGAACGGACATGACCACTTTCGACGCCCTCGGCCTTTCGCCCAAGATCTTGAAAGCGCTGGAAAAGACCTCTCTCAAGACGCCGACGCCGATCCAGGCGCAGGCGATTCCCCACATCATGCAGGGCAAGGACCTGATGGGCCTGGCCCAGACCGGCACCGGCAAGACCGCGGCCTTCGGGCTGCCGCTCTTGCACCGCCTGCTGGACATCGGCCACCCGCCGGGGCCGAAGAACGTCCGCGCGCTGATCCTGGTGCCGACGCGGGAACTGGCCACCCAGATCAAGGACAACTTCCTGACCTTCACCCAAGGAACCGCCGTCAAGGTGGTGATGGTGGTCGGCGGCGCCTCGGTCAACAAGCAGGCGCAAAGCCTGGTCAAGGGCGCCGACGTGCTGGTCGCCACCCCGGGCCGGCTGATCGACCTGCTGGAGCGCGGCGATGTCTCCCTGGAGAAATGCGGCTATCTGGTGCTGGACGAGGCCGACCACATGCTGGACATGGGCTTCATCCACTCGCTGCGCCGGATCGCCAAGCATATCCCGCTGCGCCGCCAGACCCTGATGTTCAGCGCCACCATGCCGAAGGACATCACCGAGATCGCCGAGACCTACCTGCGCGACCCGGTGAAGGTGCAGGTCGCCCCGCCCGGCAAGCCGGCCGAGAAGGTGACGCAGGGCGTGCATTTCATCCCCAACGGCGACAAGGCGAAGCTGCTGGAGGACTACCTGAAGAAGCACCCGGACGAGCAGGCGCTGGTGTTCTGCCGCACCAAGCACGGCTCGGACAAGCTGGCCAAGGTGCTGGCACAATGGGGCTTCCGCGTCGGCGCCATCCACGGCAACCGCAGCCAGAACCAGCGCGACCGCATCCTGACCGAGTTCAAGGCCGGCCAGGTCAACGTGCTGGTGGCGACCGACGTGGCGGCGCGGGGGATCGACATCCCGACCGTGCGGCACGTCTACAACTACGACATGCCGAACGTGCCGGAGAACTACGTCCACCGCATCGGCCGCACGGCGCGGGCGGGGGCGGAAGGATCGTCGATCAGCTTTTGCGCGCCGGCCGAGATGGGGGAGTTGCAGGCGATCGAGAAGCTGCTGAAGAAGCCGCTGCCGGTGATCGGCGGCGCCCCTTGGGCGGCCGATGTGGTGGCGGCGGCGCCGCGGCCGGGCCAGAACCGCGGGCAAAGGCCGCAGGGCGGCGGGCGGCAGGGCCAGAAGCTGACGGCCAACCCGGCGAAGCCGAAGGCGCCGCGGCCGCAGGGAAAACCGCAAGGCGCCCGTCCGCAAGGCGCCCGCCCTCAGGGTCGGCCGCAAGGCGGCGCACAGACGCCGCGACGGAACCCGGGCCGGAGCGGCTGAGAGGCTGTCCGGGCAACCCCCGGGCTCCCTGCCCATTTTCTGTCTGGAAATATCCTGCGGAGAGTGCGACCAGGTTGCGCCATCGGTTCAAGCAACCAATGGTCGCGGGAGGGGTGCACCCCCCCCCCGGGGCCGGCCGCCGGGGACGCCGGTCGCCCCTAGCTGACCTCGTCCTCCAGGTTCAGCTTCATCTCCAAGAGCACCTGCTGGATCGCCAGCGTCTCGCGCAGCATCCGCTTGGCCTCGTTGACCGAGATCCGGCCGTCGCTGATCGCCGAGTTGTATTCGCTCATCAGCATCGCGAAGCGCTGCGCCAAGGCGACCACGTCCTGGTTCACCCCCTTCGAGGTGCCGTTGTGCTTCTCCGCGTCGTAGCTGAGGGTGATCCCCTTCAGGTCGGCCAGCGCCGAGGTCACATGCGGGAAGCGCGCCGCCGCCTCCAGCTGGGCGACCACGTCGATCGGCATGAAGCGGTCGAAATGCTCGTCGCTGTCCGAATAGTATCGGCCGAGGGTCGCCTTGGACTTGCCGGTCAGCTCGCAGGCCGCCTCGATGCCCACATCCTTCACAAGCGCTTCGCTGTGCTTCTTCAGATAACTGGCCGTCGACATGATCCGCTCCGGTGGAAGGCCCGCGCCGAGGCGGGGAAATCACTACAGCTTTTCCCATTAATGGCACGTCAAGGGATTGTCATTGATAAAGGTGTTCCGGGCGACCGGAACCGTAGCGAGTGGCCGGTGTCCCCAGCACCGGCATCGGGTGGGGGTCCGCCGGACATGCGTCCCGCAAGGACGGCGGCGAGGTCAACTCGAGGTGCGGCGGGCCCGTCTGACCCGCAACCGTCGGCTCTGCCGCCGGGGGCGAAGGACGGTTCCGAAGCGGCTCCCCCCGCCCCGTTTTCCAAAGGCGCATGTCGCCAATGCCACCACACGGAACGCGGAGCCCCACCCCCTCGCCGGGGCCCGTTCCGGCGGGCTTGCCAAGGCGGACGGGCGTGGATAGGCACCGGCCATGGCCAAGCTCTACTTCCATTACTCCACCATGAACGCGGGCAAGTCGACCTTGCTGCTGCAGGCTTCGCACAACTACCGCGAGGGCGGGATGGAGACCTTGCTGATCACCGCGCAGTTCGACAACCGCGCCGGCGAGGGGCGGATCGGCAGCCGGATCGGCATCGGCTGCCCGGCGGATACCTTCGCGCCCGGCGAGGACCTCTTCGCCAAGCTGGAGGCCCGGCTGGCGCAGGGGCCAGTGGCCTGCGTCTTCGTCGACGAGGCGCAGTTCCTGTCGAAGGAGCAGGTCTGGCAGCTGGCCCGGGCGGTGGACGACCTGAAGGTGCCGGTGATGTGCTACGGTCTGCGGGTGGATTTCCGCGGCGAGCTGTTCCCGGGCTCGGCGGCGCTGCTGGCCTGGGCCGACGAGATGCGCGAGGTGCGCACGATCTGCCATTGCGGCAAGAAGGCCACCATGGTGGTGCGCAAGGGGCCGGACGGCAGGGCGCTGAAGGATGGCGCGCAGGTGGTGATCGGCGGCAACGAGACCTACCAGAGCCTCTGCCGCCGGCACTGGCGCGAGGCGGTGGGGGCGTAGAGTCCACGGCTCGGCGGGCGGGAACAGGCGAGGCATTGCCTCGCCCCGCCCGTGCGCGACGCATCAACCGGAAACATGTCGGCGAGAAACCCCGAGAGGCCAGCGCCCGACCCGGCGGGCGAGAAGCGCCCGCCGGGGGCGGGGCGGGCGCTGGCCGGGCCTTTGAGGCCCGGCCGGGACAAGGGGAAACGTTCCACGGTGGCGAAGGCGATGGCCTTCGCCATGGAACCCGAGGCCACAAAAGCAGGCAGGTTTCACCTGCCACTCCGGATGACCCGAGCACACCCTACGCTTCCGCCCGCCCCTCCTCCCGCACAACCGCCTCCGCCCGCGCCCGCAGCGCGATCAGCGTCCCGGCGGCGGCGATCAGCGCCATGCCGGCCCAGGCGGTCAGCGACAGCGTGTCGCCCCAGATCGCCCAGGTCCAGAAGGCCGAGGCCGGCAGGATGACATATTCCAGCACGCTCACCCGCCCGGCATCGGCGATCTGATAGGCGCGGATCATCAGCCCGACCCCCAGCAGCGACCCCGCCGCCTGCACGAAGGTCCACCACAGGAAGACGCCCGAGGGCCAGACCGGCCCGCGCAGCAGGAAGCCGTCGGCTCCCTCCGGCACCGCCAGCGGCAGCAGCCAGAGGACAGCCATGCCGAGGCCACCGAGAACCCCGAGCGCGACGAAGAACCCGGCCAGCAGCGTCTCGGCGCTTTCGCCGGCGCACCATTGCCGGGTGGCGATGTTGCCCATCGCATACATCAGCCCCGCCGCCACCGGCAGCACCGCCGCCAGCGAGGCACCCGACAGCGCCGAGGGCCCCAGCACCAGGATCACCCCCAGGAAACCCAGGGCCACGGCGGTGATGCGGAACGGTCCGATGCGCTGGCCGTAGACCAGCCAGGAGATCAAGAGCACGAAGATCGGCGCGGTGAACAGGCCGGCGGCGACGATGGCGACCGGCAGGAAGGCCAGCGCGCCGAAATAGATCAGGATGCCCAGTCCATGGATCGCCGAGCGCGCCACCACCGCCGGCCAGGATTTCGGCCGCAGCCGCAGGCCGAAGACCGGCACCAGCGCCAAGAGCAGCACCATCGCCATCACCGTGCGCGAGAAATGGAACTGCCACAGCCCGGCCTCGCCGGCGATGACGGCGACGAAATTGTCGGTGAAGCCGATCACCGCGGCATAGACCAGGATCAGCCCGGCGGCGGCAAGGGTCCTGTCGGGCGTTGCTGTCGTCATCATCGCGTCCATTTCCTCCGGCGGATTGAAGCCCGGCGCCCCGCCCCCTGCCCGCCTGATTGCGACATCGGCGGCGGGGTTTCACCGGCCGGCGCGCGGCGGTTGTAGTGCCCGCCCCTGCCCTGTAAGGTCCTGCGCAGGCAAGGAACCCGGACAACCGCCCCCGATGACGGCGCTGAAGAAGTATGCAAGGCTGGAAAGCACCGGGCTCTGGCGCGACGAGGCGCAGGGCCAGCGGCGCGAGGTCATCGTGCGCATGGGCGAGGCCACGCTGATGATGACCGACCCGCGGTCCGAGCAGGTGCTCAGCCACTGGTCCCTGCCCGCGGTGATGCGACTGAACCCCGGCGCCCGCCCGGCGCTCTATGCCCCCGGCGAGGATGCGGCGGAAGAGCTGGAGATCGCCGACGACGAGATGATCGCGGCGCTGAAGGCGGTCCAGTCGGCGGTGCGGGCGGCGACGCCGCGGCCCGGCCGGCTGCGCGGCGGGCTGACCGCCGGGGTGACGCTGGCGATCCTGGCCGTCGCGGTCTGGGTGCTGCCGGGGGTGCTGGTCCGCCATACGGCCTCCGTCGTGCCGGCGGCGAAGCGGGCCGAGATCGGCCAGCGGGCGCTGGACGACATCACCCGGCTGACCGGCCAGCCCTGCGACGGCGCCATGGGCCTGCCGGCGCTGGCCCGGCTGTCGGAGCGCATCTTCGGCGCCGAGGACACGCCGATCCTCTACATCCTGCCCGAGGGGCTGTCGCATCCGGCCCACCTGCCCGGCGGGGTGATCCTGCTGCCGCGTCCGCTGGCCGAGACCGGCGAGGATGCGCAGGCGCTGGCCGGGGCGGCGCTGGCCGAGGGCGTGGCGGCCGAGGCGGCGGACCCGATGCTGGACATCCTGGACCATGCCGGGCTGGTCGGCACCTTCCGCCTGCTGACCACCGGCGAGCTGCCGCCCGAGGCGCTGGACGGCTATGGCGAGGCGTTCCTGCGCCGCGAGGCCGCCCTGCCCTCCGCGACGGCGCTGGCGGCGGCCTTCGAACAGGCGCAGATCCCGATGACGCCCTATGCCCGCGCGCTGGAGGGCATGGGCCTGTCCGCCCACGCACAGGCGCTGGAGGCGGCGGACCCGTTCAAGGGGCTGATCCCCGGCCCGCTGCTGTCGGACAGCGACTGGGTGGCGCTGCAATCGGTCTGCAGCGGCTGATACCGCAGAACCGATTTCTTCGAAGAAATCGAAACGGAGCCTTTGAAGGCTCCGCCCCGGAATTTTCAAAAATTCCGTCTTCCCAGAAGATTACTGCACGATCCGCGCGTCGCCGAAGCCCAGGCCGCGGGCCGCCGACAGCGCCTGCTTCGCCTCGGCCGCCGAGGCGAAGGGACCGGCATAGACCACGGTCAGTGCCCCGCCCTTCAGCTTGCCGCGCGCGACCGGCAGGCCCAGGCCCTTCAGCCGGCCCGCCACGCCCTCGGCATTGGAAGCCACGCCGAAGGTGCCGACCTGCACCAGGAACCGGCCCGACGCCGCGGGCTCGGCCGGCGTCTTGACCTTCGGCGCTGCTTCCGGCGCGACGGATTTGGTGGATTTCGACACCAGCACCTCGTCGCTGCCCTTGATCTGCACCACCTTCTTGCCGCCCTTGGACGACAGCACATAGCCGTCGTGCTGCGAGCTGCTGCCGTCGCGGTGGCGCACGATGATGGTCACCGGCTTGCGCTTGATCGTGCTGTCCTCGCGCAGTTCGGCCGGGGCGGTGCGGGTCCAGATCTCGTCCATGGCGAGGAAACCCTCGACGGTCTGCTTGCCGCGGTTCGGGTTCAGCCGGTCGTCGTCCCAGGCCAGCTTGTAGCCCGGAGGCGGCTCCACCTTGGGGTATTTCGCCGATTTGGTCGATTTCCTGGTGCCATAGCCATCGTCACCCGTGGCGTAGACGGTGCCGCCCGGCGCCTCGCCGGTCCGGCCGGCGCCATTGGCGGCGGTCCAGGCATCATAGCCGATGGCCTGGCCCGACAGGTCGCCCGCCACCAGCTTCGGGAAGGTGGCATGGTCCAGCGTGCCGTCGCCGCGGGTGCACAGCACCTTGGAGCCGCCGCCATGGACCTCGAACCGCTCGGCCACCGGGGTCTCGGCCGGGCAGGCCAGCCGGTAGCCGTCGCCGCCCTTGGGCGCGGCAACGACCACGCCGCCGGTCGCCGCGACTTCGGTCGCCGTCGCCGGGCGCGTCACCTTGGGCGCGGGCGTGGACACCACGGTCGGGGCCGGCGCGGGCGAGGGTTTCGCGGCGGTCTTCGGAGCGGTGGCCTTGGGGGCGGTCTTCACCTCCGGCGCGGCGGCGGTCTCGACCTTCGGCGCGGGCTTCGCCACCGGCTCGGGCGCCGCCACCTCGACCGGGCCGGAGGCGCCGTAGCCGCAAAGCTGCTTGCGGTCGCGCGTCACCCGCGGCACCCAGGTCACCTGGCCGCCATAGCCGGCGCGCAGGAAGACGCAGCCGCGGCTGTCGACGTATTGTTGCCCCTTGAAGGACGGTGGAGGCAGTTCCGCCGGGCTCGCCAGATCGGCAAGGGCAGGCGCAGCACCACAAACGGCAGCCAGAACGGCCGCGGACAGGACTTTTCCGAACATGACTACCCCCAAGTAGCTTGGGGAAGTATTGGAACAAGACTGTTTCCGAGTAAAGGGGAAACCCCCTTTATTTCGTGCCGAACATGCGGTCACCCGCATCCCCTAGTCCCGGAACGATGTATCCGTGGTCGTTCAGGTGGCTGTCCACCGCCGCGGTGACGATGGGCACGTCGGGGTGCGCCTCCTTCATCCGGGCGATGCCCTCGGGCGCGGCCAAGAGGCAGAGGAAGCGGATTTCCTTCGCCCCGGATTGTTTCAGAAGCGAGACCGCCGCGGCGCTGGAATTTCCGGTGGCCAGCATCGGATCGACCACGATGGCCAGCCGGTCCTCCATCTGCTCGGGCAGCTTGCAGTAGTATTGCACCGGCTGCAGCGTCTCGGGGTCGCGGTAGAGGCCGACGAAGCCGACGCGCGCCGCCGGGATCAGCTCCAGGATGCCGTCCAGCAGTCCGTTGCCCGCCCGCAGGATCGAGATCAGCGCCAGCTTCTTGCCGTCGATGGTGGGGGCGTCCATTTCCTCCAGCGGCGTCTCGATCCGCTTGGTGGTCATCGGCAGCTCGCGGGTGACCTCATAGGCCAGCAGCAGGGAAATCTCCCGCAGCAGCTTGCGGAAGCTGGCGGTGGAGGTGTCCTTCTCCCGCATCAGCGTCAGCTTGTGCTGGACCAGCGGGTGCGAAACGACGGTCAGGTGGTCCAGCATTCAGCCCTCCAGCAGCTTGGCGATCCTCGCCTTCGTATCGGCGTCGCAGAAGGCCGCGTCAAGCGACTGGCGGGCGATGCGCCGGAATTGCCCCTCGTCCCAGTCGAAGGCGCGGTGCAGTTCCTCGTATTCCCGGGTCATGGTGGTGTGGAAGAACGGCGGGTCGTCGGTGGAGATGGTCACCTTCACGCCCCGACGGTCCAGGTCATGGATCGGATGCGCCCGGAAGGAGGGGTAGAGGCCGAGCGCCACGTTCGACCCCGGGCAGACCTCCAGCACCGTGCCGCGCTCGGCCAGGTCGTCCACCAGCGCCAGGTCCTCGATAGCGCGGACGCCATGGCCGAGGCGCTCGGGGTCCAGCACCCGCAGGGTGTCGCGAATGGTCTCCGGCCCGCCCCATTCGCCGGAATGGGCGGTGATCCGCAGCCCGGCCTCGCGGGCGCAGTCGAAGGCCCAGAGGAAATCCTTCGGGGCCAGCATCTTCTCGTCCCCGGCGATGCCGAAGCCGGTCAGCCAGTCGCCTGCGGTTTCCGCCGCGCAAAGCGCGGTCTCGCGCGCCTTCTCGGGGCCGAAATGGCGGATGCAGGTGACGATGCCGCGCAGGGTGATGCCCATGACCCGCTCGGCCTCCGCCGCCGCCTCGCTTATGGCGTGCAGGTATTCCCGCCAGGCCCCGACATCTCGGCCGCCGCAGAAATCGGGGCTGAGGAAGGTCTCGCCATAGACCACGCCATGGGCGGCGCTTTCTTCCAGCACGGCAAGGGTCAGGCGGCGGTAGTCCTCGGGCGAGTGCAGCACCGAGGTCGCCGCCTCGTAGACCTTGAGGAAATCCGGGAAATCGCGGTAGCGGTAATGGCCCCGTTCATCGAAGATGCCCGACAGGTCCACCTTCTTCTCCGCCGCCAGCCCGCGGATGAAGCCGGGCGGCGCGGCGCCTTCCAGATGCAGATGCAGCTCGACCTTCGGCAGTTCACGCAAGGAACACTCCTGATTTCATCTGTCCATAAATATCCCGGGGGTCCGGGGGCTGGCCCCCGGTCCGCCGTCGGTCACAGGAACGACCGCCCCGGCCCCTGCGCCGCCACCTCCAGATGCGCGGCGACCGAGGCCCCGACATCGACGAAGCCGCGCACCCCCACCGCCTTCGCCCCGACACCCCGGCCCACTACCGGCACCCGCTCGCGGGTATGATCCGTCCCGCTCCAGGTCGGGTCGTTGCCGTGGTCGGCGGTGAAGAGCGCCAGATCGCCGGGGCGGAGCGTGGCCAAGAACCGCGGCACGGCGGCGTCGAACCATTCCAGCGCGCGGGCGTAGCCCGCCACGTCGCGGGGATGGCCGTAGAGAGTGTCGAATTCGACGAAGTTGGCAAAGGTCAAGGAACCCTCCTCCGCCTCGGCCCCCAGCCGCATAAGATGTTCGAAAAGGTCGGCGTCGGACTTGCCCTTCCACAGCTTGCCCACCCCGCGCATCGAGAAGATGTCGCCGATCTTGCCGATGCCATGGGTCGCCCGCCCGGCCCCCGCCACCCAGTCCAGCAGCGTCGGCGCAGGCGGGGCGATGGCGAAGTCGCGGCGGTTGGCGGTGCGCTTGAAATTGCCCGGGCCGCCGATGAAGGGGCGGGCGATAACCCGGCCCACCTTCATCGCGTGCAGCCAGGGCGCAAGGTCGGCGCAGAGCTTCAGCAGCCGCTCCAGCCCGAAGGCCTCTTCATGCGCGGCGATCTGGAACACGGAATCGGCCGAGGTGTAGCAGATCGGCCAGCCGGTCCGCAGGTGCTCGGCGCAATGCTCCTCGATGATCGGCACGCCGGAGGCATGGCAATTGCCGAGGATGCCCTCGGTCCCGGCCAGCCGGCAGACCTCGGCCACCAGATCGGGCGGGAAGGCGGGCACGGTGTCGGGGAAATAGGTCCAGTCCCAGGGCACCGGCACGCCCGCCAGTTCCCAGTGGCCGGAAGGCGTGTCCTTGCCGCGCGACACTTCCTGCACCGTGCCCCAGAGGCCCGAGGGCACGGCGGAAAACCCCTCCATCGCCGCGCCGGAGGCCAGCCGCACCGCCTCCCCCAGCCCCAGCGCATCCAGATGGGGCATCCGCAGCGGCCCGGAGCGGCCCTGTTCCGCCCGGCCCGCGGCGCATTCGGCGGCGATATGGCCCAGAGTGCAGGCCCCTTCGTCGCCGAAACTTGCGGCATCCGGCGCGCCGCCGGCGCCGACGGAATCCATCACGATCAGGAAGGCGCGCGCCATCTCAGGCAATCCTCTTCAACACCAGGTCGGGTTCCTCCGGCGCCGCGGCGCCGATGCGATAGGCCGCCTGCACCGCCTGCACCGCGGCCCTTGCCGCCTCCTCGCTGGCGGCATGGACCATGGCCAGCGGCACGCCCTCGCCCGCCTCCTCGCCCAGGCCCGCCAGATCGGACAGGCCGACCGAGGGGTTCACCCGGTCGCCCTCGCGCAGCCGGCCGCCGCCGAGATGGACCACGGCATGGCCGAGCGCCTCGCCATCGATGGCGGTGACGAAGCCGTCCGCCAGCGCCGGCACCTCCATCATCACCGGGGCGGAGGGCAGGCGGTCGGGCCAGCGGTCGACGAAATCCGCCGGCCCGCCCTGCGCCGCCACCATCTCGCCGAAGCGCTCCGCCGCCGCGCCGGATTCCAGCGCCTGCACGATCCGCCCCTCGCCATCGGCCGCATCCGCCGCCAGCCCCGCCAGCGCCAGCACCTCGCCCCCCAGGGCGGCGGTCAGGTCCCAGAGCGCGGTGTTGACCGAAGTGCCGGTCAGCGTCTCCATCACCTCGATCACCTCCAGCGCATTGCCCGCCGCGGTGGCCAGCGGCTGGGTCATGTCGGTGATCAGGGCCGAGGTCATGCAGCCCGCCCCCTGCGCGGTGGCGACCAGCGCCCGGGCCAGTTCCTCGGCCCGCTCGGGCGTCTTCATGAAGGCGCCGGAGCCGTATTTCACGTCCAGCACCAGTGCCTCCAGCCCCGCCGCCAGCTTCTTCGACAGGATGGACGCCGTGATCAGGTCCACGCTTTCCACCGTGCCGGTGACATCGCGGATGGCATAGAGCCGCTTGTCGGCGGGGGCGAGGTCGGCGCTGGCCGCCACGATGGCGCAGCCGAGGTCGCGGACCTGCACCCGCATCGCCGCCTCATCCAGCCCGGTGCGGAAGCCGGGGATCGCCTCCAGCTTGTCCAGCGTGCCGCCGGTATGGCCCAATCCGCGGCCCGAGATCATCGGCACATAGGCGCCGCAGACCGCCAGCGCCGGGGCGAGAAGCAGCGAGATGCAATCGCCGATGCCGCCGGTGGAATGCTTGTCCACCACCGGGCCGGGCAGGTCCCAGGCCAGCACCCGTCCGCTGTCGCGCATCGCCCGGGTCAGGGCGACGCGGCCCTCCTCGCCCAGGCCTTTCAGCAGCACCGCCATGGCGAAGGCCCCGGCCTGCGCATCCGTCACCTGGCCGGAGGCGATGCCCGCGGCGAACCAGGCGATTTCGTCCGGCGCGGGCTGCCCGCCGTCGCGGATGGCGGCGATGATCCTGCGCGCGTCCATGAGCGCGGCCATTCAGGCGCGGTCCATATGGGCGGCCGAGAAGACGCCGGGCAGCAGTTCGGCCACGGTCAGGGTCCGGGTCTTGCCTTCGGTGGTGGCGAGGGTGACCTTCACGTCCCCATCGGCGAATTCGGCGATCTTCTGGCGGCAGCCGCCGCAGCAGGGCACGGGTTCGGGGCTGTCGGCGATGACGGCGATCTCCTCGATCACGGTGTCGCCACCCGCCACCATGGCGGCGATGGCGCCCGCCTCGGCGCAGGTGCCCTCGGGGTAGGCGACATTCTCGACATTGCAGCCGAGGTAGACCGTCCCGCTGGCGGCACGGATCGCCGCGCCGACCTTGAAGCGGGAATAGGGCGCCCAGGCATGTTCCCGGACCTCCGCCGCCGCCTTGACCAGATCCATGCGCGCCTCCTGCCGATCCTTTGGGCAAGAATGGCCCCGCAAGGGACGCAGCGCAAGCCAGCCGCTCATCCGGCGCCTTCGGCCCGTCTTCGCAGGGACGGCGCGAGGAGAAGCCGAAGGCGCAGGACGAGCGGTCAGAGAACCTCGGTCTCCGGGTTGCCGGGCAGCGAGACCTCCAGCAGTTCCACGTCCGCCGAGGGTTCGGAATAGCGCGTCGCCATGCCCGGCGGGATGACGAAGGCGTCGCCGGGTTCCAGCCGGAACGGGTCTTTCCCCTCGCCCTCCAGCACCATGCCGCCCTTCATCACGAAGGTGAAGAGGATGTCGCCGTGGTGCTTCGTCCACGGCGCACCGCCGCCCGCCGGCCGCGCCACCATGACCGAGGCCACGCCCTTCGTCGCCGCATGGATGGTGGTGTCGCGCGCCTCGAAGCCGGGGATGCGGAAGGGGGCGAAGACGCCGTCGCGGCCGATGTTGTGGACGAACCTCTGCCCGTCCCATTCCCTATCCGGCCGGTAGTGCGGGGTCGGCAGCTTCATCTCGTGGTCGATCTCGGTCACATGCTCGGCCGGGACGCCGATCTCCACGACCTGCACGCCTTCGGAATGCAGCACCTTGTGGCGGATGCCGGGCGGCTGGATGAAGCAGTCGCCGGCATGGATGCGGCGGACATCGCCCTGATCCTCGTAAAGCACGTCGACCCAGCCGGCGACGCAGAAGATCAGCTGGAAGCCGACCTTGTGGTAATGCACCATGTCCGGCACCGGGCCGTCCGGCACCCGGATGTGGCTGGCGATCATCGCGCCGCCCAGCCGGGTGGGGATCAGGTCGCGGTATTCCATCCCGGCCCGGCCGATCACCCAGGGCGCCTGGTCAGCCAGGCGGCGGACGACGAAGGCGTGTTCGGTGGCGGGGGTGATCACCGGCGGGTTCAGCTCGTCGATTTCCACCCTTGTGCCGTTCGGGGCAGTCAGGCTGCGGGCACCGCCGGCGAAGCCCGGGTCGTCGGTCAGGATGCGGATGGTGCCGGGCGCCTCGGCCGCGCCCTTCTCGATCCTGAGCCGCAGCCCATGGCCCGACAGCACCGCGATCTGCGGGTCGTCGGCGGGGTAGATCATGTCCAGCCGGAACCCCAGCTGCTTCATGTAGAACGGCAGGTCGGCACGCAGTTCCTGCGTCGGCAGGCGGATTTCGGCTCTGGTCTCGGTCATCTTGCTCTCCGGGTGGGAACGGGTTCGGCGGCAAAGCCGGCATGGGCGGCCTCGGCATCGTGGACGAAGCGCTGCATCCGGTCGGCGGCGGCCAGCGCGTCGCCCTTCTCGAAGGCGGCCAGCAGCACGGCGAGACCGCGGGCGATGGTGGCGCGGGCGGCGGCATCCGCCATGGTGGCGAAGCGCACCTGCTGCACCTGCGCCGAATAGCGCTGGATCGCGCCGCGCAGCTCGGCATTCGGCACGGCGGCCAGCCAGGCGTTGCGGAAGCTCTCGGCGGCGCGGTGGAAGGCGGCGACATCGCCCCGGCCCTGCGCCGCGGCCAGCGCCTCCAGCGCCGCCCGCATCTCCTGCAAGCGTTGCGGGTCGCGGGCCTGCGCGGCCAGGGCGGCGGCATGGGGTTCCAGCAGCTTGCGCAGGGTGAAGACCTCGGCCACCCGCTGCGGCGACAGCGAGGGCAGCGCGAAGCCGCGGCTGGTGCTGTCGAGATAACCCTCGTGCGTCAGCTGCAGCAGCGCCTCGCGCACCGGCATCCGCGACACGCCCATGCCGGCAGCGAGGACGTGATCGACCAGCCGGTCCTCCGGCCCGATCTCGCCGGCCAGCAGCCGGGCGCGGATTTCGTCATGGATGCGCTGGCGGTGGCTGCTGCGGGACATGGGGTGCGGGAGAGGAAGGAAACGCCATATCTAAAAGTATACTTTTATAGATCATGTCAACGAGTATTTCGGACATATTTCCGCATTATCAGCATACACCCGCGATAAACTCAAAAAATCAGAATACTTCATGTTTCGCCATACCCCCTTGGCCTGCGGCAGCGCCCATGGTCAGATCGTCCCGGCCGGCGGATTTGCAACCAGCGGCGAAAGCTGTTGCGCGCGCAGGCGGCTTGGCCGGTGATGCGAAATGGTTTAGCGGTGAACCATCTCAGGGAGGATGGCATGGCGGAAGAGCGGCAGGACGGGCGCCCGGACGATGCGAAGCAGACGGCGCGCAAGGCGGCGCTGGATTACCACGAATTCCCCAAGCCCGGGAAACTGGAGATCCGCGCCACCAAGCCCTTGGCCAACGGCCGCGACCTCGCCCGCGCCTACAGCCCCGGCGTGGCCGAGGCCTGCCTTGAAATCAAGGCTGATCCCGCCACCGCCAGCCGCTACACCAGCCGCGGCAACCTCGTCGCCGTGGTCACGAATGGCACCGCGGTCCTCGGCCTCGGCAACATCGGCGCGCTGGCCTCGAAGCCGGTGATGGAGGGCAAGGCGGTCCTGTTCAAGAAATTCGCCAACATCGACTGCTTCGACATCGAGCTGAACGAATCCGACCCGGTGAAGCTGGCCGAGATCGTCTGCGCGCTGGAGCCGACCTTCGGCGCCATCAACCTGGAAGACATCAAGGCGCCGGATTGTTTCATCGTTGAACAATTGTGCCGCGAGAAGATGAACATCCCGGTCTTCCACGACGACCAGCACGGCACCGCCATCGTCGTCGGCGCGGCGGCGACCAATGCGCTGCATGTCGCCGGCAAGCGCTTCGACAGCATCAAGGTGGTCTCCACCGGCGGCGGCGCGGCCGGCATCGCCTGCCTGGAGATGCTGGTGAAGCTGGGGGTGAAGCGCGAGAACGTCTGGCTCTGCGACCTCGACGGGCTGGTCTACAACGGCCGCACCAGCCAGATGACGCCGCAGAAGGAGGCTTTCGCCCAAGGGTCGGCCCCCGCCACGCTGGACGATGTGATCGGCGGGGCGGACCTGTTCCTGGGCCTCTCCGGCCCCGGGGTGCTGACGCCCGCGATGGTGGCGAAGATGGCGAAGGACCCGATCGTCTTCGCGCTGGCCAACCCCACCCCGGAAATCCTGCCCGACGAGGTGCGCAGCATCGCCCCCGGCGCGATCATCGCCACCGGCCGCAGCGATTTCCCCAACCAGGTCAACAACGTCCTCTGCTTCCCCTTCATCTTCCGCGGCGCGCTGGACGTGGGGGCGACCACCATCAACAAGGAGATGGAACTGGCCTGCATCGAGGGCATCGCCGCGCTGGCCCGCGCCACCACCAGCGCCGAGGCCGCCGCCGCCTACCGCGGCGAAAGGCTCACCTTCGGCCCCGACTACCTGATCCCGAAGCCCTTCGACCCGCGGCTGATCGGCGTGGTCGCCAGCGCCGTCGCCCGCGCGGCGATGGAGACCGGCGTCGCCACCCGCCCCATCGCCGACCTGGATGCCTATCGCGCCAAGCTGGACGGATCGGTCTTCAAGTCCGCGCTGATCATGCGCCCGGTGTTCGAGGCCGCCCGCCAGGCCACCCGCCGCATCATCTTCGCCGAGGGCGAGGACGAGCGGGTGCTGCGCGCCGCCAATGCGATGCTGGAGGAGATGACCGACAAGCCGATCCTGATCGGCCGCCCCGAGGTCATCGCCATGCGGGCGGAACGCGCCGGCTTGCCGATCCGCCCCGACCGCGACTTCGAGATCGTGAACCCCGAAAGCGACCACCGCTACCGCGACTACTGGCAGACCTACCACCAGTTGATGGAACGCCGCGGCATCACCCCCGACGTGGCCCGCGCGGTGCTGCGCACCAACGCCACCGCCATCGGCGCCATCGCCGTGCACCGCGGCGATGCCGACAGCCTGATCTGCGGCACCTTCGGGCAATATCTCTGGCACCTGAACTACGTCCGCCAGGTGCTGGCGCGCGACGGGCTGCGGCCGCATGGCGCGCTGTCGCTGATGATCCAGGAGGATGGGCCGCTCTTCGTCGCCGACACCCATGTCAACGCGGTGCCGACGCCCGAGCAGATCGCCGAGACCGTCTGCGGCGCGGTCCGCCATGTCCGCCGCTTCGGCGTGACGCCCAAGGTGGCCCTGTGCAGCCATTCCAACTTCGGCAACCTCGACAGCGATTCCGGCCGGCGGATGCGGGCGGCGCTGGAGCTGCTGGACGCGCGCGAGGCGAATTTCGACTACGAGGGCGAGATGAGCGCCGATGCCGCGCTGGACCCCGAGCTGCGGGCGCGGATCTTCCCCAACTCGCGGATGGAGGGCGCGGCCAACGTGCTGGTCTTCGCCTATACCGATGCCGCGAACACCGCGCGCAACATGCTGAAGATGAGGGCGGGCGGGCTGGAGGTCGGGCCGATCCTGATGGGCATGGGCAACCGCGCGCATATCGTGACCCCCTCGATCACCGCGCGGGGGCTGCTGAACATGTCCGCCATCGCCGGCACGCCGGTGGCGCATTACAGCTGAGAAAGCGAAACGCCCGGTCCGGGCGGGAGAAGGCGAGGCACTGCCTCGCCCCCGCCCGTGCACAACGCATCAACCGGAGACGGTGGCGGCACGAGACCCCGAGAGGCCAGCGCCCGACCCGGCGGGCGAGAAGCGCCCGCCGAGGGCGGGGCGGGCGCTGGCCGGGTGCTTTGGGCACCCGGCCGGACAAGGGGAAGCGTCGGGATGTGGCGAAGGCGATGGCCTTCGCCAGGGAGGCGCCAGAGGCCAGAGAGAATCACTCGGCGCGTCTTTTTGCAGCCGGCGGCAGCGACTTTGCAAAACCCGCTGCAAGTTGCGGTCGGCTTCTCAAGCACGCGGAGTTTGCAAATATTAGCAAGCATCGAGCCATAATTTCTGCAAATTTCCTGCGGCGCGGCGACGCTGTTCCCGGTAACAGCGTTGCGTCGCCGCCGCGACCTGCCGTAACAGGACCTCGGGCTGAGGAGGAGGATTGCGGCATGGGTTACGCCGATCTCTACGCGAAATGGCAGGCCGATCCCGAGGGATTCTGGCTGGACGCCGCCGGCGCCATCGACTGGACGGTGAAGCCGAAGACGGCGCTGAACGCCGCGCGCGCGCCGCTCTATGAATGGTTCACCGACGGCATGGCCAACACCTGCTGGAACGCGGTGGACCGCCATGTGCTGGCGGGCCGCGGCAACCAGCTGGCGATCATCCACGACAGCCCGGTGACGCATCTGAAAAAGGGCATCACCTACAAGGAACTGCAGGCGCGCGTCGCCTCCCTCGCCGGCGCGCTGAAGGCCAAGGGCGTGACCAAGGGCGACCGGGTGATCATCTACATGCCGATGATCCCCGAGGCGCTGGAGGCGATGCTGGCCTGCGCCCGCCTCGGCGCCATCCATTCGGTGGTCTTCGGCGGCTTCGCGGCCAACGAGCTGGCCGTCCGCATCGACGACTGCACGCCCAAGGCGATCATCGCCGCCTCCTGCGGGATCGAGCCGAACCGGATCGTCCATTACAAGCCGCTGCTCGACGCCGCCGTCGACATGGCCCGCCACAAGCCCGACTTCTGTGTGATCTTCCAGCGCGAGCAGGAAGTGGCCAAGCTGGTCGAAGGCCGCGACGTGGCCTGGCACACCTTCCAGTATGGCGTCGAGCCCGCCGATTGCGTGCCGGTTGAGGGCAACCACCCGGCCTATATCCTCTATACCTCCGGCACCACCGGCACGCCGAAGGGCGTGGTGCGCCCCACCGGCGGCCATATGGTCGCGCTGATGTGGACCATGCGCGCGGTCTACGACTGCGGCCCGGGCGACGTGTTCTGGGCGGCCTCGGACGTGGGCTGGGTCGTCGGCCACAGCTACATCTGCTATGGCCCGCTGCTGGCCGGCTGCACCACCGTGGTCTTCGAGGGCAAGCCGGTCGGCACCCCCGATGCCGGCACCTTCTGGCGGGTGGTTTCCGAGAACAAGGTCAAGGCGCTGTTCACCGCCCCCACCGCCCTGCGCGCCATCAAGCGCGAGGACCCGGAGGGCGAGTTCATCGGCGAATACAACATGAAGACCCTGAAGACGCTGTATCTGGCGGGCGAAAGGGCGGACCCCGACACCATCCTCTGGGCGCAGCGCCACCTGAAGGTGCCGGTGATCGACCACTGGTGGCAGACCGAGACCGGCTGGGCCATCGCGGCGAACCCGATGGGGATCGAGCCGCTGCCGGTGAAGATCGGCAGCCCCTCGGTGCCGATGCCGGGCTACGACGTGCAGGTGCTGGACGAGGGCGGCCATCCGGTGCCGCCGGGCACGCTGGGCGCCATCGCGGTGAAGCTGCCGCTGCCGCCCGGCACCCTGCCGACGCTGTGGAAGGCCGACGACCGCTTCCGCAAGTCCTACCTGGACCACTTCCCCGGCCATTACGAGACCGGCGATGCCGGCTACATGGACGAGGACGGCTATCTCTACATCATGGCGCGCACCGACGACGTGATCAACGTCGCCGGCCACCGGCTTTCGACCGGCGCGATGGAAGAGGTGCTGGCCGGCCACAAGGACGTGGCCGAATGCGCGGTGATCGGCGTGGCGGACGCCCTGAAGGGGCAGTCGCCGCTCGGCTTCCTCTGCCTCAACCGCGGGTCGAACCGCGAGCCCTCCGAGGTGGTGGCGGAATGCGTCCGGCTGATGCGCGAGAAGATCGGCCCGGTGGCGGATTTCAAGCGCGCGGTGGTGGTGAACCGGCTGCCGAAGACCCGCTCGGGCAAGATCCTGCGCGGCACCATGGTCAAGATCGCCGACGGGCAGGACTGGAAGATGCCCGCCACCATCGACGACCCCGCCATCCTGGACGAGATCACCCAGGCGCTGCGGACGCTGGGGCTGGCGAAGGCCTGAGGCTGGACTTGCGCCTTCCGGCCGTGGCACCTTGGCCGCGCGACGGAAGAGGCCCGGGGATGGCACAGGATCGGAAACGGCGGAGGGGCGGCAACGCCCCGGCGGGGGGCGGATGACGCCCCGTCCGCCCGTCCTTGTGGTCGAGGCCACGCCCGCGCTGCAGGCGCTGTGCCGCACGGTGCTGTCGGCCTCGGGCCATCCGGTGATCGCCGCCGCCGATGCCGCCGGGGGCATCGCCGCCTTCCGCCGCCACCGTCCCGGCATCGTGCTGCTGGACCTCGCCCTGCCCGACAGCGATGGTCTGGCACTGATGGGCCTGATCCTGGCCGAGCTGCCCGACACCTTCGTGCTGGCGATGACCGACAACGGCACCATCCCCCGCGCGGTGGAGGCGATGCGCGCCGGCGCCCATGACGTGCTGGTCAAGCCCTTCGGCGAGGAGCGCCTGCTGGCCGCGGTCAAGGCCGCCGGCGACGAGATGGCTCGCGGCGGCCGCCGCGACACGCCCCCCCGCCGCAAGCCCGAGCCGCATCTCTCCGACCGCTCGGTCTTCATCGGCTCCTCCGCGGCGATGGAGCGGATCCACCGCGTGGTCGGCCAGGCGGCGCGGTCGATGGCCACCGTCTTCATCACCGGCGAAAGCGGCACCGGCAAGGAACTGGCGGCGCTGGCGGTGCATTCCCGCTCGGCCCGCGCCGGCGGGCCCTTCATCGCGCTGAACTGCGGCGCGATCCCGCCCGACCTGCTGGAATCCGAGGTCTTCGGCCACATGAAGGGCAGCTTCACCGGCGCCATCTCGGACAAGCCGGGGGCGGCGGCGGCGGCGGACGGCGGCACATTGTTCCTGGACGAGATCTGCGAGATGGCGCTGCCCCTGCAGACCAAGCTGCTGCGCTTCCTGCAGACCTCGACCATCCAGCCGGTGGGCGCGGTGCGGCCGCGGCGGGTGGACGTGCGCATCATCTGCGCCACCAACCGCGACCCGCTGGACCAGGTGCGCCGCGGGCTGTTCCGCGAGGACCTCTATTACCGGCTCTATGTCGTGCCGGTCCACATGCCGCCCCTGCGCGACCGCGGCGGCGACGTGGTGGAGATCGCCGAGGCCGCGCTCGCCCGCTTCTCGGCCGAGGAGGGCAAGGACTTCGCCGGCCTGGCGCCGGAGACCCGGGCCTTCCTGCAGGCGCAGCCCTGGCCGGGGAACGTGCGGCAACTGCTGAACGTCATCCGCAACGTGGTGGTGCTGAACGACGGCGGGCTGGTCACCCCGGCGATGCTGCCCGCCGGGCTTGCCGTCGGAACGCTGCCGCAGGACGCCGCCGCCCCGCCCGCCCCCGCCCCCGGGCTGACGCTGGCGCAGATCGAGCGGCAGGCGATCGAGGCCGCCATCGCCCGCAACGGCGGCTCGGTCCCGCTGGCGGCGCGGGAACTGGACGTGTCGCCGTCGACCCTCTACCGCAAGCTGGAGGCCTGGGGGGTGAAGCGGGGGTAGGACGGCAGGATGGTGGGGTAAAACCCCACCCTACGCCGAAGCCCTCTGTAGGGTGGGGTTCCACCCCACCACTCCCGCTCAGATGAACTGTTCCCCGATCAGCCGTTCCTCCAGCCCGTGGCCGGGGTCGAACAGCAGCCGGTGGGTCACGTCGGGCACCGATCTGACCTCGACCGACAGCACGTCCCGGACCGAGGAGCGGCTGTCGGCATCGGCCATCACAGGCCGCTTCTCGGCCTCCAGCACCTCGAAGCGCACCACCGCCGACTTCGGCAGCACCGCGCCGCGCCAGCGCCGGGGGCGGAAGGCCGACATCGCCGTCAGCGCCAGCACGTCCGAGCCGATGGGCAGGATCGGCCCGTGCGCCGAATAGTTGTAGGCGGTGGACCCGGCCGGCGTCGCCACCAGCGCGCCGTCGCAGGCCAGTTCCGCCAGCCGCTCGCGCCCGTCGATCAGCACCCGCAGCTTCGCCGCCTGCGGCCCCTGCCGCAACAGCGAGACCTCGTTGATCGCCAGCGCCTCCGTCACCCGGCCCTTCGCATTCTCGGCTCGCATCGACAGCGGGTTGATCGCGGTCTCCTCTGCCGCCGCCAGCCGCTCGCACAAAGCCTCTTCGGAGAAGCCGTTCATCAGGAAGCCGATGGTGCCGCAGTTCATGCCGTAGACCGGCAGGTCGCGGGCCGGCTGCGAATGCAGCGTCTGCAGCATGAAGCCGTCGCCGCCGAGCGCCACGATCACATCGGCCCGCCGCGCCTCGACCTGGCCGTAGCGCGCGGTCAGCCGGGCCAGCGCCTCCGCCGCGGCAGGGGCGCGGCTGGCGGTGAATCTGATCTTCTGGCGCATCTTGCCCCTCCTGCCGCGACCTTGGCCGCTGGCCCCGGCAAACTCAACCCCCCGCATTCGCCGCGCCCCATGGCGAAAAGGTTTCGCGCCCGCCGCGAATCCTGTCGTTTTCCGCCCTTTCCCGAGGGGAACCCATGCCGTAAATAGCCGACACCTTTCCAGGACCGCGAAGGATTTGCCCATGACCGCCCGCGACACCGGCTTCTTCACCGAAACCCTTGCCTCCCGCGACCCCGAGCTGTTCGGCGCCGTCCGGTCCGAGCTTGGCCGTCAGCGCCACGAGATCGAATTGATCGCCAGCGAGAACATCGTCAGCCTGGCGGTGATGGAGGCGCAGGGCTCGGTCCTGACCAACAAATATGCCGAGGGCTATCCGGGCAAGCGCTACTACGGCGGCTGCCAGTTCGTCGACATCGCCGAGACCCTGGCGATCGAACGGGCGAAGCAGCTGTTCAACTGCGGTTTCGCCAACGTGCAGCCCAACTCGGGCAGCCAGATGAACCAGGCGGTGTTCCTGGCGCTTCTGAAGCCGGGCGACACCTTCATGGGCCTCGACCTGAACTCGGGCGGCCACCTGACCCACGGCTCGCCGGTGAACATGTCGGGCAAGTGGTTCAACGTGGTCTCCTACGGCGTGCGCCAGCAGGACCAGCGGCTGGACATGGACGACGTGCGCAAGAAGGCGCTGGAGCATCGGCCGAAGCTGATCCTGGCCGGCGGCACCGCCTATTCGCGCGAATGGGACTGGGCGGCGTTCCGGGCCATCGCCGACGAGATCGGGGCGTATCTGCATGTGGACATGGCCCATATCGCCGGGCTGGTGGCGGGCGGCGTCCATGCCTCGCCGCTGCCGCATGCCCATGTGGTGACCACGACCACCCACAAGAGCCTGCGCGGGCCCCGCGGCGGCATGATCCTGACCAATGACGAGGACATCGCCAAGAAGATGAACGCCGCCGTCTTCCCGGGCCTGCAAGGCGGCCCGCTGATGCACGTCATCGCGGCGAAAGCCGTGGCCTTCGGCGAGGCGTTGCGGCCCGAGTTCAAGGACTATGCCGCGCAGGTGAAGAAGAACGCCGCAGCGCTGGCGGACGAGCTGATGAAGGGCGGCATCGACATCGTGTCGGGCGGCACCGACAACCACCTCTGCCTCGCCGACCTGCGGCCGAAGAAGGTGACCGGCAAGGCGACCGAGGCCGCCCTGGGCCGCGCCCACCTGACCTGCAACAAGAACGGCGTGCCCTTCGACCCGGAGAAGCCCTTCGTCACCTCCGGCATCCGTCTCGGCACCCCGGCGGGCACCACCCGCGGCTTCAAGGAGGCCGAGTTCCGCCAGATCGCCCGCTGGATCGTCGAGGTCGTCGATGGTCTCGCCGCCCATGGCGAGGACGGAAACCACGAGGTCGAGGCCAAGGTGAAGGCCGAGGTCGAGGCGCTCTGCGCCAGGTTCCCGCTCTACCCGACCTTGTGATTTCCCTGCATTGACACCGGCCGGGGGCGCGCGATCATGGCGCGCCCTTTCCCTTTTCGGACCTCCGCGATGATCCAGCGCCCCGAAACCCGCAGTCTCGAACGCCGGATGGGGGACTGGGCCCGCGCCCGCCTGCCCTATGCGGTGGCAGAACTGGTCATGTTCGTCCTGAAGCAGGGATGGGCCTGCCTGTTCGGGGGCCTGCTGCTGGTGGCGATCATCGGCACCAAGCTGGTCTGGCAACCCGGCTGGCCGCTCGCCCGCTACGACGCGCTGTTCCTGTTCGCCATCGGGATACAGGCGCTGTTCCTGTGGCAGAAGCTGGAGACATGGGAGGAGGCCCGGGTCATCCTCTTGTTCCACCTGACCGGCACGGCGATGGAGTGGTTCAAGGTCTCCGCCGGGTCATGGGCCTACCCGGAGCCCGGGTTCTTCAAGCTGATGGGCGTGCCGCTGTTCTCGGGCTTCATGTATGCCAGCGTCGGCAGCTACATGGCGCGGGTGATCCGCATCTTCGAGATGCGCTTCGCCCCCTATCCGCCGTTCTGGACCACCGTCCTGCTGGCCGCGGCGATCTACGTCAACTTCTTCGCCCACCACTTCCTGCCGGATATCCGCTGGGGGCTGTTCGCCGCCACCCTGCTGGTCTACGGCCGCACGAGGATCTGGTTCCGCATCCACGACCATGACTGGTGGATGCCGCTGCCCTTGGCGGCGTTCCTGTCCAGCCTCGCGCTCTGGGTGGCCGAGAATGTCGGCACCGCGACCGGGACATGGCTCTACTCCGGCCAGACGCCGGATCGGTTGGTCAGCTTCGCCAAGCTGGGGTCGTGGTATCTGCTGCTCTACGTCGCCTTCGTGACCGTGACGCTGGTCAGCCGCTCGGCGCTTTACCCGAAGGGAAGGCCGGTTCAGATCAGCCCGCGCCAGTAGATCACCCCGATCGCCAGCACCATCACCACGAAGATGCCGAAAGCCGCCGAGGCCGCGGCCCCCAGCAGCGCCGACTTCCGCCGCTCGCCGCGGTTCACCCCGCCCAGATGGCGCAGGCAGATGTCGTAGGCCGCCGCCACGTCGCCCTCGTCCACCCGGACCAGCAGCTTGGGGTTCTGCGCCATCTCGCCCGCCTCGGCCAGGTATGCCGCCGCCTCGCGCACCTTGCGCGGCAGCCGCCGCCCGGCCTTGCGGACCTGCTCCGCCAGCGTGCGGCCGCGCACCGACAGCCGCTCTTCCATGAGCGCCGAGACCCTGTCGGCCATCTGGATGATCGTCACCGCACTCATGCGCCCTTCTCCCGGCTTGCGTGGGAATTTACGCGCGCCGGGGCGCGATGCAACCGCTCTGGCAGGGAACACCGCGTTTCGCTATGGAAACGGTCATGCTTGCCACGATCCTCCACCCCGCCACCGAAGGCGCCGCCTTTCCCCCGTTGGTCATCGCCCACGGGCTTTACGGCTCCGGCCGCAACTGGGGGGTGATCGCCCGCCGGCTGGCCGACCGGCGCGACGTGGTGGCGGTGGACATGCGCAACCACGGGACCAGCCCGCGGTTTCCGACGCAATCCTACCCGGAGATGGCCGCGGACCTGGCAGAGGTGATCGGAACGCTCGGCGGCGAGGCCGATCTCCTCGGCCATTCGATGGGCGGCAAGGCGGCGATGCAGCTGGCGCTGACCGGCGGCGCGGCGATCCGGCGGCTGGTGGTGGCCGACATCGCTCCCGTTCCCTACGCCCACGACCAGAGCCACCACGCCCGCGCGATGATGGGGCTGGACCTGGCCGGCGTCGTCACCCGGGGCGAGGCCGACCGCAGGCTGGCAGCGGTGGTCGAGGACCCGGGCCTGCGCGCCTTCTTCCTGCAATCGCTGGACCTGAAGGCCGAGGGCGGCCCGCGCTGGCGGCTCAACCTGCCGGTGCTGGAGGCCGAGATGGCCAGGATCGTCGGCTGGCCGGACACACAGGGCCGCTTCGACCACCCGACGCTGTTCCTGACCGGCGCCGACAGCCGCTACGTCCTGCCCGAACACCGCGAGACCATCCGCACCCTGTTCCCCAAGGCCCGCTTCGCCAGGCTGCCGGGCGCCGGCCACTGGCTGCACGCCGACAAGCCGCGCGAGTTCGAGGAAACCGTGAGGGTGTTCCTCGAAGCCTGACGTTCAGCCCGCGATCTGCTTCGCCACCAGCCAGCTGACAGGGATCGCCAGCACGAAGCCGAGGGCGGCGGCGATCAGGATCGGCTGGGTGGCGACATGGCCCAGGGTCAGGGCGGCCACGATGAACACCCCCATCAGCGTGGTGGCGATCATCGAGAACAGGGTCAGCATCAGGCGGGTCATGGCGGTCTCCGTCAAAGGCGCGTCCGCCCTTTTGGATGCCGCCCGACAGGCCGGCACGCCTTGACACGGATCAATACATGCGCATTTCCGCATGTGATCCTTTGCCGCAGTCAGACCCCGCTGCGGTGGACCGCCCTGCCGCGGAACAGCGTCAGCAGCACCTGCGTGTCGGAAATCTCCTCCGGCGCGCAGGCGAAGATGTCGCGGTCCAGCACGATCAGATCGGCCGAGAAGCCGGGCCGCAGCCGCCCGGTCGTCCCCGCCCGCCAGCAGGCCCTTGCGGCATGGGTGGTGTAGCCCGTCACCGCCTCCTCCACCGTCATCCGCTGGCCGGGCTGGAACGGCGCCTTCGGGCCGTCCACCCGCCGCGCCTGCCGGGTGACGGCGGTCTCGATGATCTCGAACGGGTTCAGGGTGGAGACCGGCCAGTCCGAGGACAGGCACCAGTCCGCCCCCGCCTCCAGCATCCTGCGGAAGGCATAGGTGTCGGGGTGGCGCTGCGTCCCGATCATGTCCAGCGCAATGTCGGGGATCAACGGGTCCAGCCGCGCCCAGAGCGGCTGGATGTTCGCCGTCGCCACCTGCGCCAGCCGGGCGTAATCGCCGGGGTCCATCAGCTGCAGATGGGTCAACTGGTGCTGCGCCGGCCAGGGGGCATTGGCGGCCCGGGCCGCCTCCAGCCCCTCGATGGCGCGACGGGCGGCGGCGTCGCCGATGACGTGGACATGGATGGCGAAGCGGGCGGCGTCGAGAGCGGTGAACAGGGCTTTCGTTTGCTCGGCGCCGAACATGCAGGGCGCATTGCCGGGCTGGTCGGCGTAGTCGGCAAGACAGGCGGCGGTGCGGTTCTCGAACACGCCGTCCATGAAGAATTTCGCCGAATGGACGTGGAAGCCCGGCCCGGGATGGGCCGCCCGCATCGCCGAAAGCCGCGCCACGGCGGTCTCCGGCCTGTCCGCTTCTGTCACCAGCGCGGCGCCGCAGACATGCAGCGTCAGCACCTCCTCCGCCAGCCCGCGTGCGTAGATCCGCGCCTCCTGATCGGTGATGCGCGGGTCCAGCACACCGGTGAGGCCATGGGCATTGGCATGGGCCTGCCCGGCCAGAAGACCCTGATACCAGTGCTCGTCGGTCAGCTGCGGCAGCCGGGCGACGGCCCAGGGGATCGCCTCTTCATGCAGCATCCCGGTCGCACGGCCCTTCGCATCGCGCAGGATATGGCCGTTCGTCGGGTCGGGGGTATCGTCGCAGATCCCGGCCAGCTCCAGCGCGCGGGAGTTCAGGCAGGCGTTGTGGAAACTGGAGTCGTAGGCCACTGCGGGCCGGTCCTGCACAGCCCGGTCCAGAACCGCCGCGGTCAGGTTGTGGTCGCCGAAGAACCCCGGCTGCCAGCCGGCGCCGATCACCAGCGGCAGGTCGGGCTTCGCCGCGGCATGGGCGGAGAGCGCGGCCAGAAGCTGCACCTCCGTCGCCGCCTCGTAGAGCGGAGCCGCCGTCGCCATGTCCAGCCCGCCCGAAAGCAGGTGGACATGGGCGTCCTGGAACCCCGGCAGCACCAGCCGCCCGCCGGCGTCGATCACCTCCGCCGCCTCGGGCGGGGCGCCGGTCCCCAGGGCGGCCACCCTGCCCTCGTGCACCAGCAGCCACTCGGCCCGGGGGGCGCTGAGGTCCATGGTGCGGATGCGGGCGTTGCGTATGAGCAGGTCAGCCAAGGCGCAGCGCCTCCAGTTCGGGCCAGTCGGCGGCGGGCAGGACGGAGGCCGGCTGCCAGATGTCCCTCGTCCAGCCGTAGAGGCAGAGGAAGGGCACCGGGCCCACCTTGGTCAGGTGCGGCCGGTTGGGCGGGTTCCACACCGGCCGATGCGCGGGCTTCGCCACCAGCGGCCGGCCGGGGCCGAAGCGCCAGCCGTGCGGGCCGGTCAAGGGCGCATAAAGCTCGGGCGCGGCATGGGCGTGGTCGCGGTAGAGCAGATGCGGCGCGATCAGGAACAGGCCGAGGTCGAAGTCCCGCGCCGGGATCGGGCCGCCCTCGCCGAGGATGGAGCAGAAGGCATGGCCACGCAGGAAGGCCGCGCCGATCTGATCCGGCGGATAGCCGCCATAGGTGGTCCAGCGCAGGAAGGGCGCGGCGGCGGCGATGGCGCCGGCCAGCGCCGGCTGGTCCGCGGCCACGGCCTCCAGCGCCGGGGCCAGATGCGCCGCGACCACCGCATTCGGCGCGGGGTCAGGCAGCGTCACCGGCCCGTCGCGCCAGCGGGCGAGCAGGGTCCGCACCTCCACCACCCCCGGTCCGGGCAGCGCGGCAAGGTAGCGGTCGGCCTCCTCCACCAGCGCGCGGACCAGCGATTCCGGCGCGGGCGCGGCCTCCGGCGGCACGGGCAGGCGGCGGTCCTCCAGCACCTCGCCCGGCGGGCGGCGGTCGTCGGCGGCAGCCACCCGATAGGCCTCCAGCTGCGCGGCCGACAGCGCGCCGGTCGCGTAAAGCCGCATCGCCCGGCCATAGCGCGCCCGGCCCGACCCGCGCGCGCCCAGCGGAACCCCCAGCAGCCCCCTCATTCGTTGGCCCGGTAGGCCAGCCGCGCGTCGGCGCTGGCCCGGGCCGCGGCCCGGTTCATCACGATCCCGGCGATCAGCACCCCGGCGCCGACCACCAGCACCATCAGCGTCGCCAGGGCGTTGATGTCGGGCGTCACCCCCAGCTTGACCTTGGACCAGATCAAGAGCGGCAGCGTGGTCGACCCCGGCCCGGTGGTGAAGGAGGTGATCACCACATCGTCCAGCGAGATGGTGAAGGCCAGCAGCCAGCCCGACAGGATGGCGGGGAAGATCACCGGCAGCGTCACGTCGAACAGCACCTGCCAGGGGCGGGAGCCGAGGTCCATCGCCGCCTCCTCGATGGCGCGGTCGGCCTGGATCATCCGCGCCTGCACCACCGTGGTGACGAAGACCATGGAAAAGGTGATATGCGCCAGCGTCACCGTGGTGAAGCCGCGCTGCGCCGGCCAGCCGATCCATTCCGCCAGCATGATGAAGAACATCAGGCTGGAGATGCCGGTGATCACCTCGGGCATGATCAGCGGCGCTGTCACCAGCCCCGAGAACATCACCCGGCCGCGGAAGGCGCGGAAGCGGGCCAGCGCGATGCCGGCCATGGTGCCGAGGATGGTGGCGATCGAGGCCGAGATGAAGGCGATCTTCAGCGACAGCACCAGCGCCGCCAGCACCTGCCGGTTGGAGAACAGCGAGACATACCACTTGGTGGAGAACCCGCCCCAGACCGTCGCCAGCCGGCTTTCGTTGAACGAATAGACGATCATCGACAGGATCGGGATGTAGAAGAAGGCGAAGCCGAAGGCCAGCATGGTGATCAGGAAGACCGGGCGACGCTTCATTTCGATCCCTCCGCCCGGGCCTGGAAATGGCTGTAGAGCATGGTCGGCACCACCATCATCAGCAGCAGCACCACCGCCACCGCCGAGGCCATCGGCCAGTCCCGCGCCTGGGCGAATTCGTCCGAGATCACCCGCCCGATCATCGGAGAGGAGGCATTGCCGACCAGCGTCGGGATCACCAGTTCCCCGGCGGCGGGGATGAAGACCAGCATCCCGCCGGCGATGATGCCGGGGATGCTCTGCGGCAGGGTGACGTCCCAGAACACCCGCGCGGGCTTGGACCCCAGGTCCATCGCCGCCTCGTCCAGCGTCGGGTCCAGCCGTTCGAGGCTGGCGTAAAGCGGCAGGATCATGAAGGGCAGGTAGGTGTAGACCATCACCAGCACGACGGCGAAATTGGTGTTCATCATCGGGATCGACCTCACCGCCCAGTCCACCGGGACAAGGACGTTCCAGGCGTCGGTCAGCATCCCGTTGAACCAGCTGTTCCGCCCCATCAGCCCCATCCAGGCGTAGACCCGCAGCAGGAACGAGGTCCAGAACGGCAGGATCACCAGCATCAGCAGGATGTTGCGCCAGGCCGGCGCCACCCGGACAAGGCCGAGCGCCATCGGGTAGCCGATCAGCAGGCACAGAACCATCGCCACCGCAGCGTTCAGCACCGAGGTCAGGAAGGCCCGCAGGTAGAGCCCGTCGCCGAAGACGCGGGCATAGGCCTCCCAGCTGACCAGCGGCACCTCGCCGCCCCAGCTGATCGGCGGCGCGGTGGAGGTCTTGGTGGCGACGCTCATCGCCACCACCACCAGGAAGGGCAGCAGGAAGAACACCAGCAGCCAGATATAGGGCGCGCCGACGATCAGGTCGGACCAGCCCTTGCGGTCGAACCAGCGGGACAGGCGCGAGCCGGCCATGGCGCTACTCCGCCAGCACGATGGCGGCGCCGGGGTCGAAGCCCAGCCAGACCCGGTCGTCCCAGTCGGCGACCCGCGCCGCCTCGGTCCCGCGGCGGGCGTTCACCGCATGGGCCTGCACCAGCGCGCCCGAGGGCAGACTGATCCGGTAGAGGCTGTCCTTGCCGAAATAGGCCAGGTCCTTGACCATCCCCTCCACCGCGTTCGGCCCCTCGGGCCGGTCCTTCGAGATGGTCAGCTTCTCGGGCCGCAGCGCCAGCGTCACCGCCTGCCCCTCCGTCACTCCGGCCACGTCCCGCGCCATCACCCTTGTGCCGAAGGCCGGCACCTCCACCGCCAGAAGGCCGTCCTCCCGCCCCGTCACCCTGGCCTCGAAGGAGGTGATGGAGCCGATGAAGCCGGCGACGAAGCGGCTGTTGGGGAATTCGTAGATCTCGGTCGGGCTGCCGACCTGCTTCACCTGGCCCTTGTCCATCACCGCGATGCGGTCGGCCAGCGTCATCGCCTCTTCCTGGTCGTGGGTCACCACGATGAAGGTCACCCCGGTGCGGGCCTGGATCGACATCAGCTCGAACTGGGTATGTTCGCGCAGCTTCTTGTCCAGCGCCGCCAGCGGCTCGTCCAGCAGCAGCAGCTTCGGCTGCCGCGCCAGCGCCCGGGCCAGCGCCACCCGCTGCCGCTGGCCGCCGGAAATCTGGTGCGGCTTGCGCCCCGCGAAGGGGGTCAGCTGCACCAGATCCAGCATCTCGGCCACCCGGGCGTCGCGCTCGGCCCTGGTCATCTTCTCGTGCTTCAGCCCGTAGGCGACGTTCTTCGCCACCGTCATATGCGGGAAGAGGGCATAGGATTGGAACATCATGTGGACGGGCCGGTTCCACGGCGGCACCCCCGCCATGTCGCGCCCGTCCAGGAAGATGCGGCCCGAGGTCGGCTCCTCGAACCCCGCCAGCATCCGCAGAAGCGTGGTCTTGCCGCAGCCCGACCCGCCGAGCAAGGCGAAGATCTCGCCCTTCTCGACGGTCAGCGACACGTCGCGGACCGCCTGGAAGGAACCGAACGACTTCGAGACCCCTTCGATCTTCAGGAAGGGTCCGGCCTCGGAGGCGGACATCCGGTCAGCCGCCCGTCTTGATCTTGGTCCAGATCCGGGTCATCGCCTCTTCCTGCGCATCGGTCTGCGGCTTGGGCGTATACATCCGGCTCAGCGTCTCGGCATCAGGATAGACCGCCGGGTCGGCGGCGATCTCGGGCGAGACCAGCGCGGTGGCCGCCTTGTTGGCATTGGCATAGCCGGTGTAGTCGGTGCAGGCCGCGATCACCTCGGGCCGCAGCAGGTAGTCGATAAAGGCGTGGCCGTTGTCGACATTGGGCGCGTCCGAGGGCATCACCCAGAAGTCGAACCAGCCCGGCACCCCGGTCTTCGGCACGAAATAGGCCAGGTTCACGTCGATCCCGGCCTCGGCCGCCCGCGTCTTCGCCACGCCATAGTCGCCCGACCAGGTATTGGCCGCGCACAACTCCTGATTGGGCAGAGTGGTCAGGTAGTTGGCATTGTCGAAGGTGGTGACATACTGGCGGATCGGCGCCACCGCCTCGGCCAGCTTCTCGTATTCGGCCTCGCCCGCGGTATCCGGGTCGATCCCGAGGTATTTCATCACCATGAAGCCGAAGTCGGTCGGGCTGTCGAGAAGCGAGATGCCGCAATCCGCCAGCTTCGCCGCCGTCTCGGGGTTCAGGATCACCCCCAGATCCGCAAGGTCCACATCCTCGCCCAGCCGTTCCTTCACCATGTCCAGGTTGTAGGTCATGCCGACCGAGCCCCACATGTAGGGCACGCCGTATTCGTGGCCGGGATCGAAGCTCTCGGCGATCTTCATCAGCTCGGGGTCCAGGTTGACCAGCCCCGGCAGCTTGGCCTTGTCCAGCTTCTGGAACACCCCCGCCTCGATGAAGCGGCCCATCGACATGCCGGAATGCAGCACCACGTCATAGCCGGTCGATCCGGCGAACAGCTTGGCCTGCGCCTCCTCGGAACTGGAATAGAGGTCGTAGACCACGCCGATCCCGGTCTCGGCCTCGAAATCGGCAAGGGTGGTCTCGCCGATGTAGTCCGACCAGTTGTAGACGTTCACCGTTCCCGCCTGCGCCCAGGAGGGGCGCACATAGGGCATCGCCAAACCGCCCGTCAGGGCCGCAAGAGTGGAGCGACGTGTCAGCTTCATGGGTCTTCTCCTCTGTTGGGGGATCGGCCGTCTGGCGCGGCCTTCTTCTGTCAAAGCCTTAACCCGAACTCAGCCCCTGCCAAGCATTTCCTTGTTCAGGGCGGCCATTTCCGTCTCGGCCGGCGCCTCGGTCCGGGTCATCACCGGAACCAGCATCCGCAGCCGGTCGTGGTGGCGGCGCAGGCCCCATTCCATGTCCGACAGGTGGAAGCCGTCGAAGGCCTGGCTCTTCATCGATTCGTTCGACCAGATCGTCAGCTGCTGGTCCTCGGCCGATGTGTCGCGGTCGATCCGTGCCGCAAGGTAGCGGGCCAGCCGCTGCTGCCGGCTTTCGTTCGGGAAACGGTAGGTGCGCCCGGTCAGGTGGGTGCGGCCGGGACCGACCGGCAGGTCGTGGTAGAACTGCGCCCCTTCGGGGGTGAAGGCGATCACGGTGTTGGGGAAAAGCCCGTAGTAGCTCCAGGTCTTGCGCAGGTGGCCGGGCAGCCGCGGCTGCTCCGGCGCGTGCTTGACGTAGTGCCGCACCGACCAGCGCCGCCCCGGCTTGTCGCCGAAGAAGCCGAAGGAGACGTGCAGCCCCTCGGGCAGGTAGATGTCGCGGTAGTCGCGGCCATACAGCTCCTGCAGGGCCGGATGGGCGAGGGCGACGTGATAGCCCTCGTTGTCCACGTCGCGCACCGATTTCCAGTTCACCGGCAGCTCGGTATGCCATGTCGCCTGCTCGGCCGGCAGCAGCGTGGCCGCCTCGTAGGCGGCGAAATCGGCGGCATAGGGCGACAGCAGTTCCGCCACCGAAGCCTGCGGCCCGGGGTGGAAGCGCAGGAAGACGAAGCCGTGGAAGATCTCCATCTCGATCGGCTTCAGCCCGAACTGCGCCTTGTCCAGCGTGCCGAAGGTGGTGGGCTGCGCCGCCCCGCGCAGGGTGCCGTCCAGGTTGTAGACCCAGCCGTGGAAGGGACAGACCACCGCGCCGCGGCAATGGCCTTGCTCGCCGTCCACCACCCGCGCGCCGCGGTGGCGGCAAAGGTTGTGGAAGGCCCGCACCACGCCGTCCTGCCCGCGCATGACGACGGCGCGTTCGCCCAGCAGGTCGAAGGCCAGCCAGTCGCCCGGCGCCGGGATGTCGTTGACATGGCCAGCCACCTGCCAGTGGTTCAGGAACACGTTGTCGCGTTCCAGCCGGAACAGCGCCTCGCTGTGATAGGTCCAGGCCGGCAGGCCGGTCCGGTCCCAGTCGTTCGGGATGGCAAGCGATTTCATCGGCAGTTCGGTCATGCTTTCCCCTCCATCCGGTCGAGAACCCATCGGTGGAAACGGTGGATGTAATATTCCTCGGGCATCAGCCGCGCCGCCGTGAAGGCCGGCGAGCGGATGCCGCGGTGGTTCATTTCCGATGCCGCCCCGTCCTGCTCCATCACGATCTTGGCGAAAGCCGCCACCTGCGCCGCATCGAAGCCCGGCTGCGCCAGCGTCTCCTTGGGGAAGTGCCATTCGGCGACCAGCCGGGTCTTCTCCGGCCCCTCCGGCACCAGCCGGACCGAGCGGACATGATCGACATGCGCCACCACATAGGCCGAGGGCCAGAGGGTGACAAAGGTATAGCCCGCCTCGCGCTCGGCCTCGGTCAGGCCGGGGAAGACCGGGCCGCAAGGGGCGCCGTCCAGCGTCCAGCTTTCCGCCCCGGGCTTCAGGCTGCGCTCCGCCGGCTGGTCGGGCGTCCAGCCGACCGCCTCGGAGGCGCCCATGATGCCCTTGCCGTAGATCGGCACCATGTCGCACAACTCCGGGTGGATGCCGGGACAGTGCAGGCATTCGGAATAGTTCTCCCAGAAGGCCTTCCAGTTGCAGGCCAGATCCACCTCCCAGCGGTGGCCGGTGACCAGTTCCTCCATCGGCCAGTTGTCCAGGGCCTGCAGCCCGCCATCCGCGTCGATCCCGCCCGGATCGGCGGCAAGATTCAGGAACAGGAAGCCGTTCCAGACCCGATGCGAGACCGGCCGCAGCCCATGCGCCGCCCGGTCGAAATCCGCCGTCGGCACCGCATGGGCGGTGGAGACCAGCCGCCCGTCCGCCGCCGCGAAGGACCAGGCGTGATAGGGGCAGCGGATCAGCTTGCCCAGCGGTTCCTCCTCGCCCCGGCAGAGTTCCGAACCGCGGTGCGGGCAGGAGTTGTGCCAGGCCGAGACCGCGCCATCGGCGCCGCGCGCGACGATCACCGGAGCGGTGCCGACCAGCGCCCGCCGCATCGTGCCGGGGGCGAAGGAGGACAGCCGCCCGACCATCACCCATTCCCGGGCGAAGATCGTCTCCATCTCGCGGGCATACCAGCCCGGGTCCAGGTAGGCGGCGCGGGGCAGCCCCTCGGGGCAATGGTCGAGGCGCGGCGATTGCGGGGGGCGGTGGTCGTCCATCACACCCTCCCTCCGGCGGTTTCCGCGCGGAAACCGCCCCGGACGTCGCGCGACGTCCGGTTTCCGTTCGGCTGGCGGTCAGGCTGGCTTTGCATCGGTCATACCCTCCCCGGCGGGGTGGCGCGCTTGCGGGCCGGGTTGAAGAAGGGCCGCTCCGCCACCGTCACCGGCACCATCAGTTTGGCATATTGCAACTCGCGCAGGGCATAGATTTCGACCCAGAGGTTCTCGCCCGTCGCATGGCGCGCCTTCACCTGCGCGATGGCGACATTGGCCTTCAGCGCCGGCGACCAGGCGGCGGCGGTGACGATCCCAGCCTCCGCCCGCTTGTCGTAATAGAGGATCGAGCCCTCGGCGCTGACGTTGCCCGGGATGTCCAGGCCGACCAGCACCCAGTCCGACCCCTTCTCCTTCTCCGCCAGCAGCGCCCGGCGGCCGGTGAAGGGGCCCTTGTCCCAGTCGATCATCCACCCCAGCCCCAGTTCCAGCGGGCTGCGGGCGCGGTCCTCGCGCAGGGCCTGATGGGCGGGGATGAAATCCATGTTGGCGATGATGAACCCGGCCTCGATCCGGGCGAGGTTCAGCGCGTCGGTGCCGATTGGCCTTATGCCCCAGGGCGCGCCGGCCTGCATCAGGTGGTCCCAGAGCGGCAGCGCCTGCCCGGGCTCCATCCACAGCTCGTAGCCCAGATCGCCGGTGAAGCCGGTGCGCGAGACGGTGATCTCGCCGCCGGCAAAGGGGAAGCGCGCCATGCGGAAGGGCTTCAGCGCGAAGACATCGAAGCCCGCCGCCTGCAGGACGGTGGCCGAGCAGGGGCCTTGCAGCGACAGCGCGGCGATCTCCTCGGTGACCTCCGCCACCTCGACCTCAAAGCCTTCGGCAGAGGCGAGGAACCAGGGCAGGTGCCGCTCCTGGCAGCAGATCAGATAGTCCTCGGGCCCGTGGCGGAACAGCGTGCCGTCGTCCAGGAGCTTGCCGTCGTCGTCGGTCCAGCCGGTATATTGCACCCCGCCGACCGACAGCCTGCCCGCATCTCGCAGGGTCAGCCGGTTCAGGTAACCCGCCGCATCGCGGCCGGTGATGCGGTATTTCACCATCGGGCACAGGTCGTAGACCGAGGCGCCGTTCCTGATCGCGGTATATTCCATGTCCGCATCGCCGAAGCAGAGCGCGGTCATGTAGCCGCCCCAGGGGCCCCAGCGGTTCAGCACATTGGCCGCGGCCGTGCGGGCATGGAACGGCGTCTGCAACAGCGGGGTGCGGAAATGGGTCAGCGCGGTCATGCCTTCGCCTCCAGGATCGCCTGCGCCGCGTTCCAGCCCGCGGCCCCGTCGATGCCGCCGCCCGGGTGACTGCCCGCGCCGGCCAGCCACAGGCCCGGCAGCGGGGTCGCGTATTGCGCCGCCGCAAAGGTGGGCCGGTTGAACAGCATCTGCTCCACCGCCAGCTCGCCATGGTGCCAGTTGCCGCCGACCATGCCGAACCGCGCCTCGATGTCCTGCGGCATTAACAACTCGGCATGGACGATCAGGCCGCGCAATCCCGGGGACTGCGCCTCCAGCACCTTGAGCGTGTTCTCCAGCATTTCCGCCCGCGCCGCCTCCAGCCCCGCCTTCGGCGCATGGGGGGCGTATTGCACGATGGCGGACAGGACATGATGGCCCTCGGGCGCCAGCCCGGGCTCATGCGCCGAGGGCAGGATCGCCTCCATCACCGGCGCCCCGGGCACCTCGCCGTATTTCACCGGGTTGAAGGCGCTTTCGACAGCCTCGGACGAGGGCGTGATGACGATGCGGGACCTGGGGTCCGCGCCTCGGAACTCCGGCGCGCCGCGCAGGGCGAGATGCAGCTTCGCCGCCGCCCCGCGCGCGCGGATATGGCCGACCGCCTTGAAGAACCCCGCATCCAGCGCCGCCGCGCCGGCCAGCTTCTGGAAGGTGGTGCGCGGGTTCATGGCGGAGACCACGAGGCCCGCCCGCATCTCCTCGCCGCCCGCCAGACGGACGCCGACCGCCCGGTCGCCCTCCACCAGCACCCGCTCCACCTGTGCCCCGGTGCGGACCTTCACTCCCGCCGCCTCCGCCGCCCGGCCGAGCGCGGTAGCCAAGGCCCCCATGCCCCCTTTCGGCAGCAGCGGATCGGCCCCCCTCGCCAGCCGGTCGAGGTAGAGGATCAGCGAGTTCGGCGACCGCGGCCCGAGCCAGGCCCCCAGCGTGGCGTCGAAGGCCAAGAGGCCCTTGAGCCGGTCGTCGGTCAACTCGTCCTCGGCCACGTCATGGACGTTGATCAGCACCATCCGCAGCAACTCGCGGAAGTCGCCGCGGCCAAGCCCTCGGATGCCGAGGCCCTGCCGCGCCAGCCCGAACAGCCGGTTCTCGCCGGCCAGCCTTACCGGCCGCATCTGCCGGAACGGCGCCAGCACCCGGGCGAAGCCGGAGAGCTTCCTGTGCAGCGCCTCCCAGGCCGCCGTATCCGGGCCGGAGGTCTTGCCGCCCCGCACCAGCAGCGGCTCCGCCGCCCCGGACAGCACCGTGGTCGCCAGCGCCGGATGGAAGGCCAACCCGTGGCGTTCCAGCGCCATCCCTTCGACCACCCGGGCATCCAGCCCCTGCGTGAGATGCGCCAGCGCCGGCGCGCGGTAGCCGGGGGCGAATTCCCGCTCTCCCGCCCCGCCGCCGACCGCCGCGCCGGCCTCCAGCAGGGTGACCTTGCGGCCCTTCGCCGCCAGCCGGGCCGCACAGGCGAGGCCGTTGACCCCGCCGCCGATGACGATCACCTCAGAGGACCGCATAGGCATCGCGCATCCCCCCCTTGATCCCGGCCTCGCGCAGCACCTCGGCCGCCGCGTTCCGCCCCGGCGCGCCCATCACCCCGCCGCCGGGGTGGGTGGAGGAGCCGCAGATCCACAAGTCCCTGATCGGGCTGCGGTATTGCGCATAGCCCGGCACCGGGCGATTGAAGAGCAACTGGTCGAAGGTCAGCTCGCCCTGGAAGATGTTGCCCTCGGTCAGCCCCACCTCGGCCTCCAGCTCGCGCGGGGTGCGGACCTCGACATGCAGCACGCGGTCCTTGAACCCCGGGGAATAGGCTTCGATCTGGTCCAGGCAGGTGTCGCGGAAGGCGTCGCGGTCGGCGTCGGTCCAGTCGCGACCCTCGATCTTCGGCGGGGCATATTGCACGAAGGAGGACATGAAATGCTTGCCCGGCGGGGTCATCGTCGGGTCGATCATGGTCGGGATCATCACGTCCTGGAACGGGTCGCGGCTGAAATGGCCGGATTTCCAGTCGTCATAGGCGCGCTCCATCTTCTCGATGGAATCGGTGAAGTGGAGGTCGCCCTTCAGGTTCGGCGCCCCTTCCGGCAGGGCCGGGAACACCGGGGCGCTGTCCAGCGCGATGTTCAGCTTGCCGGACGATCCGCGGATCTTGAACGCCTTCACCCGCTTCACGAAATCGCCGGGCAGTTCCGCCTCGTCGACATGTTTCAGGAAGGTCCGCTTCACATCCATGTTGGAGATCACGCGCCGGCCCCGAACCTCGTCGCCATTGGCCAGCACCACCCCCATGGCGCGGCCGCCCCGGACCAGGATCTTCTCCACCCCCTGCCCCACGCGCACCTCGCCCCCCGCCGCCCGCAGCGAAGCGGTCAGCGCCTTGGTGATCGCCCCCATGCCGCCGCGGGCGAAGCCCCAGGCGCCGACATTGCCGTCCACGTCGCCCATGTAGTGGTGCAAGAGGACATAGGCCGAGCCGGGCGACATCGGGCCAAGCGCGGTGCCGATGATGGCCGAGACCGCCAGATAGCCCTTGATCACCGGGCTCTCGAAATATTCGTCCAGGAAATCGGCGATGCTCATGGTCCAGAACTGCACCATCCGCGCCCGCGTCCGTTCCGACAGCGCGCCCATCTGCTTGCCCAGCCACATCAGTTCCGCCAGATCGCGGGGGCGGAAGCTGGAGGGGTCCGGCGGCGTCCGCATCAGCATCGGCCGGATGAAGCGGCAGAAGCGCAGCACGTCGCGGGCGTAGATGTCGTAAGCCTCGGCGTCGCGCTTCGAGTGCCGGGCGAATTCGCGGCGGTTGGCGTCGTGGTCGCGGAACATGCCGAGATAGCCGCCGCCCTCCTGGAACACCGCGCCGCCCTCGTAGGGCAGGATCTGGAGGCCGTGCTTCGGCAGCTCCAGGTCGCGCATGATCTCGGGCCGGAACAGCGAGGAGACATAGGAGCAGTTGGAATAGGTGAAGCCCGGGAACAGCTCGCGGCTGACGGCGGCGCCGCCGATCCAGTCGTTCTTTTCCACCACGCAGACGTTCATCCCGGCCCGCGCCAGATAGCAGGCCGTCACCAGCCCGTTGTGCCCCGCGCCCACGATGACGGCATCGTAGGTCATTCCGCCTCCTCGGCCACTTCGTGCCTCGTCGGAAGATCCGCGAAGAGCAGGCGAAGCCGTGCGATGAGCATCGCGGTCATTCCGCCGCATCCAGCGTGCCGTCGGCCTGGTCCTGCAGGGTCAGGTCCACCGCATATTCCACCGCCTTCAGCGTGTCGGTCAGGCAGGTGCCGTCCAGCCCATGCGCCTCGCACATGAACCAGGGCTCGCGGCTATCCGGCTCCACGATCACCCCCAGGTCGTGCAGGTAATGAGCCATCCGGTCGTAGAAGGAATAGTCCGAGGTCTTCCAGGCCCGGTAATTGTCCGGCGGCTCGGCGGCGAAGAAGATGCCGAACATCGACGGGTGGCCCGAGAAGCTATGCGTGATCCCCCGCGCGTTCAGGATGTCGGAGATGCCGGCCTTCAGCTTCTCGCCATGGCCGGCCAGCGTCTCCAGCGCCGGAGTCTCGTCGAGGATGCGCAGGCATTCCTCGGCCGCCGCGAGCGAGACAGAATGCGCGGTATAGGTGCCGCCGTGCGAGGCGCCGCCGTAGCGGAAGGTCCGCATCACCTCCTCCCGCCCGGCCACCAGCGCGATCGGGTAGCCGTTGGCGACGGCCTTGGCGAAGGTGGTGATGTCGGGTTTGACTCCGAGGATGCCCTGGATGCCGCCCTTGCCGACCCGGAAGCCGGTCTTCACCTCGTCGATGATCAGCAGCACCCCGTAGCGGTCGCACAACTCGCGCGCCAGCTGGACGTAGTCGCGCCGGGCCGAGATCCCGCAGCAATTCCCCTGGATCGGCTCGATCAGCATCGCCGCCAGCCGGTCGCCATGGGCCTTGAAGGTGTCCTCCAGCCGCTGCAGGTCGTTCATCGGCACCAGATGCGCCAGCTTCTTCACCGTCGGCGGGATGCCCTTGCCATAGGGCACCACCTCGGGGTCGGCATTGCCGCCCGGGGCCCAGCCGTCCATGTCGGCCATCCACATCGCCGCATCGAAAAGCCCGTGGTAGCCGCCTTCCACCAGCAGGTATTCCTCGCGGCCCGTATGCGCCCGGGCCAGCCGCAGGGCCGCCATCACCGCCTCGGTCCCGGAGTTGGAGAACCGCACCAGCTCCGCCGCCGGCACCATCTTCGCGATCCGGTCGGCGACGATCAGCTCCTTCTCGGTCGACAGCGCGAAGACGCCGCCCACCTCCATCCCCCGGCGGGCCGCCGCATCCACGCGGTCGTCGGCATAGCCCAGGATCGCCGGGCCATAGCCCAGCCGGTAGTCGACGTAAGGATTGCCGTCGATGTCCCAGCACCGCCCGCCCTTGCCGTGGTGGACATAGACCGTGCGGTCGTCGCCCCAGTAGCGGAAGGTCGAGGACACGCCCAGGGGCAGCCGCTGCACCGCGCGTCGGAACTGCGCGTTGGATTTGGTCAGGTCGCGGCGGGGCGGGGCCAGTCTCTCGGTCATCGGGGCTCTCGTCGGTGGCTGCTGCGTCAGACTGTCACGCCATTGACTGAGTTGTCAATCAGAACAAGAATAGTTCCATCCCCCAACGGTTGCGTTACAACGGGCGGTGGATTATCGGGCCATGCCGCCCGTCCGGTCCCCCGGCCGGACAGACTGCTGAAGAACCGGCGAAATCCCTGCCGGAAACCTCCGCCCCCAGGGAAGGACCGCCGAAGTGACCCGTGACGCCCCCGCCTCCGATCCCGCCGCCGGGCCTGCCCCCGAGGCAGCCCGGCCGCCCCGCACCATGAGCCGCGAGGCCCGCCGCGCCCAGATCATCGAGGCGACGATTCGCACCCTTGCTACCCGCGGCCTGGCCCGCACCACCCTGACCGAGGTGGCCCGCATCGCCGGCCTGTCGCACGGGCTGGTGCTGTTCCACTTCGAGACCAAGGAGGGGCTGCTGGCCGAGACCCTCTCGGCCCTGGCCGAGGAATACCGGCAGAACTGGCAGGCCGCGCTGGAGGCCGCCGGCCCTTCGCCCGCGCAGCAGCTTGCCGCGCTGATCGAGGCCGATTTCTCGCCGGCGATCTGCACTCCCGACCGCCTCGCCGCCTGGTGCGCCTTCTGGGGCGAGGCGCAGAGCCGGCCGATGTATCAGGAAAGCTGCGGCGAGAAGGATGCGGCCTACAACGCCACGATGGAGGCGATCTGCGCCCGGCTGATGGAGGAGGGCGGCTATTCCGGCCAGCCCGCCCGCCTCGCCCGCATCCTGCGGGTCACGGTCGAGGGGGTCTGGCTGGACATGATGACCATGGCCGAGCCCTATTCCATGGCCGAGGCCCTCGCCACCGCCCGCACCTGCGCGGCAAGGCTGTTCCCCCGGCATTTCGAGGAACCGGAATAGGGGTCTCCGGCGGCTGTCTCCGAGGGCCGATACCGGCCGGGCGAGGGAAAGACGATGGCCCGCGCGCGATGGCACCCGCAGCACGGGATCGTCTGGCGGACTAAATCCACCCTTCGCGCCGTCGTCAGATCTTACGGAAGAAGGTCATTGGTGGAGCAGAGGGGGATCGAACCCCTGACCTTATCATTGCGAACGATACGCTCTCCCAACTGAGCTACTGCCCCAATGACCTTGGCCGGCTATGTGGCGCAAGGCCAAAGGCTTGTCAAGCGACCCCGCGCGGAATCCGTCAGCGCAGGTGCTGGCGGACGAAACCTTCGATCTCCGCCGCCGGCCGGGCGCCCGCCAGCCGCGCCAGCTCGCGCCCATTGCGATACAGGATCAGCGCCGGAATCCCGCGGATACCGGCGCGGGCGGAGATCTGCGGATGGTCCTCGGTGTTCAGCTTCATCAGCCGCACCCCCGGCGCCAGCGTCTTCGCCGCCTTGGCGAATTCCGGCGCCATCGCCCGGCAGGGCCCGCACCAGGGCGCCCAGTAGTCCACCAGCACCGGCAGCCCGTCGCGCAGCACCTTGTCATGCGTGGCCGCGTCCAGTTCCGCCACCCGCGCGTCCGTCAGCGGCTCGCCGCAGGCGCCGCATTTCGGCCCCTGCCCCAGCCGCGCCAGCGGCACCCGGTTGCCCTGCCCGCAGGTCGCGCAGGTCAGCCGCACCGCTTCCGTCGCCTCTGTCATGTTCGCCTCACATTCCGGTTCGCGAATATATCGGCATCGCGGAGCGGCCCCGCAAGGGACGTCAGAGGAAATCCTCCTCCTCGCCCGATACGTCGATCCCCATCGCCTCCAGCCCGGACTCCAGGTTCTCGGCCAGATGCGGCATTCCCATCAGGTAATCCGCCGTCGGCGTGGTCGCCTCGGAGAAGGCGGTCTCCACCGCCTCGCCGAAATCCTCGGGCTCGAAGGCGCCGCGGCCCACCCAGGCCAGCGCGGTCAGATGCGCCTTCTCCTCGGCGTTCAGCCCGTCGATGAAGGCGTAAAGCTCGGCCTCGCCCTGCCGCTCCTCGCGGGCGAGATAGATGACATGCACGACCTTGCGCGGGCTGATCTCGATCATGGGTGGCTCTCTCCTTGGATACATGGTCGCAAGCCCCGCGCCCCGGCGCAAGGGGCAAGCGCGCCTCAGCCCAGCGCCCAGAAGGCCGCGGCATAGCCCGCGGCCCCGCACAGCGTTCCCGCCACCACCGACCGCCGCGGCAGGAAGGCCAGCACCGTGGCCGCCACCCCGGCCGCCAGCGGCCAGAGGTCGCGCGGCACCGGCCAGAGCTGCGGCAGCACCGAGGCCACGAACAGCGTCGCGATGGCCGCCGGGCCGGTGGAGGCGAGGAAACGCGCGGCCACGCCGCCCGGCCGCGCCTCGCGCTTCATCAGCAGCACCGGCAGCGCCCGGAAGGCCCAGTTGGCCGCGCCGGCCAGCAGCGCCAGGATCACCAGATCGGCACTCATCGCCTCAGCACTCCCGCCAGCGCGCCGCCGATCATCCCGGCCAGGATTCCCGCCGTGCCGGACCACATGAGCGTTCCCGCCACCGTCGCCACGCCTGCGACCAGGATCGCCGGCAGCGCCGCCCGGGTCAGGATCGACAGCAGCAGCGACAGGAACAGCGCCGCCAGCATGAAGCCCAGGCCGGCGTTCAGCGCCGGATACGCCTCCAGCGCGCCGCCGCCGGCCCAGGCGCCCAGCGCGGTGCCGCCGGTCCAGGCGCCATAGGCCGCCAGACCCAGCCCGAACATCCAGGCTTCCGAGAACCTCTGCCCCCGCGCCAGCGCCCCCAGCGCCTGGCCGAACACCTCGTCGGTCAGCCCCCAGGCCCAGGCCCAGGCCAGCCGCCGCGGCGCCGCGGCCCCGGCCTGCTTCATCAGCGCCGGGCCGTAGAGCAGGTGGCGCAGGTTCATGGCAATCAGGGTGAAGGCCGAGACCAGCACCGGCGCCCCCCCGGCCAGCAGCGCCAGCGCGAGGAACTGGCTGGCCCCGGCATAGATCACCAGCGACAGGAAGGTGGCCTCGACCCCGGTCAGCCCCGCCCGCACCGCCGCCACCCCGAAGGAAAAGGCAATGGGGAAATAGCCAAGGGCGATCGGCAGCCCGGCCCAGAGCCCCGCCCCGAAGCCCGGGCCTTTCGTCTGATCCGTCATCCCCGCCTCCTCCCGCGACCCGGGGAGATGCGACAGCCGGACGATCCTGTCAACGGCGTTTCACCCCGATTTTTCGTCGAAAAATCGAACCTTCCGGGTTTTCGACGAAAACCCGTTCACGGCAAAGTCACCGCCGCCCTCCGGTTTCCCCGATCCACCCCCCGCTTGACGCATTGCCGCGCCCTGCTACCCTTGGCGTCACGATTTGAACGCCAACCCTTTTCCCTTTGTCGAAGGAGCCTTCCATGCGCGCCTCCCTCGGTCTTATAGCTGCCCTCCTCGCCTCGCCCGCCCTCGCCGCCGACATCCCGGGAACCGAGTTCACCTCGGGCAACTGGTATGGCTCCGGCGAGACCGGGTCGGACGGCCGCTTCCTTGATTGCTACATCTCGGTCGGCTACGTGAACGGCGAGCAGCTCTGGGTCGGGCTTTACGGCGACGACAGCCTGACCGTCTTCCTGTCGCAACCCGGCACCGGCTTCACTCCCGGCAAGACCTATCCCGCCAGCCTGATGACCGAGATGGGGATGCCGGTCCACGGCAATGCCTTCGCGGTGGACCAGAACTTCATCGCCTTCACGCTGGAGGGGCTGGACCAGTCGGTCGACTACCTGACCCAGGGGGTCTATCTGCGGCTTCTCGGCGTCGGGATCGACCAGTCCTTCGACGTGCGCGGCATGGGCGGCGCGCTGGCGCAGGCGCGGGCCTGCCTTGCGATGCAGACGAAAGGCGGCGCGGTCGCGGCCGCGGCGCCCGCCGCCCCCGAACCGGCCAAGCCCGCGCTCGGGGCCTCGGGCGGGGCGCAGCCGGTGCAGATGGCGCGCGACGTGGCGATGCCCCGGCCTCCGGCGCGCCCGGCGGAATAGGCCGCCGGGCCTTCCCTACTCTGCCGCCTCGGCGTAGCTTTCCACCGGCGGGCAGGTGCAGATCAGGTTGCGGTCGCCGTAGACGTTGTCGACCCGCCCGACCGGCGGCCAGTATTTGTCCACCCGGAACGCCCCCGGCGGGAAGCAGCCGGCCTCGCGGCTGTATTTGCGGTCCCATTCGCCCACCAGCGCCGCCACCGTATGCGGGGCGTGGCGCAAGGGCGAATCCTCGGCCGCGATCTCGCCCTTCTCCACCGCCCGGATCTCCTCGCGGATCGCCAGCAGCGAGGTGATGAAGCGGTCGATCTCGGCCTTGGTCTCGCTTTCCGTCGGCTCCACCATCAGCGTGCCGGCCACCGGCCAGCTCATCGTGGGCGCATGGAAACCGTTGTCGATCAGCCGCTTGGCGATGTCGTCCACCGTCACCCCGGCCTCGGCGAAGGGCCTTGTGTCCAGGATGCATTCATGCGCCACCCTTCCCTTGTTGCCCATGAACAGGATCGGATACTGCCCGGTCAGCCGGCTGGCGATGTAATTGGCGTTCAGGATCGCCACCCGCGTCGCCTGGGTCAGGCCGGAGCCGCCCATCATCAGGCAATAGGCCCAGGAAATCAGCAGGATGGACGCCGAGCCATAGGGCGCCGCCGACACCGGCCCCTCCACGCCCGCCGTCTCGGGATGCCCCGGCAGATGCGGCGCCAGATGCGCCTTGACCCCGATCGGCCCCATCCCCGGCCCGCCGCCGCCATGCGGGATGGCGAAGGTCTTGTGCAGGTTCAGGTGGCTGACATCGCCGCCGATCTCGCCCGGCTTCACCAGCCCGACCAGCGCGTTCATGTTCGCCCCGTCGATATAGACCTGCCCGCCGTGGTCATGGGTGATCCGGCAGACCTCGGTCACGGTCTCCTCGAAGACGCCATGGGTGGAGGGATAGGTGATCATGCAGGCCGCCAGCCGCGCGCCCGCCGCCGCCGCCTTGTCGCGGAAGTCGTCCAGGTCCACGTCGCCGTTCGGCGCGGACTTGACCACCACCACCTCCATTCCCGCCATCTGGGCCGAGGCCGGGTTGGTGCCATGGGCCGAGGTCGGGATCAGGCAGATCTTGCGATCCGCATCCCCCCGCGCCCGGTGATAGGCGAGGATGGTCAGCAGCCCGGCATATTCCCCCTGCGCGCCGGAGTTCGGCTGCATCGAGAAGGCGTCGTAGCCGGTGATCTCGCACAGCTTCGCCGTCAGGTCGGAGATCGCCTCGGCATAGCCCGCGGCCTGATCGGCCGGGACGAAGGGGTGAAGCGAGGAAAACTCCGGCCAGGTGATCGGCATCATCTCCGCCGCCGCGTTCAGCTTCATGGTGCAGGAGCCGAGCGGGATCATCGCCCGGTCCAGCGCCAGGTCGCGGTCCGACAGACGGCGCATGTAGCGCATCATCTCGGATTCCGCCCGGTTCATCTGGAACACCGGATGGGTCAGGTAGTCGGTCGTCCGCAGCATCTCCTCGGGGAAGCCCAGCGAGGCGCGGTGCGGCGGCAGGCCGAGGATGCCGAAGGCGCGCAGCACCTTGACCAGCACCCGCTCATCGGTGGTCTCGTCCAGCGAGATGCCGATCCGGTCATGGCCGATCCTGCGGAAGTTCAGCCCCTCCGCCCGCGCGGCGGCCAGGATACCGGCCTGGCCGACGCCGACCTCCACCGTGATGGTGTCGAAGAAGGCTTTCGGCGAGACCTTCGCCCCGGCCGCCTTCAGCGCACGGGCCAGCCGCTGGGTCAGGAAATGCACCCGCTCGGCAATCGCCCGCAGCCCCTTCGGCCCGTGGAAGACGGCATACATCGAGGCCATCACCGCCAACAAAGCCTGCGCGGTGCAGACGTTGGAGGTGGCCTTCTCGCGCCGGATATGCTGCTCGCGGGTCTGCAGGGCCAGCCGATAGGCCTTGCCGCCCTGCGCGTCGACCGACACCCCGACGATCCGCCCCGGCATCTGCCGCTTGTGGACGTCCTTCACCGCCATGAAGGCGGCATGCGGCCCGCCATAGCCCATCGGCACCCCGAAGCGCTGGCTGGAGCCGATGGCGATGTCCGCCCCCATCGCCCCGGGCTCCTTCAACAGGCAGAGCGCCAGCAGGTCGGTCGCCACCACCGCGATGGCGCCCTTGGCATGCAGCGCGGCGATCCGGTCGCTGTAGTCGATCACATGGCCGTAGCTGCCGGGATACTGGAAGATCGCCCCGAAGACCTTTTCCGGCTCCAGCTTCTCCACCGCATCCTCGATGACCTCGATCCCCAGCGGCAGCGCGCGGGTGCGGATCACCGCGATGGTCTGCGGATGGCAGAAGCGGTCGACGAAGAAGGCCTTGGCCTTCGATTTCGCCACCCGCTCGGCCATCGCCATCGCCTCGGCCGCCGCGGTGGCCTCGTCCAGCAGGGACGCATTGGCCACGTCCAGCCCGGTCAGGTCGCAGACCATGGTCTGGAAGTTCAAGAGCGCCTCCAGCCGCCCTTGCGCGATTTCCGGCTGGTAGGGGGTATAGGCGGTATACCAGGCCGGGTTCTCCAGGATGTTGCGCTGGATCGCCGGCGGCGTCACCGTGCCGTAATAGCCCTGCCCGATCAGGCTGGTCATCACCCGGTTCTTCGCCGCCACCTCCTGCATCCGCGCCAGCAGCTCATGCTCGGCCAAGGGCGCCCAGGACAGCAGCTTCGCCTGCCGGATCGCCTTCGGCACCGTCTCATCGATCAGCGCGTCCAGCGAGGGCACGCCGACGGCCTCCAGCATCTCGGCCATCTCGGCCGGCGAGGGGCCGATGTGGCGGCGGTTGGCGAAATCATAGGGGTTGTAATCGGTGGGGGTGAAGGTCATCGCGTCCATCCTGAAGGGCCGGGACCCGGGTTTTCGCCGAAAACCCGAAGCCCCGATTTTTCGACGAAAAATCGTTTCGGCTCAGCCGATCAGCTCCTTGTATTCCGCCTCGTCCATGAACTGGTCCAGCACCGAAAGGTCGGCGACCTTCATCTTGAAGAACCAGGCCTCGCCCAGCGGGTCCTCGTTCACCAGCGCCGGGGTATCGACCAGCTTGCCGTTGACCTCGGCGATCTCGCCGTCCAGCGGCGCAAGAATGTCGGAGGCAGCCTTGACGCTTTCGATCACGCAGATCTCGTCGCCCTCGGCCACCGTCGCCCCGGCTTCCGGCAGTTCGACGAAGACCACGTCGCCCAAAGCCTCGGCGGCGTGTTCGGTGATGCCCACCGTGACCAGATCGCCGTCGACCCGCAGCCACTCGTGTTCCTTGGTGTATTTCATCGGGAGCTCCTCAGCGTTTGTAGGTTGTGGGGTGGAAGGGCATCTCGGCCACGGTCACCGGCAGGCGCTTGCCGCGGACGTCGCCCTCCAGCCGGGTGCCGGGGGTGGCGAGCGGGGTGGGCACATAGCCCATGGCGACCGGCGCGCCGACCGAGGGGCCGAAGCCGCCCGAGGTGATGGTGCCGACGCCAGTGTCGCCGTCGAACAGCGCGGTGCCCTCGCGCATCGGCGCGCGGCCTTCGGGGCGCAGGCCGATGCGGATGCGCGGCGGCCCCTCGGCCAGTTCGCGCAGGATGCGCGCGGCGCCGGGGAAGCCGCCTTCGCGCGCGCCACCCGCCCGGCGGGATTTCTGGATCGCCCAGGTCAGCCCGGCCTCCACCGGGCTTGTGGTCTCGTCCAGATCGTGGCCGTAGAGGCAGAGCCCGGCCTCCAGCCGCAGGCTGTCGCGGGCGCCGAGACCGATGGGCAGCACCTCGGCCATCGCCAGCAGGTCGCGGGCGAAGGCTTCCACCCTTGCGGCGGGAACCGAGATCTCGAACCCGTCCTCGCCGGTATAGCCGGAGCGGCTGACCCAGAGGTCGCCGAAGACACTCCCGAACACGCCGATGTCCATGAAGCGCATCGCGACGACCCGCGGCTCCAGCCGGGCGAGGCAGGTCTCGGCCAGCGGCCCCTGCAGCGCCAGCAGCGCGCGGTCGGTCACGGGGACGACCTCGGCCACATCGGCCAGCGCCGTCGCCATATGCGGAATGTCATGCGCCTTGCGGCCGGCGTTCACCACCACGAAGAGATGATCGCCCCGGTTGGCGAACATCAGGTCGTCCAGCACGCCCCCGGCTTCGTTGGTGAACAGGCCATAGCGCTGCCGCCCCTCGGGCAGCGAGGCCACGTCGACCGGCATCATCGCCTCGAAACCGGCGACCAGCGCCTCCATCCCCGCCTTCGGGCGCAGGATCACCTGGCCCATGTGGGACACGTCGAACAGGCCCGCCGCGGCCCGGGTGTGCAGGTGTTCCTTCATTACCCCGGCGGCGTATTGCACCGGCATCTCGTAGCCCGCGAAGGGCACCATCTTCCCCTGAAGGCCGACGTGAAGGTCGTGCAGCCCAAGGCGCAACAGGTCGGTCAAACCGCCTCTCCCCTGCCTGGCCGGAAGCGTGTCCGGCACCGTCCGCGGCAATGCCCCTGCCGCCCGGTGCCCCCTCTGTCCCTGCCCGTATCGGGCGCCTGAGATCGTTATCCCTTCGGCGGGCGCAGGGCGCGCCACTCTCCAGAGTCCATCGCAGGAACGGTCCCTTGCGCCTGAGAGTTTACCGGGGCGGTTGCTCCTTCGGCACCGGACCGCAGCCCGAAGGCCCGCCCGGATTCTCCCGATCCTGCATCGACAGGGTTAGCCGAGGACCCCCGGTCCGGGCAAGCGAAAAACGGAATGCGACCGTATACCGAGCGGAAACGCCGCGCCGCTCAGCCCTGCTTCGGCCGCTGCAGCAGCGGCATCAGGTCGGCCATCTCCGGCCCGGCGTCGCGGCCCGTCAGTGCCCGGCGCAGCGGGCGGAACAGGTCCTTGCCCTTGCGGCCGGTGGCCTCCTTGACTGCCGCGGTCCACTGGCCCCATGTGGCGGTGGTCCAGGGTTGCGGCGGCAGCATCGCCAGCGCCTGCGCCACGAAGTCGCGGTCGGCCTCGTCCACCAGCGGCGCGGCACCGTCGCGGATCAGCGCCCACCAGCCGGCCAGATCGTCCAGCACGGTGATGTTGCCCTTGGCGACGGCCCAGAACGCCTCGGCCATGTCGTCGGGAACGCCCAAGGCGGCGATGCGCTCGCGCACCTCGGCGAAGGGCTTCCCCTGCACCACGCCGCGGGTCAGCGGGAACAGGTCCTCGGCATCGAACTTGGTCGGCGCGGCGCCGAAGGAGGAGACATCGAAGCCCTCGGCCAGTTCCTCGATCGACCCGGCCAGCTCCACCGGCTTCGACGACCCCAGCCGCGCCATCAGGCTCAAGAGCGCCATCGGCTCCACCCCCCGCGCCCGCAGGTCGCGCAAGGACAGGGTGCCGAGCCGCTTCGACAGCTCCTCCCCCTGCGCGCCGGTCAGCAGCGAATGGTGGGCGAAGGCCGGCGGGGTGCCGCCCAAAGCCTCCATGATCTGGATCTGCGTCGCGGTATTGGTCACGTGGTCGGCGCCGCGGACGATGTTCGTCACCCCCATCTCGATGTCGTCCACCGAGGAGGCGAAGGTGTAAAGCACCTGCCCGTCCGCCCGGATCAGCACCGGGTCCGAGACCGAGGCAGCGTCGATGGACAGCGGCCCGATGATCCCGTCCTCCCATTCGATCCGGGTCTGGTTCAAGAGGAACCGCCAGTAGCCCTGCTTGCCCTCGGCCCTTGCCGCGGCCTTCTGCTCTTCGGTCATTCCCAGCGAGGCACGGTCGTAGACCGGCGGGCGGCCCATGGCGGCGGCCTTCTTGCGCTTCAGGTCCAGCTCGGTCGGGGTCTCGAAACATTCGTAGAACCGCCCCTCGGCCCGCAGCCTGTCGGCGGCGGTGCGGTAGCGGTCGTAACGCAGCGACTGCCGCTCCACCCGGTCCCAGTGCAGGCCCAGCCAGTCGAGGTCCTGCATGATCCCGTCGACATATTCCTGCTTCGACCGTTCCTGGTCGGTGTCGTCCAGCCGCAGGATGAAGGTGCCGCCGGCCTTGCGCGCGATCAGATAGTTCATCAGCGCGGTGCGCAGGTTGCCGACATGGATATAGCCGGTCGGCGAGGGGGCGAAGCGGGTGACGACAGGACGGGTCATGGGATCGGCTCCTTGGACCCGCTTCCTCTGTCACAAGGCCCCGGCCTTGTCCAGTTGGGGCCGGCGTCGAAGCCGGGGGCGCTTCGCCCCCCGCGCGTTATCGGTTTCTCGAACCGATGGCGCAACCGATAACGCACCCCGAGGATATTTGTCTCCAGAAAGAGGAGAAGGCCCTGCCTCTTTCTGGACTTAAATATCCTGGGGGTTTGGGGGTGAAACCCCCATCAGGCGGCTTGCCACCGCTCAATCCGCTTCCTTGGCCCCGCGCGGGATGATCCCCGCCAGCGCCCGCCCGACCAGCGCCGAGGTCGAGGGGCGCGGCACGGCGCGGAAGGGCAGCGGGCGGCACAGCTCCATCGCGGCGATGCCGATGCGGGCGGTCAGGGCGCCGTTCACCACCCCCTCGCCGAAGCGGCGCGACAGTTTCGAGGCGATGCCGCCCCCGGCGAAGGAGCCGATCAGGTCGTCGGCCAGCGCCACCGCCCCCGCCGCCACCAACGCGGTGAACACCCGGCGCAACAGGCCGAGCGAGCCGAAGCTGCCGGAGCGCCCGCCGTAGATTTCGGCGATGCGGCGGATCATCCGCAGGTTCGACACCAGCGCCGCCGCCACATCGGCCAGCGCCAGCGGCACCAGCGCGGTCACCATGGCGACCCGGGCCGCCGCCGCCTCGACCTCGGCCACCGCGCGGGCGTCCAGCGGCGCCAGCAGCGTGGTCTCGGCCAAGCCCAGCAGGGCGTCGGCGTCCATCACCTCGGCCTCGTGCTCGGCCAGCCGCGCCCTGCCCCAGGCGGTATCGGCGCGCGCGGCGTAGAGACGGGCGAGGTTACCGGTCACCCGCCGCGCCGCCGCCATGTCGCCGGAGGCCAGCGCCGCGGCGGCATGGGCGCGGAAGCCGTCCAGCCGCGCCAGCCGCGCCAGCGCCGCCCATTCGCGGAAGGCCACCAGCAGCGCCGCCAGCAGCGCCAGCGCCACCAGCACCACGGCGATCCCGCCGAGAACGGGATAGCTCGCCAGCAGGTCCTGCACGAATTGCCAGGCCGAGACCGACAGCCAGAAGGCGAACAGCGCCCCGAAGGCCCAGGCGGCGAAGCGCCAGAGGCCCGAGGGCCGGGCCGAGGCGATCCGGCCCGCCGCCAGCACCGCGGCAGGCTGGGGCAGCGTCTCGCCCACCGGCGGCGCGGCGGCGGGATCGGCCTCTTCCTCGACCTCCAAGAGGAAGGGCCGGGGCGGCGGGGGGTCGTCTTCGCTCATGCCGGGCGTCTCCAGATCATCCGCACGTCGGGCAGGCCCTCCTCGTTGCCCGCGCCGTCGGTGCGCTCCACCTCGGCAAAGCCCTCGCGGGTGTAGAAGGCGATGGCGCCGGTATTGGCCTGGAAGGTCCAGAGGGCAAGCCGCGGCTCCCCCGCCTTGGCCGCGTCCAGCAGCGCCTTGCCGATGCCCCTGCCCCGCGCGGCCTCGGCGACATAGAACCCGGCGATGTCGCCCTGCCGCACGGCGATGAAGCCCAGAGGAGCGCCTTCGGCATCGCGGGCCACCAGAATCCGGTGGCTCGCGATCATCCGGGACAGGAAGGCGATGTCCTCCGCGCGGCTGTGCAGCACCGGCATCCAGCCGGTGCCGCGCAGCCAGTCGCCCAGGATGCGGGCCAGCGGCGCGGCATCCTGCGGAGCAGCATCGGTCAGGGCGACGGTGGTCACAGCCGGTCCCCGATCAGGAATTCGGCGGCGCGGTCCAGCCTTATATGCGGCGGCCCCTCGCCGGGGGAAAGGTTCATCCGGGCCGGGGCGAAGCCCATCAGCGCATAGTCGGCGTCCAGCCAGCGCTCGGCCCCCGCGCGGGCCGGGGCCAGCACCCGGGCCGGATCGCGCGGCAGGGTGCCGGGATACATCACCGCCTGCTTGCCGGTGGCCAGCAGCCGCCCGCGCACCGCCGGCAGGCTCTGCCCGTCGCGCTCCACCCGTTCCTCCACCGTCGCCCGCAGCCCGGCGATCGACATCGCCGCCACCTCGGCCCCGGCATAGGAGGCGCGCGACTTCGCCTCGGCCAGCAGCGCCTCGGCGATGGCGGTCAGCTGCGGGTGCTGCTCGTGGTGCAGGTGGTCGGCCTTGGTGGCGGCGAAGAGGATCTTCTCCACCCGCCGGGCGCCCAGGATGGAGGCCAGCCAGCCGGTGCGCCCCACCCGGAAGGCGGACAGGATCTCGGTCATGGTCCGCCGCAGATCGGCCACCGCCTGCGGCCCCTGATGCAGCGCGCCGAGGACATCCATCAGCACGATCTGGCGGTCGATCCGGGCGAAATGGTCGCGGAAAAAGGGCGTGACGACGCGGGCCTTGTAGGCTTCATACCGACGGTCCATCTCGCGCCAGAGGCTGCCGCGGCCGGTGGCGGCGGGTTTCGGCAGCGGCGCGAAGGTCAGCACCGGGCTGCCGGCAAGGTCGCCGGGCAGCAGGAACCGTCCCGGGGTGCAGTCGGAATACCCCGCCTCGCGCGCGGCCTGCAGATAGGCGGTGAAGCTGCGGGCCAGCGCTTGCGCCTCCGGCTCGTCCAGCCGGCGGGAGGCATCGGCGGCCCGCGCCTCGGCCATGAAGGTGGCGGCCTCCTTGCGACGGTCGATGCGGGCCAGGGTCTCCTCGGCCCAGTCGGCATAGGACTTCTCCATCAAGGACAGGTCCAGCAGCCACTCGCCCGGGTAATCCACGATGTCCAGATGCAGCACCTGCGGCCCGCGCATCCCCGAGAACCAGCCCGAGGGCCGGGTGCGGAACGACAGCCGCAGTTCCGAGATGGCGCGGGTGGAGTCCGGCCAGCGCGGGGTGTCGCCGGTCAGCGCGGCCATGTGGCCCTCGTAGTCGAAGCGCGGCAGGGTCACGTCCGGCTGCGGCTGCAGGTGGACCAGCTCGATCCGCCCCTCGCGCGCCGCCTTCAGCTGCGGCATCCGGCCCCGGTTCAAGAGGTTGGCGATCAGCCCGGTGATGAACACCGTCTTGCCCGCCCGGGAGAGGCCGGTGACGCCGAGCCGCAGCACCGGCTCGAAGAACATGCCGGAGACCGAGGCCTGCACCCCCTCGATCCCGCGCGCGATTCCGTCGGTGATGCCGAAAACTGCCAAGCGCCGCCCCCTGTTGCCGGGCCAAGATAGGGGGCGGGGGCGGGATTGGGAAGCGGGCTGCCGGTGGACGGCAGCGGGGCTTTCCGCTATCCGGCGGGAATGCCGCGCTATGCCTTCAGGATCGAATACCACGGCGGCCCGTTCTGCGGCTGGCAGCGGCAGGCCGGCCAGCCCTCGGTGCAGCAGGCGGTGGAGGAGGCGCTGGCGCGGCTGGAGCCGGGAGAGCACCGCATCGCCGCCGCGGGGCGGACCGATGCCGGCGTCCATGCCACCGGGCAGGTGGCCCATGCCGATCTGGCGAAGGCGTGGGAGCCGTTCCGGCTGGCTCAGGCGCTGAACTGGCACCTGAAGCCGGCGCCGGTGGCGGTGACCGATTGCGCAAGGGTGGCCGAGGACTTCCACGCCCGCTTCTCGGCGGTGGAGCGGCGCTATCTCTTCCGCATGGTCGCCCGCCGCGCCCCTGTCACGCATGACCGCGGGCTGGTCTGGCAGGTGCCGAACCTGCCGGATGTGGACGCGATGCGGGAAGGGGCGGCGCATCTGATCGGCCGGCACGACTTCACCACCTTCCGCTCGGCGATGTGCCAGGCCGACAGCCCGGTGAAGATGCTGGACGAGATTTCCATCGCCGAGGTGGATTACCCCGGCGGCTGCGAAATCCGCTTCACCCTGCGGGCGCGCAGCTTCCTGCACAACCAGGTCCGCTCCATCGTCGGTACGCTGGAGCGGGTTGGGGCCGGGAGCTGGCGGCCGGAGGACGTGGCGGCCGCGCTGGAGGCGAGGACCCGCGCCGCCTGCGGCCCGGTCTCGCCGCCGGACGGGCTGTATCTGACCGGGGTCGGTTATCCGGAGGAGCCGTTCGGCTGAGTTGCGGTCTGGCCGGGCGGGACCATGTTCTCCACTCTCCCTGCGCAGCTGACATTCCCGTTTCCGCGGGGTGACAACCGCGTAGGGCGGGGTTCACCCCGCCGCTTCTTCATTATCCGCGGGCGGGATCAGGCGAGGCACTGCCTCGCCCCGCCCGTGCGCGGCGGTTCAACCGGAGACCTGTCGGCCCAAGCCCCCGAGAGGCCAGCGCCCGACCCGGCGGGCGAGAAGCGCCCGCCGAGGGCGGGGCGGGCGCTGGCCGGGCCTTTGGGGGCCCGCCGGACAAGGGGAAGCGTTGCGCTGTGGCGAAGGCGCGCGCCTTCGCCAAGGAAGCCGCGAATGGCGGCTCCCCCTCACACCCCTCGGATCAGCCCGCCGTCCACCCGCAGGTTCTGCCCGGTGATATACCCAGCCCCCTCCGACAGCAAAAACGCCACCGTCGCCGCGATCTCCTCGGCCCGGCCGTAGCGGCCCATCGGCACCGAGTCCCGCCGCTCTTCGGTCGCCGGCAGGCTGTCGATCCAGCCCGGCAGCACGTTGTTGATCCGCACCCCCTTCGCCGCATGGTCGTCGGCGAAGATCTTGGTGAACGACGCCAGCCCGGCCCGGAACACCGCCGAGGTCGGGAACATGGCCGAGGGCTGGAAGGCCCAGGCGGTGGAGATGTTGACGATGGCCCCCGCCCCCTGCGCCACCATGATCGGCGCCACCAGCCGGATCGGGCGGACGGCGGAGAGGAAATAGACCTCCATCCCCTTCGCCCAGTCCTCGTCGGAAATCTCCAGGATCGGCGCCCGCGGCCCGTGGCCGGCGGAATTGACCAGCGCATCCACCCGGCCCCAGCGGTCCATCACCAGGTCGACCAGCCGCTTCAGGTCCTCCGGCACCAGGTTCGACCCGGTGACGCCGATGCCGCCCAGTTCCGCCGCCAAAGCCTCGCCCTTGCCCGAGGAGGACAGGATCGCCACCCTATAGCCCTCCTGCGCCAGCCGGCGGGCGCAGGCGGCCCCCATGCCCGACCCGCCCGCGGTGACGATCGCAACCTTTTCCCCAGCCATCCCGGCCTCCTTCCTGTCTTGCCGCCGCCATCATGCCACATTGCCCCCGGGCTTTCGCGCCAGAAAGAAAGCTGCCAGACTGCAGAAAACCTGCAGTCTTGACATGACCCGATCCCGCCGCCACCTCCCGCCGCTGAACGCGCTGCGCGCCTTCGAGACCGCCGGCCGCCGCCTCAGCTTCCGCGCCGCGGCCGAGGAGCTGGGGGTGACGCAGGGCGCCGTCGCCCAGCAGGTCCGCGGGCTGGAGGATCGGCTGGGGCTGGCCCTGTTCCGCCGCCTGCCGCGCGGGCTGGCGCTGACGCCGCAGGGCGCGGCCTATCTGGCCGAGGCCAGCCGCGCCTTCGACACGCTGGACGAGGCCACCGCCCGCTTGCTGGCCCGGCCCGGGACGGTGACGATCAGCACCACGCCCACGGTGGCGACGCGGCTGCTGATCCCGCGGCTGGCCGAGTTCCATGCCGCCCTGCCGGGGGTGGAGCTGCGCACGCTGGCGACCGAGGCGCTGTCGGACTTCGACCGCGACCGGGTGGACATCGCCGTCCGCCAGACCCGCCCGCCCTTCGCCCCGGGGCTGGAAGCGCGGCTGCTGTTCCGGCATGAGCTGATCGCCGTCGCCAGCCCGCATCTGGTCGGGGAGATGAAGCTGCCGCTGGAGCCGCAGGCCCTGCGCCGGATGCCGCTCTTGCACGATGCACACGGCCATTGGCCGGCCTTCCTGCGGACAGCAGAAAAACTGCCCGGCGCGGTGTTCAACCAGACCGCGCTGGCGCTGGAGGCGGCGCTGGCCGGCCAGGGGGTGGCGCTGGCCTGCCGCGCCTTCGTGGCCGCCGACCTCGCCGCCGGCCGGCTGGTGCAGGTGGCGGCGGAAACCCTGGCGGCCGGCCCCGACTTCTACCTGGTCCGCAAGCGCTCCGCGCCCGGCAAGGCGGCCGAGGCAGCCTGGGACTGGTGCTGCCGCGCCCTGTCGGGCTGACCGCCAAAGCCGGACGGGCCGCTCCAAGGCGGCCCGTCGTCTTCCGACAGGTCGTTCAGAGCTGCCCGGCGTTCCAGAACAACGTCTCGCCCGAGCTGTCGTCGGTGCCGTCGTTGTCGGTGACGATCCAGGCATTGCCCTCATGGTCGAAGGCCAGCCCCTCGACCTTGTCGACGACATAGCCGTTGGTCAGCGACTTCAGCGCCGGGATCAGGTCCAGCACCTCTTCCTTCGCCACCACCGGCAGGGTCTCGCCCAGCTTCGCCGGCGTCAGGTCCTCCAGCTTCACCCGGAACACCTTCTTCACCACGGCAGCATCGCCGATCAGGTTGTCGCGTTCGACAACGTAGAGGTGGTCGCCCTTCACCGCCAGTTCCGACAGGCCGATCCAGCCCTCGCCCTTCGGCTCCAGCGGCCAGGCCACCGCTCCCCATTCTTCGGACTCCAGATCGTAGGAGAGCAGCTTCACCTGCCCCTTCGGATCGTCGCCCCACTCGCGCTGCATGGCGACCCAGAGCCTATCGCCCACCCTGGCGATCCCCTCGGCGCCGAAGCGGGTCTGCTGCGCCAGCAGGTCGATCGGCAGCGAGATTTCCTTCTTGATCTCGCCCTTCGCATCCACATGCAGGATCGCGTGCGGCACCAGCTTCGCCGCGTCGCCCTCGTTGGCCAGCCAGAAGCCGCCCTCGCCATCCGAGGTCAGCCCCTCGATGTCCAGCTTCTGCGCCGGTTCGCCGCCGCGCGTGACCACGGTCTGCGCCACGATCCGCGCCGGGGTCTGCGTGATGTCGATCTCGTAGATCGAGGGCATCGCGCCATAGACGCTGTCCGAGGCCGCGAACAGCCGGCCCTCCACTCCTTCGACCGAAGCCAGCGCCCCGAGCGCGCCCCAGCCGATCAGGTCCTCGGTGCCGGCCGAGGTCAGCATCGGATAGGCCGGAGCCGCATCCGACAGTTGGTAGATCATCACATGCGCCCGGGCGGCGCCGTCTTCGCCCAGGTCGGCCTCGTTCGCCGTCACCAACAGGTTGCGCGCCGGGATCGCCACCGCACCCTCCGGCGAGATGCCCGAGGGCAGCAGCTGCACCAGCTTCGGCGCGGTCAGGTCGGTCACATCATAGGCCGCGACGACCGAGCCGCGCTCGGACAGGATGAAGAGATACGGCACCTCGCCGAAACGGGCGAATTCCATCCCTTCCGGCTCGATCCCCTTGGCTTTCGAGCGCTTCTCGGGATAGTGGCCGATCTCGGCGATGGCATGTTCCAGCGCGGCGCCGGACTCGAAGACCACGGTGCCGTCCTTGTTCCAGATGGTGAAGCCGCGCGAGCCGCCCTTCCAGTCGCCCTCGTTCGCGGTGGCGAAATGATCGGCATCCAGCCATTTCACCGCATCCGGCTCCCGCGGGATCGGGTCGGTGGCGGCGGTGAAGTCCAGCCTGCCGTCGGTGCGGGTGTCGACGCCCTCCAGCACCACCGCGCCGGCCGGGAAATGCGCGGCGACCGCGCCGTCGGCGCCGATCACCACGATGTGGTTGTTCTCCTGCAGCGTGACGACGATCTCGCCCGCCGCGTTGACATCGACGAACTCCGGCTCGGGATCCTCGGCCCCGACCGCGGCCAGCCCGGTCAGGTCGATCTTCTGCAACCCGGCGCAATCGAGATTGCCCTCGTCCAGCGGCAGCTTGACGACATAGCCGGCCGGCATCTGCGGCAGGCCGCCGTCGCCGGCCTCCTCGTCGCGCTCGTTCTCGACCGCCACGGCAAGGAAGCTGCCGTCGGGCGCCACCGCCACCGAATCCGGCTGGCCGCCCAGATCGCAGGACTCCACTTCCGTCGCCGAGGCGAGGTCGATCACCGCGAGGCGGCCGGACGGATTGGCGCGGCTTTCGGAGGTGTTGACCCCGACGAAGGCCTTGCCCGCGATGATATGGGCGGTGGTCGGCTCGCCCTTCAGGTCTATGTTGCCCAGCGCCTTCGGGGCCGCCGCATCGGTGATGTCGATCAGCCCGACGCCGCCCAGCGGGCTGTCGGTGTAGATCAGCGTATTGCCGTCCTCCGAGACCGAGATGATCTCGGCCGAGGAGGTGCGGGCCTTGTCCTCGCCCTCGGCCATGTTGGCGACCACCGGGAAGGAGGCGATGCGGTTGAAGCTCTCGGCAAGGGTCGGGCTGGTGATCAGGGCAAGCAGGGATGCGGCGGACAGCAGTCGGGTCTTCATGTGGCACCTCGGGACAATTCGCCCCGCCGTCTACCCGGGCCGTGCAACAGCCGGGTGAAGCTGGCGTGAGGGAATTGCGACGGGTTGGGGGACCGGGTTTTGGGGGCAGAGAAACCGTCCCGCAACGGGGCCGTCGCTTCGCCGTCATCCTATCGGGAATTCTGGAGCGGGTAGCGGGGGCCAAGAGCCTGTTTTTGCGTGTTCCGTTCTGTTTCATCCAGTCAAATACCTGCAATCATTCCCGTGACTTAGCTCCGATTTCTCGTCAAACGCTGTTGCGCAAAATATCGTTTTGTAGCAAGGTTTATGGATAGCAGAGAGGATAGCGGATTATCGGGGGCGGTTTCGATTCCGCATCCAACATGCTTCCCATAGCGCTGGAGATCGAGATGCCGAGACGGGCGAAAGAATTGGGACCGCTGGACATCAAGCGGGCAACACATCCGGGCGGAACGGACCGTCATCACTGGATAGATGTCGGAGGCGTGGCCGGACTGCGGCTACAGATCACCGCCGCCGGAACGAAGTCGTGGGTTCTGCGAACCGTGATTGGCGACCGACGCAGGGTCATCGGGCTAGGTGCATTCCCCGAGGTCGGGCTTGCAGAGGCGCGGGAGAAGGCCAGAGAGGCGAAGCGCAAGGTCGCTGCCGGGATTGATCCGATAGAGGAGAAGAAGGCCGTGCGCGCCGCTTTGGCGGCGGCATCGGCCCGGAACTTGCTGTTCGCGGATGCGATGGACAAATGGCTGGCCGCGAAGATGAGCGACCGGCCCGAGAAAAGCCAGAAAGCGATTAAGTCCACGATCACGCGGTATGCGCTGCCCGAGCTTGGCAAGCTGACGGTCCAGTCGATCACGGTTCAGGACATCGTGCGCGCCCTGCAAGAGGTCTGGTCGGAGAAGCCGGACACCGGCCAAAAGCTTCGCGGCTATCTAGAAGGCATCCTCTCGTGGGCCACAGTCAAGGGGCACCGGAGCGGCGATAATCCGGCCAGATGGGGCGGCAACTTGAAGGAACTGCTCCCCGCCCCCGCGCAGGTGGAGAAGGGCAAAACCGGCAACTTCCCGGCGCTGGCTGTGTCGGACGTGCCTCGCTGGTGGGCCGAGGTGTTGAAGCGGGAGGACATGGGTGCGCAGGCGCTGCGATTCGCAGCTTTGTGCGCCAGCCGGTCGGGCGAGGTCCGGGGCGCGACATGGGACGAGATCGACCTAGACGCCGCGATGTGGGTGATCCCCGCGAGTAGGATGAAGATGGACCGCGAACACCGCGTCCCGCTATCTCCGGCGGCTGTGGCGCTGCTCAAGGCCGTGCCGAAGATGAAGGACCAGCCGCTGGTGTTCCCTTCCATCACGGGCAAGCAGATGAGCGACATGACCATCAGCAAGGTCATGCGCGATATGCAGGAGCGCGCCGAGAAGGCCGCCGCCTTGGCCGGGCATGACCCGGCGAAGGCGGGCTGGCGCGACCCCCGCAGCGGCAAGGCCGCCGTGCCCCATGGCCTGCGGTCGTCATTCCGCGATTGGGCCGCCGAGCGCGGCTATGACCGCGACATGGCCGAGATCGCGCTTGCCCATACAGTCGGGAGCGCGGTCGAGCGTGCGTATCGCCGAACGGATATGATCGAGCGCCGCCGTGCGATGATGCAAGCGTGGTCGGACTATCTCGCCGGGCGCGATGCGGGCGTGGTCGTCCAATTCCCGCAGGCTAATGTTTCGAGATGAAATGGGAACGGATTGGGAAATAATCCCAAAGTAATGCGTGGGTGAATTGGGATTAAATCCCAACTTTGCCCCGGTATTTCTTTCGCCAATGCAAATATTTCCCCTTGACAGGCATGTATTTCAGGGAGGTGAAGGGTCTTCCGGCGATTGCCCCCCTTTACCTCAATTTAGACGGGTCAATAATAGGGCCTTCCACTTAGAACGGAAGGTGACAATGTTCCTCACGGATAAGCAAATTGCATCGCGTTATGACGTGTCGCGCCCGACTGTCTGGCGCTGGCTCAAGGTCGATCCGAGCTTCCCGCACCCCGTGCGCCTCTCGCCCGGCTGCGTCCGCTGGCGGCTAACCGACATCGAAAAATGGGAGGCCGAGAAGGCCGGGGCGGCGGCCTGATCATGGAGACCAACATCCACGCCCCGCCCGATACCGGCGGGGCTGTCGTTCGCATTGTCGCCCGGCGGGTTCCGTGGCCGACCCTTTCCCAGAGGTCGGAGAGGGCGGGCCTGCGCCTCCGCTGGGATGCGCTCACAGAGGACGGGCGCTTGCTGGTCGAGGCGACCGAGCATCCGCTGGTCGATGGCGCGCACGTCCTGCTGTCGCAGCACGGCCTGCCGGGCGACATGATGGTCACGCTCCGGCACGAGGGCGCGGCCCATGACAGCTTCGTGCCCCAGCCTTTGCATCTGGTTGCCGCCGAAGGTGCCCGCCGGGCGGAGGGCAAGGCTCGGCTTGCCGAAATGCGCGCGCGCCACCCCGAAAATAGCGTGATGAGCGATGCCGCCGGGGGTCACCCCCCGGCGACTGGAAGCGGCCCTGTGCTGGCGGGAGGTGCGGAATGAGGGCTGCATCTAAAGACATGCAACCCGCTGACAGCCTCTCGCGACGGGCCGAAGATCGGCTGGCGCGCTACCTCGGCGCGGCGCGCCCCATCTCGGCGCTGCCGCTTGTGTTGAAGGGGCGCTATCTGGTCAAGGGCGTCCTCGACCGACGCGCGGTTTCCGTCATCTATGGACCCCCGAATGTCGGTAAATCCTTCCTCGCGCTCGATCTGGCCTTGCACCTTTCCGCCGGGGCTGATCGCTGGTTCGGCCACCGGCTCGCCAAGGAGGCCGGTCCGGCCCTGTATATCGCCGCCGAGGGCGACGATGGTTTCGCGGCCCGGGTCCACGCCGCCCGCGCGGTCCATCCCGATTTGGTGAACCGCGCCATGCAGGCGGGGATGCAGGTCCTTCCGCTCGCGGTTAGCCTTTGCGACGAGGACGAGGTGGAAGCGGTGATTGCGATGGTCGGCGAGATCATGGATCGCCCGCCGAGCCTTATCGTCGTGGACACACTGAACAAGAGCCTCGGCCCGGGTCGAGACGAGAACAGCGGCAGCGACATGGCCGCCTTCGCGGCGGCCTGTCGCAAGCTTCAACGCGCCATCGGCGCACACGTCATGGTAATTCACCACTCGGGCAAGGACGCCAGCCGGGGGATGCGCGGACACTCGTCCCTGCTCGGCGATGTGGACACCGCAATTTCGATCTTTCAGCCCGATGACGGCAAAGGGTTGACGTGCATGAAGATGGGCAAGCAGCGGGACGACACAACAGCGGCATCTCTGTGGTTCGGAATCGAGCGGGTTGTGCTGGGGCGAGACGAAGATGGTGACGAGGTAACATCCGCCGTTGTCGTCCAAGCTCAGCCGCCGCAGAAGGATGAGGTGATTGAAGCGTGGGGACCAAGCAGGGGTGCCCTCGACCTGAACACCGTGAAGACGCAGGCGGCGCATGGCCGCGCCGAGGCGGCCTTGCGCCTGCTGACCGATGCCTTCCCGGATCGTCGGTTCAATGCCAGCGATGCAGCGTATGTGTTCAGCGACGCGGGACTGACGAAATCCGACCCGGCCACGAAGCCCGGACGCGAGAACGCGCGAGCGCTGTTGAAGCGCCTCGTCCTCGACGGAAATCTGACCGAGGCGACCTCCGGGTGGTTCACGGTCCCGAAGGTCGCAGAAGCGGATGGAGGCGGCAAATGATCCGGCAAATTACGCTGCAAATTTGCCTCCCCGTCATTTGCCACCTCGGCAAATCGGCAAATCACGGCAAATCACGCTGTTTGCCCGTAATTTGCCAATCCGTTTGCCGCCCGGCAAATCGGCAAATGACGGCCCCCCACCCTATAGGGGTGGGGGCCATTTGCCAGAACGATTTGCCAAGGCAGTGGGAGGCAGATCGTGTCGGCTGAGCTTCGTGTCCTCCGAACCAGACGGATGAACCGAAAGCCGGGTCCGCCCCGGGCGGTCCCGGCGGCTGTCATCCCGCTCCCCTCCTGCGCTCCCGATCTGGATCACGCGATGGTCGCCGAGTGGATGGAGTCGATGCAGACGCGGGAGGAGCGCGCGGAATTCTGGCGGGATCATGTCGCAATTCTCGGCGATGCTTTTCTGGATCGCGGCATCGCGCCCGAGGTCATCGACGCAATCCTCGCGGATCATTTCCGGCGCGTCCGGGAAATCCATCTGGCTCGGCAGGGTAAGCCGAAAAAGCGCCAGCGCCCGGCGGTCGATCTCGACGCCCCGCCCGCTATCGGGACCGAGATGATGATCGGGCGGCGTCTGGCCCGGCTAGTCGAGGTTCGACCGCATGTGCGCCGCGATGGGACGCCTACGGTCTTGCTCGTTTGGAACACCCCGGATGGCATGTTCACGTCCGGCCTTCGGAGCGGAATTTACCGGGTCAGAGAAGAGACCTCCAATGCCCGGGGATGATCGCTCCGGCATCCAGCGCCGGGCGGCGGAGGTCGTCCAGGGCGATGCCCCGACGCTGCCGGACGGGATGGCGCGGGTTGAGGCGAGGTTGCGCCGCTTGGTCTATGGTCAGGGCTTGGCATGTGACGACGAGGGGCTT
>NZ_JAAKGP010000029.1 GCF_011043545.1 Rhodobacter sp. SGA-6-6 | reverse complement strand
AATCGCGCCCTTGCGGACCGATCCTCAGCTGCGGACCGTGCCGTCCCCCGTCACCAGATACTTGAAGCTGCACAGTTGCTCGGCCCCGACCGGGCCGCGGGCGTGCAGCTTGCCGGTGGCGATGCCGATCTCCGCCCCCATGCCGAACTCGCCGCCATCGGCGAACTGTGTGGAGGCGTTGCGCATCAGGATCGCCGAATCGAGCCGGGTGAAGAACCGTTCCGCGGTGGCGTCGTTCTCGGTCAGGATCGCCTCGGTGTGCTGGCTGCCGTAAGCCCGGATATGGGCGATGGCCTCGTCCACCCCGTCCACCAGCTTCGCCGCGATGATGCTGTCCAGGAACTCGCGCCCGAAATCGTCGGGCGCCGCCCGGACCGTGCCGGGGACTTTCAGGAGTTCGCCTTCGGTCCGCACCTCGACTCCGGCCTTCAGCAGGTCCTCCACCAGCACCGGCCCGTGCTTGGTGTAGAACTGCCAGTCGATCAGCAGGCATTCCGCCGCGCCGCAGATGCCGGTGCGCCGGGTCTTGGCGTTCAGCACCACTGCGCGGGCCTTGTCCAGATCGGCGTCGCGGTCGGCATAGACATGGCAGATGCCTTCGAGATGGGCGAAGACCGGCACCCGTGCCTCCTTCTGCACCAGCCCGACCAGGCCCTTGCCGCCCCGGGGCACGATCACGTCGATGTAGTCCACCGCCTGCAGCATCGCCGTCACCATGCCGCGGTCGCGGGTGGGGACCAGCTGGATCGCCGCCTCGGGCAGGCCGGCCGAGACCAGCCCCTCGACCATGCAGGCATGGATCGCCTCGGAACTCTCGAAGCTCTCCGACCCGCCGCGCAGGATCACCGCATTGCCGGATTTCAGCGCCAGCGCGCCGGCATCGGCGGTGACGTTGGGGCGGCTTTCGTAGATCACCCCGATCACGCCGATGGGGGTGGCGACCCGCTGGATGTGGAGGCCGTTCGGCCGGTCCCATTCCGCCAGCACCCGGCCCACCGGATCGCGCGCCTCGGCCACCATGCGCAAGCTGTCGACGATGCCGCGCAGCCGGTGCTCGTCCAGCCGCAGCCGGTCCAGCATCGCCGGGGTCAGCCCCTTCTCCTCGCCCGCGGCAAGGTCCAGCACATTGGCGTCGAGAATCTCCTGCCGCCGCCGCCAGATCGCCTCTGCCGCCGAGACCAGTGCCGCCGCCTTGCGTTCGGACCCCGCGCAGGCCAGTTCCGCCGCCGCGGCCCGGGCCTTGCCGCCGATCTCCGCCATCAGGTCGGTGAATTGTCCGTCCATTCGCTCTTCCTTTCCGGCCACGGCAAGTTTCTTGGAAGAAACTTGCAAAAATCTTCCAAGATTTTTGCGCCCGATCAAACCACCATGTCGTCCCGATGCACCAGCGCCGCCCGGCCCTGATAGCCGAGGATCGCCTCGATCTCGCCGGAGCGGTGCCCGGCGATCTTCTTCGCCTCGGCCGAGGTATAGCGGCAAAGCCCCTTGCCCAGCACCTCGCCTTCGGGCGACAGGATCGCCACCGGCTCGCCGCGGCCGAAGGTCCCGGCGACCCGGGTCACCCCCGCCGGCAGCAGGCTTTTCCCCGCCCGCAAAGCATTCACCGCGCCGGCGTCCAGCACCAGTTCGCCCCTCGGCTTCATCGCGTTGATCCAGCGCTTGCGCGCCAGCTGCGGGTCGGCCGCCGGCACGAACCAGGTCCGCGCCGCGCCCTCGGCCAGCGCCTTCAGCGGGCGCAGGGTCGATCCTTCCATGATCGCCATGGCACAGCCGCCCGCCACCGCGGTCTTCGCCGCCAGCAGCTTGGTCTTCATGCCGCCCTTCGACAGGCCGGAGATGGCATCGCCCGCCATCGCCTCGATCCGCGGGGTGATCGCCTCCACCACGTCGAAGCGGGTGGCCGAAGGGTCCTCCTTCGGGTTGGCGGTGTAGAACCCGTCCACGTCGGACAGGAGGATCAGCTGGTCCGCCCCCACCGTCACCGCGATCTGCGCCGCCAGCCGGTCGTTGTCGCCGAAGCGGATCTCGTCGGTCGCCACGGTGTCGTTCTCGTTGACGATCGGCACCACGCCCAGGCCGAGAAGCGTCTCCATCGTGGCGCGCGAGTTCAGGTAGCGGCGGCGGTCCTCGGTATCCTCCAGCGTCACCAGCACCTGCGCGGTGGTGATGCCATGGGGGGCCAGCACCTCCTCATAGGCGCGCGCGAGGCGGATCTGCCCCACCGCGGCGGCGGCCTGCGACTGTTCCAGCGTCAGCACGCCGGCGGGCAGGTCCAGCACCTTGCGACCGAGCGCGATGGAGCCGGAAGAGACCAGCACCACATCCGCCCCGCGCAGCTTGGCCTCGGCCACGTCCAGCGCCAGCGCAGAGAGCCAGCCCTGCTTCAGCCCGGCCTTGCGGTCCACCAGCAGCGCCGAGCCGATCTTGATCACCAGCCGCTTTGCCGCCCGCACATCGGGGGCGAGCAGGGTTTCGCTCCGGTCTAGGGCTGCCATGCGCCGCGCTCCTCCTCGGGGTCCTCGCCGCGGATGGTGGCGTAGAGCGCCCGCAGCACCTCGGGGATGCCCTTGCCCGCCACGCCCGAGATCACATGCACCGGCCCGCCGCTGGCTTTCTCCAGCGCCCGGCGGCGGTCGGAGACCTGCTTCGCGTCCATCGCATCCACCTTGTTCAGGGCGACGATGCGGGGCTTGTCGCCGAGGACATCGGAATAGGCCTCAAGTTCGGTGACGATGGTCTTGTAGTCCTTGGTCACGGTCGAGGAGGTGCCGTCCACCAGATGCAAGAGCACCTTGCAGCGCTCGACATGGGCGAGGAACTGGGTGCCGAGGCCGCGGCCTTCCGAGGCACCCTCGATCAGGCCGGGGATGTCGGCCATGACGAATTCGTGCCCGTCGATGCCGACCACGCCGAGGTTGGGGATCAGCGTGGTGAAGGGATAGTCGGCGATCTTCGGCCGCGCGTTCGACACCGCGGCGAGGAAGGTCGATTTCCCGGCATTCGGCAGGCCGACCAGCCCGGCGTCGGCGATCAGCTTCAGCCGCAGCCAGATCGTCCGCTCCACCCCCGGCTGGCCCGGGTTGGCGCGGGCGGGCGCGCGGTTGGTCGAGGACTTGAAGCGCAGGTTGCCCCAGCCGCCGTTGCCGCCCTCGGCCAGGCAGACCCTTTGCCCCGGCTCGGTCAGGTCGGCCAGCACCGTCACCTCGTCCTCGTCCAGGATTTCGGTCCCCAAGGGCACCTTCAGCACGATGTCCTCGCCCGAGCGGCCGGTCTTCTGGCTGCCCATGCCGGGCTGACCGGATTTGGCAAAGAAATGCTGCTGGTAGCGGTAGTCGATCAGGGTGTTCAGCCCCTCCACCGCCTCGGCCCAGACCGATCCGCCATGGCCGCCGTCGCCGCCGTCCGGGCCGCCGAACTCGATGAACTTCTCGCGCCGGAACGAGACGCAGCCCGCCCCGCCGCCGCCGGAGCGGATATAGACTTTGGCAAGGTCGAGGAATTTCATGGGTGTTCGGCTTTCACGAGGGATGAAGCGGCGATACAGGATCGGGGCCGCAGGCTCAAGCGAGGGCTTGGGACGCAGGGCGCGGGGGCGTCGCCCCCGTCAGCCCGCTGGTCGCGGCAGCCGGAACATGTGGCAGGGCGCCGGCCCCGGCCGGCCGCGCGAGACATGCGGCGCCACGCCGGTCTCATGGAACCCGCAGGCCCGCAGCACCTTCATCGAGGCCGGGTTGTCGTGGAACACCCCGGCCGTCAGCGCCGGCATGTCGAAACGGTCGAACAGGAACCCGGCGAAGGCCGCCACCGCCTCGCGCGCCAGGCCGCGGCCGGCGGCGTCGGGCTCCAGCGCGTAGAAGATTTCCGGCTCCCCGGCATCGTCGACGCCGATCCAGCCGCGCCAGAGCCCGTTCTCCTCCACCGCCAGCCGGAACTTCAGCGCGCCGCGCCAGGCCCAGTCGTCGAGGAAGGGCCCGGCCTCGGTCAGCGGCCAGGCGGCGTGGAACATGTAGAGCATCCGCGCCACTTCGGGCCGCGTCACCAGCCCGTGGAAGCGCGGCACGTCGGCCGCCGTCATCGGCCGCAGCACCAGCCGCCCGGTGCGGATCGGCAGGTCGCGCATCAGCCGAGCTTCCGGATATAGGTCCAGGTCGGCACCACGGCATTGCGGGCCACCGAGAAAGCCTCGGCATCGCCGAGATACTGGAAGCCGTTGTTGACCAGCACCCGGGCGGAGCCGGGGTTGTCCTGGAACACCTCGGCGAAATAGGTGCGGTCGCCCAGGGGGTTGGCGGCGATCAGCGCCCGCACCGCCTCGGACGCGATGCCGGTGTTCCAGAAGGCGGGGGCGACCCAATAGGCCACCTCGGACTGGCCGCCCTGCCCCGCCTTCACCTCCATCGGCTTCAGCGAGATCACCCCCAGCAACTCCGACAGCCCGGTCAAAGCCCCGTCCAGCACCCAGACCGAGCCGGGGCGTTCGTGCTTCATCGCGCGGGCGACATAGGCCTCGGCCGCGCCGGGCGGGAACGGATGGGGAATGTTCTGCGTCGCCTCCGCCACCCGGCGGTCGCCGGCGTGGTGGGCGATCAGCCCGGCGTCCGAGGCCCGCACCGGGCGCAGGACGAAACGGCCGGCGGCGATCTGGCCTTCGGCAGCCGGGATCATGTCCAGGACCATGGCTTCCTTCCTCCCTCGAAGCTCATGTGGGGGCGGACCCCCGGGTTGTCATCCCCGCCCGGCGAAATCGCGGCGGAAATGAGGAAGGGGACCGGCTTTTCCAGCCGATCCCCCCGATACATTGGAACTGTAACGGTTTTCCGGCTTACTCGGCGGCCTCCGCGGTCGGGAGCACCGAAATGAAGGTGCGGCCCTTGAGGCCCTTCTTGAAGGTCACCTTGCCCTCGGCGGTGGCGAAGATGGTATGGTCGGTGCCCATGCCCACGCCCAGACCGGGGAAGAAGGTGGTGCCGCGCTGGCGCACGATGATGTTGCCCGGGATGGCGGCCTGGCCGCCGTAGAGCTTGACGCCCAGGCGCCGACCGGCCGAGTCGCGGCCGTTGCGGGACGAACCGCCTGCCTTCTTGTGTGCCATGGGGTGTTACTCCTTCGCTTCCGCGGCCTTGCGGGCGCGCTTCGGTTTCTCGGCGGCTTCCTCGGCGGGGGCGGCAGCCTCGGCCTTGGCGGCCTTGGCCGGCTTCGCCTTGGCGGCGCCGGGGGCTTCATGCGCGGCGAGGCGGGCGGCGGCGGTGCCGGTCGCGGCCTTGACGCCCGACTTGTCGGCGCCCTTCTCCAGGACCTCGGTGATCCGCACCAGCGTCAGCTGCTGGCGGTGGCCGCGGGTGCGCTGGCTGGAATGCTTCCGGCGGCGCTTGTGGTAGGAGATGGTCTTCTCGCCCTTGATCTGGTCGATGACCTCGGCCTGCACCGCGGCACCGGCCACGAGCGGCGCGCCGACGGTGGTGCCCAGCACCAGGATGTCGTTGAACTGGATCTTGTCGCCAGCGGCGGCATCAAGCTTTTCCACGCGCAGAACGTCGCCCGCCTGCACCTTGTATTGCTTGCCGCCGGTCTTGAGGACCGCAAACATGGGTCTTTCCTTCCCTTATTCCCGCGTCCTGCGGCCCCGTTTCCGGTGTTCTCGGGGCATCATGCCCCGCCTTCGGACTGCGCTGTCAAAACGAAACCTGCCCGGGATTCGCACCCCGGGCCGGATGCGGGCTTATGGTCCGCCCCGCCGGGGATGTCAAGCGCCCTGCCCCGCGGCAACCGTCGGACCGGGGGCGCTTCGCCCCCCGGACCCCCCGAGGATATTTGAGGCAGGTGAATTTGAAGAAGAGCGCTTCTTCCCTTTCACCTGCCCCCAAATATCCCCGCCGGAGGCACTACCGAGCCGGTTGCGCCTGAAAGGCGCAGAGGCGAGACGAAGGCTTGCGGCAAAGCCGCGCATTCCTGACGCCGGGGCCGTCAGATGTCGTTGCCGGTCATCGCCTGCGCCGCCGCCCGTCCCAGTTCGAACGAGACCCTGCGCGACACCGCGTCGAAGCCGGCGAAGAGCGCCGCGTTAAGCCGCTTGCCCTCGGGCGAGGCGGAGAAGGCGACGTAATCCTTCAGGTCGCCCTCCGGCAGCGGCTGGTAGGCCAGCGCCAGGAAGGGCACCAGCCAGTTCGCCGTCTCGGACCGGATGCTCTCCTCCTGTCCCCAGACCTCGGCCATCATCGACTCGCGGTCGGCGGGCATCCCGGGCACGCCGGTCGCCGCCATGCCCTCGAAGAAGGCGAGGTTGGCCGACATCGCCCCGGCCACGTTCATCTCGATCAGGTCGCCCGCCTCGATCAGCTCGCGCACCAGCCGCAGCTTGGGGTCGCGCTCGACCTTCATCCGCTCGGCCTCGACCTGCGCCGCCTCCTCCACCGCGATGTCGAGGATGGCGCGGCGCGCCTCGACCTCCAGCTTCAGGATCTCCTGCCCGCGCGGGGTGCCGAAGAAGGCCTCGGCTGCCGCTACCGTCTCCGGGTCCTCCGCCAGCGCGGCGTCGAAGGCCTCGGTGAAGACCGGCATCAGCACGGCGGGATCGTAGAGCAGCTGCACCCGCGCCGCCCAGGCCGCGCCGCCGCGGCCGGGGAACATCTGCTCCTCGATCGAGGCGCCGTAGGCCTTGCCCTCCTCGGCCATGACGGCGAAGACCTCGCGCATCAGCAGGGTCTCCGACAGCGCCGCCAGCCGGTCCGGCGCCACCTCCTCGGGAACCGCGGTCTCGGCCCGGACCGGCGCCTGCGGGGTCAGGGCCAGCAGCGCGGACAGGGCGGCGGCAAGCAGGGCGGAACGGGCCATCGGACACCTTCACCGGAACGGATGCGCCAAGGCTATGCCCTTGCGGGCGGCTTGCCAAGGCACGGCCCTTCACGGCCGCGTCAGCCCGGCGTCAAAAAATGCCGACGCCGCCGGGGCCATGGGGGTTGCGCTTCGCCGCGGGCCCGGCTAGATGCACCGCCATAGACGACCCCCAAAGCGCGGAGAGGTGCCGGAGTGGTCGATCGGGGCGGTCTCGAAAACCGTTGTGGGTTTGCGCCCACCGTGGGTTCGAATCCCACCCTCTCCGCCACTTGCCCTCGCGAAAGCGTTCTCCCGATCCGGCTGTTGCCGGATTTTTCCGTTGTTTTCGAGGGTTATGCGGGTGGAGCTGTTAACCGCCACTCGTCACAGAAGACCCGGAAGCGTTCTCTCGAAGCCGATATTCTCTGGACCTGTTAACCGCGGCTGACTGGTATTCGTCGAACAGCGACATGAAGCCGGTCGCGGCAAGGTCGGCCGTTTCGCCATGGACCAATCGCCGGTCCAGCCAGGTCGCGCCGTCCGATCCGATCTGCTTGCCTAGATCAGGTTATCCCTCTTCAGCTTCTCCAGATTGATCAGCTTCCAACGAACCGCACGAAGGTCAGCCGCCCGCGGCCGCTCGATAGCGTCGAAGTCAGGCGTACCGTCATGCAGGCTCAGGAGAAACGTCCTGGCCTTTTCGTCGAGACGAGACCGGATGTCCGCGACCAGCCGCTCTCGGGTTTCGAGAAGGTCGTCGAGATTGACATGCGCCTTCGTCATGCCCTCGAACTCTTTCGCATAGGGCTGGTCGAGGTCGATAAGGTTCGGGTTGACGGCATTGATTTCGACATGCGCACACTCATGCGCAATGATGTGAACGGCCTCCTGGCACGCTTTGCTCTGGGGTTCGTCGAGAAGTCCTTCCAAGAACGCCGCATTGAACAGGATATGCGATTTCAGAACACCCTCTCGCAGGACCGCTGGCGTCATGGCGACACCGACACCCCAGTCTTTGCTGGCCGTCAGGACAGAGTTGGTTTCCACACCCCGGTCCAGCTCTTCTAGGGCTTGGGCGTAGTCGTAGGCCAAAGTCACGCCGTCCAGCGTTTCGAGATCCATGTGTTGACCGAAGATCTGGATAAGACCCAAGACATTCGAACCGATCACACGAGCGTCCTCTTCTCGGGCGTAATTTCTGGCTGATGCCGAGAGGTTCAATGGCGTGGTTGTATGGGGCTGTTCGGACATACTGCTTTCCTGCCGATGCTCAAGAAGTTGGCGCTACCTTTTCCTCGATCCGAAAGCTCCTCGAAGTCACCCTGCGGTGACGTAGCATCAGAACCGGAGGACGCGATCGGATATCTCACGATAGGAAGTCGAAACTGGCTGCCGGATGGTTCTGCGCGAGGCCACGGGCGCGCAAAGAAGCGTCGGCGCCGGAGTAGCCGGCCCTGAGAAGCAGGCGCTGTTCGTCAGGGGAGAACGGGTTCAGGCGGGTCCGCAGGGAAGCGGCAGCCATAGCCTCCTCAGTGGTGAGCGGCAGAGCGTCCGGCACTGCATAGTGGGCTGATGCCGCATCGATACTCCAGTACGCCACCTGGCGTTGCCCCCCGTTGGCCATGCCGAACAGGATTCGCCGCCGGGAGTGCTCGGCCTGCTGCTGAATCAGACTGAGGGTACGGAACATCTGGCCGATCCAACGCCCGGTGGGGCGGCCGACTTCCGGGATCGTGCGGCCAGCATTGCTGACGAGGATGGTCCGGCACCGCTTCCAGACGCGTTCAAGGCCGAGATTGTCATAAATGCCGCCGTCGGCAAGAACAGCTGTCGTGGTGAACGGTTCCGGACGAACTTTTTCCATCGGGCGTCCTTCCATTCCAAAGAAAGGATCGCACCATCAAACCATGGGATCAAACACC
>NZ_JAAKGP010000028.1 GCF_011043545.1 Rhodobacter sp. SGA-6-6 | reverse complement strand
GCCAAACGCATGCGCGACCGCGATCCGCGCACCAATCCCGCGCTCGGCTGGCTTGAGGAGACTCTGGCGACGCAGGGAACGAATATCGACACTGTCGTCCGCCACGCACAGGAACGACAGGGCGCCTCGAACGTCACTCTGCGCAATGTCATCACCGCGATGCGCAGAATTTCCGCGACCGACTGGTCTGATCTCTTTGAAAGCGTCAGCTTGGTCGAGGCTGATTTGCGCGACTATCCCGGCTATGCGGCAATGGATTTTCCCAGTCGCAATCTTTACCGCAGTGGGGTCGAGGATCTTGCGCGCGGTGTTGCACTGAGCGAGGGAGAAGTCGTCGCTTTGGCATGCCGACGGGCATCGGCAGCGCCCGCAGGGACCATGCGGGCGGATCCTGGTTGGTCGTTGATCGCGGCAGGAAGACCGGCCTTTGAACAGGAGATCGGCTTTCGCCCCCCTATCCATCTGAGGTTTCGCAGATGGGGGATCGCAGCGGGCCTGCGTGGCTATCTCGGCGCTATCGCGGTTCTGACGCTGGTCTTGCTATCGCTGTGCGTCATGTGGATCACGGGTGGAGTTGTCGGGGCTCTCTGGCTTCTGGCCATGGTGCTGCCGGCCAGCGGCGTTGCGGTGATGCTGGTGGACCGCATCTTGGGCGGCGGTATCGGTGCAACCTTATTGCCGGGCCTCGATCTGAGGGCAGGCGTGCCGTCCGAGTTTCGTACGGTTGTCGCGGTCCCGGTATTGGTGTCTGGCGATGATGATCTGCGCGCACAAATAGAGGCGTTAGAGGTCCATCACCTCTCCGGGGCGGGCGGTGATCTGACCTTCGTCCTGCTGACGGACAACGTCGACGCCCCGCATGAGGTCATGCCGGGCGATGCGGCGCTGCTGGAACAGGCGACAGAGGGCGTCGCGGCTCTGAACCGCCGCCATCCACCTGGTCCGGCGGGCCCGCGGTTCCTGCACCTGCACCGCCCCAGGCAGTTCAATGCGTCCGAGGGCGTCTGGATGGGGTGGGAGCGCAAGCGCGGCAAGCTGCACGAATTGAACCTCTTGTTACGGGGGGCAACGGATACGGGGTTCCGAGAAGCCGATGGGCGTGTGCCCGTCGTTCCTGCCGATGTGCGCTACGTCATCACCCTGGATGCCGACACGCGGATGCCGCGCGACACGGCGGCGCGTCTGATCGGCAAGATCGCCCATCCGCTGAACCGTCCGATCTTTGATTCCGCATTGGGCCGGGTGACCAGCGGCTACGGTATCCTGCAACCTCGTGTCACCCCATCGCTGGAGCCAGGCATGCCCGCCACGCTCTATCAAAGGGCGACCGCAGGGCCGGGCGGGATGGATCCCTATGCCTCGGCGGCCTCGGACCTGTGGCAGGATTTGTTCGGCGAGGGGTCTTTTACCGGCAAGGGTATCTATGACGTCGACGCCTTCGAGGCGGCGATGCGGGGGCGAGTGCCCGACAACACCCTGCTGAGCCATGATCTGCTGGAGGGCATTTTCTCCCGCGCGGGCCTGGCCTCGGATGTCGAACTGATCGAGGCCTTTCCCGGCCGTGTTGACGTTGCCGCGCGCCGCCAACACCGCTGGACGCGTGGCGACTGGCAGCTTTTGCGCTGGCTCTTCGCGCCCGGGGTGCCGGCTCTGGGACGGGTCAAGATGGCCGATACGCTGCGCCGCTCGCTGATCGCACCGTCCATGCTCGCGGCGCTGACACTCGGGTGGCTGTTGCCAGAGGAGGCTGCGCTGAGCGCCACGCTGCTGCTGTTGGCCGCGCTGGCGTTGCCTGTGGTCTGGCCAACGATCCTTGGGGTGATCCCGCGCCGGGCGGGATTGGACCCCTCCAGCCATCTGCGCCAGTCGGCGGGCGATCTGGGTATGGCTGGCTTGCGGGTCGGGCTGGCTGCGACTTTCCTCGCCGATTCCGCATGGCGCATGATGGATGCCATTCTGCGCAGTCTGTGGCGGACCGGTGTCTCTCGCCGCCATCTTCTGGAGTGGACAACTGCAGCCCAGGCATCTGGCCGGGCGCGGCCCGGGCTTTGGGGCCTGTCACTCTTCATGGCCGGCGGGATGGGGTTGGGTGTATTTCTGGTGACCGGCGTCGTGACACTGGCGCCTGCTGCGGCCCAGCTGGCGCTGCCGTTTGCGGCGTTGTGGCTTTGTGCGCCGCTAATCGCATTCCGGATCAGCCGTCCATCTGCCGGCCCGCAACAGAATACCCTGTCCCCCGATGCCGCGCGTGACCTGCGCGTGATCGCCCGTACGACCTGGCGCTATTTCGAGACCTTCGTGACCGCGGATCACAGCCATCTGCCACCCGACAACCATCAGGAAGTTCCCGTGCCGCTGACTGCGGCCCGCACCTCGCCCACGAATATGGGCCTCTATCTGCTGTCCTGCGTGGCCGCCCGCGATTTCGGCTGGATCGGAACCGTCGAGGCGACAGAAAGGTTGGAGGCGACCCTTGCCACGATGCAAAAACTGCCGAAGCATAAAGGGCATTTCTACAACTGGTATGGGACGGCAGATGGGCAGGTGCTCAACCCGGCCTATGTCTCATCGGTCGACAGCGGAAATCTGGCGGGGCATCTGATCGCTCTGGCAAACGCTTGCGAAAGCTGGGCAAGCGATGAAGGCTGGCCGGACAGCAACACCCAACGCGCGGGCCTTGTCGATACACTCCAACTTGCCCGGCAGTCACAAAATGGCAGCGGAGTGCCCATCAGCGGCCTCCTGGACGGGTTGGAGGCTGCAATACTCATGCCCGGCGAAAGCGTCGCCTGGCCCGCCATCCTTCGTCTGGCCGTAAAGGCCAAGGGGGCATTGGCGAACGAACCATTTGCCGATGATCTTCGCGAATGGTTGCAGGCCCTGTGCGATCAATGCGCACGCAATGCGCATCCCTATGATCCCGCCGCGCTGCCGCCGCGTCTGCACGCATTGGCGGCGCAGGCGCGGGCCATGGCTCTGGCGATGGATTTCGCCTTTCTCTTCGATCCAGACCGCAAGCTTCTGTCGATCGGCTGGTCCCGCAACGACAATGCCCTCGACGAGAGCTGCTATGACCTTCTGGCCTCCGAGGCGCGGCTGGCCAGCCTGTTCGCCATCGCAAAGGGCGATGTGCCGGTGCGCCACTGGTTCCGGCTGGGCCGATCCGCCACGCCCGCGCGCGGCGGGTCGGTGCTGGTATCCTGGTCCGGCTCGATGTTCGAATATCTGATGCCGGCATTGGTGATGGAGGAGCCATCGGGCAGCTTGCTCGATCAGACCAACCGGCAGGTTGTGGCCGGGCAGCGCGCCTATGGCCGTCGGCACGGGGTTCCCTGGGGCATATCTGAATCCGGCTTCAACGCCCGCGATCTGGATATGAATTACCAGTATTCCACCTTCGGCATCCAGGGAATGGGGCTGAAGCGCGGCCTTGCCACCGATCTGGTGGTGGCGCCCTATGCCACCGGGCTTGCGGCGATGTTCGCCCCGGCCGAGGCCCACCGCAACTACGTTGCGCTGGAGGCGGTCGGGGGCCGTGGTCGCTACGGGTTTTATGAGGCGCTGGATTTCACGCCCTCGCGGCTGCTTGACGGCGAAACCGTTGCCGTGGTTCGCAGCTATATGGCGCATCATCAGGGCATGACCATCGTCGCCATCGCAAATGTCCTGCAGTCTGGCCGCATCCGGTCGCATTTCCATGCCGAGCCGATGATACGCGCGACCGAGCTTGTCTTGCAGGAACGCATCCCGCGCGACATCCCCGCCGTGACGCCGCGCCTTGAAGCCGTGGCGGTGCCCGACAGCCCGAGCGCGCTGGACATGCAGCGGATGGCGCTGATCGAAGGCACCCCACAGGGGCCGCCGGTCAGCCATATCCTGTCGAACGGCAGTTATTCGGTGATGCTGACCACAACCGGCGGCGGCTATAGCCGTTGGGGCGACATCGCCCTGACGCGATGGCAGGCGGATGCCACGCGTGACACCGGCGGCACGCGGATCTGGCTACGCGATCTACAGGGCGGCCAGCTGCATTCCGTCGAGGGCGCGGCAGACGACGACCAGCGCGAGGTGCAGTTCTTTGAGGATCGCGTCGGCTTCTCACGCAGGCAGGGCACTCTATCCACAGCGATGGATGTGCTCGTTTCGGGCGAGGATGATGCCGAAGTGCGCCGGGTTGCAATCACTTCCACGTCCCGCCGTCCGCGTGAGGTAGAACTGACATCCTATGCCGAGCTGGCCCTGACCACACAGGCTGCGGATGCAGCGCATCCCGCCTTTACCCGGATGTTCGTGCAGACCGAATACCTGCCGGAATTCGGCGCGGTCATCGCGACCCGCAGGCCGCGTTCCCCTGATGAAACCCCGGTCTGGGCGGCCCATTTTCTGGTGGTGGAGGGTGAGCTTTCCGCGGCGATGGAATTCGAGACCGACCGCGCTGCTTTTGTCGGGCGCGACAATGACCTGTCCTCGGCGCAGGCTCTGATCCCGGGGAGCCGGTTGGAGGGAGGGATCGGCACTGTGCTGGACCCGGTCTTTGCGCTGCGTCAGCGGGTCAGGATCCCGGCAGGCGGCACCGTGAAACTCGCGTTCTGGACAGTGGTCGCGCCGACCCGCGATGCGCTCACCGACCTGATCGACCGACACCATGACCGCAATGCCTTTGATAGGGCAAGAACACTCGCCTGGACCCAGGCACAGGTTCAACTGCGCCATCTCGCGATCACACCGGTGCAGGCAGCCGGCTTCCAGCGCCTCACCGCGCCGATCCTCTGTTCGGACATGCGTTTCCGGGCGCGTGCCGATCTTGTTGCCACGGGCGCAGGCAAGCAATCTGCACTTTGGCCGATGGGCGTCTCGGGCGATCTGCCCATCGTGCTGCTGCGCATCGACGATGCCGCCGACATCGCGCGGGTGCATGAGATGCTGCTGGCGCAGGAATATTGGCGTGGCAAAGGCTTGGCGGTGGATCTGGTAATCCTCAACGAGCATCCCGCCTCCTATGTTCAGGGCCTGCAAACGGGGATCGAGGCGGCGCTGAGGGGCTCCCGGGCGCCGGATGGCGGTGGAGGTGGGCAAACACATGCCCTGCGCGCCGATCTGATCTCGCCCGAGGCGCGGGCGCTGCTGATCTCGGTGGCGCGGGTGCATCTGGTGGCGCGGCGCGGCACCCTGGCCGAACAGATCGCTGCAATCCTGGCAGATGATATTGGCGAAGAGGCGCCCCCGGCGACACGGGCGCGGCAACTCCCTGCCACGGCCAGCCCACCAGCGGTCGAAGAACTGGAGTTCTTCAACGGCATCGGCGGCTTTGCGCGGCAGGGCCGGGAATATGTTACGATCCTCGACGGCAGCATCCCGACACCGGCGCCCTGGATCAATGTCATCGCCAATGACAGCCTTGGCTTTCACGTCTCGGCCACAGGCAGCACCAGCACCTGGGCCGGGAACAGCCGAGAGAACCGCCTGACACCTTGGTCGAACGATGCAGTGGCCGATCCGACGGGAGAGGCGTTCTACATCCGCGACGATGCCACGGGCGAGGTATTCTCGCCCACCTTTGCTCCTTTGCGCCAGGCGGGGCGTCACATCGCGCGTCATGGCTTTGGCTACAGCCGGTTTCAGCATCAGGCGGGGGGGATCTGCCTTGACCTGCTGCAATTCGTGCCGCTCGCGGATCCAGTAAAAATTTCGCGCCTGACCCTGCGCAACCTGTCCGCCCAGCCCCGGCGGCTGACCGTGATCAGCTATGCCGAGCCGGTGATGGGCCCGTCACGCGCGGGGTCGGCGCCGTTCCTGACCACCGAACGCGACGGTGAGACCGGCGCGCTCTTTGCCCGTAATCCGTGGAACACGGCCTTCCCTGACCGTGTGATGTTCGCCGATCTGGCGGGCTTGCAAAGCGGCTTCACCTCCGACCGCACCGGGTTTCTGGGCCGGGGCGGCGCACGCACCATGCCACTGGCGGTCAGCCAAGGACAACCACTGGCGGGCCGTGCCGGATCAGGCCTCGATCCCTGCATGGCGCTGGAACGCAAGATGGAGCTGGCGCCGGGTGCTCAGATCGTCATTGACCACTTCCTCGGCCAGACGGTCTCTGTCGAAGACGCACGAACCCTGATCTGCCGCCTGCGCAGGACTGATCTTGATGCCGCGCTGGCCGAGGTCGAAGCGCATTGGGAGGCAGTGCTCGGAACCGTGCAGATCGAAACGCCGGACCGTGCGATGGATGTCATGGTCAATGGCTGGCTGCAGTACCAGACTCTGGCCTGCCGCGTTCAGGCGCGCGCCGGCTTCTATCAAGCCAGTGGGGCCTATGGGTTCCGTGACCAGTTGCAGGATGGCATGGCGCTGACCCTGTCGCAGCCCGACCGAGTCCGCAGCCATTTGTTGCGCGCCGCCGGGCGGCAATTCCCCGAGGGCGATGTGCAGCACTGGTGGTTGCCGCATTCGGGCCAGGGCGTGCGCACGCGAATATCGGATGATTGCGTATGGCTGGCCTACGCCGCCGCGGAATATGTTGCGGTGACAGGCGACAGCCTGGTGCTTGACGAGCGGGTTCCCTTCATTGACGGAGCTTTACTGGCATCGGACCAGCATGACGCCTTCTTCCAGCCCGAGCCATCGGGAACCGATGCAACACTCTGGCAGCATTGCGCGCTTGGCCTCGACCGCACCATCGCGCTGACAGGCGCGCTCGGCCTGCCGCTGATCGGCACCGGCGACTGGAATGACGGCATGAACCGGGTTGGTGAGGCGGGGCGCGGCGAGAGCGTCTGGCTCGGCTGGTTGCTGCTCGATACGCTTAGCCGCTTCATTCCCCTGGCCGAGGTCCGTGATCCGGTGCGCGCCGTGCGCTGGCAGGCACATGCTACCGACCTCCGCGCGGCACTGGAGCGGGAAGCGTGGGACGGGGAGTGGTATCGCCGCGCCACCTTCGATGACGGGACCTGGCTTGGCTCGGCCGCGGGAACCGCGTGCCGGATCGACTCGATCGCGCAAAGCTGGGCGGTCTTGTCAGGTCAGGCCGATCCGGCCCGCGCTGCCACGGCCATGGCCTCGGTCGAACGGCATCTGATCCGCCCCGATCCGGGTATTGCGCTGCTGTTCACCCCGCCCTTTGACAATGCAGCCGTCGGCTTCGGCCCCGATCCCGGATATATCGCGGGCTATCCCCCCGGTCTGCGTGAAAATGGCGGTCAATACAGCCATGCCGCGATGTGGGCGGTACTGGCAAGGGCGAAGCTTGGCGACGGTGACGGCGCGGTGCGCCTGTTCGCGATGCTGAATCCGATCAACCATGCGCTGACCGCGGAAGACGCCGGACGATACAAGGTCGAACCCTATGTCGTGGCGGCGGATGTCTATTCAGTCGGCCCGCATGAAGGACGGGGCGGCTGGACATGGTACACCGGGTCTGCGGCATGGATGTATCGCGCTGCGGTCGAGGGCATTCTCGGCATCCGGCGCGAGGGCGACCATGTGCGGATCGTACCGTGCCTGCCTGCGCATTGGCCTGGGTTCTCCGCAACAGTGCGGGTGGCCGGCACCGCCATCGATATCCGGGTTACGCAGGGCGACATTGCTCCCGAAGGTTTCATCCATTCGAAGGACAACGACACACGCGTGCTGTTGGACGGAGCGCAGCACCTGGTTCGGTTGCATATCCCGCTTCAGTCCTTGTGACCGTCCACAACTGGGTTCGGGCCGCCGACCAGCGCCACGTTACGATGGGGCCTGGTCGAGGTTCTCTGCGGTTACAGTGACACTGACCGCCATTTCGATAAGTGCATCACTGTTGCCGATGAAGCTGCCCGAAACCGGGACGATCTGGCGCACATCGCGGGCCACGGCCACCGGGATCAGATTCCTTGCACCAACACTCCGGTTGGTCGGATCGAAAGTGATCCAGCCCGCGCCGGGCACATAGATCTCGGTCCAGGCATGGGTCGAACCCGGCCCCGTGGATCCGACAAGGCTTTCACGGGGATCGAACAGATATCCGGACACGATACGTGCGCCGAACTTGAGTATCCTTGCCGCTTCCGCCAGCATGACCGCGAAATCCCTGCACGACCCCCAGCCACGATGCAGGGTTTCAAGCGGCGATTGCGTGCCTTCGGTCTCCCGGCTCTGATAGGAAATGCGGTCGGATATCCCGTCGCTGATATCCATCAGCAGGGACAGCGTGTCGGTGCGCCAGCCATACACAAATCCCTCGACCCAGCGAGAGAAATGGCCATCGGGATCGGGATATTGAGGCATGGCGAGAGCACCGAGGTCGGTCCAGTCGTCACCGGAGTAGAGGAACGGCCAGCGCATCGCGGAGGGCGCAATGGCGAATCCTGGCGAGGGCGAAGCCGTCAATTCGATCCTCGCGCAGCTCTCGATCCGCAAGCAGGCGGTCGGCTGCAAAAACGTGGCTGTGGTGATCACGTTTCCCGAGACGTCATTCGCCCAGGACAGTTCCGCAGCCGGAGACAGGGAAACGTCATGGGACAGGAGGTGCAGGTCCCGGGACTCGCGTGGCCGAAGCATCATGCGGTGCGGTCCGAGGGAGACCTCGCTTCGATATCGGTAGGTGGTCGTATGAACCGTTTCGAGAAAGACCACGTGTATCCTGCTTTCGACCGCCGCTATGCCCGCAGATAATGCTTTTCAGGACCTTCGCGAAGAGCCCGGGGAAACGGGGACGGCATTCTTCCACGAATGAGACCCTTTGCAGCGTTTGCATATGCGCTCGCCGAACCCCTCGCTCCAGAACATCGTCTGGCATCGCAGGCAGGATCGTTCCCTTGGTGCATCCGCAAGGGCGCGTTGCAGATCGTTGTCGTCAGGCGAGGAATCTTTCACGGTTTTTTCGGTTCGCTCTCGATCAGTCGCGCCAGATCTCCGAGGGCGCGCTGGATCAGCTTCTGCTTACGGGCGTCCCCTGCTTCCGCAGTCTCTGCGTAGCGACGGATCAGGTATTGGGCCTTCACTGCTGCCTCGATCCATGTCACCGATGGCTCGGCGAGAAGTTGCGCTTCAAGCTCCTCCTGGCGTTTGCGCAGGGCCTCCTGATCGGCTTCGAACTCCCTGAGGGCATGACGGCGAAAATCCGTCGCCATTTGTCCTTCGGTGCTGCGCCGGGCATCAAGGCTCACCGGATCATCACTCATTCTGCGCCCCGGGCTGAGGTGCGGCCTGATCTCGCCCGATCGCGGCCTCAAGGTCTTTCTCAGTGATCGGTCGCATCTCCGCCCGACCAGCCTGTCCTGTGACAATCATATGGGTCGAGGTCCTGCGGTAGGCCTCAAAGCTCAACCCCTCCAGAAGCTCTTCCTCGACGAGGACATCATAATTTCCGGCAGGCAGCAGATCGGCGTAACCTGACAAGGTGAAAGGATGCGCAAAAGTCACCTGCTTCCTGGATGAGCGGATGTTCATCTGTAGCCTCCGATCAGGTCTGAAAAACTTGCCCGCGTGTGACGCCTTCGCTTCGGCGAGGCGACACGGCAGCGTTCTGACCATACGATCATCGTCCGCCGCCGGGGCTGATCGGTGTTAGCGTCCTCTCTGAATTATGCCTGAATCAAAAATGGATGCGACCGTCGCACTTCCGGCTCCCCGGAACGCGATGGCATGCTGAATATCGGCCCATGCAAACCTGGATCAGTCAGTCGTTCCAAGACACCGTTATACCGAAAGGCGCTGACGGGGAGCCAGTCAGCAGGTCGTAACAAGTTCCAGCGAGGCTGCGGAGCCCGCAACCGACGATATCCGGCGTGCGGATTGTGCAGCCTCGCTTGTCAGGGAGACAGGGGCGCGGCGAGGCCTGCCTCCTCAATGGCCGTTGCAGGCGGGTCAACGCAGCAACGGCCCTGCATGATCCATATAGCCGGTGTCGAAACCCGCCAGTGCCTGAAGGCCCTCGAAATTGTTGAAGGTCACCTTGCCTTGCCGGAACGTGACCAGCCCGTCCTCCCGCAACTGCCGCAGCACCCGGTTGACGTGAATGGCGCTCAGACCAAGGGCATCGGCCAGATGATACTGTGTCAGGGGACAGGAGAATCCCATCCTGTCGCCGATCCCCACATGGTTCAGGCGTGCCCCGAGTTCCAGGAGCAGATGCGCCATCCGCTCCACCGCTGAGCGCCGCCCGAGATTGACCAGATGCTCGACCATCATCGCCTCGTCGCGGGATGAGGCCCAGAGGACGGCGGTGGCAAGCCGGGGCGCCTCGGCAAATGCGCCGAGGATATCCGGGGCAAAGACCTCGGAGGCTTCGATATCCGTCAGCGCCTCGAGGCTGAGGTCTGACGTTCGGAACAGGATGCTGCGCAAACCCAGAAAATCGCCGGGAATCTGGAAGTTGATGACCTGCCGTCCGCCATCGGGCAGCATCTTGTAGGAGCAGGCCCAGCCTTCGGCCAGAATGTAGGCCGAAGCATTCGACTGGCCCTCGTGCATCATCTCATGCCCGGCGAGGAAGGTTCTGCGCCGCCGATGAAAGCGCGCAAGTGTCTCCAGATCCACATCCGACAGGGCCACGAAGGTCGACAGTTTCCGGGTCAGCGGACTGCTCTCAATAGGGTTCAACAGCTTCTCCCGGTTGGTGAGGAATTCACGACAGGCAGTCGGGCAGGCTGCTCTGGATCAGTCCGGCCGACAGAACTTCCTGTCAGGGTGATGCAGCTCATCAGGATTCTGCCCCGGTCCTGATCCTCTCTATACCAAAAGGACGCCTCGCGATGCCCGGCCAGACAGATCATGCAGGAATGGCGGCACTTTCCATCTGCGAGGCTCTCCTGCTCGCCATCAATGACCACAAACTTCTGCCCGAACGCGAGATCGCAGGCGTGCTCCGCGATGCAGCGGCAGCACATGAGAATGCAGCGGGTGATGCGGCAGAGATGGAGATGCATCAAAGCGTCGCCAGCCTGATCAACGGGATCATGGCCGGGATAAGCCCGTCCCGCCGACC
>NZ_JAAKGP010000027.1 GCF_011043545.1 Rhodobacter sp. SGA-6-6 | reverse complement strand
AATACGATCCCTTCGGGTGAGGCTTCGGCCTCACTTTTCAAGGGCTCGGGCACGGCGCGTGTGCGCCTCCGGGCCTACCTTTGGCCGTGTGATCGGCGATGCCGATCCGAGGAACGCAGCGCTGCGAGCTGCCTTTGCCTGTAGTGTCATCACTCCAGGCGGTTTTTCTTACCCGACGGTGACCCCGAAGATCGATCCGACCAGCGCGGTCGCGGCCATGGCAAGGGCACCCCAGAACGTCACTCGGACAGCGCCTCGCAGGATGCCGGCGCCGCCAGCGGTCGCGCCAAGACCGCCCAGCATCGCGAGCGACAGGAGTGTCGCGATGGCTACGAACGCGACGATCTGCGAAGGTGGCGCAAGCATCGCCACCAGAAGCGGGACCACGGCACCCACGGCAAAGGTCATGGCTGACACGAGGGCCGCCTGGATCGGATGAGCGGTCACTGTCTCGGAGATGCCCAGCTCATCGCGGGCGTGGCTGCCAAGGGCATCGCGGTCGGTGAGCTGGACGGCAACCTGTTCGGCCAAATCGCGGGTCAGCCCGCGCGCCTCGTAGATTCGGGTCAGTTCCTCGAGTTCGGCATCAGGCGTTTCAGCCAGTTCCTTGCGCTCGCGCGCCAGATCGGCCTGCTCGGCATCGGTCTGCGAACTGACCGAGACGTATTCGCCCGCCGCCATCGACATGGCTCCAGCGACCAGCCCGGCGAGGCCCGCGATCAGTACCTCCGTCCGCCCTGTGCCGGCTGCGGCGACGCCCACGACGAGGCTGGCAGTCGAGACAATCCCGTCATTCGCGCCGAGCACCGCCGCGCGCAACCAGCCGATGCGGTGCACCATATGTATTTCGGAATGGGAAAGGCGGCTCATGAGGAAACTCCTTCAATACGGGTTTGCGGTGCTGTAAGGCCCGCGGGAGAAATGCGCAGGGCGCGCAGCGCGTTCAGGATGACGGCGACGTCGATGGCCTCTTGCAAGAGCGCGCCCTGAACGGGGGTCAGGTAGCCAAAGGCTGCAGCGATCATGCCCAGAACCGACAGGCCGATGCCTGCGACCACGCTTTCGAGCGCGATCCGGCGCGATCTGCGCGCGATCTCGATCCCCGGCGCGATGCGGTCCACCCGGTCCACCAGCAAGACCACATCGGCCGCCTCGGCACTTGCCGCCGCCCCGCGTGCGCCCATGGCGACGCCCACATCGGCGGCAGCCAGTGCGGGCGCGTCGTTGACGCCGTCGCCCACCATCATCACCGGACCGTTCTTGTGCTCGGTCAGGACCAAGAGCACCTTTTCATCTGGCGTCAGCCCCGCGCGGATACCGTCAAGCCCCAGCCCTTCCGTCACCCGCGCCGCAACCTCGGCCCGGTCTCCGGTGGCCAAGAGGATGCGCGCAACCCCTTGCCGCCGCAGGCTGGCAAGCATCTCGGCTGCCCCTTCGCGGAGGGGGTCGGACATGACCAGATGCCCCGCCAAACGGCCTTCGACGGCCACGGCCACCATGACCGACCCTGCCGCCAGTTCCGGGTGATCACCCGACAAACGGCCCACGCGCCCCGCGACGAAACCATCGCCCCCGACGATGACTTGCCGTCCGTCGATGAAACCGATGACGCCTTCGCCCGGGATTTCAGCCACATCTTCGGGGATGGGTAGGGTGAGCCCCCGGTCCCTTGCTGCAGCCACGATGGCCTGCGCGACGGGGTGTTTTGATGCCTGATCCAGCGCCGCCGCATAGCGCAGGATGTCGTCAGCCCCCATCCCGTCATGGCTGTCGATACTGACGATCTGCGGGCGCCCGTCGGTCAGCGTGCCGGTTTTGTCCAGGATCAGCGTGCGGATGCGGGCCATCGCCTCCAGCGGCTTTGCACCTTTCACCAGCACCCCGAAATGCGCCGCGCGTGACAGGCCCGCTACCAGCGCCACCGGCACGGCGAGGATAAGCGGGCAAGGCGTCGCCACCACCAGCACCGCCACCGCGCGGATCGGATCGCCCGTGAACCACCAGGCGGCAAAGGCGATGGCGACGGTGACGGCCAAAAACCCCAGCGACCAGCGATCTGCCAGCCGCGCCATGGGTGCTTTCGACGCCTGCGCCGCCTCGACCAGCCGGACGATCCCGGCATAGGTGCTGTCCTTTGCCTCGCGCGTCGCCTCGATGTCAAAGGCATCGCCCGCATTGGTCGATCCGCTCATCGCCTCAGACCCGCGGTCGAGCCGCACCGGCAAGGATTCGCCCGTCAGCGCCGATGTGTCGACGAAAGCCGCGGCGGATGCGATGCGCCCGTCCACCGGCACGATATCGCCCTGCCGGATCAGCAGCCGGTCGCCGGGCGCGATGTCGTCCAGTGCCACCTCCTCCAGTCCACCGTTGCGGTGGCGCGTAGCGGTACGCGGCACCCGGGAGAGCAGATCGCGCATTTCGCGCCGTGCCCGGCCCTCGGCGAAGCTTTCGAGGAAGGTGCCACCCGAATACATGACGGCGACGACCGCAGCGGCCAGCGTCTCGGCAAAGGTCAGGGCCGCCGACATGGACAGGGCGGCCACGATGTCGAGCCCCACCTCGCCGCGGGCAAGGCTGCGGATGATCTCGACCACAAGCGCCGCCAGCACGGGGACAACCCCCGCAAACCACGCCGTTTGTGCAAGGTCCGTGCGCCCGCTGAAGTGCAGCCCGAGCCCTGTCACCAGACCTGCAAGGGCGATGGCGAGGAGCAGGGTCTTGAGCCGATCTGTCTGCGCGTGATCCAAGGGTCAATCTCCAACGGCCGGGGCCGTCGCCGCGGACTTGCTCGAAAATAGTTTGCCAACGCCAATGCCTTGTACGCCACCCGCATCATCGCGCGCGAGAAACAGCGCGTCGAGCCCTGCCTTTCGTGCAAGGTCTGCGCCTGCCTCGACCCCCTTCACCATCAGCGCCGTCGCCCAGGCATCCGACTCGGCGCAGGTGGGGGCGATCACGGTGACGGATGCAGGGGGCGCGAGAAGCGGCGCACCGCGCGCAGGGTCCATCGTGTGGGACAGATCACACCCCTGCGCCGTGACCCAGTGTCGATAATCGCCCGAGGTGGCGACAGCAGAATCCTGAAGCGTCAGGATGGAATGGGGCGCGCGGCGGTGATGATCGGGGGCCTCAACCGCAATGGTCCAGGGGCTGCCGCCCGGGCGGAGGCCCATGGCGCGCATCTCTCCGTCGATGCCGACGAGGGCGTCGCGGATGCCGTAGGCTGACAGGACTTCGGCCAGACGATCCACCCCGTAGCCTTTGGCGATGCCGTTCAGGTCCAGAGAGATCGGGGCAATCTTTCGCACCCGGTTGCCGTCCAGAACCAGCACCTCATGGGCAGGCCGATGTGGCGCCTGCATCGCATCGCGAATGGCCTGCGGATCGGCGGTGGCGGGGCCGAAGCCCCAAGCGCGCACCGCATCACCCTGACCGATGTCGAAGGCCCCGCCCGAGGCACGACCGATTGCCAGCCCGACGGTCAGCACGCGCGCCAGATCGGCGGGGATGTCCTGCCATGCCCCCACCGACGCGGCGTTCAGGCGCATCAGATCGCTGTCGGGTCTCCACGTCGACATTTGCAAATCGACTGCATCGACTGCGGTCTGGAGGGCGGCCTGCACGGGCGTGGGATCAAACCCCGGCGCGGCATGGAAAAGCGCGGACCAGCGGGTACCCATGGTCGGGCCGTTCAGGGCGTGGCGGATCAGGTCAGTAGACATCTTCGACATAGCGCCCCCCGGCCTTGAGCATTGCGGGCGTCAGGCCCATGGGTGCCAGGATATCCTCCAGCGCGCGGCCCACGCCCTGCGCCATGTCACGCCCGCCGCAGACCATGACCCTTGCCCCCTGGCAGATCGCGTTTGCCACTTGCGAAGCCTCGGCCCGCAAAGCGTCCTGCACATAATGCGGTCGCGCCCCGCGCGAGACGGCGGTGGAGAGCTGCGTCAGACGCCCCTCGGCCTGCCACGCGGTCAGATCGTCACCATACAGAAAGTCGCTGTCCGGGTGGCGCATCCCAAAGAAGAGATGCACCGGACGGTGGCGGGTATTGGCGCGGATGATCCCGGCTAGCGGCCCGATCCCCGTGCCCGCCCCGATCAGGATCAGGGGCGCCCGGCCCCGCCCGGCATGAAAGCCCGGATTGCGCCGAAGGAAGGCCTGCACGGTGTCACCCGGTTCTAGTATCAGCAACTGGCTGGAACACAGGCCCCCCGGGTGCTTCTTCACCACGATCTCGACGAACCCGTCCCGGCTGCCCGATGCGAGCGAGTAGAAGCGCGGGACGCTGGAGCCTTCCGGCAAGATGCCCAGAAGGTCGCCTGCCTGAAACCGTGCGAAACCCTGGCCTGTCAGCCGCGCCCAGAGGGTCGCTTTTGGCAAGGCAAAGCGCAGGATCGCGGTCGGGGCCTGCACCGCCTCGCCATAGTCGCGGCGCGAGATCAGGGAGAGGCCCTGCGCCTTGGGGCGGGCGGGCTGGTGGTCAAGGTCGAGCGTCAGCCCGATGGCCTGCCCCAGCGCCCGGCCCCAGCGGGCGAAATCCTGCGGCGATTGGCGGTCCACCGTGTCCATGGGCAAAACTGTTGTCCATCCCTTGGCGCGGGCGGCGGCACCCACCTCTGCCGCATAGGTGCAGAAGGCCGGGAAACTGCGGTCGCCAAAGCCCAGAACGGCCAGCGGGGCTGTGGGCGGCTTGGGCAGGCGCGCCAGCCGATCGAGGAACCCGCGGGCCGAAGCGGGCGCGTCGCCTTCGCCATAGGTGGCGGCGAGGATCAGGAAGCAGTCCGCCTTGGGATAACGGGCTGGGTCGAAACCCGACATAGGCGCGATATGCACCGCTTGGCCCGCATCCCGCAGGGCCCGCGCCAGCGTCGCGGCGAAACCCCATGTGCTGCCGCCTTCGGAGCCGACAAGGATCACCGTCTGCGCCCGGCTCGCCCGGGCGTTGTCGCGCAGGCGGGGCCGACCCCGCCGCCCTGCAACCCAGATCAGCGCGCCGGTCACACCCATCACCGGGACGCTCAGCGCGGTCAGGCCGAGAATCAGCCCCAGCACCGCAGCACCCTGACCGGTGTGCAGCATGTAGATGGTTTCCGAGACCTGTTGCCACGGCGTCAGGTCTGCCCAGGACAAAAGCGCGCCGGTCCCCTGATCGATCAGGCCGGTGCCCGCATCGGTGGAGAGGGTGAAGACATCCTGCGCATCGCCCGCATAGGGAAAACTCAGCTTGCGCAAGGCGTCGACGGGCACATCTTGCAGCGCGGCCATCTGCCCCAGCGGGAAGGCCATCTGCCCGCTGACCGCCGCAGGATCGGCAGGGCGCACCGCGCCATCGGGCAGCAGGTCAAAGGTCGAGGCTGTCATCCACAGCGCAGTCGTAGCCGACAGAGCAAGGCCCAGGACCGCAACGCGCGCAATCTCCACATGCAGCCGCCCGGGCCACGGCCCGCGCAAGCGCACGAACCAGCGCCGCCATCCTCCGGTGCGCCGCGCCACCAGCGCCGCCCCCGACAGGGTCAGCATTAGCATCGCGGCAGCGCCCGCCGCCATCACCAGCCGCCCGGCATCGTCCAGAAACAGCGACCGGTGGAGGTTGGTAAGCCAGCGTTCCACTCCGTTCGGATCGGCCGATCCGACGTCTGCGCCCGTTGCCGGATCGATCACTGCGGACCCCGGCGTGCCGCCGTCGAACCACCAGGCGGTGATGGTGCCAGATGGGGACCGACGGATTTCCTCAAGCCCTGGATGGGTGGCGGCCACGTGGGCGGCCAGATCGGCCACGCTCTGCTCCGCCACGGCCTGCGGCGCGACCAGCCGCTCGGCCATGGGAAAGACCGACAGCGCCGCACCGCTGAGCGCAAGGATGGTCACAAGGACAAGGGCCAGAAGCCCCGGCCAGCGATGCAGCACGCGGATCATCGGGCCGTCCCCTTACTGATAGACGAAGCTGGAAATGTAGCGGCGGCCCTGAACGGGCGTGCCCGCGCCATCGGTGGTGAGCTGCACCGCGATCTCGTTCGGGCTGTCGCGCATATCCTCGACCGCCGCGTCGATGTGCAGGGTGTAGCCCGCATCGAACAGGGCATCGGCAAGATCCAGCGTGATCTCCAGCGTCCGGCCTGCGCCGACGCTCGCCCCGGTGATGCCGTTGATCTGGGCAGGGTCGCCCCCGGTGGCGGCATACCAGTCGCTCAGGTGCTCATAATATTTCGACTTGCCGCCCGCCATCCACAGGCTGCCGACATAGGCGCCCGAGGCATCGGTGACGTAGAGCGCCAGGTAGGCGCCATCGCCGCCATAGCTGTTCATCGTGGTGGTCAGCGTAACGGGCCGGGCCATCGCCAGTCCGGGCAGAGTGAGTGCGGTGGTCAGGGCGAGGGTGGCGAGAAGGGATTTCATCGGATGTCCTTTCGATGATGATTGGCGCCCCACATGGGCAGGGGGCGCGATGGCCGCGATCAGTTGGTCACAGCCACGGGCGGCGCGCCGTTGCCGAAAAGTCCATTTGCCGGAGGTGCGACGGTGCCTGCGGGAGCAGGGTTGCCGAGGGCGCCGATGCAGCCGTCATCATCATCATCATCATCATCATCGTCGTCGTCGCAGTCCTCGTCGTCATCGTCGTGCCCGCGACGGAACCATCCGCCGTCGTCATCGTCGTCATCGTCTCCGCTCACACGGATGAGGGGCACGGGCTGATCGTCCGCACTGAACACGGCGGCGCAAACGCCGCTGCACGCGCCTTGGGCGGTGCCTTGGACCTGCATCGCAGCATGGGCCGGCAGGCCGAGTGCCACTGCGAGCGCCGTCGACGCGAAAAGTATGGAAAGTCGGGATGTCATGGCGTTGTCTCCTTGGATCTGATGCTGCCAACCTGTCCCCCGGACCTGAGCGGTTCCTGACGCCCTCCCGTTTTCTGCTTCAGCTTGGCGTCAGGAAGAAAAAGGCCCCGCCGGGAACGGGCAGGGCCAGTCGGACCACGCGGGACAGGCGTGGTTGGGGAACAGCGTCAGGCGATGTCGCCGGGTTCCGGGGCGCGCTTGTCTCCGGTGATCATGGCGCGGGCGAGGTTCTCGCGGTGGCGGACCGAGGCGAGGACAACGCCCCCGACATGCGCCGCGACCAGGAGAAGCATCAGGTTGGCCAGGGTCTCGTGCACCTCCTCGAGCGCGCCTTCGACCTCGCGTCCCTCGCCATACTCGTCGCCATCATCGTCCGCCCATGCCGGGGCCACGATCTGCGGCAAGGCGGGCAGCATCGCCACGCGGTCGGGTTGCGCCATCAGCCAGCCGGTGAAGGCCGTGCCCGACAGCGTCAGCAAGAGCGCCACGATCATCGCCGCCCCCGCCGGGTTGTGGCCGAGGTAGCGGCGTTCGCCCCCGCGCAGCATGGATCCCAGATAGGCGAACGTCGCGCCCGGGCCTTTCACGAACGGCGCAAAGCGTGCATAGCGGCTGCCGACAAAGCCCCAGATCAGCCGGAAGGCCACAAGGCCCGCGACCGTGTAGCCCGCGAATTCATGGACGGGCTGCACCTCATCGGCTGTCAGCCAGGCCGTCGCGAAAGCTGCCACGAGGCCCCAGTGGAACACGCGGACCAGAGGGTCCCAGACGCGCAGGGTCGCGACGTCCTTGGTCTGCACGGAAACATGGTCAGTCATTTTCCTGCCCTTCGCGTTCGCGATCGTCGTCGTCATCCTCGAACTCGAATTCGATGATCTGGAGCGTGCCGGGATGCAGCTTGACCTCGATCGCGCGGCCTTGCGCGTCGCGACCGTCGATCTCGTAGCAGCCGTCGTCGATCTTTATGCGGCGGACCTCCCAGCCTTGCGAGCTGGCGAACTCGGCCACCGCCTCGCGCGGTTGCCAATCGGCCATCGGCACGAAGCAGTCATCGTCAGCAAAGGCCGCACCGGCAGGCAGGGTCGCCAGAAAAGCAAGAATTGTCAGTGTCTTTCGCATGGGCCACACTCCGGGTTACGGCCAGTCTGGATGATGTGATGCGCGCCGAAGCTGACGGCAGCCTGAAGACGGCTGAGCTAGGGCTTCAGCCTGCTGTCAGGAGAGAGGGTCAGAAGCAAACCAACCCGGGGCCAAAGGGACGGCAGAAGACCATGCGCATCTTGCTGATCGAGGATGATACAGTTCTGGGAGCTGCCGTGCGGGACCAGATAGCCGCCGATGGCCATTCGGTCGACTGGGTCCAGCGGCTGGATGCGGCCGGGGACGCGATGGCCGGGGCGAGCTTCGATCTTGTGCTTCTTGACCTGATGCTGCCCGATGGCCGGGGCATTCCGTTTCTGCGCCGTCTGCGGGCCAAGGGCGATGTGACGCCCGTCATCATCCTGACCGCGCTTGACCAGATCAGCGACCGGATCGAGGGGTTGAACGCAGGGGCCGACGACTACCTGGTCAAGCCCTTCGATCTGGCGGAACTGTCCGCCCGGATCGGCTCGGTGGCGCGCCGCTATGCGGGGAACCCCAACCCAATTGTCACCCACGGGCCGCTGGAGATCGACCTTGCTGCGCGCAGCATCCACCGCGACGGCCGCCCAGTCGCCCTGACGGCACGCGAATGGGCGCTGTTCGAGGCCTTTCTGTCCCGGCCTGGGCAGCTTCTGTCCAAGGCGCAGCTTGAGGACAAGCTTTACGCCTTTGGGGCCGAGATCGAGAGCAACACGATCGAGGTCCATGTCAGCCGACTGCGGAAGAAGTTGGGGGCGGAGGTGATCGAGACGGAACGCGGCCTCGGCTACCGTCTGGGCCGGGCATGAGGGCGCCGCGCAGTCTTCAGGGTCGCCTTGGGCTCTGGCTGGGCGTGGCGCTGACGGTTCTTTGGGTGCTCGCGGCCAGCGTGACGGCGCTGATCGCGCGGAGCGAGATCGAAGAGGTGTTCGATTCCGCCCTGCAGGAAACCGCACAGCGCATCCTGCCACTCGCCGTCGTTGATATCCTGAACCGCGAGGAAGCAGGGATCAGCCAGCGTCTTGCCGCCATCCGCGAACATGACGAGTTCTTCACTTACATCGTGCGGGATGATCAGGGGCGCATCCTGCTGCAATCCCATGCCGCCGACCCGGGCGTGTTCCCCGCCTGGGAAGGGATCGGGTTCCACCAGACTGCAACGCATCGGCTCTATAGCGACGAGGCTGTGCAGGGCACGATCCGCATCACTGTGGCCGAGCCGCTGGACCATCGCGCAAGCGTCGCGCGCGAGATTCAGATGGGGCTTGGCCTGCCACTTCTGATCTTGCTGCCCGTGGCGCTTCTGGCCATCGTGCTGACCGTCCGCGCCAGCCTTGCGCCCCTGCGCCAGTTCCGCGACCGCCTGTCGGCGCGGGGCGCGCGCGACCTGAGCCCCGTCGCCAGCGCCGATCTGCCCACCGAAATCGCGCCCCTCGCCGATACGATGAACGGACTTCTGGGGCGGCTGGAGGCGGCCTTCGAGGCGGAGCGAAGCTTTGCAGCGAACGCCGCGCATGAACTCCGCACCCCGCTGGCAGGTGCCATCGCACAGGCACAACGGCTGCAGACAGAGACGCGCGACGCTGACGCCAAGGCCCGTGCGGCCGAAATCGAGGCCACGCTGAAACGCCTGACCCGCCTCTCCGAACGCCTGTTGCAACTGGCGCGCGCTGAAGGTGGTCGCCTTCGCCGTGACGTCGCTGCCGATCTTCGCCCCGTGGCCCGACTGATCGTCGACGACCTTGCGCGCGGTGGCGAGCCCGGGCGCATCCACCTCGCGCTTCCGGACAGCGCTATCATGTCGGATCTGGACCCCGACGCCTTCGCGATCGTCTTGCGCAATCTGATCGAGAATGCCTTGCGCCATGGCCAAGCCGAAGCTCCTGTGGAGGTCTCGCTTGCAACTGACGGAACGCTGATCGTCGCCAACGACGGCCCGGTCGTGCCCGCCGAGGATCTCGCACGCCTGACGCACCGGTTCGAGCGCGCCCGGTCCGATCGCGAGGGCAGCGGTCTTGGGCTGGCAATTGTCGCGACGATTGCCGAGAGGTCTGGCAGTCAATTCGAACTCAGATCGCCTCGCGAAGGCCGGGCTTCAGGGTTCGAGGCACGACTATCACCGACCGGAACACGCGTTCTGAATTCCTAGCGAGAATGGATCAGGCTTTACGCCTTGATTCGAAGGCATTTCTCGCGCGCAGTACTCGGCTGGTTGCGTATCGACCGAGTGGCGAACGCATTTGGGCTGGATCAGTTGATAGCCAAATCGGTCGCCGTTTTCCCAGCAGCCAACGCGTCCACGAACCACTGCGGTTTCCGCCCCCGGCCGGACCAGGTGAGCGCCGGGTTCTCAGGGTGTCGGTATTTCGCCGCGACAGGTGCAAGAGAGGATTTCGTCTCGGCGCCGACGAGTTCGGCCAGGGAGTAACCCAGATCCCGGGCGAGAGCTTCCACCTTGGCGCGGGCTTCCGCCTTCTGCCGATCCTCGAATGTGGCAATCGCCTTGGCGACGTCCTTCTGCATTTTCTTCAGCTCGCTGAGCGACAGTGCCTCGAGATCGTAATCAGCCATTGATGCGGTCCGTGTCCTGAATGTCCCGGTATCGATAGCCCGTCGATGCAGGGCGCCGCAACTCCCGGAAGGCTGGGGCAGGGGTGGCAAAGGCTGGTGATCGTCGTTTCGCCGCCGGGAGGTGCTGGCCTGGGGGCAGGCTGTCCCGATTGGTCGGGTGACAGGTTCTGGCATGGGCCCCCCGCGCATCTCTGTCTCCCGGGCCATCCCTTCGACTGACAATCCCCTAATCCCGTTCGGCCTCTCGCGCGCAACCCCGCGTCAGTCCGGGCCGTGTTGCCCCTTTGGGGCTGCCCGCTCCACCCCGGTCCTCTGGGGGTTTCCGGTGTCCATGCTGTCCACCGTGCACGCGTCACCCGACGGGCTTTTTCCGGGTCTTGTCGAAGGGACGGTCCCGAAGACAGGACACATAGGAGCTTACCATGCAGAACATCGTCATCCTCGCCGGCAACATCGGTCAGACCCCCGAAGTCCGCACCACTCAGGGCGGCACCAAGATCACCAACTTCAGCCTCGCCACCTCCCGCCCCCGCCTCTCGGAAGGTCGCGTCCTGCGCGACGAGAACGGCTACCGGGTCATGGACACGGAATGGCACCGCATCACCTGCTTCAACGGTCTCGGCAAGACGGTCGCGGAGCATTGCGAAAAGGGTATGAAGGTCCTCGTCCACGGCCGCATCCACTACACCAAGTGGATCGACAGCATGGGGAACGACCGCTACGGCTGCGAGATCATCGCCGAGAAGGTCGACTTCCTGAGCCGCCCGAAGTCGGCCGAGAACGAAAACCCCGAGCTGGTCGACCGCGACGACGAGATCCCGTTCTGAAGAGAACGGGGTCTCCCCCTCGGGCCTGGCGGGGAAACCCGCCGGGTTTGCGGGATTGCAGTGAGGCGCCTTAGAG
>NZ_JAAKGP010000026.1 GCF_011043545.1 Rhodobacter sp. SGA-6-6 | reverse complement strand
GAAACTCGGTATCGTTTGGAGGGAGAAGTGGCGGAGGGGATGGGCCTGAAAGACAACCTTCTCCATGTTAAATCGTTGACTTATATTACAATTAGTCAGGAGATCAGGTGGCGCACTGCATCAAGCCCGCTGGTGATCGATTCGATTGCGGCCGGCGGCAAAATCCATGCGCCGGTGCCGTAGATCATCTTCTGGTGCACCTTCGAGGGGCTGGTCGCCATTGCGCTGCTCCTGGGCGGCGGGCTTGCGGCCCTTCAGGCTATGGCGGTCTCGACCGGGCTGCCCTTCACGCTTGTGCTGCTCGGTGCCTGCTGGGCCGTTGTCACCGGCCTGATCGCGGAGAAACGGAAGAGCGCCTGAAAGGTCTTTCAGGCATCGGCCGGGCGGGCATTTGCCCGCCCGTTTCCGTTGTGCCCACGGCCGCGGTCCACATATCCCACAAGCCAGCGAAGCAGGCTCAGAGAGTCGGCGCTGCGGGAACATCCCGCCCGGCCAGCACCTGGCGAAGCGTGATCAGGCCGAGGATGGCCACGCCGATCAGGGTCGAGATCAGTTCGGGCGCGATCATCAGCAGCGCGGCCAATGTCAGCAGCGCACGTTCGATCCGCAGCAGCGGCCCCCTCAGCCAGTTGGTGATCGCCGCCGACAGCGAGACGATCCCCAGCACCGCGCCGCTGAAGGCCAGGACGAAGGCGCCCAGCGAGAAGTCGGCCGTCACCAAGAGGAGCGAGGGTGAGAACACGAACATGAACGGCACCAGCGCCTTGCCCATCGACAGGCGGAAGGCGGTGTTGCCCGCGTTGAACGCATTCGCCCCGGCGATGCCCGAGGCCGCATAGGCCGCCAGCGCCACCGGCGGCGTCACATCCGCCAGCACCCCGTAGTAGAAGACGAAGAAATGCGCGACCAGTGGCTCGACGTTCATCAGCCCCAGCACCGGCGCGGCCACCGCCACCATGATGATGTAGTTCGCGGTCGTCGGGATGCCGCAGCCCATCAGGATGCAGACCACCGCCGTCATCATCAGGGTGAACAACAGCGCCAGCGTCTCCAGGCTGAACAGCTCGAACGGCAGGAAGGCAAGGAAGCCGTGGACCGAGCCCGCCCAGCCTTGCGCCACGCTGGTCACCATGAAGGCGATCTTGAAGCCGATGCCGGTCAGCGTCACCACGCCGATCACCACGCCCACCAGCGCAGCGGCGGCGGTGACGGAAAGCGAGCTTTTGGCGCCCGAGACGAAGCCATCGTAGATGCCCGCGGCCCAGTCCTTCGCACCCTCGACCAGGCCCTTCGCCCTGACCGACTGGATCGCATAGACCACGATGCAGGCGAAGATCGCCCAGAAGGCGGACAGGAAGGGCGTGCGGCCCGACATCAGCATCCAGACCAGCAGCACCAGCGGCAGGCAGGCCAGCCAGCCCTCGCGCAGCACCTTCATCGCCTTCGGCAGTTCCTCCTTCGACAGGCCGCGGATGCCGAGGCGCTTCGATTCCAGATGCACCTGCACCAGCACGCCGAAGAAATGCATGAAGGCGGGCACCACGGCGGCGATCAGGATCGTGCGCAACGGCATGCCCAGATATTCCACCATCAGGAAGGCCACCGCGCCCATGACCGGGGGCGTGATCTGCCCGCCGGTCGAGGAGGCGGCCTCGACGGCGGCGGCGAAATGGCGCTTGAAGCCGATCTTGATCATCGCCGGGATGGTCAGCGCGCCGGTGGTCACCGTATTGGCGATGGACGAGCCGGAGATCGATCCGAGCAGCGCCGAGGACACGACCGAAACCTTTGCCGGCCCGCCCGAGAACCGCCCGGTCAGCGCGGTGGCAAGGTCGATGAACAACTGCCCCAGCCCGATCCGTTGTGCCATCACCCCGAACAGGACGAAGTGGAACACATAGGTGGCGATCACGCCAAGCGCGGTGCCGTAGATGCCTTGCGACGACAGGTAGAGGTGGTTGACGATCCCCGACCAGTCCGCTCCGGGATGGACGAATATTCCCGGCATCGATTGGCCGAAATAGGCATAGCCGATGAACAGCAGAGCGATCACCGGCAGGGGCCAGCCCATCGAGCGGCGCACGGCCTCAAGCAGCGTCACCAGCAGGATCGTCCCCATGATGATGTCAAGCTGGTTGGGGTTGCCGATGCGGAACTGCAGCTGATCGTAGACCCAGGGCACATAGAAGGAGCTTACCGCTCCGGCGATGGCGAGGACCCAGTCGGCGACCGGTAGTCCCAGGATCACGAAGCCGGTGGTCTTGTTGCGCGTTGTATTGAAGGCGGCGAAGCTGAGGTAGATGAGGAAAAGTGACACGCCCATATGCATCCCGCGATGCGTGGTCGCGCGCGGAATGCCGTAGCCCGCAGTGTAGAAATGATAGCACGAAAGCAGGAACATGATGACCCCGGCCAAGATCGCCACGGGGCGCAGCACCGTGCGAAAACGGGCTTCGGGATCGTATTCCTCTTCCAGGCGTCTCAGTTCCGCCTCGGACAGATGCCGGGTCTCTTCACTCATGAAACTCCCCCTTGGGACGGTCTTTTCTTTTGCAAAAGGACGCGGGCCTTCTCCGGCCCGCGTCACCGTTTCTGCTCAGGTCCGTCGCATCACTGCAGCTTGCCCGCTTCCTTGTAGAACTTCTCGGCGCCCGGATGGAACGGGATGCCCGCGCCCTGGACCGCATTGTCCACTGTGATATACTTGCCCTTGGCATGGCCCGCGCCGAACAGCTTCTGCGTGGTCTCGTTGAACAGGGCTTCGGTGATGCCGTAGATCAGTTCTTCCGGCAGGTCCGCCGAGGTTACCAGCTGCGCGCCGACCGAGATCGTGGGCACGTCGGCCTCCTGGCCTTTGTAGGTGCCCGCGGGGAAGGTATCGGTGGCAAAGAAGCTGTAGGTCTCGCGCAGCTTGTCCACCTCGGGGCCGGTGATCGGCACCAGCACCACGTCATGCTGGCTGGAAAGCTCGGCGATCGCCCCTGCCGGATAGCCGCCGACGAAGAAGAAGGCGTCCATTGCGCCGTCCCGCATCCGGTCGGCCGCCTGGTCGGGCTTCAGATATTCGGGCGAGATGTCTGCTTCGGACAGGCCGAAGGCTTCGAGGATGATCTTGGCGTCGACCAGCGTGCCCGAGCCGGGTTCGTCCAGCGAGACCTTCTTGCCCTTCAGGTCGGCGACCGAGGTAATGCCCGCATCGGCGCGCGCGACCAGGTGGATGCTTTCGGGGTAGAGGTTGGCGATCAGCCGCAGCTTCTCGACCGCGGGCTGGCCTTCCCAGAGGCCGGTGCCGGTCTGCGCCCAATAGGCCACGTCCGATTGCGAGAAGCCCGCCTCCAGCGTGCCGCCGTTGATCGAGTTGACATTGCCGACCGAGCCGTTCGAGGCGACGGCGGTGGCGATCAGCCCCGGCACGCCGCAGGAGCCGCCATCCTCGCAGGCGCGAGAGCCGGGCGGGTTCGAGATCGCGTTCGCGATCAGCCCGCCGATCGGGTAGTAGGTGCCCGCGGTGCCGCCGGTGCCGATGCGGAAGAACTGCATGTCCTGTGCCACGGCCCCTGCCGCCATCATGCCGACCGCTAGCGCGGCTCCCACGAGCGTTTTCCTGGATGCGAGTTTCATGTTTCCTCCAAAAGATACTATTGGCCTGTCATCTGCCTGGCTGGCGGACTCCCGAAGTCTAGGCGAGGGAGCGCCTCCGGGTCCACCCGCCAGATACTGATTGCTGCCAGGGTGAACCACAGCTTTGAGAGCCGGCCGGTGCGTCCGGCGAGCTTACTGTGCCTGCACTGAACCGCGAGCAGCGGCTTGGCTCACCGCTTGCATTTGCCCCGGATCTTCTCGGTTGCGAAACTACCGGGGCGCGGGTTGGTCGCCGCACGGCATCTCGATCTTCGGTTTTCCCCCAGCCGGGCCAGCTCCGATGTGGCCGACCTTTTCATGCGGCGATGATCCGGGCCTGCCCGGTGGCTCGGGCCAGCCGTCCCACGGCCTTGCCCGCGATGCGATCTCTGCTCGATGACGGGTGCGGGATGCGGCGGCCGAGGGTGCCGGAGGAACGCGGCCGGGCCCCGCCCCACCGGGGGGAGGGTCCCGGCCGGTTGTCGAATCATCCTGCTTCGCCATGGGCTTGGGCAAGGAGGATGTGACGTGACGAATGGCGAAATCGCGGCCCTCGTGACCGCGCTTGTCGCTGCTTTCATTGCGGCTGGACTATCCCGTCTTTCCGGCGGGTGAACATCGCAGGCCAGGCAGGGCGAACCGCCTGTCCGGTCTGCCGGGGGCGCGAAAGCCGCTTTGCTGCGGTTGCATCATCCGGGCAACGGCGACAGAATGACCAGCCCGCCGCAACCAAGAGGATTCGTATGACCATCACGCTCACAGGAGCCGGAACCGGAACGCCGCTGATCCTCGACCTCGAAACCCACCCGATCCTCAAGCTCGACGCGCGGCCGGACGGAACCGTGGCGATAGCAGTGAACGGGCCGGCCGGCCCACAGATCTTCCGGGTGCAGGAAGATATCGACACGGTGCGCCGGGCGATCTCCGCCGACGACCGGGCAGCCTGATCGCTTCGGTCCCGGCTGCGCCCCCCTCCCCCAAAGGCAGGAACGGAAAGACGAGTCGAATGGAGAGCATCCGTGCAATCGCGGCCGGTCACCCATGGATCGTGACTGTCTTCTGGCTGGGCGCGCTGGTCCTGGCCGCGGTCTTCGTGAACTTCGTCGTCAAGGTGGCGCTAGTGAAGATCCTTCACCGGCTGATCGCGGGCGTGCAGTTCCTGCAGGGGCCGGAGGTCGTGCGCTCGGGCATCATCGCCCGGCTGGCGAACGCGGCGCCGGCGCTGGTGATCTCCACCGGGATCATGGCGGTGCCGGGCCTGCCCCATGCGGCGGCAACGGTGGTCCGCAATGCGGCCAACGCCTTCAACATCCTGGTCGTCGCCATGGCGATCGCTGCCGCCCTCGGGCTGTTCCACACCATCTGGAAACGGCGTGCCGGCAGTTCCGGGCGCTCGATCAAGGGCTATGTCCAGGTCGCGACCATCGTCGTCTACGGGATCGCCATCATCCTGATGGTCGCGGCCATCATCGATAGGTCGCCCCTCATCCTGCTTTCCGGTCTCGGCGCGCTGACCGCCGTGCTGATCCTGGTCTTCCAGGACACGCTGCTTTCGCTGGTCGCATCCGTGCAGATCTCGTCGACCGACATGGTCAAGGTGGGGGACTGGATCGAGATGCCGGCCCAGAACGCCGACGGCGACGTGATCGAGATCGCGCTGCACACGGTGAAGGTGCAGAACTGGGACAAGACCATCACCACGGTCCCGATCCGCAATCTCGTCACCCAGCCGTTCAAGAACTGGCGCGGGATGCAGGAGGCAGGCGGGCGCCGGATCAAGCGAGCGCTGCACATCGACCAGAACACCATCCGCCACCTGTCGGAGGAGGAACTGGCGCGGCTGGGGCGGATGAAGCCGCTGCGTGCCTATATCGAGCGCAAGACCCGCGAGCTGGCCGACTGGAACGCCATGCTCGGCCCCGGGGAGGAAGCCGCCGACCGCCGCAGGCTGACCAATATCGGCACCTTCCGCGCCTATGTCGAAAGCTATCTCAAGGCGCATCCGCTCTTGCGCCAGGACATGACGATGATCGTGCGCCAGCTCCCTCCCGAGCCGGAGGGGCTGCCGATCGAGATCTACTGCTTCACCAACACCGTGGCCTGGGTCGCCTACGAGGGCATCCAGTCCGACATCTTCGACCATCTCTACGGCATCCTGCCGGAGTTCGGGCTGGCGGTGTTCCAGTCCCCCTCGGGACAGGACTTCATGCGATTCCCGCCGGTCATTGCGCCGGCATGACCGTCGTCGGCTCCGTAGCGCGAAGGGAAGCTGCGTCCAAAATTGACACCCATTGCGACGTTGAGATCAAGGCCTGAGCCGACACAATTGATCACAGAGTGAAGGCGGGTAAGGCCCTGATCGGGCTCAGGCCCGGTCTCTGACGCCTAGGTGGACGCCGATCACCCCGGTAGCGGGGGGCACTATTGCGCGCCGATCAACATCCGGTCGGCGTTGCGAACGTTGAATATAGATCCCGCCACGGCGCATTCCAAGTCGTGCGTGACCCGACCGCCCTCTGATTCAGACGGTGCGCGCGGCCATGATGCGGTCCAGCCAGCCGACCGCCATGTCTGGCACCGAGGCCAGAAGCTTACCGGTATAGGGCGCGTGGAGAGGGCGAGAATACCACCTCCTTGCCGCCCTGCTCGACGATGCCGCCGTGCTGCATGACGGCCACCCGGTCGGCGATGGCGCGCACCACCTCGATGTCAATCAGGGGCGTCAAAACTCACGCCGAAACATCCAGGGCGGGCCTGCTTTATCAGGACGCCACAGTCTCAGACGGTGATGAGACGGGCTCCGGCGGATTGGCTCAGGGCGGCGAAATGCTCGCTGCGCGTGGCCTCCGCGTTCAGGACGATATGATCCATCTCGTCCGGGCGGGCAAAGGACACCCGGCCGCGATGGCCCAGCTTCGAATGGTCCGCCAGCACGACGCGGCGGTTGGCATGGGCGAACATGGCGCGGGCGATATCGGCCTCGTCGGGGATGAAGCTGGTGGCGCCCTCGCGTCCGGTCAGGCCGAAGGGCGAAGAGAAGGCGATGTCGGCCGCGACATCGCCTATCGCCGCCACCACGCCCGCCCCGCGCGTGGACGGCGGATCGCCCGCGAAGTCGCCGCCCAGAAACACCACCCGGTTCTGGCGCGCGCGCGAGGCTTCGGTGCCCAGATGGGCCGCTACATCGACCGAATTGGTGAAGACCAGCAACCCCCCCAGGGCGGCAAGGCTTTCGGCAAGGCAGGCGGTGGTACTGCCCGCATCTATCAGCAACGTCTCGCCGGATCTGACGAGCCTGGCACAGGCCGCGCCGACGGCCCTCTTTTCGCGCAGGTTCTGTTGCGCGCGATAGCTGTAGGGCGCCTCGCTCTGCTCCCTGACCGACAGGGCGCCGCCATGGACGCGCCGCAATGCGCCCATCTCCTCCAGTTCCTTGAGGTCGCGCCGCACCGTCTCGCGCGAGACGCCCAGTTCGGCTTGGACTCGGTCCACGCCCACCTGCCCGAAGGTGTCGAGCAGCGCGAGGATGCGCGTATGCCGCTCAGCCTGCCACATGCCCACCCCCAATGTCCCGCGCCGAGATCAGCGACAGCGCCTCGGCATGAAGCTCGGGCGTGGCCGCGGCCAGCACCTGGCAGCCCGAGACCAGCCCCAACCTGCGCCCTTGCCAGTCGGTGATGACGCCGCCGGCCTCTTCGATCACCGGCACGAGCGCAAGGAAATCATAGGGCTGCAACTGGGTCTCCATCACCAGGTCGACATGGCCCGAGGCGAGAAGGCCGTAGGAATAGCAGTCGCCACCATAGCGCAGCACTGCTACGGCTCGGGACAGGGCGGTGAAGCGGCGGTGTTCGTCCTTGTCGAAATAGTCGGGCGACGTGGTGTAGAAACGAGCCTCGGACAGCTTGCGGCAGCCGCTGGTCCGGCAGGGCTGCATGTCGCCCGCGCGGCCGGTGAAATAGGCGCCCCCACCCCGCCGCGCGTGCCAGGTTTCGCCCATGGCCGGAAGATGGATCACGCCCAGGCGGGGCAGGTTATCCCGCACCAGCGCGACCAGCGTGCCCCAGATAGGCGAGCCGGTGATGAAGCTGCGGGTGCCGTCGATGGGATCGACCACCCAGACCGGCGCCCCGGCCGCGCCCTCATGCCCGAATTCCTCGCCCAGGATCGCGTGGCCGGGATAGCTGCCGTGGATGCGGTTCCGCAGGTATTCCTCGACCGCCCGGTCGGCCTCGGTCACCGGGCTGTGGTCCTCCTTCAGGCCGACCGTCACCGGATGGCGAAACCAGTCAAGACCGACCTTGCCCGCGGATATGGCGATTTCCCTTGCGAAATCAAGTTCCTGATCCAGAACTTCGGTCGGGGACATCATGGATCCACCCATCAGCTTCAATCCCCGGTCAAGGATCGCGCCCAATAGAAAAGCGCATAAAGCCATAAAAACAAAGATTGCCACATCGTCAAGCCTGCGTTAGCGTTTCTTCAAAAGACCACCCCGACAACGACCGCCCCAACAGGAGAATCCGATGACGAAGAGCACCAGCCTGCTTGCCGGCGTGGCACTTTCCACGCTTGTGGTGACCCCGGGCTTCGCCGACGAGATCACCGTCTACACCGCCTATGAAGAGGACGAGATCGCAGCCTATGTCGCCGGGGCCGAAGCCGCGATCCCGGGACTGAAGATCAACGTGCTGCGCCTGTCGACCGGCGACCTTGCCGCGCGTATCATTGCCGAAGCCGGCAACCCGCAGGCCGACATGCTGTGGGGTCAGGCGATCACCGCCACGATGGACCCCCAGATACTTGACCAGCTGGAGCCCTACGCCCCCGCGGGGATCGAGGCGCTGGACGCCCGCTACCGCGACCCCGAGAACCGCTGGTTCGCCCCTACCGGCTACATGGGCACCTTCTGCGTCAACACCGACCGGCTGGCGGAAAAGGGCCTGCCCATGCCCAAGAGCTGGAAGGATCTGGAGAATCCCGCCTTCAAGGGTGAGATCGAGATGCCCGACCCAACCTCCTCGGGCACCGGCTGGCTGCATATCATCTCGCTTCTGCAAGGTCCCGAGGGCGAGGAGGCCGGCTGGGCGCAGCTTGAGCGGGTCGACCCCAACATGACGCAATATACCCAGTCTGGATCGAAGCCCTGCAAGGACGCCCGCGCCGGCGAGGTGACGATCGGCATTTCTCTGGGCATCACCGGCGTGCAGTCGGTCGAGCAGGGCTATCCGGTCGTCACGGTCTTCCCCGAGGAAGGTGCGGGCTACGAGCTTGAGGCCGCGGCGCTGTTCAAGAGTTCGAAGAACAAGGAAGACGTGAAGAAGTTCATGGACTGGCTGCTGACGCCCGAGGCGGTCAAGATCTACGAGCAATACAAGATCCTGATCACCGCCCCCGGCGCCGCGCTGTCCGATCCGGCGAAGAAGGCGGGTGTGCCCGAGGATCTAGGCTCGATCCTCGCCGGTATCGACTTCACCCAGGCCGCCGCGGACCGTGACCGCATCGGCGACGAGTGGCTGGACAAGTTCGGCCGCTGAACCGGCCGGCCAGGCCAATCCTCTCCACCGGCACCCCATCCGTGCATGACCGGCGCGGATGGGGCTTCCGATCACGCAGGCGGAAACCGGAAATCCATGTATCTCGACGTTCGCGACCTCACCAAGACCTACGGCACCTTCACCGCGCTCGACCGTGTTTCCGCCGGTGTGGACGAGGGCGAGTTCGTCTGCCTCCTGGGGCCATCGGGTTGCGGCAAAACCACATTGCTGCGCGTCATCGCCGGGTTGATCGAGGCGGATTCCGGTCAGATCCTGCTGAAGGGGGCCGATATCTCCGGGATGCCGACGCGACAGCGCGGGTTCGGCATCGTCTTCCAGTCTTATTCGCTTTTCCCCGACATGACCGTGGCCCAGAACGTCGGCTACGGGCTGAAGATCCGCGGCGCGGCGCGCGACCGGATTCGCAAGCGGGTGGGCGAGTTGCTCGACATGATCCGCCTGCCGCACCTGGCTGACCGCTACCCCGGCCAGCTTTCCGGCGGGCAGCAGCAGCGCGTGGCGCTGGCCCGCTCGATCGCGGTCGATCCGCAGCTTCTGCTGCTGGACGAGCCGCTTTCCGCGCTTGACGCCAAGGTGAGGGCGGAACTCCGGCGCGAGATCCATTCGCTCCAGCGCGAGTTGCGCATTCCGACGATCATGGTGACCCATGACCAGGAAGAGGCCCTGGCCGTGTCCGACCGCATCATCTGCATGAACCGCGGCCATCTGGTGCAGGCGGGAACTGCGGAAGAACTGTATCTCCGCCCGCAGACCCGCTTCGTGGCCGATTTCATGGGCCGCAGCAACCTGCTGGGCATCGAGGCGCTGGCCCGTGTCGCCCCCGGCCTGGCAGCGGCAAGGCCCCGGGACGGCGCCGACCTGGCCTGCATCCGCCCCGAACAGATCGGGCTTTCGCCCGACCCGGACGGTCCCGCCCGCGTCAGGGAACTGGAGTTCCTGGGCAACATCACTCGGATCGGGCTGGACACGCCGGCGGGCAACATGGTCGCCGAGGTCTCGGGCCATTCCCCGGTGCGGCCCGGCGACCGGCTGAGCCTTTCGATCTCTTCCGAACATTGCGCCTGGGTGCGCGAGGACGCTGCGGCGGGCGCCCAATGACCGCCCGGCCTTCCACCGCGCCCGTCCCCGGCCGCAAGGGCCTTTTCGACGCCAACCGCCTGTTCGTGGCCGCCTGCGTGGGCATCCCGGCGCTGGGGCTGCTGCTTTTCTTCGTGCAGCCGGTGGCTATCGTCTTCCTGCGCTCGATCACCGAACCCGACGGCAGCTACGGCCTTGGCAATTATCACAGGATCCTGGAAGGCGCGCGCTTCTGGCGCGTGACCGGGCAATCTCTGGTGATGACGCTGATCACCACGGCGATCTCGGTTGGTGCGGGCTTCGTGATCGCTCTGGCGCTTTACCGCGGGCATTTCCGCGGCAAGTGGTTCGTGCGGGGGGCCATCCTGCTGCCGCTGCTTGCGCCCTCGCTGATGCAGTCGCTGGGGCTGATCTTCCTGCTGGGCCGCAACGGCATCGTCAGCCGCATCCTGGGAACCGAGATCGAGATCTACGGCCTCTGGGGGCTGGTGATTGCCAATACGCTTTACGCGCTGCCGCAGGCGGTGATGATCATCGGCGCGGCGCTGGTCCTGCTGGATGCCCGCGTCTACGAGGCGGCCGACGTGATGGGCGCGCGGCCCTTCCGGCAGTTCCGCGACCTGACGCTGCCCGCGGCGAAATATGGCATCCTCAGTGCGATCTTCGTGGTCTTCACCATCACGATCACCGATTTCGGCAATGCAGCGGTAATCGGCGGCAACTACACGGTGCTGGCGACCGAGATCTATCGCCAGGTGGTCGGGCGGCAGAACTTCAACCTCGGTGCCGTCGTCGGCATCATGCTGCTGCTGCCCACCGTGCTGGCCTATTTCATCGAAAGGCAGGCGTCGAGGAAATCGCGCGGCCAGAAGGCGGCGGGCATACTGCCCTATGTGCCGAAATATTCGCCCCTGCGCGATATCCCGCTGGCCGCCTTCAGCTTCGTCGTCTCGGGCTTCGTCGTCCTTGTCATGGCGGTGGTGGTCTATGCCAGCTTCGTCACCCTCTGGCCCTATGACCTGAGCCTGTCGCTGAAGAACTATGCGATCGATATCGCCGGCGGCTACGACTCGCTGTGGATCACCATCTGGATCTCGCTCTGGGCGGCGGCGGTGGGCACGGTCTTCGTCTTCGCGCTTGGCGTCGGATTACGTCACGCCCCCGCCTGGATCGCACAGCCGCTGCAGGTTCTGGCGGCGATGCCCGCGGCGGTGCCGGGGCTGGTGCTGGGTCTGGCCTATATCATGGCCTTCAACTCGCTCTCGAACCCGTTCAACTTCCTCTACGGCACGGCGACGCTGATCATCGCCGTCAACTTCTACCACTACCACACCCAGGCCTTCCTGACGCTCCAGACCGGGTTCCGCCAGTTTCCCGAGACGCTGGAGGAGGCGGGCGCTTCCCTTGGGGCGAACCTCGGTCGTCTGTCGCGCGATGTCGTCCTGCCCTTCATGGCGCCGATGCTGGTCTCGGTGCTGCTGTTCCTGTTCATGCGATCGATGGTGACCATCTCGGCCGTGGTGTTCCTGTCGACGCCAAGCGTCTCGGTCGCCTCGTTCCAGATCCTGCGGCTTGAGGATTCTGGGCGCACCTCGCAGGCTGCGGCCTTTTCCACCGCCCTGATGGGCGTGGTGATCCTGGCGCTTCTCCTGCTGACGCTGCTCAACCGCGTGATCGCCAGCCACCATCGGGCCGGGTAGCAGGCACGCCCACGAGTGCAGGGGTAACGGAAGGCTGCTCTCTCGAACGCCCGCTTCAGGTTGGGTGCGGAGGGGGCTCGATTGTTCATCGTCAGAACATTTGGCGCTGACGCCGGACAATTGGGGACGCCCTTCTTGATCGGACCGATGACGAGACCCGCAGCGCAATGATCTTCCCCATAGCCCTGCAGGATATCTACATCGGCAACAGCAAGTTCACGGAGAAGGAGATCGACCAGATCGATCTGGAAGCGCCCGATCTGATCCCGAACTGTGTGGCGGCGATCCTGCGCCAGTCGCGCCCCGAACTGTCCCGCTCTGTGCCCGCCAACCTTCCGGGCCAACTGCTCAAAGCCGGCCCGAAGCCCGGCCGAAACGATGCCTGCTCCTGCGGATCGCGCCGCAAATACAAGCAATGCTGCGGCCCGAACTGACCGGTCAGGCCGGGGCGCGAGGTTGTCAGGCTCTTTCAGCCAGCCGCAACCTCACATCGCCAGATGCGCGTCCACAAGGACGGACGCAATTCCACGGGTGAAGGCCCCTACATGGGGCAGCATCCTCAAGGGCTTCCGGCGCATCGCAACAAGATACGACAAGCGCGCCGACATCTTCCTCTCCGCCGTCTGCCTCGCTGCCGCAATCACTTGGTGAGCAAATTGAGTCTTAACCC
>NZ_JAAKGP010000025.1 GCF_011043545.1 Rhodobacter sp. SGA-6-6 | reverse complement strand
CTCGAATCCCCCTTCCAGCCAGTTGGACGCCGCCGCAGGTTGCGTCGGCGCATCGGACGGCAGGAAGTGCAGGCCCAGGCCAAGCGTCCGCTCCGCCCTGTCGAGTTCTTCTGCAGAGAGCGTCATTCGGCCAAGCTGTGCCGCATTGGCCGCCTCCACCGAGAGCAGTTCAAGGCGGCGCAGACCGTCATGGTAGATTCCGGCGGTCATGGCGGCCTGTTCGCGATTGGCCGCCATGACGGTTTTCGCGAAAGCTGACCACTGGTAGAAAGACACGCCGGAGAGCGCGCCAGACAGATCATATGCCGGATGCCAGATGCCGTTCACCTCGACGGCGATCCAGCCGAGATCCATCTGATCGAACCGAAGGCGCAGCTTGCGCTGGTGGTTGTGCTTGTATGCCTGCCTCAACGCATCGCAGGAGAAGTCCGCCCCGAACACGCGGACACCGCGTCCGGATATGGTGCGTTCCAGCTCAACCCCGAAGATCGCCCTGCGGTCCATCGCATCGACCGGGGCTGGAAGCCCATATTTTGCGACCAGCCTGTCCCAGCACTGGGCCGGGGACTCTCCACCCAGACCTGCGTGTCGGCGCTGATGGTAGACATCGACGATATAGGTCACGAAAGCGCCCAGCAGGTCTTGCTCGGTCAGTGAAGCCTCGGCCTCGGAGGCATAATCCCCGCGCCGGACCGGATCGGAAAAGGCTCTATCCCTGAACCGGCTGACAAAATGGGAAGCAAAGGTTCCGAACAGGCGCTCGATGCGCGAGCGCAGCTTTGCGACACCGGCCGGCGGGTTGATCAGGCGGGTTGCCGGAACCAGCGACATGATATCGAAGCCGCTTTTCTCGTAGGTTCGCGCCCAGATGAGGACGGTTTTCGCGCAAGGTGGCGTCCTGTGGCCTCGATGCGCCCTGCCCTCTTGCACTGACCTCTCCGCCGCTGGCGGAGACGGGTTCCGTCGAAGAAGAGCGGCCGACCATCGAACTTCAGCAGTTCTTCCTTGGTCAGGCGACGCATCATGTCGGCGCTATCGGCGAAATGCACCCCGTCGCGGATCGGCCCTCGAAGCGGTCGCCGTCCAGCAGCGCCATGAAGAGCTGGAAATCCTCCTCCTTGCCGTTGTGAGGGGTGGCCGACATGAGCAGGAGGTGGCGGCACAACCGGCCAAGGTTTTGGCCGAGTTGGTAGCGTTTCGTTTATTTCACGTCACCGCCGAAGTAACTGGCCGACATCCGGTGCGCTTCGTCGCAGATGATCAGATCCCATTTCCACTGCGGTGATGACGGCCGAAAGGACTTTCGCAACCGATGGCTCATTGCGCCTGGCCAGGCCCGTCTGGAAGCAGGACAGGAGTTCCTCTGCGAATTCACGGCGCCACAGTGCGATGTCGCGCCTGTCATCTGGCAGATCCCGGAAGTGCTCCGGAAACCCGCCGAGATTCCGCTCCGACACCGCGCGGGTTGCACCACGGGGAATGTACCGAAACCCCGGAGTGCGAAGCAATCTGGTCAGGTCATCATGGGTGATGCTGCGAACGGGATGTGGAGGCTCTGCTGCCGACAAGACGATCCCGCCCGGCTCGCAAGACACAAAACGGTACTGGGCACCATCGATGATGAAGAGGTCCAGAGGGCTGAAGTTTTGCTGTTTCACGATGGAACCCTCACATCATTATCATGTGCACGAAGGATGGGACCATCGGTGCGCCCAGTTCCCTGGCGCGCTCGATCAGAAGCGTGGTCGGCGCATGGGGGACAACCGCGGGGCGCGGGACATCGGCATCGGTGAAGAGCACGACCCGTGTCGCGAAGGAACGGGGTATCTGTGCAGCGATCAGCCTGAGGGTGTCGTCGAACCGCCATTTGCGAACCCGAGCGAGCGGCCGCACCGCAATGGCGAGCCTTTGGCCATCAAGGGTTCTTGCCAGAAAGTCGAAGACATGTGTGGCAGGCCTGCCCCGTCCATCGCGATAGGTGATCGCGGGCGGCTGTGCCTCTACCTCTCGCACGTTGGGGTCGGGTCCGCACGAAGCGGGTTTGCGGCGGGATCGGTCGGCGGGGTGAGCCAGGCCGACAGCCCGAGGTAGATCAGATAGCATCCCCCGGCAATCTGGACGGCGCTCATCAGCCAGCCCATGCGCGTGATGACCAGGGCGAAGCCGGTCATAGCGAGGGTTGCATAGGTCGCGGCTCCGATGGAGAAGCCGACGGTCGCCCCGAAGGCTGCCGGACGCGCACCGGGAGCGGCCAGGCGAAGGATCAGCGTGAAGCTCGGCCCCGGGCTGATGGCTCCCGCCGCATAGATCGCCAGCGCCGTAAGAATGACGGTGATTTCAGGGGTCATGTCCGCTCCGCCTCATCAAGGAACTTGTGGCCCGCTGCGCCGAGCAGGTCGCGGGCCTTCCCGCAGTCGCTTTCCGCGATCAGCAGGTGCTCGCCGTCGAAGGTGCAGACGACGAAAACGCCGATGCCGTTCGATGACAGCGGAGCGATCAGGGAATGGACGATCCCGGTCGCCTGGAAGTCGAAAGGCCCGATTGTCCGGAGGCATACCCATCCGGCTTCAGCCTGCACCCCTTCGGGAACGCGGTCCTCGTGGCATACGATGGTCAGTTCGTCATCGGCACGGATGATGGCGGAAAAGCCCGGGCCGGACGCCCATTCGGGGACAGGGCTTTCGGGATCAAGGCGGGCAACGGCATACCGGCCCGGCACGAAGCGTAGTCTGAGGGAGAGGGGGCATCGTGACTCCGGGCAACTGACACTCGTGCAGTTGTGCATGACCATGCAGGACATGCAACAAAGGACCGCTTTGTCCCCAGAAGCCAACCGAGGAAGCGCCGCGCTGCGTCCGAGTGGTAGCTTTCGGCAGTGCCGTCACTGTAAAAGGAAAGTCCGAGCGGCGGGCACTGACCGCCCCATCGACCTGACCGGTTAAGGCGCTGATCAGCCTTCAAGTCTGGGAGTTCCGGACCAAGGCGATCCGCCCGGAAAACTCAGCCAGAAAGGCTTACGCCTCCGCCGGAGGAGCCGCCTTTGGAACAAAAGGCAAGACTTTGTGAAACTTCACAGCGGGAAATTGGTCGGAGCGAGAGGATTCGAACCTCCGACCCCCTGCTCCCGAAGCAGGTGCGCTACCAGGCTGCGCTACGCTCCGACCGATGCGCGGGGATTACCCGCCGCCGCGGGCTTTGGCAAGGGGGAGACGGAAGATTCCGGCAGGGAGAACGCGGGGACCGGCCCTCCCCGGAAAGAGCTGCTCAAGAGACCCGTCCGGTCTGTTGGGCGGAGCATCGCCCTTCCATGCCCTCGGGCTCATTGCCTCCGGCCGGGAGCAGTTCACCCCCTTCGACGGAAAGCAGCGGCTCCAGAGGTCCGGCCTCCTTCTCCCCTTTCGAACGCGAGTGCCAGCGCTTGGTGGAACGTGAGCCCCTATGGCCGGGAAAACCGTTTTTGAAGATGGCACCCTAGTAGCCTGGGACATTGATTCCGGAGTAATGTCGGCCGATGTCGGCCTTCTTCGCCATGGCGACCGGTGCTTTTACCGCCGCAGCCCCCTGGGGATGGGCCAAGGTAATGCGGCCGGCCCACAGCTCGCCGATCATCTTGCGGCGATTTTTGTCGTAGAGGCTCGTCCAGTCGCAGCCGGCGCGAGCGGTTGCGGTCTTTTTCGCCATCGCGGTTCGCCGTGACGGGTGCCGGAAGTTCTCTCCCAGCCATCAACCCGTCGCGGCAATGCCGATCCACGCTCTCACTCTCGGGGGCATTGCGGGGACCTCCCCGCAGAAGCGGTCGGCCGACGCCGATGGGCCCGACCGCAGGGGAAGGCTTTCCCTTTCATCGATGCCAGCCTAATTCGTAAAAAGCGGGCGGTATCCGCACAATGGTCGCAGCGCCGCTCATTGCATACTGCTAGAAAGCCGCGCTAGAGTCAGGACTTCGGTAACGGGGCCGTGCTAGTCAAGCGGTTTTGGGCATGCAAGGCTGGCCGCCGGGGAGCGGTTTCGACATCTGGTGATTTGTGCCGTGCTGCCTTGGCTGCCGCCTTCGACTGAGATCACCCCGGGTGCATGCTTCGGTCCGTGGTCAGCGCGGTGGCCGCCATCATGATGCTGGTTCAATGCAATTCCGATGTGCCCATCTCATTGGCGTGCTCGATATGGATCGGCAACAGTCCTGACCACGGCATCATCGGAATCGCGTCCCTGGGGGACCTCGAAGGCCTGCGATCAGGCAGGCAATGGGTGTGAGTTCGGTTTGTCAGGCTGCCTGAGGGATCGGAATGTCAGACCGGAAGTCGGTGTCATCGACCCACATGCGGTGCAGGATCACGCTGATGCGCCGGGCCAAGGCTACCATGGCACGCTTGCCTCCGCGACGGCGGGCAAGCTGAGCGGCCCAGGTTCTCAGCCATGTCGCCCGCCCGCGGTGCATCATGACGGTGGCGGCCTGACACAGCGCTCGGCGTAGGGTGACATCGCCTGCTTTGGTTATTCCGCCCGAGACATCGCGTTCGCCAGATTGGTTTCGCGGCGGCGTGAGGCCCACCCATGGCCCAACCTTCTTCGAGGAGGTGAAGCGGGCAGGATCATCGACAGCGGATCGGTAGGTCAGTGCCACGACCGCACCGATCCCGGGCATCGACATCAGTCGACGGCACACCGGGTCATCATGGGCAAGGTAGCGGACACGGCGTTCCAAGCCCGCCAGCTCTTGCCGCAGGGAGGCCCGCGCCCGAAGCATCGGCTCTGTCGCGACCTCCAGCATCGGATTTCCCGCCGCCAGCTCGCGGATACGTTGTTCGAACCTGCCGCGGGAGATGATGCCGACCTTGAGCCCGAAGTTCCGCAGAAGCCCCCGCAGGGATAGTTCCAGCGCGATGAAGCTTTGCTGCACCGCCTTACGGGCGCCAAGAACGGCGCGAACTTCTTGCGCCGAGACCGACTTGCAGTGAACTGGCCGGAACCAGCCCAGATGGAGCAGGCGGGCTATACCCTCTGCATCTCGCCGGTCTGTCTTGATCGGCATGGCCTTCAGAGCGCCCTTCACCTGCCGAGTCTCCATCAGGACGACGTCCAGACCCGCCTCGGTTACCATCGTGCCCGCCTCGGTGTTTCGATCCGCGCTCCCACGCGGGGAGCGACTTTGACGGGTCATTTCAGGCACGTTTCAAGGTGCGTTTCGATCCGCGCTCCCACGCGGGGAGCGACAAGGGGGCTGCCGCTACCGAAGGCCCGGTCAATGGTTTCGATCCGCGCTCCCACGCGGGGAGCGACCTGCGCACTGCCGGAGACCAAGCTGCGGCTGGCACGTTTCGATCCGCGCTCCCACGCGGGGAGCGACCGCCCGCTGGATCGGCCGGTTCCCTGATGCCCCGGTTTCGATCCGCGCTCCCACGCGGGGAGCGACTCATCGAGCAGCTGAGACCGCAATGGGTGCGGATGTTTCGATCCGCGCTCCCTCGCGGGGAGCGAGTAACCGTCCGGGCTGACCGCTCTGCCTTGGGGTGAGAGAGGCGGATAGTGTCCACCATTGATAGTGGACACTATGGTGATGGCGTGGCGCGTCGGACGAAGCGACTTTGGACGGATGAGGAGAAGCGTTCGATCTGTTTCCAGACGGCGGCGCCGGGTGTTTCCGTGGCTCAGGTGGCGCGGCGCTACGCGGTGAACGCGAACCTGATCTTCAAGTGGCTGCGCGATCCCCGTTATGCGCCGGACCCTGCCTCGGTTGCGCCCCCAGCAGAGGAGGCGCGGTTTCTGCCCGTAGAGATCGTCGCGGAGCCTAGGTCTGCCCCGGCGGCACTTGCCGCCGAGAACCACATCGAGATCGAGTTGGCGGGCGGTCACCGGATGCGGATCAGCGGCAGCTATGATCCTGAGGCGCTGGCGCGGCTGATCCGGGGGCTAACGGTGTGATCCCGGTTCCGGCCAATACGCGGGTCTGGCTGGCGGCTGGCGTCACTGACATGCGCAAGGGCTTTGCGGCGCTCGCGGCACAGGCCGAGGCGGTGCTGAAGCAAGATCCCTTCGCCGGACATCTGTTCGTGTTCCGGGGCCGCCGTGGCGATCTGGTCAAGATCATCTGGTGGGATGGCCAAGGGGCCTGCATGTTCATGAAGCGGCTGGAGAAGGGCCGCTTCGTCTGGCCCTCGGCCAATGAGGGGAAGGTGGCGCTGACGCCTGCGCAGTTGTCGATGCTCTTGGAGGGGATCGACTGGCGGGCACCGCAGCGGACCTGGCGGCCTCTGGCAGCGGGATAATTTGCGGGGCTCGCAAGTGAAGGATTCCCACAAGGAATACAGTGGGATAAACTTCCCGTATGCTCGATCACACCCTGACCTTGCCGGAAGACCCCGAGGAGCTGCGCAGCTTCACCGCGCGGCTTCTGGCCGAGGTGAAGGCGCAAGCGATCCTGATCGAGAAGCTGCGCCATCAGTTGGCAGGACACCGGGCGCACCGGTTTGGCGCGTCGTCGGAGACCGCCGAGCAGTTGCAATTGGCCCTTGAGACCAGCGAGATCGCCGCCGCTGCCATGACCGCCCGGATGAAGCTGCCGGACATCGAGGAGAAGGACAAACCGAAGCGCCGTGCGATCCCGGATCATATTCCCCGGATGGAGGTGGAACTGACACCCGGTGCCGATGCGCCGATTGCGGCGGGCGCCTGCGCCGGATCGGCGAGGATGGTGAGGCAAGAGCCCGCCACCGGTCCGAGGGCCGTGCCGAACGAGGAGTTGGAATACGTCCCCGGCCCCTCGCCATTGTCCTCGGACCAATGGCGGACAATGGCTCGACATCGTGAACCGGATCGTCCGCCCACGCCTGACATGCGGGGAGTGACGGCGCTCGATCTTGTCCTCATAGCGTTCAAGGTAGTTTCGATCCGCGCTCCCACGCGGGGAGCGACGGGCCACCCGCTTCGCGCGGCGGTAGCAGTCCGTGTTTCGATCCGCGCTCCCACGCGGGGAGCGACCGGCCGATGAAGGACGGGTCTTTCAGGACCTCGGTGTTTCGATCCGCGCTCCCACGCGGGGAGCGACCTACCAGGTGCAGGACGTGGCCGTGATGATGATGTTTCGATCCGCGCTCCCACGCGGGGAGCGACAAGCCTTAACAGGCTTTACATTTAACTAGGGGAGTTTCGATCCGCGCTCCCACGCGGGGAGCGGCCATCCGCTCCGAGATGGAAGTGGCGCTTGGCATGTTTCGATCCGCGCTCCCACGCGGGGAGCGACAATGCGCCTCCAGCTGGTCGATCATCACCAGCCAGTTTCGATCCGCGCTCCCACGCGGGGAGCGACCCGCGATCAGCCTGCAGCCGGGCCTGCCCGCAGAGGTTTCGATCCGCGCTCCCACGCGGGGAGCGACAGTATTCAGGGCGGGCGGCCATCTCGGCCGCGATTTTTCGATCCGCGCTCCCACGCGGGGAGCGACTGCACGAGATCGAACCCTCGTTCGCCGAGCTGGTGTTTCGATCCGCGCTCCCACGCGGGGAGCGACCTTGATCTCGGATAACGCTAAGTATCCCGTCAGGTTTCGATCCGCGCTCCCACGCGGGGAGCGACGACTTCGTTCCCTCAGACCAGTTGAAGCTACGGATGTTTCGATCCGCGCTCCCACGCGGGGAGCGACCGGACGAAATCTTCCACATCCTCGACTGTATCGGGTTTCGATCCGCGCTCCCACGCGGGGAGCGACGCTGCCCGAGCCTGCCCGCGGGTCGGATGAATGGTTTCGATCCGCGCTCCCACGCGGGGAGCGACGCGGGCCTTCGACAGCGCGGCCAGTGCTGTCGAAGTTTCGATCCGCGCTCCCACGCGGGGAGCGACGGGTCGGCATCGTCTCGGTGGTCGGATCGCTGGTGTTTCGATCCGCGCTCCCACGCGGGGAGCGACTTTTCGATCTCCTCGTTCCCGCCCGCCGGGCCATAGTTTCGATCCGCGCTCCCACGCGGGGAGCGACCGGCGAAGATCACGCAGGGCTGATATTCCCGCGCGTTTCGATCCGCGCTCCCACGCGGGGAGCGACCGGGCCGGAGGAGGCTGCGGTCGATCTTGTCGATGTTTCGATCCGCGCTCCCACGCGGGGAGCGACGCAGACGCGACGCCTCCTGACCCCGTGGACCGATGTTTCGATCCGCGCTCCCACGCGGGGAGCGACCCCTCGCGCGACCGCTTCATCGCGCTGCACATGGAGTTTCGATCCGCGCTCCCACGCGGGGAGCGACGATACATCCGGGATCGGAGCGGCCCCGCGAGCACGTTTCGATCCGCGCTCCCACGCGGGGAGCGACCGCGTCGCTCCAGCCGTGCCACCACTGATGACCCGGTTTCGATCCGCGCTCCCACGCGGGGAGCGACAGGATGCGGGTGTCCATGGCGATCTCCGGTGTCTGTTTCGATCCGCGCTCCCACGCGGGGAGCGACCCGGGCGGATGCAGACCGGGCTTATCGAGAGGCGAGTTTCGATCCGCGCTCCCACGCGGGGAGCGACTGGCGACGGAAGCGGATAAGATTGTCGCCATGATGTTTCGATCCGCGCTCCCACGCGGGGAGCGACTCGTTCAGCTTTTCGACTGCCGACCATGTGAAGTTGTTTCGATCCGCGCTCCCACGCGGGGAGCGACGGTGGCCGCAGCCTTCAGCGCCGTTCCTGCGGCCTCGTTTCGATCCGCGCTCCCACGCGGGGAGCGACCCGTCCGTCCGGTGAGTGCGGGCATAATCCTCGCAGTTTCGATCCGCGCTCCCACGCGGGGAGCGACCTGGTGGATCGGTTTTGACGTAGGATCGGGGTTGGTTTCGATCCGCGCTCCCACGCGGGGAGCGACGGCTGGGGAGAGGCCAAACTGACGCCGGTGCGCGAGTTTCGATCCGCGCTCCCACGCGGGGAGCGACCGGTCAACTTCGGCGTCCGATACCAGACCGCGCTGTTTCGATCCGCGCTCCCACGCGGGGAGCGACTATGAGTGGCAGCGTCTGGCGTCTCCGGTATGGATGTTTCGATCCGCGCTCCCACGCGGGGAGCGACCTGGGAGCTGGACGGCGGCGTCCTCGTGGATGGCATGTTTCGATCCGCGCTCCCACGCGGGGAGCGACCGGGCAGCTCTACCCGTGGCATCACCGACAGGTCGTTTCGATCCGCGCTCCCACGCGGGGAGCGACGTCCGTCCGGTGAGCGCGGGCGTATTCCTCGCAGTTTCGATCCGCGCTCCCACGCGGGGAGCGACGTGCCGGCGCGCTGCTGGAGCGGTGGGCGTCTCGTTTCGATCCGCGCTCCCACGCGGGGAGCGACTCGGCTCGGCGAGGTTGCGGTGCGTGATGGTCAGGTTTCGATCCGCGCTCCCACGCGGGGAGCGACCATCAAGCTGATCACCCTCCAGACCCTGTTGGGTGGTTTCGATCCGCGCTCCCACGCGGGGAGCGACTTTGTGTCGTGGAAGATCGTTCCGACCTTGATCGAGTTTCGATCCGCGCTCCCACGCGGGGAGCGACCGCCGGGTTTGCCGCCCGGATCGCTTCCTCGCTGTTTCGATCCGCGCTCCCACGCGGGGAGCGACACAAGACCATCGTCTCCGGCCTGAACGAGGCGGTGTTTCGATCCGCGCTCCCACGCGGGGAGCGACAGGCATATAGGCGGGGTCCATCGCGTCGGGCTTGTTTCGATCCGCGCTCCCACGCGGGGAGCGACGTGTCTCGATTGAGTTGATCGGCTGGGGCGTTGATGTTTCGATCCGCGCTCCCACGCGGGGAGCGACATCGCGATTTGCTGTCGCACGGTGAGGCGTTCGTGTTTCGATCCGCGCTCCCACGCGGGGAGCGACGATCTGCGAGGGTGTCTTCGGTCAGCCCTAGGGCGGTTTCGATCCGCGCTCCCACGCGGGGAGCGACCTACGCATCCCTTCTGGCTAACGCATTTCACACCGTTTCGATCCGCGCTCCCACGCGGGGAGCGACGGGGTCCTTGGCGATAGAGCTGCACATGTCGCGGTTTCGATCCGCGCTCCCACGCGGGGAGCGACCTCATCACCACCATCATCAACTTGTTCAGGAGGCAGTTTCGATCCGCGCTCCCACGCGGGGAGCGACGCCATCGTCGTGACCTGCGCCGACCCTCTCGATTGTTTCGATCCGCGCTCCCACGCGGGGAGCGACCCGTCGTCGCCTCTCGGCGCTGGAACCGACCAGTGTTTCGATCCGCGCTCCCACGCGGGGAGCGACAAGCGCCGCGCGATCCTCGGGCGTCAGCGTGATCGTTTCGATCCGCGCTCCCACGCGGGGAGCGACCTGATCTTTTCTGGCGGACGGATCGGCGGGGCGCAGTTTCGATCCGCGCTCCCACGCGGGGAGCGACTGCAACGCCCACGCAAACACGCAACCCGTATGCAGGTTTCGATCCGCGCTCCCACGCGGGGAGCGACATCGCAGGTATGTTCGACGGGCGTTATCCGGTGAGTTTCGATCCGCGCTCCCACGCGGGGAGCGACGGAGAAAGCCGAAGCCGAGCGGAAGGCCCGAGAGGTTTCGATCCGCGCTCCCACGCGGGGAGCGACGCCGCCATCTTGGCAGCAGGTCCTGAGCCATCATGGTTTCGATCCGCGCTCCCACGCGGGGAGCGACCATTGGGGGTGTCCTCCTGTGCAACGCGATCGGGTTTCGATCCGCGCTCCCACGCGGGGAGCGACACTGGTCGTCAGCGTGATCGCCGTGGGCAGGCGGGAGCGGTTTCGATCCGCGCTCCCACGCGGGGAGCGACGTCCGGATCGAAGTTTCCCGCCCAGGACATGACCGTGTTTCGATCCGCGCTCCCACGCGGGGAGCGACCTACGGCGAGGACCGCAGCCGCCGCAACCCGGAGTTTCGATCCGCGCTCCCACGCGGGGAGCGACGTTCGACCTGTGGCTTAAGGTGGCGGATTTCGCCGTTTCGATCCGCGCTCCCACGCGGGGAGCGACAAGCCACGGGGGCGACTAGTTTACAGCTTAACCATCTGTTTCGATCCGCGCTCCCACGCGGGGAGCGACCCTTGTAGGGCAGCCCGTCCACCAGGTCGGCCCAGTTTCGATCCGCGCTCCCACGCGGGGAGCGACTCGTCTCCATCAACCTCAATACCCCATTGCCCGGGGTTTCGATCCGCGCTCCCACGCGGGGAGCGACTCGGCAGGCCAGCGCACCATGCATCTGCGATAGTGTTTCGATCCGCGCTCCCACGCGGGGAGCGACCGATCACCTTGACCGTCGCCGTATAGGTCACGCCGTTTCGATCCGCGCTCCCACGCGGGGAGCGACTGGAGCCGAACGGACCGATCCCGCGTGTGATCGGAGTTTCGATCCGCGCTCCCACGCGGGGAGCGACTCGAAGTTGCCTTTCATGGGGTTCTCCATGTGAGTTTCGATCCGCGCTCCCACGCGGGGAGCGACGCCCGCAGCTCGGCCTTGGTCACCTTGCGACCCTTGTTTCGATCCGCGCTCCCACGCGGGGAGCGACGGATGCCGATCAGACCGACCGTCACTTCACGCGAGTTTCGATCCGCGCTCCCACGCGGGGAGCGACGCGTTTTGGTTTGTAACCTCGTGGTTCCAAACCGTTTCGATCCGCGCTCCCACGCGGGGAGCGACGGCCTTCCGCCCTCGCGCCTTGTCATCCGGCCAGGAGTTTCGATCCGCGCTCCCACGCGGGGAGCGACGCTTCGATATGGCCGAAACGGTGCATCCGCTGATGTTTCGATCCGCGCTCCCACGCGGGGAGCGACCCCCGTGCTGCGCCATGATCTCGGCCGAGCTGGCGTTTCGATCCGCGCTCCCACGCGGGGAGCGACTTGGAGGGGTCCTTTTTGCCCTTGCCGAATTTGCCGTTTCGATCCGCGCTCCCACGCGGGGAGCGACGCGGCATCGCTGTCGTCGCCCCACAGGTGCCGCCGTTTCGATCCGCGCTCCCACGCGGGGAGCGACGGCCGGTCGGGGCTGCCGGTCCCGGGCGCGCAAGGTTTCGATCCGCGCTCCCACGCGGGGAGCGACTCCTCGCCGAGGGCGCCGATCTGCTCCAGCACCTCGTTTCGATCCGCGCTCCCACGCGGGGAGCGACGCTGAAAGGAACGGACCATGGCACTCGTCAAGGACGTTTCGATCCGCGCTCCCACGCGGGGAGCGACGCGGCCTATCAGGGCCTGCCGCTGGTCGAATACGCGGTTTCGATCCGCGCTCCCACGCGGGGAGCGACGCCCCGCCTCATCAGCAATCGCCTTCACGGCGAGGTTTCGATCCGCGCTCCCACGCGGGGAGCGACGCTGGCGGACCTCCGCGCAAAAAAGTGTGCTGACAGCGTTTCGATCCGCGCTCCCACGCGGGGAGCGACGTTCATCAAGTCGGCGGCATCGGCTGGCATGTCTGTTTCGATCCGCGCTCCCACGCGGGGAGCGACCGAAAACTCGATGCGCCGAGCATCACTGGCGGTGGTTTCGATCCGCGCTCCCACGCGGGGAGCGACCAGATGCCGCCGGTCTTGCGGACCAGCTTCACCCGTTTCGATCCGCGCTCCCACGCGGGGAGCGACGCTGGACTGGTAGCGATCCGGGATCGGATCGACCGGTTTCGATCCGCGCTCCCACGCGGGGAGCGACCTTTCATCGCCAGCCCATTGCGCAGGATGGCCCTGTTTCGATCCGCGCTCCCACGCGGGGAGCGACCGCCGATCCTGACGATTTCCCAGCCTTTCACCTGGGTTTCGATCCGCGCTCCCACGCGGGGAGCGACCCCGTGATCGGGGACGGCAGCGCCTCACAGGTGAGTTTCGATCCGCGCTCCCACGCGGGGAGCGACAGGGCAGGGTCAGGCCGGTTCTCGGGTCCGTGGGGTTTCGATCCGCGCTCCCACGCGGGGAGCGACCGTTGTATTCCTCGACTGCGCGAGCCTCGTCCGACGTTTCGATCCGCGCTCCCACGCGGGGAGCGACGCTGGCCGACCGCGAGGCGTGGTTTGCGCGGCGAATGTTTCGATCCGCGCTCCCACGCGGGGAGCGACTTGTTCGTCTCGGTGAGGGCGGCGGTCATTGCTTGGGTTTCGATCCGCGCTCCCACGCGGGGAGCGACGACCGCGAATGGGTCTATCTGGTCGTCCAGTCTGGGTTTCGATCCGCGCTCCCACGCGGGGAGCGACGGCTTCTGACCACGCCACAGCCTCCCCTCGCCCATGTTTCGATCCGCGCTCCCACGCGGGGAGCGACGCGCGGTTGATGGCGGTCAGCGCCTCGGGGCTGAAGTTTCGATCCGCGCTCCCACGCGGGGAGCGACGCGGTGGAGTGGGTCCGGGAGGGGCGGCGGTTTGGTTTCGATCCGCGCTCCCACGCGGGGAGCGACCATCCGCAGCAACAGGAGGTATGTGTGATGGCCCTGTTTCGATCCGCGCTCCCACGCGGGGAGCGAAGGGCGATGCCTCTCCCGCAACTGCCACCGGAGCGTTTCGATCCGCGCTCCCACGCGGGGAGCGACTCGCGGCGCAGGCGTCGATCTCCGCGGGCGTCAGTTTCGATCCGCGCTCCCACGCGGGGAGCGACAGTTTGGCGCGCAAGTCGTTGCGTTCCTTTTCAAGGTTTCGATCCGCGCTCCCACGCGGGGAGCGACCGCCTGCCGCCGGGGCTTCGGATTGCGGCGCGGAGTTTCGATCCGCGCTCCCACGCGGGGAGCGACTGCCTGGATCACCGATGCGTGGCGCAACCTGCCGGTTTCGATCCGCGCTCCCACGCGGGGAGCGACTCGTGCAGCCGTGGTGGTTCGGGGAGCCGTTCAAGTTTCGATCCGCGCTCCCACGCGGGGAGCGACTCCAAGGCCTGCATTACTACACCGAGGGGAGCGATGTTTCGATCCGCGCTCCCACGCGGGGAGCGACGGGTCGGCGTGCGCAGATGGAGCGATGGCGAGAAGTTTCGATCCGCGCTCCCACGCGGGGAGCGACTTCGGAT
>NZ_JAAKGP010000024.1 GCF_011043545.1 Rhodobacter sp. SGA-6-6 | reverse complement strand
GCACCGTGGCCACGCTGACCTCCGGCGACGTGCTGGGCGCGGTCTCGGCGCTGACCGACGGCCTGCTGGCCGGCATCCTCGGCGGCGAGGCCGGCGCGGGCGGCGGCCCGGTCAGCAGCGTTCTGACCGACGTGCTGGGCGGCCTGCTCGGCGACGGCGGGCTGCTGGGGGGCCTGCTGGGAGACGGCGGCCTGCTGGGAGGCCTGCTCGGCGGCGACGGTGGCCTGCTCGACCCGGTCCTTGGCGACGACGGCCTCCTCGGAGGCCTGCTCGGAAGCGACGGCGGGCTGCTCGACCCGGTGCTCGGCGACGATGGCCTGCTGGGAGGCCTCCTCGGCGGGGACGGCGGCTTGCTCGACCCGGTCCTCGGCGACGACGGCCTGCTGGGAGGCCTGCTCGGCGGCGACGGCGGGCTGCTCGATCCGGTGCTCGGCGATGATGGCCTGCTGGGAGGCCTCCTCGGCGGGGACGGCGGGCTGCTCGATCCGGTCCTCGGCGACGACGGCCTGCTGGGAGGCCTGCTGGGCGGCGACGGCGGGCTGCTCGATCCGGTCCTCGGCGACGACGGCCTGCTGGGAGGCCTGCTCGGCGGGGACGGCGGCTTGCTCGATCCGGTGCTCGGCGACGACGGCCTGCTGGGAGGCCTCCTCGGCGGCGACGGCGGGCTGCTCGACCCGGTCCTCGGCGACGACGGCCTGCTGGGCGGCCTCCTCGGCGGTGACGGCGGGCTGCTCGATCCGGTGCTCGGCGACGACGGCCTGCTGGGGGGGCTGCTGGGCGGGGACGGTCTCTTCTCCTGAGGACCGGCGCTTTCGGAGCGGAATGCCCTTCCGCTCCAAAACTCGGGCTGCCGCCTAAAGCGGCAGCCCTTTTTCACGGGTCACACAAGACATAGCCTCAAACGCGCTGCAGCTTCCTAACGGAAACGCGTATTGCCGCCACTCCCTGATCTGATCTGATCGTCGATGGATGCGGGTTCTGAAGATCTCCGCAGCACAACGGGGGTCAATCTTGCACGCCGATAGGGGGTCAACTTTGCGCGCCGATTGACAGGTGACGTTCCGAAAGCTGATGGAATCAGTGGAAGTGTTAGTACAGCCCGAGCCCCCGCATGATCGGTAGTCAATCGTGCGCGTCTTGTCCGGCGCCCTCGCGCCTTCTCCCGGCGGAGCAGGGCGAGAAACGCGGCGTTCGCACATGCGATTGGCGGGATTGCGAGGCCGTCCGTAGAGGCGCTTCCCGGGGTCAGGCGGTTGCGTCCTCGACACCCAGATCGAAGGTTTCGCCCGGGAAGAACTTCGCCAGCCGGATGTCGGCGGAACGGGCGTGCCCCTCCATCCCCTCCAGCCGCGAGATCCGGGCGGTGGCTTCGGCCAGCGGGCGGGCGGCGGCACGGGTGGCGCGCTGCCAGGTCACGGTCTTCATGAACTTGTGGACCGAAAGCCCGCCGGTATAGCGGGCCGCGCCCGACGTGGGAAGGACGTGGTTCGGGCCCGAGGTCTTGTCGCCGAAGGCCACGGTCGTCTCCTCGCCCAGGAACAGCGAGCCGTAGGCGCGCAGCCGTCCGAGCCACCAGTCGAGGTCGAGGGCCTGGACATGCAGGTGTTCCGGCGCGTAGCGGTCGGCGACCTGCGCCATGTCTTCGCGGCCGGTGCAGAGGATGACCTCGGCCATGTTGTCCCAGGCGGCGCGGGCGCTTTCGCGGTTCACCTCGGGCAGGGAGGCGATCAGTTCGGGCACCCGGAGGATGACCCGCTGCGCCAGCGCCTCGTCCGAGGTGACCAGCCATACCGGCGAGTTGTAGCCATGCTCGGCCTGTCCGACGAGGTCACAGGCCACCATCTCGGCATCGGCGGAGGCATCGGCCAGGATCATGCTGTCGGTGGGGCCGGCGAACATGTCGATGCCGACCTGGCCGAAGAGCATCCGCTTCGCCTCGGCGACATACTGGTTGCCGGGGCCGACCAGGATGTCCGCCCGGGGCAACCCGAAATGGCCGTGCGCCATTGCCGCCACGCCCTGGACGCCGCCCAGGTTCAGGATCACGTCCGCGCCGCAGAGGTCCATCGCGAAGAGGATCGCAGGCGGAATGCCGAGGCCGGGGCGGGGCGGGGAGCAGGCGGCGATATGCGGCACGCCCGCGACCTTGGCGGTGGTGATCGTCATGATGGCGCTTGCCACGTGACTGTAGCGACCGCCGGGCACGTAGCATCCTGCCGCCGATACCGGGATCTGTTTCTGCCCCGCCGTCAGGCCGGGCAGGATTTCCACCGCGCAGTCCGAGAGCGTCGCCTTCTGCGCCTCGGCGAAGCGGCGGATATTGGCGTGGGCAAAGCGGATGTCCTCCTTCAGCCGCTCGGGAACCTGGTCGGCGGCGGCCTTCAGGCTTTCGGGCGGAACGATGATGTCTCCTGACCATTTGTCGAAGGTGCGGGAATAGTCCCGCACGGCCTCTTCGCCCGAAATCGCGATGCGGGCCAGCATGACCTGCACCAGGTCGCGCACGTCCTGGTGGTCGGTCTCGGGCGTTGTCGCGGCCTGCTTGAGGTAGATCATCGACGGGTCATTCCATTACATCCGGCCCTTCCACGGCACGAGGCGGCGCTCCAGGAAGCGCATCATCATGTCGAAGGCAAAGGCGATGGTGGCGATCACGAAGATCCCCATGATCACGACCGAAGTCTGCAGGAACTGACTGGCCGAGAGGACCATGTAGCCCAGGCCGCTGGTCGCCGCGACCATCTCGGCTGCGACGAGGGTGGTCCAGCCGAAGCCGATGCCGACCCGCATCGCCGTCAGGATCTCGGGCATGGCCGAGGGCAGGATCACATGGCGCATCACCTGCCAGCGGGTCGCGCCGAAGGAATAGGCGGCGTGGATCTGCTCGATGGCGGCCGACTTCACGCCGGAGCGCGCGCCAAGCACGATGGGCGCGAAGATCGACAGGAAGATCAGCAGGACCTTGGAGGTCTCGCCGATGCCGAACCAGATGATCATCAGCGGCAGGTAGGCCAAGGGCGGGATCGGGCGGTAGAACTCGATCGGCGGATCGAAGATGCCGCGGATCAGCGGGCTCATCCCCATGGCAAGCCCAAGCGGCAGGCCGATGGCGCAGGCAAGGACGAAGGCCCCGAAGACCCGCGCGGTCGAGATCAGGATATGTTCCAGGAAGGACGTGTTCGTGAACCCCTCGCGCCAGATCTGGGCGAACTTGGCCAGCACCGACTGCGGCGAGGGCACGAAGAGGGGCTTCACCAGGCCAAGCGCCGTGACCAGCCACCACAGGATCAGCAGCGCCAGGACCGAGGCGACCGAGAGCCAGAAGGTGTTGCCCTGTCCTGGAACGCCGTAGATTTCGCCGGGTCTGGTGGCGCGCGCGCGCGCAAGGCGTGCCCAGATGCCGGGGCCCTTGGCGGGGCGTGGATCGGTCATTCGACGGCCTCCTCATCGGCGAAGATGATGTTCAGCACCTTCTCGCGCAGCGTGATGAACTCGGGCGAGGCCTTGACCTGGCGGGCGGGGGCGCCGCCCTGGAACTGGCGCGAGAAGGGCAGATCGAAGACATGCGTGATGCGGCCCGGCCGGGGCGACATCACGATCAGCTTGGTGCCCATGAACAGCGCCTCCTCGACGCTGTGGGTGATGAAGAACACCGACTTCCCGGTCTCGCCCCAGATCCGCAGGATCAGTTCCTGCGCCTTCTCGCGCGTCAGCGCGTCCAGCGCGCCCAGGGGTTCATCCATCAGCAGGATCCTCGGGTCGCAGGTCAGGGCCCGGGCGATGCCCACGCGCTGCTGCATCCCGCCCGAAAGCTTGTAGACGGGCGAGCTTTGGAACCCGTCCAGGCCCAGCAGGCCGATGAATTTGTTGGCGGTGCGGTAGCGGTTCTGCTTGCCGATGCCCTGAATCTGCAGACCGAAGGCCACGTTGTCGATCACGTTCAGCCAGGGCAGCAGCGCGTGTTTCTGGAACACCACCGCGCGGTCGGCCCCCGGGCCCATCACCATGCGGCCGTCCAGCGTCAGGCCGCCCGAAGTGGGCGACAGGAAGCCCGCGATCAGGTTCAGAAGGGTGGACTTGCCGCAGCCCGAGGCGCCGAGCGCCACGACGAACTCGCCCTCCCCGATGTCGAGGTTGATGTCGCTCAGCGCAGCAACGGGGGGCCGGCCGTCGGCTGCGGGATAGATGACCGAGACATGATCTATTTTCAGGCTCAAGATCCCGTCCTTCTGCCGTGGGGGTGGCGCCGCCCGGGCCGATGTGTCCGGGCAGCCCGCCTGTTTCCTCACTTGGCCGCGGCGGCGGCGTAGGTCGGGTTCACGAAGCCGGAATAGTCGTCCAGCGTCGCGTCGATCCGGCCGGCGCCCTTCAGGAACTCGGCCGTGGCCTTGATCTTCTCGGCCGCAGCACCCAGCCAGGCATCCTCGACCTGCGTGGCCATCGGCAGATAGGTGAAGCCGGAAATGATCTCGGGCACTTGGGCCGGGTCCGCCCCGGTGGCGGCGGCAAGCGTCTTGACCTCGGCGCTGTCGGCGGTCCAGGCGGCCGGATCGGCCAGATACATGCCGTTGACCTTGTCGAGCGCCTTCAGGAAGGCGACGATCTTGTCGCTGTTCGCCTCGGCGAAGGCCTTGTTCACGACCCAGCCGTCATAGGTCGGATAGCCCCATTCGGCGGTCTGGTCGGCCCCGATGATCAAGGTGCCGGTCTTCAGGATCTCGGACTGCACCGGCTGCCAGACCCAGGCCGCGTCGATGGTGCCCTGTCCCCAGGCCGCGGCGATGTCGTCGGGCTTCATGCCGACGATGTTGACGTCCGTCTCGCTCAGCCCCTCGTGCTGCAGGGCGCCCATCAGCGAATAATGCGCGGTCGAGCCCATCGGCACGCCCACCGTCTTGCCTTTCAGGTCCGCGACAGAGGCGATGTTCGACCCGTTGCGCGCGATCAGCGATTCCGCTTTGCCGAGCACCCCGGCGTAGGCGATCATCTCGATTTCCAGGCCCGAGCTTGCCGCGATGGCGATGGGCGAGGAGCCCAGCTCGGACAGCACCACATCGCCCGAGGCCATGGCGGCGATCACGTCGGTTCCGGCGCCGAACTTGCGCCACTCGATCTCCCACCCGGTCGCCTCGGCCAGTTCGTCGGTGGTCGACAGCAGCTGCGAGGGCGTCGGGTTGCCGAAATGGCCGATGATGATCTTCTCCGCCAGGGCTTGCCCGACAAGCAGGACCGACGCCGCGGCGCCGAGCAGAATATGCTTCAGTTTCAGGCTCATGGTCGTCTCCTCTGTTGGTTGTCTTCTTCTTCGTTCACGTTGCTCCGCTTGTCGGCCGGACCCTCGGTAGCGTAGTCCCTGATGGCCCCGACCAGCACGTCCAGAGTGTCGAAAGCCACCGCCTCCCTTGCCGTGGCCCCGGTGACAAGCGAGAACTCGGTGCAGGCGATCATCTGCACGGAAGCCCCACGCTGCAAGAGCCCGTTGGAGGCGTCGCGCAGGACGGCCCGCGCCTCGGGTCCCGGCCCGCCGGACTTGATCTGCCGGATCGCCCCCAGCATCGCGGCCTCGTCCTCGGGGTAAAGCGCCCTGACCCCGAACCGCGCCAGCGCCGCATCGAAGAGGCCGATCCTGCGCACGGCGGGCGATGCCAGGATGCCAACCTGGCCATCGAGTCCCGCCAGCTTCGCGGCCTTCGTGACCGACAGGTCCACCATGTCGATGAACGGCACCGTCACGGCCGAACGGATCGCCGGGGCATAGTGATGCGCCGTGTTGCAGGGCATCGCCAGCGCCTCGGCCCCGCCCGCGACCAGACGCCGGGCCATGTCGGCCAGGACCGGGGCGGGATCCTCGCCCGTGCCCTCGATCAGCCGGCGGATGCGCGAGGGGACCTGGGGGTTCTGGTCGACCAGGAGCGGAATGTGGTCGGCGTCGTCGGCTGCGGGGATGGCGTCAAGCAGCTTCTGCATCAGCAGGATCGTCGCCTGCGGGCCCATGCCGCCCAGGATGCCGACGCGCCGCATCTACTGGCCCCATCCGTGCTTCATGCCATCACATCTCCAGGGCCTTCCGCCCCTCGGCGAAGGCGGCATCGTAGCCGAAAAGTCCCGCCGCCCCGCCGGTGTGCAGGAAGACCACCCTCTGGCCCTTGGTGAAGCGGCCCTTGCGGACATGGTCGATCAGACCCGCCACGCCCTTGCCGGAATAGACCGGGTCCAGCAGGATGCCTTCCAGCTGCGCGAACATGCGGATCGCCTCCAGCGTATCCTCGCGCGGGATGCCGTAGCCCGCGCCGACATAGCTTGAGTCGGCCACCACATCGCTGCGCGCGACGACGCCGGGGCAGCCCAGCTTCTCGGCCGTCCGCTGCGCCAGGGCGTAGACGCTCTCCTCCTGCTTTTCCTTCGGCGCGCGGACGCCGATGCCCAGAAGCGGGATGCCCGCATTCAGGGCCTTCAGCCCGGTGATCAGCCCGGCCTGCGTGCCTGCGCTGCCGGTCGCCGTGACGATGTGGTCGATCACCAGCCCGCGGTCATTGGCCTGCGAGACCAGCTCGAAGGCGCAGTTGACGTAGCCGAGCGCCCCCGTCGGGTTCGATCCGCCGCCGGGGATGATATAGGGCTTCCGCCCCTCGCCCCGCAGGCGCTCTGCCAGCACCTCCATCTCGGCGGCCATGTCCACGCCCCCGGCGCGGCGCGAGGTTTTGGCGCCGTGCAGATGGTCCAGAAGCACGTTGCCGTTGGTGTTGTAGTTGGCATCGTTCGAACCCGTCCGGTCCTCGAGCAGGATGTGGCAGGCGAGCCCCAGCTTCGCGGAGAAGGCCGCCGTCTGCCGGGCGTGGTTCGACTGCGTCGCGCCTTGCGTGATCACCGTGTCCGCGCCTTGGGCCAATGCCTCGGCCATCAGGAACTCCAGCTTCCGGGTCTTGTTGCCCCCCGTGGACAACCCGGTGCAGTCGTCGCGCTTGATCCAGATCTCGGGCCCGCCGAGTTCTTTCGACAACCGATCCAGACGTTCCAGGGGAGTGGGAAGATGCGCGAGGAAGATGCGGGGAAAGCGGGCCAGGTGCATCGGGGTCGATCCTTGCAGTAACTTGCAGAAGTCAAGACTTGTCCAGGACAGACGCAATTGCAAATGCGAAATCTGCCGTCTATCTTGCAGGGATTGCAAGGTCGGAGGATCCGGTGCGGCTGGAGTGGCTGGAAGATATCCTGACGATCAACCGGACGGGTTCGTTCAGCAGTGCAGCCGAGCGCCGGAACCTGACCCAATCGGCTTTCTCGCGCCGCATCCGGCAGATCGAGGACTATGTGGGGGTCCAGCTGTTCGACCGCAGCCGCAAGCCGGTGCAGCTGAGCCAGGTGACGCAGGCCCAAGTCGGCCAGATCGAGCAGGTTGCAGGATTGCTGCGCCAGCTGGTCGTCGATCTGCGGCGGGGCGACCGCGCGGCCTCGAACAGGATCGTGATCGCCAGCCAGCATTCGCTGACGACATCGCTGGCCCCCCGGATCATCCAGGGCATCCAGGACCGCGGCGAAGAGGTCTATGTCCGCCTCCGGTCGGCCAACCTGGACGAATGCTTCGCGCTGCTGCTGTCGCGGAATGCCGACCTGGCCATCGTCTACAGCCTGCAGGACAGCGATCCCTTCGCCGGCGACTATCTGGAGGCGATCGATCTCTGGGCGGACCAGCTTGTCCCGGTCCTTCGTTCGGACCTGGCCCGGGAGGTCATGGCCGGGACAGTATCGGAGCTGCCCTTCGTTGCCTATCCGAACGAAGTCTTTTTCGGAACCATCATGACCGAGCGGATCCTGCCGGCGCTGGCCGGGCGGACGGTTGCCCAACCAAAGGCAGAAACCGCGCTCACCATCGCCGCGCTTGAACTGGCGGCTGCCGGGGTCGCCACGGCATGGGTCCCGCTGACCCTTGCCCGGCTGGCCCTTTCGCAGGGCCGGATCACCGACCTCTCGCCTGTCCTGCCGAACTGCCTTCTGTCGATTCGCGCCGTTCGCCTGAAAGGCGCGCGCAGCCTGGCGGAAGAGGTGATCTGGAACCACATCTTCGAGAGTCGAAGGGTTGGCGCCGTCAGTTCGTGATTTTCGTTTATAGAGCGGTGAATCGATAGGAATGATCACTGGTCGGCGCACCGTGCATGAAATAGGCATGCTGGTTTGGGCGAACCCTAGCATGATCATTCCCACAGAGACGGAGACTTTCACTTCCAAGGATGCGACAAGCGCCTAAAGTTCGGCAAGACTGGATTCTTGGTGCAAAGAAATCACATCTGACGATCCAGCCGGCCTTCAGGCCGCCGCGCAGATGCGGGAAAGGACCGCTGGACTTGAATTCGAGCGTCAAGCACAGGATGGGCGGAATGGACCGATCCGCCACTGGGTCGTCAAGCGTGAACAGCACCACCGCAGCGGCAAAGTCGTCTTGGTCAAGGGACGCCACCGAGGTCACGCACCGATTCCCAAGTTACCGACTCGCATGATGGGTCCAAAGTCTGACCCAGCCGGCTCAAGTTTCCTGCGACCGAGCCATCGAACAACGACTGACCCGGCACCTATCCCCTCTGCCAGTGTCAGTCCGTCGTCAAGGTCAAGACTTTTGCCGCAGCAGATCGCAGCCGCAGAGCGCGCTGGAAGAGCTAGGCGAGGCAACGCCGGAGGAGATTGTCCATCGTTTCGCACGCGGGCGCGCCGCTGCAGCGGGCCCGCGACGGCCTGAATGCGGCCCTGCAATCGGGCGGGGACGCCGCGGCCGCCCGGCGCGCGATCGCCGACCTGTCCGGCCGGATCGCCGATCTGAACCGGCAGCTGGCCGCGGCCGGGGGACCAGGCTCGGGCCGCGGTGGAAAAGCATCGGCCGCAAGAGACTGCAGAGGTCCCCGCGCTGCGGGACTCGGCTGGGGATCGGCGCGGGCAGGAGGTCCGCGCTCCCCTCCCCCGCCCGACGCCTCTCCAAATAGTGCGACCCGCCTGACAGCCCCCGTCTGGCCGTCAACCGGCAAGCGCCGCGGCCGCGCCGGCGGTAAACAGGCGGCGACCGCCGCCCGCCATCTAAGCAAGGTCGGTCTTGGAAAAGTCGTCGCCCTTGTAGAGCAGCGGCACATGAAACGCCTTCGCGCAGGCATAGGACAGGGCGTCCCCGAGGTTCAGCTGAGCCGGGTGCCCTACTTGCTTGCCATAGACTGAAAGCGCACGGATCGCCTCTTCCCCCATGCTGGTGGTGATGTGCATTTCCCGAACTTCCAGCACCTCGAACAGGGCTTCAACCTGCAGGGCTGCGTCCGCGTAGTCGTCAGCCGTCGCAAGACCTTTGCCGCGCCGGCCGACCCGGTTTCGGACCAGAGCAAGGACGGTTTCCACCCGCGCCACGGGCGATGTTCTCAAGTGGCTGCGCGCGGCTTCCATGGCCTTCAGGAGCGCGGGTGCCTCCGGTTCTTGCAACAGGACAGCAGTGAGGGCGCTGGCATCGAGAAACATCAGCCCTCGCCCCACATATCGTCCATGAACTTCTTGTCCGCCGCCGGATCGCTGCCCCCGGAATGGAGGAACCCGGCCTCGGCCGCTTGGCGCTGGACCTTCGCGACCCGTTCCGCCAGTGAGCCCTTGGCAGCCAGCGCCTTCAACTGGTCGGCCAGCGCCCGGCGAACCGCCTCGGTCTTGTTGGTCTGACCCGTCGCGGCAAGATACTGGTCGAGCAGGCTGTCCACCGCAGGATCTCGGATGTAGAGTGGCATCGCATATCCTCCTTCTTGCTTGCGGTATATACTCTCCATAATATACATGCAATACGAGCTGTATATATTCCGGCCGGGCAGAAGATGCGGGATGAGTGACTTCCAGAAGACCATCGAGGTTGCGGCGACGGCCACAAAAGCCATTCGCAGCCACGTCGACGAGGCGTAGCCGGCGTTATCGTCCTTTGATGGCCGCGTGGGCAATGGCTACGGTATCTTTTTCCGATCCTTCCAAGGGGATCGACACGGGCAAGAGGCCCGCGCTCCCCCACCCGACGCCTTTCCAAAGAGTGCGATCCGCCTTACAGCCCGGGGCCGGCCGATCAATCGGCAAGCGCCGCGGCCGCGTCGTCGCCGCCGGTGGCCGTGTCCTCGGCCGGAGGCCTGCGGGCCGCTCCACCCCCCGGCGCCGACCGATGACAGTCCAGCCCCGGGCCGCAGGCAGGGCTTCGCGTGCTGACCATCTACCTGCCCGCCGAGCACTGAGCCCGCACCCCGCATGCAAGCCGCGCGGGGACCCTCAAGCGGATGAACGATATTGACCGTTCCAGGCGCAGGACCGAGGTTTTCCGCGACTTCTGCGTAATGGCCTATCTGGCGCTCGCCAGGCCGACTGCCCCCACCAAGGAGCGACCCGACGAGATCGAAGCCGAATACATGGCCTGCGTGGCGCGCTACCGCCGCCCCGAGGATGTGCGGATCATGCCCGAGTTGCTGGCAACGGCACAGGTCGCCATCGCCCCCGGCGGCCGCGACTTCCTGGGCGCTGTCGCCGCCGAGATCGGCGCGCTGGACGCCGGCATGGGCCAGTTCTTCACGCCCTACGAATTCTCTCGCACCATGCGGAAATCAGCCTCACCGATGCGGGCACCCTGATCGAGGAACACGGGTTTTCACGATGGAAGAATCTGCCGCAGGCGCGGGCGGCATCCGGCGACCAGGCGGTGTCGGTAGGTTCATCCGCCGGGATGTCATCGGTATCTTTCTTGGCAGCAAACGCGAGTCGGTGCATTCCGCAGCCAAGGACAAGCCCAATTCGGACTTCAGCGTCGGCGTGACTTTCGGCTGGGATGGGTTTGGGGAGCGGTTGAACCTGCTCGACATCTGCCGTGAGCGGTTCGACTATGCACTGGACCGCGGCCAGATCTGCGTCGGTTGGGACGACCGCCAATCGGTTCGGTGTCAAGTCGAGCGGCTCTCCTCAACCGCTGCTCAACAGCCCGAACCTGTTCACCATCTGGTCAAGAACGGCAGCCCGTTCGCCGATGCAGTCCTTGAGCCGCTGTGCAACCGCATCCAGCAAGAGGTTCATCAGGCTGAGAAAGGCAGCCTGGCTGTCCCAGAACAGCCGGCTTTCGGTGCTGACCATCAGCGAGATGTCCGAGACCTCATGTGCCCAGTCGCAGTGTGGATCGGAGACGATCACCACGAAATGGCCCTGCTCGTGCGCAAGCTGCGCGATCTTCGGGCTCAGGGCGCTGTAGCGCCGCATCTCGAACAGGATCAGGACGCTACCGGGCAGCGCATCGTGAATCTCGGCAAGGGTGCCGTTCCTCGTGTCGATCCGGCGGACGCCGCGGCGCAACAACTGCAACCGGATCTCGAAGATCGAGGCGATGCCTTCCATCATCTGGAAACCGGCCACCAGAATCTCGGGCGCGCGACTGATCGCCTCCACCACGCGCTCCCATTCCGGGGTCGAAGCACATTCGTAGACCTTCACCAGGGCTTCGATCTCCAGGGTAAGCGCCTCGGAGAGCTTTTCGTTCTGTCCTCCGCCCTGCAGGAAACGCTCGACCCGGCTGCTCACCTGCAGATCGCCTATGGTGAACTTGCGGCGCAACTCCTGCCTTACCTCGGCCAGCCCCTGATAGCCGTTCTTGCGCAGGAAGCGACTGACGGTCATTTTGCTGACCCCCACCGTGTCGGCAATGCTGGCGGCGGTGTCGAAGGGCAACCGCTCGATGTTCGACAGCATGTAATTGGCAAGCGCGCGCTCGCTTCGGGTGAAGCCGGGCGCGTTGCGCTGCAGGCGCAGCTCCAGCCCGCCCGCAGGGCCGGTCGAGGTGGGGGATGGGGATTTCATATGCACCTCCTGCGAAAGAAGCCCGGCTAACAAAATGGGATCACTATAACATAGACACGAAAACGTCGCGTGCTGCACCATTTTGATAACCAGTGCAGAAAGGATGTCCGATGACAGGCACGACCGGAGAACTGCGGCGCGGGGATGCTGCTGCCCGGGAAGGAACCGGGCCGGCGATCCGGACGGTTCTGGTCGGACCTGAGCCCCGCATCGCTGTCGATGTCGCCGGGCAGGGCGAAACCGTCCTCTTCCTGCACGGCATCGGCGGCAACCGGACCAACTGGCACGACAACCTGCGCGACCTGGCGACGGATTTCCGGGTCATGGCCTGGGATGCCCGTGGCTACGGCGCCTCCGACGACTATGAGGGGGCGCTGGATTTCGACGATTTCACCGCCGACCTGTTGCGCGTCCTTGCCCATTTCGGCATCGAAAGGCTTCATGTCGTCGGCCTGTCGATGGGAGCTGCGATCGCCGCCTGTTTCCACAAGCAGCATCCCGAGCGTGTCGCGACCCTGACCCTGTGCGACACCGACATGGGCTTCAACCGCTATACGCAGGAGGAGCGCGCCGAATTCGCGCGGCTGCGCCGGGAGCCCCTGGCGAAAGGGGTTCCGCCCTCCGAGATCGCAGCAGATGTTGCCGATGCACTGATCGGCGATCCGGCGCAGGACGAGGTCCTTGCACGCCTGCGCGAGTCGATGAGCCTTGTCCGTCCGGCGTCTTACATCAAGGCCTTCGATGCCTTGGTCGCGCGGGAGGATGACACCGATCTCTACACCGACATCCAAGTGCCGCTGCTGCTGGTGGTCGGCGAACTGGACAGGGTGACGCCGCCCGCCCTGGTGCGCGAGATTCATGCCCATGCGCCACAGGCCGATTTCCGCATGATCGAGGCGGCCGGGCACCTGCCCAACATCGAGAACCCGCAGGCCTTCAATGCCGTGATCCGGGAGTTCCTTCTGAAGGCCGGTGCAGGGCTTCCGGACGAGAAGAACAGGGCGTTTCGGTAAAGCGGACAGAGTTCGGTCCGGCAAGAAAAGAGACGTTTTCCATCATCCTGACAGGGAGGGGACATCAATGAGCCGACAACGATCCAAGGGAGAAGACGGCACTCTGAGCGGCGGTCTCGGGGTGACGACGGTGATTGTCATGGTCATCGCGGCGGCGGCGCCGCTGACCACGGTCGGCGCGGTGGCGCCCAATGCGTTCATCGCCGGAAACGGTGCCGCCTATCCGATCATGTATGTGGCCGCCGCCCTGCTGCTGTTCCTGTTTGCGGTGGGGTTCAACGCGATGAACCGCTATGTGGCCGAGGCCGGGGCCTTCTATTCCTATGTGACGCTTGGCCTTGGCCGGGGCGCCGGGGTCAGCGCCGCCTACCTGGCGCTCCTGACCTATACCTGCGTCCAGATGGCGGTCTATGCCTTCATGGCAGGAATCCTTGCGGACTACGTGACCGGCCTGGGCGGGCCCGAACTGCCCTGGTGGGTCTGGATGGTGGGGATCGTGCTGGCCGTCACCTTCTTCGGATATCGCAACATCGACTTCTCGGGCAGGCTTCTGCTGGTCCTGGTCGCGCTGGAGATCCTGATCTGCCTCGTGCTGGTCATCGCCATCGTCATCGAGGGCGGCGGCCAGGAAGGGCTCTCCACCGCCACCTTCACGCCCTCCGCCTGGTTCCAGGGCGCACCGGCCTTGGGACTGATGTTCGCGGTCTCCGGTTTCCTCGGTGTCGAAGGGGCGGCGATTTACCGCGACGAGGTCCGCGACCCCGATCGCACCATCCGCCGCGCCACCTATGGCGCGCTGGCCGTGATCGGCCTCTTCTATGCGGTCGTGGCCTGGGGGCTGGTCAGCGCCTGGGGCGACCAGAGCATCGTGGAAAAGGCGTCGCAGGACCCGGGCGGGCTGCTGGTCGAGACCTTCGGCATCTATCTCGGCCCGGTCAGCCAGGAAATCGTCCAGATCCTGCTGCTGACCAGCTTCTTCGCCTGCGTGCTTTCGTTCCACAACGTGATCAACCGCTATGTCTTCACGCTCGGCACCGCCGGCCTGATGCCGCGGAGCCTGGGCAAGGCGCATCCGGCATACCATTCGCCCCATGTCGCCGCGCTGCTGCAATCCGCCTCCGTGCTCGTCCTCATGGCCGTCTTCGTGGCGATGGGGCTGGGGCCGTTCTCGCAGATCTTCTCCTGGATGATCGGCACCTCGACGCTCGGCTTCCTTCTGCTGATGCTGCTGACCTGCATCGCGGTCATAGCCTTCTTCGGGGGCAACCCGCGCGGGCTGAGCCCATGGCGCACCCATTGGATTCCGCTTCTCGGCGCGCTTGGCATCGCCATCGCGACAGTGACGACGGTGGCCAATCTGCCGATCCTTGTCGGAACCTGGGGAATGGCGGCAGCGGTGATCGTGCCGATCCTGCTGATTCTGACCGGCGGCCCGGCCTTTGCCATGCTCAATCCGAATGCGAATGCCGAACATGCGGACGCCTTGCAGCGCGGCGCGCGATGAACCCGGGATCGCCAACAGGGGCGGCGCATCCCGCCGCCCCTGCTCGCAGGGAGATGTGAAGATGGTGAAACGCACGAAGATGCTGATCGTCGGCTCCGGGGGGAACGGGATTTCCCTTGCGGTCCTGCTCGACAAGGCCGGTCATTCCGATTTCACCATCATCACCAAGCACGGGGATTTCGGCGGCGCCTGGTTCCAGAACACCTATCCGGGATGCGAGGTGGATTGCGCCTCGTCGGTCTACCAGTTCGGCTTCCGGCCCAATCCGGACTGGTCTGCGCTGTTCGTCGGCCAGGCCGAACTGATGACCTATATGCAAAGGGTCGCCGCCGAAAACCGCCTTTACGAGCGCACATTGTTCGGCTGCGAAATGACCCATGCGCGCTGGAACGAGGCGACGGCTTGCTGGCAGGTCGAGACCACGGCCGGGCCGATCGAAGCGGAACACCTGATGCTTGCGACCGGCTTCCTGGAAGAGGCAGTGATCCCGGACCTACCCGGTCTCGGCACATTCGCGGGGCCGGCTTTCCATTCCTCGCAATGGCCCGAGGGCTTCAGCGGCGAAGGGCAGCGTATCGCGGTCATCGGCAGCGGCTCCTCCGCCATCCAGATCGTCCCGGCGCTGCAAGAGCGCGCGGCACATGTCTGGCAATTCCAGCGCACCCCGACCTGGCTGCTGCCGAAGAACAACCGCCTTCTCACGGATGCAGAGCGGCAATTGCTCTCGGCCTCCCCCGAGGAGATGGAACGACAGCGCGCCGTGGTCTTCGAGCAGGAGGAAAAGCTCTGGCAGGATACCTTCGTCTCGATGAACGGCGCGGAATATGAACGCCAGGCCCGTATCTATCTGGAAAACCAGATTGCGGATCCTGAACTGCGCCACCTGCTGACGCCGGGACACGCCATGGGCTGCAAGCGCCCTCTCGTCAGCGACAATTATTACAATTCCCTGATCCAGGACAACGTAACCCTGGTGCCGGAAGGAGTCGCGGGTATCCGGGACGGCAGCCTCGTCACCACGGGAGGCAAGTCTTTCGAGGTCGATGCAATCGTCTTCGCCACCGGGTTCTATTTCGGCGGACATATCCTTCATCTGGTCGAGCGCCGAGATGGCCAGACCGTCGGTGGCTGGCAGGCTGGCCATCCGCGCGCCTACAAATCGGTCTCCGTGGCAGGATGCCCGAACCTCTATCTTGTCGGCGGACCGGCTCCGAACGGCCAGATCTGGAACGGCCTCTATCCCGGCGAGGCGGTGGCGACCTATGTCCTGCGGATTCTGGAACATCTGCGCGACAAGGGACTGCGGGCCATCGAGATCCGCGAAGAGGCCGAGCTGGAATGGAAACGCGCAGCCGATGCCCTGCTGGACAAGGCCCCGGTCGTGGCCGGCGGATGCACGAACTACTCCTTGGACGATACCGGCCATAACAAGGCCGCCTGGCCGGGTACGCTGCGCTCGATGACGGCCGCCCTGTCCGAATTCGACGCCTCGAAATACGATCCCGTCTGAGGCGCGCCGGATATCATCCAGCGGGCATGGCCTCGCCTGATGCCCCAACGCCCTCTCTTCCGCTACCCTCAGGACGAGCCGCGGGATCATCCGGCCGGCGATGATGCTCTATGTCCGCTTCCCGCTGTCGCTGCGCAATGTCGAGGCCCTGCTGCATGAACGCGGCATAAAGATCCGCCGTGGGGCGGTGCGCTTCTGGTGGAACCGGGCTGGCCGATGCTTGCCGCCGAGGTCAGGCGGCGGCGGGTCGACCGGATACGATCGTGTCGCCAGTGGCGCCGGCACCTCGATGAGACGTTCGTGAAGGTTAACAGCGAGAGACACTACCTCTGGCGGGCCTCGATCATGAAGGTGAAATGGCGGAAAGCTGGATGACCAAAACGTGGGGCCAAACACGCAGCCGCGGCACTTGTCGCGTCCGTCTCCGCCATGTGTTCGGATGTCAGGTTCCGGTCGACAGCGCCGAGCTTCGCTGGAAGCTGTTCCTCGTCGCGCGGCACTGCTGGTCAGGTCGAAGCCGCAACGGGACCGTGGGTCCTATTGCGCAGGCGGGTGAACTGGACCATTCTGCCGGAGGAAGCCGCAAGCCACCCGTCCCTGCAACGACCTTGGCTTCCCCGCATTACCAGCGTGACCTGCATCCTTCCCGTTCCGACCAGGCCCGGCCTCGACCTCCTTTGTTCCCGCGCCGAAGCCTCCGGCGCCAATGTCCTGCGCGGTCCCGACAGCGCCGAAATC